>NZ_CP071647.1:4800000-6850403 GCF_051132015.1 Pseudomonas sp. Z1-12
CGGCTGCGCCGCCGACACCGGCGCCAATCGCGGCGCCTGTGCTGCCGCCCATCTGCTGGCCGACCACGTTGCCCAACACACCGCCCAGACCACCGCCGACCGCGGCGGTACCGTCGCCGGCAGCCATCGCGCCCTGGGCAACCACTAACCCCAGTAACAAGGTGGACAAAGTCAAACGCATGATAGAAACCTCAAAAATGCCGCATCGGGGAGAAATGGCCGATGCGTGCGGGCGCGAGTTTACGCCACACCACGTCAGCCATGACGGTTGGACAACGAAACGGCGGATTATTTTATGACAGGCAAAAAAAAGCCCGCTGGGGAAACGGGCAGGTACTGCTTTCTAACGGATGAGCTCAGAGTACGTACCTGCTTGTGAAAGAAACGTGAAAGAAACCGCCGGTTGAGAAAAGATGAAAAATATTTATGTAAAGACCGGGATATCCCGTAGGAGCTGCCGAAGGCTGCGATCTTTTGATCTTTCGCTTGGGACTCAATGGTCTGGGGGAAGATCGCAGCCTCGTTGCACTCGACAGCTCCTACGCAGCTCCCACATAGCTCCTACGCAGCCCCGGCGGGAACGATCTCTGGCCACGACTTGCCGTCACTTCTTGACCGGAACCCTGGGCAAAAACTTGGCCTTCTCCCCTCGCTCTACCTTGGCCACCTTCGTCTTGATGGATTTGATCGGCTCGTCGCCAAAGTCTGCATGGTAGGTCGACTGGCCACACTGCAACCCTTCATTGATCGGATATGCGGCTCCGTGCTCCTCGCTATACGGTGTTCCCATTGCCTTTCCCCTTTCATTGAGGTCCATACCGGCAACAACCGGTTGCCTGACAATATCGACCTTCACGACAGTGAGACTAGTCGGTCATCAACAGACTGTTGATTCAACAACACCCTTCGCCGACGAATGGAACTCACTGTTTCAGAAAGGAAACACTCATTCAGCGCCCAGCATCGTCCGGTTCAAAACCCGAGAAACCTGATCGGCTGAATAAGGTTTGGACAAGAACTCGAAGCCCTCATGACCGCTGTGGGCCAACTCTTCGCTGTAACCAGAAGTCAGCACCACCGGCAGGTCCGGGCGACGCTGGCGCAGTTCTCTCGCCAGGGCAATCCCGCTGATGCCGGGCATCACCACGTCAGAAAATATCGCGTCGAACGCCATCGCATCCTGGCCGACCATCTCCAGCGCTTCTTCGGCGTTGGTCGCCCAGGCGGTTTCGTAGCCCAGGTCCTGGAGGATCTGGTTGGCAAAACGCCCCACCTCCAGGTTGTCTTCCACGACCAGCACCCGACGCTTGCCCTTTTCCAGCACCAGGTGCGTATGTTCTTCCTTGACCGGCTCGTGGTTTTTCTCGGGCTCCACTTCCGGAAGGTACAAGGTAAACACCGTCCCTTCGCCCACCACGGTGGAAACATCGACGTTGCCACCGGACTGCTTGGCAAAGCCAAACACCTGGGACAAGCCCAGCCCCGTGCCCTTGCCCACCTCCTTGGTGGTGAAGAAGGGTTCGAAGATGTGCTCGAGCACTTGCGCGTCAATACCCGTACCCGTATCAGCCAAGGCAATGGCGGCAAAGGATTGCCCGGCCCCGGCATGGCCACGGATCGGCGGCATGCCACCGCCACAGCTGAGCCGCAGCCACAGCGTGCCCTGGCCATTCATGGCATCCCGGGCGTTGAGGGCCATGTTGATCAGCGCCGTCTCGAACTGGCTCAAATCCGCACGGATGTAACAGGGCCGATCGCACAACTCGACGTTGACCTGGATCCGCGCCCCCGTGACGGTTTGCAGCATGTCCCCCAGGCTCTGCACTAGCTTGCCCACGTCAATGACTTGCGGCTTCAAGGGCTGGCGCCGGGCAAACGCGAGCAACTGACTGGTCAACTTCGAGGCGCGCTCCACCGTTTCGGACACCGCCGTCATGTAGCGTTGCCGGCGATCGTCGGACAGGTTGGGCATCCGCAGGAAATCGACCGAAGAACGGATGATTGTCAGCAAATTGTTGAAGTCATGGGCCACGCCGCCGGTGAGCTGGCCGATGGCTTCGAGCTTTTGCGACTGGCGCAGCGCCGCTTCGGTCTGTTGCAACCGGGTGGTGCGTTCCTCGACCCGCTCCTCCAGCGTCGCGTTCAACTCGGCCAAGGCCGCCAGGCCTTCGCGCACAGCGGCGTCGGCACGGGCGCGCTCAATGTGGGCCCAGGAGCGCTCGGTGACTTCCA
This sequence comes from Pseudomonas sp. Z1-12, assembly GCF_051132015.1. Taxonomy (NCBI): domain Bacteria; kingdom Pseudomonadati; phylum Pseudomonadota; class Gammaproteobacteria; order Pseudomonadales; family Pseudomonadaceae; genus Pseudomonas; species Pseudomonas sp. Z1-12. Next base: position 4,802,233 of record NZ_CP071647.1, read on the forward strand.
TCAGCAGCGCCAGATCGTTGGACGACCAGATCCGCGGCGTCTTGTCGTGAATCGCCATCAGCGCGGTCAATCGCCCGCCCTTGATCAACGGCACGCAAATGGTCGCAGCGATGCCAAGGGCCTGGAACGCCGCCGCTTCCTCCGGCGGCAGCTCCTTGAGATTATCGTTGAGCACCAGCGGCTTGCCGGCCCGCAGATTCGTGACCGCCAGTCGGCCAAAATCAGCCAGCCGATAGTGCCCAAGAATATGCGGCGAGCCCACCCGGGCCCAATCGCCGCGAATGGTGAAACCGTCCTCGTCCTCATCCATGTCGGCGTAGGCACAATTGGACAGGTTCAAGTGCGCCGCCAGGATCCGCGTGGTGGTCGCCATGATGGCCTGCGGGTCGGTGGCGTTTGCCACGGCGGTGCCGATGGCATCCAACACCGCCAGCCGCTGGGTCATGAACACCGTGGAAGTGGTCTCGGTGACCGTGTCCAGCATGCCCACCACCGTGCCGAACTGGTCACGGATGGGGCTGTAGCAAAACGTGAAATAGGCCTGCTCAGGACCCTCGCCGCGCTCGATGATCAGGGGGAAGTTCTCTATATAAGTGGCTTGCCCCTCGAAGGCGGCCTGCACGATCGGCCCGATATCGCGCCAGACCTCCTGCCACACCTCATCGAACCCCCGCCCCAGCGCCTCGGGCTTGCTGCCGAGGATCGGCAGGAACGCATCGTTGTACACCGTGATCAGGTCCGGACCCCAGACGATGGCCTGGGGAAAATGCGAGGCCAGGCTCAGCGCCACGGTGGTCTTCAACACATCGGGCCACTGCCCTGGCGGCCCAAGCGACGTGCCCTCCCAAGGATGGCGGCGGACCCGTTCAGCCATTTCTCCGTAGCTCTGGAGCCAATCTGTCATGCGTTCGATCCTTCTGAGACGCCAATACCAACGAGGGGGAAGCTTGTGACCCCAGGCAGGGCCGTATTATCCCGCGCGGGGTGGGAATGCGCGATTGGAATGTGGGATGCGTCGGGGGGTAAATGGGGGGTAACGGGCAGATATTGGCGATGAGGCTACAGAAATATCCTACAAATCGTTGTGTTTTGGCCGGATGTACGTGAGGGGCTTGCCTGGTTGTAAGACATACAGCTCGGATACTTAGGGCTATGGCAACGTCCTACATATGATTGGGAATCCCCTTCCCTATCAATCCCTTGCGTATTTTTTGCGGTGGCGACTATAGTCTTGGCGTCGCCCAAATGGTGGCCGGGTTTGGCGACCCGATTGACACAAGTGCAACGGTGCTTTCTGCTGTGGCAGAAGCACACTCGTGCTCACAGAAACTGCTTTATGGCAGCTGTGCGCGGGAGACCTTCGGGTCTGCCGGCTCCTTGTGTCACCGGTTCGCCAACCTGCGTACAGCTGTCACCCTTTGTTTGGCGACAAAGTGTGGCAGTTCATTCATGACACAAGGAATTGATATGAACCGATATATGGGCCTCACCAGCAACGCCGACGACCAACCCCTCTACGTCGATACCACCGCCCCACTACACATCCTGCTCGACTCAGCCGCCTACCGAATCCGTGCCGCCACCCAGTTCCTGGAGAACTTGGCGATGCGTGATGAACTGACCATCGATCCTGCGACCTTGCAAGATTTGGCGCAGCTTTGCTGCATCCCACTGCGTGATGGGTGCGACGTGATGGATGTGATTGCCCGACGATTAGATGCGGCACCGGCCGGTTCCACTTTATAAGCCTGCCCGCCGAATAAGCCTGCTATCCGACAACCTGTGGCGAGGGAGCTTGCTCCCGCTGGGCTGCGCAGCGGCCCCTTTTGTGAGCGCTGCGCACTCAAGCGGGAGCAAGCTCCCTCGCCACGAAAGAAAACAGCTCCATGTCATGGTTTGGCTGTAGTAGAGGACTCCCCAATGACGCCAACCGCTACCGACAGTGTCGCAACTCAGGTCCGCAGGCTTGCTGAAACTCACAATGTCGCCGCTGAGCTTGACACCATCAGTCGTATGGCCGTGACCATCACCCGCCTGACTGGCGACGTCGTCGAACTGGATAACGTCGAACAGTTGCTCGTCCATCTCAAGAGGAAGGGCATTCTGAGCAAGTCTGAGATCCTGACGCTCCAAGGTGAGTACCTTCAAGAAAGAAGACGCGCCAAGAAACGTAGTGGCGTTGCGCAATATTCGTACGGACACCGGTGATAAATTCTCCCTCTCGGAGTTTGCCTTCGAGCTAGTTTCTCGGGTCGATAAAAGTTATGCACTGCGGTTCGAATCTGAGCTTTAATGCCGGGGCTTACCGACAGCCCCATTCGTCTAATCAAGGAAGAAACGACATTGAAAACAGCTTTCGGCGCCCTGTTGTTGGCTTGCCTGACAACGACCGCATTTGCTGACGAAAACCCCGTCGGCTTCCAATCTTCCACCCTGCCGGACCCACACAATGGCCGCGCCCTGGAGATGGTCGTTTGGTACCCCAGCGCAACCACCGCCCCCCCACAACTGATCGCCGATAACGCGGTATTTGTCGGCGCCTCCGCCGTGCGTAACGCGCCGCCAACGGACGGCGAACATCCATTGGTGGTGCTCTCCCACGGCTACCGGGGTAACTGGAGCAACCAGATTTGGCTGGCCAGCGCCTTGGCCCAGAAGGGTTACATCGTCGCCGCCATCAACCACCCCGGCAGCACCACCCATGACCGCAGCCCGCAAGCAGCGGCGCAGCTATGGCAGCGACCCGTTGACCTGCGCCGAGCCATCGATGCGGTCACGGCTCAACCGGAAAAATTTGGTCGGGTCGCCAACGGCCGAATTGCAACCGTGGGCCACTCACTCGGCGGCTGGACCGCCCTGGAAATCGCCGGCGCTCGCTTCGACCCAGAGCGCTTCGCCCAAGACTGCAAAGCCCATTCGCAGTTATCCAGCTGCACCGTTTACCAACAGATGAACCCCGCCAGCACCGCTGAAGCAAAGACCGAACTGGCCGCTGATTGGCGCGATAAACGTGTTACTGCGGTGGTGACATTGGACCTGGGGCTTTCGCGGGGCCTGACCGATGAGAGCTTGGCCGCGCTGCCTGTCCCCGCCCTGGTGATCGCTGCCGGTGTACCGTCGCAAGAGCTTCCCGCCGAGTTGGAGTCTGCCAACCTGGCCAAGCGACTTTCATCGGCGACAAGCCGTTACGTCGAGATCAAAGACGCGAGCCATTTCAGCTTCATGTCGATGTGCAAACCTGGCGCGGAAGAAATGCTTGAAGAGGAAGTGCCAGGGGATGGGATCATTTGTCGGGATGGTGATGACGGCCGTGCTCGGGGAGTGATTCAGCAGCAGGTTGTGTCGCTGATCGCGGAGTTTCTGGCGCAATCACCTCTGCATATGTCTCTTTCCCAATAGTTTGCGACTTAACTATCCTACGCTCCCACCCCAAACGGATTCGCCACGATGTATCTGCGTTCAAGCGTGTTGTGCCTGTGCCTTTTCAGCAGCCTGAGCCAAGCCGCTGTTAACTGTTCGGCCTTGGAGGAAAAGATCTCCGGGACGGTGCCGGAGTTTCATCCGTCGGTGCAAGGCAAGGTCATTGGCACCGGACGCCTGCATTTCCACGAAGCGCCCGATGAAGCCTGTGCCAATAAGAAGATTTTCGTCATACCCGGCGACTCCCTCACCGTTTACTCCAGCCTTGAAGACGAATCATGGCTGGAAGTGAACTTCATCGCCAAGAGCGGCGACGACTATACCGGTTGGGTAAAGGCTGATCGGGTCGAGATTGGCGCACCTTACGGAGCGCCAGCGGACGATACCGACGACGCGCCGGCGGATGATGCTCAATAAAGGGGAGAAGAAACGATGACGAGTCCACCAGACGGGAACGGTCTATTCCTGGCCAGTACACACGACAATGTGGCTGATGGAATCGGTTTCGCCGCCTGGGCTCGCGTCTGGGAGGCGCTTGGCGTCAGAGACGCGTCACGAGAAACGTACGAAGAACTCATTCGACACTACGGCGAGCCGCACCGCGCCTATCACAATCTCCAGCATCTGAAGGAATGCCTTCAGGTGCGCCGATACGTCAACGCGGCCTGCCAGGCTCCCGCAGAAGTCGACCTCGCGTTATGGTTCCATGACGCGATCTACGATCCCCTTCGCAGCGACAACGAGTTGCGCAGTGCGCAATGGTTGGACGACGTGGCACGCGATAGTGGCCTGGACGATGAAACGCGACGCAGGCTTTACGACCTGGTGATGGTGACGCGACACGACGGTGCCCCGGCAACGGCAGACGAAGCGGTCTTGGTGGACACGGATCTGGCGATCCTTGGAGCATCGTTCGAGCGGTTCGAGGAATACGACCAACAAATTCGCCGCGAGTACTCGTTTGTGCCTCTGCCTGTGTACCGCCAAAAACGGCGGCAGGTCCTTGAAGGCTTCCAGGCTCGCGGGCGGATCTATACGACCGCAGCGTACTTCGACGCGTTCGAGCAGCAGGCAAGGGCAAATCTTGCACGCGCCATCGGTCGCCTCGACTGAGGACTGGACTCAAGCGGCGAAGGGATAACTTACTCCCCGTCCCGTACCTGCATCAGCGCAAATCCCAGCAGATTCAAGCCTTTCCACAGATTCGGATTGCTCGCATCCGCGTTGTCTTGTGCGAGCCCTATACCCCAGATGTTATCAACCGGGCTGGCTTCGACAATAACGCTAGAACCGGTTTGTAGAAGGTATTCGTTCAACAGTGGATTCTGAGAGAACTTGGCCTGGTTCGCTCGAACGACGATGTCGTATCGGTGCTGCAACCAAACTTTGTCATTGAATCCGCGCACGTTGCGGCCAAGTGCCTTGGCGCCATTAGGCGTCGGGGCTTGGAGCACCTGCGCACGGATTTCCTGATCGTCGAACAAGGCCGCTTTCTCGGCCATCATGAAATGTTCGGCTGTCGGGTAGTGTTGCCCCTCGACAACGAACCCGGCCTCGAACCATTGGCTGAAGCACGACGCCGTGACGGCAGTTTTGCTGCGCTGGTGCCCCCAGAAAAACGTAAAGCTCAGATGTTCTCCAGCGTTGAAACGGGCGCACAGTTCTTTCAGATGTTCAGAGTCGTTCAATGAAATATCCTCGCTAATTAAAGATCGAAGTTACAGCTCGTCGCGCGCCTAATGGCGGAAGGTTGTCCTTGCCAGTACCGTTTGTGAACGCGACTACGACCCGATGAACAGCATCCAGGACAAGCTTCATCCACTCAATCAGCCTTCAAATCAACCGATCCACAACCCTCGCATTCCACTGCTCCCGGTATCTTTCCCGCCACCCCGGACTGCCCTTATCCAACCACTCCAACGTCGCTTCAACACTCTCAGGGCTGATCATGAAGTGATTGATATGCTCGTCGATCCGCTCTTCCGATAAATGCAGCGAATCCAGATAACCATTGAAAGAATCCGCCAACACCACGTACTCATCGCCCTGCTGACGGCGCCCAGTCCAGGCCGGTAAACCCGCCACCATCGCCGCCACGTCCTGGCGCCCTTCCCGCACATCCAGCAGCAAAATACTCGCGCCGCCGTCGCGACCTATCGGCAACAATCCCGTCTCGGGGAAGCCGGGCTGGGCCCGCAGTTGCTCCAGTTCAAAGGGGTTGGATTCATACTCTTTGTCCGGGTCCAGCCCGTACAGTGAAAAACTAAGCAGTTCCTCATCGCCATTGGCCAGCGTGGCCAACACATCGTATTCCACGTAGGCACCGTTGCAGGTCTTGAGGAACTGGCGATAGTCGTCCGGCAGGCGGGCACCCAGGCTGGCTTCCAATTGTGCGATGGCATGGTCGGTAGCACCTTCACGGGTGTCTTCGAGAATGAGTCCGCGATAATCAGTCATTGCGCCTTCCGTTTTGGTCAGTGAGGCCGAATCCTTCTATGCTCAAGCGACTATGCGCAAGGAGTAAACCTTAATGGACTACCTGATTCGAAACGCTATGGATACCGATGCCCCAGCCATCAGTCAAACGATCATCAATGCCTTGCGCCAGTCCAACGCCCAAGACTACTCACCCGAAATTATCGATCAAGTGGCGCAAAATTTTTCCCCGCCGGCAATTCTTCAATTGTTGGCTCAACGCCAGATACTCGTAGCAACAGTCGACAATCATATCGTTGCAACGGCGAGTCTCGATCAGGACGTGGTCCGAAGCGTGTTTGTCGACCCGAGCTATCAAGGGAAGGGTCTCGGGAGACACCTGATGGCGAGGATTCAATCGATCGCCATCAACGCCGGTCTGAATCAGCTACGGGTCCCCTCTTCAATCACGGCAGAAGGCTTTTATGCTTCGCTTGGCTTTAAAAAAGTCCGGGATGAGTTCCACAAAACAGAGCGCACGATCATCATGACGAAAACCTTGGACCTGTAGCACTACAGCGTCCAAGAAGGTATCCCTGCGCCATCACACCACGCTCGCCCGATGCAGACTGCTCAAATGCCCAACCCCCGCCGCCTGCAAACGACTCACCAAATCCTCCCGAGCCGCTCGCCCACCCGAACGCACGTACTCCAGTTCCGCCGCGGTGATCAATACCACCGGCACCAATCTGACCGGGGACAACGGCATGTCATCCAGTTGGGTCGGGAAATCCGGCGCCGGGGCACCGAGCAGGACGCCGGTGGAGTCGTCATCGGTCACGAAGTGTTTGGGCAATTGGTCGCTCATGTGGTGCGATTGGCTGAGCCCGGGAAGTTCAAGGGACAGCGCCCCATACTGGTCGAGTTGGTGGGTGATGCCGCCCGCATCGGCCACCGTCTTGGCGACGTGTTCCACCAATTCGAATGCCCAACTACCCTTGAAAGGATCGACCTCGCCCACGGGGCCATGGGCGTGTTCGGGGATGTCCGCGGTTTCGACGAACAACTCCATTTCGAAACCGTTGCCCATGCCTTCCGTATCATCGAATGGATCGGACAGGCCTTCGGTGGCGAGGATGATCGTGTCGCCACGACGAACCACGCGATAGGCCTGGCGAGTCGAAGGCCAGTACGGGCCGCCGGAAAAGGTCGGGCTGATCAAGTAGGCAAGGACATCCCGCTCGACCGTGCCGACAGCGCTCCAATGACGATCCAGGCACACTGCGCCGGCTTCCCGGACGGCCAGATTGGCGGCTTCAGCCTCAGTCAGGTCGACAAGCTCAGGGGATTGCGGCGCGGGCTGGTCGTGTTGGGTTTCAGGGGCTGTTGATGAACCGAAGAGCTTCTTGAAGAAATTCATGGGCGTTCCTATTCGAAAACTGCAGTTGATGTATCGTTCAGTTACTGCGCCTGGACCGATTTCCAAAGGATGAACATGACATTGACGGTCGAAAGTTTGGTCAGCATAGCAATGACCAATCCAATCAATGCACAAATCACTTCGCGCTTGCCTGCACTCGGTTTAAACCAATGCATGCTCACGGCTGGCTGCCTGTTCCAAGCCGTCTGGAATCATCAATCGCAGCAGCCGCCTTCTTGGGGCGTTAAGGATTACGACGTTTTTTACTTTGACCCGGACCTGTCTTGGGAAGCCGAGAACGAAGTGATCAACGCCGCCCAGCGACTCTTCCAGGACCTCGACGTCAACATCGAGGTCAAGAATCAGGCTCGCGTCCACCTTTGGTACGGTCAGCGGTTTGGCAAGCCTTATCCTCAGCTTCAGTCGGCCAAGGATGGCATTGATCGTTACTTGATTGCGGGCACGTGCATTGGGCTGGATGTTGAAACCGGTGAGGTCTATGCGCCCTTTGGCCTGGACGATATCGAGCAAGGCTTTCTGCGTATCAATCCAAATAATCCGCAGCCGGATTTATTCGATGAGAAGGCGAAGAGTTATCAGGCTCGCTGGCCGTGGCTCAGGATTGTGGATGCCTTTCGCTGATTCGGCTTATTCCAGCAGCGAAGCCGACTTGAGCAAATCGTAAAGTCCTTCAGGCACCAGCGGTGACAGAGCCGTGAAACTGTCACTGGAGCACCACGTGGCCTTGAACGATGCACCGTCGCTTTCAAAGCCTTCCAGCCAGGGTTGTTTGTAGAGATCGGCGTCGTCAAACCTTGCATCGTAGACTTGGACGATCTCGTGCCCAGGCTTGCCGGCGTAGGTGAAAATGCTTTCCAAGGTGCCAATCAGTCGAAGGTCGCTGATCGAGGCACCCAGCTCCTCTTGCACTTCTCGGACGATGGCCTCATGGCTTCTTTCGCCGAACTCAATACCACCGCCAACGGGACGAAAAAACATCTGTTTTTTATTGGCATCGTAAAACTGGTTGACCAGTATTTTTCCGTGATGGTGAAAGATACAAAGAGCGAGGGGCCGAATGCGTTGCTCCGACATGAGTAAAACTTCCTTTTGATTTAATGATGCACAACGTCCTGCAGATATCAGTATCAGGGTTTAAACACCACCCACTCAACCTTGACTCATCGTCCCCGAAAAAGTCACCTCCACCGGCCCGATAAGAACGACCGCACCCACGCCATCCCACTGAACCGTCACGCTTCCGCCATCACATTCAACCTCGACGGTGCTGTCCAACAAACCACGACGAATGCCGTTAACAACCGCACCACACGAACAGGACCCCGACCCCTGCGCAATACCCGCCCCACGTTCCCAGATCCGTAGCCGTATATGGTTGCGATCAATGATCTGGACGAAATGAACATTGGTCTTGAGCGGAAACAGCGCGTTGGTTTCGATGGCCGGTCCGATCGTCGCGATATCAATACTGGCCAGATCATCGACAAAATAAGTGCAGTGCGGATTACCCATGCTGCACGCGGCGGGACTGCCGGCAAGTGGTAAAGCAACAGTGTCCAGTTCTTGCGCTAAAGGAATGTCCGACCAGCCGAAAAGCGGCACGCCCATGGCGACGGAAATGTCGCCGGTTAGAGTACGCTCGCAAGTCAGCAGACCACGGTTGGTGCGCAGCGCCAGCGAAGTAGCATTTGCTTCGCGCATCAGCAGATCCGCCGCTCCTCGCGTCGCGCTGCCGCAAACATCCAGCGGGGAGCCATCCGCGTTCCAGAACATCACCCGCGCATCGGCATCGTCGCAATCGAGCAACACCGCGAGTTGGTTGAAGCCAACGCCCCGGTTCCTATCGCCCATACGCCGGGCCATGGCACTTGTCACTGGGCTGGCTGCATTGCGCGAGTCGACAATAACGAAGTCATCGCCATTGGCATGCATCTTATGGAAGCTCAGTGGCATGCAAACGCTCTGCTGGAGATGGAATGACCGTAATAAAAATTGCAGGTTGCCCGAACGTTCCGGACATACACCATGATTCGATTCAGTGACGGTTGCATGTATTCATCCTTGATCAGTGTGAGTGTTGCTTCTTCTTATATGCCGTCGTCATGACCTCCCAGGTTCCAGTGTCGGCAGGAATCAGATGCTCGATACGCAATGAGCTCATCGTGATGTCGAGCGGCATACCGAAGGTGGTGAACGTCGACATGAACTTAAGCTCACCCTGGGAAGAGTCGACTCGCGTCAGCAGCAGCGGTGGCAGTTCGTTAGCCAGCGCAGCGCTGTGTGGGGCCGGCAGGCTCTTCAGGATCTCAGCCAGCGCCGGATGACTCAAGGCTTCCCTGGATGCGCGTTGCCAAGCCACTAATCTTATTTCCTCGGCGTTACTCAGATGATCACCCAAGCCACCAGGCCGCAGCAGTGTCACCAACAGGTTAAGCCCCTCTGCCGCCTCTCTGGCAAGACCCACCAGATCGAACAAGACTCCTGCGCTGGCATTGGCGGCAAGGATGTCCCATTGAGCATCCAAGACAATTGCTGGGGCGGGGTTATTGGCGTGAAGGATATGATCAATAGCAGCACGCACCACCTCCATTGTCGATGATGTGAGCGGCGTCGTTTCGTAGCGAGGGGCGTAGCCGCTGGCGAGGAAGATGTCATTGCATCGTTCCAAAGGCACATCCAGGGCAGTCAATAAGTTGTGCAGGGTGCCGGGACTTGGCTTCGCGCGTCCCGTCTCGATGCAACTAAGGTGACGCTGAGATAGCCCTGTTATCAGCGCGCAGTCCAACTGACTCAGCCCGGCCTGTTGGCGCAAGTGACGCAGTTGGGCACCGGCCGAGGTTGGCGGCGTTGTTCGAGAGAAAGGTCGACTGGTCATCCGTTGACTCTGGCATTGCGGGTGAACGGCGTCGATGACCTCAAAGGTCATTGAAACCATGAAGGTCTAATCACTAGTCTACCTCCCTGATCAACGAACTTGTCCAGGGAGGCAACTTGAAGAAACCTTACATCGCACTGGTGACATTGCTGCTTTTTTCCGTGTACACGGCGAGTACTTTGTTTCTCGCCGAGCAATCGCTCCTGGCGTTCGGCCTCGGGCTCATGTCGCGCCCAGACACCGCGCAGGTTGTCATCGACCTTTATCTGCTCGCTTGCATGGCGTGCGTCTGGATGTACCGGGACGCACGTTCGAAAGGCCGGTCGCTCACATCGCTGCTGCCTTACTTCCTGATCACGGCCATCTTCGTATCAGTCGGTCCGCTGTTGTACATCGTCGTCAACGGATTTGGACACCCATCGTCGCTGACAGGTACTCATGATTAGCCAGTTCCTCAAGTCATGCACCGCAACGGACAATCACAACTCACGGCCAATCAACCAGCACCGCTTTCGAATCCCCCTGGCGCATCTGGGCCAGTTCAGCATCCGCCTTGGCTTGCGTCGCGTGGCAGAACTCGAAGGCGTTCTGGGTCTTGCCGGTCGGCCCCTTGGCTTCGGCCATGCACACCACGGCGCCCGGTGTGCAAACGGCGCTGTTGAGTTTGAAATCACCCCAAACGCCGGGCTGTTCCTGCTTCACCTTGGCGATGTAGCTTTTGAGCGAGGGTTGCATGTCGCTCGCGGCACCGGCGATCAATTTGACCGGGCTGACCGCAGCGCCGTACGTATGTTGGGTGGACAGTACGGCGGTGCAATACATGGCGGAAGCCGGGACCATACCCGTGGCACCGTTGGCCATCACCGTAGGCGTCATCGCGACTTGCGTCCCACCAGCCCCCACCAGAACCGGAACGATGCTAAACGCGTTGTTTCGCCAGACCTTCAGGTTCACCCGCGAGCCGATTGGCGCTTTGGCAACGGCCACCCTGAAATCGATTGAATCGGCGATAAGCCCGTTATCCACGGCCACGATCACGTCTTGAGGCAAGATCCCTGCCTGTTGCGCACCGCTGCCCGGAACAGTCCCCTGCACCACAACCCCGGCGGGAGGCGCTGACAGCGCCATCGCCCGCTTCGGATCGATGGTCTCGATGCTGGCGCCGATCCTGCCGCGAGGTAAATTGGCCGGCTGGCAGCCTTTTTCAAGCCAGACCTGGCTGGCCGCTTCTTTTCGAGCCGTGGCGACCTGCTTCAGGATGGGCTCAGCGCTCGCCTGGTACATCGGCACCTCGCTGAGGGACATTTCGATGTATTCGCAAGATTTGGAGCGATACCGGTCAGGCGTTTCCCGGGCCACCAACTGCTGCAGGTCAATGGGTGGCAAGCCTTGGGGGGCGGCAACGGTGGAGGTTGCGGGGGAGACGCTGGCAGAGTCCGCACTGGCGACCGATGAGACCACGTAGGCACCGGCCGCAAGGCCTGCTGCACTGGTCATCATGCTGGTGTCGACGCCTCCCATGGGCAGCAGCATCGCACCGACTACCGCCGCCTCACCGAGACCGCCATCAGAGGCACAGCCAGCCAAGGCAGTGAGCGAAAGTGCAACGGCAAGCCTGGTGCTTGATTGGAAGGCAGATGCAGACATTTCGCTACTCAGTGATTGATTCGAGTGGATCGTGCCGCATCATGGCAAAGTGCCTTTCAGTTGTATATCGAATGCACATTTGCCCGGATGCCACCCGTCTCAATCACCACGGCAGCGAAGTGCCTGGTTGAGGTTGGACAGGATGATGGCCAAATAGTACCTTGCCTGGACCGACCTAAACGCCACGACCTCAGAGAAGCCCATGTCGACAAAATGCCTTGCCGCAATACTGGTGCTCTCCCCTCTCCTGGCGTCTTGCGTCAACCCGATGTACAGCTCCGCCGAGCGAGCCGAAACGGCGGAATACCTGCGCAAGGTCAAGGATCCGGCGACCTACTACGCCATGGATTGTGAAACGTTCCTGGCGACCAAACAGGGCTGGGAAAAGCATCCGAGCATGGCGGGCGATCCCGTTAACCTGGTGATCCAACAAGTCGCCAGACAACGCGACTGTTCAGCCGGTAGCGCTCCAGCACCAGTTGCCGCTGCGGTGTCACCGACGCCCGCGATGCCAGTGGCAGCGCCCGTACCCGTGTCTAATCAGACGGGCGCCTTGGGCCTGCACATCACCGCGGTTACACCGACGGTGGCTCTGCAATTCGGTTTACCCGCTGTCAGCGGCGTTTTGGTCTTGGGGCCAGTGCCAGGAAGTGGCGCTGAAAAAGCCGGCATGTTGGCCGGCGATATCGTTTTGCAAATTGCCGGGACCCCGGTCAACAGCCCGGCCGAGCTGACCGCTGTCGCCAGTCGTATTCGACCTGGTTTTACGGCGCCGCTGAAGATCTGGCGCTACCGGGCCCCCATCGACGCGCTGGTGGAAATGGGCGACTCATCGGGCTTGGCACCCTCGGTAGCGCTTGCACCTGCGGCAGCCGCCGCGCCGACGCGCCCCCTGGCCGCTCCCGTGACATCGCCAGCAAGCAATAGCGCGCCCCATACTTCGTTCTGTTTTGCCCTGTTCGAGGCCAGGCAAGTCCAGGGTTTGAGCAACTATCCATCAAGGGGCCTCATCACCGCCGTCTGGCAAGGCCCGGCACTGAGCGGCACACCCGCTCGGCTCGCCATGCCGGAGTTCCAGGCATTCACTCGGTCCCAAGGCTACGACGTGAAAATGCAACCGATGTTTTGCCAGCCAATCGGTACCAGCGAACAGTGCCAGGCACTGGGGTCGGAGAGTTTCATGCTGACCGAGCGCAGCTTCACCGCGATGGTCAATTGCACCGAAACCTTGCAGGGCGTAGAAGCGACACGCGGTCTACTGCTCAAACAGTGGCCTTATCTGCAGACCACCGCGTGGCGTCCGTTGGCGAGTCAGTAACTGTCTCGATGGGTGGCTCTGGCCGGCGCGGGAATCAGGTGTTCGATGAAGCTTTCGCTTTCAGCCACGCCTCACGCGTCATTTCCCAGACTTCTTTAAGCAACGGCCCACAGACAAATTCCCCCTGCTGCGTCCCGATCATGCGCATGCCTTCGCGCTCCGACATCCTGCGCGAAGCCAGGTTGCCCACGGCCTTGGGTACTTGCATGACGGGGCGTTCCAGGGTTTCGAACCAATAGGCATTGATCGCCTGGCATGCCTCGCGCATATAGCCTTTCCACTGCCACTGCGGCGCCAGCCAGAAACCGCGGTTGTTGCCTGGCTGATCGTAGAGGCTGATGCTGCCGATACGCTGTGTCACGTCTTCAGCGATACGGATCATCCAGTGCCACTCGTGCCCGGCGGCGACAGCGGGGAGCGCATGGTCGCGCACGTAGGTCAGCGCGCCGTCATCCGGGTACGGCCAGGGCACGCGGCTGTCCAGGTAATGGACCACTTCCCAGTGTGGAAATAATCGCTGAATCGCCGGTGCATCCGCCAGTTCGAGGGGCGTGAGGATGAGGCGGCGGGTTTGGAAGGTGGGGATGGGGTCCATGATGAAGATTCCTTTTCAAACGTTATGGCGTCCTTGAAAAGTTTTCACGCTACAAGTTATCCGTGATCCTGCACAGCTTGCTGTCCTCCAAGGATAAAGGGGGAAGCTCGGTCGTTTTCACGGATAGTTGCTTGAGGGTGACCGTGCACTTGAAGCGCCCCGCGGCCTCCAGTTGGTAATCCGCCCCTGCTTTAGGGACAAAGCGGAACATGTTGTAGCATTGAGCACCGATGTAATGAAAAGCGATGGGCTGCCCGGCAGGCACCAGCAGCTCAGTCATTACCGTGGAAGATGAATGTTTGTCGTCGTCTGGCATGCCCAGTCGTTCGCCGTTGCGATTGGCGTAGCCATCCCGGAACGCCACCATGACGCCCGCGCCCGGCAGGCGGAAGTCCACACAATCGGACTTGGGTACGGCCCTGACCATGCCATCGCTGATCACCCGCAAGCGTGCGGTCTCGCCACCGTCTGGCGTTGAATAAGGGGTGGAGAAAGAGCGGACATCCGACAGCGCTCCGCAGCCGGTGAGCAGCGTCAATAAAGTGAAGTTCAAGGCAGGTCGCAGGATGCGGTAGGTAGTGCCCGGGCAAACATCAGTCTGGGAGATGGGGAGTGGCGATTGGCTCACGATGATGCTCCATGCGGGTCAGATATCCAGGGCCAACGACGGTCAAGAGGAACGCGATGTCAGCGCGAGATTTTATAGAGGGTTCAGGGATTGGCTGCAATAGCCGACGTACCGGGGCGCACGCCTGATGATCCAGGCCCACTCAAACCTCATCACCGGATTGGCCCTCGCGGTGGTCGCGACGCTGAGCTGGGCGTTGAACTTCATTGCGCCCTACGTCACCGGCGCCTACACGATCTATGACTTGATGATCGTACGGTTCCTAATCGCCGGTGCCCTGGGCCTGGCTGTCGTGCTGCTCTATCGGGCCGAGCTTCGGCGGCTGCGTCGCAATCAGGTGCTGCTGGCCGCAGGCCTGGGCGTGATTGGCTATCTCGGCTATAGCGCCTGCATCGCCGCCGGCATCATCTTCGGCGGGCCGGTGCTGACACCGGCCTTCATTGGCATGGTGCCGGTCTTGCTGGCATTGCTGGGCAACGCCACGACCAAAATCCTCCAGTGGCGCAAACTGACGATCCCACTGATGTTCTTGACGGTTGGGCTTCTGCTGTCGAATCTCGGCGCTGTCCATCAACCCGTTGCAAGCGACGGTTCCTGGCTGATGGGCTTGTTGTTTTCAATCGGTGCCGTGGTCTTGTGGCTCGCATTCAGCTGGGTGAACCAGCGCGCCCTGCTGACACTGCCACCCCAGGCGTCCGGCGCCTGGACTGGCCTGATGATGAGTGGCGCCGGCATCGGCACTGTGTGTTTGTTACCGGCAGTACAAGCACTCGACCTGCTCAAACTGCCGAGCCTGGGTTTTGCTGTTTCCGTCGCGGGGCCTTTATATCTCTGGGGGTTCGTGATTGCGCTGATGTCATCCGTTGTCGGGGCCTGGGCCTGGAACGCCGCGTCCCGGCGTTTGCCCATGGTGCTTTCCGGGCAACTGATCGCCTTGGAGTCGCTGTTCGCAACGCTACTGGGCTTGTGGTTTCATCATCGGATGCCGACACTTCTGGAGATGTCAGGTCTTGCGGCTGTGCTGGTTGGGGTGGTCATGGGGGTGCGGATCATCCTCAACTCGCGTGGATCGACAACCAACGCTGCCCCTTGATCAGCAGATGATTGCCCTACCCCTTGCCCCGCCCTTTGGCTGTCTTTCTGCGGCCCTTCGAAGTCACCACTTTGTATTCACCGGCACCGGCCTCTTCCACTGAATATGCGGTCAGGGAGTCCTCGTGCAAAACATAATGGGTGGAAGTTTTACTGACAGGAAGAGGGACAGTTTCGATATGAGCGGCCACCTTTGCAGGGGCCGCGGGCAAGAAAGCGCTCGGCTCCAGCGCAAACCGCTCTGCCAGCGCGTACGCCATCTTGTGGCTGATAGGCCGATCTCCATTGAGCACCTTGGACACCGCCGTTTTATCACCGATTTCAGGGAGGTCTGAACCGGTGAGCCCGAGCGTCTCCATCAAGTCCTTGATCAACTGCACAGGCGTGCAGCTCGCCTCAAAGGCGGCATTCGATTCGCGAAATTGGTGGGAGTCGCGCTGATAGGCCAGGATTTCGTCCTCGAGCTCAACGAGAATCCTCTCCTCGGTCCTGCTCAGCTCTCGCCCGTCGGTAAGCGCATCGAGCAGGGCCGTCGCACGCGCATAGTCGGCAGGGGTCTTGATGCCATGCACAAACTCACCGCGCAGGCGATCCAGTACGGCGTGTAGCTCGCCAAGCGTCGCGATCACGGTTTGAAAGTCGTTCCGGGCTGCGCTCATCGTCTTACCCCTTTGTTTCTTGCATACCAGCTGTTGGCAACGTCGTAATCGGCATGCGTGTAGATGTGTTTGACGTAGAACTTCTGCCGGGCATAGTTGACGCCGCCTATCACCCTGAGATTATTGCCGCCTACGTCTATCATCACCCAGTTCATCGCCGCTCTGGGCTTGAACAAGTCGACACCGTGCGTACCGAATAGCTTTTGCAGGTCGGCGAACGCCTTGGGGCGCGCCATCCTCAGAATGCGCAGGCATCGATCAAGCCCGGCCTTGTCGTTGGGGTACAAAATCGCAGCGTCGTCAAAACGTGATGGCGTGAGTATATCCATGGGCTTCCTTGTCTTTGAGCCGATGGTACTCTGGTTGTGTTTTTTCACAACTCCATTTTATTGGCGATGGCGGGACTCATGCTGTGGCGAGCCGGCGATTTGGCCGAACCACTATTGTGCAGGTTTTACGCGCCGGATAAGGTCGTCCAGCACGTAGGTGTCCAGAAAGGCTGTGACTTCAATGATCTGACCATTCTTGAAGGTCATGTGCCACAGGTAGGTGTTGTTGTAGGGCTTGTGATCAAGCGCCGTGGCTGTGCCGTCCCACATCACAATCACGACATCATCCTGAGCAACGATGCTCTGCACCGTGGGGACAATCGGTGTTGCCAGCCGAGCGGTAATCGAGCGCACGACGTGGGCCAGCTCAGCCTTGTTGTTATAGACACCGGAAACTGGGCTCGTCCCGGCCACGGTCCATTTCGCATTGGGCGCCAGCAGATCGAATACCGTGCCTTTGCCTTGTTGCCAGTTAGTGAACGCCTGGCGGACCAGAGTCGCATTCGCGTGTTGGGTGTTTTCCGACGCCCAGACGTCGCTGGTTAAAAACATTAAAGACAGTGCAAGAGCCTGGACGCGCCAAGCCAAATTCATCCATAGGGTCATGATGTTCTCTCAGAGCAATGCAGTTGATAAGACGCTCTTCCAAGAGAACCTTAACGGCGTGTGCTCAGAAACCTTTGCCCGATACTGCTGTGAGGTTGCTCGATGCTGTTCAGTGGCGAGGCCACTGTGGGAGCGAGCTTGCTCGCGATAGCGGTGGATCAGTCACATGGATGTATGGCCGTCATCGCGAGCAAGCTCGCTCCCACAGGGGGCCGGTGCTTATTCCTGGATACTCCACGTGCCTTGTGTATTTTTCAGACGGCAGAAACCACAAAACCCCTGGCTTTCTTGGAAAACCAGGGGTTTTGTATATATCGAATTTGGCGGTGAAGGAGAGATTCGAACTCTCGATACAGTTTCCTGTATACACACTTTCCAGGCGTGCTCCTTAAGCCACTCGGACACTTCACCGTATCTCGCTAAACTGTTCAGTCTGTCGAGGCGCGCTAATGTAGTCGAAAGCTTTTCCGATGGCAAAGGTTTTTTTCAGAATTTTCATGCGGTTAAGCTTCGTCGGGCATTCAAACGCGCCTGGGCAGGGCAAACCGGCCAATCTTCGGGGTTGCGTGGGTACTGCCCTATAGATGAAGGCGTGGCGGGATGGGCGGGCCAGGCTGTTTGTCGAGCTTGGGGCTGACCGGTGAGTCAGTCACGGCGCTTTACCTGGCCTGCGGCGGTGGGTAACGTCTGCGACACTTCTCTTACAAGGAATAGCGTCATGAGCGACTTGATTGCCTACCATCTCGAAGACGGTATCGCGACCCTGACCTTGAACAACGGCAAGGTCAATGCCATCTCGCCGGATGTGATTGCCGCGTTCAACGCAGCGCTGGACCAGGCGACGGCGGATCGGGCGGTGGTGATCATTACCGGGCAGCCGGGGATTTTGTCGGGTGGTTACGACTTGAAAGTGATGACTGCCGGTCCCAAGGAAGCGGTGAGCCTGGTCACGGCCGGCTCGACACTGGCCCGTCGCCTGCTGTCGCACCCCTTCCCTGTCGTTGTCGCTTGCCCTGGGCATGCGGTAGCCAAGGGTGCGTTCCTGCTGCTGTCGGCCGATTACCGCATTGGTGTTGAAGGCCCGTTCAGCATTGGCCTGAACGAAGTGCAGATTGGCATGACCATGCACCATGCCGGTATCGAACTGGCCCGCGATCGCCTGCGTAAGTCGGCCTTTCATCGCTCGGTGATCAATGCCGAGATGTTCAATCCCCAGGGCGCCGTGGATGCCGGTTTCCTCGACAAGGTGGTGTCGGCCGAAGAACTGCAGGGCGCAGCCCTGGAAGCAGCGCGTCAACTGAAAAAAATCAACATGTCGGCCCACAAGAACACCAAGCTGAAAGTTCGCAAGGCGCTGCTGGAAACGCTGGACAGTGCGATTCTGCTGGATCAGGAGCATATGGGCTGACGCTCACAAATCACCCAAACATCGTTGTGGCGAGGGAGCTTGCTCCCGCTCGGCTGCGCAGCAGTCGTAAAAAACTGCCAGCCGTTTTTCCTGATGCACCGTGTGGAATGGTTTGGGGCTGCTGCGCAGCCCAGCGGGAGCAAGCTCCCTCGCCACGGATTAAGCCCTCCCCTAGCGCTGGGCTTTTTCCTACATGGGCCGTTTAAAAACCCGCAACCGCTCTAGGACGCTTCTGGCGCACTATTTAGAAACATGCGCTTAAACATCGTCCATTTCCTACCTCTATAGGGGCAATTGCTGAAAACAGTGCACGTCCGTACACTGCGCCACCTTTTGTCCCGATGGGGCCCTGTAGATGCTGTTTGTATTGCGTATGTTGTTGATGGGCCTGCACTTTGTCCTCGCGGGTGTGCTTGGGGTGATTCTGGGCCTGTGCCGGCCGTTCAATCCGGACAACAGTCGTTTATGCGCCAGGCTCTACGCGTTGCCGGCCATGTGCATTTTGCGCCTGCGGGTCCGGACGCAGGTCGACACGCTGGTGAATAAGCCCAACGGCTGCGTGATCGTCGCCAATCATCAATCCAATTATGACCTGTTCATGTTCGGCAACGTGGTGCCGCGCCGTACCGTGTGCATTGGTAAGAAGAGCCTGAAGTGGGTGCCGCTGTTCGGGCAGTTGTTCTGGCTGGCGGGCAATGTGTTGATCGACCGCGGCAACGCGATCAAGGCGCGACAATCGATGCTGACCACCACTCATACGTTGCAGCATGAGGACACCTCGATCTGGGTCTTCCCGGAAGGCACGCGCAACCTGGGCGAGGACCTGCTGCCCTTCAAGAAAGGCGCATTCCAGATGGCAATCGCCGCTGGGGTCCCGATTATTCCGGTGTGCGTCAGCAGCTACATCAAGCACATGCGCCTCAATCGCTGGCGCAGCGGTGAAATTCTCATACGCTCGTTGCCGGCGATTCCTACGGCCGGATTGAGCATGGATGACATGCCCCGGCTCATTGCCGAATGCCGCGAGCAGATGCGCGAATGCATCGCGACCATGGACCGGCAGTTGCAAGCCGCGTGAATGGAAAACCCGCCCTACGGCGGGTTTTCTTTTACCGCCGAACTCCGCAGATTTCACTGACTCTCAAGCAACAGGGCGCGTTAAGCTGAGCGCTGCCTGCCACTGCCATTTTCCAATAAGAAGTGAACCACCATTATGGGTAGAGTCGTTGCCGCTGCGGTTTACAGCGCCGGTAAGAAAGTCACCAATATCACCCTCGACGAAGGCAGCGCCTGGGCTGCCAAACCGGGTCACTTTGTATGGATCGGTCTCGAAGAGCCCAGCACGCTGGAGCTGACCAACCTGCAGCGTCAATTCAACCTGCACGAACTGGCGATCGAAGACGCCATGGAGAAACACAGCCGCCCCAAGCTGGAGACCTTTGGCGATGCGCTGTTCATCGTCACGTATTCGCCGATACGCAAGGACGGCAAGCTGGAGTTCATCGAGACCCATATCTTTGCCGGCAAGGGCTACGTCATCACCGCTCGCAACGGCCATTCAGCGTCCTACGCCCACGTCCGACAGCGTTGTGAGGCACGTCCCCTCTTGCTGAAGCATGGGGAAGATTTCGTCCTCTACGCCATCCTTGATTTTGTGATTGAAAACTACCAGCCGGTGGGTGAGGCCATTCACGCCGAAATCGATGAGCTGGAACGTAACGTGTTGTGCAGCTCCCTGAACGAGCGGGATATCCAGAACCTGCACAGCTTGCGCCGCGACGTGTTGCGCCTGCGTCGCTATGCAGCACCCATGGTGGAAATCAGCGAAGAGCTGCAGCGACTCGACTTCCCCTTCATCGACAAGAACATGGGTCCGTACTTTCGCGACGTGCAGATTCATGTGACGCGGCAAATGGAAGACCTGGCGACCCTGGCCGACATCGCCAGCCAGACTATCGAAGTCGGCGTGCTGCTCGAAGCGTCGCGCCAGAGCGTGGTGCAACGCAAGTTCGCCGCTTGGGCGGCAATCCTGGCGTTTCCCACAGCCGTGGCCGGGATCTATGGGATGAACTTCGAAAATATGCCGGAGTTGGCCTGGCACTATGGGTATTTTCTGGTGCTTGGATTCATCGGAGTGGGGTGCACCGCTTTGTGGGCGAGTTTCAAGCGGTCGGGGTGGTTGTAGGCAAACATCATTCAGTGGGATTTGTGTGGCGCCCATCGCGAGCAAGCTCGCTCCCACATTAGACCGGGTGTGACCTTTAGGCTTGGCTGGTTTCAACCTGCGGCTTGTGCGCCACAAAACGCATCATCCACTCCGCCACTGTGGTGCCGTGGTGCTCATGGGCCAGGCTTGCCACGCCCTGGCTGTAGATCTGCTCGCCGAGGTGTTGCTGGCGAATCTCCAGCAAGGCCCGGGAGTAATCGTGGATAAACTCCGGGTGGCCCTGGAAGCACAGCACCTGGTCGTTGATGTGGTAGGCGGCGAACGGGCAGAAATCGCTGGAGGCGATGACGGTCGCGCTTTCGGGCAGTTCGGTGACCTGGTCCTGGTGGCTGATCAGCAAGGTCAGTTCTTCCATCACCGGGCTCATCCACGGCGCCTTGGCGGCGAGTTTGTAGCGATGGGTGCCAACGCCCCAGCCTTGGGTGGCGCGCTCGGTCTTGCCGCCCAGCAACAACGCCAACAGTTGATGACCGAAGCACACACCAAGCAATTTGTCGCCGCGCTGGTAGCGCTCCAGCAGGTAGGTCTTGAGGGTTTGAATCCAAGGGTCGGTGCCAAAGGAGTCCGCCTTGCTACCGGTCACCAGGTAAGCGTCGAACGCCTCGTCATCGCCGGGGTAATGCCCGTCCATCACGTTGTACACGATGAATTCGGCGGCGATGGGTTGCTGTGAAAAAAGGCGCTGGAACATCTGCCCGTAACCCTGATATTGGTCGACCAGTTCCGGACGCAGGATATCGGTTTCCAGAATGCAGATGCGTAGCGACATAAAAAATACCTGACACGTGATGGGAATATTGCACACCCAGAGCCTGCCCTGAAACACGGTCCCAAGGCAAGCCCCTTCCCTGGTTTGTCAGAACAGTTCGTGCCGGGCGGCTTTCTCCAACAACAAGGCCGGCGGTGAGAAGCGTTCGCCGTATTGCTCGGCCAGGTACTGGGCACGACCGATAAAGTCTTGCAGGCCGTATTGGTTGATGAATTGCAGCGCACCACCGGTCCAGGCCGCAAAGCCGATGCCAAGGATCGAGCCGACGTTGGCGTCGGCCGTCGAGGTCAGTACGCCCTCCTCCACGCAGCGCACGGTTTCCAGGGCCTGGATGAACAGCAGGCGATCCCGGATATCCTGCGGGGAAATCTGCCCGTCGACTTTCTCGAAGCGGCTCTTTAGCTGTGGCCAAAGATACTTTTGTCCAGTGGCCGGGTATTCGTAGAAGCCGGCGCCAGCAGCCTTGCCCGGACGCTTGTATTCGTTGAGCAGCAAATCAATCACGGCGAACGCCGGGTGCTCAGTCGGCGTTTTCCCTTCTGCACGCAGGTCCTTGGCGGTTTGCGTGCGGATATGGCTCATCAGGCCGAGGGAAACTTCGTCAGAGATCGCCAGAGGCCCGACCGGCATCCCGGCCTTGCGCGCTTCGGTTTCGATCATCGGCGCGCCCACGCCCTCGCCGAGCATGGCGATGCCTTCACTGGTAAAGGTGCCGAATACCCGCGACGTGAAAAAACCGCGACTGTCGTTGACCACAATCGGCGTCTTGTTGATCTGCAGGACAAAATCGAAACCCCGGGCCAGGGTCGTGTCACTGGTACGCGCGCCCCTGATGATCTCCACCAGGGGCATTTTTTCCACTGGGCTGAAGAAGTGCAGACCGATGAACTTCGTCGGGTCCGACACGGCCATGGCCAGGCCGGTGATAGGCAAGGTCGAGGTATTGGAGGCGATCACCGCATCATCTCCCGCCACTGCCTGGGCGGCGGCCGACACGCTGGCTTTCAGGGCTCGATCTTCAAATACCGCTTCGATGATCAGGTCGCAACCGGCCAGGTCCGCGTTGTTGTCGGTGGGGTGAATCCGCGCCAGTGTGGCTTCGCGCTGCTCGGCAGTGAGTTGTCCGCGGGCGACCTTTTTATCCAGCAACGCCGCCGAACGGGCCTTGCCCTTCTCGGCTGCCGCCAGATCGACATCCTTCAGCACCACCGCAATGCCGGCCACGGCGCTAACGTAAGCAATACCTGCTCCCATCATGCCCGCACCGAGCACGCCGACTTTTTTCGTCAGATACGGCGCCAAACCTTGTGGGCGAGAGCCGCCGGCCTTGATCTCGTTGAGCTGGAACCAGAAGGTGCCGATCAGGTTCTTTGCCACCTGGCCGGTGGTCAGTTCGGTGAAGTAGCGGGTTTCGATCAGGTGGGCCGTGTCGAAATCCACCTGGGCGCCCTCCACCGCGGCGCAGAGGATCTTCTCCGGTGCCGGCAGGCAGCCCTGGGTCTTGTTGCGCAGGATCGAGGGGGCGATTGCCAACATTTGCGCGACCTTCGGGTCGGACGGCGTGCCGCCCGGCAGCCGATAGCCCTTTGCGTCCCAGGGTTGCACGACGCTGGGGTTGGCGAGAATCCAGGCCCGGGCCTTGGCCAGCAGTTCGTCACGATCCTTCGCCAGCTCATCGATCAAACCCGCCTGCAGCGCTTGTTGCGCATTGACCTTCTTGCCCTCGAGCAGGTAGGGCAAGGCCTTTTCCAAGCCGAGCAGGCGCACCATCCGCACCACCCCGCCGCCGCCCGGCAACAGGCCGAGGGTAACTTCCGGCAAGCCGAGCTGCATCGATGGCAGGTCCAGCGCTACACGACGATGGCAGGCCAGGCAGATCTCCCAACCACCGCCAAGGGCCGCGCCATTGATGGCCGCCACCACGGGCTTGCCCAGGGTTTCCAAGGCACGCAGTTGCGCCTTGAGCAGCAAGACCATGTCATAAAAAGCCTTGGCCTCGGGCTTGCCGACCTTGACCAGCTCGTTGAGGTCACCACCGGCAAAAAACGTGTGCTTGGCCGAGGTGATGATCACACCGGCAATCGAGTCCTTTTCAGCCTTCAAACGGGTGACGCAAGCGGCCATGGCCTCGCGGTAGCGCGCATTCATGGTGTTGGCGCTCTGGCCCGGCATGTCCAGGGTCAGGACGACGATCCGGTCCTGGCCGGTTTCGTAACGGATGGCATCGGTCATGAAAGGTGTTCCTTGAAGTCGGGCTCAGAGGCGTTCGATGACGGTGGCAATGCCCATGCCGCCGCCGACACAGAGGGTCGCCAGGCCATAGCGCAGGCGACGCGCTTCCAACTCGTCGAGCAATGTGCCCAGGATTGCGCAGCCGGTGGCTCCCAAGGGATGTCCCAGGGCGATGGAACCACCGTTGACGTTGACCTTGGCGGGATCGATGGCCATGTCCCGGATGAATTTGAGCACCACCGAGGCGAAGGCTTCGTTGACTTCGAACAAGTCGATGTCCTCCACCCGCAGCCCGGCCTTGGCCAGGGCCTTGCGGGTGGCCGGTGTCGGGCCGGTGAGCATGATGGTCGGGTCGGTGCTGGTGACGGCCGTGGCGACGATTCGCGCCCGGGGTTGCAGGCCCATGGCGCGCCCCTTGGCTTCGGAACCGATCAACATCAGCGCCGCACCGTCGACGATGCCGGAACTGTTGCCCGGCGTGTGCACATGATTGATTCGCTCGACATGGCTATACACCCGCAACGCCGTGCCATCGAAACCCATCTGGCCCATGGCTTCGAAACTCGGTTTGAGCTTGCCCAGGCCGTCGAGGGTGGAGTCGGCGCGGATGAATTCGTCGTGGTCCAGCAGCACGATGCCATTCTGGTCCCGCACGGCAACCAGGGATTTATCGAACGAACCGTCGGCCCGGGCGCGCGCGGCTTTTTGCTGGGAATGCAGTGCGTAACCGTCGACGTCCTCGCGGCTGAAGCCTTCCAGGGTGGCGATCAAGTCCGCACCGATGCCCTGGGGAATGAAGTGGCCGTGCAGGTTTGACTGTGGGTCCAGCGCCCACGCACCGCCATCGCTGCCCATGGGCACCCGGGACATGGACTCGACGCCGCCGGCCACCACCAGGTCTTCGAACCCGGAACGCACTTTCATGGCCGCCAGGTTCACCGCTTCCAGGCCCGAGGCGCAAAACCGATTGAGTTGCACGCCGGCCACACTGACATCCCAATCGGCCACCAGCGCAGCCGTCTTGGCGATATCGGCGCCCTGCTCGCCCACCGGCGTCACGCAACCGAGCACGATGTCGTCGACCTGGCTGGTGTCCAGGTCCATACGCTGCTGCAAGGCCCTGAGCAGGCCGCCCATCAGGTTCACCGGCTTGACGCTGTGCAAGGCACCATCGGCCTTGCCCTTGCCGCGAGGCGTGCGTAATGCGTCGAAAATCAAAGCTTGGGTCATGACCATCCTCGAAACCACGGGCGTAATGTGATGCCTCAACCATAAGCCCAGCGGCGCCGGATTCAATGACCACAGCGCTCAATGACGTTGACGACCACGCTCAGACGAACGGTAGCGAGCTATCGGGTTAACCGTTTCAGGAGGGCAAGCTGTCTAGCAAAAGGGCCAGCAGGAAGGTGGCAATACGCCTCATATCATTTTTATTGCAAATGGCTCAAAGCTGATACGAATTGGATCTAAGCCAAGGCGGCCGCGGCCCCTAATGTAATCCTTGTACAAGTAAGTCGTCGGGTTTTGCCGAGGCGCTTGTCGGAACAGGAAGTGCACCGCCAGCCGTCATGGATATGCAGGCTGGTTTTTAGGAAATAACAAAAAAGGCGGGTCAGCCATGTTCAAACAATCGAAAGTTCGCCAAGCCGGACTCATTCTCTTTGCCACGACGCTGCTGTTGATTTTGCCGAATATCACCAAGGTGATTGGCTGAAACCCTGCGCGTGGGCACCTGCATCATCCAATGCGTTGTATCGCCAAAAAATGTGATGGGTTCACTGTTCGGGCTGCGATGGCTGTGCCAACCTTCGCGGCTCCCCTCGACATGGAAGGCGATCGACTTGAAAGCTCTCATTGTGTTCGGGGCGTTGCTGCTCAGCACGCCCCTTTATGCCGCGCAACTGGTGCTGGAGTTGGGCGCGAGCACGCGCACCTGGCAAAGCGAAGAACTGCTCAAGCACCCGGATGCGCGAACGGTCCAGATTGCCGAGGACGTTTCCTACAAGAAACCCATGAGTTATCGAGCCGTGCCGCTGACTTCACTCCTGACGGGTATCCAGCCGGACGACCATCTGCAAGCCGTTGCCCTGGACGGCTTCGCTGCCGAAATGCCCGCGGCGCCACTCCTCGGCAAGAGCGGAGCCCGGGCCTGGCTGGCGATCGAGGACCCGGCCAAGCCTTGGCCGTCGCTGGGAGAAGGCAAGTCCAGTGCAGGGCCTTTTTATCTGGTCTGGACCGATCCGCAGGCGGGTCAGATCAGCCCGGAACAATGGCCCTATGCGGTGGCGAGCATCAAGCGCCTGTCGGCCGTGGCTGAGCGCTTCCCGGCCCTGCTGCCGGCGTCCGAGCTGGCCAAGGATGACCCGATCAACAAGGGTTTCGCACTGTTCCAGAAAAACTGCCTGGCGTGTCATCGGCTCAATGGCGCCGGCGATGCGCAGTTCGGTCCTGACCTGAACATTCCGTTCAATCCCACCGAATACTTCTCCGGGGATTTCCTCAAGCGCTACATCCGCGACCCGCAAGGCCTGCGACGCTGGCCACAGGGAAAAATGCCCGGGTTCTCCGCAACGGTGCTGCCGGACCCAGAGCTGGATTTGCTGGTGGGTTATTTGAAGCATATGGCGGGACGCAAGCAGCCATCGGCCCCTTGAGATCGCTTTTTTGTGGCGAGGGAGCTTGCTCCCGCTGGGCTGCGTAGCAGCCCCTTATAAAGCTTGCGAGCGCTTCGCACTCGAGCGGGAGCAAGCTCCCTCGCCACAAAAGCTCGCTCACTGGATGATCATTGTTGTTGCACCGTGATCACCGGCGCCGCTGTCACTACCAGCTTGGCGTGCATCTGCTCGCAACCGCCGCCGCGGCGCATGCCTCGCACCGGGCAGGCGTCCAGGTAATCCAGGCCCACGGCCAGTTTCAGGTGCCGCTCCGGACGGGCCAGTTGGTTGGTCACGTCAAAGCTGTACCAGGCGTCGTCCAGCCAGGCTTCTGCCCAGGCATGGCTCGCCAGGTGTTCGCTTTCTTCGCTGAACAGATACCCCGACACATAACGCGCCGGCACGCCCAGGCTACGCGCGCACGCCAGGAAGGCGTGGGTATGGTCCTGGCACACCCCGCTACGACCGGCAAAAGCCTGGGCCGCACTGGTCTCGATCGCCGTCGTGCCAGGGGTATAGATCATGTGCTGGTTCAGCCCCTGCATCAGGTCGATCAGCGCCGTACGATCGCGACGCTGCTGGCATTGCTGCGCGGCGAAGGTTCGAAGAGCCTCGTCCGCCTCGGTCAGCCGGGTGAAGCGCAGGAACGGCAGCGCCGACTGGCTTTCATGTTCGGCTTCGCGCGACGGATCGATATCCACCTGCCCGCGGGCGCCGATGATCACCGTTTCGTGGGGCTCATCCAGGGTCAGTACGTGCAGGATGTTTCCGAACGGATCCAGTTGCGCCCGCACGGGCCGTGGCAAATCAAGCTGCCAGCTCAGCACGTGCTGGCGTTCGCTGTCGTGGGGCGTCAGGCGCAGATATTGGATGCTGGCGCGAACCTGGTCTTCATAGTGGTAGGCCGTTTCGTGGCTGATCGAGAGTCTCATATGACCTCCAGGTAGGAACTGTGAATGGCATTGCCCAGTTCACGGACCAGTGGGATGAATTCGGTGAGCCAGGCATGCAGGCCCCCGTCGAGGATTTCGTTGATGCCGGTGTAGCGCAGGCGTGCGTCCATTTCAGCCGCCAGCCGTTGTGCCTGCCGGCCGTTGGTGCCCGGCAGGCTGGCGAGGATCTGGTTGATTTCTTCGGTGCAGGCGCGCAGCGAGCGCGGCACGTCGGCGCGCAACAGCAGCAGCTCCGCCACATGGCGAGCGCCCGGGGCTTCACGGTAGATCTCGGTGTAGGCCTCGAAGGACGACAAGGCCCGCAACAAGGCGCTCCATTGGTAGTACGCGTGGGCCGTGCCATCGCTGACCGCGTCGGCCTGGTCACCGGCCATTTCGTAACGGGCATCGAGCAAGCGCAGGGTGTTGTCGGCCCGTTCGATAAAAGTCCCCAGGCGAATGAACCGGAACGCGTCGTTACGCATGATGGTGCCGTAGGTCGCGCCGCGAAACAGGTGCGAGCGCTCCTTGATCCACTCGCAGAAACGGCTCATGCCGTAGCGATTCAAGCCTTGCTCGGCGATATCGCGAATTTCCAGCCAGGTGGCATTGATGTTTTCCCACATGTCGGCGGTGATTCGCCCACGTACCGCGTGGGCACTGGCTCGCGCGGAGCCCAGGCAACTGTAGATGCTGGCTGGATTGGCCGCTTCCAGGGCAAAGAAATGCAGCAGGCGCTCGGCGTGCAAATCGCCGTGTCGCTCCCGGTAATCGTCCAGCGTGCCGGTGATCAGCAATGGCATGGCCAGCTCGTGCAGGCCGTCGCCACGCCCGTCCTGGGGCATCAACGACAACGAATAGCTCACGTCGAGCATCCGCGCGAGGTTTTCCGCCCGCTCCAGGTAGCGCGACATCCAGTACAGGTCCGAGGCGGTTCTACTCAGCATGGCAGCTCCTCAATCCTCGACCACCCAAGTGTCCTTGGTACCACCGCCCTGGGATGAGTTCACCACCAGGGAGCCCTCGCGCAGCGCCACCCGTGTCAGCCCACCAGGGACCACGCGGGTCTCGCGACCGGCCAGCACGAACGGACGCAAGTCGATGTGGCGCGGGGCGATGCCGTTTTCGACAAAGGTCGGGCAGGTCGAGAGCGACAACGTCGGCTGGGCGATGTAGGCGTGCGGCTTGGCCTTGATCCGCTCGCGAAAGGCATCGATTTGCGCCGTCGTCGCGGCTGGCCCCACCAGCATTCCATAACCGCCGGAACCCTGGGTTTCCTTGACCACCAGGTCGGGAAGATTCGCCAGTACGTGGGAAAGCTCAGCGGGATTACGGCATTGCCAGGTAGGAACGTTCTTCAGGATCGGCTCTTCGTCCAGGTAAAAACGGATCATGTCGGTGACGAACGGGTACACCGATTTATCGTCTGCTACACCTGTGCCGATGGCATTGGCCAGCATCACGTTGCCGGAGCGATAAGAGGACAACAGCCCCGGCACGCCGAGCATTGAATCTGGATTGAAGGCCAGCGGATCGAGGAACGCATCGTCGAGGCGACGGTAGATCACATCCACCGCTTTCGGGCCGTCGGTGGTGCGCATGAACACTTTGTCATCCCGGACGAACAGGTCGGCGCCTTCCACCAACTCCACACCCATTTCCCGAGCGAGGAACGCGTGCTCGAAGAACGCGCTGTTGAAACGCCCCGGCGTCAGCACCACGACGCTGGGGTCGTCCAGTGGGCTGGAGCTTTTCAGGGTGTCGAGCAGCAGGTTCGGATAATGGTCGATGGGGGCGATGCGCTGGGCGGCGAACAGTTCGGGGAACAGGCGCATCATCATCTTGCGGTCTTCGAGCATGTAGCTGACACCGCTGGGCGTACGAAGATTGTCTTCGAGCACGTAGTACGTACCGTCACCGTCGCGCACCAGATCGACACCACAAATGTGCGCATAGATGTCCCGGTGCAGGTCCAGCCCCTGCATCGCCAGTTGGTATTGCTCGTTGGCCAGCACCTGCTCGGCGGGAATGATGCCGGCGCGGATGATCCGTTGTTCGTGGTAGAGGTCGGCCAGGAACATGTTCAGCGCCTTGACCCGCTGGATGCAGCCGCGCTCCACCACCCGCCATTCGCTGGCCGGAATGCTGCGCGGGATCGTGTCGAACGGAATCAGGCGCTCGGTCCCCTGCTCGTCACCGTAGAGCGTGAACGTAATGCCGGCACGATGAAACAACAGGTCGGCTTCGCGCCTGCGTTGCGCCAGCAGCTCGTCAGGCGTGTCGGCCAACCAGCGGGCAAACGCCTGGTAGTGCGGCCGGACCTGGCCGTCGGCGTCATACATTTCATCAAAACCGCTGCGGATCATGCCGTACTCCTTGTCACCCTGGCAGCAAGCTTCGCAAGCCCCGTGCCATCGGCATAAACGCTTTATGATCAACGGGTTGGATTCTCCATCCACAGGCGGCGCACTTTTATGGTGCGGCAAATCCTCCCAACCCGCTGCCCCCCGCTTCATTGCGACGCAGGGGCGTCGCTTTCCTGAGCATAGTCAGGGAAAAACGACGCGGCTTGGTCTCGATACAGTTAGGTACAAAACCTGGAGGAGAGGATGGTGGTGAGTCAGCGGGAAAGTGATGTTGGTTTGCGGCCGCCATCGCGAGCAAGCTCGGCTCCCACAAAGGTCCCGGCTAGTCGCAGACATGAAAACGGCCGACACAAAGGTCAGCCGTTGCTGTGGTTGCGGTAAGTGATTGTCAGGCCTGCAGGCGCCGGATCTCTTGCTTGACGCCCCACCCTTCGATCACGCCCCCCAAAGGTTCGACGACGGCCTCGAAGTCTTGCTCGAAGTCGCCAATATCATCGTAAGTGGCGTACATCACCCGGCTAAGTTCCAATGACCAAGCCCCGTCGTCCCGTGCACTGATCTGCGCGTTCAACGATTCTCCCCGAAATTGACCTGCCGCCCTGCGCGCCCGCTCCTCGTCCGGGAAAATGGCGTAGAACTCAATGGGATGGAATCGGGAAAAATCGAAACCGCCTTCTTTCATGCGGCGCAATACGCTGGTGCTGATGTCTTCTTGATAGGCTGTGCTCATGAAACGTCCTCCTAAAACCGATGGATAGACTTTCCGTCTTCCCGTGCGTGAAGCCCGCAGGCTGCAAGCGATACGGCATCAAATGACCGTCGGGACACAAGCATGTAGCTGACAAGACCGGACCTTGGCGATCCTTTCGCTGATCTCAATTGCAGAGTAGCCGCAAGTGATGGCCACTGCCAAGCGAGACCAGGCAAGGTTTCATGAAATTGGTGTAATGCTGACGATTTCGATACTGTTCTGGGACTTGAGATGCTTGACCGTCGGGTCTTCGGTGCGGTTCTCCAAGTCGTTCATATCCAGCTTGTTGAGCACTGGAAGCAACCTTTCGCGAATCAGTTGGGCCGCCTGCTCCATGGTGGGCTTCTGGTCATAGTCGAACTGCTCGACGGTGGTTTCACCGTGATCGTCAATGAAAGTGATTTCCCACTTTTGCATCAGTGTCTCCTTGATCAATTCAGGACCTGGCTTACCTCTATCTCGACATTGGCGGCGGGACAATCGTTCCGCTGGATGCTCGGACGGCACACATGAAAAGACCGCCTCGGGGGCGGTCTTTTCATCAGCGAATACTGTTTATTTTTCAGCGCGCTCTTTCAACGCTTTCAATGTATTGAATGGCGCATCCACCACGAACTTGTTGGCCACCATGGACGGTACGCTACCACCCGGCTCGGTATGGACTTGATAGATCACTTCGACCTGGTCCGCACCCTTGGGCGTGAACGTCCAGAAACCGTCGATCTTGGTCACACGTACAAAACCCTTCTCCTCAGGCAAGTACCCAGGTAAGCCCTTGAGCTTGCGGGTCAGGCTGCCATCGGCGCCCTCCTCGGTCGTGACTTCCAGCACCGAGTCCCGGGGCGTCACCGGCCATGGCGTGTTGAACTGGGTGTAGGTCCAGCTCTGATTGCCTTCGTGCTTGAGCAGTTTCTGGCTCTTGCACTCATGAATCCAGGCGCAGGCGCCCGCAACGTCCTCTTGCAAGCTGCGCAGCTTGGCCATGGAGGTTTTCATCACTGTCACGCCGCGATAAGCCTTGTACTCGGAGCCCGCTACTTCACTGAGGGAAACCTTGATGCCGTCCTTCTCCTTGGCAACCTGCCAGTCTTCTGCCTGAGCGGTGGCCGTTGCCAGCAACACGGTCAACCCACACAACACAGCCATACGATGCAGCGAACCCATAGTGTTTTCCTTATTGTCCAAGTTCGTTTATTTCGGATCCGTTCATTGACCCATCACGCTGCCGTGACTTGCTCCCACCAACCGATCAAGCGGATGGCTTCTTCACTGCTGTCGCCGCACACCTCGATGTCGGCCTCGAACGCCGAGCATACCGCCGGACGCTCCGACTGGCCGAAGATCTGGCACAGGTTATCGACGGACAATTGCACGCACCGTTCTCCCGCAGGCTTGCCTTGGGGCATCCCAGGGATAGGCGAACTGATAGAGGGGGCGATGCAACAGGCACCACAGCCTTCACGGCATTTCACGACAACCACATCCTCGCGACAGGTAATGATGAGTAACAGAACACAGGGTAACGGCTAAAACACTCGTTTTAAATTACCGTCTGCGTGTTTTTTTGCCCTTGGCGAAATGACCGAACGGTCAGTGACGAGCGGCACGCCTGTGAGAGGCCTACTGCTTGAATTCAAACTCCAGCGCCGCACCTTCCACCTCATTGCGCTCCTGATTGCGCAGCGGCAGTTGCATTTCATTGCTCAACAGCCGGCCATTGAGCTGGAACGGTCCGGGTTTATCTCCAAACATTGACGGCAAGAGCGGTTCACGCTTGGGCAGCGGCACCTTACCCGGCGGCTGCAGTTCCTCGACCATGTCACGGGGCAGGCTCAAGTCCAGCTTGGCCGGCGGCAATGGGGTCTTGGCGACTTCACGGGCGGATTTGCTCTTGGACGCGATGGGCGCGCGCTTTTTCTTCGCCGCAGTCGCCTTTTTAGGGGAAGGCTTCTTGGCCGCTGTGGCTTTTTTCGGCGCATCTTTCGTGACACTGGCGGCCGGTTTTTCCTGCGTCGGAGCCGCCACGGCAACGCCTCCCATTTGGAAGGCACTCAACAGGCCGATCAAAACCCAGGCAACAGGAACAATGGCTTTCATAGACACAACGGCACTGACGGCAGAGATCCCCATGCTCGCCTGATAATCAGGCGCTGACAAGCACATCAAGCTAAGCCGCTGATTTCTATAGGAACCCGTTGGCCGTCTCTTGGCACAATTGTGTCGCCAACAACCCCAGCGTCATCAGGGCCCGCTCTGCCTCGCGGTTCCAGGGTGTGCCGCAGTTCAAGCGAATGCAGTGGTTGAACTGCTCGGTGTTGCTGAAAATAAGCCCTGGGGCGATGCTGATGCCTTGTTGCAACGCCCGCACATGCAATTCCTGGGTATTGACCCGCCCCGGTAGGCTGACCCACAGGATGAACCCGCCAGTGGGACGGCTCATTTGCGTGCCTTCGGGGAAATACTGTTGCACCGCCAGCTGGAAAGCGCTGAGGTTCTTGCGGTACTCCTGGCGGATATAGCGCAAATGTCGGTCATAGCCGCCGTTTTCCAGGTACGCGGCAATGCCCATTTGCGTGACGCTGCATGCCGAGTGAGTGCTGAAGGTCTGGAGCCGCTGTATTTCCTGCTGGAATTTCCCCGCGATCATCCAGCCGATGCGCACGCCCGGTGACAATGTCTTGGAAAAACTCGAACAGTAGATGACCCGATCCAGCCGGTCGTAGGCCTTGAGGGCCTTGGTGCGGCCCTGCTCGAACATCAGCTCGCCATAGATATCGTCCTCGACGATCTGGATATCGAAGTCCGACGCCAGGCGCAGCAACTGCTTTTGCCGCTCTTCGGGCATGGTGCCGCCGAGGGGATTGCTCAGGCGCGTGGTCAGCACCAACGCCTTGATCGACCACTGGTTGGCCGCCAACTGCAAGGCTTCCAGGCTCATACCGGTAACCGGGTCGCTGGGAATCTCGATGACCTTGAGACCCAACAGATCCGCCAATTGCAGCAAACCGTAGTAGGTCGGCGACTCGGCGGCGATCAAGTCCCCCGGCCGCGTCAGCACCCGCAAGGACATCTGCAACGCATCGACACAGCCATGGGTGATCACGACTTCAGAAGGGTCCACCACGACACCGGCATCGCGCATGCGAATCGCCACTTGGCGCCGCAACGGCTCGAAGCCCGGGCTGAACATGTAGCTGAACGCCCGCGGGCTGTGGAAACGCGTGACCTTGGCCAATTGCTGATGCAAGGCCCGAACCGGCAGGTAGTCGACGCTCGGCACCGCCGCGCCCAGGGGGAATACCCCTTCGCGGCGCGACTCGACCAATACCTGCTGGATGATGCTGCTGCGCGTCACCAGCCCTGGACGCTCAACCCGGGCAATGTCCGGCGTCGGTGCGGTCAGGGCCGGCGTCTGGTGAACGTAGTAGCCCGATTGCGGCCGTGCGCGAATCAGCCCCTGGTCTTCAAGGTTGGCATAGGCCTGCAGCACCGTGGCGTGGCTGACGTTGAGCTGCGAGCTCATCTTGCGCACCGAAGGCACACGTTCACCAGGCTGATACACACCGCGCCGGATGTCTTCCGCCAGCTGTTGAGCAATACGTTGATAGAGCAGGAGGTTGGTCATGACGCAGCACTCGATTTCACGGGCATTTTATTCTTGTCGGAAACGATACCGGAACAGTTTAGAAGTGTACTGGGACAGTTGCCAGATTACTCGACAGTACAGTGGAGTGACAGCTCTAACTGTACTCATCCTGCATCGATTGCAGGGCCAAAAAAACCCGGCGCCTTTTACAGGGGCCGGGTTTTCCAGTGACGCAGCCCTTAGCGGGCGGCGCCGAGCTGGCCTTTTTCGTCGGAGAACACAATTTCCACGCGGCGGTTCTGTGCCCGGCCACGCTCGGAAGCGTTGACGTCCACCGGATACTCATCACCGTAGCCTTCGACCTGGATGCGTTTTTCATCAATCCCCAAGTCCACCAGCACATCCGCCACCGACTGTGCGCGGTCGCGGGACAGCTTGAGGTTTTCCTGCTTGCCGCCGGTGCTGTCGGTGTACCCCTCGATACGCACCACGCGCTTGGGATTGAGCTGCAAGAACTGCACGATCTTGAGCACGACCCGGTTGGCCGAGTTTTTCAGTTCCGCTTCGCCGGTGTCGAACAGCACGTCACCCAAGGTCATCACCAAGCCGCGATCAGTCTGGGTGGTCGCCATCGCCATGATCTGTTCTTCGAGCCATTTGCCCTGCTGCTGCACGCTCAACAATTTGGACTCACGCAAGGCCAATTGCAGGCGCTGGCGCTCCAGTTCGAGCTTCGCCGCACGCTCTTCGTTGAGCACCTGGTTGCTGTGCTCTCGGGCGATCGCACTGTAGCGCTGGCTCAGGTAGGCGTAATGCTGCACATCCTCACCGCTGCCCCAGTAGCTGGACAGGCGATCGGCACGGGCCAGGGACTCGCCAGCGCGGATCACATCCCGGGGCGCGGCACGCAATACGTTGGCGTCTTCCTTGACCTTCTGGAAATCGGTGCTGGCCTGTTCGAGCGCCGCTTCGCTGCGCTGGCCGGCACAGCCATACAAGCTGGCAAGGCTGGCGAGGACCAGGCCGCCCAATACGTGGGAGTGCTTCATTGGGCATCCTCCCTCAATTGCTTGCGCAAGCGCTTGATGCGGGTGTCGAGCACGTTCAGTTGCTCCTGGCTCTTGAGGGTCAGCACCTTCGCTTCGGCCAGTCGGGCGTCGAGTTCAGCCTGTTCGGCCCGCATGCGCGCCTTCTTGTAGGATTCATCTGCCATATTGGATTTGGCGCGGGCGAATTTTTCTTCAGCCAGTTTCAATTCGGGCACTTCGTCGACAGTGGCGCCAACGGCCCGGGCTTGCTTCAATGCCTGTTCGGTCAGGCGGATCTGTTCATTCGGCGCCGGATCGGCTGCGCAGCCCGCCAGAGCCAGAACGGCCAGGGCAGCGAAAAGAGGTCGAATAGTCACTAATGTTCCCTACTGTTTGGGGGCACTGACAGGTGGCTGCAACTGTGTGTTCCAACGCTCGAGATTGCGCTGCAACACAGCCTCTGTCAGACCGGACGCGGCCAATTCTGTCATCTTTTGCGCCAGCTGTCCGCGTAACCATGGGTCATTGCAGGCGGAGTTATGGGAAACCGCGAGGAACAGCCCGGGCCTGTCCACCGGTTGCGATGCGGCTTGCAGGTCGCTGGCCATCCCCAGTGTCTGCGCCATCGCCAGGCCCGAATAGCGCCCTGCCAGAACATATTCCACCTCTCCCAACAGCAATTTCTGAAAGGCCTGGGTCAGGTTGGGCGTGCGCACCAGGGATAATTTCTGCTCGGCAAAGACGCCAAATCCTTGGGTCATGCGAGACTTTTCCGACAATGCGCCGGAGTGACCGTGAAGATCTTCGGGCTGGTTGATGACCAGGCTCGAGTCCTTGCGTGTCCAGACCAGGTAATCGTTTTCCAGCAAGGGCGGATGAACGTAATCCAACGCGTCAAGCCCGGTGGCGGTCAGCGGAGCGTCGGTGAGCAGGTCCATGCGCCCACTGCGCACTTCGTCCAGCGCCTGGGCGCGCTTGCCGGCATACAGCAGTTCGATTTTGATCCCCAGCTCCGCCGCGACGTGCGCCAGCAGATCGGCACCGGCACCGATCAGGTGCTTGGGGTCTTGAGGGTCTTGCCAGAGGTAAGGCGGTGCGTCCGGGCTGCCGGTGGCGATCAGTCGTTCACATTTGCCGGCGGCGAAAGACAGGCCCGGCACGAACGCCAACGCCCACAGCAACGACCAGCCGGTCAAGCGACGCAGATCCATGGCGATAAGCTCCTCTGATGCGGAAAATAAAAAGCCCGGCCAAAGGGCCGGGCTCTTTATAAGTGAAGACGCCGGATTAGACCAGCTTCTCCAGCTCAGGGATGGCTTCGAACAAGTCCGCTACCAGGCCATAGTCGGCCACCTGGAAGATCGGCGCTTCTTCATCCTTGTTGATCGCAACGATCACCTTGGAGTCTTTCATGCCGGCCAGGTGCTGGATCGCGCCAGAGATACCGACGGCGATGTACAGCTGTGGCGCAACGATCTTGCCGGTCTGGCCGACCTGCATGTCGTTCGGCACGAAACCGGCGTCGACCGCGGCGCGGGAAGCACCGACGGCGGCGCCCAGCTTGTCGGCCAGGGCGTACAGGTGCTTGAAGTTGTCACCGTTCTGCATGCCGCGACCGCCGGAAACGACGATCTTGGCAGCGGTCAGTTCAGGACGGTCGGACTTGGCCAGTTCTTCGTTGACGAAACTGGAGATGCCCGCGTCGTGAGCAGCGCCTACGGCTTCAACGGCAGCCGAGCCACCTTCGGCGGCAACCGGGTCGAAACCGGTGGCACGGACGGTGATGACCTTGATCGCAGCGGTCGATTGCACGGTGGCAATGGCGTTGCCGGCGTAGATCGGACGCTTGAAGGTGTCAGCGCTTTCTACCGAGATGATCTCGGAGATCTGGTCGACGTCCAGTGCGGCAGCAACGCGCGGCAGGATGTTTTTGCCGTTCGAGGTGGCGGCAGCCAGGATGTGGCTGTAGCCCTTGCCCAGCTCAGCTACCAGCGGCGCAACGTTTTCCGGCAACTGGTGAGCGTAGGCGGCGTTGTCGGCCGACAGCACTTTTACCACGCCAGCGATTTTCGCAGCGGCTTCGGCAACGGCGCTTGCGCCCTGCCCAGCCACCAGGACGTGCACGTCACCACCGATTTTGGCAGCGGCTGCAACGGTGTTCAGCGTGGCCGGAGCCAGCGCCTTGTTATCGTGTTCGGCGATTACCAAGATAGTCATAGTCAGATTACCTTCGCTTCGTTTTTCAGTTTCTCGACCAGTTCAGCCACCGACTTGACCTTGATGCCCGCGCTGCGTGCAGCCGGCGCTTCGACTTTGACGGTCCTGTTGGTGGAGGCGGTGGAAACACCCAAAGCATCCGGAGTCAGCACTTCAAGCGGCTTCTTCTTGGCTTTCATGATGTTTGGCAACGACGCATAGCGCGGCTCGTTCAAACGCAGGTCGGTGGTGACGATGGCCGGCAGTTTCAGGGAAACGGTCTGCGCGCCGCCGTCGATCTCGCGGGTCACGGCAACGCTGTCGCCGGACACTTCGACTTTGGACGCGAAGGTGCCCTGACCGTAGCCGCTCAATGCCGCGAGCATCTGGCCGGTCTGGTTGTTGTCGCTGTCGATGGCCTGTTTGCCGAGGATCACCAGCGATGGCTGTTCCTTGTCAACGACGGCCTTGAGCAGCTTGGCCACGGCCAGGGAGGTCAGGTCTTCGGCGGATTCGACGAGGATGGCGCGATCGGCACCCAGGGCCAGCGCGGTGCGCAGTTGTTCCTGGGCGGTGGTCGGGCCGATGGAGACGACGACGATTTCCGTTGCCACGCCTTTCTCTTTCAGGCGGACGGCTTCTTCCACGGCGATTTCGCAGAAGGGGTTCATCGACATCTTGACGTTGGCGAGGTCGACGCCGGAGTTGTCCGCCTTGACGCGAACCTTGACGTTATAGTCGACCACTCGTTTGACAGCTACAAGAACCTTCATGGATTCCTCGTTACTCTCCGGTGAAAAAAAGTCGCCTAGGCGAACCTGGCGGTTGATGCTCATGGGCGCAAGGGCACCTCTAAAAACGCCGGCATGAACCACACATGACCCAGCTCACGGGAGTGAAGACCATTCGTCAGTGATGACCGATGAGTCATTCATTATCGCGGCGTGTAAACTGCGCCTCAGAACCACGCAATACGTCACTTTGTGCTGCCTTCGCCCTGTCTTTAGAGGTGCTCTTGGAACCAACAGTCAGCCTACGGCGAGCGCAAAACCGCCCGTATCTTGACCGGAACGCCTATTCCGGTCAATACGGCAAAATGGTCAGTCATAAGCCGTACGTCAGTGATTTATCTGGGCTGCGGCAATTTCAAACAAACGTTTGTATTGGACCCTGAGAGTGGTGTAGATATAATGCGCCGCTTAAGAGAGACCCGTGTTTCATCCATTGCCGCTTTCGTCGCTTTTCGCGAAGGAAACAACGGATGCAACGCCAAACCTCCAATTAGAAAAACTGTGAGCCTTGAGTAGGAGATAGCCTGTGGAACGCGAATACATGGAATTCGACGTGGTCATCGTCGGTGCCGGCCCCGCTGGCCTGTCTGCCGCTTGCCGACTGAAACAGAAGGCCGCCGAAGCCGGTAAGGAAATCAGCGTCTGCGTGGTCGAAAAAGGTTCCGAAGTCGGCGCGCACATCCTCTCCGGCGCGGTGTTCGAGCCCCGCGCCTTGAATGAGCTGTTCCCGGACTGGAAAGAACTCGGCGCACCGTTGAACACGCCCGTCGTACGCGATGACATTTATGTCCTGAGAAACGCCGAGG
Organism: Pseudomonas sp. Z1-12; assembly: GCF_051132015.1. Taxonomy (NCBI): domain Bacteria; kingdom Pseudomonadati; phylum Pseudomonadota; class Gammaproteobacteria; order Pseudomonadales; family Pseudomonadaceae; genus Pseudomonas; species Pseudomonas sp. Z1-12. Next base: position 4,841,004 of record NZ_CP071647.1, read on the forward strand.
CCGCGAGCAAAATCCCTGACTTCTTTGTGCCCAAGACCATGCACAACGAAGGCAACTATATTATTTCGCTGGGCAACCTGTGCCGCTGGCTGGCCCAGCAAGCCGAGAACCTGGGCGTGGAAATCTACCCGGGCTTCGCCGCCCAGGAAGCGCTATTCGACGAAAACGGCGTGGTTCGCGGAATCATCACCGGCGACTTGGGTGTCGACCGCGAAGGCAATCCAAAGGAAGGCCTCTACACCCCCGGCATGGAATTGCGTGGCAAATACACGCTATTCGCCGAAGGCTGCCGTGGGCACATCGGCAAGCAACTGATCAAGCGCTTCAACCTGGACAGCGAGGCCGACGCCCAGCACTACGGCATCGGCCTGAAGGAAATCTGGGAAATCGACCCGGCCAAGCATCAACCCGGCCTGGTGGTGCACACTGCTGGCTGGCCGCTGGACATCATGGGCACCGAGAACACCGGCGGTTCCTTCCTCTATCACCTGGAAAACAACCAGGTGGTGGTCGGCCTGATTATCGACCTGTCCTACAGCAACACCTTCCTGTCGCCGTTCGACGAGTTCCAGCGCCTCAAGCACCACCCGGTGCTCAAGCAGTACCTGGAAGGCGGCAAGCGCGTCAGCTACGGCGCCCGTGCCATCTGCAAGGGCGGCCTGAACTCGCTGCCGAAAATGGTCTTCAAGGGCGGTGCGCTGATCGGTTGCGACCTTGGCACCCTGAACTTCGCCAAGATCAAGGGCAGCCACACCGCCATGAAATCCGGCATGCTCGCCGCCGAGGCCGTGGCCGATCGCCTGTTCGCCGAGTCCGAAGGCGGTGATGAACTGACCGCCTACGTCGACAGCTTCAAGAACAGCTGGCTATACGAAGAGTTGTTCGCCAGCCGCAACTTCGGTGCAGCGATTCACAAGTTCGGCGCGATCATGGGTGGCGGTTTCAACTGGCTCGACCAGAACATCTTCGGCGGCAAGATTCCGTTCACCCTGCATGACAACAAGCCCGACTACGCGTGCCTGAAACTGGCGGCCGATTGCAAGAAGATCGACTACCCGAAACCAGACGGCAAGATCAGCTTCGACAAACTCAGCTCGGTGTTCATCTCCGGTACCAACCACGAAGAAGAACAACCCTGCCACCTGAAGCTGACCGACCCGAGCATCCCGATCAGCAAGAACCTGCCGTTGTACGATGAACCGGCCCAGCGCTACTGCCCGGCTGGCGTGTACGAAGTGGTCACCAAGGAAGACGGCGAGAAGCGCTTCCAGATCAACGCCCAGAACTGCGTCCACTGCAAGACCTGCGACATCAAGGACCCTGCGCAGAACATCACCTGGGTATCGCCGGAAGGCGCTGGCGGGCCGACTTACCCGAACATGTAAGCCGATACGCCGAACATCGAGGCTCCCGCAATGGGGGCCTTTTTGTTGCCCCCGATTCAAAAAACACCGCAACCCCATGTGGGAGCGAGCTTGCTCGCGATAGCGATTGTTCATTCAACAAAGATGTCGACTGATACACCGCTATCGCGAGCAAGCTCGCTCCCACAAGGGACATTCAAAAGCTCAGGCCGCGCGCTCTTCCCCGGGATTGCGCTCGAAGTAGCGCTTGTATTCGCGACTGAACTGCGACGGGCTCTGATACCCCACCTGGTGCGCGACGTGGGCCACACTCATGCCCTCGCACATCAGCAGGCGCTGGGCCTTGAGCAGGCGCAACCGCTTGAGGTATTGCACCGGCGACAGCAAGGTGCTGCGCTTGAAATGCTCATGGAAGGTCGAAGCGCTCATGTTCGCGCAACTGGCCAAGGTCTCGACGTTCAGCGGTTCGGTGAAATGCGCATGCAGATGGCTCAGGGCCGCGGCAATCCGGGCGAACTGGCCTTGCTGCTCCACCAGCGCCCGCAGCACATCAGCCTGGGGACCGCGCAACGCGACGAACAGCAACTCCCGCAACCGTGCCTGGCCCATGACTTGGCACTCCAGCGGATCGTGCAGGCAGCGCAACAAGCGTTCGACACACCCACGCATGGCGTCATCGAGCACAGCGCAGGTCATGGATTCCGGTGTCTGGGGCGGCAGATTCCGCCCTGGCATCAACCCCATGGAAAGCACCAATTCCCCCAACATCGCCCGGTCGATCGCAACGGAAACGCCATACAGCGGAGCATTGGGCATGGCGTAGGTTTCGCATTCGAACGGCACCGGCAAGGCCTGGATCAGATAATGCCCGGCGCCATATTCCATTGTGCGTGGCCCCAGGTAGGCCAGTTTGCTGCCTTGGGCAATGATCACCAGGCTCGGTTCGTAGAGCTGCGGGCCACGAGCGACGTCCTGGCTGGCACGCAGCGCGTGCACGCCAGGCAGTCGCGTAGGGACGAAACCGTCGCGGGTCGCCAAGGGTTCTATCAGTGAAACCAGCGTGGCGTTGGCATCGAGATGGCGGGTCAACAACATGGTCGAAAACTTCACGGAAAATGGGATGAAACCATCATCGCAGGTCTGGCGTCACATGGAATCAAATCCTGGCCAACGCCGGAGGATTAGGCATGACAGGCGGAGGAATCGCCATCGCCGCCTGCCGCCATGACTCCCAGAATGGATTCCCTCACCGTTCACTGCTCAGCGAGGTCCATCATGTACACAGCCATCGGCTACGCCGCCCAATCAGCCACCACTCCCCTCGCCCCCATGAAGTTCGAGCGTCGCAGCCCGCGAGCCGACGATGTGGCGATCGATATTCTCTACTGCGGGGTCTGCCACTCCGACATCCACCAGGCCCGCAATGAATGGGGCATTGCCGTCTACCCGCTGATGCCCGGCCACGAAATCATCGGAAAGGTCACCGCCGTCGGTGCGAATGTTACCGCTCACAAAGTCGGCGACTTGGTCGGTGTGGGCTGTATGGTCGACTCATGCCGCGAGTGCGAAGCCTGCCGGGCTAACTTGGAGCAATACTGCTTCGAAGGCATGACCCAGACCTACGCCAGCCCGGACCGGGTCAGCGGTGGCCACACCATGGGCGGTTATTCCGACAGCATCGTGGTCAGCGAGCACTTTGTGCTGCGCATCCCGCAAACACTCGACCCAGCCAGCGCTGCGCCGCTGCTGTGCGCCGGCATCACCACTTATTCGCCCCTCAAACACTACGGCGTGAAGGCTGGCGACAAGGTCGGCGTGCTGGGCATGGGCGGCCTGGGCCACATGGGCATCAAGTTCGCCAAGGCCATGGGCGCAGAAGTGACGTTGTTCACCCGCTCGGCGAGCAAGGCTGAAGAAGCCCGTCGTCAGGGCGCGGACCATGTGATCGTGTCCACCGACGCCGAACAGATGGCGGCTGCCGCCGGACGTTTCAATTTCCTGCTGGACACCATCCCGGTGCAGCACGACCTCAATCCCTACCTCGACACGCTGCATTTCGACGGTGTACACATCATCGTGGGCCTGGTCGAGCCGGTCGACCCACCGGTACACGCGGCAAAGCTGATCATGGGTCGCCGAGTGCTGGCCGGCTCGCTGATCGGCGGTATCGCAGAAACCCAGGAAATGCTGGATTTCTGCGCCGAGCACGACATCAGTTGCGACATTGAAATGCTCGACATCCGCCAGATCAACGAGGCCTACAGCCGCATGATCGCCGGGGATGTGAAGTACCGCTTCGTCATCGACATGGCGACGCTCAAGGCCTGACGCTCGTCAGACCTTGGCGCCCAGCTCCGCCGACAGCCGGGCTGTGACCCCTTTGACCAGGGGAATCAGCTCGGCCATCTTCTCCAGCGGCATGTACGGCACGGTGCTGGCGATGCTGATACCGGCGACGATGCGCTTGCCGGCGTCTCGAATCGGCGCCGCCACACAGCGAATCGACGGTTCGTTGTCTTCCAGGTCGAAGGCATAGCCCCCCGCCACGTATTCCACCATCCGTTGCTGGAACTGTTCCCAGGATTGCTCCTGATGCTGGGGCCAGAACTGATTTTTCCCTCCCGCCGGCAGGCTGATTTCATACAGCCGCTTCCATTGTTCCTGAGAATCATCGAGCATCAGCGCCTTGCCGATCCCGGTGCGTGCCAACGGCATGCGATGGCCTACGCGCGAGCGCATCTCCGGGCCGTTGCGCCCCGGATTCTTCAACAGGTACAAGACTTCGTCGCCCTCGCGAATCGCCAGGTGAACGGTGTCCCCGGTCAGCGCCGACAGCTCGTCCAGGTACGGCCCCGCCAGGCTCACCAGGGGCAGCTCTTCCCGGGCCTGGAAACCCAGTTCGATCAACTTCGGCCCCAGCAAATAACCCACTTGCGGCACCACGCGCAGGTAACGCTCGTCCACCAGGCAACTGGCCAGGCGATGGGTGGTGCTGCGGGTGGTGCCGATCAGCCGGGCGATTTCCTTCAAGTCGCGGGCGCCACTGGCGACCGCCTGGACCACGCCCAGGCCACGCAGCAATGTCTGCGTGCCGGTAGGCGCGGCGTCCTTGGTGATTTTTGGATCGTCTTGCTGCATAGCCGACCTTCAACAGTGAGCGGGGAACGGGCGGCATTATGGTCGCCCGCCCCGTCGGACTACAACTCGATGCGCTCGACCTTCCCGACCAGCAGGATGTAGGACAGCGCGCCAGCCAATGCCAGGACAGCGATATAGGTAATGGCCGGGGCAAACGAATCGCCGCTGGCGAGGAAGCCAATGACAATCGGCGTGGCGATGGCCGCCAGGTTACCGATGAAGTTGAACACCCCGCCGGTCAACCCGAGCAATCGCGCCGGTGCCAAGGTGGAAACCAGCGACCACGTGATCGACGCCAGGCCATTGCCGAAGAACGCCAGGGCCAGGAAGGCGATCACCAGCGGCGTCGATTCGACATAGTTGGCACCAATGATCGCCGTGGAGATCAACAGCCCACCAATGATCGGCAGTTTGCGGGCAAAGCCCACCGTGGCGCCGCGGCGAATCAGCCAGTCGGAGAAGAACCCGGAGCACAGCACGCCGACAAACGCCGCGAGGAACGGCAACGACGCCAGCAAGCCAGACTTGATGAAGTCCATGCCGCGATATTTCACCAGGTAGGTTGGAAACCACGTCAGGAAAAACCACAGCGTGGAGTTGAGGCAGAACTGCCCCAGGTAGATGCCCCACAACTTGCGTTGGGTCAGGACGATGCCCAGGTCGGTCCAGCTGAACTTGGCCTTGACCTTGGCGGTCTCGGCCTGGATGTCCACCAGCCCGCCGCCTTCGCGGATCAGCTCGATTTCGGCGGTGTTGGCGCCTTTGAAATCCCGCGGCTCGCGATACACCGCGTACCAGATCACTGCCCAGAGAATGCCCACCGCGCCTGTGGCGACAAACACCATGTGCCAACCGAAGGTGTGTTGCAGCCAAGCCAATACCGGGGTCAGGAAAGCCAGCCCGACGAATTGCCCGGACGTGTAGAAACCGATGGCCGTGGCCCGCTCGCGCTCGGGAAACCAGGTCGTCACCACGCGGCTGTTGATTGGATAGGCCGGCGCTTCCAAGGCACCGACGGCCATGCGCAGCACGAACAACGCGATGAAACTGGAGACGAACCCCAGCATCACCGTAGCCACCGACCACAGCAGCAACGCCACGCTGTAGAGGATGCGCGGCGGCACCCGGTCCACCAGCCAGCCGCCGGGAATCTGCATGGCGGCGTAGGTCCAGCCGAACGCGGAGAAAATCAGCCCGACGTGGATCGGGTCGATGCCCAGGTCACTGGTCAGCGCGGGGGCGGCAATCGAGAGGTTACTGCGGTCCAGGTAATTGATCACCACGGTGATGAACAGCAGGACCATGATGAAAAAACGCTTGCGGCTAGGCGTCACCAACGACGCCTGCGCGCTCAGGGTGTGCGCTTGCATGTGAGGTGCCTCTTTTTATGTTTATTGAGGAACGGGCGTACCGAAGAAGATCTCCCTGCCTGCGAAGATCAAACTGTGGGAGCGAGCTTGCTCGCGATGACGGTGTATCAGTTGGCGCATGTGTGACTGAAACATTGCCATCGCGAGCAAGCTCGCTCCCACAGGGGGTCTGTGGCGCTCATGGGCTTTGCATTCACCACAGGCCCACAGGGATCTTGGGTGGGTCAGGCGTGACTCACCACTCGGCAAAACTGCCATCGGCATGGCGCCAGATCGGGTTGCGCCAGCGGTGGCCGATGGCCGCGCGTTCGATGACGTATTCCTCGTTGATCTCGATGCCCAGGCCCGGGCCGTTCGGGATCTTCACGAAGCCCTTGTCGTAGTCGAACACCTGCGGATCCTTGATGTAATCCAGCAGGTCGTTGCTCTCGTTGTAGTGGATGCCCAGGCTCTGCTCCTGGATGAACGCGTTGTAGCAGACCGCGTCCAGTTGCAGGCACGCCGCCAGGGCGATGGGACCCAGCGGGCAGTGCAGCGCCAGCGCCACGTCGTAGGCCTCGGCCATGTTGGCGATCTTGCGGGTTTCGGTGATGCCGCCGGCGTGGGACGCATCTGGCTGGATGATGTCCACGTAGCCTTCGCTGAGTACGCGCTTGAAGTCCCAGCGCGAGAACAACCGCTCGCCGAGGGCAATCGGGGTGCTGGTCAGCGGCGCCAATTCCTTGAGGGCTTCGTAGTTTTCGCTGAGTACCGGCTCTTCGATAAACATCAGTTTGTAAGGGTCGAGTTCCTTCATCAGCACCTTGGCCATCGGCTTGTGCACGCGGCCGTGGAAGTCCACGCCAATACCGACGTTCGGCCCGACCGCATCGCGCACCGCCGCCACGTTGGCCAGGGCCAGGTCGACTTTTTCGAAGGTGTCGAGAAACTGCAACTCTTCGGTGCCATTCATTTTCACCGCGGTGAAGCCCCGCCCTACAGCCTCTTTCGCCGCGCGGGCGGTGTCCGCTGGCCGGTCGCCGCCGATCCACGAATACACACGGATCTTGTCCCGCACCTGGCCGCCCAGCAAATCGCTGACCGACACACCGAGGGCCTTGCCCTTGATGTCCCACAACGCCTGGTCGATACCGGCCAGGGCGCTCATGTGGATGGCGCCGCCGCGGTAGAAGCCGCCGCGATAGAGCACGGTCCAGATGTCTTCGATGTTGCGTGGGTCTTTGCCGATCAGGTAGTCGGACAATTCCTCGACAGCCGCCGCCACCGTGTGGGCACGGCCCTCGACCACGGGCTCGCCCCAACCGGTCACGCCCTCGTCGGTTTCGACCTTGAGGAAGCACCAGCGCGGCGGAACGATAAACGTGGTCAGCTTGGTAATTTTCATCTTGTTGTCTCTCTTGTCAGATGCAGCGCGCGGGGCGCTGGAAAAATCTTCAGTTCAAGGCATTCCATGCGGCCACGTAGGCCTTGGCGCGTACCGCCACTTCATCCACTGTCAGGCCCGGCTTGAACAGCCCGGAACCGAGGCCGAAACCCTTGACGCCGGCTTCGACGAACACCGCCATGTTGTCCGGCGTAATCCCGCCCACCGGCACCAGCACGGTCCCGGCCGGCAACACCGCGAGCCAGGCCTTGACCACCGCCGGGCCCATTTGCTCGGCGGGAAACATCTTCAGTACGTGGGCGCCTTCGGCCAGCGCGGCAAAGGCTTCGGTGGGCGTGGCGACGCCGGGCGACAGGTACAAGCCCGCCGCTTTCGCCGCACGCAGCACCTTCGGGTCGCTGTGGGGCATGACGATCACTTGGCCGCCAGCGGCTTTCACCTGCCCGACCTGTTCCGGCGTGAGCACGGTGCCGGCACCGATCAGGCAATCGGCGGGCAAGGTACTGCGCAGGATGCGGATACTTTCGTACGGTTCGGGGGAATTGAGCGGCACTTCGATGACACGAAATCCGGCGCTGTACAGGACCTCGCCGATGGCCGCCGCCTCTTCGGGACGCAAGCCACGCAGGATCGCGATCAACCCGTTGTGCGCCAGTGCTTGTGTGAGCATGTCAGACCTCCAGTCAGGTTCAGGGGGCGGTGGAATCGAGCAACCCGGCCGCCACGGCCAGTTGCCACAAACCGCGTTCGGTGGCCTGTTCGGCCAGGACCACCCGGGCGAAGCCGCAGGCGTCGAGGGCCCGTTGATAACGGACACAGAGTTGGGAGTTGCCGATCAGCACCACCGTCGGCAGGTGCAGGCTGTCGCGGCGACGGCGCTGCACTTCGGCCAGCGCCGCCAGCTCATGGCCGATCAACAGGCCCGAGAGGTAATCCGCCTGGGCACTGGCCACCAACTCGCCGGTCAAGCCCAGGCTGCGGGCGCTGAACACGGTGGACAACGGGCCGATCTGGCCGTCCACCGACAGCGCCACCTGCACGCCACGGTCAAAGGCCACGCCATCGAAGGTCGTCCCCCGTTGCTGGGTGCGGCCGAGAATGCTGTGGTCACTGAGGACGGCGAAGATCTCGCCGGTCATGAAGGTATCGAAATGCACAATGCAGCCATCGGCCACTTCCACCCATTTCGAATGACTGCCAGGCAGGCCGATCAGCACCGCTTCATCCGGCAGGCTGTGCAAGGCACCGAGCACTTGGGTTTCTTCGCCGCGCATGACATTGGGCAAACGTGAACGCTGGATCACGCCGGGCACGATGTGCACATCGACGCCGCGAAGGCTGCGAACGGTTTGTAGGGAATGTCCGAGATTGGCAACGTTGGCGGGTGTGTCGCAGTAAGGCGCTTCTCGCCAGCCCTGAGCACTGCCCACCATGCCGCAGGCAATCACAGGCAAGCCCGGTTGAGCATCGAGCCAGTCGCCGCAGGCCTCGTCGAAGGCCAGCTCGAAACCGTCGATGCAGACCCGGCCGGCCACGGTTCGTGGCCCGGAGGGCAACTGCATGATCCCCGTCGACAGCGAACGCTGCTCGAGCACCTCGCCACCGGCTGCGAGTTTGTAAGCCCGTAATGAGGTGGTCCCCCAATCGAGCGCGATCAATTGCGCCTGCATCCGCTTCACCTGTTTTGTTTTTTGGCAGTGAGTGGAACGGACTATAAACCTGGGAGGGATACAATCTCAATATATAAATATCACTCCCACATATTGGGATCACGACGATAACGGCAAAACCGTCGCCATCCATCCAAGACCCTGCTACGTTTCTGAACGGACGCCAGACAACTCAGGGAAAAAGTGATGGAACAATTGCTGAAAATCCTCGGTCGCACTTCCTCGATCAACGTCAGAAAAGTGTTATGGACCTGCCAGGAACTGGACATCGCCTACGAACGCGAAGACTGGGGTATCGGCTTTGCCTCGACCCACGACCCGGCATTCCTGGCGTTGAATCCCAATGCCCAGGTACCGGTGATCATCGATGAGAACGGTGTGCTCTGGGAGTCGAACACCATTTGCCGCTATCTGGTGGGTAAGCATGGACGCGACGATCTGCTGCCTGTCGAGCCTGCCGCCCGGGCGCGCATTGAACAGTGGATGGACTGGCAAGCCACCGAGCTCAATCCGTCGTGGGGCGATGCGTTTTACGGACTGGTGCGCAAACACCCGGATTTCCAGGACCCCCAACTCATCGCCGCCGGCGTCAAAGGCTGGAACGAAAAAATGGGATTACTGGAACAACAGCTGAAACACACCGGCGCTTACGTGGCCGGCGCGGACTTTTCTCTCGCCGACGTGCTCATTGGCCTGTCCGCACACCGCTGGCGCCAGACACCGATGGAACGCCCGGACTATCCAGCGGTAGCCGCCTATTGCAAGCGACTCGAACAGCGCCCCGGATTTGTCGAGTACGCGTCCGACTCATACGCGTGATCAATTGCCGTTGGCAAAATCCCGCAGTACCTTGCCATCCATTCGGTAGCGCACCCATTCCTCCTGGGGTTGCGCGCCGAGGGATTTATAGAAATCGATGGCCGGCGTGTTCCAGTCCAGCACGCTCCATTCGAAGCGGCCGCAATCGTTGTCGCAGGCGATCTTCGCCAGGTGGCGCAACAGGGTCTTCCCTGCCCCGCCACCGCGCTGCTCCGGCGTGATGTAAAGGTCTTCGAGGTACAGGCAGTTGCTGCCCAGCCAGGTGGAATAGCTGAAGAAAAACACCGCGAAACCGATCGGCACGCCGTCACGCAGGCAGATCAGGCCGTGGGCGGTCGCGCCTTCGCTGAACAGGCTGCGCTCGATGTCGGTCACACTGGCGATGACTTCGTGGCGGGCTTTTTCGTAATCGGCCAACTCGGTAATGAAGGCAAGGATTTGAGGCGCATCGCTGGGTTGCGCAGGACGGATCTCGATCGACATGAACAGGCCTTGTAGCCAATTGAAAGCGCCATACTAAGCCGCTGCGCGGCGCTCGTCACATACCGATCCAACTATTTGATCGCGGGCGCACGCCTCTTCCCAAAACTGCCATTCGTCGCGCCCAAGGCACCAACGCCAAGCAGCCAAGGCCCAAGATCGGGTAAGCATTCTGAAAAATGGAGGCGACACCCATGATCACTTCAAGGCTGACCGCATTCACCTTCGCCGCGCTGCTGTCCTCGGTGGCCTTCGCGGCCTCTACCGACGGCACTGGGCCAACCGACCCCGTGCAAGCGCCAAACTCCCCTGCCACGCAAGGCCTGCCCAAGTTGAACACCGACGGCACCGGTGGCGGTAGCCTGAACAATGGCCAGCCACCGGCCACCGGCACCGATCCACGCGTGCAGGGGAATGACACCGGGCGCCAGGGTGGCATGAATACGCCGGACTCCACCGCACCGGATAACGCCGAGACCGGGGTGGGCTCGAAAACCACGACCGGTGGCTCGGGTTCCGAAGGTGGCGCCGCCAGCCAGTAGCCTCTGCCCGGACATTTGAGGAGGAACATCCCATGCCTCGTGGAAGCAAAGACAAATACACCGACAAGCAAAAACGCAAGGCCGAGCACATCGAAGAAAGTTATGAGCAAAAAGGTGTGTCGGAGGGCAAGGCCGAAGCTCGGGCCTGGGCGACGGTGAACAAGCAGTCCGGTGGCGGCGAACGCTCCGGTGGCTCAGGCAAGGAAAAACCAGCGGCGGCCAAGAAAAACGACCGCAAGGAATCAGCCCGCCGCGCCGCCAAGACCCGCGAGGGCCACCCACGCACCAGCAAAGCCTCCCATGGGGCCCAGACGGTGGACAGCTTGATGAAGGAAGCCCGGGCGAAAAACATTCCCGGACGTTCGAAGATGCGCAAGCAGGAGCTGGTCGAAGCGTTGCGCAAGGCCGGGTGATGGTTGGCGTCAGGGAGGACGCCATCGCGAGCAGGCTCGCTCCCACATAGGGTCTGGGTCGTGCCGAGGTTTCTGCCCCTGACACAAAACCCTGTGGGAGCCGAGCTTGCTCGCGAAAGCGGTGGGTCAGCTATGGAGGTGTTGGATGTGTCGACGCCTTCGCGAGCAGGCTCGCTCCCACACTGGTTCTGCGCTGTGCCAAGGTCCTGAGCCTGACACTAAAAACCCTGTGGGAGCGAGCTTGCTCGCGATGGCGGCAGGTCAGTCGCCAGTAATCCCTACTGCCTAGCGCTGCTTCAACCGGTCAATCACCACCGCCAGCAACAGGATCGAGCCGCGGATGACGTATTGGTAGAAGGTGTCGATGTTCTTCAGGTTCATCGCGTTTTCAATGATCGCCAAAATCAGCACGCCGGCGATGACGTGGCGAATCATGCCGATGCCGCCGCTCAACGACACCCCGCCCAGCACGCAGGCCGAGATCACGGTCAACTCGAAGCCCTGGCCGATCATCGGCTGGCCCGAGGTCATGCGCGACGCCAGGATAACCCCAGCCAGGGCGCCGATCAGGCCATGCACGGCGAAGATGATGATCTTGGTGCGATCAACATTGACCCCCGCCAGCAACGCCGCTTCCTGGTTGCCACCGATGGCCATGGTGTTGCGCCCGTAAGTGGTGTAGTTCAGCAGCCAGCCGAAAAACAGGAAGCAGACGATGGTGATCAGAATCGGCACTGGCACGCCGAACAATTGACCATTGCCGAACACGAAGAACGATTCCTGGGACACACCCACCGCCTTGCCGTTGGCAAAGATGTAGGCCAGGCCGCGGACGATCTGCATCGTCGCCAGGGTAGTGATCAAGGCATTGACCCGCAGCTTGGCGATCACGATGCCGTTGATCAGGCCAACGATCAGCCCCATCGCCAGCGCCGCGCTGACGCCGAGGAACACGCTGTTGGTGTCGCGCATCACCACCGCCGCGACGACGCCGGCACAGGCAATCACCGAACCGACCGACAAGTCGAAGTGCCCGGACGCCAGGCAATACAACATGGTGCAGGCCGCGATACCGGTGGTGGAGATCGCCAGGCCCAGGCCGCGCATGTTCAGCGGCGACAGGAAGTTGTCAATCATCAGGGTGCAAAGCACGAAGATCCCGATGGCCGCCAGCAGCATGACCCAGTCATCCAGGAAGCGACGCAGGTCCAGTGGTTTGCGTGCCGTTGGCAGTGCATTGTTTTGAATGGTCATGATTTACCTCTCAGTTCGCCGCGTCGGCAACGCGTTGGCGCGGCAGCGCCAGTTGCAACAGGTTGGATTCGTTGGCCTGGTCGCGCGGCAGTTCGCCACGCATGGCCCCTTCGCAAAGCACCAGGATTCGGTCGGAAATGCCCATCACTTCCATCAGGTCGCTGGACACCACGATCACCGCGATGCCGTCCGCCGCCAGGTTGTGGATAATCTGGTAGATCTCCGCCTTGGCGCCGATGTCGATGCCACGGGTCGGTTCGTCCAGCAGCAGGACTTTCATCGGCATCGACAGCCAGCGACCGAGAATCGCCTTCTGTTGATTGCCGCCGGACAGGTACATGATTTTCTGGCTGGCCGCCGGCGTCTTCACCTTCAGCGACTTGATCTGCTTGTCGGCATTGCCCCGCTCCCAATCACCGCGCAGCAGGCAGCCGAGGGTCGAGTGGGACGGTCGGGCGCTGATGTTGATGTTCTCGCCTACGCTGCCCAACGGGATGATGCCTTCCTTTTTGCGATCTTCCGGGCACAGCAGCACGCCAGCGGCGATGGCATCCCGTGGCGAACGCAATTTCAGTTCCTGGCCGTGCAGGACCAGGCTGCCCTCGCTCTGGCGCTCCAGGCCACTGAGCAAGCGAAACAGCTCGGTACGACCGGCGCCGACCAACCCGAACAAGCCGAGGATCTCGCCCTTGTGCACCTGGAAACTCACCGGTTCGCGCAAGCCCGGCCCCAGCAGGCCCTTCACTTGCAGCGCCACATCGCCGCGTTCCCGAGGACGGTAATCATAGATGTCCTGGATATCGCGGCCGACCATGCACGTGACCAACTGATCGTGGGTCAGCTCGCTCATGTTCTCGAAGGTCCGGACATAACGACCGTCCTTGAACACGGTCACCGCATTACAGATACGGAACACCTCTTCCATGCGGTGGCTGACGTACAGCACCACTTTGCCCTCGTCTCGCAAGCGGGCGATGATCGCCATCAAACGGTCGATTTCCCGGGCCGACAGGCTACTGGTGGGTTCGTCGAAGGCAATGACATGGGCGCCACGGGACAAGGCCTTGGCGATTTCCACCAATTGCCGTTGGCCGAGGGACAGGCGACCGACTTTTTCCTGCGGGTCGATTTCGTCGGCCAGGCCTTTGAGCAGCGCCAGCGCCTGCTGGCGCAGCACACCACGGTTGACCAGGCCGAAACGCGCCGGCAAATGGCCGAGAAACAAGTTTTCCGCAACGGTCATTTCCGGCACCAGGTGCAGCTCCTGGTGAATCACCGCCACCCCGCTGGCAATGCTGTCGGCGGTGCCTTTGAAGGCCATCGTCTGTTCGCCGATCTGCAGGTCGCCACTGCTTGGGATGTAGGCGCCACCGAGGATCTTCAGCAACGTGGACTTGCCCGCGCCGTTCTCGCCCATCAAGGCATGCACCTGCCCCGGATGCGCGACGAAACTGATATTGGCCAGCGCCTGCACGCCGGGAAAGGATTTGCCGATCCCGTTGAACCGCAAGCTGCCGCCGATGTTGTGTTGCCGTGTCGCTGTTTGCGCTTGCATAACCACCTCGAACTTACAGAGATCAAGCGACCCCGCCACTCATGTGGCCAGGGCCGCTTTTGAATCAACCGACCGTCAGTTCCACAGGCCGATCTTTTCCAGCTCCTGCTTGAAGTTCTCCCGGGTGATCAGCGTCACCTCGTCCATGGCGGTGTACTTCGGCGGTTCCTTGCCGGTGGTGATCCACTCGTACATCATTTCGGCGGTCTTGTAGCCTTCGATGTGCGGGCTTGGCAGCATCGAACCGAAGAAGCCACTATTGGGTTTCTTGAGCTCGCCGATGGCGTCGGTGCCGTTGATGCCGATACCAATCACATTGGCTGCCTTGAACCCGGCCGCTTCGGTGGCGCGCACGCCGCCCAGCACGGTGTTGTCGTTCATGCCACCAATGATCAGGTTCTTCGCAGCGCTTGGCAGCTTCACCAACGCCGAGTTGGTGGAGTCCATGCTGCCGGGTACGTCGAGGGTCTTGAGCGCCGTAAACAGGATATGGTCTTCCGGCATCCCGGCCTTCTTCAGGGCATCGACCGAACCGTCGGTGCGCTTCTTGCCGGTATCCAGCTCGTTGAAGGTGTTGATCACCGCGTAGGTATCTTTCCACTCCCAATTACGCTTCTTCGCTTCAGCGGCCATGGCGGCGCCCTGCTTCTGGCCCACCTCGAACGCGGCCATGCCCAGGTACGGCACGTCTTCCATGAACTTGCCGTTGGCGTCGACGAAACGGTCGTCCACGGCAATTACCTTGAGATCGTTGAGCTTGGCCTTGGCCATGATGGCTGGGCCGAGGGACACGTCCGGCGGGCAGATCACGAAGCCCTTGGCACCGTTGGCGGCCAGGCTGTCGATGGCCGAGAGGGTTTTCTCGCCGTCGGGCACGGCGATCTTGATCAATTCAAAGCCTTTGTCCTTGGCCGCTTTCTCGGCGAATGCCCATTCGGTCTGGAACCAGGGCTCCTCCGCCTGTTTGACCAGAAAACCAATTTTTACCGCATCGGCCGCCAGCAAGTGGCTGCTGAGGCTGACCGCGGTAACCGCCAGGGCGGCGCGACACAGGGAACGGATCCCACGACGATGTTTCATAGTTGACTCCTTGTTTTTTTTATTGAAAGCCAAACGTCCAGGGTCTGCTCCACCGTCGGTGGAAATGCGCAGGCTGGGCGGTTACATCAAGTTGCTACACAGCATAGGCCTAAATAGTCATATCGTATGATGATTGGATTACAGGCGAAGTTTCCCACTGCAATCCAGGAATATTCAGTCGTGGTACATGACTGAACGTCCTCCATCGATGGTGATGCATGAGGCATTGATAAACGGTGCTTCGTCACTGGCCAGGAACACGGCCGTCATTGCCACTTCGATCGGTTGCCCGACGCGCCGTGGCGGGTGCATATCCAGCGCACGTTGGCGTTCGGCGTGGGGATCGGCAAAGCCGTTCCAGTAGTCGACGTTCAGCTGGGTCTCGATGTAACCCGGCGCGATGGCATTGACGCGTACCCCTTTGGGCGCGTATTCGATGCCCAGGGCGCGAGTCAGGCCGAGCAGGCCGTGCTTGGCCACCGGGTAAGGGAAACAGCCGGGAATGATGTGGGACGAATGGACGGAGGCAATGTTGATGATGCTGCCCACGCCCTGCTCGATCATCTGTGGCAGCACCGCCTTGCAACCGTACCAGGCGCCATCCAGGTCGATGGCGAAGCAGCGGCGCCAGTCCTCTTCGGTCATTTCCAGCGGGTCACGGAAGACATTGACGCCGGCGCAGTTGACCAGCACATCGATGCGACCGTGCAGCTCGACGGCGCGACGGGCCATGGCCTGCAAGTCCTGCTGCTTCGACACATCGGCCTGCAACGCTTGCACATCGGCCCCGCGTTCACGCCAGTGGGCGGCCACCGCCTCGACTTTCTGCGCCTGGATGTCACTGATCACCAGTCGGGCCTGCTGCGAAGCGAATGCCGCGACGATGGCTTCGCCAATGCCTTGGGCAGCGCCGGTCAACAGCACGACCTTGTCTTTCAGGCGTTCGCCCTTCGGGGGCTCCGGCACGGGCGGCAAGACCAAGGGCTCAGCCATGGCTCAAGGCTCCTGCGTGCGGGCACGACGAAAACCGGGCATCCACGGATGACCGGCGCAAAGGCGCTTGGAAGAACAGTGGCCGGCGTACGCCGCCGGGGCGTACGGGGAAAGATCGTTGCATCACTTCACCTGTTTTGTTTTTTTAGTGTGAGTGCGTATTGCCGATGGAGCCGACTATAAACCCGGCCGCCAAACAATCTCAATATATATATTTACATCCCATATTCTGGGATTACCCCGCGAACCTTGTACAGGCCACGCCAGGCACATCGACACGCATCGACAGCACCGCACCGTCCAGCGGATGACCCAAGGGGCTCGCCGCGCTGGTGATGTACAACGTCTTGAGGTCTTCGCCGCCGAACACACAACTGGTCGGTCGGCTGACGGGTAATTCGATCACCCGGTCGACCTGCCCGTCCGGCGTCAGCCGCAGCAGGCAACTGCCGTCCCAGCGGGCGTTCCAGATATAGCCCCGGGCGTCCATCGCCGAGCCATCCGGGCCGCCACGCGGGTGTGGGCCGAACCAGACCTCGGCCGGCGCGAGGTTGCCTTCCGGATAGATAAAGTGCCGATACACCGTGCCGTCCAGGCTGTCGCCGAAATACACCGTGGTGCCATCGGGGCTCCAGAGCAAGGTGTTAGGGATGCCCAGCCCGCGCAACAAGGGCATGACCCGACCGTCGCCACCGACGCGAAACAGGCCACCGGACCGTTGCTCGATCGGCAAGTCCTCGCCGTCGGCACCGATGTTGTTCTGCATGGTGCCGAGCCAGAGTTGGCCCAGGGCATCGCAACGGGCCTCATTGGCACGATTACCCAGTTGGGGGTCGGCCATGCACAGCAGCGTCAGGCGCGGCTCCAGGCCCGGCGAATCAAGATCGAGGCGATAGACGCCACTGCTCAGGGTCACCAGTGCATCGCCACTCTGGGTCGGTATGAAGGCGGACACATGCTCGGGCATCTGCCAGATCTCCACATTGGCGCCGATCAGCCGCAGTGCCTGCTTGCCGGCGATATCGACCCAATACAACGCTTGGGTTGGCGCATCCCAGAAGGGCCCCTCGCCCAACTTCGCCCGGTGTTCCGTCACAGCCGTCCACTTCATTGAAACCTCCCGTTCCCGACTTGCCCGGCGGCGTCTGTTCGACCGGCCATGACATTGGGGTAAAAGCGTTTGATCGCCAGGTCAGCGTTATCGATCAGGGTCATGCAGGCCCAGACACCCCGGGCCGCGTCACGGGCGGCGATGGCGTCGGCGATGTCCTTGTGGATGGGCAAGGTGCGGCGCAGTTCATCCGGGTCGGCCGCCGACACCTCGAACGACACCGCCAGCAATGCACCGAGGGCCGGGACCATCTGTTCGATGAATTGATTATGGCTGGCGGCCAGGATGCACTCATGGAAAAACTGGTCGGCGCGGTTGTAGTCTGCGCCGCTGTCCACTGCCCGTTCCAGGGCATGGTAGGCCAGGCGGATCGCCTGTACCTGATCGGCCGTGGCCCGCTCACAGGCCCAGCGCACCGCCATCGGCTCGATGGTACGGCGCAAGTCCAGCAAGTCGTCGACGAAGTTTTCCGGCAGGCCGCTGCGTGACAGCCAGCCCACCACTTGAGGGTCGAACAGGTTCCAGCGGCGCACCGGCAATACCCGCGTGCCGACTTTCGGCCCGACTTCCAGCATGCCTTTGGCCACCAGGGTCTTGATCGCCTCGCGAATCACTGTGCGACTGACGCCCAGTTGCTCGCCCAAGTCCGCTTCGACCTTGATGGTTTGCCCAGGCTTGACCTGGCCAGCGGCGATCCAGCCCCCCAGCCAATCGACGGTCGATGCGTGAAAACTGCTGGACATGAAAACCCCGCGGGCATTTTTTTGTTAGGCGCCCACGCTAATCATCATACGATTGGGTGTCAATTTGAATTTTGCATAACTTTGGGAGCGGGCTTGCTCGCGAAAGCGGTGGGTCAGTTGAGAAGGTGTTGAATGCACCGGCGCCTTCGCGAGCAAGCTCGCTCCCACAGGGTTTGGTGGCGCACACTAGATATTGCTGGCACCCCAAATCCACTGTGGGAGCGAGCTTGCTCGCGATAGCGATCCTTCAGCCGACGCGGATGTTGGATCAACCCTCACTCCTACAAGGGGTCAGGGTTCCAGGCCGATAGGGAAAAACTCGCCGCCGCTCCACACACCCAGCCAGCGCTGCCCATCGATCTCGCGACTGACCGCCAGCTCCACCAGTTGATAGAACACGTTGCGGTGGATCAGTGCTTCGAGGTTGCTGCGCACATGCACGTAGGGCGCCGGTTCCTGGGTCTGGGGATCGATCTCCACCCGCAGCGGGTGCTCGGCGCCGGCCTCGGTGGTTTCCTCGACATTGGTGGTGAAGCGCAACAATTGTCCTTCCCCCTGCCCTTCCACCTCCAGGGTCACGGCCACGAACGGCGCGTCATCGACCTTGATGCCGACCTTTTCCACGGGGGTGATCAGGAAATAATCATCGCCGTCGCGGCGGATGATGGTGGAGAACAGCTTGACCATCGGTTTTCGTCCGATAGGCGTACCCAGGTAGTACCAGGTGCCGTCCCGGGCGATGCGCATGTCGATGTCGCCGCAGAAGTCGGGGTTCCACAAGTGGACCGGCGGCAGGCCTTTGGTCTTGGGGATCTGCCCCAGCAAGTCATTGGCTTTTTGCGGTCCGCTCATGGTGACTCCTCGTAGTTACTGGTCGCTCATCCCCAGCAGGCTGCGGGCATATTCACGCAGCGGCGCGGCGATGAGGTCTTGGGGTTGCTTGTCGTGGAACGTCAGTAAACCGCCACGACTCTTGATCCGTGCAGTATCAATCAAATACTGGGTGCTGGTCTCGATCAACATGATTTGAATCACGCCGGTATCGACACCCAGGCGATCCACGGCTTCTTCATCCAGCCATTCGTCGGAGTTGCCGATGCGGTTATCGGCCTTGGCGAACCGGGTGTACAACAGGTAATGGGCACCGGCGGCACGGGCTTCGCCCATCGCCTGATCGAGGCCTTCGGGAACACGGGCGCGACGGACCATGGGGAAATATTCGATAAAGCCATTGAAGGCTTCTTCGGCCACGACATTGGGACGTGGATAGGCACTGCCCGGCGGAGCGAAGGCGCCCTGGGCAATGTAGATGAACGAGTCGGGCTGGATTCGCAGGTTGTTCACACGACGGCTTTCGCTATGGTCCAGCAGACCGGCATCACTCATGTGATAACGAACGCCCTCCCCCATGTCGCTGACATTCATGCAACCGCCAAGCACCAAAACGGCCAGCAGCAAAACCAGGCTACGCATCCTATTCCTCCAAAGACCGGTGTCGGAAAACCGGCGAATGGTCGTGGGATGCAGCTTTTGCGCCAGCTCGCAGGATGATTGGGGTTGCGCCTTGGAATACCTGTGGCGAGGGAGCTTGCTCCCGCTGGGCTGCGCCCGTAGGAGCTGTCGAGTGCAACGAGGCTGCGATCTTTCCCCAGACACTTGAATCCCAAGCGAAAGATCAAAAAATCGCAGGCTTCGCCAGCTCCTACAGACTCAAGCCAGGAAAGGTCCGATCAGCCGCCAATGATTTTCATGATGGTCGCACCGCCGGAGAACGCCACTTCCTGCTTGTCCCCCAGCGCCTTGACCAACAAGCGCTGAAGCGCCGGCAAGGCCTGATGCCGTGGCTTGTCCAGAAGATCACCGACGAAGTGACGGTTACTCGACGACAGGCAGCCGTGCAGCCAGCCCGTGGAAGACAGCCGCAGTCGCGAACAGGTACGGCAAAAAGGCACGCTTTCGTTGGCGATCACGCCAAAGTGCCCCAGCCCCGGTATCTCATAACGCACCGCCGTGGCGTCCACCGGCGCGTCGGCCTGCAGGTATTCGTACTGGTCGCCGATCAGGCTGAGCAGTTGTTGAAGGCTGACGAACTGCTGCAGGAAGGCGTTGGAATCGCTGGCCAGGTGGCCCATGCGCATCAACTCGATGAAACGCAACTCATAACCACGTTCCAGGCAGTACTCAAGCAGCGGCATCACCTGGTCGAGGTTTTGCCCGCGCAACGGCACCATGTTGACCTTGATCTTCATCCCGGCGGCCCGGGCCTGTTCCATGCCATCGAGCACGGTCGCCAGGTCGCCGCCACGGGCGATACTGCGAAACGCGGCGGGGTCCAGGGTGTCGAGGGAAACGTTGATGCGACGGATACCGGCATCCACCAGCAACGGCAGTTTTTTCGCGAGCAACTGGCCATTGGTGGTCAGGCTGATGTCCTCCAGCCCCATCTGCCCCACCGCCGTCATGAAACGCTCGAGCTTGGGGCTGACCAGCGGCTCGCCGCCCGTGATGCGCAGCCGCTCGATACCGGCGGCCTCGATCAAATAGGCCACGCCGCGCGCCATGGCTTCGGCTGACAGTTCATCCTGCGCAGCCACCAACCGCTTGCCGTCAGGCACGCAGTAGGTACAGGCGTAGTTGCAGGCTGAGGTCAGGCTGATCCGCAGATTACGGAAACGCCTGCCTTGACGGTCAACGATCATGGATCACTCCGGCACGAGAAAAATCGGACTCGCAAAAATTGACCCAGAAATCAATATTTCGCAAGACCCAAGCCTGAGTATATTACTGGGGCACTGCGCCATGTAAGCGGACATGGCGCAATAAGGCAGCTGAATGTCTTGGCTCGTGCGGCCTGTCAGGTGCTCGGGTGGTCGGTATCGCGCTTGCGCTTGTTGCCCATGCGCACGCCAATGTCCATCAGGAACTGGAAGAAACCTTCCTGGTCTTCCAGCACGTTGCTCCAGAACGGCGAGTGATACAGCGCCACCGCGCCGTGCACCAACGCCCAGGCGGCGCAGTAATGGAAATAAGGCGGCACGTCCTCGAGCTTGCCTTCGCTGATCCGGCCCTTGATCAACAGGGTCAGGCGTTCGAAGTTGGAAGCGCGGATCTTGTGCAGCTCCTCGACCATCTCCGGCACCTGGTTGCCCTTGACCACCTTCTCTTCCAAGCGGTCGAACAAGCGGTAGCGCTGCGGGTCGCGCATGCGGAACTCGAAGTAGGCCCGGGACAGGGCCTCCTTGTCCTTGTCCACATCGGCTGAATGCAGCAGCTCGTTCAAATCGCGCTCGTAGTCGAGCATCAGGCGCAGGTAGATCTCCGCCTTGGATTTGAAATGTTTATAAATCGTGCCTTTGCCGATACCCACGGCATCCGCAATCATCTCGACGGTGACACTGTCTTCACCCTGGTCGAGGAACAACTTGAGCGCGGTGTCGAGAATTTCCTGCTCGCGGCGGCGAAACTCACGGACCTTACGGGGTTCTTTGTGCATAAGAAAAAGGTCTGAAGGGTCAAAATTCGAAGCCGGGTATTATGCCTAACTTACGCAAAAATGCACGGATCATCCATTCTCGGCCACCGTTCTTCACAAAACCGTGCACACCCGGCTCGCCGTTTCCCTTGCCAACGGGCCGTACTGGCGAGCTTTGACGACAGTGAGAACTTATCCGAAGCGAGCGTATTCCAAATTTGTTTAAAAACCGCCCCGGCCAGACTGGACGGGTGGGCATACTGATCAATACTTGAACTGTCGGCGCGACATCTCCCCCAAGTGACGCGCTGATAAAGGTGCCAACGGACCGCGTGCCTTTGTTTTACTCCTAATGGTCTTAACCCGGATTCACCCCCCAGAACCCGGGTTTTTTTTGCATGAAATTCAGGCGTGCGCCGATCGAACGTGAGCCAACGGAAACAATTGCTTAAAGTTTTCCGTCGTCTGCTCGGCAAATCCCTCGTAGGACTCGCCACGCAACATCGCCAGGAACTCCGCCACTTCCCGTACGTATTGCGGAAGGTTCGGCTTGCCGCGATAGGGGATCGGCGCCAGGTAAGGCGAGTCGGTTTCCACCAGCAGCCGATCAGCCGGCACTTTGCTGGCAACGTCGCGCAGAGCATCGGCATTGCGGAACGTGACAATCCCGGACAAGGAAATGTAATAGCCCATGTCCAGGGCAGCCTTGGCCATGTCCCAGTCTTCGGTGAAGCAATGCAGCACACCGGCCTGGGGCAGCGCGGCGTCACGCAGCAAGGCCAGGGTGTCGGCCCGGGCGCCGCGGGTGTGGATGATCACCGGTTTGCCGGTCTGCCGGGCGGCCTCCAGGTGCAGCCGGAACGACGCCTGTTGCACGTCGGCGGCTTCTGGCTCGTAGTGATAGTCCAGGCCGGTTTCGCCAATGGCGACCACCCGTGGATGATCGAGCTCACGCAACAGCCAGTCGAGCGCCGGCGCGGCGCCGGGCTGGACGTCCAATGGGTGGATGCCGACCGAACAATCGACATCGGCATAACGCTCCGCCAGCGCCTTCACATCGGCGGCGTTGTCGGCGCTGACGCCGATGCACAGGAAGTGACCGACGCCCCGCTCCCGGGCCGCGTCCAGCGCGGCATCCAGGGAACCGCCATGGGCAGCGAGGTCGAGACGATCAAGGTGACAATGGGAATCTACAAGCATAAAAGGCCAGGCTACATCGTATGGGTGGGACGGTCGGACTTCAGGGAGCCGGCCAAGTGGGTTTCGATCTGATTGCGGGCCGAATTGTCGCCGTCGCTGAACTGCACGCCCACGCCGGCGGCCCGATTGCCCTGGGCGCCCTTGGGGGTCAGCCAGATCACCTTGCCGGCGACCGGAATTTTCTCCGACTCATCCATCAGGCTCAAGAGCATGAACACCTCGTCGCCCAAGCGATAATTCTTGTTGGTCGGAATGAACAGGCCGCCGTTCTTGATGAAGGGCATGTAGGCGGCATAAAGCACCGACTTGTCCTTGATGGTCAGGGACAGGATGCCGTTGCGTGGACCGGGACTGACAGGTTCGTTCATGCTGATCTCCGCTGCGATTGAGCTGAGTTTAGTGTCCTGTATCACAAATACTGTTCTTTTTTGACGGCGTCTGTTGTCGTCATGCTGCGTTGCCGCTCCTCGCCATAGCGGGCTATGACTCGTCGCGGCGCCTTGCCTGACGACAACAGCCACTCGTCAAAAAAAAACGTATTTGCGAAACAGGACACTAGGCGGTACCTGTCAACTTCGACCAGGCAAACTCGCCCACTGCACCAACAGCGCCTCGAGCAACAGCACTCGATTGAGGTTCGCCTTGCTCAGCACCTTCTGACGTTGGGCAAGAATCCAGTCCTGGATGTTCAAGATTTTATCCTGGCTGCTTTTCTGCGCCAGGTACTGGATCACTTTGCGCATGTCGGCCAGCCCCAGGCCGGCCTCGTCTTCGGTCAACTGGTAACGCAGGATCAGGCTCGACCAGTCGCAGAACCAGTCAAACAGCAGCAGTAGCGGGATCGCGTTCCAGCCCTCGGCCAGTTGCGTGGGGGATTGCTGCTGCTTGAGCAGCTTCTTGACCCCGTCCACCACCAAGGCCCGCTGTTCACGCACGCCCTGGGCCTGAAGGCTGACAGCCGCCAGGGGCGAGCCAGCCGCGAGGGTCAGCAGTTCGACACGCTCTTCGTCGCTGCTGTCAGGCAGGGCCTGGGCCAACCATTGCAAGCTCATCGCCTCGCTCGGCAGCGGGCAGGCCTGTTGCACGCAACGACTCTTGATGGTCGGCAGCAAGCGACTCGGCTGGTGGCTGACCAGCAGCAACACGGTATCGCCAGAAGGCTCTTCGAGGCTCTTGAGCAAGGCGTTGGCGGCGTTGATGTTCATCGACTCCACCGGCTCGATCAGCACGACTTTGCGCCCGCCCATCTGCGAGGTCTGGACCACGAAGCTGACCAGGTCGCGAACCTGGTCGACCTTGATCGCCTTGTCCGCCTCTTCCGGCTCCAGCACGTAATTGTCGGGATGGCTGCCGGCCTTGAGCAGCAGGCAGGACTTGCATTGGCCGCAAGCGTTGGAGACTCCCGGGCGTTGGCACAACAGGCTGGCCATCAGCCGCTCGGCCAGGGCCCGCTTGCCGATGCCGACCGGGCCGTGCAGCAGATAGGCATGGGCATGCTGGGCACGACCGGCCAGTTGCTGCCAGAGACCGTCTTGCCAGGGATAGGCTTCAGCCACGGACACGCTCCAGCAAACGTGGCAGCAAGCTATCCAGGGACTGCTGGACCTGGGTCAGCGGCTGCGCGGCATCGATCAGCAGGTAACGCGCCGGATCGGCCTTGGCGAGCCCCAGGAAGGCATTGCGCACGGCATTGAAGAAAGCCTGGCCCTCAAGCTCGAAACGATCCAGCCGGCCACGGGCACTGGCGCGGGCCAGGCCGATTTCCACCGGTAGGTCGAACACCAGGGTCAGGTCTGGGCGCAGCTCACCTTGGACGAAGCTTTCCAGCGCGGCGATGCGTTCCACGGACAAGCCCCGACCGCCGCCCTGGTAGGCATAGGTCGAATCGGTAAAACGATCGCAGAGCACCACGGCGCCACGGGCCAGCGCCGGGCGGATCACCTCGGCCAGATGCTGCGCCCTGGCGGCGAACACCAGCAGCAGCTCAGTGTCAGGGTTCATGACTTCTTCGAGGGGCGCCAGCAGCACCTCGCGAATTCGCTCGGCCAGTGGCGTACCGCCCGGTTCACGGGTCAATACCACCTCGATGCCGGCGGCCCGCAGGCGTTCGGCCAGGTATTCGCGGTTGGTGCTCTTGCCGGCGCCTTCCGGGCCTTCCAGCGTTACAAACAAGCCAGTCACGGGGCGATCCTTAATCAAAGTCATTGCGGGCTCGGTGGCTCGCTGGCGTCCGGCTCGGGGGCCGGTACCTGAGGTGGCACATGGGGCACCGCTTCAGGTGCCGTGTCGGGCGATGCCGCCGGGATCGGCGCCTGCTCGTCCGGCGTTACCGGCGCCGGGCTGGAGCGGTAATCGGCACGGCGCTTGAGCTGGAACTCGCGTACCGCGTTGTTGTGCGATTCCAGGTCATCGGAAAACACATGGCTGCCATCGCCACGGGCGACAAAATAAAGACTGTTGCCCGGTGCCGGGTTCAACGCGGCATGAATCGCTTCGCGCCCCACCATCGCAATCGGCGTCGGTGGCAAGCCCGGGATCAGGTAGGTGTTATAGGGGTTTTCTTCTTTCAGATGGGCGCGAGTGAGCTTGCCGGTGTAGCGCTCACCCAAGCCGTAGATCACTGTGGGATCGGTCTGCAGCAGCATGCCCAGGCGCATGCGCCGGACAAAAACGCCGGCAATTTGCCCACGCTCCTGGGGTACGCCGGTTTCCTTCTCCACCAGGGACGCCATGATCAGCGCCTGGTACGGCAAGGTGTAAGGCACATCGGCGGCACGCTGTGCCCATTCCTTGGCGAGCACGTCTTCCAGACGGTCGTAGGCTTTCTTCAGCAAGTCGACATCCGAGGTGCCGCGCACGAAGCGGTAGGTGTCCGGGAAGAACCGGCCCTCGGGAAATACTCCCGAATGACCCAGACGGTCCATGACCTCGCTATCGCTCAGGTTGGCAAGGGTCTGCTGGAGTTTTTCATCCTTGGCCAGTGCGGCGCGCACCTGGCGAAAATTCCAGCCCTCCACCAGCGTCACGCTGTACTGCACCACTTCACCGCGTTTCCAGACACCGATCAGCCCCTCCATGGTCATGCCTGGCACCATCCGGTATTCACCGGAGTGCAACGGCTGGCCGGCAAGATTGAAGCGCCAATAGACACGCAGCCAGAAGGCGTCCTTGATCAGGCCATCGGCCTCGAGGCGCTTGAGGGTTCCGGTCGGGGTGGTTCCGTTGGGCACGTCCAGCAATTCTTCCTGGGTAATGTTCAGCGGCTGTTGCAGCGCCGAATGAATTTTCCAGGCCGAAGCGCCCAACAACAGCCCTGCCAGGACCAGTCCGGTCTCCAGCAGCAGCAAGAATTTACGTCTCACGAATCAAGCATCCAATAGCGCACGGGCAAGGGTCTGCAGTTTACGGGTGAGCGGGCCAACCGACCAGCACGCCGAACCGCATCCGCGTACCGGCCACACGCCATATACGCTGTTGCAGACGAAGACTTCATCGGCCTGGTGCAGTTGTTCGAGGCCGATGTCGGTGATTTGCGTGGCGATGCCCTGGGACTCGGCTTGAAACAATAATTCCGCGCGCATCACGCCGGCTACACCGCAACGGCTCAGGTCCGCCGTGAACAAAACGCCATCGCGCACCAGGAACAGGTTGCTGAATACGCCTTCGATTACCCGCCCGGACGCGTCCAACATCAAGCCTTCGGCGTACTGCCCATCGCGCCATTCGGCACGGGCCAGCACTTGCTCCAGGCGGTTGAGGTGCTTGAGGCCTGCAAGCAAGGGCTGCTCGGACAAACGCACGGTGCAGGGAAACAGGTGGATGCCTTGCTCGGCATGGGCGGTGGGATAAGTGGCCGGCGGGTTCCCTTGCAGGATGCGCCTGGCCGGCACCGAAGGATCAGCGGCATAACCGCGCAGGCTGTCGCCACGGGTCACGATCAGTTTCAGCACACCATCACCCAGGCAACCGGCGTAGGTGCTCAACTCTGTACTCAAGGCGCCCATGTCAACGTTGAGCGCCAACCGCTGGCAACCTGCTTCCAGGCGTTGCAGGTGGCGTTCCAACAGCACCGGGGTGCCATCGTGCACGGCGATGGTTTCGAACACCCCATCGCCGTAAGCCAGGCCGCGATCTTTCAGCGACAGGACGTCGGCCGGCTGACCGTCGACCCAGCTTTCCATCACCCGGCGAACCGGCGGAACACCAGCGAACCGTTGGTCCCGCCAAAGCCGAAGGAGTTGGACAGCACCACATCGATATCCATGCTGCGGGCCGTGTGCGGCACGAAGTCCAGGTCGCAACCTTCGTCCGGCTCATCGAGGTTGATGGTCGGCGGCGCCGTCTGGCTGTTGATCGCCAGGACGCTGAAGATCGCTTCCACCGCCCCTGCCGCACCCAGCAGGTGACCGGTCATGGACTTGGTCGAACTGACCGCCAGCTTGTAGGCGTGCTCGCCGAACACGGTCTTGATCGCCTGGGCTTCGGCCAGGTCGCCGGCCGGGGTCGACGTGCCGTGGGCGTTGATGTACTGCACCTGCTCGCCGTTGAGCTTCGCGTCACGCAAAGCGTTGGCGATGCAACGGGCCGCACCGGCGCCGTCGGCCGGTGGCGAGGTCATGTGGTACGCATCGCCACTGGTGCCAAAGCCGATCAGCTCGGCATAGATGGTCGCGCCGCGCGCCTTGGCGTGCTCCAGTTCCTCAAGCACCAACGCACCGGCACCGTCGGACAACACGAAGCCATCACGGCCCTTGTCCCACGGCCGGCTCGCGCGGGCGGGCTCGTCGTTGCGGGTCGACAGCGCTCGGGACGCGCCGAAACCGCCCATGCCGAGGCCGCATGCGGCCATCTCGGCGCCACCGGCAATCATCACGTCGGCTTCGTCGTACATGATGTTGCGCGCGGCCATGCCGATGCAGTGGGTACCGGTGGTGCACGCCGTGGCGATGGCGTAGTTGGGTCCCTGGGCACCCAGGTGGATGGACAGGAAACCGGAAATCATGTTGATGATCGAGCCCGGCACGAAGAACGGAGAAATCCGTCGCGGCCCCGAATCGTGCAGCGTGCGGCTGGTTTCTTCGATATTGGTCAAGCCGCCAATACCCGAGCCCATGGCCACGCCGATGCGTTCACGGTTGGCGTCGGTGACTTCCAGGCCGGCGTTACGCACCGCCTGAAAACCGGCTGCCAGGCCGTATTGAATGAACAGGTCAAGCTTGCGGGCTTCCTTGACCGACAGGTATTCCTCGACATTGAAGCCCTTTACCGAGCCGCCGAAACGGGTGGAATAGGCAGAAAGGTCGGTGTGTTCGATCAGACCAATGCCACTGCGGCCGGCCAGAATGCCCTGCCAACTGCTCGGCACATCCGTGCCCAGTGGCGACAACATACCCATACCGGTGACTACGACGCGTCTACGCGACACAGCACTCTCCTTTTTCTAATGACGACTTTGCATCAGGCCTAAAGAAAAAACCGCACGCCGTGACGGCAGTGCGGTTTTTCCATGACAGCTAGCGACGACTGAATACGATTACGCCTGGTGGCTGGTAACGTAGTCGATAGCAGCTTGTACAGTAGTGATCTTCTCAGCTTCTTCGTCAGGAATCTCGGTCTCGAATTCCTCTTCCAGAGCCATCACCAGCTCAACGGTGTCAAGGGAGTCGGCACCCAGGTCTTCTACGAAGGAAGCGGTGTTCACAACTTCTTCTTCTTTAACGCCCAGTTGCTCGGCAACGATTTTCTTGACGCGCTCTTCGATGGTGCTCATACCTTGTTTTCACTCCTAATGGACAAATTCAGGCAGCTGGCCGGTGGGTAAGTGTATAGAAGAACTTTTCGGTTTTTCAACCGAAAGCTTCACTCCTCAAACCCAGCGGCCCGCCGTCTATAAATTGATTGCAGCTTTATAACGGATTTTAGACAGCTCGTATGACATTTTTTTGAAGCAATCCGTCACATTTAACTCATGTACATCCCGCCGTTCACCGGGATTGTAGCCCCGGTCACGTATGCCGCACCGTCCGACGCAAGAAAAGCGACCACGGACGCGATTTCTTGAGCTTGCCCCAGACGACCCAGCGGAATCTGCGTCAACAAGGCTTCACGCTGTGCTTCCGGCAGTTCACGGGTCATGTCGGTATCGATAAAACCCGGTGCAACCGAGTTTACCGTAATCGAGCGCGAACCCACTTCACGCGCCAGCGCACGGCTGAAACCTTCCAGACCGGCCTTCGCCGCAGCATAGTTTACTTGGCCTGCGTTGCCCATGGCACCCACAACCGAGCCGATACTGATAATTCGACCCCAGCGCGCCTTGGTCATGCCACGCAGCACGCCCTTGGACAGCCGGTACAGACTGTTCAGGTTGGTGTCGACCACGTCGAACCATTCGTCATCTTTCATGCGCATCATCAGGTTATCGCGGGTGATACCGGCATTATTGACCAGGATCGCCGGCGCACCGAACTGCGCCTGAATGCTCGCCAGCACCGCCGCAACGGATTCGTCGCTGGTGACATTCAGCTCAAGGCCGGTGCCCTGGATGTCGTTTTCCTTCAGGGTCGCGGCGATACGCTCGGCGCCCGACGCGGAAGTCGCGGTGCCGATGACGATGGCGCCTTGACGACCCAGTTCCAGGGCGATGGCCTGGCCGATGCCACGGCTTGCACCGGTCACCAGTGCAACTTTACCTTGCAGACTCATGCAAGCTTCTCCTGTTCAGGCCTGCGCTGCACGGGCGGCAGCGAAGGCATCTGGGGTATTGAGGTTGGAAGTCGACACGCCTTCGGCGCAGCGTTTGTTCAGGCCTGCCAGCACTTTGCCAGGACCGCATTCGACCAGTTCGGTCGCGCCCTTGGCTGCCAGGGCCTGCACCGATTCGACCCAGCGAACCGGCTTGTAGAGTTGCTCCAGCAGATCACGCTTGAGGGTCTCGAGATCTGGCGCCACGTTGGCGCTGACATTCTGCACCACGGGAATCTGCGGAGCCTGCCAGTCGATGGCAGCGATGGATTCGGCAAAGCGCTCGGCGGCCGGACGCATCAGTTCACAGTGCGACGGCACGCTGACCGGCAGCGGCATGGCACGCTTGGCACCACGAGCCTTGCAGCCTTCGATGGCACGCTCGACAGCCGCCTTGGCACCGGCAATGACCACCTGGCCCGGGGAGTTGAAGTTCACCGCGCTGACCACATCGCCTTGTGCCGCTTCGGCACAGGCAGCGAGCACATCAGCGTCTTCCAGACCCAGGATCGCGGCCATGCCGCCCTGCCCGGCCGGAACGGCCTCTTGCATCAACTGGCCACGACGCTCCACCAGTTTCACCGCGGCGCCCAGGCTCAGGCTGCCAGCGGCCACCAGGGCGCTGTATTCGCCCAGGCTGTGACCGGCGACGAACGCCGGGCGCGCGCCGCCTTCAGCCAGCCACAAGCGCCACAAGGCGATCGAGGCGGTGAGGATGGCTGGCTGGGTTTTATCGGTTTGATTGAGCTGCTCTTCCGGCCCCTGCTGGGTCAATGCCCACAGGTCATAGCCGAGCGCATCGGAAGCTTCTTTGAATGTTTCGAGGACCAGCGGGTATTGCGCGCCCAGCTCGGCCAGCATGCCGAGGGACTGCGAGCCCTGCCCTGGAAAGACGAATGCGAGGGAAGCAGACATGAAAACAAAGCCCCTAATGATCTTGTCGTCAAAAATTGACGCCCCTGGGGGCGCTAGCAAACTGCACATTGGATGGCGGGTTGAACCGACCGGTCACATTTAAGCATTGTCGGACGAAAACGCCTAAGTTAACAAATCCTCGAGGCGACCGTGCAAGCGCTCCGGCAGGTTCTCCTGGATCTCGATCACCGCTCGGTTGATCGCACTTTGGAAACCCTGCACGCCCGCCGATCCGTGACTCTTGATCACGATACCTTGCAGCCCGAGGAAACTCGCTCCGTTGTGCCGCGCCGGCGCCAGGTCCGCCTGCAACCGGCGCATCAACGGCAGCGCCAAGGCGCCGACCACCCGCGAGGCGAGGCTTTGCCTGAACAAGGTTTCGATGCGCTGGCCGATCATGGTGGCCAGCCCCTCGCTGGATTTGAGCAGGATATTGCCCACGAAGCCGTCACAGACCACCACATCGGCCTCGCCACGGTACAAGCCATCGCCCTCGACGAAACCGATGTAGTTGATACCCCGCGCAGCCTGCAACAACGTGGCCGCCAGCTTGACCTGCTGGTTGCCCTTGATGTCTTCGGTGCCGATATTCAACAGCGCCACGCGAGGACGCACGATGCCCAGGGTTTCAGCCGCGACCGAGCCCATCACCGCAAATTGCAGCAAATGCTCGGCACTGCAGTCGACGTTCGCCCCCAGGTCGAGCAACTGACAGAACCCACGCTGG
Organism: Pseudomonas sp. Z1-12; assembly: GCF_051132015.1. Taxonomy (NCBI): domain Bacteria; kingdom Pseudomonadati; phylum Pseudomonadota; class Gammaproteobacteria; order Pseudomonadales; family Pseudomonadaceae; genus Pseudomonas; species Pseudomonas sp. Z1-12. Next base: position 4,871,978 of record NZ_CP071647.1, read on the forward strand.
GTCGGGATCGCCGCCACCATCGCGGGCCGGTCGATACCCGGCAAGGTCTTGAGTACGTAGCGCGACAGTGCCATCAGCGCACCGGTATTGCCGGCGCTGACACAGGCCTGGACCTTGCCATCGCGCAGCAGCTCAAGGGCCACCCGCATCGAGGCGTCAGGCTTGCCGCGCAAGGCCTGGGCTGGCTTTTCGTCCATGGCGATGATTTCAGACGCCGGGACAATCGTCAGGCGCGCGCGATCCACAGCCGATTGGCCGCTGAGCATGTCTTCCAGGAGGGGGGATTGACCGACGAGGGTCAGGTGCAGCGAGGGAGTAGCATTCAGGCAAGCAAGGCTGGCCTGAACAATGCTGCGGGGACCGAAGTCCCCGCCCATTGCGTCAATCGCGATGACTTGAGCGGACAAGTGATTACTCGTCGGCGCCCTTGTCGATCACTTTACGGCCACGGTATACGCCTTCTGGCGATACGTGGTGACGCAGGTGAACTTCACCGGTGGTCTTTTCTACGGACAGGGTGCTAGCCTCGAGAGCGTCGTGCGAACGGCGCATGTCACGGGCAGAGCGGGATTTTTTGTTCTGCTGAACAGCCATAATTGATTAACTCCTAAACGTTTGGGTCACGCTTTAACTGCGCCAATACACTGAACGGGTTGGACCGCGTTACCTCGTCCTCGCTCGGTTCGGGCTCATCTGCTCCCGCCGGCTGCTGGCATTCTTCCGGATGATGAGCAGGCACAATGGGCAAGGCGAGCAGAAGCTCCTCCTCGATCAGTGACTGCAGATCCAATGGATCTTCGCCCAGTTCCAGCACGTCATAACCTTTCGGCAACGACTGGGTATTCGCACCCTCCTTCACCACGGCGTAACTGCATTCGCTGTGGATCGGCAGGGTGACCAGCTCAAGACAACGCTGGCAAACCATTTTGACTTCGGTGTCGATAAAGCTGTGGATAACCACAGATTTACGTTCATCTCGTTCAAAAACGAATTTGGCCTGGACCGTACCGACATCGTCGGAAAGCGGGTCGCAGAGTCTCTTCAAATCGGCCAGCAGCAGTTCACCTTGAAGGGTGGTGCCACGGTCAGCCAATTTGCGCGGGTCAACGTGAGGTGGAATCGGGTCATTCAACATAGGCGCAGCATTATAGGGATGCCCCCAGCCATGTCAAAGGAAATTCAGCCCTGTCCGTCACTTGCGTGCCTCGCTAGAATTCACCCCTGCCTCCTGGAGACGTCCATGCTGCCTTTATTACTTGCCTCGAGCTCGGTCTATCGCCGGGAATTGCTTGCCCGCCTGGGACTGCCGTTCGTCTGCAGCTCACCCGATATCGACGAAAGCCATCGCCCCGGCGAGCCCGCCGTCGAGCTGGTCAAACGCCTGGCCCAAGAAAAAGCCCTGGCGCTGGCCGACAGCCATCCGGCCCACCTGATCATCGGCTCAGACCAGGTCGCCGTGCTCGGCGAGCGCATCCTGGGCAAACCCCACACCTTCGACAATGCTCGCGAGCAACTGCTGGCCGCCAGCGGCACCAGGGTCACGTTCCTGACCGGCCTCGCACTGCTCAACAGCCAGACCGGCGCCTGCCAGGTCGATTGCGTTCCGTTTACCGTCAACATGCGCACCCTGGATCCTGGGCGCATTGAACGCTACCTGCGCACTGAACAACCCTACGACTGCGCTGGCAGCTTCAAGGCCGAGGGGCTTGGCGTAAGCCTGTTCCAGAGCACCGAAGGGCCGGACGCCACCAGCCTGATCGGGCTGCCGTTGATTCGTCTTGTGGATATGTTGCTGGTCGAGGGCTTGCAGGTTCCCTAGCGCTAAAATCCGTGGCGAGGGAGCTTGCTCCCGTTCGGTTGCGCAGCGACCGCAAAATCTGGGGCCGCTTCGCAGCCCAGCGGGAGCAAGCTCCCTCGCCACAGGGGAACTTGCACCCACTATATCGATCGCGAGACGCCTAGCGCAACGCAGGCCCCTGGAACCCCATCCACATCGCCAGGTGCTGGGCGACACTGGCACCCAGCTTCTTCGAGAAGCGGTCGATCGGTGACTCTTCGACGGTGAAATCCACCAACTCTTTCTCACCAATCACATCCCGAGCCACGGAACTGGCGCTGCCCAGGCCATCGATCAAGCCCAGCGGCAACGCCTGCTCGCCCGACCAGACCAGCCCGGAGAACAACTCTGGATGCTCTTTGTCTTTCAGGCGCTCGCCCCGCCCTTTCTTGACGCTGGCGATGAACTGTTTGTGGGTGGTGTCGAGCACGCCCTGCCAGAACGCCGTTTCCTCAGGCTTTTGCGGCTGGAACGGATCCAGGAAGGATTTGTGCTCGCCCGCGGTATAGACCCGACGCTCCACCCCAAGCTTGCCCAGCGTCTCGACAAAGCCATAACCGGCCGCCGTCACGCCAATGGAACCCACCAGGCTGGCCTTGTCGGCATAGATCTGGTCCGCCGCACTGGCGATGTAATAAGCACCGGAGGCGCCGAGATCGGCAATCACCGCGTAGAGCTTGATGTCCGGGTGCGCCGCACGCAAACGAACGATTTCGTCATAGACGTAGCCGGCCTGTACCGGACTGCCGCCCGGGCTATTGATGCGCAGCACCACCCCTTTGACTTTCGAGTCTTCGAACGCAGCTCGCAGGCTACCGATGATGTTGTCCGCGCTGGCCGCTTCCTTGTCGGCGATCATGCCTTCAATATCGATGACCGCCGTATAGGCTGCACCGCCTCCCGGACTCGTTTTCCCGTCAACCGCCTGGTAGATCATCGCCAAGCCGAAAAACAGATAGATAAAGACCAGGCACTTGAAGAAGATCCCCCACCGGCGCGCACGACGCTGCTCTTCCACCCCGGCCAGCAGGGTCTTTTCCAACAGCTTCCAGCTTTTTTCGTCACCGTTGTCAGCGCTCGCTTTGGCCGGTGCCTTCCATTCATCGGTCATACATGCATCCTCAACAGACTTAATCAGCGCGCCGGCTCAGCCAGGCGTGCAATTCAGGAAAATGGTCGATCGCCAGTCGCGGTTCGAACGCCTTGAGCGCCTCGATGGACTGCGCACCATAGCTGACAGCCACCGAACCCATGCCGGCGTTACGCGCCATCTGCAGGTCGAACGAGGAATCCCCCACCATCAACGCCTGCGCAGGCTCCACCCCACAATGGGCCAGTATCTGCTCGAGCATCAACGGATGCGGTTTGCTGGCCGTCTCATCGGCGGCACGAGTGATGTCGAAATAATCATCCCAACCATGGGCCTTCAATACCCGATCCAACCCCCGACGAGCCTTGCCGGTCGCGACCGCCAAGCGATAACCCTCGCCTTTCAAGGTTTCAAGGGTATGAACCACGCCCTCGAACAACGGCGAAGGCTCAGCCTCCAGCGCGATGTAGTGATCGGCATAGTGCTGGCGAAAAACCACCAGCGCATCGTCATCGATATCCGGGTACAAGCTGCGAATCGCTTCCGGCAATCCCAGGCCGATGATGCCCTTCACTGCAAAATCGTCGCACCGGGCCAAACCCGAACGATCCGATGCGACATGCATCGCTTCGACAATCCGACCAACAGAGTTCGCCAGAGTGCCGTCCCAATCGAAGATCAGCAATTTGTAGTCAGGATGCACTCAACCGCTCCACGGTCTTGGCCCACATGTCATCCACCGGGGCCTGCAACTTCAGCTCGCCACCATCGGGCAGCGGCACGGTGAGCATATAGGCATGGAGAAACAGGCGCTTGCCGCCCAGGTCGCGGATTTCCTTGGTGAAATCGTCGTCGCCGTATTTGCTGTCACCGGCAATGCAGTGGCCGGCGTGCAGGGTATGGACGCGGATCTGGTGCGTACGCCCAGTCACCGGCTTGGCCTCGACCAAGGTGGCGAAGTCGTCGAAACGGCGCAATACCTTGAACACCGTCAACGCCTCCTTGCCCTCCTCGTTGACTTCCACCATGCGCTCGCCGGAACGCAGGTTGCTCTTGAGCAGCGGCGCACGGACCTGCTTGATGGAGGTCTCCCAGCGCCCCCGCACCAGCGCCATGTAGCGCTTGTCGACACCATCGCCGCGCAATTGCTCGTGCAGGTGGCGCAACATGCTGCGTTTCTTGGCAATCATCAGCAGGCCGGAGGTGTCGCGGTCGAGGCGATGGACCAGCTCCAGTTCCTTGGCGTCCGGACGCAACTGACGAAAGGCTTCGATCACGCCGAAATTCAGGCCGCTGCCGCCGTGGACCGCAATGCCCGCGGGCTTGTTGATCACGATCAGGGCCTTGTCTTCATAGACGATCGAGGCTTCAAGGCGTTGCAACAATCCCTGGGCCAGGGGCACCGGTTCATCGCGCTCGGGCACGCGAACCGGGGGCACGCGCACGATGTCGCCGGCCTGGAGCTTGTATTCAGGCTTGATCCGACCTTTGTTCACCCGCACTTCGCCTTTGCGCAAAATGCGGTAGATCAAGGTCTTGGGCACGCCTTTGAGCCGGGCCAGCAGGAAATTATCGATTCGTTGGCCGGCATATTCCGGCGAGACCTCGAGCAGTTGAACGCCAGGGGTCGAAGGGGCAGTAGTTGTCATGGCGGCGATCATAACAATTTTTTATGGAATTGAAGAACTTAATCATTGCTGCTATAGTCGCGAACGCCGCCAAAAGTGGCTGGACAGTGGACCAGCGGTCAAAAACCGGCCCTGACCAACGCAATTCACGAGGACGAGAGGCCGTCCTACGGGGCTTTCGCTACGTAACGGTAGAGTTTTCAGGTGTAACGAGCGCAGGTGACATGAGGCCTGAGATACGCCGCAAAGCAGAGTTTTGACTCGCCTTGCGCGCCACATTCACGGCCAGTTCACAAAGTGCAGTCAGCTGCGAACGACCCCGAGCGAGAGCTTCGGAAACAACGCCTAAATTAGCCATGATGCGTGACCTCCCCTTCCGGAGCTCACGGTAAATGCCAACCCGCTGCGGATTCTGCGCGCGGCAGCACCCGAATTATCAGGGATACGTGTAGGGTGGAGACGTACAACCGTCGGACTGTGTAGCACTAGGCTTATATTTAGACGCTTCATCTCGTCCACAGACGCCGGTTGATTCCTCCTCCTGACTGAGTGCTTGAGTACCAGCAAGCAGGACGCGTCCGTCGCGACTTCGCCATCATTGGGCCGAACTCGCTGGACACTGGAATGGCCTTGCCACCTCCAGGACGCACCTGACACCGACCGTGAGAAGTCGTGTGTGCCGAACGCCGTTTCCGGCAGCCCGGAAACCGACGGTACTACATGAAAAGAATGCTGATTAACGCAACTCAACCCGAAGAGTTGCGTGTTGCACTGGTAGACGGCCAGCGCCTCTACGACCTGGATATCGAATCCGGTGCACGCGAGCAGAAGAAGGCCAACATCTATAAAGGCCGGATTACTCGCATCGAACCAAGCCTTGAGGCTGCCTTTGTCGATTTCGGCTCCGAGCGCCACGGCTTCCTGCCCCTCAAAGAAATCTCCCGCGAATACTTCAAGAAGGCCCCCGAAGGCCGCGTCAACATCAAGGACGTCCTGAGCGAAGGCCAGGAAGTCATCGTTCAGGTCGAAAAAGAAGAACGTGGCAACAAGGGCGCCGCCCTGACCACCTTCATCAGCCTGGCCGGCCGTTACCTGGTCCTGATGCCGAACAACCCGCGTGCCGGCGGCATCTCCCGTCGCATCGAAGGCGAAGAGCGCAACGAACTGCGTGAAGCCCTCAATGGCTTGGTCGCACCGGCCGACATGGGCCTGATCGTGCGCACTGCTGGCCTGGGTCGCAGCAGCGAAGAAATGCAGTGGGACCTCGATTACCTGCTGCAACTGTGGACCGCCATCAAAGAAGCCTCGCTGGATCGTTCCGCGCCGTTCCTGATCTACCAGGAAAGCAACGTGATCATCCGCGCCATCCGCGATTACCTGCGCCAGGACATCGGCGAAGTGCTGATCGACAGCGTCGAAGCCCAGGACGAAGCCCTGACCTTCATTCGCCAGGTGATGCCGCAGTACGCCAGCAAGATCAAGCTCTACGAAGACAGCGTTCCGCTGTTCAACCGTTTCCAGATCGAAAGCCAGATCGAGACCGCCTTCCAGCGCGTCGTCGAACTGCCGTCCGGCGGCTCCATCGTCATCGACCCGACCGAAGCCCTGGTGTCCATCGACATCAACTCGGCGCGCGCCACCAAAGGCAGCGACATCGAAGAAACCGCCCTGCAGACCAACCTTGAAGCGGCCGAGGAAATCGCCCGTCAGTTGCGCCTGCGCGACATTGGCGGCCTGATTGTCATCGACTTCATCGACATGACCCCGGCCAAGAACCAGCGCGCCGTGGAAGAAAAGGTCCGTGAATGCCTGGAAGCCGACCGTGCCCGCGTCCAGGTCGGTCGTATCTCGCGCTTCGGCCTGCTGGAAATGTCCCGTCAGCGCCTGCGTCCATCCTTGGGCGAAAGCAGCGGCATCGTTTGCCCGCGTTGCAACGGCACCGGCATCATCCGTGACGTCGAGTCGCTGTCCCTGGCGATCCTGCGCCTGATCGAAGAAGAAGCCCTGAAAGACCGCACCGCCGAAGTTCGCGCCCAAGTGCCGATCCCGGTGGCCGCGTTCCTGCTCAACGAAAAACGCAACTCGATCACCAAGATCGAACTGCGCACCCGCGCCCGTATCGTCATCCTGCCGAACGATCACCTCGAGACGCCGCACTTCGAAGTGCAGCGCCTGCGCGATGACAGCCCGGAAGCCCACACCAACCAGTCCAGCTACGAAATCGCTGCTGCCGCTGCCGAAGTGGAAGAAGTCCAGCCGGCCGCCGCCACTCGCACCCTGGTTCGCCAGGAAGCCGCAGTCAAGACCGCACCGGCCCGCGCCAACGCTCCGGTTCCGACCGAAGTGGTTGCGCCGGTTGCCGCCCCGGCCGCAGCCCCGGAACCCAGCCTGTTCAAAGGCCTGGTGAAGTCGCTGGTCAGCCTGTTTGCAACCAAGGAAGAGCCTGCTGCCCCGGCCGCCGTCGCCAAGCCTGCCGCTACCGAGCGTCCGGCCCGCAACGAAGAACGCCGCAACGGTCGCCAGCAAACCCGCAACCGCAACGGTCGTCGCGACGAAGAGCGCAAGCCTCGCGAAGAACGTGCACCGCGTGAAGAACGCGCGCCACGTGAGCCGCGTGAAGAACGCCAGCCGCGCGAGGCCCGTGAGGAAGCGCCAGTCGTAGCCCGCGAAGAACGCGCACCGCGTCCGCCGCGTGAAGAACGCCAGCCGCGTGCACCGCGTGAAGATCGCAAGCCACGTGGCGAGCGTGAAGAGCGCGTTCGCGAACTGCGCGAGCCACTGGATGCCGCCCCGGCCGTGGCTGCTGCCACTGCTGAAGAGCGTCCGGCTCGCCCGCCTCGTGAAGAACGCGCGCCGCGTCCGCCACGTGAGGAGCGCCAGCCTCGCGCTGAGCAGGCAGCCGCCGCTGCCAGCGAAGAAGAAGTGCTGAACGCCGAAGAGCAGTTGCAGGAAGACGGCCAGGACACCGCCGAAGGTGATCGTCCACGCCGCCGCTCCCGTGGCCAGCGTCGTCGCAGCAACCGTCGTGAGCGTCAACGCGACGCCAACGGCAATGTGATCGAAGGTTCGGAAGAGTCCGAGTCCAGCGAAAACGCCGAAGCGCCAAGCGCTGCGGACCTGGCCGCCGGCCTGGCCGTGACGGCGGCCGTTGCCAGCAGCGCGATCAGCGCTCCGGCCGAAGCCCAGGCGCACGAACAAGCCGAACGTGCCACCGCTGCGGTGGAAAGCGCGCCGGTTGAAGCGCCTGCGGTCGAAGCCACCACCCCGGTAGAAGCCACCGCTTCGCCAGAAGTGGAACTCGCACCGACGCCTGAAGCCCAGCCCGAAGCTGAAGCTGAAGTCGCCGCCGAGCCTGCACCGGTCGTCGAGACGCCAGTGGTGGCTGCCGAACCGGTCGTCGAAGCACCGGCCGAAGAAAAGGCACCCGAGCCTGTCCGCGAAGAGCAGACAGCGTTCAACTGGGCCGCCGAGCCAGCCGCACCGGCACCGGTTGTCGAGCCTGAGCCGGCACCAGAGCCCGTAAAAGCGGTCGAGCCAGAAGTGGTCGAGCCTGCTCCAGTGGTCGAAGCGCCCGTGGTTGCCGAAGCCCCTGCCCCGGTGGAAGAGCCTGCACCGGCCAGTGCCCTGACCGCGAATGGCCGCGCACCGAACGATCCACGTGAAGTGCGTCGTCGCAAGCGTGAAGCCGAGCGTCTGCAGAAGGAAGCCGAACAAGCTGCCGCTGCCGCCGCTCAAGCGCCTGCCGCCGAGCCAGCTCCAGTCGTGGAAGAAGTCGCCGAGGCAGCCCCTGCCCCGGTCGCCGAGGCCCCGGTTGAATCAGCTCCGACGCTCGACGAACCTCAGCACGTCGCTGAGGAAATCGCACCGCGTCACACTGAAGCCCTGGAAAAAGAGCACGAGCCTAAACCTCACGCCTGATTCCACCGCCCAGTAAAAAGCCCCGCCTGGTAACGCCAGGCGGGGCTTTTTTATGCCTGCAGACTTATCCACAGGGGAACTGGGCCGGAGCCGAAGTTCCAATGTGGGAGCGAGCTTGCTCGCGATGGCGTCGGCTCAGCCTGCATCAATGTTGAAGGCCAAACCGCTATCGCGAGCAAGCTCGCTCCCACAATGGACTCGTGGCGAGCACGATACCTGAGAGCAACTCGGAAAAAATGTGGGAGCCGAGCTTGCTCGCGATGGCGTCGGCTCAGCTTGCATCAATGGTGAATGCCAGGCCGCTATCGCGAGCAAGCTCGCTCCCACAATGGACTCGTGGCGAGAACAATACCTGAGAGCAACTCGGAAAAAATGTGGGAGCCGAGCTTGCTCGCGATGGCGTCGGCTCAGCTTGCATCAATGGTGAATGCCAGGCCGCTATCGCGAGCAAGCTCGCTCCCACAATGGACTCGTGGCGAGAATAATACCTGAGAACAACTCGGAAAAAATGTGGGAGCGAGCCTGCTCGCGATGGCGTCGGCTCAGCTTGCATCAATGGTGAATGCCAGGCCGCTATCGCGAGCAGGCTCGCTCCCACAATGTTTACTGTTGATCAATCTGTGCCGTGATGGCTGGGAAGCTTTTGTGGCGAGGGAGCTTGCTCCCGCTTGACCGGGCTGGCGCTCCAGTGCGCAGCGCTCATCGCTTTTTTGGGGCCGCTGCGCGACCCAGCGGGAGCAAGCTCCCTCGCCACAGGACCGTGCTGTTCCCAGAAACCTTGTGGGTATCCACCATCACTGCAAATTGACCCTCCGCCCTCGCGAGCTTGCTCCCAAAGGGTTTTGCGTCGCCTGTTATTTGTAGGTCAGGGCCTCTGGCACATCGACATCCCACGTCACGCCTGGATCGTCCACCGGTACTTCGACCACCTGCGCCCCGGCAAACAATGCCTTGGCGCCACGATCTCCAGTCAAGGCCATCAATTTCGGGCCAAACCCACGACCAAACCCCACCGGATGCCCGTACTCCCCTGCCAGGACCGGCACGCTGATCCCATCCTCATGAATCCCCGCCGCCACCTGCTCGATGCTCGACGGCAAGATGAAGGGCATGTCGCCCAGCACTATCAGCCAGCCATCAAGATCAGGGCAGGCCTGGACACCTGCGGCGATGCTGTCACCCAGGCCGGGGGAGTCCAGCTCCACGAAATCGCATCCATACGCCTGGGCCATGCGTATGGCTTGTGGCCGGTCCTTGCTCGTCACCAACACACGCTTTTCCAGGGAGGCCGGCAGGTTCACCAGCACCTGCTCGATCACCGACCGCACGGCACCGTCACGCCCGGTGCAATCGGCGAGCAATTTATCCTTGTCGGCACCTGCAATCCGGCGGAAACGGCTACCCGTTCCCGCTGCCAGGATGATCACGCCAATCGACTCACCCATACGTCCTCCTTGCCCATGGCTTACAGCGGCTTTTTCTGCCGCAGCTCCACGCCATTCTTGATGGCCACGATTTCCGCCAGCAACGACAAGGCGATTTCCGCCGGGGTGTGACTGCCGATGTGCAAGCCAATCGGTCCATGCAAGCGTTCAATGGCCTCTGCTGACAAGCCTAGCTGAGCCAGGTTGTCCCGGCGCTTCTGGCTGTTGACCCGCGAACCCAGGGCGCCGACATAAAAAGCCTTGGAATCCAGCGCCGTGAGCAGCGCCATGTCGTCCAGGCGTGGGTCATGGGTCAGGGCCACAATGGCCGTGCGCTCGTCGGTCTGGATGCTCAGCACGGCTTCGTCGGGCATGCCGGAGACGAAGCGCCCATGCTGCTCCTCCCAACCGTAGACGAACTCCTTGCGCGGATCGCAGATCAGCACCTCGAAATCCAGTAGCCGAGCCATTTCCGCCACGTAGCGCGACAGCTGTCCGGCACCGATCAGCAGCAGCCGCCATCGCGGGCCGTAAATGGCCCGCAACACCTGCCCATCGAACACCAAAGCGTCGGTCTTGCTGGCCGGGGTCAAGACCACGTTGCCGCTGGCGACGGTCAGCTCACGGGCAACGATTTCATGGGCCTCGCAACGCTCCAGCAACTGGGCGACCCAGTGCGGATCGCCCACCCGCTCTTCGGTCAGGCGCAGGGTGCCACCGCACGGCAGGCCGAAGCGCGCCGCCTCTTCGCGAGTAACGCCATAGGTGATCAGTTGCACCGGCGGACCGTCCGCCGGAATGCGGCCGTCGTGCAACCGGGCGATCAGGTCATCCTCGACACAACCGCCCGACACCGAACCAATCACCACGCCATCTTCACGCAGGGCCAGCATCGCCCCCGGCGGCCTGGGCGCGGTGCCCCAGGTCTGGACCACGGTGAACAACACCACCCGCTGCCCGGCGCGACGCCATTCAAGCACGCTGCGCAAGACATTCAGATCGACGCTGTCCATCAGGCCTTGGCCTGTTGCCAGCCTTGCAGCTGATAGCGCACAGGCAGGTTACGGATACGCTTGCCCGTGGCGGCGAAGATCGCGTTGCACAAGGCTGGCGCAATCGGCGGCACGCCCGGCTCGCCGACACCGCCCAACGGCACCTCGCCCGGCGGCGTGACCAGATGCACCGCCACTTCCTTGGGCGCCAGGGACATGCGCGCGATTTCATACATATGGAAGTTGTCCTGCTGCACCTTGCCGTCCTTGAAGCTGATCTCGCCCACCATCGCATTGCCCAGGCCCATGACACAGGCGCCTTCGAACTGTGAGCGGATGCGTTCGGGGTTGATCTGCGGACCGCAGTCCACGGCGATGTCCGCCTTGTGCACGATCACCGTGCCGTCGTCCTTGACCTCGACTTCAATCGCCGCCGCCACGTAGGTGACGAAGCTGTAATGCACCGCCAGCCCCAACCCTCGGCCCTTGGGCAACTCGCGCCCCCAACCGGCAGCCTTCGCCGCGGTTTCCAGCACCGTGCGGATCCGCGCCGTATCGATCGGATAACGCTCGGGGGCTTCGCCGTAGTTCCAACTGTCATTGAGGCTATTCGGATCGATCTTGCGGTCCGGGCCCAGCAGCTTGAGGTGGTACTTCAGCGGATCCTGGCCGGCCTTGTGGGCCAACTCGTCAATAAAGCTCTGGATCGCAAAACCATGGGGAATGTTCGACACCGAGCGGTACCAGCCCACCCGGGTATGGGCCGCCGCCTCGGGGTTTTCCAGGCGCAGGTTGGCAATGGCGTAGGCCATGTTGGTCACGCCCATGCCCACTTCGAACGGCGCCTCGTGGGTCATGCCCGGTGCAAACAATGCGGTGATGGTCGGGGCCACGGTGCGATGCAGCCAACCGGCAGGCATGCCGTCCTTGTTCAAGCCGGCCTTCAGGTATTCGGCCGACACGGTGTGGAAATACGAGTGGTGAATATCGTCCTCACGGGTCCACTGCACGCGTACGGCCTGGCCGGGAAATTCCTTGGCGAGCACCGCCGCTTCGACGACAAAATCGGGTTTCGACTTGCGTCCGAAACCGCCGCCCAACAAGGTGATATTCACCGTGACCTTCTCGAAAGGAATGCCCAGGCGCTCAGCGACACGTTCACGAGTGACCTGCGGCGCCTGGCTCGGGGCCCAGGCCTCGCATTGGCCGTCCTTGAACCGGGCGGCGGCAACCATCGGCTCCATAGGCGATTGCGACAGGTGCGGCAAGTAATACGATGCCTCCAATGTTGAATCAGCCTTGGCCAGCGCATCGTCGAGGTCGCCGCTGCTGCGCACGACTTTTCCCGGCTTGAGGGCCGCCGCTTCCAACTCCTTGCGATAGGCAATGGAGTCGTAACCGGCATTCGGGCCGTCGTCCCACTGGATCTTCAGGGCCTCGCGGCCCTTGATCGCCGCCCAGGTGTTCTTCGCCACCACCGCCACACCGCCCAACGGCTGGAACTCCGAGGGCAGCGGTCGCCCTTCAATCGACACCACCTTGACCACGCCCGGCACCTTCAACGCCGCGCTGCTGTCCACACTCTTGACCTTGCCGCCATAGACCGGCGGACGCGCGATGACGGCATAGAGCATGTCGTCAAAATGCACGTCAGCCCCGAAGACTGCGCGACCGTTGACGATGTCCGCGCCATCAATGGCCCGGCTCGCTTCCTTGCCGATATAGCGGAACTCGGAGGGTTGTTTGAGGCGCAGGCTGTCACGGCCCGGCACTGGCAAGGCGCTCGCGGCAGCGGCCAACTCGCCATAGCCCAGTTCGCGCCCCGAAGGCTGGTGCACCACTTCATGCAGCTGGGCACGGCATTCGCCTACTGGCACCTTCCACTGTGCAGCGGCGGCCAGTTCGAGCATGGTCCGGGCGGCGGCCCCGCAACGGCGCATCGGCTCGTACCAGTGACGCATGCTGCGCGAGCCGTCAGTGTCCTGGTTGCCGAAACGCGCTTCATCGGCCGGCGCTTGCTTGACCTTGACGAGTGCCCAGTCGGCTTCCAGCTCATCGGCCACGACCATGCTCAGGCTGGTGCGCACGCCCTGGCCCATTTCCGAACGGTTGCAGATCACGGTCACGCTGCCATCGGCGGCAATGCTCACATAGACCTTGGGATCGTCGACCGCGCCATGGGGCATGCCCTCGGCGCCGAATTTCTTCTCTTCGGCAAAGGCCTCCGGCAGGCCCCACGTGGCCGCCAGCACCAGCACACCGGTGGCGCTCGCGCCCTTGAGGAAACCACGACGGCTGAGGTTGCTCAGCACGAAATCATCGGGCAAGCGGCTCATGCCTTGGCCTCCTTCAGGTGAGTGGAGGCTTGGCGGATCGCGGTCTTGATCCGGTTGTAGGTGCCGCAGCGGCAGAGATTGCCGACCATGGCTTCCTCGATCTGCTCATCGCTCGGGTTGGGGTTGGTCTTGAGCAGCGCCGTGGCGGACATGATCTGCCCGCCCTGGCAGTAACCGCACTGGGCCACGGCGGTATCGAGCCAGGCCTTCTGGACGACTTGCCCGACCGGGTCGGCGTGAAGCCCGTCGATGGTGCTGATGGCCTGCCCTTTCACCGAGCCGATTGGTGTAATGCAGCTGCGGGCCGGGGCGCCGTCGATGTGGATGGTGCAGGCGCCGCACAGGCCCATGCCGCAGCCGAATTTGGTGCCGTTGTAGCCGGCCACATCCCGGATAGCCCAGAGCAGCGGCATGTCCTCGGTCACATCCAGTTGATGGTCTTTTCCATTGAGTTTCAGGGTAATCATGGGCACGCCCGCACAGTGATCGAATGATGGGGTCGAGCAATCTGCCGCTGGGTTAGCGGTTCGGTTCGCGCAGACTGGCTCAGGCTGATCAGGCTCTCTTATGCAAGCGCACGCAGGCGTCTGCATCGGGCCTTTTGGATGCGATGGTCGCATCGTCAGGAGGCTAAATTAACCCAGGATCAAGCAAAACGCCCTGCACAATCCTGCACAAATGATCGTGTGCAGGGTGTGCAGGGCGTTTTTTCAGGCGATTGCGAGAAGGCCGCTCAGTACCGATTGGGTTCCATTTCCAGCTCGACCTGGAAACGTTCGGCAATGTCTTTCTGGATGCGCAGGGCCAGGTCCAACAATTGCGGGCCGGTAGCGTTGCCGTAGTTGACCAGCACCAACGCCTGCAACTTATGCACCCCGGCATCGCCCTCGCGAAAGCCCTTCCAGCCGGCCCGTTCGATCAGCCAGCCAGCAGCGATTTTCATCTGCCCGCCAGGCTGTGGATAAGCCACCAGGTCGGGGTATTGCTGCTTGAGATGGGTCACGTGCGTGGCCGGCACCAGCGGGTTCTTGAAGAAGCTGCCGGCGTTGCCCAGCACGGCCGGGTCGGGGAGTTTTTCGCTGCGGATGCTGCAAATGGCCCGGCTCACATCCGTGGGCGTCGGCTGATCGATGCCCTGTTCGGTCAATCGCTGGCGGACCGGACCGTATTCCAAGTGCAAGTGCGCAGCGCGACTTAGGGCGAAACGCACCCGCAGGATCAACCAGCGCCCGGCCTGTTGCTTGAACAGGCTGTCGCGGTAAGCGAAACGGCATTCTTCGAGGGTGAACTCGTGCAATTCGCCGCTCTGGCGATCCAGCGCGGTGAGGCCGGCGAAGACATCCTTGATCTCCACACCGTAGGCGCCGATGTTTTGCATCGGTGCCGCGCCCACAGTACCGGGAATCAGGCTGAGGTTTTCCAGGCCCGACCAACCTTGCGCCAGCGTGTGCTGGACGAAGGGATGCCAGGGTTCCCCGGCTTCGGCCTCGACCACCACCCGCTCGCCGTCATCACTGAGCAGGCGGATCCCCTGGCTGGCCATGCGCACCACCAAGGCGTCGATGTCGTCGGTCAGCAACAAGTTACTGCCGCCGCCGATCACTAGCAACGGCACGCCATGGTCACTGGCGTAGGCCAGCGCCTGGCGTACATCGGCGTCGCTGTGGGCTTCGGCGAACAAGCGGGCGCTGACGTCCACGCCAAAACTGTTGAAGGGCTTGAGACTGACGCCCGCCCGCACCTGCAAGGTCATAACCGCCCCTTCAATTCGATTACCAGGCGATCCGTGGCGCGCTCGATCAAATCCAGCACCTGCTCGAAGCCCTGCTCGCCGTCGTAGTACGGGTCCGGCACATCGTCGAGTTCGGCTTCGTAGCGCCGCAGGAACAGATCCAGTTCGGCCCTGCCCTTCGCCGGTTGCAGGGCCTGGAGATTGCGCAGGTTGCTGCTGTCCATCGCCAGGATCAGGTCGTAGGCGGCGAAATCGGCGCGCGTCACCTGTTGCGCGCGCTGGGCCGACAAGTCGTAGCCACGCCGCAGGGCGGCGGCCTGGCTGCGCTTGTCCGGGGCCTTGCCGACGTGCCAGTCACCGGTGCCGGCGGAAGCGACTTCCACCTGTCCGGCCAGCCCGGCCTCGCGCAACTTGTGGCGCAAGATGCCTTCGGCGGTGGGCGAGCGGCAGATATTGCCGAGGCAGACAAACAGGACCCGCATCAGGCCTCCAGCAGGCGACGAACGCGCTCGAGGTCTTCGGCGGTGTCGACACCGGTCGGCGGGGCGATCAACGCATCGGCGACATGGATCCGCACGCCATGCCACAAGGCCCGCAGTTGTTCCAGCGCTTCAGTGTTTTCCAGCCAGCACGGGCCCCAGGTGACGAAGTCCTGGAGGAAACCGGCGCGGTAGGCGTAGATGCCGATGTGACGGCGGTACGGCACGCCTTCTGGCAGCACGTCGCGGTCTTGGGCGAAGGCATCCCGCGCCCAGGGCAACGTCGCGCGGCTGAAGGTCAACGCCAGGCCATTGAGGTCGCTGACCACCTTGACCACGTTGGGGTTGAACAAGGTCTGCACATCCTCGATCGGCTCGGCCAGGGTGGCCATGCGCGCTTCGGTGTGGGCCGCGAGGTTGGCGGCGACCTGATCGATCACGCTCGGCGGGATCAACGGCTCGTCACCTTGCACATTGACGACGATCGCGTCGGCGGCCAGACCAAGCTTCGCCGCGACTTCCGCCAGGCGATCGGTGCCAGAATTATGGTCTTCGCGCGTCAGTACGACCTCGGCGCCAAAGTCTTTGCAGGCCTCGACGATGCGCGCATCGTCTGTCGCCACCACGACGCGCTGGGCGTTGCTTTTGCAGGCCTGTTCCCAGACATGCTGGATCATCGGCTTGCCGGCAATCGACAGCAGCGGCTTGCCGGGCAGGCGCGTCGAGGCAAAGCGCGACGGAATGACAACGGTAAAGGCGGTAGTCATTTATCCAGGCGCTCGTCGGTGGTCAGGGTGCGGGCTTCGCTTTCGAGCATTACCGGGATGCCGTCGCGAATCGGGTAAGCCAGGCCGGCGCCCTTGCTGATCAGTTCGGTCTTGTCGGCGCTGAGCTTGAGCGGGCCTTTGCAGACCGGGCAGGCCAGAATATCGAGCAGTTTGGTGTCCATGGAATTCCCCTGGGTAAAAGGTGTTAAGGCAAGAGCCGATCCGGCAACAGGCGCATCAACTGCGTATCGAACCAGGCCGCAAAGGCCGGCGACGGCGCGGCGTCCACCGCCAGGTACCACCAGTCGGGCGCGGCGAAGGCACGGCATTTGACCGCGTCTTTTTCCGTCATCACCACCGGCAGGGATGGCGTGAAATTCAAGGCCTGGGCGCTGTATTCCGCATGGTCGGCAAACCCGTGCGGTATGGGCCGCCAGTGTAGCGTTTCGAGGGTCTTGAAGAAACGCTGGGGATTGCCGATGCCGGCCACGGCGTGCAAGGCCTGGCCGGATGGAAAATGGTCGAGGGGACGGCGCTCGCCGCTCGCCAGGTTCACCAGTTCGGTGGGACGCAGTTGGAAGGCGAAGCCGTCTTCGCGGTCGGCACTGGCACCGTTGTACAGCACGGCATCGACCGATTGCAGGCGCTCCACCGGCTCGCGCAATGGCCCGGCGGGCAGGCAACGTCGGTTGCCGAGGCCGCGGGCGCTGTCGATCAGCACCAGCTCAAGGTCCCGGGCCAACCGATAATGCTGCATGCCATCGTCGGACAGGATCAGGTCCAGCGGTTCGCTCTCCAGCAGCGCCTGGACCGCGCGACTGCGATCAGGGTCGATCATCAGCGGCACGCCCGTGCGCTGGACGATCAACAGCGGCTCGTCCCCCGCGACATCGGCGCCCTGCTCGGCCGCGACCCGCCACGGCAGTTGCGGCGGCTTGGCACCATAGCCCCGGCTGACCACCCCGACCCGCAGGCCACTGCGCTGGCAGTGCTGGATCAGCCACAGGATCAACGGCGTCTTGCCGGTGCCACCAACAGTGATATTGCCCACCACCACCAACGGCACGGGCGGCTGGTAGATCTGGCCTTCACCTGCCAGGAAACGCTCGCGCTTGCCCACCACCACCCGCCGGTACAACCACTCCAGTGGGCGCAGCAGGGTCAGGGCCGGGTGACCGTCATACCACGCGGCAAGCAATCGATCGGACATGGCCATCAGGGTGCCGGAGCCGCCTCGACCGTGGTCATGCGCAGATGGCTGAAACCGAGCTTGCCGGCCGCGTCCATGGCGGTGATCACCGATTGATGAGGGGTCTTGCCGTCGGCGCTGATGGACAGCGGCAGGTTGGTGTCGCCGCCAGACTCTTTCTGCAAGGCCTCGATCAGGCTCGCCAGGTCGCTCTTGGGCAGCAATTGGTTGTTCACCGAAAACGCCCCTTCGGCGCTGATAGTGACTTCCAGGTTCTTGAGTTGCTGGTCTTCGGCCGGCGAGCCGCTGACGGCTTCCGGCAACTCAACCTTGAGCTGGGTTTCCCGGGTGAACGTGGTGGTCACGACGAAAAACAGCAGCAGGATGAACACCACGTCGATCAGCGACGCAAGGTTGATTTCGATGTTTTCCCGGGGCTTGCGGCGGAATTTCACTTCTTGCCCCCAGCCAGGTCCACGTCACGGTCACCCTGCACCACCTCGACCAGTTTGATGGCTTCCTGCTCCATGCCCACCACCAACTCGTCCACACGGCGTTGCAGGAATCGATGGAAGAACACCGCCGGAATACCGACCATCAGGCCAGCGGCGGTGGTGATCAGGGCCTTGGAAATACCCCCTGCCAGTACGGCGGCGTTGGTGGTCATGCCGGAACCGGTAAATGCGCTGAAGATGTCGATCATGCCCAGCACCGTACCCAGCAGGCCCAGCAGCGGGGACATGGCGGCGATGGTGCCCAGGGTATTGATGTAGCGCTCCAGTTCATGGATGACCCGGGCGGCGGCCTCCTCGATGCATTCCTTCATGATCTCGCGACCATGCTTGGAGTTCGCCAGGCCAGCCGCGAGGACTTCCCCCAGCGGCGAACTGGCCCGCAGCTCCTTGAGCTTGTCCTTGTTCAGCTGCTTGTCCTTGATCCAGACCCAGACCTGCCCGAGCAGATGCTCCGGGGTCACGCGGCTGGCCCGCAGGGTCCACAGGCGTTCGGCAACGATACCCAGTGCCGCGATGGAACTCAGAATGATCGGCAACATCATCCAGCCGCCGGATTTGACCAATTCCCACACAGTGACTGCCCCCTCGAAAAAGTGCGCCACTTTATCACACAGACTCGCCTTGCAGACCCGCTCCGCCGATAAGCGCATCCGTCGATTGCCCTGGATCAATGTTGCCGCGGTGGCCCGACGCCGGGCGGATCGCGCCAGTAGCGTCGGTGCCCGGCCTCGGTGCGCGGCAACTCGAACGCGCCCAGTTGCAGACGAATGGCTCCCTGCTCGGCGCTGTCGTAAATCGCCAGGCCCGAGCGGCGGTACCGTGCCATCACTTGGGGATGGGGATGGCCGAACGCGTTGCCCTGCCCTCGGGAGATCAGCACCGAATGCGGCTTGAGGCGCGACAGCAAGGCCATCGACGACGAGCTGCGGCTGCCGTGATGAGGCGCGGCCAACCACTGGATCGGCAGCGCCAAGGCTTCGTCGAGCAGGGCGCGTTCGGCGTGGGTGTCGATATCGCCGGTCAGCAGCAAGCGTTCGCCGCCGGCCTCTACCAGCAGGACGCAGGACTTCTGGTTGCTTTCGACGGCAGAGGCCCAGCGCCACAGTTCGAACCCGACGCCATCCCACTCCCAACGCCTGCCGCTGTCGCAAGGCCCGGCCTGCAATTGCTCAGGCAGCGCGTCGGGATCGCCACTGATCACTTCCATCGTCGGCAATCCCTTGCGCACGGCGCGGGCGCCTCCGGCATGATCGGCGTCGGCATGGCTGAGAAGCATCAGGTCCAAGCCGTGCACGCCGAGTTTACGCAAGGTCGGCAGCACGACACGTTCGCCCACATCGGCCTCGCCAAAACGCGGCCCGGCGTCGTAAAGCAAGGTGTGATGCCGGGTGCGTACCAGCACCGCCAGTCCTTGGCCGACGTCCAGTTGCCAGACCTCGGCGTGCCCTGGCGGCAGGTTCTCTCGCGGCGGGAACACCATCAGCAAGACCATCGGCCACCCCAGCAAGCGCAGCGGCACCCCTTTGGGCAATAGCAGCAGAAATGCCCCCAGGGCGGCGATACCCAAGGCCCAGGACGGGACCGCAACCGGCACCCAGGCGGGCAATCGCCCAGCCACCAACGCCAGCCCCCTGAACAGCAGATCGAGTAAACCGCCTGCGATCCACAGCAGCCCTTCACCGATGAGCGGCACTGGCAGCAACGCCGTGCCGAGCAGCGCCGGTGGCAAGACCAGCAGGCTGATCCACGGCACCGCGAACAGGTTCACCAGCGGTCCGCTGAGGCTGACCGGCAAGCCCACGATCAACAGCAGCGGACACAGGCCGAGCGCAATCAGCCACTGGGCTCGGGTCCAGGTTTGCCACCAGCGCCAGGGCCCCAGGCGAGCACCAAAGGTGAACATCAAGATGGCGACGGCCGCGAACGACAACCAAAATCCCGGCCGCAGGCTGGCGAGCGGGTCGAACACCAGCACCCCGGCGAAGGCCAGCAGCCAGGCCCACCAAGGATCAGGCTGCTTGAAGCGCAAGCGCCACAGCAACACCAGGCCGATCATCGCGCAGGCCCGTCGCACCGGCACCTCGAACCCGGCGAGCAAGCCGTAGCCCAGGGCGGCGCAAAAGGCCAGCGCACAGGCCCAAGGCAACCACGCGAGCCCCGCCGGCCAAAGGCCATAACGCGCCGCGCCGGCCACCAACAGGTACACCAGGCCGGCAAGCAGGCCGATGTGTTGCCCGGAAATCACCAGTAAATGAACGGTGCCGGTGTCTTGCAACACCTGCCAATCCTCGCGACTCAGCCCGCCACCGTCGCCCAGGACCAATGCCGCCAGCGCACCGGAGCGGCCGTAGGCATCGACCTGTGCCAGCGCCTGGCGCACCTCGTCACGCCAGGCGCCCCGGGCCGCTTGCAGGAGACGCCCTTGCTTGATCGTCCCGGTCGCGCCGATACCCCGGCTCAACAACCAGGCGGCATAATCGAAGCCGTGCGGGTTCAGCAACCCGGCGGGTCGCTTGAGCTTCACTGCCAATCGCCAGCGTTCGCCGCTGTTGACGGGCGGGCCACCAAACCAGGCGAGGCGCAGCGTTTTCGGTAACCGGGTACGACGTGATTGGACATCGGCCAGTTCGAAGCGCACCACGCCGTCGCCCTGTTGCGGCAAACCGACGACGCGCCCTTCGACCCAGCGGGTTTCTCCGTCCAGGGTAGCGGGCAACCGTTCGTCCAGCGCCCACTGCGCCGACAGGCAGGCCCAGGCCAGCCCGAACAGGAAAAAACCCAGCGGGTAGGTTCGAAACGGCAACACCATCAACGCCAGCAGCGGCATGGCTGCAACCAGCCACAACGACGGCAGTGCCGGTAAAAAAATCGGGGCCACCAGCCCCAATGCAAGCGCGACTAATCCTGTGCGCATAACCCGTCCTTGAGAGTGCCCCCTTCAGGCATAGACGGTTCGCGGCACCGCTGGCGTTATCAATTGTCACAAAGTCTGAATCTGCCAGCCGTAGAATCCAGACATACTTGCGGCTTTAATTGCGTTGAACCGACCGAGAAGCCTTATGCCCCGGCGCCTATTCAAACGTTACATGCCAGACCCAGAGAGCATTCGGGAACATAAGTCCTTACGTTTTCTCGGTACCCTGCTGCACGATCCCAATCTTTGGCACCTCAATCGGCACTCAGTGGCGCGGGCGATGGCCGTTGGCCTGTTCGCCGCGTTCCTGCCGATCCCGTTGCAGATGTTGCTGGCCGCGGCGCTGGCCGTTACGGTGCGCGGCAATATGCCGATTGCGGTGAGCCTGGTGTGGCTGACCAACCCGATCACCATGCCAGCGGTGTTTTTCTGCACCTACCAGACCGGCGCCTGGTTGATGGACGTACCCGCCCGGACGCTGCCCGAAGAACTGACCTGGGAATGGATCAGCGGCCAGTTGTCCACCTTGTGGCAACCGTTCCTGCTGGGCTCGGTGGTGACCGGCCTGGTGCTCGGCGCCCTGGCCTACTTCGTCACCATGAGTTATTGGCGCTGGTGGGTGGCGCGGCAGTGGCGGCGGCGCAAGAAAAGCCGGATGTGAGATGCACAAAGGCCTCCTGGGAAGGGAGGCCTTTTTTGTGGTGCATTGACTGCCCCCTGTGGGAGCGAGCTTGCTCGCGAAAGCGGTGGGTCAGCTTGCATTGGTGTTGAATGTACCGCCGCCATCGCGAGCAAGCTCGCTCCCACACTGGATCTCTAGTGAACACAAATTTTGTGCCCTCCCACAGAGGAGTTCGGGGTCAGGTCCGCATCCCGCGCCCGCTGACCAGCAACCGCGCGCAGCCGATGTAGAGCACCACGGTCGCCACCAGCATGAAGGTGATGGCGATGCTGATCTTGATGTCCGACACACCGAGGATGCCGTAGCGAAAGGCGTTGACCATATGCAGCACCGGGTTGGCCAGGGACACGGTCTGCCAGAACGGCGGCAGCAGGGAGATCGAGTAGAACACCCCGCCCAGGTAGGTCAGCGGCGTGAGCACGAACGTCGGGATGATGGAGATGTCATCGAAGTTGCGTGCAAACACGGCATTGATGAAACCCAGCAGCGAAAAGATCGTGGCCGTGAGCACCACCACCAAGACCGTCACCCCCAAGTGATGCACCTGCAGATCGGTGAAGAACAACGACAGCAGCGTCACGATCAGGCCCACCGCCAGGCCGCGCAGCACGCCGCCCAAGGTGTAGCCAACGAGGATCGTATGGGGCGACACCGGCGACACCATCAACTCTTCGATCGAACGCTGGAACTTGCTGCCGAAGAAGCTCGATACCACGTTGCCGTAGGAGTTGGTGATCACCGACATCATGATCAGCCCCGGCACGATGTAGTCCATGTACGTGAAGCCGCCCATGTCGCCGATCTGCCGGCCGATCAGGTTACCGAAGATCACGAAGTACAGGACCATGGTGATGGCCGGCGGCAGCAGCGTCTGCGGCCAGATCCGCATGAAGCGGCGGACTTCACGGTAGACGATGGTATTGAGGGCGATGAGGTTGGGGCGCAGTTCGGAACTCATGCTCATACCGCCACCTTCGCCAGATTTTTCTCCACCAGGGACACGAACAACTCCTCGAGGCGATTGGTTTTGTTGCGCAAGCTCAGCACTTCAATGTTTTGCAGGGCCAGTTGGGTGAACAAGCCTGTGATGCCCGCGGCTTTGTCCACTTGCACTTCCAGGGTGTGGCTGTCCACCAGGCGAGCCGGATAACCGATGAGCTGGGGGGCGGTCGCCAAGTCGCCTTTGAGGTCCAGCAGGAAGGTCTCCACATGCAGTTGGCTGAGCAACTGGCGCATGCTGGTGTTCTCGACGATGGTGCCGTGGTCGATGATGCCGATGTTGCGGCACAACTGCTCAGCCTCTTCCAGGTAATGGGTGGTGAGGATGATGGTGATGCCTTTCTGGTTCAGCTCGGTCAGGAAGCTCCACATCGAACGACGCAGCTCGATGTCCACGCCGGCGGTCGGCTCGTCGAGGATCAGCAGGCGCGGCTCATGTACCAACGCGCGGGCGATCATCAGTCGACGTTTCATGCCGCCGGACAGCGAGCGGGACGGCACGTCACGCTTGTCCCACAGGCCCAGTTGGGTCAGGTACTGCTCGGCGCGCTCGTTGGCGATCTTCGGCGGGATGCCGTAGTAACCGGCCTGGGTCACGACGATGTCGAAGGTCTTTTCGAACTGGTTGAAGTTGAACTCCTGGGGCACCACGCCGATGCAGCGCTTGAGGGCTGCGGGCTCGCGGTCCAGGTCATGACCAAAGACATTCACCGTGCCGCCGGTCTTGTTCACCAGGGTGGAAAGAATGCCGATGGTGGTGGATTTGCCGGCACCGTTAGGGCCGAGCAAGGCGAAGAAATCACCTTCGGCGACATCCAGATCGATACCACTCAGGGCCTGGAAACCGTTGCCGTAGGTTTTGGTTAACTGCCGGATGGACAGAGCGGAACTCATATCGGATTACGCACCAAGAAGGGAGGGAAGAAAAGAATAGATAAGGGCGGGCGGCGAGCAATACAACCACGGCGCACGAAGGCAATGGTGCTTGGCGTCGCCGCACAAGTACAGTCAAGTGTGTCGATAGTAAGTATTAAGTCAACGCGGTCATGACGGCCTTGCGGTAGGCCGCACGCTCCTGCAACCGCGCGTACCAGGCCTTCACACCAGGCCGCTCGGCGCGCTGGATGGGCATCTCGAACCAGGCATAAATGAAACTGCCCAGGGGAATGTCGCCCATGCCGATTTCATCACCCGACAGGTAAGGCTGCTCGCTCAAGGTCTGCTCGACCATCGCCAGCAAGTCGTCACATTCCTGGATCGCCGCATCGATGGCCGCCCAGTCCTGTTGTTCGGCCGGGGTACGCAAGACGCCCCAGAACACCGTGCGAAACGGTGCCGCAAAGCTGGATGTGGTCCAGTCCATCCACTTCTCAGCCTGGGCCCGTGCCTGCACGTCAGCCGGATACCAGGCCGAGCCCGACGCATGGCGCGCCGCCAGGTAACGCACGATGGTGTTGGATTCCCAAAGTACGAAGCCGTCGTCTTCGATCATCGGCACGCGGCCGTTGGGGTTTTTCGCACGGTACTCGGGCGTGTCCACCACACCGAATGCCCCGCCGGCATCGATGGCCTCGTAGGCCAGCCCCAACTCTTCTGCGCACCACAACGCCTTGCGCACATTCGATGAATTTTTCCGGCCCCATATCTTCAGCATCACGGCGTCCTCGATGGATAAATGCCGCAGCAGCATACGCCGGATCAGGCGCGACTCAAATCGCCCTGCATGTCGCCGAGCAAGAGCGGCACCTGCGCGCCGAACAGGTGCGGATAGCATTTTTCCAGGTGTTCGAAGAAGAAGACCTCGGGCACATCGGCGAACTGGCCGTGCTCGGTGACGTACTCCATCAGCTTCGCCCCTTGCCGATTGAACGGGTGGAAGACGCTGTCGTGGCGACCGTCGAACTCCAGCGGGGCCACATCGAACAACTCGCACAATCCTTGGTTGAAAGCCGGCGTGGCCTTGACCCAGCGGTCGTTCAGGTACAGCTCGGTATAACCGTGCATGGCAAACACGTCGCTCCTGAGCAATGCCAGCAGGCGCGGCGTAGACAGGTGATTACGGACGTCCGCCAGGCCAATACGCGCCGGGATGCCGCAATGCCGGGCACAGCCGGCCAGCAAGGTGGCCTTGGGCACGCAATAGCTTTCGCCTGCCATCAACGCGTAACTGCCCCGCAGGGTCGCCGGGTCACGGCTGAAGGTGTAGGGGTTGTAGCGCACCGCCTCGCGCACGGCGTAATACAGGCTGACCGCCTGAGCCAGCGGGTCGCGATCGGCGCCGCGGTGGGTTTCGGCGAAGTCGATGACCGCGGGGTGGTCGCTGTCGATGAAGCGGCTGGGGTTCAGGTATTGCTGCATAAAAGGAAGACCTCTTGGGAGACATCACCGCTGGTATGCCGAACCAGATCCTTGTGGCGAGGGAGCTTGCTCCCGCTGGGCTGCGTAGCGGCCCCCAGCTTTTACGGTGGCTGCGCAACCGAGCGGGAGCAAGCTCCCTCGCCACAAGCGTCCTCACCACAACAAGGGTTGGTGTATTGGCATCGGGAAAACACGAGTCTATCCACAGCCCCAGCCCAGCGATAACGGCATTCCGGCCAAACAATGGCGTTTTCTCACTTCGATAACGAACGATTTCCCACGGCTGTTGCCAACCAGACTGGCGCAATGAACCCAGGGTTTCCCACGAAATCAATCACATCGCGCTGACCGCCGGTTTTGCAGATGCCGTCTAAGCTCTGAAGGTCGGTTTTGCCTTGGTTCACGGAGGATTACATATGCTGTTGTTGTGGATACTGGTCTTGGTCGTCGGGATCGCCTGGCTGGCGCATCGGCGCACCGACCCGCTGCCCGCGCTGGGTATCGTCGCGGTCTACCTGTTGGCCATGGGCATTTTCAGCCATGCGCCCGGCTGGCTGCTGCTGATCCTCTGGGTGGTGCTCGCGGCTGTCGCGGCCCCGCTGCTGCTACCGGACCTGCGCCGCAAATACTTCAGTGCGCCGATGTTCGACTGGTTCCAGAAAACCCTGCCGCCCATGTCCGAGACCGAGCGCGACGCCATCGATGCCGGTACGGTGTGGTGGGACGGCGAACTGTTCAGCGGCCGCCCGGACTGGGACTTGCTGCTGTCTTACCCCAAGGTGCAACTGACGGAGGAAGAGCAAGCGTTCCTCGACGGCCCCACCGAAGCACTCTGCGCGATGGTCAGCGACTGGCAGATCGGCCAGGCCATGGACCTGCCGCCTGAAGCCTGGGCGCACATCAAGAGGCACGGGTTCTTCGCGCTGATCATCCCCAAGGAATATGGCGGCAAGGGTTTCTCCGCCTATGCCCACTCCCAGGTGGCGATGAAACTGGCCACCCGCAGCGGTGACCTGGCCTCCACCGTGATGGTCCCCAACTCCCTCGGCCCGGCGGAACTGCTGCTGCACTACGGCACCGACGAACAACGCGACCACTACCTGCCGCGCCTGGCCCGTGGCGACGACATTCCCTGCTTCGCCCTGACCGGGCCGCTGGCCGGCTCCGACGCCGGAGCCATGCCCGACACCGGCATCATCTGCAAGGGTGAATGGGAGGGCCAGGAAACTCTCGGCCTGCGCCTGAACTGGGAAAAGCGCTACATCACCCTCGGCCCGGTCGCCACCCTCTTGGGCTTGGCATTCAAGGCGTATGACCCCGACCACCTGCTGGGTGACGAAGAGGACCTGGGCATCAGCCTCGCCTTGATTCCCACCGACACCCCTGGCGTGCACATCGGCCGCCGTCACCTGCCCCTCGGCGCCGCGTTCATGAACGGGCCGAACTGGGGCAAGGACGTGTTCATCCCGCTGGACTTCCTGATTGGTGGCCAGGCCATGCTCGGCAAGGGCTGGATGATGCTGATGAACTGCCTGTCGGTCGGACGCTCGATTTCCCTGCCGGCGGTGGGCACCGGTGCGGCGAAATTCACCAGCCTGGTAACGGGCCAGTACGCCCAGGTGCGCGAGCAGTTCAACGTACCGTTGTCGGCATTCGAAGGCATCCAGGAAGCCATGGCGCGCATCGGCGGCAATGCCTGGATGATGGATGCGGCACGCATGCTGACCGCCAACGCGGTGGACCTGGGGGAAAAACCCTCGGTGCTGTCGGCCATTCTCAAGTACCACCTGACCGAACGCGGTCGCGAGTGCATCAGCCACGCCATGGACGTGCATGGCGGCAAGGGCATCATCATGGGCCCGAACAATTACCTGGGTCGCAGTTGGCAAGGTGCGCCGATCTTCATCACGGTCGAAGGCGCGAACATTCTGTCGCGCAACCTGATGATCTTCGGCCAGGGCGCCATTCGCTGCCATCCGTTCGTGCTCAAGGAAATGGCCTTGGCGACCCGTGAAGACAAGGACCAGGCACTGGTCGAGTTCGATGCCTTGTTGCTCAAGCACATCGGATTCGCGGTCAGCAATGCCGCCAGCACCCTGGTGCTCAACTTGGGGCTGGGGCATTTCGAGAGAGCACCCGGCAATGCCTTGAGCCAGGGGTATTTTCGCGCCCTCAACCGCCAGGCAGCGGCATTCGCCCTTCTGGCAGACCTGAGCATGATGCTGCTGGGCGGCGAGCTCAAACGCCGCGAACGCCTGTCGGCCCGCTTGGGCGATGTCTTGAGCAACCTGTACCTGGCGTCCGCCGCGCTCAAGCGTTATCACGACCTCGATTCGCCGGAGCACATGGCGCCGCTGTTCAACTGGGCCATGGAGGAAAGCCTCGGCCAGGCGGAACGCGCGCTGGATGAGCTGCTGGGCAACTTTCCGAACCGGGTGCTGGGTTGCCTGTTGCGCCTGCTGGTGTTCCCCTTCGGTCGTCGTCACAAAGGCCCGAGTGACAGGCTCGACGCCGAGGTGGCCGCGGTCATTGGCCGCTCCAAGGGTGACCCGACCCTCGAAGAGTTGCTGCAAGGTTGCTATCGTCCGCAATCGACCGACGACCCGGTGGGCGCCCTGCAACACGCCGCCGATCTGCTGGCGGCCGCCCATCCGCTGCACAAGAAACTGCACGGTGCGCTCAAGCAGGGCCAGCTCAACCCGGCGCCAGGCGAACCCCTCATCGATGCGGCCCTGGAAGCCGGTGTGCTGCAAGCCGGCGAAGCGCAGGCCTTGCGCGCGGCCGAGGCGGCGCGGCGCAAGGTCATCGATGTGGATGATTTCGATAAGGAAGAACTGACGCTGGCCCAGGACAAGGTCCGGTGACCTGACGACCAGGTACGTGCATCACCTATAAAAGCGGGCGCAAGGGCTTTATACTCCTGCGCCCGTTTTGCTCTTGAGGACTTATCTCGTGTCCAACATCGTTGCCGATCACCTTGTCTTGCTTGACCATTTGCGCAGCATCCTGGTCGCCGTGGGCGAGGCCGAACAGGTGCCCGAAGAAAGTCACGCCTTGTTCCTGGAGCGCTTCGACGAGTTGCGCGCGCTACTGCCTGTCGACCCGATCGAAAGCCAGTACCTGGGTCAGGACCTGCTGTGCCAGGTAATCGTCCGTTATCCACAGATCGCCCACCTGGTGCCTCGCGACCTGCTCTGGTACTTCGCCGGTGACTGCCTGCACTACATGCCCGACGAAGAAATCGCCCTGTACCAAGCCCTGGAAGAGCGTCGTTTCGAAGCCGAGCAGAACGACGAGCCTTTCGACTGGAACCAGGAAAAGCAATTGCTGGCGATGTCGGACCAGGACAGCAAGCACTGATAACGACCCGTCATGCAAAAGGCCCGCACGGTTAACCCTGCGGGCCTTTTTTGTCTGGGCAAAGTGTGTTGCCTGGACGGGCCTCATCGCGAGCAAGCTCGCTCCCACACTGGTTGCGGTTGATCATAGGAATTCATGTGCGCCACAGCTCCCCTGTGGGAGCGAGCTTGCTCGCGATAGCGCCCGTCAGAACAACCCATCACTTTCCGGCAACTCATAGTGCGCAGCGACCTTGCCGGACCGACTCCCTGTGCCCACTTTGTTCAAGGTCGGCTCCTTCGCCAGGCACTCCACCAGATAATCAATGAACACCCGCAGCTTCGGCGGCAGGTAGCGGGTCGGCGAATGCAGCAACCACAAGCCACCGTGGTAGGAAGCCAGGAACGTCCAGTCAGCCAGCACCTGCACGATCAACCCCTGTTCCAAGGCATGTCGGGCGGTAAAATACGGCAGGCTACCGATGCCGATGTGCTGCAGAACCGCCCCCAACCGCACGCCCGTGTGATTGGCCGCATAGCGTCCGCGCACGGCTACGGTGACGGCCTTGCTGCCTTTCTTGAATTTCCAGCGCGCATCGTTCGGGGTTTCCCCCAGGTAAACGCAGCTGTGCTCCAGCAAGTCGTGGGGGTGCGTGGGAACGCCGTGTTCCGCCAGGTATTGCGGCGTGGCGCAGAGCAAGTGGTCAATGGTCAGCAATTGGCGCCCCACCAGCCCGGCCGGCGGTTGATCGGTAATCCGGATGGCCAGGTCGACATGATCATCGATCAAGTCGACCTGTCGATCTTCCAGGAACAGCTCCACATCGACCTTGGGATAACGGCGCAAGAATTCAGGCATGTGCGGATGAATCACGAAACGCCCCACCGCCTTGGGCACACTGACGCGGATACGCCCTTGCGCTTCCTGGGTGAACTGGCCGCTGATTTCCATCACCGACCGAGCGGCGGCGACCATTTCCTGGCAGCGCTTGAACACCTCTTCCCCGCCATCGCTCAAGCGCAACTTGCGGGTGGTGCGCTGCAACAATCGGGTCGCCAGGGCTTTCTCCAGGCGGGAAATGCTGCGGCTGATGGCCGACGGCGATGAGCCGGATTGACGGGCCGCTTCGGAAAAACTGCCGGTCTCCACGACCTTGACGAAGATGGCCATTTCGGCAAGCAACGGCAACGGTAGATTTGTGCTCATGGCGCAACAGTCCTTTGGGATTCGAACGGATTATCACCAAATTCAGCCTACTTTATAATCGCGACAGGAAAATTCTGATAAGGAATGGAATATGACGCTTCGCCTTTTTTTCCATAGCGATGACCTCAAGGCCAACGCGGAAGTCCTGGACTGGAGCCCACAGGAAAATGAATTTGCCGTGGTGCTGCGCGCCACCCTGTTCCATCCCCAAGGCGGCGGCCAGCCCTGCGACACCGGATGGATCGACGACGCCCAAGTGCTGCGCGTCGTTCAGGACGGGCAACAGATCATTCATTACGTCGATCGCCCAGTGGCCCCGGGCATGGCCACGATCCGCGTGGATGAGCAACGGCGGTTGCTGAACTCACGCCTGCACTCGGCCGGACACCTGATCGGCCATTTCGCCGAAAGCCGTGGCTGGAAACCGATCAAGGCCCATCACTGGCCCGGCGAAAGCCGCGTGCAGTTCCAGCCTGGCGAACATGCCAAGGAGCTGGATACATCGATCATCCAGCAGGGCATCGATGCCTGGATCGCCGAGGACCTGCCTCGTCTGGTCGCACTTCGCCAAGGCACCCGGGAAGTCGGCTTCGGTGAGCTGACCGCCTACGGCTGCGGCGGCACCCATATACGGCGGCTGCAGGAATTGGGAGCGGTCACCATCGCCTCGCTTTCACAGAAGAAAGGAATGTTGTCGGTTCATTATCACGTGGACTGACACCCACCGTAGCCTGCGGCCTGATAGCGGTTCGCAGGCCTATACCTGGGTCAGCCCTAAGATCCTTACCGTCGAGAACCTCGATCGGCACTGCGTCCTGCTCTCCAGATAAACCAACATGTTCTCTTGAATCCACCACGGGAAAGATCTTTCTCGCATGGGGCAGGTTTCTTCGCCCATTCAAAAGAGGCACACCATTGTCCGACTCACCCAAACCGCAAGGACTCTCCCGTCAACCGAAAACCGCAAGAAAAGACAGATTATTGACGCGAATTTTGTCTGACTTTCCCGCCCGTCAGCTTTTAGTCATTTTTTTGTCCCGAGGCGTGGCGCTTTGCCATGCTTGAACTACCGTCAAACACAAGCGAGGACGGGGTCGGTAAAAAGTGCCTCAAACGCCCTGATCGATACCGTCACTGCCCTCGACAATCCCGGAGATCCCGGGCCCCAAAAAGGTTGTTCGCAAGCTGCCTGTCGTTCAGTCGGGCCGGTGTAATGCGCCCGTTCGCTGGTAGCGATGAGGCCTGAAGCCGGTACTCATGAACAATCTGGCGAGATGAAAAGGGGCAGCCCGGGCCTCTTAAGTGATCCGAGGCATCAGGCAAGCCTAGGGAAGGCCTCTCCATCGAGGATCACTTCATGACCCAGCGCACCGCACCCGTTTTAAAACATTTCATTCACGGCCTGTTCTGGATGAGTCTTGGCCTGGAGGCGGCGCAGGCCGCAGCGTCGAACTGTTCACAACTGGACAGCTTGCCGGCGACCTTCGAGGTTGGCCAAGGGCTCCAGAGCGAACTGCGCATCCTCGCCCCCGTGACGAAACTGGCTGTCGGCGATCCGAAAATCGCCGATGTGCAACCCAGTGGCAGCGATGCCTTCATTCTCACGGGCCTGGCGCCCGGCGCCACCAGCCTGATGGTCTGGACCGACTGTTCGAAAATACCGCGCCAGAGCATGGTCTTTGTCAGGGGCCGGGCCACTGAGGCGCTGACGAGCGCTGCGAGCATGCCTTCCGAAGACCCGATGCTGCTCGCCCAGGTACAGACCGACATCCGTTTCGTGGAAGTCAGCCGGACCAAGCTCAAGGAAGCCTCGACGTCGATTTTCGGCACCCGCGGCAATTTCCTGTTCGGCTCGCCAAGGACCTTGCCCACCATCGGCGGTGTGGTCCGGCCTTCATTGCCGGTCAATAACGACATGTTCAACCTGTCGTTCGCCACCGGTAAGACCCTGTTGATGATCAACGCCCTGGAAGGCAGCGGTTTCGCCTACACACTGGCGCGGCCCAGCCTGGTGGCCCTCAGCGGGCAGAGTGCGAGTTTCCTGGCCGGCGGCGAAGTGCCGATCCCGGTGCCCAGTGCCGGCAGCGACAACGTGTCCATCGAGTACAAGGAGTTCGGCATCCGCCTGACCCTGACCCCCACCGTCATTGGCAAGAATCGCATCGTCTTGAAGGTGGCGCCGGAGGTCAGTGAGCTGGACTTCACCAACGCCGTGAATATCGCCGGGACACTGGTGCCCGCCCTCACGGTACGCCGCACCGATACCAGCATCGCCCTGGCCGATGGCGAAAGTTTTGTCATCAGCGGCCTGATCAGCACCCGTAACAGCTCCCAGGTTAACAAGTTTCCAGGGCTGGGCGACGTGCCGATTCTCGGCGCGTTCTTTCGTGACAATTCCATCAACCGCGAAGAACGCGAACTGCTGATGATCGTCACCCCGCACCTGGTCCAACCCTTGGCAGCCAACGCGCAACTGCCGAGCTTGCCCGGCGAGCAATTGCGCAATTACGACCCGAACTTCTATCGCATGTACTTCCTTGAAAGTGGCGAGTTTGACAACCGCAGCGGGCTTTCCCAATGAGCCGGCGGCTGATGTGCAAGGCGTTCGATGTCCAACGGCTCGCCAAGGGGTATTCCATGAAAACAGCGATCGCTTTAACGGCGGCCTTGATGCTTGCCGGCTGCGCCAGCAACGGTGTGGTGGCTTCACGCTCGGCCGATTGTGCCAAGCCCGGGGCCGACCAGGAGCTGGCCCTGAACATGGCGGAAGACATGGCCAACGAGGGCCGTCTATACGCCAGCCTGGCGAACCTCGAACGCTTGCCCGAAGACTTGGTCCAGGTCCGCCTGCGCAAGGCTCGGGTGCTGCGGCTGATGGGCCGCAACGAGGCCGAACCGCTGTATAAAAGCCTGCAGGGGACGTGCCTGGCCGCTGACGGTGAACATGGCCTGGGTCAGCTGGCGGCGGCCAAACAGGACAATGCGGCCGCGACACAATACCTCGAACGCGCCGCGAAAATGGCCCCGACCGAGGGCAAGATCCGCAACGACCTGGGGGTGGTCTACCTCAACCAGCGGCGCATTTCAGAAGCCCGCTTCGAGTTCATGACCGCCATGGAGCTCCAGCAGTCCGACACGCTGGCCGCGATCAACATGGTGACCCTGCTGATTTACCAGGACAACTGGAAGCAGGCTGCCGAGCTCGCCAACATGGCCAAGCTCAGCCCCCGGCAAGTGGCAGATGCCCAGGCCCGTGCGGAAAAAATCAGGGGTTCGGCCCCTCAGGCAGTGACGTCACCCGCCAACCGTCTGACCGAAGTTGTCGATGCTTCAACCGGCGCGGTCAAGTAGAGCGTTACGAGGAGTTCAAGAAATGATGACCAAACAATTGATGATCGTGTGCATGGTGGGCCTGTCCACCGCCGCCTGGGCCATTGAGCCAGGCCCCTCCTCGGCCGCTCAGCAAGGCACCGAGAGCTGGATGCAACTGCAGATTCGCGGCGTGGCGGCGTCCACCCACCTGCAAACCGCCTCGGCCGCCGAACGCGAGATGGCCATGCAGCGTTGGCTCAACAGCTTCAACTATCCGATCCCGGAGTTCTTTGACCAGGACTCGGCAGGAGAAATTACCAGCGGCAAATGAAACACGCTGGAAACGAAACACCGCAGCCTTCGACAGTCCCTGCATTTGATCCGATGCAGGGACTGCCGAGGGCTGCGGTCTTTTAGCTTGAGCGGCCGGCAGACCACAGGCCTGAACCTGTGGGAGCGGGCTTGCTCGCGAAGGCGGCTGACATCCAACATCAATCCAAACTGACCCACCGCTATCGCGAGCAAGCTCGCTCCCACAATGGTGCAGAGCCGCAGCCAAAAACCGGGGCCGCTGCGCAGCCCAGCGGGAGCAAGCTCCCTCGCCACAGGTGCGGTGTTTCGATTGGAATGATCAGCAGGCGGGTGTCAGAAAATCCTGTGGTGAACACAAGCCTCATGAACACCCAAGATCACCTGTGGGAGCGAGCTTGCTCGCGATGGCCGACTTACATTCAACACTTCGCTGACTGACCCACCGCTATCGCGAGCAAGCTCGCTCCCACAATGGTGCAGAGCCGCCGCAAAAAAACGGGGCCGCTGCGCAGCCCAGCGGGAGCAAGCTCCCTCACCACAGGTGCGGGGTTTCGATTGGAATGATCAGCAGGCGGGTGTCAGAAAATCCTGTGGTGAACACAAGCCTCATGAACACCCAAGGTCACCTGTGGGAGCGAGCTTGCTCGCGATGGCCGACTTACATTCAACACTTCGCTGACTGACCCACCGCTATCGCGAGCAAGCTCGCTCCCACAATGGTGCAGAGCCGCCGCAAAAAAACGGGGCCGCTGCGCAGCCCAGCGGGAGCAAGCTCCCTCACCACAGGTGCGGGGTTTCGATTGGAATGATCAGCAGGCGGGTGTCAGAAAATCCTGTGGTGAACACAAGCCTCATGAACACCCAAGGTCACCTGTGGGAGCGAGCTTGCTCGCGATGGCCGACTTACATTCAACACTTCGCTGACTGACCCACCGCTATCGCGAGCAAGCTCGCTCCCACAATGGTGCAGAGCCGCAGCCAAAAACCGGGGCCGCTGCGCAGCCCAGCGGGAGCAAGCTCCCTCGCCACAGGTGCGGGGTTTCGATTGGAATGATCAGCAGGCGGGTGTCAGAAAATCCTGTGGTGAACACAAGCCTCATGAACACCCAAGATCACCTGTGGGAGCGAGCTTGCTCGCGAAGGCGGACTGACATTCAACACTGTCATTGACTGTCGAACCGCTATCGCGAGCAAGCTCGCTCCCACAAGAACCCCGGTGCTTTACATATTCCCGAAAGCCCTGAACACCCCGATCATGGCCGGCCCAATGGCGACCAGGAAGAAGCTCGGCCACAGGCAGAAGATCAGCGGGAAGATCAGCTTGGTGCCAATCTTGGCGCCCATTTCTTCCGCGGCCTGGGTACGCCGGTCGCGAAACTCGTCTGCATAGATCCGCAGGGTATCGGCCACGCTGGTGCCGAAACGGATACTTTGCGCCAGCAGGCTGACCAGGCCCTGGATATCCTCCAGGCCGGTGCGCACGGCCAGTTGCTTGAGCGCCTCGGTGCTGGTGATACCCGCCCGGATCTGCGCATTGACCAACGCCAGTTCCTCGGCCAGTTCCACCTGGCTGACCGACATTTCCTCAGCCACCCGCTCAATCGTCGTCGGCAGGGCCAGGCCCGACTCGACGCACACCACCATCAGGTCCAGCGCATCCGGGAACGCGGCGCGCAGCCGGCCTTGGCGGGCCTGCTTGCGTTTGCCGACGTAGATCGCCGGGATCAACCAGCCAATGCCCGCCATGAGGGTCACCCCCAGCAAACCAATGGCCAATGAAACCTTGACCATCGGCAGCAGCAACAACGCAACGCCCACCAGCAACAGCGGCAACATCAGGCGCACGGCCCAGTACATCTGCACCGCCGAGGCAGACCGGTAACCGGCGTGGGTCAGCAAAGTCTGGGTGGCGGACGTGTGGGCCTGGTCGGTCGAGGCAAAGCGCTGGCCGATCCGCTCCAGCAAGAGCTGCAAGTTACCCGGCGCCTCCTGCCCTGCGCCGGTGCCGGCGTAACCGCGCTTGATCAGCGCCAGGCGCCGCTGCACCGGATCCTGCAAGCCCAGCACCAACAGCAGGAGCGCAACGGCGGTCAGCACCGTGCTGAGGCCAATCGCGGCGATGAACAACAGGCGGGCCAGTTCTTCGTTACCGGTGAACCGACTCAACAATCCGAGCAGAAAGTCCATGGCTGAAACCTCTCGACGCAACAGCGCTTAAACCTGGATCCGGATGATTTTCCTGATCCAGAAAATCCCGATCAACATGGCGCAGAACGCGCCGATGATCAGCTTGTGCCCTATGGGGTCATTGATCAGCACCGGCATGTAGCTGGGGCTGGTGAGCACGATGGCGATCGCCAGCACGAACGGGATCGCCACCAGCACCCAGGCCGACATGCGCCCTTCCGCCGACAGCGTCCTGATCTTGCGCTGGAACCGGAAACGCCCGCGGATCAAACGGCTCAGGCGTTCCAGCACTTCGGTCAGGTTGCCACCGGTCTCGCGGTGAATGAGGATCGAGGTCACCAGCATCATCACCGTCATGCTCGGCATCCGCTCCAGCAGGCCGAGCATGGCCCGGCGCACGTCGTTGCCGTAGTTGATGTCGGAAAAGGTCATGCCGAACTCCTGGGCGACCGGCCCCTTGTGCTCCTCGGCGACCAGACGCAGGGTTTCGTTGAACGGGTGCCCGGCGCGCAAGGCCCGGCACATGGCGTCCAGCGCATCCGGCAGACCTTCCTCGAACGCGGCGAAACGCTTGTTGCGGTCCCGCAGGATTTTCAGCACCGGCACCCAGGTCACGGCAAAGGCCGCCAGCAGCGCCATCCACCAGACTGGCGAAACCATCAGCACCAAGGCCCCGGCCGCCGCCCCCATGACCAGGCCGAGCAGCATGACCCGATAAGCCCGATATTCATGGCCGGACTGTTCGATCAGTTGCGTCAGGTTGGCCATGAATGGCAGCTGCTCCAGCCGCGCTTCCAGGGGTGACAGGCGGGTCAGGTATTTCTGCCGCAACACCGTCTGCATGTTGGGCAAGTGGTTGGCCTTCTCCAGCACATGCAGGCGCCCACGAATACGCTTGCGCATCCTGCCGGCCTCGCCGAACACCGGCACCACCACGCCCTGGGACAGCAGGAACACGGCGATGAACACCATGCCCAGGAACATCAGGATGAACTCGCTGGGGATATTGTTCATGACGTCCGGCCCTCCATCCACTCAGGGCGAAACAAGGTCAGTGGCAACTCGATGCCGCGCTTGGCCAGCACATCGCGGAAGGCCGGGATCATGCCACTGGGCCGATACTCCCCAAGCACCTCGCCATGTTCACCGATGCCCTGGCGCGCGAAGGAGAAAATTTCGGTCATGGTGATGATCTCGCCTTCCATGCCGTTGATCTCTTGCATGCTCACCACGCGGCGCTTGCCGTCTTCTTGACGCTCCAGCTGGATGACCACATCGATGGCCGAGGCAATTTGTTGACGCATGGCCTTGATCGGAAACGTCGCCCCGGTCATCGACACCATGTTCTCGATTCGCCCCAGGGCATCCCGTGCGGTGTTGGCGTGAACGGTGGTCAGCGAACCGTCGTGGCCGGTGTTCATCGCCGTGAGCATGTCCATCGCCTCGGCGCCACGCACCTCGCCGATGACAATGCGGTCCGGGCGCATGCGCAGGCTGTTGCGCACCAGTTCCCGCTGGCTCACCTCGCCACGCCCCTCGATGTTCGATGGCCGGGTTTCCAGGCGTACCACATGGGGCTGCTGCAGTTGCAGCTCGGCCGAATCCTCGATGGTGACGATGCGCTCGTTGTGGGGGATGAAACTGGAGAGCACGTTGAGCATGGTGGTCTTGCCGCTGCCGGTCCCACCGGAAATCAGCACGTTCAAGCGCCCGCGAACAATGGCCTTGAGCAGCAAGGCAATGGCCGGTGTCATGGTGCCCACCTGGATCAGGCTGTCGGTATTGAGCAGGTCCACGGCGAAGCGCCGGATCGACATGCTCGGACCGTCGATGGCCAGCGGCGGAATGATCGCGTTGACCCGCGAACCGTCCTTGAGCCGAGCGTCCACCAACGGCGAGGACTCGTCGATGCGTCGCCCCAGGCTGGAGACGATGCGATCGATGATGTTCAACAGATGCTGGTCGTCGCGAAAACGCACGTCGGTGCGTTGCAGCTTGCCGAAGCGTTCGACGTAGACCGAAGCAAAGCCGTTGACCAGGATGTCGGACACGCTATGGTCAGCCAGCAACGGTTCCAGCGGCCCCAGGCCGAGCACTTCGTCGGTGATCTGCTTGATGATCAACTGTCGACTGGCGGTACTCACCGGCGCGGAATGTTCTTCCAGCAGGCGCTGGCAGATATCGCGAATCTGCCGCGCGGCCTCGGCTTGTTCGAGGGCATCGAGCAACGACAGGTCCATGACCTTGAGCAATTGCTGGTAGATCTTCTCCCGCCACTCGGCCTCCACCGGCGTGACCTGGCTGCGGGTTTCATAGAGCACGTCGGGAATGGCCTGTTCCCAGGCCATCAAGGCGTCCGTCGGGTCCGGCAAGCTGTCGCCGGGCTGGGCACCCGCCGAGGTGCCAGGTTTGGCGGGCTGTTTGCGCAAGCGGTTACGAAAGTCGCTGATCATGGGTCATCCCCCGAAGAAACGGTTGAAGGCGCGTTTAAGCAGGCCCTTGTTCGTGTCCATCTGGTGACCGACCAGGTCTTCGGTCAAATCGCGCAGGGCGGCGGTGATGGCCGCCTTCGGCGCATGCAGCCCCAACGGCACGCCAGTGTTCTGACTCTGGCTGACCAGGTTGAAGTCATTGGGCAATTTCGACAGGTTCGCGCAACGCAGGGCCTCGCCGATGTCCTTGAGGCTGACGGCGGCGTTTTTGTCATAGCGGTTGATCACGATCTGCAACTGGTCCCCGCGCACACCGAGGTCTTCGCGAAGAATCCGCACCAGGGCGCTGGCATCACGCAGGTGGCTGACGCTCTGCTGCACCACCACGTACACCCGGTCCACCTGTTCCAGCACCGAGCCGGTGAGGTGATCGATCTGCCGCGGCAGGTCCACCACCACCCAGTCATAACTGGCGCGGGCCAGTTGCAACAGGGCATCAAGCTGTTCAGGCTGGGCGTCCTGGGGCAGGCACAATTCACCGGCCCGACCACCCAATACGTGCAGGGTCGGGCTGAAGTGGCTGCAAAAGCCCCGCAGCGCGACGCTGTCCATCTCATCGACCTGCTGCAGCACTTCCAAGTGACTGTGGGACTGCGCTACATCCAGGTAATGGGTCACGCTGCCAAATTGCAGGTCCATGTCCAGCAACAGGGTATTGCCTGCCCGGGCGCTGAGCTGCTGGGCCAGGTTGCAGGCCACCAAGGTGCCGCCGGAGCCGCCCTTGGCGCTGATCACCGCGACCAACTTCCCTTCGTTGCCGTTGCCGAGACGAACGTCCGCCACCAGGCGATTGAGCGCCGCCACCAGCTCCGTATCGGCGATGGGTTCGGGCAACACATCCCGGGCACCGGCCTGCATCGCCAGGCGCATGCCTTCCTGCTCGCCCAAAGGACCGCACACCAGCATCGGCGGCCGTTCATGGGCCGGACGTTGCAGCAACGCCGAGAGTTCTTCGCGCCACAAATGGCTGACCCGCAGCAGCAACAGATCGGGCATGCGATCCAACCCATAGAGCGGGTCGACATGCCCGTTGCTGACCAGGCGCGTGCTGACCTCAAGGCCCGGCATGCG
This sequence comes from Pseudomonas sp. Z1-12, assembly GCF_051132015.1. Lineage (NCBI taxonomy): Bacteria > Pseudomonadati > Pseudomonadota > Gammaproteobacteria > Pseudomonadales > Pseudomonadaceae > Pseudomonas > Pseudomonas sp. Z1-12. The sequence continues at coordinate 4,910,757 of NZ_CP071647.1, forward strand.
CTGGCAGACGCATTGCAGGTCGCGCAGTGCCGTGGCATCGCGACTGCTTATCAGTATCCGCAGCCCGGCTCTGCCAGTGGTGGTTGAAAGCGGATTTTCCCTGGTGTTCAGCATGGTGTGATCTCCGCGGAATCGGAATGACGCCCAAGGCTTTCGCGTGGCAAGGTTGCCCGGAACGTGGGCAAGGTAATGGGCACGCCCAAGCCGGGAATGAACAGGTTGAACACGAAGTTCTGCACGCTCAGCCGCACATAGCGGATGGCACGAAAGCCGGTGGTGCCGGATGTGTTGGAGGGGTTCGCCACCACGGCGCCATTGACGTCCAGGTAGGTCAGCGCCAGGTTCGAGGTCGCCAGGTTGCTGATCAACTGACTGGTGCCAGCGTCCGTCGCGGCGTTGAAGATGGCCCGGCGCAAGACCACCGGGTCGCTGACATTGCACACCGCCGCCAGCCTCGCGCCTCGGCGCGCCGCTTCATCCAGGGCATTGACCGTGAAATACAGCCGGCCCATTTCCACCATGCCGAACAGCAGGATGAACACCAGCAAGCCGACGAAGGAGAACTCCACGATGTAGGTGCCGCCCATGTGTTTGCGATTCATCACAGCGCCCTCATGACGGTGGTCGCCACCAGTTCGATGCCCAGGACGGTGGACGCACCGAAAAAACCAGGGATTACCGTGCCGATCACCGGGGAGAAGGTGTGCTTGATGGTGACGCGCACATGATCGATGCCCTCGGTGACGACCTCCACGTTGGCCGTGGTCAACCCGGACACCACGGCGTCGCCGGCAGCGTTGGGCACGCCATACACCGCCACGTTTTTCGTCTGGGTCAGCAACGTGTTGTTCAGCGTGATGCCGCCCAGGGTGGTGTTCCACGCCTGGCTGGCGACGAAGCGATCGGCATCGCGGCTGGCCTGCAACAGCACGTTGTACTGGTAGAGCATCCGGCCGAACTCGCCGAAGGCCAGCAGCAGCAACAGCAGCAACGGCAGCACCAGGGTGAACTCCACCAGCGCCACGCCTTGTTGGGCTCTTGCGGGTTTGAAATGAGAAAGTCCCATGACGCCTCCTACGAGTCGGTGCTCGGCGTGCCGCTGCCGTTGAGATAGGTTTTGTAGAGCTGGATGATTTGTGGGCCGGAGTCGGAAGATGGCGTGGGGCCGGGCACGTTGTCGCCCTCGCACTCCTGGACGAACTGGCCGAAGATGATCGACTCCGAACCACCACCGTTCACCGGCTGCAGGACGAAATAGCAACCAAACCCCAGGACCGGAATCGACGTCGAGCCGCTCAGTTTCCCGGCACAATCACCGATCACGATCTTCAGCATCCGGCGCTCGAAAACCCCGTTGCTTTCACAGCCGCTGGCGCCCCCGGCCACACAGGCGGCGACCTGGGCCCGCCAGTCGTTGTAGTCCTGTATCGCCTCGCCGCCCGCCGAGAGATCGCCGTTGCTCGAGGTGATCGCCTGGCCTTTGTATTCCGGCCGGGGGACCGAATCGTTGTAGGTGATCGCCGGGCTGCCTGAAGACGTGACCAGGTCCGGTGGATAGTCCGAAGAACTGACCGGGCCGTTGTAGACACCGAAACGGGTGTTCAAGCCTTGGGAAGTCGGGCCGGCTTTATTGCCCGGCGCCGTCTGGACGTTGTCGCCAACGCTGCGGCAGACCGAGCCCCCGCCGGCCAGGTCCTCGCGGACCGCACTGCCGCCGGAGCCGAAATCCAGCAATTGGAAGTTGCCCGGGCCGATGGGCGAGGTGTTCCCCGCCGCCGTCTTCAAGACTTCCAGATCGCCAAATTGATACCCCCAGAAGTTGCCGGCGGCCGGGTTGTACTCAGTGGGCTCGCCACAGACCATCAACGGCGCCAGGTCACACGGCGAGGTGGGGCTGGGACCTGCGGTGGCGATCGCCGCCACGCGCTTGCTGCCGAGCCCGGCGCTGCCCATGGTTTGCACGAAGCTCCAGAAAAAGCCGTCCAATTGATAGCTGGCCACCGACACCCGCACATATTTGGCATCGCTAGGCCCAGGGTAGGAAAACGGGCCATAGACGCTGCTGGCCAGTTCGACCACGGCGAACGCGCCCGGGTTGCCGGCAACCGCGGTGGCCAGCTCGGTGTTGCCCACGGCGCTGGCATTTCTGTTCAGCGTATCCAGGGCTGCCGCGCGGGTGGTGCTGGCCATGTTGATGCCGCCACTCACCTGGCTCAGGGTCTTGGCGCCGCCCAAGGCCGCGGCATCCACCGCATTTTGCAGGCGTGTCTTGTTCAGCAGCATGTGCCCGCCATCGAGGGCCAAGGCCGCCATCATGGAAATCGCTACCAACGCGATCACCATCAGTACACTCACCGCCCCTCCCTGGCGCCGGATATTGGTATTCATCATCGAGCCCTCACCTACAACGTTTGAGGATCGGCATCGCCACGGCCCGCAAAGGCCTGGCATGGAGGGGTCACTCAGCGGACATTGATCACGCTGCTTTCAACCCCGCGGATCAGCGTGACAGCCCCGCCCTGCGGCTTGGCACTGCGCTGCACCACAGGTTTGGGCAACGGGGCGGCCGCCATGGCGATGACCGGCGCAGGGGCTGGCGGCGCAACGGCCACGGCCTTTTTCTCCAGGTTCAACGGGTTGCGCAGGGCCAATTGCAGCTTGCCTTCGGTCTGCGCGGTGACCAGCGCTTCGGCTTCGGTGGCGGACATTTCCAGGGTCACGGCCCGCACCACCACTGGCTGGGTCTTGTCGGTGCCCGCCGTCTGGTCCACCGCCAGCACCCGCAGGTTTTCCAGGATGGTCCGCGACGTGGCGCTGTTGCTGCCGGCGTTGGTGGTCTTGGTCGCCAAGACATCGACCCGGTTACCTGGCAAGAGGAAGCCCCCCACGCCGACCACATCGTCCACGCGTACCGAAATGGCGCGTTTGTCCGGTGCGATCAGCGAAGCCAGGGTGCTGCCGCCCAGGTGCTCGCTCAGGCGCGCGCCCCGCACAATGTCGCCGCGCAGGATGTCGAACGTGGCGATCTTGCCCACGGCCTGTTCGCTGGCATCGAAGGCATCGTCCGGGATCGTGTCCATGGGCATGCGCACGGTCGTGACCTGCTGGGCCTCGACCATTTGCCCGAAGGGAATTTCCACCGTCGCGACCACCACGCTTCGCAAGTGATCATCGGGGGTCGCGTTGAGTCGCGCGCTCAGCCAGGAGTCAGCCATCCATGCGGCACCAAGGCCCAGCACCAGGGAAACGCCTATCAGCGGAAGCGTACGAGAGCTCATGTCGGTATCTCCAGATCAAAGGAAGTCGAGCTGAACGAAGTAGTTGTGCCAGGCCCAATCCAGCTCTTGAGGCAACAGGGGCCCGGAACCGCCCAGGTAACGCTGGCGGTCGAGCGCCATGTTCAACAGGTCACGGGGATGGCAAGGCACCAGCGGCATGCCTTCGCCGCCATACAACCGCTGCAGGACATAACGCACCAACAACGGGTCATAGGGGATGCCCAGGCGTTCGCATTCCTGGCGCCAGATGCGTTCGTACTCCTCGGGCTTGAGGTAGCCGAACTGGACCTTGTAGCCAATGCGCCGCAGGAAGGCCTCGTCGGCCAATTCGAGGGGATTGAGGTTGGTGGAAAACACCAGCACCAGGTCGAACGGCAACTCGCAATGCCGACCGCCGCCCAGGTTGATGAAGTCGCGCTTCTCCTCCATGGGCACGATCCAGCGATTGAGCAACTCGGCCGGGGCCATGCGCTGGCGACCCATGTCGTCAATGATGAACAGGCCGTTGCTGGCCTTGAGCTGCAACGCCGCCTGGTATTGCCGGGTGAACGGGTCGTAGCGCACATCCAACTGCTCCATGCTCAACTCGCCGCCGGTGATGACGATCGGGCGTTTGCAGCACAGCAGCCGGCGGTCAATGCCTTCGTTGAGCATCAGGTTGTTGGTTTGGCTGTTGTCATCCAGGCGCTGGTGCACCTGTGGGTCGTAGATTTCGATCACCGACTCGTTGATGACAATCGCGTGGGGCACCCAGATGGCTTCGGCGAACAACCGGATCAGCCGGCTGCTGACGTAGGTTTTGCCGGTGCCCGCCGGGCCGTAGATCATGATCGCCCGCCCGGAATTGAGGGCGACGCCCAACTGGTCGAGCATGCCTTGGCTCAGCACCAGGCCAGCCAGGGCCTGGTGCATGTCCTTGGCAGTGATGCGGCCGTGGTGAATGGTCTGGATCTTGATCAGCGAGCGATAGGTGCTCACCGGGAACGGCGCCGCGCCGATATAGCCACTGCGGGCCAGGGCATCACGGGCGGAGCTGCGGCCGCGCTCGGTCAGGCCATAACGCAACGTCTGCCCGCCGGTCTGGCCCAACTGACCCAGCACTTCGACGCGACCGTCCTTGCGCAGGAACGCCAGGACTTCTTCCAGTACCGCGCCGGTCAGGGCCAGGCGCTCCACCAGCCGCGACATGTCCAGCACACCGCCATCGTGCAGGTGCTTGCACACCAGCTCACCGAGGAAACTGTCGCTCAGGCCGGTGTCGCGAATGGTGCATGGCTGGGGTGCCAGGCGTTGGACCGCTTCCCGTTCGCTGGGGTACGCATCGCTATCGTTGATGACGTGCATGACTAGACTCCCCAGCCGCCGGCAACCAGTTGCCAGTAGACGCTGTTCAAAGTACCGATCAGGATCGCAATCGAATAAGGAAAGGGTTTGCCGGCCACTTCATCCGACGTCGGCGCCAGGTAGGACTGGGCTCGCACCATCAACCAGTAGCGTCCCAGGGTCTGGAGCAGTTGGCCGCGGGCCAGGACGATCAGGAAACCGCATACACCGCCGGCGATCAGGCTGAACAGCGCCGCCCACAGTGCGTAATGAAAAGGCAGGAAGCTGCCAACCATGGTCATCAGCTTGACATCGCCGGCGGCCATGCCACCCACCGCATACATGGGCAGGAACAACCCGAAACAGATCAGCATGCCCAGCAGGCTGTCGCCCAGGCCACCGATCCCGCCGGTATAGACCTGGCCAGCCAATCCCAGGGCAATACCCACCAGGACCAGCGTGTTGGGGATGCGGTGGCGACGCAGATCGCTCACCACCGCCACACCCAGCAGTCCTAGCAGCAATACCGTCAACATCAGCAATTCCATGGACATGATGCGTCTCCATAGTGCGGTTGGGGTTAGCAGGCAGCGCCTTTAACCGCGGCACAAAGTGCAGTGATCCGATCATTCACCGCACCGCCTAGCAGAACGAACATCGCGGCAACCGCCACCGTAATCAGCCCACCGGCCACGGCGTATTCCACAATGGTCAGGCCATCTTCATCGTCGATAAACTTAACTATCGAAGTGCTCAGTCTTTGAACTTTCATGTCATTTACCTCACTTCAACGGCAATAAAGCCGGCTGATCAAGAACAACGCGAAGCCCATTGAGCAACTACTTCGAAGCTTTATCAGATCCTGCTGAAACCGACGCCTCGATGGGCTTCATCCCATTCCCGACAGGGGGCGGTTGTCAGCAAGCAGCGCCCTTGACCGCGGCGCAGAGTGCGGTAATCCGGGTATTTACGGCGCCACCCAGCAAGCCGAACATCGCCGCCACCGCCACCGTGATCAACCCACCGGCCACGGCGTATTCCACAATGGTCAGGCCATCTTCATCTTTGGCGAACTTCACTACCGAAGCCTTGATTGTTTGAAGAGTCATTTCGCACACCTCATTGGGGTTGTTTGCTCAAGAGGCAGTACATTGCGAACTGCCTGATGCAACCCTAGTCAGCGGGTGGTCATTGCCGTTAGGAGGATTTTGCACATCGCTAGGATTTTTTTGCGCGGGTTGGGGAAGAGACCGGCGCGGGGAATTCGCCCCCTGCGACAGCCCCGGGCAGACGTCCCGCGAGCGGATGACGTGAAGAAATTGGATTTTTATAAAAAATAATCCGGCGAAGTGATAGCACAGTGACAATACTGCTAGCTAAAGGGCAGAAAGAACCTGTGAGTAGTCGTCCTATGGCACCCAATCCGACTGGAAAGCCAAAGCTGTTATGGTTCGATCTGACCCATGATCGGTCCACCCAGGAACTCGTCTCCCAGTTCCGGGACACCTGCGACTGCACGCTGGCAAAAAACGCCATGCTGCCCAGCACGGAACAGGTCGACATGATCTGCATCCATTTCGACCGCCCGGACACGCCGGGCCTGCGACGCCTTTTGGAGATCAAGCGGACCGTTCCCGGCACCCCCGTTACCATGTTCACCGTGCAGCACTCCGAGGAACTGGCGGTGTGGGCGATGCGCTCCAGCGTCTGGGAATACATGGTGCTGCCTTTGTCCGTCGCCGAGCGAAAGCGCTACCTCACCGCCGTGGTCCAGTTGTGTGAGCTGCGCCGCACTACCAGCGGCCGGGGAAGAACCTCGCAGATCGACCACTCCCCGACCCTGCCGGACAGCATTCGCTTGACCTCCGGGCACCAGAAGCACCAGGCCCTCAGTCACATCATGCTGTACATCGACCAGCATTTTCGCGACAGCATCGATCAGCGCGACCTGGCCAAGCGCTGTGGCATGACGACGTTTCGCTTCAGCCGGGTGTTCAAGGAAGCCAACGGGCTCGGCTTCACCGACTACGTACTGAACAAACGCATGAGCTTCGCCAAGGAACTGCTCGACAACAGCCAGATGCCCATCACCAGCATCGGCTATGAGGCCGGCTTCAAGGACCCCTCCTACTTCGCCCGCGCCTTCAAGCAATACGCCAGTTGCACGCCCAGCGAGTACCGTCTCGCGTACCAGATGCGCAGCGCGAGTCCTGCACCAGAGCCTCCGGATGAGGCGGCCCTGGAAGCGATTGAAAACCTGGTGCACAGCCTTGAGGGTTGATATTCAGGCTCATGGCGCGAGCTTTCTTCTCTCGATTGGAATGGACAGGACAATGCTGGTCCGCGTCTCGCCGTACGCGTTGATTTTCGCGATGATGTCCTCGATCTCAGCCATGGACCTGGCGTAGATCCGGATCAGATAGGAGTCATTCCCCGTGATGTGCAGGCACTCGACGACCTCGGGTATGTCGGTGAGCGTCGCGATCAATTTGGCTTTTGCCGGCTTGAGGGTGGTGATGCCGACGACGGCCGATATGCCGTAGCCCAGTTTGGTAGGATCCAACTGAGCGCAATAGCCCTTGATGACCCCGGAGTCTTCAAGTTTGCGCAACCTGTCATTGGTGGCAGGAATAGAAAGCCCAGCATGCTTGGAAAGCTCTGTGATGGAAATGCGACCACAGTCCTGTACCTTACCCAGGATTTTGACGTCTATACGATCCATGTGCGTTTTCCCCGGTTCAAAGTATAAATTTTAATGAAAACCCCGCATTTTTCATTAAAAAAAGCATGCACCAAAATAAAGCAGCGCGCTAGTCTATTCCCAGCCTGAAAAACCTGAAAAAGAATCTGGGTAATCAACAGCCCTGCTCTTTAGCGTGACGCACTCATAATAAAATATTCTCTCCAGGGATGGTGTTCGCATGGAAGATGAAAAGAAAAAGTGTGGAAAAAAGCCTCACCCGTTGTTTCAGCATATTGGCACGCAAGTCCTAAATCTCCGCCACTTCAAGAAAGATCAGATACTGATGTACCTGATGGGCGTCAGCTTCTTTTCGCTGGGTGCCAAGTGTTTCATCATCAGTCAACTGGGTACCGATCCTCTAGACGTCTTGATCATCTCGATCGATAAAATGCTTATGCTCGGCATGGGTGTTTGTTCGGCTATCGTGTCGCTGTTCTTCCTGACCTGGTGGATGCTCTGGAACAAAAAATACCCGCCGATAAGCCCCTTTATTACCACGACGCTGACCGGACTGCTGATTGATCTCTGGTCGTGGCTGGGGCTCGGAGAGTACTTGATCGCCAGGATGAACGAGTACGCGTTATTGGCCTCGGGGCTGATGTTATGTGCCTATTCATCCGCATTGATCATCATGAGCGGTATTGGCATCAGGATCATGGATCTTGTGGTATTGACCATGGTATCCAAATGGAACTGGTCATTCACCAAAGCCAAAATGATCATTGAAATCGGCATCTTTTCCAGCGGTTGGCTTTTAGGCGGGCCGTTCGGTATAGGAACGATTGCATTCCTGCTGGTAATTGGCCCGCTTATTCAACCGTTCATGAACATGAATGCCAGGCGCTTTGCACTTAAGAACTATGGATTGATGAGCGCTTCATCCGCTTACTAATAAGAAACATGACTGCCCTATAGGGCGGCAGGATGGCTTCGCCTCGACTTTTTAAACCGATGCTATTGATGGCAACTTCCGTGATGAGGAGTGAAAGATGGACACTGCAAAAAATAAAAACTGGACCTTGGAAAGCAGCCCGGCAAAACTCGAAGAAATACTTCCCGGGGGTGCCGTGAAGTGTCATCTTTCCCCACGCAACTGTGTCATCCAGGAAGGCAAGGTAGGGTTCTGCAAGGTACGCGGAAACCGTGGGGGCAGGCTCGTTACATTGAACTATGGCAAGGGCGTCCACAGCACCGAAGAAACAATCGAAACCGAAGCCGTTTTCCACTTTGCCCCCGGTGAGCGGATCCTGTCCCTGGGTAATATCGGCTGCATGCTCAACTGCGGCTACTGTCACAACTGGAAGACGTCACAGGCCAAGTACGTCACCGACAAGGACGTTTACTACTACACCCCCGAGCAGGTGGTGGAGACCGCGCTCAAGCACGGCATACGCGTCATTTCCTGGACCTATAACGATCCGGTTGTCTGGCATGAATTCATCCTCGACACAGCAAAGCTGGCCAAGGAAGCCGGCCTGATCAATCTTTATAAATCGGCGTTTTTCATCAGTGAAGAAGCCATCGATGAATTACTGCCGGTCATCGATATTTTCTCGATTTCGCTGAAATCCATCTCTCCGGAGTACTACCGCAAGGTCACCACTGGCTGGGTAGAACCCGTCCTGGCGGGTATCAAGAAAGTCTATGACGCTGGCAAATATGTCGAAGTCAGCACCTTGATGGTGACCGACATCAGCGACGACGAGGAAACGGCCCGGAAAATCAGCCAGTGGGTATTGGATGAACTGGGTCCGAACGTACCGCTGCACTTCGTCCGGTTTCACCCCGACTACAAAATGAGCAACAGCATCCGTACACCTGTGGACAGGCTGCTGAAGGCTCGGGACGTCGCTCGGAGCATGGGCGTCGAGCACGTCTACCTGGGTAACGTGAATGATGTCGAAGGGACCAATACCAGTTGCAACCACTGTAACGCCCTGCTCGTCACCCGGTATGGCTTGAACGCGGACATCATCGGACTGGACAGCAAGGGGTGCTGCTCCCAATGCGGGCATGATGCGCACTTCAAATTACTCGGCGAGCACCAGGCGTATGCCCCTGTCGAGCTGTGCGAGGACGCGCTGAGCGCCTATGAGAAGCGCAAGTTCGAATGGCACGGAGACATCGTGTCGCTGCACGCCCAAGTGCTGAATACCGAGGGCTTCGAACAGACGGTCTACCTGCGACGCAACTATACGGACGGGCATAACAGCGAGTGGAAATCGCTGACCTTGCGGGCCCATGAAAGCTATCGATTCATCATTGCCAAGGCACGCATCGATGAAACCGGTCCTGAGGTCTGGCTCCCCAACGGCGTGAACTCGAACCTTCATGAAGTCTTCGACCGGGCTCACTTCCCGACTGAGTCGATCGAAGAGATCGGCATCTCGCAAAATGACATCACCCCAACCGTAGGTTACGAGGGCAAGCAGAACATGTATGAACAGGTCATCAAACTGGTCAGCCAAGCATGAAAGTGTCAACTGAAATACTTCATATCAAGGTGGATGACCGGGACGCTCACCCTTCGGTAACGCCTATTTATCAGTGCAGTGCGTTCAACGCGGACTCGGCCTTCTTCTACTCAAGGAAAGCCAACCCCAATGTGACTGAATTGGAACAGGTCGTCGCGTCCCTGGAGGGCAGCGAATATGCCTTGGCCTACAGCACCGGGATGAGCGCGATCTATATGGTGTTGGAACTGTTGAAACCGGGGGCTTCACTGGTCATCAACAAATACATCTATGGCTGCTCTTATAAAATGTTCCAGCGCTATGCGGCACGTATCGGCGCGCACCTGACGATTCTGGATCTCACCACGGCCGAGGGTTTGAAGGCCTTGCCGGCGAACGTCGACATGGTGATATTCGAAACACCGACCAACCCGTTCCTGAAAGACATTGATATCCATGCCGTCAGCAGGGCCGTCAAGCAAAACAACCCGCAGGCCCTGGTGGTCGTTGACAATACCTGGGCCACGCCGATATTCCAGAAGCCGTTGAACTTTGGCGCCGACATTTCCCTGTACAGCGCAACCAAATACTTCTCCGGACACAGTGATGTCATGGGCGGCCTGGTGCTGGTCAACAATGAGACGATCTATAACCGCCTCCTTGAGGGCCGCTTTTATTCAGGCACGATACTGACCCCCAATAGCGCCTGGTTGCTGCGCAGGAGCATGCAGACGTTCAACCTGCGCATGGAAAAACACAGCCAGACGACCGCAAGCATGCTCAATTATTTGCGTGAGTTGCCTTTCATCGAGCATGTCTATTACCCACGCATCGATGGCAAGCAGTTGACCGGCTATGGCGGCATTGTGTTTGTTGATATTCGGCCGGACCTGGTGCCGTTTTACAAAACGTTCACCAGCGCGCTCAAATGGTTTGGCACGGGCACTGGAATGGCCTGCGTCACGTCAATGGTCGCCCAGCCCTTCAGTGGCAGCCATGCCTCGATGACGGATCAGGAAAAAGCCGACATGGGCATCGAGAAGGGCCTGGTTCGATTGTGCTTTGGCCTGGAGGATCTCGACGACCTCAAGGAGGATCTGCTCCAGGCATTCGAAACCATGGAAAGCAAGGTCGATCAGAAAGATCCTGCGTAGCGGTGTCATCACGAGCAACGAGCCTTCAATGGCTCGTTGCTTTTTTATGGAGCAAAGAAAGTGACCGGCGCATTCGAAAACACGATATTCGACGACCCCATCCTGAACGTTATCCACCTTCTGAATTCCATCGCCCAAGAAAACCCTCAGGCCATTTCACTGGCTTCCGGTCGACCCGATGATCAGCAGTGCGACCCGGCGCTCATCGACAAGGGCCTGGCCCACTACAAACATCATGTCGCCGGCACCGAGCAATCGCTGGCGACGCTGCTTTGCCAATATGGAAAAACCTCTGGGATCATCAATGAAACGATCGCCACCTATTTACAGGTGGATGAAGGGATAACCGTCTCCAATCCTGAAAGCATCGTGGTGTGCCTGGGGTTTCAGGAAGCCTGCACCTTGACGCTCCTGTCCATCTTTGAAGGCGGCGGGGTGTTGTTGGTGCCTGACCCGGTGTTTTCCGGGATCACCGGCATCGCAAAACTGCTGGACATAAAGATCGTCCCAGTCCCCATGGCGGCTTTTCTAGACCCGATCGCCCTGGGCAAGATCGTTGAATCACTTGAATCCAGAGGAGAACAAATCAAAGCACTTTATGCCGTTCCAGACTTCAGCAATCCGACCGCCGACAGCCTTTCCTATCACGCCAGGACAGCCATGCTTGCCTTGGCCAGGGAAAAGAACTTTTTCATCCTTGAAGACACGGCCTACCGCTACTTCAGGTACGAAGGCGCTGCCATTGCATCCATGAAGTCCATCGACAGCAGCCGGGTGTTCTTGCTCGGCTCCTTTGCCAAATCGATTTTTCCGGGCTTGCGCATGGGTTATGTGGTCGCTCCGCAGGGCCCAGGTGTCATGTCGTTCAACACGAGGTTGTGCAAGGCCAAAAGCCTGATCACCGTCAACACTCCAGCCCTGTGCCAAGCGGTCGTCGCCGGCGTGCTGATCGAGAACGACTACTCGCTGAAGGGGCTGAACCGGCCCAGGGTGTTGTCCTATACGAACAAAAGGAACCACATGCTTGAATGCCTTGAACGTGAATTTCCGCTCAAGGCCGGCGTTCAAGGATCGGTCAGTTGGAACCATCCGGCAGGCGGCTTTTTTATCAACGTGCAGCTGCCTTTCGTCTTTGGCGAAGCTGAAATGCGCGAATGCGCCCAGCAGTTCAAAGTGATCGTCTTCCCGACCACTTTATTTTCGCTGACGAATGAGGCGGCTAACCAAGTCAGGCTTTCATTCAGCAATGCCACCGCCTCAGACGTCACCCAGGCAATAAGTAGATTCAAGGCGTATGTTGAGTCCAGGCGGCAGTAGGACCTCTTTTGTGCATCATTTTCGATCAGGTTGCCGTCGCCAGCATGACACCCGTGGCGACCTGATACGCCCCCAGAACGGCGATGGTCGCCCCTGAAAAATAGTTGATCAGTCGTAGCTTCGATTCGGCAATCCGGGCCTTGAAAATGGAGGAAAACCCGCTTAACCCCAGCCACCAGGCCGCCGAGCCCAGGAATATACCGGTCACCATCGGCAACAAGGCGTGCTGGCCGCCTTGGCCGCCGGCCATGCCATCGCTCAACGCAGCAAATATCGCGATAAACGACAAGATGGTCATGGGGTTCGACAGGGTCAGGAACAGCGTGGTCGAGTAGGCTTTGAACATATCGGCCCGCTCACCCGCCATGGCGGTCGCGCCGCCTTTCGACCGTATTGTCTGATAGCCGATATAGGCGAGGAATAGCCCGCCGAAGATGCACAACCAAGGTTTAAAGCTGATGAGCGTCGCGATGATGGCCGTGACCCCCAGGGCCCCGATGAATCCATAGATCGAATCGGCGGTGGCCGCCCCCAATCCCGTCGCGAAACCTGCCCTCCATCCCTGCATCAGGCTTCTTTGTATGCACAACAGCCCAATGGGTCCCACCGGGGCTGCAATACATAGCCCAATGACCATCGATTTAATAAAAACCAGCATAAGTGCACCTCCAGAATGGGTACTGGAAGGTTAGGAGAAGTGCTTTTTTTTAGGAATGAACTATTAATCTTCCTTAAGGTTTTCCCTTAAGTTTTGCATGAAGTAATTTCGCTTCACCTTCATTTTTAAGGTAAAGCGCCGCCAGTCTCCTCAGACAACGAAAATCGCTCGTTGTAGGCACAAGAGCGCTGGACGACCTTTTTACGGGCATAAAAAAACGCCGCTCATATGAGCGGCGTTTTTTTTGAATTTGGAGCGGGAAACGAGACTCGAACTCGCGACCCCGACCTTGGCAAGGTCGTGCTCTACCAACTGAGCTATTCCCGCAAATGGCGTCCCCTAGGGGACTCGAACCCCTGTTACCGCCGTGAAAGGGCGGTGTCCTAGGCCACTAGACGAAGGGGACACACTAACTGAAACACATGGTGTGTATTTCAGTGCCCAAATCCGCATCCGAAGATGTCGGCTCTGGCTTCACTCAGCCTTGCCCGAAAGCAACGCTGTTTAAATTGGAGCGGGAAACGAGACTCGAACTCGCGACCCCGACCTTGGCAAGGTCGTGCTCTACCAACTGAGCTATTCCCGCATTGGCGTCCCCTAGGGGACTCGAACCCCTGTTACCGCCGTGAAAGGGCGGTGTCCTAGGCCACTAGACGAAGGGGACACACGTACAACATTCACTGCTTACAGCGTTTGGCTGAGTGCTTTACGCTGTAAGTGGCGCGCATTCTATGGATGGATTGAAGGGTCGTCAACCCCCAGATATAAATTTATTTAAATCAATGACTTCGCCCGGTTTGAGGGGGCGATCCACGCATTTCCCTCGTCCGGTCTCTGACGCCTATATTCTGTCGCCCGCCGAGACGCTATAGTCGCGCCCGGCAAATGATGGCAATGTGCTCCTACCCGGTTATGCTTCCTATAAACAGCACGACGCCCGTCTAATCGCGTCGCTCGGGCCTATGCGCTTAAAAGCCAAGCCACTACACTCATGACATGCGTACCCTAATAAAGAGGTCTTACCGGTGACACCACTCATGATCACCCTGCTCGTCGTAGCCGGGATCGCCCTGTTGATCGCCATTGGCTACATGAACCACGTGGTGGAAAACAACAAGCTGGAAAAGGCCCGCACCAAGGTAGAACTCAACGACCGCATGCGTCGCTGTGGCGAGCTCACCGAAACCTTTCCCGGGCAGTTGATGACCCCTGCCCTGAAGTTGTTGATGACCCGCCTCGAGATGAACGTCTGCCAGCGCTTGCTGAACCTGGAGAAAACCAATTCCACGGTCAAGGCACGCCTGGACGAATTGAGCGCACTGGCCGCCCAAGGTGAATCGATCCCGGTGAACAATCCGCCGGCACCGATCCAGACCGAAGCCAAGGCCAAGGACGTACGTTTTCTGCTCGAGGCTTTGCACGGCCAGATCACCCGCGCCGCCCAGGACGGTTTCCTGCCGCCCAACGAAGCCAAGCGCTGGATCCGCGAAGTGCGGCATATCCTGGTGCTGCTGCACATCGAGTTCTTCAACAATCTCGGCCAGCAGGCGTTGCAGCAGGAACAACCCGGGCAGGCCCGCCTTGCCTTCGAGCGCGGCGTGCAGTACTTGCGCAAGCAACAGGAACCCCAGGTCTACGCCGAACAACTGGCCTACCTGGAAAAACTCCTGGCCCGCGCCAATGCCCAGGTCCTGGCCAGCACCCAGCCGGTCGAGGGCGAGGTCAACCAGTTGACTGAGGGCTTGAAGGACGACGAAATAAACGACGAGTGGAAAAAGAAGAAGGTCTACGACTGAGATTATGGGCCGGATCGAGTTCCCTTGTGGCGAGGGAGCTTGCTCCCGCTGGGCCGGCCCGACACTTCGGGCGCAACGGTCCTTGAGCGGTGGGTGCTTCGCACCCAAACGGGAGCAAGCTCCCTCGCCACAAGTATCGGTGCCGAGCCGCCACCGGCTTACAACCTGAAATGCCCCACCATCCCTTTCAACTCAACCCCCAACTGCGCCAGTTCGATGCTGGATGCGGCATTGCCGCGCATCGCCAGGGAGGATTGATCGGCGCTGGCGCGAATACTGGTCACGCTGCGATTGATCTCTTCGGCCACCGAGCTCTGTTGCTCGGCCGCCGCGGCGATCTGTTGGTTCATCTGCTGGATCAACGACACCGCCGCCGCAATGCTGCCCAAGGCGCTCTCGGTCTGCAGTGCGTCGCTGACCGCCATCTTCACCAGTTCGCCGCTGCTCTGGATCTGCTGAACGGAGGCCTGGGCCGCTGAACGCAAGGCGCTCACCAGCCGCTCGATTTCCTCGGTGGACTGTTGCGTGCGCCTGGCCAGGGCCCGCACTTCATCGGCCACGACCGCGAAGCCCCTGCCCTGTTCCCCGGCGCGGGCCGCCTCGATAGCGGCATTGAGCGCCAGCAGGTTGGTTTGCTCGGCCACGCTCTTGATCACTTCCAGCACCGTGCCGATGTTCTGGATCTCGGCGCTGAGGCTTTCGATGCTGGAACTGGCCGACGTCGCCGAATCGGCCAGTTGTTCGATGCGCACCATGCTCTGGCGCACCACCTGCTGGCCGCTTTCGACCTTGTCGTCGGCCGTCTGGGCCGCTTGTGCCGCTTCTTCGGCATTGCGCGCCACATCGTGCACGGTGGCGGTCATCTGGTTCATGGCCGTGGCGACCTGCTCGGTTTCCTCTTTCTGGCTGCTGACTTCCAGGTTGGTCTGCTCGGTCACCGCCGACAGCGACTGCGCCGAATTGGCCAATTGCTCGATCCCGGCCTGCAAGCCGCTGACGATACTGCTCAGCCCTGCGCCCATCTGTTGCATGGCCAGCATCAACTGGCCAATCTCATCCCGGCGCGTCACTTCGACCGTGGCGCTCAAGTCACCCGCCGCAATCTGCTGGGCAACGCGAATGACGCTGCGCAGCGGCGTCACGATCAGCCGCGTGATGACCCACGCCGCGATCAACCCCACCAGCAACGCCAAGGCCGACGAACCAACGATCAGCAGCGAGTTCTTCTTCAATTCTGCCTGCATGGCCTGGTCTTCGGCACTGAAGGCCTGGTCGACCCGCGCCACCACTTGGTCGGCCCGCTCGTGCAGTTGCTGATAGACGATTTTCTCCTTCGCCAGCAGCCCGGTGTACTCGGCCAGTTGCTGGTTGAAGCCGGCGATGTGCCCGGCCACTTCGTTCAGCACGGTCTGGTAACCCGGGTCCTTGACCGCGGTCTTGAGCGCTTCGGCCTGTTTCATCGCCTGCTCGGCCTGTTCAATGCTGCCTTCTCCGGCGCCCTCGACATTGCCTTTGCGGCTCTGGTCCAGGCGGACCCGTGCTTCATTCATGGCCTGCAACATCAACCGCGACACTTCGCTGATCTGGTTGGCCTGCTCGATGAATTCGGCCCCCTCCTTGCCTTCGGAGTCTTTCAAGGTATAGGTACCGTCATCCGCCAGCCCGGCCTGCAACACATCAAGGTTGTTGGCCACGCTGGACACCGACCAACTGGCCATTTCCAGTGCCAGGTCCTTGCTCTGGCTCAACCCGACAAACTCGTCGAACGCCTTGCGGTACGCGCCCAGCGCCTGCTCGACGTCATTCATCACCGGCACATTGGCAGCCGACTGTGTCTTGAGCTCGTTCGCCAGGGCCACAAGCCCGTCGACCCCCTGGCGTAGGGCATCGGCCGTCTTGGGGTCGGAACGCGAGGCGTACTCCTGCTCCAGCAGCCGGACCTTGAGCAACCCGCTGTTGAGGGACGACATCTGTTTCAGGCCACCGAAACGATGGCTGATGGTTTGCAGGGACCAGACGCCGATGGCCGCGACCACAGCGGTCAACAGCAGCACCAGGACAAATCCGATACCCAGTTTTTTTGCCATACCCAGGTTGGCAAAACGTCCTTGCACGGCCGAAATCATTGCGCCCAGTCCTCTGCCAGTGTGTGTTGATTGCAGATTCGCAACGAGACGCCCTGCAACACAAGATGCTGGCGTCGGAATAATGGCAAAAAGCTACAGCCTCGTCGTTTTCAGGACGCTTGAGGTCGATCCAGCGTTGCGGCCCGGAAAAAAACCAGCGCCCGGGGATCACGGGCATAGGCCACGTTGATCCGTAGCCAGTCGCTGTCAGCGCCTGAAGGACTGAAGGCCGTAGACGAAGACAGCAGCACACCGAAGCGCCTGGCCAGACGCTGTAATCCAGCGTAGTCACTGATTGGCGGTTTCGCCCAGATGAAAAGCCCTCCGGTGGGTTTGCCAAACACCTCCCAGTCGGCATCCTCCAATACCTGCAACAGCGCCGCCGTATCGACGCCCAGGCGTTGCCGCTGGCGCTGGACCAGCTTGCGATAGGCCCCGTTGGCCAGGAGATTGGCAAGCACCGACTCACAGAACCGCGACACGCCCATGCTGGTAATGCCCTTGACCTCGCTCAGACGCGCAATGATGGACGGCCCGGCCACCACAAAACCGACGCGTAACGAACTGCTCAGGGTCTTCGAGAAACTGCCCACGTAGACCACGTCGGCATCCAGCGCCGCCAGCCGGGTCCGCGCCGAGTTCTGGAAGTCACCATAGGCATCGTCTTCGATCACCAGCACGGCGTGTTGCTTCGTCAATTGCAGCAACCGTTGGGCCACGGCCGGGGCCAGGCTGGTGCCGGTCGGATTGTGGCAGGCGCTGTTGACGAACAGCGCGCTGGGCCGGTGTTTCGCCAACAAGTCTTGCAGCACATCGACGTCCGGACCGCGCGGGGTCCTGGGCAGTTCGAGCATCTCGATCTTGTGCAACCGGAGCAGGTCGAACAGGTTTGAATAGCCTGGGCTCTCCACTATCACGCAAGCGCCTGGCTGCAACAGTGTCCGCACGATCAGGTCCAGCCCTTGGGTCGCCCCAGCGGTGGTCAGGATCGAGTCTTTATCGGCCTCGATATTGAATTGCTTCAGGCGCCTGGACAGTTGCTCGCGCAAGGCGGGCAGCCCCAACGGCGTGCTGTAGTTGAACAACCCCGCCATATCGGTGCGGGTGACCTGACGGATCGCATAGCCCAGGTCATCGCTTTCACGCCAGCTCTCGGGCAACCCGCCACACCCCAGCGGCAACGCCCATTGCGGGATTTCACCGCCTTCAGCGAACGTGTCCTGCTGGCGACTCGGGTCGGTGGACACGACCCCGGGCGCAGGGGATGGTGCGACAAAAAAGCTGGAACCATGCCGGGACGCCAGCAGGCCTTGGGCAACCAGGCGCTCACACGCTTCATTGACGCTGGACTGGCTGAGCAGGTTCTGCCGCGCCAGTTGACGCACGGACGGCAGGCGAGTCCCTGGTTGCACCGTATCCTGTCGGATCCATCCGGTCAGCGCGTCGACGATTTGCTGCACGACAGGCACCAAGGCCTGCCGGTCGATTCTCAACTCCATGAGTAACCAAGCTCCTAAGCGTTTGTTTTATTTCCGGAAACAGTTAAGCACAGGCCACCCCCGAGCGATGTACGACAAAGTCGCCAAAACCGCTGATTCTCACTCTTTGAAACACATTGATAGACCGTTTCCACCCCCCAAAGAAAAAGCCCGCAACCAGTGCGGGCTTCGTCCTACAAGCCAAGGGAAGCGTCCTCAGAACGCCGTAACCCCACCGTCCACCGCCAGGGAATGGCCGGTGGTGAACGCCGCGCCGTCGCTGCACAGGTACAGCACGGCGCTGGCGATTTCCTCGACCTTGCCGATACGCCCCACCGGGTGCATGGCATTGGCGAACTCTCCTTTTTTCGGGTCTGCCTCATAGGCCCGACGGAACATGTCGGTGTCGATCACCGCCGGACAGACCGCGTTCACGCGGATCTTCTTCTTGGCATATTCGATGGCGGCCGATTTGGTCAAGCCGATCACGGCGTGCTTGGAGGCGGCATAGATGCTCATTTTCGGCGCTGCGCCCAGGCCGGCCACCGAGGCCGTGTTGACGATAGCGCCGCCGCCCTGGGCCAGCAACAGAGGCAACTGGTACTTCATGCACAACCAGACGCCTTTCACATTGACCCCCATGATCGCGTCGAATTCATCGAGGGTACCGTCGGCCAACTTGCCCTTCTCGATCTCGATCCCGGCGTTGTTGAAGGCATAGTCAAGGCGACCGTAGGTCCTGATCACCTCATCCATCAGGTGCTGCACCTCATTTTCCAGCGTGACATTGCAGCGCACGAACACCGCGTCACCGCCCGCATCACGAATCGACTGCACGGTGCCCTCGCCGCCCGCTGCGTCCAGGTCGGCCACCACGACTTTCAGGCCCTCTGCCGCAAAGGCCTGAGCGGTAGCGCGGCCAATGCCAGCGGCGGCGCCCGTGACCACGGCGACCTGTCCGGAAAACGTCATGCTCATTGTCAGTTCCTCGAAGAATGCGGGAGATGACCAGTCTAGCCGCAGCTCCCGAGAGCACGGCAGCACTATCCAACTGCCGTTTGAGCATTCATGGGCGCCAGTGATAAGGCCCCTGGGCGAACTATCACTGTGTTGGATCGAACTCCATTCGCTGTATCGGCAAAGCTTGCGGCAAATGCTTCGAAGGTCTATCAACAAGACTTCATTCATCTTGAGTGCCAACCATGACCGCCCAGACCAATCGCCAGTTCCTGCTCGCCAAACGCCCGGTAGGCGCCGCGACCCGCGAGACGTTCACCTATCAGCAAGTCCCGGTGGGCGAACCGGCAGCCGGCCAGATCCTGGTGAAGAACGAATACCTGTCCCTGGACCCGGCCATGCGCGGGTGGATGAACGAGGGCAAATCCTACATCCCGCCGGTCGGCATCGGTGAAGTGATGCGAGCACTGGGCGTCGGCCAGGTGATCGCCTCGAACAACCCGGGTTTCGCGGTCGGGGACTACGTCAACGGGGCCTTGGGCGTGCAGGATTATTTCCTCGGCGAGCCAAGAGGCTTCTACAAAGTCGATCCGAAACTGGCACCGCTACCCCGCTATCTTTCCGCCCTGGGCATGACCGGCATGACCGCCTACTTCGCCCTGCTGGACGTCGGCGCGCCCAAGGCCGGCGAGACCGTGGTGCTATCGGGGGCCGCCGGTGCGGTGGGCAGCATTGCCGGGCAGATTGCCAAGCTCAAAGGCTGTCGCGTGGTGGGCATTGCCGGCGGCGCCGACAAATGCAAATTCCTGGTGGATGAACTGGGCTTCGACGGCGCCATCGACTACAAGAACGAAGACGTCCATACCGGCCTCAAGCGCGAATGCCCCAAAGGCGTGGACGTGTATTTCGATAACGTCGGGGGCGATATCCTCGATGCCGTGCTCAGCCGCCTGAACCTCAAGGCCCGCGTGGTGATCTGCGGCGCCATCAGCCAGTACAACAACAAGGAAGCGGTTAAAGGCCCCGCCAATTACCTGTCACTGCTGGTCAACCGGGCACGCATGGAAGGTTTCGTGGTCATGGACTACGCCTCGCAGTTCGCTGCCGCCGGGCAGGAAATGGCCGGCTGGATGGCCAAGGGTCAGCTCAAGAGCAAGGAAGACATCGTCGAAGGACTGGAGACCTTCCCCGAGACGCTGACCAAGTTGTTCAGCGGGGAGAACTTCGGGAAGCTCGTCCTCAAGGTCTGACACGCATCAGCTGTGGATGCAGGTTAAGGCCTGACACAAAACAACTGTGGGAGCGAGCTTGCTCGCGATGGGGCCCGGTCAGTCAACATTGATATCGACTGACCTACCGCTATCGCGAGCAAGCTCGCTCACACATTGGGGATTCTCGGCGTTTGCTCAGGCCAGTTCGGCCACGACCGCCGCCAAGGCCTTGGCCGGATCGGCGGCCTGGCTGATCGGGCGACCGATCACCAGGTAGTCGGAGCCGGCATCCAGCGCTTGGCGCGGAGTCAAGATGCGACGTTGGTCGTCCTGGGCGCTGCCCGCCGGACGAATCCCAGGGGTTACCAATTGCAGCGTCGGGTGAGCCGCTTTCAAGGCGCCGGCTTCCAGGGCCGAACAGACCAGACCGTCCAGGCCGGCCTTCTGCGCCAGCGCCGCCAAGCGCAGCACTTGCTCCTGGGGCTCGATGTCCAGGCCGATCCCGGCCAGGTCCTCGCGCTCCATGCTGGTCAGCACGGTCACGCCGATCAGCAACGGTTTCGGGCCGCTGCGCTGATCCAGCACTTCACGGCAGGCCGCCATCATGCGCAGGCCACCGGAGCAATGCACGTTGACCATCCACACGCCCATCTCCGCCGCAGCCTTGACGGCCATGGCGGTGGTGTTGGGGATATCGTGGAATTTCAGGTCCAGGAACACTTCGAAACCCTTGTCACGCAGGGTCCCGACAATTTCCGCCGCGCAACTGGTGAACAGTTCCTTGCCGACTTTGACCCGGCAAAGCGCGGGGTCCAACTGGTCGGCCAGCTTCAGGGCGGCGTCACGGGTGGGGAAATCCAGGGCGACGATGATGGGCGTCTGGCAGGCGGACATGAGCGGGCTCTCAGGCAAGTCGAAATCGGCGCGCATTGTAGCGGAACGAGCGCCCGTGCGGGACCCGATGATCGGTAAATCTCATCGTCCCCTTATTTCCCCTGTGGGAGCGAGCTTGCTCGCGATAGCGGTATGTCAGTCGCTATCAATGTTGGCCGACAGGGCCACATCGCGAGCAAGCTCGCTCCCACAGGGGGTCAGCGCTGATCTGGAGGTTTTGTGTACACCTCGGGAGCCCGGTTCGCGGTTGATGGGTCGACGATAAACCCGTGGCGAGGGAGCTTGCTCCCGCTGGGCTGCGTAGCAGTCCTGAAACCAGGCACTGCGGAGTGTCAGGCTGACCGAGGTATTGGTTTGGGGTCGCTTCGCAACCCAGCGGGAGCAAGCTCCCTCGCCACGAGGTACTCGACACTCAAACTACCGCACCTGGCTTTTACTCCAGTCCGTCAACAGGCTGTACGCCACCGCCAGCAGGGTCGGGCCGATGAACAGGCCGATGAAACCGAAGGCGATCAACCCGCCAAACACCCCCAGCAACACAATGACCAAGGGCAGGTTGCCGCCACGGCTGATCAGGTAGGGTTTGAGCACGTTGTCCACGCCACTGATGATGAACGTGCCCCAGATGCCGAGGAACACCGCCATCCCGTATTCGCCCTTCCACGCCAGCCACGCCGTAGCGGGGATCCAGACCAGGGGTGGGCCCATGGGAATCAGGCTCAGCAGGAACGTGACGATCCCCAGCACCAGTGCTCCCGGCACCCCGGCGATCAGGAAGCCGATCAGCGCCAGCACGGCCTGGGCCGCCGCGGTGCCGATCACGCCGTTGACCACCCGCTGCACCGTACCGGCCACCAGTTCGATGTAGTAACCGGCACGGTCGCCGATCAGACGCTCCAGCAGCCCATGGACGAACACCGCCAGACGTGGGCCATCGCGATAGAAAAAGAACACGAACACGATGCTCAGGGTCAGTTCGAGGATGCCCCCGCCGATCTGCGCGCTACGTGCCAGCAGCCAGTTGCCGACCTGTCCCAGGTACGGCCTGATGGACACCATCATGGCCGCGCCCTGCTGGTCGATGCTGTTCCAGATGCCAACCAGCCGCCCGCCCACCAGCGGCACGCCGGCCAGCCAGTCGGGTGCTTCCGGCAAGCCATCGACTTGTGCGTCCTTGATGAACGCAGTGGCATCGCGCACATGGTCGGCGAGGTTGAAACCCAGCCACACCAGCGGCACCGCCACCAACAGCATCCAGCCCACCGTCAGCAACGCCGCCGCCAGGGATTCGCGGCCATTGACCCAGCGGGTCAGCAGGCGCATCAACGGCCAACTGGCGAACGCCAGCACCGCGCCCCAGAACAGCGCCGACCAGAACGGCGCCATGACCCAGAGGCTTGCGCCGAACAACACCAGGAGCAGGATCTGCACCAACAGCCGATCGTTATTGAGCATGTAGGGTCTCGAAAAAATGAACAGGACCGAGACAGCGGCGTAAAAACCGCTGCCCCGACACAGCTTAGCGCAGCAGTTCCAGGCGCAAGCCCGCCGCCTCGCCGCTGGCGGCCTCCATGCGCGCCGCCCGGACGCCCTGGCCCGCCAGTGCCTCACGCCAGTCCTCGGCCCGGGAACCGGCGATACTGACCCGCAGGCCCGTGTCCAGGTTCAGCGCCCGGGACAACAGGCGCAACCAGGTGTCGTCCGGCTCACCGGCAAGACGCGGCAAGTCCAGGACCCCGGTGTCCTTGAGCTGGCGCAACAGCGTGGCCGATGTCGGCAGCAAGTCCCCCAGCACTGCGTTCGCCTCGAACTGCTCGACATGCAGGTAGGCCTTGCGATTACCGCGGGTGATGGAATAAAGCGCGATCAGCGTGTTGTCTGCCGGCGGCGCCAGGCGCAGCAACAGGAAGGCCTGGCCGTTGTCGGCGCCATAGAGCTTGGCGTTGCCGAAGACGTCGTTGGCCCACAGGCTGCTTTCGCCACAATCGCGGGCCTGGCACCAGAACAACAGCTCGGCGCCCTGTTTCTGTAACGCTTCGCGAGCCGCGGTAAAGGCCTGGGTGGCGGAATGTTCCGGCGGCAGTTCATAGGTGACCGACGTGACATTCCCACGGGCATCGACCTGGCCGTCAAAGCGCAACTGGCCGCTGATCTTGCGGATCGAGCCCATGGGGTAGACGCGCTCCAGGTCGCTGCCTTGCCGGTAATCGACGATCTGGGCATCGGGCATGCGCGGCACGCGCTCCAGGTCGCGACTGCCCGGCACATCGACGGCGAACGACGCCGGGCTGAGGCAGGCCAGCGCCAGCAGGACGAGTGAGTGAACGGATAATTTCATCGGATCGGCTTGGCCTGGGACGCTTGAACGCAACGGGCGTCGTCGATGCACGGCGAAGCTGGCAAACAGAGGTCTGTCATGGTTGTCTCCTTTTCAACCCGCTCAGCCTCGACAGTTGCCCGGCGCAAGTCAAGGAACGGTGAAGAACCGATTGAAACAGTCTGCTACAAGCCCGGCACCGACCTCGTCGTTCAGGTGCAAATGATGGCCGCCGGGCAACTGCTCATGACTGAAGGGTAGACGCTCCAGCAGCTCCGGGTGTTGGCCAAGCATGCCGTCGGCCGCCACCACCAGATGCGTTGGACAAGCGACCCGGGCAACGAACGCCATGGCCTGCTCTTCGGTCAGGCGCAGGGGCGATGGCAGGGTCAGGCGGTTGTCGGTGCGCCAGGTGTACCCCCCCGGCACCGGCATCAGGCCGCGCTGGGCCAGCAACTCGGCAGCCTCACGGCTGACCGCCACCAGCCCCTTCATGCGCGCTTCGATGGCCCGGTCGAGGGTTTTGTATACCGGCTTGCGTTTTTGCTGCAAATCCAACTGGGCTTGCAGGGCCATGCCCATGCGTTCGGCCGCGTTATCACCTTTGGCGGTCGGAGGAATCACCCCGTCGATCAGCCCCAGGTGCGTCACCCGTTCCGGCAGGGAACCGGCCAGCACCAGCGACACGATGGCGCCCATGGAATGCCCCAACAGGGCGAAGCGCTTCAAGCCCAGTTGTTCGGCCACTTGCAGCACATCGTGGGCGTAGTCCCACAAGGCATAGCCGGCACCCGGCGGCCGGTGCCCCGAATGACCGTGGCCGGCCATGTCCAGGGCGATCACCCGCAGCCCTTCGAGCCTGGGCGCCAGGCGGGCGAAGCTGTTGGCGTTGTCCAGCCAACCGTGCAGGGCAATCACCGGCAGCCCGTCTTCCGGACCGGACAAGTGAGCCGCCAGTTCGATGTGAGGCAGGCTCAGGCGGACCTCTTCGACCACGCTCATGCGCTGCGCCCTTCCCAACGCTGGAAGAGGTTCTTGAGCAGGTTCGCCGTGTCTTGTGGACGTTCGAGGGGGAACATGTGACCGCCGGGCATGCTCAGGGATTCGCCATGGAGCATGCGTCCCACCGAACGGGTGTGATGGCGCATCACCACGCGACTCTGCCGGCCGCGCACCACGGCCAATGGCACCTTGAGCTTACGGGGCCGACCCGGGCTGGTGTGCGGCACGCCGCGGTAAATGCTGATTTCCGTGGCCGGGTCGAAGCGCAGCCGCAGCCGGTCGCCGACTTGTTGCAGGCCGTGTTGCAGGTAGGCGTCGAAGCAATCCGGGTCAAAACCGCGAAACAGTGTCTTGCCGGCAAAATACTGCCGGGCCGACGCCAGGTCGGCAAACTCCTCGCGCCGTCCCAGGGTCCGGCCGGCCGGGGTCAGGCGATCGATAAACCCCAGGCGCTTGGCCGCCAGGATGACCCACTGATCGGTACGAGTCAGCACTGGCGAATCGAGCATGACCACGCCGCGATACAGCTCGGGGCAGCGCAACGCCGCGTGCAGGTGCAGCACGCCGCCCAGGGAGTGGCCGACGCCCCACACTGGCGCCGGCTGCTGTTCCAGGTGATGGATCAGTTCGTCCACCAGGTTGTGCCAGTTGTCGTCGACCGGAAAGCGCGGGTCATGGCCGTGCAATTCCAAGTGCGCGACCTGGTACTGCGGCGCCAGCGCGGCGAACAACTTGCCGTAGGTGGCCGAGGGAAAACCATTGGCGTGGGCGAAAAAAATCTGTTGCGACATGACAGCCGATCCATTGGGGAACTGCGGCAGATTGTCCGCAGAACCCGACGGCGCGGCAATGACCGTAACTGACAGGAATGATGACAGTCGGGCTTGGGCTATGGGGTTGTATGAGCGATGAAAACCTGTGGCGAGGGAGCTTGCTCCCGCTGGGCCGCGAAGCGGACCCCAAAACATCTGCCTGACAAACCGCTGCGCCTGGTCTTGGGCCTGCTGCGCAGTCCAGCGGGAGCAAGCTCCCTCGCCACAAGAGCCTTTCACCCACCACAGGGGGTTCAACGCGCCGGCGGTTGCTCACCCAGCGGCACCACGGCCATGGTCAGGCGCGACACGCAATTGAGCTTGCCCTCGTCATTGACCAGGCGAATGTCCCAGACCTGGGTGGTACGGCCCAGGTGAACCATCCGGGCCGTGGCCGTTACCCGTCCGCTGCGCACGCCGCGCAGGTGGTTGGCATTGATCTCCAGGCCGACGCAATAGAACTTGCTGGCATCCACACACAGGTAGGCGGCCATGGACCCGACCGTTTCGGCCAGGACCACCGAAGCACCGCCATGCAACAGGCCGAACGGCTGGTGGGTACGCTGATCGACCACCATGCTGGCGGTCAGGGACTCGTCGTCGAACGATTCGAAACGGATATCCAGCACTTCGCTGATGGTGTTTCTACCGGCGGCGTTCAGTTGCTCGATGTTGGGGGTGGTGCGCCACAGACTCATCGCTGCCCTTCCTTTTTGGTTTTATTGCATTCAATCCTGCACAGCACGGTGGGAGCAAGGCTTGCCCGCGATGCAGACGCTGGGGTGGATCAGGTATTACCGGCGCTTGAGGCTCATCGCCCCGGCCAACGGCATGTCGCCTTCCAGCTCGGCCAGCCCAGCCGTTTGCACTTGCTCGGGCTGTTGCAGGTGGCCGTGCTGCAGGAAGCCCAGCAGGCTGCCCACCAACGGGTTATGGCTGACCAGCAGCACGTCGTCCTGATCCTTCAGATGCCGCAACACATCGGCCGGCCGGGTCTCCGGCGTGAGCCAATCGACGGTAATCAGTTCAGGTTCGAAACCCAGTGCTTCGCGCACCAGTTGCGCGGTCTGTTGGGCACGCACATAAGGGCTGGCATAGATGGCCCGCAATGGCTCACCCATCAGCCGGCCGGCACTGAGCAACACTTCCTCGCGGCCATGCACTGTCAAGACCCGCTCCGGATCGGGACGCACACCATGGGGCTCTGCCTCTCCGTGACGCAATACCCACAGCTTCATAGCTTCGGCTCCTCGTCCCGGACCGGATGTGGCGCCGGCGCCACGGCGTGAGGCGCTTCACCTTCCGGCGTGCGTGGGGTCGGCCAGTCCGCGAACGGCCAGGGCTTCTGGTCGCTGTGAAAGGTGCCGAAGCGGCCGATCTGCGCCAGGAACTGGCTCAGGCTGTCGCCGAAATTCATCAGGCTCGCGCTGGGCGCGCCGTAGATCAGCCGATAGATCAATTGCACCAGCACCACGGCGCCGAGGATGAATTGCGCCACCTGCCAGACCAGCAGGTAAACCATCATCCACAGCACACGCAGCAGGATGGATTCGTATTGGGGTTGCCCTTGCGGATCGTTCATGGCTCGCTCCTGCTTGCGTCAATAGCGGTTCAGTTGAAACCGCTGGTGGAAATGAAATCAACGTCGGTCTTCGGTTCACCACGCATCAACAGCTCGATCACCTGTTCCAGCGTGCGCCCTTCGAACAGGATGGCATGCAGCCCGGCGACCAGTGGCATGTACACCCCCGCCTCCTGGGACTTGGCCTTGAGCACCTTGAGGGTATTGACCCCTTCGGCCACTTCACCCAGGCGCGACACAGCCTCATCAAGGCTCAAGCCTTGGCCGAGGGCAAAGCCGACCTGATAGTTGCGACTCTTGGGCGAGGAACAGGTGACGATCAGGTCGCCCACCCCGGCCAACCCCAGGAAGGTCATCGGGTTGGCGCCCTGGCTGACGGCGAAGCGGGTCATTTCCGCCAGCGCGCGGGTGATCAGCATGCTCTTGGTGTTCTCGCCCATGTCCAGCGCCACCGCCATGCCGGCGATGATGGCATAGACGTTCTTCAGTGCACCGCCCAACTCCACTCCAAAACGGTCAGCACTGGCGTAGACCCGAAAGGTGCGGCCATGGAGCGCGGCCTGGACCTGTTGGCACAGTTGCTCATCTTCACTAGCGACCACCGTGGCGGTCAGCGCGTGCTCGGCGATTTCCCGCGCCAGGTTCGGGCCGGAAATCACACCGATCCGCGCCTTGGGGGCGATTTCTTCAAGAATTTCGCTCATCAGCTTGAAGGTCTGGGCTTCGATGCCCTTGGTCAGGCTCACCAACAGTTTGCCGCTCAGGCGCTCGGCATGGGGTGCCAACACCGAACGCAAGGCGCTGGACGGCAAGGCGACGAAGAACAGGTCGCTACCCTCCAGGGTGGCCTGCAAGTCAGTCACCGGCACCACTTCCGGGCGGATCTTGATGCCCTTGAGGTAACGTGGGTTCTCGCGGTTGACCCGGATGGCCTCGGCCTGTTCCGGGTCACGCATCCACTGGCGCACCGGGTGGCCATTCTCGGCCAGCAGGTTAGCCACGGCGGTACCGAAACTCCCGCCCCCCAGGACCGCAATCGGGCGCTGTTCAGTCATATGCAATCCGTTCATCCATACCAAGTGGCAATGCGGGGCATTATACGGAGCGGCCGGATGGCGACCAGCCCCGGCAACAATTACCGCCAGCTGTAGGAAGCTGACCACCAATTCCTAGGAAAATGCTGTCAACGTGAATGGAAAAGTCGTTCAGCTCAGTTAACATGCCCGTCATCCGTCCATTCTCATAGGCTGTGCCGTGTCCGTTGGCCCTTCCCGCTCAGGTTCGTCCCTGCTCTTGGCACTGATCATCAGCCCGCCAGTGCTGGCCGACGACTTGTTCGTGGACAGCCAGCCCCTGCCCCAGGTACTGACGGCCACGCGCCTGAAGCAATCGCCGGCGGCGGTGCCAGGCAGCATGACCGTGCTCGACAGCGAACTGATCAAGGCCAGCGGCGCCCGGGACATCAGCGAATTGCTGCGCCTGGTACCGGGCATGATGGTCGGCAACATCACCGGCAACCAGGCCGCCGTGAACTACCACGGCACCAACGCCAGCGAAGCCCGACGCATGCAAGTGCTGATCGACGGCCGCTCGGTGTACCGCGCCGGCCTGGCCACCGTGGACTGGAGCGATATTCCGGTGGCCATGGAAGACATCGAGCGGATCGAAGTCTTCCGCGGCCCCAACACCGTCAGCTATGGCGCCAACGCGCTGATGGCGGTGGTCAACATCATCACCCGCGCCCCGGCCGACAGCCATGGCACCCGGTTGAAAATCACCCGGGGCCAGCGTGGCATCAGTGACTGGTACGCCAGCCAGGGCAGCGGCTGGGAAGGCGGCGACCTGCGGTTGTCGCTGTCCGGCCAGGAGGACGATGGCTTTGACAGCGACCGCAACGGTGCCGACTACCGCGACAGCCGCCGCCTGAATCGCTTCAATCTGTCCGTCAGCCAGACCCTGGACGAACGGCAGAGCATCGACTGGCAATTGAACGCCAAGGACGGGACCAACCAGCGACCTTATACCTACCGTCCCGTGTTCGCCGGGATTACCGCCGCTGGGGATAATTCCGACGTCATCGCCAAGGACTATGCCGGCTCACTGCGCTGGAACCTGGACCTGAATCCCGACCACAGCCTTTATGTACAAGGCTCGATCCAGCACTGGGATCGCCAACAGACCTGGCGCGCCTGTGACGCCGAGGTGTCTTTCAGCCCGCAACTGACCGACCTGTGGCAGCTCAACCCCAACTATGCCGAGAAGCTGGCGCGCAATATCCCCAGCTATACCAGCATCGGCGCGCCACCCGGCACGCCACAGGAACAGGCGTTGGCCAACCAGGTGCTCGATCAATGGCGCAACGGCGCCTCGCGGACCCTGTGCGGCGATATCGACCAGAGCGCCCGGGAATCGCGCTACGACCTGGAGATCCAGGACACCCTGAGCCTGTCCGACAGCCTGCGACTGGTCACCGGCGCCAATTATCGCTACGACCGGGCCGACTCGGAGACGTACTTCAACGGCACCCTGGACGACACCACCTGGCGCCTGTTCGGCCAGCTCGAATGGCGGGCTACCGAGCATTGGCTGTTGCAGGGTGGCGCGATGTTCGAGGACACCCGCCTGACCGGCAGCTCGCTGACCCCGCGGGTCGCGGTCAACTACCTGATCACGCCGCGCCACGGCCTGCGGGCGGTGTACTCCGAAGCCGTGCGCTCGCCGGACATGTTCGAGAACAACGTCAACTGGAGCTACCAGGTCACCAACCTGCAGCCTGCCGCCTTCGGCCAGAACAGTGCCCGTTATTTCGTCCGGACCCGCGGCCCGGGCAACCTGGAGCAAGAGCACATGCGCTCTCGGGAACTGGGCTACAACGGTTATTTCGTGGACGTGGGCCTGGCGGTCGACGTGAAGCTGTTCCATGACGAAATCACCGGCATGATCAGCGAGCCGCTGCGCAACAATCAGTACATCGCCAGCAATGCCAACGAATCACAGTTCTCCGGGGTCGAGACCCAGTTCGACTGGCGCATGACCAGCGCCGACCGTCTGCGCCTGACCTATGCCTATGTCGACGCCCAGGCCAGCAACCCCCTCGACGAACAACTGACCGCCCGCAACAGCGGTTCGGCCGGCTGGCTAAGGGATTGGGGCCAGGGTTGGAACAGTGCGCTGTTCTACTACGCCGCCGCCGACCTCAACGGTTATCGCTTCGAACGGGTCGACACCCGCCTCGCCCGGCGCATTCCCCTGGGCAAGGCCAGCCTGGAACTGGCGGGCGTGCTGCAACAGCGCCTGGACAACCAGCCCATGACCTTCGTCGACAACCGCTACGACTCCCGCCATGTGGTGTACTTCAGCGCGGAGCTATCGTTCTAGATGTCCCGGC
The DNA here is from genome assembly GCF_051132015.1 of Pseudomonas sp. Z1-12. Classification (NCBI taxonomy): domain Bacteria; kingdom Pseudomonadati; phylum Pseudomonadota; class Gammaproteobacteria; order Pseudomonadales; family Pseudomonadaceae; genus Pseudomonas; species Pseudomonas sp. Z1-12. The sequence continues at coordinate 4,941,246 of NZ_CP071647.1, forward strand.
GCCGCCCCCGCAAGACGCCATTTCATGGCCGCCTGACGCTGGCCCTGTGCCTGGTGTTTGCCGGCTGGCTGGCAACCCTCCAGGCCAGGGCCGCCGAGATCCTGTTGACCGGCGCCGAGGACAGCCCCGGCGTACAGTCTTTCACCCAGGCCCTGAAAACCTTGCGCCCCGAAGACAGCGTACGCTTTACGCCACTGGCCAACCTGCCGACGCCGGACAAGTTGCCGGACACTGTGCGCCTGGTCCTGCTTGACCTGCCCAGCCTGGAGTGGCGCCTGCAAGACGCACGGGGCCCGGCCACCCTGGTCCTGCGCATTAGCCGCCAGCAAGCCCGCGACCGCCTGGGCGATGGGACGCCCGCGCACCTCAGCCTGCTGTGGAGCGATCCTCCGATGGCGCGGCAACTGAGGCTGATCCGCACCATCCTGCCGCAAGTGCGACGGGTCGGCGTGTTGTACGACGCCCACAGTGAGTTCCTGCTCAAGGACCTCCAACAGGCCGCGGCACCGCTGGGCCTGGTCATCGTCAGCGAACGTTGGGACGACACCAGCGACAGCCGTCCCCTGCAAAACCTGCTGGGCCAAAGCGATGTGCTGCTGGGCCTGGATGACCCCGACTTGTACAACCCCAAGACCGTGAAGAACCTGTTGCTCAGCAGCTATGCCCGGCAACGCGCGCTGATCGGGCCCAGCGCCGCATTCGTCAAGGCCGGCAGCCTGGCCAGTACCTACAGCGATCAACAGGACTGGCTGGCGATTCTCGACGACCTGCTTGACCGCCCCGCCACGACCTGGCCGCGCACGCTGTATCCGGACCGCTTCAAAGTCCTGGGCAACCGGCAGGTCTCCCGCTCGCTGGGGATCGAACCGATTGACGCCGAATCCGTCGCGGCAACGTTGGCCGAAGGAGAACACCGCCCATGACCTTGCGTCGCCGTTGGGACATCAACACCCGCACCCAGCTCATCGCCCTCGGCCCGGCGTTGCTGCTGACCTTGCTGCTGATCACTTTCTTTACCTTCGTGCGGATCCAGGACTTGCGCCAGGAGCTCAATCACACCGGGCAACTGATCGCCAACCAACTGGCCCCCGCCACGGAATACGGGGTGATATCCGGCAACAAAGAGGTACTCGAAAGCCTGCTCACCGCAACCCTGGCAACCCCACACGTGCGCTTCCTGGAAGTCCAGGACAGCGCCGACAAGGTCTTGGTGTATGTCGAACAACCCGAGCAGGTCCACAGCCGTGCCCAGCAGATCGACGTCTTCCAGGCCCCGGTGCGCCTGCAGCGCATTGCCCTGAACAATGATTTCCTGCAAGGCAACAGCAGCGCCATCGAGGCGGCTGGCGAGGATTACCTGGGCCGCGTGATCGTCGGCATGTCCAGCGACGCCTTCAGCCAGCGGCAACAGGAAATCCTGTTCAAGGCCGCGATCCTGGCATTGTTCGCCCTGCTGTTCACCTTCCTGGTGGCTCGCCGGCTGGCGACCAGCCTGTCCCGGCCGATCCGCGACATCGGCAACGCGGTCAAGGCTATCCAGCAAGGCGACTACAGCACCCCGCTGCCCATCGTCGATGACACCGAACTGGGGGCCTTGTCGCGGCACATCAACAACCTGGCCGACGGCCTGGAACAAGCCAGCCGCGAACAGCAGCAGGCCATGGCGCAGTTGATCAAGACCCGCGAAGAAGCGGAAAAAGCCAACAGCGCCAAATCCGAGTTCCTGGCGATGATGAGCCATGAACTGCGCACGCCCATGAACGGCGTACTGGGCATGTTGCAGCTACTGGAAACCACCCGCATGACCGACGAGCAGCACGAGTACACGGCGCTGGCTTCGGAATCCACCGAACACCTGTTGAAGGTGATCAACGACATCCTCGACTTCTCGCGCATCGAGCGCTCGGCCCTGGAACTGGAGCACATCCCGTTCAACCTGGCCGAACTGGTGGGCAGTTGCGCGCAGTCTTTCCAGCACAGCGCCGCGCAGCGCAAGCTGGGCCTGGACCTGCTGGTCCCGGACGACATGCAGGCCTTGCAGGTCCAGGGCGATCCGACGCGGATCCGGCAGATCCTGGTGAACCTGATCGGCAACGCGCTGAAATTCACCGAGCAAGGCCGTGTCACCGTGCAATGCCAGTGGCAGGCCCTGGACCACGAACTGCTGTGGTTCACCTGCACGGTGCGCGACAGTGGCATCGGCATCCCCGCCGAGAGCCTGGAGCGCATGTTCGATGCCTTCCAGCAGGCCGACAATTCGATTTCCCGGCGCTACGGCGGCACCGGCCTGGGCCTGCCGATCGCCCGCACCCTGGCCGAACGCATGGGCGGGACGCTGCGGGCCCAGAGCGAAGAAGGCCAAGGCTCGGTGTTCACTCTCGAGATCCCGCTGGCCCTGTCGCGCCAGACACCAGCGACCCTGGTGCCGCGCCTGCCTATCGGCAGCGGCAGCGGCGATGGCGAAGGCCGCAACGTGTTGCTGGTGGAAGACAATCCGGTCAACCAGACGGTGGTCGAAGCCATGCTGCGCAGCCTGGGCTTCACCGTCAGCATCGCCACCGATGGCGCCCAGGCCGTACGCAGCGCCGAGAGCCTGATTTTCGAAGCGATCCTCATGGATTGCCGGTTGCCCATCATCGATGGCTACGAAGCCACGCGGCAGATCCGCCAGTTGCCGGGTTGCGACCAGGTGCCGATCATCGCCCTGACGGCCAACGCCTTGCAGGGCGACCGCGAAGCCTGCCTCGCGGCGGGCATGAACGATTACCTGGCCAAGCCGTTCAAAAGGAACGAACTGCAACAGATTCTGCAGCGCTGGGTGAATTAGAACAGCTCGCCAGACCATCTGTGACTGGCGTGAAAGGCGAAAGTGCGGCAGTCTTAGGCACCCGAACGAGCCTCGATTGGGGCTTGAATAAAAATTTCAGTGCACAGGTGTACATTCATTTCCCGTGTGCTGTGACTTTCACTACAACGCAATAGTCTATGAGTAGGCTGTCGATTCGAGGCATGAACGCTTCGATCGGCCGGGAAGATTTGCCCCACCCTGCCGCATGGGACTATTGAGGAGCTCGCATGACCAAACAAAACGCCTTTACCCGGGAAGATCTGCTGCGCTGCAGTCGCGGTGAGCTGTTCGGCCCAGGTAACGCGCAACTGCCCGCCCCGAACATGCTGATGGTGGATCGCATCACCCATATCAGCGAAGAGGGTGGCAAGTACGGCAAAGGTGAATTGGTCGCCGAGCTGGATATCACTCCGGACCTGTGGTTCTTCGCCTGCCACTTCGAAGGCGATCCGGTGATGCCGGGCTGCCTGGGCCTGGACGCCATGTGGCAACTGGTCGGTTTTTTCCTCGGCTGGCAAGGCCTGCCAGGTCGCGGTCGCGCCCTGGGTTCGGGCGAAGTGAAGTTCTTTGGTCAGGTCCTGCCGACCGCCAAGAAAATCACCTATAACATTCATATCAAACGCGTCCTCAAGGGCAAGCTGAACATGGCCATTGCCGATGGTTCGGTTGCCGTGGACGGTCGCGAGATCTACACCGCCGAAGGCCTACGGGTCGGCGTTTTCACCTCCACTGACAACTTCTAAGGGTTATCCGCATGCGCCGCGTCGTTATCACTGGTCTGGGCATCGTTTCGTGCCTGGGCAATGACAAAGAGACCGTCTCCGCTAACCTGCGTGCAAGTCGCCCTGGCATCCGGTTCAACCCGGAATATGCCGAAATGGGTCTGCGTAGCCAGGTTTCCGGCTCCATTGACCTCAACCTCGAAGAACTGATCGATCGCAAGATCTACCGTTTCGTCGGCCATGCGGCGGCCTACGCCTACCTGGCCATGAAGGACGCCATCGCTGACTCCGGCCTGACCGACGAGCAGGTGTCCAACGTGCGGACCGGCCTGGTCGCCGGCTCCGGCGGTGCCTCCACCTTGAACCAGATGGAAGCGCTGGACATCCTGCGCGAAAAAGGCGTCAAGCGTGTCGGCCCGTACCGCGTCACCCGGACCATGGGCAGCACCGTTTCGGCCTGCCTGGCCACGCCATTCAAGATCAAGGGCCTGAACTACTCGATCTCCTCCGCTTGCGCCACCAGTGCCCACTGCATTGGTACCGCTGTCGAGCAGATCCAGATGGGCAAGCAGGACATCGTGTTCGCCGGCGGCGGTGAAGAAGAACATTGGAGCCAGTCGTTCCTGTTCGACGCCATGGGCGCCCTGTCCAGCAAGCGCAACGACACGCCAGAAAAAGCTTCCCGTGCCTACGATGCCGACCGTGACGGCTTCGTCATCGCTGGCGGCGGCGGCATGGTCGTGGTCGAGGAGCTGGAACACGCCCTGGCCCGTGGTGCGAAGATCTACGCGGAAATCGTCGGCTACGGCGCCACGTCCGATGGCTACGACATGGTCGCGCCAAGCGGCGAAGGTGCGGTGCGCTGCATGCAGATGGCCATGTCCACCGTCGACGCACCGATCGACTACCTGAACACCCATGGCACCTCGACCCCGGTCGGCGACGTCGCGGAAATGAAGGGTGTGCGCGAAGTGTTCGGCGACAAGGCCCCGGCCATCAGCTCCACCAAGAGCCTGTCGGGTCACTCCCTGGGCGCCGCCGGCGTTCACGAAGCGATCTATTGCATGCTGATGATGGAAGGCAACTTCATGGCCGGTTCGGCCAACATCGACGAGCTGGACCCGGAAGTGGCCGACCTGCCCATCCTGACCAAGACTCGCGAAAACGCCACCATCAATACCGTGATGAGCAACAGCTTCGGCTTCGGTGGCACCAACGCCACCCTGGTGATGAAGCGCTGGCAGGGCAAGTAAGCCTCGCTGCTACGCCACACAAAAAAACGCCCCGACTGGTTCGGGGCGTTTTTTTGCCTGCTCACATAAAAAAGTTCTGTGGGTATGCCCTTGTGGGAGCGAGCTTGCTCGCGATAGCGGTTCGACAGTCAATGACAATGTTGAATGTCAGTCCGCTATCGCGGGCAAGCTCGCTCCCACAGGTTTTTTCTGACCTCACTCCCACACAAGCTGGCTCCCACAGTTGACGCCATTCAGCGCACGACAAACCGCTGCTGCGTCAGCAGCCGATCACCCTGGAACACCATGAACCGCCACTCTCCCGGCACCACTTCGTGGCTTTCGGTGAATTCGTAGGCCATGACATCCTGGGGTGCGCCGGGCACCAGTTTCTGGATGACCTCGAACTTGTCGTGGCGCACGCCATCGGGGGTGCGGATACCGGGGGTGAAGTACAACAGGGTCAACGGCTGGTCGTCAGCAACCTTGCCAGCCAACTGATAGCGCATGCCGAATTTGGTGCCCAGCTTCGCCGGTACGCTCTCGGTCTGGCGGATCTGCTCGTTGCTGCGCCGCAGGACCCGCTCGCCCGATTGCAACTCAGCCTGGGGCCCTTCAAAGACACCGTACTCCACCGGGCCTTCGACACGAACTTCCGCCTGGGCCAGGCCGCAGGTCAACAACAGCGCGACCAGTGCGCTTGAACGGGTGAGGTGCATAGTGCGCTCCTTGATTGAGATGAGCGCGAGGGTATGACGCGGGAGTGACAGGCTGATGACAAAGCGATGTTGGCCAGGCCAGCTATGGCCCGGAGATAGGGTTGCCCCTGTGGCGAGGGAGCTTGCTCCCGCTCGACTGCGCAGCAGTCGCCAGGTTTTGGGGCTACTGCGTAGCCCAGCGGGAGCAAGCTCCCTCGCCACAAAAACGGACTTAGCGGGTCACTGAGTGCGGCAATACCGAAAGGAAGTTATCCCGCGCCACTCTCCTCGCCACGTCTTCCGGCAAGGCATCGAGGAACGGATCGAAGCTGCGCAGTTCCTCACCCAACTTGTCGAAACGCCCGACCACATCCGACCCCACCATGAAACGCTCAGGAAAGCGCTCCACCAGCTTTACCCACTCAACCCGAGGCTTGCCCGCCTCATCCAGCAAGTACGGCGTGAGTACGCTCCAGGACAGGTCGACGTAGAGATTGGGGTAGGCCTCGAGCAGGCGGGTCAGGGTCGGCAGCAGAAAATCCAAGCGGGTCTGGTGACGATGGATTTCCATGCTGGTGCCGGCGTGGGCCCAGATGAAGCGCGTGTGCGGGTGATTGCGCAACGGTTCCTCGATTTCCGCCAGGTACAGCGGATTTTTCTCACGCTTGGACGTGATGTTGGAATGCAGCATCACCGGCAGGTCGTTCTCCGCCGCCAGGTGATAGATCCGCGTCATGGCTTCGTTGTTGGCCCGTGGCGTGTCGCCCGAGGTCAGCGCCGTCAGGTCGTCATGGCGGGTGAAGACTTCGCCGATGCCCTGCCACAACCCCGGATAGAGATCGAGCATGCGCTGGATGTGGGCGGCGGAGTTCTTGTCGTTGGGATTGAAGCCCGACAGGAACGGATGGAAGTGCTGGCGCTGTTCGTCGGTCAGCTTGCTCACTGCCGCGGCGACGATCACATCGGTGGCGCTGTACCAATAGGCATCCGCGTCATCACCGGCGTAATAACGCGGACGCTTGGGCTCGTCCTCATGCCATTTCTTGGCCACCGGCACGCCGGAAATCATCACATGCTCGATGCGATTGTCCGCCATCGCCTGAAGCAGCTTGGGCATGCCGGCGCTTTCCTGGAAGAAATCGACGTAATGCAGGTGCGCATCGCTGTAGGCATATTCGCGGGCCATGGCGGCGCTCGAAACGACCAGCAGCCAGGCAACGATCAAACGGGTCAAAGGCACGGGCAGTCTCCAGGAGCCATGAACAGCGTAGACCCTCGCCGTCCCGCCTGGGTTCAAGGCGCATGTGCAGTGTCTGCCGGCGGCGGGTTATGCTTCGGCCAACCGTTGTTCAACCTGGAAGACAACATGACCACCCTCCTGACCGTTCGTCCCCGCGCCGAAGACGTCGAAGGCCAGCCGATCCTTCGCCCGCTGCCGTCCGCCAAATGCCGCAGCGTCGGGCCTTTCGTGTTTTTCGATCACATGCTGCCAACCACCTACCCGGCCGGCAAAGGCATGAACATCCGCCAGCATCCACACATTGGCCTGTCCACCCTCACCTACCTGTTCGAAGGCAAACTCCAGCACAAGGACAGCCTGGGCTCCGACCAGGTGGTGGACGCTGGCGATGTCAGCTGGATGACCGCCGGCAGCGCCATCGCCCACGTCGAGCGCACCCCGGAGTCATTACTGGGCAGCCCTTTCGTCATGCACGGGTTGCAAGTCTGGCTGGCCTCGCCCAAGTCCCACGAACAGGGCCCGGGGCACTACAGCCATCACCCCGCGCAGAGCCTGCCGGTCAGTGAGAACCTTGGGGTCTGCATCCGCATGATCGCCGGGGCAGGCTTTTGCCTGGAATCCCCGGTACCGGTGCTGTCGCCAACGCTGTACGCCGAGTTGAACCTGCAGACCGCAACGACCTTGCTGATTCCCAGCGAGCATGAAGAACGGGCGCTGTATGTGCTCAGTGGCGAGGCGTTATTGGAGGGCGAGCCGGTAGAAGCCCATTCCCTGGTGATATTGCCAGCCGGGGAAGAAATGACACTGTTTGCCGACAGCGATTGCCATGCCATGCTGTTCGGCGGCGCGCCCCTGGACGGGCCGCGGCGGATGAACTGGAATTTCGTTTCCAGCGACCCGGCCCGGATCGATGAAGCCCGCCGGCGCTGGGCGGCTGGGGACTGGCCGACAGTGCCGGGGGAAAGCGAGCGGATCGAGCTGCCCTGAGTTCAGAGTCGTTTGTCAGGCAGTCATCGCGAGCAAGCTCGCTCCCACACTGGATCGATGTCATTCACAAATGCTGTGAACACCTCGGTCAAATGTGGGAGCGAGCTTGCTCGCGATGGCTGTATATCAAACAACAGAGATCCAGACCCTATCTCAGCCCTTGAACACTTCATCCAACAAGTTATGCATCGAGCGGAACGCCCTTCCGGCGACCTTGGCGTCGTACATCATCTTGCCCGGCACATTGGCCTGCGGATCAGTGAACGAGTGCACTGCACCGCCGTAGCTCAGCAACTGCCAATCCACCCCGGCGGCATTCATTTCCTCTTCAAAGGCCGGTAGCTGCTCTTTCGGCACCAGCGGGTCGGAAGCGCCATGCATCACCAGCACCGCGCCCTTGATGTTCTGCGCATCGGCCGGGTTCGGTGTATCCAGCGTGCCGTGGAAGGAAATCGCGGCCTTGAGCGGAGCGCCGGTGCGAGCCAGTTCCAATGAACAGCAACCGCCGAAGCAGAAGCCGAACGTGGCGAGTTTCGCTGTATCGACCTCGGCTTCGCCCTGGCTTTGCAACTGCTCGAACGCGGCCTGCATGCGCTTGCGCAACAATGCCCGGTCGTTCTTGAGAGGCATCATCGCCGCCCCCGCCTCATCGGCGTTGGTCGGGCGCACCGTTTGCCCATACAAGTCGGCGATCAGCACCACATAACCATTGGCCGCCACCGACTTGGCAATGTCCTCGGCACCCGCCCCGACACCCATCCAGTTCGGCGCCATCAGCAAACCCGGGCGCGGGCCCTGCTGGTTAACGTCGAAGGCCAGGCGACCTTCATAATTTTGACCATCGATCTGATAGACCAGCGAACGAACCGTAACCTGACTCATGACGGACTCCTCTTGATGAAACATTCAAGAAGCCATTGTGGGAACGAGCTTGCTCGCGATTTCGGTCCAACATTCAACAGATGCGTTGACTGCTCTACCGCCATCGCGAGCAAGCTCGCTCCCACAAGGGATTTTCCTGCGTCAGATTAAGCTGACAGTTCAACCAACAGCTTGTTCAGGCGACGCACATACGCCGCCGGGTCCTTCAGGCTGTCACCGGCCGCCAGGGCCGCCTGGTCGAACAGGATGTGCGACAGATCGCCGAAACGCTCTTCGCTCTGCTCGTTGTCGAGTTTTTCCACCAGCGGGTGGGCCGGGTTGAATTCGAAGATCGGCTTGGAGTCCGGGACTTTCTGGCCGCTGGCTTCAAGGATCTGGCGCATTTGCAGGCCCAGGTCCTGCTCACCGATGGCCAGGATCGCCGGGGAGTCGGTCAGGCGGTGCGAGACACGCACTTCGCTGACAGCGTCGCCCAGGGCGGTCTTGATCCGCTCGACCAGGCCTTCCTTGCTCTTGGCGACTTCTTCGGCGGCTTTCTTGTCTTCTTCCGAATCCAGGTTGCCGAGGTCCAGGTCACCACGGGCCACATCGACGAAGCTCTTGCCGTCGAACTCGTTGAGGTAGCTCATCAGCCACTCGTCGATGCGGTCGGTCAGCAGCAGCACTTCGATGCCTTTCTTGCGGAAGACTTCCAGGTGCGGGCTGTTCTTGACCTGCGCATAGGTTTCACCGGTCAAGTAGTAGATCTTGTCCTGGCCTTCCTTGGCGCGGGCCAGGTAATCGGCCAGGCCAACAATCTGCTCGCCATCGTCACCCTGGGTCGACGCAAAGCGCAGCAGGCCGGCGATTTTCTCTTTGTTGGCGAAGTCCTCGGCCGGACCTTCCTTCATCACTTGGCCGAAGTTTTTCCAGAAGCTCTTGTACTGCTCGGGCTCGTTCTTCGCCAGTTTTTCCAGCATGTCCAGCACGCGCTTGGTCAGTGCCGACTTCATGGAATCGATGATCGGATCTTTCTGCAGGATTTCCCGCGAAACGTTCAGCGACAAATCGTTGGAATCCACCACGCCCTTGATGAAGCGCAGGTACAGCGGCAGGAACGATTCGGCCTGGTCCATCACGAACACACGCTGCACGTACAGCTTCAAGCCCCGTGGCGCTTCGCGCTGGTACAGGTCGAACGGTGCGCGGGCCGGCACGTACAGCAGCGAGTTGTATTCCAGCTTGCCTTCGACCTTGTTATGGCTCCAGCTCAGCGGGTTCTCGTAGTCGTGGGCGATGTGCTTGTAGAACTCCTGGTATTCCTCGTCTTTCACTTCGGTGCGTGGACGGGTCCACAGGGCACTGGCGCGGTTGACGGTTTCCCACTCCACTTCAGGCTTTTCTTCGCCTTCGGCGGCGGTGACTTCCTTCGGCAGCTCGATGGGCAGCGCGATATGGTCGGAGTACTTCTTGATGATATTGCGCAGGCGCCAACCGTCGGCGAACTCGTCTTCGCCGGACTTGAGGTGCAGCACGATGCGGGTACCGCGATCAGCCTTGTCGACGGTGGCGACTTCAAACTCGCCTTCGCCCTTGGACGACCAATGCACGCCTTCGCTCGCAGCGAGGCCGGCACGGCGGCTGAACACTTCGACCTGGTCGGCCACGATGAACGCCGAATAGAAGCCGACGCCGAATTGACCGATCAGGTGGGAATCTTTCTTCTGGTCGCCGGACAGGTTCTTCATGAAGTCGGCTGTGCCGGACTTGGCGATGGTGCCCAGGTGCGTGATCACCTCTTCGCGGCTCATGCCGATACCGTTGTCTTCGAGGGTGACGGTTTTCGCGTCCTTGTCGAAGCTCACACGGATTTTCAGCTCGGCGCCGCCTTCCAGCAGTTCAGGCTTGGAAAGGGCTTCGAAACGTAATTTGTCGACAGCGTCAGAGGCGTTTGAAATCAGCTCGCGAAGGAAAATTTCCTTGTTCGAATACAGCGAGTGAATCATCAGGTGCAGCAGTTGCTTCACCTCGGTCTGGAAGCCCAGGGTTTCCTTTTGAGTTTCCACGCTCATGGTCATCAAACTCCAAGTGGATGGTGGTGTCCGCCTCGCTGAGATTGGCGGCGGGATGTCCTCAAGGTGGGGGCGACGCGGATGATTTCAAGGGCGATCGGGTTTTGAGGGTTCCTGGATCTTGAAATGCGCCCGGGCGGTGGCGATGGGTTCGGCCTCGACGTCTTGCCAAGCGGTGATCGCGACGTTGGCGACCCGTCGGCCCTGGCGCCAGACCTGGCATTTGGCGTAGGTGTCGCGAAAGTGCCCGGCGCGCAGGTAATCCAGGGAAAAGTCGATGATTTTCGGTATGCCCGGCGTGCCGGTGGCAATCAATAGATGCACCGCAGCGGCCAGCTCCATGAAGCCGGCGATGACCCCGCCGTGGATGGCCGGCAGCAAAGGGTTACCAATGTTGTCTTTGTTGGCCGGCAGGCGAAACAACAAGTCGTCGCCCTGGCGCATGCATTCGACACCGATGAGTTGGGCATAGGGGATCGAGGCGAGCAGCAGCGCGTAGTCGCCCTGCTCGCAGGCGTGGCGCAGGTGTTCCTGGGTGGTATCGGTCATGGTTGGCCCGCGGTGGTTATCGGACTGGCCTTGCCCATTCCCCTGGCATGCTGGCCCAGGCGCATGAACGTGCCCACCACATGGGCGATGGGTTGTTCGGGATCGTCCTGATAGGCGAACCCCCGGGTGAAAATCACGTCCGGGGTCACCCGATAACATTGAGCGAAGCCGTAGACGTCCTTGTGGGGCTCGGCGGCGTGCATGTAGTCGATGCGCAGGTCGAGGGTGGGGCAGACTTCGAATTGCGGCAGCACGCATAAGGTCGACATGCCGCACGCAGTGTCCATCAATGAGGTCAACGCCCCGCCGTGGATGATACCCGTCAGGGGATTACCAACGATTTGCGGGCTGAACGGCAGGATGACCGTCAGTCCATCACGGCTGGCACTGTGCAACTTCACACCTAGCACCTGGCAATGCCGCAGCGCGGACAGGAAGCGCGTCGCACGCTCAAAAACGGGATCTTCAACCACTTCATCAACGCCTTTCATAGGTGGGAGTCTCTACAACAGGTGCGAGCCATAAAGTTCCGCTGCTGCGCAAAGTTATATATCTGTAGCAAAAGAGGAACTTAACCTGAAGGGGCGCGCTCAAAAGGCCAGTAGTTATTTCCATAAGGAGAAACACCCCATGCGTAAGACTTTTGCTATTGCCTTGATGTTGGCCGCTTCCCTCGGTCTCGCTGCCTGCGATAAAAAATCCGAGGACAAAGCTCAAGATGCCCAACAACACGCTGAGCAAGCTCAGCAAGACATGAACAAAGCACAGGATAAAGTGAACGACGCGGCGAAAGAAAACGCCGAAGCCGCCAAAGCTCAGTCTGAATCGAACAGTGCCGCCCAGCAGGAACAAGCTCCTGCTCCTGCTCCTGAAGCGCCTAAAACCAACTGATACGGTTTTAGCAGTAAAAGAAAACCCGCCTGGCGCGGGTTTTCTTTTGCTTGTGATTTGGAGGCGGCGTCTGTCAGGCCGCTTCCTTGCCAGCCTCGGGCGCTGGTGCTTCGGTGGGGGTATAGACCATCACATCCAGCACATCGGAGTGAAACTCACGCTGATACAACACGAACACCACCCCAGCACTCATCAACATGAATAACCAGGGGCTGACAAACCACGCCAACATGGTCATGCCGAAGTAATAGGCACGCAGGCCGAAGTTGAACTGGTTGGCCGCCATGGAAATCACCCGCGCCGCCCTTAGTGCGAAGGCTTTGCGCTCTTGCTCCGAGACATGGCGCTCGCCGATCATCGGTGCCGAGCCAATCAGCACCGCGGCGAAGTTGTATTGGCGCATGCACCAGCTGAACGTGAAGAACGCATACACGAACACCAGTGCCAGGCACAGCAACTTGACCTCCGCCATGCCCTGGGAAGCCTGTTGCACCAAGGGGATGTCCGCCAGCAACGACACCGCCCGATCCGAGGCCCCGAGCACTGTCAGGATGCCCGCCAGGATGATCAGCGTGCTGGAAGCGAAGAATGACGCGTTGCGCTCCAGGTTGCCGATCACGCTGGCATCGGCGATGCGGTTCTCACGCAGCAGCATGCGGCGCATCCAGTCTTCGCGGTACAGGTGCATGACACTGGCCAGGCAGGCCGTGTCGCGGGCCTTCCAGGTGGCATAACGGGTGTAGCCCGCCCAGCAGATGATGAACCAGGCGGCGGCAAGCAGATGGATCAGGTTGGCTTGGATGAATGACATTCGATTTCCTGTATGTCTAAAAACATGACGTCTAAAGCCAGACTTGCCTTGAAATGCAGACCTGTGGGAAATGCAGACCTGTGGGAGCGAGCTTGCTCGCGATGGCGGTCTATCTGCCCTCCGATAGCTGACTGATCCGACGCTATCGCGAGCAAGCTCGCTCCCACAGGGTTCTGTGCAGGTTTTTCAAGACACTGCTTCGACGTTAGTCCACGAAAAAAGACACCACACTCAAAAAAAATGCCCCGTATCGATTGATACGGGGCATTTCGGTTCTTGCCGGTGGATCTGCCTGTTGCCGCTTACGCCAACGCTTCGCTGCGTTTGCCCAGCAGGCGATCACACACCACTGCGACCGCCAGGGTCATCACCGAAGGCACCAGCCAGGCCAGGCCTTGCTCGCTCAGCGGCAAGTGAGCCAGTTGCGTCGGCATCCAGTCCGCCAGCCCCGCGCCCTTGAGCGCATCGATCAGGCCAAACAGGAACGACACCAGCATCACCGGGCCGACGATGCGCCCCTGCTCGTGCCAGAAATCCTTGCAGAAGCTCAGGGCCACCAGGGCGATGCACGGTGGGTAGATCGCAGTGAGGACCGGAATCGAGAACGCGATCAGCTTGGTCAGGCCCAGGTTGGACACCAACAGCGAAAAGGCCGCCAGGATCACCACCAAGGTCTTGTAGGACAGCGGCAAGACGCGGCTGAAGTACTCGGCGCAGGCGCAGGTCAAGCCGACCGCAGTCACCAGGCATGCAAGGGAGATCAGCACCGCCAGGAAACCGCTGCCCAGGCTGCCGAAGGTGTGTTGCACATAGGCGTGCAGCACGGCGGCGCCATTGGTTGCGCCCGCGGCCACTTCATGGCTGCCCGAACCCAGGCGGAACAGGCTGACGTAGACCAGCGCCAGGCCCACCCCGGCAATCAACCCGGCGATGATCGCGTAGCGGGTGATCAGGGCCGGCGACTCGACGCCCCGGGAGCGGATCGCATTGACGATGACAATGCCGAACACCAGGGCCCCCAGGGTATCCATGGTCAGGTAGCCATTGATGAAACCTTGGGAAAACGGCGCCGCCACGTATTCGGGCGTGGCCACGCCGATATCGCCTGCCGGCAAGGCAAACGCAGCGATGCCGAGCACGGCCAGGGCGATGATCTTCAGGGGAGCAAGGAAACGTCCGACGGTGTCCAGCAGGCGGCCCGGGTAGAGCGAGATGAAAAACACCAGCAGGAAATACACCGCGCTGTAGAGGAACAGCGCCAGCGGGCTTTCGCCGGTCAGAGGCGCCAAGCCGACTTCGAACGAAACGGTGGCGGTACGCGGCGTGGCGAACAGCGGGCCGACAGCCAGGTAGCACACCGCCGCCAGCAACCCACCGGCGATTTTGCCGATGGGGCTGCTCAGGGCATCCATCGCGCCGCCGACCTTGGCCAATGCAACGACCGTAATGACCGGCAGCCCGACCGCGGTGATCAAGAAGCCCAGCGCCGCCATCCAGACATGGGGCCCGGACTGCAAACCGACGATAGGCGGGAAGATGATGTTGCCAGCCCCGACGAACAGGGCAAATGTCATGAAACCAAGCGCCAGGATGTCCTGGCCTTTCAACACTTTCATTAAGGAAACCACACTACTGAATCGGAATTTAGAGAGGGATTTCCCCGAGGGTAGAGGGAAATGCTGCCGATCCGTATGGGACCGACCCGTTTAGCGCGGCGCTTCCTTTTGGGCAGCGATCGCAAAAATGGCTGCTAGCCTAACGAATTTGGCGATAAAACGCACTGTAAAGGGGCAAACTATCCGATGCACGACGCTCCCGTGTCGCGTTTTTGCATCTAAATGGTTGACGACTGTAATTCCGTCATCGCGAGCAAGCTCGCTCCCACAATGAAATGCGCTCATGCCTTTGTGGAGAGGGAGCTTGCTCCCACAATGAAATGCGCTCATGCCTTTGTGGAGAGGGAGCTTGCTCCCACAATGCAATGCGTTCATGCCTTTGTGGAGAGGGAGCTTGCTCCCACAATGCAATGCGCTCATGCCTTTGTGGAGAGGGAGCTTGCTCCCACAATGCAATGCGCTCATGCCTTTGTGGAGAGGGAGCTTGCTCCCACAATGCAATGCACTCATGCCTTTGTGGCGAGGGAGCTTGCTCCCGCTGGGCTGCGCAGCAGCCCCAATACAGGCAAACCGGACCTATTCAGGTAAAACGGCGCAGCCTGGTTTACGACTGCTTCGCAGCCGAGCGGGAGCAAGCTCCCTCGCCACAAGGACCTCCCTACATTTCCCAAGTAAAACGGCTGTACAGTCGGCCAGAAACGACAAAGGCCACCCGAAGGTGGCCTTTGTTGCTGGAACGAAAAAGTCAGCCGAAGCTTACTTCTTCATTTCCCAGCCAGTCAGCTCGGCCAGGGCCTTGCCGATGTCTGCCAGCGAACGCACGGTTTTTACGCCTGCGTCTTGCAGTGCAGCGAACTTCTCGTCTGCAGTGCCTTTGCCGCCAGAGATGATTGCGCCAGCATGGCCCATGCGCTTGCCCGGAGGAGCAGTCACACCAGCAATGTAGGAAACAACCGGCTTGGTCACGTTGGCCTTGATGTAGGCAGCCGCTTCTTCTTCAGCCGAACCGCCGATCTCACCGATCATGACGATCGCTTCGGTCTTCGGGTCTTCCTGGAACAGCTTCAGGATGTCGATGAAGTTCGAGCCTGGGATCGGGTCACCGCCAATGCCGACGCAAGTCGACTGACCGAAACCGGCGTCAGTGGTCTGCTTCACGGCTTCGTAGGTCAGGGTGCCGGAACGGGACACGATACCGACCTTGCCTGGCAAGTGAATGTGACCTGGCATGATGCCGATCTTGCATTCGCCTGGAGTGATCACGCCTGGGCAGTTAGGGCCGATCAGGGTGATACCCAGCTCGTCGCACTTGACCTTGGCTTCCAGCATGTCGATGGTCGGGATGCCTTCGGTGATGCAGACGATCAGCTTGATGCCGCCGAACGCTGCTTCAAGGATGGAGTCCTTGCAGAAAGGTGCTGGAACGTAGATCACGCTGGCGGTGGCGCCAGTGGCGGCTACAGCGTCTTTCACGGTGTTGAACACGGGCAGGCCCAGGTGCTCGGTGCCGCCTTTGCCCGGAGTTACGCCACCAACCATCTTGGTGCCGTATTCCAGGGCTTGCTGGGTGTGGAAACTACCTTGCGAACCGGTAATGCCCTGGCAGATAACCTTGGTGTCTTTGTTGATCAGGACGCTCATTATTTGCCCTCCGCAGCTTTAACGACTTGTTGAGCAGCGTCGGTCAGGCTGGTAGCAGCGATGATGTTCAAACCGCTTTCTGCCAGTACTTTAGCGCCCAGCTCAGCGTTGTTGCCTTCAAGGCGAACAACAACCGGGATTTTCACGCCGACTTCTTTCACGGCGCCGATGATGCCTTCGGCAATCATGTCGCAGCGAACGATGCCGCCGAAGATGTTGACCAGTACTGCAGCGACGTTGGTGTCGGACAGGATGATCTTGAACGCTTCGGTAACACGTTCCTTGGTAGCACCGCCGCCCACGTCGAGGAAGTTGGCTGGCTTGCCGCCATGCAGGTTGACGATGTCCATGGTACCCATGGCCAGGCCGGCACCGTTGACCATGCAGCCGATGTTGCCTTCCAGGGCTACGTAGTTCAGTTCGAACTTGGCAGCGTGCGCTTCGCGCGGATCGTCTTGCGACGGATCGTGGAAAGTCTTCAGCTTAGGCTGACGGTACATGGCGTTGGCGTCGATGTTGATCTTGGCATCGAGGCAGTGCAGGTCGCCGTCGGCCTTGATCACCAGCGGGTTCACTTCCAGCAGGGCCAGGTCGTGGTCCTGGAACAGCTTGGCCAGGCCTACGAAGATCTTGGCGAACTGAGTGACCTGCTTGCCTTCCAGACCCAGCTGGAATGCCAGCTCGCGACCCTGGAATGGCTGTGCGCCAACCAGTGGATCGATGGTGGCCTTGAGGATTTTCTCAGGGGTATCGTGAGCGATTTTCTCGATGTCCACGCCACCTTCGGTGGAAGCCATGAACACGATGCGGCGGCTCGAACGGTCAACGACAGCGCCCAGGTACAGCTCTTTAGCGATATCAGTGCACGATTCAACCAGGATCTTGGTGACTGGCTGGCCGTTGGCGTCAGTCTGGTAAGTCACCAGACGCTTGCCCAGCCACTGCTGTGCGAAGGCTTTGGCGTCTTCTTTGCTGCGAACCAGCTTGACGCCGCCCGCTTTACCGCGACCACCGGCGTGAACCTGGGCTTTGACAACCCATTCGCTGCCGCCGATTTTGTCGCAAGCTTCTGCTGCCGCTTCCGGGGTGTCTACCGCGTAGCCGGTGGATACTGGCAGGCCGTACTCAGCGAACAGCTGCTTACCCTGATACTCGTGAAGATTCATGCTTATTACCGTCTTCGTTAGGTACTGCGCATTCGGTGCTGCACCGTTGTGGTGCCGCACCACCTGTGACTGCTGCTTGCGTAGCGTTCCGGTGAACCGGTGTCGCTACGCAAGGCTGCGTCCAGCGGATATTCCGCGGTGAGTCTTGCTCGCAAGGCTCACGACGGGCCATACCGCCGTGGTTTCTTATTGTCTATTAACGCTTCTTGCGGTTGGCCACATGGATGGCGCCGCCATTTACGGCCAGGGCCGCTTCGTGCAAGGCTTCGGACAGGGTCGGATGGGAGAAGACCATCATGCCCAGATCCTCAGCGCTGGTGCCGAATTCCATACCGATCGCGCCTTGCTGTACCAGCTCGGCAGCGCTTGGGCCAATGACGTGAACGCCCAATACGCGATCCGTCTTGGCGTCGGCGATGACTTTCACGAAACCACCGGTATCGTTGGCTGCCATGGCACGGCCACTGGCGGCGAACGGGAAGGTGCCGACGTTAACTTCAACGCCTTCGGCTTTCAAGGCCTGCTCGGTCTTGCCAACCCATGCGATTTCCGGGTGGGTGTAGATAACCGATGGGATCAGGTCGTAGTTCATCTGGGCTTTGTGGCCCTTGATGCGCTCGACAACCATGATGCCTTCTTCGGATGCCTTGTGGGCCAGCATCATGCCGCGAACCACGTCACCGATGGCGAACACGCCCGGTACGGCGGTAGCGCAATGGTCATCGACCGCGATGAAGCCGCGCTCGTCGATTTCCACGCCGCTGTCGGCAGCCAGCAGGTCGGTGGTCACCGGACGACGGCCGACCGCAACGATCAGCTTGTCGAAGGTGATGGTCTGTTCGCCCTTGGCGTCGGTGTAGGTCACCACGACTTCTTCGCCGTTGACCTTCGAACCGGTCACGCGAGCGCCCAGCTTGATGTCCAGGCCCTGTTTGGTCAGGGTTTTCAGCGCTTCCTTGGATACCGCGGTGTCAGCGGCCATCAGGAAGGTGTCGAGGGCTTCGAGCACGGTCACTTCAGCGCCCAGGCGCGACCATACCGAACCCAGCTCGAGGCCGATCACGCCAGCGCCGATCACGCCCAGGCGTTTTGGCACAGTCTGGAATTCCAGGGCGCCGGTGGAGTCGACGATTACATTCTGGTCGACCGGAGCCGGTGGAATGTCGATTGGACGCGAGCCGGGTGCCAGGATGACGTTTTCGGCTTCGATCACTTCAACCGAGCCGTCTGGCTTGGTCACTTCGACTTTCTTGCCCAGCAGCAGCTTGCCGTGGCCTTCGATGGAGGTCACGCCGTTGGCCTTGAACAGGGTGGCGACACCGCTGGTCAGGTTCTTGACGATGCCAGCCTTGCGGCCAACCATCGCGGCGACGTCCATCTTCACTTCACCGGTGGAGATACCGTGAACGTTGAAGCTTTCTTTCGCTTCCTTGTATTTCCAGGAGCTGTCCAGCAGCGCCTTGGACGGAATGCAACCGACGTTCAGGCAAGTACCGCCCAAGGCCTGTTTGCCTTCCTTGTCGGTGTATTTCTCGATGCAGGCAGTGGAGAGGCCCAGTTGCGCAGCCTTGATGGCCGCTACGTAGCCGCCAGGGCCCGCACCAATCACTACCACGTCGAATTTCTGAGTCATGAGTCATTCCTTTTCGAATCAAACCGGACGATCACTTGGGGTGACCGTCGAGGGACGAAACCGGTTGTTTCAGCAAGAGGCCGGTCGACAGACCGGCCCTCGCGGCGAAAATCAGATATCCAGCAGCAGACGAGCCGGATCTTCAAGCAGGTTCTTGATGGTGACCAGGAACGTCACGGCTTCTTTGCCGTCGATCAGGCGGTGATCGTAGGACAGAGCCAGGTACATCATCGGACGAATCACGACCTGACCATTGATCGCCATCGGACGCTGCAGGATGTTGTGCATGCCCAGGATAGCCGCTTGCGGCGGGTTGACGATCGGGGTCGACATCATCGAACCGAATGTACCACCGTTGGTGATGGTGAACGTACCGCCGGTCATCTCTTCGATGGACAGCTTGCCGTCACGGGCCTTCTTGCCGAAGGTGGCGATGCCGCCTTCGATTTCGGCCAGGCTCATCAGTTCGGCGTTGCGCAGTACCGGAACCACCAGGCCACGGTCGCTGGAGACCGCGACACCAATGTCGGCGTAGCCGTGGTAGACGATGTCGGAACCGTCGATCGACGCGTTGACGGCCGGGAAGCGTTTCAGCGCTTCGGTGGCAGCCTTGACGAAGAACGACATGAAGCCCAGGCGCACGCCATTGTGGGACTTCTCGAACAGGTCCTTGTACTTCGAACGCAGCGCCATGACTTCGGTCATGTCGACTTCGTTGAAGGTGGTCAGCATCGCCATGTTCGACTGTGCTTCTACCAGACGCTTGGCCACGGTGGCGCGAACGCGGGTCATCGGAACGCGTTTTTCAACGCGATCACCGGCAGCGAACACCGGAGCGGCAGCGGCAGGTGCGGCTGGCTTGGCCGGTGCGGCGGCTGGCGCGGCTTTCTTGGCGGCAACAGCGGCCACCACGTCTTCCTTGGTCACACGACCGCCCTTGCCGGTGCCGGCAACGGAGGCGATGTTGATGCCGTTCTCTTCAGCCAGCTTGCGAGCAGCCGGAGCGGCGACTGGATCGTCTTCGCCCGAAGCAGCAGGCGCAGCGGCCTGAGCGGCAGCCGGTGCAGCAGCGGCGGCTGGAGCGGCGGCAGCAGCGCCACCCTCTTCGATCGAGCCCAGGACCTGGTTCGACAGAACGGTAGCGCCCTCTTCGGCAACGATTGCGCCCAGCACGCCGTCAGCTTCGGCCAATACTTCCAGCACGACCTTGTCGGTCTCGATGTCGACGATCAGGTCGTCACGCTTGACGGCCTCGCCTGGTTTCTTGTGCCAGGTGGCAACGGTGCCATCGGCAACCGATTCCGGGAATGACGGGGCTTTGATTTCGATAGCCATTATCTGTGGGTCCTTAAAATTCGGTTTCAGTCAGCGCGAAGGCGTTAAACAGTGAAGGCATCTTGCAGCAGTTTTTCCTGCTGCTCGGCGTGCATCGACGCATAACCACACGCAGGTGCAGCGGAAGCATCACGGCCGGCATATTCCAGGCCCAGGGCCTTGTTATGGTTGCCGATGCTGCGACGCAGGTGATGCTGGCTGCTGTACCACGCGCCTTGGTTCATCGGTTCTTCCTGACACCACACCACATGGGTGAGGTTGGTGTAAGGCGCGATGGCCTCCATCAGGTCTTCTTCCGGGAACGGGTAAAGCTGCTCGATACGCACGATGGCGATGTCTTCGCGGCCTTCGGCACGACGTTTTTCCAGCAGGTCGTAGTAGACCTTGCCGCTGCACAGGACCAGGCGAGTCACTTTCGCCGCGTCCAGGGTGTCGATTTCCGAAATGACCGTCTGGAACGAGCCTTCGGCCAGGTCCTCGAGGGTGGAAATCGCCAGCTTGTGACGCAGCAGGGACTTGGGTGTCAGCACGATCAGCGGCTTGCGCAGCGGACGGATGACCTGGCGACGCAGCAGGTGGTAGATCTGCGCTGGTGTCGTCGGTACGCAAACCTGGACGTTGTGCTCGGCGCACAGCTGCAGGTAGCGTTCCAGACGTGCCGACGAGTGCTCCGGCCCCTGCCCTTCATAACCGTGTGGCAACAGCATGGTCAGACCGCAGAGACGGCCCCACTTGTGCTCGCCGCTGGTGATGAACTGGTCGACAACCACCTGGGCACCGTTGGCGAAGTCGCCGAACTGCGCTTCCCAGATCACCAGGGCATTTGGCTCGGTGGTGGAATAGCCATATTCGAACGCCAGGACGGCTTCTTCGGACAGCAGCGAATCGTACAGGTCGAAACGTGGCTGGCCCTTGTACAGGTGTTGCAACGGGATGTGGGTGCTGGCGTCTTTCTGGTTGTGCAGCGCCGCGTGGCGGTGCGAGAAAGTGCCACGGCCTACGTCCTGGCCGGTGATGCGAATCGGGTGACCTTCGAACGCCAGGGTCGCGTACGCCATGGTTTCGGCGTAACCCCAGTTGATCGGCAGGCCACCGGCTTGCATCTTCTGCCGGTCTTCGTAAATCTTCGCAACCTGGCGCTGGACCACGAAGCCTTCCGGAATTTCCAGCAGCTTGGCGGACAGTTCCTGCAAGGTCTTGAGATCGAAACGCGTGTCGTGACGCGCGGTCCAGGCATGGCCCAGATACGGACGCCAGTCCACGAACAGTTCCTTGTTCGGTTCCTTGACCAGGCTTTTTACAACGTGCAGGCCGTTGTCCAGGGCGTTGCGATATTCATCGACCTTTTCCTGGACGCCGCCGGCATCCAGCACGCCGCTCTGGGTCAGGCGCTCGGCATACAGCTCACGGGTGGTGCGCTGCTTGGCGATCTGCTGGTACATCAGCGGCTGGGTGCCGCTTGGCTCGTCGGCCTCGTTGTGGCCGCGACGACGGTAGCAGACCAGGTCGATCACCACGTCGCGCTTGTATTGCATGCGGTAGTCGATGGCCAACTGGGTCACGAACAACACGGCTTCCGGGTCATCGCCATTCACATGGAGAATCGGCGCCTGGATCATTTTCGCGACGTCGGTTGCGTACTCGGTGGAACGCGAGTCCAGCGGGTTGCTGATGGTGAAACCGACCTGGTTGTTGATCACGATGTGCACGGTGCCGCCGGTCTTGAAACCGCGGGTCTGCGACATCTGGAAGGTTTCCATGACCACGCCCTGACCGGCGAATGCCGCGTCACCGTGGATGGAGATCGGCAACACCTTCTCGCCGGTCGGATCGTTGCGACGATCCTGGCGGGCACGGACCGAACCCTCGACCACCGGGGAAACGATTTCCAGGTGGGACGGGTTGAAGGCCATGGCCAGGTGGACTTCACCACCGGTGGTCATCACGTTGGACGAGAAGCCCTGGTGGTATTTCACGTCACCGGAGCCCAGCTCGACCTTCTTCTTGCCTTCGAACTCGTCGAACAGCTCGCGCGGGTTCTTGCCGAAGGTGTTGACCAGAACGTTCAGGCGACCACGGTGGGCCATGCCGATGACGACTTCCTTGGTGCCGTAGGAACCGGAACGCTGGATCAGCTCGTCGAGCATCGGAATCAGGCTTTCGCCGCCTTCCAGGCCGAAACGCTTGGTGCCCGGGTATTTGGTACCCAGGTATTTTTCCAGGCCTTCACCGGCGGTGACGCGCTCGAGCAAGTGGCTCTTGATGTCGGCGGAGTACGTCGGACGGCCGCGAACGCTTTCCAGACGCTGCTGGAACCACTGGCGCTGCTCGGAATCGGTGATGTGCGTAAATTCAGCGCCGATGGTGCGGCAATATGTCTGCTGCAACGCTTCGTGAATTTCGCGTAGGCTCGCTTCCTCTTTGCCGATGAACAGGTCGCCGGCACGGAAGGTCGTATCAAGGTCGGCATTGGTCAAGCCGTAGTGAGTGATTGACAGGTCTGCAGGTGCAGGACGCTGCCACAGCCCCAGCGGGTCAAGCTGGGCTGCCTGGTGGCCACGCATCCGGTAGGCCTGGATCAGTCGCAGCACTTCAACTTGCTTCTTCTCGTGCTCGGAGCTCACGCTGCCGGCAGACACCGGTTGAGCGCGGCGCTGGTTCTTTGCCAGCAGCACGAAATGATCGCGAATCGTCGAGTGCGAAACATCGGTGGCAGAGTTACCGTCAGCGGGCAACTTCTGAAAGTAGGTGCGCCATTCTTCTGGCACAGCGTTAGGGTCGTGCAGGTAGAGCTCGTAGAGCTCTTCCACATAGGCAGCGTTACCACCGGAGAGGTGGGCACTGTTCCACATGCGCTGCATCACGCTTTCTTGCATGCTTGGTCACCCTCGATTAGGGGAACACCACCGGCGAAAACACCGAGCAAACTTGCAGAAGTCCGAGTGCAGCGACTAAAACAAGCCACTTAGGATCACGCTGATAGTCCGGGTACCAGCCCGGATGCCCCTGCTTGTCTCATTTCTTCAAAATAAGAACCGCCGCTTTGTAAGCGGCTGTTCTGGTTATAGCCATGACGCGGGTTGAAGCCCGCGCCCTGGCCTTTACGGGTACAGCGGTTCTACGGGTACAGCAGCTGAATCACACGCCGTTTTGCAGCAGCATGTTACGTACGTGACCGATGGCCTTAGTCGGGTTCAGGCCTTTCGGACAGACGTTGACGCAGTTCATGATCCCGCGGCAGCGGAATACGCTGAACGGGTCATCCAGTGCAGCCAGACGCTCGGACGTCTTGGTGTCACGGCTGTCTGCCAGGAAGCGGTACGCTTGCAGCAGGGCGGCCGGGCCCAGGAACTTGTCCGGGTTCCACCAGAACGATGGGCACGAGGTCGAGCAGCAAGCGCACAGGATGCACTCGTACAGACCGTCGAGCTTCTCACGCTCTTCCGGAGACTGCAGACGCTCGATGGCCGGAGCCGGCGTGTCGTTCTGC
Source organism: Pseudomonas sp. Z1-12 (assembly GCF_051132015.1). Lineage (NCBI taxonomy): Bacteria > Pseudomonadati > Pseudomonadota > Gammaproteobacteria > Pseudomonadales > Pseudomonadaceae > Pseudomonas > Pseudomonas sp. Z1-12. The sequence continues at coordinate 4,965,038 of NZ_CP071647.1, forward strand.
AGGAATGGCTTCACCTTCTCGTATTGCTTGTAGAAGATGCTCATATCGACGACCAGGTCACGGATAACCGGCAAACCTGGCAACGGACGCACCACCAGCTTGTTGCCCTTGACCACGGCCGACAACGGCGTGATGCAGGCCAGGCCGTTCTTGCCGTTGATGTTCATGCCGTCGGAGCCGCAAACGCCCTCGCGGCAAGAGCGACGATAGGAGAAACCCTCGTCCTGCTCTTTGATCAGGGCCAGCACGTCCAGCACCATCAGGTCTTTACCACCGGTGTCGACCTGGAAGTCCTGCATGAACGGCGCAGCGTCCTGATCAGGGTTGTAGCGATAAACACTGACTTGCAACATAGCGGTCACCCTTAATAAGTCCGGACTTTTGGTTCGAAAGTCGGAACAGTCTTCGGCGAGAAGTTCACGGCACGCTTGGCGACGCGTTTTTCACCCGGGAAGTACAAGGTGTGGCACAGCCAGTTTTCGTCGTCACGGTCTTCGAAGTCTTCGCGGGCGTGGGCGCCACGGGACTCTTTACGCACTTCTGCGGCGATGGCGGTGGCTTCGGCCACTTCCAGCAGGTTCTGCAATTCCAGCGCTTCGATACGGGCAGTGTTGAACGCCTGCGACTTATCGTTGATCTTCACGTTGGCGATTCGTTCACGCAATTGCGCCAGCTGGGCGATACCCTTCTGCATGTATTCGCCGGTACGGAACACACCGAAGTAGTTCTGCATGCAGTTTTGCAGCTCGCGACGCAGGGTTGCCACGTCTTCGCCTTCGGTACGCTCGTTCAGAGCGGACAGACGCGCCAGGGCGGCTTCGATGTTGGCGTCGGTGGCATCGTCATACTCGATACCGTCGGACAGCGCTTTCTCCAGGTGCAGGCCGGCAGCACGACCGAAGACCACCAGGTCGAGCAGCGAGTTGCCGCCCAGGCGGTTGGCACCGTGGACCGATACGCAAGCCACTTCACCCACTGCGAACAGGCCAGGGATGATTTCGTCCACGCCTTCGCCGTTCTGGGTGATCGCCTGGCCGTGGATGTTGGTGGCAACGCCGCCCATCATATAGTGGCAGGTTGGAACCACTGGAACCGGCGCGACGACCGGATCGACGTGCGCGAAGGTCTTGGACAGTTCGCAGATCCCTGGCAGGCGGCTGTGCAGCACTTCCTCGCCCAGGTGATCGAGCTTGAGCATCACGTGGTCGCCGTTCGGGCCACAGCCGTTGCCGGCGATGATCTCTTTAACCATCGAACGAGCCACGACGTCACGACCGGCAAGGTCCTTGGCGTTCGGCGCATAACGTTCCATGAAACGCTCGCCGTGCTTGTTGATCAGGTAACCACCTTCACCACGGCAACCTTCAGTCACCAGTACACCAGCGCCGGCGATACCGGTCGGGTGGAACTGCCACATTTCGATGTCTTGTACCGGCACGCCAGCACGCAGGGCCATGCCGACGCCGTCACCGGTGTTGATCAGGGCATTGGTGGTGGATGCGTAGATACGGCCTGCACCGCCGGTCGCCAGTACGGTGGCCTTGGCGCGGATGTAGGTGGTTTCGCCGGTTTCGATGCAGATCGCGATCACACCGACGAAGGCGCCGTCCTGGTTCTTCACCAGGTCAACCGCGTAGTACTCGTTCAGGAACGTGGTACCGGCCTTCAGGTTGCCCTGGTACAGGGTGTGCAGCAGTGCGTGACCGGTACGGTCGGACGCCGCGCAAGTACGCGCAGCCTGGCCGCCCTTGCCGTAGTCCTTGGACTGCCCGCCGAACGGACGCTGGTAGATGCGACCTTGCTCGGTACGGGAGAACGGCATGCCCATGTGGTCCAGCTCGAACACCGCGGCCGGGCCTTCCTGACACATGTATTCGATAGCGTCCTGGTCACCGATGTAGTCGGAACCCTTGACGGTATCGTACATGTGCCAGCGCCAGTCATCGTTCGGGTCGGCCGAAGCGATGGCGCAGGTGATGCCACCCTGGGCGGAAACGGTGTGCGAGCGCGTCGGGAAAACCTTGGTGATCACGGCAGTCTTGTGACCGCCCTGTGCCAGTTGCAGCGCCGCGCGCATGCCGGCACCGCCACCACCAATGATGATGGCGTCGAAAGAAATCGTTGGAATGTTAGCCATGAATCAGATACCCCAGAGAATCTGCACACCCCAGACGAAGTAAGCGAACATCGCAACGCCGCATACCGCCTGGAAGAGGAAACGTACGGCAGTCGCCGACTTGCCGAACGCCATTTGCGTCAGGTAGTCGGTCGCGATGGTCCACATGCCGACCCAGGCGTGGGCGCCCAGTGCGACAAGTGCCAGCAGACTGAAGATACGCATCCAGTTGTTTGCGAACAGTTCATGCCATTGGGCATAGCCAATGCCAGGGTTTGCCACGACATATCCGATCAGGAAAATGAAGTAAGCCGCGAGAACGACCGCAGACACACGCTGGGCCATCCAGTCGTAGAGGCCCGAACGCGAAAGGTTCGTGACGTTGGTTACCATATCCAGACTCCTGCCAGAACGATCAGCACCGCAGACACGGCGATAATGATTTTCGAGCCCAGCTTGCCGCCTTCCAGCGTCTCACCGATGCCCATGTCCATGATCAAGTGGCGCACACCGGCAACCAAGTGATACAGCAAGGCGGACAGGATGCCCCAAATCACTAGCTTGGCTAGCGGACTGGTCAGACACGCTTTCACCTGACCGAAGCCTTCTTCCGAATCGAGCGACTTGTCCAATGCATAAAGCATGATGGCCAGGCTGACGAAGAGGATGACACCGGAAATACGGTGAAGAATGGACGTGTAAGCAGTGACTGGGAGTTTGATGGTCCTTAGGTCTAGGTTTACAGGTCGTTGGCTTTTCACGGCTTTTTTTTCACACTGAAGAGCCCCTAACAATCAGGGCAAAGTTGTTGGGGCGCGCACTGGTCAGGTACTCACCACCCAGGGAGTGACGACCCCCAAGAAAGCAGGCCCAAAAGCCCCTGGCGGTCGGTGGCCGAGTATAGACAGTTAGGCTACTAATGACAACGCGTTCACCTTCCCCTAATAGCGCATTGCACATATGGCGCAAAAGGCGTAAACGGCAGGCAATTTCGCGGAAAAAGTCCGGTTAAAGCCTTCTGGAGCAAGACTTTAGGCAAATTGACATTCGGATTTATCTCACTATAGTGGTGCGGGCCCTGCGTGGGGGGTCTGTCTGATGATTCCAAGCATTAATAGGAGGCCACATGGCTGACAAAAAAGCGCAGTTGATCATCGAGGGCGCAGCCCCCGTCGAGCTGCCCATTTTAACCGGCACCGTTGGTCCCGATGTAATCGACGTACGGGGCCTGACGGCCACGGGCCGTTTCACCTTTGACCCAGGTTTCATGTCGACCGCCTCGTGCGAGTCGAAAATCACCTATATCGACGGCGACAACGGCATCCTGCTGCACCGCGGCTACCCGATCGAGCAACTGGCTGAAAAATCGGACTACCTGGAAACCTGCTACCTGCTGCTCAACGGCGAGCTGCCAACCGCAGAGCAAAAGGCCCAGTTCGTCAGCACGGTGAAGAACCACACCATGGTTCACGAGCAGTTGAAGACCTTCTTCAACGGTTTCCGTCGCGATGCCCACCCGATGGCCGTCATGTGCGGCGTTGTCGGCGCCCTTTCGGCCTTCTACCACGACTCCCTGGACATCAATAACCCCCAGCATCGCGAGATCTCCGCGATTCGCCTGGTGGCGAAGATGCCGACCCTGGCAGCCATGGTCTACAAGTACTCCATGGGCCAGCCCATGATGTACCCGCGCAATGACCTGACCTATGCAGAGAACTTCCTGCATATGATGTTCAACACCCCGTGCGAGATCAAACCGATCAGCCCGGTGCTCGCCAAGGCCATGGACCGGATCTTCATCCTCCATGCCGACCACGAGCAGAACGCCTCCACGTCCACCGTGCGCCTGGCCGGTTCGTCGGGTGCCAACCCGTTCGCCTGTATCGCCGCCGGTATCGCTGCACTCTGGGGCCCGGCCCACGGCGGTGCCAACGAAGCGGTACTGACCATGCTCGATGAAATCGGCGATGTCTCGAACATCGACAAGTTCATCGCCAAGGCCAAGGACAAGAACGATCCGTTCAAGCTGATGGGCTTCGGTCACCGGGTCTACAAGAACCGCGACCCACGCGCCACCGTGATGAAGCAGACCTGCGACGAAGTGCTCAAGGAACTGGGGATCAAGAACGATCCGCAACTCGAACTGGCCATGCGCCTGGAAGAGATCGCCCTGACCGACCCGTACTTCATCGAGCGCTCGCTGTACCCGAACGTCGACTTCTACTCGGGGATCATCCTCAAGGCGATCGGCATTCCAACCAGCATGTTCACCGTGATCTTCGCCCTGGCGCGGACCGTGGGCTGGATCTCCCACTGGAAGGAAATGCTCTCCAGCCCGTACAAGATCGGCCGCCCGCGCCAGTTGTACACCGGCTACGAGTCGCGCGACATTACCCAGCTGGAAGATCGCAAGTAAGACCTGCCTTGCGCTAGGTCCCAAGCGGCACCGGAACAGCCCCTGCTTCTTATATAAGAGCAGGGGCTGTTTTGTTTAGGCCTCTTTTACCTGATCCAGAAGCCGCATTGACAGACCCGACGCCATCGCGAGCAAGCTCGCTCCCACAGTTGGCCTGTTGTGAACCCCAAACTTGTGCTCACTGGAGATCCCCTGTGGGAGCGAGCTTGCTCGCGATGGCGGCAGGCCTGCCACCCATGAACCCGACACAAAAAAATACCCCTGCCTCTCGACCGGGGTATTTCTTCAAGCACTTATCGCTGCATTAGTGGCTAACCGCCCCACTCGCCCCCAGACCCGTCTGCGAACGCACGAACTGCGGGAAGAACAGCGCCCGCTCGTTGACGCCTTCAGCCGACTTGTCGGTGATGGAGAAGAACCAGATGCCGACGAACGCAATGGCCATCGAGAACAGCGCTGGGTATTCGTACGGGAAGATCGCCTTCTCGTGACCCATGATCTGCACCCAGATGGTCGGGCCGAGGATCATCAGGCCCACGGCACTGACCAGGCCCAGCCAGCCGCCGATCATCGCGCCACGGGTGGTCAGCTTCTTCCAGTACATCGAAAGCAGCAGTACCGGGAAGTTGCAGCTCGCCGCGATGGAGAACGCCAGGCCCACCATGAACGCGATGTTCTGCTTCTCGAACAGGATGCCCAGGCCGATCGCCAGCACCGCCAGACAGATAGTGGTGATTTTCGAAACCCGAATCTCATCCTTCTCGTTGGCCTTGCCTTTCTTGATCACGCTGGCATACAGGTCATGGGACACCGCCGAGGCACCGGCCAGGGTCAGGCCCGCTACTACCGCCAGGATGGTCGCGAACGCCACCGCCGAGATGAAGCCCAGGAAGATGCTGCCGCCGACTGCGTTGGACAGGTGCACCGCCGCCATGTTGTTGCCGCCCAGCAAGGCACCTGCCGCGTCCTTGAAGGCCGGGTTGGTGCTGACCAGCAGGATCGCGCCGAAGCCGATGATGAAGGTCAGGATGTAGAAGTAGCCGATGAAGCCAGTGGCATACAGCACGCTCTTGCGCGCTTCCTTGGCGTCGCTCACGGTGAAGAAGCGCATCAGGATGTGTGGCAGGCCAGCGGTGCCGAACATCAGCGCCAGGCCGAGGGAGAAGGCCGAGATCGGATCCTTCACCAAGCCGCCGGGGCTCATGATCGCCTCGCCTTTAGGGTGAACCTTGACCGCTTCGGCAAACAACATGTTGAAGTCAAAGTTGACGTGCTTCATGACCATCAGGGCCATGAACGAAGCACCCGACAGCAACAGCACCGCCTTGATGATCTGCACCCAGGTGGTGGCCAGCATGCCGCCGAACAACACGTAGAGGCACATCAGGATGCCGACCAGGATCACCGCGACGTGGTAGTCCAGGCCGAACAGCAGCTGGATCAGCTTGCCGGCACCGACCATTTGCGCGATCAGGTAGAACGCCACCACCACCAGCGAGCCGCAGGCGGACAGACTGCGGATCTGGGTTTGCCCGAGGCGATAGGACGCCACGTCGGCAAAGGTGTATTTACCCAGGTTGCGCAGGCGTTCGGCGATCAGGAACAGAATGATCGGCCAGCCCACCAGGAAGCCGATGGAGTAGATCAGGCCATCGTAGCCGGAGGTGAACACCAGCGCGGAAATGCCCAGGAAGGACGCCGCCGACATGTAGTCGCCCGCGATTGCCAGGCCGTTCTGGAAGCCGGTGATCTTGCCACCGGCCGCATAGTAGTCGGCCGCCGAATTGTTTTTCTTGGACGCCCAGTAGGTGATGTATAGCGTCGCGCCGACGAAGGCCACGAACATCAGGATAGCGGCGACGTTGAGGGGTTGTTTCTGCACGGCACCGGTCAGGGCATCAGCCGCCCAGGCGCCCGGTGCGAACGCTGCGACGCTCAATAGAGCCAGTAGACGCCGGATCATTGCTGAGCCTCCTTGAGAATCGCATTGTTCAGGTCGTCGAACTCGCCGTTGGCGCGCCGTACGTAGATACCGGTCAGGACGAAGGCCGAGAGAATCAGGCCGACCCCGATGGGGATACCCCAGGTGATGGTGGAATCGGGGGTCATTTTGGCCCCGAGAATGTGCGGCCCGTAGGCGATCAGAAGAATGAAGCCGGAATACAGCCCAAGCATGATCGCCGAGAGAATCCAGGCGAACTTTTCTCGTTTCTTCACCAGCTCCTTGAAGCGCGGGCTGTTTTGAATCGAGAGGTAAATGCTGTCGTTCATTGTTTTTATCCTCGCAGCACAGATTTATTTGGAACAGCTCTACTCTATGCGGCTCCAGGCCAGGTTCCAGACGACCTTAGTATTAGAACGACATGACGGCTCTGCCGGTTTTCCGCACATTTCCCAGTAGTCCTCCTGTGGGAGCGAGCTTGCTCGCGATGGCGGCACTGGATTCAACATGGAGGCTGGCAGACACACCGTTATCGCGAGCAAGCTCGCTCCCACAAAAGGATTGCGGGTAATTCAGGAATCGCAGGCACAAAAAAACCGCATGACACAACGTCATGCGGTTTTCGAAACAGTCAAACCAGGTCGATTACTTGCCGGTCCACTCCTTCACGCGGTCCGGGTGCTTGGCGACCCAATCCTTGGCAGCAGCGTCCGGCTTGGCGCCTTCCTGGATCGCCAGCATGACCTCGCCGATCTCGTCCTTCGAAGCCCACTGGAACTTCTTCAGGAATTCCGCCACTTCTGGCGCCTTGGTCCCCAGTTCCTTGCTGCCGATGCTGTTTACAGTCTCAGCCGCGCCGTAGACGCCTTTCGGGTCTTCCAGGAAACGCAGTTTCCACTTGGCGAACATCCAGTGCGGCACCCAACCGGTGACGGCGATGGATTCGTTTTTCTTCTCGGCACGGGTCAGCTCGGCGATCATGCCGGCGCCGGAACTGGCCTTGAGTTGATAACCGGTCAGGTCGTAATCCTTGATCGCCTGCTCGGTCTTGATCATCACGCCTGAACCGGCGTCGATGCCGACGATGCGCTTCTTGAACGAGTCGTCGGTCTTGAGATCCTCGAGTGACTTGGCCTTGACGTACTCCGGCACGATCAGGCCGATCTTGGCGTCCTTGAAGTTGGGGCCGTAATCGACCACGTTGTCCTTGTTCTTGGTCCAATAGTCGCCGTGAGTCACCGGCAGCCAGGCCGAGAGCATCGCGTCGAGTTTGCCGGTGGCCACGCCTTGCCACATGATCCCGGTCGCGACCGCTTGCAGCTTCACGTCATAACCGAGTTTCTGCTTGATCACTTCGGCGGCCACGTGGGTGGTCGCGACGCTGTCGGACCAGCCGTCAACGTAACCGATGCTCAGGGTTTTGGTTTCGGCGCTGGCCAAGGTGGAACTGATGGCCAGTACCAGTGCGGCACCTGCGCCCAAGAGTCGTCGCATCTTCATCGTTACTTCCCCGAAAGTGCTGCGCCCGACGGATGCCGGGCGGCGTCAACGTATAGTTATGATGCTCAGCGCCCCCATCACGCTCGCCCTCAAACCGGTCTGAACGCCAGTGGAGTACTGACAGGATCGATCATCAACTTGTGCCGCTCCGGAACCTGCTCTGCCTGCGACGTCGAAGCAACGAGAAACGACATCAGAACGCCAGCTAATGATTTCGCGCAATTGGCGCCCCCTCACAGTGAGGTTCGCAGGCGAAATACGGTAAATACCAGATAACTAGCCGCTACTGCGCATGACCGTGTATCGTCCCGCTACTATCGCGCCCCGTCCGTGCCTGTTTTGTGCCCGTCATGGCACTTGGCTCCGCTTCGGTGGTCATAGGCTGCGAACCTCATTCGGCACCTTCCTCTAAGGGATCTAGTCATGCTCCGTTCCTTGCGCTTCGCTGCCCTCCTCGGCGGCCTTATCCTGAGTGCGTCCGCGCTGGCGGCAGATATTGACGCCGCCAGCTATGGCTACCCCTTGACCAACCCGTTCGAGGCGACCATCGCCACCACGCCGCCGGACCTGCGTCCGGAACTGCCATTGATCGAAGACATCAATCAGGCGGACCACAGCCTGACCCTGCGCCCGGAACGCGAGTTCATCCTGCCGGACAACTTCTGGCCGGTAAAAAGCCTCACCTACCGCATGGCCACCCAGGACAAGCCCGCGCCGCTGATTTTTCTGATTGCCGGCACCGGTGCACGCTACGACAGCACCCTCAACGAGTACCTCAAGCGCCTCTACTACAAGGCCGGCTACCACGTGGTGCAGTTGTCCTCGCCCACCAGCTTCGACTTCATGAGTGCCGCTTCGCGCTTCGCCACGCCGGGCATCACCAAGGAAGACGCCGAAGACATGTACCGGGTGATGCAGGCGGTACGCGCCCAGAACCCGAAAGTCCCCGTCACCGAGTACTACCTCACCGGCTACAGCCTCGGTGCCCTGGACGCGGCCTTCGTCGCCCACCTGGACGAAACCCGGCGCAGCTTCAATTTCAAGAAGGTGCTGTTGCTGAACCCGCCGGTGAACCTCTACACCTCGATCACCAACCTGGACAAATTGGTCCAGACCGAGGTCAAGGGCATCAACAGCACCACGACTTTTTATGAACTGGTGTTGAACAAGCTGACCCGCTACTTCCAGCAAAAAGGCTACATCGACCTCAACGATGCGTTGCTGTATGACTTCCAGCAGTCCAAGCAACACCTGAGCAACGAGCAAATGGCGATGTTGATCGGCACCTCGTTCCGCTTCTCGGCGGCCGACATCGCCTTCACCTCGGACCTGATCAACCGCCGGGGCCTGATCATCCCGCCGAAATTCCCGATCACCGAAAGCACCAGCCTCACGCCATTTCTCAAGCGCGCGCTGCAATGCGATTTCGACTGCTACCTCACCGAGCAGGTGATCCCGATGTGGCGTGCGCGCACCGACGGCGGCAGCCTGTTGCAACTGGTCGACCAGGTGAGCCTGTACGCACTGAAGGATTATTTGCAGGCCAGCACGAAGATTTCGGTCATGCACAACGCCGACGACGTCATTCTCGGCCCGGGCGACCTGGGCTTCCTGCGCAAGACCTTTGGCGATCGCCTGACGGTTTATCCACTGGGCGGCCACTGCGGCAACCTTAATTACCGCGTCAACAGCGACGCCATGCTGGAGTTTTTCCGTGGCTAAATATCTGCTGCTTATCGCTGCGTTAATCAGTGCGGGCATGGTCCAGGCCGACAACAGCAAGGCCGATGCACCTGTGGTGGTGGATTCGGACGGTTTCAAGGAACCGCTGACCAAGCTCAAGTTCAACCCGGGGCTGGACCAACGCGAGTTCGAGCGTTCGACCCTTAACGCATTGAACGTCTATGACCCGCTGGAATCCTGGAACCGCCGGGTCTATCACTTCAACTACCGCTTCGACCAATGGGTCTTCCTGCCCGTGGTCGACGGCTATCGCTACATCACCCCCGGCTTCGTGCGCACCGGGGTCAGTAACTTCTTCAATAACCTGGGAGACGTGCCGAACCTGATGAACAGCCTGCTGCAATTCAAGGGCAAGCGTTCGATGGAAACGACGGCGCGCCTGTTGCTCAACACCACCGTTGGCATCGCCGGCCTGTGGGACCCGGCCACCGCCATGGGCCTGCCGCGCCAGAGCGAAGATTTCGGCCAGACCCTGGGCTTCTACGGCGTGCCGGGCGGCGCGTATTTCGTGTTGCCGATCTTCGGCCCCTCGAACCTGCGCGACACCTCGGGCCTGTTGGTGGACTACACCGCCGAATCGGCAATCAACTTCCTGAACGTCTCGGAAGTCAGCTCCAACCACCCGGAGCTCTTGCTCCTGCGCGGTGTGGACAAGCGCTACCAGACCAGTTTCCGCTACGGCCAACTGAACACGCCGTTCGAATATGAAAAGGTGCGCTACGTGTACACCGAGTCGCGCAAGTTGCAGATTGCCGAGTAACCCTTTAAGCCAACACGCCCGATCTGGCGTGTTGGCTGCTGTACCCTTGCGCGCCCCCCCTCTCCCGCCGACCTAATTTCTTCTAGTCGCTCTTCGTTTAACAAAGACAATACGCGCGCAATTGCACCATCAGGGTGATCCAAGGGCAGTCGATTTTCGATTGTGAATTTTTTATTAACATTTTGTGACACGTCGTGTAGGATTGGATCCACATGTAAAGGACGCAGTATTCAAGGATCAAGGATCGATATGAAAAACACTTCTCTTCCCTTGCCGCGCATCATCAGATGCTGATGGTCGGCTAACTTCGGCATCCACCTGCGTTTACTAAACAAGTGACCGAGCACGACGTGTTCAAGAGTCACTCAGTAGCGCCTGCCCTTCGTTAAACTCCAGACGCTCAAGTCTCCTGGCTTGCGTTTCCTTACCTCACTGTCATGCGCCAAGCATTACATCCAGTGTGATTATTTATGCTCGCCTTCCAACGTGCCCGCTTTAAATACTATTTCTCATCGCTGCCATTCTTTATATGGATGCTGTTCATTGGCACCTTTCTGACGCGCGCTACGTCAATGATGGTCTGGCCATTCATTTCGATTGTTCTCTATACGCGGTTCGGTTTCAGTACTTCGACCATCGGCCTGATTCTGACGTGCTCTATCGCACTCTCTTCGCTGGTCAGCTTCTACAGCGGGTACCTTTCCGACAAAATCGGGCGGCTTAAGATCATCGTCGTCGGTTGCGTGGTGGCGATGGTCTCCTACTTGCTGCTAGGTGTCAGCACTCGTGCCGAGGGCTATATCGCCGGAACGCTGTTGGCTAACCTCTCCTGGGCCCTGGTCAACAATCCAATCAAGACGGTGATCGGTGATGTCATCGAGTCCCGCTCTTTGGTGGAACGAGCCATGCATCTGCGCTACTTCTTTCTCAATGCCGGAGCCGCCGTAGGCCCTTACTTCGGGCTCAAGCTGGGCATTTCCGCGGACTCCCTGGCCTTTGTGCTGGTGACGGCATCCTATTTGGCCCTGCTGGCGGGCGTCATGGTGTTCGGTCGCGGTATCACCTTGGAAGCCATCAACACCACTTCCTTTCGAAGCACCCTGCAAATCCTTTCCCGGGATCATGTGTTCCTCCTGCTCGTGATCAACAACATCGTCATGATGTTCATCTTCGGCAGCTTTGATTCCAGCGTTCCCCAATTGATGGCTTCGCTGGCATTCGAGGGGTACCTGCCCTTTATCGCCAACCTTATCGTGTTGCATGCCACGGTGATCGTGCTGTTTCAACTGCCACTGGCCAGGGTCCTGGCATCGGCAACACTAGAGACGAAGATTCATATCGGCTCTGTCTTACTGGTGTTAAGCCAGGCCGGCATGGCACTGGCGGCGCACTTTTATCAAGTGCAGTTATTGTGGTACGGCGCGGTTCTGCTACTGAGCCTTAGCCAAGCCCTACTGTTTCCATGTTTGAATCTTTTTGTCGACAGCCTGGCGCCTCGAAACCTCAGGGGCGCCTACTTTGGCGCCGCCTCGCTCTACAGTATCGGCTTTTCCGTCGCGCCCATTGTCGGAGGCTTTTTCATACAAGCATTGAGCGGAACGACGCTGTTCATTTTCCTGACGCTGAGCAGTTTCATCATGGCCGTTACCTTCGCTTGTATTTTCACTCGACTGCGACATCGCAACTTAACTAACGACAAACATAAAACCTGCATCACCGGCCAGGAACTCCCTGTCGGCCAGTAACGCCTGACGCTTGAAATCCTCCATTCCGTCAAGGTCACTTACAACGACGTCAGGTATTTCTGCGCCTTGAAATTATTGTTTTAAATATTAATCTCGCCACTGGAGAAAGAATGAACAAGGACGACTACGACATTATTTTATGCGGTGCGGGCCCGGCAAACATTTCATTGTTGCCCGACCTCATACAAAAGGAAGATGTACATCGTTGTTTGATTCTGGAGAAATCCAACACCTTGGGCAGCGGTGCGATCGGACAATACCGTATTACCGCCAACTCGCTGGGCGGGGTGTTCTTGGAAAAGTTTCAGGACAAGCAGGATGAACTCAGCCAATACATGCGTACCACGGCGGAATGGAGGTATTTCAGCGAACGACGTGACGAGGCGGTCGAGTTGCGCTACGTAGGACGGTTCCTGGAACACATCGGCACCTTTGTGCAGCAGCACAAGACGCTGTACAAGCGCTTCGAAGTATCGACCTTGTCCACCGTCGAAGAACTCCAACTGACCGGCGATGGCCGCTATGTCGTGCGCTATACCGTCGACGGCCAGGCCCGAGAGGCGCTGTGCAGGAAAGTCATGGTCAACCTGGGTGGACAAGTCAACAACGTTGCCTTGCCACACCTGAATGCCATCGATAGCGACGCCATGCTCAAAGGCCAATATGACGAACAGATCAAGGCCGGCCATTACCAGAACATCGCCATTCTGGGCTCATCCCACAGTGCCGTTTCCTGCCTGATCCGCCTGATTGAACAATTGGACTTCCAAGGCCCTGTCCAACTGCTGGTCAAGCGTGACTTCAAGCTCTTCTTTGACTCGCCACAAGCGGCACTGGCCCAGGGCTACCCTTTTGTCGATGCGGATGTTTGCCAGGCCAGCCAGCGTGTCAATCGCTACTCTGGCCTCCGGTACGACTCGCTCAGGTTTGCTCGCAAGATTCAACGGGGAGACATTCCCAACCTGACCGTTGTGAATATCAGTGCCGAGGATCCAGAGGCATTGCGCAAGCGCCTTGACTCGGTCGACCTGGCGATCAAATGCACCGGTTTCAGCGCAACGCCAGTCAGGCTGCTCGATATCGACGGCACCCCCATCACGCTGCGCCATGACGCCCATGGTCTGATCGTGGATCACCGACTGAATCCCACCACGGTAACGGATCGAACCTTGGAAAACTTCCACGCCTTCGGCTTGGGCGCCGGCATCAAGACCGGGGGAGACAGCGGTGGCGAGGAAAGCTTCAGCGGCCGGATAGACGGCGTGTGGATATACCAACACGTGGTGCCCCGACTCGCTTTTCATTAATAAGGAAATTCAATGAACACTGGAACAGCCATTATTCTCTGCGCCGGACGCGGCAGCCGCTTGGCCAATCGCACCCGTCACATGCCCAAACCCCTGGTCAAGACCAATGACATCGCATTCCTGGATAACGCATTGAGCAATATTCAACTGCATGGCATCAAGCGGGTCGTGGTGGTAGTGGGTTACCAGGCCGAGATCATCACCGGGCACCTGGACAACCTGGAGACCCTGCTGGATATCGAGTACGTGCATAACCCGGACTGGGAGACGACCAATAATATCTATTCGTTGTACCTGGCTCGCCAACACATCGGCCAGGACACGCTCATCGTTGAAGGTGACATCTTTTTCGCCGAAGCCTGCCTGGAAAAGCTGCTGCAAACGTCAAGCGACCTGGTTGCACTGGTTTCGCCACTGGGGAAAAACATGGAGGGCACCTATGCAAACCTTCATGAGGGGCAGCTCCAGAGTTTCGGCTCGACTAAAGATCGTGATCATCAGCCGCAGGAAGGACAGTACAAGACCGTCAACTTGTATCGGATAGGCTCCCCGCTGTTCGCCAGCCATGTGCGCGAGCAACTGGAGGCCCAGGTCACAGAAGGCAACCTGAACGCCTATTACGAAGACGTCTTCAAACAAGCATGCAAGACCGGAAAGTGGGACATCGAGGCGGCGGTGGTGTCTTCGACCGAATGGTACGAGGTCGATAATTATTATGACCTGACGGTGTGCAACTACATTTCCAGCCGTGATCGCCTGGCCTTTCTCCAGAGCCGCCACGGTGGCTACTGGCGCTACCCCGTCCTCGATTTCGCCCTGATCTATAATTTCCACTTTCCTCCCCAGCAGATGAAAGACCGGATCAAGGAAAATTTCGACGATATTCTCCTCAACTATCCTGGCGGCCGGAAACTCATTGAAGAGTCGCTGAGCGAATTCATTGGCGTCCCCGCCCGTCACCTTTGCGTGTCCAATGGCGCAGCGGAAATCATCAAACTACTGCCCTCTGTCTACTCAGGCAAAGTGCTAGTCACCGTTCCGTCCTTCAACGAATACGCCAATGTTTTCGGTGAGGAGCGCACGCTCAGCCATCACACCCATGCAGACCAGGGCTTCAACATCGATCTGGATGCTGTGTTGCAGACCTGCCGAAAAGAGCGCCCCTCGGTCGTCGTCATCGAGTCGCCAAACAATCCGACCGGCTGCCTCACGCCAGCCGCGGCACTCTCGGAACTGGCCAGCCAACTGGCTGAACTGGGTATCGCGCTGATTGTCGACGAGTCGTTCCTGGACTTTTCACCCAGCGCCGCAAACACCCTCCTGTCTGCGCTGGACAAGCATGCGAACCTTGTCGTTATTCGCAGCATGAGCAAGACATTCGGCATCGGGGGGATCCGTATCGGTTACCTCGCCAGTGCAAATCACAGCTTGCTGGCGCAGATCAATTCGCTACTGCCCATTTGGAACCTCAACGGCTTTGCCGAGGAAATGTTGCTGCATTTGCCGCAATACAAACAGGAATACCTCGAGAGCTGCCGGCAGGTCATCCGTGACACCCAGGCATTGCGCCAGGCGCTGGACGACATCGAGGGCATCACAGCCTTTGCGACCGACTCCAACTTTGTCTATTGCCGGACCGAGCAGGTCCCGGCACAAACTTTGTGTCGCCTTCTGCTTGAACACAACCTTTACGTCAAGGAATGTTCTGGCAAGCGCAACACCGACTCAGACCACTACCTGAGAATTTCCTGCCGCACCCGCCAGGAAAACGCCCAACTCATAAGGGCATTGAAATCGACTATGCAGGCGCTGACAGCATCGAGAAATGCGCATCTCAAGAAGGAGCTGTCCCATGCCTAAACAGGTCGTGATCTGCGGTAAGGGTGAACTGGCGATTTTTGCCTGTGAATACTTCAATGCCTCGTCCGAACACAGGATTTCTTATGTCGTTGCGGACCCGTTCGAGCCAGTGAGCAGCGAACTCACGTTGGTCGAGTACTGCCGGAACAAGGGCATTCCCCTCATTGAAAGCGGCAAGATCGAAGACCTGCCTGGCTACACGGAAGGGCTCTTTTCATGCGATCTGTGCCTGGTGATCTTCCACAAACGAATATTGCCTCGGGCCTACATCGACTGCTGCAAGCGCATCGTCAACCTGCACTTGTCGTACCTACCCCATTACCGCGGGGTGCGTCCCGTCAACTGGGCGTTAAAGAACAGCGAGCGCCAACATGGGGTGACCCTCCATGAAATCAATGAAGGCATCGACGACGGTCCGATTCTCAACCAGGTGTCGTTCTGTATTTATCCGGAATTCGAAGAAGTCATCGACACCTACAAACGGGCAATCGCTTACGCCCGCCAGTTGTTGATCGACACCTTGCCGCTGCTCGACAGGATTACCCCATTTGAGCAACGTCACGAGGAGATGAGCATCTATTTCGAAAAGGACAACGCCCGGCTGGAAGAACGGATGACGTTCACCCGAGAGCAGTCGCTGAAATTGCTTGGCCAACATTGATCTACCGTGCCAGGCCACGGCCCTTGGTTGTGGCTCGGCAGCCTATTCGAGGAACACCATGTATTCATTGATTGCTTCGGACCTGGACGGAACCCTGCTCTTGCCCGGCGATACGCTGGGCAACTACACCCGGACGGTGATGCGACACCTTTACGATGCCGGCCTGCATGTGGTGTTGGCAACGGGCCGCCAACAGGCCGACGTCGAGACGTTGCTCGACGACAGTTCGCCCCCCTTGCACCTGATCACCTCCAACGGTGCCAGGATCAGCAGCGCCTGTGGTGGATTGATGCGTTGCCAAGCGCTGCCTGACGACGTTGTCCAGGGGCTGATTGAAGAAGCCCGCCACAGCCCTGACCTGATCATCAACCTGTACGGTCCGTGCGGCTGGTTAATCGGCTGCGTGCATGATGTCAGCGACTTCAACCGCAACCCGCATTTCCAACCGACCGTGATCCGACCCGATTCGTGGCCTACGGAAAACGTCGAAAAGGTGTTTTTCTTTCAGAAGGAAAAAAATCACCAGGCTTTACTGGCTTTGCAGAAGCGGCTGGAGCGGCGATTCGCCAACCGCATCAGCACGGTGTTCTCGTTTACCTGGTGCCTGGAAGTGATGGCCAGCGACGTTTGCAAGGGCCACGCCCTGAAACAGCTGGCCGCGTTTCTTGATGTCCCCATTGGCGCCTGCATCGCCTTTGGTGACGGCATGAATGACCTTGGCATGCTCTCAGTTGCAGGTAAGGCGGTCATCATGGGAACCGCTCATCAAGACGTGACCCAGGCGCTGCCCGATGCTCAGGTCATTGGCGCCTGCAGTGACGAAGCCGTGGCCCGATACCTCTCGAAGCATGTGCTGGTGCCGATTCACTCGGTCGCGCAATCCTGAGGTTCAGGCTCGTACCGCTTTCCAAAGCTTGGCCACGGCCATGACACCCAGCAACACCACGCCACCGGCGGCAATGCCCGCCACCGCATTGAGCAACATCGGCACGATAAACCCGGCACCGCCGGCGCTGGCCGTCACGCCTTCGATCCAGTGATGCACCGCCGGCACGCCGTGGGTAAGGATGCCACCGCCCACCAGGAACATCGCAGCGGTGCCGATCACCGACAGGCTTTTCATCATGTAGGGTGCTGCGCGCAGGATGGCCCCGCCGATGCTTTTGGCGACCTGTCCTGGCTTCTGCGTCAACCAGAGCCCCAGGTCATCGAGCTTGACGATGCCCGCCACCAGGCCGTACACACCGACGGTCATGACAATCGCAATGCCCGACAGCACGATCACCTGCTGAGTCAGCGGCGCATCGGCGACGGTGCCGAGGGTGATAGCAATGATTTCCGCCGAAAGGATAAAGTCGGTACGCACCGCGCCCTTGATCTTGTCCTTTTCGAAGGCCACCAGATCCACCGCCGGATCCGCCACCGCCTCGACCAGTTGCGCATGTTCAGCCTGGTCCTCGGCCTTGCTGTGAAGGAACTTGTGGGCCAGTTTCTCGAACCCTTCGAAACACAGGTAGGCGCCGCCGATCATCAACAGCGGCGTCACCAGCCAAGGGACGAAGGCACTGATCGCCAGTGCCGACGGCACCAGGATCAATTTGTTGATGAACGACCCCTTGGCCACCGCCCATACCACCGGCAGCTCGCGCTCGGCGCGCACACCTGACACTTGCTGGGCGTTGAGCGCCAGGTCATCGCCGAGCACGCCGGCGGTTTTCTTGGCGGCCATCTTGGTCATCAGCGCAACATCGTCGAGTACGGTAGCGATATCGTCGATCAGTACCAGTAAACTGCTTCCAGCCATGGAGGGACTCCTTGAACAATAATGCTGCGCAGCATACCGCGAGCCGCGGAGCCTTGTGGCCTGTACGGTTAATTCGAGTACTCAAATTCGAGTGCCAGTGCTTGCCAGGCAAGGCGCCATGACGAGTCGTAGCCCGCTACGGCGAGGAATGGTAACGCAGCTTGGCAAGCACTGGCGCCGAAGTTGAGTGCACGAATTAGCCACACAGGCCACCAGGGGCATTCTTGAGCGCCGCGCGAGGCCGGTGCTACCATGCGCCACCGCCAGAACAGGCAAGGAACCCCTGGGTTTATGAGCACAATCCGCGAGCGCAACAAAGAATTGATCCTGCGTGCCGCCAGCGAAGAATTTGCCGACAAGGGCTTCGCCGCGACCAAGACCAGCGACATCGCGGCCAAGGCTGGCCTACCCAAGCCGAACGTCTACTACTACTTCAAATCCAAGGAAAACCTCTACCGCGAGGTGCTGGAAAGCATCATCGAGCCGATTCTCCAGGCTTCGACACCGTTCAATGCCGACGGCGTACCCGGTGAGGTGCTGAGCCACTACATCCGCTCCAAGATCCGCATCTCCCGCGACCTGCCCTTCGCCTCGAAAGTCTTCGCCAGCGAAATCATGCACGGCGCCCCGCACCTGAGCCCCGACCTGGTGGAGCAACTCAACGCCCAGGCCCGGCACAACATCGACTGCATCCAGACCTGGATCGACCGCGGCCAGATCGCCCCCATCGACCCCAATCACCTGATGTTCAGCATCTGGGCCGCCACCCAGACCTATGCCGACTTCGACTGGCAGATCAGCGCCGTGACCGGCAAGGCCAAGCTGGATGAAGCGGATTACGAAGCGGCGGCGCAGACGATTATTCGGTTGGTTTTGAAGGGGTGTGAGCCCGACTGACAGACCGAGGGGCCTTCATCGCGAGCAAGCTCGCTCCCACAAGGGATTTGGGTTGTTCGCAGAATCTAAATTCACCGCAGAACCCTGTGGGAGCGAGCTTGCTCGCGATTGGAGACAACTCGATTTCAAGTCAAAGCCAGATGGCATCCCACAGCGGATAGTCGCCAAGCCGCCCTACCAGGCCTGCCCGCAGTGGATTTGCCACAACATAGCGAGCCAGTTTTACCAAATCCTCTTCCCGCCGCAGCGCTCGATCGTGGTAACCCGGTTGCCAAAGGCTGCCTCTGTGTCCTGTGGACATGTTTACCGCGCGAGCACTCAAGGACTTGGTTTTCTGCATCAACTCATTCAGCGAGCCTTGCTGCAATTCAATCAACCAATGGAAATGGTCAGGCATGATCACCCAAGCCAATGACTTCGCCCATCTCTCATCCTGCGCACACCTAAATTGCTCAACGACCAATCGACCTAGAGCGAAATCCTTGAAAATCGGCTTTCGCTCAGCCGTGTTAGTGGTCAATAAGTAGGTTCGATTCAACTCACCGTAACGACCGGTGCGCAAGCGATGTGAAGCAGGTAGATCAGGCATTCCTTCGCCTCTCCAATGATCAAGTCATCAAAGGCTAGGCTTGTAGATGTTTGAATGCCGGACAGACTCTTGGCTGGATGTGTCTGGTAGATCGTCATCGCGAGCAAGCTCGCTCCCACACTGGGTTTGCGGTGTTTAGACATGATGTGTCCAATATCAAACCCTGTGGGAGCGGGCTTGCTCGCGATGACGCCAGTCAACTCACCGCAAAATCAAACAGCAATCCCAGCATCCGCCCTCAACCGCAGCGCCTCCACAGCCCTCACCGCCACCTGCTCATCCACATCCGAAACATCTCCACTCACCCCAATCGCTCCTAGCACCTTCCCATCCTGATCCCTGATCAACACTCCACCCGGGGCCGGTACGACGTTGCCTTGGCCCAGTCCATTCAACGCGGCGAAGAACGCCGGGCGTTGTTGGGCGTCCTGGGCGAGCAGGCGCGAGCCTTTGCCCAGGGCGATGGCGCCCCAGGCCTTGCCGATGGCGATCTGCGGGCGAAGCAGGCTGGCGCCGTCTTCGCGCTGCAAGGCGACCAGGTGTCCGCCGCTGTCCAGGACCGCGACGGTCAAGGGTGCGGCGCTGATTTCACGACCTGCGGCAAGCACTTGCCCGGCCAGGTTGATGGCGATTTTCAAGGTTAGAACGCTCATGGGTGCTGTCCTTCTTTTGTTATGGGAACGCCTTGCGGGCTTCACTTTCAGCAAAACCGAACCCAACAAATAGAACACAACAACGATAATTTTTGTATACAATAATTTTCACAAACAACCGTTAACGACAGAGGGTCGCAGCAAAACCTGGCGTTCCGACGAATGAAACAGGTGCTTGAGGAAATGGATTGACCTGCGTCGTTCGCCATGAATACACTCTGCGCAAAGCCACTTGTATACAATTACAAAACGTAAGAGGCACAAAACCATGAGCAAAATGAGAGCAATCGAAGCCGCCGTTCTGGTGATGCGCCGTGAAGGCGTGGACACCGCCTTCGGCATCCCGGGTGCTGCGATCAACCCGCTGTACTCCGCCCTGCAAAAGGTGGGTGGCATCGATCATGTCCTCGCTCGCCACGTTGAAGGCGCCTCGCACATGGCCGAGGGCTACACCCGGACCAAGGCCGGCAACATCGGCGTGTGCATCGGCACCTCGGGCCCGGCCGGCACCGACATGGTGACCGGGCTCTACAGCGCATCGGCCGATTCGATCCCGATTCTGTGCATCACCGGGCAAGCGCCCCGCGCCCGTATGCACAAGGAAGACTTCCAGGCCGTGGATATCACCAGCATCGTCAAGCCCGTGACCAAGTGGGCGACCACCGTGCTGGAACCGGGCCAGGTGCCGTATGCCTTCCAGAAGGCGTTCTTCGAGATGCGCTCCGGCCGGCCGGGCCCGGTGCTGATCGACCTGCCGTTCGACGTGCAGATGGCAGAGATCGAATTCGACATCGACGCCTACCAACCGCTGCCCCTGGCCAAACCCGCAGCCAACCGCGTGCAGATCGAGAAAGCCCTGGCGATGCTCAATCAGGCTGAACGCCCCTTGCTGGTGGCCGGCGGCGGCATCATCAATGCCGATGCCAGCGACCTGCTGGTGGAGTTCGCCGAGCTGACTGGCATCCCGGTCATTCCGACCTTGATGGGCTGGGGCACGATCCCGGATGACCATCCGTTGATGGTCGGCATGGTCGGTCTGCAAACCTCCCACCGCTACGGCAACGCCACCTTGCTCAAGTCGGACGTGGTGCTGGGCGTCGGCAACCGCTGGGCCAACCGTCACACCGGTTCGGTGGACGTCTACACCGAAGGCCGCACGTTCATTCACGTGGACATCGAGCCAACCCAGATCGGCCGGGTGTTCACCCCCGACCTGGGCATCGTCTCCGATGCCGCCTCCGCCCTGACAGTGTTCATTGAAGTGGCTCGCGAGTGGCAAGCCGCCGGCAAGCTGAAGAACCGCAGCGCCTGGTTGCAGGATTGCCAGCAACGCAAGGCCAGCCTGCAACGCAAAACCCACTTCGACAACGTGCCGGTCAAGCCACAACGGGTGTACGAAGAAATGAACCAGGTGTTCGGCAAGGACACCTGCTATGTCAGCACCATCGGCCTGTCGCAGATCGCCGGCGCGCAATTCCTCCACGTCTACAAGCCACGCCATTGGATCAACTGCGGCCAGGCCGGCCCCTTGGGCTGGACCATTCCGGCGGCGCTGGGGGTGGTCAAGGCCGATCCGAGCCGCAAGGTCGTGGCGCTGTCGGGCGACTATGATTTCCAGTTCATGATCGAAGAGCTGGCGGTGGGTGCACAGTTCAAATTGCCGTACATCCACGTTGTGGTGAACAACTCCTACCTGGGCTTGATTCGCCAGGCCCAGCGCGGCTTCGACATGGATTACTGCGTGCAGCTGTCGTTCGACAACCTCAACGCCCCGGAACTCAACGGTTATGGCGTGGACCACGTTGCCGTGGCCGAAGGCCTGGGGTGCAAGGCGCTGCGGGTGTTCGAACCGGCCGGTATCCAACCGGCGCTGCGCCAGGCCCAGGCGATGATCGAGGAGTTCAAGGTGCCGGTGATCGTCGAGATCATCCTGGAGCGGGTGACCAACATTTCCATGGGTACCGAGATCAACGCCGTCAATGAGTTTGAAGACCTGGCGCTGGTGGGCAACGATGCACCGACCGCCATTTCGTTGCTCGATTGACTGCTGACGCCCTCCTGTGGGAGCGAGCTTGCTCGCGATAGCGGTGGGTCAGTGCCGGTGATATTGGCTGTACTGCCTTCATCGCGAGCAGGCTCGCTCCCACAGGGGACTTCATCATTATTTACAGGAGACCACCATGCCGCGTTTCGCCGCCAACCTGTCCATGCTGTTCACCGAGCAGGATTTCCTCGCCCGTTTCGAAGCCGCCGCCAAGGCCGGTTTCAGTGGTGTCGAATACTTGTTCCCCTATGACTACAGCTCCGCCGAACTCAAGGCCTTGCTCGACGCCAACGGCCTGACCCAGGTGCTGTTCAACCTGCCAGCCGGCGACTGGGCCAAGGGCGAGCGCGGCATTGCCTGCCTGCCGGACCGGGTCGAGGAGTTCCGCGCCGGAGTCGACCTGGCAATCGCCTACGCCCAGGTATTGGGCAACACGCAGGTCAACTGCCTGTCGGGGATTCGCCCGCAGAACTGCAGTGAAACCCTGGTGGAAAAAACCTTTGTCGCCAACCTGAAATACGCCGCCGAGAAACTGCAGGCCAAAGGCATCAAGCTGGTGATGGAAGCCATCAACACCCGCGACATTCCCGGATTCTACTTGAACAACACCGCCCAGGCCCTGTCGATCCGCGAGCAGGTGGGCAGCGCCAACTTGTTCCTGCAGTACGACATCTACCACATGCAGATCATGGAAGGTGACCTGGCCCGGACCCTGTCGGCGCACCTGGGCGAGATCAACCACGTGCAACTGGCGGACAACCCGGGCCGTAACGAGCCGGGCACGGGCGAAATCAATTACCGCTTCCTGTTCGAACACCTGGACCGCATCGGCTACCAGGGTTGGATCGGCTGTGAATACAAGCCGCTGACCACCACCGAAGCGGGCCTGGGCTGGCTGAAAACCCATAACGCGATCTGACTGGCGCGGTTTTTTGTGGCGAGGGAGCTTGCTCCCGCTCGGCTGCGAAGCAGACGCATGATTTTTCACCCCACATGGATTTCTGGGGCCGCTTCGCGGCCCAGCGGGAGCAAGCTCCCTCGCCACAGAAACCCGGGACATTTAAATAAGAGAGGATTTCCCCATGGCTAAAATCGGATTCATCGGCACCGGCATCATGGGCCACCCCATGGCACTGAACCTGCAAAAGGCCGGTCACAGCCTGTTCCTGTCCCAGCACCACGACCCGGCCCCGGCCGACCTGCTGGCCGGCGGCGCGGTGGCCTTGGCCAACCCGAAGGAAGTGGCCCAGGAAGCCGAGTTCATCATCGTCATGGTCCCGGACACGCCGCAGGTCGACGACGTGCTGTTCCGCGCCGACGGCGTCGCGGCGGGCGTGGGCGCGGGCAAGGTGGTGATCGACATGAGTTCGATCTCCCCCACCGCCACCAAGGCGTTCGCGGCGAAGATCAATGAAAAAGGCGCGCAGTACCTCGATGCCCCGGTCTCCGGTGGTGAAGTCGGTGCCAAGGCCGCCACCCTGAGCATCATGGTCGGTGGCGACAGCACCGCCTTCGAACGCGCGCTGCCGCTGTTCCAGGCCATGGGCAAGAACATCACCCTGGTGGGCGGCAACGGTGACGGCCAGACCGCCAAAGTGGCGAACCAGATCATCGTCGCCCTGAACATCCAGGCGGTGGCCGAAGCGCTGTTGTTCGCCTCGAAAAACGGTGCCGACCCGGCCAAGGTCCGTGAGGCGCTGATGGGCGGTTTCGCTTCGTCGAAGATCCTCGAGGTCCACGGCGAACGCATGATCAAGGGCACCTTCGATCCAGGCTTCCGCATCAGCCTGCACCAGAAGGACCTGAACCTGGCCCTGCAAGGCGCCAGGGAGCTGAACATCAACCTGCCCAACACCGCCAACGCCCAACAAGTGTTCAGCACCTGCGCGGCCATCGGCGGCAGCAACTGGGATCACTCGGCGCTGATCAAGGGGTTGGAGCATATGGCCAATTTCTCGATTCGCGACAAATAAGCCCTGCACTATCCCATGTGGGAGCGAGCTTGCTCGCGATAACGGTAGCCCAGCCAACATCGTTGTTGAATGTAAAACCGCTATCGCGAGCAAGCTCGCTCCCACAGGAGTCGCATCGATACTCATAATAAAAACCGGGAGCCCGCCATGTCGGTCGATCCGCAACAACTGCTGCGCGAGCTGTTTGCCACAGCCATCGACGCGGCCCATCCGCAGCAAGTCCTCGAACACTACCTGCCCAGCGACCGCAGCGGCCGGGTGATCGTCATCGGTGCCGGCAAGGCCGCGGCGGCCATGGCGCAAGTGGTCGAGCGCTGCTGGCAGGGCGACGTGTCCGGCCTGGTGGTGACCCGCTACGGTCATGGCGCGCCCTGTCAGAAAATCGAAGTGGTGGAAGCCGCCCACCCGGTGCCTGACGCCGCTGGCCTGGCCGTGGCCCAACGGGTGCTGGAGCTGGTGAGCAATCTCAGCGAAGACGACCGGGTGATCTTCCTGTTGTCCGGCGGCGGTTCGGCCCTGCTCGCTTTGCCGGCCGAAGGCATCACCCTGGCCGACAAGCAATCGATCAACAAAGCCTTGCTCAAATCCGGCGCGACCATCGGCGAGATGAATTGCGTGCGCAAGCACCTCTCGGCGATCAAGGGCGGGCGCCTGGGCAAGGCCTGTTGGCCGGCGACGGTGTACACCTACGCGATTTCCGATGTACCCGGCGATCTCGCCACGGTCATCGCTTCCGGCCCCACCGTGGCGGACCCCAGCACATCGGCCGAAGCCCTGGCGATTCTCCAGCGCTACCACATCGAGGTGCCGGCCTCGGTGCGCACCTGGCTGCAAAGCCCGGCGTCGGAAACCGTCAAGCCCGGTGACCCGAGCCTGGCCCGCAGCCACTTCCAGTTGATCGCCCGCCCCCAGCAGTCGTTGGAAGCCGCGGCGGTGAAGGCCCGGCAGGCCGGTTTCAGCCCACTGATCCTCGGCGACCTGGAAGGCGAATCCCGGGAGGTGGCCAAAGTCCACGCCGGCATCGCCCGGCAAATCGCCCTGCACGGCCAGCCGCTGGCAGCACCGTGCGTGATTCTCTCCGGCGGTGAAACCACCGTCACCGTGCGCGGCGATGGTCGTGGCGGGCGCAATGCCGAATTCCTGCTGAGCCTGACCGACAACCTCAAGGGCCATCCCGGCATCTATGCGCTGGCCGGCGACACGGACGGCATCGACGGCTCCGAAGACAACGCCGGCGCGCTCATGACCCCGGACAGCTATCGCCGCGCCGCCGAGCTGGGCCTGTGCGCCAGCGACGAATTGGACAACAACAATGGCTACGGCTACTTCGCCGCCCTTGACGCGCTGATCGTCACCGAACCGACCCGCACCAACGTCAACGACTTTCGCGCCATCCTGATCCTCGAGAACCCCAAACATGACGCCTGATAAAAAGGTCAAGATCCTCGCGACCCTCGGCCCCGCCACCCGCGGCATCGATGACATCCGCGAGTTGGTACAGGCCGGGGTGAACATCTTCCGCCTGAACTTCAGCCACGGCGAGCATGCCGACCACGCCCAGCGCTACCAGTGGATTCGTGAGGTCGAGCAGCAACTCAACTACCCGTTGGGCATCCTGATGGACCTGCAAGGCCCGAAGCTGCGGGTCGGCCGGTTCGCCGATGGCAAGGTCCTGCTGCAACGAGGCCAGGCCCTGCGCTTGGACCTGGACCCGACACCGGGCGATCAACGCCGGGTCAACCTGCCCCACCCGGAAATAATCGCGGCCCTGGAGCCCGGCATGGACCTGCTGTTGGACGACGGCAAGTTGCGCCTGCGCGTGATCGCCAGGCACAGCGACGCCATCGACACCGAGGTGCTCAACGGCGGCGAGCTGTCGGACCGCAAGGGCGTGAACGTGCCCCAGGCCGTGCTCGACCTGAGCCCGTTGACCGCCAAGGACCGGCGCGACTTGAGTTTCGGCCTTGAACTGGGCGTGGACTGGGTGGCGCTGTCGTTCGTGCAGCGTCCCGAGGACATTCGCGAGGCGCGTGGGCTGATCGGCAACAAGGCGTTCCTGATGGCGAAGATCGAGAAGCCGTCGGCGGTGAGCCAACTGCGCGAGATCGCCGAATTGAGCGACGCGATCATGGTCGCCCGTGGCGACCTGGGCGTCGAAGTCCCGGCCGAAAGCGTGCCGCAGATCCAGAAAAACATCATCGGCACCTGCCGTGCCCTCGGCAAACCGGTGGTGGTGGCGACTCAGATGCTCGAGTCGATGCGCTTCTCCCCGGCCCCCACCCGTGCCGAAGTCACTGACGTCGCCAACGCCGTGGCCGAGGGGGCCGATGCGGTCATGCTCTCGGCGGAAACCGCGTCCGGCGATTACCCCCTCGAAGCCGTGCAGATGATGAGCAAGATCATCCGCCAGGTGGAAAACGGCCCCGACTACCAGGCGCAACTGGACGTCAGCCGGCCGAAGGCCGAGGCCACGGTGTCGGACGCCATCAGCTGCGCGATCCGGCGCATCAGCAGCATCCTGCCGGTGGCGGTGCTGGTGAACTACAGCGAATCGGGCAGTTCCAGCCTGCGCGCGGCGCGGGAACGGCCGACGGTGCCAATCCTCAACCTCACGCCGAACCTGCAGGCCGCCCGCCGCCTGACGGTGGCCTGGGGTGTGCACTCGGTGGTCAATGATCGGTTGAAACAGGTGGATGAAGTCTGTTCCACCGCCCTGGAAATCGCCCAGGCCCAAGGCATGGCCCAGCGTGGCGATACCCTGCTGATTACGGCGGGCGTGCCGTTCGGGCAGCCGGGGTCGACCAACTCACTGCGCATTGAGACCCTGCTCTGAGCTTTTCTGTGGCGAGGGAGCTTGCTCCCGCTCGGTTGCGTAGCAACCGCAAAAAGAGGGGCCGCTGCGCGACCCAGCGGGAGCAAGCTCCCTCGCCACAGGATTCTCTTATTCCTGACCCATCATGCCCAACCACTCCCCCAACCCCCACTGCCCCGACTGGGCCACCGCCCTGCTCAACGGCTTCAGCCAAATCTTCCTCCAGCGCCATCCGCTGTGCGGCCTGCTGTGCCTGCTGGCGATTCTGCTGACGGCGCCGGCCCTGTTCGGCGGCGCGCTGCTGGGCGGGGTGGCCGGGTTGCTGACGGCCCAGCGACGTGGTTACGCCAAGGCCGATCGGCAAGCCGGGCTGTTCAGCTACAACGGCATCCTGCTGGGCTTGCTGCTGAGCCTGGCGTTGCCCTGGTCGGTGCTGTTACCGCCGTTGATCATCGCCGCTGGCGGCCTCAGTGCGATGCTGACCCAGCAATGGCTCAAGCGCACCCGCGGCCCTCGTTGCCTGCCCGCCTACACCGCGCCGTTTGTAGGGTTGGCGTGGCTGCTGATGAGTGTCACCGCGCCGACGTCCCCAACCCCTTCGATCGAAATGACGATGCCCAACCTGGTGGCCGCACATTTGAGCGGACTGGGCCAGGTCATGTTTCTCGGCCACCCTGCGGCCGGTGCACTGATTGCGCTGGGCTTGTTGCTGGCCAACCGTCGCGCCGCGGTATGGGCCTTGTTCGCTTCCGCCGTCGGCCTGGCCTTCGCTTTGTCGCAACAGGGGAACGCAACCGCCCTTTCCGGACTGGGCGGCTACAACCCAGTGTTGGTGGCGCTGGCCCTCAGCCCACAGCGTCGCCCGTGGCTGCCGCTGACGGGCATCCTCCTGGCGGTCATGCTCGCACCAGGGTTTACCGCCCTCGGCCTGCCGCCCCTGACGGCACCGTTCATCCTCGCCTGCTGGCTGATCCAGGCCGGCGGCCGGGCGTGGCACCAGGCCAGCCTCGACAGCGCGCCTTGCACTCTGCGGGGTAATCACCCTAGGCTTCGCTGATTCCGGGTTCAGGCGAAGAGTATGGACAGCAGCAACAACTGGCGTGAACGCCTCTACGTCATCATTTTCCAGACCGACACCGTGGCCGGCCGGCGCTTCGACAGCACCCTGCTGTTGATCATCCTCGCCAGCCTGGTGATCGTGATGCTCGACAGCATCGACAGCGTGCACAAGCACTACGCCGCCCTGCTGGCCGGTATCGAGTGGGGTTTCACCTTCATCTTCATCGTCGAGTACGGCCTGCGCCTGTATTGCTCACCCAAGCCGCTGCGCTATGCCTTCAGTTTCTATGGATTGGTGGATCTGCTGGCGATCGTGCCGGGGATCCTGGCGCTGTACTACAGCGATGCCCAGTACCTGCTGATCATTCGGATCATTCGCATGTTGCGGATTTTCCGTGTGCTCAAGCTCAGCCCTTACCTCAAGCAAGCCAACTACCTGATGGCGGCGCTGCGCGGGAGCAAGCAGAAAATCATCGTGTTCCTGGTCAGCGTCTCGACCCTGGTGACCGTCTTCGGCACGCTGATGTACGTCATCGAAGGCCCCGAGCACGGGTTCACCAGCATTCCCAAGGGCATCTATTGGGCTATCGTGACATTGACCACCGTAGGCTTCGGCGACATCGTGCCCAAGACGCCCTTGGGCCAAGTGGTGTCGTCCCTGGTGATGATCACCGGTTACTCGATCATCGCCGTGCCAACGGGCATTTTCACCGCTGAACTGGCCACGGCCATGCGCGGCGACCAGCTCAAGCACGATTGCCCGGTGTGCAGCAAAAACAACCATGAACACGGCGCCGCTTTCTGCTCCCGTTGTGGCAATGCGTTGTTTAAGAAATTGGAATAAGCAAAGCACTTTTTAATGCTTGATGGCCTATTGGCTTGCCGCTAGTGTTGCTGGCTAATTGCCCGGAACCCCCGTTAATAAAAAGGAATTCGCAGTGAAGAACTTCTTTGGCGCCTCCCTTCTCGTCGCCGGCCTGACCTTTGGCGGCCTGGCCCACGCCGCCCCGACCCTGCTCAACGTTTCCTATGACGTGATGCGCGATTTCTACAAGGACTACAACGCCGCCTTCCAGAAACACTGGCAGGCCGAGCACAACGAAAACATCACCGTGCAAATGTCCTTCGGCGGCTCCAGCAAGCAGGCACGCTCAGTGATCGACGGGCTGCCGGCGGATGTCATCACCATGAACATGGCCACTGACATCAACGCCTTGGCCGACAACGGCAAGCTGGTGCCTGATAACTGGGTCACCCGCCTGCCGAACAACAGCGCGCCGTTCACCTCGGCCACAGTGTTCATCGTGCGCAAAGGCAACCCGAAAGCCTTGAAAGACTGGCCCGACCTGCTCAAGGACGGCGTGCAGGTGATCGTGCCCAACCCGAAAACCTCCGGCAACGGTCGCTACACCTACCTGTCGGCCTGGGGCTATGTACTGAAGAATGGCGGCGACGAGAACAAGGCCAAGGACTTCGTCGGCAAGCTGTTCAAGCAGGCGCCGGTACTGGACACCGGTGGTCGCGCCGCGACAACCACCTTCATGACCAACCAGATCGGCGACGTGCTGGTGACGTTTGAAAACGAAGCGGAAATGATCGCCCGCGAGTTCGGTCGCGATCAGTTCGAAGTGGTCTACCCAAGCGTTTCCGCCGAGGCCGAGCCACCGGTCAGCGTGGTCGACAAAGTGGTCGAGAAAAAAGGCTCCCGCGCAGCCGCCGAGGCTTACCTCAAATACCTGTGGTCGCCCGAAGGCCAGGAAATCGCCGCTGCCAACTACCTGCGCCCACGGGACCCGGCGGTACTGGCCAAATACACCGACCGCTTCCCGAAAGTGGACTTCCTGTCGGTGGAAAAAACCTTTGGTGACTGGCGCACGGTGCAGAAGACTCACTTCAATGATGGTGGGGTTTTCGACCAGATCTATGGCGGGCAGTAAGACACTGATTCAACCAGAATTGCATGCAAGCTTTTGCGGCGAGGGAGCTTGCTCCCGCTCGGTTGCGCAGCGACCGCCGGAATGGGGCCGCTACGCAGCCCAGCGGGAGCAAGCTCCCTCGCCACAAAAGCACTCCCTTATCTGCTGTGCTGTGCCTGATCTGCTGTGCTGTGTCTAATCTGCTGGGCTGTGCCTGATCTGCTGTGCTGTGCCTGATCTGCTGTGCTGTGTCTAATCTGCTGGGCTGTGCCTGATCTGCTGTGCTGTGTCTAATCTGCTGGGCTGTGCCTACCATTAACCGCGGGCATGACAGCTATCAACCACAAGCCCTGTTCCAGAGCCCTGTAACGCTTTAGCCTCGCGCCATCTTTCCTGTTCACTGACGAGATTGCCATGAGTGCCCACCCCGCCACCCTGACCCGAGGCATGGTTCTGCTGTTCTCTTTTTGCTGCGGCGCCATCGTCGCCAACATCTACTACGCCCAACCCATCATCGAACTGATCGCCCCTGACGTCGGCCTGAGCAGCACCATGGCCAGCCTGATCGTTTCGCTGACCCAGATCGGTTATGCCCTGGGCCTGTTTTTCCTGGTGCCGCTGGGAGACTTGCTGGAGAACCGCCGGCTGATGATCCTCACCACACTGGTGGCGATTGCCAGCCTGCTGGGGGCAGCCTTCACTGACCAGCCGAACGTATTCCTGCTGGTCTCGCTGCTGGTGGGTTTCAGTTCGGTGTCGGTGCAAGTCCTGATTCCGCTGGCCGCGCACCTGACGCCAGAAGAATCCCGGGGACGGGTTGTCGGTGGGATCATGGGCGGCCTGCTGCTGGGCATCCTGCTGGCGCGGCCCATCTCCAGCGTCGTGGCCGATCACTTCGGCTGGCGCGCCATGTTCATCATCGCCGCCGCGTTGATGGCCGCGATCAGCATTGTCCTGGCGCTGACCGTGCCCAAGCGCCAACCCGACCATAGCGCCTCCTATGGCCAACTGCTGGGTTCGCTCGGCACCCTGCTGCGCCAACAACCGCTGTTGCGGCAACGGGCGTTTTACCAAGCCTGCATGTTCGCCACGTTCAGCCTGTTCTGGACCGCCGTTCCGCTGGAGCTATCACGCAACCATGGCCTGTCCCAGACTGAAATCGCCCTGTTCGCCCTGGTCGGCGCCATCGGTGCCATCGCCGCGCCCATCGCCGGCCGCCTGGCCGATGCCGGCCATACCCGCAATGCCTCGCTGCTGGCGATGCTGTTCGCCAGCGTGAGTTTCCTGCCGGCGTTCATCCATCCGCTCTACAGCGTGATCGGCCTGGCGGTGACCGGTGTGGTCCTGGATTTCTGTGTGCAAATGAACATGGTCCTGGGCCAGCGCACCATTTACGCCCTCGATGCCAAGAGCCGCAGTCGGTTGAATGCGTTGTACATGACCAGCATCTTCGTCGGCGGCGCCTTCGGCTCATCGATTGCCAGCGCGGTGTACGAGCACGGCGGCTGGTTGTGGGTGGTCATCGTCGGCAGCGCCTTCCCGCTGTTGGCCTTGCTGCGCTTCCTGAGTGCCTCGCAAAAAGCGTCCCTGGCCACGGCCTGATTACCCAGGCACAAAAAATGCCCGGTCGCTCAAGGCGCACGGGCATTTTTCGTGGAGCATTCAAATCCGCACGTTGCCACGCGGCCCGGCAATCGCCCAGATGATCAGGCCCAGGACCGGCAGCAGCAGGATCAGCAGCACCCAGAGGATTTTCATCCCGGTTTCCGCGCCACTCTTGAGGACATTGATGATCGCCCAGATATCGAGCGCCAGGATAATCAGGCCGACCAGGCCGTTGAAGGTGGAACCCATGGTGTCGCTCCCAAATGGTGGTGTGCACCCTTAGGATAGCGGGCCCTCGGCAAGGGTTCCGTTTTATTGCTTCAGACGTGGACCGCGACCTTGAGGGCTTCCAGGGCCGGCGCGGCAGCGATGCCGACTTCGGCACACAGCTCCAGCACCCGTGGCACGTCGTTGCCGTACACCAGCACCATCTGCAATTCATCGTCGAGCAATTGGCTGAAGTTCATCAGCACGTAGCCGCCATTTTCCTTGTTCAGGCTGCCCATCTGGATCTGGATGCGGTTGAGGGCGGTCAGGGCTTCGGTCTTCGCCAGTTGCTTGGGCTTGAGGTTGAACGCCACGCCGGGGCCGAACGAGGCGACGATCTGCTCGAACAGGTCCACATAGGTGTCGGCCTGGAACAGCACGGTGTCCGGCAGGCTGCCCACCACCACCCATTCCCCCAGCGGGATCGGGAACGTTTCGTCGTAGTTGATATCGGGATTGGCCGCCAGGAAAGCCGTCGGGTCCGCGTAGGCCTGGGCCGCTTCATCAGCGATTTTCTCGATGTCCGCCTCGCCGAGGCAGCCGGAGCTGATTTTACCGATGAGTTCGATGAGGGCGGCTTTCATGGGGTGAATCCTGTGGCGAGTGGAGTTTTGAGGGCGGGCAGGATAGCGCATCGCACCGGTCGAGTCAGGCGTGGCGAGGGAGCTTGCTCCCGCTCGGCTGCGAGGGCAGTCGTAAATCCGCTGGGCAGGGTAAACCTGACAGGTTGCGGTGGCTGGATTTGGGGCTGCTGCGCAGCCCAGCGGGAGCAAGCTCCCTCGCCACAAAAGCGGCCGGGATCTGCTTTGGGCCTTCAACCCAACAATTTTTCCAACTGCGCCGTGGTGTCCACCGCGCCCATGGTCCGCGCGGCATCGAGGGCCGAGACGCCGTTGGCGTCCTTGGCTTTCGGGTCGGCGCCTTTGCCGATCAGGTAGTCGACGATTTCCACCCGGTTGAACATCGCCGCCATCATCAAGGCGGTACGGCCATCGAAGGACGCGCCCTCCACCTGCGCGCCGCCGTCCACCAGCGCCGCGACCACGGGCAGGTCGCCCTTGAACGCCGCGCCGGCAATCGGGCTCTGGCCGTTGTCGTTGCGGATTTCCGGGTCGGCCTTGTGCTCCAGCAGCACTTTCACCGTTTCCACATGCCCGTGGTAAGCGGCCAGCATCAACAGGGTGTCCCCCTTGTGGTTGCGCAGATTGGGCGGCAGGCCCTTGCTCAACAGCGCGGCCATCATGGCGGCGTCGCCCTGGCGCGCGACGTTGAACACCTGCTCGGCAAACTCGGCAGCCTCTTCCGGGGTCATCTGGCGGCTTGTATCGGACATCGGGAACTCCACTCGGGTCTTCGCAAAGCGGCTAGTTTCCCGAGGGACCTGGGCGCTGTCATCCCTTTTTTCACTGTGCCCGTCATAGCCAGAATCAATAACGCAATTGCCCGCCCTGGATCCGGGTCGCCAGTTGCCGGTCCACCCGCACGTAGGTGTCGGTGCCGGGCAGCCAGGCATAGACCGGCTCATCCCCAGTGCCACACGGATCGAACCCTTCGGTCTTGAGGCGCGTCTTCTGGTATTTGAAGGTGCCGGTAGTGTCCATTTTCACCTTGATGCGCAGGAACAGCGGCACGGCATATACGGGCAACTTGCAGTGCAAAAATTGCAGCAGCTCGCTGAAATCAAGGGTCGCCAGGGATTCGGACGGGGTGATCGCCGCCATGCCGGCGCGGCCATTGGTGCCATTGATCTCCACACCGTAAGCCACCGCCTCGGCCACCTGCGGGTGTTGCAGCAAGACGTTTTCGACTTCCGTGGTGGAGACGTTTTCGCCTTTCCAGCGATAGGTGTCGCCGAGGCGATCGACGAACTGCCCATGCCCGAAACCGATGTTGCGCAACAGGTCCCCGGTGTTGAAGTAACAGTCGCCCGGCACGAAGACATCCCGGCAGATGGTTTTTTCGGTCTTGGCGGGATCCGTGTAGCCATCCAGTGGTGCCTTCTCGTCGATCCGCGCCAGCAGCAGGCCCGGTTGGCCCCTGGGGACTTTTTGCATGCGCCCTTGCAGGTTGCGCAACGGCACGCCGCTGGCTTGGTCGTACTGCACCAGCTCCCAGCCCATCAGGGAAAACCCGACGGTGTTGTCGAAATTCAGGATATTGGTGAACCCGATATTGCCGTCGCTGGCCGCATACAGCTCGCAGATGTGGTCGACGCCGAAACGCGTCTTGAAGGTCGACCAGGCCCCGGGGCGCAGGCCGTTGCCGATCATTTTCCTCACACTGTGGTGGCGGTCATCGGCAGCGACAGGCTGGTCGATCAGGTAGCGGCACAACTCGCCGACATACCCCAGGGTGGTCGCCCGGTAACGGCGTACGTCGATCCAGAACTGACTGGCGCTGAATTTGCGGCGAATCGCGAACCCCGATGCGCCACAGATCGCCGCGCCCCAACACACGCACAGCCCTGTGGCGTGGTACAGCGGCAAGGTGCAATAGACGACATCGTCGGGCTGCATGTCCAAGGCGATCAGGCCGAAGCTGGTGGACGTGCGCATCCAGCGACCATGGCGAAAGACTCCGGCCTTGGGCAGCCCGGTAGTGCCCGAGGTGTAGAGATAAAAACATGGATCGTTGCAAAAAACCTGCTGGCTGCACGCCGGGTTATCGCCGGGGTAATCCGCACAATCAGCCATCAGGTCGACGAAGCCGGACGGAACATTGCCACTGTCCTGATCCGCTACCCACCAGGTCCTGCCGCTCAACAGCGCGGTGCGCGTTCGCACGTCGTTGAAGGCCGCGACCCGCTCGTCCCCGACCACCACCGCGACCGGGTTGACCAGGGCCAGGCTGTGCACCAGCGCATCGCCGGTTTGCGAGGTGTTGAGCATGGCACTGACCGCGCCAACCTTGGCCATCGCCAGCACGCAGATCAACAGCTGCGGCCGGTTCTCGATGAAGATCGCCACGCAATCGCCCTTGCCGATGCCCTGGGCCAACAGGTAATGGGCGATGCGATTGGCCTGCGCGTTGACCTGTGCATAACTCAACACCGTGTCGCCACACAGCAGTGCCGGGCCCTGGGGATTGCGTTGCGTGGCCTGTTCGAAACACCAGCCCAGGCCACAAGGCTGGGTCGGGTCCTGGACATTGGCCAGCTTCATGCCTTTGACGATGCGCGGGACGGCCCTGGCGATGGCAGGCAACTTGCGCAGCATCATGCCCCAGGTAATGGTGTCGTTGGGTGTACGACTCATGGTGATTTCCCCGTTCGACCTCGTGGGTCTCGGTTCTTGTTATCGGGCTGGCGGTGATTTTGGCTCGAAAGTACGCTCGCACTTGCGAGGCTGTACACGCGGTTTTTGCAATGTTTTGTATCCGCTGCCCGAGACAGGCGAAGCGTGAGCGCCGGAAAATGATTTGGTTCCAAAAATCATTGCCCGACCACGCAAAATGCAGGATGCACGGTGGCCATTCATGCAAGATGCACGAAAGCAAAATTCAACAACAAACATAACCTATTGTTTTTAAAGTATTTATTGAAAATTTAGATGCTGGCACAGACAGTGCAACCACCCCTCCACGGTTTGCCACACCATGGAGCAGTCAACTATGAACATGATTCAAGAAAAGTTTGCGTCCCTGTTTTCCAACTACGAAGTGACCACTCAGCCCCGCCCGGATGGCGGCATTCTGCTGACCTTGCGCAATAGCGACGGCAAGCTGTTCAAGCGCACGATTTCCTATGCTCAGTTGCATGCGGGGGACCAGTTGTCCTGGGCGATCAGCGCGATCCGTCGCGACCTGGCTGAACAGGCCAGCGAGTTGCCACAGATCACGCTGTTGCAGAGCCAGCATCGGTTTGCGCTACCGACTTACCATAGCGCTTGAGTCTGCTGGTTAATTCGGTTTGCTGTTTACTTGGAAACGGCGCTTTTTCAGAGATGAGAAGCGTCGTTTTTTTTGCGCCTTCTTTTGAGGGCAATTGATCGGTGTGTATATCCGTTTCTTCGGTAACGGCTGCTTATGGCTGATGGGGACCGCGTTCCTCCCTGTGGGAGCGGGCTTGCTCGCGAAGGCGGTGGGTCAGTTTGCAGTGATGTTGGATGTGCCGGCCTCTTCGCGAGCAAGCTCGCTCCCACAGGGGGTCTTGGGTGTTCATGAGCCTTGTGTTCACCGCAGACCCATTGTGGGAGCGAGCTTGCTCGCGAAGGCGGTGGGTCAGTTTGCGATGATGTTGGATGTGGCGGCCTCATCGCGAGCAAGCTCGCTCCCACAGGGGATCTTGGGTGTTCATGAGTCTTGTGTTCACCGCAGATCCATTGTGGGAGCGAGCTTGCTCGCGAAGGCGGTGGGTCAGTTTGCGATGATGTTGGATGTGGCGGCCTCATCGCGAGCAGGCTCGCTCCCACAGGGGATCTTGGGTGTTCATGAGTCTTGTGTTCACCGCAGATCCATTGTGGGAGCGAGCTTGCTCGCGATAGCGGTGGCTCAGCCACATAGATGTCGGCCTTTGCCCCACTCTTGCTCTTGCTCTTGCTCTTGCTCTTGCTCTTGATCTTGCTTTGGATCTTGATCTTGATCTGAACGCCCCGTTAAACCACGCTGGCCGAACGCAGGCATTGCGCAGTGGGCACCTCGGCATGGATGCCGAGGTAGCCGCGCTGGGCCATGGATGGCCCTTCGCGGCGGCCCACGGAGCAATGCCGGAGTGAGGGCATGCCGAGCCTAGGCGAGGCACCGAGTGGTGGGGCAAAGCGCTTTTGGTTACTTTTGGCTGGTCCGGCTCCCGGCTCTTCCAAAAGTGACCCGCCGTAAGGGCGGAACCATAAGCCGCCGTTACCGCAGCAATGGATATACACACCAACCCTAAGAACGCGGTCAATCCTCCAAACGAGAAAACCGCCGAGCAATATCATCCCCAGTAAGCTCAGCAACCAACCCCTGCAAATCACCAGACAACCGAATCGAAACGAAATACGGCCGCTCCCCCCCATCAAACCAATGCGGCATACCAGCAGGCACCGTGATCAAATCGTTCCTTTCACACAACACAGCGTAGACATAATCGCCGATGTGCAGGTTAAACAACCCCCGACCACTAACGAAGAATCGTACTTCTTCCTGGCTATGGCAGTATTCATCAAGCCCTCCAGCCGGTTCCGGATGATCGCTTCTGACGCTAACCACATCGACCGCAACATACCCCCGCTCAGTCATCACCCCATCGATCTGAACCTGGTAAGCCGCAATGATCTCCTCCTCACTGGCACCCGGCTGAATTTTCACCGCCGCTTCCCAGCGGTCAAAGCGAACACCTTGCTCAGCCAACGTCGCGACAATGTCCTCGAAGTGGGTCAACACCTTGTTCGGAATCTCAGGGCTCGAAACGTGATAGACGGACAGGCTGCTCATGAAAATGGCTCCAGCAAATTAACGGTTCGAAGGCTCATGGCCGGTCCTCTTGCATACGTGTCGCAATGATAACGGCTGCGGCAAAGGCGGCGAGGCTGGCGAGGCTGAACGTCCAAGTGGCGCCCAGGGCGTTCCAACTGTAGCCGGAATACAACGCGCCCAAGGCCCCGCCCGTGCCGGCCAGCGCCGCATACAGCGCCTGCCCCTGGCCTTGCTGGCGAGGGCCGAAGCTGCGTTGCACGAAATGGATGGCGGCGGCGTGAAAGCTGCCGAAGGTCGCCGCGTGCAACACTTGGGCAAACAGCAGCACCCAGAGAAATTCGGCCAGCGAACCCAGCAGCAACCAGCGCAACGCCGCCAGCAGGAAACTCACCAGCAGTACCCGGCGCACGGAAAATCGCGCCAGGATCCGGCTCATCAGCAGGAAGACCAACACCTCTGCCACCACGCCGACCGCCCAGAGCAGGCCGATCAAACCGCGACTGTAGCCCAGGCGTTCGAGGTGCAACGTCAGGAAAGTGTAATACGGCCCGTGACTCACCTGCATCAGGCCCACGCAGGCGTAGAACGCCAGTACGCCAGGGTTGCGCAGTTGCCGCAAGAAGCCCTCCCCCGCGACTCGCGGCCCCTGCAATGGCTGGGCATTGGGCACCCAGAAACTGGCGAGGACGATGCCGGCCATGATCAACACCAGGGCCACCGGGTAGATGTCCAGGCTCAGCCATTCGAACAAGCGGCCAAGCACGACCACAGTGATGATGAAACCGATGGAGCCCCACAGGCGTATCTGGCTGTAGCGCGAGGCCTGCCCGCTCAGATGAGCCAAGGTAATGACTTCGAACTGCGGCAACACCGCGTGCCAGAAAAATGCGTGTAACGCCATGACCATCGCCAGCCAGGCGTAGCTTTTGTCGATGAAGATCAGCGAGAAGGCCAACAGCGTGCAGATCGCGCCAAAGCGCACGATTGCCAGGCGTCGGCCGGTGTAATCCCCCAGCCAACCCCAGATGTTCGGCGCCACGCAACGCATCAGCATGGGGATGGCCACCAGCTCGCCGATGCGCGCCGCGTTGAATCCCAGGTGATCGAAATACAGCGCCAGGAACGGCGCCGTCGAACCGAGCAGCGCGAAATAGAACAGATAGAAGCTGGAAAGCCGCCAGTACGGCAGTGCCGCCACGGTCGTCAGGCCACGGCGGCTGGCAGGCCGGCCATCAAAGCTGCCCCAGCACCGGGGTGCTGACGCGCACGTCGGCGTTCTGGCCGCGATGACGCAGCAGGTGATCCATCAGCACGATGGCCATCATCGCCTCGGCGATGGGCGTGGCACGAATGCCGACGCAGGGGTCGTGACGGCCCTTGGTGATGACCTCTACCGGGTTGCCATGGACATCGATGGAGCGCCCCGGCGTGGTGATGCTGGACGTCGGCTTCAAGGCCAGGTGCGCCACGATCGGCTGGCCCGAGGAAATGCCGCCGAGGATGCCGCCGGCATTATTGCTGAGGAAACCCTCAGGCGTCAGTTCGTCACGGTGCTCGGTGCCACGCTGGGCGACGCAGGCAAAACCAGCGCCGATTTCCACGCCTTTCACCGCGTTGATGCTCATCAGCGCATGAGCCAGCTCGGCGTCGAGGCGGTCGAAGATCGGCTCGCCAAGGCCCGGCATCACGCCTTCGGCGACCACGGTGATCTTTGCGCCGACCGAGTCCTGGTCCCGGCGCAGTTGGTCCATGTAGGCCTCGAGTTCTGGCACCTTGTCCGGATCGGGGCAGAAAAAGGCGTTCTGCTCTACCGAGTCCCAGGTCTTGAACGGGATTTCGATGGGGCCCAACTGGCTCATGTAGCCACGGATGACG
Organism: Pseudomonas sp. Z1-12; assembly: GCF_051132015.1. NCBI lineage: Bacteria > Pseudomonadati > Pseudomonadota > Gammaproteobacteria > Pseudomonadales > Pseudomonadaceae > Pseudomonas > Pseudomonas sp. Z1-12. Next base: position 5,003,976 of record NZ_CP071647.1, read on the forward strand.
ATGCCCTGGCTGGCCAGGTACTTCTTGGCAATCGCCCCGGCCGCCACGCGCATGGCGGTTTCCCGGGCCGAGCTGCGACCGCCGCCACGGTAGTCGCGCTCACCGTATTTGTGGTGGTAGGTGTAGTCGGCGTGGGCCGGGCGGAACAGGTCCTTGATGGCCGAGTAGTCCTTGGACTTCTGGTCGGTGTTGCGGATCAGCAGGCCGATGGCACAGCCGGTGGTGCGTCCTTCAAACACGCCGGAGAGAATTTCGACTTCATCGGCTTCCTGGCGCTGGGTGGTATGACGGCTGGTGCCGGGCTTGCGGCGGTCCAGGTCACGCTGCAGGTCGTCCAGGGAAATCTCCAGTCCCGGCGGGCAGCCGTCGACAATGGCGACCAACGCCGGGCCATGGCTTTCGCCCGCGGTGGTGACAGTGAACAGCTTGCCGTAGGTATTGCCGGACATGCAGGGTGCTCCGTGAAAAACGCTGAGAGACTCAACCTTGGATTCGTAGTGGGCGCCAGTATACGCAGGCTCCCCGCGTAGTTCATCCTCGAACCTTATCGGCGGCCACCAGTCCAACCGGCACCTTCGCAACTAATGGCGTGATGATGTTAAAGCTGCTAGCCCTAAGCCTTACCTTGTTCACCGGCCTGTTTTCCTGCCTGGCCCAGGCCACGGTGCTGCAACGCCCGATCAGCCTCGACACCGGCAATGGCGAACTATTCGGCTCATTGTTGCTGCCCAAGTCCGACACGCCCGTGCCGGTTGTCCTGATCATTTCCGGATCCGGTCCTACAGACCGCGACGGTAACAACCCCGAGGGCGGGCGCAACGATAGCCTCAAGCGCCTGGCCTGGGTCCTGGCCAGGCACAACATTGCCAGCGTGCGCTATGACAAACGCGGCGTGGCCGCCAGCCTCGCAGCGACACCGGACGAGCGCAACCTGAGCGTCGAGGCCTATGTCGCCGATACCGTGGCCTGGAGCCGCAAGCTCGCCGCCGACCCACGCCTGGGCCCGTTGATCCTGCTGGGCCACAGCGAAGGCGCGTTGATCGCCAGCCTCGCCGCGCCCCAGGCCAACGCGGAGGCGGTCATTTCCCTGTCCGGCAGTGCCCGGCCAATCGATCAGGTACTGCGCCAACAATTGAGCAACCGCCTGCCACCGCCGCTGATGTTGCGCAGCAATGAGCTGCTCGACAGCCTCAAGGCCGGTCGACTCGACGACAACGTGCCGACGCAACTGCAAGTGATTTTCCGCCCCAGCGTACAACCCTACCTGATCTCGTTGTTCCGCCAGGATCCGGCCCGGGCCTTCGCCGCGTTGAAGATACCGGCCTTGATCATCCAGGGCAGCAACGACATCCAGGTCAGCGTCGATGATGCCCGGCAGTTGAAAGCCGCCAAGCCCGACGCCGAGTTGGCGCTGATCCAGGGCATGAACCACGTAATGCGCATCGTGCCCAACGACGTGAAACAACAACTGGCTTCCTACAAAGACCCCAACCTGCCCCTGGCGGCCGAGCTCGGTACGCGGATTCTAGGTTTTATTGACGCGTTAGCCGCGCGTTAGGCGGTTTTAGTCGTTTTAGCTTCAGTACTGGCAAAAATGGCCGATAACCCGGTGTCGGATAGCGCAATGGCTACCGACCCGCCGGCCTGGACAGGATTTTGCCGTTATGACTGAAACTCAAGCTTCCCCCGACACCGCTGCCGAAGCCCCCGCCTCGTCCGTGGCTGAGCTGCCGTGGGCCGACGTACATACCGAGCATCACAAGATGCTCCGGCTGGCGCCGCTCAAGACCGACCGCGCCACCGGCGTGCGGCCGTTGCGGTTTGTCGAGTTCAGCTATGTCGAGCGCCACAGCAAGGAACGCAGCCTGCTGCGCATGACCCTCCAGTTGCCGAACCAGCGGGTGCGCAAGGAACAGAATCATCTGGACGTCTGGGCCGATCACGTCGAGAAACGCCTGACGTTTTCCCCGGACAACCTGCAAGTCGAGCCGTTGAACCGTGGCATCGGCCGTTTCCTCGCGGCCCAGGGTATTACCTGGGCCAAGAAGCGCTGGTCGGCCTATCAGGTAGACGGCACCGACCTGGATAACAAGGACGCCCTGAACGAAGACACGCGCCTGCGCCGCGATCGCTTCCTCAAGGCCCAGGGTTTCGAGGTGGCCTACGCCGACGCCCAGCACCTCAAGGGTAGTATCAAGTCAGCCCAGGTTGGCGATTTGGTTGGCGACTGGAACACCGAGAAGCTGCAGTTCGTGACCATCCTCGAAGCTGCGCAGATGCTGCAACAAGCCGAGCAGAACCTGGCGGAACAGGAAGTCAAACTCAAGCAGCAGGAAGAGAAGGTCACCAAGTTCAAGCGCGAAGACACCGGCTTGCGCTTCACCATCACCTGCCTGGTGGCCTTCGCCATGTTTCAGGCGGGGTTGCTGATCTGGATTGCGACGCGGCACTGACCCCAACCGTGCATGTCCCCCCTGTGGGAGCGAGCTTGCTCGCGATAGCGGTGGGTCAGTCAATTCAATGCCACTGACCCGACGCCATCGCGAGCAAGCTCGCTCCCACAGTGGGGTTGCGGCGCAATGTGAACAACCCTGTGGCTAGGGAGCAAGCTCCCTCGCCACAAAAGCGGTCGCAGCAATCAAACCCGCGAAGCAAACAACGCCTGGTGCTCGCGGCACTGCTCGGCGCTGAGCATGAACACGCCATGTCCGCCGCGCTCGAAGTCGAGCCAGGCGAAATCGACTTCCGGGTACAACGCCTCGACGTGCACCTGGCTGTTGCCCACCTCGATAATCAACAGCCCCTTCTCGGTCAGATGATCGGCCGCCTCGGCCAGCATCCGCCGAACCAGGTCCAGGCCGTCATCGCCACAGGCCAGGCCCAGTTCCGGCTCGTGCTGGTATTCCTGGGGCATATCGGCGAAATCTTCCGCATCGACGTAGGGCGGGTTCGACACGATCAGGTCGAAACGTTGCCCCGGCAAACCTTCGAAGCCATCGCCTTGGACGGTGAACACGCGCTCATCGACACCGTGGCGCTCGATGTTCTGGTTGGCCACTTCCAGCGCTTCGAACGACAGGTCGGCCAGCACCACTTCGGCTTCCGGGAATTCATAGGCACAGGCGATGCCGATGCAGCCGGAACCGGTGCACAGATCGAGAATCCGTGCCGGCGCCTGGCCCAACCAAGGCTCGAAACGCTTTTCGATCAGCTCACCGATGGGCGAGCGCGGAATGAGCACGCGCTCATCAACAATGAACGACATCCCGCAAAACCAGGCTTCACCCAACAGGTAGGCCGTCGGAATGCGCTCGGCAATGCGTCGGCGCAGCAGACGCTGCACATGGACCAGTTCTTCGTCTTCAAGACGGCAGTCCAGGTAGCTGTCGGCAATTTCCCACGGCAGATGCAACGCGCCCAACACCAGTTGCCTGGCTTCGTCCCACGCATTGTCGGTGCCATGGCCGAAAAACAGATCCTCTCCATGGAAACGGCTGACGGCCCAACGGATATGGTCGCGCAGGGTACGGAGACGGGAAGTGATCACGGCGGCAAACTCCAGAAAAATCGACGGGCGAGTCTACCAGTCAAACGCGGCGTCACCCAAACGCGCCCCGATGACGAACGAAAAGCGCCGGACCAACCGTAGGAATCATCCGTTTTTTACATCGCCTATTGAACGAGACGAGCATCTTGACAAGGCTGTAGGCCAGCAACGGCGGCCCTTGCGATGGAAGCGATTCACAGAACCGCTCAGCCAGAGGAGAATGTCGCAAAAGCCCCACTCGAAGGAGCCCCAGAATGTCCGTTCCAAAAACGATGTTTCAACTCAGCGGCCGTGGTTATGCAGCGGCCAACCTGAGTCAAGCGACCTTGATCATCATCGATGCCCAGAAAGAATACCTCGCCGGGCCCCTGGCCCTGAGCGGCATGGATGCAGCCGTCGCGAACATCAAGCAACTGCTCGGCGCGGCTCGTGCAGCCGGTCGCCCGATCGTGCACGTGCGCCACCTGGGCACCCATGGCGGGCTGTTCGATCCACAAGGTGAACGTGGGGAGTTCATCCCCGGCCTTGAACCCCAGGGCGACGAAACCGTGGTCGAAAAGCTGCTGCCCAGCGCCTTCCACGGCACCGAGCTGAAAAAACGCCTGGAAGACTTCGGCCCCCTGGACCTGATCGTGTGCGGGTTCATGAGCCATTCCAGCGTCAGCACCACCGTGCGCGCCGCCAAGAATCTGGGCTTTCGCTGCACCCTGGTGGAAGACGCCTGCGCCACGCGCGACTTGCCGTACAAGGGCGGCGTCCTCAGCGCCGAGCACGTGCAGCAGACCGAAATGGCGATCATGGCCGACAACTTCGCCACCCTGGCCCTGACCCGCGACTTCATCTGATGCGCCTTGATGAGCGGCTACTTCCGCCGCTCATCCGCAAAAGCCTCTCATTTGCCGCAATTGCCCTACCTTCAGGAACAACCCGAATATCTTCCGGTCGAAGGGCCGATACCCATTGAGGAAGGTCGGAATGAAGTTATCCGATGGTTTTGACGCACGTCGCTTGCGGCCCAAGGGCCCGAGCAACTGGCGGTTTCGTTTCGGCGCGGCGATCGCCGCGCTGCTGGCAACACTCGGTGTACTGCTGGCCATGGCCGGTGCCGCCAGCCTGCTGGGCCGTCCACCGGCACTGGGCGAGTTGAACGCCACCCCAATGGGTTCGGCGATCATCCTGGCAGTCGGGCTTTTCGTACTGTTGCTGGGCGTCTGGCTCTGGCGCCGCTGCCGCCGTCGCGCCCGCCAATCCCTGGAGCTGGCCATGGCTCCGCACCTGATGAAAAAGCACGACTGACTCGCCACCCGACGTTTTGTCGCGCCGGATCCCGCCAGAGTTGGGTAAACTGGCCGGCTTCGCGGAGGCTGACATGCAAGACGACGACTTTTCCTTGTTCAAAAGTGCGATCCAGGGCGTAAAACCGATCAAACACGACCGTGCCGAGACCGGCAAGCCCAAGGCCGATCGCGCGCAGATCGCCAAGCTGCGCCAGGCCGCCACCGTGCGCACCGACGCCACCACCGTGGACGGCTTGTCCGATCAGTTCGTGATCGACGTCGGGCCGGAAGACGAGTTGATGTGGGCCCGCGACGGTGTCCAGGAAAGCCAGATGCGCAAGCTGAAGGTCGGCCAGATTCCCTTCGAAGGCAGCCTCGACCTGCACGGCATGACCGTCGAAAAGGCCCGGGAAACCCTTTGGGCGTTCCTGGCCGAAGCCACCAAGTTCGAAATCCGCTGCGTGCGCGTCACCCACGGCAAAGCCGTGCGCCTGGACGGCAAGCGCCCGATGATCAAGAGCCACGTCAACACCTGGCTGCGCCAGCACCCGCAAGTGCTGGGCTTCACCTCCTGCCAGGCAAAACACGGCGGCGCCGGGGCGGTCTACGTGATGCTCAAGCGCACCATGATGGAAGGCCGCGACGAATAGCCCTCGCTTGCCGAGCTTGCAGCGCCGTGTCCGCCACCGTACCCTTGCCCTTTGCGTAAAATCCCACAGGTAGTTTCATGTCTCTGGAACAGAATTACACCGCGATTCTCGGCCAACTGGGCGAGGACGTTTCCCGCGAGGGCCTGCTCGACACGCCCAAGCGCGCTGCCAAGGCCATGCAGTACCTCTGCCGCGGTTATGAACAGACCCTGGAAGAAGTCACCAACGGTGCCTTGTTCAGCTCCGATAACAGCGAGATGGTGCTGGTCAAGGACATCGAGTTGTACTCGTTGTGCGAGCATCACTTGTTGCCTTTCATCGGCAAGGCCCACGTGGCCTACATCCCGAGCGGCAAGGTACTGGGGCTGTCGAAGGTCGCGCGTATCGTCGACATGTACGCCCGTCGCCTGCAGATCCAGGAAAACCTCAGCCGCCAGATCGCCGACGCGGTCCAGCAAGTGACCGGCGCCCTGGGCGTGGCGGTGGTGATCGAAGCCAAGCACATGTGCATGATGATGCGCGGTGTGGAAAAGCAGAATTCCTCGATGATCACTTCGGTGATGCTCGGCGAGTTCCGGGAAAACGCCGCCACTCGCAGCGAATTCCTCAGCCTCATCAAGTAACGCGTCGCAAGAAGAAAACCGGCATTGATCGCCGGTTTTTTTTCGTCCGTGAAAAATCAGGTAAGCTGCGCGCCCTCTTCTTCCCTGCCGCGAGGCTGAATACCGTGATCGTCAAAGCGCTTCGAGTTGGCTTGGGCCAGCTCATCATTTTCATCGACTTCGTCACCCGCCCGGGCAAGAAACAGCGCCCGACCGAGGCCCAGGCGCAGGTCGACCAGGCCGCTCGCAGCCTGACGCTGTATCAATTCCATGCCTGCCCGTTCTGCGTGAAGACTCGCCGCACCCTGCGTCGCCTCAACGTGCCGGTGGCCCTGCGCGATGCGAAAAACAACGAGCAGGATCGCCAGACGCTGCTGGAGCAAGGGGGCAGGATCAAAGTGCCGTGCCTGCGCATTGAAGAGAATGGCGAGACCACCTGGATGTATGAGTCCAAGGTGATCATTGATTATTTGGATAAGCGGTTTTCTGCGGCCTGATAGTTTTAGGGTGTGGCGACTGGCCTCATCGCGAGCAAGCTCGGCTCCCACAGGGGACTTGGTGAACGCTGGATTTGTATTCACCACGTCCTCTGTGGGAGCCGAGCTTGCTCGCGATGGGGCCAGCCCAGTCACCGCACCAATCAGGCTGCTTTTGCAGCCAACCCCTCCCGCACCACCCCCGCCAGCCGCTTGAGCCCTTCATCCAGCCGCGCCGGGTCGATGTGGCTGAAGTTCAAGCGCAAATGCCCCGGATGCTGGTCCGGCTCAGGGAAGAACGGCTCCCCCGGCATGAACGCCACGTCCGCCGCCAGGGCGGCGGCGAGCAAGGTGCGGGTGTCCAGGGGTTGCCTGAGGGTCAGCCAGAAAAACAACCCGCCCTGGGGCACGTTCCAGTTCGCAAGATCAGCGAAATGCGTTTGCAACGCCGCCTGGAACCGATCGCGACGGTCCCGATAGAAATCCCTCAACTCACTCAAATGGCTGCGGTACTGCTCGGTGCCGATCCATTGCAGCGCCTGCCACTGGCCGATGCGATTGGTGTGCAGGTCCGCCGATTGCTTGAGCCGCAGCAGATGCGGGAACAGATCCGGACTGGCGATCAGGTAGCCCACCCTTAGCCCCGGCAACAGGGTTTTCGACACGGTACCGGTGTAGATCCAGCTGGCCTTCTTCAAGCGACTGACAATCGGCGTGGCACTGCCGCCATCGAAGGTCAGCTCGCGGTAGGGCTCGTCCTCGATCAGGGTGACGCCAAACTCGTCCAGCAGCGCCGCCACCGCATCGCGCTTGGCCTCGCTGTAGCGCACCGCCGAAGGGTTCTGGAAGGTCGGGATCAGGTAGATAAACGCTGGGCGATGCTGCTCCAGCCGGGCCCGCAACTGCTGCAGGTCCGGGCCGTCGGCCTCCAGGGGAACGGTGATGCAGTCGGCGCCGAACAGCTGGAAAATCTGCAACGCCGCCAGATAGGTCGGCGCTTCGAGCATCACTTCGGTGCCCACGTCGATGTGCAGCTTGGCCGCCAAATCGAGGGTTTGCTGGGAGCCGCTGACCACTAGCACCTGGCTCGCCTCACTGGCCACGCCCAATGCCCGCGCCTGGGCTGCCAGGGCCTCACGCAGGGCCGGTTCCCCTTCGCTCATGCCGTACTGGCCCATGGACAATGGCATGGCCGCCCATTCCACTTTCGGCAGCATGGCTTCGGCCGGCAGGCCGCCGGCGAACGACATCACCTCAGGACGCTGCGCCGCCGCGAGGATTTCTCGAATCAAAGAACTTTTGAGGCGCGAGACACGTTCGGAAAAAGCCATGGGTCACCTGTAGCCGGTCGCTGGAATAATGAGTCAAACTGGTTGACCGAAATTACGCCGACCTCTGTGGATACGTCAATATGCTTGACCTTAAAAACCCTGCCTCCCAACAAATGGCCATGGAAGCGTTTTTCTTCGGTTACCAGGCGTTCACCGCCAAGGCCGATGAAATGCTCGAGCGTCGTGGGTTGAGCCGGGTACACCAGCGCATCGTCTTTTTCATCGCCCGCTATCCGTCATTGAGCGTGAAGGAATTGCTGGCCCTGCTTGGGGTGAGCAAGCAGGCATTGAACATGCCGTTGCGGCAGTTGATGGAAATGCACTTGGTGAACAGCGTCGCGTCCGAGACCGACAAACGCAAACGGCTGCTGGAACTGACCGCCGAGGGTGAGCGCTTTGAGCAGGCGTTGCGGCGTGAACAGGTGAAATTGCTGGAGCGGGTGTTTGCCGAAGCCGGGGAAGCGGCGGTGGATGGGTGGCTGGCGGTGAATCTGGCACTGGCGAAATCCAGTGAATGAAGGCGTCTGATCCGACGCCATCGCGAGCAAGCTCGCTCCCACAGTGGGACTGTGGTGAATGCGAGGTCTGTGTTCAACCATGAGCCTGTGGGAGCGAGCTTGCTCGCGATAGCGTCCTAAAGGTCGATATACCCCTATCGCCAAACATTTCGTCGACAACACAGAAAACATTATTTGCATTATTTGTATACAAAAGCATAATTCGCTTCGTGCGAGTTCCTGACCAACAGGTCAACATACCCTCGCCAGCCTTACCTGCCTCAGCGCATCGCGACCACCCCCAGGGCGTTTGCGGTGCTGGAAATAACAATAAGACTCTTGAGGAGTACTCGCTGTGGAAAGCCGCAAACCCGAAGCCCGAACGCTGGACCTCTCGCCGCCACTACGCAGTGGTTGGCTGGAACGCCTCTTCAAACTCAGCTTGCATGGCACCACGGTGAAGACCGAGCTGATTGCCGGCCTGACAACCTTCATCACCATGGCCTACATCATTTTCGTCAACCCCAACATCATGGCCGACGCCGGCATCGATCACGGTGCCGCCTTCGTCGCCACCTGCATTGCCGCCGCCCTGGGCTGTCTGTTGATGGGCCTTTACGCCAACTGGCCGGTGGGCCTGGCACCGGGCATGGGCTTGAACGCCTTCTTCACCTACACCGTGGTCGGCACCATGGGCTACAACTGGGAAACCGCATTGGGCGCGGTGTTCATCTCCGGGGTGCTGTTCATGTTCCTGACCTTGTCACGGGTGCGCGAGTGGCTGCTCAACAGCATTCCGGTGAGCCTGCGCTTCGCCATGGGCGCAGGGGTCGGGTTGTTCCTCGGGCTGATCGGCCTGAAAACCGCCGGGATCGTCGTGGACAGCCCTGCCACCTTGATCAAGCTCGGCTCGTTGCGCGAACCCGGTCCGTTGCTGGCGGCGGTGTGCTTCCTGATGATCGCCGTGCTCAGTTATCACCGTGTGTTCGGCGCGATCCTGATCAGCATCATCGCCGTGACCCTGGCCGGTTGGGGCCTGGGGTTGGTGCAGTACAACGGCGTCATGTCGACACCGCCGAGCCTGGCTCCGACCTGGATGGCGATGGACGTGGCCGGCGTGTTCAACATCAGCATGATCAGCGTGGTGCTGGCCTTCCTTTTCGTGCACATGTTCGACACCGCCGGCACCCTGATGGGCGTTGCCCAGCGCGCCGGCCTGGTGAAAGCCGATGGCAAGATCGAGAACCTGTCCCGCGCCTTGAAAGCCGACAGCGCTTCGAGCGTATTCGGCGCCATGGTCGGTGTACCGCCGGTGACCAGCTACGTGGAAAGCGCCGCCGGTGTGGCCGCCGGTGGCCGCACGGGGCTTACCGCCGTGACCGTCGGTGTGCTATTTATTGCCGCCATGTTCTTCGCACCGTTGGCCGGGATGATTCCGGCCTACGCCACGGCCGGGGCCTTGATCTACGTCGCCATGCTGATGATGGGCGGCATGGCCCACATCGAATGGGACGAAGCAACCGACAGCATTCCGGCCATCGTCACGGCCATCATGATGCCCCTGACGTTCTCGGTCGCCGACGGCATCGCCCTGGGTTTCATCACCTATGTGGTGCTCAAGGCCGGTACCGGTAAACATAAGGAAATTTCCGTCAGCCTGTGGGTGCTTTGCGCGATCTTCATCGCCAAGTTCATCTTCTTGTAAGCGCAACCGTATTCACCCGCCTCACCCCCTGGGTGAGGCTTTTGTACATCAGGAGCAAAGTAATGAATCTGGAAACCTGGCTGTTGTTCAGTGGCGCCGCCTTGGTGGTGATCCTCATCCCCGGCCCGTTGTCGTTATTGATGATCGGCAATAGCCTGAACTATGGCCTGCGCCGCTCCTATCCGGCATTCCTGGGGGGCGTGATCGCGTCGATCTGCCTGCTGAGTGCTTCGGCGCTGGGGCTCGGTGCATTGTTGATGGCCTCGGAGCAGTTGTTCAGCGCCCTGAAGATCGTCGGCGCCCTGTACCTGTTTTACCTGGCCTGGCAGAGCTGGCAGCAATCGCGCCAACCGGCCCAAGGCGCCGAAGTGCCCCAGGCTGTCGCCGTCCCGCGCTTTCGCACCCTCTTCGGCCGCGCGTTCGTGCTGGGAGCAAGCAACCCGAAAGACATCCTGTTCTTCGCTGCGTTCCTGCCGCAATTCCTGAGCGCCGAACAGCCATTCCTGCCGCAACTGCTGATCATGATCGCCACTTGGACCGTACTCGACCTGCTGTGCAAGCTGGCTTATGGCCTCGGTGCCCACGGCGCGGCGCGGTATCTGCGTACGGGTAAAGGCCAGGGCTGGTTCAACCGGGTCAGTGCCGGATTGTTTGGTGGCGCGGGGGCGGCCTCGTTGTTGAGCCGCTAAGAAAGCAAAAGCAAAAGCATCGCGAGCAAGCTCGCTCCCACAGGTTTTTGTGAACGACAAAAATCCAGTGTGGGAGCGGGCTTGCTCGCGAAGGCACCCTCCCAGACACCCCACTTTCATGGACGAAAAAAAGCCCGCAGTGTGAGCGGGCTAAAACCAAAGAAGCTTATGCGCAGTCGCTTCCAGGACAAGGCAGTTGCTTGGGGGATCAACTGCCTCGATACGTTGAATAGGCGTAGGGCGAAATCAACAAGGGCACGTGGTAGTGCTCTTGCTCGGCCGAAATACCGAAGCGCAGCACCACCACATCCAGGAACGCAGGGTCGGGCATTTGCACGCCACGGGCGCGGTAGTAATCACCGGCGTGGAACTGCAATTGATAAACGCCCGAACGGTAGTCATCCCCTTGCAACAGGGGCGCATCGCAACGGCCGTCGCTGTTGGTCAGCGCACTGGCGACCAACTGTAGTTGTGAATCTTCCACGCGGTACAGTTCGATCTTGATCGAGCTGCCCGGGCAGCCATGTGCGGCATCCAAAACGTGAGTAGTCAAACGTCCCATTGCTTGTGCGCGCCTCGCTGCAGTGCAGTCCGGCCCGACGCCTCCTGATTCAGTTGAAAGACAGGCCGCACCGTTTCGGAGCACGAAACGCCACGGCGATGAGCGAATTAAGACACTTTAAAAGAAAATTGTACACAATAAAAAACAGATATTTAGCCCTTCGACTGCGCGACGGCACGTCAACCCCAGGTTTAAGTCAAACCAATGAATACAAGACCCTCCCGACGATTCATTGACCAACTGGGCAGGTTTCTTGCAGTGTAGACACCGGGAGGGTCCTTGTGAAAAATGCAAAAAATCAGGCTTACAAATCGCGCATAAAGTTGTATACAATCACTCCATCGTCGTGACGCCAGCCTGAAACTCATCACAGGAGCGCCACCTACATGGTTCGAACAAGAAGGAAAACTGCAGTGAGCGCTGACTACCCACGCGACCTGATCGGTTACGGCAGTAACCCTCCCCACCCCCATTGGCCGGGCAATGCCCGCATCGCCCTGTCCTTCGTGCTCAATTACGAAGAAGGCGGCGAGCGCAACGTCCTCCATGGCGACAAGGAATCCGAAGCATTCCTTTCGGAGATGGTCGCGGCGCAACCGCTGCAGGGCGAGCGCAACATGAGCATGGAATCGCTGTACGAGTATGGCAGCCGTGCCGGCGTCTGGCGTGTCCTGAAGCTGTTCAAGGAATTCGATATCCCGCTGACCGTTTTCGCCGTGGCCATGGCCGCCCAGCGCCATCCGGACGTGATTCGCGCCATGGTCGCCGCCGGCCACGAGATCTGCAGCCACGGCTATCGCTGGATCGACTACCAGTACATGGATGAGGCCCAGGAACGCGAGCACATGCTCGAAGCGATCCGCATCCTCACTGAAATCGCCGGCGAACGTCCGCTGGGCTGGTACACCGGCCGCACCGGCCCGAACACCCGCCGCCTGGTGATGGAAGAAGGCGGTTTCCTCTACGACAGCGACACCTACGACGACGACCTGCCCTACTGGGAGCCGAACAACCCCACCGGCAAGCCGCACCTGGTGATCCCCTACACCCTCGACACCAACGACATGCGCTTCACCCAGGTGCAGGGTTTCAACAAGGGTGACGATTTCTTCCAGTATCTCAAGGACGCGTTTGATGTGCTGTACGCCGAAGGGGCCGAGGCGCCGAAGATGCTTTCCATCGGCCTGCATTGCCGGCTGATCGGCCGCCCTGCGCGCCTGGCCTCCCTCAAGCGCTTTCTCGAATACGTCAAAGGCCATGATCAGGTCTGGTTCAGCCGTCGTGTCGACATCGCTCGCCATTGGCAGCAAACCCATCCGTATCAGGGAGCGGCCAAATGACCGCCTTCCAGACCCTCAAGCCTTCCACCTTGAGTCGCGAAGCGTTCGTCAAAGCCTTCGCTGACATTTACGAACATTCGCCATGGGTCGCGGAAAAGGCCTTTGACCTGGGCCAGGATCCCTCGATCGACGAGATCGAAACCCTGCACCAGCGCATGAGCGACATCCTGTTGAGTGCCGATCACGCCAGCCAACTGGCGCTGGTCAACGCTCACCCGGACCTGGCTGGCAAAGCCGCCGTCCAGGGCCAACTGACCGAAGCCAGCACGAATGAACAGGCGGGCGCCGGTATTCACCAATGCACGGCCGAAGAGTTCCAGCGCTTCACCGAGCTGAACGACGCCTACAAGGCCAAGTTCAAGTTTCCCTTCATCATGGCGGTAAAAGGCAGCAACCGGCACCAGATCCTCGCGGCATTCGAAACGCGCATCCATCACTCGGCAGACGCCGAATTCAAATGCGCGCTGGCAGAGATCAACAAAATCGCGTTGTTCCGATTACTGACCCTTTAGCGAGCAGCCCTGCGACCCGAGGCCCTGCAAGCATCCCCAGCCAACCTATTCAAAGGCAGACAAGAAGAATGAAAGCTTACGCCGTACCTTTCGAGAAGTTCGTCAACCTGGCCGACGCCCGCCTGGGCACCAAGATCATCTCGGTTACCGATGACTGGTTCGCCGACGCCAACCGCCTGTTCCAGCCGACCCCGGCCGTGTGGAAGGAGGGCGTGTTCGATGACAATGGCAAGTGGATGGACGGCTGGGAATCGCGGCGCAAGCGCTTCGAAGGCTACGACAGCGCGGTAATCCGCCTGGGCGTGGCGGGCTCGATCAAGGGCGTGGACATCGACACCTCATTCTTCACCGGCAACTACCCACCGTCGGCCTCCCTGGAAGCCTGCTTCCTGAGCGAAGGCGAACCGGACGAAAACACCCAGTGGACTGAAGTACTGTCGGCCGTCGAATTGCAAGGCAACAGCCACCACTACCACGAAATCAGCAATGGCCAAGCCTTCAGCCACCTGCGCTTCAACATCTATCCAGACGGCGGCGTGGCTCGCCTGCGGGTCTACGGCATTCCGTACCGCGACTGGTCGGCCGTCGGCGACAACGAACAGATCGACCTGGCTGCCGCCCTCAACGGTGGCCGCGCCCTGGCCTGCTCCGACGAACACTTCGGGCGCATGAGCAACATCCTCAACCCGGGCCGTGGTGTGAACATGGGCGATGGCTGGGAAACCGCCCGTCGTCGTACCCCGGGCAATGACTGGGTGATCGTCGCCCTGGGCCATGCCGGCATCGTTGAACAGGTCATCGTCGACACCCTGCACTTCAAGGGCAACTACCCCGACAGCTGCTCGATCCAGGGCGCGTTCGTCAAGGGCGGCACCGACAGCCAGATCGAAACCCAGTCGTTGTTCTGGCGTGAACTGCTGCCGAGCCAGAAGCTGGAAATGCACGCCGAACACACCTTCGCCGAGCAGATCAAGGCCCTGGGACCGATCACCCATATCCGCCTGAACGTGTTCCCGGACGGTGGCGTGAGTCGCCTGCGGGTGCTCGGCAAGGTATCGAAATAAACGACGCACCTGTGGCGAGGGAGCTTGCTCCCGCTGGACTGCGCAGCAGTCCCATTTTTTGAAAAGCGGGGTCGCTTCGCAACCCAGCGGGAGCAAGCTCCCTCGCCACAAAAGCTGAACCACAACACAGAATTTTTGGATAAGAAGACCAGCATGCGCACTCTCAAGATCGAACCGTTGACCAAAGAAGCCTTTGCCCCGTTCGGTGACGTGATCGAAACCGACGGCAGCGATCACTTCATGATCAACAACGGTTCGACCATGCGCTTCCATCGCCTGGCGACGGTGGAAACCGCCACGCCGGACGACAAGGCGATCATCAGCATCTTCCGCGCCGACGCGCTGGACATGCCGCTGACCGTACGCATGCTGGAGCGCCATCCGCTGGGCAGCCAGGCCTTCATTCCGCTGCTCGGCAACCCCTTTCTGATCGTGGTCGCGCCACTTGGCGATGCACCTGTATCAGGCTTGGTCCGCGCCTTCGTCACCAACGGCAGGCAGGGCATTAATTACCATCGCGGCGTCTGGCACCACCCGGTGCTGACGATCGAAAAGCGGGATGACTTCCTGGTGGTTGATCGCAGTGGCACAGGCAATAACTGCGATGAGCATTTTTTCAAAGAGGATGAGTTATTGATCCTCGCCCCCCACCAATAAGAGAAGGTCCGATCACGCGAAAACAAGCGTGACGGGCGAGAGGTAAAGACTGTGGAAGCACATATGCTGGAATGGCTGAACCTGAGCATTCGCTGGGTTCACATGATCACTGGCGTGGCCTGGATCGGCGCGTCGTTCTACTTCGTCTGGCTGGAAAACAACCTCAATCGCGTCAACCCCAAGAGCGGCCTGGCCGGCGACCTGTGGGCCATCCACGGTGGCGGCATCTACCACCTGGAAAAATACAAACTCGCGCCACCGTCCATGCCGGACAACCTGCACTGGTTCAAATGGGAGGCCTATTTCACGTGGATGTCGGGCATCGCCCTGCTGTGCGTGGTGTTCTATTGGAACCCGACCGTTTACCTGCTGGCCCCCGGCAGCAGCCTGAGCGGTGCTGAAGGCGTGGCCCTGGGCATCGGTTCGTTGCTGGTCGGCTGGTTCGTCTATTCCTTTCTCTGCGACTCGGCCCTGGGCAAGCGTCCCGCCCTGCTCGGCCTGATCCTGTTCGTGCTGTTGATCGCCGCGGCCTACGGGTTCAGCAAGGTGTTCAGCGGTCGCGGGGCCTACCTGCATGTCGGGGCGGTCATCGGCACGATCATGGTGGGCAACGTGTTCCGCATCATCATGCCGGCACAACGGGCCCTGGTCGCGGCCATCGCCGAGAACCGTACCCCCGACCCGGCGCTGCCGGCCAAGGGCTTGCTGCGTTCGCGTCACAACAACTACTTCACCCTGCCGGTGCTGTTCATCATGATCAGCAACCACTTCCCGAGCACCTACGGCAGCCAATACAACTGGCTGATCCTGGCCGGTATCGCTGTGGCGGCGGTGTTGGTGCGGCATTACTTCAACACGCGCCATGACAGCAACCGGTTTGCCTGGACGCTGCCGGTCGGCGCCCTGGCGATGATTTGCCTGGCCTACGTCACCGGGCCCAAACCCATCTCCAGCGCCCCGGAAGTAGCAAAGGCGCCGGCCGCCATCGAGTACCAGCCCCTGCCGGAAACCGCCGTGGGCGGTGGCGCCAAACCCGAAACGGGCCCGGCAGCGCCCGCGGAAAAACCGGCCCAGGCCGCCAGCCCCCAGGGCCCTTCGTTCGAGAAGGTCCACAGCGTGATCCAGGAACGCTGCTCGGTCTGCCATTCGGCCAAGCCCACCAGCCCGTTGTTCAGCGCCGCGCCGGGCGGGGTGATGTTCGATACGCCGCAGCAGATTCAGCAAGAAGCCGCGCGCATCCAGGCCCAGGCCGTAACCACCCAGATCATGCCGTTGGGCAACATCACCCAGATGACCCAGCAGGAACGCGACCTGATCGGCGCCTGGATCAATCAGGGCGCGCACACCAACTGAGCCACTGTTTTCAATAAATGTCCTACCGCTGACAGGCCGACCGGCAATGACCGGTCGCCCGTCAGCGACTGCCTGCGCCTCAACAATAAAAACAAGAGGAAAGCACCCGATGATCCAGCCCCGCCATCACGCCCCAAATTCGCCGCACCTGCGCCGTTGCGGGGCACTTGAGCCCTTCAGGACAAGCCCGTATCCTGCGCGGCCGCTCGAAACCGGCCGACACAAAAACCCCCTCAGATCCTGACTGGTCCGCCAACTTTTCCCGGCACCGGTGAATAGAATAAGCATCCTCTTTTCGACAGTTCCAATAGCTGGATGAGTCTTCTGCGGGTTTCTCCCCAGCCTTGGCTCAGCTCTTGCTATCAGCATTCGCCACGCTCAAAAAGCTGACCGAACGGATGTTTTTCATCCATGGAAAAAAGGCGCCACACCAGAGCGCTGACTCGAAAAAAAAAGCGGTACCACTTACCTTTGGGAGCAAACCGAATGAAACGTATGTGCACCAGCCTGATACTCGCAGGATCCTTGCTGGCCGCAGGCCAGGCGATGGCCGACGGCCTGTTCCAGTGGCAGAACAACAGCCTGAGCTACCTGTATGGCAAGGATTTCCAGATCAACCCGCGTATCCAGCAGACCGTGACCTTCGAACACGCCGATGCCTGGAAATACGGGGACAACTTCTTCTTCCTCGATCGGATCTTCTACAACGGCCAGGACGACAGCCAGTCCGGCCCGAACACCTACTACGGTGAATTCAGCCCGCGCCTGTCGTTTGGCAAGATCTTCGACCAGAAGCTGGAACTGGGGCCGATCAAGGACGTGCTGCTGGCCATGACCTATGAGTTCGGGGAAGGCGACAACGAGTCGTACCTGATCGGCCCGGGTTTCGACCTGGCGATTCCCGGCTTCGACTACTTCCAGCTGAACATCTACAACCGCCAGACCGAAGGCCCACGCGCCGGCGACAACGTCTGGCAGATCACCCCGGTCTGGGCCTACACCCTTCCGGTGGGTTCATCCGATATCCTCTTCGACGGGTTCATCGACTGGGTGGTGGACAACGACACCAATTCCAAGGGCACCTACCACGCCAACCTGCACATCGTCCCGCAGGTCAAATATGACTTGGGCAAGGCCTTGAAGCTCGGCGCCAAGCAGCTATACGTCGGGGTGGAATACGACTACTGGAAGAACAAGTACGCGATCGAAGACAGCGATGGGTTCAAGACCAACCAGAGCACGACCAGCTTTTTGCTGAAGTACCATTTCTGATCCCAGGATCTACATCCGCAGCAATACCCTGTGGGAGCGAGCTTGCTCGCGATGGCGGTGTATCAGTCACTTCAAATGCCGGCTGACCTACCGCTATCGCGAGCAAGCTCGCTCCCACACTGGATTTATGTCGTACACAGATTTTGTGTCCACTGAAGATCTACTGTGGGAGCGAGCCTGCTCGCGATTGCGGTGAACCTGCTGACATCACTCCTAAGCCAACCCCAGAAACCGACTCAACGCCTCACGCTGCGCCAACGCATCCTGGCGCCCCAGCTCGATCAGCTCGCTGCAATACCCCGCCTCGAACAACAGGTAGCTCAGCACCCCTGCGCCGCTGGTCTTGGTCGCGCCCGGCCCGCGCAAGAAGACGCGCAACGCACGGGGCAACTCCTGGCGATGGCGGGCGGCGATTTCGTCGATCGGTTGGCTGGGTGAAATCACCAGCACGTCCACCGGTGCGGCGCCGAGGGCGTGGGCCGGGACGTCATCGGGCAGCAAGTGGCTGAAACCGTTCAGGCGCTCAAGCAACTCGATATCACTTTCCAGGCTGTCGATGAACGTGCTGTTGAGCATATGACCGCCGATCTGCGCCAGGGTCGGTTGCAGGCCGGTGTAGCTGCGCTCGCGCGGATCTTGCCCGCCGGCACCACGGGGATTGCCGCTGACACCGATCACCAGCACACGGTTGGCCCCCAGGTGCAGGGCTGGGCTGATGGGCGCCGATTGCCGCACCGCGCCGTCGCCGAAATATTGCGGGCCGATCCTGACCGGCGCGAACAACAATGGAATCGCCGAGCTGGCCAGCAAATGCTCCACCGACAACTGCGTCGGCACACCGATACGCCGATGGCGCAACCAGGCATCGATGGTCCCGCGCCCCTGATAGAACGTAACGGCCTGGCCGGATTCATAACCGAACGCCGTCACCGCCACCGCCCGCAGCTGCTGCTCGGCGATGGACTGCTCGATGCCCGAGGCGTGGAATTGGGCCTGGAGCAGTTCGCGCAACGGCGAACTGTCGATCAGCGCCACTGGCAACTTGGCCCCCAGGCCCAGCAGGCTGTGGATGAAGAAACGCATCGACTGGGCCAACACGCCCCGCCAGTCGCTGCGCATGACTTGATGGCTGCGCACCGCTTGCCAGAACGCGGTCAGCCGCTCGATGGCCGTCTTGAAATCCATCGCCCCGCTCGCCAGGCTGACCGCGTTGATCGCCCCGGCCGAGGTGCCGACAATCACCGGAAACGGGTTATCCGCCCCATCCGGCAGCAATTCGGCGATGGCCGCCAATACGCCTACCTGATACGCCGCTCGAGCCCCGCCGCCGGAAAGAATCAAACCTGTAACCGGTTCAGCTGGGGTCATCGCAATGCTCCGTGCTCAAGGTGATATCAAAAAAACTCAGCCGCGTTTGTCGTACAGCTTGGGCTCGCCCGGCGGACGGCTCTTGAAGCGCCGGTGGGCCCAAAGGTACTGCTCGGGACAATCGCTCACCGACCGCTCTACCCACTGGTTGATGCGGATGCAATCGGCTTCCTCGGTTTCGCCCGGAAAGTCCGTCAGCGGCGCCTGGATCACCAGGCGATAACCGCTGCCATCGGCCAGCCGCTCCTGGGTGAAAGGCACCACCAGCGCCTTGCCCAGGCGGGCGAACTTGCTGGTGGCGGTGACCGTCGCGGCCTGGACGCCGAACAGCGGCACGAACACGCTTTGCTTGGCGCCGTAGTCCTGGTCCGGCGCATACCAGATCGCCCGCCCGGCCCGCAGCAGCTTGAGCATGCCACGCACATCGTCACGCTCCACCGCCAGGGAATCGAGGTTGTGCCGCTCGCGGCCCCGGCGCTGGATGTAGTCGAACAGCGGGTTCTTGTGCTCGCGGTACATGCCATCGATGGTGTGCTGCTGGCCTAGCAAGGCCGCGCCGATTTCCAGCGTGGTGAAATGCAACGCCATCAAAATCACGCCCTTGCCCTCGCGCTGGGCCTGCTTGAGGTGCTCCAGCCCTTCGACATGGGCCAGTTTCGCCAAACGCGAACGCGACCACCACCAACTCATGGCCATCTCGAAAAAGGCGATGCCGGTGGAGGCGAAGTTGTCCTTGAGCAGACGCTTGCGCTCGGCGGCGGATTTTTCCGGAAAGCACAGCTCCAGGTTGCGCCGGGCGATGCGCCGTCGGTCGCCGGCCACCCGATACATCAGCGCGCCCAATGCGCGACCGACCCGCAGCAATAACGGATAAGGCAGTTGAACGATCAGCCACAACAGCCCCAGGCCGCACCACAGCAGCCAGAAACGCGGATGAAAAAATGCAGCTCGAAAACGCGGGCGATCCATTACAGCTTCCATTAAGACATGGGCCGCGCATTCTACATTGTTCGACCCGGGTTGCGGCTGGCGGACGATCTCGTTATAAGTCTCGGCACTTTTAGTGACAAGCCGTTGTACGCCGACCATGAGCCAAACCGAACCGCTAGACCAAGATCCCGTGTTCCAGCTGAAGGGCAGCATGCTCGCCATTACGGTGCTGGAACTGGCCCGCAACGACCTGGAGAGCCTTGACCGGCAACTGGCGGCGAAAGTCGCCCAGGCCCCGAACTTCTTCAGCAATGCCCCCCTGGTGCTGGCCCTGGACAAGCTGCCCGCCGGCGAAGGCTCAGTGGACCTGCCGGGCCTGATGCGCGTCTGCCGCCAGCACGGCCTGCGCACCCTGGCGATCCGCGCCAGCCGCATCGAAGACATCGCCGCAGCCATCGCCGTGGACATTCCGGTGCTGCCGCCGTCCGGCGCCCGGGAACGCGTGCTGGAACTGAATCCGGTCGAAGCGAAAAAAATTCCGGAAAAACCATTGGAGCCCAGCGTCAAGCCGACCCGCGTGATCACCTCGCCCGTGCGCGGCGGGCAACAGATTTATGCCCAGGGTGGCGATCTGGTCATCGTCTCCTCGGTCAGCCCGGGGGCGGAACTTCTGGCCGATGGCAACATCCATGTATACGGCCCGATGCGCGGTCGAGCACTGGCCGGCGTCAAGGGTGATACCAAAGCCAGGATCTTCTGCCAGCAATTGAGCGCCGAGCTGGTTTCCATCGCCGGGCAGTACAAGGTCTCCGAGGATTTGCGCCGCGACCCGTTGTGGGGGGCCGGCGTCCAGATCAGCCTGTCAGGCGACGTGTTGAACATCATTCGGCTTTAACGGATACTGCCGCATTTTCCAAGCATCTCTAAAACGAGCGAAAACGGCTTAAACGACGTAGGAAAAAGGATCAGGCAGTGTTTACCGGAGGTAGACCCCGCCCGACAGCCGATTCCAGCCAAGCCTGTCCAATTGCAGCGGTTTTCCAGAGATGTTTTTCAGGGGCTGACAAAGTCCTTTTTCCTTAGGGGTGAAACACCTTGGCCAAGATTCTCGTGGTTACATCCGGCAAGGGTGGTGTGGGTAAGACCACCACCAGCGCCGCTATCGGTACCGGCCTCGCTCTGCGCGGCCACAAGACAGTCATCGTCGACTTCGACGTCGGCCTGCGTAACCTGGACCTGATCATGGGTTGCGAGCGTCGCGTGGTCTACGACTTCGTCAACGTGGTCAACGGCGAAGCGAACCTGCAGCAGGCCCTGATCAAGGACAAGCGCCTTGAGAACCTCTACGTGCTGGCCGCCAGCCAGACCCGCGACAAAGACGCGCTGACCCAGGAAGGCGTGGAAAAAGTGCTGATGCAGCTCAAGGAAGACTTTGAGTTCGTGGTCTGCGACTCCCCGGCCGGTATCGAGAAAGGTGCCCACCTGGCCATGTACTTCGCCGACGAAGCGATTGTCGTGACCAACCCGGAAGTGTCGTCGGTCCGCGACTCCGACCGCATGCTGGGCCTGCTGGCGAGCAAGTCCCGGCGCGCCGAGAACGGCGAAGAGCCGATCAAGGAACACTTGCTGCTGACCCGCTACAACCCGCAACGGGTCAGCGATGGCGAAATGCTGGGCGTCGAAGACGTCAAGGAAATCCTCGCCGTCACCCTGCTGGGTGTCATTCCGGAATCCCAAGCGGTACTCAAGGCTTCCAACTCCGGCGTGCCGGTGATTCTCGACGACCAGAGCGATGCCGGCCAGGCGTACAGCGATGCCGTCGATCGCCTGCTGGGCAAAACCGTGGAGCATCGTTTCCTCGATGTAACGAAGAAAGGTTTCTTCGAGCGCCTGTTTGGAGGTAGGTAATGAACCTTTTTGACTTCTTTCGTGCCAACAAAAAGCCCAGTACCGCCTCGGTCGCGAAAGAGCGTCTACAGATCATCGTGGCGCACGAACGCGGCCAACGCAGTACCCCTGACTACCTGCCGGCCTTGCAGAAGGAACTGGTGGAAGTGATCCGCAAATACGTCAACATCGGTAGCGATGACGTGCATGTGGCGCTGGAAAGCCAGGGCAGCTGCTCGATCCTGGAACTCAACATCACCCTGCCGGATCGCTGATCGCACCGGCGGGAGCCACGGCGGCTCGGGTCCCAAATCCTTCCCCTGTGGGAGAAGGAAAAAGGGCCCGAGCCGCCGTTGGCGTTTGTAGCGAGACTGTTTTTAATGCCCCTGTCCAACATCCGCATCATTCATCAGGACGCCGCTGTCCTGGTGGTCGACAAGCCGACCCTGTTGCTTTCCGTGCCCGGCCGGGCCGACGACAACAAGGACTGCCTGATCACCCGCCTGCAGGAAAACGGCTATCCGGAAGCGCGAATCGTGCACCGACTGGACTGGGAAACCTCTGGCATTATCCTGCTGGCCCGTGACCCGGACACCCATCGCGAACTGTCCCGGCAATTTCATGACCGCGAAACCGAAAAAGCCTACACCGCGCTGTGCTGGGGCCAACCGGAGCTGGACAGCGGCAGCATCGACCTGCCCCTGCGCTACGACCCGCCGACCAAACCCCGGCATGTGGTGGACCATGAACAGGGCAAACACGCCCTGACCTTCTGGCGCGTGCTGGAACGTTGCGGCGACTGGTGCCGGGTCGAGCTGACACCCATCACCGGACGCTCGCACCAACTGCGCGTGCACATGCTCTCCATCGGTCACCCGCTGCTGGGCGACGGGCTCTACGCCCACCCGCAGGCCCTCGCCGCCTGGCCGCGCCTGTGCCTGCACGCGAGCATGTTGAGCTTCACCCACCCGCAAAGCGGCGAGCGCCTGCGCTTCGAGTGCCCGGCACCGTTCTGAAGTTCGCATGACCGCCTGTGGGAGCTCACTCCCACAGGGATTTGGGGCGGACGCTGAAACCGGATCCGACACGCAAACCAACGTGGGAGCGAGCTTGCTCGCGATGCGGTGTGTCAGACGACAACCCTGTTGGCTGATCTGACGCTATCGCGAGCAAGCTCGCTCCCACAGTCTGCACAACGAACAGATGCCTCCCCATCCGTCACCAATACGGTAAACTCCCGCCCATCGCTGTCTGGAGTGATTTATGCGCGCAGAGTTGAACCAAGGCCTGATCGACTTCCTCAAGGCCTCCCCTACCCCGTTTCATGCCACCGCCAGCCTGGCCAAGCGCCTGGAGGCGGCCGGTTACCAGCGTCTTGACGAACGCGAGACTTGGGCCACCGAGGCCAACGGTCGTTATTACGTCACGCGCAACGACTCTTCGATCATTGCCTTCAAGCTCGGCCGCCACTCACCGCTGCACGACGGCATCCGCCTGGTCGGCGCCCACACCGACAGCCCCTGCCTGCGGGTCAAGCCGCAGCCGGAACTGCAACGCCACGGGTTCTGGCAACTGGGGGTGGAAGTCTACGGCGGCGCGCTGCTGGCGCCATGGTTCGACCGTGACCTGTCCCTGGCCGGGCGCGTGACCTTCCGCCGCGATGGCAAGGTCGAGAGCCAACTGATCGATTTCAAGGCGCCGATCGCCACGATTCCGAACCTGGCCATTCACCTCAATCGCGAAGCCAACCAAGGCTGGGCCATCAACCCGCAAAACGAACTGCCGCCGATCCTCGCGCAGTTCGCCGGTGACGAGCGCGTCGATTTCCGTGCGGTGCTCACCGATCAACTGGCTCGGGAACACGGCCTGAACGCCGACGTGGTGCTCGATTACGAGTTGAGCTTCTACGACACCCAAAGCGCCGCGGTCATTGGCCTGCATGGTGATTTCATTGCCGGCGCGCGCCTGGACAACCTGCTGTCATGCTACGCCGGCCTGCAAGCCTTGCTGAACGCCGACACTGAAGAAACCTGCGTGCTGGTGTGCAACGATCACGAGGAGGTCGGCTCATGTTCAGCCTGTGGCGCCGACGGGCCGATGCTGGAACAGACCCTGCGTCGCCTGCTGCCCGAAGGTGAAGAATTCGTACGGACCATTCAGAAATCCCTGCTGGTTTCGGCGGACAACGCCCACGGCGTGCACCCCAACTATGCCGACAAGCACGACGCCAACCACGGCCCCAAGCTCAACGCCGGCCCGGTGATCAAGGTCAACAGCAACCAGCGCTACGCCACCAACAGCGAAACCGCCGGGTTCTTCCGCCATTTGTGCATGGCCGAAGAAGTGCCGGTGCAGAGCTTCGTGGTGCGCAGCGACATGGGCTGCGGCTCGACCATCGGCCCGATCACCGCCAGCCAGCTGGGCGTGCGCACCGTGGACATCGGCCTGCCGACCTTCGCCATGCATTCGATCCGCGAACTGTGCGGCAGCCATGACCTGGCGCATTTGGTGAAGGTGCTGAGCGCGTTTTATGCGAGTCGCGAGTTGCCATAGCTGCAATTGCAGCTAAACCCTGTGGCGAGGGAGCTTGCTCCCGCTGGGTGGCGCAGCCGCCCCAAATCTGTACTGAATGCAGATCGGCCAGTGCTGCGCACTGGAGCGGGAGCAAGCTCCCTCGCCACAATGATGTCCACCTCAAATTCTGGGGAGGCTGTGACACACATCAGCCCACCCCAACCAAACCCCAACTAGACTGTCCTTATCCCCCTCGACAAGGCCGTCGTCATGACCTCGATGTCTGCGCTCAACGCCATGCTGGTGCCCATCATCGCCGGCATGATCCTGCTGGCCATCGGTTTCAACTTCCGTGACAAGAGCGTCGGCGTCTTCGCCATGTGGATCGGCATGTTGTTGATCCTCGCCACGGTGGTGATCAAGATCCTGAGCAAGCTCAACGAATCGCTCTGAGCCTGGCTCCGGCCACCGGCGATTATTCCGGCACAGGTTGCTCCGGCACATCCACCCCGACATGGATCGCATCGTGGCGCCAGAATTCCAGGTCGCAGTCGATCAGCCGCTGGTGCTGGTCATAGTTGACCCGTGCGATGCGCAGCCCGGGGCTGCCCACTGAGACCCTCAATGCCGCCGCCGCTTCCGGCTGTAACGAGGTGGGCACGATTTCGAACTTCACCCGGCCGTAGTGCAGGTCGTAATGGCGGGCGTACAGCTCGGTGATGGACTGGTTGAGGTCGAACCCGAGGATGTCCGGGAAATACTGCGGGTTCAGGTAGTGCTCGACGTACAGCACCAGCCGCTCATCGATACGCCGCACACGGCAGATCTGGATCACGCTGGACAGCGCCGGCAACTGCAACCAGGCACACACGGCCGCCGAAGCCGGTTGCAGGCGTGCAGAAATCATTTGGGTAGAAGGCACACGCCCCTGGGCCGCGACCATGGCGTGGAAATGGCTGCGCTGCATCAGGTTGTAGGCCAGGCGCGGCGGCGAGACGAACCAGCCCCGGCGCTCCTCCCGATAGATCTGCCCCTGGGCTTCGAGCTGCAACAACGCTTCGCGCACGGTGATCCGCGTAGTCCCGAACAATTCACTGAGCTTGCGCTCGGCCGGCAACTTGCTGCCGGGCGCCAGCAACCCGTGGTCGAGTTGCTCCTGCAGCACCTGTCCAATGGCTGTCACCGCTTTGGTTGCATCGATGCGCATCAACGTTACCTATCTGGACTAGACCAGCACTGTTTCGGGGCAGGATAGACGGCTCATCGATCCGCTTCTGAGTCCAGCAAGCCTAGGCACTGCACATGACTGGCAGATGACAGAGCCGCCGAACGGTCGTTTTGCCAGCGTGCAAATTAACGGCCAAGTCCTTGCAGATCAGCTGTTTAACCATGGTCTACGCTTAATTCGCAGCCAACCCCCACGAGCCGGGCATTTCCCGCCGCCTGCGGCACCGACATGAAAATGTCACAGGGCTCGCCTACATTGGCTCAGGTATTGCTGACCTAGACCAACACAACCGCAATCGCAGCGTTGAAAACGCCCATAGGAGCTTCGGATGAAACAGCTTTTCCTGGCATCACTGTTAGGCTCGACCATTGCCATGTGCACCGCCGCCATGGCCGCTGACACCGATCTGAAAACGTTGGAAGCCGCTGCGAAAGCGGAAGGCGCCGTCAACAGCGTCGGCATGCCCGATGACTGGGCAAACTGGAAAGGCACCTGGGAGGACCTGGCCAAGCTCTACGGCTTGAAACACATCGACACCGACATGAGCTCGGCCCAGGAAATCGCCAAGTTCGCCGCCGAAAAAGACAACGCCAGCGCCGACATCGGCGACGTCGGTGCGGCCTTCGGCCCGATCGCGGTCAAGCAGGGCGTGGTCCAGCCCTACAAGCCAAGCACCTGGGAACAAGTACCGGCCTGGGCCAAGGACAAGGACGGCAACTGGGCATTGGCCTACACCGGCACCATCGCCTTCATCGTCAACAAGAAGCTGCTGCACGGCTCCGAAGTGCCGACCAAATGGGCCGACCTGAAGACCGGCAAGTACAAAGTCTCCATCGGTGACGTGAGCACCGCCGCCCAGGCCGCCAACGGCGTGCTGGCCGCGGCCCTGGCCAACGGCGGCGATGAGAAGAACCTTCAACCGGCGCTGTTGATGTTCGCCGATATCGCCAAGCAAGGACGCCTGTCCATGGCCAACCCGACCATCGCCACGATGGAAAAAGGTGAAGTCGAAGTCGGCGTGGTCTGGGACTTCAACGGCCTGAGCTACAAGGCCAAGATGGCCAACCCCGATGACTACGTCGTACTGATTCCGTCCGACGGCTCGGTGATCTCCGGCTACACCACCATCATCAACAAATATGCCAAGCACCCGAACGCCGCCAAGCTGGCCCGTGAGTACATCTTCAGCGACGCCGGCCAGATCAACCTGGCCAAGGGCAACGCCCGTCCAATCCGCGCCGAGCACCTCAAACTGCCGGAAGAGGTCCAGGCCAAACTGCTGCCGAACGAGCAGTACAAAGGCGTGACCCCGATCAAGGATGCGGATGCGTGGGAGAAGACTTCCAAGGCACTGCCGCAGAAGTGGCAGGAAGAAGTGATCATCAACATGCAATAAGGCGGTCGCTCCCGCTCGGAGATCCACTGGAAATCCAACTGTGAGAGCACGCCCTGTGGGAGCGAGCTTGCTCGCGATGAACGATGACACGGTGCCGCAGTTGAACCGTGTCGCCCTCATCGCGAGCAAGCTCGCTCCCACAGAAGCTGGTTCTCACATCAGGTTCCTGGGGATCCGAGTTTTCTGGTATCTGCCCGGAGTCCCGGTACCCATGAAGCACAACGTCATCCTGGTGGTGCTCGACGGTCTCAACCATGAGGTCGCCCGGCATGCCATGGGGCATTTGCAGGCTTACGTCGGCGCAGGACGCGCGGCCCTCTACAAACTGGAATGTGAGCTGCCCGCCCTGTCCCGCCCGCTCTACGAATGCATCCTCACCGGCGTCGTGCCCATCGATAGCGGGATCGTGCACAACAACGTCTCGCGCCTGTCGAACCAGCGCAGCATTTTCCACTACGCCACCCAGGCTGGCCTGAGCACGGCGGCTGCGGCGTATCACTGGGTCAGCGAACTCTACAACGCGTCCCCCTTCGTCGCCGGTCGCGATCGGCACACCGACAACCCCGACCTGCCGATCCAATACGGGCATTTCTATTGGAATGACCACTACCCCGATTCCCATCTGTTCGCCGATGCCGAACACCTGCGCCAACGCTACTTGCCGAACTTCCTGCTGGTGCACCCGATGAACATCGACGACGCCGGCCACAAGCACGGCCTCGACACCCCGCAATACCGCAACAGCGCGCGCTCGGCCGATATCAACCTGGCGGTCTATCTGCAAGCGTGGCTCGACGCCGGTTACCAGGTGCTGGTGACCGCCGACCATGGCATGAACAACGACCGTTCCCACAACGGCCTGCTGGCTGAAGAACGGGAAGTGCCGCTGTTCGTACTGGGTGACGGCTTCAGTCTCGATCCCGCTGCCGCGCCCAAGCAGACCGAACTGTGCGGCACGATTTGCCAATTGCTCGGCGTCGACCACGACAAACCTTATTGCCAGGAGCTACTCAAGTGAACGCCATGACGCGCGGCAAATGGCTGGCAGCGTTGTGCCTGGTGCCCTTCGCGATTTTCTTCATCGTGTTCCAGATCGCCCCGCTGCTCTGGGTGCTGGTCAACAGCCTGGAATCGGAAGAGTTCGGCTGGGGCCTGGCCAACTTCAGCAAGATCTTCAGTTCGAAGTTTTATCGGCAGGCAATCCAGCACAGCCTGGAGATCAGCTTCTGGTCCAGCGTGTTCGGCATCGTCATTGCCATGCTCGGCAGCTATTCCCTGCGCCGAGTGGATTCGCGGCTGCGCAATTTCGTCAATGCGTTCGCCAACATGACCAGCAACTTCGCCGGCGTGCCCCTGGCCTTCGCCTTCATCATCTTGCTGGGGTTCAACGGCAGCATCACGCTCATGCTCAAGCAGGCGGGGATCATCGAGGATTTCAACCTGTATTCGAAAACCGGGTTGATCATTCTCTACACCTACTTCCAGATTCCCCTGGGCGTGCTGCTGCTCTACCCGGCCTTCGACGCCCTGCGCGAAGACTGGCGCGAGTCCGCCGAGTTGCTCGGCGCCAACGGCTGGCAGTTCTGGCGGCACATCGGCTTGCCGGTGCTGACCCCGGCGCTGCTGGGGACTTTCGTGATCCTGCTGGCCAACGCCCTCGGCGCCTACGCCACGGTCTACGCGTTGACCACCGGCAACTTCAACGTGCTGCCGATCCGCATCGCCGCCATGGTCTCCGGCGACATTTCCCTCGACCCAAACATGGCCAGTGCCCTGGCCGTGATACTGGTGGCGTTGATGACCGTGGTGACCGTCGTCCATCAGTTGCTGCTCAAGAGGAGCTACCATGTCTCGCGCTGAACCGGGCTCCGTCGGGCTCTATCATCGGATAGTGGTATACCTGCTGTTCGCCATCCTGCTGCTGCCCCTCGCCGGCACACTCGTCTACTCCATCGCCAGCAGTTGGTCGGCCACCGTGCTGCCCAGTGGCTTCACCTTCAAATGGTATGTGCAGTTGTGGAGCGATCCGCGTTTTCTCCACGCCTTCGGTCAATCGCTGCTGGTCTGTGTCGGTGCGCTGGTGCTCTCGGTGGTGTTGATTCTGCCGTTGCTGTTCGTGGTGCATTACCACTTCCCCAAGCTCGACGCATTGATGAACATCCTCATCCTGCTGCCCTTCGCGGTGCCGCCGGTGGTGTCGTCGGTGGGGCTGTTGCAACTCTATGGTTCCGGGCCGCTGGCGATGGTCGGTACGCCGTGGATCCTGATCGGTTGCTACTTCACCGTCGCCCTGCCCTTCATGTACCGGGCGATCACCAATAACCTGCAAGCGATCAACCTGCGCGACTTGATGGACGCCGCCCAACTGCTCGGCGCCAGTACCTTCCAGGCCGCGTTCCTGGTGGTGCTGCCGAACCTGCGCAAGGGCCTGATGGTGGCGCTGCTGCTGTCCTTTTCGTTTCTGTTCGGCGAATTCGTGTTTGCCAACATTCTCGTCGGCACCCGCTATGAAACCCTGCAGGTGTACCTGAACAACATGCGCAACAGCAGCGGTCACTTCACCAGTGCCCTGGTGATTTCCTACTTCTTCTTCGTACTGGTCCTGACCTGGGCGGCCAACATCTTGAGCAAGGACAAAAGCCAATGAGCTACGTCAGCGTCCAACACCTGCAAAAAAGCTACGCCGGCACGCCGGTGTTCAGCGACATCAACTGCGAGATCGGCAAGGGCGAATTCGTCACCCTCCTCGGCCCTTCCGGTTGCGGCAAATCCACGCTGTTGCGCTGCATCGCCGGCCTGACTGCGGTGGATGCCGGCCAGATCATCCTCGACGGGCAAGACATCGTCCCGCTGAGTCCGCAGAAACGCGGCATCGGCATGGTTTTCCAGAGCTACGCCTTGTTTCCCAACATGACCGTGGAGCAGAACGTCGCCTTCGGCCTGCGCATGCAGAAGGTCGATGCCGGGGACAGCTGCCAGCGGGTGCTGGAGATCCTGCGCCTGGTGGAGCTGCATGAGTTTGCCGGCCGCTATCCCCATCAACTCTCCGGCGGCCAATGCCAGCGCGTCGCCCTGGCCCGCTCCCTGGTCACACGACCGCGCCTGTTGCTGCTGGACGAGCCGCTGTCGGCCCTGGATGCGCGGATTCGCAAGCACTTGCGCGAACAGATCCGACAGATCCAGCGTGAGTTGGGCCTGACCACGATCTTCGTCACACACGATCAGGAAGAAGCCCTGACCATGTCTGACCGGATTTTCCTGATGAACCAAGGAAAGATCGTACAAAGCGGCGATGCCGAAACCCTTTACACGGCGCCAGTCGATGTCTTTGCCGCCGGCTTCATCGGCAACTACAACCTGCTGGACGCCGACAGCGCGAGCAAACTGCTGCAGCGGCCAGTGAGCGGTCGCATCGCCATCCGCCCGGAGGCCATCGAGCTGAGCCGCAGCGGCCAGGCCGACGCGCTGATTCGCAGCCACAGCCTGTTGGGCAACGTCATCCGCTACCGGGTCGAGGCCCGCGGCGTGGAGCTGGTGGTGGATGTGCTCAATCGCTCGGCCGCCGACCTGCATGCCGACGGCACACGGCTGGCACTTTCCATCGATCCGTCGGCCCTGTGTGAGGTAGCCTGACGGCCTTGTTGATTTTGAAGCTGATCTTAAGAAGGAAGACGTGCTGATGGCCCTGGCAATTTTTGATTTGGACGAAACCCTGATCCACGGCGACTGCGCCACCCTTTGGAGTGAGCAAATGGGCCGCCTGGGCTGGGTCGATCCCGAGTCGTTCATGCGGCGCAACAACGAGCTGATGGATGCCTACAGCCACGGCAAGTTGAGCATGGAAACGTACATGGACTTCAGCCTGGAGCCGATGATCGGCCGCACGCCCGAGGAAATCGAACATCTGGTGGCGCCGTGGGTGGAAGATTTCATCGAGCCGATCATCTTCAGCGACGCCACCAAGGCCATCGCCGAACACCGCAAGGCCGGTGACCGGATCCTGGTGATCTCGGCCTCGGGCACACACCTGGTCAAGCCGATTGCCGAACGCCTGGGCATCGACGAAATCCTGGCCATCGAACTGGAAGTGGCCCATGGGGTGTACAGCGGCCAGACCGTCGGCACCCTGACCTACCGCGAAGGCAAGATCGCCCGGCTGCTGGACTGGCTGGATGCCGAGGAAGAGAACCTGGAAGGCGCGAGTTTTTATTCCGACTCGCGCAATGACTTGCCGCTGTTGCTCAAGGTCGATCACCCGCACGTGGTGAACCCCGACCCGGTATTGAAGGCCCATGCCGAATCGGCCGGCTGGCCGATTCATACCTGGAAATAAATACCGGACGGGAACAAAACTCCGGCCCCTGTGGCGAGGGAGCTTGCTCCCGCTCGGCTGCGTAGCAGTCGTAAACCGGCTTACGCGGTCTACCTGGATAGTTGCGTCGTCCCGATTGGGGCGGCTGCGCCACCCAGCGGGAGCAAGCTCCCTCGCCACGGGGGCGATCCAGGCTTGCGAATACAGGACTCGTGGGAGCGAGCTTGCTCGCGATGGCGGTAGGTCAGCCGGCATTGATTTAGCTGACACACCGCCATCGCGAGCAAGCTCGCTCCCACAGGTTCAGGTTCAACCTGGTTCTACCAGGGCCTGTTGCCCAGCAGCAGCCACAAGCCCCAGCCGAGCAACAACACACCGCAGAGACGACTGAGCCAGCGTCCCTGGGACAAGTTTTTTTCCAGCAGGATGAAGGCACCGATCACTGCCACCCAAAGCAGGTTCATCACCCCGACCACGAACAGCAGGCCCATCAGGGCCCAGCAGCAGCCCAGGCAGTAAGCGCCATGGGCCAGGCCCATGCGCCAGCCGCCGAGTACGTCGGGGCGCCAGTAGCCGAGAAGAAAATGCAGCGGCCCGCGACAATGCTCAA
The DNA here is from genome assembly GCF_051132015.1 of Pseudomonas sp. Z1-12. Taxonomy (NCBI): domain Bacteria; kingdom Pseudomonadati; phylum Pseudomonadota; class Gammaproteobacteria; order Pseudomonadales; family Pseudomonadaceae; genus Pseudomonas; species Pseudomonas sp. Z1-12. The sequence continues at coordinate 5,035,755 of NZ_CP071647.1, forward strand.
GGCAGGCCGTCTTGCCTGGCAGCCACTGATAGACCCCAGCGACCAGCAACAGGCCGGCGCCCAGCGCGGTACTGGTGGTGCGCATTCCCGGGCTGAGCAACGCGAGCTGCTCAAGCGCCCATTGCAGCGCCGTGGCGCCGAGGGCGAAGCCGGCCCAGACCAGGCCATAGGCACTGCAGAACAGCAGCAGGGCCAGGTGTCGCTGCGGTGTCGGCATGCGCTTGCGCAGCATCTGCTGGTAGATCAGCAACATGGGCAGGGCGCTGGGCAGCATCATGCCGATCATCATCACCGTCCACATGGCGAACATCAGCAGCGCATCGGCCGGGCTCCAGGGCATGATCATGCCGGCCATAGCCGCATCCGCCATGCCGCCCGGCGCACTCATGTCGCGGGCCATGCGCAGCAGTGTCAGCCAGGCCAGGGCGGTCAGCCCGAGCAGGCAGAGCAGCAGGAGCCACTGCTCGCCTGTCAGCCGCTTGCCCGGGGTCGCCGCCTGGGGTTCTGCCATCGCTACGGCTCTATGCCGTGGCCGGTGAAGTGCACGTGGGCGAGGTGGCTGTGACTGCCCTGGGATTGCAGCTTGAGGGCTGAATGCGTCTGGTAGCTGCCGCTGGCGACTTCGGCCTCATGGAACTCGAAGCCCTCGGGCAGGGACAGGCGGACGCGATGCGGTGAGCCGTCGATCGGGCTGCGGATCGGCTCGCCGCTGGCCTGCAACACGCCTGGAATGTCCAGGTGCGCCAAGCGCTGGTCGACATCGATGGATAGGGTGATGGGCACGAACAGCGGATCGAACGCTTTAGTCATGGTGCTGCTGAACACCTGGAACACGTTGGCCCCAGGGTCGCTCTCCAGTCCAGAAAGGATCGTCAGCAGGGCCTGGCGTTGCGCCTCGTCGGCACGTTCATCGATGAACACCTGACAACTGCCGTTGCCCTCGTGGATGGCGCCCGGCCAAGCGAAAGTGGCTGCCCAACACAAGCCGTCCAGCGCCACCTGATTGAAATACCCGTGTTCCACTCGCATCGACGCCACCGCCTGGCAGTGGCCGTGGGTCGGTGGCGCATTGAACTGGCAGGGGCAGCCCCAATTGCAGTTGCAGGCAATGAATTCGACGCCCTGCATGCGCCATTCGGCGATGGCCATGATCAACCTCTTCACCCCACGGGTGAAATGAAAGCTGCGGTTACCCCATCCCCATTAGTTAACGCTAGCAGGACGCGCGCATCGGATACGGGCTGCCGACCGAAGGTGCACAGTAGGCGCCCCTGCAAATAAACAAACCTGTGGGAGCGAGCTTGCTCGCGATGGCGGTCGATCATTCAACAACGTCATTGACTGTCACATCGCTATCGCGAGCAAGCTCGCTCCCACAGGGTCGAAATCAGCTCAGGCTTTCATCGATCAGCAGCACCAACTTTCCGGACACCTGGTTGGTCGCCAGCTCGGCAAACGCCGCCTCGGCATCCTTGATCGCGAAGGTCCGCGCCAGTTGCGGGCTCAGGCGTTTGTCGGCAAACAGCGGCCACACTTGTTGCCCCAGTTCGCTGATCAGGTCGGCCTTGAACTGCTCGTCGCGACTGCGCAAGGTCGAGCCGAGCAGTTGGATACGCTTGCCCAGCACCTGTGCCAGATCGAGTTCGGTCGTGCGCCCGCCCATCAGGCCGATCAACACCCAGCGGCCGTCAACTGACAAAAGTTTCACGTTGAGTTTGGCGTAGCTGCCGCCCACCGGATCGAGGATCACGTCGAAGGGGCCAAGGTCGTTCAGACTCTCCAGGCCATCGGTGCGAATTACACCGCCCTGGGCGCCCAAGGCCTCGCAATAGGCCAGCCGTTCGGCCGACCCGACACTGACCCAGCAGGGGTTGCCAAAGGCCTTGCACAACTGGATCGCGGCCGAGCCGACGCCGCTGGCGCCGGCGTGCAACAGCACTTTCTCGCCCGGTTTGAGCGCCGCCAACTGGAACAGATTCAGCCACGCGGTGCTGTAGACCTCAGGCAGCGCGGCCGCTTCAGCCAGTGACAAGCCCTCCGGCACCGGCAGCACATGCCGGCCATCGACCACCACTTCCTCGGCCATCCCGCCGCCAGCCAGCAACGCGCAAACGCGGTCGCCCACCTGCCAGGACGAGCCCGGCCCCACCTCGCTGATCACCCCGGAACACTCCAACCCCAACACTTGGCTGGCGCCGGGTGGCGGCGGGTAAAGCCCGGCTTTTTGCAACAAGTCGGCCCGATTCAGGCCGGCGGCCGCCACACGGATGCGAACTTGCCCGACATCACACGCCGGACTTGGCTCATCAGCCCATACCACTTGGCCTTCAACGCCTTGCAATGCTTTCACGGTGCCTCCATAGTGAGTCTCGACTGGGCCCGCTGCTTCAACGCCGGGCTTTCTTGCATTATGCGCCCGGGCCACATGGAACCGGCGACTTCAAAGACGGCCTAATATGCGTTATCAATTGTCCCTGCGTCGAATCAGCATGAAGCACCTGTTCCCCAGCACCGCCCTCGCGCTCGTCATTGGCCTCGGCCTGTTACCGTTGTCGAACGATACGTTCGCGGCCAACAGCTGGGACAAGCTTCAGCCCGACCGCGATGAAGTGATTGCCAGCCTTAACGTCGTCGAATTGCTCAAGCGCCATCACTACAGCAAGCCACCGCTCGATGACGCGCGCTCGGTCATCATCTATGACAGCTACCTGAAGCTGCTCGATCCATCGCGCAGTTACTTCCTGGCCAGCGACATCGCCGAATTCGACAAGTGGAAAACCCAGTTCGACGATTTCCTCAAGAGCGGCGACCTGAACGCCGGGTTCACCATCTACAAGCGTTACCTGGACCGCGTGAAGGCGCGCCTGGACTACACCCTGGCCGAACTGAACAAAGGCGTCGACAAAATCGACTTCAATGCCAAGGAAACCTTGCAAGTCGACCGCAAGGACGCCCCTTGGCTCAAAAGCACGGCCGAACTCGATGACCTGTGGCGCAAGCGCGTCAAGGACGAAGTGCTGCGCATGAAGATCGCCGGCAAGGACTCCAAGCAGATCCAGGAGACCCTGACCAAGCGCTACAAGAACCAGTTGGCGCGCCTGGACCAGACCCGCGCCGAGGATATTTTCCAGGCGTACATCAATACCTTCGCCATGTCCTACGACCCGCACACCAATTATCTGTCGCCGGATAACGCGGAAAACTTCGACATCAACATGAGCCTGTCCCTGGAAGGCATCGGTGCGGTGCTGCAGAGCGACAACGACCAGGTGAAAATCGTGCGCCTTGTCCCGGCAGGCCCGGCGGACAAGACCAAGCAGGTCAGCCCGGCAGACAAGATCATCGGTGTCGCCCAAGGCAACAAGGAAATGGTCGACGTGGTCGGCTGGCGCCTGGACGAAGTGGTCAAGCTGATCCGTGGCCCGAAAGGCTCGGTGGTGCGCCTGGAAGTCATCCCGGCCAGCAATGCGCCGAATGACCAGACCAGCAAGATCGTGGCCATCACCCGCGAAGCGGTGAAGCTGGAAGAACAGGCGGCGAAGAAATCGGTCCTCAACCTCAAGCAGGACGGCAAGGACTACAAGCTCGGCATCATCGAGATCCCGGCTTTCTACCTGGACTTCAAGGCCTTCCGCGCCGGGGATCCGAACTACAAGAGCACCACCCGCGACGTCAAGAAACTGCTGACCGAACTGCAAAAGGAAAAAGTCGACGGCGTGGTCATCGACTTGCGCAACAACGGCGGCGGCTCCCTGCAGGAAGCCACCGAGCTGACCAGCCTGTTCATCGACAAGGGCCCGACCGTGCTCGTGCGCAACGCCGATGGCCGAGTGGATGTGCTGGAAGACGAAAATCCGGGCGCGTTCTACAAGGGGCCGATGGCCTTGCTGGTCAATCGCCTGTCGGCGTCGGCCTCGGAGATTTTCGCCGGCGCCATGCAGGACTATCACCGTGCGCTGATCATCGGCGGCCAGACCTTCGGCAAAGGCACCGTGCAGACCATCCAGCCGCTCAACCACGGCGAGCTGAAACTGACCCTGGCGAAGTTCTACCGGGTGTCCGGCCAGAGCACCCAGCACCAAGGCGTGCTGCCTGACATTGATTACCCGTCGATCATCGACACCAAGGAAATCGGTGAAAGCGCCCTGCCCGAAGCCATGCCGTGGGACACCATCCGGCCGGCGATCAAACCGGCCGTGGACCCGTTCAAGCCGTTCCTGGCCCAACTCAAGTCGGACCATGACGCGCGCTCGTCCCAGGACGCGGAGTTCGTGTTTATCCGCGACAAGCTGGCCCTGGCGCAGAAGTTGATGATGGAAAAAACCGTCACCCTCAACGAAGCCGACCGTCGCGCGCAGCATGCCGACATCGAGGCCAAGCAACTGGCCATGGAAAACCTGCGTCGCAAGGCCAAGGGCGAAGAACCGCTCAAAGAGCTGAAGAAAGAGGACGAAGACCTGATCACCGAGCCGGAGAAAACCAAGCCGGAAGACGACGCCTACCTGAGCGAGACCGGACGGATCCTGCTGGATTACCTGAAACTCAACACGGCGATCGCCAAGCACTAAGATGATGGCCATTTAATGGTGATGCTCGTCGGAGTGTCATCAAACTGACATCAGTCTGTCGTGAAATACAGGACTGGGTGCCTCGCACCCGGTCCTTTTTTTATCGCCAGAGATTGCCATGACCACGACAGAACAGCTGAGTGCCTTGAGTTCGATCCTGGCTCAAAGCGGTTTGCACAGCCTGTTCCAACCGATCATCTGCCTTTCCGAACGGCGCATCGTGGGCTATGAAGCCTTGACCCGCGGCCCTTCCAACAGCCCGCTGCACTCCCCTATCGCATTGCTTTCGGTAGCGCGCCAAGCCGGACGCCTTAGCGAGCTGGAACTGGCCTGCCGCCGCAGCGCCTGCCAACGCTTCAATGAGCAAAAGCTGCCGGGCAAGCTGTTTCTCAACGTTTCGCCCGAATCCCTGCTGGAATCCGCGCACCAGACGGGACGCACGCTGCAATTGCTGCAAGACTTCGGCATCGCCCCCAGCCAGGTGGTGATCGAACTGACCGAACAGACCCCCATCGATGACTTCCAGCTCTTGCAAACCGCCCTGCATCATTACCGGGCGATGGGTTTCTCGATTGCCTTGGACGACCTCGGTGCCGGTTATTCGAGCCTGCGGCTGTGGTCCGAATTGCGCCCCGACTATGTGAAGATCGACCGGCACTTCATCGACGGCATTCATCAGGACGCCCTCAAGCGCGAGTTCGTCGGCTCGATCCTGAAAATCGCCCGGGCTTCCCGCGCCCAGGTGATTGCCGAGGGCATCGAACTGCCGGAAGAACTGGCGGTGCTGATCGAAATGGGCGTCGACCTGGTCCAGGGCTATCTGCTGGCCCGCCCCCAGGAACAACCGTCCCGCGATGCCAGGGCGCTGATGCCCCGGCAGGACAGCGGCGTGGTGGCGCTGAATGATGAGGTCAACGACCTCGGTGCCCTGCTCAACGAACAGCCGGCGGTGGCGCACGACACGCCGACAGCCTCCGTGCTGGAAGCGTTCCGGCGCCAGGCCAATCTCAACTCCCTGGCGGTGCTGGACAATCAGAATCAGCCCTGTGGCATCGTCCATCGCCATTCACTCTCGGACGCCTTGCTCAAGCCCTTTGCCACCGACCTGTTCGCCCGCAAGCCCATCAGTCGGCTGATGAGCGATGACTTCCTGGCGGTGGAGTTGAACCAGTCGCTGCAACAAGTCAGCCGCCTGATCACCAGCCGTGCCCGGCAACGCATCGAAGAAGATTTCATCATCACCCTCAACGGCGGCTACCTGGGCCTGGGCCGGGTGATCGACGTGCTCAAACTCATCACCGAACTGAAAATCCAACAGGCCCGCTACGCCAACCCGCTGACCCTGCTGCCGGGCAACGTGCCGATCCAGCAATGCCTCACCCGCCTGCTGCAACAACGGCAGGAGTCGGTGATCTGCTACGTCGACATCGACAGCTTCAAACCCTTCAACGACATCTACGGCTACGGTCGCGGCGACGAAGTCCTGCTGTGCCTGGCCCAATGCCTGAACGAACGCATCGACCCCAGCCGCGACTTCGTCGGCCACATCGGCGGCGACGACTTCCTGCTGGTTCTCGGCCCGGAAGACTGGCGCAAGCGCCTGGACCAACTGCTCAGCGACTTCCAGACCCACTGCCGGCGCTTCTACCGCCCCGAGCATTTGGAGGCGGGGTGTTTTACGGCGTTGAATCGGCAGGGGATTCGGCAGGAGTTTGCGTTGTTGTCATTGTCGATTGGCGTGGTGCACTTGCGTGCCGAGGCTTGTGGGGCGTTGGATGCCAGCCAGTTGGCGGAACTGGCTTCGCAGGCCAAGCACCATGCCAAGGAGATTTTGGGAGGGAGTGTGTATTTGGTGGAGGGGTTGGCAGAGCGGGAGGTTGTGGTGGAGTTGGGGTTGTCGGTGTAAGTGAGTCCCGCATTGGCCCGAACGCCTGGCGCTAACCCTGTGGCGAGGGAGCTTGCTCCCGCTGGGCTGCGCAGCAGCCCCCTCTTCTGACCGACGCCTCGGTGTGTCTGACTGACCGAGTGGGTTGTTTTTGGGGCTGCTTCGCAGCCCAGCGGGAGCAAGCTCCCTCGCCACAAAAGCGGTTTGGTGGTGCAGTAGGAACGATCATATCTTCACCTTTGAGACAAATCCCCTTATCGGCAATTCTGCTATATATAATCCCAAGTAGATCTGTCCTCAGATTCAGCTTTGCGAAGATCATCCGCCCATAGCTCACTCGCCAGTCTGTAAATATCTTCAAAAAAAATTCTTGGATCGTCCATTGCGTCCCACCCATTGGGTAGCGATGAGCACTCCTGACAATCATGTTCTAGTAAAGTCTGAAAATCATAATCGCTGTCTTGCAACGCTTCTTCTAAACTTTTATACAATGCAAATTTTTGCCTGTACGTTATTTTCCATTTTTTAGACAGCGAGTAGTTTAAGATTAATATCTCTCGATCCGCTGGGCTGTTGGGGTCATATTTTTCAAGCTCTTCCCCTAGCGTTTCTTCTCGATCATATATATCAAAACAACCCAAAAAATATGCAGGCGTGGGTATATATGGCTGGCCGGTGCTTGGATCGATCATTTCATTGCTTCCTATACGATCATTCCCTCGCTCCTGCGGGGGAACGCCGCCAGGGCTTTTCGCTTCTGGAAGGTGACGCAAAGCATCTGCGAGATGCATTCCCCCCGCAGAGCGTGGGAACGATCAACTCTCCGCTTGATATATCATCAAAGAAGCCAACAGGACTCGCATAAATTGGCGCTGATCATTAACATCATCATCAAAATACGCATCCAAATTCAAAAAAACCCTATCAAAGCTATCACCGTTTTCTAGGAAATAGCCGAGAGTATTAATCAACAAAATTTTATCCTTTGGACTGTGAAATAAAAATTCCGGACGAATCAAAAAATCAAATAGTTGACCCAACTCCTCATCATCATTTACATTTTTTGAAGTTATTATTTCCTCACGCGCCACGTCATGAGTATTTTCAATACTGAAAACAAACAACAACCCCCAGACATCATGCAAATCATATCCAAGCCGCACTTAATCCCACCTGTAAATGCTCTACCTCAATTGAGCGCTTCATCTCATCCATGCCTAGTTACCTTTCGAATATTTCCCCCAATTAAATTATAAACCTCCCCTCTGAGTAATAGTGCCCGAGGCAGCCCAGCAATATTTCCATAAAGTGTCGCCGATCATGAATCGCCTGATCAAAATACGTATCCATATCTTCAAACAAATTATCAAAGGTGTCGCCAGCCTTCAGATAATAGCTAATTATTTCAATATATTTTTCCTGCGCGCTGGGCGGATAACTCAAAAACTCCGGTCTAAGCAAGATATCAAACAACTCAGAGAGTTCAGCATCGACATTTATATTTTTTGAAACTATCAGCTCCTCCCGCTCTTCGTTGCGGGCATTCTCAATATTAAACACAAACAACAACCCTACCAAGGGCATCATGCTTGGTTTTTGTTTCATTTTTTTGACCTGCACATGCAGTTACTGGATCATTTTTATTCAATATTACAAATGGACGACCATATGCAGCCGTCTCTCTTATACCCTCTCCGACCTTTCCCCAAGAATCGATCGACTCAGTACTTTCAAACAAATCATTGCGCCTAAAAACGCGTGTCGGCTTATATATCACGTTCAATTTATCTCTATGACTTACGAAGCGTGTCGCCGCTGAAGGAGTTTTCGGCAGCCCTCCCTACGACCCCTATTATAATTTCGATTTCTCCAGTCCCAGGGTTTCGGCCTGTCGTAACACGTTCTAGTGTGCTGTTCTCGAAATAATCTACCCATTAGCCCGCAGGCGACACCCCTCAAAACTTACCAACTGGATGGATCTTCCAGAGCAGCTTCTTGGAGATCTTCCTTCCATTTCTCTTTTGCTAACATGTAAACATCTTTAAAAAAACCTTTTGGACTTTTCAAGCTATACCACTCCCCACGAGGCCAGCTACCAGCACAGTCTTCTTCTATGTCAAACAAGCTTTGAAAATCAAAAGTCGGATCATTGAGTTTTTCCTTAAGAAAGGACAACAGCACATATCTATGCCTATAAGACAAGCACTCCAGATCCAGCCCATACTTACGAATGAGTTCTCGCCTATCGTGCTCATCGTCAGGATTGTAAATTACCAGCATCGCCCCACGAGTCTCTTCACGATCATATACGTCAAATTGCCCAATAAACCACATGAGATCAGGAAAAAAATTCTCTTTTAGGAAAGGGTGTTTAAGCATCTTTCTTATTTATTAGAGCGCATTTCACTACAGACGAATTTAGAAGTTTATCCAATATCACCACGTCGAAGGGTCCTCCATAGCGGCCCTCAAAATGTCAGCTCTCCAAGCATCATTCGCCACATTAAAAACATCCTCAAAAAAGCTACGAGGCGTATCAATTTCCGATGCTGACCAAGGTGAAGGTGATGGCTCATCCGTCTCGTAGTCATATTCAAAAGCGGAAGAAAAATCATAATTTTTATTTGCTAATGCACCCTCCAACTTTTTAACAAGTAAAAACTTATGCCTGTATGACAAATACTCTTGCCCCTTGATAATATATTTTTTTATTATTTCCACCCGACCCATCTTGCTATTTGGATCAAGCTTCAATAACTCTTCTTTGAATTCGCGATCATTATATTCAGTCTCAAGTCCTGCCAAAAACATGACAACGGTTGGCTCATATGGCAGCTCAGTAAATGGAGCTTTCAACATAACTTCTCCCCATACATTCGTTAGTCAATAGGAAATGCAGTAAAAGGCCTATCCACTTGCTCTTTATCGAATTTTATCTCTGCCCCATTCATATTTTCATTTAGTATTGGATTTTGACTATCCCTTCTATTGGGTTTATAACCACGACCGGCGCCGGGCATCTCAATTCTGAGGATGGGATTTCCCGCTCTATCGAAGCCCGTGTGGGCGGGCAACCCTCTTGCCTTTCTTGTTAAGGCCTCATTTAGAGCATGCAATTGCATCTTCCAACTTCTAAACTGAGAACTTTTATTTAATCTACCCGGAGCCCCGCTTACTGGATCTGTTCCGTCTATTGCTCGTTGCCTAAGCACGATATCGGGAATGTGGGGACCATGTTTGTCTATGGTATGCATATCGTATTTTTCTTCCACTTCCACAACTCGTCGCTTAGCGTTTTCTTCAGAAAGCTCCTGAATTCTGGCCCGCCGCTGCTCTGCCGTCATCGGCAGCGCCGGCTCACCCTCATCCACCCCAAGCTTGGCCGTCGGGTCTTGCTTACCGACGACAGGCTTTCTACATCCGTCGCCCGGGCAACCTTCCAACCCCAACGGATCCACCCACCCCGTCGGGTTCAGGGTGTACCGGTACCCATTGAGCCCACCCACCAACTTGCTCGGGTCAGGTGTCAAATAGCGGCCAGTCTCGGGATTGTAGTAGCGGTGGCGGTTGTAGTGCAGGCCGCTTTCGGGGTCGAAGTATTGGCCCTGGAAGCGCAGCGGTTGTTCAAGCTGTTCGCCGTCGCCATGCGTGAGTGCGGTGACTTTGCCGTAGCCGTTGTAGCGCGCCGACCAGACGATCTGGCCGTTGGGGTTGGTCAGTTCCTGGGGCGTGCCCAGGTGGTCGAGGTGGTAATAGAACGGGCGCGCGTCGGGGCCTTCGCCGTCGAGCATCGCCAGCGGGCGGAAGGTGCCGGGTTCGTAGACATAGCTGCGGTGATGGCGCGGGCTGTTTTCGGCGACGAGCTGGTCACCCTGCCAAAAAAATTCCGTGGTCAGGCCGTCCACGGTCTTGCTGATGCGTCGGCCGAAGGCGTCGTAGCGGTAGGAGGTTTCGCAGCCGTCGGCCGTGGTGATGCCGATCAGGCGGTGTTGGCTGTCGTAGCGGTAGGCACTGACCAGAGCCTCGCCGCGGCGTTCGCGGATCAGGTTGCCAAAGGCGTCGTAGTCGTAGTGGCGGTCGCCCTCTTTCAGCAGGCGGTTGCCCTTGAGGGTGGTCGGGCCGGGGCGGTCCTGCATCAGCAGGTTGCCGGCCGGGTCGTGGCTGAAGTGTTCCGGCGGCTCGCTGTGGGAAAAGTCGATGCGGGTCAGGCGATCTAGAGAATCGTACTGGTAGCTGCGGCGGCTTCGGTGGTCGGAAAGGGTTTGCAGGTTGCCCTTGGGGCTGTAGGTATAGTCGCGCCAGAGCAGTTGCTGTTGTGGGTTCTGCCACACGGTCTGGGCCTTGAGGCGGCCCTGTTCGTCGTACCTGTAGTCGCTGAGCAACTGACCTTGCTGGCGCTGTCGTTCGCGGCTGCCATCAAAGCGGTGTTCGGTCAGGCGTGCGCCGTTGAGGTCGATGGCGGTCAGCGCGCCGCCTGGGGCGTGGTGGTAGTCGAGTTGGCTGTCGTCCGGCAGGCGCAGGTGGTTGAGGCGCCCGCAGGCATCGTAGCGATAACGCAGGGTGCCCCAGCCCTGGTGTTCGCAGACCAGCCGATCCTGGGCGTCGTATTCGAAGGCCAGCGGATGGTCGCTGCCGTCGTCGACGTAGACCAGCCGGCCCAGTTCGTCGTAGCGGTACTCGATGGCCTGGCCGTCGGGCAAGGTCTTGAGTTGCAGCCGCCCGGCCGCGTCGCGCTGGTAGCGGGTGACCCATTGCGAGCCGTCCTCGCCGTGCTCGGTTTTCTCCAGCAGATGGCCGCTGAGGTCGTAGGCGTAGGCAGTGCGTTGGCCGTCGAAGCCGACTTGCTGTCGGATCAAGCCGTTGGGCGTGTAGTCCAGCTGATATTGTTCGCCGGACTCGTTCTCGATCTCGGTCAGCAACAGCCGCGCCGAGTCGTAGCGGTACTTCAGCTCGCTGCCGTCGGGGTTCAGGCGACGGCTGACCAGGTGCAGGTCATCGGCGTATTCGTAGCGGGTGGTGCGGCCCTGCTCGTCGCGCTCGGCAATGACCTTGCCGTAGGCGTTGTAGCTCCAGGCCCGGATGGCGCCGGTGGGCAGGGTCACTTGCAGCAGTCGGCCGACGGCGTCCCATTGGTAGTGCGTGAGGGCGCCGTGTTCGTCCCGGCGGCTGAGCAAACGTCCCAAGGCATCGTAGGAAAAACACCGACGACTGCCATCGGGCAGGATCTCTTCGGTCAGTTGGCCCAGGCGACTCCAGGTGAAGCGATGTTCGCCGCCGTCCGGGTCATACTTCGCCAGCAGTTGCCCATGGGCGTCGTAGGCATATTCCGTACGCTGGCCGTCGGGATCGATGCTGGCGATCACATCGCCGTGGTCATTGCGCCGGTAGGTCCATACGGCCTTGCCACGGGAACGGCTGTGCAGGAAACCGTTGCGGTATTCGTAGGACGTCGGTGCCTCGTCCGGCGGAATCAACGCCAGCAGCCGTCCGACGTCGTCGTAACGGTATTCACGGACCGCCCCCAGCGGGTCCTGTTCGGCGATCAATCGGCCCTGTTCGTCATAGGCCTTGAGGTGTTCACCGCCGTCGGGCTCGACCTTGCCCACCAGCCGCGCCCGGTCATCGTGGACATACACTTCCTGGCTGCCATCCAGGTGCCGGACCGTGACGCTGCCGTCCTCGCCCCAGGTGTAGCGGCTGTCCATCTGCGCAAACGAGGCCCAATGCCGTACGCAACGGGACGCTGGCCCGACGCCCTGCCACTCCCAATAAAAACTCGCCCCGCCGGCCAATTGCCGCTGGAGGATGACGTGCTGGTCGTCGTAGTCGTAGCGTTCGCTTTCTCCGGCGGCATTGATCGCTTCGATCAGTCGGAAACGTCCGTCGTAGCGGTAGGACACCAGCGTCTGCTCGGTCCGCCAGGCTTCGTCGAGGGTGATGGCCGGGTGGAAGCTCTGGTAGTCGACGGCGATCAGGTGGCGCTGTTCGTAGCGCAGGCGCAGGGAACGCCCGGCACCGTTGTCCAAACGGCAGACGTCGCCGTGGATGTTGCGCTGGAGGGTCAGGCGGTTGTCGTAGCGGTCGCTGAGGGCGATCAGGTGGCCGTCTCGAAAATGCAGGAACGGGGCGTTTTCCCCCGGTTGGGCGACGATCAGTTCGTCCGGCTCGGCCCCCAGGTAAATTGCTGCGCGGGCCAGGCTGTTGTGGATCGACGGGCGCTGGGTGGTGGGCAATGGAAAGAGCGTGCGACGGTTTTCCTGGTCGACCCAGGTGAGCTGTTCGCCGTCGAGTTCCAGGCGATGGGCCAGGGCATGGCTCCAGCCGCGCCCGAGGCCGATGTCCAGGTCGGCGGCGCTGGTCCGGTACAAACGGGTGAAAACGAACGGCAATCGGCCATCGAGGGTGCCATCGTCGAGGGTCAGCAGCTCTTCGCCGGTGACCATCGACACCGGGCAGCCGCTGGTCTGGGTCTGGGCGGCGGTGTCGGCGCTGTCGCCGTTGGGGTTTTTCGATTGGACGGGGGCGTCGTCGTGATGTTCGTGTTTTTTCAGCGTGGTATTGCGCTGCGCATCCCAGCGCAGTTGCATCCGACCTTTTTTTATCCCCGACGCAATGCCGCGTGCCGCCACGGTCTTGTAGCGGTCCACGTAGGTCATGAAGCCATTGACGACCGCGAAGATCGCCTTGACGAAACGCTGCACGGCGTTCAGCAGGCTTGCACCATGCCTGGCCAACCGCATCGATAGATAGGCGATCCCAGCCCCCGCCCCCGCAAAGGTCAAGATCACGCCGATCAGCAAGTCGATTACCAGTTGCACCACCACGGTGGAGAGCGCTTTGGCGGTTTCGCCGGCGACTTCGCTGGGTGGCAGCATGTCCAGCCAGAGACTGGCGGTGCGCACCAACAGGCACAGCGCCGCTTCGTCGCTGGCCAGCAATTGCAGCTTCGCCATCACCAGTGGTGTGTCGCGCGCCAGTTTCTTCAACTGGTCAGCGCTGTCTCCCAACCGCCCAACAAACTGACCTGGGTCCTTGAGAATGTCTGACAGCAGACTGATGCTGTCCCACACCCCCTCGATCGCCGCCCAACTGCCAGCGAGCAACCCGTTCCCCAGCGCAGCCGCCGACGTCGCCAAGGACTGCTGCGCCCATCGCGGCTTGAAACCTTGCCACTCGCCGCGTAGCCAGTCCGTCAGGTCACCGGCCAAGCCATCGTAGGAAGAAAACAAGTTCTCTATTTGCTTGGCGGGCACCTCGCCCTGAACGTGAACCCGATAGGACTTGCCCGCCTCCCCTGTGAAGGTCCCCAGGCCCTGGGCGTCCAGAGTGACCGGCGTAACCTCGCCGCCCTCCACCGCCACCACATCCACCACGATGTCGCCCAAGGGGATGTCGTACACCGACTCGAACTTGCTCTCGATCGTCATCACGCCGCCCTGGGGGCACTGGACGACCGTGGAGAGAAAATCATCGTCACGGGTGCCGACGGCAGTGGTGCTGTCGCCGAAGCGGATCAGCCGCTCCATGCCCATCAGCGAGGGCAAGTCGGCCGCGTGGCTGGCCCGGTCCGCCGCCCGGCTGTACCAGCGCTCAAGCTGCTCGCGGTAGACCGACAAGGTATCTTTGAAACTGTCGAGTTCCTGCTCGATACGGCTAACCTGCTCCATCAGGACAGGGCTCGCTCAAGGGCCGGCAGGAAAAAACGGTCGAACATGGGCAATGTCTCGCAGCACTCAAGGAGCGCGAGACTGTGCCGGGGATGGCGGGGGAATTAAGTCAGGGGAACCGGACAAAGGATGTAGGGCGATTCGCTAAATTCGCCCAGCTGCACCACGAATAGCCTGTGGATAACGCTAAGGGTCGCGGGCTTCGAGGGCCTTGAGCTTGATTTCGGCCAACGGATGCCCGGCTTTCGCCGCCAAGGTCCACCAGCGTGCCGCTTCGAGCGGGTCCGGCGCCTTGTTGGTGGTACCGGCCAGGCTGATCACGCCGACTTGGTAGGCGGCCTTGCCATCACCGGCCAGTGCCGCCAGGCGCAGCAGGCGAACCCCTTCTTCACGGGCACCCAGCCCTTGGCCGCGAAAGGTGAGGATGTGCCCGTAGAAACTTTGCGCACCGACATCGCCCAGGTTGGCCATGCGCGAGAACTGGCCCTCGAGCCAGGCCCAGCCACGTGGCTGGCGGATGAACCAGGGCCAGTGAAACAACCGACGCGCCAGCCAATAACCGAGCCGCGCCTTGAGTCGCCAGAGCACTCAGGCCTCCGCCGACTCGGGGTATTCGTATTCAAACACCCGGACCACTTCCGAAGCGTGCCAGGAAGCGGCGGCCACCCCATCGGAAGGCCCGGAAAAGCGGCCCAGGCGTTCTACGCACTCGAAGAACCCCGTACGGGGCAACCGGCTCGCGCCCTGGCTGATCACCAGGGAACTGCGCAGCGGCTGTTCTGCCCGGGCGTCCAGCGCCGCCAGATGTTCAAGGGCCGCGGTCAAGGTCTGCATGGCCGGGCTGGGGAGTTGCAAGCGCTCCAGCAAGGCGCGGTAAGTCAATAAATGGCGCTGGCGCCGCGCCTGGTCCAATTCACCCAACAACCCATCCCAATGCTGCCGACTGATGCGTACGCTCACGATTCTTCCCTCCAACCCGGCACCGTCAACTCCCAGGCCAGACTGCGCCGAATCGCGGCATCGGGCTGTCGCTCGCCGCTCTCGATCAAGGCCAGATAAGACGGACTGATACCTACCGTGCGAGCCAACGCCTCAATGGCGATGCCCTTCCCTTCGCGCAAACTGCGTAATTGATCCAGGCCAGGGAGAACCTGGTCGGGTGCTGCCGCGTGACGGACTGTCGCTTCCCGCGGCGGAGCTTGATTGACACCTGCTGCTTTCAACAACGCTTGGTACTGATCCCACGGCAAAACCGCGTACTCGGGCTCTCCGTCACGTGCGATTATTTGAATATCCATGTCTACCCCGTAGGACAACAACACTTAGCGAGTCAGCCTTTTTCCTTGGAAGTGTAATCCTAAATGCCGGCTAAGGTCGCGGGGTGATGCACTCTCAGGGGATCAGGGTTTTTTCTGACCTTGGAGCTGGAGTTGTTCCGGAGTGTCGGGAAGCCTTTCGACTTTGGCCAGCGTCTCGGGTGACTGTCGATAACGCCAGGCGCGGAATGCCTCCAGTTCTACGTCGAGGGTTTTCATGATCCATGCCAGCACCGCGATGTCGTCGAACATGCCAAACATGGGCAATAGGTCTGGAATGGCGTCCAAGGGGCTGAGGAAGTACATGAGCCCCGCCACTATCGACAGCATCGACTTGGCGCTGACCGCGCGGTATTCGCCGCGCCAGTAGGCCAGGCACAAGGCCTGCAACAGGCGCAGGTCCTCCTTGAGCTTGCCCAGCCGCCCGCCCTCCCGAGCACCTTTGCTGGCGACGGCGAAGAGCAATGTCGGCAATCGACCGCGGGCCAACAGGCGGCCTGCCAAGGGCAGAAATCGCGCAAAATTCCACGGGGCCTTCATTTTTTCTCCCACTGAAATGTTATCCACACAAATTGTGGATAACCTTGTGAACAGAGCTGCATTTCACCGCTGAAGCCCCCGTTCCATAAGGGCCCGGCTTAGATCGGGCGTTTTTTACTCACATAAAAAAACCCAATATTTCATTGACTTGACCAGCCGACTGCGTCTAGCACAGCGCCTGTAATGCCTATGACTATAGCGTGCGCCGTGCGTTCGGTTTTTTGCCATCTTGCCGCCGCCCAGATGCAACAACGCCCCGCATAAGCGAGGCGTTGTCGTTATAACAGACGCGGTTACTTGGCTGCGTCTTCTTTTGCCGGATCCTTGATCGCCAGCAGCTCCAGGTCGAACACCAGGACCGAGTTGGCCGGGATGGCCGGGCTCGGGCTCTGGGCGCCGTAGGCCAGGTCGCTCGGGATGTACAGCTTGTACTTCTCGCCGACGTGCATCAGTTGCAGGCCTTCGACCCAACCTGGGATCACGCCGCTGACCGGCAGGTCAATCGGACTGCCACGCTCGACGGAGCTGTCGAACACGGTGCCATTGGTCAGCTTGCCGGTGTAGTGAACGGTCACTACGTCGGTCGGCTTAGGCTGCGCGCCATCGGCTTTCTTGACCACTTCGTACTGCAGGCCGGAAGCGGTGGTGGTGACACCGGCTTTCTTGCCATTTTCTTCGAGGAATTTCTTGCCGGCGGCTGCCGACTCTTCGCTCATCTTGGCCATACGCTCTTCGGCACGCTTTTGCAGCGCGGCAAAGGCTTCGACCAGTTCTTCGTCTTTCAGCTTCTGTTCTTTCTTGCCGACGGCATCTTCGATGCCCTGGGCAACTGCTTTGGAGTCCAGGTCATCCATACCTTCCTGAGCCAGGCTTTTGCCCATGTTCAGGCCGATACCGTAGGAAGCTTTCTGCGCCGGGGTTTTCAGCTCTACGCTGGTCTGCGAGTCGCAACCCGCGAGTACCAGGCCAACCAGGGCTACCGCCGCCGCCAACCGATGCTGTTTCATGCTATTTCCTTGTTCATGCGCCTAAAGGGCAATCGAGTAAAGCCGCGAGCTTATCAGGCGGCCACGACCAATGGCTACCGGCATGTGAGCCGCAAAGTGATGATAAGTTCAGGTCCGCAAACGCTTTTTAATCCCAGGCAAATGAAGCATCTGTCATCCGTTACGCACAGGGACACATTGCCGCTCCCCCACAGGACGGGGCTACTGGCCACTTGCCCGCCGCGCAGCGCTGAGGCATAAGGGCATATCAAAAAAAACAAGGACGTAACCGTGCGCCTCCTCTCTCGCATTCTCTTGCTGCTCCTCGCGCTGCTGATCGTCGTCGTGGCCGTGGTGCTTTATTACGTCGCCAATCCCCGGCTGCCGTTCTATACGCCCATCCAACAGGTGCATTACCTGGATCAATGGAGCGCCGCCGAACGCCAGACCTATTACTTCACGCCCCAGGGCACCCAGGTCAAAGGCCTGCGCTACGACTGGTTCACGGCCCTCGAACTGCCGTTTTCGCAACAACGCTTCGCATCGCCGGAGTATCTGGCGCGCTTTGGCTTCCTGATCGATCCGGCCCAGAAAGCCACTCCTGAGAATCCCGGCAATCTGCCGGTGGGTTTCACCCGGCACCAGAACGCCGGCAGCGCCGACCCATTCCTCGATATCACCTGCGCTGCGTGCCACACCGGCGAATTGCGCTTCAAGGGCCAGGCGATACGGATCGACGGCGGCTCGGCACAGCACGTGCTGCCTTCCAGCGTTCCTACGCTACGCGGTGGCAGTTTCGGACAGGCATTAGTCGCCAGTCTGGCGTCTACGTACTACAACCCTTGGAAATTCGAACGCTTCGCCCGCCAAGTCCTGGGCAAGGACTACGATGCCCGCCACGAGGACCTGCGCAAGGCGTTCAAGGACTCCCTGGATACCTTCCTGCGGGTGGCCTGGAACGATACCCATCGCGGCCTCTACCCCACCGAAGAAGGCCCTGGCCGTACCGACGCCTTCGGCCGCATCGCCAATGCCAGCTTCGGCGACGCCATCTCGGCGGAAAACTACCGGGTCGCCAACGCGCCGGTGGACTACCCACAGTTGTGGGAAATGTGGACCTTCGACTGGGTGCAGTGGAACGGATCGGCCCAGCAACCGATGGCCCGAAACGTCGGTGAAGCGCTGGGAGTCGGCGCCACACTGAATTTCTTCGACGCCCAAGGCAAGCCGCTGCAGGGCGATGCGCGATACCCCTCCAGCGTGCGCGTGCGCGACTTGAACAAGATCGAAGAGACCCTGCAACTGCTCAAGGCGCCCGTGTGGCCGGAAGCGTTGCTGGGCGCGGTCGATAAACCGCTGGCCGCCAAGGGCCGGGCCCTGTTCGTTGAAAACTGCGCCAGCTGCCATGTGCCCAAAGTGGTCCAGGGGCCCGACAGACCGGTACAGCAGTTGCACATGCTGCCGGTGAAAGTGATCGGCACCGACCCGGGCACTGCCAATAATATTGCCGATCACCGTTACGACCTGACCAGCCTGCAATGGGACCCGGCCGAACTGGCGAAGCTGGAAGTGCAATTGCACCCGACCCCGACGGAGCCGCTGGACCTGAGCCAACTCTCGGTCGCCAAAGGCTTGGCCTACGTCACTGCCTTCGTCGAAAACCGCGCTTACCGTGACGCCGGGGTCACCCCAGCCGAGCGCCCGGCCCTGGACGGTTTCGGCCTGCCCATCGGCGTACGTGAATTGCGCGCCTACAAGGCCCGGCCTTTGGCGGGTGTCTGGGCCACGCCACCGTTCCTGCACAACGGCTCGGTGCCGACCATCTACCAACTGTTGTCCCCCCAGGCTGAGCGGGCGACCACCTTCTATAAAGGCAACTTCGAATACGACCCACGCCATTTGGGCTATCGCACCGAAGCCTTCACTAACGGCTTTAACTTCGATACGCGGATTACCGGCAATCACAACAGCGGCCATGAATTCCGCGCGGGCGAACGCGGCAACGGCGTCATTGGCCGCCTGCTGCAACCGCAGGAACGCTGGGCCTTGCTGGAGTATTTAAAAGTGCTGGGCGGGCCACTGGAGTCGCAACTGTAATGATGAACCCCACCGGTAAAAGGATGTTGGCATGTTGATCACGCTCTGGCTGCGCCTCGGCGCCTTTTTGGGCAAGACGCTCCTGTGGCTGCTGGGCATCGGGTTGCTCGGCTGGGCACTGTCCTCGGCCTGGTTTGCCTGGCAACACAGGGGACCTGTCCCGGACAAGGAACAGGTGGCACCCGGCGAAGCCGCCATGACCCAGGACATCATCCAGACTGCGATCCGCATCGTCGATCAGCACCGCGAAGGCACACGCTATCTGCGTGATGCCCATGCCAAGGCGCACGGTTGCGTCATGGCCGAGGTCCAGGTGCAGAGCGACCTGCCTACCCCGTTGCGCCAGGGGGTGTTCGCCGAACCGGGCAAGACCTGGCAGGCCACGATCCGCCTGTCCAACGGTAACGCTTATCCGCAATTCGACAGCCTGCGCGATGCCCGGGGGATGGCGATCAAGCTGCTGAACGTGCCCGGCAAGCAATTGCTGGCGGACCGGCAATCGTTCGGCGAGCAGGATTTCGTGATGTTCAATCATCCGAACTTCTTTGTCAGCGATGTCGCCGAGTACCGTCAGAATGTGGCCGCTCAGGCTGACGGGAAGAAGGCGATGGCTTTTTTTCCGAGCCTGGACCCGCGTACTTGGCAGATTCGGCATCTGTTCATCGCTTTGGCGACCCTCTCGCCGGCTCCGGCCAGTCCGACCCAGACCACTTATTTCTCGGTATCGCCTTATAAGTTTGGCGAGGCCAACGCCAAGTTTCGCGTCGCGCCGGATCCGGACAGCTGTCCAAGCTATACCCTGCCACCGCAGAATCAGGATTTGCCGAATTTCTTGCGCAGCGCGCTGAACCAGCAGTTATCCACAGACCGGATGCCGGCGTGTTTTGTCTTGCAGGTCCAGCGTCAGGATCCGAGCAAGTACATGCCGATCGAAGACACCAGTATCGAATGGCAGGAAAGTGATGCGCCATTCGAAACCGTGGCGCGCATTAAGGTGCCGGCTCAGGATTTTGATACGCCCAAGCTGAATCTGGCTTGTGATAATCAGTCGTTCAATCCTTGGTTTGGGATTGAGGCGCATCGGCCGATTGGGGGGATTAATCGGTTGCGTAAGGCGGTGTATGAGGCGGTCAGCGATTATCGGCATCGGCGGAATGCTGAGCAGTAGACGGGGGGTTGGGTGTATATCCGTTCCGCTATCGCGAGCAAGCTCGCTCCCACAGGGGATCTTCAGCAGAGGCAAAATCCGTGTGCACCGCAAAACCTGTGGGAGCGAGCTTGCTCGCGATGAGGCCAGCCCATCCAACATCTTCATCGACTATGAAACCGTGGTGGGCATGAGCGCTTTGGTTACTTTCGACTGGGCCGGCTTCCGGGCTCTTCAAAGTGACCCGCCGCCAGGGCGGAACCCTAAGTCGCCGTTACTGCAGCAACGGATACACACAAAAAAAAGAGAACAAAAAAAACGACGCTCTCCCTCGTAAAGGAAAAGCGTCGTTTCTAGTAGCTACCTGGCGTTCAGCATTCCAGGTAACCGAATATGGCGCAGCGGACGGGACTCGAACCCGCGACCCCCGGCGTGACAGGCCGGTATTCTAACCGACTGAACTACCGCTGCGCGTAACATTGAAAGTTTGGTGGGTGATGACGGGATCGAACCGCCGACATTCTGCTTGTAAGGCAGACGCTCTCCCAGCTGAGCTAATCACCCTTCACTTTCGATGCGGGGCGCATTCTCTCACAGTTTTTTGTAACGTGCTGATTTAATTAGCAAATTCAGCAAAAAAACATGAGCAACACACACCGCGGGAACTGCAAACAGCAAAAAGCCCGCGTTAGCGGGCTTTCCGTGGTGACCTGGCGTTCAGTGTTCCAGGTTACCGAATATGGCGCAGCGGACGGGACTCGAACCCGCGACCCCCGGCGTGACAGGCCGGTATTCTAACCGACTGAACTACCGCTGCGCGTAACACGTTGAGCGAATGGTGGGTGATGACGGGATCGAACCGCCGACATTCTGCTTGTAAGGCAGACGCTCTCCCAGCTGAGCTAATCACCCTTCGCTTTCGGTGTGGCGCGCATTCTACGGAGCACTCTTTAAGCTGGCAAGCACTTTTTAAATTAATTTTTTCAGGCCTTCCAAAGGCTTAGCGAAGGGTTGGCCTATGGCGCCGCGAAGAGAATAATGCCCCCCTTTGCATAAAGGAGAGACTCACCCCATGTGGTTCAAAAACCTGCTTATCTATCGCCTGACCCAAGATCTGCCTTTTGATGCCGAGGCGTTGGAAACTGCACTGGCCAGCAAACTGGCGCGTCCATGTGCAAGCCAGGAGTTGACCACTTACGGTTTCGTCGCGCCGTTTGGCAAAGGCGAAGACGCGCCGCTGGTGCACATCAGCCAGGACTTCCTGCTGATCGCCGCGCGCAAGGAAGAACGCATCTTGCCAGGCAGCGTCGTGCGCGATGCCCTGAAGGAAAAGGTCGAAGAGATCGAAGCCGAGCAAATGCGCAAGGTCTATAAAAAGGAACGGGACCAGCTCAAGGATGAAATCATCCAGGCGTTCCTGCCCCGTGCGTTCATCCGTCGCTCGTCCACCTTTGCCGCCATCGCGCCGAAACAGGGCCTGATCCTGGTGAACTCGGCCAGCCCGAAACGCGCCGAAGACCTGCTGTCGACTCTGCGCGAAGTCATCGGCTCGCTGCCGGTACGCCCGCTGACGGTCAAGATGGCCCCGACCGCGACCATGACCGACTGGGTCAAGACCCAAAAAGCCGCGGACGACTTCTTCGTGCTGGATGAATGCGAACTGCGCGACACCCACGAAGACGGCGGCATCGTGCGTTGCAAGCGCCAGGACCTGACCAGCGACGAAATCCAGCTGCACCTGAACACCGGCAAGGTGGTGACGCAACTGTCGCTGGCCTGGCAGGACAAGTTGTCCTTCGTGCTCGACGACAAGATGGTGGTCAAGCGCCTGAAATTCGAAGATCTGTTGCAGGACCAGGCAGAGCAGGACGGCGGCGACGAAGCCCTCGGCCAACTGGACGCCAGCTTCACGCTGATGATGCTGACGTTCGGCGAGTTCTTGCCGGCGCTGGTGGAAGCGTTGGGTGGTGAAGAGATTCCCCAGGGGATCTAAAAAAGCAACGGGTTACCCTTGTGGGAGCGAGCTTGCTCGCGATAGCGGTATGACAGCCACCAAGATGTTGACTGACACTCCGCTATCGCGAGCAAGCTCGCTCCCACATTAGTATTCGGTGTTCTTAATAATAAGGATCAGGTCATGCGCGCATTGGCTGCATTGAGTCGCTTCGTCGGCAATACCTTCGCTTACTGGGTACTGTTTTTCGCGGTACTGGCTTTCCTGCAACCGCAATGGTTCGTCGGCCTGAAAGTCGCCATCGTGCCGCTACTGGGCCTGGTGATGTTCGGCATGGGCCTGGCATTGAAGCTGGAGGACTTTGCCGAAGTCGCCCGCCGTCCGGGACGCGTAGCCCTGGGGGTGGTTGCCCAATTCGTGATCATGCCCGGCACGGCGTGGCTGCTTTGCCAAGTGTTCAGCCTGCCGCCGGAGATCGCCGTCGGCGTCATCCTGGTGGGTTGCTGCCCGAGCGGCACATCGTCCAACGTCATGACCTGGCTGGCTCGCGGTGATTTGGCCTTGGCCGTGGCGATTTCCGCTATCACCACCCTGCTTGCTCCGCTGCTGACCCCTGCGCTGATCTGGCTGCTGGCCTCGGCCTGGTTGCCGGTGTCGTTCTCGGCGCTGTTCTGGTCGATCCTGCAAATCGTGCTGGTGCCGATCGCGCTGGGCATCGTCGCCCAACGCCTGTTGGGTGCCCGGGTTCGTCATGCCATAGACGTGCTGCCGCTGATATCCGTGGTGAGCATCGTGATCATTGTGGCGGCGGTGGTCGCGGCCAGTCAGGCGAAGATCGCCGAATCCGGCCTGCTGATCATGGCCATTGTGATGCTGCACAACAGCTTCGGTTATCTGCTGGGGTACTTCACCGGGCGCTTGTTCGGCTTGCCGTTAGCCCAGCGCAAAACCCTTTCATTGGAAGTCGGCATGCAGAACTCCGGCCTCGGCGCGGCGCTGGCGAGCGCGCACTTTTCGCCACTGGCGGCGGTGCCCAGTGCGCTGTTCAGCGTCTGGCACAATATTTCCGGAGCCCTGCTCTCGACGTACTTCCGGCGCATGAGTGAAAAACAGGACCGTGAATTGCTTGCCGACCGAGCGGCGGACTGACCGAGCGACTTGACCAAACAGTCAGCATTGGGCACTCTTGCGCCCAATGCGGGGACGACCCCGCGACTCCAAAGAGTTCACTATCCGGGGACGACCCCACCCATCGATGAGGTGCGTGATGTCCTGGATCATTCTGTTTTTTGCCGGCCTGTTCGAAGTCGGCTGGGCTGTCGGTCTGAAATATACCGACGGTTTCAGCCGCCCTCTTCCCACCGCACTGACCATCGCCGCCATGGCGATCAGCCTCGGCCTGCTCGGCCTGGCGATGAAGGAACTGCCGCTGGGGACGGCCTATGCGATCTGGACCGGGGTCGGTGCCGTGGGCACGGTGATCGCCGGGATCATTTTGTTTGGTGAGTCGATGGCGCTGGTTCGCCTGGCCAGCGTGGCGTTGATTATCGCCGGATTGATCGGCCTCAAGGTCAGCGCTTAGGCCACTGCCGCTATCGCGAGCAAGCTTGCTCCCACACTTTGACCGCATGCAGCCTAGGCGATTCGGTCCAATGTGGGAGCGAGCTTGCTCGCGAAGGGGCCCTCAAAGTCAGCAGTTACCTGACAGTCCCACGCAAATCCCCCACCAACGCCTGCAAACTCGAAGGCGTTGCCGCCTCGACGTCCACCGCCGAACCCGCCACCAACGTCACCCGCGACCAGAACCGGCGAAACAGCCCCTTGGCCGGGTCGCGACTGAAGAAACTGCCCCACAACCCCTGCAGCGCCAGGGGAATCACTGGCACCGGCGTTTCCTGGAGGATGCGCGTCAGTCCACTCTTGAACTCATTGATCTCACCGTCAGCGGTCAGTTTTCCTTCAGGGAAAATGCACACCAGCTCGCCGTCCTTCAAGTATTGGGCAATTCGCTTGAAGGCTTTTTCATAGATATGGATATCTTCCTGGCGCCCGGCAATCGGGATGGTGCCGGCGGTGCGGAAGATGAAATTCAGCACCGGCAGGTTGTAGATCTTGTAGTACATCACGAAGCGAATCGGCCGACGCACCGCGCCGCCAATCAGCAAGGCATCGACGAAGGACACGTGATTGCAGACCAGCAGCGCTGCGCCTTCATCCGGTATCGACTCCAGGTTGCGATGCTCCACGCGGTACATGGAATGGCTCAGCAGCCAGATCATGAAACGCATGCTGAACTCGGGGACGATCTTGAAGATGTAGGCGTTGACGCCGATGTTGAGCAATGACACCACCAGGAACAGCTGCGGGATCGACAGCTTGGCCAGGCTCAGCAACACGATGGAGACAATCGCCGAGACCACCATGAACAACGCGTTGAGAATATTGTTGGCAGCAATCACCCGCGCCCGCTCGTTCTCCACGGTGCGCGACTGGATCAGCGCATACAGCGGCACGATGTAGAAACCGCCAAAGACGCCCAATCCGAGGATGTCGATCAACACCAGCCAGGCATGGCCGAAACCGAGCACTTCAAGCCAACCGTGGCCCTCGACGCTGGCGGGAATCCCACCGGAATGCCACCACAACAGCAGGCCAAACACGGTCAAACCGAACGAACCGAACGGCACCAGGCCGATCTCGACTTTGCGCCCGGAAAGCTTTTCACACAGCATCGAACCCAACGCTATCCCCACCGAGAACACCGTGAGGATCAGGGTCACCACGGTTTCGTCGCCGTGCATCCACTCCTTGGCATAGGCGGGAATCTGCGTCAGGTAAATCGCCCCGACGAACCAGAACCAGGAGTTGCCGACAATCGACCGGGACACCGCCGGGGTTTGCCCCAACCCCAATTTCAGGGTGGCCCAGGATTGGCTGAAGATGTTCCAGTTCAGACGCATTTGCGGCGAGGCCGCCGCCGCGCGCGGAATGCTGCGACTGGCCAGGTAACCGAGCACGGCGATGCCGATGATCGCGCTAGCCACCACCGGGGCGTAATGCGCCGAGGACATCATGATCCCGGCGCCAATGGTGCCTGCGAGGATCGCCAGGAACGTGCCCATCTCCACCAAGCCGTTGCCGCCGACCAACTCATCTTCACGCAAGGCCTGCGGCAAGATCGAATACTTCACCGGACCGAACAACGCCGAATGCGTGCCCATGGCGAACAGCGCCAGCAGCATCAGCCACAAGTGATCGAACAGGAAACCCACCGCGCCCACCGCCATGATGGCGATTTCGCCAAGCTTGATCAGGCGAATCAACGCGTCCTTGGCGAATTTTTCCCCGAACTGCCCCGCCAATGCCGAGAACAGAAAGAATGGCAGGATGAACAGCAGCGCGCAGAGGTTGACCCAGATCGAGCGGTCGCCTTCGATGGTCAATTTGTAGAGGATGGCGAGAATCAGCGACTGCTTGAAAATGTTGTCGTTGAACGCGCCCAAGGACTGCGTGATGAAGAACGGCAGAAAACGCCGCGTGCGAAGCAAGGTGAACTGCGAAGGGTGACTCATCTTCCATGTTCCTGAGTGGCGTGGACGCTTATTGGAATGAACGTTTTTCGATCCAGGCCACACATTACCTGTCTTTAGCGATTATTTCGCCAGCCCTGCAATGCAGGGCGACACAAACAGCTCACCGTGCCAGGCGCCCAGCACCGTACGCCGCCCAACGATCAGCCACATCACCACCAGCATGGCCACCAGCACAGCACCGAACACGCCGAAGAAACCCAGGCCCAGCAGCTCGGAAAGCTTCAGCGTCGTCAGCGCGTACACGCCCAGGGGAAAGGTAAAGCCCCACCAGCCGAGGTTGAAGGGAATGCCTTCGCGCAAATAGCGCGCGGTGATCAGCAGCGCCATCAACATCCACCACAACCCCAGGCCCCACAGCGTGATGCCGGCCACCAGGCCCAAGCCGGCGGCGATGTCGCCCACGCCGGGCAGGCCATTGGCGGCAAAAATCAGCGGGGCATCGTTGCCCAGCAGCAACATGCCCAGGGCACCGGTGCCAATCGGGCCGAGGGCCAGCCAGCTCGAGGCGGCCATATTCTCGTGAGGCAGTTTGTGCAGGGCCATGCGCAACAGCAGAATCGTCAGGATGCTGAACGCCACCGGCAGGGAAAAGGCCCAGAGCACGTAGCTGGTCACCAGCATGACCAGTTGCCCATGGACGTCGGCCAGATGCGGCGCCAACAGCCCGCCGCTGGCCGCCGCGACTTCGGCGGCTACCACCGGCAACAACCACACGGCGGTCATCTGGTCGATCCGGTGTTCCTGGCGAGTGAACATCAAGAAGGGGATCAGCACGCCACAGGCCAGCGACATGGCCACGTCGATCCACCATAACGCCTCGGCCACCGCCACCACGCCCTCCCCCCAGCGCGGCAACCCAAAGATCAGAAAGCCGTTGATGAGGGTCGCCAGCCCCATGGGAATGGTGCCGAAAAACATCGAGACCGTCGAATGGCCGAAAATCCGTCGCGCTTCGTCGAAGAACAGCACCCAACGGGCCGTGTACATGAGGGCGAACACCACGAACAACAGCGTGTTGAACAACCACAACCCTTCGCCCAAGGCGCGCAGGCCCGGCATCTGCGCCGGCCATTGCGCCAAGGCCAGCGCCAGCACACCGGTGCCCATGGTCACGGCGAACCAGTTAGGTGTGAATTGGCGAATGGCTTCCAGCGGCCTGGGCAAATGGCTCAGCGGGCGCAAGCGGTTTTTGGCGGCACAGCATGTCATGGCGAACTCCTGTCCTCGGATGAGGTAGAGCCATGCTAGAGCGGGGTCGAATATCTATATAACGGGTAATTTCTCTATATGTAATCTGTTTTACAGATAAGCGTCAGACGCTGCCCTCGGTTTCGATCACCAGGATTCGCGCTTCGCCCAAAGGCTTGGCGACATGCTCGGTGCCCACCGAGGCGTAGAAAATGTCCCCAACGTCCAGCAGGGCTGCCTTTTCGACACCCTCTTCCCGATAGCACATCCGCACTTGCCCATCGAGCACCACGAAAACTTCCTGGCCGTCGTTGATGTGCCATTTGTACGGCTGGTCGGTCCAGTGCAGGCGCGTGGTGATGCCGTTCATGTTGGCGATATCGAGCGCCGCCCAGGCACGGTCACCGGTGAAGGATTTGCTGCGAATGATTTTCAAGGGGTCCGTCCGTAAGCAGGTTGAGGTGCCAAGACTAACCCACTGCCGGCGGCACCTGCATGCTCGGCTTCAAGGCCGAACGCCATCGCTGAGCGGCTTGATCGATTGGCGTAACCCCAGCAGTGCAGCGGCACACAACACAATCAACACCGCGCCATAACCATCGGTCGTCGGGATCAGGCCGAACACCCGCGTCAGGTTCCCCGCCAGCAACGACGGCAGGCTGAAAGCCAGGTAACTGAGGACATAAAAGGCCGACATCAAGCCGGCTCGTTCATGGGGCAAGGCCAGCGGCATGAGACTGCGCAACGCCCCGAGGAAACCGGCACCGAAACCGCCGCCAGTGATCAGCGTGCCGATAAAGAACAACGGCAAGCTGGCGCCATGCACCGCCACCAGCACCAATGCCAGGCCGATCATCAGCAGGCTCGCGGACGGGCGCAACATTTTATCCGCCTCCTGGTTGCGCAACAGATAGATGGCGAACGCGCCGCTGAGGGTCAGCACCGCCACCAATGCGCCACCGATCAGGTTGGACGTCGATCCGGTGGCCGCCCGCACCAAGGACGGCGCCAGTGACAAGTAGAAACCGCCTACCGCCCAGGCCGCCAGGTCCAATGGCAGAACTCGCCACAAGGCTTGCCGTGCCTGCCGCGGCACGTGCAAGGTCGGGCGCAACGACTGCCAGGCGCCGGGCTGTGGGCTGACGCTTTCTTCCAAGCGCCAGAGATAAATGGCCTGGGCCAGGAATAACCCCAGCAGCAGCCAGTACGTCAGTTGCAACGGCAACGGTGCGAACTCGGCCAACAGGCCACAGCCCAGGGCCCCGCACGCCATGCCCAACAGCGGCGCAACGCTGGTGATCAGCGGGCCTTGGCGACGGTCGAAATCCAGCAAGGCCGCCCCCAGCACACTGGTGGCCATGCCGGTGGCGAACCCCTGGATCAACCGGGCACTGATCAACCAGGCAATGCTGTCGGCGCTGATAAACAGCAGCATTGCCACGATGTTGAGCAACAGCGCCACGAAGATCACCGGTTTGCGGCCCAGGTAATCCGACAGCGACCCCACGGTCAGCAAGGCCGCCAGCAGACTGAAGGCGTACACGCCGAAAATCAGCGTCAGGACAGCCGGGGAAAACCGCAACTGTTCCTGGTAGAGGTGATACAACGGCGTCGGCGCACTGGACGCCGCGAGAAAGCCGAGCAAGGTGAGCGCCAGGAAGATCAGGCTGGCGCGGGTCGAAGCTGGACGGGACATGGGCACGCTCCACAGGAACAGTCACAAAAGCTAATTTTTTGCTTTTGCGGAGTGTGCTACCGGTGTGAGCTTAAAGCAAATTCTTTGTGTTAAGGTCTGACGCATGGCTATTAAAGAAGGTTTACGCCCCGGCGGTCGAAGCGCCCGGGTCCAGGAATCGATTCATTCGGCGGTCCGTGCCCTGTTGCAAGAGCAGGACCGCGCGACCCTGACCGTGCCGCAAATCGCTGCGCGCGCCGGGGTGACGCCGTCCACCATTTATCGGCGCTGGGGCGATCTGCCGGCGCTGCTGGCCGACGTCGCCATCGCCCGCATGCGCCCAGACGGCGAGCCGGCAGACACTGGCAGTTTGCGCGGCGACCTGCGCGCCTGGGCCGAGCAGTACCTGGACGAAATGAGTTCCGAGCCCGGCCGCAACATGATGCGCGACATCCAGGCCTGCGCCACGCCGGGGTATTGCGTGGGGATCATCAGCCGGCAGTTGCAGATCATCCTGGACCGCTACCCCGATGAACCCAATCCGGGCGTCGAGCGGCTGATCAATGTGGTGGTGGCGCCGACGGTGTTCCGCATACTCTTTGCCACCGCGCCGTTGGCGGTAGAAGAGCTGCACCGGTTGGTGGATATTGCGTTGGGTCAGTAAGGCCGCCATCGCGAGCAAGCTCGCTCCCACATGGGTTTCATGGGCGCTCTTAGAAAGAGTGTTCATCCCGGATCCCTGTGGGAGCGAGCTTGCTCGCGAAGACGGTGGCACATTCAATATTGATGCAAGCTGACCCAGCGCTTTCGCGAGCAGGCTCGCTCCCACATGGTTCTCCAGTGGACACAAGATTTGTATCCACCACAGATCCAATGTTGGAGCGAGCCTGCTCGCGAAGAGGCCCGAAAGAACACCCAATAACCCGAGTACTCCCCCACCTGCGACACCCCACCACGCCTCGACCTTGGTCGACACTGACGAACCCGAGCGGGCATGCGAGACTGTCCTGCCGGGCTCAAGCCCCGGTGTCTTTGTCGGGGAGTTTCCATGTCGTTGTCCAGCGGGCTGATCGCCGTTGTCGCCCTGGCCTATATGGCCATCATGTTCGCCATCGCCTTCTACGGCGACCGGCGCAGCACGCCGCTGCCGCCACGGGTGCGGGCCTGGGTCTACAGCCTGTCGCTGGCGGTCTATTGCACCAGTTGGACGTTCTTTGGCGCCGTGGGCCAGGCCGCCGAACAGCTCTGGTCATTCCTGCCGATCTACCTCGGGCCGATCCTGCTGCTGGTGTTCGCGCCGTGGGTGCTGCAGAAAATGGTGATGATCAGCAAGCAGGAGAACATCACCTCCATCGCCGACTTCATCGCCGCCCGCTACGGCAAATCCCAATCCCTGGCGGTGGTGGTCGCGCTGATCTGCCTGGTCGGCGTGCTGCCGTACATTGCCTTGCAACTCAAGGGCATCGTGCTCGGGGTAAACCTGTTGATCGGCGCCGGCGCCGATGCCATGGGCACCCGCGCCCAGGACACCGCGCTGATCGTCTCGCTGATCCTGGCACTGTTTACCATCGTGTTCGGTACCCGCAACCTGGACGCCACCGAACACCACCGCGGCATGGTGTTGGCGATTGCCTTCGAATCCCTGGTCAAATTGTTTGCCTTCCTGGCAGTCGGTGCGTTCGTCACGTACGGCCTGTATGACGGCTTCGACGACCTGTTCAATCAGGCGATGCTCGCCCCACGCCTGGAGCAATACTGGAAAGAAACCATCAACTGGCCGTCCATGGTGGTACAGACCGGAGTGGCGATGATGGCGATCATCTGCTTGCCGCGGCAGTTCCACGTGACCGTGGTGGAAAACATCGAGCCCCAGGACTTGCGCCTGGCCAAATGGGTGTTCCCCGCCTACCTGGCCCTGGCCGCGCTGTTCGTGGTGCCCATCGCCCTCGCCGGGCAGATGATGCTGCCCAGCTCGGTGCTGCCGGACTCGTTCGTCATCAGCCTGCCGCTGGCCCAGGCCCACCCGGCCCTGGCCGTGCTGGCGTTCATCGGCGGCGCCTCGGCGGCCACCGGCATGGTGATCGTCGCCAGCGTGGCGCTATCGACCATGGTTTCCAACGACATGTTGTTGCCGTGGCTGCTGCGCCGCAACGCCGCCGAACGCCCTTTCGAGGTGTTCCGCCAGTGGATGCTCTCGGTGCGCCGAGTGAGCATCGTGGTGATCCTGTTGCTGGCCTACGTCAGTTACCGTCTGCTGGGTTCGACGGCGAGCCTGGCGACCATCGGCCAGATCGCCTTCGCTGCCGTGACCCAACTGGCCCCGGCCATGCTCGGTGCGCTGTACTGGAAACAGGCCAACCGCCGCGGCGTATTCGCCGGCCTCGCCACGGGGATCTTCCTGTGGTTCTACACCTTGGTCCTGCCGATCGCCGCCCACAGCCTGGGCTGGTCGCTCAGCACCTTCCCGGGCCTGGCCTGGTTGCACGGCAATCCGCTGAACCTGCCGATTACCCCGCTGACCCAAGGGGTGGTCCTGTCCCTGGCCGGCAACTTCACGCTGTTTGCCTGGGTGTCCGTGCTGTCGCGTACACGCGTCTCGGAGCACTGGCAGGCCGGGCGCTTCATCGGCCAGGAAATCAGCGCCCGCCCCAATCCCCGCTCGATGCTGGCGGTGCACATCGAAGACCTGTTGCAACTGGCCGCGCGTTTCGTCGGTGAAGAACGGGCGCGGCAAAGTTTCATCCGCTTTGCCTACCGCCAAGGCAAAGGCTTCAACCCCAACCAGAACGCCGACAGCGAATGGATCGCCCACACCGAACGCCTGCTGGCCGGTGTACTCGGCGCCTCTTCGACACGCGCCGTGGTAAAAGCCGCTATTGAAGGTCGGGAAATGCAGCTTGAAGACGTGGTCCGGATCGCGGACGAAGCGTCGGAAGTGCTGCAGTTCAACCGCGCCCTGCTGCAAGGCGCCATCGAAAACATCAGCCAGGGCATCAGCGTGGTCGACCAGTCCCTCAGGCTGGTGGCATGGAATCGTCGCTACCTGGAACTGTTCAACTACCCGGACGGCTTGATCAGTGTCGGCCGGCCCATTGCCGACATCATCCGCTACAACGCCGAACGTGGCCTCTGTGGACCGGGCGAGGCGGAAGTTCACGTCGCCAGGCGCCTGCACTGGATGCGCCAGGGCCGCGCCCATACCTCCGAGCGACTGTTCCCCAACGGCCGCGTCATCGAGCTGATCGGCAACCCCATGCCCGGTGGTGGTTTCGTCATGAGCTTCACCGACATCACCGCCTTCCGCGAGGCCGCCCAGGCGTTGACGGAAGCCAACGAGGGGCTGGAGCAACGGGTGGCCGAACGCACGCGGGAATTGTCCCAACTGAACCTGGCCCTGACCGACGCCAAGGGCACCGCCGAAGCGGCTTATCAGTCCAAGACCCGGTTCCTGGCCGCGGTCAGCCACGACCTGATGCAACCGCTCAACGCCGCGCGCTTGTTCTCCGCAGCGTTGTCCCACCAGCACGACGCGTTGCCGAGCGAGGCCCGGCAACTGGTGCACCACCTGGACAGTTCGCTGCGCTCGGCGGAAGACTTGATCACCGACCTGCTGGATATCTCCCGCCTGGAAAACGGCAAGATCAACCCCGACCGCAAGCCCTTCGCCCTCAACGACCTGTTCGATACCCTCGGTGCAGAGTTCACGGCGCTGGCCCAGGAACAAGGCTTGAAGTTCCGGGTTCGCGGCTCATCCCTGCGCGTGGACAGCGATATAAAGCTGCTACGACGTATTTTGCAGAACTTCCTGACCAACGCGTTCCGCTACGCCAAGGGCCCAGTACTGCTGGGCGTGCGCCGGCGCAAAGGCGAGTTGTGCCTGGAGGTCTGGGACCGCGGGCCGGGCATCGCCGAGGACAAGCTGCAGGTCATATTCGAAGAGTTCAAGCGCCTGGACAGCCACCAGACCCGCGCCGAAAAAGGCTTGGGGCTGGGCCTGGCCATCGCCGACGGGCTCTGTCGCGTGCTGGGCCATAGCCTGCAGGTGCGCTCCTGGCCGGGGCGTGGCAGCGTATTCAGCGTCAGCGTTCCCTTGGCCCAGACGCAAGCCGTCGCTCCGAGCGCCGTGACCGAGCCCAACGGTCATTTGCCAAGCGGCGCGCAGGTGCTGTGCGTCGATAACGAAGACAGCATCCTGATCGGCATGAACAGCCTGCTGACGCGCTGGGGTTGCCAGGTGTGGACGGCGCGCAACCGCGAGGAATGCGAGCGTTGGCTGGCCCAGGGCGGCCGACCGCAACTGGCGCTGGTGGACTTTCATCTGGACGACGGCGAGACCGGAACCGAACTGATGGCCTGGTTGCGCACGCGCATGGGAGAACCGGTGCCGGGCGTGGTGATCAGCGCCGATGGTCGGCCCGAGACGGTGGCACTGGTGCATGCGGCGGGCCTGGATTACCTGGCCAAGCCGGTGAAGCCGGCGGCGTTGCGGGCGTTGTTGAGTCGGCATTTGCCGTTGTAACTTCGGCAAATGATAGCTCCTGTGGCGAGGGAGCTTGCTCCCGCTTGAGTGCGCAGCACTCACAAAAAAGAGGGCCGCTGCGCAGCCCAGCGGGAGCAAGCTCCCTCGCCACAGGGTGCTGTTTTTGCCTTGAGATCTGTTTCAGCCCGGAGGCGGCTTCAGCTTTGGGTTCGCTTCAGCCCTGGGTTTTCTCGCTGGCTTCTTCCGGCAACTCCGGCAGCCCATCCGCATCGGTCATCGCCCGTTCGAGCAGTTCGCTGGGCAAGCTCTTGCTGGCCCGGGCGCCGAGCAGCTTGAGTTGTTCGCTGCGGCTGATCAGGTTGCCGCGCCCTTCCGTCAGTTTGTTGCGCGCTGCGCTGTAGGCTTTGTCCAACTGCTGCAAGCGACTGCCAATCTCGTCCAGATCCTGGATAAACAAAACGAATTTGTCATACAGCCACCCGGCCCGTTCGGCAATTTCCCGGGCGTTCTGGCTCTGGCGTTCCTGCTTCCACAAGCTGTCGATCACCCGTAGTGTCGCCAGCAGCGTGGTCGGGCTGACGATCACGATGTTGCGGTCGAAGGCTTCCTGGAACAGGTTCGGCTCGGCTTGCAGGGCTGCGGAAAACGCCGCTTCGATCGGCACGAACAACAACACGAAATCCAGGCTGTGCAAACCGTCCAGGCGCTTGTAGTCCTTGCCGGCCAAGCCTTTGACGTGAGTTCGCAACGACAGCACATGTTGCTTGAGAGCGAGTTGGCCAATGGCGTCATCTTCAGCCGCCACGTACTGCTGGTAGGCGGTGAGGCTGACCTTGGAATCGACCACCACTTGCTTGTCGCCCGGCAGGTAAATCAACACGTCCGGCTGGAAACGCTCGCCGTCCGGGCCTTTGAGGCTGACTTGGGTCTGGTACTCGCGGCCCTTCTCCAGGCCGGCATGTTCAAGCACCCGCTCCAGGATCAGTTCGCCCCAGTTGCCCTGGGTTTTCTGGCCCTTGAGCGCGCGGGTGAGGTTGGTGGCCTCGTCGCTCAGGCGCAGGTTGAGTTGTTGCAGGCGCTCCAGTTCCTTGCCCAGGGAGAAACGCTCCCGGGCCTCGGCCTGATAACTTTCTTCAACGCGTTTTTCGAAGGACTGGATGCGCTCTTTCAGCGGATCGAGCAACTGGCCCAGGCGTTGCTGGCTGGTTTCGGCGAAGCGTTGCTCACGCTCATCGAAGATCTTTCCAGCAAGCTCGGCGAACTGTGCCCGCAGCTCATCTCGCGAACCTTGCAGGTCATCCAGGCGTTGCTGATGACTTTCCTGTTGCTCGCGCAGTTCGGCCTGCAACGATGCCGCCTGGGCATCGAGCCGGCGCAGCTCGGCTTCCTTGTTGGCGCGTTCAAGGTTCCAGGCGTGGGCCGCATCCCGCGCATTGTCGCGCTCGATCTGCAGCAAATCGACTTCGCGACAGGCCGCGGCAAGCTCCGCTTGCTTGGCGGCGTTGGCCTGGCTCAGGTCGCTGATCTCGTCGCGGCAGGCATCGAGCTGGGCGTTGAGGCCATCGTGGGCCATGTGGGCCGTGGCCAGGCGCTCTTCCAGCAGAGCCAATTCGGTCTGGGCAGTGGCGGCTTGGCGTTGCAGGTGCCAGGCCAGTGCCAGCAACGGCACCGCGGCGCCTGCCAGGCCAAACAACAGGCTGGTCAAATCCATAGCCATGACAATTCCTGCCGATCAAATAAAGCCCGAAGGTTAACCAAGCGGCTGGGGGTTGCCCAGCGCAGTCTGCGATTTCAGTCTTCGATTTCACCGAGGGCCCGGCGGGCACGATCATCGCCGGCCCGGGCGGCCTGGCGCAGCAGGTCGTGGCCGATGCGTCGATCCCGAGCGTTGCCGCATTCACGGCACATCAACTGCCCGAGACGACTTTGCGCAGCCACCACGCCTTCACGGGCCGGTTGCTTGAGCAAACGACCGGCCAAGTGCTTGACGCTGGGGCTGTCCCCGAGCCGCGGGCTGTCGAGCAGCCACTCAGCCACCCGCATCGACATACGCTTGGGTGGGGTAACACCAGAGGGTGCGGAAGTAACAGGATTTGATACTGAGCGAAACTTCATAAAACACTGTGGGACAGATCGGAAGGCGCGCCACTTTACTCCTTTTTTCGTACGGGTAAAGCCGAAAAAAAACCGGCACGCCCGTGCTAGAGCAAGCGCTTGGGACAATCCACAGAAGCTGTGGATAAGTCAGTGGACAACCCACCCTGAAGTCGCGCAAAGCCCTGTGGAACGGGGCCTGCGCTTAAACTGACGATTTTTTCACCAGTAAAAAAAAGCGATGTTTTTCATTGACTTAAATTTTGGATACAGGCACCCACCCCGGATTGTTTCGACATGACAGTAAGGTGACAAGTGGTGCGGCGAGTGTGCACAAGTAACAGCTGAACGGGTTATAACGCTGCGATTTTTTGGCGCATCTGGCGGTATGAAGCTGGGGATAACCTGAGGCCATGGGCGACGCGTGGGTAACCTGACCACACCAGCAGTCGTTGGGATCCCGTGCTACTCCTTCGTCCTTGGATCGGGTTGAAAACCAACACGTGGCGAGGGAGCTTGCTCCCGTTGGGCCGGGCTGGCGCTCCAGCGCGCAGCGGCCCTTTCTTTTGGGGCTGCTGCGCAGCCCAGCGGGAGCAAGCTCCCTCGCCACAGGCCATGCCCGACTTGCTGCCATGGCTCATTTGAATATTTTTTAATCAACACCCTTCCCTTCACAGATTCAATCCGTTAGTATCCGCGGCGTTAGTACCAAGCTGAAAGTCAATTCCGGGTCGAACACATCTCCGCGGTCAGCCATCCTCCAAAGGACGCTCACCGAAAAAAGGAGACCGACCCCCTCGATGGTTTCCAGGTAAACCTTGCGCCAACACAGCCTTCGATCGAATGCGAAGGGTGTTGCCAGGCTCATTACTCTGACCGAACCAACCTGCAAAATTGATCAGGATCTTCACCCCGGGCCCAGAACCTTTGCCCTCGATGTGTTGCCTGCCCTCCTAAGTACCTACCTGCCAGCCCAAGCGCGCACTTTATATAGCGCTCAAACTGGCTGCTTTGTTCCAGTCGGGTTCTTCGTTCGACCAATGGTGGTCGACGTTACTGGAACGTTTTAACGTTGCACGGTTCTTAACCGTGTCATTTGTAGGAACACCCATAACATGTCTACTCAAATCCAGACACAGGATGCCATCCGCACCCTAACCAACGCTTTTGCTCCAATGAACTGCCTGATCATGGCCGCTCGCAAAGGCTGCTTCAGCTTCACGCTGGTCAACGAACACGGCATCGCCCGTCACAGCGAACGCCTGTACCCCGACCAGTACTCCAGCGCCGAACCGCTGCAGGCCGTGATCGAGCGTACCCGTCAGGCACTGGTTGCCTGAGACGCCAGAAAGGCTGAAACGCCCAAGGCCCCGCCCATAAGGCGGGGCTTTTTATTGTCCGAAATTTCTCGATAAAGCGAAACGGCGTAAGCACCAAGGGATATAACAGTTATAACCATTCGCCGAAGATGTTTTAAAAACAGTCCTTTACAGCGGGAATATGACACTACACTTCAAGTCAAGCGGCATGATCCGCTTCTGGCGGGGCCTGGACCGATCCACTGCTGCCAAGCCCACACTCTCCAGGCACCGCCCCTTTCACACTTCGAGGGTTTTATGGGTATCGCTGCCAGCGAACTGTGTCGATATGTGATCCGCCCGACGCTCCTCTACCTGGAGTGTCACAGCGCAACCGCGGAATCCTTGTTGCTGGGTATTGCCGCCAGCCAATCCGCCCTGGGCTCAGCCCTGCATGATCGCCGCGGACATGGCCTGTATCGCATCACAGAGCCCCGACACCAGGCACTTTGGGACCATTACCTGGCGCGGGATCCGGAACGGGCCAGCCTGGTGCGCGGCCTGGCCAGCCAGCACGCCTTTCTCAGCGGCCCGCACCTGGAACTGACCGTCAACCTGCGCTACGCCACCGCCATCGCCTGGCTGTTGGTGGAGGAACAGAACCCCGCGCTTCCCGACGCCGATGACCTGCTGGGCATGGCCCGCATCTGGCGCCAGACCTTTCATCCCCAAGGGCGCCTGCGCGACTTCACCTGCGCTTGGCAAAGCTGTGTTTCACCGCTGAATCAGGTCGCTTGCTGACGGGAAATTTGGAAAGTTCCTACAACGGTCGCGAATCCGGTCGGATTGTCCTACAAAACCGCTCTAAATCAAGCCATCCAGGCTATAGCGCTTGAACGAAAATGTTGGTAATTTTCGCCCCGGTGATCACCAGGAGTTCTAACAATGAAAAAAATGATGCTCAAAACCACACTTGGCCTTGCCGTTACCTTGGCATCCACGCAACTTTTCGCCAGTGGCTTTGCCTTGAACGAACAAAGCATCAGTGGCATGGGCACTGGTTTCGCAGGTCGTTCTTCCTCTGCCGATGACGCCAGCACCGTGTTCGGCAACCCTGCCGGCATGTCGCGCCTCAAGCGCCAGCAAGTCACCGGTGGTTTCGCCGCCATCGATGCCTCCACCGACATCGACGATGCCAGCGGCACCCAGTCCGGTACCAACAAGGGCGACATGGTTCCGCTCACTGGCGTTCCGATGGGTTACTACGTCAAGCCTATCGATGATCAGTGGGCGTTCGGCCTGGGTGTCTACGCACCGTTCGGCTTGATCACCGACTACGAAAATGGTTTCCAGGGCCGGAGTTTCGGCAGCAAGAGCGAAGTCAAAGTCGTCACGTTCCAGCCAACCGTCAGCTATGCCTTCAACGACAAGGTATCGATCGGTTTCGGCCCGACCATCAACCGTATTTCCGGCTCCCTGGAATCGCAGCTCGGCGTGCCAGGCCTGCCTGAGGCCGGCGTGGAGATCAAGGGTGACGATATCGGCTACGGCTACAACATTGGCGTGCTGGTCCAGGCAACGGACACCACTCGTGTTGGCCTGACCTACCATTCCAAGGTCAAGTACAAGCTTGAGGGCCACACTGAAGTGAACCCAGGTGCAGGCACTCCTCCTCCAGTACTGAGTGGCGCACGCTACGACGCTTCGCTGGACATCACCACACCTGAATCGGTGGACTTTTCGGTTACCCAGCAAATCAATGATGCCTGGACCGTCTACGCCGGCAGTACCTGGACTCGCTGGAGTCGCCTGAAAGAAATCACCGTGGAAAACGAAGGCACCAGCACTGGCGGCGGTTTCGTGAACCCTGTTTTCGGCACCATCACCGAAGAACAAAACTGGCACGACACCTGGGCCTACGCCATCGGCACCTCCTACCAGTTGAACAAGCAGTGGGTACTGCGTACCGGCCTGACCTTCGACCAGGCGCCGACTAACAACACCGATCGCTCGCCACGCATCCCGACCGGCGACCGGACCATCTTCAGCCTGGGCGCCGGCTGGAGCCCGACCGAAGACCTGACCATCGACGTCGCTTATTCCTACCTCAAGGAAGAAAAAGTCAACGTCAGCGGCAGCAACGCCCTCGGCCAGTCCTACAGCGCCAAATACGAAAACAGCGCCAACGGTTTCGGTGTGGGTGCAACCTACCGCTTCTAATGCTTCGCGGCGAACCTGAACCTCTCGCCACCTGAAGCAAAAAAAAAGCCCCGCTCTCTGTAAGGAAAGCGGGGCTTTTTCGTGATGGGCAATCAGGGTTTTGAGGCGATGGCCGTCTCCACAGCCTTGATGAAATCCGGATCGTCAGGCTTGATCCGACTGGAAAAGCTGCCAACGACTTTACCCTGGCGGTCCACCACGTACTTGTAGAAATTCCATTTCGGCGCGGCGGATTGTTCAGCCAGGTGCTTGAACAGCGGTATCGCATCCGCACCACGCACCGGCTGTGGTTCGGTCATGGTGAAGGTCACGCCGTAATTGACGTAGCAGACCTTGGCGGTTTCTGCCCCGTCCTTGGCTTCCTGCTTGAAATCATTGGACGGCACGCCCAGCACTTGCAAGCCTTGGTCCTTGTAGCGCTGGTTGAGCGCCTCAAGGCCTTTGAATTGCGGGGCGAACCCACAGAAGCTGGCAGTGTTGACCACCACCAGGGGCTTGCCGGCGAAGCGCTGGCATAAGTCGACGGTTTCCTTGGCCCGCAGCTTGGGCAACGAACCCTCCAGCAACGGCGGGCAGTCGGCGGCCCAGACTTGCCCGGTCACAGCCAGCAACAGGGCGGGAACAGCAAACCAGCGCATCAACATGTCGGTATGTCCTTAAAAACGTGTCAGACCACGACGTTACTCGCCGCGTCCGATGCCGTCCATTGTTCAGCACGTGCCCATGCCCAGTTGCATCAACGCCAAGCCGCCCTGATGCCAACCCCACCAGGCAAATGCCAGCAGCAGGCCGGCACCGACAGCGATCAACCACGGGCCGACGCGACTCATGCCGCACCGACCTGGACTTGCAAGCGCGCCACCGGCCGCTCACGCACCGGCCAGTTCAACGCCGCCGCCAACAGGCTGAGCAGGATCGACACCTGCCAGATCAAGTCGTAGCTGCCGGTGCGGTCGTACACCACCCCGCCCAGCCAACCACCGAGGAACGAGCCCAACTGGTGGAACAGGAACACGATCCCACCCAACATCGAGAGATTTCGTACACCAAACAGGGTCGCCACCGTGCCATTGGTCAACGGCACCGTCGACAGCCACAGAAAACCCATCGCCATGCCGAACAGGTACGCCGTGGTGGTCGTCACCGGCAGCCACAGGAACAAACCAATCACCACCGCCCGCATCAGGTACAACCCGGTCAGCAGGCGTGGCTTGGACATGCGCCCACCCAGCCAGCCGGCGGTATAGGTGCCGAAAATATTGAACAAACCGACCAGGGCCAACACGGTGGTGCCGACGCTGGCCGCCAGGTGTTGGTCCACCAGGTATGCCGGCAAATGCACGCCGATGAACACCACCTGGAAACCGCAGACAAAAAAGCCCACCGCCAGCAGCCAGAACCCGGAATGGCTGCACGCTTCGCGCAAGGCTTCGGCCAGGGTTTGTTCATGGCCGACCACCGGCAACGGCGCGTCCTTGAGCATGCTCACCAGCGGCACGATCAACGTCACCAGCAACCCCAGCGCCAGCAGGGCCGCCGACCAACCGAGCCAACCAATCAGCCCCAACGTACCCGGCAGCATGGCGAACTGGCCGAAGGAACCGGCAGCACTGGCGATGCCCATGCCCATGCTGCGTTTTTCCGGCGGCACGGCCCGTCCGACCACGCCCAGGATCACCGAGAAAGACGTGCCCGACAGGCCGATGCCAATCAACAGCCCCGCACTCAACGACAAGGACCATGGCGAGTCGGCCATGCCCATGAATACCAAGCCGACGGCATAAAGAACCCCGCCGATGAGCACCACTTTCGCCGCACCGAAGCGGTCGGCCAAGGCGCCGGTGAAAGGCTGCGCCAGGCCCCAGATCAGGTTCTGCAAGGCAATGGCGAAGGCGAACACCTCACGGCCCCAGCCGAACTCGGCACTCATGGGCGCCAGGAACAGCCCGAAGCCATGCCGCACACCCAGCGATAACGCCAGGATCAGCGCGCTGCCTACCAGGACCCAACCACAGGTACGCCACATCGATGTCATTCTTGTTCTCCAGTCGCGGGTATATACCCACTTATCATCGGACGAACCGGCGTCACGCCAGTTCATCCAGCAAGGCCAGCAAGGTCGCACGTTTTTCGGCACCGAGCTTATCGATCAGTTTCTGTTGCGCCGCTTCCCAGGCCGGCAATGCCGCCGCCAACCTGGCATGCCCCGCCTCAGTGAGCACGACGATGCGATTACGCAAATCGTCGCCCTCAGCCAGCTTAACCAGCCCCTCGCCTTCCAGCACCCGCAGGTTGCGCCCGAGGGTGCTGCGGTCCAACCCCATGGCCTCGGCCAGGGATGAGATGCTCGGCTGGTCCAGGCGCGCCAGGTTATTGAGCAAGGAATACTGGGCGACGTTGATCCCGAAGCCATCGAGAGCGCCGTCGTAGTACCTGCTGACGCCACGGGCGGCGCGACGCAGGTTGATGCACAGACATTGGGAAGGAAGCATGGTGCGTGTATATACCCGGGGTTGGCGGAATGCAAATTCTATATGAAAAATTCGCGCGCCTATGCACTTAATAATTGACTGAATTCGTGGCGAGGGAGCTTGCTCCCGCTGGGTTGCGCAGCAGCCCTTTTTTATCAGCGCTGCGCACTCAAGCGGGAGCAAGCTCCCTCGCCACGGATTCAATCTGACCATGCGAGCCGTGTCGCGCCCTTCCCTTCGTCTGTTCTTAGGCTTTTGATCGCCGTCTCGCATGCATAGAAAAAGCCATGGAGATCAAAGGTTTTT
This sequence comes from Pseudomonas sp. Z1-12, assembly GCF_051132015.1. Taxonomy (NCBI): domain Bacteria; kingdom Pseudomonadati; phylum Pseudomonadota; class Gammaproteobacteria; order Pseudomonadales; family Pseudomonadaceae; genus Pseudomonas; species Pseudomonas sp. Z1-12. Next base: position 5,077,240 of record NZ_CP071647.1, read on the forward strand.
CCCTTAAAGGCTTGCCGATAACACCTAGCGGAGATTCAGGACCTGTCATGTCTGACAGGTTTCAGCTGGTTTGAATCGAGCTATAAACGAAACCGTGCCTCCAGCCCTGCCTCAGGGCCTGAAGACGGGTCGTGTGAACCATGCCATCAAGAAGTAGGAAGATTCCGCCGCCCCCACGCCATCACTGATGATGAATGGGAGTTTCGCTCATGTACCACAGCACCGCGATTTCTGGACACTCGTCGCCCTATCAAGGCCATTACCCCTCCACGGAGAGCAACCAACCCGAAGCGATTCGACTCACCAAACGTGAAAAGGAATTCCTGCAATGGAGCGAAGCCGGCAAATCTTCCTGGGAGATTTCCATGATCGTCGATTGCAGCGAAGCCAACGTCAATTATCACTTCAATAACATCCGCCGAAAATTCGGCGTCAGTTCGCGGCATCTCGCGGGCAAGATTGCGCGTGAACAGGGGTTGATCTGAGCGCTCAGATGGCAATTCTGCAGCAATCGGGATGTGTCGTGGTCACCATAAGAGCGATCCCCTGACGGAACTGAATCGGGCCATCCTCGATCTCATCCAAGGGCAGGCAGATTGCCACCCAACTCAATTGTAGTGAAAAACCATCAGCCTAAAAGGAACCGCCATGGTCAAGTTGGGAGCTTGATCATGATGGTGGGCTGATGGGGTTTGCTCGGCAGAGTGGGCAAAAAACTTGATTCTATATTCGTTACCAACCACTCTTGTATTGATGCCTCTCTCGGTCCGGTATCCTTCCGCTTTTAAACGCCTCCAGCCTTCGCTGCTCCTTATCCTCAAACTCCTGCTTACGATTCTGCTCCTTTCGAAGTTCTTTAATTTTCCTACTTAATTTTACTTGTTCTTTTGCTAGCGACTTGATATTTGCTGCGGCGTCTTTGGTAATTCCCAATTTACCCACGTTTTTCTGGGCGAATTCATGTGCAGTTTTGGCATCGTCCGAGCGCTTCCATTGCCTGACTGTATTTCCCTCGGCATGCTGAGCGCGATACTCAAGCAAACTAGCTGTTTTCTCCAAACGCACAACATGTTTTTTCTCAATAGGATATAAAGTTGCTGAACGGGATTTGCTATTAGAAACAAGCATCTTGGGAAGGTTTTCAACATAGGCGGATTTAGTGGTAACTCTGCCAGCCGGCGAAACCCCTCTAAACCGCCGCAAGAGCGCCCCCCAAGGACTATGCCCCGTCGGATCCACATAATTAATCGGATCCGGTAATCGAACTGTCAGCGACTATGGCTTGGGCACCCATGCCCGAACCAATGTTATGCCCTAGGGAAAGGCCGGAGCGGCTGCTGACGAGGGTGCTGCCGTTAATGGTTGCACCGCTTTCAAACAGCCTGACACCATCGCTGATCCCCGTCGCATTCACAGCAGAACCGCTCAGGTTGAGCTGGGAACCGGATTGCACAAGGATGTCCCTGGTATTCGCACCATTGGCGGTGAGCTGGGCATTGTTACGCAGCGTATAGCGGTCTAGCGGCGCGCTGCCATCTATAACCAGGCTGCCACCGTCGATGATCAATGCAAACGTGTGTTGACTGAACATCAGAAAGGGTGTGATGGAGAGCAGCTTCAAGGCCTGTGACAGCGGTCGCAACGCAAAGGGTTTTACAAAAGTCATGGCAAGTACCGTCGAGAAATTCCGGTTTAACACCAGCGTCGTAGGCAACTTCCAATAACTGCGTACGACACCACTGAAGACGCGCCGCAGACTACAGATTGAACCCGACAATCTATGTAGGAATAATCCTACTCTCAGTAGGATTATTCCTTAAACCTCCTTTCGATCACTTGGTCAGCGCCCTTCCATTGCCCCGGAGCTATTATTTTATGCCCCGGGGCGATGGCTCCCCTCAAGGTGCTATGACTTCATCCAAGCGGCAAGTCACGCCATCGGAGCCCAAGGCAATAACCATTCTTTTTTCAGTTTTCTCCGAAGGCCTGTCCACACCATCGACCGACGTGGTGTAGTCGATTTGGGCCATGGATATACGGCTGGGCGATAGCGCATCAGCGGGAAGAACATGATCGTCGTATTCAATGAACCACGGGATGCCAACTATGTGTGCATTAGGCGGAATGGTTAGAGTTTCGGTCTTGTCCACCTCGGGAATCGGGGTCCCGCCATCAGCCGCCGTTCGATAAACTCTCCAGCGCAACTCAATCTCTTCACGTGGCTCAAGATAGGTCGACGGCTGAACAGTCACCCGATAACCAATCTCTCCATTGACGAGGCGCAAATGGTTGCAATTAAGCGTGTTCCCCGTTCCGATATCAGTAAAGACCGGTGCATCGGGAATAACCCGAATAGCGTCGACCTTGACATGGGTGACGTCGGACTCCGGGTCATTATTCGGAAAGTCTGCATGACTCATCACATAGTAAACAGGCAGCTGTGAATGGGCGCCGCCTGCAAGAATTTCGTCCCAGGTGATATTGATGCTGATTTCATCGTCCGGTTGGTCCGTGCCATCGGACACATAGGTATCGGCCACTGCGACCCCTCGCCAGTACAGGGTAAAGGTATCGCCATCGACAATCGGATCCGGCGCCTTGAACTTGGCCACTGCTGGCTTGCCGAAGTCTGCCTCGGGCAATTCGTTTTCAGAGCCTGAGTCGCTGTAGACTGTCACCAGATCCAGGAGAGGATTGACTGGATTGGGATCAGGATCGCCAGGATCGATCGGGCCGGTCCTGGAGAAATCGACATTGATCTCGATCGTCGCAGGATTTGGCCGATACTCTACCTGCGGTGCACGTTCAACCCGATACCCGACCTCAACGATCTGCACGCCTCCAGCATCGAAGTCATACTCGGCTTTTAAACGTGCCCAGTTTATCCGGATCGAAATGACCGGATCCGGATCCTCTCCCACTGGATAAGGCGGTAGCAGCGTATCGCCCCACTCGACAAAGATCAGGTCTTCTGGCGCATGATTGTCATAGAGAGGAATATCTACCGTTACTCCGGCAGCGGCATCGGCGCGATTGATGAGTGAATCATCGTGCAAAGGCACGCTATGTGGCCGCAGGTTGGTTGGCAGGTCACCCAAGGCAACAGATACACTCTCTACTCGCGCTAACTTGCTGATATTGCCTGCGGGATCCATCAAGACGTAGGTCACATAATGCGTGCCGGATCCCAAAGGTTCGATTTTATCCCGGGGAACAGTCATTTTTCGACTGGGCAATAACGGCCCGGAGATGGCGGGGATAATAATTTCATCCGGGTCTGGAGGCGCATCGCCCCAACCTATTGCAACGATGATCCGTGATTTATCAGGATCATCGAAATCTGGAATCTCACATTCCGCTCCGCTTTGCGCAGTCAAGGTAGCGGTTGTGATGGGCCTCGAAGTAAGCTCTATCTTCAAAGGGATATCATTGGGGGTGGGCAAATGGCCGTAAGGTGCTGTTCTATCCAGGCGAATGGGTGCTTCCCTTGACCAGTCAGTGTTTCCGCTCCACAACGCATCAATATATACACGAAGAAAGAATTGACCCTCATACCCCTCAAATCTGTCCACGGCAATCTCAAGCGGCAGGGGAAACGTGATATCGACATTCTGGAACTCTTGAAGCTCGCTGGCGTCATGAAACTCCGTCTCGTTGTAACGGCGCCACTGTAGCTTTAGCACAGTGGTATCGTCTGGATCTATTGGAAGCCCCTCGCCGCCCAGTGCAAATGGTTGAACTTGCACTCGTATCGGGGCGTAGAGCGCAGCCTTCGGAAGCAGCCCATCTGGATCATTGGGTAGCGCATCGGGAATACCGGGTGGGGGGAGATCACCTGGATTTTTTCGCTCTGCCAATGACCGCTTGTAAGCGCGCCGAGCGTCTTCACCTTGACGTGTTCTGTATGCTTTGGTCATCACTTTCTCACTCTTGACTCGAATCAGGTTCAGCCATGGGCGAACCATGGTCGGGAATAGATTCAGCCACTTGATCGAGACAACCATCCGCAGACACTTCGATAGCCGGGCCTTGAGCGAATTAAGCGCCAGATTTCAACGAGGCGATACTGTCAGAGTTGACAGGTAGCCAAGGCAAACTCAGCCCAACACCACCGCCACCAACACCGCCACCTCAAGCAACTCCAACAACGCCCCAGCCGTATCCCCGGTGCAGCCTCCGAGCCTGCGCAGCATCATCCACCGCAAGCCGACGAATACCGCGAAGGCAACCGCCAATGCACTAGCGGCCGCCCAGCCCGCCACCAGCACACAGCCCAACGCACAAGCCAACAACACCCACACACCCGCGCGCCGAGGCAAATGATCGGCCAGCGCCTGACCCAGCCCACCGGCCCGCACGTAAGGTGTGGTGAGAAACAGACCCAGCAACGCCGCACGCCCCAGCATCGGCACGATGATCAAGGCCAACGTTTGCCCCTGTTCGATCAACGCCAGCAGCGCGGCAAACTTGAGCAGCAGCACCAACACCAGGGTGACCACCGCGATGGGCCCGCTGCGGGGATCTTTCATGATCAACAGCGTGCGCTCGCGATCACCGAAACCGCCGAGCCAGGCGTCGGCGCTGTCGGCTAGGCCGTCGAGGTGCAGGCCGCTGCTGAGCAGCACCCAGGCCGTCAGCAACAGTGCGGCATGGAGCAGCGACGGCGTACCCAGCAGCAGCGCATCGAGTAGCCACAGCAGGCCACCGAACAACAGCCCCACCACGGGATAGAACAGCAGCGAACGACCCAGTTGTTCGGGCTCGGGCATGCCCGGCAGGCGCACCGGCAGGCTGCTGAGAAATTGCAGGGCGATCCAGAACGGCAACATGTTCAAACCACCTCTTCGAGCACTGAACCTGCCGCCACGGTCAGGGAAAACAGCGCGCCATGGGCCACTTCGACGTTGAGCAACTGCTCGCGAGGCAAACCGCGGGCCTGGGCCAGCAGCAGGCGCATCACGCCGCCGTGGCTGACCAGCAAGACCCGTTGGCCGGCGTAGGCCACGTGCAGGCGTTCGATCGCCGCCAGGACGCGGCTGGAAAATGCCAGCACCGGCTCGCCTTCCGGCGGCGTGAAGGCATAGGGATCGGCCCAGAACCGGCCCAGCGCCTCGGCATCGGTGTCCATCAACGCCGCCGCGCTACGCCCTTCCCAGGCGCCGAAATGCAGCTCCTGCAGGTCTTTGTCCACGTGCACCGGCACGTTGAGCCGGGCGCCGAGTTGTTCGGCGAAACGGGCGCAGCGCTGCAAGGGCGAACTCACCAGGCGATCCCAGGGCCCGCCTAGCTCGACCGCCGCGTGCATCTGTTCCCAGCCCCTGGCCGTCAAGGCGTCGTCGAGGCTGCCACGCAAGCCGCCGCCCAATTCGGTTTCGCCGTGACGCAGCAGGTCCAGGCGCAAGGTCATGCCGGGCGATCCGCCACGGCCGCTTCGGCAAACGTCGCCATCTGCCCGTGGAGGTCACAGGCCAGGCGCAACAGCGGCACCGCCAACGCCGCACCACTGCCCTCGCCCAGGCGCAGGCCCAAGTCGAGCAGCGGTTCGGCGCCGAGGGTTTCCAGCACGTGGCGATGGCCCGGTTCGGCGCCGCGATGGGCGAACAGCAACCATGGCCGGCACGCCGAATTGAGGCGCACCGCCACCAGGGCCGCGACGCTGCAGATGAAGCCGTCCACCAGCACGGCCACCCCTTGCTGGGCGCAGGTTAGGTACGCGCCAACCAACGCGGCGATTTCAAAGCCGCCGAGGTTGAACAGGGTCTGCAACGGGTCGCTGCCTTGGGCAGCGTGCAACGCCAGGGCCCGTTCGATCACCTGGGCCTTGCGGCTGACACCTGCGGCGTCCAAGCCCGTGCCTGGCCCCACCAAGTGCGCCACCGGGCAGTCGAGCAAGGCGCAGGCCAGGGCGCTGGCGGCAGTGGTGTTGCCGATGCCCATCTCGCCGCCGATGAACAATTGCGCCCCGGTCGCGACGGCACGCAGCACACTGTCGCGCCCGGCGTGCAAGGCTTGCTCGCCCTGGCTCACCGTCATGGCCGGGCCCTGGGCAAAATTCGCCGTGCCCGGCCCGAGGTTCAGGTGCCGCACGCCGGGCAAGTCCAGCGCAGGCGTGACAGTGCCCAGATCCACCACTTCCAGGGACGCGCCCAGTTGTCGCGCCAGGACGCTGATGGCCGCGCCGCCACTGACGAAGTTGAGCAGCATCTGCCCGGTGACTTCCTGGGGATAGGCCGATACGCCCTCGGTTACCACGCCGTGGTCGCCGGCGAAAATCGCGATCCACAGATGATCGAGGCTCGGCTTGACCTGCCCTTGCAGGCCCGCCAGTTGCACCGCCACCGATTCCAGTCGTCCCAGGGAGCCGGCCGGTTTGGTCAGTTGTTGCTGACGGGCCGCGGCCAGTTCCAGCGCTTGGGTATCGACGGGCTTGCACGGGTCCAGCCACCAGCGATGATTCATAACGCAGTACCTTTGAGAGTCAGGGGCAGGCCGGCGACGGTCAGCACGACGCGCTGACAACGTTCGGCCAAGGCTTGATGCAGCCAACCGGCTTCATCGACGTAACGGCGCGTCAGCTCGCCCAGCGGCACGACACCCAGGCCGGTTTCGTTGCTGACGAATATGACTTCGCCGGGGAGCGCGCTGATGCAGTCCAGCAGCGCTTCACGCTCGGCGACCAGCCGGTCGGGAGCGTCGAGCATCAGCAGGTTGGTCAGCCACAGGGTTAGGCAATCCACCAGCAAACATTGATCGCTGGTGGCGTTTTCCTGCAGTACCCGCGCCAGCGCCAACGGTTCCTCCACTAGAGCCCATTCGGCCGGACGCCGGGCGCGGTGCTGGGCGATACGCTCGTTCATCTCGCCGTCCAAGGGTTGGCTGGTGGCGATGTAGGTCACGGGCAATTGGGAGTCTGTGGCGAGTTTTTCAGCCAGGCGACTCTTGCCGGAGCGGGCGCCGCCGAGGATCAGTTGCAGCATGGGTTGTTACCTTTTATTTGGCGGTGTGGCGACTGGCGCCATCGCGAGCAAGCTCGCTCCCACAGGGGACTTATGTATACCCGCAGATCCGATGCTGGAACATTGGGTATCTTTTATTGGCGGTGTTGCGGCCGGCCTCTTCGCGAGCAGGCTCGCTCCCACAGTTGGTCCAGGGTGTACATGAATGCTGTGGTCATCAGAGATCCAATGTGGGAGCGAGCCTGCTCGCGAAGGGGCCGGCCCGGCACACCTTGGTTCCACAGAACCCACAAGAAATCTCCTGAGTACACAAATCCCCTGTGGGAGCGAGCTTGCTCGCGATGAGGCCAGTACAACCACCCTAGATCCCACAGAGTTCACGCAACATCCCGGTATCCAGATGCCGCTCCACCAGATCCGCCAGCCGCTCGATGTCTCGCTCGCGCAACCCGTGGTAATCCACCGCCTGCACATCCTGCAACCCCGCCCAACGCAGCAACGCACTGCTGGCCGCCGGCGACTCGAACACCCCATGCAGGTAGGTGCCGAACACCTGTCCGTCGAGGCTCTGGGCGCCGTCACAACGGCCGTCCTCCAGATGCACCGCCGGATTTTCCAAGGCCGGGCCGCTGGTCACGCCCGCGTGGATTTCGTAGCCGCTGACCTCAGCCGCTTCCAACGCCAGCCGCCCGCGCACATTGCGCAACTGCTTCTCGTGCTCCAGGGTCGTTTCAAAATCCAACAGGCCCAACCCGGCACTGGACCCGGCCGCGCCTTCCAGCCCCAGCGGGTCGTGGACCTGCTGGCCGAGCATCTGCAAACCACCGCAGATGCCCAGCAACTTGCCGCCGTAGCGCAGATGACGATGGATCGCCGTCGCCCAACCGTTGGTACGCAGGTAGGCCAGGTCGCTGCGCACGCTTTTCGAACCGGGCAGGATGATCAGGTCAGCCGGCGGGATGGGCTGGCCGGGGCCGATGAATTGCAAGTCGACCTGCGGGTGCAGGCGCAGCGGATCGAAATCGGTGTGGTTGCTGATGCGCGGCAAGACCGGCACCACCACTTTCAGCACCTGATCGGCCTTGTCGATCTGGCGCCGGTCGAGGCCGTCCTCGGCTTCCAGGTGCAGATCCATCACGTAGGGCAACACGCCGATCACCGGTTTTCCGGTGCGCGCTTCCAACCAGTCCAGGCCCGGTTGCAGCAAGGCGATGTCGCCGCGAAAACGGTTGATGATGAAACCCTTGACCCGTGCCTGCTCGCTGGGGGAAAGCAACTCCAGCGTACCCACCAGATGAGCGAACACCCCGCCACGATTGATATCGGCGATCAGCAGCACCGGGCAATCCACCGCCTCGGCAAAGCCCATGTTGGCAATGTCGCCGGCACGCAGGTTGATTTCCGCCGGCGAGCCGGCGCCTTCCACCATCACCACCGGATAGGCCGTGCTCAAGCGCGCATGAGAGGCCAGCACCGCTTGCATCGCGATGGCTTTGTAGTCGTGATAAGCCACGGCGTTCATGGTGGTGACGGCGCGGCCATGAATGATGACCTGGGCGCCAGTGTCGCTGTTGGGCTTGAGCAGCACCGGGTTCATGTCGGTATGCGGTTCGAGACCGGCGGCTTGGGCCTGCACCGCCTGGGCCCGGCCGATTTCGCCGCCGTCGGCGGTCACGGCGCTGTTGAGGGCCATGTTCTGCGGCTTGAACGGCACCACACCGACACCCTGGCGCCTGACCCAGCGGCACAAAGCCGTGACCAAGGTACTTTTGCCGGCATCGGACGTGGTGCCCTGCACCATCACTGTGGTCATCGGTTGTCCTTGGCGTAGGCGTCGAAAGCCTGTTCGAGGCGCAGGAATTCGCTGTCATCGGCCGGCAGCCCAAAGCGCAGGCTGCTGGTATTCACGAACAGACGCAGGAGAATGCCGCGCTGGGCCATGAAATCGTGGAGCCCTTGGGCCTGTTCGGTGACCAGCCATTGGAACAATCCGCAACCGCCCTGAGGCTTGTAGCCTTGACGTTCGAGCAACAGCGCCAGGCGTTGGCTGGTGGCTTCGCAGCGTTGGCGCTGGCGCGCATGGGCGTTGGTGTCCAGCAAGCACGCCTGGCCCAGCACCCGGGTCGGCCCGCTGACCACCCACGGCCCGACCTGTTCGGCGAGCAACTTGAGCAAGCGCCGTTCGGCCAAGACAAACCCCAGGCGCACCCCGGCCAGGCCAAAGAACTTGCCGAACGAACGCAGCACGATCAACCCGACCAGCTGGGTGTGCGCCGCCAGGCTCAGCGCCGGGGTGACGTCCATGAACGCTTCATCCACTACCAGCCAGCCACCGCGCTGGGCCAGGCGGGCATGCCAGTCCAGCAAGCGCTCCGGGGCCAGGCTCAGGCCCGTGGGGTTGTTCGGATTGACCACCACCAGCACGTCAAGGCTGTCGAGGAAGAAATCCACTTCCGCCTCCAACACTTCGCGCACGATGTAGCCGCTGCGGCGCCAGGCTTCGGCGTGCTCGGCGTAACAGGGCGACAAGACGCCGACCTTGCCGCTGCGACGCAGGCGCGGCAACAGCTGGATGGCCATCTGCGAACCGGCCACCGGCAGCACATCCAACGCACCGTAGTAATCGCAGGCGGCCTGCTCCAAGCCGTCATCGGTTTCCGGCAGGCGCGCCCAGGCCCGCAAGGGAATCGCCGGGACATCGAACGGCCAAGGCGCGAGGCCACTGGACAAGTCGAGCCAATCGGCCTCGGCAATGCCGTATTGCCGGGCTGCGTTGCGCAAGCGCCCGCCGTGCTCAAGCATAGAACTCAGCTCCCAGGCAGAGAATCAGCAACCATAACCATACCCCGCGCTGGACCAATTGCCAGCCGCGGTCAATGGAATCGGCACTCGCCGGCACGCCTTCACCCAAGGGCGGACGTTGGTGCAGTTCGCCGTGGTAAACCGCCACCCCGCCCAGCTCGACCCCCAGCGCTCCGGCCCCGGCGGCCATCACCGGCCCGGCGTTGGGGCTGTCCCAGGTCGGGCCCTGGGTGCGCCAGCACTTGAGCGCCAGGCGGGTTTTGCCGAGCAGCGCGTAGGTCAACGCCACCAGGCGCGCCGGAATGTAGTTGAGTACATCGTCGATCTTGGCAGCCGCCCAGCCGAAGCGCTCGAAGCGTTCGTTGCGATAGCCCCACATGGCGTCGAGGGTATTGCTCAGGCGATACAGCACCACACCGGGCGCGCCGGCCACGGCGAACCAGAACAACGCAGCGAACACCGCGTCGCTGCCGTTTTCCAGCACCGACTCGGTGGCGGCGCGGGCCACGGCGGTTTCATCCAGTTCAGCCGTCTCGCGGCTGACCAAGTAGCCGACACGCCGGCGTGCCTCGTCCAGATCACCGCTGCGCAGCGCCCGTGCCACCGGCTCGACATGTTCACCGAGGCTGCGCAGGCCGAGGGCACAGTACAACGCCAGGATCTCCACCAGCCAGCCCACCATCGGCGCCCACGACAAGGCCGTGGCGAGCAGGGTCAACGGCACCACGGCGATGACCCACGCCGTCACGCCGTGGCTGCGCCAGCCGCGTCCGCCGGCGTTGAAGCGTTGTTCGATGCGATCGGCAAAACCGCCGAACGCCACCAGCGGGTGCCAGCGCCGGGGCTCGCCCAGCAGCGCATCCAGCGCCACCGCGGCGGCACTGAGCAAGGCCACACTCATGGGCTCGTTCCCCAACGGTTTTCATACAGCAGTTCATTAAGCGGACGGGGCTGCGCCCACCCTTCCAGGGCGAGCATCGGCGCCGGGTAGAAACCCTCGACCGGGCCCAGGCAAAGAATCGCCAGCGGCTTGGCCCCGGCGGGCAACCCCAGCAGGTCGGCCAGGGCCTGGGGCTCGAACAACGACACCCAGCCCATCCCCAACCCTTCGGCACGGGAGGCCAGCCACAGGTTCTGGATCGCGCAGGACAGCGAGGCCAGGTCCATTTCCGGCAAGGTCCGGCGACCGAAGATGTGCCGCTCGCGATCCTCCATCAAGGCCGCCACCAGCACTTCGGCGCAGTCGTCGATGCCTTCGACCTTGAGCTTCATGAACTCGTCGCTGCGCTCGCCGAGGGCCTCGGCGGTACGAACGCGTTCCTGCTCCACCAATTGGCGGATCTGCCCACGCAAGGCGCGATCGCTGATGCGGATGAATCGCCATGGCTGCATCAGGCCGACGCTGGGGGCCTGGTGCGCGGCTTCCAGCAGACGGCGCAGCAAGGCCGGCTCCACCGTGCCACCGCTGAAATGGCGCATGTCGCGGCGCTCGGCGATGGCGCGGTAGACGGCTTCGCGTTCGGCCTGGGTAAAGGCGTTGTCAGTCATGGCCTCTTCGCGAGCAAGCTCGCTCCCACATTGGCTAGCGTTGCACTTGAGATCACTGGATCCCCTTGGGCTAGCGTTGCACTTGAGATCACTGGGTCCCCTTGGGCTAGCGATGCACTTGAGATCACTGGATCCCCTTGGGCTAGCGATGCACTTGAGATCACTGGATCCCCTTGGGCTAGCGATGCACTTGAGATCACTGGGTCCCCTTGGGCTAGCGATGCACTTGAGCTCACTGGGTCCCGTGTGGGAGCGAGCTTGCTCGCGATAGCGGCCTCAAGGTCAGGCGCAAACAACGCCGCAATCGCCCGCGGATTGGACGGAAAATAAAAGTGCACATAGGAAGCCGTCATCCGCCCCTGTCGGAACACCGCCTCCGCCCCTCGCCCGCCATTCGGGCTATGGCCACGGGCAATCGGCTCGAGCTCGGTGCTGGTCAGGGAGTGATGGTAGGTATGCCCACGCAGGTTGCCTTCCGGCAAATCCACCGATTGCAACGCCAGGGCCGCCAAGCGCTTTTGCATCTGCGCATCGCCGGCCAGCAACCCCAGGAGTTCGGCGCGCACGCCGTCGACGTCGGTCAGTGAATCGAGCAGATACAACATGCCGCCGCATTCGGCGAGCAACGGCTTATTGGCGGCATGGTGCGCACGGATCGCGGCGAGCATCGGCGTGTTCCGGGCCAACGCAACGTGGTGCAGCTCCGGATAACCGCCGGGCAAATAAAGGCTGTCCGCCTCGGGCAGTTCGCCGTCATGGATCGGCGAAAAAAAGCGCAACTGCGCGCCCATGGCCCGCAGCAGATCCAGGCTTGCGCCATAGGTGAAGGCGAACGCTTCGTCACGGGCCACGGCGATGCGCACCCCATCGAGCCACGGCTCAACGGCGACCACCTCGGGCGCGGCGAACGCCACGGCGGGAGGCAGCGCCACTTCGCAACTGCCGGCCAGGGCCTCGGCGGCCGCGTCGAGGCGCGCGTCCAAGTCGTTCAACTCGCTGGCCTGGACCAAGCCGAGATGACGACTGGGCAATTCGATGCCGGTTTCCCGGGACAGCGCGCCGTACCAACGCAGGCCTTCGGTCAGGCTGCCTTCGAGCAATTGCGCGTGGCGCAAGGTGCCGACCCGGTTGGCCAAGACTCCGGCGAATGGCAGGTCCGGTTGATAACGGGCCAGGCCCAAGGCCAGGGCACCGAAGGTCTGGGCCATGGCCGTGCCGTCGATCACCGCCAGCACCGGCACGCCAAAATGCCGCGCCAGGTCGGCGCTGGACGGCGTGCCGTCGAACAGTCCCATCACCCCTTCGATGAGGATCAGGTCCGCTTCAGCAGCGGCTTCCCACAACAACCGGCGACTTTCCTGCTCGCCCACCATCCACATGTCCAATTGATAGACCGGCGCGCCGCTGGCCCGCTCCAGGATCATCGGGTCGAGAAAGTCCGGGCCGCATTTGAACACGCGCACCTTGCGTCCCTGGTTACGATGCAACCGGGCCAACGCTGCGGTGACGGTGGTCTTGCCTTGGCCCGAGGCTGGCGCTGCGATCAGCACCGCCGGACAGTGGCGGGTCATGGCCGCATCGCTCACAGTTCGACGCCTTTCTGCGCCTTGATGCCCGCCTGGAACGCGTGCTTGATCATGCCCATTTCGGTCACGGTGTCGGCCAGCTCGATCATCTCGGGCTTGGCGCCGCGACCGGTCACGACCACATGCTGCATCGGCGGACGGGCTTGCAGATCGCTCAGCACCTGATCGAGGTCGAGGTAGCCGTGCTTGAGGGCAATGTTCAATTCATCGAGCACTACCAGGCCAATGGACGGGTCAGTGAGCAATTGACGGGATACGGCCCAGGCGGCTTCAGCGGCGGCGATGTCGCGCTGGCGGTCCTGGGTTTCCCAGGTGAAACCTTCGCCCATGACGTGAAAGCGCACCTGCTCCGGGAAGCGACGGAAGAACAGCTCCTCACCGGTGCTGTTGCGGCCCTTGATGAACTGCACCACGCCGCACTGCATGCCGTGGCCCATGGCCCGGGCCAGCATGCCAAACGCAGAACTGCTCTTGCCCTTGCCGTTACCGGTCAGCACCAGCAACAAGCCGCATTCGTTCGGCGAGTTGGCGATGCGCTCGTCGATCACGGCTTTCTTGCGCAGCATGCGCGCCAGGTGGCGTTCGTCGCGATCAGACGAATCGGTGATGAGGGAGTCGGTCATGGGGAAGCCTCCGCAGGGGATTGGATAACGGCGGGCGGGCACAAAAAAGACGGCAACAAGCCTGGCATCGCCCACCGTGATGCCGTTGGATGGATCAGGCCGGTCTCCGGGCTCATGAGCGGCACAATGCCTGGCTGTGCGCCTTCCCATGTCTGCGACACAGTGGCTTTTGCACAGCGTTGACTCATTTACCGTTGCGGGGGCAGCGCCGGGTTCGTGTGCACTCACCGGCTTCCCTGTTTCACTCTGTCGAACGCGGTCACAGAGCACCTGAAACAAGCGGCGAAGGTTAGAGGGTTGGGGGTGGAGCGTCAATTAAAGCCGCCATGGCTCGTGCACGGAACATTGGCCAGGATCAATAAAGAGACGTCAATCTTGTGCCACGCTACGGCAAGTGATATCAAATAGGCATCACGACCCGATATCACAAGAACAAGAGGGCAAAAACATGCAAGGCATGCTCATCAGCAATCCAAAGCTGGAATTCCTGCGCCCGCTGCTGGAACGCTGGTTTGATTGTATCGACCGCTACAACGCCGTGCGCGGCGATAACGATACGCCCTACTGGTTCGATGAACGGGCCAACCTTGGCTTGCTGTCGGCCGCTGCCTGGATGGCCGAGATGGTCACGCTGCAGAACGCCCCGACCCGCAAGCAGAACGAAGAAGGCGAACGTAACGTCAGCGCCGACCTTTTCATCGCCAGCACCGAGGAACGCGCCTTCATCCAGGCCACCCAACGCTGGCCCAAGGTCAACAACCTGAACCTGACCCAACCGCTGCTCGAAGCCACCAGCGATGCCAAGCGCATCAGCTACGCCAGCGACCTGAAGCTGGGCTGCCTGTTCGTCTCGCCGCAAAAAGCCCAGCAAAGCGCCACGCCCGAAGAACTGCAGGACATGATCGACGACCTGCAGAAAGAAAACACCTGCGCCGTGGCCTGGTACTTCCCTTACGCCTATCGCAAATTGCGCAACGAAGCCGGGCAGTACCATCCTGGCATTGCGGTGCTGTTCAAGCAGGCCCATGGTTGATCCGTTCAGCAAGGAACTGCGAGGTGACCCCATGTGGGAGCGAGCTTGCTCGCGATAACGGTGTGCCAGTCAACATCAACACAGGCTGATGCACCGCCATCGCGAGCAAGCTCGCTCCCACACTGGATTTTCAGCAGTCACAAAATCCATATGCATCACAGAGACCTGCCTGGCTGACTGGCCTACCCACAGTGGAACCATCGCGCGTCTACGCTCCTCTATGAATAACCACATGCATTCATAGGGACGCCAGCATGCTCAAGCCACCTCATCTTCTGATCGTCGCCCTTGCCGCCGGGCTTGTCGCTTGTGGCGAATCGTCCACCTTGCAAGTCTCCGACGGCACTGGCCCTGCACCGAAACTGCCCGAACCGAACAAGACCCTGATCCCCACCGTCAACATCGCCGAAGCCATCGGCTGGCCGCAAGGCGCCAAGCCAACCCCGGCCCAAGGCCTGCAAGTGGGCGCCTTCGCGGAAGGGCTGGACCATCCGCGCTGGCTCTATGTGTTGCCCAATGGCGATGTGCTGGTGGCCGAAACCAATGCCCCGCCCAAGCCGGACGACTCCAAGGGCATCCGTGGTTGGGTGATGAAAAAAGTCATGGGACGCGCCGGTGCCGGGGTGCCCAGCCCCAATCGCATCACGCTGTTACGCGACGCCAACCACGACGGCATCGCCGAAACCCGCACGGTCTTCCTTGAAAACCTCAACTCACCGTTCGGCATGACCCTGGTGGGCAATGACCTGTACGTGGCCGATACCGACCGGTTGATCCGCTTCCCCTACAAAGAGGGTGACACGCAAATCAAGGCGCAGCCGACCAAGGTCGTCGATCTGCCCGGCGGCACCCTCAACCACCATTGGACTAAAAATGTGATCGCCAGCCGCGACGGCAGCAAGCTGTACGTCACCACCGGCTCGAACAGCAACGTCGGGGAAAATGGCATGGAGGCCGAGGAAGGTCGCGCCGCCATTTGGGAAGTGGACCGTGCCAGCGGCAATCACCGGATTTTCGCCTCAGGCCTGCGCAACCCCAACGGCCTGGCTTGGGAACCGCGCAGTGGTGCGCTCTGGACGGCGGTGAACGAGCGGGACGAGATCGGCAGCGATCTGGTGCCGGACTACATCACGTCGGTCAAGGACGGCGCCTTTTATGGCTGGCCTTATAGCTATTACGGGCAAAACGTCGATGCCCGGGTCGAACCACAGAACCCTGCCCTGGTGGCGAAGGCCATCGCCCCGGACTACGCCGTCGGACCGCACACGGCCTCATTGGGCCTGACCTTCGCCGAGGGCAGCACCTTGCCCGCCCCGTTTACCGAAGGGGCTTTCATCGGTCAACACGGCTCCTGGAACCGTAAGCCCCACAGTGGCTATAAAGTGATTTTCGTACCGTTCAACGGCGGCAAACCGGTGGGACAACCGGTGGATGTGCTGACTGGTTTCCTGAATGCCGATGAAAAAGCCCAAGGCCGGCCAGTGGGCGTGGTGATCGACAAGCAGGGTGGGTTGTTGGTGGCTGATGATGTGGGGAACAAGATTTGGCGGGTGTCGAAAAAACAGGGCTGAAACCGATCCCCGTGGCGAGGGAGCTTGCTCCCGCTCGGTTGCGTAGCAATCGCTAAAAGCTTGGGGCTGCTGCGCAACCCAGCGGGAGCAAGCTCCCTCGCCACAAGAGCGCTCCTGCGGCGCAAAAGAATCAATCGTCAGGGATTGCGCGCCAGGTGCTCCGGTTGCAGCACACGCTTGGCGCCCAGATAGGCTCTCTGCCAATAAGCCTTGGACAGGCTGTCGAGCTTGACCGTGCCACCCGTCGCCGGCGCGTGGACAAAGCGCCCTTCGCCGACATAGATCCCGGCGTGGCTGACCTGGGAACCACCATTGGTGGCGAAGAACACCAGGTCACCGCTCTGCAACGCGTCCTTACCCACTTCTGGCGCCCGCATGCTGATCATTTCCCGGGTGGAGCGTGGCAGGGCAATACCGGCGGCGTCGCGGTATACATAACCGATCAAGCCACTGCAATCGAAGCCCGAATCCGGCGTGTTGCCGCCCCAACGATAAGGCGTGCCCACCAGGCCCAGCGCCCGGAACAGTACATCTTCGGCGGCAGGAGAAAAGGTTTGCGCGGGAGCAAAGACCACCGGTGCCCGCACGGGTGCTGGCGGCGGGGTACGGCTGGCACATGCACTGAGCAGTGCGGCGAGGAAGATGAGCGCGAGGCGGGCCGACGTCGACATATGCAGAACAATCCTGATCTGGATGCGGCTTTTCTGCCGTGGGCATGAAAACAAATCCGCCTGCGGAGTACGCAGGCGGATTGCCATCAATCAATGATCAAGGATTCTAGCGGCTATATGGCAAACTTCAAGTAAGACTTTAAGTTTGCCTTACAAACTGTGTGCTTACTTGCGAGCAGTGACCACCGTCGGTGCCATGGCGAGGGCGCGCTTGGCTTCGATGAAGGTCTTGTTCCAGTAGCTGTCGCCCAGGCTGTCGATCCGCACGCCACCGCTGCGGCGGCTGCTGGAATGGATGAACTGGTTGTCGCCCAGGTAGATACCGGCATGGCTGACGCGACCACGACGACCATTGGTGCTGAAGAACAGCAGGTCACCGGGCTCCAGCTGGTTGCGTGCTACCAAGGGGGCGTTCACGTTGATCATTTCGCGAGTGGAACGCGGCAGGTTCATGCCGGCCTCCTCTCGGAACAGGTAACCGATGAAACCGCTGCAATCGAAGCCGGCTTCAGAGGTACCGCCAAAACGGTAGCGGGTACCGATCAACGACATACCGCGTTCCAAGATACTGTCAGCCAGTACTGGAAGCTGGTAAGGCTTGCTGCCGGCGAAGGCTGCGAGTTCTTTGTCGGAGGCCATTTCTTCCTGGAACGCAACGGAGGAAGACTGGGCAGTAACAGAGTTCTGGACCTGAGGCTGGGGCGCTTGCTCGGACACCGGAGTGTGGGCAGCGCAACCGAACAACAGGGTAACGAGTGCGAGAGGCACGAGGGGTGCGAAGCGATTTAGCATGGGCACGACCGTGGCTGAAGTAGTAAAGATGGCGAGACTATGCCTTCTATCAACCTCATTTGCAAATTCAATCGATGCAAATGTGACTTCTCGGTTTTACGTTTACATCTAAGCGCTTAAGCCCATTTTGAACGTCATGTGGCCTGCCGCCCAGCAGGACCGCGGGTTTTGCCATGTCCAGAGCAGGCCATGAGCCACCATCCGAACCGGTTCTACCAGCCCAACGTTTCTTTCAAAAAAGGAATAGTCAGCTTGCGTTGGGCCTGGAGCGAGGCCTGGTCGAGGCGTTCGAGCAGCTCGAACAATGCGCTCATGCTACGGGTGCCGCGGGTGAGGATGAAATGCCCGACTTCGTCGGTCAGGTGCAGGCCGCGACGGGAAGCGCGCAGCTGCAAGGCACGGAGTTTGTCTTCGTCGGACAGCGGGCGCATCTGGAAAATCAGCGCCAGGGTCAGACGTGACTTGAGGTCCGCCAGCTTCACCGGCAGCTCCCGAGGCGAGGTCGAGGCGGCGATCAGCAAGCGTCGACCGCTGTCGCGCAGTCGATTGAACAGATGGAACAGCGCCTCTTCCCAGTCAGCCTTGCCGGCCACGGCCTGGAGATCGTCCAGGCACACCAGTTCGTACTGTTCAAGGTTGTCGAGGATTTCGACACCGCGATCAAGCAACTCGGCCAATGGCAGGTACACCGCCGGTTCGCCCAGTTGCTCGAAGCGCAGGCACGCGGCCTGCAACAAGTGCGTGCGCCCTACTCCGTCCTTGCCCCACAGATAGATCAGGCTTTCGGTCCAGCCGGCGTCGGCTTCGCAAAGCCGCTCGACATAGCCGAGTGCAGCGGCATTGGCGCCTGGGTAGTAATTGATAAAGGTGGCGTCATCACGCAGACGCACACCTAGGGGCAGCTGAATCGGTTTCATGCTGACTGAACAGTTCCTCGGGAACCGTTAGTGGCCTCTGTGTAAAGTGCGCAAAGTTTATACCCGTGACGCGGACCGCACAATGCGCCGGACCACGAGCAAAATCAAAGGTTTGCAGCGACAAGGGCGCGGAGCGTCAGTTTCCCTGACACTCCGCCCCGTGATTTGCCCTATAGATCGGGGTCTTCGACGCCACTGTAGATATCTGAATCTTTGTACAGATCGTGCATATGCCGCACCAGCACCATGATCACCGCCGCCACCGGCAGCGCCAGCAGGATCCCGGTGAAGCCGAACAACTCGCCCCCCGCCAGGATCGCAAAGATCACCGCCACCGGATGCAGGCCAATGCGGTCGCCCACCAACAGCGGCGTCAGCACCATGCCCTCCAAGGCCTGCCCGACCATGAACACCGCCACGATGCCAACCATCGGGTACAAGTCGCCGCCGAACTGGAACAACCCGGCGACCAATGCCGCGCCAATACCGATCACAAAGCCCATGTACGGGACGATGGCCGCCAGTCCGGCGATCAAGCCAATCAACAGCCCCAGCTCCAGTCCGACCAGCATCAGCCCTGCCGCATAGATGAAACCCAGGGCCACCATCACCAGCAGTTGCCCGCGCACGAACGCCCCCAGCACTTCATGGCATTCGCCGGTCAGGGTCATGATGCGTTCTTCGCGATGACGCGGCAGCAGGCTGCGAATCTTCGCCATCATCAGGTCCCAGTCCCGCAGCAGGTAGAAGGCCACCACGGGGATCAGCACCAGGTTCGCCAGCAGGCCGATCAACGCCAGGCTCGAAGCCGTGGCCTGGCTCAACACCACGCCGACGATGTCGGTGGTCTGGCCCATGTGCTCGCTGATAGCGGCCTTGACCTTGTCGAACTTCCAGAAGCCGTCGGCCAGCCCCAGCTTCGATTGCACCCACGGCACCGCGCTGTGCTGCAACCAGTCGAGCATTTGCGGCGCCAATTCGTACAAGCGCAGCAGTTGCTTGGCGAGCATCGGGATCAGCACCAGCAACAGCGCGACCACGATCAAGGTGAACAATGCAAAGACCGCCACCACGCCCCATGTCCGCGACAGGCCGAGTTTTTCCAGGCGATCCACCACCGGGTCGAACAGATAGGCCAGCAGCAACGCAACCAGGAACGGCGTGAGGATCGGGTGCAGCAAATAGATAAACGCGAACAGCAGGGCGACCCCACCCAACCAGAACCAACGCCGCGTATCGCCCATGAACCACTCCTAGCTATATAAAGAAAGACAACCTACCAGCGGAACCGCAAGTTGGCGGCCGGTGCAGGCGCAGGTGTTGCAACCGGGACCGAGCCATCGGCAGCGGGCGGTGCTTCAGGCACCGGCGCTACAGCCTCGCCTGCTGGAATTTCCTGCAATTTAGCCAGGGCCAATTGCGCCTTCAGTTGCTCGGCGCTGCCGTTGACCTTATAGACGATCCGATCCCCTTCGACCCGCTGCAACTGCCCACCGAACGGTTCCAGCAAACGCCCCAGCGCCGCGTATCGCTCCAGGTTCATGCCCTGCACTTCCAGCAGTTGCTCGGTGGCCACGCCCGGCTTGGCGACGAAACGCGGCGCCAGGCGCTGACTCACCGCGAGCATGACCGCATCGGCCAAAGCCGCAGGATTTGCACCCTGGGCGGTACCCTGTTCGCGTTGGTCTCCCAGCCACAGGCGCCAGGTGCCTTGCCACTGTCCGCCCTCTTCCTTGGCATGGACCGCCAGCAAGGCGTCCGTCGCGTAGCGCTCCGAGGCCTCGCGTAGCGGCGCCGGGTCGCTGCCTTCCAGGTTCGGCGCGGTGGCGACGATCTGCTCGCTCAAATCCGCCAGCGGCAGGTGCAGTGCCAGGCCCCGATGCTGCGCAGCACGCCGCAGCGGCGTGGCGCTGGCCTGGCCATCGCCCACCAGGCTGGAGCCTTCGGCCGAATCGCTCAGCCACCAACCGAGGATCGATGGCCGGTTCGCGCTCCACAGCGACAAGCCTGCCGAGCGCAGCGCCCGGTCGGTGCTCGCCGGGTCGAAGTCCACCTTGAGGCTTTCCGGCGGGCCGGCGTCGTAGCCATATTGAAGAATGATCTGTTGCGGGTCCTGGCGGATGGCCGCCAACCCGGGATTCTGGGCCGCCTTGGCGTCGCCGGTCAGGCGCAGCACCAACGTATCCAGGGCGCGCAGCGTCGCCTGGTTGCGCTCCTCCGGCGTCTGGCTGGCGACCGGTTCGAGCACTTGATAGAGGCCATTGACGGTTTCGGCATGGCTCGCCAGGCTGATCAGCGACAAGCAGCCCACGGACAAGAATTTGAACAAACGCATGGAAGATTCCCGGACATAACGGCTGGAACAGGCCGTGTGAAGAAGATTGAGCATGGCTGTGACCACAGCACCCGGCAAAACATTCACACGCCCGGTGGAAGTTTCGCACGATCATCACCATAACCGGTTACCGCTACACCTTATACAGAGGCGTTGCGCAGTACCAATATAAGAAATATCGGTTTTTTTCCGTGGATTATGTCCCTGCCCGTCGGCGCGAGGATGGCCGCTGCCCCTCAAGCCTGATAAAATCGCGCGCCTTCGCAGACCGGCAATGGCTGGGCTCCCGGAATAATTCGTACAACGGTTATTCAATGGCCCCGGCGTCGGTCGTTACCCAGAAATCCCCCCTAAAGGCCTGGATCATGAGCAAGCAACCCTCCCTGAGCTACAAGGACGCCGGTGTAGACATCGACGCCGGTGAAGCATTGGTCGAACGCATCAAGAGCGTCGCCAAGCGCACTGCGCGTCCGGAAGTCATGGGCGGCCTGGGCGGTTTCGGCGCCCTCTGCGAGATCCCGGCCGGCTACAAGCAACCGGTCCTGGTCTCCGGCACCGATGGCGTCGGCACCAAGCTGCGCCTGGCCCTGAACCTGAACAAGCACGACAGCATCGGCATCGACCTGGTGGCCATGTGCGTGAACGACCTGGTGGTCTGCGGCGCCGAGCCGCTGTTCTTCCTTGACTACTACGCCACCGGCAAACTGAACGTCGACACCGCCGCCCAGGTCGTGACCGGCATCGGCGCCGGCTGCGAACTGTCCGGCTGCTCCCTGGTCGGCGGCGAAACCGCTGAAATGCCCGGCATGTACGAAGGCGAAGACTACGACCTGGCCGGCTTCTGCGTCGGCGTCGTGGAGAAAGCCGAGATCATCGACGGCTCGAAAGTCGCCGCCGGCGATGCCTTGCTCGCCCTGCCGTCCTCCGGCCCGCACTCCAACGGCTACTCGCTGATCCGCAAGATCATCGAAGTCTCGGGTGCCGACATTGAAAACACCCAGCTCGACGGCAAGCCGCTGGCCGACCTGCTGATGGCCCCGACCCGTATCTACGTCAAGCCGCTGCTCAAGCTGATCAAGGACACCGGCGCCGTCAAGGCCATGGCCCACATCACCGGCGGTGGCCTGCTGGACAACATCCCGCGCGTTCTGCCAAAAGGCGCCCAGGCCGTGGTCGACGTGGCGAGCTGGACCCGCCCGGCCGTGTTCGACTGGCTGCAAGAGAAAGGCAACGTCGATGAAACCGAAATGCATCGCGTGCTGAACTGCGGCGTGGGCATGGTCATCTGCGTGGCCCAGGAGCACGTCGAGACCGCCCTGAACGTCCTGCGTGAAGCCGGCGAGCAGCCTTGGGTCATCGGCCAGATCGCCACCGCGGCGGAAGGCGCTGCACAAGTCGAGCTGCAAAACCTTAAGGCGCACTGATGTCCGCAACCTGTGACGTGGTGGTGCTGCTGTCCGGCACCGGCAGTAACTTGCAGGCCTTGATCGACAGCACGCGGGTCGGCGACAGCCCGGTCCGCATCCGCGCGGTGATTTCCAACCGCGCCGATGCCTACGGCCTGCAACGTGCCAAGGACGCAGGCATCGACACCCGCGTCCTGGATCACAAGGCGTTCGAGGGCCGCGAAGCCTTCGACGCCGCGCTGATCGAACAGATCGACACCTTCAATCCGCAACTGGTCGTACTCGCTGGTTTCATGCGCATTCTCAGCGCGGGCTTCGTGCGTCACTACCAGGGTCGCCTGTTCAATATCCACCCGTCGCTGCTGCCCAAATATAAAGGGTTACACACTCACCAGCGCGCGCTGGAGGCCGGAGACACTGAGCACGGCTGCTCCGTGCACTTCGTCACCGAGGAACTCGATGGCGGACCACTGGTCGTACAGGCAGTAATACCGGTAGAGTTGCACGACACGCCGCAAAGCCTGGCGCAACGGGTTCACGCCCGCGAGCACCAGATCTACCCGATGGCCGTGCGTTGGTTTGCCGAAGGAAGGCTGACCCTCGACGATCGCGGTGCCTCACTGGACGGCCAGTTGCTCGCCGCCAGCGGCCATTTGATTCGATACTAGGAGATTTTATGCGTCGCGCCCTGCTCTTCGCTTGCGCTCTGCTTGCCTTGCCCCTGGCACAGGCCGCAGACCTTCAACCGTTCTCCGCCAGCTACACCGCCGACTGGAAGCAGTTGCCCATGAGCGGCACTGCCGAGCGCAGCCTGACCAAGGAAGCCAACGGCACCTGGAAGCTGAGCTTCAAGGCTTCGATGATGATCGCCAGCCTGACCGAAGAAAGCACCCTGACCCTGGACAAGGACACCCTGCTGCCACAGTCCTACCACTTCGAACGCGGTGGCCTGGGCAAGGCCAAGAAGGCCGACCTGGACTTCGACTGGAACACCAAGATGGTCACCGGCACCGATCGCGGTGACGCGGTCAAGCTGCCGCTCAACCGTGGCATGGTCGACAAGTCCACTTACCAGTTGGCCCTGCAGCATGACGTGGCCGCCGGCAAGAAAAGCATGAGCTACCAGGTCGTGGACGATGGCGAAATCGATACCTATGACTTCCGCGTCCTGGGCTCGGAGAAGGTCGACACCAAGGCCGGCCAGATCGACGCGATCAAGGTCGAGCGCGTGCGCGACCCGACACAAAGCAAGCGCATCACCGTGCTCTGGTTCGCCAAGGACTGGGACTACCTGCTGGTACGCCTGCAACAGGTCGAGACCGACGGCAAGGAGTACAACATCATGCTCCAGGACGGTACGGTCAATGGCAAGGCTGTGAAAGGCAGTTGATCGACGACGGCATCCAGAAGCCCCGCACATGCGGGGCTTTTTGTTACCCGGATTTCAAGCCCGCCACGTACCTACTGTGGGAGCGAGCTTGCTCGCGATAGGGGTGCGTCAGTTAGCGGTGATATTGATTGTAGCCATCAAGGCTCACTCTCATCGAAGAGAATCTTTAAAGGTATTGAAACATACAGAAGCCAAACACTATCGATAAAGATAAAAAACAAGTACAAAGCACCTTTCTTAAAGTTAACAGGCCTGGGGTTAACTCAGGGCACCGCGGAACGCCAAACGACAACACAACTCAATTTTCCGTCAGAGTAGTCTCCCGGTTTCTCTTTTTCCAACATCACAACCCCCTTAACTACAATTGAGCCATCCGGAGCATCTTTCAACTGCCTGAGATTCATCCGAATAGTAGTAGTGGGATGAACAATTGTTTTGATCTTGAAATACCACTCATGATGACCAAAACTGCAAGGCGCTCCATCAAACCGGATCTGCGTGGCCGAAGGGACATTATCAAGTACAAAATACCTCGCTTCGTCATTCGTACAAGAAGTATCTTTCATACTAAAGTATTGCGGCTCCACTTGCTCCTTAATTGTCAACGTACATGACTTACCGCCCCCATCTGCATTTGCAGATAGTCTAATTAGTCCCTGGGGCATATTCGCCGCCATTATTGAACTAGCATCTATACAACCGGATATAACCATGAATCCAATAACCAACATCTTGGAAATATTCATCATATGACCCCTTTGATAGCCGCTCCGCCATGGGACGTCTACAGCTGTTTCATCTCGAAAACAGACTAAGCACTGTCGACCATCACCCAAACACATCCAGTCGCGCCGCGCTGGATGAAAGTAAACAGGATTTTGGGGAGCGGGGTAACTGTCAGAGTTGACAGGTGCACTTAAAAAAACTCCTGCAGGCATGCCATTCGTCGAGCTTGTCCTGTGCGATGGCTTGAGCCTTCGCTTTGCGGGGAATTGTTGTTGCCTGGGCTGGCCTCTTCGCGAGCAAGCTCGCTCCCACAGGGGTTTTGCGTTCACTCAAGTTGCCGCTGCAACATGAAATATTTTTCATGACCGCCACTTGCGACCGAATGCCGCGCACCACCTGGCCTGCAGGATTGCTGCGCTTTGCATGAAAACTTCTTAACGCGCCGAAGCATTTACTTAGCACGCTATCCAAACCTATAACAAAGCCCTGCACACGCCTTGCTGCAGATAACAGAGATTGGAGCTTGCAAGATGACTGTGAAAGTAACTGAACACGACGACGCCCATATGTCCCATGAAGCTATTGCCGCCGGTATCCGGATCTGGGACGTGCATCAACAGGATTTGCTGGTGGGGATGTTCCACTCCGAGACGGATGCCCATAGCTACAAGGCTGAGCTGGAGCGCGAGGAGCGGCAGCGTTCGCGGGAGACCGCGCAATCCTGATCAACACAACCCCCTATAGGACTTGTGCCTGTGGGAGCAAAGCTTGCTCGCGATAGCGCTGTGTCAGCCAGCAAATAACATTGCCTGATACCCAGCTATCGCGAGCAAGCTTTGCTCCCACAGCCCCCTAATGATGTTCCTTGGGCCTTCTGCAGGTTTTGTGCTTCAACTCAATGGCATTGCGCCCTGCTTACCACATCAAATCATCAGGAATCTGATAGGCCGCGTACGGATCATCGGCATCCACTTCTTCGGTCTGGGTGTTGAGCTGGACAATACGCTTGGGGTCGCGTTCCTGGATTTTCAGGGCGGCCTCGCGCGGGATCACTTCATAGCCACCGGCGTGGTGGACGATCGCCAGGGAGCCACTGCTCAACTTGTTGCGCATCAGGGTATTGACCGAGATGCGCTTGACCTTCTTGTCGTCGACAAAGTTGTAGTAGTCCTCGGTGGTCAGCTTCGGCAGGCGCGAGACTTCGATCAATTGCTTGATCTGCGCGGCCCGGGCCTTCTGCTCGACCTTTTCCTGCTGCTGCCGGTTGAGCTCCTGGTCACGCTTGACCTTCTCGGCCATGGCTTCCTGCGCTGCGCGCTGCTGGGAATCATCCAGTTCGATCTGGCCTTTATGGGCCAGGCGTTGCTGCTTCTGTTTCTCTTTGCCGACCTGCTTGGCCTGCTTTTGGTTGACCAGCCCTGCTTTGAGCAACTGGTCGCGAAGGGAAAGGCTCATGGTGCTTACTCACTTAGGCAACGGCCTCAGCCACAGCTGGGCAAATTCTTTTCCTGACGTTTGGCTTCGCCCCATAAGGCGTCCAACTCTTCGAGGGTGCAATCTTCCATTGGGCGATGGGTGTCGCGCAATGCCTGTTCGATAAATCGGAAGCGTCGCTCGAATTTCCCGTTGGCGTCGCGCAGCGCGGTTTCCGGGTCGACCTTGAGGTGGCGCGCCAGGTTCACCACGCTGAACAGCAGATCGCCGATCTCGTCGCTGATGGCCACCGGATCGTTGTCGGCCATGGCTTCGAGCACTTCGTCCAGTTCCTCCCGGACTTTATCAAGCACCGGCAAGGGCCCCGGCCAATCGAAACCGACCTGGCCGGCACGCTTTTGCAACTTCGCCGAACGGGACAGCGCCGGCAGCGCCGCCGGCACATCGTCGAGCAGCGACAATTGCTCGGGCGTCGTGGCCTTCTCAGCCCGTTCCTCTGCCTTGATTTCCTCCCAGCGCTGCTTGACCTGGTCTTCGTTCAGGCGCGGGATGTCCACGGGCGCATACAGGTCACCGGTAGGAAACACATGGGGATGACGGCGAATCAACTTGCGGGTGATGCTGTCGACCACACCGGCGAATTCGAAGCGGTTTTCTTCCCGGGCCAACTGGCTGTAGTACACCACCTGGAACAACAGGTCGCCCAACTCCCCCTGCAAGTGATCGAAATCGCCGCGCTCGATCGCGTCGGCCACTTCGTACGCTTCTTCCAGGGTATGGGGGACGATGGTCCGGTAGGTTTGCTTGATGTCCCACGGGCAGCCGTACTGCGGGTCCCGCAGGCGGTTCATCAAGTGGAGCAGGTCTTCGAGGCTGTACATCAATCATCCCACCACAAAAAAATCCCTGTGGAGCAAACCTGTGGGAGCAAAGCTTGCTCGCGATAGCGGTGGGTCAGTCTCCATATAGGCTGGGTCCACCCCCAATCGCGAGCAAGCTTTGCTCCCACAGGCCAGCTCTCACATTGCTGGACTGTGCCTGACCTTTAGCCCGGCGTTCGGTTACGCCGGGTCTCGATGATGTTCGGCAGCTGGGATATCCGCCCCAGCAACCGTCCCAGCGCATCCAGCCCCGGAATCTCGATGGTCAACGACATCAGCGCGGTGTTGTCTTCCTTGTTCGAACGCGTGTTCACTGCCAGCACGTTGATCCGCTCGTTCAGCAACACCTGGGACACGTCACGCAGCAGACCGGATCGGTCGTAGGCGCGGATGACGATGTCCACCGGGTAGGTGAGTACCGGCACCGGGCCCCAGCTGACCTGGATGATTCGCTCCGGCTCGCGACCGGCCAGTTGCAGCACCGAAGCGCAGTCCTGGCGGTGAATGCTCACGCCGCGCCCCTGGGTGATGTAGCCGACAATCGCATCCCCCGGTAATGGCTGGCAGCAACCGGCCATCTGGGTCATCAGGTTGCCCACGCCCTGGATCTGGATATCGCCGCGCTTGCCTGGCTTGTAGCCGGTGGCTTTGCGCGGGATCAGCTCCAGTTGCTCGTTGCCCCGCTCCGGCTCCACCAGTTGCTGGGCCAGGTTGACCAACTGCGCCAGGCGCAGATCGCCGGCACCAAGCGCGGCAAACATGTCCTCCGCGGTCTTCATGTTGGCTTTTTCGGCCAGCTTGTCGAAATCCACCTGCGGCAGGCCCAGGCGACCGAGCTCACGTTCGAGCAGGGTCTTGCCGGCGGCGACATTCTGGTCGCGAGCCTGCAACTTGAACCAATGGACGATTTTCGCCCGCGCCCGGGATGTAGTGATGTACCCCAGGTTCGGGTTCAGCCAGTCGCGGCTCGGCGTACCGTGCTTGCTGGTGATGATCTCGACCTGTTCACCGGTCTGCAGGCTGTAGTTGAGCGGCACGATCCGCCCGTTGATCTTGGCGCCACGGCAGTTGTGGCCGATTTCGGTGTGGACGCGGTAGGCGAAGTCCAGCGGTGTCGCGCCCTTGGGCAGGTCGATGGCGTGGCCGTCGGGGGTGAAGATGTAGACCCGGTCCGGCTCGATGTCGACGCGCAGCTGTTCGGCCAGGCCACCGATGTCGCCCAGTTCCTCATGCCACTCCAGCACCTGGCGCAGCCAGGAGATTTTCTCTTCGTAGTGGTTGGACCCGGACTTGACGTCGGTGCCCTTGTATTTCCAGTGGGCGCAGACGCCCAGCTCGGCTTCCTCGTGCATGGCGTGGGTGCGGATCTGCACTTCCAGGACCTTGCCCTCGGGGCCGATCACCGCGGTGTGCAGCGAGCGATAGCCGTTTTCCTTGGGGTTGGCGATGTAGTCGTCGAACTCCTTCGGAATGTGCCGCCACAAGGTGTGGACGATCCCCAGCGCGGTATAGCAGTCGCGCATTTCCGGGACCAGTACGCGAACGGCGCGAACGTCGTAGATCTGGCTGAATTCCAGGCCCTTGCGCTGCATTTTTCGCCAGATCGAGTAGATGTGCTTGGCCCGGCCACTGATGTCGGCTTCGACGCCGGTGGCCTGCAATTCTTCGCGCAACTGGGTCATCACGTCGGTGATGAAGCGCTCGCGATCCAGGCGTCGCTCATGCAACAGCTTGGCGATCTGTTTGTATTGATCGGGTTCCAGGTAGCGGAAGGACAAGTCCTCCAGCTCCCACTTGATGTGACCGATGCCGAGACGGTGGGCCAGGGGCGCATAGATGTCGAACACCTCCCGGGCGACGCGATTGCGCTTTTCGTCATCGGCGGACTTCACGGCGCGGATCGCGCAGGTGCGCTCGGCCAGCTTGATCAGCGCGACGCGCACGTCGTCGACCATCGCCACTAGCATCTTGCGCAGGTTTTCCACCTGGCCCTGGGTGCCCAGCACCATGGACTGGCGCGGGCTGAGGCTGGCGCTGATGGCCGCCATGCGCCGCACGCCGTCGATCAACTTGGCCACCACGGTGCCGAAGCGCTGGCTGACGACCGGTAGCTGGATCTGCCCTTCGCGCACGCCGCGGTACAGCACCGCCGCCACCAGGGAGTCCTGGTCGAGCTTGAGGTCAGCGAGAATTTCGGCGATCTCCAGGCCCGTCTGGAAACTCGAGGTGCCTTCGGACCAGAGGTTCTTCGCCGCGTTGTGTTGCTGTTCCGCCTCGCGCGCAAACTCGCAGGCGGCCTTCAAGGCTTCGCGATCCAGTGCCGTGTCGATACTGACCGCGTGATCGAGCCAAGCCTCGAGATTGATACTGCCGTCGGTGTTGATCGGCTGGTGTGCTCTCACCTGTACCATCTTTACTTACCTTCCCTACGACGCAGATTCAATGCGTCAACTTCGCTGACCTTCGCTGTCCGTGTTTCCGCCCAGGGCTGTGGCGGGTTGGCACGAACGGGTCAGTCGGACAAGCCATCCTGGCTCGCTTCAAATAACGCCATGGCCTCGACATGCGCCGTTTGAGGAAACATATCGAGAATCCCGGCACGTTTTAACCGGTAGCCCTGCTTGATCAGTTCGACCGTATCCCGGGCCAAAGTTGCCGGGTTGCACGATACATAAACCAACCGTTTGGCCCCCAGGTACGACAGCTTGCGCACCACCTCGAAAGCACCGTCACGGGGTGGGTCCAAGAGTACCGCAGAAAAGCCTTCGCCGATCCATTCGGCATCCGCCAGAGGCTGGGATAAATCGGCCTGAAAAAAGGCAGTGTTATTCAAATTGTTGCTGACGGCATTGGCCGCCGCGCGGTCCACCATGGTTTGCACGCCTTCGACGGCCACCACCTGGCGCACGTTCTTGGCCAGCGGCAAGGCAAAGTTGCCCAAGCCGCAGAACAGATCCAGCACCCGCTCCTCGGGGCGGGGCGCCAACCATTGCAACGCTTGGGCGATCATCGCCTCGTTGACGCCGGCGTTCACCTGGATGAAATCCCCGGGCCGGTACGCCAGCTCAAGGTCCCAGGCATCCAGGCGAAACCCCAGCGCCTGTCCGGGTTCGACCGGTTGCGGCTCACCTTCACCGTGCAGCCACAACTGGGCCTCATGAAACGCGCAGAAATCCTTGAGGATCGCCAGGTCGGCCTCCGACAGCGGCGCCATATGGCGCAGCAATACCGCGAGGGACGAACCGGCGAACAATTCCACATGCCCCAGCGCCTGGGGTTTGCTCAAGCGTCGCAGCATCTCCGGCAGGCGGCTCATGATCGGCTGCAAGGGCTGTACCAGCACCGGGCAATCACCGATGGCGACAATGTCCTGGCTTGCGACGGCGCGGAAACCCACTTCGAGCTTTTTCGCTTTCTGGTCCCAACGCACCGCCACCCGGGCGCGACGTCGGTAACCGAATTCAGGCCCGCTCAACGGCGCGGCCCATTCTTGCGGCTCAACCCCAGCCACGCGCGACAACTGCTCGGCGAGCATGCGCTGTTTCAGGGCGAGTTGTTCGTCATGGGGCAAATGCTGGACGCTGCATCCGCCGCAACGACCGGCATGGACACACGGCGCTGGTCGGCGCAGTTCACTGGACAGGAACACACGCTCGGTGCGCGCCTCGACCACTTTGCCATGGGCACCGAGCACCCGCGCCTCGACCTCTTCACCGGCCAGGGCACCGATGACGAACCAGGTCCGCCCGTCGACAAACGCAATGCCCCGGCCATCGTTGGCCAGGCGCTCAATGGTCAAGCGCTGCTTTTTACCGGTGGGCACTTGCGGGGCCCGGCTTCCGCCGCTGGGCTGGAAGCGCAGGCCTCTCTCTTGCTTGGCCATCAGTTGGGCGCGTCGAAAATGCCGGTCGACAAGTAACGGTCGCCACGGTCACAGATAATCGCGACGATCACCGCATGCTCCACTTCCCTGGACAAGCGCAGCATCCCCGCCACGGCACCGCCCGAAGACACGCCGCAGAAGATGCCTTCTTCACGCGCCAGGCGACGGGTCACGTCCTCGGCTTCGCGCTGGGCCATGTCGATGATGCGGTCCACGCGGTCGGCCTGGTAGATCTTCGGCAGATACTCTTCGGGCCAGCGACGAATGCCGGGGATGGCCGAGCCTTCCATCGGTTGCAGGCCAATGATCTGTACGTTCGGGTTCTGTTCTTTCAGGTAGCGCGAGGTGCCCATGATGGTGCCGGTGGTGCCCATCGAGCTGACGAAATGGGTGATCGTGCCGTCGGTCTGGCGCCAGATCTCAGGGCCAGTGGTGGTGTAGTGGGCCTCGGGATTGTCGCCGTTGGCGAACTGATCCAACACCTTGCCACGCCCCTCGGCCTGCATGCGCTCGGCCAGGTCCCGGGCGCCTTCCATGCCCTCCTCCTGAGTCACCAGGATCAACTCGGCGCCATAGGCCGTCATCGCCGCCTTGCGCTCGGCGCTGGAGTTATCGGGCATAATCAGGATCATCTTGTAACCCTTGATCGCCGCCGCCATCGCCAAGGCAATCCCGGTATTGCCGGAAGTCGCCTCGATCAGCGTATCGCCGGGCCGGATCTGCCCACGCAATTCACCACGGGTGATCATCGACAACGCCGGCCTGTCCTTGACCGAGCCCGCCGGGTTGTTCCCTTCGAGCTTGAGCAAAAGCGTATTGGTGGTCTCGCCGGGCAAGCGCTGCAAGCGGACCAGCGGAGTGTTGCCGACGCAATCGGCGATGGTGGGGTACTGCAAAGTCATGGCGTATTCGCAATCCGGGCTGCGGGGGCGCCTATCATACCGGCAAACCCGGCGAGGCCATATCACGCAAAGTGAGGGGGTTATGGCTTATGGGAATAAGCGAGGTGAAAGCCGAGTGCGCTGCTGGATGGATATGGCCCTTTCCCTACAGAGCCGGGCGCTCGGATCGCGCATGCATACCTGCTGTAAGTACTGTCTGTCGTACTCTTCCTGCCTGCTTGTAGGCTTGCTCCTTTTAATATAAATGAGCAAGCATTCAAGGCTATCGGGCTTTGCACCGTATGTTTAAGGTAGTACCGCTAAACGTACGAGCAGGATGCAGAGCAATAACTATGGTCAACGCTTGGTGGAAACAAAAAGATTCGCAGCCCAGCGCCCGACAGGCTTGCGGGCAACGTTTGCGCAACCTACTGGAAGAATACGACATCACCCCCTCGGCATTTGCCGAGGTGCTGCGTGTTAGCCCTCAATGCCTGACCAACTGGAGCGCGCGGGGTATACCTCGGCCGCGGATGGAACAATTGGCGCGTTTGCTGAGTGTGAGTGAAGGGTGGCTGGCGACTGGAGAGGGCGAGCGGACATGCGACCTGCATCGGGAGGTAGAGCAGAGGGGGTTGAGCCTCAAGCACCTCCCCGACGAAAGCACAATCCCATTCCGGTCTAGGGGACATACGCCTGTTAATGAGGAAAATGGCAGCCGCAAGGTGCTCGCGAAAAAAAACACACAAACAAGTGGATGACCTGATGCCGCTTTTAACATCGACGGGGCTGAAGCCAGACGGAAATGTATGTTTACTTCAAACCATCCCTTGTCGACCGCACTTCTTTAGGCGCCTATTTTATTACGTTACACATTGAGGCATGCGCGAACTTAGAGAGCAGGCTATAAATATAGCTGCCATTCTAGTAACCAAAAGCCGCACCCATCGGATAAAGCCGGGAGGATCTGAATTTATAGTGATCATATGGAATTCCTAAGGAAACTCTGAGATGGAAGAGGCGCTCGATGAAACCACGAACCTCAATTTTCGTCGTTTGCTGGAAAAACATGAACTGGCGAGCGGAACTCTCGGTGTGATCGCCGGTTATCTGGGCGACCGTGGATTGATGTTGCGCCAGGGCCCGGTGGTGGAGATGGGTCGAAAACAATTGCTCAGTACGGGACAAGGGCTCCGGTAATACGGGCTAATCCTCCTGAAACAGCGCGACTAAAGGAAAAACAGTGAGTTAAGAGCAGAAAATATCTAGATTGCGACCGAATAGGCGCTTTTTTTTGAATCTCGAGCAGCGAGGGCAACAAAGATCGGAGGGTACTTCAAACCCAACTTTCAACATGGTAGGCAGGAGCCAATAGATAGTATTCCATGAATCTGCACTTATTTGATGTAGGTGCAATCAATCGATAGAAGTGACCTTGCTCACTTTTGGAGGCAAGGATGCATGACCAAGTTACGTCTGAATATTTTGCTCACCTGTGTATTCATCAGCTATTCGAGGCGCAGGCTGCGCTTAGTCCTGAGGCAACGGCACTGATCTTTGAGGGCGAGATGCTCAGCTATGGCGAACTCAACGCCAGGGCTAATTGGTTGGCGCATCGGCTGATTGCTTTGGGTATCAGGCCTGACCAGCGAGTAGCAATTTGTGTCGAACGCTCCCCGGCGATGGTTATTGGCTTGATGGCGATCCTGAAGGCGGGCGGGGCCTATGTGCCGCTCGATCCGGAGTACTCAGGCGAGCGACTGGTGTTCATTCTTGGCGATACGGCTCCGGCTCTGGTGCTGGCTGATGCGGCCGGGCGCCATGCGCTCGGGGATGCTTTGCAGGCTCGAACCGTACTCGATCCCAATGAGGCTCACGCTCAAACGTTGATCGGGGCGGACGCTAACCCTGAAGTTCCAGATCTTACCCCCAAAAATCTCGCTTATATCATCTACACTTCGGGTTCAACCGGCCAGCCCAAAGGGGTGATGGTCGAACATGCTCAGGTGGTGCGCCTGTTCGACACGACACACGCCAACTTTGGTTTTGAGGCCAGTGACGTTTGGTGCCTTTTCCACTCTTTCTCCTTCGACTTCTCGGTCTGGGAACTATGGGGAGCCCTTCATTATGGCGGCACGCTGGTGCTGGTTCCGCATGCCATTACTCGTTCGCCGAAAGCGTTCTACCAGCTGATTTGTGAGCAAGGCGTCACTGTCCTGAACCAGACCCCAAGCGCCTTCACAGCCTTGATGGAATACATACAACCATCGTCGGACCGGCTGCGCTATG
Source organism: Pseudomonas sp. Z1-12 (assembly GCF_051132015.1). Taxonomy (NCBI): domain Bacteria; kingdom Pseudomonadati; phylum Pseudomonadota; class Gammaproteobacteria; order Pseudomonadales; family Pseudomonadaceae; genus Pseudomonas; species Pseudomonas sp. Z1-12. The sequence continues at coordinate 5,110,964 of NZ_CP071647.1, forward strand.
TCATCTTTGGCGGCGAAGCGCTGCAACCGTCGACCCTGCGCGACTGGTATGGTGAGCGTGGCGAATCTACCCCGCAACTGATCAATATGTATGGGATTACGGAAACCACGGTTCACGTCACCTATTACCCGCTGACCCTATCGGATGCGCAACAAGACGACAGCGTGATTGGTCAGCGTCTACCGGATTTGAGTCTCTATCTTCTGGACGCGCATGGCCAGCCTGTTCCAATGGGGGCCGCGGGTGAAATGTACGTCGGCGGCGCCGGTGTTGCGCGTGGTTACCTGAACCGCCCCGAACTGACAGCAGAGCGTTTCCTGCACGATCCCTTCGCCGGCAAACCTGAAGCGCGGATGTATAAGACGGGGGACCTGGCCCGTTATCTTCCGAACGGCAATCTAGCGTTTCTGGGGCGCAATGATGACCAAGTCAAAATCCGCGGTTTCCGGATTGAACTGGGTGAGATTGCAGCTCGATTGGTCGAGCATCCTTCCATCCGTGAGGCGGTGGTGGTGGCGCAAGGCGAAGATGCCGATAAGCGCCTCGTTGCTTACGTGGTGGCGCAGTCCGAAGTTCAGGACACGTCGGTAGACTCCGAGGCTGGCTTGGCGCTAGCGGGCGTGCTGCGTGAATACCTGAGTAGCCGTCTACCCGACTACATGGTGCCGTCTGCCTTTGTGCGGATTGAAAGCTTACCGCTGACGGGCAACGGCAAGCTTAATCGGCGGGCGTTGCCGGTTCCAGAAGGCGATGATTTTGCCCATGCGACCTACGAGGCGCCGTTAGACGAGATCGAGGTCACCCTGGCCTGTATATGGTCAGAGCTGCTTGACGTGGAACAAGTCGGTCGCCATGACAACTTCTTTGCCCTCGGCGGTCATTCACTTTTGGCGGTGCGGTTGATCGAGCGGTTGCGCCGCCAGGGCTTGAGCCTTGCTGTGCGTGATCTGTTTCAGACGCCGGTGTTGTCGGTGCTGGCCAGCACGCTTGGCCAACACCGCGAGATGGTGGTGCCGCCCAATCTGATCAAGCCCGAGACGTGCAGAATCACGTCCGATCTGCTGCCGTTGATCGATCTCGGCCAATCGGACATCGACGTGATCGTTTCACAGGTACCTGGGGGAGCAGCCAACATTCAGGATATCTATGCGCTCTCACCCATGCAGGACGGCATCCTGTTCCACCACATGTTGGCAAAGGAGGGTGACCCCTATTTGCTGATTGCCCAGATGGCCTTTGCTGATCGTGAAACACTGGAACGCTATCTCTGCGCCGTTCAACAGGTTGTAGACCGTCACGATATTTTGCGTACCGCCTTTGTTTGGGATGGGTTGTCCCACGCCGCGCAAGTTGTATGGCGACAAGCTCCACTCTCCGTTACCGATGTCGTTATCAATCCGGCGGACGGCCCCGTTACCGAACAGCTTTCCCGACGCTTTGATTCATGTCGACACCGGATTGACCTGACCCAGGCGCCGGTACTGCGCTTTATCGTTGCCCATGACCCAGTCGCAGGCCGCTTCATTCTGATGCAGCTGCAGCATCACTTGATTGACGATGCTTCCTCATTACAGTTTTTCTATAACGAAGTGCAGGCTTTCCTCACCGATCGCGGTGAGAAACTGCCGTCGCCTCAACCGTTCCGCAACCTGATCGGTCAGGTGCGGTTGGGTAAAAGCGCCGCGGAACATGAACGTTTCTTCAGATCTATGCTGGCTGACATAGAAGAGCCTACGTTGCCCTTTGGATTGGCGGAAGTGCATCTGGACGGCGCGCAGGTGGGCCAGACCCACCGCATGATTTCGGCCGAACTCAATGATCGGCTGCGGGCGCAGGCAAGGCGATTGAATGTGAGTCTCGCCAGTCTGTGTCACGTTGCCTTTGCCCAGGTACTGGCGCGCACCAGCGGCCAGGAAAAGGTCGTGTTTGGTACGGTGCTGTTTGGGCGCATGCAAGCGGGCCACGGGTCAGATCGAACCATGGGCATGTTCATCAATACGCTGCCGATCCGATTTGACTCAGGCGGCACGGATACCACTGAGAGTGTCCAGCAGGCTCATGCCCGTCTGGCTGAGTTGCTCGCCCACGAGCATGCCTCGCTGGCGCTGGCACAAAGATGCAGTGGGGTCGCTACAGGCACGCCGCTGTTCAGCGCATTGCTCAACTATCGGCACAATGACCTCGCGGGTGCGGACAACATTGTCCAGACCATGGGGCAAATGCCGGGTGTCGAGTTCTTGAGTGAACAAGAGCGGACCAATTATCCGTTCACATTGTCCGTTGAAGATTTCGGTCACTCCCTGGGGTTGACGACCCAAGTGGTCACTCCGTTCGATTCCGATCGTGTGTGTGGCTACATGGAACAGGCGTTGAACAGTTTGGCGCAGACCCTGGAGCGCTCGCCGCACCGCCCGGTTCGACAGCTGAATGTTCTGCCTGCGTCTGAACGTACATTGTTGCTCAAGACGTGGAACGCGACGGACGCATCCAGCCCGGATCATCTGTGCATTCATCATTTGTTTGAGGCGCAGGTGGCGCGCACTCCTGAGGCAACGGCGCTGATCTTTGAGGGCGAGGCGCTCAGTTACGGTGAGCTCAATGCCAAAGCCAATCGACTGGCACATCGGCTGGTTGAGCGGGGCGTTGGGCCAGACCAACGAGTGGCGATCTGTGTCGAGCCCTCGACGACGATGGTTGTTGGTCTTATGGCGGTCCTGAAGTCGGGCGGCGCCTATGTGCCGCTTGATCCGGCTTATCCGGGAGATCGACTGGCTTACATTCTTGCCGATACGGCGCCGGTCCTGGTGCTGGCCGATGCAGCCGGGCGGCAGGTTCTGGGTGAGGTGTTGCAGCTTTATAAAGTGCTTGATCCCAATGAAATCTTGACGAAGGCTGATGCTAATTTCCAGGTCACCGGCCTGACACCCCGCAACCTCGCTTATCTGATCTATACCTCGGGTTCAACCGGACAACCCAAGGGCGTCATGATTGAACACCGTGGATTAATCGCATCGACATTGGCAAGAACCACGGTCTATAAGCCAAAGTTCGGCGCTGTATTTTTACTGCTGTCATCCGTGGCGTTTGACAGTTCCGTGGCAGGCATATTCGGAACGTTAACAACCGGTGGTGTCTTGTGTTTACCAGGCAGAAAAGCCGTCGTAGATCCACACGTCATCAGCCGCCTTTTGATTGAAAACGAAGTCACCTCAGTGCTGCTGGTGCCGTCTCTCGCAAGATTGGTTTTGCCGCAAGTCGCCCAACTTGGATATGAACGACTACGTCAGGTGATCGTGGCAGGCGAAGTGTGTCCTGCGAAACTGGTCCAGGAAGTGACCTCAGCATTTACCGCGGTTGAATTATTCAATGAATATGGCCCGACGGAGGCGACAGTCTGGGCGACGGTCCATCGCTGTTCCTCTGATGACCTTGATCCGGTTCCGATAGGCTGTCCGATTTCAAACACACGAATTTACCTTCTGGACGCGCATGGCGAGCCTGTTCCTCTGGGTGCAGTGGGTGAGATGTACATCGGGGGTATGGGGGTTGCGCGTGGATATCTGAACCTCGCCGAACTGACGAATGAGCGCTTCTTGTTCGATCCATTTGTCGGCAAGCCTGACGCGCGGATGTATAAGACGGGGGACCTTGCCCGCTACCTGTCGAACGGAAACCTGGTGTTCCTGGGCCGTAATGATGACCAGATCAAGATCCGTGGCTTGCGAATTGAGCCGGGTGAAATTGCAGCCAGACTGACCGAACATCCCTCCATCCGCGAAGCGGTTGTACAGGTGCAAGGCGTAGACCCGGACAAGCGACTGGTCGCTTACGTAGTGGCTCAGCCAGAGGTATCGGGAAATGATGCCTTTATACCTACGTCCAACTCGAAGGCGGGTCTACCGCTAGCAGGACGACTGCGTAATTACTTGAGTGAACGTCTACCTGACTACATGGTGCCGTCTGCCTTTGTGCTGATTGAACGCTTGCCGCTAACCCCGAATGGCAAGCTTGATCGCCGGGCATTGCCTGTTCCTGAAGGCGAGGCTTTTGCCCATGCGGCATATGAGGCGCCGCAAGGTGAGGCCGAGACGATCCTGACAGCGATTTGGTCGGAGTTACTCGGGCTTGAGCAGGTCGGTCGCTATGACAACTTCTTCGCCCTCGGCGGCCACTCGCTCATGGCTGTCCAGCTGATGCAGAAAGTCAGGAGTTATGGTTTGGAGTGTTCGTTAAGCGAGATTTTTGAACACCCACGATTGGCTAACCTTGCTACTCAGATCGCACAATCTCCTGTGTTCAACCCGCGGGGCGGGGTGATCACGGTGCGCGCTGGCGGGACTGAACCCCCGGTCTTTTTTGTGCCCTCGGGATTAGCCGATTATTCGTATGCTATTTCGCTGGCCCAACAAATCCGAGCCAGCTGCCCGATCCATGTATTGCCGTGGTCGGCCATTGGCGGCTCTCTACCTAATTCAATGGAGGATATGGCCGAAAGAATGATACCGCTCATCCAGGCGATCCAGCCTGAAGGGCCTTATCGCATTGCGGGGTATTCCTCTGGAGGGATTCTCGCTTACGCCATCGTCCATGCACTTATGTGCAAAGAGGCCAGCGTTGAATTTTTAGGTTTTATTGATGTCCCCGCGCCGCATAAGTTGCCTTATAAAAAACAGGATATTAAGAACTACTTCATTAAGCATCTTAAGGCGGTGGTTCCCGAGGCGGAGCGTCATAAATTCGATGTGTTAAGTGAGGATGATGAGTTTGCTGAGTTAATTAAAAAATCACAGAATCTTGGAGGGTATGATTTAAATACAGACATCTCGCTGGAAACAGTCAAATGGAAAGCCATTTATCATTTTTCGCAGATTGCCGGCGCCTATAAACCATCTCCATTGTCGGTCAATCTCCATCACTTCTACGCGGCGGATCGTGAGCGCCCTCCTCTGCCGCAGCTTGATATGGTAGGCGGGTGGAGAGAACTCTTTCCTGATATGGTGATCAGTTCTGTTTCTATTCCAGGTGGGCATGTTTCCATGATGGAGGACGTCAGTAATCGCAAGCACTTGGCTGAAGCGTTGAATCGAGCGCTTTTGTAAGAAGTGATGATTGAGCGTTTCGATCATTTGCATGCAAGTGGGCTTGTAACTGCCCACTTGTATATTTTTTTTCAAACACCATTCAGGCGCCGATTTACCGCTCTTTTAGTTTGCGTCGCATGCAGCGGGTTATTCATCAGCGTCAAATTATAAAAAGGAGGAACCATGGCAAATCCCTACCGCGAACTTCTCACCACCCCGGGCGTCATGGGGTTAGTAATCGCGAGTTCCATTGCCCGTCTACCACAAGCAATGATCGGCATCGGAATCATTACCATGTTGGTGCAGCAGACGGGTCTTTATTGGCTCGCGGGCTCGGTCGCCGGTACTTTTACCCTCGCGAATGCGCTTATCGGTCCGCAAGTATCGAAACTTGTTGATCAGCGGGGGCAACGTCGGGTTCTACCCTTTGTGACGGCCTTCAGCATTGGTATGTTGCTCGCGCTGGTCATTGCCGTCTACATGAGGGCTCCAGCCACACTGCTGTTTATTCTTGCGGCATTGGCGGGCACGATGCCGAGCATGCCCGCCATGATAAGAGCACGCTGGACGCAGCTTTTCCGTGGCAAGCCACAGTTACACACGGCGTTCTCCCTGGACACGGTTCTAACTGAACTCGCCTTTATCATCGGCCCACCACTTGCCATTGGTTTGAGCGTCAGCTTTTTCGCCGAAGCCGGGCCTCTTGTAGCCGTCTTGTTGCTGGTTGTCGGCGTGACGGCTTTTCTTATGCAGCGGCAGACAGAACCGAAGGTGGTCGTGGGCATTAGACGGAGCGCAAGCTCGACCCTGCTTATCCCCGGCGTTCGTACCATCGTGCTGGCGCTCTTGGCAATGGGTGTGATTGGCGGATCAGTCGACGTGGCGGTTGTTGCCTTCGCCAACGCACAAGGCTGGCCGGCGTCTGCCAGTTTCATCCTGGCAGCCTATGCGCTCGGCTCAATGATCGCGGGTCTGACGTTCGGCGCTTTAAGGATTTCCTTGCCGATTGAAAAGCAGTTCTTTATCGGGGTACTGATAACGGCAGTCACTGCCGTGTTGCCCATTCTTTCACCGGACGTTTACATCCTTTCCGGGATGCTGTTTGTGGCAGGTATGTCATTTGCGCCAACGATGGTCGTCGTCATGAATCTCGGTACGATCATTGTTCCACCGTCCAGGATCACCGAAGGACTCACGTGGATGACGACAGGCATCAGCATCGGCGTAGCGCTCGGTGGCGTATTGGCAGGACTGATCATCGACGTCTATGGCGCGCAGGCAGGGTTCGGTGTCGCGATTGTCGCAGGCCTGTCCATGGTGGTGATCGTGCTTTTGGGGCTGCGTACACTTCGTACCACGTCTGCGGTTTGCACCGAGCTAAACTTCCAGTGATCAGCACTCTGGACTTCGTCGGGGCATAGTTCTGCCGGTAACGGGCGGGCGCGCCTTCACGAACGGCTTTGATTAGGGACTGATTGCTTACGTTGGCGCATGGTGATCCTGAAGTCAGGGGTAATCGCGTCCGCTTAAGGAAGGTCTGAAGTACCCACCGATCTTTGTAGCCCTCGCTGCTTGGGATTCAAAAAAGCGCCTATTTGGTCGTAATCCAGACCTTTCTGTTCTTAACTCACAGTTCTCCCTTTAATCACGCTGTTTCCGGGCGATTAGCCCGCATTACAAGCGCACCTCTCCCGCACTGAGCAATTGTTATCGCCGCAGACGTATGTTTCCTCGCCATGCAACAACTAATCGACCTACGTCACGTCCGCTACATTGGCTGGCGTACCCATCGCGGGCAGTGGCAAGGTCCCCCGCCGAACCGATGTATGGTTGGCACGAACTTTCCAAAGATCCCCCGCCCGCAAATCGCTACACTGCGCAGGTGGTGCGTGCCGGATGCGCGCACAGTTCAATCAGACCGCTGGATGCAGGAGACAAGTGTGCTCAAGAAACTGGGAATCAAAGGCCGTGTGCTGTTGCTGACCCTGTTGCCGACCAGCCTGATGGCGCTGGTCCTGGGCGGCTATTTCACTTGGATGCAGCAAGCGGACCTGCATGCCCAGTTGCTGCAACGGGGCGAGATGATCGCCGAACAGTTGGCCCCGCTGGTCGCTCCGGCCATGAGCCGCCAGGACATCGATCTGCTGGAGCGCATCGCCACCCAATCCCTTGAGCAAGCGGACGTGCGCGCCGTGACCTTCCTCGCCCCTGACCGCGCGCCGCTGGCCCATGCTGGCCCGACCATGCTCAACCGGGCGCCGGAGGGCAACGGTGCGCAGTTGCTGCAACGCACCGGCAATGACGCCACGCGCTACCTGCTGCCGGTATTCGGCAAGCACCGCAACCTGGCGGGCGAGCTGATCCCCGAAGAGGCCGACCGCCTGCTGGGCTGGGTCGAGCTGGAGTTGTCCCACAGCGGCATGTTGCTGCGCGGTTATCGCAGCCTGTTCGCCAGCCTGTTGCTGATCGGCGCCGGCCTGTGCCTGACCGCGCTGCTGGCCTTGCGCATGGGCCGCACGATCAACCGTCCGCTGAGCCAGATCAAGCAAGCCGTGGCGCAACTCAAGGATGGCCACCTGGAAACTCGCCTGCCACCACTGGGCAGCCAGGAGCTGGATGAGTTGGCCTCGGGCATCAACCGCATGGCCAGCACCTTGCAGAACGCCCAGGAAGAATTGCAGCACAGCATCGACCAGGCCACCGAAGACGTGCGCCAGAACCTGGAAACCATCGAGATCCAGAACATCGAGCTGGACCTGGCCCGTAAGGAAGCGCTGGAAGCGAGCCGGATCAAATCCGAGTTCCTGGCGAACATGAGCCATGAAATCCGCACACCGCTCAACGGCATCCTTGGTTTTACCCACCTGTTGCAGAAAAGCGAGCTGACCCCGCGCCAGCTCGACTACCTGGGCACCATCGAGAAATCCGCCGACAGCCTGCTGGGGATCATCAACGAGATCCTCGACTTTTCGAAGATCGAGGCCGGCAAGCTGGTGCTCGACAACATTCCGTTCAACCTGCGCGACCTGCTGCAGGACACCCTGACCATCCTCGCCCCCGCAGCTCACGCCAAGCAGTTGGAACTGGTGAGCCTGGTCTACCGGGACACGCCGCTGTCGTTGGTGGGCGATCCACTGCGTCTCAAGCAGATCCTCACCAACCTGGTGAGCAACGCCATCAAGTTCACCCGCGAGGGCACCATCGTCGCCCGGGCCATGCTCGAAGACGAGCACGAAGACAGCGTGCAGTTGCGCATCAGCATCCAGGACACCGGCATCGGCCTGTCCAGCCAGGACGTGCGGGCACTGTTCCAAGCGTTCAGCCAGGCAGACAACTCGTTGTCGCGGCAACCGGGTGGCACCGGGCTGGGGCTGGTGATTTCCAAGCGCCTGGTGGAACAGATGGGCGGCGAGATCGGCGTCGACAGCACACCGGGCGAAGGTTCGGAATTCTGGATCAGCCTGCGCCTGCCCAAGACCCGTGACGATGCCGAGGACCTGCCGGGCCCGCCATTGCTGGGCCGGCGCGTGGCGGTGTTGGAGAATCATGAACTGGCCCGCCAGGCCTTGCAGCACCAGCTCGAAGACTGCGGCTTGCAAGTGACGCCGTTCAACACCCTGGAGAGCCTGACCAACGGCATCACCGTCGCCCACCAGACCGACCTGGCGATCGATCTGGCGGTGCTGGGCATCACCAGCAACGACATGCCGCCGGAGCGCCTCAACCAGCACATCTGGGACCTTGAGCACCTGGGCTGCAAAGTGCTCGTGCTGTGCCCCACCACCGAACAGACCCTGTACCACCTCTCGGTGCCCAACCCTCACAGTCAGTTGCAGGCCAAGCCAGCCTGCACCCGCAAGTTGCGCCGTTCGCTGTCCGACCTGGTCAACCCGCGCCCGACCCGCAGCGAACCCAGCGAGCCGGTCTCCAGCCGCGCCCCGAAAGTGCTGTGCGTGGACGATAACCCGGCCAACCTGCTGTTGGTGCAGACCCTGCTCGAAGACATGGGCGCCAAGGTGCTGGCGGTGGAAAGTGGCTACGCGGCGGTCAAGGCCGTGCAGAAGGAAACTTTCGACCTAGTGTTGATGGACGTGCAGATGCCCGGCATGGACGGTCGCCAGAGCACCGAGGCGATCCGCCAGTGGGAAAGCGAGCGGCACTGCACGCCGCTGCCGATCGTCGCCCTCACCGCCCACGCCATGGCCAACGAAAAGCGCGCCCTGCTGCAAAGCGGTATGGACGACTACCTGACCAAACCCATCAGCGAACGGCAACTGGCCCAGGTGGTGCTCAAGTGGACCGGCCTGGCCCTGCGCAACCAGTCGCCGGAGCGCAGCAACGATGCCCAGGGTGGCAGCGAGCTGCTGGTGCTCGATCATGAAGAAGGCTTGCGCCTGGCCGCCGGCAAGGCCGACCTGGCGGCGGACATGCTGGCGATGCTGCTGGCGTCCCTGGAAGCCGACCGCGAAGCCATCCGCCAGGCCAGCGAGGCCAACGATCACAACGCCTTGATCGAACGGGTCCACCGCCTGCACGGCGCCACCCGCTACTGCGGCGTGCCGCAACTGCGCGCGGCCTGCCAGCGCAGCGAAACCCTGCTCAAGCAACAGGACCCCAAGGCCGCCGTCGCCTTGGAAGAGTTGGAGCGGGCCATCAATCGCCTGGCCAGCGAGGCGCGTATCACTGCCTGATCCAGGGCAATGGCTGCACGGTCGATCGCGGTTAAGCTGAGTCCACCCCAGTGCCAGGAGGCCGCCATGCGCGTGATTTTTTTCAGCAGCCAGACCTACGACCGCGACAGTTTCACCCAGGCCCCGGCACCCGCCGGCCTTCAGTTGCAGTTCCAGCCCGCCCGCCTGAACCTGGACACCGTGGCCCTGGCCGAACGGCATGACGTGGTGTGCGCCTTCATCAACGATGACCTCAGCGCACCGGTGCTGGAGCGGCTGGCCGCAGGCGGCACGCGGCTGATCGCCCTGCGCTCGGCCGGCTACAACCACGTCGACCTGCTCGCCGCCAAGCGCCTGGGCTTGAGCATCGTCCGGGTCCCGGCCTATTCGCCTCACGCCGTGGCCGAACATGCCGTGGCGTTGATCATGGCCCTCAATCGTTGCCTGCACCGCGCCTACAACCGCACCCGGGACGGCAATTTCAGCCTCCATGGGCTGACTGGCTTCGACCTGGTGGGCAAGACCGTCGGGGTGATCGGCACTGGGCAGATCGGCGCTACGTTCGCACGGATCATGGCCGGTTTCGGCTGCCAGTTGCTGGCCTACGACCCCTACCCCAACCCGCAGGTCGAAGCCTTGGGCGCACGCTACTTGGCCTTGGACGATTTGCTGGCGCAAGCACAGATCATCAGCCTGCACTGCCCACTGAACGAACAGAGCCGACACCTGATCAACGCCCGAACCCTGGCCGCGATGCAACACGGCGCCATGCTGATCAATACCGGGCGCGGCGGCCTGGTGGACACACCGGCCCTGATCGCGGCCTTGAAAAGCGGCCAGTTGGGCTACCTGGGCCTGGATGTGTACGAGGAGGAGGCCCAGTTGTTTTTCAAGGATCGCTCAGACCTGCCTTTGCAAGATGACGTGCTGGCACGGCTGCTGACCTTTCCCAACGTGATCGTCACCGCCCACCAGGCGTTCCTGACCCATGAGGCGTTGGCCGCCATTGCCATGACCACCCTGGACAACATCGCCGCCTGGGCGGCTGGCACGCCACAAAACCTGGTAGACACCTAACCCTCGAGCCAACACACCCCCTGTGGGAGCGAGCCTGCTCGCGATGGCGGCGGATCAGTCAGTATTCATGTTGACTGACACACCGCTATCGCGAGCAAGCTCGCTCCCACAGGGGATGGAGTTTCGTCGGCCCGATCTCCCGATGCCACCATCGAGACCATCCCAACCCATGCCCCGTGCTAGCATGTCGCGCCTATTTGGAGGACCCATGGCCGAACACGATTTCCGCTACACCCTGATGAACCCGCAGCATACCTTGACCGAAGTCCGCGCCCTGGCGCCGGGCCGCTACCAGGTCACCGGCAATGGCGGTTCGATCCAGGCCAACGATGTGTTGCTCGTCACGCTCAAGGGCAGCAAGGACTTGTCCATGCGCCTGACCGTGGACACCGTGCGGCACCTGCTCAAGCCCATGGGCCAATGGACCGCCATGACTACCGGCCCGGTGTTCGGCGAACTGGCGATCCATACCTGGCAGGTCAACTGCGATAGCTGCGCCAAAGAACTGAGCTTCGAATTCGCCGTCGATGCCAAGCTTGGCGTCAAGGCCGAGAAGCCGGCCGCCACCGCGCGAATCGCCGAGCTGGGCTGGACCACCGTGGGTGAAAAACACCTGTGCCCGAAATGCCAGGAAGCCGCCTGATGAAACGTTTGGCCCTGTCCGCGTCGATCGGCATGAGCCTGATGGGGTGTGCCGCTGAACCGGTGCAGTTGCAACCTAACCGCAGCTACATCCTGGAGTGGATCGGCGAGCGGCCATTAATGGACTACAGCCACCTGACCATCACCCTTGGGGATGACGGCCGCGCCTACGGCAACGGCGGCTGCAACCACTGGTTCGCGCCCTACACGCTGGAAGGCCACCGCTTGAGCTTCGGCAAGATCGGCAGCACCCGCAAACTCTGCGCCCCGGCGGTGATGGAGCAGGAGACGCGCTTCTTGCAGGCCTTGGAAAAGGTCGAACGCTGGGACGTCTCGCCCATCGAGCAAATGCGCTTCTGGCCGGCCCAGGGCAAGCCGTTGCGGTGGTGGCTGGAGGAAGGCTGAGGCCTGAGCCTGCGCAGGGACATGGTTGACCCTGTGGCGAGGGAGCTTGCTCCCGCTGGGCAGCGCAGCGGCCCCCTCCATTCTGTCTGACACATTAAAGTGACAGGTACATCTGGGGCCGCTTCGCGGCCCAGCGGGAGCAAGCTCCCTCGCCACAAAAGCTCCCTGTCACAAAGAACCTATATAACCAAACGCCCTATGTCAGTTGGGGATCACTTGAGTGCCTGCAACGCCTCAAGCCTGGCCATCACCCCCGCCGCCGTCTGCTCTCCCAACAACTGTTCGCGCACCTTGCCCTGCTTATCGATGATGTAGGTCACCGGCAACCCTTCGCTGCGCGGCAGGTCGAAAATTTCGGCCGGGTCTCGCGCCAGCACCGTGAAGCGAATCCCCATCTTGTCGCTGGCACTCTTGAGTTCTTCGCCCTGCACCTGGTCGAAGTTGACCCCGAACACACCGATGTTGCGCCCCTTGAGCTGTTCGGCCAGGGCATTGAACTCCGGGATCTCGGTGCGGCACGGCGCGCACCACTCCGCCCAGTAGTTGAGCACCAGCCATTGTTTGTCCAGCCGCTGGGAGGCGATGGCCTGGCCGTTCTGGTCCACCCCGTAGTCGTTTCCGCAACCGGCGAGCAACAGGATGCCCATGAGTGTCAGTGCCGCCGTCAATCGCCTTGTCATGTGCCAATCCTTGTCTGAATGTGAACGCTGCTGCGACCCTTAGCCTCTCTAAGGTGCTAGGGACTTCGCGGCACAGTAGAATAGCCGCCACCTTACGCAAGATGCGACCCGCTCATGACCGATCTGACGCTTTATCACAACCCGCGCTGCTCGAAATCCCGCGGTGCGCTGGAACTGTTGCAGGCCCGCGGCCTGGCGCCGACCGTGGTCCGCTACCTGGAAACCCCGCTCGACGCCGCGCAACTGGAGCGCCTGCTGTCCAAGCTCGGCATCAGCGCCCGGCAGTTGCTGCGCACCGGCGAGGACGAATACAAGGACTTGAACCTGGCCGACGAAAGCCTGAGCCAAGCCCAGTTGATCGCCGCCATCGCCGCCCACCCGAAACTCATGGAACGGCCGATCCTGGAAGCCGGTGATAAGGCCGTGATCGGCCGTCCGCCGGAAAAGATCCTGGAGATCCTGCCGTGACCACGCCGTATATCCTGGTGTTGTATTACAGCCGCAGCGGCTCCACCAACGAAATGGCCCGGCAGATCGCCCGTGGTGTCGAGCAGGCCGGGCTGGAGGCCAGGCTGCGTACGGTGCCGGCGATTTCCACCGAGTGCGAAGCGGTGTCCCCGGACATTCCGGAGCAAGGCCCGCTCTACGCCAGCCTCGATGACCTGAAGAACTGCGCCGGCCTGGCCCTGGGCAGCCCGACCCGGTTCGGCAACATGGCCGCGCCGCTCAAATATTTTCTCGACGGCACCAGCAACCTGTGGCTGACTGGCGCGCTGGTGGGCAAACCGGCCGGGGTCTTCACCTCAACGGCAAGCCTGCATGGCGGCCAGGAAACCACCCTGCTGTCGATGATGTTGCCACTGCTGCACCACGGCATGCTGATCACCGGCCTGCCCTACAGCGAATCGGCCCTGATCGACACCCAGGGCGGCGGTACACCCTACGGCCCGAGCCATCACGCCGGGGCCGACGGGAAAAGCGGCTTGAACGAGCATGAAGTCGCCCTCTGCCGGGCCTTGGGTTCGCGCCTGGCGAAAACCGCCCTGTTGCTGGAGAACGGCCGTGGCTAAGAAGCCGAAGATCCTGCCTGCGATCCAATGGCTGGAACCGCGCGTACGCCTGGCCCGCGTCCTCAGCCTGCTGTGCTTCTTCGGCCTGGTGGGGTTGCTCAGCGTGTATTACCTGCTGATCGCCGACCTGCACGGCGCCCGGCCCTGGGTGATTCTGCTGATCGAACTGGTGCCGCTGCTGATACTTGCACCCGGCATGCTCAGCGGCAGTGCCCGTGGACATTCGTGGATGTGCTTCGTGGTGAACCTGTATTTCATCAAGGGCGCATTGGCGGCCTATGACCCGAACCGGCAGCTGTTCGGCGTGCTGGAAATGGCGGCAAGCGTGGCGGTGTTCTGCTCGGCCTTGCTGTATGTGCGCTGGCGGTTTCAGTTGAATCGGCGGTTGGCTGGCGAAGGCGAGCCCTCCGCTGCCTGATATATCGCCATCGCGAGCAAGCTCGCTCCCACACTGGGTCTTTGGCGTTCACAAAACCCTGTGGGAGCGAGCTTGCTCGCGATTGGCGCGACGCGGTCTCAATGATTCACTGTGTAAGCCAGCATCATCGATATCTGCGACATCGGCCGCCCACCGCTCTCTTCATGCCACTGGTTGAAGGCATTCTGCACCGTCGCCAGGTCCCGCAGGCTGGTGGGGACTTTGTCGATGATGTCTTGGGCGTTGAGCGCCGCCACCACGTCATAACTGGGCACGAAGGTGTCCTTGCCCATCATCCGCAAGAAGCGCGGCGCCGACAGGCCGCCCAATTGATGACCGTGCTTCTTCAGGTAGGTCCACAGGCCAACGATATCGGTCACCGGCCAGTCGGCGACCAGCGCGCCGAAGCTGCCCTTTTCATGGGCCACGTCCAAGATCAACTGCGCGTTGCGCGGTACGCTCTTGAGCTTGCCCAGGTGGCGGATGATCCGCGCGTCCTGCATCAGCCGCTCCAGGTGTTCGGCGCTCATCAGCACGACTTTTTCCGGGTCGAACTTGAAGAACACCTCTTCGAAGGCCGGCCACTTGGCGTCCACCAGGCTGTGCTTGAGCCCGGCGCGGAACACTCGCAGCGCCATGGTCGAGAGGTAGCGGTCGTCGCTGATCTTGCGCAGTTGCGCCGGGGTCTTGGGAACAGGCAGGTGGGCTTCCAGTTCAGCCGCCGAGCCGAAGCGGTTCAGACAGTACTCGTGCAGCCACTTGTAATCGCGCATGCCCTCTCCTGAGCGTTCAACAATAAAAACGGCGCTCGCAAGCGCCGTGGATAAAACCGGTTGGCAACCTTACAGATTCACCACATTGACGAACCGCGGCGTGGCGTTTTCGTCAATGCGCAGGTTGGTGAAATCGAACAGGTTGCGGTCCGCCAGTTGCGACGGAATGACGTTCTGCAAGCCGCGGAAAATGCTCTCGGTGCGGCCCGGGGTCTTGCGCTCCCATTCCTGGAGCATTTCCTTGACCACCTGGCGTTGCAGGTTTTCCTGGGAGCCGCACAGGTTGCAGGGGATGATCGGGAACTGCTTGAAATCCGAATAGGCCTGGATGTCTTTCTCGTTGCAATAGGCCAGCGGACGAATGACCACGTTGCGCCCGTCATCGGCACGCAGCTTGGGCGGCATGGCCTTGAGCGAGCCGTTGTAGAACATGTTCAGGAAGAACGTCTCGACGATGTCGTCGCGGTGGTGCCCCAGCGCCATCTTGGTCGCACCGATCTCGTCGGCGAAGGTGTAGAGCGTGCCGCGGCGCAGGCGTGAGCACAGCGAACAGGTGGTCTTGCCTTCGGGAATCAGTTCCTTGACCACCGAATAGGTGTCTTTCTCGACGATGTGGTATTCCACGCCCAGCGACTCGAGGTAGGCCGGCAGCACGTGCTCGGGGAACCCGGGCTGCTTCTGGTCCATGTTCACCGCGACGATGTCGAACTTGATCGGCGCAACCTTCTGCAAATGCATCAGCACGTCGAGCAAGGTGTAACTGTCCTTGCCGCCGGACAGGCAGACCATGACCTTGTCGCCGTCCTCGATCATGTTGAAATCGGCGACCGCCTCACCGGCCAGGCGGCGCAGGCGCTTTTGCAGTTTGTTCTGGTTGACCGTAAGAGTGCCCATGACGCGAAATCCGTGAGGTGTGACGAAAGGCGGGCATTTTACGCAAAAAATCCCCGCTGTGGCACGGCCCTTGTGGCGAGGGAGCTTGCTCCCGCCCGGCTGCGAAGCAGACGTCAACAGGACGACTCCAGAGGGTCGCTTCGCAACCCAGCGGGAGCAAGCTCCCTCGCCACAGGGGATCTGTTCGCCAGCGAAATTGTGCATACAGATCAAGCCGCGATTAACCGACCCCGCTACAGCGCGATTTGCTCTAAGCCCCCCATCCCCCTCGGGGTAACTCCTTTCTATACTGCGACATAAGGTCGCACACATATCCAGACCTTTACTTACTTGGCCGTTTTGGCCCGTAGGCGCTCCGTTGGGGGGCGATGGCAATAACAAAGGAGTGACTGACTATGATCCATCATGTCGTGGGGCTATTTACCCACCCTGATCAAGAATGGAAAGAAATCCGTGGCGATCAGGAGGAAAGCATCAGCCACATGTACCTCACCCACACGCTGATCCTGGCGGCTATTCCCGCGGTTTCGGCGTTCATCGGCACTACGCAGGTGGGATGGGTCATCGGCAATCGTCCACCGGTCATGCTCACGCAGGAAAGCGCGCTGTGGATGACCATCATGTCGTACCTGGCCATGTTGGGCGGCGTGGCGGTCATGGGGGCCTTCATCCACTGGATGGCCCGCACCTACGACGCCAATCCGAGCCTGGCCCGTTGCGTTGCGTTCGCCACCTACACCGCGACACCGTTGTTCATCGGCGGCCTCGCGGCGCTCTACCCGCATATGTGGCTGGGGATGATCGTTGGCACGGCAGCAATCTGCTACACGGTCTACCTGTTGTACGTCGGCCTGCCGACGTTCATGAACATTCCCCAGGACGAAGGTTTTCTGTTTTCCAGCTCGGTGCTCGCCGTCGGCCTGGTGGTGCTGGTGGCCATCATGGCGTTCACGGTGATCGTCTGGGGGCTGGGCGTCGGCCCGGTCTATACCAATTGACGTAGCGCCCTCCCATAAAAAAGCAGGACTGCCGACACAGGCCGCCGCAAGGCGGCCTTCCTGTGTGCGAAACGACCACTGGGCACCTGGACGATTCGCAACGGCCGGCGCTTGCGGCATACTCGGGTTTCTGGAGACCCGTAAAGCATGCTCGAGCAACTCAATACCCGCGTCGAAGAGTGTTACCAACAAGCCGAAGCCTTTTTCAAACGTCCTTTCAAACGCCCGGTGGTCAGCTTCAAATTGCGCGGCCAGAAGGCCGGTGTCGCGCACCTGCATGAAAATCTGCTGCGCTTCAATCCTCAGTTGTACCGGGAAAATGCCGAGGACTTCCTCAAGCAGACCGTCGCCCACGAAGTCGCGCACCTGATCGCCCACCAACTGTTTGGCGACCGTATCCAAGCCCATGGCGAAGAATGGCAACTGATCATGCGCGGGGTGTACGAACTGCCGCCCAACCGTTGCCACACCTACGAAATCAAACGCCGCACCGCAACCCGCTATATCTATAAATGCCCTTGCGACGGCAGCGACTTTCCGTTCACGGCCCAGCGCCACAGCCTGGTGCGCCAGGGGCGGCGGTATTTGTGCCGCAGCTGTCGCGGTACCTTGGTGTTCAGTGGGGAGACTCGAGTCGAATAGCGATTTTTTGTAGTGCTTGGACTGGCCCCTTCGCGAGCAAGCTCGCTCCCACAGGGGTTTTGTGAACGCCGAAGATCCAATGTGGGAGCGAGCTTGCTCGCGATGGCGGCCTGATAGACGCTACAAAACCACCCCTCGCTTACGCAACGCTTCGATCCGCTCAACACTGAACCCCAACGCCCCCAACACCTGATCCGTATGCGCCCCCAGCCCCGCCCCTATATGCCGAGGCTCGGGCAGCCCTTGGGAAAACTTCAATGGACAGGCCATCTGCGCCTGACTTGAACCCTCCCCACGGGGCACCTGTGTCACCAGTTCCCGAGCCTGTAGCTGCGGATGCCGCACGGCTTCTTCCAGGCTCAACACCGGCTCGACACACGCGTCGATCCCGGCAAACAGACTGCACAGCTCGGCAAAATCCCGCTTTTCGAATTCAGCCTGCAACGCCTGCTTGAGGATGTGTTGCTGTTCAGGCTTGGGCGACAACCCCGTGGCGGCCAATTCCGGCCGCCCCAAAGCCTCGCACAACGCCTGCATAAAGGCCGGTTCCAGGCTGCCCACCGACATCCAGCGACCATCACGGGTGCGGTAATAATCATAGAAGCTGCCGCCGTTGAGCATCTGGCTCTCCCAACCCGGTTCCACGCCACAGGCCAGGTAACCGGCACCGGCCATGGCGTTGAGGCTGAACACACAGTCGGTCATGCTCACGTCCAGGTGCTGGCCCTGCCCGGTCTGCTGACGGGCGATGACCGCCGCTAGCAGCCCGATCACGCCGTGCAATGAACCACCGGCGATGTCCGCCGCCTGGATCCCCAGCGGCAACGGCCCGCTGCCGGCACGGCCGGTGTGGCTGGCCAGCCCCGCCAGGGCCAGGTAGTT
The DNA here is from genome assembly GCF_051132015.1 of Pseudomonas sp. Z1-12. Classification (NCBI taxonomy): domain Bacteria; kingdom Pseudomonadati; phylum Pseudomonadota; class Gammaproteobacteria; order Pseudomonadales; family Pseudomonadaceae; genus Pseudomonas; species Pseudomonas sp. Z1-12. The sequence continues at coordinate 5,129,196 of NZ_CP071647.1, forward strand.
GATGTCGTGACCGGCACGGTCCTTATAGGGACCGGTCTGGCCGTAGCCGGTGATCGACACGTAGATCAGCCGCGGATTGATGGCCTTCAAGGCCTCGTAGCCCAGGCCCAGCCGCTCCATCACGCCGGGGCGAAACTGTTCCAGCAGGATGTCGTAGTCCCCCAGCAACTGCGTGACTACCTCCAACGCTTCCGGCTGCTTGAGGTCCAGGGCCAGGCTGCGCTTGTTGCGGTTGAGGTAGGCATGGCTGGCCGATACACCTTGGTCATGGGGCGGCAGCACCCGCAGCAGGTCTTGGCGGGTCGGCGACTCGATGCGCAACACCTCGGCCCCCATGTCCGCCAACAACAGCGAGGCGAACGGGCCGGGCAACAGGGTCGAGAAGTCCAGAACCTTGAGCGATGCCAGTGGACCTTGCATGGGCGATCTCCGAGAGGGTGATGGTGAAAGACTAGGCAGGGATGGAGGGTGGGGCAATCACCGGGGGCATCGTTCGGGCTGACCAATCCGCTCAGTCCGGGACCATTGTGGCGAGGGAGCTCGCTCCCTCGCCACAGAAGCGCGCCAGCTTCAAAATCGAGAACCAATAAAAAACCCGCCGAAGCGGGTTTTTCATTGCAGCCTGAAGATTACTTCATAGCGCCTGGAGCAGAGGTTTCAGCCGCTGCAATCTGCGCCGCCGCGATCTGCTCGTCATCTTCACGGACGTCGGAGATACCACGACCACCGGAAGCCAGCTCGGTCTGCAACTGGTCTTCGTCCAGCTCCTTGACCCACTTGGCAACCACGATCGTGGCAACGGCGTTGCCCACCAGGTTGGTCAGGGCGCGGGCTTCGGACATGAAGCGGTCGATACCCAGGATCAGTGCCAGGCCAGCCACCGGCAAGGTGCCTACGGCCGACAGGGTCGCCGCCAGTACGATGAAGCCGCTACCGGTCACGCCAGCCGCACCTTTGGACGACAGCAACAGCACCAGCAGCAGGGTGATCTGGTGAGTCAGGTCCATCGGGGTGTCGGTGGCCTGGGCGATGAACACCGCAGCCATGGTCAGGTAGATCGACGTACCGTCGAGGTTGAACGAGTAGCCCGTCGGGATGACCAGGCCTACGACCGACTTCTTGGCACCCAGGCGCTCCATCTTGATCAGCATGCGCGGCAGGGCCGATTCCGAGGAGGAAGTACCCAGCACGATCAGCAGTTCTTCACGGATGTAGCGGATCAGCTTGACGACGCTGAAGCCGTGGGCGCGGCAGATGGCGCCCAGTACTACCAGCACGAACACCACGCAGGTGATGTAGAAGCAGATCATCAGCTGGCCCAGTTGCACCAGCGAACCGACACCGTAGGCGCCGATGGTGAAGGCCATGGCACCGAACGCACCGATAGGCGCCAGCTTCATGATCATGTTGATGATGATGAACATGACGTGGGCGAAGCGATCGATGAAGTCCAGGACCGGCTTGCCGTAGGCACCCAGGCGATGCAGGGCAAAACCGAAGAGCACCGAGAACATCAGCACTTGCAGGATGTCGCCGTTGGCGAACGCGCCCACGATGGTGTTCGGGATCACGTTGAGGATGAAGGCGATGATGCTCTGGTCTTTACTGGCATTGATGAAACCAGCGATCTTGCTGGTGTCCAGGGTCGACACGTCGATGTGCATGCCGGCGCCCGGTTGCACGACGTTGACCACGACCAGGCCGATCAGCAGGGCCAGGGTGGAAACGATCTCGAAGTAGAGCAGCGCATAGCCGCCGGTCTTGCCCACCGATTTCATGTTCTGCATGCCGCCGATACCACTGACGACGGTACAGAAGATGATGGGAGCAATGACCATTTTAATCAGTTTGATGAACCCGTCGCCGAATGGCTTGAGGGCAACACCGGTCTGCGGGTAGAAGTGGCCGAGCAAAATGCCGATGGCAATGGCTACGATCACCTGGAAATACAGGGATTTGTACAGTGGCTGACGAGTCGTCATGGCAAACCTTCCTCAAGAGTCCCGCATGACGACTTCCACCTGTCGTCCACGGCACCTCAATTGCGAACCCTCCTGCACTGGAGGGATTTGTTTTGTTCGGCTGCACGCGGCAGACCTGCAAGCTCTATCGCAAAGCCCGTGCCATTTTTTGGAAAAGCCCTACAACCGTTATTACAGAAGGCGTTGGGGATTCCTCAACGGTTAAACACGGCGGCGAAAGATGGCGGATTTCCGCCAATGGGGTGTTTATCACTCCAGGATTTGGCGGATATCCGCCTTGTCCAACCTCGGCCCCCTGCTACCATCGCCCGCTTAACGGACGGATTTCTGCCATGCGCCAACGCACGATCGCCAGCCACTTCGCCCGCGCCGCCTTGGGCGGTGCGCGGCGGCAAGGCTTCGACTATTTGCCTTTGCTGCAACAGCTGGGCATCAGCCCCGAACTCTTGGATGAGCCGCGCGCGCGGATTGCGCCGGAGCAGTTCGCCCGCCTGCTGCAGGCCCTGTGGCTGGCAATGGAGGACGAATATTTGGGGTTCGGCCGGGCACCGAGTAAACCCGGGACGTTTGCGATGATGTGTCACGCGTTGATCCACTGTCGGACCCTGGGCAAGGCCCTTCACCGCGGTTTGTTGTTCTACGGTTTATTCCCCGACGCCCCGCGCCTGACGCTGGAAACCGAAGGCGAACGCGTGCGGCTGGTGCTGGACGATTCGACGCTGTGGGACCCGGATCACTTCCTGACTGAAAGCCTGCTGGTGGTCTGGCATCGCCTCGCCAGTTGGCTGATCGGCCAGCGGATCGGCCTGGAGCAGGTGACGTTCGGCTACACCAAGCCCGCCCACGCGGCTGAGTACGACTTGTTGTTCCCCTACCCGTTGGCGTTCGACGCACCCGGCAGCAGCCTGTTGTTCCACAGCCGCTACTTGGACATGCCGCTGTTGCAGGATGAACGCACCCTCAAGCATTTCCTGGAACACTCCCCCGCCGACCTGCTGTCGCGCCCGGACGATGGCCACAGCCTCAGCAGCCAGCTGCGCCGCCTGCTCAGCCGCGACACGGCGCGCTGGCCCGACCTGGACACCGTCGCCGCCCGTTTGCACATCAGTCCGCAGACCTTGCGCCGGCATCTGCGGGAGGAAGGCACCAGCTTCCAGGAACTCAAGGATCAACTGCGGCGGGATATCGCCATCTACCATCTGGGGCGTGCCGAGCTGTCGTTGCAGCAGATTGCCGAGCAGTTGGGTTTCTCCGAACCTTCGGCGTTTCACCGGGCGTTCAAGAAGTGGACGGGGGTGACGCCGGGGGCTTATCGGGAGTTGGAGAGCTGATTTTCTGGATTGGTTTTTTGTGGCGTGCTGGCTGGCCTCATCGCGAGCAAGCTCGCTCCCACAGGGGATTTGTGTGCGCCGAAAATCCAGTGTGGGAGCGAGCTTGCTCGCGATGAGGCTGGCAAACACACCGAAAATACTTCAGTCAAACCACCGGAAAGTGAATCCGGAACGCCGCCCCGCCCAGCTCTGAATCCCCCAGGGTCAGGCGGGCGCCGTAGCTGTCGATGATGTCCTTGACCACCGCCAGGCCAATGCCTTGCCCCGGATGCTGGCGATCCAGCCGCTCGCCACGCTGGAGAATCCGCGCCCGTTGATCCGGCGGCACGCCCGGCCCATCGTCCTCGACACTCAACTCCGTGCCGCCGAGGGTCTGGTGCGTGCTCACGCGCACCTCGCCCAGGCACAGCCGATAGGCGTTCTCCAGCAGGTTGCCGAGCATTTCCAGCAAGGCGCCCTGTTCGATCGGCACCTGGCAGTGCTCCGGCAAATCGAAACTGACGGTGACCCGCTTGTCGCGATAGACCTTGTCCAAGGTGTCGCACAGGCTTTGCAGCACCGGGCGCAAGCGCACCTGATGGCGCACCAGCCCACTTTTGCGCAGGCTGGCGCGCTGCAATTGGTAGCCAATCTGCTGGCTCATGCGCTCGATCTGGGTTTGCAGCACCCAGGCCTGGCCACGGTCCTCGGGGCGCCGGGCCATGTCTTCGCTGACGCCCTGCAACACCGCCAGCGGGGTTTTCAGGCTGTGGGCCAGGTCATCGAGGGAGTCGCGATAACGGCTGCGCTGTTCCCGCTCGCTATAAAGCAAGCGGTTGAGGGAGCCGGTCAGCCGCAACAGTTCCCGGGGGTGCTCGGTGCTGAGGCTTTCCCGGGCCCCGCTTTCGATTTCGTCCAGCTCCTGGCTCAGGCGCCGCAACGCCCGCAGGCCCCAGGTCAGGCCGATCCACAACAGCGCCAGCAACACCGCCAGGGCCGCGCCAAAGCCCAGGTAGAGATTGTCCCGCAGTCCCTGCAAGGTCACCTCGTAGTCGCGCACCGGTTGCAGGGTGACGATGCTGAACGCCGCACTCTGGCCGCCGAGCAGCTTGATCTCGACGTCGTAGACAAAAAACTCCTGGCCATTGCTCTCGCGAATGCGGGCGAACTGGTTGCCCTGGCCGTCATAACGCGGCGTGTAGTTGATGTTTTCTTCCTGGGTCGCCTTCGACCGCCAGACCAACCGCCCCTCGCGATCATAGATGTAGCCCAGCAGGCGGGCGTCGGCGAGGTTGAAGCGTTCATCGGGCAACTGCGCCGGCATCTTCAAGCGGTTGTTTTCCACCCGGGCGGCGGAAATCAGCGTGGTCACGTCCGAGGCCAGGCGCTGCTCGATGGATTCCTGCAAGGCCAGGCTGAACGCGCCTTGCATGGCCGGCAACAAGGCCAGCATGAACAACACCGCCAAGGTCATGGCGGCCAGCATCAGCCGCAGCCGAAGCGAACGAATCACTGGCAGCGCTCGTTGAACAGATAACCCAGGCCCCGCACGGTGTCGATTGGCTTGAAGCCGGCCGGGGCCTCCAGCTTACGACGAAGGCGTCCTACCAGCACTTCGATGACATTGGGATCGCGCTCGCCATCATCGGGGTAAAGCTGCTCCATCAAGCGATCCTTGGCCACTACCTGCTGGTGATGACGCATCAGGTATTCGAGGATGCGGTATTCGTAGGCGGTCAACGCCAGCGGCTCCTCGTCGAGGGACGCCTGCTTGCGGTTGAGGTCCAGCAGCAACGGCCCGGCGACGATAGTCGACTGGGTGAAGCCGCTGGAGCGGCGCAACAGGGCATTCAACCGAGCCTCCAGCTCTTCGAACTGGAACGGCTTGACCACGTAGTCGTCGGCACCGGCGGCCAGGCCTTCGACCTTGTCCTGCCAGTTGCCGCGGGCGGTCAGGATCAGGATCGGAAACGTCTTGTCCTGGGCGCGCAGCCGGCGGATCAGCTCCAGCCCGCTGATGCCGGGCAGGCCCAGGTCGATCACCGCCAGGTCATGGTTGAACTCCCGGGCCTGGTACAAGGCCTCTTCGGCATTAGCCACGGCCTGCACCACATGGCCGCTGTCGGTGAGCCGGGTTTGCAGGTGATGACGCAACAGCGCTTCGTCTTCGACGACCAGTAATTTCATGGAGCCTCTCCCCAGGCAAATCAAACAATCCGGCGCGGCGCACCTCAACGAAAGGTGCCGGATCGTCTTCGACCGATCCGGCTGGATCTCCTCACCGTGCCCTCGCCTGCTTAGAACGTGTAGTTGGCGGACAGGTAGGTCTGGGCGCTGCTGGTCAGGTCCAGCGAGCCAACCTTGGCGCCACCGTGCGGGCTCATCTCGGTGCTGGCGTTGCTGCGCAGGTAACGGTAACCCAGTTCAATCGAGGTGTTTTGCGAAATTTGTTGCAGCACGCCGCCCTGCAAGCCCACCGCGTAGCCGATGTCACTGTCGCGACTGAAGCCAGGCGAATCCTGGGTCAGCTTGGTCAGGCCCGCCGTGCCGCCACCGAACAGTTTGGTGCTGCCGGTGACCGGATAGAACACATCGTAGCTGCCCAACAGGTTTTCCTGGCGCAACTTGATGCCGTTGTGGGTGCCCGAGACGTTGTCGTAGGTGGCGTAGTAGCGGCCCTGGTCGTTCTGCTTGCCCAGGCGCAGGCCATAAGTGGTGTCCTTGCCGATGATGCCGTCGGCGTTCGGGTTGTTCAGGGCGCTGTTCAACGCGTCGGACTTCTTCACCTTGTCGCTGGTCTGGCCCAGGGTCAGGCTGGCGAAATTGTCATCGGCGTGGGCCATGGCGCTGGCGCCCAGCACGGTGAACGCCAGCAGCAGTTTTTTCATAGCAGTCATGATCAAGTTCCTTTGCAGCGTGGATGTGTTGTGGAGTCGCCGTCACCTTAACCAGCGGTCCCTGAACACCCGTTGAACGTTCTCTGAACCGGCGCTGAATGAATCGGCTAATCTGTGCGGACCACTTTTTATAAGGAGATCCGTCATGCGCAGGCTGCTAGCTGTTGTACTTCTGGCCATGAGCGGTGTGAGCCACGCCGCCATCCAGACCCAGGAGATCCCCTACACCAGTGCCGACGGCACCCAGCTGATCGGTTATTACGCTTATGACGACGCCGTCAAAGGCCCGCGCCCAGGCGTGGTGGTGGTGCATGAATGGTGGGGGCTGAACGATTACGCCAAGCGCCGCGCCCGTGATCTCGCGGGCCTGGGCTACAGCGCCCTGGCCATCGACATGTACGGCGACGGCAAGAACACCGAGCACCCCAAGGACGCCATGGCGTTCATGCAGGCGGCGCTCAAGGACGGCAAGGCGGCCAGCGCCCGCTTCCAGGCCGGTCTCGACCTGCTGAAGAAACAGCCCCAGACCGATCCGGACAAACTCGCTGCCATTGGCTACTGCTTCGGCGGCAAAGTCGTGCTCGACGCGGCGCGCCAGGGTGTGCCGCTGGCCGGCGTGGTGAGCTTCCACGGTGCGCTGGTGACCAATACCCCGGCCACGCCAGGCAGCGTCAAGGCCAAGGTGCTGGTGGAGCATGGTGCCCTGGACAGCATGGTTACCCAGGACAACGTGACCGCGTTCAAGAGTGAGATGGACAAGGCCGGTGCCGACTACAAATTCGTCAACCTCGAAGGCGCCAAGCACGGTTTCAGCAACCCCGACGCCGACCGTTTGAGCCACGGCGACCATGGCGGACCGGACATCGCCTACAACAAGGAAGCCGATGAGAAGTCGTGGGCGGATATGCAGAAGTTCTTCAAGAAAATCTTCTGATAAATCCCCCTTGTGGCGAGGGAATTTTGGGAGCAAAGCTTGCTCGCGACCCAGGCGACTCGATTTCTGAAGGACCACATCGCCTCCATCGCGGGCAAGCCTTGCTCCCACAGCAAGCTCCCTCGCCACAAAAGCCAGCCATGCCTCACATAAACGCCACGCCACTACCCAGCCTCCCACCAACCCGGCAAAATGCCCGGCATGAAGACACTCCCCACCCTCCCCGCCTGTTGCTCGCCCCTGGATGAGCACTGGCTATTGCCCGACGCCCTGCCCGATACGGTGCTGCTGAGCACCCGCTTCGACCCGTTGTTGCTGGTGGGCGCCGACTTCACCAACAGCATCATCGAGCCACCGGCGAGCATCCAGCGTTCGGTGGCCAAGCGTCAGGCAGAGTTCCTGGCCGGGCGGATCTGCGCTCGGGCGGCGTTGCAGCGACTCGACGGCCAGATTTGCGTACCGGCCATTGGCGAAGACCGCGCCCCGGTGTGGCCGGCGCATATCAGCGGCTCGATCACCCACAGCACGGGCCGGGCAGCGGCCATCGTCGCGAAAAAAGAACACTGGCAAGGCTTGGGCATGGACGTGGAGAACCTGCTCGACCCCGAACGCGCCGAACGCCTGGCCGGTGAAATCCTGACCTCGCCAGAGCTGCAACGCATGACCCGGCTCGCCCGTGATGACCAGGCCTTGTTGGTGACCCTGACCTTTTCAGTGAAGGAAAGCCTGTTCAAGGCGCTGTACCCCATCGTCAGGCAGCGTTTTTATTTCGAGCATGCCGAGGTTTTGGATTGGAGCCTCGATGGACAGGTGCGATTGCGTCTGCTGACGGACCTGTCGGCCGAGTGGCGCCATGGCAGTGAGTTGCAGGCGCAGTTTGGGGTTAAGGATGGGCAGTTGTTGAGCCTGGTGGGGATCAGGGCCTGAGATTTTTTGGTGTCTGGGAGGGCCTCATCGCGAGCAAGCTCGCTCCCACAGGATTATTTGGGATGGCCTCAAGTTTTGGCCACAACATAAATCCACTGTGGGAGCGAGCTTGCTCGCGATGAGGCCAGCACAGGCGCCGCATATATCAAGACCTGTCCTGATGCCTCGGCCAACTCAAGCTGAAGCACGCCCCACCCAGGCTCTTGCTCTTGCCGATCAATGCCCGGCCATCGTGCCAGTGGATGATCCGCCGCACGATCGACAACCCCAGCCCATGGCCGCCCGACGCACGGGCGCGGCTGTCGTCCAGGCGCAGGAACGGCTTGAAAATCCGCTCCCATGCCGCTTCCGGTACGCCGGGCCCGTCGTCTTCCACATCCACCCGGCAGCGCAACTGGCCCACCTGGTAACTGACCGTGACCTTGGAATGGGCGTGGCGCATGGCATTGCCCACCAGATTCTGCAAAGCGCGATGCAAGAAGCGTGGCTCGGCCTCGACCCAGGCGCCGTCGCAATCAGCGGCCGACAGGCAGAGGCCGCGCTCGACGATGACTCCGGCCCGCAACGGTCCCAGTTCATCGATCACCTGATTAACCAGCGCATCCAGATCCACCCGCTGGAAATTCAAGGCCGGTGAGCCTTGTTCCAGCCGCGCGTAGGTGAGCATTTCGTCCACCAGCCGGTCCAGGTCTTCAATGTCGTGGTCCATGCCCGCCAGGTATTTGTCCCGGGCCTGGGGCGTGGTGGCGCTGCCGAGCATTTCCAGGCCGAAGCGCAGGCGCGCCACCGGGGTGCGCAATTCGTGGGACACCGCCCGCACCAGCTCGCGCTGGATCGCCAACAGTTGCTGCAGGTGTTCGGCCATGCCGTTGAACGCCGCAGCCAGTCGCCCAACCGAGTCGGCGCCTCGGGCCGGCACCCGGGTTTCCAGGCTGCCCTGGGCGATCTGGGTGGCGGCCGACTCCAGGCCACGCAACCGTCGCTCCAGTTGACGCACCAACAGATAGACGATCAAGCCGATCAGACTCAAGCCCAGCGCCGCGATCAACACCAGCCATTGCGGCGGATAAGGGTTCATCTGGTACAGCGGGCCGATCTCCAGTACCCACGGCGTACCGACCATGCCAGCGAAGACCCGGATGGAGTCGCCGCCCTTGCCCAGGGCCATCACCGTGTCGCCCTCGGACACGCGACGGCGCTGGTCTTCGTCCATGTCAGCCTGCTCGGCGGTCATGAGTCGCAGGTCGAAACCAAAGCCTTTTTCCTGCTCCAGTTGCGCCAACCGCTTGGGTTGCTCGGCCACCGGGTAACGCACCAGTTCGTCGGCCAACAGGTAAATGGTCGCGCGGGCCAGTTGCTCGCTGATCTGCTGGACTTCCCCCACCAACATCAGTTGCTCGGCATCATTGACCAACCGATAGACCTTTGCGGCGTGCGGCCCGGTCTGCTCGACCAGCGCCTGGCCGCGCAGTACGCGGGTGCGCTGGCCGAGGTCGAGGTCGGTCTGGGTGAAGGTCTGCAACGCCAGGGGAATGCCCAGCAGGCGCTCCCACACTGCCAGCGCCCGGCGGCGCTCGGTGTCGTTCATCGGCCGCAGGTTGTCGGCCATCAACGAAAACGTGCCGTGGGCCAGGCGCTCGCGGTATTGCTCGCCGCGGGTCTGGTTGAGCAGGTGCAGGGCCAGCACACCGAGGATCGCCACCAACACCAGCGCCGCGCACATGCCGCCGTAAATACGCAGGAAGATCGAATTCACGGCGCCAGGTCTACGCAAGCTTCAGGAACGAACAGGTAGCCTTTGCTGCGGATGGTCTTGATCAACCGTGGATGGTCCGGGTCGTCGCCGATCTTGGGGCGGATGCGCGAAATGCGCACGTCGATGGAACGGTCCTGGCCGTCATAACCAATGCCGCGCAGGGCGGTGAAGATTTCTTCCCGGGACAGGATGCGCCCGGCATTGGACACCAGCAGCCACAGCAGGTCGAATTCGGCGCTGGTCAGCTCGATACCGTTGCCCTGCAACCAGGCTTCGCGCAGGGCGTCGTCGACCACCAGCGGGCCGAATTGCAGGCGCCGCGGCTTCTGCGCCGTACTCGGCTCCGGCTCGCTGCGCCGCAGCAGGGCCTGGATGCGCGCCAAGAGCAGACGCGGGCGAACCGGCTTGCAGACGTAGTCATCGGCGCCCAGGTCCAGGCCCTGGATCTGATCGGTGTCGTCGGTGCGAGCGGTGAGCATCAGGATCGGCCCGTCATACTGCTGGCGCACTTTACGGCAAATGCTCAGGCCGTCTTCGCCGGGCAGCATCAGGTCGAGGACCACCAGGTCCGGCTGCTCGGCAATGATCCGCGCCGCCGCCACCGCGCCGTCGCCTTCGATGGCGACACGCAACCCGTTGCTTTCGAGGTATTCCCGGGTCAGCTCGGCCAGACGCTGGTCATCCTCGACGATCAATACCTGCCAGGCTTCTTGTTCCACTGGGGGACCTTTTGGCTGATTTAGCTAATAAAGAGAGGCGTGTTGCCAATATCACCGACAAGGCACGAACCCTGTGGGAGCGAGCTTGCTCGCGATGGCGGTGTGTCTGCCAGCCGCCATGCAACTGGTCGGCCGCTATCGCGAGCAAGCTCGCTCCCACAGGTTGGGTCCTGTGCGTCCCACCCATCTTTTTGTCATGTTAAAGGAGGATAAACACACCCATGCATGGGCCGATTGTATAAACGTCGCCTGCGCAGAAAACAAGCAGGCAAATGCGTTTCGATCGGGTGGGTTTTCTGTGGTAACGTCCGCGCCCGCAAAAACCTTCAAGCTGTTTTCGAATCGTCAAAAACCAATGAAAAAAGGTCCACTCCAGCTAGGTCGCGGCCTACAGAGCAGTTCCACGTTTCGCACACAAATTACGCACAGGCTTATCCACAGGTAGTACGTTGCATACCCCCCCAAAACGCATTATCTTGTAGCCCGCCGCGTAAAAAACCCTACATGTAGGGTTTCAGGCCAAAAACCAAACACAAGTCGGGCAGAGAATTCAAGCGCTTTTCTTGCTTCTGTCCAACTGAAACATCGCATTTCCCCAAGCCCAGACCGCCCCTGCGGATGGCAACTGTTTCAAGGTCCGAAACGACCGAAACGGTACGGGTGTTGCAGTCAATTGCTGCCACCCCGACAACCCGGTTTCGAGCCCCGCTCGCAACCTGAGAACTTCGGATGGAAGCGGCATTAAACGCCTGCTTCCTACTGTCCCGAAGTTGTTATGCCCGGCGCCAGTCGGTTGTAGTGCTTCAGGACGGAACGGTGGGCACCGTGATGGTGCCCAAACAAACATAGAGAACGTGGAGACACCCATGCACACCGACACAACTCGCGAGAACCCGCAGGGCACCGCGCCGCTGGCCGCCGATTCGAGCCCGGATCTGTCCGCCACCGCGCCGGGCCAACTGCGTGTGATCAAGCGTAACGGCACTGTCGTTCCTTACACCGATGACAAGATTACCGTCGCCATCACCAAAGCGTTCCTCGCAGTTGAGGGCGGCACCGCTGCCGCTTCGTCGCGAATCCACGACACCGTGGCCCGCCTGACCGAACAGGTCACCGCGACCTTCAAGCGTCGCATGCCGTCGGGCGGCACCATCCACATCGAAGAAATCCAGGACCAGGTCGAACTGGCCCTGATGCGTGCCGGCGAGCAGAAAGTGGCCCGCGACTACGTGATCTACCGTGACTCCCGCGCCAAGGAGCGTGCTACCCGCTCCCCTGCCGACGCCCCGGTCCAGGCCCACCCTTCGATCCGCATCGCACGCGCCGACGGCAGCCTGGCGCCGCTGGACATGGGCCGCCTGAACACCATCGTCACCGAGGCCTGCGAAGGCCTGGAAGAAGTCGATGGCGACCTGATCCAGCGCGAAACCCTGAAGAACCTCTATGACGGCGTCGCCCTCAAGGACGTCAACACCGCGTTGGTGATGACCGCGCGGACCCTGGTGGAACGCGAGCCGAACTACTCCTTCGTGACCGCCCGCCTGCTGATGGACACCCTGCGTGCCGAAGGCCTGAGCTTCCTGGAAGTCGCCGAGAGCGCGACCCACCACGAAATGGTCGACCTGTATGCCAAGGCCCTGCCAGCCTACGTCGCCAAGGGTATCGAATTCGAATTGCTGAACCCGGTCCTGGCCGAATTCGACCTGGAAAAACTCGGCAAGGCGATCAACCACGAGCGCGACCAGCAGTTCACCTACCTGGGCCTGCAAACCCTGTACGACCGTTACTTCATCCACAAGGATGGCGTGCGTTTCGAACTGCCGCAGATCTTCTTCATGCGCGTGGCCATGGGCCTGGCCATCGAAGAGAAGCAGCGTGAAGACCGTGCGATCGAGTTCTACAACCTGTTGTCGTCCTTCGACTACATGGCCTCGACCCCGACCCTGTTCAACGCCGGCACCCTGCGTCCGCAGCTGTCGAGCTGCTACCTGACCACCGTTCCGGATGACCTGTCGGGCATCTACGGCGCGATCCACGACAACGCCATGCTGTCGAAATTCGCCGGTGGCCTGGGCAACGACTGGACCCCGGTTCGCGCATTGGGCTCGTACATCAAGGGCACCAACGGCAAATCCCAGGGCGTCGTGCCGTTCCTCAAAGTGGTCAACGACACCGCCGTTGCGGTCAACCAGGGCGGCAAGCGCAAGGGCGCGGTCTGTGCCTACCTGGAAACCTGGCACATGGACATCGAAGAGTTCATCGAGCTGCGCAAGAACACCGGTGATGACCGTCGTCGTACCCACGACATGAACACCGCCAACTGGATCCCCGACCTGTTCATGAAGCGCGTCTTCGATGACGGCAAGTGGACCCTGTTCTCGCCATCCGAAGTGCCGGACCTGCACGACCTGACCGGCAAGGCTTTCGAAGAGCGCTACGAGTACTACGAAGCCCTGACCGAGTACAACAAGATCAAGCTGTTCAAAGTCGTCCAGGCCAAAGACCTGTGGCGCAAGATGCTGTCGATGCTGTTCGAGACCGGCCACCCATGGCTGACCTTCAAGGACCCGTGCAACCTGCGCAGCCCGCAGCAGCACGTGGGCGTGGTCCACAGCTCGAACCTGTGCACCGAGATCACCCTGAACACTAACAAGGACGAGATCGCGGTCTGCAACCTGGGCTCGATCAACCTGCCGAACCACATCGTCGACGGCAAGCTGGACACCGCCAAGCTGCAACGCACCGTGAACACTGCCGTGCGCATGCTCGACAACGTGATCGACATCAACTACTACTCGGTGCCGCAAGCGAAGAACTCCAACTTCAAGCACCGTCCGGTGGGCCTGGGCATCATGGGCTTCCAGGACGCGCTGTACCTGCAGCACATTCCGTATGGTTCGGACGCTGCGGTCGAGTTCGCCGACAAGTCCATGGAAGCGGTCAGCTACTACGCGATCCAGGCTTCCTGCGACCTGGCCGACGAGCGCGGCGCCTACGAGACGTTCCAGGGTTCGCTGTGGTCCCAGGGCATCCTGCCGCTGGACTCGCAACAGATCCTGATCGCCCAGCGCGGCCAGAAGTACATCGACGTCGACCTGAACGAATCCCTGGACTGGGCACCGGTTCGCGCCCGTGTGCAGAAAGGCATCCGTAACTCCAACATCATGGCCATCGCACCGACCGCCACCATCGCCAACATCACCGGCGTGTCGCAGTCGATCGAACCGACCTACCAGAACCTGTATGTGAAATCGAACCTGTCGGGCGAATTCACCGTGATCAACCCGTACCTGGTTCGCGACCTCAAGGCTCGCGGCCTGTGGGACTCGGTCATGATCAACGACCTGAAGTACTACGACGGTTCGGTGCAGCAGATCGAGCGCATCCCGCAAGAGCTCAAAGCGCTCTACGCCACCGCGTTCGAAGTGGACACCAAGTGGATCGTCGACGCCGCCAGCCGTCGCCAGAAGTGGATCGACCAGGCTCAGTCGCTGAACCTGTACATCGCCGGCGCCTCGGGCAAGAAGCTGGACGTGACCTACCGCATGGCCTGGTACCGTGGCCTGAAAACCACCTACTACCTCCGTGCCCTGGCCGCCACCAGCACCGAGAAGTCGACCATCAACACCGGTAAGCTGAACGCGGTTTCCAGCGGCGGCAACCACGGTGACGATTCGGTCCTGGCTGCTCCAGCCGGACCTGCGCCAGTGCCGAAGGCCTGCGCGATCGACGAGCCGGATTGCGAAGCTTGCCAATAAGCTGAGCGGGTGGGCGTGTAAAAGCGCCTGCTGAAAGAAACCCTCGATAGACCGCTGGTTTATCGGGGGTTTTCTTTTGCCTGGAGAAAATTCGGCGCCTGTCTCGGCCCCATCGCGAGCAAGCTCGCTCCCACATTTTGGTCTGCGTACACATAACCCTGTGGGAGCGAGCTTGCTCCGGGCGGCGATCCGACGATGAGGCCAGCCTAAGCAATACAAAACTGAAGCCCATGAAAAAGCCCCTCTTGCGAGGGGCTCCTTGTGCAGCTTTCAAACAGCCATCGACATCAAGCCATCTGAATGATGGTCTGCATGATGGTGCTCTGGGTGGAGATGGTCTTGGCGTTCGCCTGGTAATTGCTTTGCGCCTTGATCAGCTCGACCAGTTCGTTGGTCAGGTTGACGTTGGACTCTTCCAGGGAGTTGGAGACGATCGAACCCAAGGTGCCGGTTTCCGGGGCATCGTAGCCTGGGATACCCGAGGAGAAGGTTTCTTTCCAGCTGGTGCCGCCTACCGGTTGCAAACCTTGCTCGTTGGTGAAACTGGCGAGGGCGAGCTGGCCGATCGGCTTGGTCTGATTGTTGCTGAAGTTAGCCAGCAATACACCGCTGCCGTCGATGGTCAGGTTGGTGATCTGGCCGGTGGCGTAGCCGTTCTGGGTCGGAATCGAGCGCGCGGTATCCGCGTTGTGTTGGGTCGTGTTGCCCATGGAAATCGTGATGGTCGGCGCACTCGCGGCGCCGTTGGCGGACCATACGCCATTGGTCACGGTACCGGGAACCCAGCCAGTCAATACCAGATTGCTATTGATGGTCGGCGCGGTGGCAGGCGGCACTGGCGGAGTGCTCACCTGGGTCAGCCTGCCGCTCGAATCAAAGCTCATGGTCGATGGAATGGGGGCGGTCGCACCGGTCGTGGTTGGCGCAGTGCCGTTGAGGTTACGACCGTCGATCAAGGTATAGACGTTCCAAGTGTTGGAGCCCGTCTTGACCATGTACTGGTCCATCGAGTGCTGGTTGCCCTGGGTGTCATAGACCGGGGTAGTAAACTGCTTGGTGAAGGTAGCGGTGTCGGCCGGATTGAACGCGGCAGTGATCGGCGTCGCTGTCGAGTTCAGGTTGATGGTCGACGATACCAGGCTGGTGGCGGTCGGCGGCAGGTTCGAGGTGTCGATGCGCAGGTCGGTCAGGATACCGTTCTGGATCTTGCCGTTGGCATCCACGCCATAGCCCTGCAGGCGCGACGTGCCATCGCTGTTGGTGATGAAGCCTTCCTTGTCGGTCTTGAAGGTACCGGCACGGGTGTAGCTCAGGGAGCCGTCGTTGCTCAGGACAAAGAAGCCTTGGCCCTGGATGCCCATGTCCAGCACGTTGCCGGTGTTGTTCACGTCACCCTGGCCGAACTGCTGGGAAACGTTGGCCAGGCGCACGCCGTTGCCGACGGTCTTGCTGCCCGAACCCAGCTTGGTGGCCGAGTAGACGTCTTCGAATTCCGCGCGGGACGATTTGAAACCGGTGGTCGCCACGTTGGCGATGTTGTTGCCGGTCACGTCCAGCTGCTTGTTGGCTGCATAGAGACCGCTAAGGCCGATGTTGAAAGACATGTTGACTCCTTTTGCCGGTTAGTCGGCTCTACATACCAATAGTTTGTACTTTGGACAGGGCAATGCTGCCCAGCCCGGCCAGGTTGAGCATCAGCTCACCGCCCGTCTGGCTGATCGTCACGCTGCTGACCGTGGCCGGCAGGTTGGTGATCAGCGACGTGGCCTTGCCATCGATGGTGGTCGAGGCCGCGAAGGTGTAAGTGCCCGATTCAACGACCGTGCCCGCGTCGTTCTTGCCATCCCAGATGAAGGCGGAGTTGCCGGCGTTCTGACTGCCCAGGTCGATGGTGCGAACGGTCTTGCCGTCCTTGTCCACGATCTTGACGGCGACGGAGGACACCGATGCTGGTACCACCACCGTGCCGTTGAGGCTCTTGGAGGTGTCGACCACAGCCTTGTCACCGGGCGCGATCACCGACCGACCGACCAGGGACGAAGCCTGCAACGCCTGGGACGAGTTGTAATTGCCAGCGATGCCGCTGACGGTGTCGTTGAGCGTGGTGATGCCTTCCAGGCTGCTGAATTGCGCCAACTGGGCAACGAATTCACCGTTGTCCTGTGGCTCCAGCGGGTTCTGGTTTTTCAATTGGGTCACGAGCAGTTGCAGGAACGCATCCTTGCCCAGCTCCTTGTTGCCGGTCGCCGCACCCGTCGCCGCGCCCAGGCCATCGGTCGTGGTGTTGGTCTTGACCGAGGAGTTGGCCAGAATCTCGTTAAGGCTCAAACCGCTGGTTGTGTTAGTGACGCTCATATGAATCGCCCCTTATCACTGACCGAGGGTCAGGACCTTCTGCATCATGGTTTTGGCGGTGTTCATCATTTCGACGTTGGTCTGGAACGAACGACTGGCGGAAATCATGTCGGCCATTTCTTCGACGACGTTGACGTTCGGGTAGTAGACGTAACCCTTGGCGTCCGCGGCCGGATGGTTTGGCTCATAACGTGCTTCGAGGTTGCTCTGGTCTTCGACCACGCCAAGCACTTGCACGCCCTGCCCCGCCGCGTCCTGGTCCTGGAACAGCGAGTCGCTGCCGCCGGACTGGCCGCCCTGGAACATGGTGGCGAATACCGGGTGGCGGGCGCGGTAGGTCTGGTCGATGCTCGACGAAACGGTCTCGGCGTTGGCGATGTTACTGGCGACGGTGTTCAGGCGAGTGGTCTGGGCACTCATGGCACTGCCGGCAATGTTGAATACGCTGGCGATCGACATGGCTTATTCTCCGCGCAGGGCCGATACCAGCCCTTTGAACTTGCTGTTGAGCAGGGTGAAGCTGGCCTGGAAGTTCACGGAGTTTTCCGCGTAGTTGGACTGTTCCAGTTGAGCGTCCACGGTGTTCTGGTCGATCGACGGCTGCATCGGCGTGCGATACATCAGCGATTCGTCGCCGCTGCCCACGCCTTCGGCTTCGATATGACGATTGTTGGTCATGTTCAAGGCGAAGTGGCCGTTCTTGGTCTTCTCGTTCTGCTCGGCGAGCACCTTGGAGAAGTCCAGGTCACGCGCCTTGTAGTTCGGGGTGTCGGCGTTGGCGATGTTGTTGGCCAGGACTTCGGCACGCTGGGCGCGGAAGCTCAGGGCCTGTTCGTGGATACCGAGCGCTTTATCGAAGCTGATGCTCATGTCGGAAACCTTTGGGTGACCAGAATGTACGTACGATGGCTTTAGCAAGCGTCGTGCCACTTTCAGAAGCCCCGTAAACCGGGGCTTTGCGGGGATCGGCAAAGCGGCAATGCCAGAAAAGCGGCAATCGGCTTCCGCTGGCTGCCGCTTTTCTGCCGCTTTCGCCCAGACAATGGGGATCAAATGTGGGAGCGAGCTTGCTCGCGATGGCGGTGTGTCAGTCAAGATTGATGTCGTCTGCAATGCCGCTATCGCGAGCAAGCTCGCTCCCACAGGGGACGGGGGTGAATGAAAAACAGGGGCAAAAAAAAGGGAGCCCCATGGGACTCCCGTTTTTTCTGAAACCAAGCCAATCACTTCGCCTGGTAGATGATCCCCGGGCTGCACTGGACCATCTGGTAATGATCCGGCAAACCGTTCAACGCCTCGGAGGCGCCAAGGAACAGGTAGCCACCCGGCTTGAGCGTGCCATGGATACGCAGCAGGATGTCTTTCTTCACTTCGGCGGAGAAGTAGATCAACACGTTGCGGCAGAACACGATGTCGAACTTGCCCAGGCTGGCGTAGCTGTCCAGCAGGTTGAACGAACGGAACTCCACCCGGCTCTTGATCGGCGCCTTGACCCCCCACTTGCCCGGCCCTTTCGGGTCGAAGTAGCGTTGCAGGCGGTCCGGCGACAGGCCACGGCCGATGGCCAGGCTGTCGTACTCGCCGGTCTTGCAGTTATTGAGCATGGTGCCGGACAGGTCGGTGGCAACGATCTGCACGCCACCTTTCAACTGGCCCAGGTTGGTCCGCTCGAACTCATCGATGGACATCGACAACGAATAGGGTTCCTGCCCCGACGAACAGGCCGCCGACCAGATCCGCAGGCGCTGGCCCGGGCTGGCCTTGATGGCCGCCGGCAGCACTTTGTTCTTCAGCACCTCGAATGGATAGGTGTCACGAAACCACAGGGTTTCGTTGGTGGTCATCGCGTCCACCACCATCTCGCGCAAGCCGCTGCGCGGTTGGGTCTGGATACGCTGCACCAGCTCGCCCAATGACTTGAGGCCCTGTTGCTCCATCAATTTATTGAGACGGCTCGACACCAGGTACTGCTTGTTTTCACCAAGCAGGATGCCACAGGCTTTTTCCAGGAAGACCCGGAACTGTTCGAAATCCAAATTACCCGTAGACAAGATACCGCCTCTTTCATTCGTGTTGACTTGCCGGACGCACAACGCGCCCGACCTCTACTTTATTCTGCTGCCTTGATCCGATCGACGACCCGGGAAGCCAGGTCATCGGGGCGGAATTTCGCCAGGAAATCGTCGGCACCGACCTTCTTGACCATCGCCTGGTTGAAAACACCGGACAACGAAGTATGCAAGATGATGTGCAGCTTTTGCATACGCGGGTCGCTGCGGATTTCCGAGGTCAGGGTGTACCCGTCCATCTCCGGCATCTCGATATCGGAGATCATCATCAGGAATTCTTCCTCGGGCTTCTTGCCCTCGTCGACCAGCTTGCGCAGGTAATCCAGCGCCTGTCGCCCGTCGTTCAACGCCACCACATCGACGCCGACCGTTTGCAGGCAACGAGTGACCTGCTTGCGTGCCACCGAAGAATCGTCCACGGTCAGCACCCGCAGCGAAATCGCCTTGTGCTGGGTCTCGGCGTCCACCACGCCCGCGGAGATCGCTTCCGGCGTGGGTGCCACTTCGGCGAGGATTTTCTCCACGTCGATGATTTCCACCAACTGGTTATCGACCCGCGTCACCGCCGTCAGGTAGTGATCGCGACCGGTGCCCTTGGGCGGCGGATGGATCTCTTCCCAGTTCATGTTGACGATGCGCTCCACCGAGCGCACCAGGAAACCCTGGGTCTTGGTGTTGTACTCGGTGATGATCACAAACGGATTGCTCTGGTCCAGCAGCCGACCGGAACCGGTCGCCATCGCCAGGTCGAGAATCGGGATGGTCGCACCCCGGATATTGGCCACACCGCACACGACGGGGCTGGACTTGGGCATCAGGGTCAGCTTGGGGCATTGCAGCACCTCGCGGACCTTGAATACGTTGATCCCATACATTTGTTGGCCGTCGAGACGGAACAACAACAGCTCCAGGCGATTCTGACCGACCAGCTGAGTGCGCTGGTTTACCGAATCCATTACTCCCGCCATGCCCTGACTCCTACCTAACGCTAATGTGTCCGACGCGCATTCATCACTAAACGGCACGGGGCTTGCTATTGAACCGGCATGAACGCACAAACGACATTTTCTCGACGCCTGACCACTCACTGCCGCCACTGGCTCGGTGCACTGTTGGCTGCCTGCCTGTTCACCTCGGGCGGTCCTGCCCTTGGGGCGGTTCCGGTTACCTTGCCTGATCTCCTTATCGGCGTCACTCAGGGCTTTCTTGAATTCACCGTAGAAGACTATCTGGCAACCAGTCAAACCGAAGGTCGTTACGAAATCGAAGTCAACCAGCTCGACCCGCGCCTGCGCATGCCGATGTGTGACAAGGAATTGACTGCTTCCCTGGAGAGCCCGGCCCGGCCCCTGGGGCGCGTCACGGTGAAGGTCCGTTGCGACAGCGCCGCGCCCTGGACGGTGTTCGTGCCCGCTCAAGTGCGCCTGTTCCGGGAGATTGTCACCACCACCCGTCCGCTCAAGCGGGCCGGGATCGTCGAGCCAGAGGACGTCATGTTGCGCGAGCGCGACATCAGCCAGATCACCCAGGGTTTCCTGACCTCGGTCGATCAGGCCATCGGGCAGAAACTTGTCCGACCAATGGTCGCCGACCAGGTCGTAACCCTGGTGCACCTGGAACAGGCCGAGGTGGTCCGCAAGGGCGATCAGGTGGTCATCACCGCCCGCAGCGGTTCCCTGGCGGTGCGGATGCCCGGCGAGGCCCTGTCCAACGGCGGCATGCGTGAACAGATACGGGTAAAAAACCTTAACTCCCAGCGCGTCATCAAGGCGCAGGTGATGGCCCCAGGCCAAGTGGAAGTGGCGATGTAATGACCTGGTAAAGGAGGTAGAAAGCTGGCGCTTGATCCCGGTGTTCCCTAGACTGTGCCTTATGCAAAGGCAAGCGCAGACGTGCGCACGTTCATTGAATAAATGAGCCTAAAGTTTTTTTGGGAATGGCCGAAAACATGGCAAGCGTCCAAATACCCAGAGGTTTTTTACCATGGTCATCGATTTCAATCGTTTAAACAGCTCTTCACCGCTGACAGGCACTACGCGTACCAGCGCCACCAAGGAAACCGTCGAAACCGACAAATCCGCGCCGCTGTCCACGCCAGCCGAAGTCAGCAACGGGGAGTCGGTACACCTCAGCAATGAGGCTCAGCAGTTGCAGAAGCTCACTGACAAGCTGCGCGATCAACCTGTCGTCAACAACGCCCGCGTGGCCGAGTTGAAAGCAGCCATCGCCGATGGCAGCTACAAAGTCGACAGCAACCGCGTAGCCAGCAAACTGCTCAACTTCGAAGCCCAGCGCTAGGCCGCCGCCTGCGCCAGGCTTTTGGACGCTAAGACCCAAGGCCAGCCATGCACGACACTCAATTATTGCAACTGATCATCGACGACTTCGTACCAGCGCAACAATTGCTGGAGTTATTGCAGGCCGAATCCGTGGCCCTGCACGGTCGTGACATGCCTTTGCTGGAAAACATCCTGGCGCAGAAACAGGCACTGATCATCTTGCTCGACCAGCATGGCCGCAAGCGCAGCGAGATCCTCGCCAGCCTCAACCTGCCCGCCAATCATGACGGCCTCGAGCAATTGGCCGGTCAGTCGTCCGTCGGCGATCAGTTGCTGGCCCAGAGCAAGGTACTCAACGAACTGCTCGCCCAATGCCAGGCGACCAACGCCCGCAACGGCCAATCGATCCAGATGCAGCAGGCCGCCACCGCCAACCAATTGCGCATTCTCAACGGCGGCGAGATCCCGACACTGTATGACGCCAGCGGTTCGACGGCCAGAATGGTCAAGCACCGTCCGCTCAGCCAGGCATGAAACGAACTATGCCTTCGCTCTATCAACGCGCGAAACATGCTGGCAAAATGCTAGCCATTCGTAGTCGTATTTTGCCTGGAGATTGACCCACCGTGTTCAATGCCTCAAACGCGGATGATGCTCCGCAGCCACCCAAGGTCCTTACCACGCCCCTGGAAATCTCCGGCAACCTGCGGATGCTGCAAGATAGCCACGACCCGCTGATCATTACGTTCCATGAACGTACCCAGCGCTTTCAGAGTTATCTGGTCGACGTCGATCGCGAGACCAACTCCATCGCCCTGGATGAAATGATTCCCCGGGACGGCGAGCGTTTCCTCCTGGCCGGCGAGCCGTTTCGCGTCGAGGGCTTCCATGACGGCGTGCGCATCGCGTGGGATGGCAAGGGCCCGCTGACCATTGATGAATCCAGCGACGGTCGCTGCTACCGCGGCGCCCTGCCCGACGAGGTGGTCTACCACCAACGTCGCAACGCCTTCCGCGCCGCCCTGAAACTGGCGCAACTGGTGAGCGTCGAACTGGGCGGCGACAAGATGAAGTCCCCCGTAGAAGGCAAGCTGCTGGACATTTCCGCCACCGGTTGCAAGTTGCGTTTCGACGGCGATATCACCGAGCGACTGCAATTGGGCCAAGTGTACGAGCGCTTCGTCGCAGCCCTGCCGTTTGGCAACATGACCGCCCCCGTGGAGCTGCGCTACCTGCACTTCGAAGAACGATTCAACACCACCTTCGCCGGCGTACGCTTCCACAACATCAGCGGCCTGGTGCAACGGCAAGTCGAGCGGTTCGTCTACCAGCTCCAGCGCGAAGCCCGCCGCTTCGACAAAGACGACCTCTGATCCTCAAGGCATAAAAAACGGGCAGTCCCTTGCGGTGACTGCCCGTTTTTTTATGCCTGCCCTGGACGGTTTCAGTTCGATCCAAGTGTTGTTGTGTTTGGGCTCACCTCATCGCGAGCAAGCTCGGCTCCCACACTGGCTCTCCAGCGTTCAAGTTCAAGGCCTGGCCTGGGTAAAGCTGGGAGCTTCAGGATCCTCAGCCTCAGCCTTGTCCGCCGTCTCGGCGGCTGGCTCAGGCTCCCCGTCCGGATTGGGCGATGTCTGCATCTGCTCCTGAACGACCTGCTCGTCGACCCGTGGATCAAGGCACGCCACCAAGGGCGAGCTGGTCATGTTGTCCGGCATGGCCACATGGTGCAGCGGCGCATCATCGACCTGATGCAGATTGGTGACCGCTTTCGGCCGAATCCGCCACACGAGCACCAACGCAAACAAAGCGAAGAAGCCATACAGCATCTGGCTGCCGTACAGCTTCATCAGCACGCCGGCCACCAATGGGCCGATACTGGCGCCCACGCCGTAGGTCACTAACAGCATCGCCGTGAGCGACACCCGGCGATCGCCCTCGACGTGGTCGTTGGAAAACGCCACCGCCAGCGGGTACAGGCAAAACTGCACCAACGAACAGCAGAACCCCGCGACGAACAATATTTCCAGCGGCACCTTCGACAAGATGGCCAGCGGCAATGCACACACCGCCAGGGCCAGAGCGAAGCAGCGGATCAACAGTGCCCGGTCATAACGATCCGATAGCCAGCCCAGCGGCCACTGCACCAACAGGCCGGCAAAGATGCAGCTACCCATGAACAGGCCGACCTGTTCGGTGCTCAGGCCCTGCTGGGAGGCGTAGAGCGGCGCCAGGCCGTAGAAGGAACCGACGATCAGCCCCGAGCCCAACACCGTGGTCAAAGACTGTGGCACGCGTTTTATAAAGAAACGCGGCTCCATCGGTGCCGGATGCAGCGGTGCCGGGTGAATCCGCCGGGTCAGCGCCACCGGCACCAGGCACAGGGCGAAACACAACGCCACCAGCATCAGCAGTTCCAGGCCCAGGGCCGGGTGCATGACCAGGATCAACTGCCCCAGCACCAACCCCAGGTACGAGGCGATCATGTAGCCGCTGAACACCACCCCGCGCTGCTTGGCGTCGGCCTGTTCGTTGAGCCAGCTCTCGATGACCATGTACTGGCACATCATGCCGAGGCCAACGATCATCCGCAGCACGATCCAGGCCGGCAGCCAGTTCACCAGGCCATGGCCCAGCACCGCCGCCCCGACGATCCCGGCACAGGCCGAGTAGGCGCGGATGTGTCCGACGCGGGCGATCAGCCGGTGACCGATCTTGCCGCCCAGCACCAGGCCGAAATAGTTGGCGGCCATCAGCGCACCGACCCAGAGGCTGTCCACATGGTCGGCGGCCAGGCGCAAGGCCAGGTAAGTACTCAAGAGGCCCGAGCCGATCAACATCATCAGCGAGGCGAAATAAAGCGCTCGAAAAGGTTTCCAGATTTGGCGCATCGGCGTTCCGAGCGGCTCCTTGAGGTGAGTAAGGGCTATCCGTTGAAGATAGCCCGAATGCGACGGTTCGTTAGGCCTGGGCCGCGAGGACACGCCGCTCCCAGGGCGTGATTTCGTCAAAGAAACTGGTCAGTTCCAGGGTCTTGGAGGCGATGTAGCCTTCGATGAACTCCGTGCCGAACAGTTCCTTCGCCAGATGACTACGCTTCAGACGCTCCAGGGCGGCATGCAAGGTACATGGCAGCGATAGATTATCTGGCACTTCGAATTCGCCCTGGATCGCCGCGCTCGGCTCCAGGCGATGTTCGATCCCATACAGCCCGGCGGCCAGGCTGGCGGCAATCGCCAGGTAGGGGTTGGCATCCGCCCCGGGCAAGCGGTTCTCGACCCGTCGGGCCACCGGCGAACTGGCGGGAATCCGCAACCCGGCCGAACGGTTGTCATGGGACCAACACGCATTGTTCGGCGAAGCGAACGGATGGCACAGGCGTTGGTAGGAATTCACGTTCGGCGCGAACAAGGAGGTGAAGTCCGCCAGGCACGCCTGTTGCCCACCGATGAAATGCCGGAACGTGGCTGTCGGTTCGCCCGCTTCGTCGCTGAACACGTTGCGGCCGCTGTCCGCCTCGACGACGCTCTGGTGGATATGCATCGAGCTGCCCGGCGTGTGGGCCAGGGGCTTGGCCATGCAGACCACGGTCAAGCCGTGCTTGAGCGCCACTTCCTTGAGCAGGTGCTTGAACAGGAAGGTCTGGTCGGCCAGCAACAAAGGGTCGCCGTGCAGCAGATTGATCTCGAACTGGCTTACGCCCATTTCATGCATGAATGTGTCGCGAGGCAGGCCCAGCGCCGCCATGCAGGCATAGACTTCGCTGAAGAACGGGCGCAGGCCATTGTTGGAACTGATGCTGAACGCCGATTGGCCGTCTTCGCGACGTCCATCCAGGCCCATCGGCGGCTGGAACGGTTGGGTCGGGTCCGGGTTGGGGGCGAACACGAAAAATTCCAGCTCGGTCGCTACCACCGGTGCCAGGCCAAGGGCCGCATAACGCGCGACAACTGCCTTGAGCTGGCCGCGTGTCGAGAGCCGGGAGCTTTCACCGGTCAGTTCGTCGGCGTCACAGATCGCCAGGGCACGGGGCTGTTGGCTCCAGGGCAGGCGGTGGATCTGTTTCGGATCGGCCACCAGCGCCAGGTCGCCGTCATCGCTGCCGTAGAAGCGCGACGGCGGATAACCGCCCATGATGCATTGCAGCAGCACGCCCCGCGCCAACTGCAACCGTCGGCCTTCGAAGAACCCCTCGGCGGTCATCACCTTGCCCCGCGGCACGCCATTCAAATCCGGCGTGACACATTCAATCTCATCAATGCCCGTCAGTCGCTGCGCGAGTGAACGCTGGCCATCGGTTGTCATGACGCAATCCTTGTTATGTGCGAGCCGCGAACGGCAACCCGTACAAAATAGGCTCCGGCTGTTCGGAATATCAAGCACCCGGAGGCAATTAAAATCTTATGCAATACGACTGTGGGAGCGAGCTTGCTCGCGATGGCGTCGGCTCAGCCAATATCGAGTTGGCTGATACATCGCTATCGCGAGCAAGCTCGCTCCCACAGGGGATTTGTGTTGGTAATGCTTTTTTCAGGGCAGATAAAGCCGGAACACCCCACCACCCAACACACCGCCATTGGCAATCTCGGTCCGCCCGCTCACGCCGCCGCGCTGGTGCAACCCGGCGATCCGCGCGGCGAAGTACAGGCCCAGCCCGGTGCTGCCGCTGCTGTGGTTGATGCCCTGCACATACTCGGCCTGACGCTCGATCATCTCTGGCGGGTAACCCTCGCCGTCGTCGTTGATGGTCAGCACCAGTTGCCCGGCTTCATCACTCACACTGATCAACAGTGCCTGGCGCGCATGGCGAATGGCGTTGTTGATGCAGTTGTCGAGCACCGATGCCACCAGCTCGCGGTCAAAAAAGCCCAACGGGCTCAGCGGATCGACGTCATAGGTGACCATGATCCCACGGCTGCGGAACACATCCTGATGGCCGGCCAGTTGCGCCTCGATGAAGTCATCCAGCTCATGGTAGGCCGGGTGCAACGGCAACTGGTTGACGCCGAGCTTGTACAACCCCAGCAACTGCACCATGAGGCCGTTGAGATGGGCGAACTCGAACTCGATGACACCCTGCTCCGAGGTCTGTCGCTCGGATTCGGGCAAGCGCTCGAGCCATTGCCCATGCGCCTGCATGAGCAAGGTCAGGGAGTTTTTCATGTCATGCACGGTCGACGCGATCACCGTGGAGAAATCGAGTGCCTGTTCGCTGTCATTCATCGCCAAATGCCTTGCTTCGCAGTTTTTGATAGCGCGCAAAACGCGCATCGGTATCGGGCATCATGCCCACCAGTTTCAGGCAGGCGCGGCATTCCTGCAGCAGTTCCGACTCCACAGTGGTGTCGGTGCCATGCAGCAGCGATTGCGCCATGTTCAGGGCAATACTGATGTTCTTCGGTTGCATCTTCAGGGCGCGGCGGAACAGCTCTCGCGCCTCTGGCAATGCGCCAGTCTTGTAGACCCGCACGCCTTCGCGGTTCAACTCGGCGGCGGCATTGCCCTGGTTGAGGATGTTCGGGTCGTCGGTGAGCTTGGCGATGCCTTGCATCACCGTCGGGTCATCACCGTAGATCTCCGCGCAGTTCTTGAGCATCGACTCGCCGGCGCTGGTCTGGCCGAGCATTTGCAACTGTTTGGCCACCAGCAACGCGGCCTCGGCGCTCATGAACTGCTCCATGCCATCGAGGCGCTGCAAGGCCTGTTCGGTGAGCTTTTCGGCGGTTTCCGCATCGTTGAGCAACAGGCTCGTAGCCTTCATCAACCGCGCCCGGACCTGCAACCCGGGGTCGTTGAGGTTCTCCTTCGCCACGGCGCTGAGGGTCGTGTTGATCTCCAGCCGCGTCCGGGTGTCGAGGCCTTTTTCGCTGCCCTTGCTGATCAGCGCATGGGCCAGGCCGAGGTTGCTTTCCGGATCCTTGAAGCGCGACTGCGCGCCCTGCCCGACCGCTTGGCGATAGGCTCGGGACGCCGTGTCGAAGTCTTCGTTGGTCATCGCCAGCTTGCCCAGCAACGACTGGCGGCGCACCGCCAGCGGCGACAGGCGCACTGCCTCTTCCAGCACGTGCTGCGCCTGCTTGGTGTCGCCTTCGGCCATCAACACTTCGGCCATGCCGTCGTACAACGCCGGCATCATCGGAAAGACTTTCAGGGCTTTTTCATAAACGGCCTTGGCCTGCGTCACCTGGCCGCGCTTGAACATCAACTTGCCCAACCCCGCGTAGGCCCACGGCAACGGGCGATCGGCGATGATCGAGTTGTACAGCCGCTCCAGGGCCTCGTTCTGATTCAGGTCGCGCAACGCATCGGCGCGATAACGCAGGCACAACGGCCCGTAGCGCGGGTCCTGCTTGCACAGGGCGATGCAAGCATTGAGCACTTCCATCGGCTTGCCACGGTCGAGGGCTTGCAGGATCGGCTTGAGCAGGGTCTTGCGCTGCTCGAGCCGCTCCAGCCGCTGGGCCAGGCCGGAGCGGTTGAACGGTTTGGTCAGGTATGCATCCGGCTCGTGCTCCAGGGCACTGAGCACCATCGCCTGACTGGTCTCGGCGGTCACCATGAGGAAGACACTTTCATGGCTGATCAACTTCTCGACCATCAGGTCTTCCAGCACCTGCTGGCCATTCTTGCGCCCATCGCCCAGGTGATAGTCCTGCAGGATGAAGTCATAGCGCTTCTGCGAGCACATGCGCAGCGCCACTTCACCGGTGTCGGCGGTGTCCACGTCCTTGACGCCCAACTCACGCAGCATGGAGCGGATCGAACTGCGGAAATCCGAGAAATCATCGACGATCAAAAAGCTTTTTTGGTGGTACGCCAGCATCGAGGATGTCCAGGCAAGTAAAAAAATAACCCAATGGCATAACAACGAAACGCCGTGTCACAACCCCGAGGCGCGCAGATGATAGTCACCAGCCAGCAACGTTCAAGGGATTTCAGCAATCGCTTGGCCTGGCTGTGTCGTGACGCACATTGCGAGCCGAAACGCAGGAAACAACCGGGCTCATCAGGTTATCGGCAGGCGATGGCGTTCCGTTAAGGAGAAGGTGTGGGAGAAACCGAGTGCAGACGACTGGCTGAACACCCGTGGCGAGGGAGCTTGCTCCCGCTGGGCCGCGCAGCGGACCTGTTTGCTTGGCGGCTGCTGCGCAACCGAGCGGGAGCAAGCTCCCTCGCCACGATCAGCCGATAACCTCACCCTCGCCATTCACGCCCTCGAATAACATTCCAGAGAGGTCCGCTCGCTCCAGCCGAAGCTTCACCTCCTCGCTAACGATCAATGCAATACAGTCCTGGCTTTTTCGCTCAGGATCGGCACAGAGGCATATCCAGCCAAGGAAAAATCCAGGTTCACACCTTCCTCACGTACCTCAAGGGCGTAGGTACACGGCTCCATGTACTCAGAAAGGGGGGTTGATGAAGAGCCAGTTGTTGCAGTGTTTGATATCGCCCAAATACCAGCGCTCAGGAAACCGCACGTCTTCCCGCAATAAGTAATACTTCATTCAGCTCACCGCATGTCATTACTTAACTGAAAAAAGGGTCGCGCCTGCGTCTAAAGCCCGAAGAAACGCTCGTAGGCCGTTTCCACCCGGACAGCAAGTTGATCAGGAACGGTGACCAGGTTTTCTAGCGCAGCTGTCTTTGCGGACAACAACGGACTCGACACCGATGGAGCAGTCAAACCCAGTTGCTGTCGGACCTGGAAAATCGCGTGGATCTCTAAAGGCAACAGATCGAAAGGCGCATGCTTGAACTCAGGATCCCAGGCCCCACCGTTGTCCTCAGCGTTGGATAAGTGATATCGACAAAGCGCTTCCAACGCATCAGCTAGCCCTTGCTCATTTGTCCATTCGTCTATCACGTTTTGATAAATGCCCAGATCCATCGACTTGATGTCCGGAAGCGCAGCACCTTGCGAATAGACTGAATAAAGCCAGAGCATGAAAGGTTCAAATCGACGCCGTTCAAGATAGCTCGAATCGACGGCGCCTTTGACGGACAACATTCCGGCAAGCACATCGGCCACGGATGCAGCCAGATCACGACGATCAACCGCTATCAACCCGGCCAGCAAGCACCCAGCAATGCTCAACTGGTTAGTCAGGTTGGGGACGGTTTGGATGCCTTGAAGAAAACTCGTTTTGGAGAAAGCCTTGGCCTTGAGCATCAGCGCCCAATAACGGTACATCATCGAGCGCGAGACGTATTCCCAGCCAGAAGCCTCTCCGTCACTGATCGCGACTTCGCCTCGAATGCCGTAATAAGTCGCCAGCATCCCCAACGAGTCAGCCACATTGTCCAATCCGCTAAATGAGTCGCTGGCCAGATCCTCATCGATAAAATCAAGCTCTTGAGCCGTCAGGCCTTCCGACCGTGACAGCCAGCGCCGGTGTTGGTGAAGCCGGACGTTGATTTCATCCATTTCGATATGCTCCTTTTACACCAGTACAACGCCCTTCCGCTTACTGTGCCCACTCAGGAACGCATCTGTCGAAGGCTCGTTAAGTGAACCTCTAAATTGCACTTAACCAACTGATCCAGCGAAGCCGCCCCTCCAACAAACAATGCTGGCTCAAAACCGTAGACCTCATGCTCGTCAAGTGCACCTAACTTTTCCAGGGCTCGCTCAAATAAAAACTCACCTTGACTATCCTCCAGATCATAACGTTCCTTATCAGACATAGCGAAAAATGTCTGAATCGCTAGATCCGGGTTTTTATTAGGTACATTCAGCTTGTTCGTCAACGCGACGATAGACCCCGTCGGACATGAAACAACAATTTTCTGATTGTATTTCTCGCCCCAAGCATAGAGAGTCCCGAACGCGCTCCTTGCGATAACGTGGTAATTATCTATCTGTGGAAATTCAGTACCCGCGAGCCACATATCGAGCATATGCTTATAATCATCCGGGTTCACTGTCCAGAAAAGACCATTGGCATACCCACACCAACCTTCTTTCTGCCAATAGGTGAGCAACGCGTCCGGCAGTACCCCCCGATATTTCGCAATCTGGGAATCAAGCACCGGTCGATGTGATGTAGCCTCACCCATTACACCAATGAAGCACTCAAAATCTTCGTCCCGCACCTCCGTGTGATCTCCCGTTGGCAGCTCGAATATATTTTTGACCTATCCACTGCCTTCACAGAAGGCACACCAGTCGGACAACAAAGACTTCACGTCTACTTCCCGCCGTTTTTGGTGAAAGCCACAATAAATCCGCGCAACTATCACTCTTCGTCCCAGAAGTCCCCTGGTGGGGCATATTCACCATCCCTCAAGATAGCGCACCAACCAAAACTCCTATAAAACATCTCAAGATCAATTATTTCATAAACCCCATCCCCAACATCCTTCAGGGTAATCAAACCAGACGCATGATGCGTGTACTGCCCCCCCGCCCCTGCAACAGCTCTTAACTCCAATTCTTTCCGATCCCACTCCAACACTACTCCAGACGATTCGGGAATAGTCTCAGCAAAAAAAACCTCAAACTCGCTGGCTATCTTGCATACACAGGGAATCCGTTCCTGTCGGAGCAGCTCATCCGTAACTAAATTTTTGGGAAATTCAATTTTCAACTTCATTGCAACGCACTCCGAGGCACAACAACCTCACCTGAAAAATTTTTCTCAAAGGTAGTAACAGGACTAAAATACTGACTGCCATGCGGATCACGAATGGCAACAACTGGGATATTATTTTTTATTGTAACTCCATCCACGACAACAAAGTGCGAGAAATCAGAGCCTCCGGACTTATCAAAAATACGAACAACCACTGGAGTCCCCTTTGAAGTATATCTAGCCAAGTCAGCAACATTCCTACTCCCAAAGGCACTTGCAGGCACACCTTCAGAGTTCATCAGAATAGCAACATCTCGAGCGAAAATCCCTTTTTCAGAAGGAGGAAGTCTCTCGATAAGAGCAGCTATATCAACGTTTTTGCCCAACGTATCCAAGACCATACCGCAAGAGTTGTGACCGCAAGTAGGTACAGATCCCTGATTCACAGTTAGACGATCACCGTTTCTCGGTATCGCATCATCAAGCAACGGATTTTTGGCTCCCGCGCCAGCAATCTCTCCAGCTTTCGCGAGCTTTTCAAGCCTGGCCATATCGGCCATTTTTTCAAGCCCTTCCGCCCCCACCTTGATCCCGGCTTTCGCCAACGCCACCCCACCCTTGGCCGCCCCACCAACACCCGTAGCGATGCTGCCAACCTGCCAGACGAGTTCGCCAATGTCCTGCCCCAGTTGCACGGCGCGATCATCACCACCGTTTTCCAATGCGTCTTTAACGCGGTCAAGTTTGGCGTTGAGTTCGTTGACCACGCCATCGCCGAACTGCTTGCGGGCCTCTGGGTCGTTGACCAGGGCTTTTAGGCCGTTGATTCCGTCAACCGGGTGTAGGAGGAATTGCGCCAAGCCTTCGACATCGCTCCAACCCGCCTGCGCCAAACCTTTGCCCACGCCGAAGCGGGTCAGGACGTCTTGTTTCTTGTGGATGTACGCCCACTTGGCGATCACCTGCGCTTTGGCCCCGAGACCGTCAGCCGCGCTGTACTCCTTCTCCGCCTGAACCAGCTGCTGAGTCGCCAGCCAGTTGTTGTCCACCGCGGCACCGGCCGCGCTGTTGGCGGTAGCCGGGTCGAGCGAGGAACTGGTGGCGGCCAGCCCGGTGACAATGCTGACGATCAGGTTGCGCTTGGCCTCACGCTGGGATTCGCTTTCATCGGGGCTGGCTTCCGAGAACAGGCCGGTGAGCAGGCTCGACGCCGCCGCGCCCGCGGCACCACTGCCACAGCTCTGGCTGCTGGCGGCGGCGCCCGCACAGGCGACCACGCCGTGCAGGGCGGCGTGCAGTGGCGAGCCTTCGGTGAGTTTGCCGTCCGCCACCAGGTCGCCGATGTAGCCGGCGCCCTGCTGCTGCAGGTAGTTGACCACCAACCCTTGGACGAACGCACTGTTGCCGCCACTGATGTTGCCGCTGGCCGCGCCCACCAGGGCGGTGGTGATCTGCCGGTAGGTGCCGCCCGCGCCCCACTTGTCGGCAATGCCGCTGGCTTCGGCATTCAGGCGCTGAGCGCTGCCGAGCAGCGCCAAGCGTTCGCTGTCGGTGAGTTTGGCGTTGGGGTCCAGGGCCGCAGCCTGAGCTTTCTCGGCCTGTTTGCGCTTGAGGTCGACTTCCTTGGCCTTGTTGGCAAGCAAGGTGCTGGCTTCGTTGGAGAACGCCCCGACGATCTCGAAACCGGCACGGATTTCGTCTTCGTCGAAGATCGGCTTGAGGGTGTTGGTGGTGTCGCGGTCGCTGGAAACATCGCGGTTGAGGCTGGCGACGGTTTGTTCGCCATTCTGGCCGGTGCGTTTCTGTTGCTCGGCGTCGTTGCTGATGACGATGGTGCCGCCACTGATGCCGCTGCGGGTGATGCTGCTGGCGTCGTCGCTGGCACTGATGGCGATCGGCATGGTGGCGCTGAGGTCGTTGTCGTTCTTCGGCAGGTCGGTGCCCGGGGTTTGCGTGCCGCCGCTGGTGGCGTTGCCCTGCTGGTCCTTGCCGACTTCGCGATAGCCACCACCGACGCTGACGGTGCTGGCGTCGTACTCGGCTTTGTTCTTGATGTCGCGGCTGGTGAGGCTGGCGGTGACCAGGCGATTCTTGCCGTCCTGCACGGCCTTGTCGCTGCTGGCGATGACAGCGCCGACCAGGTCGGTGTTGCCCCCCACGCGAATGTCAAAGCCGTCGTCCCCGGCCTTGATGCCCGATTGCTCGGTCACGCTGGCGTAGTTGGAATCGATATCCGTGGCACCGAAGCTGCCGCTGACGCCGTTGACCGAACTCATGCCGTAGCAGAACGGCGGAATGCACAGGCTGATGCCAACGCCCAGGCTCTTCTCATCGACCACGTAGGTGTTGGTGTCTTGCAGGCTTTCGATGTTCAGGTCGCCGCCGATATCGGCCAACACTCGCTTGCCGCTGGCCACCGCGCCTATGAGGTTGGTGTCACCGCCCGAGGACAGCAGCAACTGGTTGCCCGCCTGAACATGGGTGTTGGTGTGGGTGAGGCCATCGCCATCCGCCTGGCCGCGAGTGCCGGATGCCCCCAGGTCCAGGGTGAAACCGTTGCGAGCACCGAGGGAGAAGCCGATGCCGATGCTCGCGCTGCTGCCTTTGCTGTCGGTTTCCTGTTTGTCGATATTGCGCGCGGCGAGCAGGTTGATGTCACCGTCCGCCAACAGGCTGGCGTTGCGGCCGGCCTTGATATCGCTGCCTTGTACGGTGATGTTGCTGGCGGCACCCGCGCCCGTGGCGCGCAGGCGAACGTCGTTGCCGGCGGTCATGGTCGAGCCCGCTGCGCTGTCGCTGGTGTAGGTGGTGGTGCTTTCGTTCTTCTTGGTGCCCAGGGACAGGCTGATGTTGATCCCGCCCGCCGCGCCCGGGTCCATCGCCACGGCGGTGGCGGCATTGTTGGTCGCCAGTACGGCGGTGGCGGCGGCCAGGGCCTTCATGCGACCGTCGTCGGTTTTCTCCGATGCCCGTTTCATTTGCTGGGACGTCTGGATTGCGCTGATCACCGGGTTGGTCACGGTGAGGGTGAACCCGGTCTGCTTGAACAGGGTTTCACGCTCGCGCTCGCGGGTGTTGCGTGCCTCGACGACGTCGATGGTCTGCGCCGTGACGTCGATGTTGCCTTGTGGCGCCGACACCTGGCTGCCCACTTGGCGGTAGCCCTTGCCCGCTTCGATCAGCACATCACCGGTGGTCGAGCCGACCGTGCTCGCCACGGCCGTGTGCTCGGTGGTGAGGTCCTTGACGCTCTGTTGCTGGGTCCCCATGGTCACGGCGATGCCGCCGCCGCTGAACAGGCCGCTTTTCTTCACGGACTTGTCATGGCGTTCGCTGCTGCTGGCGGTGTCGGCTTCGATGTTGACGTTGTTGTCCGCCACCAGCACCGTCTGGGTCGTGGACACCACGTTGCTACCCTTCAGGTTGATGTCACGACCGGCCTGCACATAGGTCTGCTCGCCGCTGAGGGTGGAGCCTTCGACCGAGGTCTGGCTGATGGTGTCGCGGGTGGTGGTGGTCTTGCTGGAGAACATCCCGTTGCTGCCCTTGACCTTGTGGGCTTCATCGGCGAACTGGTAGTTCTGGCCGGCGGTCAGGTTGACGTCGCGCTTGGCCTCGGCAAACACCGCGCCTTGCTCGCTGGTGACCTGGGCGGCGCGGGCGTTGAGGTCTTGGCCGGCGCTCAGGCGCACGTCGCCCTGCCCTTGGATCTGGGAGCCGACTTCGGTCTGGCTGGCATCCTTGCGCCAGTTGCTGCTGTTCCAGGCCAGCGCTTGCTCGTGGGCTTCGCCGACGGTGGCCAGGTTGATGTTCTTGCCCGCCTCCAGCAAGGTACTGCCGCCCTTGCCGGCATTGACCACCTGGGCCCCGGTGAGGTTGAGGTCGTTGCCGGCACTCACGCCCATCGTGCCTTGGGCGCCGCTGACGAACAGCCCGGCCACCCGCGACAGGTTGGTGCGGGTGCCTTGGGCGCTGCTGCTGTCCCGGCTGCTGGAGACGACGTTGATGTCCTGCCCGGCCTTGAGCGACAGGCTGTCCACGGCACCGATCAGGCCGCCAAGGTTGTTGAGGTTTTCCCGCGCGGTGAGCGATGCCTTGTCGGCCTGGATGCGCCCGCCGAGGTTCTCGATGTTCTGCGCGGTGATCGCCATGACACTGCGCCCGGCCAGGCTGCCACTGTTGACCAGGTCGCCAGCGATGTTCAGGTTCAACTGCTGCCCGGCAATCAGGGCACCGGAGCCGTTGAGGTCGCCCTCCTGGACCCGTACGTACACTTGCGGCACCAGCACGTTGCGGGTGTCGCCGTTGGCCAGGGTGACCTGCTTCTGAACCAGCCAGACGATGTCACTGGTCAACTGGGCCATCTGCGCGGAGGTCAGGGCCACGCCGGGCACCAGTTGCCATTGGCTGGCGACGGTCACGGCGTTGTCGATCAGGGCACGGTACTGCGCTTCGTCATTGGCGTAGCCGTCGAGGAAACGGCGGCCGGTGAGTTGCGCGATCTGTTCACGAATCAATTTCTGTTCGTAGAAGCCGTCGCCCAGGCGTTGTTGCGTCAGTGCCGGGTCGACTTGCAGGCGCTGCAGCATGTAGTCCGATGACAGCCAGGTGCGGTAGCTGGCAAAACGCGGATCGGTTTCGATCAGGTAGCTGCTGGTGTTCTGGGGATTAGTGGTGAACAGGCTGTTGTTCGGCAATGCCAGGGAGGGCCCGCCGCTGCGGATCTGCTCGGCCACGCCCTTGCTGTTCAGGGTGGTCTGGGCCGCGACCTGAACGATGGGCGCCACTTGAAAGGTCCTTTCGACCGGAGCGCTGACCGTGCCCGTGGCGGCGATCTGTTCGCCGACGCCCTGTGTGGCGCGGGCGCTGATCTGGGTGCCGGTGCCGTTGCCAGCGGCGTTCTGGGCGAACACGGTCGGTTGCAGACTGATGTCCTGGATCAACGGGGCAGGCGTGTAGGCCGTGACGGCTGTTCCCTGACGGTCCCGGCCCTTGCGCTGGATGCGATAGAAGCTCGTTGCCGTGCCGCTGTCGGTGGTGGTGCGCTGGCCGGTCAGTTCGGTGTTGGTCAGGCTGGTAATGTTGGCCTGCAACAACCCACCGGCAATGATGCGGCTCTTGTCGTTGAGGACATCCCCTGCATTGATCTGCATCGTCCCGCCCGAGAGGATCTGCGCCGGTGCCGAGGTGGCGATCTGGGTTTCCTGGACCACGCGGGTGTAGTCGTAGCGGTTCCAGCTATCTTTGCTCCCCTCAGGCGTGTTGAGGTAATTGACCTCGTCGTGGCTCACGGAAATCTGGTTGCCCTGGTAGCGGTTCGGCGAACCGCTGAGCTGGAATTCCTGCAAGGCGGTGCGGCTGACTTCCACCTGTTGGGTGCTGAAGTGTTCGTTGGTGTTGCGCACGCTTTGCACATCGAGCGACAGGTTGCCGAGGGCCTCGATGGTCGCACTGGCGTTGGTCAACAGTTGGGCCCGGTCCTGGGCTTTGTCAGTGGCGCTCAGCGCACCGCCAATGGCGAGGTCCCCGGCACTGAAGATCATGGCCTGCTCGCGGTTGTCCAGGGTGCCGGTGCCAATGTCTAGCGACTCGCGGGCGGCGATGGTCGCGGCGACGCCATTCTCATCGCGGTTGCTCAGGGCCGAAGTGGCAATCGCCAATCGGTCGCCGTATAGACGTCCCGTGCCCAGGTTATTGAGCGACAGCGCTTGCACACGCACTTGCTGGCCGTCGATCAGGCCACGGTTGGTCAAGCTGTCGTTGACGGTCAGGCGAACCTGGCCGGCGCTGATCTCGCCGTTGGCGGCGTTGTCCAGGGTCTGCGAGTGAACCAGCAGAAGATTGCCCGCCAGCAGTTTCCCGCTGTTGTTGAAAGCCCCTTCGGTGCTCAGGTCAACGTTGCCATTGGCCTGGATCTGTCCACTCAGGCCCAGGCCACTTTGCAGGCTGAACGTCAGGTCGCCCAGGCTCAGGGCTCGGCCGCTGCCCGCGTAATAGGCGGCGTTGAGCGACAACAAGCTGCCGGCGAGCAAGGTCCCATTGAGGTTGTGCACCGCCTGGCGACGTTGCGCCGGATCGCGGTCAGTGATGGTCAGGCCGGCCCCCGAGGAAATCAGGCCGCCCTGGTTATCCAGCGCTTGGCTGACGCCGATGGACAATCCTTCGTCGGTGCGCACGGCACCGGCCTGGTTGCCGAAGGTGTCGAGCGCCAGGCTCATGGCGCGGCCTTCGAGGCCCTGGTTGGCGCCTTGGGTGGCGCTGTTGTCGAGCACGTTGGCAGTCACGCCCAGGATTCCACCACTGCGCACCAGTCCGCCCTGGTTGTTGAGCGTCTCGCCCAGCACCAACTGGACATCGCCGAGGCCCTGCAATTGACCGCCGCGGTTATCCACCCGGGCGCCTTCGACCTGTACGCTCTTCTGGCCAACGATCTGGCCGCCGCTGCCGTTGGTCAGGTCGGTGGCCTTGAGCACCAGCGCGCCCTTGGCGCCGAGGAAACCGGTGCTGTTGTTGAGGTGGGCGCTGCGGATTTCCACCGCGTCCTGGCCGCTGATGCCTTGGGTGGTGCCGGACTGGAGGTTGTTCAGCGCCTGGCTGCCGGTGTCGATGAACAGCTTGCCCTTGGCCTGGATCAGGCCCGCGGCGTTGCGCAATTCACCGCTGCGCAGGTCCAGGGTCGCGCCGGCATTCAGCGTGCCTTGGCTGTTGTCCATCAGCAGGCCGTGGCTATTCAGGTCCAAGGCCTGGCCACTGATCACCCCGCCCTGGTTATTCAGGCCCTGGGCCGACAGGGTGATATCGCCCAGCGCTTCAAGGCGTCCGCCGCTGTTGTTCAGCGCATCCGCCGAGACGCTGACCTTGAGCCCGGACTTCACCGAGCCCAGCACGCCATTGGTGTTGTTCAACTGCCCGGCGATGATCTCCATGCGCTGGGTGGCGGCGAGCGTGCCGCCGATATTGTCCAAGCGGTCGAACGTCGCGTGCAGCTCACCGCCGGCACTCACGGTGCCTAGGGTGTTATCCAACGCCTTGCCGCTGACTTTTGTCGTCCCACTGGCGGCCAGCGTCCCGCCGCCGTTATTGACCGCTTCGTCGGCCGTGACGGTCAAGGCACCGTTGTCGGTGGCGAGGACTTTGCCGCCCTGGTTGTTCAGCGTGCCGACCTTCAGTACCACGGCGCCGGGACTGCTGACTTGCCCGGCCTGATTGTCGAAGCGTTCACGGGCGGTGACCTGTAGCGGTTGCGCGCCGGTCTGGAGAATCCGTCCACGCTGGTTTGACAACGTCGTGGTGTCGAGCGTGATCTGTTGGCCTTGGGTCAGGCCATCATCGACCACCACCTCATTAGCCTTGACGTTCAATATGCCATTGCTGGCCAAGGTGCCTTTGCTGCCGGCCAACTGGGTGGCCTGGATATCCAGGGTGCCTTTGCCGGCGTGCTCGACCTTGCCCTTGCTGTTGTCGAGCCGGTCGGCGCCAAGTTTCACATTGGTGGCATTGGAGGCAATCCGGCCGTC
Source organism: Pseudomonas sp. Z1-12 (assembly GCF_051132015.1). NCBI lineage: Bacteria > Pseudomonadati > Pseudomonadota > Gammaproteobacteria > Pseudomonadales > Pseudomonadaceae > Pseudomonas > Pseudomonas sp. Z1-12. The sequence goes on from NZ_CP071647.1 coordinate 5,167,271, forward strand.
GCTGTTGTCGAGCGTGGCGGCTGCCTTGATCGACATGTCGGCGGTGCCGGTCTGTACCAGCTCGCCGCCGGCATTGGAAATATCCCGCGCGCCCATCTGCAGGTTTCCCGCAGTGACCTTGGCCGTATCGGTGCGCAAGGTCTTGGCCGCTTTGGTATTCAGCACTTGGGTCGCATCGACTTGACTGCCCGTGAGGTTGGCATCGCCGGTACTGGCCGTCAGGGTCACATTGCTGCCCAGGGTCTGGCTGCCGCTCAGGTCCAGGTCAGCCGCCTCGACGCTGATATCGCCGCCAGCCAGATTCTGGCCCTGCGCCTTGACCGTGGTGGCCCGTAGCGCGAGGTTGCCACTGCTGCCCAGCTTGCCGTCCGCGCCGACGCCCGCCGCCAGGCTCGAGGCCGTGGTGCTGCGAATGGTCTTGGCGGTCAGCGTGGTGTTGGTCTGGCTGGCAACGGTGCCGCTGTTGTCGATGTCACCGGTGCTGTCGAGCCTCAGGTCGCCCTTGGCGTAGAGCGTGCCGCTGTTTTCAACGCTGGTGGCAGCAACCCGGGTCGCCGTTGCGCTGCTGATGGCGCCCTGGTTTTGCAACTTGCCGTCGGCGCTGATGACCACCTCGCCCGCCATGGCGCCGATCTGCCCGGCGTTGCGCACACCCACGCCGGACTCCGTGCCCACCAGCATGATCTTCCCGGCATACATGCCGCCGAGCTTGGCCACGTCGATGGCAACGGTGGGTTTTTCTCCCTCGGCGCCTGGCAGCGGCGTGGCCTGGGTGTTGTCGGCATTGACCTGATTACGTCCGGCCGTAACCTTCAAGTCGTTGGCCCACACCCCGGCGTTGACCTGTACCGAACGGGCAATCAGATCCGTATAGTCAGCCTCGCGGGCGTCCAGGCCTTTGCCTTCGATGTTGAGGGTCCCGCCCTGCACGGTGTAGCCGGTGATGCGACCGTTCTCCAACTGCGCCCGACCGGTGCTGAGGGTGGCCCGGTCGGCGTTGATGAAACCGCAACCGTTGCAGGTGATACCGGACGGGTTGGCGATCACCACTTCGGCGCGCTGGCCGGCGACTTCGACGTAACCGCGCAATTGGCTGGGATTGCTGGAATTGACTTCGTTGAGGATGACCCGCGCGCTGCCATTGCCCAACATCGGGTTGCCTTCGATCCAACCGCCCAGTTTCGTCTGGCTATTGCGCGCGCCGTTGTTGAGGATTACCCCCCGGCCATCGACGTCGAACTGGTTGTAGGTGTTGCGCGAGACACCGCCAGCGCTAGGCGCGCGGATATTCACCTGCGGCGTGCCGTTGGCGCTTTGTATCACCGTCGGTCGTTGCCCAGCCGGGGCGCCTGGGTCAGCGACGATGGTGCCAGCCCAGCTCGGCGCCACGTTCAAGGACACCAGGCCAATCGCTGTCATCAGGGCAAAGCGCAACGCTCCGAGTGTCGCCGTGCAAGCCGCTGCGCCCGTCGCCGGCCCGGAGCGGGTCCCCGGTGCCTTGACCTGGCTGGTGACGTTCTCGGCCACGACCATCAGCAGTCCACGGGCCTTGTTGAAAACGATTCGGTACAGATGCTTGTTCATAGCAATTCCATTTGCGGAGCCAGCCCGCACGAGCAGTGGTTGGAGTTACGCTTCGATTGCCAGCGGGTGGGCGGCAAACCAGGCCTGGGCCTGTTCGGGAATGACCCCGATGCCTTGGAATGTCTTGACCCGCAGGCCGCGCTCGTCGCCTCGGTGATAGAGGGCGCGGGCGCAGCGATCGATGAAAAGATGACGTTGCAACAAGCGGCTCAATACCGCCGTGTGGCCAAAGGGAGCGACCCAGTCGTTGAGCCAGAGGCGCTCGCCGCTGTTCCAGTCGTCCTGGGTCAGCGCCAACGGCGACTGGCGCAGATAACGTTGCTCCGCCGCCTCGTCGAGGTTGAGCCAGGACAGGTAGAACACCGGCTTGCCGTGTTCGGAGCCGAGCACGAACTGGCGATGCTTGAGGGCCGGCAGCAGCAGCGTTGGCAAGGTGTGCAACGGCGCATCGCGATGGGCCTTGGAGTGCATCCACAACCAGGTGGCGGAGCCGAACACCGCGGCTTCGCTCCAGGGTTCGTCGATCAGGCCGGGGGCGATAATGTCTAGCGTCTCGAACTGCATGGGATCACCTCAGAATGACCAGATGACGGTGAACGCGCTGGTCACGTTGGCTGTCTCGAAACCATCGGGCTTCTTCAACGGCGTACCCACCGACCAGTCATAGGACAGGCTCTTGTAACCGCCGCGTATACCCACCACGGCCCCCGCCAGGCGCTGGCCGATCAGGAATTCGCTGGATTGGCCGCTGACTTCGCCATAGTCGATACCGGTGTAGAGTTCCTGGCCGGTCTGCCCCAGGGACAGGCCGATTTCGTTGCGCAACGTCCAGCCACGGTCGGCGGACAGAATGTTTTCGCCATCGAAACCGCGCACGCTGTAGCGCCCGCCGATGGAGAAACGATCCTGAGGCACCAGCGGCGTACGGTTCCATTGCGCGCGCCAGCCGCCGATGTAGCGCAGGCGCTGATCGCCAACCTGGAACGGCACCTGCAATTGGGCATCGGCAGTGATGATCTGCGAGCGTGACGTGCCGGCGTCAAAGTCTTCTTCGGGCGCCCTGAGCGCGTCGTGGGCACCGGTGCCGCGACGATAGGCGACGCCCAGGTCAAGAATCGAAGCGCCAATGAACTCCCGATGATCCAACCCCAACTGCCAACCGGCCATGCGACGTTTCTGGTTGCCGACTTCGGTGTCGTCGATGAAATTCTCAGAGGAGCGCGTCCACAGGCTGCCCCAGGCCGTGGTCTTGCGAACGGCGTCGCGGTACAGCAGGCGTGACAGGCGCACCTCGTTGTTGCGACTCTCGCCCCGGTACTGATAGGTCTGGTTGGCCCCGGCGACCGACTGTTCGTAGTTGTATTCGCTGCTGGTGAACCCCAACTGCCAATAACCGAACGGCAGCGAATAATGCAGCGTGCTGCCATCGGAGCCGCGATGGCCGGACTCGCCACCGCCCAAGTCATGGTTGACGCTGGCGTAGAACAAATCGTTGAGCGACAGCAGGTTGTCCAAGGACAGCGACACGTTGCCCTGGTATTTACCCGTGCTCTTGCTGCCCGAATTGTCCACCGACAGGCTCACCCGAGCGGGGAACCGCTGGCTCCAGGCGATTACCACGTCGCTCTCACCGGGTTTGGCGTCGGCGGCACGGGCTGGCGCGATCTTGATGTCGGCCTCGGCGGTCGGCACGCGCTTGAAGTTCTCCAGCGCCTGCTCGATGTCGCGCAAGTTGAGCAGATCGCCAGGACTGGCCGGCATCGCGTTCCAGGCATTGGCTCGGGAGCTGGTGCCCTCTTCGAAACGAATCTCACGGATGCGCCCCGGCACGAGGGTCAACACCAGGACCCCACTGTTCAGATCCTGGGCTTCGGCGAGTACGCGCGTGGTGACGTAGCCGGCCTCGATGATCGCATTCTGCATGCGCTTCATCGTCAGGTTGATCCCGCCGCCACCGAGGCAACGGCCAATGGCCGGATCATCCTTGGGGTTGGCGGCGCGCAACGCCCACTGGAATTGTTCCGACGCTTCGCCGATCAGGCGAATGTCATTGATGGCGAAGCAGGGACTCTCCTTGGCGGGCAAGCGCTCGACACCTTCATCCACGGGTGTCGCCTGCAAGCGCACGTCTGGCCGGGACTCCAATTGCTCCCTCAGTACCCGTTCGCGTTCTTGCTGGCGCAGCAGTTCTTCTTCAGGCCCAGCCGCCTGTGCAGCGCTCCACGCGCCCGTCATCCAGGCCGCCATCAACAGCAGCGCGAGACGCCTGGCGTTCTGTGCAGATGAACGGGTTGCGTCAACACAACGGCGAGGGCTGCTCGGTTTACGCGTTCGGCAGGGTGCGGCTGGCTGCATGTCACATCCTTGTGGCCTGAATCAAAGACACGGTGGGTCAGGCCTGCGAAATGCGGCACCGACATCGGTGAAAAAGAGGTACGTATCCATCGGCTACGAAGGAAAAGTCCTACAACGTACCGAGACGGTCAGATGGCAGAGGGGGGAGAAAGTTTCGCGTTAACGAAACAGGCTCGGTAAAAAAGAGCAAAAATGGGCAGTCGATCACAGCCTGAGGGAGTGAAGAGTGGCGCAAGGTACGCATGGCGCGCTGAAGGCGAAGATGATCGTTTGGGGATGGGGAATGCAAGCAGGGGAAAGTGCGCGGAAAACACGCTAACCCACTGTTTATAATGGTGTCCCAGGGCAGGTTCGAACTGCCAACCTTCCCCTTAGGAGGGGGATGCTCTATCCAATTGAGCTACTGAGACACGAGTCGACCACGAGGAATGCGGTGCGTGGAACGGCGTGCATGTTAACGACCTGCCCTGCGTTTGTCATGTCGTCCCTTTTTTTAAGTGTAGGCAAATGGTACTGCCTGGAAGGCTCGATAGGCCAGACAGCCATGCCTCGGCCACCATTCATCTGCCCCTGGCTTGCTCATCCTAGTAAATCGGCCATTTGCCACTATCCTGTACAAGACAGGGACGGCAGGCGTTTTTGTCCATTTCCGTTATCCGCCAAACGGTATGGCACAACGACACAATCTGACGGTCACAAAATGCGAACCTGTTGTTTTTTCCAACCAGTCCGCATTTTTTTGATGAAAGGTGCTGGCATAACGCCTTTACCCGGATCAGAATTTGTCACAGAATTGGCGCCAATGATCTGGCAATTTTGAGGCATGATGCGGGCCTCTTAACAATTCAGGTTGAACATTTGGCAATGGGGCTTGTCCTATCGACATCCTGCGGCCAATCCCAAGAACCGCTCCCCTGAACTAACCGGTTAAATAAATATGCGCCCAATGAAACAGGCAATTTATTCCAGCCGTACGGCTGACAAGTTCGTCGTACGTCTGCCAGACGGAATGCGGGAACGCATTGCCGAGGTGGCTCGTAATCATCATCGCAGCATGAACTCTGAAATCATTGCGCGCCTGGAGCAAAGCCTGATTCAGGAAGGTGCACTGGGTGAAGAGTTGAGCATGCGCCTGGACAGCCCAGAGCTGTCTTTGCATGAACGCGAGTTGCTTCAACGCTTCCGACAACTTTCCCACCGCCAGCAGAACGCCCTCGTTTCGCTGATTGCTCATGACGTAGAGATGGCCGCAGAGCCGAGCTGATCACACACAAAACACTCAAGCCAGCCTCGTGCTGGCTTTTTTATGCCTGGCGTTTGGCCCTCCTGCTCCATTTTTCTCGTACCCATAAGAAAGCCCGCCAACCTGTGGGAGCGAGCTTGCTCGCGATAGCGGTGGTTCAGCCACATGGATGTTGGGCTTGCCGGCCCCATCGCGAGCAAGCTCGCTCCCACAGGGGTTCCGTGTTGGATATAAATTTTGTGTTCACTGGAAATTGAATGTGGGAGCGGTCTCCATCAAGAGCCAGGTTGGCTACCAGGCCGCCTCGGAGAACCCTAAGCAGCCGTTACCGCAGCAACGGATATGCACACCACCCGCCTGGAAAAAGGCAATTAGACTTTTCAAAAAAAAAACGGCGCTTTTCATTTCTGAAACAAGCGCCGTTTTTCCCAAGTGAACAGTATTACGCCAACAGGCGACTTTCTCGATAAATAATCAAAGCAGGAAAATCGTCGCCAACCCCAGGAAAATGAAGAACCCGCCACTGTCGGTCACCGCAGTAATCATGACACTGGCACCCATGGCAGGATCACGCCCCATACGGGCCAGGGTCATGGGGATCAAGACCCCCATCAATGCTGCCAGCAGCAGATTGAGCGTCATCGCGGCCGTCATGACCACACCCAGCGACCAGCTACCATAAAGCAGGTAAGCCACCACACCGATCACGCCCCCCCAAATCACGCCGTTGATCAAGGAGACAGCCAGTTCCTTGCGCATCAACCGCGAGGTATTGCCGGTGCTGACCTGGTCCAGCGCCATGGCACGGACAATCATGGTGATGGTCTGGTTACCGGAGTTGCCACCGATACCCGCGACGATGGGCATCAGCGCCGCAAGCGCCACCAGCTTCTCGATGGAGCCTTCGAACAGGCCGATGACCCGGGAAGCGACAAACGCCGTGATCAGGTTGATCGCCAGCCAGGCCCAGCGGTTACGCAGGGACTTCCAGACCGAGGCGAAGATGTCTTCTTCTTCGCGCAGACCGGCCATGTTGAGGACTTCGCTTTCGCTTTCCTCACGAATCAAGTCGACCATTTCATCGATGGTCAGACGGCCGATCAGCTTGCCGTTCTTGTCGACCACCGGTGCGGAAATCAAGTCATAACGTTCGAATGCCTGGGCCGCATCGTAGGCGTCTTCGTCCGGGTGAAAGCTCACCGGGTCGCTGGCCATGACCTCGGCGACCTGCTTTTCCGGGTCGTTGACGAGCAGGCGCTTGATGGGCAGCACGCCCTTGAGCACGCCGTCGTAGTCGACCACGAATAGCTTGTCGGTATGGCCGGGCAGCTCCTTGAGACGGCGCAGGTAACGCAAGACCACTTCAAGGCTGACGTCCTCGCGGATCGTCACCATCTCGAAGTCCATCAACGCACCGACCTGCTCCTCGTCGTAGGACAGCGCCGAGCGCACACGCTCACGCTGCTGGCCGTCGAGGGCTTCCATCAGTTCGTGGACAACGTCCCGTGGCAGTTCGGGCGCCAGGTCGGCGAGTTCGTCGGCATCCATCTCCTTGGCCGCCGCCAGCAACTCGTGATCGTCCATGTCGGCGATCAGGGTTTCCCGAACCGAGTCCGACACTTCGAGCAGGATGTCACCGTCGCGGTCAGCCTTGACCAACTGCCAGACCGTCAGGCGCTCTTCCAGTGGCAGGGCTTCAAGAATGTAGGCGACGTCGGCGGAGTGCAGGTCATCGAGCTTGCGTTGCAGCTCGACGAGGTTTTGCCGGTGGACCAGGTTCTCGACCCGGTCATGATTCGGGCCTTCCTGGCGATGCGTCAGGTCTTCGACGACCCGCTGGCGCTGCAGCAGCTCAACGACTTGAGCGAGGCGATCCTGAAGGCTTTCCTGCGTTTTTTTTACTTCTACTTGGGTCATAGGCGAACTCCACTCCCAGCAGTGGAGCACGCCGGAAGGATCAATCAGTTAATTCATGATTGGCAAAACTAGATATTGAGTAACTACTGGGTAAGTCCATGGAGATATTCCAAAGCCCCGGCGGGGCTGACGGGCGCAATCATACACCGCTTGACGCTTTAAAACGCTAAAAAATCATGGCAAGAACAAGCGCTTGCGAGACAAACCTGAACACAGGCTGAACCATCCCCTTACGACGACTTATCCAGAAAAGAAAACACACGCGCCGGCAGGAATGCAGCGACTACCCTTTTCTCCTGCACCGTCAAGGAGGACCACCGGATGCCTGTCAGCCACTACCTGTTCCTGCTCGCCGCCTTGCCCTGCCTGCCGTTGTGGGCAGCCGGGCAGGCTGTGCACCGCTGCGAAAGTCTTGCGGGGCAAGTGACGTTCACCACCTTGAGCTGCGGCCCGGGAGAAGCCCTGTCGCTGCAGCAGATCCACCCGTACAGCCCTGGCACGAGTGAGCCGACGACCGAAGCGATGCTGCCCGAAGCGGAGCGCCGACAAACATCCGGCAACACAACCACCCGCAAGGAACCGACCGTGGTTGGCCAGTTCCAGGACCGCTGCGGGAACCTCATCGATGCCAGGCAACGGCGCGATGCCATCCTGGAACGACGCATCGTCGTCGGCATGAGCCAACAAGACGTAGAAAGCGCCTTGGGCAAGCCAGACTCGATCAAAGTCAGGAATTCGAGCACACGCTATACCTACAAGGCGAAGAAAGGTCGCAGCGCCGAGGTTGTGTTCGATGAGAAGGGGTGCGTGAAAGGCAAATCGTAGACAGCAAAAAGCCCGCGTTAAACGCGGGCTTTTTGGTGTTTGGTGCACTCGACAGGATTCGAACCTGTGACCGCTCGGTTCGTAGCCGAGTACTCTATCCAGCTGAGCTACGAGTGCAAGTTGTGGTTTTATACCAGATCACAACTGGTTGAAGCCAAGTTATTTGCATTGCTGCAAACGACTCTTAAATGGTGCACTCGACAGGATTCGAACCTGTGACCGCTCGGTTCGTAGCCGAGTACTCTATCCAGCTGAGCTACGAGTGCATTTGTTGCCGCGCATTATAGGTCGTCAATTCCTTTTGTAAAGCGCTTTTTTTCAGTAATTTCAACCACTTACCGATAAAGCCAGGTTCTGACGCACTAAACGAATAATGGCGGAGAACGGGGGATTCGAACCCCCGACACCCTTTTGAGGTGTACTCCCTTAGCAGGGGAGCGCCTTCGGCCACTCGGCCAGCTCTCCGCAACACGGGGCGTATATTAACCACCTTCATCCCCGTTTGCAAACATAAAAATCGATAAAAATTAATGGCTTGGTTCGTCGTCCTTCTCTTTCTTGATACGCAGGTAGATTTCCTCCCGGTGTACAGCGACCTCTTTCGGGGCATTGACGCCGATACGCACTTGGTTTCCTTTGACGCCGAGCACGGTCACGGTGATTTCGCCATCGCCAATAATCAGGCTTTCTGCACACCGACGGGTCAGAATCAGCATACCTTTCTCCTCACGCAATTCACTTAAGGGACAACAGTCTGCAAAAAAAAGGCATTGGACCTACAACCGAAACGGTCGAAGCCTACAGGCCTAGTATTGACCAGCGCGGGCAAAAGAACAGTTTTGAGACGCGCCATTCAGAAAAACAAAGGGCGCGGTCCAGCCGCGCCCTCAAGACAACGCTTTACTCGCCCTGTTGGACAGCAGCGTCGAGTTCGAAAGCCGTGTGCAGGGCGCGCACGGCCAGTTCCAGGTACTTCTCTTCGATGACCACGGAAACCTTGATTTCCGAGGTAGAGATCATCTGGATGTTGATGCTTTCCTTGGCCAGGGATTCGAACATGCGGCTGGCCACGCCCGCGTGGGAACGCATGCCAACACCGACGATCGAGACCTTGGCGATCTTGGTATCGCCCACCACTTCCCGGGCACCGATCTCGCCAGCGGTCTTTTTCAGGATCGCTTCGGCAGACTGGTAGTCGTTGCGGTGCACGGTGAAGGTGAAGTCGGTGGTGTTATCGTGCGAAACGTTCTGCACGATCATGTCGACTTCGATGTTCGCGGCGCTGATCGGGCCGAGAATCTTGAACGCCACGCCGGGGGTGTCTGGCACGCCACGGATGGTCAGCTTGGCTTCATCGCGGTTGAAAGCGATGCCGGAAATGATCGGCTGTTCCATGGATTCCTCTTCATCGATAGTAATGAGGGTGCCCGGACCCTCTTTGAAGCTGTGCAGAACGCGCAGCGGAACGTTGTACTTGCCGGCGAATTCAACCGCCCGGATCTGCAACACCTTCGAGCCGAGACTGGCCATTTCCAGCATTTCTTCGAACGTGATCTTGTCCAGACGCTGGGCCACAGGCACGACCCGCGGGTCGGTGGTGTAGACACCGTCCACATCGGTGTAGATCTGGCATTCGTCAGCCTTGAGAGCCGCTGCCAGCGCCACGCCCGTGGTGTCGGAACCGCCACGGCCGAGGGTGGTGATGTTGCCCTGCTCGTCCACGCCCTGGAAACCAGCGACGACCACGACACGGCCAGCCTTCAGGTCACCGCGAATCTTCTGGTCGTCGATCTGCAGGATACGCGCTTTGTTGTGCGCGCTGTCCGTCAGGATGCGCACCTGGTTGCCGGTGTAGGACACCGCCGGCACACCACGCTTGATCAGCGCCATGGCCAGCAAGGCGATGGTCACCTGCTCGCCAGTGGAAACGATCACGTCCAGCTCGCGGGGAACCGGTTGCTGGTCGCCGCTGATTTGCTTGGCCAGATCGATCAGACGGTTGGTCTCGCCGCTCATGGCCGACAGCACAACCACCAGGTCATCGCCCGCTTCACGGAATTTCTTAACCTTGTCGGCGACTTGTTCGATTCTCTCGACAGTGCCGACCGAGGTGCCTCCAAATTTCTGTACGATCAAAGCCATTTCAAAGCCGCCTCTGCCCATGAAGGGCGCCCAATAATTCAATCAGCAGCGCGCGGGCTCGTCACTAGACCACGAGCCCGCGACGCTGCCTTAAATACCCTGCTCTACAAATGCAACGGTCTGGGCCAGTGCCGCGTCCAGTGCGCCGACGTCGGTACCACCGCCTTGCGCCATGTCCGGACGACCACCGCCCTTGCCACCCACTGCCGCGGCGGCCTGCTTCATCAAATCACCGGCTTTGAGTTGGCCAGTCAGGTCTTTGGTCACGCCTGCGACGAGAACGACCTTTTCCTCATGGACACTGCCGAGCAGGATCACTGCGCGGCCGAGTTTGTTTTTCAGTTGATCGACCAGCGCCAACAGCGCCTTGCCATCCTGGCCATCCAGACGCACGGCCAGCACCTTCACGCCCTTGACGTCCACGGCCTGGGCCGACAGATCGTCGCCCGCGGCGCTGGCGGCCTTGGCCTGCAACTGCTCGAGTTGCTTTTCCAGCAGACGGTTGCGTTCCAGCACAGCCGACAGCTTGTCGATCAGGTTGTCGCGGCTGCCCTTGATCAGAGTGGCCGCTTCCTTGAGTTGTTCTTCGGCCGCGTTGAGGTACGCCAGGGCCGCAGCGCCGGTAACCGCTTCGATCCGGCGCACGCCGGAGGCGACGCCGCCTTCGCTGATGATTTTCATCAGGCCGATGTCGCCGGTCCGGTTGGCGTGGATGCCACCGCACAGCTCAACGGAGAAGTCGCCCATGCTCAGCACGCGCACGTTGTCGCCGTATTTCTCGCCGAACAACGCCATCGCACCCTTGCGCTTGGCGGTCTCGATGTCGGTTTCTTCGGTTTCCACCGGGGAATTCTTGCGAATCTCGGCGTTGACGATCTCTTCCAGCGCCTTGAGTTGCTCAGGCTTGATGGCTTCGAAATGGCTGAAGTCAAAGCGCAGGCGCTGGCTGTCCACCAACGAACCCTTCTGCTGGACATGCTCGCCCAGCACCTGGCGCAACGCTGCGTGCAGCAAGTGCGTGGCGGAGTGGTTCAGCGATGTCGCGTGACGAACCTCGGCATCGACATGGGCCGCCACGGGAGCGGCGATCATCAAGCTGCCCGACGCCAGCACGCCATGGTGCAGGAAAGCACCACCGGTCTTGGTGGTGTCACGCACGTCGAAACGCGAGCTGCCCGCTTGCAGGTAACCGCTGTCGCCGATCTGGCCGCCGGATTCGGCGTAGAACGGCGTCTTGTCCAACACGATCACGCCTTCCTGGCCTTCGCTCAGGATGTCGACCGACTGCCCGTCCTTATAGATGGCAACGATCTTGGCCGAACCGGTGGTGCCGGCATAGCCGGTGAATTCGGTGGCCACGTCAACCTTGACCAGGCTGTTGTAGTCCATCCCGAAGGAGCTGGCGGAACGCGCGCGCACCCGCTGGGCTTCCATCTCGCGCTCGAAACCTTCCTCGTCGAGGGTCAGGCTGCGTTCGCGGGCGATGTCGCCGGTCAGGTCCATCGGGAAACCGTAGGTGTCGTACAGCTTGAACACCACGTCGCCCGGGACCACGTTGCCCTTGAGTTCGGCCAGGTCCTGCTCGAGGATCTTCAGGCCTTGCTCCAGGGTCTTGGCGAATTGCTCTTCTTCCGCCTTGAGCACGCGCTCGATGTGCGCCTGCTGGGACTTGAGTTCCGGGAAGGCTTCGCCCATCTCGGCCACCAACGCTCCGACGATCTGATAGAAGAAGCTGCCCTTGGCGCCCAGCTTGTTGCCGTGACGGCAGGCGCGACGGATGATCCGGCGCAGCACATAACCGCGACCTTCGTTGGAAGGCAGTACACCGTCGGCAATCAGGAAGCCGCAGGAACGGATGTGGTCGGCGACGACTTTCAGCGAAGCCTGATTGTCGTTGGTGCAACCGATGGCCTTGGCCGACGCGCTCAGCAGGCTCTGGAACAGGTCGATTTCGTAGTTGGAATGAACGTGCTGCAGCACCGCACTGATCCGCTCCAGGCCCATGCCGGTGTCCACCGACGGCGCTGGCAGCGGATGCAACACGCCATCGGCGGTGCGGTTGAACTGCATGAACACGTTGTTCCAGATCTCGATGTAGCGGTCGCCGTCTTCTTCCGGCGAGCCGGGTGGGCCGCCCCAGATGTCGGCGCCGTGATCGTAGAAAATCTCGGTGCAAGGACCGCATGGGCCGGTGTCGCCCATGGTCCAGAAGTTATCGGAGGCGTAAGGCGCGCCTTTGTTGTCGCCGATGCGCACCATGCGCTCTGCCGGGACACCGACCTCTTTGGTCCAGATGTCATAGGCTTCGTCGTCAGTGGCGTAGACCGTTACCCAGAGCTTCTCCTTGGGCAAGTTCAGCCACTTGTCGGAGGTCAGGAAGGTCCAGGCGAAGGTGATGGCGTCGCGCTTGAAATAATCACCAAAGCTGAAGTTACCCAGCATTTCGAAGAACGTGTGGTGACGTGCGGTATAGCCGACGTTTTCCAGGTCGTTGTGCTTGCCGCCGGCACGCACGCACTTCTGGCTGCTCACTGCACGGGTGTAGGCACGTTTTTCCTGGCCCAGGAAGCAGTCCTTGAACTGGTTCATCCCCGCGTTGGTGAACAGCAGGGTCGGGTCGTTGCCCGGAATCAAAGAGCTGGAGGCTACTCGAGTGTGGCCTTGCTCTTCGAAGAAGCGAAGGAAGGCTTCACGGATTTCTGCGCTTTTCATTAGGTTCTTCCACGGAGGCTGCGGCCAAAGGCCTGTGCAAAACGTCAACAGACGAAGCAACGGCAAAGGGCCGCATTATATCGGCCCCGCGCGTGGGGTACAGCGTGTTTATGCAATAGAAACTGTCAATTGCCCCGGTTGACGGGTCATTGGCGGGAAAATTCGACGAAAGTGGCGACCACCTGGTCGATTTGCGCCGTGCTCACGTCCATGTGCGTCACCATTCGCAAGCGTGGCGCCGCGCTGAGCTTGACGCCCCGCTCATCGGCAAACGCCTTGATCGCCTCGGCCCGCTCGCCCATCTGCACGTAGACCATGTTGGTCTGCACCGGCTCGACCTCGTAGCCCGCCGCGCGCAAGCCCTCGGCAAGCCGCTGGGCATTGGCGTGATCATCGGCCAGGCGCTGGACGTTATGGTCCAGGGCATACAGCCCCGCCGCCGCGAGAATCCCGGCCTGGCGCATGCCGCCACCGACCATCTTGCGCAGCCGGCGCGCCTTGCCGATCAGCTCGACGCTGCCGCACAGGACCGAGCCCACCGGCGCGCCAAGGCCCTTGGACAGGCACACCGACACCGAATCGAAATGTTGCGTGATCTGCCGGGCATCGACATTCAGCTTGACCGCGGCGTTGTACAGCCGCGCCCCGTCCAGGTGCAGGGCAATGCCATGTTCCTGGGTGAAACGCCGGGCCCGAGCCAGGTATTCCAGCGGCAGCACCTTGCCCTGCATGGTGTTTTCCAAGGCCAGCAGGCGGGTGCGGGCAAAGTGGAAGTCATCGGGCTTGATCGCCGCGGCGACGTGCGCCAGGTCCAGGGAACCGTCCGCCTGCACCTCCAGGGGCTGGGGCTGGATCGAACCGAGCACCGCCGCACCGCCACCTTCGTATTTGTAGGTGTGGGCCTGCTGGCCGACGATGTATTCATCGCCGCGCTCGCAGTGGGCCATCAACCCCAACAGGTTGCTCATGGTGCCCGTGGGCACGAACAGCGCCGCGGCGAAACCCAGGCGTTCGGCCAGTTCGGCTTCGAGACGATTGACGGTCGGGTCTTCGCCATACACATCATCGCCGGTCGGCGCACTGGCCATGGCATCGAGCATGCCGGCGGTAGGTTGGGTGACCGTGTCGCTGCGAAGATCGATAACACTCATGAATCTGGCCTCGGGTGCTGTTTGGGGAATTCCCTTTCGAAGGACAATTACTGCGGGCATGGCGCGGAATAATCAAGCCCAGGACCACACCAACCCAACAGATTAACCAAATCCCCTGTGGGAGCGAGCTTGCTCGCGATGGCGGCAGTACACCTTGCATCGATGCAAGCTGAACCACCGCTATCGCGAGCAAGCTCGCTCCCACAGGGGGTTATGTGTTAAAAATTCTCCGCCGTCACATGCCGTGGCGGCAAAACGTTCTCAGGGCGGGGTGCAACTCCCCACCGGCGGTAATTGCACGCAACGTGCATAGCCCGCGAGCGCTTGGCGGTACATCACTGTTGGGGTGTAGCGACAAGGTCAGCAGACCCGGTGTGATTCCGGGGCCGACGGTCATAGTCCGGATGAAGAGAGAACGGGATCGACACCCAAGGGCCGACTGCGACTCCGTGCGCGGCGTACCCTCGAATCCCCTTCGATTCATGACGCCCTGTTTTTCACACAAACAGGAACCAGAACATGCAACCCACTGCAATCGACAGCAAAAGCAAAAGTCATCCGGGCGAGCGCGTTGCGTTCATCCAGGCCTGCTGGCACAAGGAAATCGTCGACCAGAGCCGGAAAGGCTTCGTCGCCGAAATGATCCTCCAGGGTTACCAGGAAAGTGATATCGACTTCTTCGAAGTCGGCGGCGCCTTCGAAATTCCGCTGCACGCCAAGCTGCTGGCCAAGTCAGGCCGCTACGCCGGCATCGTCGCCGCCGGCCTGGTGGTGGACGGTGGTATCTACCGCCACGAGTTCGTCGCCCAATCGGTCATCAGTGGCCTGATGCAGGTGCAACTGGAAACCGAAGTGCCGGTGTTCTCGGTCGTGCTCACGCCGCATCATTTCCATGCCGGGGACGAACACCAGAAGTTCTTCTTCGAGCATTTCGTGCACAAGGGCCAGGAAGCGGCGAAGACCTGCGCCGATACATTGCACAAGACCCGGGCGTTGCGTCGCAGTGAACAGCGAGCGGTAGCGGTGTAAAAGCGGCTAAAAAACCTGTGGGAGCGAGCTTGCTCGCGATAGCGGAGTGTCAGTCACCTTCAACATAGACTGAAACGCCGCTATCGCGAGCAAGCTCGCTCCCACAATAGTTCGGTGTGGGTTTTAGACCAGGCTTTCATCAGTCGCCGGCACGATCAGAATACCAGCCCGCAAGCCATTCTTGACCTTGGGGTTCGGGAAGATGATCCGCGCGCCCTCCTCTTCGATCACCCAGCGGGTCTGGGCGATGTCTTCGGCCAGCACATAACCTTTTTCAAGCTCGGAGAAGTTCTCGACATCCGCCGGCAGGTTAAGGCGGAAGCTGTCGCTGTGCTTGATGATTTCCCGGGCCACGCTGAACAGCTGGAGACCATCGAGCCCCTCGTCCAACTCCGGCTCGTTGCCTTCGATGATCTGGTGCAGGCCAGTTTCCAGCAGGCTGACGTTGACCCCGTCGTTCTGACCGAACGGCCGAGCCTTGCCCAGTTCCAAGGTGAAGGATTCGGCGCCGAGCTGATCGTAGGTGTAGGCACTGAACACGATGGACGGCTTGTTCTGCAGCAGCACCGCTTCCATGCCCGCGGCACGCAGGCGCGCCAGTTCCCGGCGTGAATGCTGGCGACCTTCTTTCCATGGATAGAGGGCGAACTGCTCGATCTTCGAGCCACGAATGGCAGTGTGCAGGTCGTAGTGCAAGCGACTGCGCTCCGGCCGGCTGAAGAAACTGGCGGCCAGCCGCTCCAGCTCGCAGGCCCGCAACGCCTCAGGACCACCGCTCAGCTCATGGCGCCCATTGAACAGCCGGTTGACGTCCTGTTCGACGAAACGCTCACCGCGCCGGATGGCCTCGGGGTTGCCGAACAGGAACAGAATGCGTGCCCGGGGCTTCAGGTCACCACGGGCAATATCATGCAGCAGGCGGTCGAGCAATTCGATCGGCGCGGTTTCGTTGCCGTGGATGCCGGCCGACAGCAGCAGGTCCAGGCCGTTGTCCCAGGCCTCGGGCGGCTTGACCTCCAGCGCGCCCTCGCTCAACCAGCGCATCCGTACGCCTTCGACAGTCAGTTGAGTCTTCTCCGCCGGTTCACGGCCGGCGAGGGTCAGTTCAAGCAGTTTGCCGAGGGCGAGCATAGCGCGGTTTCCTTAGTGGTCGTGGCCGCAATCCGGGCCATGGACATGGTCATCGTCGCCGACGTCCGCCGGTTCCATTTCCAGTTGCAGGCTGACCAGGTTGGTCGCCAATGGACGCAACAACAGGTTGGCGTATTCCTCGTCCCCTTCCTCGACGTCAACGCCGATCAGCAGCTGACCGCGGCCATCCTGCTGGATCCACAACTCCTTGCCTTGCCACATCACCGCGACGCGGGTGCAGGAGGTTTCCAGTTGGGTGCCGTCGGTGTCTTCAAGGATCAGCTGCAGGGTATCGCTCATGTCTTTACGTTCTCGTCTGGGGATAAGGCAACGCGCCCTGCTTTGACTGTAGTCAGGTCGCGCGCGCTTTCAATTGATCTGGAAAGGATAAACCGCGCCAAGTTTAAGGATTTGTGTCAGTTCATCCAGTGCCCCGCGGCATTCGAGCAGCAACTGCGGGTCTGCCAGGTCATTCTCGGTCATGCGGTCGCGGTAGTGACGCTCGACCCATTGGGTCAGCGAATCGTACAGCGGCGCGGTCATGATAACCCCTGGGTTGACGGCCGCCAGTTCGGTTTCGTTCAGCGCTACGCGCAACCTCAGGCAAGCGGGGCCGCCGCCGTTCTGCATGCTTTGCTTGAGGTCGAAGACCTTCACTTCGCGGATAACGCCGCCAGCGCCCGTCAGGCCTTGCAAGTATTGCCAGACGCGTTCGTTGCCGCGGCATTCTTCCGGCACGATCAATAGCATCGAGCCGTCGGGACGCGACAGCAACTGGCTATTGAACAGGTAGGAGCGAACCGCATCATCGACGGTGACCGCCGAACGCGGTACGCACACCGATTGAAATTTCCCACCGACCTTGGCGAGTTTGCTGCTCAATTCGGCCAGCATGTTGTCGGTCTCGAGAAACGCGTCCTCGTGATAGAACAGCACTTCGCCATTACCCACGGCGATCACGTCGTTGTGGAACACGCCTTGGTCGATCACCGACGGATTCTGTTGCGCGTAGACCACGCCCTCCTCCCGCAGACCGTGCAGGCGCGCAACCGCCTGGGAGGCTTCGAGGGTCTGGCGTGCCGGGTACTTCTGCGGTGCGGGGTAACGGGTGTCGAAGGCACTGCGACCGAAGACGAAGAATTCGACACCGGCCTCGCCGTAGGCGCGGCAGAAACGGGTGTGGTTGGCTGCGCCTTCATCACCGAACTGCGCCACCGCCGGCAACGCGGCGTGATGGGCGAAGTGTTGCGGGTTGGCGAACATTGCCCCCAGCACACGGCTGGTGGTCGGATGCTCGATGCTGCGGTGGTATTTGCAGTTCAGGTTGGCGGCGGTGAAGTGCACGCGGCCATCGGCAGTGTCGGCGCTCGGGCTGACCGTGGCGGCGTTGGCCACCCACATGCTGGAGGCCGAGCAACTGGCGACCAACAGTGGCATCGCTTCTTTCGCGGCCTGCTGGATGACCTGGGCATCGCTGCCGGCAAAGCCCAGCCGACGCAAAGCCGCCACGTCCGGGCGCTCCTGCGGTGCCAGCACGCCTTGCTGGAAACCCATGTCCATCAGCGCTTTCATTTTCGCCAGGCCTTGCAACGCCGCTTCCTTGGGGTTGGAGGACTGCTGGCTGTTGCTCTGGGACGCGACGTTGCCGTACGAGAGCCCGCCGTAGTTATGGGTCGGCCCCACTAGACCGTCAAAGTTGACTTCATAGGATTTCATCAGCGAGGCTCCACGAGAATCTGTTTTTATAGGCATCAATAACAATTGCGGCGCGCCTATCGCGAGCAAGCTCGCTCCCACAGGTTTTTGCGCAATCCTTTGTGGGAGCGAGCTTGCTCGCGATTGGGGTTCACACCATTCTCACGCCAGGAGTGAGGGCAGCCGGCATCACCAGGCTCGGTGTCTCCAGGGAAGCCACCGGATAAGCGCAATAATCCGCCGCGTAATAAGCGCTGGCGCGATGGTTGCCCGAGGCACCGACACCGCCGAACGGCGCGCTGCTGGCGGCGCCGGTCAGCTGTTTGTTCCAGTTGACGATACCGGCGCGGCTTTGCAGCCAAAACTCCTCATAACGCGCCAGGGAATCGGACAGCAAGCCGGCGGCCAGGCCATATTGCGTGTTGTTGGCTTCGGTAATCGCTGCGGGGAAATCCTTGTAGCGGATCACTTGCAGCAACGGCCCGAACAACTCCTCGTCGGGACGTTCGGCCACGGCCGTCACGTCCAGGATACCCGGCGTCAGCAATGCAGCCTGGGCCTGCGGCTGAGTCATGGCCAACAGCGGCACGGCGCCTTTGCCCAGCAAATGGTTTTGCGCATCCATCAGCGCCTTGGCCGCGCCCAAGGAAATGACCGAGCCCATGAACGGTGCCGGTTGCTGGTCGAAGGCACCCACTTCAAGGGTCGAACTGACCGCCACCAGGCGCGCCAGCAAGGCATCGCCCCAGGCACCTTCCGGTACCAGCAGGCGGCGCGCACACGTGCAGCGCTGCCCGGCGGAAATGAAGGCGGATTGAATAATGGTGTAGACCGCCGCATCGACGTCCGCCACCTCATCCACCACCAGTGGGTTGTTACCGCCCATCTCCAGCGCGAGGATCTTGTCCGGGCGCCCGGAAAACTGTTGGTGCAGCAAGTTCCCGGTGCGGCTGGAGCCGGTGAAGAACAGCCCGTCGATGCCCGGATTCGCCGCCAGGGCGATACCGGTTTCCCGCGCGCCTTGCAGCAGGTTCAGCACGCCCGCCGGCAAACCCGCCTCGACCCAGCACTTGACCGTCAGCTCGGCGACTTTCGGCGTCAGCTCGCTCGGCTTGAACAACACGCAGTTGCCGGCCAGCAGCGCTGGCACGATGTGGCCATTGGGCAAATGGCCAGGGAAGTTGTAAGGGCCGAACACCGCCACCACACCGTGGGGTTTGTGGCGCAGCACGGCGGTGGCGTCGCCCAGGGGGCCGCTCTTCTCGCCGGTCCGCTCGCGGTAGCTCTGCACCGAAATGGCGACTTTGTTGACCATGCTGGTCACCTCGGTCGCTGCTTCCCACAACGGCTTGCCGGTTTCTTCACCGATGCACCGGGCCAGTTCGTCAGCATGGCTTTTCAGGGACGCGGCAAAGGCCTCCAGCACCTGGATGCGTTCATCCAGCGAGCGGCGGGCCCAGTCCGGGAACGCTTGGCGCGCGGCCTGCACCGCCGATTCCACCTGCGCCGCGGTGGCGCCGTTGCCCGACCACAACACCTGCTGGGTCACTGGGTTCAACGACTCGAAGAGGTCGCCCTGGCCTTCCAGCCAGCTACCTGCGATGTACAACGACTTCATCATTTCGACTCCCGGGCAGCAGACAACGCCACGGCGCGCACCTGATCGCCGGCGTTGAGTTGAAGACGTTTGGCGGTCAGCGGATCGACCACCAGTGTGCCTGCAGCAAAGCGCGCCGGTGCCGCGGTGATGCGACAGTCTTCGCGCTTGCGGTTATGGATGAGGAACGGCGTGGCGTCATCCCCCGGCGTACCGATGGCCAACACCAGCGCCTGGCTGTCGCGAATCGCGCGGATCTTGCCGGTTTCGCATTCCACCGCCGGGCCGGCGTCGAAGATGTCGACGTAACCCTGGTAGCTGAACCCTTCGCTCTTGAGCATCGATAGCGCCGGTTCGGTATCTGGATGAACCTGGCCAATCACGGCCCGGGCATCTTCGGACAAGAAGCAGGTGTACAGCGGGAACTTGGGCATCAGCTCGGCGATGAACGCCTTGTTACCAACGCCGGTCAGGTAATCGGCCTGGCTGAATTCCATCTTGAAGAAATGCCGGCCCAGGCTTTCCCAGAACGGCGAACGCCCGTTGTCGTCGGACATGCCGCGCATCTCGGCGATGATCTTGTTGCCGAACAACTGCGGGAACTCGGCGATGAACAACAGCCGCGCCTTGGCCAGCATCCGGCCGTTGAGGCCGTTGCGGAAGTCGGCGTGGAGGAACAGCGAGCACAGCTCGGAATTGCCGGTCAGGTCGTTGGCCAGGAACAACGTCGGGATTTCCCGATAGATGTTCAACTCCTGGGACGCACTGACTGTCAGGCCGACCCGGAAGTTGTACCAGGGCTCACGCAATCCCACGGCGCCGGCGATGGCGGAAATGCCCACCACGCGACCGTCATCGTCTTCGAGCACGAACAGGTAGTCCGCGTCACCACGCCCGGCTTCGCCGCGAAAGGTCTTCTCGGCCCAGCCGACCCGATGGGCCAGGCGCTCTTCGTTGGCCGGCAAGGTAGTCAGGCCGGTGCCCGTGCTACGGGCCAGGGCGATCAGAGCGGGTAAGTCGCTGCTGCGTACGGGACGAACGATCATGCTATCTCCTCAGACGGGCCGCTCTCGCCACCCGCGAAACTCAGCTGTAAAGCGTTATACCGCTACCAAACGCACGCTGGCGCCTTCGCCAACGCCCAAGGCTTCGGCCGCTTCCATGTCCAGCGTTACAGGCTTGCCTGGCGCGTAGTCGAGCTCGAGCAGCACGGCGCGGTAATCCTGCAATTGGGCATTGGCCACCAGGTATTGGCGGCCGGCACCCTTGACCGGTTCGCCGATCTTGACCGGCACCACGCGGCTCTGGGCAATCGAACGGATGCCCGAGACGCGGGCATGCAGGGTCGGGCCACCGTCGAAGATGTCGATGTAGTGATCGGTCTCGAAACCCTCGCGCATCAGGATGTCGAAGGTGATCTGCGCACGCGGATGGACCTGGCCCATGGCTTCCTGGGCGGCGTCCGGCAACAGCGGCACGTAGATCGGGTAATGGGGCATCAGTTCGGCGAGGAAGGTACGGCTTTTCAGCCCGCACAAACGCTCGGCCGCCGCGTAGTTGAGGTCGAAGAAGTTGCGACCGATGGCGTCCCAGAACGGCGAGTCGCCATTCTCATCGCTGTAGCCGACGATCTCGGTCACCACCGAATCGGCGAACCGCTCCGGATGGCTGGCGACGAACAACAGCCGCCCGCGGGAATTGAGTTCCGACCACGGCGAACCCACCAATTCCGGCACCACGTAGAAACTGGTCAACAGGCTGTTGCCGGTCAGGTCGTGGCATTGGGAGAGTACGTGGATCTTGTTGTGGATCTTCAGCTCACGGGACGCGTGAACGAAGGTCTCGTTGCGAAAGCTGTAGAACGGTTCGGAATAACCGGCCGAAGCGACAATGGCCGAACAGCCGGCCAGCTTGCCGGTCGCGGTGTCTTCGAGGACGAAGAAATAGCTCTCTTCGCCGTTGAAACTGACTTCGGCGGCAAACGAGGCTTCGCTGGCGGCGATCTTGTCGCTCAGGCGTTCAACGTCATCCGGCAAGGAGGTGACACCGATCGGACTGTCCGCAGCCAGACGCTGTACCTCGCCCAGATCAGCCATTTGCGCGGGGCGCATCACCAGCATGGTGTCACTCCTTAACTTGAAATAAACGGTTCGACCAAAGGGTCGATACACAGAAAAAAACTAAACAAACACCCTGGCCCGCATTGCATCTGCGGCGGTCTTCGATTTTTCAGCCGCTGCAAGACTCCTGTGGGAGCGAGCTTGCTCGCGATAGCGGTGTGTCAGTCAACATTCATTTCACTGAAGCACCGCCATCGCGAGCAAGCTCGCTCCCACAAGGGAGGTCCGGGTCAGCCTCAGGCTTGCGTCAGCTTCGCCGCCGCCCGCTCGAAGCGGTCCAGGCCGGCGTCGATGTCGGCGTCTTCCACCACCAGGCTCGGGGCGAAGCGAATCACGTCCGGGCCGGCTTGGAGGATCATCAGGCCTTCCTGTTCGGCGGCATTGAAGATGTCCTTGGCCTTGCCTTTCCAGGCGTCGTTCAGCACGCAACCGATCAGCAGGCCCAGGCCACGCACCTGGGTGAACAGGCCGTACTTCTCGCCGATCTGTTCCAGGCGTGCCTTGAATTTGTTGTGCTTGGTCTTGACGCCACCGAGCACTTCAGGGGTATTGATCACGTCGATTACCGCCTCGGCCACCGCACACGCCAGCGGGTTGCCGCCGTAGGTGGTGCCGTGGGTGCCGACGACCAGGTGCTTGGCCAGCGCTTCGGTGGTGAGCATCGCCGCGATCGGGAAACCACCGCCCAGGCTCTTGGCGCTGGTGAGGATGTCCGGGACCACGCCGTAATGCATGTAGGCGAACAGGTGGCCGCTGCGGCCCATGCCGGTCTGCACTTCGTCAAAGACCAGCAGCGCATCGTGGGCATCGCACAGGTCGCGGGCGCCTTGCAGGTAGGCCTGCTCGGCCGGCAGCACACCGCCCTCGCCCTGGATCGGTTCCAGCACAACGGCGCAGGTCTTGTCGGAAATGGCGGCTTTCAAAGCAGCCAGGTCGTTATAAGGAACGTGGGTAATGCCGGTAATTTTAGGCCCGAAACCGTCGGAGTACTTCGATTGCCCGCCGACGTTGACGGTGAACAGGGTGCGACCGTGGAAGCTATTGAGCGCGGCGATGATTTCGTATTTTTCGCTGCCGAAACGATCGAACGCAACGCGACGGGCCAGCTTGAAGGCGGCCTCGTTGGCTTCGGCGCCGGAGTTGCAGAAGAACGCGCGCTCGGCGAAGGTCGAGTTGACCAGTTTGTGAGCCAGGCGCAGGGCCGGTTCGTTGGTGAAAACGTTGGAGACGTGCCACAGCTTGTTGGCCTGTTCGGTCAGTGCACCGACCAGCGCCGGGTGGGCATGGCCCAGTACGTTGACTGCGATACCGCCAGCAAAGTCGATCAGCTCGCGACCGGATTGGTCCCATACGCGGGAACCGGCACCACGCACAGGAATGAAGGCAGCAGGTGCATAGTTGGGAACCATAACCTGGTCGAAATCGGCGCGTTGTACCGCGGCTTGCTCAACGGACATCGGAGTCTCCTGATGAGGAACACCCGCCTGGAACTGGCGAGCTTGGTAAGGATTGTAAGGACAGTTTTCAGCCCGGCCTTGCCGCCAAGCGACAACTTCTTATAGCGCCAACCCACGTTTTGCGCGGGTTTACGGCAATGCGACAAATAGCGTCGCAAAGGCGCAGTTTAAACGTTGCCGGTGTATTTGAGGTGCCCGCATTCACATTTGCGCTGCCAGACACAAAACACCTGTGGGAGCGAGCTTGCTCGCGATGGCGGAGTGTCAGCCAACATTCATTTCACTGAAGTACCGCCATCGCGAGCAAGCTCGCTCCCACAGTTCTTGTGTTGACCGCCTATCCGCAGTCTTGCCGCTTAGCCCCGTTCGGACGGCACCGAGGACAATTCGAACGGGCTGCTGCTGCGTCGCTGGTTGCGATCTTCCCGCGGCGTGGCGCCGAAGAAGTTGCGGTAGGCGCTGGAGAAGTGGGGCCCCGAGGAGAAACCGCAGGACAAGCCGATCTGGATGATGGATTTGCTGGTCTGCATCAGCATCTGCCGGGCCTTGTTCAGGCGCAGCTCCAGGTAATACTGGCTGGGCACACGGTTGAGGTATTGCTTGAAGATCCGCTCCAGTTGCCGACGGGATACGCACACATGCTGGGCGATTTCGTCGGTGGTCAGCGGCTCCTCGATGTTGGCCTCCATCAGCAACACCGCCTGGGTGAGCTTTGGATGGCTGGAGCCGAGGCGATTCTGCAACGGAATGCGCTGGCGCTCGCCCCCCTCGCGAATGCGCTCGACCACCAGCTCTTCCGACACCGCGCCGGCCAGTTCCGCGCCGTGATCCCGGGCCAGCACCGCCAGCAGCAGGTCCAGCACCGACATGCCGCCGCAAGCGCTCAGGCGGTCGCGATCCCAGTCGAACAGATGGCTGGTGGCAATGACCTTGGGGAAGCGTTCGGAGAAATCGTCCTGCCAGCGCCAATGCACGGCGGCACGGTAACCGTCGAGCAGCCCCAGCTGGGCCAGGGGGTAGACACCCGCCGACAAACCGCCGATCACACAACCGGCACGCACCAGTTGCTTGAGGGCGCTGCCCAGGGGCGAGGCCAGCGCGGTCGGCGGCTCATCGGCCAGCAGGAACAGCTTCTGGAAACCCTCGAGCTTGCCGGCCCAGGGTTCGCCCGGCAATTGCCAGGCGCCGTCGGCCGGTGGCTCGGCCTGCAAGAACGACAATTCGTAGACCACATCCGGATGCACTCGCTGGGCGACACGCAAGGCGTCCTCGGCCAGCGCCAGCGTCAAGGCTTTAGTGCTGGGCCAAATCAGGAAACCTATTCGATGGGCAGTCATGGCGGGCGATCCGAAGCGAAAACAGTGTTAAAGCCAAAAGCGGCTGCAACCAAATTAGACCATCTGGCGCGCGGTGCGCAGCATGACCCAAATCAGGTGCGTAACGGGAGCGATTACTTGAGGCTGCCCGACAGAAATTGTTGCAGGCGCTCGGATTGCGGATTCACCAGCACTTCGCGCGGGTTGCCGCTTTCTTCGACGATGCCTTTGTGCAGGAACACCAACTGGTTCGACACTTCACGGGCAAAGCCCATTTCGTGGGTCACCACCACCATGGTCCGGCCTTCCAGGGCCAGGGCCTGCATCACCTTGAGCACGTCGCCCACCAGTTCCGGGTCCAGCGCCGAGGTCGGCTCGTCGAACAGCATCACCTCAGGCTCCATCGCCAGCGCACGGGCAATCGCCACGCGCTGCTGCTCGCCGCCGGACATGTGACCCGGGTAGGCATCCTTGCGATGAGCCACGCCAACCTTGTTCAGATAGTGCTCGGCCTTCTCCCGCGCTTCGGCCTTGGCCACGCCCAGTACATGCACCGGCGCCTCCATGATGTTTTCCAGCGCGGTCATGTGGGACCACAGGTTGAAATGCTGGAACACCATCGACAGCCGCGAACGCATGCGCTGCAGTTGCTTGGGGTCCGAAGCCTTCATGGCGCCGTCCTTGCCCGCCACCAGCTTCAACTCTTCGTTGTTGAGCAGGATCTTGCCGGCATGGGGTTGCTCAAGCAGGTTGATGCAACGCAGGAAAGTACTCTTGCCGGAGCCACTGGAGCCGATGATGCTGATCACATCGCCAGCGGCGGCTTTCAGGGACACGCCCTTGAGCACTTCGTGACTGCCATAGCGTTTATGCAGGTCTTGGACTTCAAGCTTGTACATGCGGTCGGTTCTCACAAAACGTCAGTCGTTGAGCAGTCGATCGGATCGATGCGTTATCAGTGCTTGCGCGGGGCTAGGTAACCCAGCCAGCGGCGCTCGGCCAGTTTGAACAGGCGCACCAGGATGAAGGTCAGGCACAGATAGAAAACGCCGGCCGTGATGTAGGCCTCGAACGGCAAGTAATACTGCGCGTTCACCGTGCGCGCGGCACCGGTGATGTCGATCAGGGTCACGATGGATGCCAGGCTGGTGGTCTGCAACATCATGATCACTTCGTTGCTGTATTGCGGCAGCGCCCGGCGCAGGGCCGACGGCAGCAGGATCCGGCGATACAGCTTGTAGCGCGACATGCCCATGGCCTTGGCCGCTTCGATCTCACCGTTGGGTGTGGCTCGCAGGCTGCCGGCGATGATTTCGGCGGTGTAGGCACTGGTGTTGATGGCGAACGCCAGGCACGCACAGAACGTTGCGCTGGACAGCCATGGCCAGAGAAAGCTCTCGCGCACGACCGCGAACTGCGCCAACCCGTAGTAGATCAGGAACAGCTGCACCAGCATCGGCGTGCCGCGGATCACGTAGGTGTAGAGCCAGGCCGTCATGTTGACGACCGGCTGCTTGGACACCCGCATCAACCCCAGGGGCAGCGCCGCCAGCAGGCCGAAGAACAGCGACAGGGCCAACAGCTTCAGAGTGGTCAGCAAGCCGCTGAAATACAGCGGCAACGCTTCGTAGATGACGTTGTAGTCGAAGATCATAGATCAGCCGCCCTTACGCCTACCGAGTAGCGCTTCTCAAGGTGACGCAACGCCAGCAACGAGACACTGGTGATCACCAGGTACATCGCCGCCACTGCGAGGAAGAAGGTGAAAGGCTCGCGAGTGGCATCCGCCGCCTGCTTGGCCTTGAACATCATGTCTTGCAGGCCCACCACGGAAATCAGCGCGGTGGCCTTGGTCAACACCAACCAGTTGTTGGTAAAACCCGGAATCGCCAGGCGAATCATCTGCGGCACCAGCACCCGGAAGAACACCTGGAAGCCGTTCATGCCGTACGCCATGCCCGCCTCGGCCTGTCCCTTGGGGATCGCCATGAACGCACCGCGAAAGGTTTCCGACAGGTACGCACCGAAGATGAAGCCCAGGGTGCCGATACCGGCCGCCAGCGGGTTCAGGTCGATGTAGTCGTCATAGCCGAGCATCGGCGCCACGCGGTTGAGCAGGTCCTGGCCGCCGTAGAAAATCAGCAGGATCAGCACCAGGTCGGGAATGCCGCGGATGACCGTGGAATACAGGTCGCCCAGCCACGCCAGCCAGCGCACCGGCGAGAGGCGCAACGCGACACCAATCAACCCCAGGACGATGGCCAGGGCCATGGACGACAAGGCGAGCTCAAGCGTCAACCATGCGCCATCGAGGATGACAGCCCCGTAGCCTTTCAACATGATTCAGGTCCTCGAAAGTGGGATGAAAAAATGGCGCAAACCGCAGAGATCCTGTTGCTTGCGCCATTTCGCACGAGTGGCGGGACGTCGTTACTTGCCGTAGATATCGAAAGCGAAGTATTTGTCCTGGATTTGCTTGTACTTGCCGTTCTCGCGAATGGCGGCAATTGCCGTGTTGATCTTGTCTTTCAGCGCGTCGCCCTTGCGAACCGCGATACCGACGCCGTCGCCAAAGTACTTGACGTCGGTGAAGGCCGGGCCGACGAACGCAAAGCCCTTGCCGGCGTCGGTCTTGAGGAAACCGTCATCCAACAGCGTAGCGTCTGCCACGGTGCCGTCGAGGCGACCAGCGGACACGTCCAGGTAGATCTCGTTCTGCGAACCGTACGGCTTGATCTCGGCACCCAGCGGGGCCAGCACTTCACGGGCGAAACGCTCGTGGATCGAACCACGCTGCACGCCGATGTTCTTGCCCTTGAGCTCGGCCAGGCCGTCGCTGACCTGGGTACCGGCCTTCATTACCAGGCGGGCCGGGGTGTTGTAGTACTTGTTGGTGAAATCAACCGACTTCTTGCGATCTTCAGTGATCGACATGGACGACAGGATCGCGTCGATCTTGCGCACCTTCAGCGCCGGGATCAGGCCGTCGAACTCCTGCTCGACCCACACGCACTTGACCTTCATCTCTTCGCACAGCGCATTGCCGATGTCGTAGTCAAAACCGACGATGCTGCCATCCGGGGCTTTCGAGGCGAATGGAGGGTAAGCCGCTTCGATACCAATCTTCAGGGGCTTCTCATCAGCGAAGGTCGGCAGGGACAGCACGGACAGTGCCAGGGCGCCAAGCAGCACAAGTTTCTTCATCTTGGGACTCCATCGGTAAAGGGCAAAAACGGCAGAGTGAGCAACAGCCCAATATGCGAATGGGTGAAACGAACTTTGGTGCTGCGTCCTAGGAAGCTCACGTTTTATCCAACGCGAGCCACGACGAGCGAGTGATCGGCATTCTAACGACAGGCCCGAAGCCGATATTTCTTCAATGCGACAACAAATTACAGAAGCACCGAGAAAGCTGTTCGAGCACATTGACAGCCCCGCAAATTCATGCAAGAGCAAAAGAAGGGAAACCGATCTATGCTGCAAATAGCGGGCCCATTATTCGCAAACCCTTCTAATCCGGCAAGCACAGCGTGTCGGCTTATTTTCAGAGACGCCTGGAACCGCCCTATGACGGGGCTTCGCGTTTCACATCGCCCCGTTATGGCGCCTTTGGTTACACATTTCGAAACGTCGGTAACGTTCAGACACCTCCTACTTTAAACGCCGATATTTATTCGAACACCTGTCAGCCAAACACCAAACCCTGTGGCGAGGGAGCTTGCTCCCGCTGGGCTGCGCAGCAGCCCCAAAAGCCAGGCACCGCGTTTGTTCAGGCATACCGCATTGACCGGTTTACGACTGCTGCGCAGCCGAGCGGGAGCAAGCTCCTTCGCCACGAAGGCACCACACTTCAGGCCCTCCCAGCGCGGCCATAAAAAAGCCCCGCCCGGCAAACGCCGGGCGGGGCTCTTAGGTGCTACACGCGACCGTCAGGCCACGTTCATGGTCTTGTGCGTCTCGATCAGGTGCGCCACCACACCCGGGTCGGCCAGGGTGGAGATATCACCCAACCCGTCGTATTCCGCCGTGGCGATCTTGCGCAGGATGCGGCGCATGATCTTGCCGGAGCGGGTCTTCGGCAGCCCTGGCGCCCACTGGATCACATCCGGCGAAGCAATCGGACCGATCTCCTTGCGCACCCAGTTCTTCAGTTCCAGGCGCAAGGCCTCGCTGGTTTCTTCGCCGGCATTGAGGGTGACGTAGACATAAATGCCCTGCCCCTTGATGTCGTGCGGCACACCCACCACCGCCGCTTCGGCGACTTTCGGGTGGGCGACCATGGCGCTTTCGATCTCGGCGGTGCCCATGCGGTGGCCGGAGACGTTGAGCACGTCATCCACCCGACCGGTGATCCAGTAGTAGCCGTCCTCGTCGCGACGGGCGCCGTCACCGGTGAAGTACATGCCACTGAAGGTCTTGAAGTAGGTGTCGACAAAACGGTCATGGTCGCCGTACAGCGTACGCGCCTGGCCTGGCCACGAATCGAGGATCACCAGGTTGCCTTCAGCGGCGCCCTCGACCAGGTTGCCGAGGTTGTCCACCAGTGCCGGCACCACGCCGAAGAACGGACGCGTGGCCGAACCTGGCTTCAACGCCGTGGCGCCTGGCAGCGGGCTGATCAGCACGCCACCGGTTTCGGTCTGCCACCAGGTGTCGACGATCGGGCAACGCTCCTTGCCGACATTCTTGTAGTACCAGTCCCAGGCTTCCGGGTTGATCGGCTCACCCACCGACCCCAACAGGCGCAGGCTGCTGCCATCGGCACCTTCGACCGCGGCGGTGCCCGAGGCCATCATCGCGCGGATCGCGGTCGGCGCGGTGTAGAGGATGCTGACCTTATGCTTGTCGACAACCTTGGCCACCCGGGTGATGTCCGGGTAGTTCGGCACGCCTTCGAACAGCAGGGTGGTCGCGCCGTTGGCCAGCGGGCCGTAGACGATATAACTGTGGCCGGTGACCCAACCCACGTCGGCGGTGCACCAGTAGACCTCGCCCGGTTTGTAGTCGAACACGCGCTCATGGGTCAGCGCCGCGTACAGCAAGTAGCCAGCCGTGGTGTGCTGCACACCCTTCGGCTTGCCGGTGGAGCCGGAGGTGTAGAGGATGAACAGCGCTTCCTCGGCGCCCATTTCTTTCGGCGCGCAAACGGTACCGGCGACCTTCATCAGGTCTTCGTACCAGATGTCACGGTGCTGGTTCCACTTGATGTTGCCCGCCGTGCGCTTGCACACGATGACTTTCTGGATGCTGCTGGTTTCCGGGTTGGTCAGCGCGTCATCGACGTTGGCCTTGAGCGGGATCTTCTTGCCGGCGCGAATGCCTTCGTCGGCGGTGATCACCACTTTGGATTTGCAGTCGATGATCCGACCCGCCAGGGCTTCGGGGGAGAAACCGCCGAACACCACCGAGTGAATCGCACCGATCCGGGTACAGGCCAGCATCGCGACCACGGCTTCAGGGATCATCGGCATGTAGATGGTCACCACGTCGCCGCGGTGCACGTCCTGGCCGCGCAGGGCGTTGGCGAACTTGCAGACTTCTTCGTGCAGTTCGCGATAGGTGATGTTGCGGCTCTCGGACGGGTCATCGCCCTCCCAGATAATCGCAATTTGATCGCCGCGCTCGGCCAGGTGACGGTCGAGGCAGTTGTAGGAAACGTTCAAGGTGCCGTCGGCAAACCACTTGATGTCGACATGGTGATCGTCGAAAGAAGTCTGCTTCACCGTCGTGAAAGGCTTGATCCAATCGAGGCGCTTGGCCTGCTCGCGCCAGAAGCCATCGGGGTTGACGACCGACTGCTGGTACATGGCCTTGTAGGTCGCCTCGTCAGTCAGCGTATTGGCCGCTACCTCGGGACGAACGGGATACACAGAAGCCGCACTCATCTTTCTTACCTCGGTGAATAGTTGTTTTTGTATGATCCCGTTGTAGCCCGGGGCGGGCCTATAGAACCATTCGACGATGGTAGTAACAAGTCCCTACAAAATGTCG
Source organism: Pseudomonas sp. Z1-12 (assembly GCF_051132015.1). Lineage (NCBI taxonomy): Bacteria > Pseudomonadati > Pseudomonadota > Gammaproteobacteria > Pseudomonadales > Pseudomonadaceae > Pseudomonas > Pseudomonas sp. Z1-12. Next base: position 5,197,536 of record NZ_CP071647.1, read on the forward strand.
GTACTAGTGGGAGCCGAGCTTGCTCGCGATGGCGGTGGGTCAGTCAATATCCATGCAAACTGATCCACCGCTATCGCGAGCAAGCTCGCTCCCACAGTTGATCTCCATTGAACGCTCACTTTACGTCCAACGCCGCTCCCCCTGTGGGAGCGAGCTTGCTCGCGATGGCGCCTGCCCATCCAATAGCAATTCACCAGACAGCCAACGACTCCCCGTCGATTATTACCAGATCAACCAACAGTGTTTATCAAAACCGAGTCTGTTTACCCCCACCCTCACCTTCTAAAATCCACCTCGCCAACCGGCAAACACGATTAGCGCAACACAGCCCCCACGAAGGCCGTTAATCCAACTTCCAACACTTGCTCCACACGCAACCCCAAAAAGGTTGCGTGACCCCACTCGACCTCAAAAAAGGTGAAATACAGATGAAAGCTTTATGGGTCCTAGTCCTCGGCAGCCTATGCGCCACCGCGATGGCGGATGAGGCCCCGACCGACGCAGCACAGCAAAAACCGGCCATTGAGGAGTACACCTACTCCACCCACCTGGACATCGCCAAAGTCATCTCCATGAGCGACATCCCGAACGTCTGCGAAGTGGTCCCGGCGAAGATGGAATACGACGACTCCAAAGGCCAACGCCACATCCTGCGCTACAGCATCATGGGCAACGGTTGCTCCAACGGCTGATCACAACTGGCAATTTCCATGGCCCGATTCCGCTCGGGCCTGGTTGTGTCTGGAACCACCAAAAACGCCCCGCAAACACAACATGTAGTGCAAAACCGCAAAAAACGCTGGTTTTTTGATCAAAAAAATCCGCGATCCACTTCATGCAAAAAAAATCTTACGCGGCCAAAGCCTTGTAAACCCTCGCTCCCACGCGGATATACCCCCCGCCGCCTCTTCTGTGAGCCATTTCGCCGCAGCACGTAGGCAAAAAAGTCCTTATAATGCCGCCTTAAACGGGCCTGCAATATTCCCTTACAGGGGATCACGCCAGCCCGGAGCCCACGCAGAGGCCAATCGCCTCCTCGCGTTCACCGCCGCTCCGGAACGACCCGTACATTTTTCTGTTTATTGCCTGCGTCAGCTGCTGCAACAAACGATTTTTCAAGATCCACCGCGGCCAGTAGGCCTTCATCGGGCATCTGGCCCTCACGCAGGAGACGACACGTCATGCTGAGCTGGGACGAATTCGACAAAGAAGACAGCGGCGAAGTCGCTGTAAAAGGCGCCAACGCCGGCCACGCTTCTGAAGCCAACATGGACCGCCTCGACAGCGCCGGCGGTGCCGCCGCCCTCGAAGCCCGGGCCGTGACGGCCAGCGACTCGGCCGCGATCATTCGCGCCAAGGCCGCCCTCGACAAACTCGACGTCGCCGAAGGCCTCGCCGAACTCGAAGGCGCCTCCGCCCGTGTCGCCGTCGATGAAAAGCGCATGATCAACTGCCGCGCCGACCTCAACCAGCTCGTGCCATTCAAATACGACTGGGCCTGGCAGAAGTACCTGGACGGCTGCGCAAACCACTGGATGCCGCAAGAAGTCAACATGACCGCCGACATCGCCCTCTGGAAAAACCCGGAAGGCCTGACCGACGACGAACGCCGCATCGTGATGCGCAACCTCGGCTTCTTCTCCACCGCCGACTCCCTGGTTGCCAACAACCTGGTCCTGGCCGTGTACCGCCTGATCACCAACCCGGAATGCCGCCAGTACATCCTGCGCCAGGCGTTCGAAGAGGCGATCCACACCCACGCCTACCAGTACTGCATCGAATCGCTGGCCATGGATGAAGGCGAAATCTTCAACATGTACCACGAGATCCCATCGGTCGCGAAAAAAGCTGCCTGGGGCCTGAAATACACACGTTCGATCTCCGATCCGAAGTTCGAAACCGGCACCCCGGAAACCGACAAAGAGTTGCTGCGCAACCTGATCGCCTACTACTGCGTTCTGGAAGGCATCTTCTTCTATTGCGGCTTCACCCAGATCCTATCCATGGGCCGCCGCAACAAAATGACCGGCGTCGCCGAGCAGTTCCAGTACATCCTGCGCGACGAATCCATGCACCTGAACTTCGGCATCGACGTGATCAACCAGATCAAAATCGAAAACCCACACCTGTGGGATGCCGAGATGAAGGAAGAAGCGACCCAGATGATCCTGCAAGGGACCCAACTGGAAATCGAATACGCCCGCGACACCATGCCTCGTGGGGTGCTGGGGATGAACGCGGCGATGATGGAGGACTACCTCAAGTTCATCGCTAACCGTCGTTTGTCGCAGATTGGCTTGAAGGAAGAGTATCCGGGGACGACGAATCCGTTCCCTTGGATGAGCGAGATCATGGACTTGAAGAAAGAGAAGAATTTCTTTGAGACTCGGGTGATTGAGTATCAGACGGGTGGGGCTTTGAGCTGGGATTGATTCGACAGAAAAATCCTAGGCTGCACGCGTAACAGAAACCCCGTGAAAACGGGGTTTTTTTTGTTCTACAGAACCAAAAACCGCGTTTAACTCTGAGGCCGGCACCCTACCGTTCCCCTACGCAAAACTCAGAATTGTTCCGTATTGACGCTACATCGCCTCGGTACCTATCTTAATCGCAGGTGCCTAAGAAACGCCCAACGTAGTAGCTAATCGCCAAACATAGAGCCGCGTACTGTCCAAGGACATTTGCAGTTCTGTGTGGGAGAAATAGCTCGTTGGGATTTTCTTGAATCCTCTACGTCGGGCTCGCGCCGCCAACCGTCAAACGTAGAGGTAGCTATGCCCACAAAAACGCAGCTCTGCTCTCCGTATAACTCGGAGACTTATCATGCCTGATGCTTACATTCCGGCGGTTTTCACCCGCCATAACATTCATCTGCATGCCCTCCTGGTTGAAAACCAGGCTTGGTTCAGCGCATCCGATTTGGGGCGTTTGATGAGCAAGCGCCTTGATGAACGCATGACCCGCAAGCTTGACCCTGACTAACGCCGGATGATGCTCGTGCATGTCCACGGCTTGGCCGAAGAGCGTCTGATGCTCAGCGAGTCGGGCGTCTATGCGTTGTTGGTTTATCACTACGGCCCTGAGTATCGATTGCTGCGTGAGTGGATCACGCATCAGGTGGTGCCAACCCTGCGGGATGAGCGCTCCTCGCATAAGGTGGAACGGCCTACGTTGAGCGTGTTGGATTGGCCGAAGATGTCGCTCTGCATGCTGCACTGGCAGGATGAGCCATGGATTCGCTTGCGGGATATGCCGGCGGTGTTGGTGGATGATCCGTTTAGCCAGCATGAGTCCTGGTGGCGGAAAGCTTCTCGGGTTTTGCGAGGGTTTTGAGATTCATTCGGAAGCCGTCGTCCGTGTTCGGGCGGCGGTTTTTTGTTAGGCATATTGAATTGGGGCTGCTGCGCAGCCCAGCGGGAGCAAGCTCCCTCGCCACGGGGTTCATGCCATAGGTTGGTGTCGGGCGTGGTTGCTGCGTTGTTTTGAAAATCTCGGGCAGGTTTCCACGGCTTTGGCGATTCTGTACTCAGAACCGGCCCTCAAAACCATCGATGAGATCCTGGGGGGTGCGGTCGAAATCCGCTGATATCCGAATTTTCCCCTTCAACCGTCCAGGCTTGCGCGCCTGAAGCGTATCGACATGGGCAGCAGATCCAGATAAGGCTTGCCGGCATTGGTGATCACAACCTTGTCGCCCAGCCAGGCACGCGCCCCCAGTTGTAAGAGGTGGGATTTTGTTTCTTGCAGGGTTACTTGCACCTGTTCACTCATACATCGGCCTCAATGGATTTAGCTAAGCAGACATTAGAATTCCACATCGAGCTAAGAACCAGCATCATGATATCGATTTCTCAAGGTAGGAAACTGCGGAACGAGGGCCGCTACGCAGCCCAGCGGGAGCAAGCTCCCTCGCCACGGGTTGATGTCAGGGCACAGGTGGGTGGCAGACCTGATGGTTGGGTTGGGTTTGGAAATCGCGAGCAGGCTCGCTCCCACAGGAGTTCTTTGGTGGGTTGAAACTTTGGGTGCAGCCCGCCGCGTCCTTCGGTATTAATACACTTCCTCTCACGGACCCGAGCCCCGATGAAATTCGACACAGCCTATTGCCTCAGCCTCGATGCCAAGCTTTCGATCTATGACGTTCGGGATCTGAACTTCGACGAGACCATGGCCTTCGACTCGGCCAAGGAGCGCTTTCAGTGCCCCAACGAGGTCTGTCGGGCAGCGTTTGGAGAGGAGAATCGGCTGACGACGTTCAATGCCAAGAATGTTAATTACATCCGCACGCCACATTTCAAGAATCAGCCGACGACCCAGCATATCGAGGGCTGCCCTTATGTCAGTCCGAAAACGCCGGGGTTGGGTGTAGAGAGTGGCGAGGCGGAAACGGATGACGACCGCGAGGAACATTTTCCGTCGGAGCTGTTGCTGACTCGGCGTGAGTACCTGCGTAAGTCGTCCGACCCATCGAAGGACGTTGACGCGACTCGGCCTACGCCTCCCTCCGTATCTTCCCACGGTGATAGCGCTCATTCCGCGCAGGATTCAACACCGGACAAGACCAGTGTCTTCGCCCATCCGGTGGAGTGTTTCGTTTCGAATTTCGATAACAAGGATCTGCTCAAGCGCAAGCCGCTGAAGATTGGCGAGCACACGGCGCCCTATGGATCGTTCTTCAAGAAGATCGAATATTTGCAGGACAACAAGGGCTTGATCTACTGGGGCAAGATCAAAGAGATCAAGGATTACACCCTGAGCTTTCGCATCGACTTCGAAGCAAAGGTCTGGTTCAAACAGCCGGACGAGGCGAAGAAGAAGCCTTACTCGGTCAACGTTTACCTGAGCAAGAAGCTGATCGACAACTACCGCAAGCGCAAGGCGTTCCTGGCAGAGATCAAGTACGCCATCGACAGTCACGCGCCGTTGTATTGCTTCTTTTATGGCGTCACGCCGGAGTTGAAACAGGTGCCGAGCAAGAAGAACCCCGAAGAAACGTTCGGGGTGTTCAGTGCCAATATCGGGAACCTGGATCACTTCATCATCCGTGAGGCGCCGGGGCTAACCGATAACTGATTTCGCCTTGGCTAGCCGTAGCCCTACGCCTCCTTCATTGCGCTTCTTGGGCAAGTTGCCGCTCGAACGACCGCATCTCTCGTTTCACTTCGATGTGCCGCTCACGTGCTGTCTGGGCGGCAGGCTCATCCAAGCCGCCATAACGCCGCAACCAATGGATGATCATTTCTTCGTCCGGGTAGTAATAGTCCTTATGTCCCTTACTGCTTCTCGGGGTGTCATTCATATTGCCGTCGAAGCGACCTGCAGAGAACTCATCAGAGGGTAACGTGCCCCATTCGGCAGCGCAGTCCTCAAAAATCCAGGAAATCTCGTTGAGGTGCTTTTGCGCACCACGATGGCCACGTTTATAAAAAATGTAATCACGACAACTTTCCTGGAAGCGCTCCATCATCGCTTCATCATCGACCCAACGAAGAAGATCATGCTGCCCCGCGTGACGCATCAGGCCATTGATCCATCGTTCGGAAAACCGCTGGACAAAACCTTCAACGTCCGCTTTTTTAGCACCGACGAAAATCATGCAGTAGCGGGTTTGCACGTGGATGACGAACAACACGTGTTTGCGCTGCACAGTGATCACATGAACCAGCCATTGCTCGTCGAGCTCACCCAGCTCATCGTCCTCGATAACAGGGGATGGCGGTTTTCCTACCGGGGTGACTTTCTTACCTTTGCTCACGCGGCTGAAAAAATTGCTGGCCGCTTCGGTGCAGTTGAAGATCAGCATTTAAACTCTCGGAAAATATCAGGCATCTTCGGCCCATTCGATTTCAAAGGGTTGACGGACAGCGTCGGAAACCCTTTCACGAAGCTCCTCGCTCAGAATCGCCAATTCCTCATCGCTCAGCAGATCGTACGCAATCAGCAATCTCAAAGATAAAGAAATGTCTCGACGTCGACCTACGTTGAACGCCATCGCCAAGCTCTTGTCCCGCTCTCGCATGAGGTCGTAGAGCGTGCGATATCGAGCGTGAGCTGATAACGCTTCGTTCTGGACCACCGCCTGCGCATCCGAAAGAACGCCTTGGCAGAAGCGCTCCAGCGCCAGATCGCGGAGTCCGTTGTAAAGCTTCCAGTCACTATCGGATACCGACATGCCATCCTCCTTCTACAAGACATCGGCAACGCTGTATGGAAATTTTATTGTATCGATATGCCCAACATCACAACGACCAACAATCCAATATAGACCCAGGCATGAACCCCATCCGGTATCCGTCCGATCCATGGCGTTGCCAGACGGATACCCAGTAGCGCGCCAAGTGTGAGCACAGCGAAGGCCATCAAGTCGATGTAACCCACAAACCACGGCCCCAAATCAAACTCCGTAAACCCAGCCATGGCCATGTAAGTCAGCGTCCCGGCCACCGCAACCGGCAAACTCAACGGGTTAGCCATGGACGTCGCGCGCGACATGTTCAGCCCGCAACGGCGCAACAGCGGGACCGTCATGACGCTGCCGCCCACGCCCAGGAAAGTAGCGATGGCACCGATGCTGATCCCGCCCGCCGAGACCTCTGCCCTGCCCAATCGCCGTGGGATCACAGCGTCAGACTGTGTCAGAAAACCGCGTCTGAACAAGCAGTCCAGAATGGTCACGCCCAGATAAACGATGAACCCATAGCGAATGACTTCGCTGCTCGCCCACATCGCGGCAATGGCGCCGACGACAGCGCCCAGGCCGATGAAGCCGCCCAACGGCCATACATAATGGCGAATGAGGTTGCGGGCGCGGTGATGCTTCACCGTGGCGATCAGTGCGTTGACGATCATCACACAGGTCGAGGTGGCCACGGCAATGTGCATCGCCGATTGGCCGACAGGGTCGTCGGCACCGTGGCTGGCGGTGAGCATGCGGTACAGCAAGGGCACCACGACGAAGCCGCCACCGAAACCGAACAGCACGGCGGTGATGCCACTCAGGCAGCCGAAACAGGCAAGCAATACATAGAACATCGAGGCGCATCCGTGGAAGGGGAGGCGCCTACGATAGGGAGGCGAAGCTTGGCCTGCAGCAGCAAACGGGCCAATAATGTTCGCATTTACGCCAATCGTGAGCGGCCCATCGATGCGCAACATTTCGATCGATTTATTGGATGCGACACCCAGGGCCGTCGTTGCCATCGGCACCGATTACGCTCACGGGCAAGTATTGCCGCTGCATCGCCATCGCCGTGCGCAGTTGCTCTACGGTGCCACCGGGGTCATGCAGGTCAGCACGGCGGACGGCAATTGGGTGGTGCCGCCGCAACGGGCGGTGTGGATTCCGCCGGGGGTCGATCATGAAGTGCTGATGCTGGGCGTGAGTACGCGCAGCCTGTACATCGAACCGGACGCGGTAATGGCCATGGACACGCAGTGCCAGGTCATTAGTGTGTCGCCCCTGATGCGCCAGTTGCTGATGGAGGCCGTCGAGCTTGCGCCGGACTACGACGAGGCTGGTCGGGACGGGGCGTTGATTCATCTGCTACTACACGAGTTGCTGCGCAGCACCCACCTGCCGCTGCACCTTCCGCTGCCCAAGGATCCTCGCCTGCTCAGCCTGTGCCAGGCGTTCCTGGAACACCCCGACGCCCATGCCTCGCCCGTGGAATGGGCGGCGCAATTGCATATCAGCCTGCGCTCATTCAATCGCCTGTTCAGCCGGCAGACCGCGCTGAGTTTCAGCCAGTGGCGGCAGCAGGCGTGTGTGATGTCGGCGCTGGCCCGCCTGGCTGAAGGGGATTCGGTAACACGTATAGCCTTGGACCTGGGCTACGACAGTCCCGCTGCGTTCTCCACCATGTTCCGTCGGGTACTGGGTCACGCGCCGAGCGCTTGGTTGGCGAAGACCGCCGGTCATTGATCAAAAAAATGAGATTGATCGGGATTCAAAACAACTGTACAAAAACACAGTATTTTTTAATCCCACAGCTTTGGAGCACCCCCATGGCCTCTCTCGCAATCAAAACCACCCTGGAACGCATCGCTGTCTATCAGTTCACCCCCGCCCACTGTGCACAGGCACGAGCCATGTTGGGCTGGAGTGTCGAGGAGCTGTCCCGGCAGTCCGGCGTCTCGGTCCAGGCCATCCGCCGCTTTGAGGCCGGTGGCGAATTGCTCGATGTCACCCGCCTGGCCCTGGCGTTTCGCCTGGAGGCGGAAGGCCTGGTGTTCTTCCCCGGCTTCGCACCGGGGCGCGGCATGAACATCAAGGGCGCGACCCCGGACCCGATGGGGCGTTCCGATTACGCGATGATCGAATGACCCCCGCAGCGCAGGTTCTAGGCGATACCGGCCTGGTCCTGATAGGTCGAGGGGTCCACATCCAGCCACCAGGCGCGGCCACGTTGCGGCTGCGTCAGGGTGAAAGCTTCGCCCATTTGCGGTGTGGTGATGCAAACGTTGCGTTCCCAGGCCAAGGCCAGGATGCGGTCGAAGGGTTCATACCAGGCATGCATCGCCAGGTCGAACGTGCCGTTGTGGATCGGCAGTAGCCAACGGCCCTTGAGATCGATATGGGCCTGCAAGGTCTGCTCCGGCTGCATATGGACATGGGGCCAGTCAACGTTATAGGCGCCGGTTTCCATCAGCGTCAGGTCGAAGGGGCCGTATTGTTCGCCGATGCGCTTGAAACCCTCGAAGTAACCGGTGTCGCCGCTGAAGAAAATTCGCGTTGCGCCGTCGATCATCACCCACGACGCCCACAAAGTGCTGTTGCTGTCGAACAGGCCGCGTCCGGAAAAATGCTGGGAGGGCGTGGCGATGAACTCGATGCCGTCCACCTCGGTGCCTTGCCACCAGTCCAGCTGACGCACCTTGCTGGCGTCGACGCCCCATTTGACCAGGGTCTCGCCCACACCCAAGGGCGCCAGGAAGTGGCGGGTCTTGGTCGCTAGCTTGAGAATGGCCTGATGATCGAGGTGGTCGTAATGATCGTGGGAAAGGATCACCGCTTCGATGGGCGGCAACTCGTCCAGGCTGATGGGCGGCTGATGGAAACGCTTCGGTCCGGCCCATTGCACGGGTGAGGCACGCTCGGAGAACACCGGGTCTGTCAGCCAGAATTTATCCCGCAGCTTGAGCAGCACGGTGGAATGGCCAAGACGGAAGACGCTGTGGTTCGGCGCGGCCAGCAGCGCGGCGCGCGTCAGCGGTCGAACGTCGATGGCACCTGCAGGGCGAGTGGAATGCGGCTTGTGAAAGATCATGTTCCAGATGATGCGCAGGGTGGTGCCAAAGCCTTCCCGCGGCGTGTAGGCATGATTGCGATACTTGCCCAGCTCTTGCCGGGATGAATCGTGGGCAGGCGGGCTATCGGTCGAAAGAGAGGGGATGGTCATGGTGCGATAACTCCAAGGACGTCGTCGCCATTGCGCTTCGTCGTTGTGGGACGCTGGATGGCCGTTGCATGCACGCATAGCCGTCAGACGAAAACCTACACCACTCGGTGTAGTTTCCAGATTGCATGAATCCCGGGAGCAAGTAAACTGCCGAGTGTAAGTTCTCTCCTCTCAACCGACGAATGCCCATGACCGTACCGCAGCGCCTTACCGAGCGAAAACGCGAAGCCATCCTCCAGGCCGCGATTGCTGAATTCCGTAGCAGCGGTTTCGAGATCACCAGCATGGACAGGATCGCGGCGACCGCCGGCGTATCGAAGCGCACGGTGTATAACCATTTCCCGAGCAAGGAAGCGCTGTTCGCCGAAATCCTGAATCGGTTATGGAACAGCATCACCGCAGAACAGGACATGCCCTACAGCCCGCAGACGCCGCTACGGGAGCAACTGCAAACGTTGCTGCAAGCCAAACTGCATCTGCTGGCGGACGAAAATTTCCTCGACCTGGCGCGCATCGCCATCGCCGCAACCATTCACTCCCCGGAGCGAGCCCAGGACATGGTCTCGCGCATGGGCCAGCGTGAGGAAGGCCTGACCGCCTGGATTCGCCAGGCCCAGGCCGATGGCCGATTGAAACCCGTGGAGCCGGCCTTTGCCGCCCAACAAATGCATGGGCTGCTCAAGACATTCGCTTTCTGGCCGCAGGTTTCGATGGGGCAACCGAGCCTGACCCAGGAGGAGCAAACCCAAGTCATCGAATCGGCCCTCGACATGTTCCTGAGTCGTTACCAGGCCTGAATCTCAACCCCAGCGCAGGTTGCGCCCCAGCTCATCAAACAAGGTCACCACCGAGCGCAAGGCTCGACAGTCCGGGCGGGTCAGGAGCCACAGCGCCGTATCGTATCCCTCCAGTGGTTCGCCAAGGGGCATCAGGCCCTGGCGTTCGTCGATCAGAAAGTCCGGCAGCGCCGCAACGCCTAGACCAGCCCGCACCAGTTCGGTGACCGAGAGCATGCTGTTGCAGCGATAGGCAGGCATCACGCCGGGCAGATGCTGGCGCCGCCAGGCCACGGTGGGGTGATCCGGAAGGAAGTCGTCTGGCGCGATCCAGATCATGGAAGTCAGGTCACCCGCCTCTACCGAACGCAGATACGCGGCGCTGGCGCATACCCGGTAAGTCACATTGCCCAGGTTGCGACCGACCAGGTGTTCCGGTGGCGTACGGGTCAGTCGCAACGCAATGTCGGCGTCGCGGCGACTCAGGTTGGCGAAGTCGTTCGAAGTGCTCAACTCAAGGGTCAACGCCGGATAGGCAGGCATGAAACGCGCTAAAGCCGGCAGCAGCAACGCTTGCAAGACTGAATCACTGCACGTCAGGCGTACCGTCCCGCTGATGACTTCACCGCCCTGCTCCACGCCCAACCGCGCCGCCTCCAACGCCTGCTCGGCGCGCTCGGCTTGTTCAGCCAACGCCTGGGCCAGGCTCGTGGGCAAATACCCGGAACGGCTTTTCTCGAACAAGGGCTGACCCAGGGCCGCTTCCAATCGACGTACCGAACGAAACACCGTCGACACGTCCACCTGCAGCAGCCGAGCGGCCCGGGCCAGCGAGCCGCCACGGACCAGCGCGAGGATCAGGGACAGGTCGGGGTAGTCCAGACGATAGTGCGTCGCTGCATTGATCACTTGGGTAAACGCCAATATTGATTGCGTGAACGCCAATCTATAGTGGCCACCAGGAATCAACAAGCGGCGAGCCTCCCATGGAAAATCAACATCCTTTAAACATCGCCCTGATCGGCGACCACGACCCTCAAATCACCGCTCACCGGGCAATTCCCCTCGCACTTGAGCTGGCGGGCACACAAACCGGCCAGGCCATTCGCTTCCAATGGCTGGCAACGTCGCGCATCGCCGACACCGCCGTGCTGGAAGATTTCGACGGTGTCTGGTGCGTGCCCGGCAGTCCCTACCAAAACGAAGCCGGTGCCGTGCTGGCCATTCGTTTTGCCCGCGAACAGCGTCGCCCTTTCCTGGGCACTTGCGGCGGTTTTCAGCACGCCGTGCTGGAATATGCCCGTCACGTGATGGGTTGGGTCGATGCCGTCCATGGTGAAACCTCTCCAGAGGCTGAACGGGCGCTGCTGACACCGCTGAGCTGTGCCCTGGTCGAAACCATCGACAGCCTCCAGTTCGATGCGGGCTCGTTGATTGCCAAGGCTTACGGCCGACAGACCGCGTTCGAGGGCTACCATTGCCGCTTCGGGGTCAATCCAGACTTTGAAAGAGACTTGCTGAGCCAGCGCCTGCACGCCGTTGCCCGGGATTCGGCCGGTGACTTGCGAGCGGTGGAGCTGCGGGACCATCCGTTCTTTGTCGCCACGCTGTTCCAGCCTGAACGTGCCGCACTGGAAGGCCGCGTGCCACCGCTGGTCAGCGCGTTTGTCGAAGCCTGCGCCAGGCAAATGTCATGAGCGCTCATTATTACGCAGTGATTTTTACCTCCCTGCGTACCGAGGGGGACCAAGGCTACGCCGAAGCCGCCGAGCGCATGCTGGTCCTTGCTCGGGAACAACCTGGATTTTTAGGCGTTGAATCGGCCCGTGGCGACGATGGTCTGGGGATTACCGTGTCCTATTGGCGTGATGAAGCGGCGATCCTGGCCTGGAAGCAACATCCCGAACACAGCGCGATTCGTGAGCGAGGCCGCTCCACTTGGTATACCCAATGCCAGACGAGGGTGTGCAAGGTTGAACGGGACTATGCTTTCCAACGCCCAATCTGATGCCAGGACAAAAGTCCCTGTGGGAGCGAGCTTGCTCGCGATAGCTGTAGATCAGCCAACATCACTGTGACTGACCTATCGCCATCGCGAGCAAGCTCGCTCCCACAGCGTCCACCGTTGATCAACCTGTGGCGTTATAGCTGGAAAGCTTTGTGGCGAGGGAGCTTGCTCCCGCTTGACCGGGCTGGCGCTCCAGTGCGCAGCGCTCATCGCTTTTTTGGGGCCGCTGCGCGCCCCAGCGGGAGCAAGCTCCCTCGCCACAGGACCATGCCGTTCCAAAAATTCTTGTGAACCCCACAGGGTTTCCGTTCACTTCAGGATCGGGGGCTCAGCCTTCCACCAACTGCCGCACCGCCTTGATTTCCGGCAGGTCGCCGCGGGCCATGTACACCCGCAAAGGTTCGGTCAGGTTGATGCGGTCGTCGACGTTCTGGTCCAGCAACAGTCGGATTCGCTCGCGACTGAGGGTCATGGTGCCATCCGCCCCGGGGGCCCAGACAAATTCGCTGGTGGGAATGATGCCGTCGTCGGCCACGTCCATGCCGAAGGCGTCTTCGCTGAACCGCACGATGTAGTGGCCGGTCTTGCGGTTCAGGCCGACAAAACCCTTGAGCTGGTCGGCGGCCTGGCAGATGAGTGTCGAAGTGGTGCGCATGGTAAACCTCATGGATGCGTCCCTCGGGACGTCTGATCGATGGTTTACACGCAGGGCAAGTGAATACAGGTTTTAAGGTTTCCCTCTGCCGGGGAAACTGGTGCGGCCAAGGGTACTGCAAAGCGGCCGAAAAATGGGTGGGAAAAATCTGCTTCACACAGGTTTATGTCGGTATGGCGATAGCGCCGACAGCGTTCAATTGTTAAAAGATAGGTTTTGCCTCCTCTACGAAAGGATCTCGAGCATGCCTGTCACCTTCACCCGCAGCGCCTTGATGCTGAGCCTGTTGCTCGGCTTCAGCCAGACACAAGCCTCCGAGGCCCCGAGTCCCAAGGCCCTGGCCACCCTTCAAGGCATTCCACATCCGGCAGTCATCGCCCACCGTGGTGCCTCGTTCGACGCGCCGGAATCCACCGCCGCCGCCTACAAGCTGGCCCGTGACCTGGGCGCCGATTACCTGGAGCTGGACCTGCAGCGCAGCAAGGACGGCGTGTTGTTCGTCCTGCATGACGACAGCCTGCTGCGCACCACGGATGTCGCGACCCAGTTTCCCGAACGCAAGGACAGCACCGCCAATGAATTCACCATGGCGGAACTCAAAACCCTCGATGCCGGCAGCTGGTTCAACACCGCCTACCCGGACCGCGCCCGCCCTTCGTTCGTCGGCCAGAAAATCCTCACCCTCGATGAAGTGATCAACATCGCCGAGGGCAACCCGCTGCATAAACCGGGGCTGTACATCGAAACCAAGGAGCCGAAGCTGTTCCCCGGCATCGAGCGCGACCTGAAGGACAAACTGCAGGACCGTGGTTGGCTGAGCCCCGCTGGGTCGAAATTGGCCAAAAGCGCCACCGGCGTCGGCCAGGGCAAGGGCAAAGTGGTGCTGCAGACCTTTGAAAAGAGCAGTCTCGAACTGCTGCACAAAGAGATGCCGAAGGTGCCGAAAATCCTGCTGCTGTGGGTGGGCGAAGGCAACATCGAACCCAAGTCCAAGGTGACGTTTGCCGAGTCCGGCGAAACGGACAAGGCCGTCTATTACGCCAAGCAGGAGCCCAAGGACAAGGCCGAGTTCGAACAATGGGTCCAGTACGCCAAGGCCCATGGCGCCATCGGCACCGGTCCTTCGGCGGCATTGACCCATGGGGGCAGCCAGAGCTATTCGGACCTGGTGCAGCCGTGGATGAACCAGTACACCCACGATCAGGGTTTGCTGGTGCACGTCTACACCGTGGATGAGCCGGTGGACTTCAAGAAAGTGATGGAGGCCGGCGTCGATGGCATCTTCACCAACCGGGCCAGTGAGCTGCTCAAGTATTTCAAGCGTCCCGAGACAGGCAGCGTGGCGCAGCTATTGGAAAAGAACGGCTACTGAGTCGAACGACCTTTCCAGGAAACTTGCTTCAAGATTTTTCGAATTAAGGGTGAATTAAGTTGCCACAAATAATCTGAACCCACTTAAACGACTCACCCTTAATAACGACACCAAGGAAAGCACTCATGAAAACGTTGACTGCCCTGTTTACCGCTGCCGCCCTGACCCTCACCGCTGGCCTGGCCCAGGCGGATGTACGAATCGACCAGATTCCTCAACTGGTCAAGGACGGCAAGATCAAATCCCTTGAGTCGATGAATGCGGAAGCCCTGAAGTTGCACCCAGGTGCGACCATCACCGACACCGACCTGGATAACCACTTCGACGGCTATGAATATGAAGTGGAACTGAAGACGGCCGACGGCAAAGAGTTTGACGTGGACTTCGACGCAACTACCGGCAAAGTCCTGTCCGACAAGCAAGACACTTGATCCATCGGTTAAAGAAGAGCCGCGCAACTTTCGAGTTGCGCGGCTTTTTTGCGTAGGCCGTCTGTAAACCGCCGCCGATCTGACGACGCCGCGCAACTGTCACACAACCATCAAAAAACCCTGCAATGATGCCGCTCAAGTGAACCTGTGGCCGCTGCGACAGGCACTTCCCGCCAGCGAGCCCTCATGAACCACAGCATCGACCAAAGCCATCGCGATCCGGATCTGTTCGGCCTGCTTTACGGGTTTCGTTTTCGTCCCGGCGAGCGTGGCCGGGAAATCGATTCGGCCCAGGCCCTGCAAAGCCTGCAACAACCGCAGGATGCCGACGAATTCCTCTGGCTGCACCTGAACCTGGCCCACGCCGCCTGCGAGCGCTGGATGAAAAGCCACCTGGCCTTGCCCGAGGAATTCTTCGAAGCCCTGCACGAAGGCTCGCGATCGACCCGCATCGAACATGTGGACTCGGCACTGCTGGCGGTGGTGAACGATGTGGTGTTCAACCTCAGCAACCTGGTGTCCTCGGATGTCTCCACATTGTGGGTGTGCGTACACAGTCGACTGATCATCAGTGCGCGCCTGCAACCCTTGCACTCGGTCGACAAGCTGCGCTCATCGGTCAAGGCCGGCGAATGCTTTCGCTCGCCGCTGGAGTTACTGGTGCATCTGCTGCGCGATCAAGGTGAAGTGCTGACCCAGATCGTGCGCAAGACCAGCCTCAGCGTTGATCAGATCGAAGACCAACTGCTGTCTTCGCGCGTGTCCAACAACCGCGCCGAGCTGGGCAGCCAGCGCCGCGTGCTGGTACGTCTGCAACGCTTGCTGGCCCTGGAGCCGGGCTCGTTGCTGCGCCTGCTCAACCGCCCGCCACAATGGTTGCAGAAGGAAGACGTCAAGGAGCTGCGCAAGTCGACCGAGGAGTTCGCCCTGATCATCAACGACCTCACCGCCCTGGGCGAACGGATCAAATTGCTGCAGGAAGAGATCGCCGCCAACCTCAACGAACAAAGCAACCGCACGCTGTTCACCTTGACGGTGGTCACGGTGCTGGCGTTGCCCATCAACATCATTGCCGGTTTCTTCGGCATGAACGTCGGCGGCGTGCCACTGGCCGAAGATCCCGAGGGCTTCTGGATCCTGGTAGCGCTGGTGGCGACCTTCACCGTGATTGCAGGCCGATGGGCCTTTCGCAAGCGTCGCGATTATTGAGGTTGATGCCCTGCCCCCTACTCACTTCACACTCGTATGAGCTTTTGTGGCGAGGGAGCTTGCTCCCGCTCGGCTGCGCAGCAGTCGTAAAATCTGCCAACCATTTTATTCCTGATACACCGCGCTGAATGGCTTTGGGGCTGCTATGCAGCCCAGCGGGAGCAAGCTCCCTCGCCACAGGTGGGCTACTGCATCAGGAACATACGGTCAGGCACTCAACCGCGCCGTCACTTCATTCAACTGCCCCGACAACCCGTGCAAATCCCGACTGGCCGCTTCGGTGCGCTGTACGTTATCCAGGTTGGTACTGGCAATGCAGGTGATTTCAGTCAGGTTGCGCGAAATATCCTCGGCCACCGAGGTCTGCTCTTCCGCAGCGGTGGCGATCTGACGGTTCATGTCGCGGATCGCTTCCACCGCCTGGGTGATGCGTTCCAGCATCGCGCCGGCCTGGGTCACCTGCTCGACACTTTCCTCACTGCGCGACTGGCCGCTTTCGATGGCCTGGGCCGCGTCCACCGCGCCTGTTTGAACCGTCTGGATGATCTGGTTGATCTCGATGATCGATGACGCCGTGCGCTGGGCCAGGCTGCGGACTTCATCGGCGACCACCGCAAAACCACGCCCGGCCTCACCCGCCCGTGCGGCTTCGATGGCAGCGTTGAGGGCCAGCAGGTTGGTCTGCTCGGCGATCCCGCGGATCACTTCCAGCACCTTGCCGATGCGTCCGCTGTCGGCTTCCAGGCGCCGGATCACCGTGGCGGTGTTGGCAATTTCGCCACGCATTTGGGTGATGGTGTGGATCGTGCCCTGCATCACTTTCTCGCCCTGCTGCGCCGAATGATCGGCATCATCGGCAGCCTGCGCCGCATCGGCGGCATGGCGGGCAACTTCCTGGGCGGTGGCGGACATCTCGTTCATCGCGGTCGCGACTTGATCGGTGCGCTCGAATTGCTCGCTGGTGCCTTGGCTCATCAGGCTGGCAATCGCATTGAGCTCACCGCTGGCGCTGTCCAGCTCCGTGGCACTGCGTTGCAAGCGTGTGAAGGTTTCAGCAAGGAAATCGCGCAGCGTATTGGCCGCCAGGGCCAGGTCGCCCAACTCATCCTGGCGCGTGCTCGTGACACGCTCGGCAAAACGCCCGCGGCTCAGTTGAGTCACGTACGCGATCAGGTTACGGATGGGCTGCACCAGGTTGCGGTTGACCAGCCACACACTCAACAACCCGACCAGCAGCCCTGAGGCGAGCATGATCACCGTACCCAGCATGATCGTGCGGTCGGCACCCGCACTGATCAGTGCCGATTGCTCATCGCCCAGCTTATGCAGCTCAACCACCAACTCGCTCATCTGCTCACTGGCCGCGCGGTCCACACCCTTGACTGCGGCATCGCCCGCCGCCGCGTCGCCGCCCGCCGTCACAAACGCATCACGGCCCTTCTGGTAGGCCGCGCCCAACTGGGCATGTTCGCCCCGCAGGCGTTCGATGCGTGTCTTGATTTGCGCCGGGACACCTTCGTGGGTCGTCAACTGGCCAAGGATGCCCTGGACATCGCTCTGGCGTGCCTCGAATTGCTTCCAGTATTTATCCAGGTCCGCTGGCTGCTTGCCGCGCAACAGGACGTTTTTCCACTCCTGGACCTGCACCTTGAATTGCAGGTTGGCCTCGTCGATCAATTGCGACGCACGCAACGGACCGTCGAGCAGTTGACGATAATTCTGGATGCCATCGGAAAGGAAGTGAAAGGACGCCAGGGCGATCAGCAACATGGCCAGCAGGCTGCCGCTGAGCAGGGCGAGAATCTGTGCTCTCAGGGATTTTTGTAGAAACATGGAGTCGATCTCTTCAAATAAAGAACCTCCATGTCCAGGGTCCACTGTTACAACGGAATGTGGAGGATATGTGCAAGTCATCGGCCTGTACGGGGCGTTCTTGAGCGGTGGCGACCACCGGTAGCGGGATCGTTTTTGCTGACTGGACATGACCTGTCCAGACAATCCCTTTTGTCGGCGCGATGGGATTTAAAAGTCTTTTTGTCATTTCTCCTGCTGTATCCTGCCCAGGCTTTGTAAAAGCGCGGATCTACCAGATCTATCCACAGACTTTGCGAGGAGCGCGAAATGCACGAGATCCCTAATCTCCCCTTCCCAAGCCTGCACGACACTGAGCAGACGACCACGCTACAAGCCGGAGGGCAACCTGACGCCCAGCAACCCGAGCCCAAGGAAGCCACTGAACGCCGCCAGGCCGACAGCGAAGACTGATTGACCCGTACCACCAGACCGTGTGGAAAGCGCTAAGATGCGCTTTCCACACTGCCTGAATCCCGAGCGCCCCATGACCGATGACACCCCTCCCTTCAGCGAAGCCCAGGCCAGCGTCCTGATCGGCACCGCCGAGAAAATGGTCGAGATCTGGACCCGCCTTCCCACCGAGAAACAAGCGGCCCTGCTGGCCCGGTTTGGCAGCGAAGAAAACGCCATCGCCGCGCTGGTGACCACGCGCCTGGTCAGCGAACAGAACGACCGCTGAGCCACCATTGGGCAAATAGTTTTACTTTTCCCCGCCCGGACGCCACGGTCGCCGTTATCATAAGCAGCCTATCTATCCAGCTGCTCCGTGGACCTCTTTCCCATGTCAGATTCCCAGCGCCCCCTGGCGGTCACGCTGCAAGTCGTTTCCATCGTCCTGTTCACGTTCATCGGCTACCTGAATATCGGCATTCCCCTGGCCGTGCTGCCCGGTTTCGTCCACGGCGAGCTGGGTTTCGGCGCGGTGATCGCCGGGCTGGTGATCAGCGTGCAATACCTGGCCACCCTGCTCAGCCGTCCTTACGCAGGACGAATCATCGATAACCTGGGAAGCAAGCGCGCGGTGATGTTCGGCCTCGCCGGCTGCGGGCTGAGCGGTGTGTTCATGCTGGTGTCGGCCTGGACGCCCCACCTGCCAACGTTCAGCCTGATCAGCCTGCTGATCGGTCGCCTGGTGCTGGGCAGTGCCGAAAGCCTGGTGGGGTCGGGTTCGATTGGCTGGGGCATCGGCCGGGTTGGCGCGGCAAATACCGCCAAGGTGATTTCCTGGAACGGTATCGCCAGTTACGGCGCGCTGGCGATCGGTGCTCCGTTGGGGGTGTGGCTGGTCAACGCGTTGGGGCTGTGGAGCATGGGCGCCAGCATCATCTTGCTGGGCCTGCTGGGACTGGCATTGGCCTGGCGCAAGACTGCTGCGCCCATTGTCTCTGGCGAACGCCTGCCGTTCATGCACGTGCTGGGGCGTGTGCTGCCACACGGCTGCGGCTTGGCCCTGGGTTCCATCGGGTTTGGCACCATCGCGACCTTCATCACCCTGTATTACGCCACCCAGCATTGGGATAACGCGGTGCTGTGCCTGAGCCTGTTCGGCGCCAGCTTCATCGGCGCGCGCCTGCTGTTCGGCAACCTGATCAACCGCCTGGGCGGCTTTCGCGTGGCGATTGCCTGCCTGTCGGTGGAAACCCTGGGGCTCTTGCTGTTGTGGCTCGCACCGGATGCCCATTGGGCCCTGGCGGGCGCGGCGTTGAGCGGTTTCGGTTTTTCCCTGGTGTTTCCGGCGCTGGGCGTGGAAGCGGTCAACCTGGTGCCAGCCTCCAGCCGTGGGGCCGCGGTGGGCGCTTATTCACTGTTCATTGATCTATCGCTGGGGATCACCGGGCCGCTGGCCGGTGCGATTGCCGCTGGCTTCGGCTTTGCCTCGATCTTTCTGTTCGCTGCCCTGGCGGCCCTGGGTGGCTTGGCCCTGAGCGTCTACTTGTACCGGCAGGCGCCTCGGTACCGTGAAGCGCGGGAGAAGAACTAGAAGTCCACCTTGCCGCGCCCGGCCTTGATCGAGCCGCGCTTGGTCTTGGATTCCAGGCGACGCTTTTTCGACCCCAGGGTCGGCTTGGTCGGACGGCGCTTCTTTTCGACCTTGGTGGCGCTGAGGATCAGTTCGGTCAGGCGCTCCAGCGCGTCGGCCCGGTTCTGTTCCTGCGTGCGGTATTGCTGGGCCTTGATGATCAACACACCGTCGCTGGTAATGCGACTGTCACGCAGCGCCAGCAGCCGCTCCTTGTAGAACTCGGGCAGCGACGAAGCCGGAATGTCGAAGCGCAAATGCACGGCGCTGGAAACCTTGTTGACGTTCTGCCCCCCAGCCCCTTGGGCGCGGATGGCCGTCAGCTCGATCTCGGCGTCCGGGATGTGCACGGTGTTGGAAATGACCAGCATGGAAAGTGTCCGGTGTCAGGCCCCACAGGATACCGCGAATCCCCCCGACAACACCGATGCTGTGGGAATGAACGCTATGAACACTGCCGAACAATTTGGGAGCGAGCTTGCTCGCTCCCACAGGGGCAGGTGTTGTCTTGCCTGAAATGACAAACCCGGCGCTTGGCCGGGTTTGGTGTATTTCAGGCTCGCTTACTTGGCGGCAGCCGCCAGCGCCAGTTCATGCCGGGCACTGCGCTTGTTCTTGATCCAATAACACACGGCCATGAACACCACCCACACCGGAATCGCATAGACCGAGATCTGGATGCCGGGGATCAGCAACATCACGCCCAGGATGAACACCACGAACGCCAGGCAGATGTAGTTGCCATACGGGTACCACAGCGCCTTGAACAGCGGCGTCTGGCGGGTCTGGTTCATGTGCTGGCGGAACTTGAAGTGCGAGTAGCTGATCATCGCCCAGTTGATCACCAGGGTCGCGACCACCAACGACATCAACAACTCCAGTGCATGCTGCGGGACCAGGTAGTTCAACAGTACCGCCACCAGCGTGACCGCCGCCGACGCGAGGATCGAACGCACCGGCACGCCCCGCTTGTCGATCTTCGACAAGGCCTTGGGCGCATCGCCCTGCTCGGCCATGCCCAGCAACATGCGGCTGTTGCAGTAGGTGCCGCTGTTGTACACCGACAGCGCGGCGGTCAGCACGACGAAGTTGAGGATATGCGCAGCGGTGTTGCTGCCCAGCATCGAGAACACCTGCACGAACGGGCTGCCGCTGTAGGCATCGCCGGACGCGTTGAGGGTGCTCAGCAGGCTGTCCCAAGGGGTCAGGGACAACAGCACCACGAGCGCGCCGATGTAGAAAATCAGGATCCGGTAGATCACCTGGTTGATGGCCTTGGGGATCACGGTTTTCGGTTTGTCGGCCTCAGCAGCGGTGAAACCGAGCATTTCCAGGCCACCGAAGGAGAACATGATGATCGCCATGGCCATCACTAGTCCGCTCACGCCGTTGGGGAAGAACCCGCCGTGGGACCACAGGTTGGTCACCGATGCCTGCGGGCCGCCATGGCCGCTGACCAACAGATAGCTGCCCAAGGCAATCATGCCGACAATCGCCACGACCTTGATGATCGCGAACCAGAACTCGGCCTCGCCGAAGACTTTGACGTTGGCCAGGTTGATCGCATTGATCAGGACGAAAAACGCCGCCGCCGACACCCAGGTCGGAATCTCGGGCGCCCAGTAATGGATGTACTTGCCGACCGCGGTCAGCTCCGACATGCCCACCAGGATGTAGAGGATCCAGCAGTTCCAACCCGACAGGAACCCGGCGAAACCGCCCCAGTACTTGTGGGCGAAGTGGCTGAAGGAACCGGCCACCGGCTCTTCGACAATCATTTCGCCCAACTGGCGCATGATCATGAAGGCGATGAAGCCGCAGATGGCGTAGCCGAGGATCATCGACGGGCCGGCGGATTTCAGCACTCCCGCCGAGCCGAGGAACAGGCCGGTGCCGATCGCGCCACCGAGGGCGATCAGTTGAATATGGCGATTTTTCAGGCCGCGTTTCAGCTCGCCCGAATGCGTATTTTCTACAACGGTCATGCGTCACCTATTTGTTTTTATCTGTGACGAAATCGAACCCGACACGCTTATGGCGTGGCGGAGTGAACAAGGCGGATAACCTTGAAAGTGCGTGGGTACGCGAAGGGTCACAGTAAAACGCGGCGCATTGTACACTGCAGCCCCCCTGCTGCCAGACACCACCGGATCAGCGTCTGCCCCCGCACTTGAGGTCTGGCGCGCATCTGACCTTTCCCGCCGGCTTGAAACAAGCGCTGCGAAGTCTCAAAAAACCCGCCAAGCCGGCCCACTCGGCAGCTTTTTCTTACAGCCCTCCCAAATGCGGACACCGGTCAGTTCGAAGGGCCAAAATCGTCAGCATTCCTTTACAGCGCGTAACGCAGGCTTTCCACGCAGGAATATTCCGTAGGCTGACTGCAAATTGACGGTAGGTAGCTACCTATTAAATAAATCACCCAGGCGGCTGTTTTTGAATGGGTAATTTCAACGCCAAAAATGGAACAAAAAGTTCAAAAGAAAAAAATAAAATTATTTTTTTGCAATCCAAAAAACCCTCGACTAGGTTTTCAGCGACTTGCCAAGGCATCGTGCCGACAAGTTCTGCGGTGCCGGTTCTGTCGGGTATGACTCGCCGAATCGGCCCGCGTTTTCCGCAAAAGTCATCTAGGAGATTCACTATGCAAGCACTGGACAAAGACTTGGAAACCGAACTGCAACTGGACGAATGGTTTGAAGCGCCGACCCATGAGGCCGCCGTTGAAATGATGCAAACCGACGCCGTGGTTCCGTTCGGCACGGCGATGTGGCCTCTGTAGGCACTGCCCGGCGGAGGCGATCCGGCCGGTCGACTCCGCCACTCTTGTCGGTTGTCAGGGACATTAAATGAACGTGTCAGGGAAGAATAAGCATGGACACACAACGAGCCATCTCACATTTCCTTTACTACCTCGAACACCATCCCGCCCTGGCCGGCACCCAGCCCGCCAAGGTGTTGCTCGGCCATACCGCTGACTACGAAGCGCTGACCGGCGCCATTGCCGAACAGGCGGGCAGCGGCTCGCCGTTCCGGTTCAGCGCCATGCGCCTGGACCTCGAATCCACGGAGCGCCTGTCCAAGGCCATTGCCGACAGCGACCTGTATATTTTTTTCTACGACTCTTCCACCCTGCCCAATCCACGCCCTGACGGCCCGGACTTTGTTCGGGCATTGCAAGGCGTGATGGCCGACAACTGGAAGAAATCGCTGCTGTTCAAGGATTACGGCGATTATTTCTACGACACCTTCAGCGTGATTCCCCAACGTATCGCCGGGCTCAACAGTCACCTGATCCGGCGCATGTCCCAGGCGACGACCCTGAGCTTCCAGGATGACCACGGTTCGTATTTCGACACCGCCCTGGGCAGCGTGAAGAAGTGGACCGACATCAACGGCCTCGGCAACTACGACCTGGCCCCCGGCGAAATCGCCACCCACAGCGACACCATCAACGGCCAGGTGAAATTCGTCGGCACGTTCCTGAGCACCATCCCGTTCGCACGCAAGTACGGCGTGCTGCAATCGCCCCTCGAGTTGTGGATCGAAGACTCCACCATCCAGAAAATCGCCACCGACGTGCCGGGCCTGGAACACGACTTCAACAAATACCTGGACGCCAACCCGTCCAACCGCCGCATCGAAGAACTGGGGATCGGCACCAACGAAGGGGTCAAGAGCCTGTACGCCCGCAACGCCGGTTTCGAAGAGCGCCACTGCGGCCTGCACCTGGGACTGGGTGGCGGGGCCAAGGGCAGCCACCATTTGGATCTGATTTTCGAAAGCGGTGTGCTGGCGCTGGACAAAGAGCCCATGTTTGATGGGCGGTTTGTGCTTTAGGCTGGGATCGGTTGTGGGGCTGCTGACGCCATCGCGAGCAAGCTCGCTCCCACAGTTGATCTTGGTGACTGGGAGATGTGTGTTCGGCGCCGCTCCATTGTGGGAGCGAGCTTGCTCGCGATGGCGGACTCAAAGGCACCGCATCCCTAAAGCCAGACAAAAAAAAACGCCAACCCAACGGTTGGCGTTTTTCTTGCAGCTTGCAGCTAGAAACTCACCGCTGCCTCACTCCGGCTTGCGACGCCCGAAACCCGGACGCTGTCCCGAACCTGCCGGGGCACCACGGCGCTTGCCCGATGGCGTGTCGCGGTCGGCCAGGATGATGCCCGGGCGCTTTTTCGGCGCTGGCTTGGCCGGACGCTTGGTGTCGGCCGGGCGATCGGCGACGGGCGTACCGCGACCCGCCGGGGCACCGCGACCTTCGCCGCGCTCAGTCCGACCATTGGCCGGACGCGGCGTGCGTGGGCCACGCTCGCCGTCCTGACGCGGTGCAGGCTTGCGGGCCGGGCGTTCGCCTTCAATCTGCGGCTCGCGCGAAGGACGCGGACCGGTCGCCACACCATCAGCAGCCGGGCGCAGCGTACGCACGCGCTCGGTCTTGCCCATCGGGCGCGAGGATTTACGCTGCATCCGCTCCAGCTTGTCCTTGCTCTTGGCGGTCATCTGCGGCATTGCCACCGGCTTGAGGCCCACTTCGGCGGCCAGGATGTCGACTTCGTACTGGCTCATTTCGCGCCAGCGGCCCATCGGCAGGTCGGAATTGAGGAACACCGGACCGAAACGCACGCGCTTCAGGCGGCTGACCACCAACCCCTGGGATTCCCACAAACGCCGCACTTCACGGTTACGGCCTTCCATCACCACGCAGTGGTACCAATGGTTGAAGCCTTCACCGCCGGGCGCCTGCTTGATGTCGGTGAAACGCGCCGGGCCGTCTTCCAGCACAACGCCGGCCTTGAGGCGCTCGATCATCTCGTCGTCGACCTCACCACGCACACGCACGGCGTATTCGCGGTCCATCTCGTAGGACGGGTGCATCAAGCGGTTGGCCAGTTCACCGTCGGTGGTGAACATCAGCAAACCGGTGGTGTTGATGTCCAGGCGGCCGATGTTGATCCAGCGGCCTTCTTTCGGACGCGGCATCTTGTCGAACACGGTCGGGCGACCTTCCGGGTCGTCACGGGTGCAGATCTCGCCGTCGGGCTTGTTGTACATGATCACGCGGCGCACCGTTTCGGCGGCCTCTTCGCGCTTGATCACCTTGCCATCGATGGTGATGGCATCGTGCATGTCGACACGCAGGCCCAAGGTGGCATCTTTGCCGTTGACTTTGATCCGGCCCTGGGTGATCCAGGCTTCCACGTCACGGCGCGAACCGACGCCGATACGGGCGAGGACTTTTTGCAGCTTCTCGCCTGCTGGGCCGATTTCCTGGCTGTCGTTCTGGTCTAGGTCTTTCATTCTGGGCACCTCCCGGTGTGGTCGGGTCAGGCTTGGCCTGACGCTTTGAATACGGGTCTTTGGCGAAGGGATCGCCAAGGGGTCGCGAATCATACGCGCGTTGAAGCGATTGCGCATCAGAGACTAGCTGATCAACCAGCGTCCGGCGCTTTTTCCGCCGACTGGTGATGCCCGGCTTGGCGGGGACTTAATGAATGCCCCTGTGGGAGCCGAGCTTGCTCGCGATGGCGGTGGGTCAGCCTGCATTGATGCCGAATGCTCCTCCGTCATCGCGAGCAAGCTCGGCTCCCACAGGGTCAGCCAGCGTTTCCAAATCAGTTGGATCAATCGTCGAACTGGCGCCGTTCGTTCTCGATCGCTTCGGCCAACGCCCGGGCTTCGGCTTCTTCGTCGCTCAGTTCGGGTTCCGGCGGCTGGAGGGCGGCGACGGCGGCCAGGAGTTTTTCCCGGGCTTGGGCAACGCCGAGGATATCTTCTTCCGGTTCCGGTTCCGGTTCTGGCTCCGGCGCCGCCGCGCTATCGGGCTCCGCCAGCTCATCCGAGTCGCCCTCAGGACCAGGACCTTCCCGCAGCAGGTCGTCGAAATCGGTCTTCAAGCCCTCCTCCATGGTGTCCAGCTCCAGCAACAACGAGTGGAAACTGGTCTCCTCCTTCGGCTCTTCGGGCTCGGCGCTGGCGTCCGCCAGTTCCTGCAAGCCCTGGGGCACCGGGGCGTCGTCGAACTCCAGCATCGGTTCGGGTTCCAGTTCCCGCAATTCGGCCAGCGGCGGCAGGTCGTCCAGGTTCTTCAGGTTGAAGTGATCGAGGAAGGCCTTGGTGGTCGCAAACATCGCCGGTTTGCCCGGCACATCGCGATAACCGACGACGCGGATCCACTCGCGTTCCAGCAGCGTCTTGACGATGTTGCTATTGACCGCCACGCCCCGCACATCTTCGATCTCGCCCCGGGTGATCGGCTGGCGATAGGCGATGAGCGCCATGGTTTCTAGCAGCGCCCGGGAATAGCGCTGCGGCCGTTCCTCCCACAGGCGCCCCACCCACGGCGCGAATTTCTCGCGGATTTGCAGGCGGTACCCCGACGCCACTTCCTTGAGTTCGAAAGCCCGCCCCTCGCAGGACTTGCCCAACAGTGCCAGGGCTTTCTTGAACACGGCCGGCTCGGGCCGCTCGCCTTCTTCGAAGAGTTCGAACAGGCGTTCCATCGATTGCGGCTTTCCCGAGGCCAACAGGAAAGCTTCAAGCAAGGGGGCCAGCTCGCGGGGTTCAGTCAGATTCATTGATTTGCTCGTTATTCGGCTCGTGCCCGCACGTGGATCGCTGCGAACGGCTCATTCTGCACCAGCTCGACCAAGGATTCCTTGACCAATTCCAGGACCGCCATAAACGTCACCACCACCCCCAACCGCCCTTCCTCGGCGGTGAACAGCTCGACGAACGGCACGAAGCCGCCGCCCTTGAGCCGCTCCAGCACATCACTCATGCGCTCGCGGGTGGACAGCGCTTCGCGGCTGACCTGATGACTTTCAAACATATCGCCCCGGCGCAGGACCTCGGCCATGGACATCAGCAACTCTTCCAGGCTCACGTCCGGCAGCAACTTGCGCGCCCGCGCTTCGGGCGCATCGAGCTTGGGCACCACCACATCGCGCCCCACCCGGCTCAAGCCGTCGATGCCTTCGGCGGCGGCCTTGAAGCGTTCGTATTCCTGCAAGCGGCGGATCAGCTCGGCTCGCGGGTCGTCTTCTTCCTCTTCGACCTCTGCCGAGCGCGGCAGCAGCATCCGCGACTTGATCTCGGCGAGCATGGCCGCCATCACCAGGTACTCGGCCGCCAGCTCCAGGCGCACCGACTGCATCAACTCGACGTAGCCCATGTACTGGCGGGTGATTTCCGCCACGGGAATGTCGAGGATGTTGATGTTCTGTTTGCGGATCAGGTACAGCAGCAGGTCAAGCGGGCCCTCGAAGGCTTCGAGGAACACCTCCAGCGCATCCGGTGGAATGTACAGGTCCAGGGGCATTTCCATGACCGCCTGGCCATAGACCATGGCGAACGGCAACTCCTGCTGCGCGCCGGCCTGGCTGTCGACATTGTCCACGGCGGTTTCCACGACGGACATTCAGGCCTCGACCATGAACGGCGTCGGATCGCCGCAACCGACACGCACCACCTGGGGCTCGCCATCGGCCAGGTTGATCACCGTGGACGCCGACATGCCGCCGAAACCACCGTCGATGATCAGGTCCACCTGATGTTCGAGTAGCTGGCGCATCTCATAGGGATCGTTCAACGGCTCGGTCTCGCCAGGCATGGTCAGCGTCACGCTCATCAGCGGCTCACCCAGTTCCGCCAGCAGCGCCAGGGCGATGGGATGGCTCGGCACCCGCAGGCCGATGGTGCGTTTTTTCGGGTGCAGCAACAGCCGCGGGACTTCCCGCGTGGCATTGAGGATGAAAGTGTACGGCCCCGGCAAATGGGCCTTGAGCAGGCGGAAGGTGCCGGTGTCGATCTTGGCGAACAGGCCCAACTGCGACAGGTCGCTGCAGATGAGCGCGAAATTGTGCTTGTCGTCCAGTTGACGCAGGCGTCTGACACGCTCCACGGCATTCTTGTCGCCGATCTGGCAACCGATGGCGTAGGACGAGTCGGTGGGATAGACCACCACGCCACCGCCACGAATGGTTTCCACGGCCTGTTTGATCAGGCGCGCTTGCGGGTTTTCCGGATGAATCTGGAAAAATTGACTCACGTGTTCTACCTGTTCAGACGGCGGCGATAACGGGATCATGTTTGAATCTACACCAGAGTGGTGGCAGATCTTCCGGCAACGGGCGGTATTCGCCGATCTCGGACCAGCCCCCAGGGCCATGGAAATCACTGCCGGCGGTGACCAGCAGGCCGAACTCACGGGCCAGGATCGCCAAGCTGCCGACCTGCTCGGCAGGCTGATGGCCGTTGACCACCTCGATGGCATGGCCCCCCGCTTGAATATAGTCGGTGACCAGGCGTCGGCGCTTGCTGCGGGTGAAATCATAGTGCCATGGATGCGCCAGGCTGACCCAGGCACCCGCGGCCCGCAGGGTCTGGACGGTGTCTTCCAGGGTCGGCCAATGCTGCTTGACGTCCCCCAGCTTGCCGGCCCCCAACCATTTGCGGAATGCTTCGGCGCGGTCCTTGACGAACCCTTCGCGCACCATCCAGTCGGCAAAATGTGGCCGGGCCGGTGCGTTGCCACTGTCGCCCAGTTCCTGCTGGATCTGCCGGGCGCCGTCCAGCGCACCAGGCATGCCCTTGAGGGCCAGCTTGCGGCTGATCTCTTCGGACCGCAGCCAGCGCCCGTCGTGCAGTTGTGCGATGGCCTGGACCAGCGCCGGCGCATTCACATCGAAACCGTAGCCCAGCACATGGATGGTCGCCCCGCCCCAGGTACAGGACAACTCCACCCCGTTGACCAGCTGCATGCCCAGCGCCGTGGCGGCGCCGCGGGCCTCGTCGAGGCCTTCGAGGGTGTCGTGATCGGTCAGGGCCAGGACTCGCACGCCGTGCTCGAACGCCCGCGCCACCAGAACCGCAGGCGCCAGGGCACCATCGGAGGCCGTGCTATGGCAGTGCAAATCAACATTCACGAGAGTTTGTTACCTCAAATCAGCTGGCCCTATCGCGGCCAAGGATGTTTGTTATTATGCCGCCACATCCTGCTTCTGGCTGCCACTGTGAAACAATTCATCGATTTCATCCCGCTCCTGCTGTTCTTCATCGTCTACAAACTTGATCCCCGCACCGTCGACTTCGCCGGTCACTCCTTGACTGTAGGCGGTATCTACAGCGCCACCGCAGTCCTGATCATCAGTTCCCTGGTGGTCTACGGCGCGCTGTTCGTGTCCCAGCGCAAGCTGGAGAAGAGCCAGTGGCTGACCCTGATCGCCTGCCTGGTGTTCGGCAGCCTGACCCTGGCGTTCCACAGCGAAACCTTCCTTAAATGGAAGGCCCCGGTGGTCAACTGGCTGTTCGCCCTCGCGTTCATTGGCAGTCACTTCATCGGTGACCGCCTGCTGATCAAGCGCATCATGGGCCATGCCATCAACCTGCCGGACCAGATATGGACCCGGTTGAACATCGCCTGGATCGCGTTTTTCCTGTTCTGCGGCGCCGCCAACCTGTTCGTTGCGTTCACGTTCCAGGAGTACTGGGTCGACTTCAAGGTCTTCGGCAGCCTGGGCATGACGCTGCTGTTCCTGATTGGCCAAGGCATCTACCTGTCCCGTCACCTGCACGAAGCCGACCCCACCACGCCCAAAACCGAGGACTGACATGCTCTACGCAATCATTGCCACCGACGTCGCCGACTCCCTGGAAAAACGCCTGGCCGTGCGCCCGGCCCACCTGGAGCGACTGCAACAGCTCAAGGCCGAAGGTCGCATCGTGCTGGCCGGCCCACACCCGGCGGTGGACAGCAATGACCCGGGCGCTGCGGGTTTCACCGGCAGCCTGATCGTGGCCGAATTCGACTCCCTGGCCGCCGCGCAAGCCTGGGCCAAGGCCGATCCGTTCGTGGCGGCCGGCGTCTATGCCGAGGTCGTGGTCAAGCCGTTCAAGCAAGTCCTGCCGTAAATCCCCAGGGCAATGAGCCTGCGCGGCTCATTGCCCTGTTGCTCATCTTTCTCATTTGCCTGCCGACAACCTGTCTAATCTCGATTGGAATTCAGGAGTTGCAATGCGCAAAGGTCCGTTGTGCCTGTTGTTGGTCTCGTTGGCGACCGGGGCGCCCGCCCATGGCGAGGAAAGCACCGAGGGCAGTCATTCGGCGCCCTTGTCCCTGAGCGCTGGCGGCCAGATCGCCGAGTTGCAGCAACGCTTGAAAGACAGCGAGCGCATGCGTGAAGCACTCACCCAGCAACTCCAAAACACCAACGGCGAACGGGAAAGCGCGCTGGTGGGCCGGCTGCGCCAGGAGAACCAGCGCCTGAAGCTGCAACTCAAGGAAGCCCAGGCCAGCCCCCTGCCGCGCCTGTTGACCGATCAACAGCAATGGTTCGTCATTGGTGCCGGGGTAGCGCTATTGGCCTTGCTCTGCGGTATCTTTGCCAGCGGTGGACGTAGACAACGTCGGCAATGGCTAAATTGAGTGAGTCATGAGCGAGCTGTTACTGATAGATGATGACCAGGAGCTGTGTGAGCTCCTCGTAAGCTGGCTGAGCCAGGAAGGGTTTCAGGTCCGCGCCTGTCACGATGGCCAGAGTGCCCGCAAGGCCTTGGCCGAAACCGCCCCGGCTGCCGTGGTCCTGGACGTGATGCTGCCCGATGGCAGTGGCCTGGAACTGCTCAAGCAATTGCGCAACGATCACGCGGAGCTGCCGGTGCTGATGCTGTCGGCCCGGGGTGAACCGCTGGACCGTATCCTGGGCCTGGAACTGGGGGCCGACGACTATCTGGCCAAGCCCTGCGACCCACGGGAACTGACCGCCCGCCTGCGCGCCGTGCTGCGCCGCAGCCATCCGACGGCCGTGTCCAGCCAGATCGAACTGGGTGACCTGACCTTCAGCCCGGTACGTGGCGTGGTCAGCATCGACGAACAGGAACAGACCCTCACCGTGTCCGAAAGCCGCCTGCTCGAAGCGCTGCTCAAACAGCCGGGCGAGCCGCTGGATAAACAGGAACTGGCGCAGATCGCCCTGGGCCGCAAGCTGACCCTGTACGACCGCAGCCTCGACATGCACGTGAGCAACCTGCGCAAGAAAATCGGCCCCCACCCCGACGGCCGCCCGCGCATCGTGGCGCTGCGTAGCCGGGGTTACTACTACAGCCTCTGAAGATTGCGGCTTCTCTCAGCCTCTAGAGGCTTTTGTGGCGAGGGAGCTTGCTCCCGCTGGGCTACGAAGTAGCCCCAAGATTCTGCGGTTGCTGCGCAACCGAGCGGGAGCAAGCTCCCTCGCCACAAAAGCGCCCTCACCACAGCAAGTACCCCCATCACTGGGCTTTGTGTTCGACCCTGCAGATTTGTCAGGTTCGCACCAAACCGTCTTTACCCAAGCTTTACCCACCCCTGACCGCCGCTGACCTTGATCTCCGTAATCTGCACACATCCGGAACTGACCGGGAATGAGACAAGGAGACACACCATGCGCAAGACCCTTATCGCTCTGCTGTTCGCTGCCGCCCTGCCGACCGTGGCCATGGCCATGCCCGAAGGCCCGGGCCCGATGGGGCCGATGGACGGCCCGCGTCACGGCGGCCAGATGCACGACAAAGGCCCGTACAGCCAACTGGACCTGAGCCGCGAACAACGCCAGCAGATTCGCCAGATCATGGGCGAACAGCGTCACGAACAACGGGAACTGGTCGACAAGTACCTGGCCAAGCTGTCCCCAGCCGACCAGAAAGCCATGCAGGACGAAATGCAAGCCCGGCACCAGAAGGTCGACGCCCAGATTCGTGGATTGTTGAAGCCTGAGCAGCAAAAAGAATTCGACGCGATCCAGAAGAAACAGGCCGAGCGTCGCGCCGAGTGGGCCGAATTCAAGGCCTGGAAAGCGCAACAGCCGCAAAAAGCGCAATAATGCGCTGAAGTTCCCCCAGCCCAACGGTCAAGCGCCGTTGGGCTTTCTTTGTTTTCGAGGATTTATCGTGCGTTCATTGTTCTGGCGCATCCTGGCCAGTTTCTGGCTGGCCATCACTCTGGTTGCAGGCCTTTCGATCCTGATGGGCCACATGCTGAACCAGGACGCCTGGATCCTCAGCCGCCACCCGGGGCTCAATACCCTGCCCGAAGAGTGGACGCAGACCTACGAAACCCAAGGCGAGGACGCTGCCCAGGAAATTCTGAAACAGCGCAAGCGCCAGTATCACATTGACGTCCAGGTGTTCAACGAAAGCGGCGACCCTGTGGTGCGTGGCACTTTTCCCCATCGCGCCGCCGCCTTCGAGGCTCGGCAGAACAACGACGACCGCCGCCTGCCCTGGCGCCGGCTCACCGACGAGTTCACCAGCGCCAAAAGCGGCGATACCTACCTATTCATCTACCGCATCCCCCATCCCGAACTGGACGCCTGGCACCGCGGCAGCCTGCTCTGGCCCCTCAGTGCCCTGGGGATCGCGTTGGTGGTGCTGACCTTGTTCAGCCTGTTGGTGACGCTCTCCATTACTCGTCCGCTGAGTCGACTGCGCGGTGCGGTGCATGACCTGGGCCAAGCCACCTACCAGCAGAACAGCCTCGCCAAACTGGCCAACCGGCGGGACGAGTTCGGCGTACTGGCCACCGACTTCAACCGCATGGGCGCGCGTTTGCAAAGCCTGATCGCCAGCCAGCGGCAACTGCTGCGGGACGTGTCCCACGAACTGCGCTCGCCCCTGGCCCGGCTGCGCATTGCCCTGGCATTGGCGGAACGGGCCAGCCCCGAGGAGCGTGAAAAGCTCTGGCCGCGCCTGACCCGTGAATGCGATCGCCTGGAGGCGCTGATCAGCGAAATCCTGGTCCTGGCCCGGGTCGATGCCGACAACGCCAGCGCCGAAGAAGTCGACCTCAACGCGCTGCTGGTCACCCTGCAAAAAGATGCGCAACTGGCTTCACCGGAGCAAACCGTGCAGCTTGAAACCGAGGCGGACCTGACCCTCAAGGGTTGGCCGACCATGATCGAGCGAGCAGTGGACAACCTGCTGCGCAACGCCCAGCGCTTCAATCCGGCCGGGCAATCGATCGAGATGCACGCGCGGCGCCAAGGCGAGCGGATCCTGGTCAGCGTGCGTGACCACGGGCCCGGCGTTGAGGCCGAACACCTCGGGCAATTGGCCGAGCCGTTCTACCGCGCCCCCGGCCAGACCGCCGCCGGCCATGGCCTGGGCCTGGCCATCGCACGCCGTGCCGCTGAACGCCATGGCGGTGCGCTGGTGCTGGGCAATCATCCCGAGGGTGGTTTTATTGCGACACTGGAGCTGCCGTTGGTGCCGGGGGCTGTCGTCCAGCCGTAAGCATTGCAAATACCCCCTGTGGCGAGGGAGCTTGCTCCCGCTCGGTTGCGCAGCAACCGTAAAATCTTGGGGCTACTTCGTAGCCCAGCGGGAGCAAGCTCCCTCGCCACGGGAAATCAAACAAGGCGAGTTGAGCGGCGTGGCCAAACCCAACGGCAAGCGCGCCCCCTCAAACCAAACGATAATTCCTCTTATTCAAACAGCCCCGCCCTGTTAGACTTTGCGCCCTCGTTTTCACTCATCCCCGGGACGCCCGATGCCGTCGTTGCCTCTTCGTTTATGCGCACTGTTCATGGCCCTGGGCCTGAGTGCCTGCGATGATGCCCCGCGTTTTACCCAGGCCGAACCGGGCGAAGCCCGTTCCGGTGGCGCCGCAACGGTCCGCAAGAGTGATCAGAACGCCTTTTCCCTGCCCTCGACCAACCTGCCACCCTCGCGGCGCGTGGATTTCAGTGTCGGCAACAGCTTCTTCCGCAGCCCCTGGGTGATCGCCCCCTCGACCACCACCGCCCGGGACGGCCTCGGGCCCTTGTTCAACACCAACGCCTGCCAGAACTGCCACGTCAAGGACGGTCGCGGCCATCCGCCGGCGCCGGATGCGACCAGCGCGGTGTCGATGCTGGTGCGCCTGTCGATTCCCGACGCACCGGCCTACGCCAAGGTCATCGAGCAACTGGGCGTAGTGCCAGAGCCGGTCTATGGTGGGCAATTGCAGGACATGTCGGTGCCCGGCGTCGCCCCCGAAGGCAAGGTGCGGGTCGATTACACCCCGGTCCCGGTGCGTTTCAACGACGGCACCGTCGTCGAGTTACGCAAGCCAATCCTGCAGATCACCCAGTTGGGGTATGGCCCGATGCACCCCGACACGCGTTTTTCGGCCCGCGTGGCACCGCCGATGATCGGCCTGGGCCTGCTGGAAGCCATCCCCGACGAGGCGCTGCTGGCGAACGCCGAAGCCCAGGCGCGGGAGAACGACGGCATCGCCGGTCGCCCCAACCAGGTCTGGGACGATGTGCAGCAGAAGACCGTGCTGGGGCGTTTCGGCTGGAAAGCCGGACAGCCCAACCTCAACCAACAGAACGTCCATGCATTTTCCGGCGACATGGGCCTGACAACCAGCCTGCGGCCGTTCGACGACTGCACCGAGACCCAAGTCGACTGCAAGCGTGCGCCCAGCGGCAATGGCCCGG
Source organism: Pseudomonas sp. Z1-12 (assembly GCF_051132015.1). Lineage (NCBI taxonomy): Bacteria > Pseudomonadati > Pseudomonadota > Gammaproteobacteria > Pseudomonadales > Pseudomonadaceae > Pseudomonas > Pseudomonas sp. Z1-12. Next base: position 5,231,712 of record NZ_CP071647.1, read on the forward strand.
ACGGCGAACCGGAAGTCAGCGACAACATCCTGCGCCTGGTGCTGTTCTACAGCCGCAACCTCGCGGTGCCGGCCCGTCGCGACGTGAATTCGCCCCAAGTGCTGACAGGCAAGAATCTATTTTTCCAGGCCGGTTGCCAGTCCTGCCACACACCGAAATACACCACCGCCGCCAACGCCGCCGAGCCGGAACTGGCGAACCAGGTCATCCGCCCCTACACCGACCTGCTGCTGCACGACATGGGCGAAGGCCTGGCCGACAACCGCAGCGAATTCAAGGCCAGCGGCCGCGACTGGCGAACCCCGCCGCTGTGGGGTATCGGCTTGACCGAAGCCGTCAACGGCCACACCCAGTTCCTGCATGACGGCCGTGCCCGCAACCTGCTTGAAGCCGTGCTGTGGCATGGCGGCGAAGCACAAGCGGCGCAGCGACAGGTTTTAGCGTTCAATGCCGAGCAGCGCGCTGCGTTGCTGGCCTTTCTGAATTCCCTTTAAATGCCTTTTCCAGAAATGGGAGCCTGACATGTTCCGTCCCAAATTGTTGTTCACCAGCCTCGCCGCCCTCGCCCTCGGCGCCTGCTCGCCCCAGGATCCGCAAGCCGTCACTTCGGCCGCCATCGCCAAGCAAGTGATCCTGCCGACCTACAGCCGCTGGGTCGAGGCCGACCGGCAACTGGCGACCAGCGCCCTGGCGTTCTGCCAAGGTAAAGAAAACCTGGAGACCGCCCGCGCCGACTTCCTCAAGGCGCAAAAAGCCTGGGCCGAGCTGCAACCGCTGCTGATCGGGCCGCTGGCCGAGGGCAACCGTGCCTGGCAGGTGCAATTCTGGCCGGACAAGAAAAACCTGGTGGGCCGTCAGGTCGAGCAATTTGTCAACAGCCAGCCACAGATCGACGCCGCCGGCCTGGCCAAGTCCAGCGTGGTCGTGCAAGGGCTGTCGGCTTACGAATACCTGCTGTTCGACGCGAAAATCGACATGGCCGACAGCGCACAGAAAGCCAAGTACTGCCCGCTGCTCATCGCCATCGGCGAACGCCAGAAACAGCTGGCCGAAGAGATCCTGTCGGGCTGGAACAGCAACGACGGCATGCTCGCCCAGATGAGCAAGTTTCCCAACCAGCGCTACGCCGATTCCCACGAGGCCATCGCCGACCTGCTCCGTGTGCAGGTCACTGCCCTGGATACTTTGAAGAAAAAACTCGGCACGCCGATGGGCCGCCAGAGCAAAGGCGTACCTCAGCCATTCCAGGCCGATGCCTGGCGCAGCCAATCGTCGTTGCAAGGGTTGGAAGCCAGCCTGAGCGCGGCCCGGACCGTCTGGGTCGGCGTGGACAACAAGGGCCTGCGCGGCCTGCTGCCGAGCGACCAGAAGCCGTTGGCGGACAAGATCGACGCCGCCTACGATGCCTCGTTGAAACTGTTCGCCAGCAGCCAGCGCTCGCTGACCGAAATGCTCGGCGACGATGCCGGGCGCCAGCAACTCAACGATTTGTACGACAGCCTCAACGTCGTCCATCGCCTGCACGAAGGCGAACTGGCCAAGGCGCTGGGCATTCAACTGGGCTTCAATGCCAACGACGGTGACTGATCATGTTTCGACGTCAGGTCCTGGCACTGGGCAGCTTGCTGCTCGGCGCCGTCACCCTGGGCGGCTGGACGCTGTTCAAACAAAAAGGCAAGAGTCCGCTACTGCTTTCGGCACGGGACGATGGCGACGGCAAGCACTATGCCGTCGGCTACCGACTGGACGGCACGCGGGTGTTTGCCACCCAGGTCGGCCAGCGCTGCCATGACATCATCAACCATCCGACGCAGCCGATTGCGCTGTTCGTCGCCCGTCGCCCGGGCACCGAAAGCTACCTGATCGACCTGCGCGACGGGGCGCTGCTGCAAACCATCGCCTCGTTGCCGAACCGGCACTTCTACGGCCACGCGGTCATCCATAAAAGCGGCGAATGGCTGTATGCCACCGAGAACGACACCACCGACCCGGGACGCGGCCTGTTGGGCGTGTACCGTTTCGAAGGCGAGCGGCTGGTGCACAGCGGCGAAATCTCTACCCATGGCATCGGTCCTCACCAGGTGTCGTGGATGCCCGATGGCGAGACGCTGGTGGTCGCCAACGGTGGCATTCGCACCGAGGCCGAAAGCCGGGTCGAAATGAACCTCGACGCCATGGAGCCGAGCCTGGTGCTGATGCAACGCGATGGCACCCTGCTGAGCAAGGAAACCCTCGCCCAATCGATGAACAGCGTGCGCCACCTGGGCATCGCCAGCGACGGCACCATCGTCTCCGGCCAGCAGTTCATGGGCGCAGCCCACGAATCGTCGGAACTGGTGGCGATCAAACGGCCAGGACAACCGTTCCAGGCATTCCCGGTGCCCGCAGAGCAATTGCAGGCCATGGGGCACTACACCGCCAGCGTTGCCGTACACAGCGACCTGCGCCTGGTGGCCCTGACCGCCCCCCGCGGCAACCGCTTTTTCATCTGGGACCTGGACAGCGGCGAAGTCCGCCTGGATGCGCCCCTGCCGGACTGTGCTGGCGTGGGCGCGGTGGCCGACGGTTTTGTCGTGACGTCGGGCCAAGGCCGTTGTCGCTATTACGATTGTCGGCAGACACAACTGGTTGCAAAACCACTGGATCTACCGGCAGGGCTCTGGGACAACCATTTGCATCTGGTCTGACGCCGGGGAGCGAAGCCGATCGGCGCCGAGCGCCTCTGTTTTTCGGAAAAGTCCCACGCTCCACCGTCCCGCCAGCATCTGGAATAGCCCGCACACTCAGAGTAATGTGCCCGCCTATCTGTATTTTCTCTCGGCTCTTTTCCAAGGAAGTGGAACATGCTGCGACGCCGCATGCTGATCATGTTGGGTGTTGTGCTGCTGGTGGTGCTGTTGCTCGCCGGCTACAAGGCCTTCTCCGTTTACCAGCAGATCCAGACGTTTTCTGCCCCCAAACCACCGGTCAGTGTCGCCGTGGCCACAGCGGCCCAGCAACCCTGGCAGGCCCGCCTACCCACCGTTGGCAGTCTCAAGGCGCTGCAAGGCGTGGACCTGAGCCTGGAAATCGCCGGGACCGTGCAGAAGGTGCAATTCCAGTCAGGGCAAAAGGTCAAGGCCGGCCAGCCGCTCCTGCAACTGGACAGCGAAGTCGAAAACGCCCTGCTGGAAACCGCCGAGGCCGATCTTGGCCTGTCGCAACTGGATTTTGGTCGTGGCCGACAACTGGTGGGCAGCCAGGCGATCTCCAAGGGCGAATTCGATCGGCTCTCGGCGCAACTGAAGAAGAACCAGGCCACGGTCAACCAGCTCAAGGCTTCGCTGGCCAAGAAACACATCCTGGCGCCATTCAGCGGCACCATCGGCATTCGCCAGGTGGATGTCGGCGACTACCTGGCCAGTGGCACGGTGATCGCCACCCTGCAGGACCTCAGCAGCCTGTACGTGGACTTCTACGTGCCGGAGCAAAACGTGCCCCGGCTCGCCGTGGCACAGCCGGTCAATGTCAGCGTCTCGGCCTACCCCGGGCAGACTTTCGTCGGCACCATCAGCGCGATCAACCCCAAGGTCGAGGACAGCACCCGCAACGTCCTGGTGCGCGCCACCCTGGCCAACCCCGACGGCAAATTGCTGCCCGGCATGTTCGCCAACCTGCAGGTGATCCTGCCGGACGTCGCCGCCGGGATCGTCGTGCCGGAAAGCGCCGTGACCTACACCCTCTACGGCAATTCCATGTACGTGGTGACGCAAAAGAAAGCCGCCGACGGCACGGTCGAGAAAGACGACAAGGGCCAGCCGGTCCTGATCGCCGAACGGCGTTTCGTTGAAACCGGTGAGCGACGCGACGGGCAGGTACTGGTGTCCAAAGGCGTGCAGAGCGGCGAACAAGTCGTGATCGCCGGCCAGCTCAAGCTCGATAACGGTACGCCGATCGCCATCAGCGACGACAAGACCCTGACCGAACAGAACAGCCCGCCGCGCGCGGACTGATCAAGGAACCCCCATGGCTTTTACCGATCCGTTCATCCGCCGCCCGGTGCTTGCCACCGTGGTCAGCCTGTTGATCGTGCTGCTGGGCTTCCAGGCCTGGAGCAAGCTGCCCCTGCGTCAGTATCCACAAATGGAAAACGCCCTGATCACGGTGACCACCGCCTACCCCGGGGCCAACGCCGAGACCATCCAGGGCTACATCACCCAACCGATGCAACAGAGCCTGGCCAGTGCCGAGGGCATCGACTACATGACCTCGGTCAGTCGCCAGAATTTCTCGGTGATCTCGGTCTATGCCCGCATCGGCGCCAACAGCGACCGGCTCTTTACCGAACTGCTGGCCAAGGCCAACGAGGTCAAGAACCAACTGCCCCAGGACGCCGAGGACCCGGTCCTCAGCCGCGAGGCCGCCGATGCCTCGGCACTGATGTACATCAGCTTCTTCAGCAAGGAACTGAACAACCCGCAGATCACCGACTACCTGGCACGGGTGATCCAGCCCAAACTGGCGACACTGCCCGGCATGGCCGAGGCGGAGATCCTCGGCAACCAGGTCTTCGCCATGCGCCTGTGGCTGGACCCGATCAAGCTCGCAGGCTTCGGCCTGACCGCCGCCGACGTGACCAATGCCGTTCGCCAGCACAACTTCCTCTCCGCCGCTGGTGAAGTGAAAGGCGAATACGTCGTCACCAGCATCAACGCCAATACCGAACTCAAGTCCGCCGAGGACTTCGCCGCGATCCCGCTCAAGACCGAGGGCGACAGCCGCGTATTGTTGCGGGACGTCGCCCGTGTGGAAATGGGCGCAGAGAACTACGACAGCATCAGTTCCTTTGGCGGCACGCCCTCGGTGTATATCGGGATCAAGGCCACGCCGGGTGCGAACCCGCTGGATGTGATCAAGGAAGTGCGCAAGATCATGCCGGAGATGGAGGCCCAGCTCCCGACCAACCTCAAGGCCGAGATCGCCTACGACGCCACCCTGTTCATCCAGGCGTCCATCGACGAGGTGGTGAAAACCCTGTTCGAGGCAGTGCTGATCGTCATCGTCGTGGTGTTCCTGTTCCTCGGCGCCTTGCGCTCGGTGGTCATCCCGGTGGTGACCATCCCCTTGTCGATGATCGGCGTGATGTTCTTCATGCAGCTGATGGGCTATTCGATGAACCTCCTGACGCTGCTGGCCATGGTGCTCGCCATCGGCCTGGTGGTGGACGATGCCATTGTGGTGGTGGAAAACATTCACCGGCACATCGAGGAAGGCAAGACCCCGTTCGATGCCTCGATCGAAGGTGCCCGGGAAATCGCCATGCCGGTGGTCTCGATGACCATCACCCTGGCGGCGGTGTATGCACCGATCGGCCTGCTGGAGGGCCTGACGGGCGCCTTGTTCAAGGAGTTCGCCTTGACCCTGGCCGGGGCGGTGGTGATCTCCGGGATCGTCGCCCTGACCCTGTCGCCGATGATGTGCGCCCTGCTCCTGCGCCACGATGAGAACCCCTCCGGGCTGGCCCATCGGCTGGACATGATCTTCGAACGCTTGAAGAGCCGTTACCAGCGCATGCTCCATGGCACGCTCAACACCCGGCCGGTGGTGCTGGTGTTCGCGGCGATCGTGCTGCTGCTGATCCCGGTGCTGGTCATGTTCAGCAAGTCCGAACTGGCCCCCGACGAGGACCAGGGCATCATCTTCATGATGGCCAACGCCCCGCAGCCCACCAACCTCGACTACCTGAACACGTATACCGATCACTTCATCACCATTTTCAAGGAGTTCCCGGAGTACTACTCCTCGTTCCAGATCAATGGTTATGACGGTGTGCAGTCGGGCATCGGCGGCTTCTTGCTCAAGCCTTGGAACGAGCGCAGCCGCACCCAGATGGAAATCCTGCCAGAGGTCCAGGCCAGGCTGGAGAGCGTGCCTGGCCTGCAGATCTTCGGTTTCAACCTGCCCTCGCTGCCGGGCACCGGCGAAGGCTTGCCGTTCGCGTTCGTCATCAACTCACCGAAGGACTATGCGACGCTGCTGGAGGTTGCCGACCGGGTCAAGAAGCGTGCATTGGAATCCGGCAAGTTCGCCTTCATGGACATTGACCTGGCGTTCGACAAGCCGGAAGTCGTGGTGGATATCGATCGCGCCAAGGCCGCCCAGATGGGCGTTTCCATGGAGGACTTGGGCGGCACCTTGGCGACACTGCTGGGCGAATCCGAGATCAACCGCTTCACCCTCGAAGGCCGTAGCTACAAGGTCATTGCCCAAGTCGAACGGCCGTTCCGGGACAACCCGGACTGGTTGAACAGCTATTACGTGAAAAATGCCCAGGGTGAATCGCTACCGCTGTCGACCCTGATCAAAGTCAGCGACCGGGCGCGACCGCGACAGCTGAACCAGTTCCAGCAGCTCAATGCGGTAACGATTTCAGGCTTCCCCATCGTGAGCATGGGCGAGGCCATCGAGACTATCCGCCAGATCGCCCGGGAAGAAGCGCCGGTGGGGTTCGCCTTCGATTACGCAGGGGCTTCGCGCCAATTCGTACAGGAAGGCAGCGCGTTGTGGGTAACCTTTGCCCTGGCCCTGGCGATTATCTTCCTGGTACTGGCCGCGCAGTTCGAAAGCTTCCGCGACCCACTGGTGATCCTGGTGACTGTACCGTTGTCCATTTGCGGTGCCCTGATTCCGCTGTTCCTCGGTTGGTCGAGCATGAATATCTACACCCAGGTGGGCCTGGTGACGCTGATCGGGCTGATCAGCAAGCACGGGATCCTGATCGTCGAGTTCGCCAACCAACTGCGCAGGGAACAACATCTGACGCCGCGAGAAGCTATAGAACAAGCCGCGTCGATTCGCCTGCGGCCGGTGCTGATGACCACTGCGGCGATGGTGTTCGGCATGGTACCGCTCATTTTCGCCACAGGCGCCGGGGCAGTAAGCCGCTTCGACATCGGCATGGTGATCGCCACCGGCATGTCGATTGGGACCTTGTTCACGCTGTTTGTCTTGCCTTGCATCTATACGCTGCTGGCCAAGCCGGACAAAACCTGAGGGCTGTTTAAGCAAACTCACGCGGATACGGGATGTTTTTGTGGCGAGGGAGCTTGCTCCCGCTCGGCTGCGAAGCAGTCGTCATGCACGAACGCTGCCTGGTCATGAAAACCGATGGGAACCGCTTCGCGGTCCAGCGGGAGCAAGCTCCCTCGCCACGGGTTGTGTGTTTGGCTGAAGGTTTGCGGTGGCATTGAAAAAACCAAAAAATAAAGGCCTCACACAAGGGAGGCCTTTATCCTGGTTTCGGGGCTTTCAACTTTGCGGCCTCATCCCTTGGGACAGGCTGAACATGAACAGCAGCAGGTCATTGTCCGGTTGGATCGCCTCGCTGGCCTTTGCCACCCGTGGCAAAGGACAATGTGTACCCGCATTCGAAACGCTGAGGACCTGCGAGCGTGGCTGTTCCCATACCGCCACCGCCATCGATGCAACTCCCAAGGCTCCTACTAAAAACAAACCTCTAGCAATTTCGAGTTTCATTGCCATAAACCTTTGATAGCGCTGCCAAACGCCGCCTCATAAAAATAGACGACTTTTTTCCAGTCAGCCTCGCTGAACGACGAATGGCGCCGCAGTTGCCTCAGGTCATGGAAGGCCGCCTGCCGGGCGGTCAGGCGCTGGCGAGATTTTTCCAGATCCAGCAGGGCGACTTCAGCCTTGGCCGCTTCGCCCTCGCCTGTCACACGTACAAAGACATGCTTGATGTAGAGGCAGCCATGTTGCCAGCGGCCCTTGTGCATGCGGGCCAGGTTCTCAGCCAGGCCCTGGAGGATCTGGTCATGCACCGCTTCGCCATGGCGCTCACGTCCGCCTCCGGCGTACCAGTGCTTGATCTGCTCGAAACCTTCCAAGGCATGGGTCACCAGCAGCGCCCGCCACTTGCAGGCCGGGTCGCGCTGGGCGCCGCAAAAAATCAGCTCGGGCACACGGACATCCAGGCGGCTCAAGGCCAGCAACGCGTCCTGCTCTCGCAGCACGGTCGGACGACCGAGCGGGTACAACCAACTGCGATAAATATGTCCGGTTTGACGCTTGGCATACAACAGCTCGCCATCGTTGCTGCTGATCCGCTGCACGCCGCTTTCACCACCACGCCGCACATTGGGTTCTTCCACCCACTCGCCTTGCTGGTTCCAGAAGTGTTCGAAGCTGCTGCGGGAAATGCCAGGTGTCTCTGCGGCCTGCACAACCATGCTGTTACCCCTTGCGTAATACATAGACTCGCCACATGGCATAAAGCGGTAGGAAATCCAGCCGTTCTTGAATGCGAAACCCAGCCTGTCGAAACTCCTTCTCTGCTGTATCCGTCGGTAACACAAATCGATTCTGGTAGTCTTTCTGCCCACGGGTGCGTTCCAGGCGCTTGCGTTTCCAGGCCTTGAAATTGCCATCGACCCACAATGAAACGATCACGCTGTCACGGCTGACACGCTCGAATTCCTTCAGGATTGCCAATCGATGCGCGGGTTCGCCGATGTGGTGCAGCAAGCGCATGCAAAAAATGCTATCGACGGCGTTATCAGGCAAGGCGATGTCGAACGCAGAAGTGTGCAAGGGCCGTACCCGTTTTACGACGTCGCTCGGTTGAGCTTCCAATGCGGTATTGAGCATGGCCTCGGAATTGTCCGCGCCGATAATGATCCGGTTCGGTTTTTCGGCCAATAGGGGCCAGAAACGCCCGGCACCGCACGGCAAGTCCAGGACCAGGCCGGGGTCACCGACGAGTGCCAATGCGCGCCGGGCCAATTGCTGGTCTCGCTGATTGGAAAGACGACGACTCAAACCAGTGCGATGTTTATGAAAATATTCCCTGGCGTGCTGCTCGTTGTACTTTTCGGAAAAAGCCAACTTGATGGGCTTGGACATTGGCGGGGCCTCGATGACTGATCGGCCCCACCTTATGAATCGGGATGTCATGTCCTTGTGAAAATAAAGTCAGGTAAACCTTCCAATGTTTACAAGACTTTTCAACACAGTCGCTTAGCCCTTTGGATTCAATTCCACTTCGAAATGGCAACCGTTGGGTTCCATCGTGCTGAGACTGACGGTCCAGCCTCGGTTCTCGCAAATGCGCTGCACCAGGGATAACCCCAGCCCCAGGCCCTCGCCGCGCTTTTCGTTACCACGCACGAAAGGCTCGAACATCGCCTCGCGTTTTTCCTCGGGAATGCCCACACCGCTGTCCTCGACCATGAATCCGGTGCTGGTCAGCGAAAGACGGATGAACCCCTGGTCGGTGTAGTGCAGGGCATTGCGCAGCAGGTTGCCCATCACCGCCGTCAGGAACGTGGCGTTATACAGGGTGTCGACGGTTTGCCCGGGTTCGAAGATCAGCGTCAGGCCCTTGGATTCGATGGGCGCGCGCCATACGCCGAGGAGGTTCTCGGCCACCTGCCCCAGGGTCAGACGAGGCGACATGCCGTTGTCTTCGCGTTCGGACCTGGCGAGCATCAGGAAGGTTTGCACCAGTTCGCGCATCTCTTCGCTGGCCCGACTGATGCGCTCGACCTGGGTACGACCGCGCGGATCCAGCGCCGGGTTTTCCAGCAGCAGTTCACAGGACGTCGCCAAAACCATCAGCGGCGTACGCAATTCGTGGCTCACGTCGCTGGTAAACAAGCGCTCGCGGGTCAGGGCCTGGCGCAAGCGCCCCAGTGTGGCATCGAACGCCACGGCCAGCTCACCCACCTCATCGGCGGCATAATCCGGGGCCAGCGGCGGAGCGAGACCGAGGAGTTGGTCGCGATGGCGCACTTGCCGGGCCAGGCGAACCACTGGTGCCATCACCCGGCGTGCCAGGACCCAACCCAAAAATACCGCCAGCGCCAGGCTGAGCACAAACCCCACCAGGACCACGGCAAACAGCACCCGCTCGCGTTCCTCGAAATCACTCTGGTCTTGCAGCAACACGTAGTGCCGACCATCCACGATCTCGACCATGGCGTGATAGGACAATTGCTCGCGAAACACTTCGTGGAAACCACGCTCCAGATGGCGCAGGTCCCTGGGTAATTCGAAGTCCCCTGGACCGCCGCTGAAATAGAACAGTTGGTCGGGTTCCGGCCGATGGTTCCAGTCCGAGACGCTGTCCATCAGCAACAGGCGTTGCAGGTCGCCACCCAGCCCGGCGGAAATCAGCTTTTCTTCGACCAAATGAACCGTCGCCACGATGCCCATGGCGAACGCACCGGCCACCAATGCGCTCATCAGCGCAAACGCGATGATGATCCGTTGGGCAAGGCTCTGCTTAAACTCCATCGCGGCCCTCGGCCAGGCGATAGCCGACGCCGTGCACGGTGTGCAGCAGCGGTTTTTCGAACGGTTTGTCGATCACTTGGCGCAGTTGATGGACGTGGCTGCGCAAGCTGTCGCTGTCTGGGCAATCGTCGCCCCACAACGCTTCTTCGAGGATTTCGCGGCGCAGCACGTGGGGGCTTTTTTGCATCAGCACCGCCAGGAGTTTCAGGCCCACAGGGTTGAGCTTGAGCAGCTTGCCTTCGCGCGTCACTTCAAGGGTATCGAGGTCGTAGCTCAGGTCGCCGACCTGCAAGGCCCGCCGGCCACCACCCTGGGCCCGACGCATGACGGCTTCGATCCGCGCCGCCAGTTCCGACAAGGCGAACGGTTTGATCAGGTAGTCATCGGCGCCGGACTTGAAGCCCTGCAGGCGATCGTCCAACTGATCCCGGGCAGTGAGCATGATCACCGGCGTATCCCGCCGGGCGTCCTCGCGCAGGCGCTTGCACAAGGTGTAGCCGTCGATGCCCGGCAGCATGATGTCGAGCACGATCAGGTCGTAGTGTTCGGTCGCCGCCAGGTGCAACCCCGACAAACCGTCCTGGGCACAATCGACGGTGTAGCCCTTGAGCCCCAGGTAATCGGCCAGGTTGGCCAGGATGTCGCGGTTGTCTTCGACCAATAGAATTCGCATGGGCACCTCTGCGTGCACGGTTAACGGCTGGCTTGGCCCGCGCAGCTTACGGCCAAGCGTGGCTCACGGCTAGGGTTGTCACGCCTCCCTGTGGGAGCGAGCTTGCTCGCGATAGCGTCGGAACATCCAATATTGATGGGGCTGACCCACCGCTATCGCGAGCGAGCTCGCTCCCACAAAGGTCAAATGCACCCAAGAGCAAGACTGCGCGGTCATTGACGAGTTTTTCACCCAACCTTCACACCGCCCGAACGCAACACGGACCAGACTCCGCGACACGCTGAAAACGAAAACTCCCAAAGGTACTGCCATGGTTCCCACCGCCATCCGCCCCGCATCCAGGCCGCTGAATTTATGGGTCGCCCTGGGCCTGCCTGCCGTCGTCGCAGCCATTCTGGTGTTGCTGGAACTGACCACCCTGGACATGGACCTCGCCAAGTTGTTTTACGACCCGATGGCGGGTGGGTTTATCGGTCGGCACAGCTTTTTCCTGGAGGATATCCTGCACGATCGAGCCAAGGAGGTAGTGGTCGCGTTCTCCCTGCTGGCGGTCCTGGGGTTCATCGGTACGTTTTTCATCACCCGGCTCAAACCCTTCAAGCGGGAACTGGGCTGCCTGGTGCTGTCCCTGGCACTGGCGACGTCCTTCGTCACGCCGATGAAAGCGGTGACGGCGGTGCAATGCCCCTGGAGCCTGAAAGAGTTCGGCGGCAAGGAAACCTACAGTGAGCTGCTCAGCCCACGCCCGGCCACGGATAAACCCGGTCGATGCTGGCCCGGCGGTCACGCCGCCACCGGGTTCACGTTGTTTGCGCTGTTCTTCGTCCTGCGCGATCGCCGCCCGCGCCTGGCCCGCCAGGCCTTGGTGTTCGCCTTCACGCTGGGGACGGTGTTTTCCCTAGGGCGGATGATGCAAGGGGCGCATTTCTTTTCCCACAACGTGTGGACGGCGGTGTTCTGTTGGTTGATTTGCCTGGGGTGTTACTACTACATCCTGTACCGACCGGCTGCCATGGCTGATCGCGTAGCGCTGAGCAAACCCGCCAACGCCTGAGCATCGAGTTACCCTGTGGGAGCGAGCTTGCTCGCGATGGCGGTGGGTCAATCAATCAATCAATCAATCAATCAATCAAGCATCGACTGATACTCCGCTATCGCGAGCAAGCTCGCTCCCACAGGGAATGGTCTGTTGCTTCATGAATCCAAGGCAATAAAAAACCCCGCCGGCTTTCGCAGGCGGGGTTTTTCGCTACAGGGGTAAGGCTGGCTTACATCATGCCGCCCATGCCACCCATGCCGCCCATGTCTGGCATACCGCCGCCAGCTGGAGCGTCGTCCTTGATTTCAGCGATCATCGCCTCGGTGGTGATCATCAGGCTGGCAATCGACGAAGCCGCTTGCAGAGCCGAACGAGTCACTTTGGCTGGGTCCAGGATGCCCATTTCGATCATGTCGCCGTATTCGCCGGTGGCAGCGTTGTAACCGTAGTTACCCGAACCCTGCTTGACCTTGTCGACCACAACGCTTGGCTCGTCGCCGGAGTTGGCAACGATCTGGCGCAGCGGCGCTTCTACAGCGCGACGCAGCAACTGGATGCCCACGTTCTGGTCATCGTTGTCACCTTTCAGCTCGCTGATGGCTTGCAGAGCGCGAACCAGTGCCACGCCGCCGCCAGGTACCACGCCTTCTTCGACAGCTGCGCGGGTCGCGTGCAGGGCGTCTTCAACGCGGGCTTTCTTCTCTTTCATTTCAACTTCGGAACCAGCGCCAACCTTGATCACTGCAACGCCGCCGGACAGCTTGGCCAGACGCTCTTGCAGTTTTTCACGGTCGTAGTCGGACGAAGTCTCGGCCACTTGTGCGCGGATCTGGGTCACGCGAGCCTGGATGTCAGCCTCGACGCCGGCACCGTCGATCACGGTGGTGTTTTCCTTGGACAGGATCACGCGCTTGGCGTTACCCAGGTGCTCCAGGGTGGTGCTTTCCAGGCTCAGGCCGATCTCTTCGGAGATAACGGTACCGCCGGTCAGTACGGCGATGTCCTGCAGCATGGCCTTGCGACGATCGCCGAAGCCTGGCGCCTTGACGGCTGCGACTTTAACGATACCGCGCATGTTGTTCACGACCAGGGTCGCCAGGGCTTCGCCTTCGACGTCTTCAGCCACGATCAGCAGTGGGCGGCCGGCTTTGGCAACGGCTTCCAGCACTGGCAGCATTTCGCGGATGTTGGAGATCTTCTTGTCCACCAGCAGGATCAGCGGGCCGTCGAGCTCGGCGGTCATGGTGTCCGGCTTGTTGACGAAGTACGGGGACAGGTAGCCACGGTCGAATTGCATGCCTTCTACAACCGACAGTTCGTTTTCCAGGCCCGAGCCTTCTTCAACGGTGATCACGCCTTCCTTGCCGACTTTTTCCATGGCTTCGGCAATGATGTCGCCGATGGAGTTGTCGGAGTTGGCGGAGATGGTGCCGACCTGAGCGATCGCCTTGGTGTCAGCGCATGGCTTGGACAGGGCTTTGAGCTCTTTGACAATGGCGATGGTCGCCTTGTCGATGCCGCGCTTGAGGTCCATCGGGTTCATGCCGGCAGCGACGGCTTTCAGGCCTTCGTTGACGATCGACTGAGCCAGTACGGTCGCGGTGGTGGTGCCGTCACCGGCGTCGTCGTTGGCACGGGAGGCAACGTCTTTGACCAGTTGCGCGCCCATGTTTTCGAAACGGTCTTTCAGTTCGATTTCCTTGGCTACGGAAACGCCGTCCTTGGTGATGGTCGGAGCGCCGAAGCTCTTCTCGATGATCACGTTACGGCCTTTCGGGCCCAGGGTCGCTTTTACTGCGTCAGCCAGGACGTTGACACCGGCGAGCATTTTCTTGCGGGCGGAATCGCCGAATTTAACTTCTTTAGCAGCCATGATCGATATTCCTTAAATACTTTGTAGTAACGGGAAAATGGGCGGGGGAATCAGCCTTCGAGAACAGCGAGGATTTCGTTCTCGCTCATTACCAGCAGGTCTTCGCCGTCGACTTTCACTGTGTTGCTGCCGGAGTAAGGGCCGAACACAACCTTGTCACCCACTTTCACGGCCAGCGCACGTACTTCACCGTTTTCCAGTGCCTTGCCTGGACCTACAGCGAGAACTTCACCGTGGTTGGCTTTTTCAGCAGCCGAACCTGGCAGGACGATACCGCCAGCGGTTTTCTTCTCTTCTTCGCTGCGACGGATGACGACGCGGTCATGCAGAGGACGAAGCTTCATTGTCGATCTCTCCTAATTTTTGGTTTTCATCGGCCGGTGTAGTCCCGGCGGGTTTAACAAAGCCGGCAGAGCCGGTTGCGGTTCGTCAGTCGAACCGCGGAAGTCTGTCCGGTGTCACCACCGGAAACCTTGCGGTGACCGTTACATAAGGGCGTACAAGTGGATTACAAGGGCGCAAGCAGAAAATTTTTTACTTCACGCCGCCAAAACGAACACGGCGCCCGAAGGCGCCGTGTGGAGAGTTTTACTTGGAATCCCGGTGTTCGAATTCACCTTCGATCACGTTGGGCTCACGGCCCACGGGCTCGCGCGGAGCCGGCCCGCCGCGGGGCTGGAGGTCATCGGCGAAGGCCCGTTGGCGCATCGCCTGCTCCTCGGCGCGCTGGCGCATTTTATTGGCCAGCAACCGACGGGTGAATGGCAACAGCATGACCAGGCCCAGCACGTCGCTGATAAAGCCTGGCAGGATCAACAGGCCGCCACCCAAGGCCAGCATCAGGCCTTCAAGCATGGTCTGGGCGGGCAGCTCGCCACGGGTCAGGCTTTCACGGGCACGCAGCGCCGTGGCGAGACCGGCAATGCGCAGCACGAACACGCCGAGCATCGAGCCGAGAATGACCAGCAGCAGCGCCGGGAAAAACCCGATCGCACCGCTGACCTTGACGAATACGAACAGCTCCAACACCGGGAACAGCAGAAAGAGCAACAAAAAAGGGCGCATCAAAGGGTTCCTCTACGCAAGAATGCCTTGCTATGAAAACCTAAATGACGTCGACCTTTCGTGAATTCAAGCGTCGGCCTCGGCATTTTTTGGCCATTGCTCGGCGTGAGCCAGGTAAACCAAGGCTTCGCGTACTTGTGTCGGCGTGTTGCAAGGCGTTGGAAACGCCAGCCAGTGCAAGCCCTGCCCGATACGCAGGTGCATGCCTTCGCTGTCGATGCCCACCAGTTGCGCCGGTTCGCTTTTCGGCAGGCCGGCCAGCTCAACGTAATGAGCGATGGCCTTGGCGTGATCGGCGTTCATGTGCTCGATCATGCTGGCTTCGGCCTTGCCGGCGAAGGGATTGGCCTGGGTGAGCGAGTCGATCCAGTGAATGGCGCCGAAGCCACCGATGTAGCGATGGCGCACCGGGTCGAGCAGCCAGAAATCGAAATCATGGGCCTTGTGGTAGTTCTGCGAGTCAGGGAAATAGCGGTAATAACGCTCGGCGGCCGCCTCGATGGCGGCGCTGTCTTCGAGCTTCCGGGCCTCGGCCAGGTAAGTCAGGCGCCCGACGGCCTGCACATCCTCGGCACCGCGCTCGCCCACCAGCAGCGAACACTTGGGGTCTTTTTGCAGATTGTGCGTGTGCTGGGCGATGCGGCTGATCAGGATCAGCGGCCGGCCTTCCGCGTCCAGGCAATAGGGCACGACGGAGCCGAACGGAAAACCGGGCATGGATTTGGAATGCGTGGAGAGCATTCCACGGTATTCCTTGAGCAGCAGTTCCCGGGCATGCTTGGCAGCTTCAACGCTCAATTTATGACTCCTTTTATAAAATTCGTCTAGAAAACGGTCAGGCGACTGGAGTAATGTTCCGATACACCTAGGGGACGATTCTCGTGTGCAGTCGGGCTACACCGTCGCGAATCGAGAGGCCGCCCAAAGGGTCCCCTCCACCGCTGCCCCATCTGGACATGAGAATGCAACTCACTGACAAAGTAATCATTATCACCGGCGGTTGCCAGGGCTTGGGTCGTTCCATGGCCGAGTATTTCGCAGGTAAAGGCGCGAAGCTGGCCCTGGTGGACCTCAACCAGGAAAAACTCGACCAGGCGGTTGCCGCCTGCGCGGCCAAGGGCGTCGAGGCCCGTGCCTACCTGTGCAACGTCGCCAATGAAGATCAGGTGGTCGACATGGTCGCCCGGGTGGCCGAGGACTTCGGCGCGATCCACGGCTTGATCAACAACGCCGGGATCCTGCGCGACGGCCTGCTGCTCAAGGTCAAGGACGGCGAAATGACCAAGATGAGCCTGGCCCAGTGGCAGGCGGTGATCGATGTCAACCTCACCGGTGTGTTCCTGTGCACCCGTGAAGTGGCGGCGAAAATGGTCGAGCTGAAGAACAGCGGCGCCATCATCAATATCTCGTCGATCTCCCGCGCCGGCAATGTCGGCCAGACCAACTACTCGGCGGCCAAGGCCGGTGTGGCCGCAGCGACCGTGACCTGGGCCAAGGAGCTGGCACGCTACGGCATCCGTGTGGCGGGCATTGCACCGGGTTTCATCGAAACCGAGATGACCCTGGGCATGAAGCCCGAGGCCCTGGAAAGAATGACCTCCGCGATCCCGCTCAAGCGCATGGGAAAACCCGAGGAAATTGCCCATTCGGCCGCCTATATCTTTGAGAACGACTACTACACCGGTCGGATCCTGGAGATGGATGGCGGGATGCGGATCTAAGGGACTGCACAAATCAATGTGGGAGCGAGCTTGCTCGCGATGGCGCCGGGTCAACTTGCATCAATGTTGAATGTCAGGCCGCTATCGCGAGCAAGCTCGCTCCCACAGGGGATTGTGTTTTAAAACATCAATCGTCGCTGATGGTGATATTCGGCATCGCCGGCGATGCCGCTTCCTGCAACACGATCCGCGCGCCTACGTGGCGGGCCAGTTCCTGATAGACCATGGCGATCTGGCTGTCCGGCTCGGCGATGACCGTCGGTTTGCCGCCGTCGGCCTGTTCACGGATCACCATCGACAGCGGCAGCGAAGCCAGCAATTCGACGCCGTACTGGGTCGCCAGTTTTTCCCCACCACCTTCGCCGAACAGGTGCTCGGCATGGCCGCAATTGGAGCAGATGTGCACGGCCATGTTTTCCACCACGCCCAGCACCGGGATGTTCACCTTGCGGAACATCTCCACGCCCTTGCGCGCGTCCAGCAGGGCCAGGTCCTGGGGGGTGGTGACGATCACCGCACCGGCCACCGGGACTTTCTGCGCCAGGGTCAGTTGGATATCGCCAGTGCCCGGCGGCATGTCGATCACCAGGTAATCCAGGTCGCCCCACGCGGTTTGCGTGACCAGTTGCAGCAAGGCACCGGACACCATCGGCCCGCGCCAGACCATCGGCGTGTTGTCGTCGGTCAGGAAGGCCATGGACATGACTTCCACGCCATGGGATTGCAGCGGCACGAACCACTTCTGATCCTTGACCTGGGGCCGGGTGCCCTCGGCGATCCCGAACATGATGCCCTGGCTCGGACCGTAGATGTCCGCGTCGAGAATCCCGACCTTCGCCCCTTCACGGGCCAGGGCCAGGGCCAGGTTGGCGGCGGTGGTGGACTTGCCCACGCCGCCCTTGCCCGAGGCCACGGCGATCACGTTCTTGACGTTCGCCAGCCCCGGCACCTGGGCCTGGGCCTTGTGCGCAGCGATGACGCTGGTGACTTGGACGCTCGCGGCAGTCACGCCGTCCAGGCCTTCGATCGCCATTTTCAGCATCTGCGCCCAGCCGCTCTTGAACAGGTCGGCGGCGTAGCCGATTTCCAGCTGGACGCTGACGCGATCGCCCTGGATGTCGATGGCGCGCACGCATCCGGCGCTGACCGGGTCCTGGTTCAGGTAGGGGTCGGTGTACTGGCGAAGGACGGTTTCCACCGCTGCGCGGTTGACGGCGCTCATGGGCAACTCCGATAGCAAGACTTGAAAAACAGGCCGCTATCCTACGCCGCGCGTGCTTTTGTGGCGACCCGATTAAGGCCGGCGAACGCTCTTGTGGCGAGGGAGCTTGCTCCCGTTGTGTGGGAGCAAGGCTTGCCCGCGATCCAGGCGATGGGATTTGTCAGAAATCGAGGTGCCTGTTTCAC
Source organism: Pseudomonas sp. Z1-12 (assembly GCF_051132015.1). Lineage (NCBI taxonomy): Bacteria > Pseudomonadati > Pseudomonadota > Gammaproteobacteria > Pseudomonadales > Pseudomonadaceae > Pseudomonas > Pseudomonas sp. Z1-12. The sequence continues at coordinate 5,249,783 of NZ_CP071647.1, forward strand.
GAGCAAGCTTTGCTCCCACAATCCCCTTGCCACAGGTTGTGGCTGTGGGGCCTCAGCAATGCATACGGAAACAGGCCAGTGGGGTGAAATATATTTCCCGGCGCTTTATAGTGGCCGACCTCCGTTTCATCAAGTAGCCGAGCCCCATGTCCGAGCCACGCAAGATCCTCGTCACCAGCGCCCTGCCCTATGCCAATGGTTCGATTCACCTCGGCCATATGCTGGAATACATCCAGACCGATATGTGGACGCGCTTCCAGAAACATCGCGGCAACCAGTGCATCTATGTCTGCGCCGACGACGCCCACGGTTCGGCCATCATGCTGCGTGCGGAAAAGGAAGGCATCACCCCGGAACAGCTGATCGCCAACGTCCAGGCTGAACACAGCGCCGACTTTGCCGAGTTCCTGGTGGACTTTGACAACTTCCACTCCACTCACGCCGAAGAAAACCGTGAGCTGTCGAGCCAGATCTATCTGAAGCTGCGTGACGCCGGGCATATCGCCACCCGCTCTGTCACCCAATATTTCGACCCGGAAAAGAACATGTTCCTGGCCGACCGCTTCATCAAGGGCACCTGCCCGAAATGCGGCACCGAAGACCAGTACGGCGACAACTGCGAGAAATGCGGCGCCACCTACGCACCGACTGACCTGAAAGACCCGAAATCGGCGATTTCCGGCGCCACCCCGGTGCTCCGGGATTCCCAGCACTTCTTCTTCAAGCTGCCGGATTTCCAGGCGATGCTGCAAACCTGGACCCGCAGCGGCACATTGCACGACGCGGTGGCCAACAAGCTCGCCGAATGGCTCGACTCCGGCCTGCAAGAGTGGGACATTTCCCGCGATGCACCGTACTTCGGCTTCGAAATCCCCGGCGAGCCTGGCAAGTATTTCTACGTGTGGCTGGATGCGCCCATCGGCTACATGGCGAGCTTCAAGAACCTGTGCGACCGCACGCCGGAACTGGATTTCGACGCGTTCTGGGGCAAGGACTCCACCGCCGAGGTGTATCACTTCATCGGCAAGGACATCGTCAATTTCCATGCGCTGTTCTGGCCAGCGATGCTCGAAGGTGCCGGTTTCCGCAAGCCGACCGCCATCAACGTCCACGGCTACCTGACCGTCAACGGGCAGAAAATGTCCAAGTCCCGCGGCACCTTCATCAAGGCCCGGACCTACCTGGACCACCTGTCGCCGGAATACCTGCGCTACTACTACGCCGCCAAGCTCGGCCGTGGCGTCGATGACCTGGACTTGAACCTCGAAGACTTCGTGCAAAAGGTCAACTCCGACCTGGTGGGCAAGGTCGTCAACATTGCCAGCCGTTGCGCCGGCTTCATCCACAAGGGCAACGCCGGCGTCCTGGTCGCCGGTAACGCCGCGCCGGAACTGACCGACGCCTTCCTGGCGGCCGCGCCCAGCATCGCCGAAGCCTACGAGAGCCGCGATTTTGCCCGCGCCATGCGCGAAATCATGGCCCTGGCCGACCGCGCCAACGCCTGGATCGCCGACAAGGCCCCATGGTCGCTGGCCAAGCAGGAAGGCAAGCAGGACGAAGTCCAGGCCATCTGCGCCCTGGGCATCAACCTGTTCCGCCAACTGGTGATCTTCCTCAAGCCGGTACTGCCGCTGCTGGCCGCCGATGCCGAAGCGTTCCTGAACGTCGCGCCGCTGACCTGGAACGACCACCAGACCCTGCTGAGCAACCATCAGTTGAACGAGTTCAAGCCGTTGATGACCCGCATCGATTCCGCCAAGGTCCAAGCCATGATCGACGCCTCCAAGGAAGACCTGGCCGCCAGCCAGACCGACACCGGCGCCCCTGCCGGCAACGGCGAACTGGCCAAGGACCCGCTGTCGCCGGAAATCGATTTCGATGCCTTTGCCGCCGTTGACCTGCGCGTGGCGCTGATCGTCAAGGCCGAAGCCGTCGAAGGGGCCGACAAGCTGTTGCGCCTGACCCTGGACATTGGCGACGAGCAACGCAACGTGTTCTCCGGCATCAAGAGCGCCTACCCGGACCCGGCCAAGCTGGAAGGTCGGTTGACGATGATGATCGCCAACCTCAAGCCGCGCAAAATGCGCTTCGGCATCTCCGAAGGCATGGTGATGGCGGCGGGCCCCGGCGGCGAGGAAATCTACCTGCTGAGCCCTGACAGCGGCGCCAAGCCGGGCCAGCGGATCAAGTAATACGACGCCCGCTGCACCGATCCCACAGTCGCCGCGCAGGTGGCTGTGGGATTTTCATATCTGGCCCACGCGCCCGGCGTGCCGGATAATGCCTAATCTTGTAACAGGCCTCTCGTCACCAACACGCCCATGACCGAAATCCTCCTCACGCTGTTTAGCGCTGCCCTGATCAACAACCTGGTGTTGCACTGGCCGCTGGGCGTCGATCCACTGCTGGCGGCCAGCGGCAGAAAGCAGGTGCACGCCTTGGGCCTGGCGACGACGTGCTTGATGCTGATCGTCGGCACCCTGGGCTACCTGATCGATCATGGGCTGTTGACACCGACAAACCTGATGTCGCTGCGCCTGTTGGCGTGGCTGTCCTTGAGCATCTTGCTGATCGCCCCCTTGCTGCGCCTGCTGGCGCGCTGGCTGCCGACCCTGCCATTCGATGGGCTGTGGCCGCTGTTGCTGGGCAATGCCGGCGTACTGGGCGTGACGCTGCTCAACAGCCAGGACGACCGAGGCCTCGGCCACGCCATGGCCCTGAGCCTGGCTGCCGGGTTGGGTTTCTGGCTGGTGCTGAGCCTGTTCGACGATTTGCGCCAGCGCACCTCCAATAACGCTATTGCCCTGCCCTTTCGGGGCCTGCCGATTCAGTTGATCAGCGCCGGACTGATGGCGGTGGCCTTTCTCGGATTGCGCGGGCTGGTCAAGACATGAGCCTGATTCAACGTATCGATGCCCTCCTGCCGCAGACCCAATGCGGCAAGTGCGGCCACCCCGGGTGCAAGCCCTACGCCGAAGGCATCGCCCAAGGCGAGCCGATCAACAAATGCCCGCCCGGTGGGCGCGAAACCATCGCGGCCCTGGCCGAGCTGATGAAAATACCGGTGCTAGAACTGGACACCAGCCGCGGCGCGGCCCCGGCGCAAATCGCCTTTATCCGCGAAGCCGAATGCATCGGCTGTACCAAGTGCATCCAGGCCTGTCCGGTGGACGCGATTGTTGGCGCGGCCAAGCTGATGCACACCGTTCTCATCGATGAGTGCACCGGCTGCGACCTTTGCGTGGCGCCCTGCCCGGTCGATTGCATCGAGATGCGCCCTCTGCCAATGGCGACCGTGCTGCCGATTGTCGGCGGCCTGGCCTTCAGTACCGATGAGCAGCAGGCGCGAACCGCCAAGCGCAACCACGCCCGACGTCGCTTCGAACAACGCAATGCGCGCCTGCGCCGCGAAGAAGAACAGCGCCAGGCGGAGCGCTTGGCCCGTACCCAAAGGGCGGCGCAAGCCAAGGAGCAGTCGCTCGACCCCGTACAAGCCGCATTGGAACGCGTACGCGCGCAAAAAGCCGCCACCGCCGATGCCGCCTTGAAAAAAGCCAAGATCGACCTGGCCATGAGCCGGGCACAATTGAACAAATCCTTGAAAGCGTTCGGCCATCCGCCGACTTTCGAGCAGCAGTCGCAACTCATCGTGCTGCAACGCCAGTTCGAAGCCGCCGAGCAGGCCCTGAGCCTACTGGAAAACGCCGCACCTGCGGCCACTGCGCCCCCTGCACCACCGGCGCAAAACGCCGAGCTGAAGCGGGCCAAGATCCAACTGGCGATGCGCCGCGCCGAACTCAGCAAAGCCCGGACGGCCGCGGTGTCGGATGAACAGTTGCAGGCGCTGGAGCAAGCGGTGAAGGATGCCGAACGCCAGGTGGACGCCCATGCCGCTTCCTGAGCCGGTGGACGAACGGCTGCGACCAGCGATGATGCAAGTTTTGCTGGCGACGCTGCCCGGCGTGCTGGCGTTGCTGTGGTTCCAAGGCTGGGGCGTGGCGCTCAACCTGCTGTTGTCCGGCTTCACCGCACTGACGGTCGAAGCGCTGGTCCTGCGTATGCGGCAGCGGCCGCTCAAGCCCGAACTGCACGATGGCAGCGCACTGGTCAGTGCCACGCTGCTGGCCCTGGCCTTGCCGGCGTATTGCCCCTGGTGGCTGACCGTCACGGCGGCCGCCTGCGCCTTGCTGTTCGGCAAGCACCTGTGGGGCGGCGTCGGCAGCAACCCGTTCAACCCGGCGATGCTCGGATACGCCTTGGTGCTGGTGGCGTTTCCCGCCCAGATGAGTCAATGGCCCGCGCCCCACGGCATGGGTCTGCTGGAAGGTTTGCAGCAAGTGTTCGGCACTCATCCGGCGCCCGATGCCTGGGCCGGGGCGACCGCCTTGGACAGCCTGCGGACCAACACGAACCTGACCATCGATGAACTGTTCGGCACCGATCCGGCGTTCGGGCGTTTCGGTGGTCGAGGTGCCGAATGGGTCAACCTGGCCTTCCTGGCAGGCGGCCTGTTCCTGTTGCAGCAACGGGTGTTCAGTTGGCATGCGCCGGTGGGCCTGCTGGCGAGCCTGTTCATCATCAGCCTGTTGTGCTGGAACGGGTCGGGTTCCGATTCCCATGGTTCACCGCTGTTTCATCTGTTCAGCGGCGCGACCATGCTCGGCGCCTTTTTTATCGCGACCGAACCGGTCTCGGGGGCCAAGGCCCCGCTTGCCCGGCTGCTGTTTGGCGCGGGCATGGGACTGCTGATCTACCTGATCCGCACCTGGGGCGGCTACCCGGACGGCGTGGCGTTCGCCGTGCTGCTGATGAACCTCGGCGTGCCGGCACTGGACCGATTCGCCGAGGCGCGACAACGGCGGCCGCTGACATGAAGAATCCCGGCGGCATGGCAATCCTGATCCTGTTGATTGGCCTCGGTAGCGGTGCCACTTACCTCACGCACCTCAGCACGGCCGGGCGCATCGAGGCCCAGCGACAGACGCTGGCGAACAAGACCTTGCTCGACGTGCTGCCCCCTGACCGCTATGACAATCAGCCGTTGGCGCACCCCGTTTTCACAACCGCAGTAACCTTGGCCCATAGCACGCTGCTGGGCGGTTACCTGGCGACCCGCAACGGCCAGCCCAGCGCCGTGCTGCTGCGTAGCCAGGCGCTGGGTTATGAAGGCAGCATCGAATTGCTGGTCGCCATCGATCCACAAGGCCGGTTGCTGGGGGTCAAGACCCTGCGCCAAGCCGAGACGCCCGGGTTGGGCGCGGCGATTGCCGGCTGGCCGAACGCCTGGTTGCAGACCTTCACCGGCAAATCACGCCAGGCGCCTGATGACAGCGGCTGGGCCTTGAAAAAGGACCAGGGTCAGTTCGATCAATTGACCGGCGCAACGGTGACGTCCCGGGCGGTGCTCCAGGCGGTTCATGACGCGTTGCGTTATTTCGACGAGCACAAGGCCCGGTTAACGGGAGTGTCTGCGGATGAATAAGCCATGGGGCCTGACACGCGGCCTGCTGCTCGTCCCGTTGGTTGGCGCTAGCCATTCATTGGTCGGCGCACTGGCACTATGGCTGGCCTGGGCGCTGATTCTCTCCTGCCAAGGCTTGGCGATGGGGCTTGTCCGGCAGCGCCTGACGTCTGGGCAAAGGCTGCTCGCAGCCATTGTGCTGGCCACCACCCTGGCCACCTGTACAGGCTTGGTCATTCAGGCCTGGGCGCTGGAACTGTATCAACCGCTGAGCCTGTACATGGGCTGGATCGCCCTGAGCTGCGTGGCGCTGGAGCATGGGGGGTTCTTCGTTGAGTCTCGCCTGCTTGTGCGCCTGCGGCTGGTTGGGGTGTTCGGCCTCTTGATGATCAGCCTGGGCGCCATCCGTGAACTGATCGGCAGCGGCCTGCCCCTGGCCTTGCTCGCTCCTGGCGGGTTCATTCTGCTCGGGCTGCTGCTGGCGGCCCGACAGGCCTGGACGACCGCCAAATCCCCTTCAATCCTCGAGGAAACGCCGCGCCCATGAACGCCGCAAAACGCCTGGAAATATTCCGTCGCTTTCACGAAGACAACCCGGAGCCGAAAACCGAACTGGCCTATTCCTCTCCGTTCGAGTTGCTGATCGCGGTCATCCTGTCGGCGCAGTCCACCGACGTCGGCGTCAACAAGGCCACCGCCAAACTGTTCCCGATCGCCAATACCCCAGAGGCGATCCATGCCCTGGGCGTCGAAGGGTTGTCCGAGTACATCAAGACCATCGGCCTGTTCAACAGCAAGGCTAAAAACGTGATCGAAACCTGCCGCCTGCTGATCGAGCGCCACGGCAGTGAAATCCCCCAGACCCGTGAAGCGCTGGAGGCCCTTCCAGGCGTCGGCCGCAAAACCGCCAACGTCGTGCTCAACACCGCGTTTCGGCAGTTGACCATGGCCGTCGACACCCACATTTTCCGCGTCAGCAACCGTACCGGGCTGGCCCCCGGCAAAAACGTGGTGGAAGTGGAGAAGAAGCTGATGAAATTTGTCCCCAAGGAATACCTGCTGGACTCCCATCACTGGCTCATCCTCCACGGACGCTACGTCTGCCTGGCCCGCAAGCCCCGCTGCGGCAGTTGCCGGATCGAAGATTTATGCGAATACAAGCACAAGACGTCGGACGATTGAGGCGCTATTGCTTTTCTCGATCCATCGATTGAAAAAATCTTTTTTACCCGCTCGTGGTTTATCGATATAAGGAGCGCCAATGGCAGTCTTAGCCTGGAGTCGAACCCATGAGTGCTGGCAAAGAACAACTGGATGTAGAAGACGAATTCACCGCCGTTGAAGCCGACGACGTCGAACCTGTGGCCGTGCCGGAAGTGGCGAAAACCAACCTGAGCAAGCGGCGCACCATCGATAACCTGTTGGAAGAGCGTCGTTTACAGAAGCAACTGGCCGAATACGACTTTGATCTCTGACGCGTAAAAGCCTCCCCGACGGAGGCTTTTTACTGAGTACGCGTGACCTGAAGCCTCACACCAACCCATTGCGCTGCGCCAGTTCGATCAGGTCGACCAGCGAACGGGCATTGAGTTTCAATAACAGACGCGTCTTGTAAGTACTGACGGTCTTGTTGCTCAAGAACATTCCATCGGCGATTTCCTTGTTGGTCTTGCCGCGCGCCAGTTGCTGCAAGACCATCATTTCCCGCCCCGATAACCGATCAACCATATCGGACTCACTGGCATTACCCAGACTCGATCGCACCGTGTGCAGTGCCTGGTTGGGAAAGTAACTGTAACCGGACAGCACTGCCTTTATTGCACTTAATAACTCAGTAAGGTCCTGTTGCTTGCAGACATACCCGGCCGCCCCCGTTTGCATGCAGCGCATCGAAAAATGTCCAGGCGCCTGAGAAGTCAGCACCAGCACTTTCATTGATGAAGGAATGGCCGCCAAACGGGCAATAACCTCCAGCCCGTCCAGCTTCGGAATGCCGATATCAAGAATGACGATGTCGGGCATAAGTTCACGAGCAAGTTGTAGCGCATCGACGCCGTTGTCGGTTTCGGCAACGACCTCATATCCATGACGCTCCATCAGCAAACGTACAGCAAGACGAATGACGGGATGATCATCCACGATCAGCACTTTATTCATGGGCAAATCCAACTTCGCTGTTCGAATTTTTAGAGCACGCACAATAGCCTAGTCATTTCTACCTTGGCATACTGCCCCCCCCTGACCGCTCGCACCGAGAGACAGAACCTACAAGCTATACAGAAAATTCCTACAAATCCTGGCAGGAAAAATGTGTCCTGAATTTTTTTCAGAGAAAGATCGACCTCACCAACACTCCGGTATCCCCCACGAACAATGCGCTCTTTCACCGCCCTGCCCGGCGCGGACCGACCGCCGGAACGCTCTTTATTCATAAAGAGTAACTGAATTGTTTGCTGTTAAAACTGCCACACCTCACTTCAGCAACAGGAATTCATATATAAAAGACGCTCAGGCACCTGACATTAAATGCCAGCATCCCTGACGATTATCGCGACACCTTATTATCACCAAACACTCTTTATCACTTTACTCACCGAGCATGAATATTCCATGAGCATTAACCATGAACAAACCTTTGAAAACCATCACCAACCCCATGACCCTTATCGCCATATTCGCAACTTTATCCGAAACTTCCGCGGCGATTTCCCTGCCGTTCCTGGATGATCAGGATCGCGAGTATTACCTCTGGTTCCTGATCAGCTTTCCGTTTTATCTGCTGCTGCTTTTTTTCATCACACTCAACTTCAATTATCGCTCCTTGTATTCACCTTCGGATTTTCGCAAGAGCAAACACTTTATAAAGACCATGGATGACACGACCAGTCGGCGTAAACGAATGCTGCGCCAGACGGGCAAGGAGCAACGACTGCTGCTGATCGGCCTGCATCGACACAGCCGTGAATCGCCGGAGACCCTGTGTACCTTATGCAGCCAATCCCAGCGCTTGATCGAGACCTGTCGAACGGAACATTTAAGGCACGCCGGCATCGTCGTGTACGTCATCTACAACCAGACAGATCTTGCAGCCCACGGGCAGGATAAATGAGCCATCAGGTACGAACCTGCGGCATGCACAAAAAAGAGGACAAAAAAAACGGCCTGCTCAAGGCAGGCCGTTTTTTTGGATAGCCAAGGTCAGAACAGCTTGCGACCCTTGTTCGCTGCGATGCGCATGCGCAGTGCGTTGAGCTTGATGAAGCCGGCGGCGTCGGCCTGGTTGTAGGCACCACCGTCTTCTTCGAAGGTCGCGATGTTGGCATCGAACAGCGAGTCGTCGGACTTGCGCCCGGTCACGATCACGTTGCCCTTGTACAGCTTCAGGCGTACCACGCCGTTCACGTTGGTCTGGGAAGCGTCGATCATCTGTTGCAGCATCAGACGCTCAGGGCTCCACCAGTAGCCGGTGTAGATCAGGCTGGCGTACTTGGGCATCAACTCATCCTTGAGGTGGGCCACTTCGCGGTCCAGGGTGATCGATTCGATCGCCCGGTGGGCGCGCAGCATGATGGTGCCGCCCGGGGTTTCGTAGCAGCCGCGGGACTTCATGCCGACATAACGGTTCTCGACGATGTCCAGGCGACCGATGCCGTGTTCGCCGCCGATGCGGTTCAGGGTCGCCAGCACGGTGGCCGGGCTCATTTCCACGCCGTCCAGTGCGACGATATCGCCGTTGCGATAGGTCAGTTCCAGGTACTGCGGGGTATCTGGGGCCTTCTCCGGGGAGACAGTCCAACGCCACATGTCTTCTTCGTGCTCGGTCCAGGTGTCTTCCAGCACGCCGCCTTCATAGGAGATGTGCAGCAGGTTGGCGTCCATCGAGTACGGAGACTTTTTCTTACCGTGGCGCTCGATCGGGATGGCGTGTTTCTCGGCGTAGTCCATCAGTTTTTCGCGAGACAGCAGGTCCCATTCACGCCACGGTGCAATGACTTTCACGCCCGGCTTGAGGGCATAGGCGCCCAGTTCGAAACGCACCTGGTCGTTGCCTTTGCCGGTGGCGCCGTGGGAAATGGCGTCGGCGCCGGTTTCGTTGGCGATTTCGATCAGGCGCTTGGCGATCAACGGACGGGCGATGGACGTACCCAGCAGGTACTCGCCTTCGTAAACGGTGTTGGCGCGGAACATCGGGAACACGAAGTCGCGGACGAATTCTTCGCGCAGGTCGTCGATGTAGATCTCTTTGACGCCCATGGCCTGGGCCTTGGCGCGTGCAGGCTCGACTTCTTCGCCCTGCCCCAGGTCAGCGGTGAAGGTCACCACTTCGCAGTTATATGTGTCCTGCAGCCACTTGAGGATCACCGAAGTGTCCAGGCCGCCGGAATACGCCAGAACGACCTTGTTTACGTCCGCCATGCCATCACTCCACGGGTTGTACGGAAAGCCGGGAAGTCTAACGTCCAGCGCGGATAATTTACAGAGGCGCGACAGCTTATGACGACGAAGCGACAGATTATGTCGACTGCGCGACGATCCGCGCGGGATCAGGAAGTGCGCGCAGCCGTCGCAGCAGGCGCAGCCGACTTGGCCGGGACAACCGGTGCCGCCGTCTTGCCCGGTGCAGCAGCGGGTGCCACGGCAGGCGTTGCCGCTGGTGTTGGCGGCTGTAGCGCCGGGGCCTGGGTGGCCGCCACTCGCTCCAGTTTTACGACGACACGACGGTTCTTGGCCCGATTGGCGGCGTTGGTATTGGCGACCAGCGGATAACGCTCGCCGTGGAAGCGCACGGTGAACTGCGACTCCTGGAAGCCGTTGGCCTTGAAGAAGTCCTGCACCGCCAGGGCCCGACGGCGCGAAAGCTCACGGTTGGTCAGGCGGTTGCCACTGTTGTCGGAATGGCCATCAAGCTCGACATGATTGACGCTCGGGTCTGCCTTGATGAAGTCGAGCATGACCTGCAACTGAGCCTTGGCCCGAGCGTCCAGCTCAACCCCCTCGCCGGGGAAACCAATCTGGGTTTGCTTGATCTGTTCGAAGTTCTTCGGCAACAGTTTCGCCACGCAGCCCTGGTAATCGTTGAACGCCTTGTTGAAGCGCACGGGCAGCAGCCGGACTTCGGAAACGCGTCCATCCTCGGTGTTGCGTCGAACCACGGGGCTGCGACCTTCCATCAATCCGCTGATCAGTCGGCCTGCCTGTACCTGGGAACTGTCGAACAGCACATCGCCGCTGCCGATCCTGACCGAGCCCAGGTTGATATCGCCCCGTCCTGGCTGCCAGGGCGCCGCGGCCGCGAGCAACGTTGCGGAGCCACCACCGAGCATCGGGTTATAAGCCTTGAGGCGGAACGTGGCCTGCTCCCCCGCCTTGCGCACGAATTCGCCGCTGCCAAAATCGGTGATCGGCTGGCTCAGCCGGCACTCGAACTTGTCGCCTTCGACCGTCCACTCGATGCTCTCCAGACGGGTCTGGAAAGTGAGCGCCATGGCGGGAAGGCTGGCAAACACACTGAGCAAGGCTAGATAACGCTGGCGCACGGGAGGCTCCACTGACTTTTATACAAAGATCGACGCCTGCTTGAGGGCATGACGCCTGTCCAGGGCACTGCACGGATTCGTGGCACACCTGTAGGAGCTATCGGTAAGTTGTGGCAGAACTTGATAGCGGGTGCCTGAATCGGTCTTTTCCGGTAGCATTCCCCAGAGTTTGACCCGCCTGGAAGCCCCCCAATGTCCGACCGCCTGACCCTGCTGCGTCCCGACGACTGGCATATTCATCTTCGCGATGGTGCTGTGTTGACCCATACCGTCGCCGATGTCGCGCGCACCTTCGGGCGCGCAATCATCATGCCTAACCTGGTTCCGCCCGTGCGCAACGCCGCCGAGGCCGATGGCTATCGCCAGCGTATCCTCGCCGCACGCCCGGTTGGCAGCCGCTTCGAACCGCTGATGGTGCTTTACCTCACCGACCGCACCCAGCCCGAAGAGATTCGCGACGCCAAGGCCAGCGGTTTTGTCCACGCCGCCAAGCTGTACCCCGCCGGCGCGACCACCAACTCCGACTCCGGCGTCACCAGCATCGACAAGATCTTCCCGGCGCTGGAGGCCATGGCCGAAGTCGGCATGCCGCTGTTGATCCATGGTGAAGTCACCCGGGGCGACGTCGACGTGTTCGACCGCGAGAAGATCTTCATCGACGAGCATATGCGCCGCGTCGTGGAGCGCTTCCCGACCCTCAAGGTGGTGTTCGAACACATCACCACCGGCGATGCCGTGCAGTTCGTCAACGAGGCACCGGCCAACGTCGGCGCGACCATTACTGCCCATCACCTGCTGTACAACCGCAACCACATGCTGGTGGGCGGGATCCGGCCGCACTTCTATTGCCTGCCGATCCTCAAGCGCAATACCCACCAGGAAGCCTTGCTGGACGCCGCCACCAGCGGCAGCGCCAAGTTTTTCCTCGGCACCGACTCGGCCCCCCACGCCCAGCACGCCAAGGAAGCGGCCTGCGGTTGCGCCGGCTGCTACACCGCCTATGCCGCCATCGAGATGTACGCCGAGGCGTTCGAACAGCGCAACGCGCTGGACAAGCTCGAAGGCTTTGCCAGCCTGCACGGTCCGCGTTTCTATGGCCTGCCGGTGAACACCGATCGTATTACCCTGGTCCGTGACGAATGGACCGCCCCTGTCAGCCTGCCCTTCGGCGAGCAGACCGTCATCCCGCTGCGCGCCGGTGAAAAACTGCGCTGGCGCCTGCTGGAGGAAAACGCGTGAGTGAAGATCATTTCGACGACGAACTGGACGGCAACGGTGGTTCGGGCGGCGCCCGTCACCCCATGGCCGCGCGGTTCCGTGGTTATCTGCCGGTCGTCGTCGATGTCGAAACCGGTGGTTTCAATTCCGCCACCGACGCCCTGCTGGAAATCGCCGCGACCACCATCGGCATGGACGAAAAAGGCTTCGTGTTCCCTGATCACACCTACTTCTTCCGCGTCGAACCGTTCGAAGGCGCCAACGTCGAAGCGGCAGCCCTGGAGTTCACCGGGATCAAGCTCGATCACCCGCTGCGCATGGCGGTCAGCGAAGAAACAGCCCTGACCGACATCTTCCGTGGCGTACGCAAGGCGCTGAAAGCCAACGGTTGCAAGCGAGCGATCCTGGTCGGCCACAACAGCAGCTTCGACCTGGGCTTCCTCAACGCCGCCGTCGCGCGCCTGGACATGAAGCGCAACCCGTTCCACCCATTCTCCAGCTTTGACACTGCGACCTTGGCGGGCCTGGCTTACGGCCAGACTGTCTTGGCCAAGGCCTGCCAGGCAGCCGACATCGACTTCGATGGCCGCGAGGCCCACTCGGCCCGCTACGACACCGAGAAGACCGCCGAGCTGTTCTGCGGCATCGTCAACCGGTGGAAAGAGATGGGTGGCTGGCAGGATTTCGACGACTGACATCGGCGCCAGGTCCGGCTCTTGTGGCTCTTGTGGCTCTTGTGGCTCTTGTGGCTCTTGTGGCTCTGGACCCTGTGGCGAGGGAGCTTGCTCCCGCTGGGTGGCGTAGCCGCCCCAAATATTTTGTGAGCGCTTCGCACTCAAGCGGGAGCAAGCTCCCTCGCCACAGGGTCCAGAGCCAAAGATTCTGCGTCTCTGCCGATCATTCGGTTTGCACTGCCCATAAAAAAACCGGCCCATCAAGGGCCGGTTTTTTTATGCCAGGGTGCGCTTACAGCTTGTCGCTGTGCTCGCCCAGGTAAGCGGCAACGCCTTCAGGCGATGCGGTCATGCCCTTGTCGCCTTTTTTCCAGTTGGCCGGGCAGACTTCGCCGTGCTCTTCGTGGAATTGCAGTGCGTCGACCAGACGGATCAGCTCTTCCATGTTACGGCCCAGCGGCAGGTCGTTGATGATCTGCGAACGGACGACACCCTTGTCGTCGATCAGGAACGCACCACGGAAAGCCACGCCGCCTTCGGACTCAACGTCATAGGCCTTGGCGATTTCGTGCTTCATGTCGGCAGCCATGGTGTATTTCACCTGGCCGATACCGCCATTGTTGATCGGGGTGTTGCGCCAGGCGTTGTGGGTGAAGTGCGAGTCGATCGAAACAGCGACCACTTCAACGTTGCGCGCCTTGAAATCGTCCATGCGGTGATCCAGTGCGATCAGCTCGGATGGGCAGACGAAAGTGAAGTCCAGCGGATAGAAGAACACCAGGCCGTATTTGCCTTTGATGGCCGAGGACAGGGTGAAGCTGTCGACGATTTCGCCGTTGCCGAGGACGGCTGGAACGGTAAAGTCTGGGGCTTGTTTGCCTACGAGTACGCTCATGGGATATCTCCTGATGTAATAGCGTGAAAACAAGGTCCGGGCCAGCCTGCCACCCTCAGGCGACAGCCCTGTGACACGAACCCGCTTACAAGGGCCGACCATCATACACCGCGCATTTGGACTGTCTTCAACGGTTTTTCGTGGTATCGAAAAATCGCCGCCCCGCTGCGGGCCGCTTTCGTCGCGCTGGATAAAACCGTTCGTCAGCCTGACGTCACCTGGGTGAAAGTCCTTGAGAAACCACTTTGACAATCATTCTCGTTAACATTAAGATCCGTCTCAATTGAGTCACAACCAGCGACGGTTCTCACTTATGTATGTATGCCTCTGCACTGGCGTCACCGACGGGCAAATCCGCGAAGCGATCTATGAAGGTTGCTGCAGCTATCGCGAAGTCCGCCAGGCCACCGGCGTAGCCAGCCAATGCGGCAAATGTGCCTGCCTGGCCAAGGAAGTGGTGCGTGAAACCCTCGCCAAGGTGCAAACGGCACAGGCCTCGATCCCTTACCCGGTAGAATTTACTGCCGCGTAAACACAGCTTTTCAAGGAACCGGACTTAGTGTCCGGTTTTTTTATGCCTGCAAATCAAATAGTTAGCGTCCAGACGCGGAACACAAACATTCTTATTCCGATTAATTTTCATTTATTATTCAATAACTTAGGTTTGACACTGGTAAATACGCGGCTCAAACTCCGCCCTATACACAGCTATTACAGGGCAGGCCTCATCATGAAAGGCGACATTACAGTCATCCAGCATCTCAACAAGATCCTTGCCAATGAGCTGGTCGCGATCAACCAATACTTCCTGCATGCGCGCATGTACGAGGACTGGGGCCTGAACAAGCTGGGCAAGCACGAGTACCACGAGTCCATCGACGAGATGAAGCACGCGGACAAGCTGATCAAGCGCATCCTGTTCCTCGAAGGCCTGCCGAACGTCCAGGACCTGGGCAAGCTGCACATCGGCGAACACACCCGGGAAATGCTCGAGTGCGACCTGCGCATCGAGAAAGCCGGCCACATCGACCTGAAGGCCGCCATCGTCCATTGCGAAAGCGTTGGCGACTTCGGTAGCCGTGAACTGCTGGAAGACATCCTCGAATCCGAGGAAGAGCATATCGATTGGCTGGAAACCCAACTGGGCCTGATCGACAAGATCGGTCTGGAGAACTACCTGCAATCGCAGATGGGTGAAGAGTAAGTTTCCCCAGTAGCAAGCCACTAAAAAGCCCCGCCCTCTTTCGAGAGGCGGGGCTTTTTATTACCTGGACTCCAGGCCACACCGAAACCACTGTGGGAGCGAGCTTGCTCGCGAAAGCGTTGTATCAGAAACATCAACAGAGACTGACACACCGCTATCGCGAGCAAGCTCGCTCCCACAAGGTCTAATGTTCACCACAACCAGTGTGGTGAACAGACTTCCATGGATCAGGCTTCGGTCTTGTTCGCCGCTGCTGCTTCCACAGCTGCCTTGATCGTGGTCTGCAGAGAGCCGTCAGCGGCCATCTCGGTCATGATGTCGCTACCGCCGATCAGCTCACCACCCACCCACAATTGCGGGAAGGTTGG
Organism: Pseudomonas sp. Z1-12; assembly: GCF_051132015.1. NCBI lineage: Bacteria > Pseudomonadati > Pseudomonadota > Gammaproteobacteria > Pseudomonadales > Pseudomonadaceae > Pseudomonas > Pseudomonas sp. Z1-12. Next base: position 5,265,140 of record NZ_CP071647.1, read on the forward strand.
CCAGTTGGCGTACTTGGGCAGGTTGGCGCGGATTTCCGGGTTCTGCAGGATGTCCACGTAGGCAAACTTCTCGCCACACGCCATCACCGCCTGGGCGGCCTTGGCCGAGAAACCGCACTGTGGCGCGTTCGGCGAGCCTTTCATGTAAAGCAGGATGGTGTTGTTGGCAATCTGGTCTTTAATCGTTTCGATGATATCCACGGAGCACCTCGGCTTAAACTTTGCGACTTCAGATGTCGACACGGTGGCGCATTGTAACGGAAAGCAGAACGTGCTGCTCAGGGACAATTTTACGCAGCCGCCACCTTCACCGGTACACCGTTGAGCGCCGCGTTGCCGGATAACTCATCGAGCTGACAATCATCGGTCAAGTCGTTGGCGCTGGAGCCTGGCTGTGCGCTGGCAATGGTCATCTGCACACCCGGCCGGGCATGGCCCCAGCCGTGGGGCAGGCTGACCACGCCTTTCATCATGTCCAGGCTGCCCAGTACCTCGACTTCGATGACCCCCACCCGCGAACTGACGGTCACGCGCTGCCCATCGGCAAGGCCACGCGCAGCGAGGTCATCCGGGTGCATCAGCAACTGATGACGCGGCTTGCCCTTCACCAGTCGATGGAAGTTATGCATCCAGGAGTTGTTGCTGCGCACATGACGGCGGCCAATCATCAGCAACTCATCCGGCTCAGGCGCCTGCAACGCGGCAAAGCGCGCCAGGTCAGCGAGAATCACCGCCGGTGCGGCCTGCACCCGCTGGTTTTCGGTTTTCAACCGTGGAGCCAGGTTGGGCTTGAGCGCGCCGAGGTCGATGCCATGGGGATGGTCGAACAAGGTCGCCAGGGACAGCTTGTGCGGCGAGGCGTCGCCATACGCCCCGTTGCGCAGGCCAAAATCGATCATTTGTGCCGGCGGCATGGTCGGCTTGAGCTCCTTGCCGGTCCGGGCGGCGAAGGCCTTGGCCAGGCCGACGAAGATTTCCCAGTCATGCAGCGCCCCCTCGGGCTTGGGCAGGATCGCCCGGTTGAAACGGGTCACGTTGCGCACGGCGAACAGGTTGAACGTGGTGTCGTAGTGATCGTTTTCCAGGGCCGAGGTCGAGGGCAGGATCAGGTCGGCGTAACGGGTGGTTTCGTTGATGTACAAATCGACGCTGACCATGAACTCCAGCCCATCCAGGGCCTGCTCCAGTTGCCGCCCGTTGGGCGTCGACAGCACCGGATTGCCGGCCACGGTCACCAACGCGCGTATCTGGCCTTCGCCCTCGGTCAGCATCTCCTCGGCCAGGGCTGACACCGGCAGCTCCCCGGCGTACTCGGGACGCCCGGACACCCGGCTCTGCCAACGGTTGAAATGCCCGCCCGAGGTGGTGGCCACCATGTCCACTGCTGGCTCGGTGCACAGCGCACCGCCCACCCGATCAAGATTGCCGGTGACCAGGTTGATTACCTGGATCAGCCAGTGGCACAGCGTGCCGAACGCCTGGGTCGACACGCCCATCCGTCCATAACACACCGCTGACGGCGCGGCGGCGAAGTCCCGGGCCAATTGCCGGATCTGCGCGGCCGGCACCGCACAGAGCGGACTCATCGTTTCAGCCGTGAAGGAAGCGACGGCCGCGCGAACCTCGTCCAGGCCGTCCACCGGCAGATGACTGTCACGGGTCAAGCCTTCGCTGAACAAGGTATTGAGCAAGCCAAACAGCAGCGCGGCATCACCACCCGGGCGGACGAAGACGTGCTGGTCAGCTATGGCCGCCGTTTCGCTGCGGCGTGGATCGACCACCACCACTTTGCCGCCACGGGCCTGGATCGCCTTGAGGCGCTTTTCCACGTCTGGCACGGTCATGATGCTGCCGTTGGAAGCCAGTGGGTTGCCGCCGAGGATCAACATGAAATCGGTGTGATCGATGTCCGGAATCGGCAGGAGCAAGCCGTGACCGTACATCAGGTGACTGGTCAAATGATGAGGCAGTTGGTCCACCGAGGTCGCCGAGAAACGGCTGCGGGTCTTCAACAACCCCAGGAAATAGTTGCTGTGGGTCATCAGCCCATAGTTATGCACGCTGGGGTTGCCCTGGTAGACGGCCACCGCGTTCTGGCCGTGACGCGCCTGGATAGCCGCCAGGCGCTCGGCCACCAGCGCGAAGGCATCGTCCCAGGCGATGGGTTGCCATTCGCTGCCGACGCGTTGCATGGGTTGGCGCAGGCGGTCTGGATCGTTCTGGATGTCTTGCAGGGCCACGGCCTTGGGGCAGATGTGACCACGGCTGAACGTGTCCAGCGCATCGCCCTTGATCGAGGTGATCGCCAGGCCCTGGCCGTCGGTTTCGGTGGTTTCGAGGGTCAAGCCACAGATGGCTTCACACAGATGGCACGCACGGTGGTGGAGAGTCTTGGTCATGGCCAGTCTCTGTTTTATTCGTGGCGGGCACTTTCGGCCGCGGGAACAAAACTATGGCGCGTGATTCCCGGCAGCGCCAGCGACGTTCGTCCTGTGAATTGCCGGGCATCAGGCCCGCCGATGAAGTGCGTTCAAGGGCCTTCGGGAGGTGGCGCCAGGAGTTGGATTTCCTCGATGGTTTCCACTTGTTCCTGGGCGATGGGTACACCGGTCAGCTCGCCAATCAACCGCCAATGCTCGTCGAGGCCGCTGCTGATCGTGGCCATGCGATCGATCATCCGCCGGCCGGCGGCCTTGGTCACTTCGTCATCGCTGCGCAGCAATTCGAATGACATGGACGTCACCGAAGCCGTCAGGTGCGTCAGCGAGCGTGCGGTCAGCCCCAGCAATTCCATCAGTTGTTGCTCTTTCGAATCCATTTCGGGCTCCTGTGCCGCTGAGGCTCATTTATAACCCAGGCCTTTGCATTAGGAAATGTTTCACAAGCACCAGCAGACAGGCGAAAGGATGGAATGACATGGCATAAACGGGCCATCGACCACCGCGCGCGCGCCGGGCTTGATTGCCAAGCCGAGCAACGCCAGTGTACAAATGGACCGCTGCTGTCAGGAAACCGGCCTCAACTACGCCATCGCATTCGCGTGATGGCCTCGCTGAACTCCCCAAAAACCGTAGCCCTATTGGTAAGACGCGACATTTAATTATAAGATCGCGCCTTCCCCTATTTCGTCGCCCCGTGCGGCTTTTGCCGCAGGTCTCGCCCGTTTTTTCATTAGACAAGGCTTTGAGCATCTGCGGTCAGTTACAAAAAGGTAGTCAATCATGAGCGCAAGGCACTTTCTCTCCCTGATGGATTTCACGCCCGATGAGTTGCTCGGCGTGATCCGTCGAGGCGTGGAGCTCAAGGACCTGCGTAACCGCGGCGTACTGTTCGAGCCCTTGAAAAACCGTGTGCTGGGGATGATCTTCGAGAAGTCATCGACCCGCACTCGCATCTCTTTCGAAGCCGGCATGATCCAGCTGGGCGGCCAGGCGATCTTCCTGTCGCCCCGTGACACCCAGCTGGGCCGTGGCGAACCCATCAGCGACTGCGCCATCGTCATGTCGAGCATGTTGGACGCGATGATGATCCGTACCTTTGCCCACAGCACCCTGACCGAGTTCGCGGCCCATTCCCGCGTACCGGTGATCAACGGCCTGTCCGACGACCTGCACCCTTGCCAACTGCTGGCCGACATGCAGACCTTCCTCGAGCACCGTGGCTCGATCCAGGGCAAGACCGTGGCCTGGATCGGCGATGGCAACAACATGTGCAACAGCTATATAGAAGCGGCGATGCAATTCGACTTCCAGCTGCGCATTGCCTGCCCTGAAGGCTTTGACCCCAATGCCGAGCTGCTGGCCAAGGCCGGGGACCGGGTGTCCATCGTTCGCGATCCGAAACAGGCCGTGGCCGGTGCGCACCTGGTGAGCACCGACGTCTGGACCTCCATGGGCCAGGAGGAAGAAACCGCCAGGCGCCTGGCGCTGTTCGCGCCACTGCAGGTCAACCGCGCCCTGCTCGACCTGGCGGATGCCGACGTGCTGTTCATGCACTGCCTGCCGGCCCACCGTGGCGAGGAAATCAGCATGGACCTGCTGGATGACCCGCGTTCGGTAGCCTGGGACCAGGCCGAAAATCGCCTGCACGCGCAGAAGGCCCTGCTCGAGTTCCTGGTCGAGCCGGCGTATCACCACGCATGAGCCACGCCCTGCTGCTGAACTTGCACAACCTGGCCTGCGGCTACCAGGACCAGCGGGTCGTCCAGAACCTCAACCTGCACCTCAATGCCGGTGACATCGGTTGCCTGCTCGGTTCGTCCGGCTGCGGCAAGACCACGACGTTGCGCGCCATTGCCGGCTTCGAACCGGTGCATGAGGGTGAAATCCAACTGGCTGGTGAAACCATCTCCCGCGCCGGTTTCACCCTTGCCCCGGAAAAGCGCCGCATCGGCATGGTGTTTCAGGATTACGCCCTGTTCCCCCACCTGAGCGTGGCACAGAACATTGCCTTTGGCATTCGCAAGCACCCGGACAAGGACCGCATCGTCGAAGAGCTGCTGGAACTGGTCAACCTGAAGCACCTGGGCAAGCGTTTTCCCCATGAACTGTCCGGCGGCCAGCAACAACGCGTGGCCCTGGCCCGTGCGCTGGCGCCGGAACCGCAGTTGCTGTTGCTCGACGAGCCGTTCTCCAACCTCGATGGCGAGCTGCGCCGCAAGCTCAGCCATGAAGTGCGGGACATTCTCAAGGCCCGTGGCACCAGCGCGATCCTGGTCACCCATGACCAGGAAGAAGCCTTCGCCGTCAGTGACCATGTCGGCGTATTCAAGGAAGGTCGCCTGGAACAGTGGGACACGCCCTACAACCTGTACCACGAACCGCTGACGCCATTCGTCGCCAGTTTCATTGGCCAGGGCTATTTCATTCGTGGCCAGCTCGACAGCCCGGAATCGGTGCAGACCGAACTGGGCATCCTGCGTGGCAACCGCGCCTACACCTGGCCCATCGGCGGCGCGGTGGACGTGCTGCTGCGCCCGGACGATATCGTCTATGCGCCGGACAGCCCGCTCACCGGCAGAATCATCGGCAAGACCTTCCTGGGCGCCTCAACCTTGTATCGCCTGCAGTTGCCCACAGGCGCGCAATTGGAATCGATCTTCCCCAGCCATGCCGACCATCAGGTGGGCGCTGAAGTCGGCATCCGCGTGGCGGCTGAGCACCTGGTGCTGTTCCAGGCCTCGGGCAGCACGGCGGCGCAGATCCCGCCGGTGGACAGCGGTGTACGGCGCTACAGCGCGGCCACCTAAAATCCGAAGAAATGCGAACCTCTGTGGGAGCGAGCTTGCTCGCGATGGCGTAGGCACATTCAACATTGATGCGAGCTGAACCACCACTATCGCGAGCAAGCTCGCTCCCACAGTTGATCTCCCACAGATCTCATTGGCTTGAATGCAGAGTCACCCCAGCATCAACGTCCCACTCGCCACCAACGTCGCATGCCCGCCAATCTTCACCCGCTCACCTTCCAACCGGCAAAACAACGCCCCGCCCCTGGCCGAGCATTGATAAGCCGTCAGCCCGTGTTTACTCAGGCGTTTGGACCAGTAGGGAATCAGGCTGCAATGGGTCGAGCCAGTCACCGGGTCTTCGTTGATGCCGATCGCCGGGGCAAAATAGCGCGAGACAAAATCATGCTTGCTCCCCGGTGCGGTGACGATAGCGCCGGGCCAGGGCAGTTTCGCCAGGGCCGCCATGTCCGGCTTGCAATCGAGCACCGCTTGCTCCGATTCCAGTACCACGAACAGTTCGTTGGAACTCAACACATCCACCGCTTCGACGCCCAAGGCACTCTGCACCGCCAGAGAGGCGCCCAATTCGGCAGGCACGACGGCCGGAAAATCCAGCCACAGCCGATCCCCCTCGCGCGTCACGCTCAGCGAACCGGACCGGCAAATGAAATCCAGGCGCTCGACGGGTTCGTGATAGACCTCGAACAGCACATAAGCGCTGGCCAACGTGGCGTGCCCACACAGCGGGACTTCGGTGGTGGGGGTGAACCAGCGGATATGCCAATGCTGGCCTTCACGCACCAGAAACGCGGTTTCAGCCAGGTTATGTTCGGCGGCAATCTTCTGCATCAAGTCATCGGCAAGCCAGCCGTCGAGCCGATAGACCATCGCCGGGTTACCGCCGAATGGCCGGTCACTGAACGCATCGACCTGATGAAACGCAAGCTGCATGGCACTTCTCCTTATTTTTCTGATGCGACAGCATGGGTGCAGCGGCAAGGCTTATCCAGAGACAGATCAGCAGAATTTTCACCCTACAGCGCCGGATAAACACACCGACCAGGCCTTGCGCCCCTGTGGCGAGGGAGCGTGCTCCCGCTTGGCTGCGCAGCAGCCACCCGGCTATCAAGCCCGACCAATATCGGCAAACGCCGCCCCGGTGTGCTCCTTCAATACCGAAGGCGCCAGCTCGACTTCCAACCCACGCCGCCCCGCACTGACGAACATGCTGGCGAGCGGCTGTGCGGAACTGTCGATAAACGTGCGCAGACGCTTCTTCTGCCCCAGCGGGCTGATCCCGCCGAGCAAATAACCGGTCGAACGCTGCGCGGCGGCCGGGTCGGCCATCTCGACCTTTTTCACGCCGGCGGCATGAGCCAGGCCTTTCAAATCCAAACTCCCGGCCACAGGCACTACCGCCACCAACAGCTCACCTTTTTCGCTGGCCGCCAACAGCGTCTTGAACACTTGCGCCGGATCCAGCCCGAGCTTTTCCGCTGCCTCCAAGCCATAGGAGGCAGCCTTGGGGTCGTGTTCATAGCTGTGGATGCGATGTTCGGCGCGCACTTTCTTAAGCAGATCCAACGCGGGTGTCATGACCGCTCCTGACAAAGGAAATCCAAAACGAGTGAGCCGATTCTAAGCCATCGCCTGTGAAAAGGCTCCGGTACTGCACTGCAACGACTGGCGACGCCGCGCCAACAGGCGAGTCATTCACAGCGCGAATAGTTGAAATATGACCGACGGTTCACTTTCGACCTTTGACACCAGCGTTTCTTGTCTATATTTTTTCGAAACTGAAAGTCATATTGCATGTCTCAAGCTGCAACCCGAGATCAGGATGGGGATCCTGCCTCGGTGGAAATCGCGCAATCGTGCTGTATCGAACGCGCTGCAAAACAACAAAAAACCGAGGTTTGAATGACAACTGCTTTACAACAGCCGCCCCTGTCCAGCCAATGCCTGGCCGAATTCCTGGGAACGGGCCTGCTGATCTTTTTCGGTACCGGTTGCGTCGCGGCGCTCAAGGTCGCGGGTGCGAGTTTCGGCTTGTGGGAAATCAGCCTCATTTGGGGCGTCGGTGTCAGCATGGCAATCTATCTGAGCGCGGGCATTTCCGGCGCCCATCTCAACCCCGCCGTCAGCATCGCCCTGTGCCTGTTCACCGACTTTGAAAAACGCAAACTGCCCTTCTACATCATTGCCCAAGTGACCGGCGCTTTCTGCGGCGCCCTTCTGGTCTACACGCTGTACAGCAATCTATTCTTCGATTTCGAACAATCCCGGCACATGGTTCGCGGCACCGAAGCGAGCCTCGAACTGGCCTCGGTGTTCTCCACCTACCCGCACGCGGCATTGTCCACTGGCCAAGCCTTTCTCGTGGAAGCGATCATCACCGCCATTCTGATGGGGGTCATCATGTCCCTGACCGATGACAACAACGGCTTGCCCCGTGGCCCACTGGCGCCGTTGCTGATCGGCCTGCTGATTGCCGTGATTGGCAGCTCCATGGGACCGCTGACGGGCTTTGCGATGAACCCGGCGCGGGACTTCGGTCCTAAACTGATGACTTTCTTCGCAGGCTGGGGTGAAATTTCCCTCACGGGTGGACGCGATATCCCGTACTTCCTGGTTCCGGTTTTTGCGCCGATCGTCGGTGCGTGCCTCGGTGCCGCGGCTTATCGCGGGTTGATTGCCCGCCACCTGCCCAGCGCCATAACTGCTACAAAGGATGCAACACCGGCCATTGACGGCAAGCCCAGAACATCCTGAAACAGTCGACGCAGGCTCTTGCCCATCGAACCTGCGCCGTGGCTTCTTCCTTTTACGTCCCAAGGCAATCGACATGACCGATATCCAGAACAAGAACTACATCATTGCCCTCGACCAGGGTACGACCAGCTCACGGGCGATCATCTTCGACCGTGACGCCAACGTGGTCTGCACCGCCCAGCGCGAATTCGCCCAGCATTACCCACAAGCCGGCTGGGTCGAACACGACCCGATGGAAATCTTCGCCACCCAGAGCGCGGTCATGGTCGAGGCCCTGGCCCAGGCCGGCCTGCACCATGACCAGGTGGCGGCCATCGGCATCACCAACCAGCGCGAAACCACCGTGGTCTGGGACAAAACCACCGGCCGCCCCATCTACAACGCCATCGTCTGGCAGTGCCGGCGCAGTACCGAGATCTGCCAACAGCTCAAGCGCGACGGCCACGAGCAATACATCAGCCAGACCACCGGCCTGGTCACCGACCCGTACTTCTCCGGCACCAAGCTCAAGTGGATCCTGGACAACGTCGAAGGCAGCCGCGAGCGCGCGCGCAACGGTGAGCTGCTGTTCGGCACCGTCGACAGCTGGCTGATCTGGAAATTCACCGGCGGCAAGGTCCACGTCACCGACTACACCAACGCCTCGCGCACGATGCTCTTCAATATCCACTCGCTGGAGTGGGACACGAAGATGCTCGAGATCCTCGACATCCCTCGCGAAATGCTCCCTGAAGTGAAGTCGTCCTCGGAAATCTACGGACGCACCAAGAGCGGCATCGCCATCGGCGGCATCGCTGGCGATCAGCAAGCCGCCCTGTTCGGGCAGATGTGCGTGGAGCCGGGCCAGGCGAAAAATACCTACGGCACCGGCTGCTTCCTGCTGATGAACACGGGCAAGAAGGCCGTGAAATCCAATCACGGCATGCTCACCACCATCGCCTGCGGCCCCCGTGGCGAAGTGGCCTACGCCCTGGAAGGCGCGGTATTCAATGGCGGCTCCACGGTCCAATGGCTGCGCGATGAACTGAAGATCATCAACGACGCCTTGGACACCGAATACTTCGCCAACAAGGTCAAGGACAGCAACGGTGTGTACCTGGTGCCCGCCTTCACCGGCCTCGGTGCGCCGTATTGGGACCCCTATGCCCGTGGCGCGCTGTTCGGCCTGACCCGCGGCGTACGGGTCGATCACATTATTCGCGCAGCGCTGGAGTCGATTGCCTACCAGACCCGCGACGTACTCGACGCCATGCAGCAGGATTCAGGCGAACGCCTCCGGGCCCTGCGCGTCGACGGTGGCGCGGTGGCAAACAATTTCCTCATGCAGTTCCAGGCCGACATCCTCGGCACCCGAGTCGAGCGGCCGAAGATGCGTGAAACCACGGCCTTGGGCGCCGCCTACCTGGCCGGCCTGGCGTGCGGCTTCTGGGGCAGCCTGGAAGAACTGCGGGGCAAAGCGGTGATCGAGCGCGAATTCGAACCGCAACTGGACGAGCCGGCGAAAGAGAAACTCTATGCCGGCTGGCAGAAAGCGGTCAGCCGCACCCGCGATTGGGAGCCCCACGAAGACGCTGAATAAAGGCCGACATGATTCCGAAACTGGTCGGGAGTGGATTCCTGCGGCATCATGGGCAAATTTTGTACGGCAGCCCAAAGGAAGCCCCATGAATCTGCCTCCCCGCCAGCAACAAATCCTCGAACTGGTCCGCGAGCGCGGCTATGTCAGCATCGAGGAAATGGCGCAGCTATTTGTCGTCACCCCGCAAACCATCCGCCGCGACATCAATCAACTGGCGGAAGTGAACCTGCTGCGCCGCTACCACGGCGGCGCCGCCTACGATTCGAGCGTGGAAAACACCGCCTACGCCATGCGCGCGGACCAGATGCGCGACGAGAAGCAACGCATCGCCGAAGCCATCGCCGCCCAGATCCCCGATCACGCCTCGCTGTTCATCAACATCGGCACCACCACCGAATCCATCGCCCGGGCGCTGCTCAATCACAACCACCTGAAGGTCATCACCAACAACCTGCACGTGGCTTCGATCCTCAGTGCCAAGGACGATTTCGAAGTCCTGGTCGCTGGCGGTAACGTACGGCGTGACGGCGGCGTGGTGGGCCAGGCCAGCGTCGACTTCATCAATCAGTTCAAGGTCGACTTCGCCCTGGTGGGCATCAGCGGGATCGATGAAGACGGCAGCCTGCTGGACTTCGACTATCAGGAAGTGCGGGTTTCCCAAGCCATCATCGCCAACGCACGGCAAGTGCTGTTGGCGGCGGACTCCAGCAAATTCGGGCGCAACGCCATGGTCCGCCTGGGGCCTATCAGCCTGATCGACTGCCTGGTGACCGACCAGCAGCCGGTGCCGGCCCTGGCGCAACTATTGACCCAGCACAAGATTCGGCTGGAGGTGGTTTGACTTCATCCCCGCCGCCCCTGTGGCGAGGGAGCTTGCTCCCGCTCGGCGGCGTAGCCGTCGTAAAATCGGCCTGGTGCGGTTAGCCTGAAGAAAAACGCCAGCCTGCTTGGGATGGCTTCGCCATCCAGCGGGAGCAAGCTCCCTCGCCACAGAAGCATTCCACAATTCTCTTTTTGTTCGTAAATTTTCCTTTCAGCCGCATTCGATCAGTAATTTCAATCGAATTCGACTGGTCGTGGCAGTGCTTATGGGCTAGTATTTTCGCAAATGAACATTTATGTTCGAATTCAAATATTGTGAAAAAGAACCCGAGGCCAGCCGATGCCCACTTCTACCTTGCCTACGCCCCCTCTCGCCGAGATCTATGACGTCGCCGTCATTGGTGGCGGTATCAATGGCGTGGGGATTGCCACGGACGCTGCCGGTCGCGGTCTCTCGGTGTTCCTTTGCGAAAAGGACGACCTGGCCAGCCATACCTCGTCGGCGAGCAGCAAGCTGATCCACGGCGGCCTGCGCTATCTTGAACATTATGAATTCCGCCTCGTACGCGAAGCCTTGGCCGAGCGTGAAGTGCTGCTGACCAAGGCCCCGCACATCGTCAAGCAAATGCGCTTCGTGCTGCCCCACCGCCCGCACCTGCGCCCGGCCTGGATGATTCGCGCCGGCCTGTTCCTCTACGATCACCTGGGCAAACGCGAGCAGCTCGCCGGCTCCAGAAGCCTGAAGTTCGGAGCCGACAGCGCGTTGAAAAGCGAGATCACCAAAGGCTTCGAATACTCCGACTGTTGGGTCGACGACGCGCGGCTGGTGGTGCTCAATGCCATGGCCGCCCGGGAGAAAGGCGCGCATGTCCACACCCGCACCCGTTGCGTGAATGCCCGTCGCAGCAAAGGTCTGTGGCACTTGCACCTGGAACGTGCCGACGGCAGCCTGTTTTCGATCCACGCCAAGGCGCTGGTCAACGCTGCGGGCCCGTGGGTGGCCAAGTTCATTCGCGATGACCTGAAGCTGGAATCGCCCTATGGCATCCGCCTGATCCAGGGCAGCCACCTGATCGTGCCGAAACTCTACGAAGGCGAGCATGCGCACATTCTGCAAAACGAAGATCAGCGCATCGTGTTCACCATTCCGTACCTGAACCAGTTCACCCTGATCGGTACGACGGATCGCGAATACACCGGCGATCCGGCCAAAGTGGCGATTACCGAAGGCGAAACCGATTACCTGTTGAAAGTGGTCAATGCTCACTTCAAGAAGCAAATCAGCCGCGACGATATCCTGCACAGCTACTCCGGTGTACGTCCGCTGTGCAATGACGAATCCGACAACCCATCGGCCGTGACACGGGACTACACCCTGGCGCTGTCCGGCGGCGGTCAAGAGGCCCCATTGCTGTCGGTGTTCGGCGGCAAGCTGACCACCTATCGCAAACTGGCCGAATCAGCCATGGCGCAACTGGCCCCCTACTTCACACAGATGCGCGGGAGCTGGACCGCCGTGGAAGCCCTCCCCGGCGGCGAAAACATGACCACCCCGCAAGCGCTGTGCTCGGCGCTGCGGGACAAGTTCGACTGGCTGCCAACCGACATCGCCCGACGCTGGGCCACCACCTATGGCAGCCGTACCTGGCGCATGCTCGAAGGCGTGCACGACCTCGGCGATCTGGGCGAGCACATCGGTGCCGGCCTCTACACCCGCGAAATCGATTATCTGTGCAGCGACGAGTGGGCCGTCGATGCCCAGGATATCCTCTGGCGCCGCAGCAAGCTGGGTTTGTTCACCACCCCCGCCGAGCAACAGAAGCTGCAGCAGTACCTGGATAAGGTCGAGCACAATCGCCGCAAGATCGAAGCGGCGTAACCGCATCCCACCAAACCAAAAGCCCCTGAGTCCCACGATTCAGGGGCTTTTCGCTATCTGGAGCCCACCACAGAACCCTGTGGGAGCGAGCTCGCTCGCGATGAGGCCAGCACATTCAACCTCTATGCGACTGACACACCGTTATCGCGAGCAAGCTCGCTCCCACAAGGATCAAAAGCGATCTCAGGGTATTCGGTTTTCCGAACAAGACCCGCCAGTCAGTTCGGCTAACCGGATAAAGAAGCCCGCACGAAACCTGAAACAAAACATTAATCACCAGATAAAACAACAAGTTAAACAGACCGCCCTGGCCTGGCACGACTCATGCTCTACTCTCCTCGAGACGAATGCCTGTACGCCAACACACCAGGAGCTGCCAGGCATTTCGAAGTACTCAGGGCCGACGAACCGGCCGAAATAAAAAAAACAATGTCGAGGAAACATCGATGCGTATCGTTCCCCATCTCCTGGGCGCAGCCATTGCTGCCGCTCTGATCAGCACGCCGGTTTTCGCAGCCGAACTGACCGGCACACTGAAAAAGATCAAAGAGTCCGGCGTCATTACGCTTGGGCATCGCGACGCTTCCATTCCGTTCTCCTACATCGCAGACGCTTCCGGCAAGCCGGTCGGCTACTCCCATGACATCCAGCTGAAAGTTGTCGAAGCCCTGAAGAAAGAGCTCGACGTACCGAACCTGCAGGTCAAGTACAACCTGGTCACCTCGCAAACTCGTATCCCGCTGGTGCAGAACGGCACCGTGGACCTGGAGTGCGGCTCCACCACCAACAACGTCGAGCGCCAGCAACAAGTCGCCTTCTCCGTTGGCATCTTCGAGATCGGCACCAAGCTGCTGTCCAAGAAAGACTCCAAGTACAAGGATTTCGACGACCTCAAGGGCAAGAACGTCGTGACCACCGCCGGCACCACGTCCGAGCGCCTGCTCAAGGCCATGAACGCCGACAAGCAGATGGGCATGAACGTCATCTCCGCCAAGGACCACGGCGAATCCTTCCAGATGCTGGAATCGGGTCGTGCCGTCGCGTTCATGATGGACGACGCCCTGCTGGCTGGCGAGGCCGCCAAGGCCAAGAAGGCTGACGACTGGGCCGTCACCGGCACCCCACAGTCGTACGAAATCTACGGCTGCATGATGCGCAAGGGCGACGAGCCGTTCAAAAAGGCTGTCGATGACGCCATCAAGGCCACCTACGCTTCGGGCGAGATCAACAAGATTTACGAAAAATGGTTCATGCAACCTATCCCACCTAAAGGCCTGAACCTCAACTTCCCAATGAGCGAAGAACTCAAGAAATTGCTCGCCAACCCGACCGACAAAGCGGCTGACGAAAAGAAATCCTGATTTCTGACTAACCTTATCTCCTGAAGGGGCCCCGCTCCTTCAGGGGATGGTCACTCCCTGCTGGCAAATCTGGAAACACTCGAACCGGTGGCTGTCGAGCCGATCGCGTGTGCCTGGCCTTCAAGCCGGGCGGGAACGGAGCTTCCCCAGGCGGGCATTTGTATATCGAACGATCTGAGGGGAGACCCTAATGAATTACAACTGGGACTGGGGCGTGTTCTTCAAGTCCACCGGCGTGGGCAGCGAGATTTATCTCGACTGGTACGTGGCCGGCCTGGGCTGGACCATCGCCATCGCCGTCGTCGCATGGATCATCGCCCTGTTGCTGGGTTCGATCCTGGGTGTGATGCGTACCGTGCCGAACCGGCTGGTGTCGGGTATCGCCACGTGCTACGTAGAGCTTTTCCGTAACGTGCCGCTGCTGGTTCAGCTGTTCATCTGGTACTTCCTGGTGCCGGACCTGCTGCCCGCCGATATGCAGGAGTGGTACAAGCAGGACCTGAACCCGACCACCTCGGCCTACCTGAGCGTCGTCGTGTGCCTGGGCCTGTTCACCGCCGCGCGGGTCTGCGAACAGGTGCGCACCGGCATCCAGGCGCTGCCGCGCGGCCAGGAATCCGCCGCTCGCGCCATGGGCTTCAAGCTGCCGCAAATCTACTGGAACGTGCTGCTGCCCCAGGCCTACCGGATCATCATTCCGCCGCTTACCTCGGAATTCCTCAACGTCTTCAAGAACTCCTCCGTGGCCTCGCTGATCGGCTTGATGGAACTGCTCGCGCAGACCAAGCAGACCGCCGAGTTCTCGGCCAACCTGTTCGAAGCCTTTACCCTGGCGACGCTGATCTACTTCACCCTGAACATGAGCCTGATGCTGCTCATGCGCATGGTCGAGAAGAAAGTCGCGGTGCCCGGCCTGATCTCCGTGGGGGGTAAATAATGGAATTCGACTTCACTGGCATCATCCCGGCCATTCCCGGCTTGTGGAACGGCATGGTGATGACCCTCAAGCTGATGGCCCTGGGCGTCGTCGGCGGGATCATCCTGGGGACGATCCTGGCGCTGATGCGCCTGTCCCACAACAAGCTGGTCTCCAATATCGCTGGCGCCTACGTCAACTATTTCCGCTCGATCCCGCTGCTGCTGGTCATCACTTGGTTCTACCTGGCGGTGCCGTTCGTGCTGCGCTGGATCACCGGCGAAGACACGCCGATCGGTGCGTTCGGTTCCTGCGTCGTGGCGTTCATGATGTTCGAGGCGGCGTACTTCTGCGAAATCGTGCGGGCCGGCGTGCAGTCGATCCCCAAGGGCCAGATGGGCGCGGCACAGGCACTGGGCATGAACTATGGCCAGGTCATGCGCCTGATCATCCTGCCCCAGGCGTTTCGCAAGATGACCCCGCTGCTGCTGCAACAGAGCATCATCCTGTTTCAGGACACCTCGCTGGTCTACACGGTCGGCCTGGTGGACTTCCTCAATGCTTCGCGGGCCAATGGCGACATCATCGGCCGCTCCAATGAGTTCCTGATCATCGCAGGTCTCGTGTACTTCACAATCAGCTTTGCCGCCTCGCTGCTGGTCAAGCGTCTGCAAAAAAGGTTCGCCGTATGATCTCTATCAAGAACATCAACAAGTGGTATGGGGACTTCCAGGTACTGACCAATTGCAGCACCGAGGTCAGCAAGGGTGAGGTTGTGGTGGTGTGCGGGCCGTCGGGTTCGGGCAAGTCCACGCTGATCAAGTGCGTGAACGCCCTGGAGCCGTTCCAGAAGGGTGACATCGTGGTCGATGGCACGTCCATCGCCGACCCGAAGACCAACCTGCCGAAACTGCGTTCGCGCGTGGGCATGGTGTTCCAGCATTTCGAACTGTTCCCGCACCTGACCATCACCGAGAACCTGACCATCGCGCAGATCAAGGTGCTGGGCCGCAGCAAGGAAGAAGCCACCAAGAAAGGCCTGCAATTGCTCGAGCGCGTGGGTCTCTCGGCCCACGCCCACAAGCACCCGGGCCAGCTCTCCGGCGGCCAGCAGCAGCGCGTGGCGATTGCCCGTGCGCTGGCGATGGACCCGGTGGTGATGCTGTTCGACGAACCGACCTCGGCCCTTGACCCGGAAATGGTCAACGAAGTGCTCGACGTGATGGTGCAACTGGCCCACGAAGGCATGACCATGATGTGCGTGACCCACGAAATGGGCTTCGCCCGCAAAGTGGCGAACCGGGTGATCTTCATGGACCAGGGCCAGATCATCGAAGACTGCCCGAAAGAAGAGTTCTTCGGCGACATCAGCGCCCGCTCCGAACGTGCGCAGCATTTCCTTGAGAAAATCCTGCAGCACTAAAGCGTCGCCTTCTTTAGGCGCGCTGATCCTTGTGGCGAGGGAGCTTGCTCCCGCTGGGTCGCGCAGCGGCCCCAAAACCGGCAAATGCAATGTATCTGGCATACCGCATGAACCGTTTTGCGACTGCTTCGCAGCCGAGCGGGAGCAAGCTCCCTCGCCACAGGACCGCGTTCGAAGGACGACCGCCGCCACACTGGTTGACCCAAGGCTTCTGTGATGAAATGCGACCCCACCCTTTATCGCGCCGCGCCGCCATCACTCGCCGTGAAACCCCGCCTGATCCGCCATCTGTTCCTGCCGCCGCTGGTCATTGCGTTGATGATCGGCCTGGGTTACCTCGGCTTCTGGATCAGTGAGCACTACGGCGTACGCGGCCTCGCCGAGAATGGCGAGCGCCAGTTGGAACTGCACGCCCGTGCGGTCGAGAGCGAGATCAGCAAGTACACCTACCTGCCCAGCCTGCTGGAGCTTGAGTCGAGCGTCTCGCAACTGCTCGACGACCCGACGCCCGAACATCGCAAGACCGTCAACGAATACCTCGAAGGCCTGAACCGCCGCAGTCGCAGCCGAGCCATCTACGTGATGGACACCACCGGCCGGGTGATGGCCACCAGCAACTGGCGTGATGTCGACAGTTACCTGGGCGAAGACCTGTCCTTCCGCGCCTACTTCCAGAACGCCGTGCGCGGCCAGCCGGGACGGTTCTATGGCATCGGCAGCACCAATGGCGAGCCCGGCTACTACCTCGCCCATGGCCTGGAGCAACAGGGCAAGATCATCGGCGTCGCCGTGGTCAAGGTGCGCCTCGAAGCCATGGAGGAGCGCTGGCAGCGGGCGCGGCTGGAGGCGTTCGTCAGTGATGAAAACGGCATCATCATCCTGTCCAGCGACCCGGCGCGACGGCTCAAGTCGGTGCGGCCCCTGAGCGACGAGACCAAGGAACGCCTGGCCCGCAGCCTGCAATATTATTGGTTCCCTTTGAACGAGCTGGTGCCCCTGGCCCGGGAACGCCTGGCCGAAGGCATGGAGAAGCTGACCTTCCCGGCCAACACCGAACTGGTGTCCGACGAGCGCGCCATCAGCTACTTGTCGCAAACCCGGCCCTTGAGCGATACCCCGTGGAATTTCACCCTGCTGACGCCCCTTGAAGACCTGCGTCGCCAGGCGATCAACCAAGGCATCCTGGTGGCCGTGGCCTTCGCCCTGGTGGCGTTCCTGCTGATCGCCTGGAACGAACGACGCAAGGTCATCGCCACCCGCCTCGCGGCCCGGGAAGCCTTACAGGAAGCCAACAACCAGCTCGAGCGTCGGATTACCGAACGCACCACCGACCTGCGTGCCAGCAACGAACGACTCAAGGGCCAGATCCGCGAGCGACGCCAGGCCGAAGAGACCTTGCGCCGGGCCCAGGACGAACTGGTCCAGGCCGGAAAACTGGCGGCCATCGGCCAGATGTCCACCAGTATTGCCCATGAACTCAACCAACCGCTGGCGGCGCTGCGCACCTTGTCCGGCAACACCGTACGCTTCCTGGAGCGCGGCCAACTGGACATCGCCAGCACCAACCTCAAGACCATCAACGAATTGATCGACCGCATGGGCCGGATCACCGCCAGCCTGCGGGCCTTTGCCCGGCGCGGCGATGACCAGGGCCGAGCGAGCCTGGGCAAGGCCGTCGAAGCCGCCTTGCAACTGCTGGGCGGACGCCTGGAAAACCTGGACATCCAGATCCACAGCGGTTTCGATGACGTCCAATTGCAAATCGACCAGACCCGCCTGGAACAGATCCTGGTGAACCTGATAGGCAATGCCCTGGACGCCATGCAGACACAACCCGAGCCGAAACTGTGGCTCGAAGGCCAGGCCGCCGACGGTAAATATCGCTTGCGGGTGCGCGACAATGGCCACGGCATCGATCCTGAAGCCCGCAAGCATTTGTTCGAACCGTTCTTCACCACCAAGCCTGGCGAACAAGGCCTGGGCCTGGGCCTGACGCTCTCGGCGAGCCTGGCCGCCGCCGCGGGGGGGCACCTGGGCGTCGAGTACCCGCTCGAGCGTGGCACCACGTTTGTCCTCAACCTACCGTTGGTGAACCCTTCACCTGCCGAGCCGCTATGAACCACGACCTGAGCGTACTGATCGTCGAAGACGACCCCCACGTCCTGCTGGGCTGCCAGCAGGCCTTGAGCCTGGAAGACATTCCCTGCATCGGCGTGGGCAGCGCCGAAGAGGCGCTGGAGCGGGTCGACGATAACTTTGCCGGCATCGTCATCAGCGACATTCGCCTGCCGGGCATCGACGGCCTGGAACTGCTGACCCGCCTCAAGGCGCGGGACCGCAGCCTGCCGGTGGTGCTGATCACCGGCCATGGCGACATTTCCATGGCCGTGGGCGCCATGCAAAAAGGCGCCTATGACTTCATGGAGAAGCCCTTCTCTCCTGAACGCTTGGTGGACGTTGCCCGCCGCGCCCTGGAGCAGCGCAGCCTGGCCCGGGAAGTGTCATCGCTGCGGCGGCAACTGGCCGAACGCGACTCCCTGGAAGGCCGGATCATTGGTCGCTCGCCGGCCATGCAGCACCTGCGCGCGCTGATCGCCAACGTCGCTGACACCTCGGCCAACGTGCTGATCGAAGGCGAAACCGGCACCGGCAAGGAATTGGTCGCCCGCTGCCTGCATGATTTCAGTCGGCGCCACGACAAGCAGTTCGTCGCGCTGAATTGCGGCGGCTTGCCGGAAAACCTGTTCGAAAGCGAGATTTTCGGCCACGAGGCCAATGCCTTCACCGGTGCCGGCAAGCGCCGGATCGGCAAGATCGAGCACGCCGATGGCGGCACGCTGTTCCTCGATGAAGTGGAGAGCATGCCCCTGCCCTTGCAGATCAAGTTGCTGCGCGTGTTGCAGGAGCGCACCCTCGAACGCCTGGGTTCGAACCAGAGCGTGGCCGTGGATTGCCGGGTGATCGCCGCCACCAAGTCCGACCTGGACGAAATGGGCCGCTCCGGGCAGTTCCGCAGCGACCTGTATTACCGCCTCAACGTGGTGACCCTGGAGCTGCCGCCCCTGCGCGAGCGGCGCGAAGACATCCTGCAACTGTTCGAGCATTTCCTCCAGCAGTCGTCCCTGCGCTTCGACCGCACGGTGCCGGAGCTGGACAACCAGACCCTGTCGAACCTGATGAGCCATGACTGGCCGGGCAACGTGCGCGAGCTGCGCAACGTCGCCGAGCGCTACGCCCTGGGCCTGCCGGCGTTCAAGCGCTCCGGCGCCAGCGGTGGCAGCCAGGGCCTGGCCTTCGCCGAAGCGGTGGAAGCCTTCGAACGCAACCTGCTGGTGGACGCCCTGCAACGCAGCGGTGGCAACCTGACCCAGGCCAGCCAGGAACTGGGCATGGCCAAGACCACGCTGTTCGACAAAGTCAAAAAATATGGCCTGAGCCACTGACCTGGGACGTGAACCTGTGGATCTGATTTTCAAGGCCGCGCTGGGTGCCGCCGTGGTGGTCATCCTGGCGATGCTCGCCAAGACCAGGAATTACTACATCGCCGGGTTGGTGCCGCTGTTCCCCACCTTCGCCCTGATCGCCCACTACATCGTCGGCAAGGGCCGCTCGGTGGACGACCTGAAGACCACCATCGTGTTTGGCATGTGGTCGATCATTCCGTACTTCGTCTATCTCGCAACGCTGTACGTGATGGTCGACCGCATGCGCCTCGAAGCCTCATTGGCCGTGGCAGCCGTCGCCTGGCTGATGGCGGCGACGGTGCTGGTCAGCGTCTGGGTGCGGCTTCACGGCTGATCCCTGTGATCAATAACCGACGGTAAACCGCTTTTGCGAAAACTGCGGCGTTTCCACTTCATCGATCATTGCGATGGCGTAATCGGCAAAGCTGATCCAACTGCGCCCGGTGCCATCAAACAGCAGGTGGTCCTTGCCCACTCGGAACTGCCCGGTGCGCTCGGTTTCAACGAACTCCGCCGAAGGCGAGAGGAAGGTCCAGTCCAAGTCCTGTTCCTTGCGCAGCACATCCAGGAACACGGCACCGGCCGACGCTTCCTCCAGGTATTCTTCAGGGAAACCATCACTGTCGATCACCCGGCTGTTATCCGGCAGCAGCAACGAACCGGCCCCGCCGACCACCAGCAAGCGCTTGACCCCGGCGGCCTTCAGCGGTGCGATGATTTTGTCGGCCGGCACGGTGGCAAAGTGCGCGGCACTGATCACCACGTCGTGGCCAGCGATGGCCGCAGTCAATGCCTCGCTGTCCAATACATCCAGCTGTTTGCTGACCACCCCGGCCCTTTCGCCGATTTGCGCGGTGTTACGGGCAATGGCCGTCACGCTGTGACCACGGTGAAGGGCCTCTTCCAACAGCTGGCTACCCGCACGCCCGGTGGCGCCGATGATTGCGATTTTGCTCATGGTGTTCTCCGTTGATTACACAAGATGCTACTGAAGCAGTTGCTTGAATATTTCCAAGTGACATGAGCCTTTATGGCTTGAAATGAAGCCCTTGTGGCGAGGGAGCTTGCTCCCGCTCGGCTGCGCAGCAGTCGCAAAAATGCTCATGCGGTGTGCCAGTCACGACTCATTGGCTGGTATTGGGGCCGCTACACAGCCCAGCGGGAGCAAGCTCCCTCGCCACAAAAGCGCATCAGCCCAGCCTCATCGCTGTCTCAATACCTCACCACTTCATCTCGCCTTTCGCCACCTTGGCACTCAGTTCCAGGGAACTGTCTTCACCCAGGTTCGGGTAGCGTTGCTTCATGGCAGCGATCAGCGCGGAGGAATCCTTGGCCTTGGCGGCTTCTTCATCGAAGGCCCTGATGTAACCGGCAGTGAATGTCACCGGGGCCAGGGAACGGGCGCTTTCACCCAGATAATGGCCGGGAATGACAGTGGCCGGTTGCAGCGTTTCAATGTGATCCAGCGTCGCCAGCCAATCCTTGTGCGACTTCGGCGTCTGGGTGTCGGCCATCCACACATGAATGTTCTCGGCCACCACGACACCGCCAACCACCGCCTTGATCGATGGAATCCAGACGAAACTGCGGTCCGGTTGTGGGCCATCGAGGCCGACGATCTGCAGGCGCTGGCCTTCCAGGGTCAGGCTGTCGCCCTTCAACACCTGGGGCACGATGGCCTTGGTGGGTGCATCGGTCTTCAGGATCGGCCCCCAATATTTCAGCTTGCCGTCCAGGGTGTGCTTGATGTGTTCGACGGTCGGCGCCGACGCCAGCACCTTTGCCTCAGGGAACGCGGCGGTGAGGGTTTCCAAGCCAAAATAGTAGTCAGGATCGCCATGACTGATGTAGATCGTGGTCAGCCGTTTGCCACTGGCGCGGATTTTTTCCACCACCTGCTCGGCCTGGGTCTTGCCAAACTGGGCGTCCACCAAAATCGCCTCCTTCTCACCACTGACCAACACCGACGTCACTGGAAAAATCGCCGCCGCACCAGGGTTGTAGACGTCGAGCGTCAAATCGGCGGCCCAGCCCTGGGCGGTGAAGGCCAGGGCGGCGGTGGCCAGCAGCAGGCGCTTGAGTGGGATAAATCCGGTCATGGTGTGCTCCGTTGTTCAAAAACCCGTCAGGGGAATGAGACTGAGCTTAGTTGCCTGACTCGTTACAAAAAATGCGATGCTGGGACATAGTTTGTTTCTGAAAGCGGGCAAATCATGGATCGTTTACAAGCAATGCGGGTGTTCGTCACGGTGGTCGACCTCGGTAGCCAGTCAGCGGCGGCCGAGCACCTGGACCTCTCGCGGCCGGTGGTGTCGCGCTACCTGGCAGAGCTGGAAGACTGGGTCGGTGCCCGGCTGATGCACCGCACCACGCGCAAACTGAGCCTGACCGCCGCCGGCACGGAAATCCTGCCGCGCTGCCGGCAAATGCTGGAGTTGTCCGGCGACATGCAAGCCGCCGTCGGCACCTCGGACGACGCGCCCCGGGGCATGTTGCGCATCAGTGCCAGCACTTCGTTCGGCCAGGCCCAACTGGCGAGCGCCATGGCCGAATACGTCAAGCGCTACCCAGGGGTGAGCGTCGACCTGCAGATGCTCGACCGCACCGTCAACCTGGTGGATGAACGCATCGACCTGGCGATCCGCATGAGCAACGACCTGGACCCGAACCTGATCGCACGCCGCCTTACCGTCTGCCGCTCGGTGATCTGCGCGTCGCCGCGGTATCTGCGTGAGCATTCGACACCGCTGCGCGTGGAAGACCTGAGCCGGCACAACTGCCTGACCCATTCCTACGTCGGCAAGAGCCTGTGGCATTTCGAGCAGGACGGCGAGCCGGTCGCGGTGCCGGTGCAAGGCAATATCAGCGCCAACGAAGCCAGCACTTTGCTCCAGGCCACGATAGCCGGCGCGGGCGTGGCGATGTTGCCCAGCTACCAGGCTGGCCCGCATATCCAGAGCGGTGAACTGGTGCGACTGCTGGGCCACGCCGAACCGCGCCGGATGAACATGTACGCGGTGTATGCCTCACGCAAGCACATGCCGTCGGCGTTGCGCAGCCTGCTGGATTTTCTGGTGCTGAAATTTCCTGAGACGCCTGAGTGGGATGTGGGATTGTAGCGCCCCTCTGCGCAAGCCTTTATGGGAGCCTTTGTGGGAGCCTTTGTGGGAGCCTTTGTGGGAGCGAGCTTGCTCGCGATAGCGGAGTGTCAGCCAACCTTTATTGACTGATACACCGCTATCGCGAGCAAGCTCGCTCCCACAGGGGATCTCGGTGCAGCCTCAAGGCTGCGTCGGGATTTCACCAACAGCCCGCCCCAAGGCATACTGGCCACCCTCCGCACTCCAGAACCCTAAACCGCCCCATGCGTATCCACGTCAGTTTCATCGACCGCGTCGGCATCACCCAGGAAGTCCTGGCCTTGCTCGGTGGGCGCAATCTCAACCTGGATGCCGTGGAGATGGTGCCGCCCAACGTCTACATCGACGCCCCGACCCTCAGCCCGCAAGTGCTCGACGAGTTGCGCGAGGCGCTGTTCAGCGTGCGCGGCGTGCAGGCCGTCACCGTGGTGGACATCCTGCCGGGCCAGCGCCGGCACTTGCAGCTCGATGCCTTGCTCGCCGCCATGACCGACCCGGTGCTGGCCCTGGACAGCGCCGGCAAGGTGTTGCTGGCCAACCCGGCGCTGATTGCCCTGTACGGGCGTGAACCGGCCGGGGAAAGCGTGGCCGAGCTGTTCGGTGACGAGGCATTGCTCGGCGCCCTGCTGGAGAACGGTTTCCGCTTGCCACTGCGGGAAATCACCCTCAACGGCCAGACCTTGCTGCTGGACGCCACGCCCATCACCGATGCCGGCGCGCTGCTGACGCTCTATCAGCCCAACCGCATCGGCGAGCGCCTGTCGGCCCTGCATCACGATCACGCCGAAGGTTTCGACGCGCTACTGGGCGAATCCCCGGCGATCCGCACCCTCAAGGCCCGGGCCCAGCGCGTCGCGGCCCTGGATGCACCGTTGCTGATCCAGGGCGAAACCGGCACCGGCAAGGAACTGGTGGCCCGGGCTTGCCACGCCATCAGCGCCCGTCACAGCGCACCGTTCCTGGCCCTGAACTGCGCCGCGCTGCCGGAGAACCTGGCCGAAAGTGAATTGTTCGGCTATGCCCCCGGCGCCTTCACCGGGGCGCAACGGGGCGGCAAGCCAGGGCTGATGGAACTGGCGAACCAAGGCACGGTGTTCCTCGATGAAATCGGCGAGATGTCGCCGTACCTGCAAGCCAAGTTGCTGCGTTTCCTGAACGATGGCAGCTTCCGCCGGGTCGGCGGCGACCGGGAAATCAAGGTCAATGTGCGGATCCTCAGCGCCACCCACCGCAACCTGGAGAAAATGGTCAGCGAAGGCTCGTTCCGCGAAGACCTGTTTTATCGCCTGAACGTGCTCAACGTCGAAGTGCCGCCGCTGCGTGAGCGCGGCCAGGACATCCTGCTGCTGGCGCGTTATTTCATGCAGCAGGCCTGCGCGCAAATCCAGCGCCCGGTCTGCCGCCTCGCTCCCGGCACGTATCCGGCACTGTTGGGCAACCGCTGGCCGGGCAACGTGCGGCAATTGCAGAACGTGATCTTCCGCGCCGCCGCCATCTGCGAAAGCAGCCTGGTGGACATCGGCGACCTCGACATCGCCGGCACCTCGGTGGCGCGCCAAGGTGATGTGGAAGTCGAGAGTCTGGAACAGGCTGTGGAAAGCTTCGAGAAGCACCTGCTTGAAAGTTTGTATGCCAACTACCCGTCCACCCGCCAGTTGGCCAGCCGCCTGCAGACCTCCCATACCGCGATTGCCCATCGGTTGCGCAAGTACGGTATTTCCGGGAAGCCCTAAACCCGCCGCAGTTCCCCTGTGGGAGCGAGCTTGCTCGCGATAGCGATGTGTCAGTCACCCTATGGCTGACTGGGCTACCGTCATCGCGAGCAAGCTCGCTCCCACAGGTGTCTTGTGTTGCATTCGAAAGTAGGGTCAAAAACGACCTCCACTGTACTGAAAGCGCTACAGCGGAACGATATCGCTACACACCGCGCTAACCTGCATGGTGCAAGGCTTTGATCCCACAACGATTTTTTCCAGGCATGCAGCTGTAGCGATTTCGCTACACCCAAGCCAATCCAAGTCTCGACCTATCCACTCAACCTATTGATATATAAGCCATTAATTACATTGGCCGCATTCTTGCTATGGGTATAACCATTCGGCCGGGCCAAGCCCCGCGCCTTTCTTCGCGTCCACCAGACGAATCTGGCCCCAGGAGTTTCCATGAGCGAGTTGCGTTTCACTGAAGATCACGAATGGCTGCGCGCCGAAGCCGACGGCAGCGTCACCGTAGGCATCACCGCTTTCGCGCAGAACGCATTGGGCGACGTGGTTTTTGTGCAACTGCCTGAATTGCAGGCCTACGCAAAAGGCGCCGAAGCCTCCACCGTGGAGTCGGTCAAGGCCGCCAGCGGCGTGTACATGCCCCTGGACGGCGAAGTGTTGGAAGTGAACGACAAGCTCGACGCCAGCCCGGAACTGGTCAACGAAGATCCGCTGGGCGAAGGCTGGTTCTTCCGCTTTAAACCGACCGACGCCGGCGCAGTGGCTAAGCTGTTGGATCAAGATGCCTATGATCGCCTGATCAAAGCCAACGCCGAAGCCTGAGGAGCGCACCATGACCGTTAATCTCGGCACCGCCAACGAATTCATCGCCCGCCACATCGGCCCGCGTGCAGGCGACGAGCAAGCCATGCTCGAACGCCTGGGCTACGACTCCCTGGAAGCCTTGAGCGCCAGCGTCATCCCGGAAAGCATCAAGGGCACCAGCGTGCTGGACATGGGCGACGGCCAGAGCGAAGCCGATGCACTGGCCTCGATCAAGGCCATCGCCGGCAAGAACCAACTGTTCAAGACTTACATCGGCCAGGGCTACTACAACTGCCACACGCCGGCGCCGATCCTGCGCAACCTGCTGGAGAACCCGGCCTGGTACACCGCCTACACCCCGTACCAACCAGAAATCTCCCAGGGCCGTCTCGAAGCACTGCTGAACTTCCAGACCCTGATCAGCGACCTCACCGGCCTGCCGATTGCCAACGCCTCCTTGCTGGACGAAGCCACCGCCGCCGCCGAAGCCATGACCTTCTGCAAGCGCCTGAGCAAGAACAAGGGCAGCAACGCGTTCTTCGCCTCCGTCCACAGCCACCCGCAAACCCTCGACGTGCTGCGCACCCGTGCCGAGCCCCTGGGCATCGACGTGGTCGTGGGCGATGAGCGGGAACTGAGCGACGTCAGCGGCTTCTTTGGCGCGCTGTTGCAATACCCGGCCAGCAACGGCGACCTGTTCGACTACCGCGAACTGACCGAACGCTTCCACGCCGCCAACGCCTTGGTGGCCGTCGCCGCTGACCTGCTGGCCTTGACCCTGCTGACGCCTCCGGGCGAATTCGGCGCCGACGTCGCCATCGGCAGCGCCCAGCGCTTCGGCGTGCCGCTGGGCTTCGGCGGCCCGCACGCGGCCTATTTCTCCACCAAGGATGCGTTCAAGCGCGACATGCCGGGCCGTCTGGTCGGCGTTTCCGTGGACCGTTTCGGCAAGCCGGCCCTGCGCCTGGCGATGCAGACCCGCGAACAACACATCCGCCGCGAGAAAGCCACCAGCAACATCTGCACCGCCCAAGTGCTGCTGGCCAACATCGCCAGCATGTACGCTGTGTATCACGGCCCCAAGGGCCTGGTGCAAATTGCCAACCGCATCCATCACTTGACTGCAATCCTTGCCAAGGGCCTGGGCGCGCTGGGCCTGAACGTCGAGCAAGAGCGCTTTTTCGACACCCTGACCCTGCACACCGGCGCGCAAACCGCCGTGCTGCACGACAAGGCCCGCACCCAACGCATCAACCTGCGCGTGGTGGACACTGAGCGCCTGGGCCTGTCCCTGGACGAGACCACCAACCAGGCTGACGTTGAAGCACTGTGGAACCTATTGGCCGACGGCAAGGCCCTGCCAGACTTCGCCGCACTGGCCGCCAACGTGCAAAGCCGCATCCCGGCCGAGCTGGTGCGCCAATCGGCGATCCTCAGCCACCCGGTGTTCAACCGCTACCACTCCGAAACCGAGCTGATGCGTTACCTGCGCAAGCTCGCCGACAAGGACCTGGCCCTGGATCGCACCATGATCCCGCTGGGTTCCTGCACCATGAAACTCAACGCCGCCAGCGAAATGATCCCGGTGACCTGGGCCGAGTTTGGCGCCCTGCACCCGTTCGCCCCGGCCGAGCAAAGCGCTGGTTACCAGCAACTGACCGACGAGCTGGAAGCCATGCTCTGCGCCGCCACCGGCTATGACGCGGTGTCGCTGCAACCCAACGCCGGCTCCCAGGGTGAATACGCCGGCCTGCTGGCGATCCGCGCCTATCACCAGAGCCGTGGCGAAGACCGTCGCGACATCTGCCTGATCCCCTCCTCGGCCCACGGCACCAACCCGGCCACCGCCAACATGGCCGGCATGCGCGTGGTCGTGACCGCCTGCGATGCCCGTGGCAACGTCGACATCGAAGACCTGCGCGCCAAGGCCATCGAGCACCGCGAACACCTCGCCGCGCTGATGATCACCTATCCGTCCACCCACGGTGTGTTCGAAGAAGGCATCCGCGAAATCTGCGGCATCATTCATGACAACGGCGGCCAGGTGTACATCGACGGCGCCAACATGAACGCCATGGTCGGCCTCTGCGCCCCGGGCAAGTTCGGCGGCGACGTGTCGCACCTGAACCTGCACAAGACCTTCTGCATCCCTCACGGCGGTGGCGGCCCGGGCGTCGGCCCGATTGGCGTCAAGTCGCACCTGGCGCCGTTCCTGCCGGGCCATGCCAACATGGAACGCAAGGAAGGCGCGGTGTGCGCGGCGCCGTTCGGCAGCGCGAGCATCCTGCCAATCACCTGGATGTACATCCGCATGATGGGTGGCGCCGGCCTCAAGCGCGCCTCGCAACTGGCGATCCTCAATGCCAACTACATCGCCCGTCGCCTGGAAGAGCATTACCCGGTGCTCTACTCCGGCAGCAACGGTCTGGTGGCCCACGAATGCATCCTCGACCTGCGTCCGCTCAAGGACAGCAGCGGCATCAGCGTCGATGACGTGGCCAAGCGCCTGATCGACTTCGGTTTCCACGCCCCGACCATGTCGTTCCCGGTGGCCGGCACGTTGATGATCGAGCCGACCGAAAGCGAATCCAAGGAAGAGCTGGACCGCTTCTGCGACGCCATGATCTGCATCCGCGAAGAAATCCGCGCGGTGGAAAACGGCAGCCTGGACAAAGACGACAACCCGCTCAAGAACGCCCCGCACACCGCGGCGGAACTGGTCGGCGACTGGACCCACCCGTACAGCCGCGAACAGGCGGTGTACCCGGTGGCGTCGTTGGTCGAAGGCAAGTACTGGCCGCCCGTGGGCCGGGTCGACAACGTGTTCGGCGACCGCAACCTGGTCTGCGCCTGCCCGTCGATCGAAAGCTACGCTTGATCTGTGAAGGGGTGGGTTTACTCGCCCCTTTCAGACACACCGCATCCCTTGAGAAAGCATTTTCTCAAGGAAACCACAGTCCCTGTGGGAGCGAGCTTGCTCGCGATAGCGGGTTGTCAGTCAGCACTCAGGTGACTGTCACACCGCAATCGCGAGCAAGCTCGCTCCCACAAGGGGAATGTGCCAAGCCTTGTAAACCGTCGATCTCATAAAAAGAAACCGGAGAAACACCATGTCGTTAAGCGTGTTCGACCTGTTCAAGATCGGTATCGGTCCTTCCAGCTCCCATACCGTCGGCCCGATGCGTGCCGCTGCCCGTTTTGTCGAGGGGCTGCGCCGTGACGATCTGCTTGAAAGCATTACCAGCGTCAAGGTCGAGCTCTATGGCTCGCTCGGCGCCACCGGCAAGGGCCACGGCAGTGACAAGGCCGTGTTGCTGGGCCTGGAGGGCGAGCACCCCGACACCGTGGACACCGAGACGGTGAACGCCCGGCTCCAGGAGATCCGCAGCAACGGTCGCCTGAACCTGCTCGGCGAACACTCCATCGAATTCAATGAAAAGCTGCACTTGGCAATGATCCGCAAGCCGCTGGCCTTTCACCCCAACGGCATGATCTTCCGCGCCTTCGATGCCGCCGGGCTGCAAGTGCGCAGCCGCGAGTACTACTCGGTCGGTGGCGGCTTTGTCGTGGATGAAGACGCCGCTGGCGCCGACCGCATCGTCGAAGACGCCACGCCCCTGACCTTCCCGTTCAAGAGTGCCAAGGACCTGCTGGGCCATTGCAGCACCTATGGCCTGTCCATCAGCCAGGTGATGCTGACCAACGAAAGCGCCTGGCGCCCCGAAGCAGAGACCCGCGCCGGCCTGCTGAAGATCTGGCAGGTGATGCAGGACTGCGTGGCGGCGGGCTGTCGCAACGAAGGGATTCTGCCGGGCGGGCTGAAGGTCAAGCGCCGGGCCGCCGCGCTGCATCGCCAGCTGTGCAAGAACCCCGAAGCGGCATTGCGTGATCCGTTGTCCGTGCTGGACTGGGTCAACCTGTATGCCTTGGCCGTCAACGAAGAAAACGCCTACGGCGGGCGCGTGGTCACCGCCCCGACCAACGGAGCGGCGGGCATCATCCCGGCCGTGCTGCACTACTACATGCGCTTCATCCCCGGGGCCAGCGAGGACGGCGTGGTGCGCTTCCTCCTGACCGCCGCCGCCATTGGCATCCTGTACAAGGAAAACGCCTCCATCTCCGGCGCCGAAGTCGGTTGCCAGGGTGAAGTGGGCGTGGCCTGTTCCATGGCCGCCGGTGCCTTGTGCGAAGTGCTCGGCGGCACCGTGCAGCAAGTGGAAAACGCCGCCGAGATCGGCATGGAGCACAACCTCGGCCTGACCTGCGACCCGATCGGCGGCCTGGTGCAGGTACCGTGCATCGAACGCAACGCCATGGGTTCGGTGAAGGCCATCAACGCGGTGCGCATGGCCATGCGCGGCGACGGGCATCACTTCGTCTCCCTCGACAAAGTCATCCGCACCATGCGCCAGACCGGCGCCGACATGAAAAGCAAATACAAGGAGACCGCCCGCGGCGGTCTGGCGGTCAACATCATCGAATGCTGACGCGCGTCATTTTCATTTTCCAGGAGTTGATATGTCCACCGAACAACTGTTGAAAACCCCGCTGCACGCCCTGCACCTCGAACTCGGCGCCCGCATGGTGCCGTTCGCCGGCTACGACATGCCGGTGCAGTACCCATTGGGCGTGATGAAGGAACACCAGCACACCCGCGATCAGGCCGGGTTGTTCGACGTGTCCCACATGGGCCAGATCCGCTTGACCGGCGCAGGTGCTGCCAAGGCCCTGGAAACCCTGGTGCCGGTGGACATCATCGACCTGCCGGTGGGCATGCAGCGCTACGCCATGTTCACCAACGACAACGGCGGCATCCTCGACGACCTGATGGTCGCCAACCTGGGCAATGACGAACTGTTCCTGGTGGTCAACGCCGCCTGCAAGGATCAGGACCTGGCTCACCTGCAAGGGAAAATCGGCGACCAATGCAGCATCGAGCCGCTGTTCGAAACCCGCGCCCTGCTCGCCCTGCAAGGCCCGGCCGCCGTCACCGTGCTCGCCCGCCTGGCACCGGACGTGGCGAAAATGACTTTCATGCAGTTCCAGCGCGTCACGCTGTTGGGCGTGGACTGCTTTGTCAGCCGTTCGGGCTACACCGGTGAAGACGGTTTCGAAATCTCGGTACCCGCCGCCGATGCGGAAAAACTCGCCCGCGCCCTGCTGGCCGAGCCGGAAGTCGCGGCCATCGGCCTTGGCGCCCGTGATTCCCTGCGCCTGGAAGCCGGCTTGTGCCTCTACGGCCACGACATGAACACCGAGACGACACCAATCGAAGCCAGCCTGCTGTGGGCGATTTCCAAAGTGCGCCGTGCCGACGGTGCCCGCGCCGGTGGTTTCCCCGGGGCCGAGACCGTGTTCGCCCAACAACAGGGCGGCGTGAGCCGCAAACGCGTCGGCCTGCTGCCCCAGGAACGCACACCGGTGCGTGAAGGTGCGGAGATCGTCAACGAAGCCGGCGAGATTATCGGCACTGTGTGCAGCGGCGGTTTCGGCCCGACCTTGGGCGCGCCGTTGGCGATGGGTTACCTGGACAGCGCTTATGTAGCGCTGGATACGCCGGTCTGGGCCATCGTGCGTGGGAAAAAGGTGCCTTTGCGTGTAAGCAAAATGCCATTCGTTCCACAGCGCTACTACCGCGGCTGATTGGTTGTTTCTATAAGTAACGCGATTGCGTTATACGTGCACTAATGTGTAACGCAATCGCCATAAAAAGGTGCATATCTTTAGAGGTGATCGATCTTTATAACGTGGACAACAATTGAACTAGCCTATCGAATAAGCCCCGCTCCGCAAGCGGCGTAAATGCTGGCAAGCTGAGCAAATACAGGGCCTTCCGGGGGGTTGTTTTTTCATTCGAAGTTGGCGTAGAGTTTGGTCACTGTGTTTGCATGGGTCGCTTGGAATCGTGACCTGGGCAGTAGCTTATGAAGTTCGCTACATCCCGTTCGACGTCTCTTACTTTCCTGCAACCCAGCCCCAGTACTCTTTCATGTGAAAGAGGCTGTCATCAATTTTAGCGTCAAAGGAAATAAGAAAATGTCTCAACGTCAGAGCGGTACCGTCAAGTGGTTCAATGACGAGAAGGGTTTTGGTTTTATCACACCTGAAAGCGGTCCGGATCTGTTCGTGCATTTCCGTGCCATCCAGGGCAACGGCTTCAAGAGCCTGAAAGAAGGCCAGAAAGTCACTTTCGTTGCCGTGCAAGGCCAGAAGGGCATGCAGGCTGACGAGGTTCAAGCCGAAGCCTAAGGCTTTCGCGAACTAAAAAGCCCCTGATTGATATCAGGGGCTTTTTTATGGGCGTAAATCCGTAAAATGGCTTCTTTTTTGTTCGAGGCCGTCATGTCGAAACACTTGCTCACCCCCCAGGGTGACTTTCCTCCCGCCGGCCTGGGCCGTCGCCTGGCTGCGATGTTTTATGACTTCTTGTTGTGCACGGCGCTGCTGATCGTGACCAGCGGCGCCTACAAGATGATCCAGATGGCGATCATCGGCGAAGAAAAAATGCGCGCCCTGACCGAAGCCGGTGCCTTGGATGGCGATCCGCTGCTGTCCACCGTGCTGCTGTTCATGCTGTTCGGCTTCTTCGCCAAGTTCTGGACCCACAACGGCCAGACCCTGGGCATGCAGGTGTGGTGCATCCGTGTGCAGAACGCCGATGGCACCGCCATCAGCCTGTGGCAGGCGCTGTTGCGGTTCGTGGTGTCGATTGCGTCATTGCTGCTGGTGGGGCTGGGCTTTATCTGGGCGCTGTTCGACAAGCGCCAGCGCAGCTGGCATGACATCTATTCGGATACGCAGCTGGTGCGGATTCCGAAGAAGACCAAGTAGGAACGCACTACAACCCCGTGGCGAGGGAGCTTGCTCCCGCTCGGCTGCGCAGCAGTCGTAATCCAGCCAATGCGGTATGACAGAATAACCGCGCGGTGGCTCGTTTGGGGCTGCTACGCAGCCCAGCGGGAGCAAGCTCCCTCGCCACAAAATCCTCGCAGCCCCGCAATCTTCTTCAGCTTCAGGCATTACCCGCCAGCTTCATCCGCGCCGCCTGGGTGAAGTCCAGCATGCGCTTGAGGGGGCGAATCGCCTGGGGGATCAGCGCCGGGTCGACGAAGATCTCATTGGCGCCTTCCTGCAAGCTCTTGAGCGTCCGTTCCAGGGTATTCATCGCCATCCATGGGCAGTGTGCGCAACTACGGCACGCCGCGCCGTTACCGGCAGTAGGGGCCTCGATGAAGACCTTGTCCGGGCACAACTGCTGCATCTTGTAGAAAATGCCGCGGTCGGTGGCGACGATCAGCGTCTTGTTCGGCAGGGTCTGGGCCGCGGCGATCAACTGGCTGGTGGACCCCACGGCATCCGCGAGTTCGATCACCGAGGTCGGCGACTCCGGGTGCACCAGGATCGCGGCGTCCGGGTACAACGCCTTCATGTCTTCCAACTGCTTGGACTTGAACTCTTCATGGACGATACAGGCGCCGTCCCAGAGCAGCATGTCGGCGCCGGTCTTGCGCTGGATGTAGGTGCCCAGGTGCTTGTCCGGCCCCCAGATGATCGTCTCGCCGTTGTCCATCAGGCTTTCGACGATTTCCAGCGCGCAACTGGACGTCACCACCCAGTCGGCACGGGCCTTGACCGCCGCCGAGGTGTTGGCATACACCACCACCGTGCGCTCCGGATGCTGGTCGCAGAACGCCGAGAATTCGTCCACCGGGCAACCCAGGTCCAGGGAGCAGGTGGCCTCCAGGGTCGGCATCAACACGCGTTTTTCGGGGTTGAGGATCTTGGCGGTCTCGCCCATGAACTTGACCCCGGCCACCACCACGGTCTTGGCCGGATGGGCATTGCCGAAGCGGGCCATTTCCAGGGAATCGGAGACACAGCCCCCGGTCTCCTCGGCCAGGGCCTGGATGATCGGGTCACAGTAGAAGTGCGCGACCAGCACCGCGTCCTGAGCCTTGAGCTCAGCGGCGATGGCGGCGCGGTACCAGGCCTCTTGCTCGGCGGTCAGCGGCTTGGGCTGCTTGGCGTCGAGGTGGGCCTGGACCAGAAGGCGTTCGGAAATTTGCGTCATGTTCGCAAGACCTGCAAGCGCGTTTAGCGCGAAAGTCGAGTATACACCCGGCTCCGGACCACTCGGGTACCGCCGGGAAAGTGGGTATCAATCAGGCACGGGACAGCGTGAAGCCGGCAAGGCTACAGAATATCCCGTCGATGCAAAAGATCATTCTGACCTGTGCCCGACCACAGAGCCGGATGCGCTCCACTGTGGCGAGGTAGCTTGCTCCCGCTGGGCTGCGAAGCGGCCCCAAAAAGGCCGGGACAACAGACTGGCAGATAGGATGGCAGATCTCGGGGCCGCTTCGCGGCCCAGCGGGAGCAAGCTCCCTCGCCACAAAAGCGCCCCGGTATTCACGTCCGGCAAGCTGACTGAAATGTAATCACCCGCTCCGCCGGCTTATGTCATCTTCTTTTCAACGCGACACAGGGGAACCGGTGTTCGCTGCGAATCGACGGACGGACTTTCATCCCATGCAAACAAAAACTTCCCGGCGAACCTTCGTAAAGGGCCTGACTGCCGGCGGCATCCTCGGCGGCCTGGGCTTGTGGCGTGCGCCGGTCTGGGCAGTCACCGGCTCGGGCCTGCCCAGCGTACTGACAGGCACCGAGTTCGACCTTTTCATCGGCGAAAGCCCGGTCAATTTCACCGGCAGCCCCCGCACCGCCCAGACCATCAACGGTGGCATCCCCGGCCCGCTGTTGCGCTGGCGTGAAGGCGACACCGTGACCCTGCGGGTACGCAATCGCTTGGAGGACACCACCTCCATCCACTGGCACGGCATCCTGCTGCCGGCCAACATGGACGGCGTTCCGGGGCTGAGTTTCAAGGGCATCGAGCCCGGCGGTATGTACGTGTATCAGTTCAAGGTCCGGCAGAACGGCACCTACTGGTACCACAGCCATTCCGGCTTCCAGGAACAGTCCGGGGTCTACGGGCCGCTGGTGATTGATGCCAGGGAACCCGAACCCTTCCAGTACGAACGGGACTACGTGGTGATGCTCACCGACTGGACCGACGAAGACCCTGGCGCCCTCCTGCGCAAGCTCAAGAAACAGTCGGACTACTACAACTACAACAAACGCACCGTTGGCGACTTCATCGACGATGTGGGCAAGAACGGCTGGGCCAGCACCGTGGCCGATCGCAAGATGTGGGCCGAGATGAAGATGAACCCCACTGACCTGGCCGACGTCAGCGGCGCCACCTACACCTACCTCATGAACGGCCAGGCGCCGGACATGAACTGGACCGGCCTGTTCAAGCCTGGCGAACGCCTGCGCCTGCGCTTTATCAACGGCTCGTCCATGAGCTATTTCGACGTGCGCATTCCCGGCTTGAAGATGACGGTGGTGGCGTCCGACGGCCAATACGTCAAACCGGTGAGCGTCGATGAGTTGCGGATCGCCGTGGCCGAAACCTATGACGTCATCGTCGAACCGACCCAAGAGGCCTACACCCTGTTCGCCCAGTCCATGGACCGCACTGGGTACGCCCGCGGTACTCTCGCGGCCAGGGCCGGGCTGTCGGCACCGGTGCCGCCCCTGGACCCACGCCCCTTGGTGACCATGGACGACATGGGCATGGCTGGCATGGATCACAGCGGCATGGGCGAAATGAAAGGCATGGACCACGGCTCGATGCAGGGCATGGCGGGGATGGACGACAGCACGATGCAAGGCATGGATCACAGCCAGATGCAGGGCATGGGTGACATGGCAGGTATGGATCACAGTGCCACGCAGGGCATGGACAACATGCTCTCGCACCCCGACACCGAGAAAGACAATCCCCTGGTGGACATGCAGGCCATGGACGCCAAGCCCAAGCTCGATGACCCAGGCATGGGGCTGCGCGATAACGGACGCAAAGTGCTGACCTACGCCGACCTGCGCAGCACCTTCCCCGACCCCGACGGCCGCGAGCCGGGCCGCACGATCGAGCTGCACCTGACCGGGCACATGGAGAAATTCGCCTGGTCGTTCAACGGCGTGAAATTCTCCGACGCCGCACCGCTGCTGCTCAAGTACGGCGAGCGACTGCGCATCGTGCTGATCAACGACACCATGATGACCCACCCCATCCACCTGCACGGCATGTGGAGCGACCTGGAGGATGAGAACGGCCAGTTCATGGTCCGCAAGCACACCATCGACGTGCCACCAGGCGCCCGACGCAGCTACCGGGTCACCGCCGATGCGCTCGGGCGCTGGGCGTATCACTGCCATCTGCTGTATCACATGGAGATGGGCATGTTCCGTGAAGTTCGGGTGCAGGAATGAGGAAGCGACCATGACGCCTATCGTGAAATACCCCGCCCTGCCCCTGGCCATTCTTGCTTTTGGCAGCAGCCTCTCGGCCTGGGCCGCGAGCAATGACATGCCCGGCATGGACCACAGCCAGATGCAAGGCATGGACTCGATGCAGGGCATGGAACCCATGCAACCGGCGCCGACCAGCAGCCGCACGCCGATCCCGGCACTGACCGCCGCCGACCGCGCCGCCGTCTACGAGGATCATGGCGGACACGCGGTGCACGACAGCGCCATCCATTCATTTTTCCTCATCGACCAACTGGAATGGCAGGACGCCGATGACGGCAGCGCCCTGAGCTGGGACGCCTCCGGCTGGATCGGTGGCGACATCGACCGTTTGTGGCTGCGCTCCGAAGGTGAACGCCTCAATGGCAAGACCGAAGAAGCCGAATTGCAGGCGTTGTGGGGCCACGCCATCAGCCCTTGGTGGGACGTGGTGGCCGGCGTGCGCCAGGACTTCAAGCCGGGCGATTCGCAAACCTGGGCCGCCTTCGGCGTGCAAGGCATGGCGCTGTACAACTTCGAAGCCGAAGCCACCGCGTTCATCGGCGAAGGTGGCCAGAGCGCGGCGCGCCTGGAGGGCGACTACGACATCTTGTTGACCAATCGGTTGATCCTGCAGCCCACCGCAGAAGCCAACTTCTATGGCAAGAACGATCCCGCCCGTGGCGTCGGTTCGGGCTTGTCGGACACCGAACTCGGCGTGCGGCTGCGCTACGAAATACGCCGCGAATTCGCGCCCTACATTGGCGTCATCTGGAATCGGGTCTATGGCAACACCGCCGACTACGTCCGAGAAGAGGGCGAAGACCGCAGCGAAGCCCGCTTGGTGCTGGGCCTGCGCCTGTGGTTCTGATCTGTTTCACTAAAAACTAAAAACCAAGTTGTAGGAGTCCTTGCATGTCAGTCATCAAAACCGCTGTCGCATTGTCCGTTGGCCTGTTGCTCAGTGGCCAGGCCCAGGCTCATCCAAAACTGCTGTCCTCCACCCCGGCCGAAGGCGCCGAAGGGGCGGCACCGGCAAAGATCGAGCTGCACTTTTCCGAAAACCTGCTGACCAAGTTTTCCGGCGCCAAGCTGATGATGACCGCGATGCCGGGCATGGCGGCACATTCGCCCATGCCCATGCCGGCCAAGGTGTCCGGCAGTGATGATCCGAAAACCATGGTCATCACGCCGAATGCCCCTCTCACCGCGGGCACCTATCAGGTCCAGTGGCGCGCGGTTTCGTCCGACACGCACCCGATCACCGGCAACGTCACGTTCAAGGTGAAGTGAGTTGATGAGCGACTCGATCAACATCGCGCTGCGCTTTGCCCTGTACCTGGATTTGATGTTGCTGTTCGGCCTGGCTGCGTTTGGCCTGTATAGCCTGCGAGGCCAGGAGCGGGTGTCGGGTGCGCAGTTGCCTTTCGCGCCACTGCTGCTGGCCACGGCGGTGCTGGGCGGGCTGCTTTCCCTGGCCGCCATGGCGTGCATGGCCTGGGCCATGAGCGGTGTTTCGACGTGGGCCGAGCTGTGGCCGCACATTGAAATGATGGTCGTGGAGACCGACCTCGGCTTGGCCTGGATGCTACGCATGGCGGCGTTGCTGCTGGCCGGTGTCGCCGTGACGCTCAATCAGCGTTGGCCGACCACCAGCCTCGGCCTGGTCGCGCTGGGCGGAGCCGTGGCACTGGCGACGCTGGCCTGGGCAGGCCACGGCGCGATGGATGAAGGGACACGCCGCAACTGGCATTTCATCACCGACTTTATGCACCTGTGGGCGGCGGGTGGCTGGATCGGTGCCCTGGCTGCGTTTGCCCTGCTGCTGCGCCAGGCGGAACCGCAACTGGCGGTGCTGGCCCGGACATTGATCGGGTTTGAAACCGCCGGGGCAGTGATCGTGGTGGTTATCAGTGTGACGGGGGTGGTCAACTATTTGTTCATCGTTGGCCCAAGTATCGTCGGGGTGCTCGACAGCCTTTACGGTCAGTTGCTGGCGCTCAAACTTATTTTGTTCACGGCCATGCTGGTGTTCGCCGCGTTGAACCGATTTCACCTGAGCCCACTCCTGGAAAATGCCCGGCGAAGCGGCGAGCATGGGGTAGCGGTGAACGCCCTGCGGCGCAGCATGGTCCTGGAGCTCTCCGTGGCGGTGGTCATCCTCGGATTGGTGGCTTGGTTGGGGACGTTGAGCCCGGTGATGGAATAACCGGCACTCAATCCGTGGGGAGGGAGCTTGCTCCCGCTGGGGTGCGAAGCGCCCCCAAAACCTGAGCACTCGGTGTTTGGTAGTTCCCACGCTGGGCCTGTGGTGAACCCAAGCCTCATGAACACCCAAGATCACCTGTGGGAGCGAGCTTGCTCGCGATGGCGGACTGGCATTCAACATCTTCACTGACTGACCCACCGCTATCGCGAGCAAGCTCGCTCCCACACTGGGCGGTGGTGAACACAAGCCTCATGAACACCGCAGGAGCGTGGGAATGATCGATATCCTTAGGTCTGCCATCGCAGCCCAGCGGGAGCAAGCTCCCTCGCCACAAAGGCCGGGTGAGAGGCATTTAATTATTCGATAAGCCCTGCCAGTTTTCAGTTTGCCCATCGCACGGTGCCCTGGCCTAAATGGGGCTTTATCCAGCCAAGGCCCTGTCATGGAAAACGTTCGAACCTCAAGCACCCATGCCGTCTGGCTGATGGTCAGCATCGTGCTGGTGGCGCTGAACCTGCGACCTTCGATGGCCGCCGTCGGGCCGCTGTTATCCGCCATGCGCGGGGAGGTCCCGCTGAGCTTCAGCACCGCCTCGCTGTTGACCATGTTGCCGGTGATGGCGATGGGCCTGGCGATGTTCCTGGGCATGCGCATCGCCCTGCGCATCGGCGAGCACCGCACCATCGTGCTGTCGCTGTTGATCATCGGTATCGCCACCGCATCGCGCTTGTACCTGGACAGCGCCGCCGAGCTGATCGTCAGCGCGGTGTTGGCCGGGCTCGGCATCGCGTTGATCCAGGCGGTGATGCCGGCCCTGATCAAGTCGCGCTACGCCGACAACGTCTCGCTGTTCATGGGTTTGTATGTCACGTCGATCATGGGCGGGGCGGCACTTGCCGCATCGTTTTCGCCGTTTGTCCTGTCGCAAACTGGCAGCTGGCGCATCGGCCTGGCGATCTGGGCACTGTTGGCGTTGGTCGCCCTGGGTTGCTGGTACGCCCAACGTGCAGCCGTGACCCCATTGCCCGGAACGCCTGTCCGGCAGCAAGCGTCATTCTTCAGCAATTCCCGGGCTTGGCTGCTGGCGATTTTCTTCGGCCTGGGCACCGCCTCCTACACCTGCGTACTGGCCTGGCTGGCCCCGTACTATGTAGAGAAGGGCTGGAGCCAACAACACGCTGGCCTGCTGTTGGGGTTCCTCACGGCCATGGAAGTGTTGTCCGGCCTCGTCACTCCGGCGATTGCCAACCGCAGCCGGGATAAACGCTGGGTCCTCACCGCCCTGCTGGCCCTGATCATCGGCGGCTT
This sequence comes from Pseudomonas sp. Z1-12, assembly GCF_051132015.1. NCBI lineage: Bacteria > Pseudomonadati > Pseudomonadota > Gammaproteobacteria > Pseudomonadales > Pseudomonadaceae > Pseudomonas > Pseudomonas sp. Z1-12. The sequence continues at coordinate 5,304,127 of NZ_CP071647.1, forward strand.
CTGCGGCCTGATTCTCAGCCCGGAACGCTTCAGCCTGTTGTGGCCTTGCCTGTTGGGCCTGGGCATCGGCGGCCTGTTCCCAATGAGCTTGATCGTCTCCCTCGACCACTTGGACAACCCGCGACGAGCCGGTGGCCTGACCGCGTTCGTGCAAGGCATTGGCTACCTGATCGCCGGGCTCTCGCCATTGATTGCCGGGATGATTCGCGATCAGTCGGGCAGCTTCGAATGGGCCTGGTGGTCACTCACTGCCGTCATGGCGTTGATGCTCCTGATGGTCCTGCGCTTCGATCCCAAGCAATACGCGCGGCATATAGACTAGACCGCGCTTGTCGTAAGCCCAGCAAAGATAAAAGCCCCGGGCTCCTGTATAAATGGAGGACTTTCGCCAGGACAAAGAGAGACGCAGGGATGACGCCGAGAATAGCTGATGCTGGTCAGTAACCTGCTCAGAAAGCTGGACATGCAAGACCTGATGGTTTTTGTAGCGGTGTACGAACAAGGCAGCGTCACCCAGGTCGCCGAGGCCTTATGCGTCAGCCAGTCAACCGTGAGCTACTGCCTGAGGAAACTGCGCACCAGTTTCCAGGACGAGCTGTTCATCAGTACCCGCTCCGGTATGCGCCCCACTCATAAAGCCACCGCCATGTACGGCAAGATACTGGGGGTTCTAGAGGCAATCAATCAATGCCATTCCGGCCTCCAGACATTCGATCCGAATCAGGAAGAAATCACCTTCAACCTCTGTGCGCCGGAATACTTTGAACTGCTGATCCTGCCCAAATTGGTCAAACGCTTCATCGGCAAGCGTTTTGCGGTGGTCATCAACACGACGAAATTTCATCGGGATATTCCAGTTGATGCACTGCGGGACGATCGCTTCGATCTTGTCGTCTGTTTCGGGCCGCACTTCCATGGCGACGTCAAGGGTCTGCGCTCGCAGGTGCTGCTCGAAGACGAGTTGGTGTGCGTGCTCGATAAAAATTTCCCAGGGCCGCAAGGAGACTTCAGCCTGGAAGCGTTTGCCGCGCGCCAGCACGTGTTTCCAACACCGTGGACGTCTGACACCAACATGATCGATGGCTGGCTCGCCCGACAGGGTTATAGCCGCAAGATAGTCGCAAGAGCCAACAGCTACGTAGCAGCGTTGAACCTGATCGCTGGAACCGACTTCGTCCTGACATTGCCTCGGCGTATCCAGGCATTGATTTGCGATCAAGCACAATTCGGCGAACACCCGCCACCCACGGGCTTACCGAACTTTACCCTGGAGATGGTATGGAGCGAGAAAGCGAGCCAGGACAGCGCCAACATCTGGCTTCGCGAGCAGATCATGCAAGTATGCGCCGAGGAGGGCCTGCTCTGACCCCCACTTCGGTGGGTGCGATGCCGTTCACTTAAGAAAAATGATGACCCTGTGGCGAGGGAGCTTGCTCCCGCTCGGCTGCGAAGCAGTCGTAAACCGGCGGGTGCGGTGTGTCTGATACGCCGCACTTGGCAGGTTTTGGGGCCGCTTCGCGGCCCAGCGGGAGCAAGCTCCCTCGCCACGGGTTTGCCGATTGCCTTAAGTGAACAGCATTGACTTCAGAGGGTGGGCTTTTTCATGGGCAAAAAAAAATCCGGAAATCCTCACTTTCGTGGGCCTTCCAGACTTTTAAAACAGCTAAAAATGGTGGGTCGTGTGGGATTCGAACCTACGACCAATTGGTTAAAAGCCAACTGCTCTACCAACTGAGCTAACGACCCGCTGTGTGGTGGCGCGTATAATACTGATTTCTAAGGACTATTCAACACTTAATTTGAAATAAATCAAAAATAACGGGTTGGATCGCTCACACCCGCCGCCGCAAAGCCTTCTGCACGCAGGCGGCAGCTGTCGCATTTGCCACAAGCGCGGCCCTGATCGTCGGCCTGATAGCAGGAAACGGTGAGTCCATAGTCCACGCCAAGCTTCACGCCCGCCTTGACGATGTCGGCCTTGCTCAGATTCTGCAACGGCGCCTGGATGCGGAAACCCTGCCCTTCCACGCCGGCCTTGGTGGCCAGGTTGGCCATGCGTTCGAACGCTTCGACGAACTCCGGGCGGCAGTCCGGGTAGCCGGAGTAATCCACGGCATTGACGCCAATGAAAATGTCGCGGGCGCCCAGCACTTCCGCCCAGCCCAGCGCCAAGGATAGGAACACCGTGTTACGCGCCGGCACATAGGTCACCGGAATGCCTTCACTTGGGGCCTCGGGCACGTCGATGGAGCTGTCGGTCAGGGCCGAACCGCCGATACCGTTGAGGTTCAAGCCGATGACTTTGTGTTCCACCACGCCCAAGTCCCGGGCCACCCGTTCGGCGGCGTGCAGCTCGGCGCGGTGGCGCTGGCCGTAGTCGAAACTCATGGTGTAGCAGCGATAGCCTTCGGCACGGGCCATGGCCACGACCGTGGCCGAATCCAGGCCACCGGACAACAGGATGACCGCACGTTTTTCAGCCATGTTCGAATGTTCAGTCATCTCAGCGCCCCGGCTCGTCGTTCCAAAGATATTTATGCAGCTGCAGTTGCAGGCGCACCGGCAAGTTATCCGCCACCACCCAATCCGCCAGATCCCGGGCGCTCAAATCGTGATGACTCGGCGATAGCAACACTTCGCCGGCCCGCTGATCGAGCCCGTACTGGATCAACTTGGACACGGCCCAGTCGTAATCCTCTCGCGAACAGATCACGAACTTGACCTGATCGTTGGGCGTCAGCAGTTCGATATTTTCGTAACGGTTGCGATGCGCTTCCTTGGAGCCTGGGGTTTTCAGGTCCACGACGCGGCTGACGCGCGGGTCGACGGCCGAGATATCCAGGGCGCCGCTGGTTTCCAGCGAAACCTCGTAACCGGCATCGCACAACTGCTTGAGCAAGGGGATGGCGTTGGGTTGCGCCAAGGGTTCGCCGCCCGTGACACAGACATAACGCGGACGATAACTGGCCACTTGTTCCAGGATATCGTCGAGGGATCGCACGGTGCCGCCGCTGAAGGCGTAGGCGCTGTCACAGTATTGGCAACGCAACGGACAACCGGTGAGGCGCACGAATACCGTGGGCAGCCCAGCCGTTCGCGTTTCACCCTGCAACGAGTAAAAAACTTCGGTGATTCTCAATGTGTCTTGCATAGTCGCCACGGGCGTAACAGCTAAACAGGCTGTCCGCCTCCGTCAGGCACTTCAAGGAACCCCGCCAACGCGCAGATCCCAAAAAGCGTGTTTCATAAAAAGGGCGTGAATTCTAACGAAAAAACCCGCGACAGGCGCGGGTTTCTTCAAAACAGCTCAAGCCGGCTTACATGCGTTGCAGATCACGCTGGGCCAACTGGGCGGCGGATGTCCCCGGGTACTGGGCCACCACCTGCTGCAGAATGCCTTTCACCTTGTCGGTGTGACCGAGGCGGCGCTCTACGTCAGCCAGCTTGTACAGCGAATCCGGCACCTTGGCGTGCTTGGGATACAGTTGCGACACCTTGGCGAACGCCTGGCCGGCACCTTGCAGGTCGCCCTTGGCCAGGTTCACTTCGCCCAGCCAGTATTGGGCATTGCCCGCGTACTGGCTGTTTGGGTATTTGCGCAGGAAAGCGGCAAAGGCCTGGCTGGCCTTGTCGAAATCCTTGGCCTTGATCAGGTCGAAGGCAGCATCGTAATAGAGCTTTTCCTTCGCCGGATCAGCCGGTTCGCCACCGGCGGCAGGTGCTGCCGGAGCGGCTGCCCCCGCGCCTGCGGCTGCACCGGGGGCGTTCAAGTCGCCACCGGCAGGAGAATTCTCAGGAGTCGCGGCAGGTGCAACGCCGGTTCCTATGCGCCGATCAAGATCCTGGTATCGCTCCAGGCTTTCCTGCTTCATGCGCGAGATATCATTTTGCAGTTCTTCGATCACACCTTGTTGGCGCGATATCTGATCCTGCATTTGCTGCAGTTGGTTGAACAGCTGGCCCTGTGCCGAGACAGGGGCCGAAACCCCTCCCCCGGCATAGGCGCCGTTCGTACCGTAACCTGCAGGCGGATAGCTGCTCCCGCTATTGTTATAGCCGGCATCGTTATCGACCACAGGAACCGCAGCCCACGCCGCAAGCGGCGCGAGGCTGAGAGCCAGAACAGTTACAGCACGACGGCACGTTCGCATGACGAATTACTTACGCAGTTCGACGCGACGGTTTTGAGCCCAGGACTGCTCGTCGTTGCCGGTAGCAACTGGACGCTCTTCGCCGTAGGAAACCAGTTCCAGCTGAGCTGGGGAAACACCTTGCAGTACCAGGTAGCGTTGAACGGCTTTCGCACGACGCTCGCCCAGTGCCATGTTGTACTCACGAGTACCACGTTCGTCGGTGTTGCCTTCCAGAACAACGCGAGCGCCGTTCGACTTCAGGTCTTTGGCGTGAACGTCCAGAGCGCGCATGGCTTCTGGCTTCAGGTCCGAGCTGTCGTATTCGAAGTAGAAGGTGGTGATTGCGCGCAGAGCAGCTTCTTCGCTCAGGGAGCCGTCAACTGCACCGGTGTTAGCGCCGTAACCAGCGTTTGGATCAACAGCGCCTTCACCGGCATTGTCGCCGCCTTTGGACGAGCAACCTACAGCTACAGCCATGGCCAGAGCCAGCGCAGCAAATTTACCAAACTTCAGCATTTCCATCGTGAAACTCCTAATGAACCCCAGTGTGTTAAGTAAAACGTATTGCGCCGCGTCAGTTCAGGTAAGGGGACCAGGACGGTTCTCTGACTTCGCCTTGAGCGGTAGGAAGCGGGAGCCTCACGCGTCCATTAATGGACACGAGCATCAAGACTCCCCGGCCCTGCTGGCGGGTGGCGTAGATTACCATGGTGCCGTTGGGCGCAACAGTAGGTGACTCGTCCAGAGTGCTATCAGTGAGGATTTTTACGCTACCGCGCTGCAAATCCTGGGCCGCCACCTTGAAATTGGTGAAACCATCCTGGCGATGGATCATCACCAGGGTCTTTTCGTCCGCCGACAGTTTAGGGTTGGCGTTGTAGTTACCGACGAAGGTTACGCGTTCGGCACCGCCGCCACCGGCACTGGTCTTGTAGATCTGTGGCTTGCCGCCGCGGTCGGAGGTGAAGTAGATGGTCGAGCCATCCTTGCCCCAGAACGGTTCGGTGTTGATGCCCGGGCCGTTGGTGACGCGGGAGATCGAACGCGAAGCCAGGTTCATTACGTAGACGTCCGGGTTACCGTCCTTGGACAGCACGAACGCCAGGCGCGAACCGTCCGGCGACCAGGCTGGCGCGCCATTCAGGCCTTCGAAGTTGGTGATCTGCTCACGACGACCGGTGTCGATGTGCTGCACGAAAATGCGCGGACGCTTCTGCTCGAACGAGACATAGGCGATGCGCTTGCCATCCGGGGCGAAGCGCGGCGACAGGATCGGCTCGCGCGATTGCAGCAGGGTCACCGCACGCGCGCCGTCGTAGTCGGAACGCTGCAGGGTGTAGCGGGTGTTGTTCTCGGAGAAGCGCTCGGCCGTCACATAGAGCATGCGCGTGGAGAACGCGCCCTTGATGCCGGTGAGTTTTTCGAACGACTGGTCGGCGATGTAGTGCGACATGTCGCGCAACTGGTCGACGCTGCCCGACACGCTGCCGGTCAGCACTTGCTGCTCGGTGGCGACGTTGAACAGGGCGTACTGCACCTGCAGGCGACCGCCGGCCGGAACGATGCTGCCGACCATGATGTACTGGGCGCCCAGGGCCTTCCAGTCACGGTAGATGACTTCGCTGGCCTGGGTTGGCAGGCTGATCATGTTCTGCTTCGGAATCGGCGCGTAGTAACCCGAGTTGCGCAGGTCGTTGCCGATGATTTCCGCCATGTCGTCCGGCAGCACGTTACCGCCCTGCCAGCCGAACGGTACGACGGCGATCGGGGTGGCCCGGTCGCTGCCGCTGGTGACCAGGATGTTCTTTTCCTCTGCTACCGCTATCCCTGCCAGGCAGCAGATAACGACCAGCATTGATCGAAGAAGGTTTCTCACAAGGCTAGATCCTCAGGTGTGAATGTCATCTTGAATGAACGATAGGGAGCAAAGTCGCTCGGCTTCATTCCTTGCATTTCCGTCAAACGCCCAATGTTCTTGACCGCTGCGACCGCCGAAGCGTCGAACGGACCGTCACCACTGGACTTGGCGACGCTGACCGAGGTAACCGTACCGTCGGGCAACATGCCGATTTGCAATACTACCGTCATGCCTTTGCGCGCCGAAGGTGGACGAGCCCAGCCTTCCGCCGCTCGGGCGCGAATCAGATCATCGTAGCTGCCGGCGACTTCATCGCCCTGCTCATCGGCCAAGGCCTGCTGGCGCTCCGGCGTGTCGGAAAGCAAATCTGCCAAGGCCTGGGCCTTTTTGTCTTCGGCGGATTTACGCGCTGCGTCCTGGGCCTTTTTCTTGGCGGCGTCGGCGGCGGCTTTCTTCTTCGCGTCTTCGGCGACTTTCTTTTTCGCCTCTTCAGCTTCAGCTTTCTTCTTGGCGTCTTCGGCCGCTTTTTTCTTGGCGTCCTCGACGATCTTTTTCTTCGCTTCTTCAGCGGCCGCTTTCTTGGCCTCTTCTTCAGCGGCTTTCTTGGCTTCTTCTTCGGCTTTCTTCTTGGCTATATCAGCCAATTGTTTCTCTTCTGCCTTTTTGGCCTCGGCGGTTTTCTTCGCTTCGTCGGCTTTCTTGGCTTCGTCAGCCTTTTTCGCCTCGTCAGCTTTCTTCGCCTCATCGGCCTTCTTGGCTTCCTCGGCCTTTTGAGCCGCTTCCTCTTTCTTTTGTTCCGCGGCCTTTATCGCTTCCTGCTCGACCTTCTTCTGCTCCATTTGCTCGACTTCGGTCTGGCGCGCGGCGGATTTCTTCGCCTCACCGGCAAGCTTCTGGTTGGTCTGCGTAGTGGCCTGGCTTTTCGACTTGAGCTGGTACAACGTCGCCTGCACGATCGGCTTGGCCGGCGGTAGCTCCGGGGTCATGGCAAAACTGACGAACAGCATGCCGAACACCAGCACATGCAGGCCGATGGCCAGGACACTGGGCCAGAAGTAGCTTTCCGAGGCGGACGGCTCTCGCTGTTGCTGCATCAGGGGGCCTCGGTGATCAAGCCAACATTACCGACCCCGGCTTTCTGCAGCCCGCCCATGGCGCCCATCACGGCACCGTAGTCGACAGTCTTGTCGCCGCGAATGAAGACCTGGGTACGCTTGCCGTTGCCGTTACCGGCGTTGATGATCTTGGTCACCGCGTCGGTCATCTGCGGCAAGGTCATGGCCCGGTCCTGCTGCTTCTCGGTATCCACTTCGCTGCCAAGGTTCCAGTAATAGGTCTTGTCAGCCTTGATCGAAATGGTCAGTACCTGGGTGTTGTTGTCCTGCGGCAAGGCTTCGCTGGAAACCTTGGGCAGATCGACCTTCACGCCCTGATTGAGCATGGGCGCGGTCACCATGAAGATGACCAGCAGCACCAACATCACGTCGATGTAGGGCACCACGTTCATCTCGGCAACCGGCTTGCGCTTTTTTCGGGCTCGAGCGATTAAAGCCATTGGGAAATACCTGCTTATTCTTCGCTGGTGTGCACTTTGCGGTGCAGGATCGCCTGGAATTCATCGGCGAAGGTGTAGTAACGGCTGGTCAGCGTTTCGCTGCGGGCAGCGAAGCGGTTGTAGGCGATAACGGCCGGGATCGCCGCGAACAGGCCGATGGCGGTGGCAATCAGTGCCTCGGCAATACCTGGGGCCACGGTGGCCAGGGTCGCTTGCTGGGCGGATGCCAGGCCACGGAAGGAGTTCATGATCCCCCACACGGTACCGAACAGGCCGATGTACGGGCTGACGGAACCAACGGTCGCCAGGAACGGCAGGCCCTGTTCGAGTTTCTCTTCTTCGCGGGAGATGGCGACGCGCATGGCACGGGCCACGCCTTCCATGACCGCTTCAGGGTCGACGCCCGGCTGCTGGCGCAGGCGGGAGAATTCCTTGAAGCCGGCGCGGAAGATCTGCTCGACGCCCGAATCCGGGTCCGGGTTGCTGCCGGCCTGGCGATACAGCTTGGACAGGTCGATGCCGGACCAGAAGCGCTCTTCGAAGCTCTCCAGGGCACGGCGACCGGCGCGCAGCATGTTGCTGCGCTGAAAGATCATGATCCATGAGGTCACCGATGCGGCTACCAGGGTCAGCATTACCAGTTGCACCACGACGCTGGCATTGCTGACCAGGCTCCACATGGAGGAATGGTCGACGACGTTAGCTTCCACGCTTTATCTCCTGCTCTGAGTGTGTACCCGCGCCGCTCACGCCGGCAAAGGCCGCGCGTAGAGCTTCGGGAATGGCCCGGGGTTTCAAACTATGGGTGCGCACACAGGCCACCAAAAACTGCCCTTCGCAGAGCAGCACGTTATCCGTAGCCCGCCTGACCTGCTGCTTGAAGCGCAGGCTGACACGGTTCAATTCGATGACATCGGCACTTACCACCAGTTCGTCGTCCAGTCGCGCCGGCGCGTGGTAACGCGCTTCGCTGGAATGCACGACGAATAACAGGTCCTCCCCTGCCAGCGCGGATTGGGCAAAACCCAGTTCCCGCAGCCGTTCGGTTCGAGCCCGTTCCATAAACTTGAGGTAATTGACGTAGTAGACGATGCCGCCGGCATCGGTGTCCTCGTAATAAACGCGACAGCGATGTGCGAACGACTCCAGCCCGTTTTGCGCGCGCATACTCTAGTGCTTACTCCTCAGGTTGCCAATCGGCCAGGCAACTGTTTTTTCATTCTCGAACGCATTGACGCTCCAGGCGTCGTCTGGGACAGCACGAACTGGAAAAAAGTCGGCATTCGGAGCTCGTTCAATCGTCCACGGCATCGAGGAATTCGTCTACCACCGGCATCTCGCCCATTCGTGTCGGGATGTTTAAGCCAAAATGCAGGTAGGCATGGCGGGTCACCACGCGCCCGCGTGGGGTGCGCATGATGTAGCCCTGCTGGATCAGGTAAGGCTCCAACACATCCTCAATGGTGTGGCGTTCTTCGCTGATGGCCGCCGCCAGGCTGTCCACGCCCACCGGGCCACCGTCAAACTTCTCGATCATGGTCAGCAGCAGGCGCCGGTCCTGGTGGTCGAAACCCCGCTCGTCGATGTCCAGCAGGTTCAACGCCAGGTCGGCAATCGGCTTGGTGATGTGGCCCTTGGCCCGGACTTCGGCAAAATCCCGCACCCGACGCAGCAGGCGGTTGGCGATCCGCGGCGTTCCCCGGGCACGCCGGGCAATTTCATAGGCACCGTCGGGGTCCAGTGGTAACCCGAGGATGCCCGCCGAGCGGCTGACGATCGTCGCCAGGTCGGCGTTGTTATAGAACTCCAGGCGCTGGACGATACCGAAACGGTCCCGCAGCGGGTTGGTCAGCATGCCGGCGCGGGTGGTGGCGCCCACCAGGGTGAACGGTGGCAGGTCGAGCTTGATGGAGCGCGCCGCCGGCCCTTCGCCGATCATGATGTCGAGCTGGAAGTCTTCCATGGCCGGGTACAGCACCTCTTCGACGATCGGCGACAACCGATGGATTTCGTCGATGAACAACACGTCATGAGGCTCAAGGTTGGTCAACAGCGCCGCCAGGTCGCCCGGCCGCTCGAGCACCGGCCCCGACGTGCTCTTGATCGAGACGCCCATTTCCTGGGCAATGATATTGGCCAGGGTGGTCTTGCCCAGGCCCGGCGGGCCGAAGATCAAGGTGTGGTCCAGCGATTCGCTGCGCCCACGGGCGGCCTGGATGAACAGCTCCATCTGCTCGCGCACGGTCGGCTGGCCGATGTAGTCGGCCAGGCTGACAGGACGAATCGCGCGATCCTGGATTTCCTCGCGGTCACGGGGCGCGCCCGTGGCGGCGATCAGACGGTCAGCTTCAATCACTTAAATCATTCCCTTCAGGGCACGGCGAATCATGTCTTCAGTGCTCAGGCCTTTTTCCTTGATGGCGGAAATCGCCTTGCTGGCTTCCTGAGGCTTGTAGCCCAGGGAGATCAGCGCGGTGACCGCATCGTTTTCGGCGCTGACCGCCGGCACCGGCGCATCCGGCTGGTTCGGCACCAGGGCGAACATGGCCGGCACCGCCTCCCAGGCCTTGAAGCGATCCTTGAGCTCGACCAGCAGGCGCTCGGCGGTTTTCTTGCCCACCCCCGGCACCTTGGTCAGGGCCGAGGTGTCCTGGGACTGCACGCAACGCACCAGCTCGTCGACTTCCAGGCTCGACATCAATGCCAGGGCCAGTTTCGGACCGACGCCATTGAGACGGATCAGCTCGCGGAAAAAATCCCGCTCGCGCTTGCCGACGAAACCATAGAGTAACTGCGCATCCTCGCGCACGACCAAATGGGTGTGCAGGGTCAGCGGCTCGCCGACCGACGGCAAGCGATACAGCGTGGTCATGGGCACTTCCAGCTCATAGCCCAGGCCGTTTACATCCAGAATCAGGTGCGGCGGCTGTTTTTCAGCCAGGGTGCCGCGCAAGCGTCCAATCACGTTTCAGATCCTTGGGCGTTGGCCAGCCCCCAGGCTGGCGAGTAACAACACGAGCATTCAGGCCGACGATACAGGCGCAACGGGCTCGGGTTCATGAATGAAGCGCTGATGCTATCAGAGACGCAGGCGCCCGCCACGACTGCGTGCGGTTCCCAGGCCATGGGGCAACAGACTGGAACGGGTGTGGGCATGGCAAATGGCGATGGCCAGGGCGTCGGAAGCATCGATCTGTGGCTTGCTGACCAGTTTCAACAGGTGCATCACCATCATTTGCACCTGCTCCTTGTTCGCCGCCCCTGTGCCGACGACCGCCTGCTTGACCTGGGTCGCGGTGTACTCGGCGATCTCCAGGTTTTCCTCGGCGCCCGCCACAATGGCCGCACCCCGGGCCTGCCCCAGCTTCAGGGCCGAATCGGCGTTGCGCGCCATGAAGACCCGCTCGATGCCCATGGTCACCGGGCCGTAGGTCTGGATGACTTCGCGCACGCCGCGATAAACGATCTGCAAGCGCTCGTGCAGCTCACCCGCACCGGTGCGGATGCAACCAGAGGCGACGTACACGCAGCCGCGCCCGGTATCGCGAACCACACCGTAGCCGGTGATGCGCGAACCAGGGTCGATACCAAGGATTAAAGTCATAACGCCTGCGAAAGGTAATGCGGATTACAAGAGGATACAGCTCATCAAAGATTTGCAGTGAATCCGTGGCGAGGGAGCTTGCTCCCGCTGGGCTGCGCAGCAGACCCTTCTTTGTGAGTGCTTCGCACTCAAGCGGGAGCAAGCTCCCTCGCCACGATGATTTCAAGCAAACCTTAAGTGAGCGGCATTACGCCTGTCAGCCCAGCTGTTCAGCCACCGACTCCGGAATATCAGCGTTGGAATAAACGTTCTGCACGTCATCCAGGTCTTCCAGCATGTCGATCAGCTTGAGCACCTTTTCGGCCCCTTCCAGGTCCAGTTCGGCACTGGTGGTCGGCTGCATGACGATTTCCGCATCGGCAGGCTTGAAACCGGCCGCCTCCAAGGCGTTGCGCACCGCATAGAAGCTGGCGAACGACGTGAACACGTCGAACGAACCGTCTTCATGGCTGACCACGTCATCGGCGTCGGCCTCCAGGGCCGCCTCCGTCAGGGCATCCTCATCGAGGCCCGGGGCGAAGCTGATCTGCCCCTTGCGCTCGAACAGATAGGCCACCGAGCCATCAGTGCCGAGGTTGCCACCGCATTTGCTGAATGCATGACGCACGGCGGCGGCGGTACGGTTGCGGTTGTCGGTCATGCATTCGACCATCACCGCCACGCCGCCCGGGCCGTAACCTTCGTAGGTCAGCTCTTCAACGTTATCCGCCTCGGTTGCACCGGCGCCACGGGCAATGGCCCGGTCGATGATGTCGCGGCTCATGTTGGCACCCAAGGCCTTGTCCAGGGCCAGGCGCAGGCGCGGGTTGGAACCCGGGTCGCCGCCACCCTGGCGGGCCGCGACCGTCAGCTCACGGATCCACTTGGTGAAGATCTTGCCTCTCTTGGCATCCTGACGTTCTTTGCGGTGCTTGATGTTCGCCCACTTGGAATGACCTGCCATAACTCGCTCCGTTTCTTTTTGGAACATTGCCCGCCCTGCGCGTGCGCAGTGGCCGACAATCAGAAATATCGACGCCAATGAAAAGGCGCATCCGAAGATGCGCCCTCTCAGGTACCAGCCTTACTCAGCCTTTGGCTGTTCCCGCAGGCGGATGTGCAACTCGCGCAACGCCTTGGCGTCCACCACGCCCGGCGCCTGGGTCATGACATCGGCCGCGCTCTGGGTTTTCGGGAACGCGATCACTTCACGGATCGACTGGGCGCCGGTCATCAGCATCACCAGGCGATCCAGGCCGAAGGCCAGGCCACCGTGGGGCGGTGCACCAAACTTCAGGGCGTCCAGCAGGAAGCCGAACTTCTCTTCCTGTTCAGCTTCATCGATACCCAACAGACGGAACACCGCCTGTTGCATTTCCTTGCGATGGATACGGATCGAACCGCCACCCAGCTCGGTGCCGTTCAGGACCATGTCGTAGGCGCGCGACAACGCGGTGGCCGGGTTGGCTTCCAGCTCTTGCGGCGAGCACTTCGGCGCCGTGAACGGGTGGTGCAGCGCGGAGAAGCTACCATCGTCGTTTTCTTCGAACATCGGGAAATCAACGACCCACATTGGCGCCCATTCGCAAGTCAGCAGCTTCAGGTCGTGGCCCAGCTTGATGCGCAGCGCACCCAGGGCTTCACTGACGATCTTGGCCTTGTCGGCGCCGAAGAAGACGATGTCGCCGTCAACCGCACCGACGCGATCGAGGATCACGTTGAGGTTGTCTTGCGGGATGTTCTTCACGATCGGCGATTGCAAGCCATCGACACCGGCGGCGCGCTCGTTGACCTTGATGTACGCCAGGCCCTTGGCACCGTAGATGCCGACGAACTTGGTGTAGTCGTCGATCTGCTTGCGCGGCATGCTGGCGCCGCCTGGAACACGCAGGGCCGCGATACGGCATTTCGGGTCGTTGGCCGGGCCGCTGAACACCTTGAATTCGACTTCCTTGAGCTGGTCAGCCACGTCCACCAGTTCCAGCGGGTTACGCAGGTCCGGCTTGTCGGAACCGTAGCGACGCATGGCCTCTTCGAAGGTCATGTGCGGGAACTCGCCGAACTCCAGGCCCAGCACTTCCTTGAACAGGTTGCGGATCATGCCCTCGGTCAGGCCCATGATGTCTTTTTCGTCGAGGAAGCTGGTCTCGATGTCGATCTGAGTGAACTCAGGCTGACGGTCGGCACGCAGGTCTTCGTCGCGGAAGCACTTGGCGATCTGGTAGTAGCGATCGAACCCGGCCACCATCAGCAGTTGCTTGAACAGCTGTGGCGATTGCGGCAAGGCGAAGAAGCTGCCGGGGTGGGTACGGCTCGGCACCAGGTAGTCGCGGGCGCCTTCCGGCGTGGCGCGGGTCAGGATCGGCGTCTCGACGTCGAGGAAGCCGTTCTCGTCCAGGTAACGACGGATGCTGGTGGTCATGCGCGAACGCAGGCGCAGCTTCTCGGCCATTTCCGGGCGACGCAGGTCGATGAAGCGGTAGCGCAGGCGGGTTTCCTCGCCCACGTCGGAGTATTCGTTAAGCGGGAACGGCGGGGTTTCCGCTTCGTTGAGCACTTCCAGCTCGTAGCCCAGCACTTCGATCATGCCCGACGCCATGTTGGCGTTGCCGGCGCCGGCCGGGCGCAGGCGCACCTTGCCGGTGATCTTGACGACGTATTCGCTGCGCACGCGGTCGGCGGTGGCGAAGGTTTCAGCGCGGTCCGGATCGAACACCACCTGGGCCAGGCCTTCACGATCACGGATATCGAGGAAAATCACCCCGCCATGGTCACGGCGACGATGGACCCATCCGCAAAGAGTAACTTCCTGACCTTCCAGGCTTTCGTTCAGTTGGCCGCAATAATGGCTGCGCATCATGGTAGTGGTTTCACTTCTCGTAATTCGACATTCGGTTGGAGGCCCTGCCCGTGCAAGAACTCGCGCGTATTCAACTCAATCAGCTTTGTCGCCACCGGCCAGGTTCTTCTTGGCGCCGGTCTTGAAGTCGGTCTCATACCAGCCCGTGCCACCGAGGCGAAAACCAGGCATGGAGAGCATCTTTTTCAGTTCCGGCGCCTGGCAGGCAGGGCAGTCGACCAGCGGTGCAGCGCTGATCTTTTGAATGGCTTCCATCTGATGACCACAGGAAGCACATTGGTAGTCGTACATCGGCATGGGGTTGTCTCGGCGATCAGGTTACACGCGCAAAGGCGGGCTTTGCGGCAAAGAGCGGGATTATATCCATTAAATGCGGCCTGTGCAGCCGTAAGACCGCACAGTCATTGCCGATCCTTTTGTTCATTCAAGGCTTGCGCGACTCATCGTGGCCAGAGATTGCTCCCGCTTGAGTGCGAAGCGCTCACAAGGAGGGCTGCTGCGCAGCCCAGCGGGAGCAAGCTCCCTCGCCACGAATGAACTCGTTCCCCTGGGGGACACCGCGCTCGCAACCATTGACGGGGCTAGACCACACGATGATCCATTCCCGCCTCTTTCAAGCTGTGCACCACACAGACCACGCGCACCAACCCGCTGAAATTGCGCACCCCGCCGTGACGCAGGTGCACCTCCCTGTCCACATGGGACAGCAACGTGCTGATGGAGCAGTGGTTGAGCTCGGCCATGTCGCCGAGGATATCCCAATAGACCTGCTCCAGCCGCAGACAGGTGGCGAACCCGTTCAAGCGAATGGATCGGGCCAGGGGCCGGGCCAGCTGCATATCGAACCCCCGGACGAACGGGTCGACGCTGATGGGCTGGAAACGCCCCCGCCCCCCTTCTCCGGGTTCTTTTCCTTGAATCATACCGTTGACACTCCTTTGCCATACGAGCCTCTGGGTTGGAACAACCCATCCGTGGCTCTATGGAAGCTCAACGGCACCGCCAGTTCCAGATGACTTTATGACCATGGGCGTAGGACAAGCCAACAGCAGGCCGGCGACGAATTACGTCGTCCTACACGGCACGTGCAGGCAATAGGCCCCACCCCACGTCATCCCCCGTCTGGGCTTATTGGCCTTCAAGTAGCGCGCGCAGCATCCACGCGGTCTTTTCGTGGACCTGCATGCGTTGGGTCAGAAGGTCAGCGGTGGGCTCGTCGCTGACCTTGTCCAATAAAGGAAAGATGCCACGGGCCGTACGCGTCACCGCCTCCTGACCCTCGACCAGTTGTCGGATCATGTCTTCGGCGGCAGGCACGCCTTCCTCTTCCTTAATAGAAGACAGGCGCGCATACACCGAGTAGGCGCCTGGGGCCGGGAAGCCAAGGGCGCGGATTCGCTCGGCAATCAGGTCCACCGCCAAGGCCAACTCGTTGTATTGCTCCTCGAACATCAGGTGCAGGGTCCGAAACATCGGCCCTGTGACGTTCCAGTGGAAATTGTGGGTCTTGAGGTACAGCACGTAGGTGTCCGACAGCAGGCGCGAAAGCCCGTCGACGATGGACTTGCGATCTTCTTCACTGATACCGATATCAATTGCCATTGGTTTGATCTCCTGAAAGTGATGAATTCGACAACCGCCCTACCCACTCTAGTGGTTTTGGCCGCCTGCGGCCTGCGACAGATCGCCAGCCCTCCAGAACCGACAAGCCAGGACAGCCGACGGTTCCGACACCCTGGGCAATTCAACACCGCTTGCCTGGCACCTCCAGGCATCGGCGCAGCTTTTCTGGCCGACGAACAGCGCGGTGCGCGCCCGTAACGGGTTTGAGAAGGCCCAAGCTTTGCTGTTAAATAGGCAGTGTGTCGCTACGCTTATTTTCCCGGGCGTAGCGCATAGGCTGATTCGGGTACGTGTCCAACGCCTCTCATTGTTTCGAAGCGAACCGTCCCCGACCCGCTCTTCCTTGTGACCTGTCTTAACCGTGAGCCAATCAAAATGTTGAAAATCGTCCACTTGCTAATGGGCGCAGCTGCCCTGCTGCTGTCCTTCATCCCTAGCCTGGGTTCCGAAGCCACACCTTACCTGCAACATCCCGATGCACTGTACCTGGCCTTTTTCGGCCTGCTCAACCTGACCCTTGCACCTGTCATCCCTTACTGGAACAAAGGTCCACGTCACCAACTGCAAAACCTGGTCAGCGCCCTGCTGGTGCTGGCCGTTGCCCTGCAAACCCTGGCCCTGTTGGCACCGATGCCGGAAATCGGCGGTCAACCGGCCATTCTGTTCAGCCTGGGCGCGGCCCTGTTCGCCGTGGCACTGCACCTGGCCGTCAGCTTCTACAAGAAGTCGTCGCCAGCCGCCGCTGCGCAGAACTACGACATGTCCAACCGCGATACCGGCACGGTGAAGTGGTTCAACACGTCCAAGGGCTTCGGCTTCATCTCCCGCGACTCCGGCGATGACATCTTCGTGCATTTCCGGGCCATTCGTGGCGAAGGCCATCGCGTCCTGGTGGAAGGCCAGCGCGTGGAGTTCTCCGTGATGAACCGCGACAAGGGCCTGCAAGCCGAAGATGTGATCGCCGCGCTGCCGCGCCGCTGATCCAAGCGTAAAAAAACCGCGATGCAGCCTGGCTGCTCGCGGTTTTTTATTGCCTGGCAATCAAGGCCACATCAGTAGTGAGGCGGCGGCGCTTCTTCCTCGAACGTCTCGAATTGCCCGGCCATTTCTTCCTGGCGCTTGAGCAACGCCGCCATCTGCAGCTGCAGACGCTCGACAACGCGCTGTTGCGCCACCAGCACATCATTCAATGCCTGGATGGTGTCATCCTGAAATGCCAGGCGGCTTTCCAGATCGGTTACACGTTCTTCAAGGTTCATGGTTCAGCCCTCCAGAAACTTGAAATCATCGGCCAGGGCCACTCGCAACCGTTCGCGAATGGCCGCGACCTGCCCCGCATTATACGGCTGGGCCGGATGCTTGCCCCAGACCGGCGCAGGCCAGGCGGCATCATCACGCTTGCGCACGATGACATGCATGTGCAATTGACTGACCACGTTACCCAAGGTTGCAACGTTCATCTTGTCGGCATCGAACGAATCCTTGAGGGTTTCGGCCAGCGCCGTGGTTTCTTTCCACAGCTGCAATTGATCGATGTCATCCAACTGAAACAATTCGCTGATATTTTCTCGCCGCGGCACGAGGATGAACCATGGGTAGTTGGCGTCGTTGGACAAGAGCAAACGGCACAACGGGAAATCGCCGATAGGCAATGTGTCTTGTTGCAGTCGTGGATCTAAGGCAAACACCGCGCGTACTCCTCGTTATCGATTCTGCCCGGCTCAGCAGCCCGCAGGCCTGCGTCGGACACAGGGGTGCAGCATACCCGCGAATGCCGGATCGATCACTGCGTAGCGTCCCGACGCCGTTTCTTCGCGTTTTTTTCAACATACGGCATCAACCTGTGCAGCTGACGCACCAACACAGCGCAAGCGGCACGGCAATCCTCTGAAAGGACCATGCCAGGGCCCAGGCAAAGCCTCGACGCTGTAAGATTTTCGTACAACATGAAATTTTTTTGCACCAAAACAGCACAGTACGTCTACGCTCAGTGCACAAAGCATCCGTGATTTACTCACTGGGTAGGGTGAACCGGTAACGTTTTTGGTTGTCTTGCCGCATTTGCCGATGCCAAACACGGGAGCTCACACGAGTCAACCCTATTTAAAACAAGGCCTTTGGAGCCCGGTTTCATGAGGTTTCACCGCGTCAACCGGTGAAATGTGAAAAAAATGTAAACGAAATCCGGGTTTGAGCATGCTTGTTGCATTCATACTCGCACTGTCCAAGGGGCTCGCCGGAAGCGAGAACCTGCCGACACACAAATTAAAGTGGCAAGGCTGCCCACAGGAGCTTCAAACGCGGTAACAACGGACTCTTTACACCGATGCCGGAAAAGAAAAAACAACATAAAAGTTGTGAATCCGGTTGCATCGGAACAGCTGAAATGCGACATGGATCGAGCCATTGGCGACAGGGTCGTAAAGAAGCTGAAAGGTTGAATGGGCAAGTATCGCCAAAGAATGTCGACGTGATATAAGTTTGCGCCGACACAAAAAGAAAGAGCCGCCCAGATAAAAAAACAGGTGGGACGGCAGTACTCTTCTAAAAACCAAAGGAGCAAATCACGATGCGCGTGATGAAGTGGAGCATGATCGCACTGGCTGTATCGGCCAGTACCTCGCAGTTCGCAATGGCGTCCTCCCAAGAGGAATCCAAGGGTTTTATCGAAGATCAGAGCTTGACCGTTCTGACCCGTGCGCTGTACATGAACCGTGATTTCAAGAACAACCCAAGCACTTCGCAAAGTTATCGTGAAGAGTCTGGTGTTGCCGCTCGTGCCATTTACGAGTCGGGCTTCACTCAAGGCACCGTTGGTGTAGGCGTTGACGGCTTCGCATTTGGCACCGTTCGCATCGATGGGGGCAGCGGTCGTGCCGGTAACGGTCTGTTCGCTCGTGACAGCGACGGCAACCTGGAAGACACACAATCGAAAGTGGGTGGCGCGGTTAAATTCCGTCTGTCCGACACCGTCCTGAAATACGGTAACCAGTTCACTACCAGCCCGGTCTTCTCCACTGACGACAGCCGTCTGCTGCCGGAAGTTGCCACTGGTACCCTGATCACCAGTAAAGAAATCAAAGGCCTGGAGCTGACCGCAGGTCGTTTCAACGCCATCAGCTCGCAAACTGGCATGGGTGATGACGGCCTTGGCCTGAAATCCGCTGACATCGTTGGCGCAACCTACCAGTTCACCGACAACTTCGTCGGTGGCGTAGCGGCTTCCGATGTTGAAGACCACTACAAAAAGAAATACCTGAACCTGAACTACACATTGCCGATCAACGAAGATCAGTCCCTGAACTTCGACTTCAACGGTTATGACAGCCAGGACCAAGGCCAGAAGCTCAGCGGCGACGTTGACAACCGCATCTGGTCCCTCGCAGCAGCCTATGCCATCGGTGCCCACAAGTTCACCCTGGCTCACCAGCGCTCCACCGGTGATACCGGCTACGTGTACGGCGTTGACGGCGGCGGTACCATTTTCCTCGCCAACTCCATCCAGTACTCCGACTTCAACGGTCAGGACGAGCGTTCCTGGCAGGCTCGCTACGACCTGAACATGAAGACCTACGGCATTCCTGGCCTGAGCTTCATGACTCGTTACGTTACCGGTGACAACATCGAAACTGGCGGCGAAGAAGGCAAAGAGCACGAGTGGGACATCGAAACCAAGTATGTTCTGCAAAGCGGTCCAGCCAAGGACCTGTCTTTCCGTGTACGTAGCGCGTTCTACCGTGCCAACACTGCCTATAATGGCATCAACGGCAACGACAACAATGACTTCCGCGTAATCGTCGAATACCCACTGAGCATCTTGTAATTCAGTACTAGTTCGATAGCTGCACCCGCAACAAACAAAAAACCGCTCACCTGATTCCAGGTGAGCGGTTTTTTTATGTCCGTTGCAATGTCAGCTTTAACACAACTTATTAAATAGCAAGCTAGCTAAATATAACCTGACTCCAGTGCCAAGTTATATTCACGTCGTTATTGCGCCGGCCCTTCCTGAACCACCCGAATCACTCGTTGTGGAAACGGAATATCAATGCCCGCGTCCTTCAAGCGATCCCGCGCCAGCTCATTGAGCATGAACATGACGTTCCAGTAGTCCGCGGTCTTGACCCAAATACGCAACGACACCGTGATCGCACTGTCGCCCAAGGTGGAAATCACTGCTTCAGGCGCTGGATCCGCCAGCACGCGTTCATCCTTGGCCAACTCAAGCAACACTTCCCGGGCCTTTTGCAGGTCGGCCTGGTAATCCACGCCGACATCGAACACGACCTTGCGGGTCGGCTGGCGGTTGGTATTGGTGATGATGCCGTTGGAGAGATTACCGTTGGGCACGATGACGGTCTTGTTGTCACCGGTGCGCAACACCGTGTGGAAAATCTGGATGCTGTCGACCGTACCAGCCACGCCCTGCGCTTCAATCCAGTCACCGATGCGGAACGGACGGAACAGCAGGATCAGCACGCCACCGGCGAAGTTCGCCAGGCTGCCTTGCAAGGCCAGGCCAATCGCCAGGCCGGCGGCACCGATGGCGGCGACGAACGAAGTGGTTTCCACACCGATCATCGAAGCGACGCTAACGATCAGCAATACCTTCAGGATTATGTTGGCCAGGGTGCTGATAAACCCTTGCAGGGCCAGGTCGGCGTTACGCAGGGCCAGCAGCGCACCCAGTTTCTGCGTTACTTTGTTGATCAGCCACCAGCCGATGGCCAGGGTGATGACGGCCAGCAGCACGCGGCTGCCGTATTCCATGATCATGGGAATCCAGGTCTGGGAAGCCTTGACCAGGTTGTCCACTTCAGCGTTCAAGTCCATCTAATTCTCCTTATTCCTGTTGCACGCGGCATTGTGTGGCGAGGGAGCTTGCTCCCGCTGGGCTGCGTAGCGGCCCTATTGATGGGTGCTGCGCACCCAAGCGGGAGCAAGCTCCCTCGCCACGGTAACCGCGAAGATCCGAAATCAGTCGCGGAAATTATTGAATTGCAGGGGCATGTCGAATGCCTTGGCGCGCAGTGCCGCAATGGCTTCTTGCAAGTCGTCACGTTTCTTGCCGGTGACCCGCACCTGCTCGCCCTGGATGGCGGCTTGTACCTTGAGCTTGGCGTCCTTGATGTGAGCGACGATCTTCTTGGCCAGTTCCTTGTCGATGCCTTCCTTGAGCACGGCTTCCTGCTTCATCAACTTGCCCGAGGCAAAGGCGTCCTTGACTTCAAGGCACTGCACATCGATCTTGCGCTTGACCAGCGCCAGCTTGAGGATCTCGATCATCGCCTCGAGCTGGAAATCGGCCTCGGCGGTCAGGTTCACGGTCAGGTCTTTTTCCTTGAACTCGAAACTGCCCTTGCCCTTGAGGTCATAACGACGGTCGAGTTCCTTGACGGCGTTTTCAACCGCGTTGGTGACTTCGTGCTTGTCCAGTTCGGATACCACGTCGAATGACGGCATGTAGTGTTCTCCAAATAAAAAGGCGCGCCAGTATCAACGGCGCGCGCTTGGCTTGTGGTTAAAATCGGGCTCATTATAACGGCTCTTTTCCTGCCGACACTGCGAGCCCTCCGATGCCTGCATCAATCCGAGCAAAAAACTGATGTCGACCACTTGGCATGTCCTCGGGGCCGGCAGTCTCGGCACGTTGTGGGCGGCGCGCCTGGCCCGGGCCGGGTTGCCGGTGCGGCTGGTGCTGCGCAGCGAAGCGCGCTTGCAGGCCTACCGCAACGCCGGTGGCCTGACCCTGGTGGAACAAGGCCAGGCGCAGTGTTACCCGGTGCCGGGCGAAACGGCGGACAGCCCGGCGCCAATCAAGCGCCTGCTGCTCGCCTGCAAAGCCTACGACGCAGAAGCAGCAGTGAATGCGGTGGCCCATCGCCTGGGCGCCGAATCGGAACTGATCCTGCTACAAAACGGCCTCGGCAGCCAGGACGCGGTGGCCAACTGTGTGCCCCAGGCCCGTTGCATCAGCGCCTCCAGCACCGAAGGTGCGTTCCGCGACGGTGACTGGCGCGTGGTGTTCGCCGGCCACGGCTATACCTGGCTGGGCGACCCGGCGCACCCGGTCGCGCCGTTCTGGCTGGACGACCTGACCGCCGCCGGCATTCCCCACGAATGGAGCGCCGACATCCTCACCCGACTCTGGCGCAAGTTGGCGCTCAATTGCGCGATCAACCCACTGACCGTGCTGCATCACTGCAAGAACGGCGGTTTGCAGGAACACCGCTGCGAAGTCGCGACCTTGTGCGCGGAGCTCACTGACCTGCTCGAACGTTGCGGCCAGCCCGCAGCGGCCGAGGATTTGCAGCCGGAAGTCGAACGGGTGATCCAGGCCACGGCCGCCAATTACTCCTCGATGTACCAGGACGTCGCCAATCGGCGTCGCACCGAAATCAGCTATTTGCTCGGTTACGCCTGCAAGGTCGCCCAACGCCATGAGCTGAGCGTGCCGCATCTGGAACAGCTGCGCCAGCGACTGATTGCCCACTTGGACAACCTCGGATTGCCCAGCGACTGAGCAGCGGCTACGCTGGCCTCGTGTTCCTTCTTAGCGACGAGTCTGATGCCATTGCGCCAGCGCCTTGAAAACCTCCCGGTCGGCCAGAAATTGCTGGCCGCCCTGTTGGTGTTGTTGACCACTGTCCTGCTGGTGGCCAACCTGACCTTTATCAGCGCCGCCTACTATATTTCCCAGGAAAGCATGGCGCCCCAGGCCCTGCAGACCATTGGCCGGCTGATCGCCAATCCGAGCCTGATCTCCGACGCCCTGCAATCGCCCCAAAGTGCCCAACGCCTGCTCGACGAGCTCAACAGTTATGCACCGCTGCGGGCGGCGGCGCTGTACGACGGCCAGGGCGAGCGCCTGGCACAGCTGCAACAGGGCGAAAAGCTCAAGCTGCCGGACCATTACCGCAACATACAAGCCTGGCAAGCGGGTGAGTTTCGCAGCAACAAGGTCATTACCCTGCCCCGCCCCGGCACCGAGCCCGGCCACCTGTTACTGGTGGCCAGCAGCGAATTGCCCACGGCGTTCTACACCGGCACCCTGACCGCCAGCCTTGGCATCCTGATTTTCAGCGTGTTGCTGTGGCTGGTCATTGCCCAGCAGATCAAACGCCTGATCACCCAGCCGATCCATCAGCTTGAAGAGCTGTCACGCCAGGTTACCCGCGAGGAAAACTATGCCCTGCGCGCCGCCCGGGGCAACCACGACGAGATCGGCAGCCTGGCCGAGGCGTTCAATACCATGCTGTCGCGGATCGAAGCCCGGGAACAGCAACTCAAGCGCGCGCGGGACGACTCCCAGGCCGCCTACGACCAGGCCCAGGGCCTGGCGGAAGAAACCCGCCATACCAATCGCAAGCTGGAGTTGGAAGTCCAGGTGCGCAGCAAGATCGAGAAAAAACTCACGGGCTTCCAGAACTACCTCAACAGCATCATCGACTCCATGCCGTCGGCGCTGATCGCCCTCGACGAACAACTCTACGTGACCCAATGGAACCAGGAAGCCAGCGCCCTCTCCGGCACGCGCCTGGACGAGGCCTTGAACCAGCCGATCTTCCTCGCCTTCGAACCGCTCAAACCGTACCTGCCCCAACTCAAGCAGACCGTCGAGCAACACACGGTGGCCAAGATCGAACGCGTCACCTGGACCAAGGACGACGAAGCCCGTCATTACGCCCTGACCTTCTACCCGTTGATGGGCGGCGCCGGGCGTGGCGTGGTGATCCGCATCGATGACATCACCCAGCGCCTGTCGCTGGAAGAAATGATGGTGCAATCGGAAAAAATGCTCTCGGTCGGTGGCCTCGCGGCGGGCATGGCCCATGAAATCAACAACCCCTTGGGCGCCATCCTGCACAACGTGCAGAACATCCGTCGGCGGCTGTCACCGGAATTGCCAAAGAACCTCGAACAGGCCGAGCAGTTGGGCATCGAACTGCCGGTGGTCAACCGCTACCTGGAAAGCCGCGAGATTCCGCAGTTGCTCGACGGCATCCAGCAAGCCGGCGCCCGGGCGGCGAAAATCGTCACTCACATGCTCAGTTTCAGCCGGCGCAGTACCCGGCAAATGGCGCCTTGCGACCTGCCCGCACTGATCGACCAGGCGGTGGAAATCGCCGGTAACGACTTCGACCTGGCGATCGGCTTCGACTTCAAGGGCCAGGCGATCATCCGCCAGTTCGACCCGAACCTGGGGCCGGTGCCCGGCACGGCCAACGAACTGGAACAGGTGCTGCTCAACCTGCTGAAAAACGCCGCCCAGGCGATTCATCAGCGCCAGGACGACAGCGAGCCCGGGCGCATTATCCTGCGCACACGGTTGAATCCGCCGTGGGCGGAAATCCAGGTCGAGGACAATGGCATCGGCATGAGCGAGAACGTGCGCAAGCGCACTTTCGAACCCTTCTTTACCACCAAGGAGATCGGCCAGGGCACCGGCCTTGGGCTGTCGGTCTCGTATTTCATCATCACCAACAACCACAAGGGCCAGATGGAAGTGCAGTCGGCGCCGGGCCAAGGCACCTGCTTCACGCTGCGCCTGCCCCTGGCGGGCACGTCGATGGTGGCCCAGGAAAACAAACAACTGGAGCGCTGAGCATGGGCTTTCGCCTGTCGAAGATTTACACCCGCACCGGCGACAAAGGTGAAACCGGGTTGGGCGATGGTCGCCGCGTGGCAAAGGATCATCCACGGGTCGAGGCCATTGGCGAAGTGGACACACTGAACAGCCAGTTGGGCTTGTTGCTGGCTGGGCTGGCCGAGGAGTCCGTCCGGCATCCGGCGCTGGAGGAAGTCATCGCAGTGTTGGCGCCGTGTCAGCATCGATTGTTCGACCTGGGCGGTGAACTGGCGATGCCGGCCTACCAGGCCTTGAACGTGGCGGAAATCGAGCGGCTGGAAGCGGCGATTGACCTGTGGAATGAAGAACTGGGGCCGCTGGAAAACTTCATCCTGCCCGGCGGCTCTTCCTTGATCGCGCAAGCTCACGTCTGCCGAGCCCTGGCCCGCGGCGCCGAGCGTCGTTGCCAGCAATTGAACGCGGAGGAGCCGTTGGGCGGGCCGGGGTTGGCCTATATCAACCGGTTGTCGGATCTGCTGTTCGTGGCCGCGCGGGTCATTGCCCGGCGGCAAGGGGTGGCGGAGGTGCTTTGGGTGGCGGCGGCCAAGCCTGAGGGCTGAATCGTTCTTGAGGCCGCCATCGCGAGCAAGCTCGCTCCCACAGGGTTCTGTGAACACCGAAGATCCCGTGTGGGAGCGAGCTTGCTCGCGATGGCGGCAGCAGCCACACCGCGCATCAAGCCTCAGGCCAAAACGCCCGAATCCCCGCCACACCCTGCGCCCCGACCTCCCAGGCTTTTTGCCGCTCCGCAGGCCCTACCCCGCCCAACAGATAGACCGGCCGGTTGAAGCCCTCGATCAACCGCGCCGCCTCTGCCCAGCCCAACGGTTGAGCATCGGGATGGGTCTGGGTCGGCTGCACCGGCGAAAGGGTGACAAAGTCCACATCCATCTGCTGCGCCAGGGACAGTTCCTCGGCGTTATGGCAAGAAGCCGCCAGCCAACGGTCCTTGCCGAATGGTCGACCGGCCGCGGCATGCTTGCGCAGTTGCGCAGCGGTAATGTGCCAGCCAGCGGAAGGAAAATCCCCCAGCCATTCGAACGGTCCCTTGAGCATCAGTTGGGCCTTGCCGGCACACAACCCCACCGCATCCACCGCCAGATCGCGGTATTGCGGGTCGTAGCCGTTGGGCGCACGCAACTGGACCAACTTGATCCCGCCGGCAATCGCCTTCTGCATGCCGCGCAGCAAGGCTGGCGTCTCAAGGCCTTCCGGGGTGATCAGGTATTCACCCGGCAAACGGGCCGCCGCGACGATCGGCTGGTTGGCCGCTGGAAACTCATGATTCGTCAGGTCGCGGGCCGTCACCCAGGCCAACGGTTGACCTTCGGCGCCATGGGGTTCGCCACTGAACGCCGAAACTTCCCAGACGTCCAGTAACACCTGTTTGTCCGGGTAATCGTGACGCACCTTGATCAACGGTCGGGCAACGTCGACGACAATGCCCAGTTCCTCATGAAGCTCGCGGGCCAGGGCCGTCTCGACAGACTCATCGGCCTCGACCTTGCCGCCAGGAAATTCCCACAGGCCACCTTGGTGTTGAGTGTCGGCCCGTCGGGCAATGAGGATTTTGCCGGCAGCGTCGCGGATCACCGCCGCCGCCACATGGACTCGTTTCACCGCGTAGTTTCCTCCAGGCCAGCTTGTTGCCACGCCTTGAACGCTGGCCATTGATATAGGGTTTGGACGTAGGCCTCATCGACCTCCGGCAGTGCCACTTGATAAGTGCGCAAGCGTACGGCAACCGGGGCAAAAAATGCATCGGCCAGGCTTGCGCGGCCAAACAGGTAGGGACCGGTTTCGGTCGCCGCCGCACGGCATTCGGCCCACAACGCCAGCATCCGCAGGATGTCCGCCTGCACGTCGGATGGCATCGGTGACAGCGGCGCATCGTGCAGCAGATCCATGGGCATATGGTTGCGCAGGGCGAAAAAGCCGCTGTGCATCTGCGCACAGGCCGAGCGCGCCTGGGCCCGGGCAGCCACGTCCCTGGGCCAGAGATTGGCCTCGGGAAATTGTTCGGCCAGGTATTCGGCAATCGCCATGGAATCGGAGATCACGCCGAATTCGGTCTTTAGCAACGGAACCTTGGCCGTAGCTGAATACTTGAGCAGCTTTTCACGGGTATCCGGCTGGCCGAGCCTGACCAACTCTTCGGTGTACTTCGCGCCGGTCAGCGCCAGGGCGAGCGCGCCGCGCATGGACCAGGAAGAGAGATCTTTGTCGCCGATGATCAGGTGCAGGCTCATGTGGATTCCTTTCTTGTGGTTTTGTAGAGGCTGTACTGGCGCCTTCGCGAGCAAGCTCGCTCCCACAGGGGAATTGTGGTTTGGACAGGTTTTATATCACCCGGCAAACCCTTGTGGGAGCGAGCTTGCTCGCGAATGGGACGACTCGGTTTAAGTCCGGTACTCAGCGTTGATCTTGACGTACTCGTGGGACAAGTCAGTCGTCCAGATCGTTTCGCTGCAATCACCCCGTCCCAGCTCGATACGGATGGTGATTTCTTCCTGCTGCATCACCGCCGCGCCCTGGGCTTCGGTGTATGTGGCAGCGCGCGCACCTTGGCTGGCGATGCAGACCTCACCGAGGAACACGTCGATCTTGCTCACGTCCAGCTCAGGCACGCCGGCCCGGCCGACGGCGGCAAGGATCCGGCCCCAGTTCGGGTCGGAGGCGAACAGTGCGGTCTTGATCAGCGGCGAGTGCGCCACGGTGTAGCCGACATCCAGGCATTCCTGGTGGTTGCCACCGCCGTTGACCTGCACGGTCACGAACTTGGTCGCGCCTTCGCCGTCACGGACGATGGCCTGGGCCACTTCCATGCACACCTCGAACACCGCCTGCTTCAGGGCGGCGAACAACGAACCGCTGGCCTCGGTGATCTCCGGCAGGTTGGCCTGGCCGGTGGCGATCAGCATGCAGCAGTCATTGGTGGACGTGTCGCCGTCGATGGTGATGCGGTTGAACGACTTGTTGGCGCCGTCGAGCATCAGGTCTTGCAGCACTTGGCGCGAGACCTTGGCGTCGGTGGCGATGTAGCCGAGCATGGTCGCCATGTTCGGGCGGATCATGCCGGCGCCCTTGCTGATGCCGGTGACGGTGATGGTCACGCCGTCATGCTGGAACTGGCGACTCGCGCCCTTGGGCAGCGTGTCGGTGGTCATGATGCCGGTGGCGGCCGCGGCCCAGTTGTTTTCCGAGAGGTCATCGAGGGCGGCTTGCAGCGCGCCTTCGATCTTCTCCACCGGCAGCGGCTCGCCGATCACACCGGTGGAATACGGCAGCACCTGGCTGGCGTCGACGCCGGTTAGCTCAGCCAGTTTGGCGCAGGTACGCTCGGCGGCGGCCAGGCCTGGCGCGCCGGTGCCGGCGTTGGCGTTGCCGGTGTTGGTCAGCAGGTAACGCACCGGCCCTTGCACACGTTGCTTGGCCAGGATCACCGGCGCGGCACAGAAAGCGTTGAGGGTGAACACGCCCGCCACCGTCGAGCCTTCGGCGCAACGCATGACCACGACGTCCTTGCGCCCGGGGCGCTTGATGCCGGCCGAAGCAATACCGAGTTCAAAACCGGCAACCGGGTGCAACGTGGGCAACGGACCAAGACCAACAGCCATGAATGCGCTCCTTAATAAATGTATTCAGCATCGTCCTTATCAAGACGACTGATCAAATGGCAAAACGCCGCGACAAGAGACTCTTGTCGCGGCGCGGGTCGTTCAGCGTTGAAACGGGATTATTGGATCTGCCCGTGGCAATGCTTGTATTTCTTGCCCGAACCGCAGTAGCACAGTTCGTTACGGCCCAGCTTCTGCTCGTTGCGCACCGGTGCGGTCGCCAGGGCGACATCCACATCGACGCCCTCTTCGGCGACCACTTCCAGGCCAGGGGCTTCGGCGTGTTCGAACTGCATGCGCGCAGCCAGGGCTTCGGCTTCCTGGCGCAGGCGAGCTTCTTCTTCGGCCGGATCTTCGCGGCGAACCTGAACGTGGGACAACACACGGATCGAGTCGCGCTTGATCGAATCGAGCAACTCGGAGAACAGCGTGTAGGACTCGCGCTTGTACTCCTGCTTCGGGTTCTTCTGGGCGTAACCACGCAAATGGATACCGTGGCGCAGATGGTCCATGGTCGACAGGTGGTCTTTCCACAAGTCGTCCAGCACGCGCAGCACGATCTGCTTCTCGAAGGAACGCAGGGCCTCGGCGCCCGCCTGGTCTTCCTTCTCGTTATAGGCGGCGATCAGTTCGGCCAGCAGTTTTTCACGCAGGGTTTCTTCGTACAGGTGATCGTCTTCGTCGAGCCATTGCTGGATCGGCAATGCCACGCCGAAATCGCTCTGCAGGGCGGCCTCCAGGCCGGCGACGTCCCACTGTTCCGGCAGCGATTGCGGCGGGATGTGGGCGCTGACGGTGGCGTTGAGCACGTCCTGGCGGAAATCGGCGATGGTTTCGCCAATGTTGTCGGCGGCCAACAAACTGTTACGCATGTGATAGATCACTTTACGCTGTTCGTTGTTGACGTCGTCGAACTCGAGCAATTGCTTGCGGATATCGAAGTTGCGGCCTTCGACCTTGCGCTGGGCCTTTTCGATGGCGTTGGTCACCATGCGGTGCTCGATCGCCTCGCCTGGCTGCATGCCCAGGGCCTTCATGAAGTTCTTCACCCGGTCAGAGGCGAAGATGCGCATCAGGCTGTCTTCCAGGGACAGGTAGAAACGGCTGGAACCGGCATCGCCCTGGCGACCGGCACGGCCACGCAGCTGGTTGTCGATACGACGGGATTCGTGACGCTCGGACGCGATCACCTGCAAACCGCCGGACTCGAGCACCTGCTGGTGACGCTTCTGCCAGTCGGCCTTGATCTGCGCGATCTGCTCAGGCGTCGGGTTTTCCAGGCTGGCGACTTCCACTTCCCAGTTGCCGCCCAACAGGATGTCGGTACCACGACCGGCCATGTTGGTGGCGATGGTCAGCGCCCCCGGGCGACCGGCCTGGGCGATGATCTCGGCTTCCTTCTCGTGGAACTTGGCGTTGAGGACCTTGTGCTCGATGCCTTCCTTGTTGAGCAAGGCGGACATGTGCTCGGAAGTCTCGATGGTGGCGGTACCCACCAGGATCGGACGGCCCTGGGCCATGCCTTCCTTGATGTCGTTGATGATGGCCGCGTACTTCTCTTCGGCGGTCAGGAACACCAGGTCGTTGTAGTCTTTACGAGCCAGCGGCTTGTTCGGCGGAATCACCACCACTTGCAGGCCATAGATCTGGTGGAATTCGAACGCTTCGGTGTCCGCGGTACCGGTCATGCCGGACAGCTTGTTGTACAGGCGGAAGTAGTTCTGGAAGGTGGTCGAGGCCAGGGTCTGGCTCTCGGCCTGGATGTTCAGGCCTTCCTTGGCTTCGATGGCCTGGTGCAGGCCTTCGGACAGGCGACGGCCCGGCATGGTACGGCCGGTGTGCTCGTCCACCAGCACGACCTGGCCGTCCTGCACGATGTATTCGACGTTGCGATGGAACAGCTTGTGGGCACGCAGGCCGGCATAGACGTGGGTCAGCAGGCCCAGGTTATGGGCCGAGTACAAGCTCTCGCCTTCAGCCAGCAAGCCGACGCGGGTGAGCATTTCCTCGATGAACTGGTGACCGGCCTCGTTGAGTTCGACCTGGCGGGTCTTCTCGTCAACGGTGTAGTGCCCGGCCTGGGTCACTTCGCCTTCGACTTCCTCGACGTGCAGCTTGAGCTGCGGGATCAGTTTGTTGATCTCGATGTACAGCTTGGAGCTGTCCTCGGCCTGACCGGAAATGATCAGTGGGGTACGGGCTTCGTCGATGAGGATGGAGTCGACTTCGTCGATCACGGCAAAGTTGAGTTCACGCTGGAATTTCTCTTCCATGCTGAACGCCATGTTGTCGCGCAGGTAGTCGAACCCGAATTCGTTGTTGGTGCCGTAGGTGATGTCGGCGGCATAGGCGGCGCGCTTCTCTTCCGGCGGCTGGAACGGCGTGACGACGCCGACGGTCAGGCCGAGGAATTCGTAGAGCGGGCGCATCCAGTTGGCGTCGCGGCGGGCCAGGTAGTCGTTGACCGTCACCACGTGCACGCCCTTGCCGGACAATGCATTGAGGTAGACGCCCAGGGTCGCCACGAGGGTCTTGCCCTCACCGGTACGCATTTCAGCGATCTTGCCTTCGTGCAAGGTCATGCCGCCGATCAACTGAACGTCGAAGTGGCGCATGCCCATGACCCGCTTGCCGGCTTCACGGGCGACCGCAAAGGCTTCGGGCAGGAGCTGGTCAAGGGTTTCCCCTTTGGCGATGCGGTCCTTGAATTCGGCAGTCTTGGCGCGTAACTGATCGTCCGAAAGGGCCACCATTTGCTCTTCGAAGGCATTGACAGTCTGTACCGTCTTGAGCATGCGCTTGACTTCACGCTCGTTCTTGCTTCCAAAAAGTTTCTTTAACAAAGGCGCAAACATATCGGCAGGATCTTCCACACTAAAGGGATGGAGGGCGGCCCCATGAGTCGCCCGTGCAGCCCTCATGGCCGCATGCGAACGAGCATTCTACCCGGAAACGATGGAGAGGAAAGTGGCGTTATTCCACGATGCTGGCACAGCGCTGTGACGGGGCCACACTAAAATAAGGGCTTTTGCGCGAACTTCAACCCGCAAGGTGCAGAAGTTACTCATTGATTGTGTAGCTAAAAGCCGCTGGGCGAGAGGGTCGAGGCGCATCCGGCGCTTTCTGCTACCATGGCGCCTCTGTCATTTGCGGTATTCATTCATGGCCTTTCGCCCTCTTCCAGCCAAGGCACCCGCCGTTCTGCTGCGCGAAGCCAAGCCGCTGAAAGCCATCTTCGGCCACGCCCGGCGCCTGGGCCACCTGCAGCGCCTGCTGGACAGCCAGTTGCAACCGGCCGCGCGCGAACATTGCCACGTAGCGTCGTGGCGCGAAGGCAGCTTGTTGCTGATTGTCACCGACGGCCACTGGGCCACGCGCCTGCGCTACCAGCAAAAACGCTTGCTGCGCCAACTCCAGGCGTTCGAAGAATTCGCCAACCTGACGCGGATCCTGTTCAAGGTCCAACCACCCACTGTCCAGGTCGGCGCCAAGGGGCATACGCTGGATTTGTCCACCGACGCCGCCGCGACCATCCAGGCCACCGCCGACGGCATCAGCGATCCCAACCTGCGGGCGGCGCTGGAACGGTTGGCGGCCCATGCCAGGCCCAAGGATTGAGATTTTCGGCGGTTGTCAGATAGCTATCGCGAGCAAGCTCGCTCCCACAGGGATCCTCAGCGAACGCACATTTTTGCGTACGACATCGTTCCACTGTGGGAGCGAGCTTGCTCGCGATAGCGGCAGGTCAGCCAGCCTATTGTCGCCTGCCAGATCGCCTTCGCGAGCAAGCTCGCTCCCACAGGAAATCTTCAGTGGACGCACATTTTGCGTACGACATCGATCCACTGTGGGAGCGAGCTTGCTCGCGATAGCGGCAGGTCAGCCAGCCTATTTTTCGTTTTCCAGACCGCCTTCGCGAGCAGGCTCGCTCCCACAGGAAATCTCCAGTGGACGCACATTTTGCGTACGACATCGCTCCACTGTGGGAGCGGGCTTGCTCGCGAAGGGCGGCGACTCGGTCCCGGCTACCGACGGCGCTTGCTGCCCCCCAGCAACGACCCCATCAACCCACGCACCAGCTGCCGGCCCAATTGATTGGCCGCCTGGCGCATCGCCGATTTAAGTGCCTGGCCAGCCGCCGTGCCGAGGAACTCGCCTGCTTGTTCGGTGAAGCTGGGCGCTTCAGCCGCCGGCTTGCTCGGTACCGCTTCGGCCTGGGGTTCCAGCCCCTTGCGCCCCATCAGCACCTCATAGGCCGACTCGCGATCAATCGGCTTGTCGTAGCGCCCTTGCAACGCTGAACTGGCGATCAGCCCGACGCGCTCGGCCTCGCTCAATGGCCCGATCCGCGATTGCGGCGGCGCCACCAGCACGCGCTGGACCATTTCCGGCGTGCCTTTTTCCTGCAGGGTGCCCACCAGGGCTTCACCGATGCCCAGTTCGGTCAACACCGCCAGGGCATCGAACTGCGGGTTGGGCCGGAAACCGTCGGCCACCGCCCGTAGGGATTTCTGTTCCTTGGCCGTGAAGGCTCGCAACCCGTGCTGGATGCGCAAACCCAACTGTGCCAGCACGTCGTCCGGCAAATCGCCGGGCGACTGTGTCACAAAATACACCCCCACGCCCTTGGAGCGGATCAGCCGCACCACTTGCTCCAGGCGCTCCTGCAAAGCCTTGGGCGTACCGGCAAAAAGCAAGTGCGCCTCGTCGAAGAACAGCGCCAGCAGCGGCTTGTCCGCATCGCCGCGCTCGGGCAATTGCTCGAACAGCTCGGCCAGCAGCCACAGCAGGAACGTCGCATAGACCTTTGGCGCTTCGTGGACCAGGCGGCTGGCATCGAGCAAATGGATGCGGCCGCGGCCATCGCTGGCCGGTTGCAGGATGTCTTCGAGCTGCAAGGCCGGCTCGCCGAACAACGCGTCCGCGCCCTGCTGCTCCAAGGTGGACAAGCGCCGCAGCAGCGCCTGGCTGGAGCCGGTGGTCATCAGCGCCGCGTCATCTCCCAGTAACTCGGGATTGTCCTTGAGGTGATTGAGCAGCGCCTTCAGGTCCTTGAGGTCCAGCAGCAACAGGCCCTCGCGATCGGCGACCTTGAACGCGGCATAGAGCGCCGATTGCTGGCTGTCCGTCAGTTCCAACAGGCTGCCGATCAACAAAGGGCCCATTTCACTCAGGGTGGTGCGCAGCGGATGACCGGACTGGCCGTGGATATCCCACAAGGTCACCGGATAAGCCTGGGGTTTGTGATCGAGCCAAGGCATGCCCGCGATACGTTCGGCGATCTTGCCCTGAGGGTTGCCCGCCGCGCCGAGGCCGCACAGGTCGCCCTTGATGTCCGCCGCGAACACCGCCACGCCGGCATCGCTGAACATTTCCGCGAGGCGCTGCAAGGTGACGGTCTTGCCGGTACCGGTGGCGCCCGCCACCAGGCCATGACGGTTCGCCAGGCGCATGGCCTGGCCGATGGGCTGGCCGCTGAGGTCGGCGCCGATAACGAGTTGCGATGAGTCAGGCATGTGGTCACCCGTGGTGTTTGCGATATGACGCCATTTTGCACGCTTATATAAAAGCATGCCTGGGGCATTAAGGCCTGGCGCTGGAAATAAAAACCACATTTGACCGCACTCATGTGGCGAGGGAGCTTGCTCCCGCTGGGCTGCGCAGCGGCCCCAAAATCTTGGGAGCGCTTCGCACTGGAGCGCCAGCCCGGTCCAGCGGGAGCAAGCTCCCTCGCCACATATTCATTTGCATGACCGCTACGTCACCACAACCCCAACCGAACATCTATTCTTCATGAAGGTCAACACAGGAGAACACAGACCGGAGGGATGTTCATCGTGCATATCGCGGACATAACCATGTTCTACGCCCCTGCCAGCGGAGGCGTGCGCACTTACCTGGATGCCAAGCACCGGCGCCTGGGCGATCGGCCCGGTATTCGTCACAGCCTGTTGATTCCCGGCGCGCATTTGAGCGAGCACGACGGAATCTACAAGGTTCCGGCCCCTGCGCTGCCGTTCGGCAAGGGCTATCGTTTTCCCCTTCGCCTGGCGCCCTGGCGCAATGTCCTGCGCGATCTGCAGCCGGACCTGATCGAGGTCGGCGATCCGTACCTCACCGCCTGGGCCGCATTGGATGCCCGTCGTCAGCTCGACGTGCCCGTCATCGGCTTCTATCACTCCGACCTGCCACTGTTGGTGAGCAACCGCATGGGCAACTGGTTCACGCCCAACATCGAAGCCTACGTCAGCAAGTTATATGGCAATTTCGACCGGGTCCTGGCGCCAAGCCAGGTCATGGCCGACAAACTGACCGGGCTGGGGGTCAGGAACGTCTTCGTGCAACCCTTGGGCGTCGACCTGCAAACCTTCACCCCCGCCGCCCGCGACCCGGAACTGCGAGCCGAGCTGGGCATTGCCGAAGACACGCGCCTGCTGATTTTCGCCGGTCGCGGCTCCAAGGAAAAAAACCTGCCGGTGCTGCTCAAGTGCATGAAACGCCTGGGCGAGCGCTATCACCTGTTGCTGGTGGGCTCGTCGATGCCCGCCGTGGTGCCGGACAACGTCACGGTGGTCGATGAGTTCTGCCCGGCGCCGCAAGTCGCCCGGCTCATGGCCAGCGCCGATGCCCTGTTGCACGCCGGCGACCAGGAGACTTTCGGCCTGGTGATCCTCGAAGCCATGGCCAGCGGCATTCCCGTGGTGGCGGTTGCGGCCGGGGCCTTCACCGAAATCGTCAATGAGGACTGCGGGTTGCTGTGCACGCCCAACAACCCGCAGGCCTTGGCCAATGCCGTGCGGCAACTGTTTGCCGAAGGCTGCCAGCGCCGTGGTGCTCTGGCGCGCCGGCATGTGGAACGGCATTACGCCTGGGATACCGTGGTCAACAGTTTGCTGGGGCATTACCACGCCGTGCTCGGCGAACAGCTGCCGCTGCTGGCCAATGGTTGAGGCGAGGTCCGTGTCGATGAATCTCTCGCCCAGCGTCCTTTTGGTGCTGCACGACGTGGCACCGCAAACCTGGCCCGACTACCAGCCCTTCGTCGAAGCCGTCGACGCCCTCGGCCAGGTGCCGATGACCTGGCTGGTGGTGCCGGATTTTCATCGCAACAATGCCTTGGAGGCTCACCCCGGCTTTCGGCGCCTGCTCGACAGCCGGGTCGAGCGCGGTGATGAGCTGGTGTTGCATGGCTACTACCATTGCGACGACGGCCCTGTTGCCCGTCACCCCAAGGATTGGTTCATGCGCCGGGTCTATACCCACGAAGGGGAGTTCTACAACCTGTCCGAACAAGCCGCCCTCGCCCGCCTGCGCGCCGGGATCGACACCTTTGAGCGTTACCACTGGCCGTTGGAAGGTTTCGTCGCCCCGGCCTGGCTGATGAGCGAAGGCACGCGCCGGGCGTTGCGCCAGTTGCCGCTGAGCTACACCAGCGATACCCAACACCTCTATCGCCTGCCCGACTTCACCGCCATCGACGCGCCGGGCCTGGTCTGGAGTGCCCGCAGCGCCTGGCGCCGTGGCCTGTCGAAAGTCATCAGCGACCAACGTGAACAGCGTTGGCGCCAGGCCCCGGTGATTCGCCTTGGCTTGCACCCGGTGGACATGCGCCACGGATTTTCCCGCGACTATTGGCTGCGCACCCTCGAACGCTTGCTCAATTACGGTCGCGTGCCGATGACCAAGGTCGGCTGGCTGGCGACCCAGGGGCTGCTGGCCCGTAGCGCCGCATGAAACGGCTGATCTGGCTGGGTGCCGCGCTGCTCACGGCGCTATTGGTGCCGCTGCTGGTCGGCGGCGGGGAAATGTGGTCGCGGGTGCAGCGTTTTCCCTTGTCGCTGCTGCTGGCCATGCTCGGCATGATCGTGCTGTGCTGGGGCTTGAACTCCGTACGCTTGCGCC
Source organism: Pseudomonas sp. Z1-12 (assembly GCF_051132015.1). Classification (NCBI taxonomy): domain Bacteria; kingdom Pseudomonadati; phylum Pseudomonadota; class Gammaproteobacteria; order Pseudomonadales; family Pseudomonadaceae; genus Pseudomonas; species Pseudomonas sp. Z1-12. The sequence continues at coordinate 5,339,887 of NZ_CP071647.1, forward strand.
TGTTGCTGGGTGAATACCGTGGACGCATCGGCCGGTGGAAAAGCATGGGCGTGGTGATGTCCACCGAGTTCGCCATGTGCGCGACGCCCGGCGGCAGTGGCGGCCCGCTGACGCTGATGGCCCTGCTGGCGCGCAACGGCGTGCGCCCGGCCCATGGCAGCGCGGTGTTCGCCATGGATCAGTTGAGCGACTTGCTGTTCTTCCTCTGTGCCTTGGTGGGCATTCTGTTCTACGCGCTGTTCCAGAACCTCAGCCAGCGCCTGGAATGGATGCTGGCGTTGAGCGCGATTTCATTGTTTGGCGGGCTGTTCGGCTGCGTCCTGGTGGCCCGTTATCACCGTCGCCTGATCCTGCTCGGCGCTCGGGTGCTGCGGCACTTGCGGGTAAAGACCACCACCCGCCGACGCTGGGGCCGCAAGATCCTCAACTTCCTCGCGGCGTTCACCGACACCCTGAAATTGCCGCGACGGACCCTGTTCCAGGTCTTCGGCCTGACCTGCCTGCATTGGGCGCTGCGCTATAGCGTGTTGTACCTAGCCTTGAAGGGACTGGGGGCGGACTTGCAGTGGGCCTGGAGTTTCCTGATCCAGATGCTGGCCTTGAGCGCGGGACAGTTCAGCCTGCTGCCGGGTGGCGCCGGGGCGGCCGAACTGACCTCGGCGGCGCTGCTGGCGCCCATGGTGGGCAAGTCCACCGCGGCGGCGGCGATCCTGATCTGGCGGGCGGTGACCTATTACTTCTACCTGGTGGCCGGCGGGCCGGTGTTTTTCCTGATGGTCGGGCGGCCGTTGATCAAGAAGCTGATCAGGCTCAGGCAAGCCTGACCGGTCACGGCCTTTGTTCGGCCTCGTCCTGGGGATGCAGTTGCTCCCACAATTGCGCGGCGTCGGGAAACTCGGTGCCGTCCTCCGGGCTCAATGCGTCAGGGTCGTAGCGGCTGAGGCAGCCTTCGCCCAGGGTGGCTGGGGCCTTGGAGGTGGCTTTATCCAATGGATCGGTCATGGCGCAGCGTTGCTCCTCGAGAGGGTATGAATCACTGTGGCGAGGGAGCTTGCTCCCGCTCGGCTGCGCAGCAGTCGTAAAGCCTGCCTACTCTTTTCCCCGGTGCACGGTGTTGAATGGTTTTGGGTCTGCTTCGCAGCCCAGCGGGAGCAAGCTCCCTCGCCACGGGGCATCGTTGTTCTTTAGTCAATGAAAAGGCCTGGCGATCGCTCGTCCAGGCCCTTCGAAGTGTAGTCAGAAGACCACGGTCTTGTTGCCGTGCACCAGCACCCGGTCTTCCAGGTGATAACGCAGGCCACGGGCCAACACCATTTTCTCGACGTCACGGCCGAAACGCACCATGTCTTCGATGCTGTCGCTGTGGCTGACGCGCACCACGTCCTGCTCGATGATCGGGCCGGCGTCCAGTTCTTCGGTCACGTAGTGGCAGGTGGCGCCAATCAGCTTCACACCACGCATCGAGGCCTGGTGGTACGGCTTGGCACCGACGAACGACGGCAGGAAACTGTGGTGGATGTTGATGACCTTATGGGCGTACTCGCTGCACAAGGCCGGCGGCAGGATTTGCATGTAGCGGGCCAGCACCACCACTTCGGCGTCGTGCTGCTTGACCAACCGCGAGACTTCGGCGAATGCCGGCTGCTTGTCTTGCGGGTTGACCGGTACGTGGTAGTAAGGGATGCCGTGCCATTCCACCATGCTGCGCAAGTCATCATGGTTGGAGATCACACAGGCGATGTCGCAATCGAGCTCATCGCTGTGCCAGCGGTGCAACAGGTCAGCCAGGCAGTGAGACTCACGACTGGCCATCAACACCACGCGCTTTTTCTGCGCGGTGTCGGTGATGCGCCAGTCCATCGAGAACTCTTGGGCAATGGGTGCGAACGCTTCACGGAAGGCTTCGATACCGAAGGGCAGCGAGTCGGCACGGATCTCGTGACGCATGAAAAACCAACCGCTTTGATTGTCCGAGTGATGGCTCGCTTCGGTGATCCAGCCGTTATGGGACGCCAGAAAGTTACTGACTTTAGCAACGATGCCGACGCGGTCCGGGCAAGCAATCACCAGACGAAAAGTGCGCATTAGGGAAACTCCAGAACTTCGCAAAGGCGGCCATTCTAGCCATTGCGCGGCAAAACTGCAGTATCGATGACACGCCGGAGCCTGGGCGACCGCCCCAGGCCATGGCCGGCGAGGCCTGGCAAGGCAGGCTATATGTGTGAATAGATGTGAAGACACTGTCACGGTATTTAACTGCAACAGGCATTTTTGTGGCGCAGCACTAATTAATTAAATAAAACACCGGTTAAATGTTTACTTGATGAAACTGTCTGATTACTATTGCCGCACTGTCTCCTTGTCACCCGCGTCCTACATAAGGTAGTCCACATGTCCTTGATCAATGAATACCGCGCCACAGAAGAAGCCATCAAAGAACTGCAAGCTCGCCTGAAAAATCTGTCGCAAGACGACAAACTGCAAACCGAGCTGGAATTCGAAGGCAAACTGCGCACGCTGATGGGCGAATACTCCAAGTCGCTGCGTGACATCATTGCCCTGCTGGATCCAGAAGCCAAGTCGAGCAAAGCGCCACGTGGCGCCGTCAAAACTACTGGCACCAAACGCGCTCGCAAAGTTAAGCAATACAAGAATCCGCACAACGGCGAAGTCATCGAAACCAAAGGTGGCAACCACAAGACGCTGAAAGAGTGGAAAGCCAAGTGGGGCGGTGACGTGGTAGAAGGCTGGGCAACCCTGCTGGGCTAAGCCTCACCGCGTCGCATGCTTCTTTGCGAACAAAAAAACGCCAGCGATTGCTGGCGTTTTTTTATGCCCGTCATCTTTTCAATTCATTGCGACTCAAGGCTTAAACGTTTGCGCAATTGCTGGCTGTAGCCTTGCCATTGCATGAGTACTTCTCGCTGCATGGGTGTCGACAGGCCCAGCCACTCTCCCATCGCCTCGTCAAAACTTTGCAAGGTATTAGGCGCTCCCCATTCCGGGGCGGACAGACGTTGTTGGCAGAAAAGTCTCCAACGCCCCTGCTCTTCGGGATCCAAGGTGTCGGGAAAGTTGCGTGCGCGATATCGGAACAATAGTTCCGGCAGACGCTCATCATCGAAAGGCCAGCGCTCTTGAGCCAATTGCGCCGGGTCCGCCATGCGCACTTGTTCACATAAACGCCGATCGCGGTCGCCCAAGAAGCCTGCGTATAACTGTTGCTCGGGATCCTCGCTGGCGGTGAAATCTTCGTGGCCATAAATAGCCTGAAGTTTATCTTGCCAAACTTTCTGTGCGTCAGTTAGCCGCAATGCCCGCTGTTGGTAACCCTCCATGTCCAGCGCCAGCCGCTGCTGGTCCTCGACGCGCAGCACCGACAACGGCGCGACCACCGGGCATTTGTTGATATGGATAAGCTTGAGCGGCACTGGCAGCTCACCTTCGAGCAGTTCTTCACGGCGGGTATACAACCGTTGGCGCAGGCTGTCGGCGTCGTGGTCCAACAAGCCCTGGGGGTCCAGGTGCAGGTCGCAGACAATCAGGGCGTTGCGGTTTTTCGGATGCCAGGCCAGCGGCAGGACCACGCCGATGTAGTTGCGCGCCGCCGAAAAGCGCCCGGAAATATGCACCATCGGCTGCAACAGGCGGATCTGGTCCATCACCTTCTGTTTGCTGCGCAACTGGAACAGCCAGTCGTAGAGCCGGGGCTGCTGCTGGCGGATCAGGCGAGCCAGGGCGATGGTCGCACGCACGTCCGACAACGCATCGTGGGCCTGGCCATGATCGATGCCGTTGGCGGCGGTCAGGCGTTCGAGCTTGAGGCTGACGCGACCGTCTTCCTGCGGCCAGACAATGCCTTGTGGGCGCAGCGCATAGGCCGCGCGCACCAGGTCGATCAAATCCCAGCGACTGTTACCGCCCTGCCATTCCCGCGCGTACGGGTCGAAGAAGTTTCGATAGAGGCTGTAGCGGGTCATTTCATCGTCGAAGCGCAGGGTGTTGTAGCCGGCGCCACAGGTACCCGGCGCGGCCAGTTGGTCGTGGACACGGGTCATGAAATCGGCTTCGCTCAAGCCTTTTTCGGCCAGGCATGACGGGGTGATGCCGGTAATCGCACAGGCCGCCGGATGCGGCAGGATGTCATCGCTGGGCCGGCAATACAGGTTCACCGGTTCGTCGATTTCATTGAGCTCGAAATCGGTACGGATACCCGCCACCTGCAAGGGCCGGTCGCAACGCGGGTTGATGCCGGTGGTTTCGTAGTCGTACCAGAAGATGGAAGTCACGGGCTGTTCCTGAACTGAAGACTGGCGAAGTCTAGGCGCTCGAACCCGCCGGCGACCAGCAGTGCTGTAACTTTTGAAGACTAATACCAGGGATATTGGATCTGTACACCCAAGACCCCGTGTGGGAGCGAGCCTGCTCGCGAAGACGGCGGTACATTCAATATCAATGCAAGCTGACCCACCGCTTTCGCGAGCAGGCTCGCTCCCACAGTTGATCTGCGCTGCCCACGAATCTTGTTGCAAACCATGAAATGACCCACACAGTTCTATCGTTTGCCCGCGCGAAGACTGCTAGCATCTGGGCCGAGATTGAACATTCGGTCTGGCCCATCACAGGTTGCCCATGCTCGAGACACCAGCACTGCAAAGGAACGCGACGCTGCCCGCGCCCCTGGACACGCGTTATCAGGTTGAAACGCCGGAAGGCATCGACCTGCCGCTGCGCCCGGCGGGGTTGATGCCGCGTGCAATTGCCTTCGCCATCGACCTGGGCATACGCGGGCTGGTCCTGGGGTTTTTCTTCCTGGTCCTGGCATTTTTCGGTGAGCTGGGGCTCGGCCTGGGTTCCATCCTGCTGTTTGTCGTCAGTTGGTGGTACATGGTGCTGTTCGAGGTGCTCAACCAGGGGCGCTCTCCCGGCAAGCAGATCATGGGACTGCGCGTGGTGCAGGACGATGGCCGGCCCATCGGTTGGTCGGCGTCGTTGATCCGCAACCTGCTGCGTTTCGTCGACATGCTGCCCTTTGGCTACACCTTCGGGGCCATTTGCTGCCTGCAGCATCCGGCGTTCAAGCGCCTTGGCGATCTCGCGGCCGGCACGCTGGTGGTGTATCGCGAACAACCTGTCAAACGCCCCGCATTACCCATGGCCCCGCCGATACGCACGCCTTTCACCCTGAACTTGCATGAACAACGCGCCGTGCTGGGCTTCGCCGAACGCCAGGCAGAACTGTCCCGAGCGCGGGTCAACGAACTGGCGGCGATCCTGGCCGCGCCACTGAACGTCCAAGGGCCGAACGCCACCGCCGAGCTCAATGGCATCGCCCGCGGCCTGTTGGGGCCGACATGAAGCAAAGCCTGTTCGAAAGCCGCCACCAAAGCGAATGGGAGCATCTGTCCCGACAACTCGATCAACTGGAGCGCAGCCGCAACGTGCCCCAGAGCGGTGATTTCCCCGCCGCCTATCGACGGCTCTGCCATCACCTGGCACTGGCCCAGGCCCGGGGCTACAGCAGCTTGCTGGTCGACACCCTGCAACAACTGGCGCTGCGCGGTCACCAGCAACTCTACCGGGATCGCAGCCGCCCCTCGGCCAGCCTCTCGGCCTTCATCCTGGTCGGTTTCCCTCGCCTGGTACGTGAACAATGGCGCTTTGTGCTGGCCGCCAGCCTGATGTTCCTCGGCAGCCTGGTGGGCATCGGGCTGCTGGTCTATCTGTTTCCGGAACTGGTCTACAGCGTGCTGGGCGCCGACGAAATCAGCCAGATCCGCAGCATGTATGACCCCGCCTCCGGGCACCTGGGACGCTCGGTCGAACGGGCCGCCAGCGAAGACTGGGTCATGTTCGGCTACTACATCATGCACAACATCGGCATTGCCTTTCAGACGTTCGCCAGTGGCTTGATGTTTGGACTCGGGAGCGCGTTCTTCCTGCTTTTCAATGGCCTGACCATCGGCGCGGTGGCCGGGCACCTGACCCAGATCGGCTCGGGGGGAACGTTCTGGTCGTTCGTGATCGGCCACGGCGCCTTCGAACTCACCGCCATCGCCCTGGCCGGCGCCGCAGGCCTGCAATTGGGCTGGGCCTTGATCGCGCCGGGACGCCTGACCCGGGGCGAGGCCTTGCGGCTCGCGGCGGGCAAAAGCGTACTGATGATCGGTGGCGTGATGCTGTTCCTGCTCATTGCCGCGTTCATCGAGGCCTACTGGTCCTCCAGCGCCGTGACGCCCGCCACCAAATACACGGTGGGCGCGTTGTTGTGGCTGTTGGTGATCAGCTATCTGTCGTTTGCCGGACGGGTCCGCCATGCGCCTGAGTGATGCCACCGTCGTCATCCGCCCACGCACCACCTGGGAAGCCATGGACCTGGGTGTATTGATGAGCCAGCAGCATCGACGCCTGCTGATGACCAGTTGGGCGACCATCACACTACCGGTGTACCTGTTGCTGACCCTGCTGCTGTGGGATTCACCGTCCCTGGTGGTGATGCTGTTCTGGTGGCTGAAGCCGGCCTTTGACCGTCTGCCCTTGTACATTCTGTCCAAGGCGTTGTTTGGCGAAACCCCGACCTTGAGGCAGGCCTTGCGCCAATGGCCAGCGCTGCTCAAGCCCCAGTTGCTGGCCAGCCTGACCTGGCGCCGGCTGAGCCTGAGCCGCAGTTTCCTGCTGCCGGTGGTGCAACTCGAAGGGCTCGCCGGTGAAGCGCGGGAGCAACGCATACGGGTATTGCTGCAACGCAACCGTGGCGCTTCGCAATGGTTGACCATCATCGGCATGCACCTGGAAACCGCCCTGTGGTTCGGCCTGATGGCGCTGTTCTACCTGTTCGTGCCGCAACAAGTCGAATTGCAATGGGATTGGGAGACGCTGGTGTCCGCAGCCGAACACGACTGGTTGTGGTTCGAGCACCTGGTCAATTTCCTGTATCCGCTGCTGCTGATCTTGTGGGAACCGGTGTACGTCGCCTGCGGCTTCAGCCTCTACCTGAACCGGCGCACGATCCTCGAGGCATGGGACATCGAACTGGTGTTCCGGCGCCTGCGCCAACGGCTGAGCGGGGTAGCCCCGGTGTTATTGCTACTGGCCCTGGTGACACTGCCATTGGCGCCCCCGGCGTTTGCCGCTGAGGACACCAACGGCCCCGACAGCCCGCGGCTGCTCAACCAGCCCCTCACCAGCGAAGCCTCCCGGGACGGCATCGAGGCGATCCTCGACGCCCCGCCCTTCAAGAACTCCGAGACCGTCACCCGTTATCGTTTCGGCGAAGACACCGCTGAACCCGCCGAGGAGACCGAAGAGACCGAGGCCAAATCGAGCTGGCTCAAGGCCCTGTTCAAATGGCTCGGCGGCCAACGCTTCGACATCGCCGCCGGGCTGATCCAGATCGCGCTGTGGGCCTGCTTGATAGGCGCGATCGTCTGGCTGGCCTGGCACTATCGGGAACGGCTCAAGGCCCTGGTCAATCGCCGACCGACGCCACGCCTGCCCGTGGAACGAGCGGCGCCGGCACGCATGTTCGGCCTGGATATCCGTGAAGAAAGCCTGCCGACCGACATCGCCGCCAGCGTCGAACAACTGTGGGCCACGCAACCCCGTGAAGCCCTGGGCCTGCTGTACCGAGCGCTGCTCAGCCGGTTGCATCATGACTTCAAGATCCCCTTGAAACCGTCCGACACCGAAGGCCAGGTGCTGCAACGCGTCGAACAGCTCAAGCAGGACGAGCTGCTGGGCTTCAGCAAAGTCCTGACGCTGCATTGGCAAAACATTGCCTACGGGCATCGTCCACCGCCGACTCACCTGCAACAGGAACTGTGTGACGGCTGGCGCGGGCTGTTCGGTCCGGGAGCGTCTCGATGAGCCGGCATGCGGGATGGCTGATCGGTGCCGTGCTGGCCGCCGTGGTGGGCGCATTCGGCTTCTATCTCTACGCCAAAGCCGTGCCCTATGAAGAGGTCGTCGAGCACGGCCCTTCTCCCGAAGCCCAGGCCAACCCTTACCTGGCCGCCGAGCATTTCCTGCGCCAGCGGGGCATCAACGTCGAACACGCCAACAGCCTGGATGTATTGCCCACCCTGGAGCCTCGCCAGCACAGCCTGCTGTTGCTGGGCGAGCGCACCCACATGACGCCCCGGGAAGTCGACCGATTGATGAACTGGACCCGGGCCGGCGGGCGCTTGCTCTTCGTGGCCGAAGCCTTGTGGGACGACAGCGCCGGCAACAGCGGCGACCTGCTGCTCGACCGCGTGCGCCTGCGCCAATTCCTGAGCAAGGACCTCAAGGAACCCGCGCCCGAACTGATCAAGGACCGTTATCCGGAACTGACCAAGCTCTACCTGGAAGACGAAGAGGCGCCGGCCTATATCGGCTTCGACACCGACTTTCACCTCGAAGACCCACATAACCTGGCCCAGGCCTGGGCTAACAGCGCGTCGTCGACCCACATGATGCAATTGACCCTCGGCCTGGGCTCGATCACCGTGCTTACCGATGCCGAGCTGTGGAAGAACGATGCGATCGACCAGTACGACAACGCCTGGCTGCTCTGGTACTTGAGCGCCGACACGGACGTCACGCTGCTGTTCAATACCGACCACGACGACCTGCTGACCCTGTTGCTGCGCTATTTCCCCCAAGCGCTGGTGGCACTGCTGGCCCTGGTTGCCCTGTGGTTCTGGCATTCGGCGGTGCGCCATGGCCCGCTGCACCCCCCCGCCTCCAAGGCGCGGCGCCAATTGGAAGAACACGTGCAGGCCAGCGCCGGTTTCCACCTGCGCCACAACGGCCAGCAGCACCTGTTGCACGCCTTGCAGCAAGACGTGCTGCGCCGGGCACGCCACCTTCACCCAGGTTTCGAACAACTGGCCGTCGCCGAACAGTGGCAGGTACTCGCCCGCCTGACCCGGCAACCGACGCGGGCCATCAGCCAGGCCTTGAGCCCACGGCCGAAACAGCGGATGTCCGGCGCCGAGTTCTGCCGCCAGGTCGCCCATTTGCAAACCCTTAGGAATGCCTTATAGATTTTTCCGCAGAAAAATCCGCAGAATCACTGGAAATCGCCTATCGTACGGTGTCGCTACAGCTAGTAATAACAGGCGTTACAAGCCGTTTTATTTTCCGCAAAAATTTCCGCAGGCATTGCCCAATAAACAGCCGTTATGTTCGCTGGAAGCAAACGATGATCACCTCGAAAACGTACCTTGATCCCGTACTGCCAGAAAACCTGCCCGACTCGATCATTCAGGCTGCGGATCAGTTGCCACGCAAGGCAGCCTTCCTGGCCGGACGTCTGGCCGATGAGACATCCAGGCAACTGGCGGGTCTGTTGCGCATCACCAACACCTACTACTCGAACCTGATCGAAGGGCATCGCACCGAGATTGCCGACCTCCAGGTTGCTCGCACGACACCAAAACGGGAGAGAAAGGAACTCAAAGAGCTGGCCGTGCAGCACATGACGCAGCAGGAGGTGATGGAGCGGCTACTTCGCATGCGGCCAGCGGACAATTTCTGCGCGCTGTTCGATCCCAAGTTGATCGCGACCATCCATCGTCGTCTGTTCAAGGACGCGTCCAAGCAGGAATTGACCTTGGGTGATGGGCGCATGATGGAACCCGGCAGGCTGCGGGCCGAAGAGAACGAGCAGGTCCAGGTTGGCGCGCATGTCGCTCCCGCGGCGGCTGTTGTATTGCCCATGCTTGAGCATCTGCAGCTGCACTACGGACGAATCAGGGATCCGCGGCGCCAATTGGTCGCGGCCCTGGCAGGCCATCACCGGGTGGCGCTTGTTCACCCCTTCCTGGACGGAAATGGTCGAGTGATTCGGATGCTCACCCACCTGCAACTGGTTCACCTCGGGCTAAAACCTTTTCTTTGGTCACTGTCTCGCGGCCTGGCTCGCAGGCAAGATGAGTACTATCGCTTCCTGGCCTTGGCTGATCGCCCGCGTGAGGGTGACTATGACGGGCGTGGCCAACTTTCACAGCGTCACTACTTCAACTTCATCGAATTCATGCTTGATGTCTGCCGCGACCAAATTGAATACATGACCACCTCGCTAAACCCGGCCAAGCTGCGCGAACAGGTTGTTCATGTGTTCTCGACGGATCCTGAGCTTCGCCGTGCCGGCATCCGGCCCACCAGTGCTGCTGCCGTACTGGCGCTTCTCACTCAGGGCGTAATGCCGCGCGCGGAGTTCAAGGTGTTCACAGGTTTGAAGGATCGGCTGGCAACCGAAGAGCTGGGCCGCTTGATCGAAGCGGGGATCGTGGTTAGCAGTACCCCCCGGTCCCGAACGGTGGAAGCGGGGTTGCCCGCACGCTTCGCCGGATTGATCTTCCCAAACCTGCATTTTCAAATGGGCTAAGGTGTGCAGCGACTCAGTTGTCAGCGCCCGGCACTGCACCATGTCGCGAGTCATAGGATTTAACCGTTAGGAGAACGCCAGAATTGACGACTGAACAGAACGAACCTGCCGACGGCCAGGCCCACGCCGCCCAACAGCGCCAGCGCGCCAGTCAGTTGGCCCAGGCCATCCGCACCGAGCTGCGCAAGGCGGTGGTGGGTCAGGCCAGTGTGATCGACGATGTGCTCACGGCATTGATCGCCGGTGGCCACGTATTGCTCGAAGGCGTTCCCGGGTTGGGTAAGACCTTGCTGGTGCGGGCCCTGGCTCGCTGTTTCAACGGCGAGTTCGCGCGCATCCAATTCACCCCCGACCTGATGCCCAGCGACGTCACCGGGCATGCGGTGTACGACTTGCAGACCGAGCAGTTCAAGCTGCGCAAGGGCCCGGTGTTCACCCATCTGCTGCTGGCCGACGAGATCAACCGTGCGCCAGCCAAGACCCAGGCCGCGCTGCTCGAAGCCATGCAGGAGCGTCAGGTCACCCTCGAGGGCCGCGCCCTGCCCATCGCCCAGCCGTTCATGGTCCTTGCCACCCAGAACCCCATCGAACAGGAAGGCACCTACCCGCTGCCGGAAGCCGAGCTCGACCGCTTCATGCTCAAGGTGCGCATGGATTACCCGGATGCCGACCAGGAGCTGGACATGGTCCGCCAGGTCAGTCGTTCGACCCGCGCAGACATGCTCGATGTGCAACCGCTGCGCATGGTGTTGCAGGCCAAGGACGTGCAAGCGTTGCAACGCATCGCCAGCGACCTGCCGATGGACGACCAGGTGCTCGACTACGCCGTGCGCCTGGCCCGCACCACCCGCAGTTGGCCGGGCTTGACCCTCGGCGCCGGGCCTCGCGCGTCGATTGCGCTGGTGCGTTGCGCCCGGGCCCGGGCGCTGTTGCGCGGCGGCGACTTCGTGGTGCCGGACGACATCAAGGGCTGCGCCCTGGCCGTACTGCGCCATCGCGTGCGGCTGGCGCCGGAACTGGACATCGAAGGGCTGTCGGTGGACCAGGTGCTGGGGCAACTGCTCGATCAAGTGCCGGCGCCGCGGTTGTGATAAGGGCGTCTGTGACAAGCGCGCTTTTTATGCCAGGAATACCTTCTATGGCAGGAATGTCTTCTGTACCAGGAATGCTTTTTGTGCCAGGAAAATTCTTTGTGGCAGGCATGCTTTTTGTGGCGAGGGAGCTTGCTCCCGCTGGGCTGCGAAGCAGCCCCCAAGTTCTATCTGACATACCGCCAGGGGACGCTGCGCGTCCAGCGGGAGCAAGCTCCCTCGCCACAGGAAACCTCACTGCAGTAAATTTCTTTGCCAAGGCCAACATCCCCTGCAAGGGCATGCGCCGATGAAACCCTCACGCCTGCTGCTGACCTGGCTCGCCCTACTGCTGGCCGTGAGTATCGTCTTGGGCGCACTGCGAGCGCTGGGCATCGCGGTGCCATCGACGCTGCTGTCGATCAACTGGGGGTTGCTGCTGGCCTTGCTGGCCCTGGCGCTGCTCGACGCGGTGCGCGTCCGGCGCCTGCCCTCGCCGCGGGTGCAACGGCAAATGCCCGGGAGCCTGGCCCTGGGCCGCTGGGGTGATGTCCGCCTGGAAGTCAGCCACGACTTTGCCCAGCCGCTGCACGTGCAGCTTTTCGATCATGTTCCCGATGGCCTGGACTTCGAAAACCTGCCGCAATCGGTCGAACTGCAACCCGGCCAGCGCAGCCAGGTCGGCTACCGCCTGCGCCCGCTCAAGCGCGGTCACTTTACCTTCGTCCAGTGCGAAACCAACCTGCCGAGCCCGCTGGGCTTGTGGACCGACAAACGCCTGCTGGACGCCGTCGACCACACCCGCGTCTACCCGGATTTCGCCAGGCTCTACGACGGCCAGTTGCTGGCGGTGGACAATTGGCTCAGCCAGCTCGGCATTCGCCAGCGGCAACGCCGCGGCCAGGGGCAGGAATTCCATCAACTGCGCGAATTCCGCGAGGGCGACAGCCTGCGCCAGATCGACTGGAAAGCCACCGCCCGCCATCGCACGCCGATCGCCCGGGAATACGAAGACGAGCGCGACCAGCAGATCATCTTCATGCTCGACTGCGGCCGACGCATGCGCAGCCAGGACGGCGAGCTGGCGCATTTCGACCACGCCCTCAACGCGTGCCTGCTGCTCAGCTACACCGCCCTGCGCCAGGGCGATGCCGTGGGCCTGAGCACCTTCGCCAGCGAGCAAAGCCGCTACCTCGCCCCGGTCAAAGGCACCGGCCAACTCAACGTCCTGCTCAACACCGTGTACGACCTCGACAGCAGCCAGCGTCCCGCCGACTACCAGGCCGCCGTCACCGAACTGCTGGCCCGGCAAAAACGCCGGGCCCTGGTGGTGCTGGTGACCAACCTGCGGGATGAAGACGATGCGCAATTGCTCGCCGCCGTAAAACGGCTGGGGCAACAGCATCGGGTGCTGGTGGCCAGCCTGCGCGAAGACGCCCTCGACCGGTTGCGCCAGGCACCGGTGCAAACCTTGCCCGAGGCCTTGGCCTATTGCGGGACGGTGGATTATTTGAATGCGCGGGCCGAGCTGCACAAGCAGCTCGCCGCCCACGGCGTGCCAACCCTGGATTCGCGCCCCAGCGAATTGGGCGCGGCCCTGGTGACCCAATACCTGGCCTGGAAAAAAGCCGGGACCGCCTGAAGCTGATCACTTAAGTAAAACGATGAACCCGTGGCGAGGGAGCTTGCTCCCGCTGGGCTGCGTAGCAGCCCCTTTTTTGGGGAGTGCTTCGCACTAAAGCGCCAGCCCGGTCATGCGGAACCGCATGGGTCCTACAGCGAGCCAGCAAAACTCCGGCTGACTACAGCGCCTTGCGCAACGGACTACAGATCCGCCAGAATCCGCCGGCTTGTGCACCTTGGCCTCGCCCCGTAACTTGATTCGCGTCGCTGATATCCAGCGATCGGGTTTAGTCGCCCGCGGCATATCATCAAGGTGCATTGTGTCTCCATCAGTCAGGTCTCCCTATCCCTGCTCTTGATGGTGGCTGTGCGCAGGGCGCTTCGGCGCGCCGGTTTTTGGTGATTGCCCCGGTCGACTAACCTGCGTACAGCCGCCACCCTCCGTTTAGTCGCGGAGCGTTGAAGGCATCACTTAAAGGTAATCACCATGTTCAAAGCAACACCCAACCCACCACACACCGATCCACTGTCCCCCGACCCCGAAAAGCTCGACGAAGCCGCCCAAAGAGCCCTCGACTACTACCTCAAGCCCAACCACGGCCAACCCGACAAAAAACCTTACAAACAACCGGATTACTTCATCGTCGCCCCCGACGCCGACCCCGAAGGCATGCTCGCCCACACCTACGAAACCTTCTGTTCGGTAAGCACGCTGATTCTGGATCTATCGGAAGACCTGGAAGGCGCCCCCCGCAACCTGGCGTTGGCGATTCACCAGATGGGCGAGATGGGGGTGTTGTTGCTGGAGAAGATGCTGGATAACGAGGCGAGGGTTCAGCGCTAAAAAAGCCGAATGACCTGTAGGACTACAGGGATGAATGACAGCCCTGTGGGAGCGAGCTTGCTCGCGATGGCGGCGGTACATTCAGCATTGCTGCAAGCTGATCCACCGCTATCGCGAGCAAGCTCGCTCCCACAAAGTAATCGCCCCCTAAATGCTCAGGCCGACGCCGGCAACGGATAGAAACTGAAATACTGCCGCAACGCGCTCACCAGTTGCCCATAGTCCGGTGATGCCCCCAGCAGGCTGAAGCCGGCATCGAAATGTTGTGGCGTCACGTCTTCATGGCACCACAGGCACCTGGCTTTCAACTGGATGTTTTGCTGCGGCCCTTCCTCGGCGGGGATTTTCAGGAGCAAGTCAAAATCCGCACCGACCATCAACGGTAAATGGCTGATCAACATCAGTCCATTCTCGGAAACATTGCCCAGGAAACCGATGGGCCTGTCGTTGACAGCATTGAATACTCTCAGGAAATACGGCAATTGATGCCGTTCGATTCGGCGCTTCTTGTACATGTCTTGTATCGCTTTCTTAGCGGCCACATACCGGGCCAACCGATCACTTCGGAACGAACCCAAGCGAGCCCGCTCTCCCCAATACCGGTGCCAGACGCTACAACTGTCTATGAGCCTACTTCTGCCGGTCTCAGGTGCTTCTATAAAGTAGAGATGTTGCTCTAGCCATGACTTGTACAAATATAGCCCAAGCTAAGATGACAACCAGTCCCATGTATTAATTTTCATAAACACGACGGGCAGAGGACGGATGGCCAGGATTACTCCTGGCCACGGGAGGGAGGGTCAAGAAGCAGGACGGATCGCCGAGGCGCTGCGGGTCGGATAGTGACCCAGGCTCTGCAGGGTTTCGAGCCGGGCGCGGGCGCGGAACGCGTATTCGCTGTTGGGGTACTGGCTGATGATGAACTGGTAGGTCTGCGCTGCATCGATAAACAGCTTCTGCCGCTCCAGGCACTGGCCGCGCAGCATCGAGACTTCCGGCTGCATATAGCGGCGGGCGCGGCTGGCGCGGTCGACCTTGGACAGCTCAAGCATGACCTGCTCGCAATTGCCACGGTCATAGGCCTTGTAGGCCAGGTTCATGTGGTGGTTCATTGACCAACGGGTGCAGCCCGTGACGCTCAGGGCCAGGGCAACAAAAAGCACGAATCGCATGGGAGGTTCTCCTGTCTTGAGCTCTGTATCGACCTGGCGGGGAAAATCTTCAGCCGAAAACACTCCCATGGTGAACACCTGTGTGGCGAGGGAGCTTGCTCCCGCTGGGCTGCGCAGCAGCCCCCCAAAAAACAGGGCCGCTTCGCGCCCCAGCGGGAGCAAGCTCCCTCGCCACAGGAGGAATGTGAAAGCCGTAAGAGGCGCAAAAATTTTCAGGAATGTTCATTTCGAAAAACAAACGAAAAAGTAGTGCATATGAACAATGACTACACCCAAAGAGCATAGTAGCCTTCGCTGGCGCTTGAACTTGAGGAGTCTTGCATGTCCGTCCGTCGCACCAAAATCGTCGCTACCCTTGGCCCGGCCAGTAATTCGCCGGAAGTTCTCGAACAGCTGATTCTGGCTGGCCTGGACGTTGCCCGTCTGAATTTCTCCCACGGCACCCCCGACGAGCACAAGGCTCGTGCCAAGCTGGTGCGCGACCTCGCTGCCAAGCACGGCCGCTTCGTTGCCCTGCTGGGTGACCTGCAAGGCCCTAAGATCCGTATCGCCAAATTCGCCAACAAGCGCATCGAGCTGAAGATCGGTGACACCTTCACCTTCTCCACCAGCCATCCGCTGACCGAAGGCAACCAGCAAGTGGTCGGCATCGACTATCCGGACCTGGTCAAGGATTGCGGCGTCGGCGACGAGCTGCTGCTCGACGACGGTCGCGTGGTGATGCGCGTCGAGACCGCTACCGCCACCGAATTGAACTGCGTCGTGACCATCGGCGGCCCGCTGTCGGACCACAAAGGCATCAACCGTCGCGGCGGTGGCCTGACGGCCCCAGCCCTGACCGAAAAAGACAAGGCCGACATCAAGCTGGCCGCGGAAATGGAAGTCGACTACCTGGCCGTTTCCTTCCCCCGTGACGCCGCGGACATGGAATACGCCCGTCAACTGCGCGACGAAGCCGGCGGCACCGCCTGGCTGGTGGCCAAGATCGAACGCGCCGAAGCCGTGGCCGACGATGAAACCCTCGATGGCCTGATCAAGGCGTCCGACGCCGTGATGGTGGCCCGTGGCGACCTGGGCGTGGAAATCGGCGATGCCGAGCTGGTGGGCATCCAGAAGAAGATCATTCTGCATGCACGCCGCCACAACAAAGCGGTGATCGTTGCGACCCAGATGATGGAGTCGATGATCCAGAACCCGATGCCGACCCGCGCCGAAGTGTCCGACGTAGCCAACGCCGTGCTCGACTACACCGACGCCGTGATGCTCTCGGCCGAAAGCGCCGCCGGCCTCTACCCGCTCGAAGCGGTGCAGGCCATGGCGCGTATTTGCATCGGCGCTGAAAAGCACCCGACCAGCAAGACCTCCAGCCACCGCATCGGCAAGACCTTCGAGCGCTGCGACGAAAGCATCGCCCTGGCGACGATGTACACCGCCAACCACTTCCCGGGCGTGAAGGCGATCATCGCCTTGACCGAAAGTGGCTACACGCCGCTGATCATGTCGCGCATCCGCTCCTCGGTGCCGATCTACGCGTTCTCTCCACACCGCGAAACCCAGGCCCGCGCGTCGATGTTCCGTGGCGTCTACACCGTGCCGTTCGACCCAGCGGCCCTGCAACCGGGCGAAGTCAGCCAGGCGGCGGTGGATGAACTGGTCAAGCGCGGCGTGGTGCAGACCGGCGACTGGGTCATCCTGACCAAGGGCGACAGCTACCACACCATCGGTGGCACCAACGGGATGAAGATCCTGCACGTTGGCGACCCGATGGTCTGAGTGACCGAGCGATGAAAAACAAAAGCCCTGCCATGTGAATGGTGGGGCTTTTTGATTTTTGCCTGCTGAAGCCTATGCTGCCTGATCTGCCGCCATCGTCGGATCGCCGCCCGGAGCAAGCTCGCTCCCACAGTAGGTCTGTGGTGTTCATCAATAATGTGTTCAACACAACCTCTCTGTGGGAGCGAGCTTGCTCGCGATAGGGCCGGACCAGGCACCAAAAAACTCAACGCCTGTTGATAAACCCCGACAACGCCGCCACCGCCTCGGGCGAGCGCAGGCGCTGGGTGAACAACTTGCCCTCCTCTTCGATCACCTTGCGCAATGCTTCCCGGTCCGGCGCTTTCATCAGTTGCTTGCTGATGCGCACCGCTTCCGGTGGCAGTGATTCGAAGCGCAATGCCACTTCCCTGGCCTTGGCCAACACCGCTTCGCCATCGTCCAGCGCCTCGGTGGCGATGCCCCATGCGACCGCCTGTTCTCCACTGAAGCCCTCGCCCAACAGCAACAATTGCGCAGCCTTGGCCTGGCCCAGCAGCCGCGGCAGGATCAGGCTGGAGCCGAACTCCGGACACAAACCCAGGTTGACAAACGGCATGCGCAGCCGCGCATCCCGGCTGACGTAGACCAGGTCGCAATGCAGCAGCAATGTCGTGCCGATGCCCACCGCCGGCCCGGCCACGGCGGCGATCACCGGTTTGCGGCAATCGAGCAGGCTGAGCATGAACTGGAATACCGGGTTATCGAGGTCGTTCGGCGGCTGTTCGAGGAAGTCGACGATGTCGTTACCGGCGGTGAAGCAATCGCTGGAGCCGGTGAGCAGCACCGCGCGAATCTGCGGGTCGCTGTCCGCCGTCGTCAAGGCGTGGGCCAATTGACTGTACATCGCCCGGGTGAGGGCGTTTTTCTTGTCCGGGCGGTTCAAGCGCACGGTCAGCAGGCCACGTTCACGGTCGAGCAACAGGGTTTCGGTCATGGTCGGTCTCGCGTCTGGGAATCAGCGCTCAACCACGGGGCAGGAAGACGTCGGCCAGCAGTTGATTGCGCGGCAAGCCGGCCAGGTACAAACGCTTGGCAAAGGCCTCGACCCGGTCGGGATGGCCGCAGAGTAAGGCTTGGGTTTGCCGGGAAACAAGCCGCAGTTGCGCCAAGGCGGACGGCGCCTCGGCCGCGGTCAGCAGCTCCACCGAGAGGTTTTGATGCTTGGCCGCCAGCGCCGCCAGGGGCTTGGCCAGGTAATGCCCGGCCGCATCATGGGCCACGTGAATAAGGCGAATCGCGCCTTGGTGATGCTGGCGCAACGCCTCGCGCAGCAAGCCGAACAGCGGCGCCAAGCCCGTCCCGGCGGCGAGCAGCCACAGCGGCCTGGCATGCCAGTCGGGATCGTAGTGCAAGGCGCCACCGCGCAGCTCGCCCAGGCGGATCGGGTCGCCGGCGTTCATCTGCCGGGCCGCCTCGATGAACTGGCCGGGCTCACGGCAATCGAGGTGGAACTCCAGGAAACGGTCTTCTTCGGGCAGGCTTGCCAGGGAATATGGCCGGGCCACGTCGCCGGCCCACAGCACCAGATGCTGCCCGGCCCGATACCGCAGCGGCCGCTCGGCGGTGACGCGCAAGCGCAACACCTCGCCGCCCAGCCAATCCACTGCCATCACCTGGGCGGCCTGGCCGTCGCGTTGCGGATCGAAGGTGTGAATCTGCACATCCTCCACCACCTGGCATTGGCAGGCCAACCGCCAGCCCTGGTCGCGCTGCGTCGGGCTCAGGGCATCGGGACGGCTGTCGCGCACGTCGCCACCCACGCACTGCACCAGGCAGGCGTGGCAGCTCCCGGCGCGGCAACTGTAGGGCACCGGCACGCCGGCACCGTTCAAGGCGTCCAGCAGGTTACTGCCCGCCGCCACCGTCCAGTGCCGACCGGCGACTGTCAGTTCAGGCATCGACGTTCTCCCAAGCGGCGGCGCACCGATTGCGGCCGTCTCGCTTGGCACGGTACAGGGCCTGGTCGGCCCGCTGCAACGCGTTGTCCAGGTCATCGCCCATGTCCAGCATCGTCATGCCCGCCGACAGGCTGAGGGCGCCGACCTGCAGGCCGATCAGCTCGACTTCGGTGAACGCCAGCCGCAGCCGCTCGCAACAGGCCGTCAGCCTCTGGGGATCGCAGGCGGGCAGCAGCATGACGAATTCCTCGCCGCCGTAACGGGCCAGTACATCGCCTTCGCGCAGGCACGCCGTGGCGACCGCAGCGAACGCCTGCAACACCTGATCGCCGGCGGCGTGGCCGTGCAGGTCGTTGATGCGCTTGAAATGGTCAAGGTCGATCAGGGCCAGGCCATGGGCGACGCCGGGCCGGAGGGTGTTGAGTTCGCGGGAGGCCAGGCGCAGGAAATGCCGGCGATTGAACAGCCCGGTCAGCTCATCGGTGGCCACCAGGTCTTCGAGCTGGCGCATCATGCCGCGCAAGGTGTCCTGATGCGCCTGCAAGGCAAACCGCCGCTGGCGCATGCGCTGGCGTGAGGTCTGGACGTAGCGGGCGTAAAACACCAGCCACACCAGCACGAGAAACAGCACGGCCACCTGCAACCCGGCCAGGGTGGGATCGGGAAGCCTGAAGAAGTAACCGTCCCAGAGAGTAATCGCGGTGAAACTGATGAACACCAGCGACGCGCAGCGCACAAAGGCCCGGCGTGACAGGTGGAACAGCCCGAACAACAGAATCAGCACATAGAACACCAGGAACACGCCCCGGGCCTGGTCCAGGTGCGCCATCATCCAGGTCTGCCAGCCCAGGCCGATCAACACCTGGACTTCGGTGAGACTGGGGTCGGCAAAGCGCAGGTTGCGGTCGGTGATAAACAATGTGAACAGCCCGGCCTGGCACAGCACGACCAATACGCTGCCGATGATGGCACCGCGCAACGAGTCCAGGTAATGCCCACTGAAAAATGCCAGCCACAACAAAACCAGTGCCAGCGCGTACGTCGCGGCCGCCAAAGCGAAGCGTTTCAGCAAAAGACGTTGAATGGCGTTATGGGTCAATCGTTGACTCACCATGGGAAAGGAAACTGACAGGAGGCGTCCTACGCTACAGGCCAGACGCCACTTTAGTGGCGTGTAGGACAAATGACCATTCAATTCTGGAGCAGAAAAATGGCGTCAAAGCAATGGCCCAATTGACGCAGTGGTTGGCGCCCCTGATATCCCTGTGGCGAGGGAGCTTGCTCCCGCTCGGTTGCGCAGCGACCGCAAGATCCTGGGGCCGCTGCGCAGCCCAGCGGGAGCAAGCTCCCTCGCCACAGGCTTTCACCGCCATCCTCATCAGTCCGTCGCGATCGCGAGCAAGCTCGCTCCCACAGGATGCTGGCCTGCGATATACTGCCGCGCCTTTTTAGCGTCGCGCCAGCATGCCCGGCGTGCCTTGACCTGGGGTCAGCTGCAAGCTTCAAGCTCCAAGCAACAAGCTGAAGCAGTACGCGTACTGCTCTGAACTTGCCGCTTGGAGCTTGAAGCTTGCAACTGCCTCATAAAATGTTCCCGTCTTTAGAGAGGAGCGCGACTCATGACCGTGATCAAGCAAGATGACCTGATACAGAGCGTCGCCGATGCCCTGCAGTTCATTTCCTACTACCACCCCGTGGATTTCATCCAGGCGATGCACGAAGCCTACCTGCGCGAAGAATCGCCGGCGGCCCGTGACTCCATGGCGCAGATCCTGATCAACTCGCGCATGTGCGCCACCGGCCATCGGCCGATCTGCCAGGACACCGGCATCGTGACCGTGTTCGTGCGCGTGGGCATGGATGTGCGTTGGGATGGCGCGACCATGGGCCTGGACGACATGATCAACGAGGGCGTGCGTCGCGCCTACAACCTGCCGGAAAATGTCCTGCGTGCCTCCATCCTCGCCGACCCGGCAGGCGCACGCAAAAACACCAAGGACAACACCCCGGCGGTCATCCACTACTCCATCGTCCCGGGCAACACCGTGGAAGTGGACGTGGCGGCCAAGGGCGGCGGTTCCGAGAACAAGTCGAAGATGGCCATGCTCAACCCGTCCGACTCCATCGTCGACTGGGTGCTCAAGACCGTTCCGACCATGGGCGCCGGCTGGTGCCCACCGGGCATGCTCGGCATCGGCATCGGCGGCACTGCCGAGAAAGCCGCGGTGATGGCCAAGGAAGTCTTGATGGAGTCCATCGACATCCATGAGCTCAAGGCCCGCGGTCCGCAGAACCGTATCGAAGAGATGCGCCTGGAGCTGTTCGAGAAGGTCAACCAGCTGGGCATCGGCGCCCAGGGCCTGGGTGGCCTGACGACCGTGCTCGACGTGAAGATCATGGATTACCCGACCCACGCCGCCTCCCTGCCGGTGTGCATGATCCCCAACTGCGCCGCCACCCGTCACGCCCACTTCGTGCTGGACGGCACCGGCCCGGCGGCGCTGGAAGCGCCACCGCTGGACGCCTACCCGGAAATCGTCTGGGAAGCCGGCCCGTCGGCCCGTCGCGTCAACCTCGACACCTTGACCCCGGAAGACGTGCAGAGCTGGAAGCCGGGCGAAACCGTGCTGCTCAACGGCAAGATGCTCACCGGCCGCGACGCCGCGCACAAACGCATGGTCGAGATGCTGAACAAGGGTGAAACCTTGCCGGTGGACCTCAAGGGCCGCTTCATCTACTACGTCGGCCCGGTCGATCCGGTCGGCGACGAAGTGGTCGGCCCAGCCGGTCCGACCACCGCCACACGGATGGACAAGTTCACCCGCCAGATCCTCGAGCAGACCGGCCTGTTGGGCATGATCGGCAAATCCGAGCGCGGCCCGACCGCCATCGAAGCGATCAAGGACAACAAAGCCGTCTACCTGATGGCCGTCGGCGGTGCCGCTTACCTGGTGGCCCAGGCGATCAAGAAATCCAAGGTCCTGGCGTTCGCCGAACTGGGCATGGAAGCGATCTACGAGTTCGAGGTCAAGGACATGCCAGTGACGGTCGCCGTGGACAGCAAGGGCGAGTCGGTGCATATCACCGGTCCTGCCATCTGGCAGAAAAAAATCAGCGACAGCCTGGCGGTCGAAGTGCAGTAACAGGCATTTTGGCGCAGTGAAAAAGGCCGGTGGGGCAACAACCCCACCGGCTTTTTTTATGTGTCAAAGCCCACACAACCTGTGGCGAGGGAGCTTGCTCCCGCTTGAGTGCGCAGCGCTCACAAAAAGGTCTGCTGCGCAGCCCAGCGGGAGCAAGCTCCCTCGCCACAATGAATTACACCTTAAATAGAGATGCAGGCTGACTTACCGCCATCGCGAGCAAGCTCGGCTCCCACAGGGGGACTGGTGGTGTACACCGGATCTGTGAACACCCAAAATCCCCTGTGGGAGCCGAGCTTGCTCGCGATGGCGGTGGGTCAGCTGACATCCATGTTGGATGTGCCGACGTCTTCGCGGGCGCCATGCTATCGTGCCCGCCCGACTTTCCACTGGTTTACGCCAGCATGCTGCCGACCACCCGTACCTTGCGCCTGTCGCTGTACACCTTGCTGATCCTCGCCGGCGCGGCGGTTGCCGCCACCCTCGCCGTGCGCCACGCCGAGCGCGAGGCCTTGGAAGAAGACGCCAGCCGTGCCAGCCAGCAGTTGGCGCTGTATGCCAATTCGTTGCATACCCTGATCGAACGCTACCGCGCCCTGCCCGCCGTGCTGGCGCTGGACCCGGAGTTGCGCTCGGCCCTCAAGGGGCCGGTCAGTCCAGCCCAGCAGGATGCGTTGAATCGCAAGCTCGAACAGATCAATGGCGCCGCCCAGTCATCCACATTGGAACTGCTCGACCACAGCGGCCTGGCCGTCGCGGCCAGTAACTGGCGCCTGCCCAGCAGTTATGTCGGGCACAACTATGGTTTCCGCCCCTATTTCATCCAGACCCGCACCCATGGCACCGGGCGGTTTTATGCGGTGGGCGTGACCAGTGGCATTCCCGGTTACTTCCTGTCCAGCGCGGTGACCGACGACGACGGCAAGTTCCTCGGTGCGATGGTGGTGAAGCTGGAATTCCCGGAGCTGGAGAAAGAGTGGCGCCAGGGCAGCGACACCCTTCTGGTCAGCGATGCCCGGGGCATCATCTTCATCGCCAATCGCCCGGGCTGGCGTTATCGCCACTTGCAGCCACTGACCGACAACGACCGCGCCGAACTCAAGGCCACCCGTCAGTACGACAAACAACCGTTGCAAGCCCTGACCTATGAGCCGCTGCGCCGCTTCGATGACAACAGCCATCTGGCCCGGGTCGAAGCCCCCGATGGCTCGGCGGATTACCTGTGGGAATCCTTGCCGTTGACCGCCGAGGGCTGGACCCTGCACTTGCTGCGCCGCCCGCAGATCACCTTCGAGGACTTGCGCAACGCCGGGCTCGCCGCCGCTGGCTTATGGTTGGCGCTGGTGTTCCTGTTGCTGTTTCTCAACCAGCGCTGGCGCCTGGCAAGGTTGCGCCAGCGCAGCCGCGAAGAGCTGGAACGGCTGGTGGAGGAGCGCACTCGGGATCTGCGCACGGCCCAGGACGGGCTGGTGCAGTCGGCCAAGCTGGCGGCGTTGGGGCAGATGTCGGCGGCCCTGGCCCATGAAATCAACCAACCGTTGACCGCCCAACGCATGCAATTGGCAACCCTGCGCCTGCTGTTGGATCACGGTCGGGTCGATGATGCCTACAAGGCCCTCAAGCCGGTGGATGACATGTTGACCCGCATGGCCGCCCTCACCGGCCACTTGAAAACGTTCGCGCGCAAAAGCCCCAGCGGCCTGCGCGAACGCCTGGACCTGGCGGCGGTGGTGGACCAGGCCCTGCAACTGCTGGAAACACGCCTGCGCGATGAACAGGTCAGCACCGTGCTGCACCTGACCCGCCCGGCGTGGGTGCGCGGCGATGCAATCCGCCTCGAACAGGTGTTGATCAACCTGCTGCGCAACGCCCTCGACGCCATGGCCGGCCAACCGCTCAAACGCTTGGAAGTGCGCCTGGAGGCCGATGAGCAATTGTGGCGCCTGACCGTCAACGACAGCGGCACCGGCATCGCCGAGGAGCACCTGGCCCAGGTGTTCGATCCGTTCTTCACCACCAAGGCCGTGGGCGACGGCCTGGGCCTGGGGCTGGCGGTTTCGTTCGCAATCATTCATGAATCCGGTGGGCGGCTGACGGCGGATAACCACGGGAACGGCGCGGTATTCTGCGTGACCTTGCCCATCGATCAGGAGACGCAACTGCATGCTTGATTCAGTCATGGTCGTGGATGACGAAGGCAGCATTCGCAGTGCCGTAGAGCAATGGTTGAGCCTGTCGGGGTTCCAGGTGCAACTGTTCAGCCGCGCCGACGAATGCCTGGCCCGGTTGCCGGAGCATTTCCCCGGGGTGATCCTCAGCGACGTGCGCATGCCCGGCCTCAGCGGCCTGGAGCTGCTGGCCGAAGTGCGTCGCCGGGATCCGGACCTGCCGGTGATTCTCTTGACCGGTCACGGCGACGTGCCCATGGCAGTGGAGGCCATGCGCGACGGTGCCTACGACTTCCTGGAAAAACCCTTCAGCCCGGAAGCCCTGCTTGGCAGTTTGCGCAGGGCCCTGGACAAGCGTTTCCTGGTGCTGGAAAACCGTCGACTGCACGAGCAGGCCGATGCCAGGACCAGGCTTGATGCCACCTTGCTTGGCGTCTCCCGCTCGTTGCAAAACCTGCGCCGCCAAGTGCTGGACCTGGCGACATTGCCGGTCAACGTGTTGATCCGTGGTGAAACCGGCAGTGGCAAGGAATTGGTCGCCCGTTGCCTGCACGACTTCGGCCCACGGGCGAGCAAACCCTTCGTGGCGCTGAATTGCGCGGCCATCCCCGAACCACTGTTCGAAGCGGAACTGTTCGGCCATGAAAGCGGCGCCTTCACCGGCGCCCAGGGCAAACGTATCGGCAAGCTCGAATACGCCGACGGCGGCACGCTGTTTCTCGATGAAATCGAAAGCATGCCTCTGGCCCAGCAGGCCAAGTTGCTGCGAGTTCTGCAGGAGAAGAAGCTCGAACGCCTGGGTTCCAACCAGAGCATCCATGTGGACTTGCGCATTGTCGCCGCGACCAAGCCGGACTTGCTGGACGAAGCACGGGCCGGGCGTTTTCGCGAGGACCTGGCCTACCGCTTGAACATCGCCGAGCTGCGCCTGCCACCCTTACGTGAACGGCGCGAAGATATTCCGTTGCTGTTCGAGCATTTCACCCACAGCGCCGCCGAACGCCTCGGCCGCCCCGCCACGCCCTTGAGTGGCCCGCAACTGAGCCATCTGCTGAGCCACGATTGGCCGGGCAACGTGCGCGAGCTGGCCAACGTCGCCGAACGCCAGGTATTGGGGCTCGATCAACTGCCCGTCCTTGAGGCGGAGCCGGGCCAGTCCCTGGCGGCCCAGCAGGAAGCCTTCGAAGCCCAATGCCTGCGCGCCGCCCTGACTCGACATAAAGGCGATGTGAAAGCGGTGCTGGAGGAACTGCAACTGCCGCGCCGCACCTTCAATGAAAAGCTGCAGCGGCATGGGTTGAGTCGAGAGATGTTCCTGGAGGACAACTGATGGGCTGTCGCGACGCGACTCGCGATCATCCCTGGCCTGGGTTAACCCGACAGCAAACTGGCAATCAGCCGTTTCCTGCCTGCCACATCCAGCGCGCGGTAGCCATCCAATAGCAATTCTTCGTCCGGCGCCAAGGCCGGTGCGGTTGGCGCACGCTCGCCCGTCAGGACGTAGTGGACATCCACCCCGATCGCCACCAGTTTCGCCACCAGATCGGCCGGGCATTTCTGCCGCCCGGAGACCACTTCTTTCAAGCGTTGCGGGCTCGACTCGCCTGCCGCACGAGACGCGGCGGCCAGCGAAACACCACAACGCGTAATTTCTTCGCGCAGGCGAACGTGGATATATTCCACCAAAACTATTGACATGGTGTATATATCCCACCAAAATCGCCAGCACAAAAAACGGCCATCATCGCCTCACTAGAATCGGCACCACGGCCGTGCAAAGACTGCGCGCATTCGGAATCCCATCCATTTCGCAGTAATCAGCAAGCAGGGTGCATTGAGCATGAATTTACTCCGGAAATTTCCTACAGGAAATAGCGAAGAGTCTGAAAGCAAAAAAGAGGTAGGACACGGGGTCTTGCGCGGCGTATCGAAGCGCCGTTTTTTGATGCATGACCGCAGGTTGGGTCGAAACACGTCCCCTATGTATTAAACGTTGATCGTCCATCTTCCTTGTTCGAGGTTTTAAATGCATTTGTATCAAGTGTTTACCCGTCCCTGGGCTGCCCTGGGCAAACTGGCATTCATGACGCTCGCCATCAGCCTGTCGTTGCCAGCCACCGCGAACATGGTGGTCTACCCGATGAACAGCACCATTGGCGCCGAGCAGGACGGCATTGGCCAGATCCAACTGCACTCCAAGTCCGACAAGGTGCAATACATCAAGGTCAGCGTTACCCAGATCCAGCGTCCCGGCACGCCGGACGAACACGAAAGCCCGCTGTCGCCGGCCGATGCGCTGGGCATCGTGGTCTCGCCGCAACGCACGGTACTGGCACCCGGTGCGAGCCGCACGGTACGGATCATCGCCCAGTCGATGCCCACCGAGGAAACCGTCTACCGAGTCTATTTCGAGCCCGTGGGAGCGCCCGACCTGGTCGACGAAGACGTCCTGGAACAGTCAGGTGTACAGCCGAAAGTCGGCGTCAACCTGGTGTGGGGTGCCCTGGTGCGCCTGCTACCCGACGAGCGCCGTACCAGCATCAAGCTGCAACCCAAGGGCAATGAACTGCGCAACGACGGCACCCTGCGGGTCGGGGTGTTGCAGGTCGGCCGCTGCACCGACATGGCGGGGGAGAAGGATTGTATCTGGAATGACGTCAACCGCAGCCTGTATCCCGGCAACACCCTGCCCGTCTCCGCCCCCGGATCGAACGGCAACGTCATCGTACGTTTCGTGACCAGCGACGACAGGCGTCCGCGCACCCTCGCCATTCAGCCGTAACCCCCATTTTATTGACCCAAGCTACGTGCAGCGCACGTGGTTGGGCCCCCGTTCACCCACAGCAAAAGAGGAACACCCATGAAATTGATGAAATTCGCCCCATTGGCACTGGTCGCCCTGACCTCGCTGCCCGCCATGGCGGTGGAGAAAAGCCTGCTGGTCTACGCCGATGTCGACCCGACCCTGGAAATCCTCCAGTCGGACGGCAGCCCGCTGCCGGCGTCCATGGAAATGGCTTATCTGCCAGGTTCCGGCCTGCAGCCGACTCGGTTGGGTACGCGGATCTACAGCAATGACACCGACAAGGACATGACCCTGCGTCTGATCACCAATCCCGTCCTGGCCAACATGACCAACCCCGCCGCTACAGGCATCCCGCTGAGCGTCAGCTATGGCGGGCGAGCGCTGAACACCACTGGCGTCACGCTGCCTGCCGCCGACCTGTTCCCTGGCGGTGACGCCACCGGCGGCTCGATCGAGCAAGCTCTGGACATCCGCCAGACGACTGCTGGGGCAATCACCAATGCCGGTCGCTACGAAGGCATCGTCAGCCTGGTATTGACCCAGCAGCCGTAAGTAACGCCGGTTTTTCCTCAAGAGGGAGGTACGGCGCCGTCGTACTTCCCTCTTCCTTCGTCAAGGCCCTGTATGAAACGCCACTTCACCGCACTCTCCATCTCCCTGACCTGGGTGCTGGCCGATGCCGTATCGGTCGCGTCCACCGACCTGCCCCAGGTGCCGGCCGGTTTCGAGGCCCTGGTCGAGGGTCAGGTGGAACAACTCGAACTTCAACTGCTCAACCGCAACCTCGGCCTGCACCCTGTGGTGGTGCGCCCCGGCCGTATCGAATTCCAACAGCCCGAGCGAATCGCAGCCCTGCTGATCGAGGCCGGCGCATCGGCGTCCTCCGAAGAATTACTGCCCCTACTGTCCGAACCGTTGCCCAGCAACAGCCAGTTGGCCTGCTCCTACGGCTTGGCCAGCGAAGCGAGCTGCGGTTACCTGGACACCGACGCGGTGGCCGTGATTCTCGACGAGGCCGGTGCGCGCCTGCAAATCCTCATGCGCAAGGATTGGCTGCCGGCCAGCGACACAGCGGCGCTGCGCCTGCATACGCCCTCCGAGGCAGCGAACGCCTTGGTCCATCGGCAAAATATCAACATCGCCCAGGCCGACAGCTATCGCGCCCTGGGCGCCAGCGGCCTGGGCGCGGTCGGCCTGGGCGCGGTCGGCCTGGGTGACAGCAGCCACTTTGGCTTTACCTGGAACTACCAGGCCTACCAGAGCAAGCGCGGTAGCGACAGCAGCCTGGAATTCAACAACGCCTATTACCGCCAGGATTTCGAACGCGAACACTACGCCCAGGCCGGACGCATGGACATGAGCAACCTGTCCAGCGCCGAGGGCGGCAACTTCAGCTTCAGCCTGTTGCCCCTGGGGCGGATCGACGGCGCCCGCGTCGGCACCACCCTGGCCTACCTCAACCGCGAGGTCGTCGGCCAAGGCACGCCGATCTCGCTGATCCTGACCCAGCGCTCGCGGGTCGATGCGTTCCGTGGCGAGGAGCTGCTGTCCACGTCCTACCTGGATGCCGGCGTGCAGAATGTCGACACCCGGACCTTTCCCAACGGCAGCTATCCGGTGACCCTGCGGGTGATCGAGAACGGTCAGGTGACCCGCACCGAAACCGTTCCTTTCAGCCGCACCGACGGCAATGGCCTGGGGGACGACACCGTGCAATGGTTCCTGCAAGGCGGGCGTACGGCGGAGCATTCGCTGTACGAACAGGACCCTTCCGGCGTGGCCCAGACCGGCCTGCGCATCCCATTGCGCGATGACCTGGCGCTCACCAGCGCGATCACCTGGCTGGACTCGGCGTTCTACAACGAAAACCGCCTGGACTGGGCCGGCACGCTGGGCGCCAGCAGTTGGTCGTTGTCCGGCGCCCTGTTGCGCGGCAACGACGGCGCGAGCGGCAACAGCCAACAAATGACCTTTACCCACGGGATCTCCTGGAGCGTGTACCGCTACTCGCTGAAGAGCCCGTCCTGCGAGCGCACCACCCGCGCCTACCAGCAGAGCGGCTGCAACGAATCACTGACCGCCAGCGCCTCCTTGCCGCTGGCCGGTGGCACCCTCAGTGCCGGCTACAACTACAACCGGTATGCCCAGGTGAATCCGTTTTCCTACTGGAACGACTTCCCCGAAGAAGACGACCCGACCAGTGACCTGACCACCTCGACGTGGGCCAGGACGTTCCAGGTCGGCTTTTCCCGAGGCCATGCCCTGGGACCGTTCCAGCTCATCCATCGCGTCGGCGCGTTCCGCAATGCCAGCGGGAACCGCGAGACCGATCATGGCCTGTACCTGAGCCTGAGCCTGTCGCATAACGAGCGCTCGCCCACCGGTGGCTATCGCCAGAGCAACGTCAGCCTGGATGCGCGCCGCGAGCAGAATGCCCCGGATAGCCTGCGCACCAGCCTGGGCCATACCCGCGCTTGGGATGGCGAACAGGGCAGGAACGAACTGAACACCGGGGTTGGCTACGATGACCTGGGTCGTTGGGATGCCGAGCTGGGCGGACGGATCGAGCGCAACTGGGGCGAGTCCAGCCTGACGGTGGCCCAGCGTGGCGGCGACCAACAAGACTCACGACCTGGGTTCAGCGGCAACCATTCTTCGTCCCTGGCCCTGGGCCGCGACGGCTTCTTCTGGGGCCAAGGCCAGGGCGGCACGGGCCCCGGCGCGGCAGTGGGCATCATCGCCGCGCCGCTGGAAAACGCCACGGGCGCGGCGGCCAAGGTCAGCGGCGGCTACGGTGCCCAGACCAGCATCGGCTTCGGTGAGAAACGGCTGATCCCGGTCAACGGTTTCGAAGCCACCCACACCCGCATCAGCGACGCCGATGCTTCGCGCCAGAACCTCAGTTCGGTGAACGTCGGCAACGGCAACCGCGAGTGGTTCCTGCCGCCGGGCAAGCTGGCGGTGCAACGGATCGAGTCCACCCTCAGTTATACCTACGTCGGCCGCCTGGTGGATGCTCGGGGACAACCGCTGGTCCAGGCCGCGATCCTCAATGCATCGATGATGGAAACCGGCGAGGACGGCAGCTTCGTCGTCGACCTCAATCACCACCCCGACCCTTTGTTCGCCTTGGACCTCAACGGCGTACACGCCTGCACCGTACAAACCCGCGCCGCCCAGAGCAGCCTGCGGCGGGTCGGCACGCTGACCTGCGAAAGTACCACCCTGGATGCCTTGCCCAAGGACCTCAACGACCCGGATCGCCTGGGTCGCTGGACCGCGCGTCGCAGTGCCGCATTGTCACTGGATAAGAGGAGCCAGCCATGAGCGGAGCTTTCGTACATTGGGGGCGGCGCCTGATCGCGCTCATCGCTGCGGTCACCGCGTTGCCAGCCCTCGCAGACATTCATCCCAGCGACTACTACCAATCCGTCGTTCTCGATTTCGACCGTTCAAGGCCGAATCCAACGTATTACCTTTGGGACAAAATGATCCATGGCTGGAGCGCACAACACAAACCGGGGGCCGGTTATACCAACATGCACTTTGTCTGCCTGTCCAACACGGATCCGGCCAACGGTCAGTGCTCCACGACGACAACTGGACGGCTCGGCACGACCAACATACCGCTGCGCTTCACCGAACGGCGCAGCGGCCTGAGCTATGTACTCGTTGTCAAAGGCCAACTCTACCGCAAGTTTCCGAACAATCTCTGCAATGGGGGCTGGGATGGAAAGGCATTTGTATTGACTACCAACGCCCCTGCTTATTGCAATCAGGAAGAAGAAGAGATCACCCGCCGATCGGAAGGAACAGGCTCAACACTCTGGATCCCCCAGTCGGAATTCGCCAAGTTGCCCTCCGGCGGTATCTGGACGGCAAAGATGATCTTGAAACTCAAGTTGTATGCTTCACAGGACATCGGTAGAGCCTATACCTACACCGTCGACTTCAAGCTCGACGTCACCGACCCCGACAATATGCAGATCTACCTGCCCGCCTACGGCATGAGCACACCGCAGGTGGACCTCAACCTGCGCACCCGCCCGTTGAGCACCGCACCGGGCGGCATCGTCTCCGGCCGGTCCGTGGTCGATGCCTGCCTCTACGACGGCTACAACGCCAACAGCCACAGCTATGAAATTCGCGTCACCGGCACCAACCCCGTACCCGGCATGGAGGGTCGCTTCTTCGTCCACCACACGTCCGGTGGTAGCGGCGAGCGAAACCGCATCGAATACACGGTCCGCACCCGCACCGCCAACCTGGGAGAGACGCAGCATGTGTCCGGGCAACCGGTGAGTTTCAACGGGATCAACAATGCGGATATTCGTGCGGTGAAGCTGCCCAATGTGCCGTTTCCAGTGGTGTGTACGCCTTGGCCCATCACCTTGGACACACCAGCGTTCAACCAGATCGACAAGAACACCGGACAGTACCGGGGGGAACTGAAGCTGGAGTTTACCCCCTCTACCTCTTCACCTTGAGGCATTGGTGGTGCCTGGACTGGCCTCATCGCGAGCAAGCTCGCTCCCACATTTACCCTGTATTCACAGGTCCATTGTGGGAGCGAGCTTGCTCGCGATGGGGCCGGTAAAGCCCCCGAATTTTTCCCATTTAGCCATGGGGGGCAAAGATGACATCGCGGCGATGAAAAACAGGTCGGCCATGTATGAAATATCTGTCATTCAACTGCGATTAATCGCGCGTTAATGCCCGTGTCCCACTCTGGGTTCACTGAATCGATGTCCTGCGCAAGGTTCGCTGCGATTGCCAAAGCGAGTGAATGCGCCTGCCTAATCATCGATTTAATCGATTGTTATTAGCATTTTTTTGCGCTTTTCAATCAATTTTATTGGCGTAGCATTCAACCCATGCAAGACACATCGCCAACGAACCCGGAGTAATCACCATGAAAACCAAACTGATCATCGCCCTGACCCTGTCTGTACTGGCCGCCAACACCTTCGCCGCCGATGGCTTCGACCGTACCGTTGCCGCTGATGGTTACGACCGCACGGGCGCCGCCACTGTTGCTGCCGATGGCTTCGACCGTACTAACGGCGCCCTCGCTGAAGACGGCTTCGACCGCACCAACGGCGCCATCGCTGAAGACGGCTTCGACCGCACCAACGGCGCCATCGCTGAAGACGGCTTCGACCGCACCAACGGCGCCATCGCTGAAGACGGCTTCGACCGCACCAACGGCGCCATCGCTGCCGATGGCTTCGACCGTACCAACGGCGCCATCGCTGCTGATGGCTTCGACCGCACCAACGGCGCCATCGCTGCTGATGGCTTCGACCGCACCAACGGTGCTATCGCTGAAGACGGCTTCGACCGCACCAACGGCGCTGCCATCAGCTAATCCGATAACCCTCCCTCACAGCCCGGCTTCGGCCGGGCTTAGTTGTTTTTGGGGTCAGTGAAACCCCACTGCGATAACAGCAGCACATTGGTCGGATTTCAGAGACCCAATGCGTGGACGCCCGCTCGCGAAAGAGCCGGCTCGCACCGCCACATAAGCGGATTCCCGCCCACACCCCCAGCTTCAATAAGCGGATTTCCGCTCACCGCATCGCCACACCCCCTCTAAACCGGCCTTCTCCCACCTGGCACAGCTCCTGCTATAGCCCTGTCAGGCTGCGTTCCCACGCGCTCCACAAAAACAATTAAACGAAGGATCCTTCAATGGATAACTCAAACACCCTGCCCATCGGGTCGGCTGCCGTGCCCGCCCGTGAAAGAACCACCGCCAGCCGGATCAAGTCGATCTTCAGTGGCTCGGTCGGCAACATGGTCGAGTGGTATGACTGGTACGTCTACGCCGCGTTCTCCTTGTACTTCGCCAAAGCCTTCTTCCCCAAGGGCGACACCACCGCCCAATTGCTCAACACCGCCGCGATCTTCGCCGTCGGCTTCCTGATGCGCCCGATCGGTGGCTGGCTGATGGGCCTGTACGCTGACCGCGCCGGTCGCAAACGCGCGTTGATGGCCTCGGTGTACTTGATGTGCTTTGGCTCGCTGATCATCGCCCTGAGCCCCGGCTACGAAACCATCGGCGTCGGCGCGCCGATCCTGCTGGTGTTCGCCCGCCTGCTCCAAGGCCTGTCGGTGGGTGGCGAATACGGCACCTCGGCGACTTACCTGAGCGAAATGGCGACCAAGGAACGTCGCGGTTTCTTCTCCAGCTTCCAGTACGTAACGCTGATTTCCGGCCAGCTCATCGCCCTCGGCGTGCTGATCGTGCTGCAACAGGTCCTCACCACTGAACAGCTGTATGCCTGGGGCTGGCGCATCCCGTTCGCCATCGGCGCGCTGTGTGCGGTGGTGGCGCTGTACCTGCGTCGCGGCATGGAAGAAACCGAGTCGTTCACCAAGAAGGAAAAAGCCAAGGAAAGCGCCATGCGCACCTTGATGCGTCATCCCAAGGAACTGTTGACCGTGGTCGGCCTGACCATGGGCGGCACCCTGGCCTTCTACACCTACACCACCTATATGCAGAAATACCTGGTGAACACGGTGGGCATGAGCATCTCCGACTCCACCACCATTTCCGCCGCCACGCTGTTCCTGTTCATGTGCCTGCAACCGATCATTGGCGGGCTCTCGGACAAGATCGGACGTCGGCCGATCCTGATTGCCTTCGGCATCCTGGGGACGCTGTTCACCGTGCCGATCCTCACGACCCTGCACACCATCGAGACCTGGTGGGGCGCGTTCTTCCTGATCATGGCCGCGCTGATCATCGTCAGCGGCTACACCTCGATCAACGCCGTGGTGAAAGCCGAACTGTTCCCCACCGAAATCCGCGCCCTGGGCGTCGGCTTGCCTTACGCATTGACCGTGTCGATCTTCGGCGGCACCGCTGAATACATCGCACTGTGGTTCAAGAGCATCGGTATGGAGACGGGCTACTACTGGTACGTGACGGCTTGCATCGCGGTTTCGCTGCTGGTGTACATCACCATGAAGGACACCCGCAAACACTCGCGGATCCTGACGGACTGATAGCTGCACTCGTACAAACAAAAGGGGCGAACCTGCACAGGTTCGCCCCTTTCGTCGTTTCGGGCCGGCGTCATTTCCTACATTAATTTCCACTTAATGGCCCCACTCCATCCTCCCTCCATCAACTATCGATGCTTGGAGTATGACCATGAAAACCAAACTGATCTTCGCCCTGACCCTCACTGCACTGGCCAGCAGCGCCTTCGCCGACGACGGCTTCGACCGCACCGGCACCGCCGCTTTTATCGCCAGCGGTCACGAGCGCGCCGGTTCCGCCGTTGTTGCCAAGAAAGATGAAAACCACGCCATCGAGCCTG
This sequence comes from Pseudomonas sp. Z1-12, assembly GCF_051132015.1. Classification (NCBI taxonomy): domain Bacteria; kingdom Pseudomonadati; phylum Pseudomonadota; class Gammaproteobacteria; order Pseudomonadales; family Pseudomonadaceae; genus Pseudomonas; species Pseudomonas sp. Z1-12. The sequence goes on from NZ_CP071647.1 coordinate 5,374,126, forward strand.
CCGTCGCCGCGGATGGCGCCGACCGCGCGGATGCAGCGTCTACCAACTAATCCCTGTCATCACTACCCCCCTTGTGGGAGCAAGCTTGCTCGCGATAGCGGTGTGTCAGCCAACACCAATGCTGGCTGACCTGACGCCATCGCGAGCAAGCTCGCTCCCACCAGGTTTTGAGGTGCTGACAAAACGGGCTGATCGCTGCACTATCGTCGGATTCCCTCCAAATAGCAGCGGATTTGCGCACTCTCATGCCCGACGATATTCATTACTACGAACCCGCCCAAGGCCATGGCCTGCCCCACGACCCGTTCAATGCCATCGTCGGCCCACGGCCCATTGGCTGGATCTCTTCACAAGATGGCGAAGGCCGCCTGAACCTGGCGCCCTACAGCTTCTTCAACGCCTTCAACTACGTGCCGCCGATCATTGGCTTCTCCAGCGTCGGGCGCAAAGACAGCCTCAACAACATCGAACAGACCGGTGAGTTTGCCTGGAACCTGGCCACTCGCCCGCTGGCCGAGCAGATGAACCAGAGCTGCGCGATGGTCGCGCCCCAGGTCAATGAGTTCGAACTGGCGGGTCTGACAGCGGCCCCGTCACGGGTGATCCAGGTACCGCGTGTCGCCGAAAGCCCGGTGTCCTTCGAATGCAAGGTCACGCAGATCATTCAACTGCAGCGGGCGGACAAGGAGCCGGTGCCGAGCTGGCTGATCCTCGGTGAAGTGGTCGCCGTGCATATCGCCCAGTGGCTGTTGAAGGATGGGGTGTACGACACCGCCGCCGCCGAGCCGATCTTGCGCGGTGGCGGGCCGGCGGATTATTTCCAGCTGGGGCCTGAGGCGTTGTTCAAGATGCATCGCCCGAAGTAAGCGATAAAATCCTGCAAACAACACCGCTCACTTGAAATGAAGGTATGTGTGGCGAGGGAGCTTGCTCCCGCTTGGGTGCGCAGCGCCCACCAAAAAAGGGGCCGCTGCGCAGCCCAGCGGGAGCAAGCTCCCTCGCCACAAAAGCAATCACCAAAAGGCTGATTACCAGACCAACCCGCCCTCATCGTCGACGCCCTTGAGATGAGTCAACTGCACGGCGGCGGCTTCATCGGCCTTGGTAGCGGTTTCGAACGTCTGCTCTTCAAGCACCTTGTTGAAGCGCGGCGCACCTGAGCCGCCGATGGCCTTGGTGGCTATGGCGGCGTGGTAACCACCGCCCTCCTTGGGAACAACAGCAGAAACAGCTTCAAAAGTTTCAAAGGCTTTACGTGCCATATTGCGCATCCTGGCGATGGAAAATGACGCTCATTAAACCTTCAACCGGCCAGTTTGTGTACCTGCGCCCGGCACCCTTCGGTCGCCTGGGCGGCAGAGACTTCGCGGAAGGTGTGGAAATCCAGGCTGCTCACCACAAGGTCTTGCACCAGCTCGGCAAAAATCGCCATGGCCGGTGAGTTGAAGTAGGCGTCCATCGACGGCTGATTGACCCAGAGCCCGGACACCAGCCACAAATCAGCGTCGCATTGCGATTGCTGCAAGGCAAAGTGCAGGCAACCGGGTGCCTGGCGCGAAGGTGCGATCAGCGTGCTCAGGCGCGCACCCAATTGCTTGGAGCAACCGCCGCGGGCCCGGATGAAAGCCATGTGGCTGACGGGGATGTGTGTAGTCATGTTCAACCCTCCCAGGTAATCCGTTGTGCAGCCGGGGACAGGCTGCGACAGGATCAAAGGTTAAGCGCCGCGCCGCCAGCTTCGTTAGTCGATTCCTGCCGACCCATTGCACGATCCTGCGCATCGGCCGTTCGAATTTCACCATCGATCCGGTTACAAGCCGGGAAGTTGAAACAAAAGGTTTCAAGCAAGTTTCGGCAGCGTTGCACCGTCATGGCCCATCGCGCCGTGCAGGATCAGGCAAGCTTTCAACAGGATGTGACTACCGCTGCGCCTTGCACAAACATAAGCTTTGTTCATTGCTTTCTATTGCCTGAGGATTCCGGCATGTCGCCACTCGATCACGCCCACGTCCCGCTGGACACGTACCTGGAACAACAGCGCGCCGAACTGGCGTCGATCATTGACCGCAACACCAGCGAAGACGGCAGCTACGCCACGGCGATCGGCTCGCTGAACCTGTCGCGACACAGCCAGCCGCACAAATTCGCCCCGGTGCTGGCGCAACCGGCGCTGTGCATCATGGCCCAGGGCAGCAAGCAGGTGCGTCTGGCGGATGAGTTCTTCAACTACGACCCGCTGCATTACCTGGTGGTCTCGGTCTCGATGCCGCTCAGTGGTTGCATCGCCGACGTGTCGCCCGAGCAGCCGATCCTGGCCTTGCGCCTGGACATCGACCCGACGGAAATCACCGCGTTGATCGCCGATGCGGGCCCCTTGGGCGTACCGACCCGCCCAGCCGGGCGCGGGCTGTATGTCGAACGCCTGGACACGCCGATGCTCGACGCCGTCCTGCGCCTGGCACGGCTGCTCGACACGCCAAAAGACATCGCCATGCTCGCGCCCCTGGTGCGTCGGGAAATTCTCTATCGCCTGTTGCGCAGCCCGCAGGGCTATCGGCTGTATGAAATTGCCATCGCCAACAGTCAGAGCCACCGCATCAGCCAGGCGATCAAATGGCTCAACGGCCATTTCGAACAGCCGTTGCGCATCGATGACCTGGCCCGGGAAGTGAACCTCAGCGTCTCGACCCTGCATCACCGCTTCAAGGCCATGACCGCCATGAGCCCGCTGCAATACCAGAAGCAACTGCGCTTGCAGGAAGCCCGCCGGCTGATGCTGGCCGAAGGGCTGGAAGCTTCGGCGGCGGGGTATCGGGTAGGTTACGAAAGCCCTTCGCAGTTCAGCCGCGAGTACAGCCGGTTGTTCGGCGCGCCACCGCTAAGGGATCTGGCGCGGTTGCGGATGACTGTTTGAGCTGAGGTTTGTGTTGGCAGGGCTGGCCTCATCGCGAGCAAGCTCGCTCCCACAAGGGATCTTCAGTGAACACAAATTGTTTGTTCACCGCAGTCCAATGTGGGAGCGAGCTTGCTCGCGATGGGGCCAGTCGTCACACCTCAGTTAATCCGGTTTCCAACGCGCCTGGTCGATCTCAATCAACGTCGGCCCCTGCCGCTCACAGGCCCCCAGCAACGCGGCCCGCAGTGACGGCACATCATCGATGGCCTCGGCAAAACAGCCCAAGGCCTTGGCGACGCCGATGAAGTCCGGGGTATGGATGTCCACGCCCACCGGCTCGATGGCGCGGTTGAGCATGTATTTCTTGATCTCTTCGTAGCCCTGGTTATTCCACAGCAGCACGATCACGGGCGTGCGCGCTTCCACGGCGCTGGCCAGTTCCGGCAGGGTGAACTGCAACCCGCCGTCGCCGATCAGGCACACCACCGCCGGGCGACCGTGGCCCAGGTCCTTGCCGCCGAGCCAGGCGCCGATGGCCGCCGGCAATGCGTAGCCGAGGGTGCCGTAGCCGGTGGAGGAGTTGAACCAGCGGCGCGGCTGTTCCAGATTGAAGGTCAGGTTGCCGGAGTACACCGGTTGCGTGGAATCGCCGACGAACACCGCCTCCGGTAACGTCTGCAAGACCGTGTCGAGAAACACCGTCTGGGCCCGGGTCGCGGCGTCCCAACTGCCTTGAAGCTCCGCACGCAACCGAGCGGCACGCGCCGGTCCCCAATCGGCGCGGCGTTCAGCCAAGGGTTGCCGGCCCAATTCGTCGAGCACGGCCCGGGCCGCGATGCGGGCGTCGGCCACCAAGGCCAGGTGCGGCGGGTAGTTGCGCACGGTCTGGTCCGAGTCGATGTCGATACGCAGCAGCGCACCGGGAATTTCGAAGCCGCCGGCGAAGGTAATGTCGTAGTCGGTCTCGGCCAATTCGGTGCCGATGGCCAGCACCACGTCCGCCTCGGCCACCAAGGCACGGGTGGCCACCAGGCTCTGGGTGGAGCCGATCAACAACGGATGGCGCGCCGGCAACAGGCCTTTGGCATTGATGGTCAACGCCACGGGCGCGCCGAGGCGCTCGGCCAACTCGGTCAATTCGGCCGCGGCGTCGATGGCCCCGCCACCGGCCAGGATCAAAGGTCGCCGGGCCGTCGCCAGCAGGCCAGCCATTTGTTTGACCGCATGGGGTGCGGCACCGGCTCGGCTGATATTCACTGGCACGCTGGCCAGCAAGGCATCGGCGTCTTCGACCAGCACGTCCAGCGGGATTTCAATGTGCACGGGCCGTGGGCGCCCGGCCTGGAACACCGCGAACGCCCGGGCCAGCACGCTGGGCAACTCGGCGGCGGACATCAGCGTGTGGGAAAACGCCGCGACACCGCCCACCAACGCAGACTGGTTCGGCAGCTCATGCAGTTTGCCGCGGCCGCCGCCCAACTGGCTGCGCGATTGCACGCTGGAGATCACCAGCATCGGGATCGAATCGGCATAGGCCTGGCCCATGGCGGTGGTGATATTGGTCATGCCCGGGCCGGTGATGATGAAACACACGCCGGGCTTGCCGCTGACGCGGGCGTAACCGTCGGCCATGAAGCCTGCGCCCTGCTCATGCCGCGGCGTCACATGGCGGATGCTCGAACGGGCCAGCCCGCGGTACAACTCGACGGTATGCACGCCGGGAATGCCGAACACCTGCTCCACGCCATAACCTTCAAGTAACTTGACCAATACTTCGCCGCACGTCGCCATTGCCATTGCCTTTTTCTGGTCGGGTAAAGGGCCGCGCACTGCACGCAGCAGGCCCGTTTTTGTCTTGGGAATGACGTTATTGGAACGGGCCGGGCATGGCAGCAACAATGGATAAAAAGTCATACTCGCCATGTCTCCACGTCATGGCTTGGATCGAAATGAAACGACTTCCCCCGCTGCCGGCGCTGCACACCTTTCTGATCACGGCCCAATGCTGCAACTTCACCCGGGCCGCCGAACAGCTGCACATCACCCAGGGCGCGGTGAGCCGGCAGATCGCCGGGCTGGAAGATCATTTGGGCTATGCGCTGTTCCGGCGCCAGGCGCGCGGCCTGAGCCTGACCGCCGAGGGCCAGGCCTGGCTGCCACGGGTGCAGCAGGTGTTCAACCTGATCGACGAAACGGTCGAGCAGATCGGCGAGAAGCGCCAGGTCCTGCGACTCAAGGCCCCGACCTGCGTGATGCGCTGGTTGCTGCCGCGTCTGTTGCAGTGGCAAAAGGAACGACCGGACGTGCCGGTGGAACTGACCACCACCGTCAGGCACGGCGTGGATTTCCAGCGCGAAGCCTTCGACGCCGCGGTGGTCTATGGCCCGCCGCCGGACACCTCGCTGGCGTGCCTGCACCTGTTCGATGAACAACTGACGCCCGTGTGCTCGCTCCCGGTCCTGGAAGGCCTGGTGCCGTTGCATGAACCCGCCGACCTGCAACACCACCTGCTGCTGCACCCGGCCCTTGACCAACGCGACTGGAACGCCTGGCTGGCGGCGGCCGATGTGCATTTAAGCAATGTCAGCAAGGGCCAGCACTTCGAAACCCTGGACCTGGCGATGTCCATGGCCTCCCAGGGCACCGGCGTGGCGATTGGCGACTGGTCGCTGATCGGCGACGACCTGAGCGCCGGCCGACTGGTGATGCCGTTCGAGCTGAAGGTCAAGACCGGCCAGGGCTATCACCTGGTGCACCCGCGCAAGCCCCAGGCCTCGGGGCCGTTGCAGGCATTGATGGGGTGGTTGGTGGAGCAGGCACGGGCACGTTGAATGCCCGCAAGGTGCTTTTGTGGCGAGGGAGCTTGCTCCCGCTGGAGCGCGAAGCGGTCCCAAAATGTTTCAACCTCAAAATAAGATCAAGGCATGAAATGTTGGGGCTGCTGCGCAGCCCAGCGGGAGCAAGCTCCCTCGCCACAAAAGCCGGGCAGGACCTTAGAAAAAGTGTTCCATCAAAGCAGATTCGGCGCCTGCGCCGGCTCGATCTGCGCCCAGTGAGAAGTGTCTTCACGGTGTTGCTGCAGGTACGGCAGCACTGCCCCCAGCAAGGGCGCCTTGAACGCGTCCTGGAAGCGATGGGCCAGGCCCGGGATCAGTTTCAGTTGACTGCCTTGGATGTGCGCCGCCAAGTGCACGCCGTGCATCACCGGCAGCAAAGGGTCGGCGGTGCCGTGGACGACCAGGGTCGGCACCCGCAGTTGATTGAGCAGGGCCACCCGGCTCGGCTCGGCCATGATCGCCATGATCTGGCGCTTCACGCCTTCAGGATTGAAGGCCCGGTCATAAGCCACGGCGGCCTGGTGCAGCAAGGCCTCGCGATCGTCCATCACCACCGGGCTGCCCAACGCGGCCAGCAGATCGGCTTGCTGTTCAAGGGCCATTTCGCGATTCGGCGCACCGCGCCGGGACAACAGCTGCACCAGTCTTTCGCTGGGCGCGGGCAAACCGGCGGCACTGGAACTGGTCATGATCAGGGTCAGGCTTTCAACCCGCTCAGGCGCCATGGCGGCCATGTGCTGGGCGATCATCCCGCCCATGCTCGCGCCCAGCACATGGAAGCGCTGCACCTGCAAGGCATCCATCAGCCCCAGCCCGTCGTCGGCCATATCCGTCAGGGTATACGGCGCGGCCACGGGCAAGCCGAGTTTGTAGCGCAGGGCTTCAAAGGTCAGGTTGGCGCTGCCGGGCGCCTGGCGCCAGGTGGACAGGCCGACATCGCGGTTGTCGTAGCGAATCACCCGGAAACCTTGCTCACACAGGGCGACCACCACTTCGTCCGGCCAATGGATCAGTTGCCCGCCCAGGCCCATCACCAACAGCAAGGCAGGATCCGAGGCACGGCCAATGCTTTGGTAAGCCAGGCTGACCTGATTCAGGTCGACATGTTGAGTCGCAACATTGACATCACAACGGGACGCCGCCATCGACGGCAGGCCGAAAAACAGCACGGCCAGGAAAATGAATACACGCATGAAGAAACACCAAAACGCAGAACCCCAGTAGAGCGCGAGTCTGATGAAGTTTGTTCAAGCGCGCTGCCACAGTTGCGTGACAGTTTGATGAAGATTGCCGAGTGGTTGTTTTGAAGCTCAGTGAGCACCCCGTGGCGAGGGAGCTTGCTCCCGCTGGACCGCGAAGCGGTCCCAAAAGGTTTCAACCTCAAAACAGGATCAAGGCATTAAATGTTGGGGCTGCTGCGCAGCCCAGCGGGAGCAAGCTCCCTCGCCACAAAAGCCTGCCTCACCACAAGGTAGGGATCTTGCCCGAATAACAAGATTCAGGCCAACTGGCTACGCAACTGCCGCGCCGCCGCCACCATGTTCACCAAGGCTGCTTCCGTCTCAGGCCAGCCCCGGGTTTTCAGCCCGCAGTCGGGATTGATCCACAGCCGCTCGGCGGCGATTCGTTTCACTGCCTTGCTCATCAACGCAACCATCTCGGCGGTGTCCGGCACCCGTGGCGAGTGGATGTCGTAGACACCCGGGCCGATGTCGTTCGGGTAATCGAACGCCTCGAATGCGTCCAGCAACTCCATGTCCGAACGGGAGGTTTCGATGGTAATCACATCGGCGTCCATGGCGGCGATGGCCTTGATCACATCATTGAACTCGCTGTAGCACATGTGGGTATGGATCTGGGTGTCATCCGCCACGCCCGAGGCGCACAAGCGGAACGCCTCCACGGCCCAATCCAGGTAGGCCTGCCATTCCCCGCGACGCAACGGCAACCCCTCGCGGAACGCCGCTTCGTCGATCTGCACGATCTTGATCCCGGCTTTTTCCAGGTCCAACACTTCGTCCCGCAGGGCCAAGGCCAGTTGTCGGGCCTGGACTTGCCGCGACACGTCTTCGCGGGGGAACGACCACATCAGCATGGTCACGGGACCGGTGAGCATGCCTTTCATGACTTTGTCGGTCAGGCTTTGCGCGTAACGGATCCAGTCGACGGTCATGGCTTTCGGGCGGCTGATATCGCCGTAGATGATCGCCGGCTTCACACACCGCGAGCCATAACTCTGCACCCAGCCGAAACGGGTGAAGGCATAGCCGTCCAGTTGCTCGGCGAAGTATTCCACCATGTCGTTGCGTTCGGCTTCACCGTGCACCAGCACGTCCAGGCCCAGGCGCTCCTGGATCTGCACGGCATGGCGGATCTCGGTGTGCATGGCCTCCTGATAGTCGTTGGCCGACAATTTGCCTTGCTTGTAGGCCTGGCGTGCCAGGCGGATGGCCGGGGTCTGCGGGAAGGAGCCGATGGTGGTGGTGGGAAAGGTCGGCAGCGCCAAGCGTGCGCGCTGGCGTTCGATGCGCTGGGCAAACGACGAACGCCGATGGCTGTCCTGTGGCCCGACCGCCGCCAGGCGCGCCTGGACCTCGGCTTTGTGAATACGCGCCGAGCCCGCGCGACGGGCCTGCACCGCGCGGCTGTCGCTCAAGGCCTGTCGCACGGCGGGGGCCTGGGGATCGTTCAGCGCATCGCGCAGCACCGCGACTTCACCGCACTTCTGCACGGCAAAGGCGAGCCAGCTTTTGAGTTCCGGATCGAGCCGGTCTTCACGTTCCAGGTCCACCGGGCTGTGCAGCAGCGAGCACGAGGTGCTGACCCAGAGGTTGTCGCCAAAGCGCTCCTGGGCCGGTTGCAAGTGCGCCAGCGCCTGTTCCAGTTCGCAGCGCCAGACGTTGCGACCGTTGACCAGGCCCACTGAGAGAATCTTGTACGTCGGCAGGCGGTCCAGCACCTGGCCCAGTTGTTCCGGGTCACGTACCGCGTCGATGTGCAAGCCGTCCACCGGCAGGCTCACCGCCAGGCCGAGGTTGTCTTGCAGGCCGCTGAAATAGGTGGCCACGAGTTTTTTCAACGGCGAGTACTGGAGGATGTGGTAAGCGCGCTCGAAGGCGCTCTTCCAGGCCTGAGGCAGGTCGAGGGTGAGGATCGGTTCGTCGATCTGCACCCATTCCACGCCCTGGGCCTTGAGGCGGTTGAGGATTTCACCGTAGACCGGCAGCAGGCGTTCCAGCAGGTCGAGTTTGTCGAACGCCTCGCCCTTGGCCTTGCCCAGCCACAAGTAGGTCAACGGGCCGATGAGCACCGGTTTGACCCGGTGGCCCAAGGCATGGGCCTCGTCCACTTCATCGAACAGCTGTTCCCAGCGGAGGGCGAAGGTCTGGTCGGCGGAAAACTCCGGGACCAGGTAGTGGTAGTTGGTGTCGAACCACTTGGTCAGCTCTTGGGCGTATTGCGCCTGGCCGTGGTCGACACCGCAGCAACTGGCCGTGGCGCCACGGGCCATGGCGAACAAGGTGTCGAGGGTCGGTCGGCCCTGGGCATTCAAGGTGCTCTGGAAACGCTGCGGGACGGCGCCCAGGGTCAACGTGTGGCTGAGCACTTGGTCGTACCAGGCGAAGTCGCCGACGGGCAGCAGGTCGATGCCGGCGTCTTTTTGCAGTTGCCAGTGGCGGGCCCGCAGTTCACGGCCTACGGCTTGCAACGCAGCCGGAGCCAGGTCGCCCTTCCAGTAGGCTTCGAGGGCTTTTTTCAATTCGCGGTCGGCGCCGATGCGGGGGAAACCGAGGGTGTGGGCCAGGGCCATGGTATGTGTCCTCCTGTAAAAGATGGCGCCATTGTCGACAACCCGACCTGCATGAGACAAACTCAACCTTTTCGTGTTGATCACAAGTTTTACTCATGGAGCTACTCCGGTGCTTGAACTCCGTCACCTCAAGACCCTGCACGCCCTGCGCGAAGCCGACAGCCTGGTCGAAGCCGCCGAACGCCTGCACCTGACCCAGTCCGCCCTCTCCCATCAGTTCAAGGAATTGGAAGAGCGCCTGGGCATGCAGTTGTTCGTGCGCAAGACCAAGCCGGTACGCTTCACCAGCGCTGGCCTGCGCCTGTTGCAACTGGCCGATTCCGCCCTGCCGTTACTGCGCAGTGCCGAACGGGACATCGCGCGGCTGGCGGGCGGCACCGCCGGGCGCCTGCACATGGCTATCGAGTGCCACAGCTGCTTCCAGTGGCTGATGCCGACCATCGACCAGTTCCGCGATGCCTGGCCGGAAGTCGAGTTGGACCTGGCCTCGGGCTTCGCTTTCGCACCCTTGCCGGCCCTGGCCCGGGGCGACCTCGACCTGGTGGTGACCTCCGACCCGCTGGAACTGGCCGGCATCACCTACGTGCCGCTGTTCACCTACGAAGCGATGCTCGCCGTCGCCAACCAGCATCGGTTGGCGGGCAAGCCCTACATCGTGCCCGAGGACCTGGTCAGCGAGACCCTGATCACCTATCCCGTGGAGCGAGACCGGTTGGACATCTTCACCCGCTTCCTGGAACCGGCCGACATCGAACCGGCTCAGGTGCGCACGTCCGAGCTGACGGTGATGATGATGCAACTGGTGGCCAGCGGCCGTGGCGTCTGTGGCATGCCGCATTGGGCGCTGCATGAATACAGCTCACGGGGCTATGTGAAAGCCAAGCGGCTGGGGGAGAAAGGCTTGTTCGCCACGCTGTACGCGGCGGTGCGCACCGACATGCTCGACGCGCCATATATGCGCGATTTTTTGCTGACGGCCAAGGACACGTCGTTTTCGACATTGGATGGGGTCAGTGCTGTGCGCTGACAGCTTTTGTGGCGAGGGAGCTTGCTCCCGCTGGGCCGGTCCGACGCTTCGGGCGCAGCAGACCCGTTTTATGGCCGCTTCGCGCCCAAGCGGGAGCAAGCTCCCTCGCCACAAAAGCTCCATCACTCAAATCAGTGGTTCGCTCAAAGTTCTAGCCACATATGGATTTTGTCGAGGTACTCATCGTCCACGCGGATGGCCATCGGTTCGAGGCCGTACAAGACGAAACCACAGCGCTGGTAGAGCTTGAGCGCCGGGTCGTTGCCGGCGGTGACGGTCAGTTGCACCAGGCGCAGGAAGGTGTGGCGCCGGGCTTCGTCGAGGGCGGCCTGCACCAGTTGGTGGCCGAGCCCGCGATGGCGATGTTCGTCGGCGACGTACATGCCGAACAGCAGCGCCTTGTGTCGGGCTTTTTCCCGGGGCTCCAGGGCCAGGCCGACGATGCCGACCAGTTCTTGTTCGACAAACGCCCCCAACAGCACATCGAGCCGACTGCCCAGGCGTGACTCCCACCAGTTGATGGGCAACTTCGCCCGCTCGCTGACGCTGGAGGTGAAGGCCTGGGGGTGCAAGGCATACGCCTGGAGCATCAGCTCGCGATAGGCCTCGGCATCGCCAGCCCGCAGGCGTCGAATGCTCACGCCGAACGCCGCTGCTCGAGCATCAGGCGCAGGGCCAGGGCACCGAGGACAAATCCCATGAAATAGCGCTGCACCGCCAGCCAGCTCGGGTTATGGACGAACCACGAGGCGATGCCGGCGGCGAACAGGGCGATCAGCAGGTTGACGCTGAAACTGACGCTGATCTGGGTCAGCCCGAGGATGAGGCTCTGGGTGAACAGCGAACCGTGTTCCGGAGTGATGAACTGTGGGAACACCGACAGATAGAACACCGCGATCTTGGGATTCAGCGCGCTGGTGAGAAAGCCCATGGTGATCAGCTTGCGCGTCGAGTCCGCCGGCAGTTGCTGGGCCTCGAAGGGCGAGCGCGCCCCCGGCTTCACGGCCTGCCAGGCCAGCCACAACAGGTACAGCGCACCGGCCCATTTCAATACTTCATAGGCCATGGGCACCGCCAGGAACACCGCCGTCAGCCCCGCCACCACGCCCAACAAGGACGTGACGCCAGCCTTGCGGCCCTGGCAGATCGAACGGGAGATCAGGTAGATCATGTTCGGGCCGGGCGTCAGCACCATCAGCAACGCGGCGGCGGCGAAAATCAGCAGATCCGGCAATGGAATCATGGGCATCCGTCCTTGAAATGTGAATCAGCAGGTGGCGAGCAGTGTCGCTCGATAAAACGGCAGGATCACCTCGCCTGTCAACGGTGCCAGCACCAGATCGCTGTCGCCGGCCGGGTCGATCCAGCGCACCTCTTCGATTTCGGCCGCCGGGGAAACCGCAACGTCGATGCTCAGCAGAAACACCTCGGCCTGCACGGTAAACCCCGGCTCGTTGGCCGCCGGCGCGCTGAACACACCCAAGTGGCGGGCCTGGGCCGGGTCGATCCGCAGTCCAAGCTCTTCTTCCAGCTCACGGGCCAGCGCCTGCACGGGTTGTTCATCGGCTTCGATCTTGCCGCCCGGCTGCATGAAGGCTTGGGTGCCGCGCTTGCGCACCAGCAGGGTTCGCCCATCCGGCCCGAGCAACAGGGCGGCGGCGATGCGGATGAGGGGAATGGTCATGGGTGATAGAAGCCTTGGCCGAGGAAATGGCGGGGAGATTACAGATCGCAGCGGCGGGGAGCAAAGCCTGGTGCGACCGATTGGGTTGGGTACATATCCGTTGCTGCGGTAACGGGGACTTAGGGTTCCGCCCTGACGGCGGCTCACTTTTGAGAAGCCCGGAAGCCGGCCCAGTCAAAAGTAAGCAAAACGCTTCTGCCCCACCACTCGGTGCCTCGCCTAGGCTCGGCATGCCAGAACGAAGGCATTGCTCCGTGGGCCGCCGCTAAGGGCCATCCATGGCCCAGCGCGGCTATCCCGGCATCCATGCCGGGATGCCCACTCCACAATGCCTGCGTTCGGCCATCGTGGTTAACGGGGCGCCGAGATCAACGTCCACCGCGAGGCGGCCTTACAGCCGTCCTGGCTCTCCCGGTCGTACTCCGGTCCAATTGTGGAAGCAAGCCTTCTCGCTTCTGCGCGCGGTGTGGTCAGGGTTGTGTATTGACGTTATCCAGCATCCGATTCGCCAATAAAGCGCCCAGCTCGATCAGTTGCTGAATGCCAAGGGCAACATGGCGTCGCGAGCCTTTCAGGTCGAAGGCAAGATCGCTGACCATGGCATCGGCTGAGGCCAAAGTTTCGCTGAGGTTGGCCAGCAGGCTTTCGGTGTCGACACCGTCCACAACGGTGAACAGTTGACCTGAGGGCTTTTTCTTTTTGGCTTGAGGCTTGGGGTCGAGATAATGGTCGATGGCGCGCTTGGCGGCTTCATCGAGCTCTTGGGGATCGGTTTCGGGGGGATTGGGTGTGGCTTTGAACATAGGGTGACACTCCGTCTACAGGTTGGAGCTGCCACGTTCGTTTCCAAGCGAGGGGTGGCAGCCGTACGCAGGTTGGAAAACCGGGGTAAACGAGCCCGACAGACCCGAAGGTCTCCCGCGCACAGCCGCCATAACGAAAGCATGGTCAAAAAACGACCGCAAGCATACGTCATGAAGGGCGCTTTCGCGCCGTCTACTTATCGGATTTCCAAGCCCGGTCGCTGAATTTGCAACGACGGGAAAAGACTAGCGACAGCCCTTCCCACCCGGCAACCGCCAGAGTTCGTCGGAAAAATCTGCTGCAACCCGGAGGATTGTCCGACCATTCCCACAATCTTGGTCGGCTGTCAGGCCGCCATCGCGAGCAAGCTCGCTCCCACACAGGTTTTTGGTCGTTTATAAGATCGGTGTCCACCGCCGATCCCTGTGGGAGCCGAGCTTGCTCGCGATAGTGATGGGTCTGCTTGCATCCATGTTGAATGTGCCGCCGTCTTCGCGAGCAGGCTCGCTCCCACAGTTGGATTGATGTACAGCCGCCAGAGACCGGTTGGCTGTAAGGCCGCCTCGCGAGCAAGCTTTGCTCCCACAGATCTGACAGGTATACGACCAAGAGAGCCAGGTCGGCTACTAGGCCGCCTCGCGAGCAAGCTTTGCTCCCACAGGTCTGATGGGTGTACGACCAGAAGAGCCAGGTCGGCTCTAAGGCCGCCTCGTGGTGGACGTTGATCTCGGCGCCCCGTTAACCACGATGGCCGAACGCAGGCATTGCGCAGTGGGCATCCCGGCATGGATGCCGGGATAGCCGCGCTGGGCCATGGATGGCCCTTCGCGGCGGCCCACGGAGCAATGCCGGAGTGAGGGCATGCCGAGCCTAAGCGAGGCACCGAGTGGTGGGGCAAAAGCGTTTTGGTTACTTTTGACTGGGCCGGCTTCCGGGCTCTTCAAAAGTGACCCGCCGTCAGGGCGGAACCCTAAGCCGCCGTTACCGCAGCAACGGATATGTACCCAATCCAATCCAACCCAACCCAACCCAACCCAACCCAGACCCCAGTCACCCCAAAATCGGCTTCGGCGCCGAAGGGTCGGCCGCCTCTTCGGGGATCTTGACGAATACGCTGTACCGCGCGCCTTCCATCGCTTCGAAGGCGATGAGTTTTTCCACCAGCGGGCCGCTCAGGACCTTGCCGGCGTTGAGCAGCAGCATGCCGTTGTCGGCGTTGAGGTTGCGCGCCAGGATCATGCCGGCCGCCAGTTCCCGGGTGGTCATGACCTTCACCGTCGGGTCCGACAAGGTCACGTCTTCCAGGTATTCGGCACAGGCCTTGATGAAGTCCTCGACCATGTCCGGGTCGTACAGCTTGCCCGCGTACTTGCGGATGTAGACCAGCGCTTCATCGCTGTTCATCTGCCGTTCCAGGATCAACCCGCGCTGCAACTCGATGAAGTCCACCGCCAGTTTCAACAGCCGCGAGCCGAACGGAATCGCTTCGCCTTTCAGATGTTCGGGGAAACCGCTGCCGTCCCAACGCTCCTGGTGATGGCGGATGATCCGCGCCGCGTCCTTCATCGGGTCCAGGGTCATCAGCAGCGATTCGCTCTGCTTCGGATAGGCGCGGTACAGCTCCAATTCGGTGTGGTGCAGCATGTCGGCGGGCGTGACCATCATGTTGTCGGTCCAGCTCAGCTTGCCGATGTTGTAGAGCGCCGCCGCCATGGTCAGGTCGCGGTCGGTGGACTCATCGAGAAAATTGAGCCGGCTATAGACCCGGATCAGCTCGATGATCTGCCGGTTGGTCTGCTTGGCCTTGGGCAGGCGCAGGTTGGCGATCAGCGAAAACACCTCGGTGCTGGTCACATAGCTGCGCTTGAGCTCGTCATAAGCCAGGTCAAGCATGTCGGCGGTCTGCTGCAGCTCGGAGGTGCGCGACGCCACGCGTTTTTCCAGGGTGGCGTTCAGGGTCTTGAGTTGCTGGTTCTGCTCGCGGTTCAGCGCTTCGAGGCGCTGGCGCTCGCTTTCGGAGTGCTGGTGGGCCAGGGCCTGGCGCAAGGCCTGCACCAACTCCTCATCGTTCCACGGCTTGCTGAGGTAGCGATAAAGCTGCCCCTCGTTGATGGCCTTGGTCATCATGTCCACATCGGCATAACCGGTGAGCAGGATGCGCAAGGTCGATGGATACAACTTGCGGATTTCGGCCAGCAGCGTGGCACCATCCATGTTCGGCATGCGCGCGTCAGTCATCACCAGGTCGACCGGGCGCTCCTTGAGAATTTCCAGCGCCTTGGCGCCACTGTCTGCCAGCAGGATCTCGTACGGCTGGCTGCGCAATAGCCGACGCAGGCTGTTGAGAATCGACTCTTCGTCATCGACCAGCAGCACCGTCGGCTTCTTTACCGGAACATCCGGCGATTGACCTTCCATTTGCAACCCCCTCCTGATTCACGACAACCGTTCTACCTTAGCCCCAAAAAACAGGCTAGTAGATTGCGAAGATTTAGACACATTTGCCCTCGGTGGCCGAGCGCATCCCGATCAGACGACTATGCTGTACCCCATGAAGGGCCATGTATAGGCCGAATACTCATGCCAGCGAAAGGGATAGCAGATGTTCCCAAGGTTCTATAGTCCGCATCAAAACGGTGCACGGCCATGAGCCTGCCTTTGGATAAAACCAATCGGCGGATCCTGATCGTCGACGACACCCCGACCATCCATGAGGATTTTCGCAAAATCCTCAGCCCGCAGATGAGCGCCGAAGACAACCTGAGCAGCGCCGAGGAGGCCCTGTTCGGCGCGCCGGTGGCGGTCGCCGGCACGAGTTTCGTGCTCGACTCGGCGTTCCAGGGCATGGAAGCCTTGAACAAGGTCGAAGCGGCGCTGGCCCAAGGGCAACCCTACGCCATGGCGTTCATCGACATGCGCATGCCACCGGGCTGGGACGGCCTGGAAACCATCGAACGGCTATGGCGCGCCGACCCCAAGCTGCAGGTGGCGTTGTGCACCGCGTACTCGGATTATTCCTGGGAAGATATTTCCGAGCGCCTCGAACTGGGCGACCGCCTGCTTATCCTGAAAAAACCCTTCGACGCCATCGAGATCCGCCAGATGGCCAGCGCGTTGACCGTCAAATGGCAGATGACCGAAGACGCAGCGCTGAAAATGGACATGCTCGAACGAGCGGTCGAGGAGCGCACCCGCGAGTTGGCCGACGCCAATATCATCGTGCAGAACAGCCCGACCATCCTCTATCGCCTGCGGGGCGAACCGCCGTTCGCGTTGATGTACATTTCCCATAACATCACCAAGTTCGGTCATTCCGCGGCGCAACTGATCAACTCGCCGGACTGGGCACAAACCCTGATCCACTCCGATGACCAGGACAAAGTCCAGGAGGCCATGGTGCGCGTCCTCGACCGTGACACCGTGGGGGCGTCCATCGAGTTCCGCATGCGCACCGGCGACGACACGTTCCGCTGGGTGGAGAACCGTTACATTCCGGTGCGCAACGACCAGGGGCTGCTGCTGGAAGTGGAAGGCATCATCCTCGACATCACCGAACGCAAGCTGGCCGAAGAAAAGATCGCCCTGCTCGCCCGTACCGACGGCCTGACCGGGCTGGCCAACCGCGCCACCATGATCGAGCGCTTGCACCAGGCCTTCGCCGCCGCGCGTCGCGGGGCCGCGCCGTTTGCCATGTTCTACCTGGACCTGGACCACTTCAAACGCATCAACGACACCCTGGGCCATCCCATCGGCGACCTGCTGTTGCAGGAAGTCGCCGTGCGCATCAAGGCCTGTACCCGGGAAAACGATGTGGTGGCGCGCCTGGGCGGCGACGAGTTCGCCCTGCTGCAACTGGACGTGCATGAAGCGACCCATTGCGCCGCGCTGGCGGGCAAGATCCGCGACGCCCTCGTGGCGCCGTACTCCCTGGACGGCAACGACGTGCGGATCTCGGTGAGCATCGGCATCGCCCTGTACACCCCGCAGAGCCTGAGTGCCGACAGCCTGATGGCGCAATCCGACATGGCCCTGTACCGCTCCAAGGAAAAGGGCCGCAACCAGTACCACTTCCACAACGAGGAAATAAACCAGGAAGTCACCGACCGGGTCGCCCTCGCCAACGACCTGCGCCAAGCCATCGAAAACCAAGAGCTGCACTTGCACTATCTGCCGGAAGTCGACCTCGGCACCGGCAAGATCCTCGGCATGGGCGTACAAGTGCGCTGGAACCACCCCGAACGGGGCTGGCTGGAACCGGCGGCCTTCATGCCCGCCGCCGAGAAGACCGGGATCATCATTGGCCTGGGGCATTGGGTGCTGGACCAGGCCTGCCAGCAAATGCGTCAATGGCGCGACCAGGGCATGGCGCCGCCGGTGATCGCCATCGACCTGTCCCTGACCCAGCTCAAGACCGGCCCGGAACTGATCTACGACGTGCTGCGCACCACCGCCCGCTGGGAACTGGCGCCCTGGGACCTGCGTTTCGATGTCACCGAAGCCACCCTGGCCCAGACCAAGTGGACCCACAACGACGTGCTGCCGCGCCTATGCGAATTGGGTGTGCAGATCGCCATCGATGACTTCGGCACCGAATATTCCTCGTTCGACTACCTCAAGACCTACCGGGTCAATCACCTCAAGCTCGCCCAGCGGTTCCTGGACAGTGCCAGTGACAATCCCGAAAACGCCACGACCTTGCGGGCGATCATCAACTTTGCCCGGGACGTGGGCATCGGGATCATTGCCGAGGGCGTCGAGACCCAGGAGCAACGCACCACGCTGATGTCCAGCGGCGGGGCGATGCAGGCCCAGGGGCATTACTTCAGCACCGTGGTCGACAGCGGCCAGGCCGCCGAATTGCTCAAGGCCGGCACCATCATTCCCGCGACAGACCACTGGACCCGACCAGCGAGCCAGCTATCGGAGAGCAATCCATGAACCCCATGTCGGTACCTGCCAACCGGCGAATCCTGGTGGTGGACGATACGCCGGCGATCCACCAGGACTTTCGCAAGATCCTCAGCCCCAGCGCCGGCCTCGATGACTCCCTGGACGACACCGAGAGCCTGCTGTTCGGCACCCCGCAGGTCAGCCGGCTGCAATTCCAGATCGACTCGGCCTACCAGGGCGAGGAGGCACTGGAACTGGTCAAGCGCGCCCAGGCCGAAGGCCAGCCCTACGCGTTGGTGTTCGCCGACATGCGCATGCCGCCGGGCTGGGATGGCCTGCAAACCATCGAGCGGCTGTGGGAGGCTGACCCACGGCTGCAAATCGCCCTGTGCACGGCGTTCTCGGATTACTCCTGGGAAACCATGTCCGAGCGGATCGAGTTCGACGATCAGTTGCTGATCCTCAAGAAACCCTTCGACACCCTGGAAATCCGCCAGATGGCCAGCGCCATGACTTGGAAATGGCAACTGGCCCAGGATGCGGCGAGGAAAATGCGCAGCCTGGAACGCACGATCGAAGAGCGCGTCCAGGAATTGCTCAAGGTCTCCCACCTGCTGCAATACGACGTGCTCACCGAATTGCCCAACAGCATGTTGCTCGGCGATCGCCTGACCCAGGCCATGGCCCAGTGCCGTCGGCACGACCGGCAACTGGCGGTGATGTTCCTCGGCCTGGACCGCTTCAAGCGTATTAACAACGCGCTGGGCCATCCGGTGGGCGATGAGATGCTCAAGCGCGTGGCGCGGACGTTGGCAACCGTGGTGCGCGAGTCCGACTCGGTGTTTCGCTACGGCTCCGATGAATTCGTCGTGGTGCTGGGGGACATTATCGATCCGCAGCAGATCAAAGGCGTGGCCGACAAATTGCTGGCGGCCATCAGTTCCCCACAACCGATCGACGGCCATGACCTGAGCGTCACCGCGAGCCTGGGCATCAGCGTCTACCCGAGCGACGGTTTCGACGCCGTGGCGCTGATCAAGAAAGCCGAGACGGCGATGCGCAACGTCAAGGAGACCGGCCCCAACGACTACCGCTTTTTCACCGAGGATATGAACCGCCGGGCACGGCAGCAGCAGACCATCGAATCGGGCCTGCGCCTGGGCCTGCAACGCAAGGAATTCGTGCTGCATTACCAGCCCAAGCTCGACCTCAAGAGCGGCAAGGTGGTCGGCGTCGAGGCGCTGGTGCGCTGGGACAGGCCGGGGCACGGCATGGTCTACCCGTCGGATTTCATTCCGGTCGCCGAGGACAGCGGCCTGATCGTCCCACTGAGCCAATGGGTGCTCCAGGAAGCCTGCCAGCAGGCCTGTCGCTGGCAAGCCGAGGGCATGCGCCCGCTGTACCTGTCGGTGAACGTCTCGGCCATCGACTTTCGCCAGCGCGGCTTCGTCGAAGGCATCGCCCGCACCCTCAAGGAAACCGGCCTGGAACCGACACAGTTAGAACTGGAGATCACCGAAAGCGTACTGATGCAGAACGTCGATACCACGGTCGCCATCCTCAAGGCCATCAAGCAGCTGGGGATACGCCTGGCCATCGATGACTTCGGCACCGGCTATTCGAGCCTGAGCTACTTGCAGAAATTTCCGGTGGATGTGCTGAAGATCGACCAGTCGTTCGTCGGTGACCTGAGCATCGACAGCAACGATGCCAAGCTGGTGAGCACCATCATCAGCCTGGGCAAGAGCCTGAATCTGCACATCATCGCCGAAGGGGTGGAAACCCTTGAGCAGCTTGAATTTCTCAAGCAGCACCAATGCGAGGAAGTCCAAGGTTATTACTTCAGCAAGGCCGTCGAACCACAGGCCTTTGCCGACTGGATGACCGAATGGGAAAAACGCCAGAACCCGTTTTCGTGAACACCGGAGTGTCCTCAACCAACGTTTCAAGGAAAGCATCCCATGGCGTTACATGGACTGACTCTGGCGCTCGGCCTGCTCGTGGGAATGAGCGTGACCGCGCACGCCGCCCCACTGGACGAACCCCTCAAGCCCCTGCCACCGATCCCGACCCTGGACCCCAAGCGCGTCCAGCTGGGGCTGCGGCTGTTCAATGACCCGCGACTGTCGGTCAACAACACGCTGTCCTGCGCCAGTTGCCATCGCCTGGACCAGGGCGGCGCCGACGACAAACAGTTTTCCCTGGGCTTCGACGGCAAGCCGGTTGAGGTCAATACGCCGACCGTGTTCAACGCCGGCCTGAACTTCCACCAATTCTGGGATGGCCGTGTCGATACGCTGGAAGAACAGGTCCACATCGTCGTGACCAGCCCGGCGGAAATGGGTAGCACCTGGGAGTCTGTCGTCAAGCGCATCGCCGATGATCCGGGTTATGCCAAGGATTTCAAGGACGCCTACCCCGACGGGGTGACCAAGCCCAATATCCAGGGCGCCCTGGCCGATTACGAACGCACCTTGCAGACACCCAATTCGCGCTTCGACCAGTACCTGCTGGGCAATACCGATGCCCTCACGCCCCGGGAAAAATTCGGCTACCAGCGGTTCAAGGAATACGGCTGCATCGCTTGTCACCAGGGCGTGAACATCGGGGGCAACATGTTCCAGAAATTCGGCATCATGGGTGACTACTTCGTTGACCGCGGCAACCCTACCCGGGCCGACGAAGGTCGCTTCAACGTCACGGGAGACGAAGACGACCGCCAGGTTTTCAAGGTGCCGAGCCTGCGTAACGTGGCCGTCACCGCGCCCTATTTCCATGACGGCTCCGCACCGACCCTGGAACGTGCCGTGGAAGTGATGTTCAGGTACCAGTTGGGCCGCGAGCCCCTGAAGAACGATACCGAGCTGATCGTCGAATTTCTCAAGACCCTGACCGGTGAATGGGAGGGCAAGCCCCTATGACAGTCCTCCGTCGCCTCGGCCTGGCCTTCATTGGCGTCTTGCTGGCGGGCATCCTGTTGTTCATGTACGTCAACTCGGGCGCCCAACAGGCCGCCTCGTACATTGAATCCCGGGACCTGATCCGCCTGCTCAAGCAACAGGACGCCATCTGGGACAACGAAATCCTCAAGTCGCGGATCGCCCTGACCCACAACTACGACCCGCTGGTCTCGCCCCTGCACGAAATGTCACGCTTGTGGCAGCGCCTGGACGCCATCGAGGCGGAGCCGGGCCGACATGGGCCGTCACTCTGGGAGGCCCAGCGCGACGAATACCTCAAGCTGGTCAAGGAAAAGACCCGCTTGGTGGAGCAGTTCAAATCCCATAACGCGGTGTTGCGCAACTCCCTGGCCTTCCTGCCCACCGGCGAGGACGATATCCAGGGCCAGTTCGCCCGGCTGCCCGACACCTACCGGCTGGAATTGCAGAACGTTGCCATCGACACCTACGACCTGTTGCTCAGCAGCATGGAGTTCGCCCAGCTCAGCTCCCCTGATATCGCGGCCGAGGTCCTGCTGGGGTTGAACCAGCTGGAGGTCAACAAAGAGCGCCTGCCTGAGGGACTGCTCAACTCCGTCGAAGTCCTGCGCAGACACATCGGGGTGATCCTGCGGGAACAGCCAAAGGTCAATGAATTATTAATGGGCATCGAAATGGTCCCGTTGGCCGGCCGCCTGGACACCATTACCAACCTACTGGAGAAAGACCAGGCAAAAGCCGCGGCCAAATACGAGCGCAACCACGTTTACCTGCTGGTGTTCGCCACGCTCCTGGTGTTGATCCTGATCTGGCTGGGGATCCGGCTGATCCGCAGTTTCGCCGAGATCAAGCGGGTCAACAACGCCCTGCAAACCGCCAACGACGAGCTGGAACAACGGGTCGAAGAGCGTACCCGCCAACTCAAGGACACCCAGAGCGAGCTGATGGACACCGCCCGCCAGGCCGGCATGGCGGAAATCGCCACCAACGTGCTGCACAACGTCGGCAACGTGCTCAACAGCGTGAACATCTCTGCCGACCTGGTCAGCCGAAAACTGCGCAGCAGCAAGGCCCTGGGGCTGGGCAAGGCGATGCAATTGATCAACGAACACACTGACGACCTCGGGCACTTCCTCACCGAAGACGCCAAGGGCAAGCTGCTGCCCGGCTACCTCAACCAACTGGTGGAGGCCATCGCGTCGGAGCAGCAGGGCCTGACCGATGAACTGGCCCAATTGAGCAAGAGCGTGGACCACATCAAGGACATCGTCGCCACACAGCAATCCTATGCCGGGGCCAACAGCCTGCTCGAACCCCTGGTGGTCAGCGAGCTGCTCGAAGACGCCCTGCGCATGAACTCCGGCGCCCTGACCCGCCATCATGTTACGGTGATCAAGGAATACGGTGATGTGCCGCGGATCATGGGCGACAAGCACCGTCTACTGTTGATTCTGATCAACCTGATCAGCAACGCCAAATACGCCATGGCCGGGGTGTCCAACCATGCGCGGAACATGACGCTCAAGGCGGACGTCGTCGATGGCGAGACCCTGCAAATCAGCGTTAAGGACGAAGGCGAAGGCATCCCGGAGGAGAATATGACGCGCATCTTCGCCCACGGCTTTACCACCCGTAAGGAAGGCCATGGCTTTGGCCTGCACAGCTGCGCATTGGCGGCCATTGAAATGAACGGCCACCTCACCGTGCACAGTGAGGGGCCAGGAAAAGGGGCGACATTCCAATTGCAGGTGCCCCTGAAACTTGCAGAAGGTGAGCCATGAACAGTATGAGTAACCGTCGCATCCTGTTGATCGACGACACACCCGCCATTCATGAAGATTTCCGCAAGATCCTCACCCCGGAAGACGAGGGCAACACGGACTTGCAGGACATGGAAAGCGCCCTGTTCGGCGAAGCGCCGAAACCTGCCGCCACCGTGTTCGAACTCGACTCGGCTTATGGCGGGCAGGAAGGCCTGAACAAATTGCTGGCGGCAGCGGCCAAGGAACGACCCTATGCCCTGGCCTTTGTCGACATGCGCATGCCCGAAGGCTGGGACGGCGCCAAGACCATCGAAGAACTCTGGAAGCGCGACCCGCAGCTGCAAGTGGTGGTGTGCACCGCTTATTCGGATTATTCCTGGGATGAACTGCTCGACCGCCTGAACGGCCATGACCGTTTGCTGATCCTGAAGAAGCCGTTCGACAACATCGAAGTCCAGCAGATGGCCAACACCCTGACCACCAAATGGGAAATGACCTCCCGTGCGCAACTGAAAATGAACAAGCTCGAAGACCTGGTGGAACAACGCACCCAAGCGTTCAGACAGGCCAGCGAGCTGCTGCAGATGGAAATCGACGAACGCAAGATGCTGGAAACCCAGCTGGTGCAATCGGAAAAACTCGCCTCCCTGGGCCAGTTGGCGGCCGGCGTGGCCCACGAAATCAACAACCCGATCGGCTTCATTTCTTCCAACCTCGGGGCGCTGGACGGCTACTTCGGCAAGCTCCAGGAAATGCTCAGCGCCTACGGCAGCGCCGAGGAGGCCATCGCCTCGCCGGAGCTGGTGGTGAACCTGAGGAAGCTGCGCGAACAGGTGGAACTGGATTTCCTTGTGGAGGACATCCCCCTGCTGATCAAGGAAT
This sequence comes from Pseudomonas sp. Z1-12, assembly GCF_051132015.1. Taxonomy (NCBI): domain Bacteria; kingdom Pseudomonadati; phylum Pseudomonadota; class Gammaproteobacteria; order Pseudomonadales; family Pseudomonadaceae; genus Pseudomonas; species Pseudomonas sp. Z1-12. Next base: position 5,397,659 of record NZ_CP071647.1, read on the forward strand.
CCAAGGATGGCATCGGACGGGTCGGGCAGATCGTCAAGGACCTGAAGGACTTCTCCCGCGTCGACTCCAGTCAGGAATGGCAGATGGCCAATTTGCAGCAAGGCATGGATTCGACGTTGAACATCGTCGCCAATGAGATCAAGTACAAGGCCGACGTGGTCAAGGAGTACACGCCGTTGCCGGAGGTGGAATGCCTGCCGTCGCAGATCAACCAGGTGATCATGAACCTGATCGTCAACGCCGCCCAGGCCATCGGCCCAGAACGCGGCACCATCACCCTGCGCAACGGTGCCGGTGACGAAACCGTCTGGATCGAAGTGGCGGACAACGGCTCGGGCATTCCCCCCGAGACCCTGCAGAAAATCTTCGACCCGTTCTTCACTACCAAACCCATTGGCCAAGGCACCGGGCTGGGGCTGTCGTTGTCCTACGGCATCGTGAAAAAACACCACGGCGAGATCACCGTCCGCAGCGAAGTCGGCGTCGGCACCACTTTCCGTGTGGAATTGCCGGTGCGGCAGATGAAGCAGGCAGGCTGAGCCCCCGGCAGTTCAAATTGTGGGAGCGAGCTTGCTCGCGATAGCGGTGCGACAGTCAATGCAGGGGTTGAATGTGCGGCCGCCATCGCGAGCAAGCTCGCTCCCACAGGTATTTTTCAGTGTTTGGTCCATTGGGATCAGGGCATGCCACCTGCGCCGGCTCTTGTGGCGAGGGAGCTTGCTCCCGCTCGACGGCGCAGCCGTCGTAAACCGGCTGACGCGGTCTGTCTGAATGCTCGTAATGACCCAATGGGGCCGCTGCGCAGCCCAGCGGGAGCAAGCTCCCTCGCCACAATGGCCCGCGTTTCACCACACAACCAATTGTGGGAGTTTGCTCCCTCGCCACGGACCGCATTCCAAGCTAATGTCTCGCCAATCGCTCAACCCCAAGGAACCCGTATGAGCCTGTCGCTGCTGAGCCGTTACGCCTTCTTTGCTGGCTGTGTCATCTTCACCCTCGCCAGCCTGCCGTTCCTGCAACACGACTGGCTCTGGCCCATTGCGCTGGTGACCGGGCTGTTGAGCCTGCTGGGGCTGTTCGATCTGCTGCAGAGCCGCCACGCCGTACGGCGCAACTACCCGATCCTGGGCAATATCCGCTACCTGGTCGAAGGCATCCGCCCAGAGATCCGCCAGTACCTGCTCGAATCCGACAGCGATGCCCTGCCCTTCTCTCGCGCCCAGCGCTCGCTGGTGTACTCCCGGGCCAAGAACGAAAGCGCCGACAAACCCTTCGGCACCTTGATCGACGTCTACCAGACCGGTTTCGAATTCATCGGCCACTCCATGCGCCCGGCGCCGTTGAGCGACCCCAGCGGTTTTCGCGTGACAGTCGGCGGCCCGCAATGCACTCAGCCCTACTCGGCCTCGGTGTTCAACATCTCGGCCATGAGCTTCGGCTCCCTGAGCGCCAACGCCATCCGGGCATTGAATCAAGGCGCCAAGCTCGGCAACTTCGCCCACGACACCGGTGAAGGCAGCATCAGCCCTTACCACCGCGAACACGGCGGCGACCTCACCTGGGAATTGGGCAGCGGCTACTTCGGTTGCCGTACGTCTGACGGGCGCTTCGACCCCGAGCGTTTCGCCGCCCAAGCGCAGAACCCGCAGGTGCGGATGATCGAAATCAAGATGAGCCAGGGCGCCAAGCCCGGCCATGGCGGCATCCTGCCCAAGCACAAAGTCACTCGGGAAATCGCCGAGACCCGTGGCATCCTCATGGGCGAGGATTGTATTTCGCCGTCATGCCACAGCGCGTTTTCCACGCCGATCGAACTGATGCAGTTCGTCCAGCAACTGCGTGAACTGTCCGGCGGCAAACCGGTGGGTTTCAAGTTCTGCCTGGGCCATCCGTGGGAATTCATGGGCATTGCCAAGGCCATGCTGGAAACCGGGATCCTGCCCGACTTCATCGTCGTCGATGGCAAGGAAGGCGGCACCGGCGCGGCGCCCGTGGAGTTCACCGACCACATCGGCGTGCCGTTGCGCGAAGGCCTGCTGTTCGTGCACAACACCCTGGTGGGCCTGAACCTGCGGGACAAGATCAAGCTCGGCGCCAGCGGCAAGATCGTCAGCGCCTTCGACATCGCCAGCGTCCTGGCCATCGGCGCCGACTGGGCCAACGCCGCGCGCGGCTTCATGTTCGCCATCGGCTGCATCCAGTCGCAAAGCTGCCACACCAACAAATGCCCCACCGGCGTCGCCACCCAAGACACCCTGCGCCAACGCGCCCTGGTCGTCCCGGACAAGGCCCAGCGGGTCTACAACTTCCACCGCAACACCCTCAAGGCCCTGGCCGAAATGCTCGCCGCCGCCGGGCTCGACCATCCTTCGCAATTGCAGCCCAAGCATTTGGTGCGGCGCATGTCGGCCACCGAGGTGAAGTTGTTCTCGCAGCTGCATGTGTTTTTGAAGCCGGGGGAATTGCTCACGGGTGAGGTTAATGGAGCGTTTTATTCGCGGATGTGGCAGATGGCGCGGGCGGATAGTTTTGAGCCGCGGGAGGTGGTGGCTGCCTAGCTGAAGCGTTAAGACCCCCGTCCTCTGGGAGGGGTGAGGTTTTAAGGGTGTACAAAGAAGCCACCATTTCTCCCTCGACAAAGGTAAGGGTTTGCTTCCAATCATTTTCCAGTAGCGTCCTGAAAACTGTTGCAGTCTTAGGTCCTATCCTCCAGACATTGCCTGTGCTGCATTTAAGTACATACAAATTAGAGAAATAGTTCAATCGATCGCCTTCGGGAAGCAAGGCGTATCCGCCACGGTCAGCAACGTTAAAGAACATGCCGAGAGATGAGTCAATATAAAATTTTGGCCAAATTCCCGTCTCGTTGTAATAGATGAACGGCAGGTACCAGATTAAGGACTCAAAGACTATTTCGTCGTTTGGCATCGCCTCTTTTTTGATCGCAGCCGCCAGCACGTCGAGCCTATAGCTCTTGCGCAAATCGGTTCCATTCATGCCATCGGTTTGTCGATATACCGACTGTAATCCTTGAACCTCCACTGCCACCATAATTATCACGACCAAGACTAGTACAGCAGTTCGTCGAATCGATATATCCAGAGCTGCAGCAACAATAAAAGGCAGCCCAACCGCTGCAAATGTCAGATATCGAGGAGCGAACACGGGGACAATTAGCGTTGCCATAGTAAAAAAAGTTGCTGGAATAAAAAAATAACCGACCATCAGACCGCTGATACGATTCAGGTGGTGTTCTTTCCAAATCAACATTACGGCGCATGCAACAACAAATACCAATGGCATCGCACGCAACAGCAAGGACTGCGCTCCCCATGCGTTCATAGAAGTGAACTGCCAAACAAGACTTAACACTGCCTCTCCTGTGACAGACGTGAGCCATACGCCCCCTGCCGACAGATGATCAACAAAATCAGGCAACCAAGGCACAAACAACACAACGATTGCACTGTTAACCAAAAGCCATGGCTGCACCGGCAACGCGGTTCCCGTCCCCGCACGGCCCGACCACCAGTAAAACCAATGAACAAGCACGCACAGTGCTGCGAAATAATGCGTATAGAACGCTGCTGTCATCAGCAACACATAAATAATCGGGAAGCGCTTCTTTTCCGGCTCTTTAACCCAGCACACCAACGCCACGGTTGCGCCCATCAGCCAGAATCCAAGCAGCGTGTACATGCGCGCTTCCTGGCTGTAACGAACCGAGATCGGCAGCAACGCCAATAACAACCCAGCCATCCAGGTTGCTCTTCGCGTGGCAACCAGGCTCATCAGATTTATGCTCAGCAAAACCGTTCCCACATCGGCTACGACACTGAGGGACCTTACGGCCAAGACCCCGTCGCCAAACAAAATCATCCAGTAGTGCAGCAGCAGGTAGTAAAAAGGTGGGTGAATGTCTCTCGCCGTAATAGACCAGATCTGCCATGGCTCGTGTCTGGCAAGCAGTACGCTATAGGCCTCGTCGTACCAGATCGCCGGTGTTGTGATGCCGTAAAAACGTACGCACAGCGCGAGGACCAACACTGCTACCAAGGCTGCGCCGTCGACGAATCGGCTGGGAGGCTTTCCCGAATAGGCTCGAAAGTTGATCACGAATAATCACCGACCCGTTCGCAAATGTTCTCGGCGGTTCCACGCACGCCCGACTCTCCCCGAACTATTTCCCTGATGACGTACCTCGGACGATGCTTTGTCTCCAGATAGATCCGTCCGATATACTCACCCAACACACCAATGCCGATCAGTTGCACACCACCCAAAAACAAAATCGCGGTCATCAAGGATGGATAACCGGGGAGATCGTTTCCAAAGATCAGCTTGTCCAGCACCATGTACCCGGCATACGCCAGCGAAACCAATGAAATGAAACCGCCGAGGTAAGTCCACAACCGCAACGGCACAGTGCTGAACGACGTAATGCCTTCCAGAGCCAGATTCCATAACTTCCAGCCGTTGAATTTGCTGCTACCAGCGGCGCGACCGGCGCGGTCGTACTCGACAATGACAGTGGTAAAACCGGCCCATGACAGTACACCCTTCATGAACAACTGATATTCGGGAAGGGTCTTGATCACCTCCACCACCTTGCGATCCAGCAGTCGAAAGTCCCCTACATTCCGCTCGATATGAGGAGAGGCAATCCGATCAAGCAGGCGATAGAACAGCGCAGCGCATCCGCGCTTCAGGTAACTGTCGGACGAGCGATCTCGACGCTTGGCAAGCACTACCTCGGCGCCTTTTTCCCATTCGGCAATAAGCTTGGGAATAACCTCGATGGGGTCCTGTAGATCCACGTCCATTGGAATGACCACATCCCCGCTGGCGTGCTCGATCCCGGCAAACAGGGCGGGCTCCTTGCCGAAATTTCGGGAAAAATTGATCAACACAACCAGGTTATCGACCAGCGCGATATCACGGGCAAGCGCATCCGTCTGGTCAGCGCTGCCATCGTTAATGAAGATGATTTCCACGCTATAACCGGCCAACGCCGGGTGCTGACGGATACTCTTGTAGAACAGTCCCAAGGTCTGTTCTTCATTGAACACCGGCACCACCAGCGAGATTTTCATGGGTGGTCTCCACGAAACACTACGAACCTAGAGAGCAGGAAACCGAACACCAAACTCAGCAGGGAAAATACCGTCACTGTCAGTAGCCCATGGACCTGCCAGCGATCTCCCAGATAACCCACGGCAAAACTGAGCGCTCCCATGACACACAGGAAAAACACATAACCCGTCGCCGACATCCTGGCTTCGAAGGTGTAGAGCGCATTGAGGTAGTGGGAAAATGAAGCAGCCACACAGAACGCAGCAAGATTACTGATTGACTGATCGAGACCGATTGCCACGCGCAGCACAAAAAATATCTGCCAATGAACCAGCGTATTGGCCAACCCGACCAGTGAATAAGTGAAGAAAACATGCCATATCGCTTTCATGCTCGCCCCCGAACTTGTCGGCGCCTACTGGCGATCCTTGATCAAATTAGGGAATGCTCCATCCAGATCGATGGCGCAATAAGTGAGATTGGCATGATGCTGCTGGAAAGGCCCTCAGAGGGTGATGCCAGCGCTACAATTTGTGCCTCAAAAAACCGTACCCCATCACCAGGTTCAGCGTGAAATACAAAGACAAAACGACCGTCATCCACCCAGGCAAATCCAGCGCATCGCCAATCGCGCCGAAGCCATAACTCAGCCCGCCCATTGCGCCATTGCCCAGCAGATAACCTTTCCACGACTCCCCGGGTCGGAAGATGTAGAGGCCACTCACATAAAACGAAAACGCCGCAGCCATGCAGAACGCAGCAAAGTTACTGCTCGCCTGGGCCAGTCCAACAGCGTCATGCAACAGAAAAAAAACCTGGCCATGGATCAACCCATTGACCAGTGCGATAACCATCAACGCAGAAAACCCATTCATCCTGGTACCTAGCCGTTCCCTGATTGGCGGGTTTTCAAGCTAGGCGACGGCTCTGCGGCGGTCTACTGTCAGATCTTACAGGTCGAGCACCGTTTCCGACGGACGGTCAGGTTCACGCCTACAAAAAAGCCCCGGTCAACAGACCGGGGCTCTCGTTTACATCGCGCCTTATCTTACGACACCGAACGCACCGAACCCGGTGCCTCTCCTGTTGGCTGCAACTTGAAGGTATAAAACAACACCGTCAGCAACACCAGGAACGCCGGGCCGATATACAACGCCACGCGGGTGTCGGGGAAGTACGCCATCAAGCCCACCACCAGCACCAGGAATGCCAGCGCTAGATACGAGCTGACCGGGTACAGCCACATACGGTACTTCAACGCCGCCCGCTCGGAAGCGCTCAAGCCTTTGCGGAATTTGAGCTGGGCCAGCAGGATCATCACCCAAGTCCAGATCGCACCGAAGGTGGCAATAGACGTCACCCAGACGAAGACTTTTTCCGGCACCAGGTAGTTGAGCAGCACGCCCAGCAGCAACGCGGCGATGGACAGCAGCAGTGCGCGGCGTGGTACGCCATTGCTGGAGGTCTTGGCGAAACCAGCCGGAGCCTGGCCGTTCTGTGCCAGGCTGTAGAGCATCCGTCCGGTGCTGAAGATCCCGCCATTGCAGGAGGACAGCGCGGCGGTGATTACCACGAAGTTGATGATGCCGGCGGCGGTCTTGATGCCCAGGCGCTCGAAGGTCATCACGAATGGGCTGCCCTGGGTGCCGATTTCGTTCCAGGGGTAGATCGACAGGATCACGAACAGCGCGCCGACATAAAACAGCAGGATCCGCCAGAACACCGAGCCGATGGCGTTGGGGATGGTTTTCTGTGGGTTCTTCGCTTCACCGGCGGTCAGGCCGATCATCTCCACGCCCAGGTAGGCGAACATGACCATTTGCAGGGACATCAACACGCCCGACACACCGTTGGGCATGAAACCGCCGTGGGTCCAGAGGTTGGAAATGCCCAAGGCCACGCCGTCGTTACCAAAACCGAAGGCGATGATGCCGACGCCGCCAATGACCATGGCGATGATGGTGACAATCTTGATCAGGGCAAACCAGAACTCGAACTCGCCGAAGGCCTTGACCGCGATCAGGTTGATCGAGCCCATGCTGACCAGCGCGGCCAGGGCCCAGATCCAGCGGGGCACGTCGGGGAACCAGATGCCCATGTATACCGCCACGGCGGTGATTTCCGCCACGCAGGTCACCAGCCACAGGAACCAGTAGTTCCAGCCGGTCAGGAAGCCTGCCAGTGGGCCGAGGTAATCCTGGGCGTAGCGGCTGAACGAACCGGCCACCGGGTTGTGCACGGCCATTTCACCGAGGGCGCGCATGATCACCAGGATCGCCAGGCCACCGATGATGTAGGACAGCATGATCGCCGGCCCGGCCATTTCGATGGCCTTGGCCGAGCCGAGGAACAGCCCGACACCGATGCAGGCGCCGAGCGCCATCAGGCGGATATGTCGCTCACCGAGTTCACGTTTGAGCGGACCACCCTGGGCGGTCTCGCCATGGGGCAGATGATTGCCGACAGGCATAGGGATAAACCTCGTCTTGTTATTGGATTAGCCACCGAGTGTCCAAGGCTGCGGGCGGGTGGGCCTGCGAGCATTGCCGAAACCGGGCCAGCCTTGTGGGCAGACCGTCCTGTAGGAAAACTCCTCAAGATCAGCGGGCCGTGCAGTATAAAAAGCCGGGAACAGAAAGTTTCACCATAAAAGCAGGTTAATTCAGGGAATGCCCAAGCCCATGGGGCTTTTCTGAAGAGGGATTGCCTAAGCTAATGGCCGTTTAGAAACGGCGCCGAGTATTGCACAGTGGTGGTGCAGCGTCATGTCTTTGCAGGCGGCGAAGGCTCTAGCGCGAGGTTTTCAGGATACCACCGCCCCCGTGGCGAGGGAGTTTGCTCCCGCTCGGCTGCGCAGCAGCCGCCTGCATTCAAAAGCCGCACAGCGAGGGCGGCTTCGCCCCCCAGCGGGAGCAAGCTCCCTCGCCACAAAAAGCGACTACAGCCACACCGTATCCCACAGTGGGTAATCGCCGATTCGATCTACTAACCCTGCACGAAGCGGATTGGCAATGATGTAGCGGGCGGTAGGTCGCAGGTCCTCGTTATCGCGGATCGCGCGGTCATGGAAGCCGCTTTGCCAGAAGGCACCCTTTCTGTTCATTGCTCGATTGATTGTTAGGGTGCTGCGGGATTTTACTGCCTGCATCACTTGGGTGAGCTGAGCTTGCTCTAGCTGCACCAGCCAATGCAGATGGTCCGGCATCACAACCCATGCCAGCGAATTGATCTGACCTTGCTCATGAGCCAGGCGCATTTCTGCAATCAGTAAGCGGCCCAGTCGCCAGTCCTTGAAAATCGGGGTGCGTCGGTGAACGACCGTAGTGATGAGATAACCTCGCCCCGGTTCCGAAGAGCGTCCGCGACGTAAGCGATGAGAGTTTGGGTGTGGAGGATGCATTCCTTGGCTTCCTGTGGTTGGGGTGTCTACTTACGGTAGCCTCACCCGCGACGATCCGACGCGATGATCGTTGAGCGACTTTTCCGAAGACGGCGTAGTACCTGTGGCGAGGGAGCTTGCTCCCGCTGGGTGGCGCAGCCGCCCCGCTTTTTCAACCCCGAAAACGCTTCAGCCGTGCCACCGTCGCGTCTGCTGCGCAGCCGAGCGGGAGCAAGCTCCCTCGCCACAAAAGCTCATCAGACCATGACGACTACAAGCACCTGCGCATTCCTCGCCCAAGGCTGGCATCACCTATCCTGAAAACACACCTACCGTGGCGAGGGAGCTTGCTCCCGCTGGGTGGCGCAGCCGCCCCGCTTTTTCAACCCCGAAAACGCTTCAGCCATGCCACCGTCGCGTCTGCTGCGCAGCCGAGCGGGAGCAAGCTCCCTCGCCACAAAAGCTCATCAGACCATGACGACCACAAGCACCTGCACGTTCCTCGCCCAAGGCTGGCGATCACTTATCCTGAAAACACACCTACCGTGGCGAGGGAGCTTGCTCCCGCTGGGTGGCGCAGCCGCCCCGCTTTTTCAACCCCGAAAACGCTTCAGCCGTGCCACCGTCGCGTCTGCTGCGCAGCCGAGCGGGAGCAAGCTCCCTCGCCACAAAAGCGCATCAGACCATGACGACTACAAGCACCTGCGCATTCCTCGCCCAAGGCTGGCATCACCTTTCCTGAAAACACACCTACCGTGGCGAGGGAGCTTGCTCCCGCTGGGTGGCGCAGCCGCCCCGCTTTTTCAACCCTGAAAACGCTTCAGCCATGCCACCGTCGCGTCTGCTGCGCAGCCGAGCGGGAGCAAGCTCCCTCGCCACAAAAGCTCATCAGCCAATGACCTCCGACAAGCGTTCGCATGTCGGCTGTCCACAATTTCCCCTCCCCCCACGCCAACCACCGTCTAAGCTTCAAGCAAGTCCGATCAATCTGCTTAATGGATCAGTCGACTATGGGCGCTTTGTGGCAAACCGATTCGAATGAACCTGTGGTCCCGACTGAACGTATGGAAGAAGCGCCTTTACCTCAAGAAAAACGCCGCGCACGGCATGGCTGGCGGGCGTTCTGGTTGTTGTTGCTGATTATCGTCGTGGTGGTCGGCCTGGCGGCGGCCAAGGAAATGCGCACGTCGCGGTTTCAGGCCCGGGAGATCAGCAAATACGCCGAGTCCCTGAGCTATTCGGTGCAGCCGGGGCCCAGCGATGCCATCGCCTATCCGGGTGCTGGCCCGTTCGACCGGCGCTTGGGCTACAGCGCGCTGGGGGAGTTCCTGCCGCGGCTGCTCAAGCGCGACTACGTGATCCAGGCCCAGGCGAGGTTCTCGCCGGCCTTGATGGACTACGTCGAGAAAGGCCTGTTCGTGCCGTATGTGGAAAAGATCCAGGCCGGGCTGACCATCACCGATTGTCGTGCCGCGCCGGTCTATCAGTTCAAGTACCCGCAGCAACTATATGCAAGCTTCGAAGCGATCCCGCCCGTGGTGGTGCAGAGCCTGTTGTTCATCGAGAACCGTTTTCTGCTCGACCCCAAGCAACCCTTGGCCAACCCGGCCGTGGACTGGCCGCGCTTCGGCATGGCGGCCTGGTCGCAAGTCGCCAAGCTGTTGAGCCTGCCGGGGCAGTCCGCCGGCGGCAGCACCTTGGCGACACAACTGGAGAAGTACCGCCACTCGCCTGAAGGCCTGACCGTGTCCGGCGCGGAGAAGATCCGCCAGATGATTTCCGCCAGCGTGCGCGCCTACCAGGCCGGCCCGCAGACCCTCGAGGCGCGGCAGCGGATCATCCGCGACTACCTCAACAGCGTGCCGCTTTCCGCCGTGCCGGGGCATGGCGAGGTCCATGGCATGGCGGAAGGGCTACGGGTCTGGTATGGCGCGGATTTCAAACGGGCCAACGAACGCTTGTTCAGCACCGCCACCGACCCCAAGAGCCTGGCGGAAAAAGGCCTGGCCCTGCGGGAAATGCTGTCGTTGATGATCGCCCAGCGGCGCCCGTCGCATTACCTTTCGAAGGGTCATGATGAACTGGCGCGCCTCACCGACAGCCACATCCGCCTGCTGGCACAGAACGGCGTGATCGACGCCGCGTTGTCCGAGGCGGCCCTGGCCAGCAAGGTCAGCTACCGCGACTGGGTCCAGGACCCGACCGTCCAGCCCATCGAAACCAACAAGGGCATCAGTGCCGCCCGCAGTCGCATCGCCGCGCTGCTCAACCGCCCGCTGTACGACCTCGATCGCCTCGACCTCTCCGCCACCAGCACGCTGCAAAGCGATTTGCAGGCCCAGGCCACCGAGTACCTCAAGCGTTTGGCCGACCCGGCCTTCGCGACCGAGATCGGCCTGATGGGAGAACGCCTGCTGACCCCCACCAGCACCACGCAGGTGCGCTACAGCTTCACCTTGCTGGAACTGACCCCCGATGGCTCGCGCGTGCGGGTGCAGACCGATAGCACCGACCAACCTTTCGACATCAACGAAGGCAGCAAGCTGGAACTGGGCTCCACCGCCAAGTTGCGGGTGCTCACCACGTACCTGCAGATCATCGCCGAACTCCACGAGCGTTATGCCCAACAGACCCCGGCAGCCTTGAAGAAAACCGAGATCGCCGACCAGGACCGCCTGTCCCGCTGGGCCGTGGACTACTTGATCGAAAACACCGACCGCAGCCTGCCGAAGATGCTCGAAGCGGCACTGGACCGCACCTATTCAGCCAGCCCCGGCGAGGCGTTTTTTACCGGCGGCGGGCTGCACACCTTCCATAACTTCCGCAAGGAAGACGACGGCCGCCTGCCGACGCTGCGCGACTCCCTGCGCGAATCCATCAACCTGCCGTTCATTCGCCTGATGCGCGACCTGGTGCGCTACGCCACCTACGCCGGCCCCAACAACAGCTCCGAACTGCTCAAGGACGACAAGGACCCGCGCCGCCAGGAATACCTGGCCCAGTTCGCCGATCGCGAAGGCACCTCATTCCTGCTCAGGTTCTGGAAGAAGTACCAGAAAAAGGACACCGGCCAGCGCCTCGAAACCTTCCTCGACGGCATGCGCCCCACTGCGATCCGCCTGGCCGCCGTGCACCGTTATTTCTTTCCCAACGACAGTCAGGAAAGCTTCAACCGCTTCGTGCGCGCGCACTTGAAGTCGGCCAAGAGCGCCGAAAAACTCACTGACGAACGCCTGGAACGGCTCTACCAAAGCTATGGTCCCGGCGCCTACGACCTGCCAGACCAAGGCTTCATCGCCAAGGTCCATCCGCTGGACCTATGGTTGATGGGTTACCTGCTGAACAACCCCGAGGCCAAGTTCAGCCAGATCGTCAAGGCCAGCCAGTTCGAGCGTCAGGAAGTCTACAGCTGGCTGTTCAAGAGCCGGCACAAGAGCGCCCGGGACAGTCGTATCCGGACCATGCTGGAGATCGAAGCCTTCCTGGATATCCATCAGCGCTGGCAGCAGGTCGGTTACCCCTTCGACCACCTCGTGCCTTCGTTGGCCACTGCGATCGGCAGCAGCGGCGACCGCCCCGCCGCGCTCGCCGAGCTGGTGGGCACGATTCTCAACGACGGCGTCCGCCAGCCCGCGCTGCGCGTCGACAGCTTGCAGTTTGCCGTCGACACGCCCTACGAAACGCGACTGGTCAACGACCCGGACAGCGGCAAGCGCGTGATGCCGGTCGAGGTTGCGCGGGCGTTGCGCGGCGCATTGTCGCAAGTGGTGGATGCCGGCACCGCGAAACGGGTGGCCGGCAGCTTCAAGCTGGCCGACGGCACGCCGCTGGCCATGGGCGGCAAGACGGGCACTGGCGACAACCGCATCGAAGCCGTGGGTTCCGGTGGTCGGGTGATCAGCTCCAAATCCATCAACCGCACCGCGACGTTCGTGTTCTATATCGGTGACAACCATTTCGGCACGCTCACCGCTTACGTACCCGGCGTGTCGGCGCAGAACTTCAAGTTCACCTCGGCCTTGCCGGTGCAGGTGCTCAAGGGCATGGCGCCGTTTCTCTCGCCCTACCTGCAACCCGGCACGCATACGCAGTGCCAGCCGTTGGTGACGAGCCGTTAGGCCAGGACGCCATACCACGCGGTGTCCCCGTCATTGAGCTGCGCCCTACGGCGCAAGGGCCTCGAACACAATATTGACAGTGCCGTGGTACTGGCCAGGCCTATAACCACCGTCCGGCTTGATGGCGATGATTCCCAGGCTCACCTGCAACCAACCGCCCGCTTCGGAGGCTGTCGCCACCTGCTGGGTCTGAAGGTTCAAATACACGTCGTTGAACGCCACATGCAGGTCGATGCGCTCGTGACCGTTGGACAGGTATGCCGGCTCCGCGAGACGGGCGCCAACGGCACCGTTAGTGTTACTTACCCGATAAAGCTTCCACAGCGACCCTAACTCTCCGGTGATGGAATTGTAGGGAAGCCTCTGTTCCAAGTGGATCCAGTGACTATCAACAGGATGCACATAGAAACTACGCGCGGGGATGACGACGGAAACCTCAAAGGTTTCCCGTTCAACCGCTCCCCAAGCCGTAAAACTTGAGACCATCATAAAAATGGAAAGGAGCGTACGTGCCAATGTCTCGGACATAATGATTACCTGTGGCGGACGACGGCGAGCCATCAGCCCTTGATCTCGATTTCTTTCTGTTGGTCACCCTCGATCAGGGTGAAGCGGTATTCACGCCCTGGCTGCTTGTCGATGGAGAATGTCTTCCCGGCCATGACGTGATGCTTGAGGGTCGGCTCGCAGTCGTTTGTTTTTTGGACCGAACAGTCCTTGAACTCGTCGATCACCACCACGCTGTTGCCGTTATTGCGCAACGAATAGCGACTGCCGGTGTTATCGATGACGGTCTCGAAACGGGTGTCCTTGGGGCGAACGAAAAACACCGTGCCGTAACCGGCCAAGACCTTCACACCGGCCGCCATGCGTTCTTGCTTGTATTCCTCGCGCTCCTCGGCGCTGACGGCGAACTCATCCTCGGCCTCGGGCACCACCGGCACGAAACGCAGCCGGAAGTAGCGTTCCTTGCTCCGATCGCCCATGAACAACAAGCGGGTGCCCTGCACACCATTGGCCGGCACGATCAGGCGCGCCGGGCTCGCCATCAGGCCATCCCGGGCAATGACACCGGCCTGGTTCTCAACGGGCACTTCTTGATAGCTGCCATCGTCGTTGTAAATAATTTCCAGGACACTGACCTTGACGAACGCAGTAGTCGTTCCGCCGTTGAACACCCGTTTCATGTAGGTGCTCTTGTCGCCTTGAAGGTAGTCATAGACCACGCCGACACTGATCTGCGGCCCAGCCACAGCCACGCTGCAAAACATCGAGAGCCCGACCCATGCCAATAAATGCTTCATTATTTCTTAACCTCATGTATTAAACGTCACTCACCGAATGCTGACGGTAGTCGGGCATTTAAATTTCTGAATTCCATATCACCGTGACGGTGCCGGCATACGTACCAGGGCCCCGATCGATCATGTACGCGAAGTTGGCGCTGTTGATAACAAAGTGCAAAGTTCCGGGTTTACGATCGACAAACCTATCCACGGAAATTTTTTGATTATTCGCCCCCGAAAACAGACGTATACGGTTGATCGGTTGGCCGGTGCTATTGGTAAAACCGTCAGGTAGCGTCATATAGATATACACCGGGACAGTAGCAATGCCGGGGCGGTCTATCCCGCAATCACCTTGCATGTTGTACTGGCACTCAAGATTCATCGTGAAAGGTGCAGACGCCGAGATAAGGAATGTCTGGTCTCGAAACAATTCGGTCGGCCTGACTCCGCTGTCCAACCAGGCTTGCCAGCCCTGCCGTGGTTCCAGCACAACCCGGTCTCCGCCCGGTGGCACTTCAATCTTGAGAACATGCTCGACATCCAATGTGAAATTGACGGTCAGCACCGGATCATTGGGGATCACAACATCACCGAAATCGAAATCCTGCCCCGGCCCCAGGTTTAACGTAAGCGAGCCCTGGTAGCGGCCGCCGGCCATTCCGATGGGGTTGGGCGTACGCAACTCGTAGGCAAGGCTCAAAGACGCGTACTCAAACCGATTAATCGAATATCGGGCCGGTTTGGCACATGCGGCTTCCGTAGGGGTTTTCCAAAAGAACCACAAGGGAGACGGAAAAAAACCGCTCCCGTTCGGCGTGATGCAGGGCGAAGGTGCGTACAGCCAAGAAGAACCAAAAATCATCTGGACGGCGGTAGACTCGTCAACGCCGCCACCCACTATCTCGCTCGCCCGGGGAGTGAGGCTGACGCCTCCGCCTATTCCGACCACGCGGAATTGAAGGTTCTCGGTATGGCCTGTACCGGCATGGGTGACCTGCACCGTACGCCAGTTGGCCGGCGCCTTAACCATCGGACCTTGCCGGGGATTTTGATGATTGGCTTGAATAGGCCCGCCTGAAGCCCCACCGGCCCACCCCAGGCTGAAGATACCCGCCGACTCGCAGTACGCGGGAAACTGCGCGCAATACCCGCTGTTTCGCGTGGTGTTGACGAATGTATTCTCGTTGGGCTTCCCGCTATCCGCCCTGAATTGCGCGGTGATGTCCAGCGTGGCGGCATGAACAGCCGGCAGGCCAGCCAACCAGGCCACCGCAGCCGCACCGCTTGCCAGTCTCCTTAAAAACTTCATCTATACAACCTCATGCATCAAAGCGAATCGTTGCGAGCCGTCGCGGGAAAGCAGCGCAATCCCCGCATTCAAGCGGCTCATGAAGGCCGTTTGGCCGCGACGGCATCGGTAATCGTGGTATCGGCCAGGGTGTCTGGCGTACAGCGCAAGTCACCGATCATCAGCACGTCCCCCTCGTCGCTGGCGTTGTTCGGATCGAGACGGAACTGGCAGAGCAACTGGTTGCCATGGCGCACTTCCAGCGTCGGCGAGCCGGCATTCATTTCCATGGAGAAGAATCCGTCCACCTCGCTCACCCCGCGACTGGCGTGGTTGATGACGTGGTGGCCCTTGAGCGGTTGCCCTTGTTCGTCGAGCAAGCGCCCAAGCACGGTCACGGTTTTCATCACGCTGATCCGGCGGTAATCCACACCGCCCTTGTTCAGGTGATAACGGGTGCGCGACGGTGCGATGTTCGCCGCCGGGGGGTGCACGCCGTCGAAGTCGAAGGTCACCATGCTGTTCTGATAGGCGGTGATCGGCACAAAATTTCGGCCCGGATGCAACACGGTGCTGCCACCGGTCAAGTCATCGGCGCGCAGGACAACGTGGTCCAGGTCGGTTTCCACGTCGACGATCATCCCCGCGCCGCGCCCCTGGGGCTCGCCGGTGAACGCGGCCTTGCTGCCGCCCACGGCCACCGTGCTGCTCAGGTTCAAGCCACCGGCCAGGTTGTCGTTATAGGACGAGCGCTGGACGAAACCGTCGCCATAAAGAGAGTCGGTCTGGAAACTGGCGAGACCGGACAGGCCCACGCCATACGTGTCGGCCAGCACCGTGCCGGAGACACTTTGCAAGACGTGGTCCTCCAGGCTGCGTCGATAGGACAGCAAGGCATTGTTGTCCCGCTCGCCGTCGCGCGACGTGCGGGTGCCTACGCTGCCCGACCAGTACTCGCCCCGCCCGCCCAGCGCAACGCTGACACTCAGGTCGATGCCACGATTACGCTTGTCGCCAGTGCTCGACGTCCCGGGGCGGTCAAACACCGACAGGCGCCAGTTGGCGTCGCTGCCGCGCAGCTTGCCGCGCTGGGTCCAGCCCAAGTCCAGGCCCGTGCCCTGGACATTGCCTTCGCTGTAAGCGACCCGGCCATTCAAGGAGGTCTTGTTGCTCAGCCGATGATTGACCGACAGCGAAGAATTGCTGGTCTGGCCGATGAACACATTGCGCTGGCGGATACGGGTGCCGTCGGGCAAGGTCTCGTAGGTTTTGCGGGTGTCCAGCCAACTGCGGTTGTGGCTGGCGACCAAACTGCCATTGCCGTAACTGTACAAGCCCTGCACATCCATCCCGGTGCCGTACTGCTGGGTCTGATAGACATTGGCGTACAGGCTGGTGCTACTGCCCAGGGTCCAGTCCACCGACGTGCCGACTTGCAATTTATCCTGCACCTGGCGCGTGGAAGCGCCCAGGATCAGCCGGGGATGGAGCAGGTAGTTGATCCCTAGCCCCGCCGTGTTGAAACCCGAGGGCTGGTCTTCCCAGTTGCTCCACAGCCGGGTCTCGCGGCCGGCGAACAGGTTGTAGCGCCAGCGGTCCTCGACATTGGTCCAGTTGTTGGGCTTGTACACCAGCTCCTGGCTGGTGGCGGTGGTTTGCCCGTCCTCGACCAGACGGACTTCCACTTCATAAATCCCGCCGGGCAAGGACCGGGTGTCGAGGCTCTGCAAGCCAGCGCCGACCGCTTGGGTGTTGATCAACAGGCCGTTGCGATAAATCTCCACCGATGCCTGGCGACTGGCGGTGACGTAAATGGGGTAGACGCTGGGCTTGGGATTGTTGATGGCCAGGCTGTCGGAGCTGCCATACATCACGCCCAGCGCGGTGTCGGGGTTGGCGCCGAACGCGCGAATCTGGCGATTCAAGCCATCGGAGCCGGGGGTGAAATAACCCAGGCGAAAAAAACTGCCTTCCAGCTCTCGCTGGGTATAAAGCTCGTGGACGGCGTGGTACAGCTTGTCGTCCGGGCCGCCAAGGCGAGACAGCTGGAGGTCGAGCGATTGGCTCCAGTTACCGATACTGGAACTGGCATTGAGGCCATAACGCCCACCGGTGTCCTGTTCCTGGCCGCCATTGATATTGAGTTGGTTATTGAAGATCAGCCCGAAGCTACCGTCTTGCGGTTGATCGTAATAACGCTTGGTTTCGCTGGTTCGCTCCACGTCTCGGGTGAGGATCGAGACCAAGGAGTTTTCAAGGCTGTAATGCACGGCGAGCAACCCTGACGCGCAGTTGGCTTCGCATGCGCCCAGCGGCTGCCCTCCCTTGAGCAATTGCTCCCATTGGTCACGCTCGACCGGTTTTATCAGGCTGTCCTGGGTGTCGGTGAATTCGAGCAGGGTGACCCGATCATCCCGAGTCAAGACCACCATGGCTTCACCGAGATAGTGTTGATTGAGTTCAACACGAACCGCCAAGGGCACGTCAAAGAAGTGCGATTCGAACTCCGCCGGCAATCCCTTGGCCTGGGATAACAGACTTGTCGGCGTCGTACCGGGGGCAGTCGGCGCGGCCAATGCGTTCGCGCACAACAATAGCGCGAGCGCACCCGCGATGGGTGTCATCGAAAACATCAACGGACTCTCATAATCAGCGAGTGATCAGGGCATTTCAGGTACAGGCCGGTCGGTTGGGGAGGACCGGCCGGCCTGCGGTCATGCCATGGAATGGATGAGTTCCATCAGGCACTGAGTGGCATCAACGCGGAGCGCGAGGTACCGCATCGAAGATGACAGTCATGTCAGCGGCGTACCGGCCAGTCTGGTTGGCCAAGGGCTTGGCCGCGGAGATAAGCATGTCAGCTGCGGTCCCCCCGTTCGACGATGCGTCGTCTACCACTTCTTGAGGCGTGGCGGTCAACGTGACACCGTTGAATGTGGTGGTCAGGGCGATGTCGTTGCTGCCATTGGAGAGCGACTGCGGACCGCCATCAATGTAGGCATGGACCGAACCGTCGGTGTTCTTCACGTCGAAGACCTGTCGCAACGGATTCAAGGTGCTGCTCGCCGGGTTGTAGCCCATGTATTCGTCCTTACCGAAGTTCGGGTTGCGCGGCAGCACGTGGAACGAATTGGTCGGGATGTCCGCAGTGATATGGATGGCCGAGCGCGCATCATCAGCAGCGAATGCCAACGACGAACTCAGTGCGGCGGCAGTCAGGGAGGCGGCGGTTACGAATTGCTTAAGCATGTTGTTAACACCTGTTCTTAGCATAAAGAGAATGGTTGTAATTGCAGACAAAGAGCAACTTTGCCTGCCTGTCCAACGCCGAGCATGATGGACTCTCTTTAACTAAAAAAAAGCAGGGCATTTCCCATAGACACGTAATAAATCCGGAAAATGCAACAACGAAAAAAACGCAAAAATCTATAAAAAACAAGTTCATCTGTCAGAAACAGACCACAATCCGGACCTACACGCTTTTTATCATGACAAATGCCTATTGGCGCTCCCGTGCGCAATGAGCATTGCTGTAAGGTCCGCTCCTGAGAACAACTTATACGTCTCGGCGACAAGATATATCTTAGTTTCAGAATCCTAACAAGACGAAAGATATATCTTTACTCGAGATATATCTTTTTATTTATATGCAGAACGGAGACAGCATATGAAGAACCTTTATTCCCATTCCGCTCCCTCCTTCAAACGCGAACACGACAATTTCGAACCGCGCCCGAAAGGCTCGCGAGGCAACCGGACCCCACGGGTCTTCGCCTCGGGTGATTTAAGAGTGCTGTTATTGGCGCTGATTGCCGAACAGCCTTGCCACGGCTATGACCTGATCCGCCGGATCGAGAAAATCTTCGACGGCGCCTACAGCCCCAGCCCGGGCGTGATCTACCCGACCCTGACGTTTCTGGAAATGAACGCCTTGGTCAGCTGCAGCGTCGAAAATGGAAAAAAAAGCTACAGCGTGACCGATGCCGGACGTCTATCACTGGAGAACCAGGCCAAAGCGCTGGACGAGGTGCACTCGCGCATCGCACTCAGCAAGCGCACATTGCGCGGCCATGACCACCCCCCGGAAATCCATGAAGCGGTGTATAACCTGCGGCATGCGCTGCAAATGCACCACGGCCGTTGGAGCCCGGATGAAATCCTGCGGGTGCGCGACCTGCTCAACGACACCGCCAAAGCCATTGTCGACGGCCCTGGCCGTCCAACCGTTTCGGAGTAGAAGCATGACTGAAGTCGATCCAAACACCATCCACCGCGTCAACCACGAGATCAAACGTCGCCGCCTGCAAGTGCTGCGGGTGGTCGACCTGACACCGCGCATGCGCCGCATCACCGTCGGCGGGCCGGAACTGGCCGGGTTCGCCAGCCTGGGCACCGACGACCATGTGAAACTGCTGTTCCCGCAGAACGCCGAGGAACAGGCCGCCCTGGATAATTTCAACCCCAGCGCGGGCAAGGCCCAAGGCCCGATGCCCGAGATGCGCGACTACACGCCGCGCCGCTATGACCTGGACACCTTGGAGCTGGACATCGATTTCGTGCTCCACGGCGACGGCCCAGCTTCGACTTGGGCCGCCCAGGCCACGCCCGGTCAATATCTCAACATTGCCGGGCCACGGGGATCGATGATCGTGCCGGACATTTTCGACAGCTACCTGCTGGTCGGCGACGAAACTGCCCTGCCCGCCATTGCCCGCCGCCTCGAAGGACTGGCGCCCAACCGGCGTGCCCTGGTGGTGGTGGAGGTGGAAAACGGCGCCGAGCAGCAAATCCTCCAGAGCCCGGCGCAGGTGCACGTGATCTGGGTGCTGCGCGAGGGCCGCCCGGACAACCTCCTGCGCACCGTGCAACAGTTGGACATGCCTGGCGGCAAGCTGTACGCCTGGATCGCGACCGAGAGCAAGGTGTCGCGGCAGATTCGCAAGGTGTTGCTGGAGGAGAAAGGGTTGGATCAGGATTTTGTGAAGGCGGTGGGGTATTGGAAGCTGGATGACAGTGAGGAAGATTGAGGGAGTGGCGGTGCTGAAGTACCCTTCACTGACTGACTGAGCACAGCCTTTGTGGCGAGGGAGCTTGCTCCCGCTGGGCTGCGCAGCAGCCCCCAAAGCAGTCATCTCGACTATCTGATCCACCGAGTTGTCAGGTTTTGGGTCTGCTTCGCAGCCCAGCGGGAGCAAGCTCCCTCGCCACAAAGGCTTCGTTGCCCTTGAGGGTTCACCGACATTCCATCCCCACCAGGTACCCCGCCCCATGCTTTTCCTGCTCGCCTACATCAGCAGCGTCGTGCTGATCAACTTTGCGTTTTCCGCCGCGCCGCACCTGGACATCATCTGGTCGGCCTGGGGCGGACTGGTGTTTATCCTGCGGGACATGGTGCAGACCCGTTTCGGCCATGGCGCCATCGTGGCGATGCTGGCGGCGCTGGTGTTGTCCTATGTGACGTCGGACCCGACCATCGCCCTGGCCAGCGCCACGGCGTTCGCGGTGTCCGAGTGCATCGACTGGCTGGTGTTCACGATCACCAAGCGCCCGCTCCATGACCGGTTGTGGATCAGCTCGGCCCTGAGTATTCCCCTGGATACATTTATTTTCTTCGGCCTGATCGACGCCCTGACGCCCGCCGTGGTGATCACCGCCCTGCTCTCGAAATTCGCCGGGGTCACCGCCGTCTGGCTGATCATGGCCTGGCGTCTGCGCAAACAGGCCGTCGCCGGCTGACGCGGTTCATGTAAAATGCCGCGCTTTCTCCCATGGGAAGCTCGCCCGGCGCGCGCCCCCGATGATCCGCTCCTGTTTGAGGACCTTCAGATGACCCGTATCGGAACCCCATTGTCGCCCACCGCGACCCGCGTTTTGTTGTGTGGCAGCGGTGAGCTGGGTAAGGAAGTGGTGATCGAACTGCAGCGCCTGGGCGTCGAAGTGATTGCCGTGGATCGCTACGCCAACGCACCGGCCATGCAAGTGGCCCACCGCAGCCATGTGATCAACATGCTCGATGGCGCGGCCCTGCGTGCGGTCATCGAGGCCGAGAAGCCGCACTACATCGTGCCGGAAATCGAAGCCATCGCCACCGCCACCCTGGTGGAGCTGGAAGCGGAAGGTTTCACGGTGATTCCTACGGCCCGCGCCGCGCAACTGACCATGAACCGCGAGGGCATCCGTCGCCTGGCCGCCGAAGAGCTGGGCCTGCCCACCTCGCCGTATTTTTTCGCCGACACCGTGGAGGACTACCGCAAGGCCGTCGATACCCTGGGTTTCCCGTGCGTGGTCAAGCCGGTGATGAGTTCCTCGGGCAAGGGCCAGAGCCTGCTGCGCAGCGCTGATGACGTGCAGAAAGCCTGGGACTATGCCCAGGAAGGCGGCCGTGCCGGCAAGGGCCGGGTGATCATCGAAGGTTTTATCGACTTCGACTACGAAATCACCTTGCTCACCGTGCGTCACGTCGGCGGTACCACATTCTGCGCACCGGTCGGCCACCGCCAGGAAAAAGGCGACTATCAGGAATCCTGGCAGCCCCAGGCCATGAGCCCGGTGGCCCTGGCCGAATCCGAGCGCGTCGCCAAGGCGGTGACCGAAGCCCTGGGTGGTCGCGGCCTGTTTGGCGTCGAGCTGTTCATCAAGGGTGACCAGGTATGGTTCAGCGAAGTCTCGCCACGCCCGCACGACACCGGCCTGGTGACGCTGATTTCCCAAGACCTGTCGCAGTTCGCCTTGCATGCCCGCGCCATTCTCGGCTTGCCGATCCCGCTGATCCGCCAGTTCGGCCCGTCGGCCTCGGCGGTGATCCTGGTGGAAGGTCAATCGACCCAGACCGCCTTCGCCAACCTGGGCGTGGCCCTGAGCGAACCGGACACCGCCCTGCGCTTGTTCGGCAAGCCGGAAGTCAACGGCCAGCGCCGCCTGGGCGTGGCCCTGGCCCGCGATGAATCCATCGAAGCCGCCCGCGCCAAGGCGACCCGGGCTTCCCAGGCCGTGAAAATCGAACTGTAAAGCCCAGGGCTGAGTTCAAGTCCTAGGCTGAGCACGATCCCCTGTGGCGAGGGAGCTTGCTCCCGCTGGATGCGTCAGCATCCCCTGTGGTGGGATGGCTGGCAAAGCAGGGGGCCGCTTCGCAGCCCAGCGGGAGCAAGCTCCCTCGCCACAAAAGCTCGGTGGTATTAAAAAAGGCGACACCCTTGCGGGTGTCGCCTTTTTCATGGGCGCCGGTTGGGCTTAATCCGGCAGCTTGTAGGCAATCACATAATCACCCTGCTTGGTGCCCAGGGAACCGTGACCACCGGCAACGACCAGCACGTATTGCTTGCCGTCCTTGCCGGTGTAGGTCATCGGCGTGGTCTGGGCGCCGGCGGGCAGGCGGCCTTCCCACAGCTGCTTGCCGTTCTTCACGTCGTAGGCACGCAGGTACTGGTCCAGCGTGCCGCTGAGGAACGCCAGGCCGCTGGCGGTGGTGAACGTGCCACCCAGGCTCGGGACGCCCATGCTCAGCGGGATCGGAACCGGCGAGCTGTCGCGCACGGTGCCGTTCTTGTGTTTCCACAAGGTCTTGTTGTTGGTCAGGTCCACGGCCGCGACATAACCCCACGCAGGGGCCTGGCACGGCAGGCCCATGGGCGAGAGCAGCGCTTCGAGGATCACGCCATAGGGCGCGCCCTTGTTCGGCTGCACGCCTTCGGTTTCGCTCTTGCGACCCGGGCCACCGGCCACTTCCGCCGCCGGCACCAGTTTCGACTTGAATGCCATGTAGCTCGGGTTGACGAACGCGATCTGGCGCACCGGGTCGACCGAAATGCCGCCCCAGTCGAACACGCCGAAGTTACCCGGATAGACGATCGAGCCTTGCAGCGACGGCGGCGTGAACATGCCGTCGTAACGCAAGGACTTGAAGTCGATCCGGCACAGCATCTGGTCGAACGGCGTCACGCCCCACATGTCGCGTTCCTGAAGGACCGGCGGCACGAAGTTCAGGTCGGACATCGGCTGGGTCGGCGAGGTGAAGTCGCCTTCCACCGCGCCTTGCGGCACCGGGATCTCCTTGATCGGCACGATCGGCTGGCCGTTGCTGCGGTCCAGCACGTAAATGCTGCCCTGCTTGGTCGACGCCAGGACGGCCGGTTTAACGCCATCGGCGGTCTTCAGGTCCATCAGGGTCGGTTGACCGCCGACGTCCATGTCCCACAGGTCGTGGTGGGTGAACTGGAAGTACCAGCGCACCTTGCCGGTGGCGATGTCCAGGGCGGTCAGGCCGGCGGCGTATTTCTCCGATTCCGGTGTGCGGAATCCACCGAACTGGTCAGGGGTCTGGTTGCCCATCGGCAGGTAGAGCATGCCGAGTTTTTCGTCGACGCTGAACATGGACCACATGTTCGGCGAGTTGCGGGTGTAGGTCTTGCCTTCGGCAATCGGCGTGGTGTCGTCGGGGTTGCCGCTGTCCCAGTTCCACACCAGCTTGCCGGTGTGCACGTCGTAGGCACGGATGACACCGCTTGGCTCGTCGGTGGAAACGTTATCGGTGACGTGACCGCCGATCACCACCAGGTTTTGGGTGACCGCCGGTGGAGACGTGGAGTAGTAACCACCGGCCGTGAAACCGCCGATGTTGGCGGTCAGGTCGACCTGGCCCTTGTCGCCGAAGTCTTCACACATCTTGCCGGTGTCGGCGTTGAGGGCGATCAGGCGGGTGTCGGCGGTCGGCAGGAAGATCCGCCGTGGGCACACAGTGCTGGCCGGCGTGGTGCTGGCGGTGCCGGTCGGGCTCTGCTCGGCGGAGGCGTACACGGCGTCATCGTGGTAGGTCACGCCACGGCAGGTCATGTGGGCCCAACCCTTGAAGTTTTCCGCTTTTTGCGTGGAAAGCTTCGGATCGAAACGCCAGATTTCCTTGCCGGTCTCAGGCTCCAGGGCAATCACCTGGCTGTGCGGCGTGCACACGTAGAGCATGCCGTTGACCTTTAACGGGGTGTTTTCGGCGGTGGTTTCACCCGGGTCGTTCGGCCCTGGAAGGTCGCCGGTGCGATAGGACCAGGCTTCCTTCAACTTGCCGACGTTCTCAGGGGTGATCTGCGCCAGCGGCGAATAGCGGTCGCCATGGGCACTGCGCCCGTAGGAGTTCCAGTCGCCGTCCGGCATGGCCGGTGCGGTGTTGGCCATGCCCGGCACGCTGTCGCGGTCCAGTTGGCCCTTGATCTCACCCGGGTTAGTGAACTGGCTGGCGAGCGCGGCGATACCGGCGATGACCACGGCGGCACCCAATGCGCGGGTGCCCATGGCCGAGGCATCGGCGGTCAACAGCGGGCGACGGAACCACGGCAGCAACATGACGATGCCCAGGGCAAACAGCATCGCCAGGCGCGGCACCAGCTGCCACCAGTCCAGGCCTACTTCCCAGAGTGCCCACACGGTGCTGGCGAACAGCACCAGCGCGTACAGGCCCAAGGCCGCGCGACGGGCCATGATCAGCAACACGCCGGTCAGCGCCAGGCCGATACCGGCCAGCAGGTAATACAGCGAGCCGCCGAGCGTGCTCAGCTTGATTCCTCCGGCCAGCAGGGCCAGGCCCATCAATAGAAGCAGAATGCCGAGCAAGCTCGGTAGCAGACGGCTTCGACTCAAAGCACCCTCAGTGCTCATAGTGTGATTCTCCGTGTCGTTTTGAGGAGTCCCGCGCAAGTAGTCACTTTAGATGACGATCTTGAGGGGCCATGGTTCAGTTGAAAAAAGGCAAATTCGGTTGCCGCGATCCCTTGTGGGAGCGAGCTTGCTCGCGATGGCGGCGTGTCAGTCGTCTGGCAGGTTGAATGTGCAATGGCTATCGCGAGCAAGCTCGCTCCCACAGGAACCCATTGAGACAGCGCTGTCTTACAGGATCTGAACATTGAGCATTTTTTGATCTTTCAGCAGGGAGTGAGCTGTACGCAGAGGCTCTGGCACACCAGAAGAAGCGTTTCAGCAAGCGGCGCAAGGATAATGTCCAGTTACAAATAGAGAAAGCGCTTTTATTGACATGAATCATTTCGGATTCAGTAACAGTGCGCCTGGCTCGGGAGGTCACGATGAAGGCTATGCTTTCCACCACAAGGGCACCTCGGCTAAGGTGCGCGGCTTTACCCTTTTCCCGCGAAGGCCTCCGATGACCGAACCCAACAACAACCCGCTGCACGGCGTGACGCTGGAGCAGATCCTCAATGCCCTCGTGCAGCATTACGAATGGTCCGGCCTGGCTGAGCGCATCGATATCCGCTGCTTCAAGAGCGACCCGAGCATCAAGTCGAGCCTGACCTTCTTGCGCAAGACGCCTTGGGCGCGGGAGAAAGTCGAGCGCCTGTACATCAAGCTGATGCGCACCAAACGGCCGGTCTGAATAGCCGTGGGGATTGTCAGAGGTCCTCACCTCACCCTGCGACAGCGCTTCGTGTCGGTGGCGGCGCTGCTGGCCTGGGCGGGGTTGAGCATCCAGCTATATCTGATTCTGCTGGGCCGCTGGGAACTGGGCGCGAGCCTGCTGGGCGGGTTGGTGAGTTTTTTCAGCTTCTTTACGGTGCTGACCAACCTGTTGGTGGCGGTGGTGCTGACCTGGGAGCTGACCCCGCGCCCCTCCCCGGCCCGACGCTGGTTCCTCAGGCCCAGTGTACGCAGCGGCATCGCCGTAAGCATCGCCCTGGTCAGCCTGGCCTACAACCTGTTGCTGCGCCATCTCTGGCAACCCGAAGGCTGGCAGTTCGTGGCCGATGAATTACTGCATGACGTGGTGCCGTTGCTGTACATCGCCTATTGGTGGCGGTGCGTGCCCAAAGGCAGCTTGCGCCTGGGCCACATCGGGCTGTGGATGATCTACCCCTTGGTCTATTTCGCCTATGTCCTGCTGCGCGGGGATTTGCTGGCGGCCTACCCCTACCCTTTCATCGACGTGGCGAGCCTGGGTTATCCACAGGTGTTCATCAATGCCGGGGGGATATTGGCAGGGTTTGTCGGGATTGCGCTGGGGGTGGTGGGGTTGGATCGGTGGTTAGGCATCAAGGAAAAACCGTGACCCCCTGTGGGAGCGAGCTTGCTCGCGATAGCGGTGGGTCAGCTTGAGGCATTGTTGAATGTGCCGCCGCCATCGCGAGCAAGCTCGCTCCCACAGGGGGTTTGTGTTCACAAGTGGATATCACCGCCTCGCCGGCAACATCCACACCAACCCACTGGCCTTGGCCCGTTCATGACACAACGCCAAAACCGCGCGTCGCTCCTCGTTGTCCATCCGGCTCCAACGGGTAATCTCGGCCACGGTGCGCTGGCAGCCGGTGCAGATGTCGTCATCGTCCAGCGCGCAGATATTCACGCAGGGCGACGGCACCGGGCGTTCAATGGCGCTCATGGTTCCTGCTCGACCAGGTCGCGGGCGTAACGCTGGGCGTTGTGCACATAGTGCGCCGCGCTGGCCACGAGCATGTTCTTCTGGGCCTCGGTCAATTCGCGCACCACCTTGCCGGGCGAGCCCATCACCAGCGAGCCGTCGGGAATCTCCTTGTTTTCGCCGATCAGCGCGTTGGCGCCAATGATGCAGTGTTTGCCGATCTTCGCGCCGTTGAGGATCACCGCGTTGATGCCGATAAGGCTGTAGTCGCCTACCGTACAGCCATGGAGCATGGCGTTGTGGCCAATGGTCACGCCGGTGCCGATGGTCAGTGGATAACCCATGTCGGTGTGCATCACCGTGCCGTCCTGCACATTGCTGTCCTTGCCGATCAGGATCAGTTCGTTGTCGCCACGCAGCACGGCGTTGAACCAGACACTGGCGCCCTCTTCGAGGCGGACCTTGCCCACCAGCGTGGCGTTGGGCGCGACCCAGCTCTGTGGATGGGTTTCGACACGGGCATCGCCCAGGCGATATTTCATGGGAATCCTCGGGGCATCAGGTATTGATGAAACTCTTTGGCGGGGTGTGCAGGTCGATATCGGCGTCGTACAGCAGGTTGACCAACTCGACGATCATGATCGCTGTCAGCCCCCAGATCTTGTAACCCTCGAAACGATAGCTGGGCACGTACCAGCTGCGGCCCTGGTAGTCGATGCGGTGGGTGTGCTCGCGCGGATCCTTGCGGAAAAACTCCAGCGGCACGCTGAACACTGCGGCGATCTCGGCGTCGTTGGCTTGGTATTCGACGTAATCCGGGATCACGCCGACGTAAGGCGTGACCTTGATTCCGTGCAACGAAATCAGTGGACTGAGGGGACCGATCACCTCCACCAGGCCGGGGGGCAGGCCGATTTCCTCTTCCGCTTCGCGCAGGGCGGTGAAAATCAGGTCGGGGTCTTCCGGGTCTCGACGTCCGCCGGGGAACGCCACTTCGCCGCCGTGGGTCGACAGACCGCTGGCGCGCAGGGTCAGTACCAGTTCCGGCTCATCACTGCGAGTGATCGGCACCAGCACCGCCGCTTCAGGGAAACGCCGATCGGTCTCCAGATCGCGCGGCGTATGGTTGGTTACTCGATGCAGTAGCTCGTCCAGCATGAGACTTCTCGATTTATTCGCTGCCTAGCATCATGCACCAATCACGCAAGCGGCCCAAGCCCCGGACCGCGTCATGTCGCGAAACGACAACTTGCCGATACCGCCCCGTACACGCCAAGATAGGCGCAGCCTCCAGGAATCCAAGCATGAAATTCTGCAGCCAGTGCGGTAACCCGGTGACCCAGCGCATACCCGAGGGCGACTCGCGACTGCGCTTTGTCTGTGACACTTGCCATACCATCCATTATCAGAACCCCAATATCGTTGCCGGATGTGTACCGACTTGGGGCAGCAAAGTCCTGTTGTGCCGACGCGCCATCGAGCCACGGCGCGGTTATTGGACACTGCCGGCGGGCTTCATGGAGAACGGCGAAACTGTCGAGCAGGCCGCGGTGCGCGAAACCGCCGAGGAAGCCTGCGCCCGGGTGCGCAACCTGAGCATCTATACGCTGATCGACGTCCCGCATATCAGCCAAGTCCATGTATTCTTCCGCGCCGAGCTGGTGGACGAGGATTTCGCCGCCGGGCCCGAAAGCCTGGAAGTGCAGCTGTTCGAAGAGGCCGACATTCCCTGGGACGAGCTGGCTTTCCGCACAGTGGGCCGTACCCTAGAATACTTCTACGCTGATCGGCGAGCCGAAGACTACCCGGTGCGATCCGAGTCGATACCGCCGCTGGCCCAGCCTGCCAATACTTGAAAATCCAATATAGCCGCGACACCTCTAGGGATATCGTTTCAATGCGCTGGTTGCTTGTCCTGTTCTGCTTGTCGTTCACCGCTGTGTCCCAAGCCGCTGCCGTGGGAACCTACAACGGCAAGGTCATCGAAAAAGTGCTGGTGCTAAAGTCCGCCCATCAATTGCAATTGATCAACGACGGCAAGCCCCTCAAGACCTATCGCATCTCCCTGGGCAAGGGCGCCAAGAAAGGCCCCAAGCTGATCGAGGGCGACAAGCGTACCCCCGAGGGTTTCTACTGGATCGACTGGCGCAAGATCAGTGACCGGTTCTATTTGTCGATGCACATCTCCTACCCCAACATCAGCGACGCCGCCCGCGCCCGTCGCGAGGGCGTTGAACCGGGCGGCATGATCATGATTCATGGCACCCCGGATTCGGAAGAGAACCCTGAACAGTTGTTCCACACCCTGGACTGGACCGACGGCTGCATCGCCATGCGCAATGTGGACATGCGTGAGGTGTGGAACCTGGTGCCGGATGGGACGATGATCGAGATTCGGCCGTAGCCCCCTTTCTTGCGGCGAGAAGCTTCTGTGGCGAGGGAGCTTGCTCCCGCTGGGTTGCGCAGCAATCCCCTTGGCAAACAACTCAATCTGCCTGACACACCGAGTTGCCTGGCTTGAGGGCCGCTTCGCAGCCCAGCGGGAGCAAGCTCCCTCGCCACAGGGTTTGGTGTCGATTGGCCTATCTGTCGACGACACGAAACCATGGTGGGCGAGCCTGCTCCGGGCGGCGATCCGACGATGAGGCCTGCAACGATGGCATCAAGTCCGAAGCTCAACCCGGTCCAAGGCCTTGTTCGCCAGCAACGTCCCCAGTTCGATCATTTGCGCCACCCCCGACGCCACATGCCGCCGTGAGCCGTCCAAATCAAACATGAGGTCGCTAAGCACTGCATTGGCCGAGGCCAGGGTTTCGCTGAGGTTGGCTAGCAGGGTTTCGGTGTCAACGCTGTCCGATACGGTGAACAACTGCACCGGGGGTTGGGGTTCTGGTTCGCTGTCGTCGGGTTTGAGGTAATGATCCATCGCGCGGTCGGCGGCTTCTTTCAGCTTGTCGGGGGCGTAGTCGCCGTAGGGGAAGGTGGAGGCGGGTTTTGGAGGGTTGGGGGTTTCTTTGATCATTTAAAGCTCCTGATTCAATGGAGCCACCATTCTTCGCGGTCAAACAAAAAAGGGCAGCTGTACGCGGGTTGACCGACCGGGAATCAGATACCGGCACGTCCGAAGACGTCCCACGCACAGCTGCCGCGACACGATACCTCAGACGAAAGAAAAACGCCTGAACTAGGTCTTGGAACACTGGCGTGTCTAGATTCTCGGACGGTCAAATCCGGTCGCTGAATTGGCAGCGACACTCAAAGGCTAGGCCCCTCGCTTCCGAGGGGCAACCTTAAAAACATGTCGGAAACTTCAGGGCGTCTGACAGACCATCCATCTCGTCAGGGATGTTTCGCACATAGCTTGGGAGGAGTCTTTTTTGAATTGGTACATATCACGCACCTCTCTTGTGTCCGCACTGAAGTAGCGCCCACACACGATAGGTGCGTGACGATACATCTGCGAAAAAGCAGCCAGCCGACGATGGCTACCCAGCGCGATCGGCATAGTGATTACTACCGGCTTACAGTGACCACTCATTCGAAAGTGACTCTGCCTGTTTCAGCACCAACTCCACGGCATCTGGTTGCTGGTCTGGCGGGTATTTCCACCGCTGCAAACAACGACGCACCAAAATGCGCAGTTTCGCCCGGACGCTCTCACGAACCTGCCAATCGATAGTCGTACTGGCGCGCAGCTTCTCGGTAAGCTCCGCTGCGATTTTCTTGAGCGTCTCGTCACCCAACTCGCGCACCGCGCTTTCGTTGTTGGCCAATGCATCGTAGAAGGCAATTTCATCGTGACTCAGACCCAGCGCGGCTTCCCGCTCAAGCGCGGCCTTGAACTCCTTGGCCATCTGGATCAACTCTTCAATGACCTGCGCTGTTTCGATAGCGCGGTTGTGATATTTGCGCAGCGTCTCCAGCAAGCGGTCGCCGTACTTCTTCTCCTGGACCACGTTGTTGCGCGCGCGCGCCTTAACTTCGTCACGCAACAGTTTTTCCAGCAGCTCCACGGCTAGGTTGCGGCTTTCCATCTGCCGCACGTCCTCCAGGAACTCATCTGAGAGCAGGCCGATGTTAGGCTTATCCAGCCCAGCCAACGCAAAAATATCGTCTACGCCATCCGAGATGATGGCATTGTCCAAAATCTGCTTGAGCGCGCTGTTCTTCTCGGCATCGCTGCGCTTCTTATCGACAGTGGTGAACTTGGTAATGGCCGCCTTGATGGCCGAGAAGAAGGCAATCTCCTTACGCAGTGGCGCGGCTTCATCCAACGTGCCACACAACGAAAAGGACTTAGTCACCGCCAACATGGTGTCGAGGAAGCGTGTTTTCCCGTCCTTGAGGCCCAGAATATGGTTGGCAACGGGCACCAGTAGTTCGAGTGGCCGGACCTCAAATGCGCTGTAGTCGAAGCCGTGCATCATTCCTCGCACGATATCCATCTTCTCCAACAGCACAGCCAATGCTTCAGCAGAGTTGTGTGTGGGGTCACCCTTACCTTTGGCGTCGGTATAAGTCTTCAGCGCCGCTTTCAGCTCGTTGGCGATGCCGATGTAATCCACCACCAGGCCACCAGGCTTGTTCTTAAACACCCGGTTGACGCGGGCAATGGCCTGCATCAGATTGTGCCCTTTCATAGGCTTATCGATGTACATGGTGTGGCAACACGGCGCGTCAAAGCCTGTCAGCCACATGTCCCGCACAATCACCAACTTCAACGGGTCTTTCACGTCTTTAAAGCGAGTTTCTAGCCTTTTTTTCACCTGCTTGCTGTAAAGGTGCGGCTGCAGCAGAGCCTTGTCAGCAGCAGAGCCCGTCATGACAATCTTGATAGCCCCTTGCTCGGGGTCATCGCTATGCCAATCAGGGCGCAAACTTACGATGGTATTGTAGAGATGGGCGCAAATGTCGCGACTCATACACACGATCATGGCCTTGCCGTCTGCCACAGATACGCGCACCTCAAAGTGCTCGATCAGGTCTCGCGCTACCTGCTGCAGGCGAGGCTCTGAACCCACAAGCTTTTCCAGCGCGGCCCACTCGCCTTTGGTTTTTTCTCGGCTGACGATATCTTCTTCGTCTTCAACAACCTCTTCAACCCGCTCATTGAGCGTGTCGATTTCGGCTTGGTTCACATCCAGCTTGGCCAGTCGGCTTTCGTAGAAAATCGGCACTGTTGCGCCATCATCCACGGCATCCTGAATGTCGTAGATGCTGACGTAATCACCAAACACTTGGCGGGTATCACGGTCTTCCAAGGCAATGGGCGTACCTGTAAAACCAAGGAAGGTGGCGTTTTTCAATGCATCGTGCAGATGTTTTGCATAACCAAATACATACTTGCCGGTCTTGGTGTCCAACCGGCCTTTGCTGCCGTACTGGCTGCGATGGGCCTCATCGGAAATCACCACGATATTGGTGCGATCAGAGAGCAACGGATGCTTCTGTTCATCCTCCAGCAGCGCGAATTTTTGCACCGTGGTGAAGATAATGCCGCCCGCCTCGCGTGAAGCCAGCATCTCGCGCAACTCATCGCGGTCACCGGCTTGCTGTGGAGTGGTTTTGAGCAAGTCACTGGCGGCGCAGAAGGTGCCGAATAACTGGCCGTCTAGGTCGTTGCGGTCGGTCACGACGACCAATGTAGGGTTCTTCATCTCGGGCTGCTGCAACAGCTTGCCCGCATAGCAGGCCATGGTGATGCTCTTGCCCGAACCCTGCGTGTGCCACACCACCCCCGCTTTGCGTGAGCCCGGCTGCACCTCTTTGGCATAGGTCGCACGCTCTTCGTGGACCGCCAGCACCCTTTTATCCGCATGTTGGGAGGCAATTACCGTGGCGCGCACAGCCTCACGCACCGCATGAAACTGGTGATAGCCGGCAATTTTTTTGACGATGCTGTCGCCATCCTGCTCGAACAGCACGAAGTGCCGAACGTAATCCAGAAACAACTCAGGCTTGAAGAAGCCACGCACCGCCGTCTCCAGCTCCATCTGCAGACGCGGTCGGTCGTCTTCGTTGAGGATGGTGCGCCAGGGCAGCATACGTTCGGCATTCGCCGTGAGCGAGCCTACCCGCGCCGTCCAGCCATCACTCACCACCAAGGCGGCGTTGCTGTTGAACAGATCACTGATTTCGTCCTTGTATGTTTGCAGCTGATTAAAGGCGTCCCACACGTCCGTTTGTTCGTTGGCGGGGTTCTTCAGCTCCACCACGGCCAGCGGTAAGCCATTGACGAAGGCGATCAAGTCGGGCCGGCGTGGCTGTCTTGTACCCGTAATGGTGAATTGGTTCACCACCAGAAAGTCGTTGTTGCTAGGTTGGGCAAAGTCGATGAAGTACACCCAGTCCTGCTTCTTCTGCTCACCGATTTCAAACTCCACCGCCACACCGCTGAGTAACAAACGGTGCACGCTGCGGTTGCGCAGCACCATCTGCGGCTCGCTCACCGTTTGCAGCGCATGCACGGCCTGTTCAAGGGCGGCAGCTGGAATCTGCGGGTTGATTCGCGCCAGTGCAGCCAGCAGGCGCTCTCTCAAAACCACCTGACGGTAGTCGGTACGCTCGGGGGCGCTGCTATCCGGCGCGATGTCCGGGCCGTGGGCGAATCGCCAGCCAATCTGCTGGAACCAGTTCAGGCACAGTTCTTCGAGTTGCTGTTCGTTCAACATGTGAAACCCTTACGCCTTCCTGGGCTAGCTGGCCAACGCCCCGGTTTGTGATGAAATAAGAAAATCCATATAAATCAATGACCTAATTGCAATCCGGCAACCAAACAGATTTGCGATGAAATGGCGGCTACGCCCATGCCGGTATATACCGCGCATAGCGTCTTGAATCCGGCGCGTTCGGGTCGCTCTTGACCAACCCCTGCTCCATGGTCGCGGTAATGATCTGCGAAATCGTGTTGCTACTGCCCTCAGGCAGGCCAAAGCGCTCGCGCAAAGACTGATTGGTCATCTGTTTGCGCAGCACATACTGCAAAACACAGTGCTGGAAGCAGGCGCGAACTCGGTCGCTGCCATTCATCTCGCGGAACGAACGGGGGCCGTGAATCACCACAATCGTGCGGCGGTGGCTGGTTAAAAACTCAGGGGCCGGAAGCTGCATCAACTCAGCCGCTTCGATCACCCGATCAATGCCGCTGCTCTTTTCTTCGCAAATCCCGAAACGTCGCATCAGGTCGGCTAACCGCTCGTTGCGGGACTGATAACCATCGATAAAGCGTTCAACCGGCACGATGGGCTCTCCTGGGTTGGAGATCTCCACGCGGTTGCTGAAAACCTCCACTACAGGAGAGGTGCCGCCCATATCAAAATCCTGGTGAATCAGAGCATTGGCGAGCAACTCTCGCACCACCACTTCGGGCAGCAACTTGACCTCTTTGCGAATCGCCCCTTCGATCACCTCGTTCTGCGGCAACTTGCCCATCACATACTGCACCAACCCGGCAAAGCCTACGGCATAGCCCTTTTCGCCGGTCACATCCGAGACGGTCTGCATCTTGGATTCGCCGGCATACAGGATCACACGCGCAGCCTTACGGCTGATGTCGGGGAACTGCCGCATATTCTTGGCCAGCAGTACAGCGCCAATATGCAAGATGTTGAAACCGGCCGAGGTGCGCTCAATCAAACGTTCATCCAGTAAGCGAGCCAGCACACCCTCCTGGTCGGTGGGGTAAGGCAAGCGTATCAAGTCGAAGAAGGTCTGGGTATCGAGCAACTGCACCACATCTTGCGCAGACACATCCTTGAGCGAGGGATTCTCCAGCCAGCTGGGCTGCCCTTCCGCGAAAATCTTGCGCAGCTGATCCTCGCTCATCGGCACCAACTCTTCGCCGGAGCGCATCAGATAAGCGCCATCATGATGGTACGCCGTGCCCTTGGGCCGCGCCGGAATACTGAACACCACAACCCGCCCCTCCGGGTGAGCAACGGCTTCTACATCGACGCGAAAACCCACCCAGTGGAACAGCTTCTCGGCGATATCCTGGTTGTCCGGAAACGCTTGGCTGCCCACCACGGCGCGTGGCGGTTTGTCTGCAATACCGAGCACCAGATGCCCGCCGCCCTCGTTGGCAATGGCTACGCAGTAGCGGCACAACTTGGTGGTGTCGTATTGATTGCGCGCCTCTTTAAATTCGAGGTTCTGGGTTTCGGAGGCGATGCCGCGCCAGATGTCGATTTGTGCGGGTGACGTGCTCATGTAAATACCACCTGTTTACGCGCTACGGCGATGGCCAGCCTAAGAATCTGCTCCAGCAGGATGTGATCCGGCTTACCCTCAGCATCGAGAGGCGTCATATACCAAAGAGGCCGAATCTTAAGCTGCAACAACCGGGCTTCCTTGCGGGCTCGCTCTTGCGGTGTTGCGGGTTCATTGAGCAGGGCAAAGTGATCGGGGATTTCAAATGCCGCTTCATCGACCACTGATTTGAACAGATCGAGCGTCTTGTCCTGCTCCAGGCTACAGCCCAAGAACAGCAGCGAGTGACTGATGAAGATTTGCCGCAACGCCCGAGGTAACTGGTTTTTGAACGCGAAGGGCTCGCCCCCGGCCCCACCGTAGGCCTCCTGATATTGCACCTGGGTAAACACATGGGTGTTGGCCTGCCCGGCGTCTCCGTGCAGCTTCAGAATGCAACGCTCACCGCGCAACAGCCGTTGTACGAAGTTATTACCCGCTTGCATGCCGTGCATATAGCCGTCCAGCGGCCGAGCCTTTTCTCGAAACAGGTCTTCGATGACCGTATCGAAATTGGTGGTGACGATACAGCCGTTGGCGAGATCAGGCAGCAGCGTGATCGGTCCGGTGATCGCCCCACGCTGGCGAAACTCGGTCTTGATAAAATGCCGCACAATTTCTGCGTCCGTTTCATGCAGCACTTGCGCGGCTTGCAGGTAGTCGTACTGCGCCATCAGCGGCTCGATGTCCTGTACATCCAGGCCACCCAGCTTTTGTGCGATCTTGCGCAGCGCCTCACCCCACATCGGATATCCGCAGGGTTTGGAGAGCCCCGCACCGACAAACGGCGCGATTCGCCCGGAGCGAATGGCATCCACAAGGTCGAGAAAGACTGCTTGCTGATCGGAGTCCTTGATAAAGGCTGTTGCCGCCTCGTGCTGATTGACCTGACACTGGCCTTCCCAGTGATCCAGCTCATCCAGATAGGCATCACGCTCAACCCAGTACAAGGCATCGCTTACATTGATCAGGTACTCGTGTTCCGGGTCGCGCAGGCTTTTAAATGCTAGCGGCTCAGCCTCATCGAGGACCGCATTGAATTCCTGATTCGACGAATATGCCGCCTGCAAGGCTTCCTCGACCTTGTCCACGATAAGCTTGTTTTCACGGAGCTTTTTGATATCCATCATGCGGCCCCGGCAGGTTCGGCGAGTGCTTCGACAGACAACTCGCCGGAGAGCAGTTTTGGGAGAAGGGTGTTACGCAGTTCGTCGAGGACACGCATCTGTTGAGCGAAGCGTTGCACCTGTCGAAACAGAGGGGCAGTTGCGGTTTGAAATGCTGCCAGCAGCAAGGGGCCTGGGGTCAACAAAGTCAAGGACTCAATGTGCGCCTTGGTGATGGCCTCGCGCGACGCGCCTGCATTCAGGCCGAGTAAATAGCTTTTAATCTCCGGTCGCAGCAGGTGCATGTGAATGAAACGCGGCGGTACGCCGGCCTTGGCCCGGATGATCGCCACGTGCTGATTCACTCGGGCCGGAAGTGCATCAGGCTCGACAACACAGGTCCGCAGAATCGACGCACCAGTGATGTTGAGCAGGACATCGTCCTCTTGAACCGTGACACCCTTGAGCTGGGTGGCGGCTTCGTCCGAAATGCGGGCCAAGCCCTCCCAGACAAACAAGCTATCGTAGACGTTTTGGCTGCGAATGAGCGCCACGCCCTCTTCGAGGTAAACCTCTTTGCCGCCTCGCGGTGTTGAACCGCTGCCAATCTTGTCCGTGAGCTGCGCCAGCGCTTCGTGACTCCAACCCTTGGGAATCTCCCCCAACTCTGACGCTTCCATTTCGTCAGGAAACAGCACGGCAGTGGCGGCGAGTTGTTCGTATTGCTCGTTCGGCAGCGCATTGAGTTCAGCGTCAGGTTTGCCGCTGATGGCGCACATCGCAGCGCGAAGCGGGTCGCGACCTTCGGCCTGGGCGGCAATTTTGGCTTTGACTGGGTCGAAATCGACAAACCATGATTTGAAGATGGCTTGTGCCGTGGCTTCGAGGGTTTGGTTGATGCGGCAGTTGAGATCAATCTTGGAGTCGAGGCTACTGAGAACCCTGACAATACTCTTTTGAACGGTTTTCCCAGGAAGACGAACTTTCGCGAGATGCAGGTGGTTCCTGTTAAGCCCAGGTACCGCCCCCTTATCTGAATACGCCTGGAAGTCGAGGGTCCTCAGGAGGTAGCTGATGAACCGAGGGTCGTTGTCTTTGAAGTCGCGGACGTAGAGGGTCGTATTCAGAGGCCAATAGTCCTCATCGACGTAGAACACTTCACCAATGGTTCCATATCGGCCAGTCACGACTCCAGGGCCTTCGACCATGGCCTCAGAGTGGAAATCGCTCACGCCTGATGAGGAGACGATAGGCACGCTCCCAGGCATACGCTTGCCCTTGGGCAAGTCGTAGCCACGTTTCAACTCGATCACGTCACCGAGCGAAAGATCTTTCCATTCAACGTCAGAATCCATAACCCAATCCTGCCAAGCTCTTCTTGATCTCACCCTCCAACTTCGCGCTCTCCGAAAACTGCTCAGCCAATTGCGCCGTTAGTCGCGCCATCTTATCGGCGAAGGCTTCGCCGTCCTCTTCCTGCTCTTCGGCGCCCACATAGCGCCCTGGCGTTAGCACATGCTCGTGCTTGCGAATATCGTCCAGCGAGGCCGAATAGCAGAAGCCTGGCACGTCTTCATAACCCTCGCTGTGCTGCCAAGCATGGAAGGTGTCGGCCACCTTCTGGATGTCGTCCAGGGTGAAGTCGCGCAGCACGCGGTCTTTCATATAGCCGAGCTGGCGGGCGTCGATAAACAGGAACTGCCCCCGCCGGTCGCGCTTCTTTTTGTCCAAGTTAAAGCCGTTGGCTTTGTCTTTGGTCAGGAACCAGATACAGGCCGGTATCTGCGTATTGGTGAATAACTGGCCGGGCAGAGCGACCATGCACTCCACATAGTCGCGCTCGATCAGCTGCTTGCGGATTTCCCCTTCGTTATTGGTGTTGCTGCTCATCGAGCCATTGGCCAGAAGCAGCGCCATGCTGCCAGTAGGGGCCAAGTGGTAGAGCATGTGCTGCAGCCAGGCAAAGTTGGCGTTGCCTTGCGGTGGCGTGCCCGCCAGCCAGCGGGGGTCTTTTTCCAGCTTGGCGTTCCACCACTCCTTCATATTGAAGGGCGGGTTGGCCATCACGTAGTCGGCGCGCAGGTCAGGGTGCAGGTCGTTTTGCAGGGTGTCGCCGGGCTGGCCGCCAAAGTTGAAGTCGAGCCCACGGATGGCCATGTTCATGGCCGCCAGCTTCCAAGTGGTGGGGTTGTGCTCCTGCCCGTAGACGCTGATCTGGCCGGTTTTTCCGTTTGCTACCTTGCCGCCGTGCTCGGCGACAAATTCCTCACTTTGCACGAAGAAGCCACCCGAGCCCATGGCTGGGTCGTACACCCGACCCTTGAAGGGCTGCAGCATCTCTACGATCAGCGTAACGATGCTTTTGGGCGTGTAGTACTGGCCGCCCCTTTTGCCTTCGGCGAGGGCGAACTGGCCGAGAAAGTATTCATAAACGTGGCCGAGGATATCCTTGCTTTTCAGGTTTAACGGCTGGCCGTTATAGCTGGGCTGGCTGAAGTTCGTGTCGGAGAAATGCGCGATCAGATCAGCCAACTTGTGGCTGTCGGGCTGGGTGCGGGAAAACTCCTTATTGAGCACGTTCTTGAGTTTGGTGTTCTCGCGTTCGATGGCCTCCATAGCATTGTCAATCAGCCAACCAACGGTGCGCATCTTGTCTGGCACCATCTCCAGTTCACCCGCCGCATTACGTAGGTAGCGGCCATCACTGTCGCGTTTGGGTACGAGCCACGGCAGTTCACTGCCCGGTGGCAGTTGCGCCAACTCACGCAGCGTTTGCCAGCGCGCTTCAAAGGGCACCCAGAAGACGTTTTTCTCGGTGTAGTAGTCGCGCACTTCAAGCTCGGCGGCGACATTCTCTTCGTACTCGTCGCTACCGAGGTCGCCGTAGTCCGCCGGATCCATATAGTAATCGTCGGCGGGGTTGGTGAGTTGTGCGCGTAGCTCGCGTTGGCGCTCCTCGAAGGCATCGGATACGTACTTGAGGAAAATCAGGCCGAGCACCACATGCTTGTAAACCGATGCATCCAGGGCAGAACGCAGCTTGTCAGCGGCCGTCCAGAGCTTCTTTTCAAGCTCGGTGAAGAATTGTTGTTCGATGGGGTGCATCTGATCATTCCCTAATAGCTAGGCCCCGCTATCTTCAGCGGGGCGTGTCCAGCGAAATTCGTGCTCACCGCATCGCTTAGTGCTGGGCGGTTATAGTGCGCGGAAAGATACACGCTGTGGCCCTGTAACCGCCACAGCAAATGGCTTGTCGAGCCACTAACAACGGCATCTGGTTGTTCTCTGCCAGTCACTTCCTCGGCGTAAATTGGCCAAGGCAGCCGATATCCATTGCTGCGGTAACGGATATACACACAAAACAACCCATCACTGGTCGGCACAAAAATAAATCTCAAATTTCGAGACCCGCATACCGTGCATACCACTGCCCCTCAAAAACCCCATCCCAACGCTGTAATTCCACGCCCCACAAAAACCACCCTAATACCACTTTAATAACACCCGAATAAATACCCAGAAAACACTGGCCAAACACAGAAAAGCAGCGTTGACATGGTATTCAAGTGGTATTAGATTCCACCCCAATCACCGAGCGACAACGCCCAAAAAACCGCATCGGACACCCAAATGAACAACATCCAGACCCTACGCCCCGACGACACCCAACCCACCCCGCTCTACCTGCAACTGGCCCGCAACCTCGAAGCCGCGATCCACGCCGGCCAATGGAAAGCCGAGCAAGCAATGCCCTCCGAGCGCAGCTTGAGCGAGCAACTGGGCATTTCCCGGGTCACCGCCCGCAAGGCGCTGGAAGTGCTGTTCGAACAAGGCCTGATCCGCCGCAACCAAGGCTCGGGCACGTTCATCACCCCGCGCCTGGAACAACCGCTGTCACGCCTCAGCGGCTTCAGCGAGATGCTCCGGCTCAAAGGCTTCGTGCCCGGGTCCCAGTGGCTGGAGCGAGAAATCACCCCGCCGACCCACGAAGAACTGATCCGCCTGGGCCTGTCGCCCACAGACAAAGTCGCCCGGCTCAAACGGCTGCGCAAGGCCGACGATACGGTCATGGCCATTGAGATGAGCACCCTGCCCGCCTCGATTATTCCCAAGCCGCACGCAGTTGGCGATTCGCTTTATGAATTCCTCGACGGCATCGGCAAACCCGTGGTGCGCGCCCTGCAACACATCCAGGCGATCAACGCCTCGGACGAATTCGCCGCCCTGGTGGGCATTGCGCCCGGCACCGCGATGCTGCTGATGACACGGGTCGGCTACCTGGAAGACAACACGCCCATCGAAGTCACCGACACCTATTGCCGCAACGATTACTACGACTTCGTCGCCGAGTTGCGGCGGTAGACGATCAGAGAATCCCCATGTCCGAAGACAACATCCTCACCGCCAACGGCTGGATACGCGGCCGCCTGGTCCATGAACAGGGCAAGGTCGTGTCCATCGAAGGCCAGCCCTGCGACCCGACGAGCAACGACCTGCCCTACCTGCTGCCGGGATTCATCGACCTGCATGTGCACGGCGGTGGCGGCAAGGACATCATGGAAGGCGCGCCGGCGTTCGACACCATTGCCCGCACCCATGTGCGCTTCGGCACCACGGCGCTGCTCGCCACCACCATGACCGCGCCAAGCGAAGAGATCGCCAGCGTACTCAATGCCCTCGGTGATTACTGCGAACAGCGGCCCAGCGGCAGCGCGCGCATCCTGGGCGTGCATTTGGAAGGTCCTTACATCAACCCGGGCAAACTCGGCGCCCAACCGAATTTCGCCCACACCGCGTTGATGGCTGAAGTGGAGACGTACCTGGCCCTGGCCCCGATCCGGGTGATCACCATCGCGCCGGAAATCGCCGGCCACGATGCCTTGATTCGTGCCCTCAGCGCCCGGGGCGTGCGCATGCAGATCGGCCATACGCTCGGCAGCTACGAAGAAGGCGTCGCGGCGCTGGCGGCCGGGGCCAGCAGTTTTACCCATTTGTACAACGCCATGAGCCCGCTGCATCACCGCGAGCCCGGCATCGTCGGCGCGGCGCTGGCCCATGCGCAATACGCCGAGCTGATCCCGGACTTGCTCCACGTGCACCCTGGCGCCATGCGCGTGGCCTTGCGTTCGATCCCGTGCCTGTATTGCGTCACGGATTCCACCGCCGCCGCCGGCATGCCCGACGGCGAATACAAGCTGGGCAGCCACACCGTGACCAAATGCCTGGGCGGTGTGCGCCTGGCCGACGGCACGCTGGCCGGCAGCACCCTGACCATGGACCAGGCCCTGCGCAACCTGGTGAAAATCGGCCTGCCCCTCGCCGAAGCCTCCCGCCGCCTGTCGCAATTCCCCGCCGACTACCTCGGCCTGCCCGAGCGCGGGCGCCTGCAACCCGGCGCCTGGGCCGACTGCGTGCGCCTTGACCGTGCCCTGAACCTGATCGACGTGATGGTCGAAGGAGAAGCCATTGACTTCCAAAATGCTTGAAGAGGCCCTGGCCTCGTCTGAAGCCGTCGAGCGCCAATTGCAGCGATTGGACCCCGCCCTGCAGGAAATTGCCGGACGCCTGCGCCGCCAGCCGCCGCAGGTGGCGATGACCGTGGCCCGTGGCAGTTCCGACCATGCCGCCAGCTACTTTGCCTACCTGACCATGCAACAACTGGGTTTGCCGGTGGCCTCGTTGCCGATGTCGGTGGTGACCATGCAGCAGGCGCCGTTGAAGGTCAGTGGCCAGGTGGCGTTTGCGTTCTCCCAATCGGGGCAAAGCCCGGACCTGGTGAACAGCCTGCGCCTGCTGCGCAAGCGCGGCGCCTTGAGCGTGGCGATGGTCAACGCAGAAGACTCTCCGCTGGAGGCGGCTTGTGAATTCAGCGTGCCCTTGTGCGCCGGCATCGAAAGCAGTGTCGCCGCCACCAAGAGTTTCATCGCCACCCTCAGCGCCAGCGCGCGCCTGGTGGCCCACTGGAAAGACGATGCCGAGTTGCTCAACGCCGGCGCCGCGCTGCCCGAAGGGCTACGTGAAGCCGCGCACCAGGATTGGAACGTTGCCGTCGAGGCGTTGCGTGAATGCCAGCGCTTGATGGTCATCGGCCGTGGCGCCGGGTTCGCCATCGCCCAGGAAGCGGCGCTCAAATTCAAGGAGACCTCGGCGATCCAGGCCGAAGCCTTCAGCAGCGCCGAGGTTCGCCACGGGCCGATGGCGCTGATCGATGAGCATTATCCGCTGTTGGTGTTCGCCCCCCGCGGTGCCGAGCAGGCCGGTGTGTTGAGCCTAGCCGCCGACATGCGCCAGCGCGGCGCCCGGGTGCTACTGGCCGCGCCCGATGACATCGCCGAGCGTGACCTGACACTGACCCGTGCCGAACACCCGGTCCTGGACCCGATCCTGGCGATCCAGAGCTTTTACCGGATGGCCGCCAACCTGGCCGTGGCCCGAGGCCTGGACCCGGACCAGCCACGGTACTTGAGCAAGGTCACCCGGACCCACTGAACCGATGGCCCTTTAACGCAAGGCCAATAAGACTTCACAGAGAGCGAGCCCATGCCCAACAACAATAAAGAGCTGACCCTCAGCGCACCGCTCAGCGGGCCGGTGCTCACCCTCGCCAACGTCCCGGACGCGGTGTTCGCCAGCGGCGCCATGGGCGACGGGATTGCCATCGATCCGCTGAACGACACCCTCTACGCCCCTTGCGATGGCGAAGTTATCCATGTCGCGCGCACCGGCCACGCCGTGACCCTGCGGGCCGACAACGGCGCCGAACTGCTGCTGCACCTGGGGTTGGACACCGTCGAGTTGCAGGGCGATGGCTTTTCCATACTGGTCAAGGAAGGCGCGCGCGTCAGCAACGGCCAGGCGTTGCTGCGTTATGACGTGGACAGCGTGGCCCAGCGCTGCAAAAGCCTGGTCAGCCTGCTGATCCTCACCAATGGCGAACACTTCCAGGCACGGCCCATTACCCTCAAGGGCGTCAAGGTCGGCGAGCCGTTGCTGCACATCGTCAGCAAGAAGCCGAGTGAAACACGCGACGATGAGCCGGACGCCGGCATCGAAGTGTTCGGCCAGATCCGTATCGCCCATCGAGGCGGCCTGCACGCGCGGCCGGCCGCCTTGGTTCGCCAGGCCGCACAAGGGTTCAAGAGTCGCTCACACCTGCACTTCGGTGGCCGCTCGGCGTCCTGCGACAGTGTGATGGGCATGATGGGGCTGGCGATCACCGAACAGGCCGAAGTGCACGTCAGTTGCCGCGGCAGCGATGCCGAAGCGGCGCTGCAAGCGCTTCTGAAAACGTTATCCACAGCCTTGGCCGAAGAAG
This sequence comes from Pseudomonas sp. Z1-12, assembly GCF_051132015.1. Classification (NCBI taxonomy): domain Bacteria; kingdom Pseudomonadati; phylum Pseudomonadota; class Gammaproteobacteria; order Pseudomonadales; family Pseudomonadaceae; genus Pseudomonas; species Pseudomonas sp. Z1-12. Next base: position 5,440,827 of record NZ_CP071647.1, read on the forward strand.
CCCATGCCGAGGCACCACCGGCCAAGGCGCCGAGCCGCACCGCCGAAGACGGTGTGCTCCACGGCGTATGCGCCGCGCCCGGGCTGGTCAGCGGACCGCTGGTTCGGCTGGAAGGCATGCCGTTGCCCGAGGACGTCGGTGGCCACAACGTCGCAGAACAACGGCAACGGCTGCGCGATGCCTTGGCGCACGTCAGTCGCGACATCGAGTTGACATTGGAGAACGCCAAGGCCCGGCATCACGTCGATGAGCAAGCGATCTTCAGCGCCCATCTGGCGTTGCTGGAAGATCCGGTCCTGGTGGACGCCGCCTACCTGTCTATTGAGCAAGGGAGCGCAGCGGCCCACGCCTGGAGCCGGTCCATCGACGCGCAGTGCCAAGTGCTGCGGCAATTGCACAGCGCGTTGCTGGCCGAGCGCGCCAATGATTTACATGACCTGCGCCAGCGGGTCCTGCGGGCGCTGCTGGGTGAAACCTGGCAATTCGACGTGCCGGCGGGCGCCATTGTCGTCGCCCAGGAGCTGACCCCGTCGGACCTGCTGCAACTCAGTGCCCAAGGCGTGGCCGGTGTGTGCATGGCCGAGGGTGGCGCGACGTCCCACGTGGCGATCCTGGCCCGTGGCAAAGGCCTGCCCTGCCTGGTGGCGCTGGGCGAGGCACTGCTTGCACAGGCGCCGGGGCAATCGGTGGTGCTGGACGCGGACGGTGGCCGCCTCGAACTCACGCCAACCGCCGAGCGCCTGACCCAGGTGCAGCAAGCACAGATCCGAAGGGCAGCCCTGCGTGCTGAGCAACAGACCCTCGCCCATACGCCGGCCAGAACGGTCGATGGGGTGAATATTGAAGTCGCCGCCAACGTCGCCTCGAGCGCCGAAGCCAACCAGGCGTTCGCCAACGGTGCCGAGGGCGTTGGCCTGCTGCGCACCGAATTTCTCTTCGTCGACCGCCACACCGCCCCCGATGAAGAAGAACAGCGCCTGGCCTATCAAGCCGTGCTCGATGCCATGGGCGACAGGCCGGTGATCGTCCGCACCATCGACGTCGGCGGCGACAAACAATTGGACTACCTGCCGCTGCCGGCCGAAGCCAACCCGGTGCTCGGCCTGCGGGGCATTCGCCTAGCCCAGGCGCGCCCGGAACTGCTGGACCAGCAATTGCGCGCCCTGCTGCAAACCCGCCCTCTGCACCGCTGCCGGATTTTGTTGCCGATGGTCACCGAGGTCGACGAACTGCTGCACATTCGCCAGCGCCTCGACGCCTTGGGTGCCGAGCTCGGCGTGAGTGAACGCCCGCAACTGGGGGTGATGATCGAAGTGCCGGCCGCCGCCTTGCTGGCCGAACAGTTGGCCGAGCACGCGGACTTCCTGTCCATCGGCACCAACGACCTGTCCCAGTACACCCTCGCCATGGACCGCGACCACGCGGGTCTCGCCGCCCGGGTCGATGCCCTGCACCCGGCACTGTTGCGGTTGATCGCCCAGACCTGCGCTGGCGCCGCCAAACATGGGCGTTGGGTCGGCGTGTGCGGGGCCCTGGCCTCCGATCCCCTGGCGACGCCGGTGCTGATCGGCCTTGGGGTACGGGAGCTGTCGGTCAGCCCGCCCCAGGTCGGCGAAATCAAGGACCGCGTGCGTCACCTCGTTGCCGCCCAGTGCCGCGGCGTCAGTACCGATTTGCTGAACCTGGCCAGTGCCGCCGCCGTGCGCCAGGCCTGTCACCAACACTGGCCCCTGGGCTGAGCCACGTCGGACAACAATAAAAGGAGAGACGCCATGTACCAGCATTTCATCGAAGGGCTGCAACGCCTCGGCCGGGCGCTGATGCTGCCCATCGCGATCCTGCCGATCGCCGGCCTGCTGCTGCGCCTGGGTGACACGGACCTGTTGAACATCGCGATCATTCACGATGCCGGCCAGGCGATCTTCGCCAACCTCGCGCTGATCTTCGCCATCGGCATCGCCGTGGGTTTCGCCCGGGACAATAACGGCACGGCCGGGCTGGCCGGGGCCATTGGTTACCTGGTGATGATCGCGACGCTGAAGGTGCTCGACGCGACCATCAACATGGGCATGCTCGCCGGGATCATCAGCGGTCTGTTGGCCGGCGCGCTGTACAACCGCTTCAAGGACATCAAGCTGCCGGAATACCTGGCGTTCTTTGGCGGGCGACGCTTCGTGCCGATTGTCACCGGCTTCAGCGCGGTGGGCCTTGGCGTGGTGTTCGGTTTGATCTGGCCACCGATCCAACACGGCATCAACAGCTTCGGCGAGCTGTTGATGGCCAGCGGCAGCTTTGGTGCGTTCGTCTTCGGTGTATTCAATCGGTTGCTGATCGTCACCGGCCTGCACCACATCCTCAACAACATGGCCTGGTTCATCTTTGGCAGCTTCACCGACCCGACTACCGGAGCGGTAGTGACGGGCGACCTGACCCGCTATTTCGCCGGCGACCCCAAGGGCGGCCAGTTCATGACCGGCATGTTCCCGGTGATGCTCTTCGGCCTGCCCGCCGCCTGCCTGGCGATGTACCGCAACGCCCTGCCCCAGCGGCGCAAGGTCATGGGCGGGATTTTGTTGTCCATGGCGCTGACGTCGTTCCTGACCGGCGTCACCGAGCCCATCGAATTCGCCTTCATGTTTCTTGCGCCGCTGTTGTACCTCGTCCACGCGCTGCTCACCGGTCTGTCGATGGCGGTGACTAACTTATTGAATATCCACCTGGGCTTTACCTTTTCCGGCGGTTTCATCGACATGGTCCTGGGCTGGGGCAAATCCACTAACGGCTGGCTGGTCTTACCGGTGGGCCTGGCCTACGCGGCGATCTATTACCTGGTGTTCGACTTCTGCATCCGTCGCTTCGACCTGAAGACGCCGGGCCGTGAAGACGTGCCGGCGGGCGACAAACCGGTCATCGCCGAAAACCAACGGGCCGCCGCCTACATCCAGGCCTTGGGTGGCGCTGACAACCTGATCACCCTCGGCGCCTGCACCACGCGCCTGCGGCTGGACCTGGTGGATCGCAACAAGGCGTCCGACGCCCAACTCAAGGCCCTCGGCGCCATGGCTGTGGTTCGCCCCGGCAATGGCGGCAGCTTGCAGGTGGTGGTGGGGCCGATGGCCGACAGCATCGCCGATGAGATCCGCTTGGCATTGCCTTCTTCCGATAGGCCAGCCAGTGCGCCCGCGAACGTCGTGGCCGAGCCGGCCTCAACGACAATTGTCTCGGAGGCCGAAGCACAGCAATGGCTCGATGCCCTGGGCGGTGGCAGGAACGTGTTGCAGCTCGATTGCGTGGCGACGAGCCGTTTGCGGGTGCGGTTGGCTGATGGCAAGGGGTTATCGGAAAGCCAGCTCAAGGCGCTGGGTTGCCAGGGGATCAGTTCGCTGGAAGGCGGGGTTTGGCACTTGTTGCTAGGGGAGAAAGCGCCGGGGTTGTGGCGGGCGTTGGAGGCGGTGGTGCTGAGTCGTAAGGCGGATGTCAAAGCCTGAGCTTTCGTTGCCTGAAAGTACGCCTTCGTCGGATCGCCGCCCGGAGCCAGCTCGCTCCCACAGTGGATTGGTGTTGTCCACAAGACAAGTGATCGACACCATACCCTGTGGGAGCGAGCCTGCTCGCGATGGGGCCGGCACAAGCAACATCAAATTCTGATACACACAATCCCTGTGGCGAGGGAGCTTGCTCCCGCTCGGTTGCGCAGCAACCGCCAAAAAACTTAGGGCCGCTGCGCAGCCCAGCGGGAGCAAGCTCCCTCGCCACAAGGGTTTGTGCACACAGGAATTGTATGTAATAAAAAACCCGCTGAACCAGTCAGCGGGTTTTTCATTGCTGCAGGCGGAAGATCAAAAATCCTCCAACCGCCATACCTCATACGCCGGTGTCTCGTAGGGATGGCTCTGCTTCAGCGCCTCCACCACGGGGCGGATCAACGCATCGGCCACCACCAGTTCCACCTTCCATTCCTCGACCTGCTCAACCTGCCCCGCCTCGCCAATGAACGGCTGGCTGCCGTCCAAAGGGCGAAACTGGCCCAGGCCCAGCACTTGCCAGGCGCAGTGGTCATAGTCGCCGATTCGCCCGCCACCGGCAGCGAATACGGCGCTTTTGACCTCGTCCACATGGCTGGCCGGGACGAAGAAGCAGAGCTTGTACACCGCCTTAGTTCACCCAGACGCGCGCGTTGCGGAACATGCGCATCCATGGCGCGTCTTCGTTCCAGTCGTCCGAACGCCACGAGTTCTGCACCGCGCGGAACACCCGCTCCGGGTGCGGCATCATGATCGTGACGCGGCCGTCGCGACTGGTCAGGCCGGTGATCCCGCGCGGCGAGCCGTTCGGGTTGGCCGGGTAGGTTTCGGTGACCTTGCCATGGTTGTCGACAAAACGCAGCGACACACAACCGGACAGGTCGGCTTCGAGCAAGGCTTCTTCGCTTTCGAATTCCGCATGGCCTTCGCCGTGGGCGATGGCGATCGGCATGCGCGAACCGGCCATGCCCTGCAGGAAGATCGAGTTCGATTCCTGGACCTGGACCATCGCCACGCGGGCTTCAAACTGCTCGGAACGGTTACGCACGAAGTGCGGCCAGAACTCGCTGCCCGGGATCAGCTCGTGCAGGTTGGACATCATCTGGCAACCGTTGCACACGCCGAGGGTGAAGCTGTCGGTGCGTTCGAAGAAGCCTTGGAACGCATCGCGGGCGCGGCTGTTGAACAGCGCCGACTTGGCCCAGCCTTCACCGGCGCCCAGCACGTCGCCGTAGGAGAAACCGCCACAAGCGACCATGCCCTTGAAGTCGTTCAGGTCGACACGACCGGCCAGGATGTCGCTCATGTGCACGTCGATCGCGTTGAAACCGGCGCGGTCGAACGCTGCCGCCATTTCCACCTGGCCGTTGACGCCTTGCTCACGCAGGACCGCCACTTGTGGGCGGATGCCTTTCTTGATGTAAGGCGCGGCCACGTTGTCGTTGACGTCGTAGCTGAGCTTGGCGCTCAGGCCCGGGTTGTCTTCTTCCAGCAGCGCGTCGAATTCCTGCTCGGCGCACTCGGCGTTGTCCCGCAGGCGCTGGATCTGGTAGCTGGTTTCCGCCCACTGGCGCTGCAACAGGCGACGCTGGCCTTCGAAGACGGTATCGCCGTTGAAGGTAATGTTGATGTGCGCGTTGTTGATCGGCTGGCCGATCACCGAGACGCAATCGGCCAGGCCGGCCGCGCTGAACTGGGCGAGGATGTCTGGCGTGGCGTCCTGGCGAACCTGGATCACCGCACCCAGTTCTTCGTTGAACAGGATGGCTGGGATCTCGGCCTTGGACTCGGCAACGCTGTCCAGGGTCAGGCTCAGGCCGCAGTGACCGGCGAAGGCCATTTCCACCACGGTGGTCAGCAAACCACCGTCGGAACGGTCGTGGTAGGCCAACAGGTGACCGTCGGCGTTGAGGCCCTGGATCACGGCGAAGAATGCCTTCAGGTCTTCGGCATCATCGACGTCCGGCGCTTGCGAGCCGAGCTTGCCATGCACCTGGGCCAGGATCGAGGCGCCCATGCGGTTCTGGCCACGGCCCAGGTCGATCAGGATCAGGTCGGTGGTGCCCTTGTCCATGCGCAGTTGCGGGGTCAGGGTCTGGCGGATATCGGTGACAGGCGCGAAACCGGTCACGATCAGCGACAGCGGCGAGGTTACGCTCTTGTCCACGCCTTCGTCGTTCCAGCGCGTGGCCATGGACATGGAGTCCTTGCCCACTGGAATGGTGATGCCCAGCTCAGGGCACAGCTCCATGCCGACCGCCTTGACGGTGTCGTACAGGCGGGCGTCTTCACCCGGGTGACCGGCGGCGGACATCCAGTTGGCCGACAGCTTGATGTCGGACATCTTGCCGATGCGCGACGCCGCGATGTTGGTCAGGGTCTCGCCAATCGCCATGCGGCCCGAGGCCGGGGCGTCCAGCAGCGCCAGCGGCGTGCGCTCGCCCATCGCCATGGCTTCGCCGGTGTAGACGTCGAAGCTGGTGGCGGTCACGGCCACGTCAGCCACCGGCACTTGCCATGGGCCGACCATCTGGTCGCGGGCCACAAGGCCGGTGATGGTCCGGTCGCCGATGGTGATCAGGAAGCTCTTGCTCGCCACGGCCGGGTGATGCAGCACGCGCTCGATGGAGTCGGCGATGTCGAGGGTGGACGGATCGAAGTCGTCGCCCAGCTCCGCTTCGCGAACCGCCGAACGGTGCATGCGTGGGGCCTTGCCCAGCAGCACTTCCAACGGCATGTCCACCGGGCTGTTGCCGAAGTGGCTGTCGGTGACGGTCAGTTGTGGCTCAGCGGTGGCTTCACCCACCACCGCGAACGGGCAACGCTCGCGCTCGCAAATGGCCTGGAAGCGTTCGAAGTCGGCCGGGCCGACCGCCAGGACGTAACGCTCCTGGGATTCGTTGCTCCAGATTTCGTGCGGGGCCATGCCCGGCTCGTCGTTTGGAATGTTGCGCAGTTCGAAGCGGCCACCGCGGCCACCGTCGTTGACCAGTTCCGGGAAGGCGTTGGACAGGCCGCCCGCGCCGACGTCGTGGATGAAGCTGATGGGGTTGTGCTCACCCAACTGCCAGCAACGGTCGATGACTTCCTGGCAGCGGCGTTCCATTTCCGGGTTTTCCCGCTGGACCGAGGCGAAGTCCAGGTCCGCCGAGCTGGTGCCGGTGGCCATGGAGGAAGCGGCGCCGCCACCCAGGCCGATCAGCATGGCCGGGCCGCCGAGGACGATCAGCTTGGAGCCGACCAGGATCTCGCCCTTCTGTACGTGTTCGGCGCGGATGTTGCCCATGCCGCCAGCGAGCATGATCGGCTTGTGGTAACCACGGACTTCTTCACCACGGGGGGTGGTGATGGATTGTTCGAAGGTCCGGAAGTAGCCGGTCAAGGCCGGACGGCCGAATTCGTTGTTGAACGCCGCGCCGCCCAGGGGACCTTCGATCATGATGTCGAGGGCGTTGACGATGCGCTCAGGCTTGCCGTACGGCTTTTCCCATGGCTGCTCGAAGCCCGGGATCTGCAGGTTCGACACGGTGAAGCCGGTCAGGCCGGCCTTGGGCTTGGCACCGCGACCAGTGGCGCCTTCGTCGCGGATCTCGCCACCGGAACCGGTGGACGCGCCCGGGAACGGGGCAATGGCGGTCGGGTGGTTGTGAGTCTCGACCTTCATCAGGATGTGCACCGGCTCCTGGACCGCACCGTACTGGCGGGTCTCGGGGTTCGGGTAGAAGCGACCGGCAACGTTGCCGACGATCACCGCCGCGTTGTCCTTGTAGGCCGACAGCACACCTTCGTTGTGCATCTGGTAGGTGTTCTTGATCATGCCGAACAGGCTTTTTTCCTGGTCCTGGCCGTCAATGTCCCAACTGGCGTTGAAGATCTTGTGGCGGCAGTGCTCGGAGTTGGCCTGGGCGAACATCATCAGTTCGATGTCGTGGGGGTTGCGCTTCAAGCCCTGGAAGGCGTTGACCAGGTAATCGATCTCGTCTTCGGCCAGGGCCAGGCCCAGCTCGGCGTTGGCTTTTTCCAGCGCGGCACGGCCACCGCCCAGCACGTCGATGGCGGTCAGGGGCTTGGGTTCGGCGTGACTGAACAGACCGGCGGCCTGCTCCAGGTTGCCCAGCACGACCTGTGTCATGCGGTCATGCAGGCCTTCGGCGATCAACTGGGCCTCGGCCTCGCTGAACTCACCGGCGACATAAAAGGCAATGCCGCGCTCCAGGCGCTGGATTTTCGCCAGGCCGCAGTTGCGGGCGATGTCGCTGGCCTTGCTCGACCACGGCGAAATGGTGCCGAAACGCGGCAACACCAGGAACAGGCGACCGGCCGGCTCCTGGACAGGAACACTGGGGCCGTACTTCAGAAGGCGCGCGAGCACCTGCTGTTCGTCGCCGGTCAAACCGCCGGTGACTTCGGCGAAGTGAGCGAATTCAGCATACAAGCCACTGACAGCCGGAACCTTCTGGCTCAGTTGCTCAAGGAGTTTGCTGTGGCGAAAGGCAGAAAGGGCAGGAGCGCCGCGCAGGATCAACATCTTCGGGACAGCCTCGGGAAGGGGGTGTGCTTTGAGGCCGTGCATTCTAGCCTAAACCGCCGGCAACGGCACCCGAAACGGCACGCGCGGTGCTGGCCGAATGTCGGTCTCTGCGCGCACGGCGGTATTGGACACCCGTGCCAAGGTTCGCGCACAGATATTTTTCAGCGGCGCAAAGCCCGCCACAGCCCGGCCGGCCGGTGTTGCGGACATGTTTTGCAACGGCTAGCAGACTGGCCTTTTGCTGTCGAGATATGGCGGTAGGGGCCGTTTGCGTATACTGCGCAGATGTTTTCCCCAACGGCTTTGCGTCCGCGATATGCCAAGTGGCTGATCGCAACCGGACTCTTCCTGGTGCTCAGTGGTTGTGTTGAGAAACCCAACACACTGGAGCGCGTAAAGGAGGATGGCGTGCTGCGGGTGGTTACCCGAAACAGCCCCGCCACCTACTTCCAGGATCGCAGTGGTGAGACCGGCTTCGAATACGAGCTGGTGAAGCGTTTCGCCGAGGATTTGGGGGTCGAGCTTAAAATCGAGACCGCCGACAACCTCGACGACCTGTTCGGCCAGGTGGGCAAGCCCAACGGGCCGGTCCTGGCCGCCGCGGGCCTGGTCAGCAGCGAACAGCGCAAGAAACAGGTGCGGTTTTCCCGCTCCTACCTGGAAGTCACCCCCCAAATCATCTACCGCAACGGCCAATCACGCCCCACCGACGCGGCCGCCCTGGCGGGCAAGAAAATCATGGTGCTCAAGGGCAGCAGCCATGCCGAACAACTGGCGCAGTTGAAGCAGCAATACCCGGGCATCGAATACGAAGAGTCCGACGCGGTTGAGGTGGTCGACCTGCTGCGCATGGTGGACGAGGGCCAGATCGACCTGACGCTGGTGGACTCCAACGAAGTGGCGATGAACCAGGTCTATTTCCCCAACGTGCGCGTCGCCTTCGACCTTGGCGACGTCCGCAGCCAAAGCTGGGCGGTGGGCCCCGGCGAAGACACTAGCCTGCTCAACGAAATCAACGCCTATCTGGACAAGGTGCAGAAAAACGGCACGCTGCAGCGGCTCAAGGACCGCTACTACGGGCACGTCGACGTCCTCGGCTACATGGGCGCAACAACCTTCGCCCAGCATTTGCAGCAACGGTTGCCCAAATACGAGCAACACTTCAAGGCTTACGCCAAGAAAGAGAAAGTCGATTGGCGCCTGCTGGCTGCCATTGGCTACCAGGAATCGCTCTGGCAACCAACGGTCACGTCCAAGACCGGCGTGCGCGGCCTGATGATGCTGACCCAGAACACCGCCCAGGCCATGGGCGTGTCCAACCGACTGGATCCGAAACAAAGCATCATGGGGGGCGCCAAGTACCTGGCCTACATGAAGGAACAGCTGGACGAGAGCATCGAGGAGCCGGACCGTACCTGGTTCGCCCTTGCCGCCTATAACGTGGGCAGCGGCCACCTGGACGACGCCCGCAAACTGGCGGCCAAGGAAGGGCTGAACCCGAACAAATGGCTGGACGTGAAGAAAATCCTGCCGCGCCTGTCCCAGAAACAGTGGTACAGCAAGACCCGCTACGGCTACGCCCGGGGCGGCGAACCGGTGCATTTCGTGGCGAACATCCGTCGCTACTACGACATCCTGACCTGGGTGACACAGCCGCAGCTTGAAGGCGACCAAGTGGCCGAGGGCAATCTGCATGTGCCGGGTGTGGACAAGAGCAAGCCGAGCCAGGAATCCCCGCAGCTATAAGCTGTACCCAACTTCCAATGTTGTGATGAACCTGTGGCGAGGGAGCTTGCTCCCGCTCGGTTGCGTAGCGACCGCAAAATCTTGGGGCCGCTTCGCAGCCCAGCGGGAGCAAGCTCCCTCGCCACAATGGATCAGGCAAGCCTTAAGCAAGCTTTATGGGATGGTCTCAGGACTTGGCGGCAGCCAGGATCAAGGCTTTCATTTCCGACACAGCCGACTTGAACCCGACGAACAAGGCATGGGCCACCAGCGCATGACCGATGTTCAGTTCGTTGATGCCCTTGATGGCCGCGACGGCTTCGACGTTGTGGTAGTGCAAGCCATGGCCGGCGTTGACGATCAAGCCTTGGGCCAGGCCAAAGGCGACGCCATCGGCGACCCGTTGCAGCTCATCGGCCACGTCCGTGGGGGTCTCGGCGTCGGCGTACCGGCCGGTGTGCAGTTCGATGGCGGGGGCGCCGACACGCTTGGATGCCTCGATTTGCCGTTCGTCGGCATCGATGAACAGCGAGACCTCGGCACCGAGCTTCGACAGGCGTTCCACCGCCAGGCTGATCCGCGCCTCCTGGCCCGCTACATCGAGGCCGCCTTCGGTGGTCAGTTCCTGGCGCGTCTCCGGCACCAGGCAGATGTGCGCCGGGCGGATACGCTCGGCGAACGCCATCATTTCCTCGGTCACGCCCATTTCGAAGTTCATGCGGGTTTGCAGCACGTCCTTGAGCAGCAGCACGTCGCGCTCCTGGATGTGGCGACGGTCTTCACGCAGGTGCACGGTGATGCCGTCGGCCCCCGCTTCTTCCGCGTCCAGTGCGGCCTTGACCGGATCCGGGTAGCGCGTACCACGGGCCTGGCGCAGGGTGGCGACATGGTCGATGTTCACGCCGAGAAGAATGCGATTGCTGGTGCTCACGAAAAGGCTCCTGAAAGGACAAATAGTCGGCCCACAGCATACGGGTTGATCAGGGCTTGCGAAACAGCTCGCGACTGACCAGTGGCCGACCACCCAGATGCACGGCCAGGGCCTGGCGCATCAGCCGCTTGGCCGCCGACAAGGCACCCGGCGCACTCCAGTCGGCGTCGGCCATGGCCAGCAGTTCGGCACCGTTGAACAGCCCTGGTTGCAGCAGGTAGACCCGCTCCAGGCCGGCGTCCACTTGCAAGCGGTACAGGCCATCAGCCGCTATGGGCTCGCCGTGCAGGTCGGTATTCAGCGCAAAGCCATAACCCAGGTCATCCAGCAGCCGCCACTCGAACGAACGCAGCAGCGGCTCCAGTGGCCGGCCTTCGGCCAGGGCCAGCAGCGTGGCGGTGTAATGATCGAAGACCGCCGGGTGGGGATCTTCGGCGGGCAACAGGCGGATCAGCAGTTCATTGAGGTACAAACCACTGAACAACGCCTCGCCGTTGAGCCAGGCCGCGACACCGTTGCTTTCCATGCGCCCGACATTCTTCAGCTCGCCCCTGCCGCGGAACTCGACTTCCAGCGGCACGAACGGCCGCGCCAGCGTCCCGGCCTTGCCCCGTGCTCCGCGCAACACCGCCCGCAGCCGTCCTTGGGGCGTGAGGAAGTCCACCAGGGCGCTGCTTTCGCGGTAGGCGCGGCTGTGGAGGACGTAGGCGGATTGGGCGGCGGGTTGGTTGGGGGACATCGGAAGCCTGAATATCAACAAGACATCAATGGTTGAAGAAATCCTGTGGCGAGGGAGCTTGCTCCCGCTCGGCTGCGAAGCAGTCGTGAAACCAGGCCATGCGGTGGATTTGGCTGGATGAGATCGCAGATCCGGGGGCCGCTTCGCAGCCCAGCGGGAGCAAGCTCCCTCGCCACAGAAGCTCGCTCCCACAGTGGAATTCATGCACTTAAGTAAACGATTACAGGTCGCCGTAACCCAACGAACGCAACGCCCGCTCGTCGTCGGACCAGCCACCCTTCACCTTGACCCACAGGTTGAGCATGATCTTGGAGTCGAACAGCAGCTCCATGTCCTTGCGCGCCTCGGTGCCGATGCGCTTGATGCGCTCGCCCTTGTCGCCAATGATGATTTTCTTCTGGCCGTCACGTTCGACGAGGATCAATGCATGAATATGCAGGGTCTTCCCCTGTTGCTTGAACTCTTCGATCTCGACGGTGATCTGGTACGGCAGCTCGGCACCCATCTGGCGCATGATTTTCTCGCGCACCAGCTCGGCGGCGAGGAAACGGCTGCTGCGGTCGGTGATCTGGTCTTCAGGGAAGAAATGATCGTTTTCCGGCAGATGTTCGGCAATCACCCGCTCCAGCGCATCGAGGTTATGGCCGTGCTGGGCAGAGATCGGGATGATCTGGGCGTTCGGCAACTGTTCCTGCAACCAGGTCAGGTGCGGCATCAGCTCAGCCTTGTCTTCGATACGGTCGGTCTTGTTCAGCGCCACGATCAAGGGGCCGGTCACGTACTGGACGCGTTCGAGGACCATTTGGTCTTCTTCGGTCCACTTGGTGCGGTCGACCACGAAGATCACCACGTCGACGTCTTTCAACGCCGCCGAGGCAGTCTTGTTCATGTAGCGATTCAAGGCTTTTTCGCCACCCTTGTGCATGCCCGGGGTGTCGACGTAGATCGCCTGCACGGCGCCTTCGGTCTTGATGCCCAGCATGTTGTGGCGGGTGGTCTGGGGCTTGCGCGAGGTGATTGCCAGCTTTTGGCCCAGGATGTGGTTCAGCAGCGTGGACTTGCCCACGTTCGGCCGACCGACAATGGCGACATAGCCGCAGCGGGTGACGGTTGTATCAGTCATTGCCATTCTCCACGCCCAGGGCAATCAGTGCTGCGGCGGCCGCTACCTGTTCGGCAATACGACGACTCACACCCTGACCCCGGCTTTTTTCATTCAATAGGACAACTTCGCATTCGACGAAGAAGGTTCGGCAATGCGGCTCACCCTGGATGTCCACCACTTCGTAGCGCGGCAGTTCGCAACTGCGCGATTGCAGGAATTCCTGCAAGCGGGTCTTCGGGTCCTTGTTGGTGTCCACCAGCGTCAGGCTGTCGATTTCGGAGGTCAGCCAGGCCAGCACGCGTTCGCGCGCCATTTCCATGCCTGAATCCAGGTAGATCGCACCAATCAACGCTTCCAGGGCATCGGCCAGGATCGACTCGCGCCGGAAACCGCCGCTTTTCAACTCACCGGAGCCCAGGCGCAGGTAATCGCCCAAGTCGAAACCCCGGGCCAATACGGCCAGGGTCTCACCTTTTACCAGTCGCGCGCGCAAACGCGACAACTGGCCTTCGCGGGCCAGCGGGAAGCGCTCGAACAACGCCTCGCCAGCGACGAAGTTAAGGATGGCGTCACCGAGGAATTCCAGGCGTTCGTTGTTGCGCCCGGCAAAACTGCGGTGAGTGAGGGCCAGGAGCATCAGATCCGGGTCCTTGAAGGTGTAGCCGAGCTGACGCTCGAGACGGCTTAGAGAAACGCTCACGGTTTACCCACGCTGAGTTCGTGGCTGGATTCCACCGCCACGGCGGCAAGGCGCCGTTGGCTTGGGACAATTAACGCTGTGTTCAAAAATGACGTCCTGACTATCGTTGGCTTCATGCCTCCGGGCAACCCTTGTACAGGCTCCAGAAAAGCATTCGGCGCTGTGTTCAACAGCGCCGTGGGTGATTACTTGATCAGGCCAACCCGCGAGAAATTCGGCAGGTGACTGAGTTTGGGTTCCGGCCAGCTCATCCAGACCGCGAAGGCCTTGCCGACGATGTTCCGGTCGGGGACCATGCCCAGCAGGTTCTTGGGAATGTTCGGATCATCCCAGTAACGGCTGTCGTTGGAGTTGTCGCGGTTGTCGCCCATCATGAAATAGTGCCCCGCCGGCACGGTCCAGGAACGGTCCGGCGCGGCGCGGTAGCGGCTCATTTCCTTGCGGATCAGGTGTTCGGCCTCACCGAGTTTTTCCCGGTAGAGCTCGGCACTGCCCAGCGTCCCCGGCTCGGAGCCGAGCAACTGTTCGGCCACCGATTCGCCATTGACGAACAAACGCTTGTCAGCGGTGTAGCGGATCGTGTCGCCCGGCAGGCCGACCACGCGCTTGATGTAATTGACGTTCGGGTCGCTCGGGAAGCGGAACACCATGACATCGCCGCGTTGCGGGTCACCCACCTCGATGACTTTCTTGTCGATCACCGGCAGGCGGATCCCGTAGGAAAACTTGTTCACCAGGATGAAATCGCCCACATCCAGGGTCGGCTTCATCGAGCCGGACGGGATCTGGAACGGTTCCACCAGGAACGAACGCAGCACCAGCACGATGAACAGCACCGGGAAGAACGACTTGCCGTATTCGACCAGCAGCGGTTCCTTGTTGAGCTTCTCGATCACCACACCATCAGGCTGGCTGACGCTGCCCTGATAAGAGGCGATGGCCGCCCGGCGCCGAGGCGCCAGGAACAACAGATCAAGCAACGCCAACAGACCGCAGACAAACACGGCGATAACCAGCAACAGCGGGAAATTTAGCGACATAGGACCTAACTATCCAACCTGAGCACCGCGAGGAAGGCTTCCTGTGGAATTTCCACGTTACCGACCTGCTTCATGCGTTTTTTACCGGCCTTCTGCTTTTCCAACAGCTTGCGCTTACGGCTGACGTCGCCGCCGTAGCATTTGGCCAATACGTTCTTTCTGAGCGCCTTGACGGTTGTACGCGCCACAATCTGCCCGCCAATGGCGGCCTGGATTGCCACATCGAACATCTGCCGCGGAATCAGTTCCTTCATCTTCTCGGTCAATGCACGACCTTTGTAGTGCGCGTTGTCGCGGTGCACGATCAATGCCAGGGCATCGACTTTCTCACCGTTGATCAGCACATCCAGCTTCACCAGATTAGCCGATTGGTAACGATCGAAATGATAGTCCAGCGAAGCATAGCCGCGACTGGTGGATTTGAGACGGTCGAAGAAGTCCAGCACCACTTCGTTCATCGGCAGGTCGTAGGTCACCTGGACCTGCGTGCCGAGGAACAGCATGTCGTGCTGCACGCCGCGCTTCTCGATGCACAGGGTAATGACGTTACCCAGGTGCTCCTGAGGCACAAGGATGTTGGCCCGCACGATCGGCTCGCGCATGTCCTCGATGGCCGACAGGTCCGGCAGCTTGGACGGGTTGTCGACGTAGATGGTTTCGCCGTTCTTGAGCAGCAGTTCGAAGATTACCGTCGGCGCCGTGGTGATCAGGTCCAGGTCGTACTCGCGCTCCAGGCGCTCCTGGATGATTTCCATGTGCAGCATGCCAAGGAACCCGCAACGGAAGCCGAAGCCCAGGGCATCGGAGCTTTCCGGGGTGTACTGCAGCGACGAGTCGTTCAGGGTCAGCTTTTGCAGCGCTTCGCGGAAATCCTCGAAGTCGTCGGAGCTGACCGGGAACAGGCCGGCGTAGACCTGCGGCTGGATGCGTTTGAAGCCTGGCAGCACATCGACGTCGGGGGTCGAGCTCAAGGTCAAGGTGTCGCCGACCGGCGCCCCGTGGATGTCCTTGATGCCGGCGATGATGAAGCCCACTTCACCGGCCTTCAGGTCGACGGTGGCGGTGTGTTTCGGGTTGAAGACACCGACGCTGTCCACCAGGTGGATCTTGCCGGTGGACTTGACCAGGATCTTGTCGCCCTTCTTCACGCGGCCATGACGCACGCGAACCAGGGAGACCACGCCCAGGTAGTTGTCGAACCAGGAGTCGATGATCAACGCTTGCAGCGGATCTTCGATATTGCCGGTCGGTGCAGGAATAGTGGCGACCAGGCGCTCGAGCACTTCGTCGACGCCCAGGCCGGTCTTGGCGCTGCAGGTGACCGCGTCCGTGGCGTCGATGCCGATGATTTTCTCGATTTCTTCCTTCACGCGGTCCGGATCGGCCTGGGGCAGGTCGATCTTGTTCAGCACCGGCATGACTTCCAGGCCCTGCTCGATGGCCGTGTAGCAGTTGGCAACCGACTGGGCTTCAACGCCCTGGCCAGCATCGACCACCAGCAATGCACCTTCACAGGCCGCCAGCGACCGGCTGACTTCATAGGTGAAGTCAACGTGGCCGGGGGTATCGATGAAGTTCAGCTGATAGGTGACGCCGTCGCGAGCCTTGTAGTAGAGGGTAACGCTGTGGGCCTTGATGGTGATCCCGCGCTCACGCTCGAGGTCCATGGAATCCAGGACCTGGGCTTCCATTTCACGCTCGGCCAGGCCGCCGCACATCTGGATGAAGCGATCAGCCAGCGTCGACTTGCCATGGTCAATGTGGGCGATGATGGAGAAATTGCGGATATGACTCAAATCACTCACGGATCAACACTCAAAAAGGCTGCAGGCATGGCCCGCCGAAAAATAGCCGGGAATTGTACCTGATACACCGCGCAAGCGTCACGTGTGGCGAGGGAGCTTGCTCCCGCTGGGCTGCGAAGCGGCCCCTCGATTATGCGCCACGGCGATGTGTCAGGCAGGCTGCAGGGGACTGCTGCGCAGTCCAGCGGGAGCAAGCTCCCTCGCCACAAGAAAATGGGTCAACCCGCCCGACGCAACAGCCAGAGCCCGGCCAGCGCGCAGATACCGGCCGGCACCAGCACCGCAAACAGCGGCGAGAAACCGAACACCAGGCTCGACGGACCAAGCAGATCCTGGGCGATACGGAAGGTGAAGCCCACCAGCACGCCGGTAAACACCCGTTGCCCCAGGGTCACCGAACGCAACGGGCCGAAAATGAAGGAAATCGCCATCAACACCAGGGCAGCAGTGACCAGCGGCTGTAACACCTTGACCCAAAAAGCCAACCAGTAGCGACCGTTATTCAGGCCCTGGTCCGCCAGGTAGTGGATGTACCCCCACAAACCGGTAATCGACAAGGACTCCGGCGCCATTACCACGGTGCTGAGCAACTCCGGACTGATCGACACACTCCAACGCTCCTTCCGGGCGGCGACCACCTCGGTGCGTTTGTCATGGAACAGCGTGGTGGTGACATCCCTCAGTTGCCAGTGGTCCTTGACGAAATGCGCACGCTTGGCGAAGCTCGACGACAGCATGTGCCGCTGCTCGTCAAAGCGATAACGGGTCACGCCATACAGAATGCCATTGGGCTGGACCGAGTTGATGTGGATGAACTCGTCGCCCTGACGGTGCCACAAGCCGTGCTTGGCGCTTTGCGCATCACCGCCGCCCTGGGCCAGGGAG
The DNA here is from genome assembly GCF_051132015.1 of Pseudomonas sp. Z1-12. NCBI lineage: Bacteria > Pseudomonadati > Pseudomonadota > Gammaproteobacteria > Pseudomonadales > Pseudomonadaceae > Pseudomonas > Pseudomonas sp. Z1-12. The sequence continues at coordinate 5,457,812 of NZ_CP071647.1, forward strand.
CGGTTGGCCTGGGCGGTATTTTCGGTGGCCGGGGCGATGTACTCGCCGATCAGCAAGCCCACCAGCATCAACACCAGCATGGGCTTCATCACCGCCCAGACGATCCGACCAATGGACACGCCGGCGGCGCGCATGATGGTCAGTTCGCTGTTGCTGGCCAGGCTGCCGAGGCCGATCAGGCAGCCGATCAGCGCGGCCATCGGCAGCATGTCGTACAGACGGCGTGGCGCGGTCAGCAGCACATAGCTCGCCACGTCCATCAGGGTGTAGGTATCGCTGACGTCGCTCATTTCATCGATGAAGGCAAACAAGGTCGCCAGGCCAAGGATGATCCCCAGCACCGCGAGGATCGCCATGAACACGCTGCTGCCGATGTAGCGGTCGAGTTTAACCACGGGCCACCTCCATCGCGCTGCGACGGCTGGCCAGCTTCAGGCGCAGCGGCTCCCAATAGAGCAGCCCCAGGCCGATGGCCAGGAAGATGCCGTGCACCCACCACAAGCCCAGCGCCGGCGGGATCTTGCCCTTCTCCAGTGCGCCGCGGGCGGAAATCAGGATGGTCAGGTAAGCCATATACAGGAGAATCGCCGGCAGTAACTTGAGGAAACGGCCCTGTCGCGGGTTGACCCGCGACAGCGGGACCGCCATGAGGGTCACGATGAATACCAGCAGCGGCAGCGACAGGCGCCATTGCAGCTCGGTGCGGGCGCGAATGTCTTCGTTGCCCAGCAGGCTGGCGGTCGGCATCGCGTCGCGGTCGGTGACTTCGTCGCTGACCTCGGGCTTGGGCAGCAGCACGCCATAGGTGTCGTACTTGATGGCCCGGTAATCGGCCTGCCCTGGCTTGCCGTCGTAGCGATAGCCGTTCTCCAGGATCAAGTAACGGTTGCCGTCGGCGTTGATTTCCTGCCGGCCCTTCTCGGCCACCAGCACGGAAATGCCACGATCCTTCTTGGTGTCCGCAGACACATTCTTTTGCGTGATGAAGACGCCGCCCAGGTCGACCCGGTCATCCGAGAGCTGTTCGGTGTAGGTCACCCGGGTGCCGTCGCGCAGGGCCTGGAAGCGCCCTGGCACCAGGGTGTCGAATTCGGTCATGGCGTCCTGCTGGTTGATCAGCAGTTGGAATTGGTTGGCGCCCTGGGGTGACAGGCTCAGGCTCAGCCACGCCACCACCAGCGCCACCAAGGTGGCCGGGAACAGCGTCATGCGAAACAGGCGTTGCTGGCTCATGCCGGTGGCCGACAGCACGGTCATTTCGCTGTCCAGGTACAAGCGCCCGTAGGCCAGCAAAATGCCGAGGAACAACCCCAGCGGCAGGATCAATTGCAGGAAGCCGGGCAGGCGGAACCCCATGATCAGGAACAGTGAGCCCGGATCCAGGGCGCCGGAGGCTGCCTGGGCGAGGTATTTGATGAAGCGCCCACTCATGATGATGACCAGCAGCACGGCGCTGACGGCGCTCAGGGTCAGCAGGACTTCGCGGGACAGATAACGAAAGACGATCAAACCAGACACTCCACGATTGTCAGGCTAGGCGGCCGAACAAGAAACGTATCGAGCCGACTCATACTGCGAGCCGCCGAAAAAAGAGCCGCATTATCCTGTGATTGAAGGCGCCTGTCACTTCGCACGCTTTAACCCGCCGCTCAAAGCCGAAAAGTTAGGGGCGCCGAGGGTTGTCAGGCTCGGGCACCGGGGTTCAAACTGCGGCCTTTGTCGCCGGCAAGTACCGGCGCTTCTTTTATATAGAAGACAGCTGTTCAGCGCGCCATTGTTTCGGCGCCTGGCCTCTTGACCATTCATTCAGGGATCCGGACATGGAACTGGTTGTAAAAAGCGTCAGCCCAGAAACGTTGAAAACCGCCACGTTGGTAGTTGCCGTCGGCGAAAACCGCCAGCTCGGCGTCGTCGCCACCCAGCTCGACAGCCTGAGCGGCGGGGCCATCAGCGCCGTGCTCAAGCGCGGCGACCTGGCCGGCAAGGTCGGCCAGAGCCTGCTGCTGCACAGCCTGCCCAACCTCAAGGCCGAGCGCGTGCTGCTGGTGGGCGTGGGCAAGGACGCCGAACTGGGCGACCGTCCGTTCCGTAAAATCATCGCCGGCGTGTTGGCCACCCTTAAAGGCCTCGGCGGCGGTGATGCCGTCCTGGCGCTGGACGAGTTGGTGGTCAAGGGTCGCGACAGCTACGGCAAGAACCGCCTGCTGGCCGAAACCCTGGTGGACGGCGAATATCAATTCGATCAGTTCAAGAGCCAGAAAGCCGAACCTCGCGCCCTGAAGAAAATCACCCTGCTGACCATCAAGGCCGCCCAGGCTGAAGTCCAGCGCGCCGTGACCCACGCCACCGCGATTGCCAATGGCATGGCGTTCACCCGCGACCTGGGCAACCTGCCGCCGAACATCTGCCATCCGACCTTCATGGGCGAACAGGCCAAGGCACTGGGCAAAGAATTCAAGGGCCTGAAAGTCGAAGTCTTCGACGAGAAGAAAATCAAGGACCTGGGCATGGGTTCGTTCTATGCCGTGGGCCAGGGCAGCGCCCAGCCGCCACGCCTGATCGTCATGCAATACAACGGCGGCAAGAAGTCCGAGAAGCCGTACGCACTGGTCGGCAAGGGCATCACCTTCGACACTGGCGGCATCAGCCTCAAGCCGGGCGCCGGCATGGATGAAATGAAGTACGACATGGGCGGCGCCGCGAGCGTGTTCGGCACCCTGCGCGCCGTGCTCGAACTGCAACTGCCGATCAACCTGGTGTGCATCCTGGCCTGCGCCGAGAACATGCCCAGCGGCACGGCTTCGCGTCCAGGCGATATCGTCACGACCATGAGCGGCCAGACCGTGGAAATCCTCAACACCGACGCCGAAGGCCGCCTGGTGCTGTGTGACGCCCTCACCTACTCCGAACGCTTCAAGCCGCAAGCGGTGATCGACATCGCGACCCTGACCGGCGCCTGCGTCGTCGCCCTCGGCGCCCACACCTCAGGCCTGCTGGGCAATAACGACGAGCTGATCGGCCAACTGCTCAGCGCCGGCCAGCAAGCCGACGACCGCGCCTGGCAGTTGCCACTGTTCGACGAGTACCAGGAACAACTGGACAGCCCGTTCGCCGACATCGCCAACATCGGCGGCCCGAAAGCCGGGACCATCACCGCGGCCTGCTTCCTGTCGCGCTTCACCAAGAACCTGAACTGGGCTCACCTGGACATCGCCGGCACGGCCTGGACCAGCGGCGGCAAGGACAAGGGCGCCACCGGTCGTCCGGTGCCCCTGCTGACCCAGTACCTGTTGGACCGCGCCAAGGCCTGACACCAATGACCGTCGTTGGCGTCGCCCTCGGGTGGCGCCATCGACGGCTCAGGAACCGCAATGACCAAAGTCGATTTTTATATCCTGCCCAGCGCCGATCCGTCGGCGCGGCTGGATTTCGCCTGCAAGCTCACCGAAAAGGCCTGGCGCATGGGACACCGCATCTACCTGCATTGCAGCGATGCCACCCAGCGCGAGGACCTGGACGCACGGCTGTGGGCATTCAAGGGCGAGAGCTTCGTGCCCCACGGCCCGGCCGAAAGCGAACCCGAGGGCCTGATCGTGCTGGGATTGGGGGATGACTGCGGTCAGCACCAGGACCTGCTGGTCAACCTCGACCTGAAAGTACCGGCCTTTGCCCAGCGCTTCGCCCGCGTGGCGGAAGTGGTGGTGGAAGACCCGGCCATCCGACAAGCCGCGCGGGAGAGTTTCCGTTTCTACCGCGAACAGGGCTATCCTCTGCAAGACCACCGTTTACAGCGACTCTGAGCCCTACGATGGACACTCCAAAATCGCCACAAAAGCCCGCGCACCTGCTGGATGACCTTGAGTCGATCCGCCAACTGCTCGGCGACGACAACCTGCAACCACCGCTGCTGACCGACACGGTCGTGCATGAGCCTGCTCATGAGCCGGTGCATGACGAACAGATTCCCCTGTTGTTCGATCCGATCAACGGCCAGCCCGAACCCGAGCCTGCCGCCAAGGCCGAAGCCAAGGGCCCCGACGCCCTGCTGCACCTGGACCGCGAATTGCGCGCTGCCGCGCAGTTGATCATGCAAGACGTCATCGACGACTTCGCCCCGCACATCGAAACCGAGATCAAGCGCCGGCTGGATGCGCGGATGGAGCGGTTGTTGAGTCAGTACGAATAACCCCGAGATTTACTGGCCACCGAACACCTTGTGGGAGCGAGCTTGCTCGCGATAGCAGTGTGTCAGTCAACATCAATGTTGCTGATCTACCGCTATCGCGAGCAAGCTCGCTCCCACATTGTTCGGTTGCGCCCACAAGCCATCTGCCAAGCTTCCAGCTTGCTGCATGTGGCTTGCACCAGCCCCGCCCGCTATACTTCCCGGCTTTTCCTGAATAAATGCCAATAGGGTCCCGCCGCGCATGGATAAGACCTACCAGCCGCACGCCATTGAAACTTCCTGGTACAACACCTGGGAGTCCGAGAATTATTTCGCTCCGCAAGGCGCGGGCGATTCCTACACCATCATGATCCCGCCGCCGAACGTCACCGGCAGCCTGCACATGGGCCACGGCTTCAACAATGCGATCATGGACGCCCTGATCCGTTTCCGCCGCATGCAAGGTCGCAACACCTTGTGGCAGCCGGGCACCGACCACGCCGGTATCGCCACGCAGATGCTGGTGGAGCGCCGCCTCGAAGCCCAGGGCCAGAATCGCCATGACCTGGGTCGCGAGAAGTTCCTCGAGAAAGTCTGGGAATGGAAAGACGAATCCGGTGGCAACATCAGCCGCCAGATCCGTCGCCTCGGTTCGTCCGTGGACTGGAGCCGCGAGCGCTTCACCATGGATGACGGCCTCTCGGAAGCGGTGAAGGAAGCCTTCGTGCGCCTGCACGAGGACGGGCTGATCTATCGCGGCAAGCGCCTGGTCAACTGGGACACCAAGTTGCACACGGCCATTTCCGACCTCGAAGTGGAGAACCACGACGAGAAAGGTTTCCTGTGGAACCTGAAGTACCCGCTGGCCGACGGCGCCAAGACCGCTGACGGCAAGGATTACCTGATCGTCGCCACCACGCGTCCGGAAACCATGCTGGGCGACTCTGCCGTGGCGGTGAACCCGAACGACGAGCGCTACCAGGCCCTGATCGGCAAGTTTGTCGAGTTGCCGTTGGTTGGCCGTCGAATCCCGATCATCGGCGACGATTACTGCGACCCCGAATTCGGCACCGGCTGCGTGAAGATCACCCCGGCCCACGATTTCAATGACTACGAAGTCGGCAAGCGCCACAACCTGCCGCTGCTGAACATCTTCGACAAGAACGCCCATGTGTTGCCGGCCGCCCAGGCCTTCAACCTCGACGGCACCCTGAACGAAAACGTCGACGGCCAGATCCCGGTCGAATACGCCGGCCTGGACCGCTTCGAGGCGCGCAAGCAGATCGTCGCGGCGTTCGAGGCCGCCGGCCTGCTGGTCAGCGTCGACGATCACGCCCTGAAAGTCCCGAAAGGCGACCGCTCCGGCACCATCATCGAGCCGTGGCTGACCGACCAGTGGTACGTGTCCACCAAGCCGTTGGCCGAGCCTGCGATTGCTGCCGTGGAAGATGGCCGCATCCAGTTCGTGCCCAAGCAATACGAAAACATGTACTTCTCGTGGATGCGCGACATCCAGGATTGGTGCATCAGCCGTCAGCTGTGGTGGGGCCACCGCATTCCGGCCTGGTACGACGAGTCGGGCAAGGTCTATGTCGGCCGCGATGAAGCCGAAGTCCGCGCCAAGCACAACCTCGGTCCGGACGTTGCCCTGGCGCAGGACAACGACGTCCTCGACACCTGGTTCAGCTCGGGCTTGTGGACCTTCTCGACACTGGGCTGGCCGCAGCAGACCGAATTCCTGAAGAAATTCCACTCCACCGACGTGCTGGTCACCGGCTTCGATATCATTTTCTTCTGGGTCGCCCGGATGATCATGATGACCATGCACTTGATGAAGAATGAGGACGGCACCCCGCAAGTGCCGTTCAAGACCGTCTACGTCCACGGCCTGGTGCGCGACGGCCAGGGCCAGAAGATGTCCAAGTCCAAGGGCAACGTCCTGGACCCGCTGGATATCATCGACGGTATCGACCTGGAAACCCTGGTGCAGAAACGCACCTCCGGCCTGATGCAGCCAAAACTGGCGAAGAAGATCGAGAAAGCCACCCGCGAAGAATTCGCCGAAGGCATCGCCAGCTACGGCACCGACGCCCTGCGCTTCACCTTCTGTTCGCTGGCGTCCACCGGTCGCGACATCAAGTTCGACATGGGTCGCGTCGAAGGCTATCGCAACTTCTGCAATAAAATCTGGAACGCGGCGCGCTACGTGCTGGACAAGGGCGAAGACTGCGGCCAGAACGGCGAAGCCTATGAGCTGAGCCTGGCCGATCGCTGGATCATTTCCCAGTTGCAACGTACCGAAGCCGAAGTGACCCGCCAACTGGACCAGTTCCGTTTCGACCTGGCCGCGCAAGCCCTGTACGAGTTCATCTGGAACCAGTATTGCGACTGGTACCTGGAACTGTCCAAGCCTGTGCTGTGGGACGAAAACGCACCGGTCGAACGCCAGCGCGGCACCCGCCGCACCCTGGTGCGCGTCCTGGAAGTGGCCCTGCGCCTGGCGCATCCGTTCATGCCGTTCATCACCGAGGAAATCTGGCAGCGCATCGCACCGCTGGCGGGCATCCAAGGCAAGACGATCATGCTGCAACCGTGGCCGGTGGCCAACGAGAGCCGCATCGATCCGGCGGCCGAGGACGACATCGAGTGGCTGAAGACCTTCATGCTCGGCCTGCGTAACATCCGCGCCGAAATGAACATCGGCCCGGGCAAGCCGCTGACCCTGTTCCTCAAGAACGCCAGCGCCGAAGACCTGCGCCGCCTCAATGAGAACGAAGCACTGCTCAAGAAGCTGGCGAAGCTCGAATCGGTGACGGTGCTGGCCGCTGGCGAAGAAGCGCCTCTGTCGGCCACCGCATTGGTCGGCGAAATGGAAGTGCTGGTGCCGATGGCAGGCCTGATCGACAAGGCCGCCGAACTGGCGCGCCTGGACAAGGAAATCCTGCGCCTCAAAGGCGAAGTGCAGCGGGTCGGCGGCAAGCTGTCCAACGCTGGCTTCGTCGACAAGGCGCCGGCCGAGGTCATCGAGAAGGAACGGGCCAAGCTGGCCGAGGCCGAACAGGCCCTGGGCAAGCTGGCTGAGCAGCATGGACGGATCTCCAGCCTGTAACGGTGGTTCGCAATGAAAAAGGAGGTCCAGCTGGACCTCCTTTTTTATGCCCGCCCCCTTCTAGCAGACAATGAAAAACCCTTGTGGGAGCGAGCTTGCTCGCGATGACGGCAGTACATTCAACATGGCGGCAACTTGACCCACCGCTATCGCGAGCAAGCTCGCTCCCACATAAGCTCGCTCCCACATTTGAATAGTGGGACAATGTCCGCCAATTTCTGAACCCTCCCCGAATCGACCCGCCCATGACTGCCCCTCGCGCTCCAAAACCTGCCCGTCAGAAGACCAAGCCCGCCACCGAGGCCAAACCCGTGGCGCCGCGGGAGAAGGCCAGCCTGCACCCGCGCAACCGCCATCAGGGTCGTTACGACTTCCCGGCGCTGATCAAGAGCACACCCGAACTGGCCAAGTTTGTGATCACCAACCCGTACGGCAAGGAAAGCATCGACTTCGCCAGCCCCGACGCGGTGCGGGTGTTCAACCGGGCGCTGCTCAAGGCGTTCTATGGCATCCAGCATTGGGACATCCCGGCGGATTACCTCTGCCCTCCGGTTCCAGGCCGCGCCGATTACGTGCACTTCCTTGCTGACCTGCTGGCGAGCATGAACGACGGCAAAGTGCCGCGTGGCGCAATCGTCAATGTGCTGGATATCGGTATGGGCGCCAATTGCGTTTATCCGCTGATCGGCAACAGCGAATACCGCTGGCACTTCCTCGGCTCGGAGATCGACCCGACAGCCGTGGCGGCCGCCCGGGCCATCGTTCAGTCCAACGATCTGAACAAGGTCATCCAGCTGCGCCAGCAGGAAAACCGCAAGCACATCCTCATCGGCTTGCTGGAACCGGGCGAGCGTTTCGACCTGACCATGTGCAACCCGCCGTTCCACGCCTCGATGGAAGAAGCAACCAAGGGCAGCGAGCGCAAGTGGCGGGCCCTGGGCAAGGCTGATCCGAAGCGCAAGCTGCCGGTGCTGAACTTCGGCGGGCAATCGGCGGAGTTATGGTGTGAAGGCGGTGAAGCGCGCTTTGTGACGCAGTTGATTGCCGAAAGTGCGAACTTCCAACACAAGGTTTTGTGGTTCAGTACGTTAGTGTCGAAAGCTTCGAACCTGCCGGCGATCGAAACCGCGTTGAAGAAGGCTGGCGCGCTGGAGAGCCAGGTGGTGGAGATGTCGCAGGGGCAGAAGCAGAGTCGCTTTGTGGCGTGGACTTTCCAGACCAAGTCCGAGCAGCAGATCTGGCGGCGTGAGCGCTGGGTCCGCTAATACGACGCTGACCCAAGGTGGGAGCGAGCGCCTACCATGATGACGGCGTCCGCCGTCGACACAAAAAACACAGACACAAAAAAACCGTGCCCGGATCGCTCCGAGGCACGGTTTTTTTTACAGCGGTCTTACTTGTTGACCGCGTCGGTCAGGCCTTTGGCCACAACCAGCTTGATCACTTTCTTGGCAGCGATTTCGATGGCAGCGCCAGTCGAAGGGTTACGGCCGGTACGGGCAGGACGCTCGGTGACTTTCAGCTTGCCAACGCCTGGCAGAGTGATTTCGCCGCCATTTTCCAGCTGATCGGCAACGACTTGGCCCAGTTGGTCCAGCAGAGCACGCACGGTAGCTTTTGGTGCGTCTACAGATTCAGCCAAATCAGCGATCAGTTGGTCTTTAGTAAGAGCCATGTAGTGTTCCTTCCCTATCAAATTCATATGGATTGCAGAGTGCAGTGTCAGCCATCGAGCCCGATCTCTGTGGATCAGGCACCCTCGGCAATCACCACGACGGATCGGGGTAATAGATGCCGAAAACCGGGTTTGGTTCGACCTGACAGATGCTGAATGCACGCTTAACGCAGTGACATCGCGTAAGACCGGGCAAAACTAGCACAATGCCTCTGAAATATCCGCCTCTAGCTACCCATTTGGTCAGCTTTCTTGCGCTAAAACGTTAAAAAATTGCATATAGGCTGTCGGACGGCTCTGAAAGGGCCTTTGCCGGGTTCCAAAACCAGTGATTGCGGTACACTGGGCCCTTTTTCGGGGAGCGTGCCCTCCTCTCTTTCATCAGCCGAGAAATCCATGCCGATCCGTCATTGCATCGTCCACCTGATCGACAAAAAACCCGACGGCACCCCTGCTGTGCTCCATGCCCGCGACTCCGAACTGGCAGAGTCCACGGCCATCGAGAACATGCTCGCCGACCTCAACGAAAGCTATAACGCCAAGCAAGGCAAGGCCTGGGGCTTTTTCCACGCCGAGTCCGGGGCGCATCCGTTCAGCGGCTGGTTGAAGGAATACCTGGACGGCGGCAAGGATTTCACCGCGTTCAGTCGCGTGGCGGTGGAACACCTGCAAAAGCTGATGGAAGAGTCCAACCTGTCGGTGGGTGGCCACGTGTTGTTCGCGCATTACCAGCAGGGCATGACGGATTACCTGGCCATCGCCCTGCTGCACCACAGCGAAGGCGTGGCGGTGACCGATGAGCTGGACGTGACCCCGTCCCGTCACTTGGACCTGGGCCAGTTGCACCTGGCGGCGCGGATCAATGTGTCGGAATGGCAGAACAACAAGCAGTCCAAACAGTACATCTCGTTCATCAAGGGCAAGAACGGCAAGAAGGTTTCGGAGTACTTCCGTGACTTCATCGGCTGCCAGGAAGGCGTCGACGGCCCCGGCGAGACCCGTACCCTGCTCAAGGCTTTCAGCGACTTCGTCGAAAGCGAAGACCTGCCGGAAGACGATGCCCGGGAAAAAACCAAGACCCTGGTGGACTACGCCAGCAGCCAGGCCAAGCTCGGTGAGCCGATGGGCCTGGAAGAACTGTCCGAACTGATCGATGAAGAGCGTCCGAAAGCCTTCTATGACCACATCCGCAACAAGGACTACGGCCTATCGCCGGAAATCCCCGCCGACAAACGCACCCTCAACCAGTTCCGCCGCTTCACCGGCCGCGCCGAAGGCTTGTCCATCAGCTTCGAAGCGCACCTGCTGGGTTCCAAGATCGAATATGACGAAGAGGCTGGGACGTTGATCATCAAGGGGTTGCCGACTTCGTTGACTGATCAGCTCAAGCGCCGCAACTGATGCAGGCAGGGTGCTGAAGAAGTGCCCGCGATATAGGCTTGAGGGCCTCATCGCGAGCAAGCTCGCTCCTACACAGTGATTAGCGGCAAACGCAGATCCTGTGAACAACACATCTCCTGTGGGAGCGAGCTTGCTCGCGATAGCGGACTGACATTCAGCATCAATATTGACTGCTCTGGCGCCATCGCGAGCAAGCTCGCTCCCACAAGATCATTCGTTGTTCATCGAGCCTCGACCCGAAACCCAAACCGCGGAAAGTGCACATGCACTACCCCGCCACGCTCATCTTCCCGGCGCAGGATCAATTCCTCGCTACCGGCAAACAGCAACTCCCCAGCCACCGGATCGACACCATAGTCCGTCGCGGCGATGGTTACCTGCTGCCCAGCCGCGAACCCGTTCGGCTCTTCGAAAGACTCATCCGGCAGCACGGCCGGCGTCGCATTGCGGGCAACTTCCAAGGCTTCTTCGGCACTCATCTGGCTCGACGCGCCATGGCCGAAACCCAGCACCCGCGCGAGCCACGCCGATACCGCCGGGTATTCGTCCACCAACGGCGAAGTGACGGGCGTGCCCTTGAGGAACCACAGCGGATGAGCCATGGCGAAGTCGGCAATCGACGGATCGCCCAGCAGGAAATCGCCCTCTTCGCGCTGCAATTGTTGTTCGAGGCGCGCCATGATCGTCGGCCACTGGTGCTTGGCCTGGTCGGCGGACAAACGCGTGGTCGTGCCACCGCTGAACAACCCGGCGCGGTCGCTGATGAATGCCTTGATGGCTTCAGGCGATAGCTTGGCGAACCGCACCGCCACCGACTCCGGCTGGAACACCAGGCTCACAGCATGCTGGAACACCACCGAATCGGCCCAGGCCGCGAAGGACGCCGCGATCATCTCGCGGCCTTCAGGGAACAGCGCCGGCGAGGCTTTCTCCTGCTCCAACCGGCGGGCGATCAGCGACGTATCGCAATAGATATCCGCGCCAACCTGCAACACCGGCGTCTTGCGATAGCCACCCGTCAGCGCCGTCAGGTCAGGCTTGGGCATCATTGGCGGGATGCTCACCGAACGCCAGGACAAGCCCTTGAAACCCAGCAACAGCCGGGCTTTTTCCGCGAAAGGAGACGTCGGGTAATGATGAAGAATCAACTCTGACATGAGATTCGCCACTGCAGGAATGAAGTCTTGCAGCTTAGCGCGCCTGACCGGGCCAGCCTACCGGCCTGATAGAGGCCTATCAGCCCGGCTGATGAAGGGGCTGCGCACTGGCCACCAGGCATTCCTTGGCACTTTTCCTGAGCTTTTTGATCAGCCGCTCCTGGCGCAAGGCCTCGCCCTTGTCGCGGCAGGCCTCGGTGTACACCAGGGCCACTGCCGGGCTGGACAGGAAGAAGCGCGCGCCCTTGCCGCTTTGATGCTTGGCGAAGCGCCGCACCGGGTCATCACTGATGCCGCAGTACAGCGAGCCGTTGGCGGCCCGCACCAGGTAGACGAACCAGGGTTTGTCCGGTTCAGCGGCGCCTTGTGCAGGCAGATCGGAGGATAAGTCGACGGTCGTCACAAAATGTTCAACAGGTGAGCCAGGACAAACCGCGATCTTATCAGCGACTGGCCTGGAACGCCCGCAGCCCCTTGAGCGCCTGGGCCCTGACGGCGTTGCGCACCAGCGGCGTCCAGCCCAGCAACAGGCCCTTGGTGCCCAGCGCCTGGCGAGACCAGCGCCACAGATCGAAGCTGTCGTGGTGCTCGCAGATCTTGCCATCGCGAAACACGAAGCGCGCCTGGATGTCGTTGATCACGATGTTGCCGGTCTGGCTGAACAGGTACGTCGCCACCCAGTGCGCACCGCCGGTACGTTCGTCGCTGCGCACGTTATCGAAGGTCAGGGAGAAGTCCTTGGCCCGGGTCGTCAACATGCGCCACATGTCACCGGCATCACGCCCGCGCAGTTCGCCGAACGCTGGATCGCTGAACACCACATCATCGGTGTAGCAGGCGCTCATGGCGTCGGCGTCCAGGCGTTGGAAGGCCTGGTAAAAACGGGTGATCAAGGCGTTGTGGGCATCACTCATGGACAGGCTCCGAAAAACGTTTCAGTAGGCCTGCACGATAATCTGCCGCCGTGGGGAAGACCATCGTCATTCGCCATGAAAATGATATCAACGAAGGTCAGACCCTTTCGCTGCTGACGCCGACGTACAACGCCCGGCCTGCGCCGATGCCTGCAATGATCGCCCCCAGGCCAATCAGGCCGAAGATCCAACCCAGGGCATTCCAGCCGCCGGTCAAGTCATGGACCACACCCACCGCGAAGGGCCCCAGCGACGCCAGCGTATAACCAAAGCCCTGGGCCATGCCGGACAGGTTAGCGGCCACATGAGCGTCCCGCGAACGCAACACGATCAGCGTGAGCGCCAGGCTGAACGTCGCGCCCTGCCCCAAGCCCAGCAGGATCGCCCAACCCCACAAGCCATCGATGGGTGCGTAGAGGCAACCGAACAACCCGCCCAGCGTCATGACCATGACGACCACGATGGCCAGGCGCTGGTCCTTGCCGCGCGTGGCCAGCCAAGGCGCCGCCAGCGAACTGATCAGCTGCACGATGACCGAACCGGACAGCACGAGCCCGGCCTGGGTCGGGGTCAGGCCACGCCCGATCAGGATCGAGGGCAGCCAACCAAAGACGATGTAGGCCAGGGACGACTGCAGCCCCATGTACAAGGTCACTTGCCAGGCCAGGGGATCGCGCAGCAAGCCGCGAACCCGGTACGCCACTTGATGGGCACCGTGTTTCTCGCCCACTTGCGGCAACCAGAACACCGCAGCCAGCAGCGCCGGGACCACCCAGAACCCCAGGCCCAAGGCCCAGTCGTGGTCAAGGTGCTCGCTCAACGGCACCGTCGCGCCGGCCGCCATCGCCGCGCCCAGGCACAGCGCCATGGTGTAGACGCCGGTCATGGTGCCGGCCTGCTTGGCGAAGTCGCGCTTGACGATGCCGGGCAGCAGCACCCCGATAACGCCGATGCTGGCGCCCGCCAGGATGCTGCCGGCGAACAAGCCGAACTGGCCGAACGAACTGCGCAAGACGATGCCGCAGGCCAAGGTCAGCAAAATGCCCAGCACGACGCGCTCAGCGCCAAAGCGTCGCGCCAGCACAGGCGCCAGCGGTGCGAACAACCCCAGGCAAAGCACGGGCAGGGTCGTCAGCAAACCCGCTTGCGCAGCCGACAGGCCAAGGCTCTTGGAAACCTCGCTGAGCAACGGCGCCATGCTAGACAGCGCCGGACGCAAGTTCAGCGCCACCAGAATCAACCCAAGCAGCAACAGCCAGGGACGTCGCACCAACGGGTGGCTCTGCTGGGCCTGCTCATCGTCGGCTTCGGCGTCGATCAACAGTTCTTCGAGTTCGGCGGCGCGTTTTTTCGGCGTCAAAGGGGTGCGGTCAAGCGGATCGCGGGACATGGAAAGCTCTGGTTCAGGGTTCATTGATCAACTGCCGGCACAGGGTCTTGGCCCGCTCCGGATCCTGGCGTTCGACGGCTTCGAGAATCTCGATATGCAAATCGAACACATGTTGATGACGGGGAATGATGTTGAGGCTCTGGCGCAATTGCGCGCCGATCACATTGGAGAAGTAACGATACAGCTCGCTGAGGGCCGGGTTATGCGCGGCGTCCACCAGCAGGCGGTGGAACACCAGGTCGCACTTGATGTAGTGCTCCAGGTCGCCGTGGTAATGCTCGCCGCTGGTTTTCAGCGCCTGGCGCAAGGCAAGCAAATCCTCATCGGTACGCCGCAGCGCCGCCAGGCCAATGGCCTCTACTTCCAGGATGTGCCGGGTTTCCCGGGCCTGTTCCAGCGAACAGCGCGACAACACCTTGAGGGTATCCAGCGGATCGACCGCCGCCCGCACGTAGCTGCCGTCGCCCTGGCGGATCTCGATCAAACCGGAAAACGCCAGCACGCGCATGGCTTCGCGCACCGTGTTGCGGCTGATACCCAGCTCCGCCACCAACTCCGGCTCGGTGGGCAAGCGCTGGCCGACAGCCCAAACGCCCTCGCTGATTCGTCGACGCAATTGCTCCAAGGCCTGATCGACCAGGGAGCGTTTCATTAATGGGGAAATATCTGACATGGAACCCGCCCTTTCATCCAATCATAGGATGAATTTTCTGACATGTTAGTCAGCTTCGTGTAGGACGGCAACTGCCTAGGGTCAATGGGACGGAAAAGGAGCGAAATTTTCGATTAGTCAATATTACCCTTTAAGGGTAATTTTAAGGACGAGGAACACCGTTCCATGGAAAAGAACACACCCCATTACGCCTTGGTGGCGATACAGGCGGATGTCAGGCGGCTTAAAGGGAGAGCTTTCACCAGCACTGCGAAGAACACTGCTCGGACGCTCGGTTTAAACGTCTCGGATATGCAGCAGGTCATCCATGGGCTTGAACGAAAACAGTTCTATAAATCGATGACCACTTATGACGATCATCGAGTCTGGCATGACGTCTACCATGCCAATTCACACGGTCTGCAGATTTACCTGAAAGTGACGTACCGTCCCAGCGTAGGCCCACCGGTAATTTTCCTTCAAGGAGAAAAACTCATGAAACACCAGCAATGCTTCAGCTGTGGTGCCCCGGAGGGCATGTTGCATTTCGAAGGTCGCGGCGAAACCATCAGCGTCAAGGGACTGGAACGCCGGATCGATGACTTGTCTGGCTGGGAATGTCAGATGTGCGGCGAAGTCGAGCTCGATTCAAGCTGCTCGGATCGCTATGACCAGGCCGGTGATGAGCTGGTCAATGCGGCCAGGCGAATGATCGGGGAAGAGATCAAACGTGTCCGGCGCAAACTGAATCTCTCTCAAAAAGAAGCGGTAGCGCTGCTATCGGGCGGTGGGCACAATGCGTTTTCCCGCTACGAGCGCGGTGAGGTATTGCCACCAAAAGCGTTGATGCTGCTGATGCGCCTGCTTGATCGTTACCCGCATTTGCTTGCAGATGCACAAGCCCTGGCTGACGGCGCGGACTTGAGAGCATTCAAGACTACGGTGCACAAAGAGCACGAAACCCTCACGGCGTCCTGAGCAACCAAAGCAGCAAAAAAAAACAAACCCGGACAAATCCGGGTTTATTTTCATTACCTAAGGCTAAGATCAATGCAGGATCTGGCTCAGGAACAGCTTGGTGCGGTCGTTCTGCGGGTTGTCGAAGAAGTCGTTCGGCGCGGCCTGTTCGACGATTTCACCCTTGTCCATGAAGATCACGCGGTTGGCCACGGTGCGGGCGAAGCCCATCTCGTGGGTCACGCAGAGCATGGTCATGCCGTCTTCGGCCAGGCCGATCATGGTGTCCAGCACCTCTTTCACCATCTCTGGGTCGAGCGCCGAGGTCGGTTCGTCGAACAGCATGATTTTCGGCTTCATGCACAGGGCACGGGCAATGGCCACACGCTGTTGCTGACCGCCCGAGAGCTGGCCCGGATACTTGTGCGCCTGCTCTGGAATGCGTACGCGCTCCAGGTAATGCATGGCGATTTCTTCGGCCTTGCGCTTGGGCATCTTGCGCACCCACATCGGCGCCAGGGTGCAGTTCTGCAGGATGGTCAGGTGCGGGAACAGATTGAAATGCTGGAACACCATGCCGACTTCACGGCGGATCGCTTCGATCTGCTTGAGGTCGTTGGTCAGTTCCACGCCATCGACCACGATGCGACCCTGCTGGTGCTCTTCCAGGCGGTTGAGGCAGCGGATAGTCGTGGACTTGCCGGAACCCGACGGGCCGCACAGCACGATACGCTCGCCCTGCTTGACGTTCAGGTTGATGTCTTTCAACACGTGGAACTGGCCGTACCACTTGTTCACGCCCTGCATCTGAATAATGCCTTCAGGGCTCACAGGCTGTTTGATCGCTTCACTCATGAGTCAACTCCTAACGCTTGTGGCCAGTGTCCAGCTTGCGTTCCAAATGCATGGAATAGCGGGACATACCAAAACAGAAAATCCAGAACACCAGGGCGGCAAACACATAGCCTTCAGTGGCCATGCCCAGCCATTTCGGGTCGGCGGCAGCTTGTTTCACGCTGTTGAGCAGGTCGAACAGGCCGATGATGATCACCAGGCTCGTGTCCTTGAACAGTGCAATGAAGGTGTTGACGATCCCTGGGATCACCATCTTCAGTGCCTGTGGAAGGATCACCAGGCCCATGCTGCGCCAGTAACCCAGGCCCATCGCCGCGGCCGCTTCGTACTGCCCCTTCGGAATGGCTTGCAGGCCGCCGCGCACCACTTCGGCCACATAGGCCGACTGGAACAGGATCACCCCGATCAATGCCCGCAGCAGCTTGTCGAAGTTCATGCCTTCGGGCAGGAACAGCGGCAGCATCACCGACGACATGAACAGCACCGTGATCAACGGCACACCGCGCCAGAACTCGATGAAGGTCACGCAGACCACACGGATCGCCGGCATGTTCGAGCGCCGGCCCAGGGCCAGGACGATGCCCAGCGGCAGAGCACCGACGATACCGACGGTGGCGATCACCAACGTCAGCATCAGGCCGCCCCATTGGCTGGTCGCCACGGTATCCAGACCGAAAACGCCACCGTGCAGCAGGCACCAGGCAATGATCGGGTACAGCACCAGGAAGCTGAGGCCGTAGATCGCCTTGCGCGGGAAGCGCGAGATGAACAGCGGCGCCACGCCAAGCACTGCCGCCCACACGGTCAGGTCTACGCGCCAGCGCAAGCCCGTCGGGTAATAGCCGTACATGAACTGGCCGAAACGCTGTTGGATGAACACCCAGCAGGCGCCCTCCTTGGTGCAGTCGGCCTGGGTGGTGCCGACCCAGTTGGCATCGAGGATAGCCCAACCGAGGATCGGTGGAACTATCAGGTAGATCAGGTAGAACGCGAACAACGTCAGCAGCGTGTTGAGCCAGCTGGAGAACATGTTCGCGCGCATCCATGCCACCGGCCCGAACACTTTGCTCGGTGGCGGCATATCAGGTTTGAAAGTATGGGATGTCATGCGCTTTTCCTCACCGCTCGATCAGCGCAATGCGCTTGTTGTACCAGTTCATCAGCAAGGAAATGCTGATACTGATCGCCAGGTACACACTCATGGTGATCGCGATCACCTCGATGGCCTGACCGGTCTGGTTCAACACCGTGCCAGCAAACAGCGAAACCATTTCCGGGTAACCGATACCGGCAGCCAGGGAAGAGTTTTTCGCCAGGTTCAGGTATTGGCTGGTCAGCGGCGGGATGATCACGCGCAGGGCTTGCGGGATGATCACCTTGCGCAGGGTCGGACCGTTGCGCAGGCCCAGCGAGTGGGCCGCCTCGGTCTGGCCATGGCTCACGGACTTGATGCCCGAGCGCACGATCTCGGCGATGAACGCCGCGGTGTACACGGTCAAGGCCAGGGTCAAGGCGAGCAGCTCAGGGATCAATACCCAGCCACCGACGAAGTTGAAGCCCTTGAGTTCCGGCATTTCCCAATGCACAGGCGCACCGAAGATCACGGCGCACAGTGCCGGGATCACCAGGAACAGCGCCAGGCCCACCCAGAATTTGTGAAACGGCTCGCCGGTCGCTTCGAAACGCTTGTTGGCCCAGCGGGTCATCAGCACGATGGCGACAATCGCCAGCACGACACTGGCCACGAACGGCCAGAACCCATCCGCCATCAGCGCCGCTGGCATGTTGAGGCCGCGGCTGCTGACGAAGAAGGTGTCACCGAAATTGTGGGCAGCCCGTGGCCCCGGCATCGTCAGGAATACGGCGAAGTACCAGAACAGGATTTGCAACAGCGGTGGAATGTTACGGAAAACCTCCACATAGACGGTCGCCAGCTTGGAGATGATCCAGTTCTTCGACAAGCGTGCGACGCCGATGATGAACCCCAGGATGGTCGCCAGAATCACGCCAATGAAGGTCACCAGGAGGGTGTTGAGCAAACCGATGACAAAGACGCGGGCATAGCTGTCCGCTTCGGTGTAGTCGATCAGGTGTTGGGCGATGCCGAACCCGGCACTGCGCTCCAGAAAGCCGAAACCGGACGTGATGCCCCGGTGTTCCAGGTTGGTCTGCGTGTTATCGAACAGAAACCAGCCCAGCGAAATAACCGCCACGATGGTGACGATCTGAAATACCCACGCACGCACTCGTGGATCGCTGAGGCTGAGCCTCTGCTTAGGTGCGCCGATTGAATTTTGCATGAAGTGCCCCGCAAAGAATGGAACAGAACATCACCCGGTGGTTGGCCCACCGGGTGATAGAACCATCAGCGCACTGGTGGTGCGTATTGGATGCCGCCTGCGTTCCACAGAGCGTTCAGACCGCGATCGATCTGCAGCGGGGTGTCCTTGCCGAGGTTGCGCTCGAACATTTCACCGTAGTTGCCGACTTGCTTGACGATCTGCACGACCCAGTCTTTCGGCAGCTTCAGGTCTTTACCGTATTCACCGTCAGCGCCCAGCATACGAGCGACGTCCGGGTTTTTGGTGGACTTGGCTTCAGCTTCGACGTTCTTCGAAGTCACGCCTGCTTCTTCGGCATTGAGCATGGCGAAGCCAGTCCAACGCACGATGGCCAGCCACTCGTCGTCGCCGTTACGCACGACCGGGCCCAGTGGCTCCTTGGAGATGGTTTCCGGCAGGACCACGTAGTCCTTCGGCGAAGCCAGCTTGCTGCGCTGGGCGAACAGTTGGGACTTGTCGGAGGTCAGCACGTCGCAACGACCGGATTCCAGCGACTTGGCGCTTTCATCGGAGGTGTCGAAAGTGATCGGGGTGTACTTCAGGCCGTTGGCGCGGAAGTAGTCGGACACGTTCAGCTCGGTGGTGGTACCGGCCTGGATGCAGATGGTCGCACCGTCCAGTTCCTTGGCGCTCTTGACGCCCAGTTTGCTGTTGGCCAGGAAACCGATGCCGTCATAGTAGGTAATGAAGCCAGGAAACTTCAGGCCCATGCCCGCATCACGGGAGCTGGTCATGGTGGAGTTGCGCGACAGCACGTCGATTTCGCCGGATTGCAGCGCGGTGAAGCGCTCCTTGGCGTTCAACTGGCTGAACTTGACCTTGGTCGCATCGCCAAACACCGCAGCGGCCACGGCACGGCAGAAGTCAGCGTCGATACCAACGATCTTGCCGGTGGAATCAGGTACCGAGAAACCCGGCAAGCCGTCACTTACACCACATTGCACAAAACCTTTCTTCTGCACGGCATCCAGGGTTGCACCCGCCTGAGCGAACCCGCTGACGCCGAGGACTGCTGCTGCAGTCACGACTGCCAGGGTGGATTTCAGTAACTTCATTCAAACCTCCAGTTTTGCTCTTGTTGTGTCGGAGCTCGAGTCCTATCGCACCCTTTTGGGGCATTGCCGACCCTTGTTGGCTTTTTTTAGGGTCAACCGACGTCTGGACTTTCGCTATGGGTCTACTAATGAGGATGTCCGTAAACAGTGGTCATGCCCATCTCTCACCAATCGGCCGAACGGGCTGTAGCCCTTCACGTTCGCGAAGCCCGTAGCGGCTATTGGCGAACATTCATCACCGGATTTCTGATATCCCATGCGGCGCGTCTAACTGATAGTGTTACCGCGCAGCGTAAGAATCATCACTCAGCTACCCCATAGCAAAGCCCGTACCAGACCGCTGCGCTTAGGCCATGTAAAACACGTCAAGACAAAAACTTTCAACTTTGCGACATCTAATTAACTGAGACACCGGAAGCGCACTGTAATCACGCACTGATTGGGCGCACCCGCACAGATTTGGAGCACAACCATGACCGACCCCTTGATTCTCGAGCCCAGCGGCACTGTTGACGCGTGCGTTATCTGGCTCCACGGCCTGGGCGCCGATCGTTTTGATTTCCTGCCGGTCGCCGAAATGTTGCAGCAAAGCCTGCTCACCACACGTTTCGTTCTACCCCAGGCCCCGACCTTGCCAGTAACGATCAACGGCGGCTATGCCATGCCCAGTTGGTACGACATCCGTGCCTTGAGCCCGGCCCGGGCCATCGACGAACAGCAACTCGAAGCCTCGGCGCAACGGGTCATTGACCTGATCGAAACCCAGCGAGCCAGCGGAATAGACGCCTCGCGGATTTTCCTCGCCGGTTTTTCCCAAGGGGGCGCGGTGGTCTATCACACCGCCTTCGTGAAATGGCAGGGCCCGCTGGGCGGCGTGGTCGCACTGTCTACTTATGCACCGACCTTCAGCGAAGAACTGCAATTATCGGCCAGCCAGCAGCGCATTCCGGTCCTGGCGCTGCATGGTCAATACGACGAAGTGGTACTCAACCCCATGGGGCGGACTGCTAAAGAGTATTTAAAGCAGCATGGTGTCACCGTGACATGGCAGGAATACCCAATGGGCCACGAAGTGTTACCCGAGGAGATTCGCGACATCGGCACCTGGCTGGCCGAGCGGTTGCGCTAAGCGGCCAATCGCCACGCCGGTCCTGTGACGATCCCACTACGCCGCGCCCGTTTCTTGCATTACACTGGCCGGCGTACATTCCTTAACCAATCGATGAGATGACCGTGCTCAAAGCACTCAAGAAGATGTTCGGTAAAAGCGAGGCCGAGCAACTCGCGCCTGGCCCCACAGCGCCGACCCACGGCCCGAGCCATACCGATGCGCAACAACCGCGCCGGGCGGCACCTGTTGCACAGGCAACAAAAGAACCCGTCGTCCAGCCTGTCACGGCCCCCGAGCCCGAGAAACCTCGCAACGAAGCCCCCAGGCCGCGCCGCGAACGCGCACCGAAACCACCGGTCGTCGCCTGGAAACTCGAGGACTTCGCCGTAGAACCCCAGGAAGGCAAGACCCGCTTCCACGACTTCAAGCTCGCCCCTGAATTGATGCATGCCATCCAGGACCTGGGTTTCCCTTATTGCACGCCGATCCAGGCGCAGGTGCTCGGTTACACCCTCGCCGGCAAAGACGCCATCGGTCGCGCCCAGACCGGCACCGGCAAGACCGCCGCGTTCCTGATCTCCATCATCACCCAATTGCTCCAGACCCCGCCGCCCAAGGAACGCTACATGGGCGAACCGCGGGCGCTGATCATCGCGCCGACCCGCGAGCTGGTGGTGCAGATCGCCAAGGACGCCGCCGACCTGACCAAGTACACCGGGCTGAACGTGATGACGTTCGTCGGCGGCATGGATTTCGACAAGCAACTCAAGCACCTCGAAGCCCGCCACTGCGACATCCTGGTGGCCACCCCGGGCCGCCTGCTGGACTTCAACCAGCGCGGCGACGTGCACCTGGACATGGTCGAAGTGATGGTACTGGACGAAGCCGACCGCATGCTCGACATGGGTTTCATCCCACAAGTGCGCCAGATCATTCGCCAGACCCCACCGAAAAGCGAACGCCAGACCCTGCTGTTCTCCGCCACCTTCACCGAAGACGTGATGAACCTGGCCAAGCAGTGGACGACCGACCCGGCCATCGTCGAGATCGAAGCCGAGAACGTCGCCAGCGAAAACGTCGAGCAACATATCTACGCCGTCGCCGGTGCCGACAAATACAAGCTGCTCTACAACCTGGTCAACGACAACGGTTGGGAACGGGTGATGGTATTCGCCAACCGCAAGGACGAAGTGCGGCGTATCGAAGAACGCCTGGTGCGTGATGGCGTCAACGCCGCCCAACTCTCCGGCGACGTGCCCCAGCACAAGCGCATCAAGACCCTCGAAGGCTTCCGCGAAGGCAAGATCCGCGTACTGGTTGCCACCGACGTGGCCGGTCGTGGTATCCACATCGACGGTATCAGTCATGTGATCAATTTCACCCTGCCGGAAGTACCGGACGATTACGTGCACCGTATCGGCCGCACCGGTCGTGCCGGGGCCGCTGGGGTTTCGATCAGCTTCGCCGGTGAAGATGATTCTTACCAGTTGCCGTCGATCGAGGCGTTGCTGGGGCGCAAGATCAGTTGTGAGATGCCACCGACGCATTTGTTGCGGCCGGTTGAGCGCAAGCGCCCTTAGCATCGAGACGGACGCAGAGCGTCCAATGAGGCATTCCCCACGCAGAGCGTGGGAACGATCAGCGCAGCCACGACAGGCTGCGCTTTTTTTTTGCCCCGGGATATTGCTCGAATAAACTAAAAGTCCATAATGGACAAATTAGTTTAAAAGCCCATCCCGGAGTCCCTATGTCCAGCACGCCTTATGTCATGACCCAAGCGACAGCCCGAGAACTGCTCGGACAGGTCGATGTGCCACACATCTTGCGCAAGCTGTTTCGTGATCTCGCGGCCGGGCAAGCAGTACAGCCGCCCCAGCAATTGGTGGTGTTTCCCCAGGGTGCCGGGGACTTCATCAATTACCTGGGCGTGCTGGCAGAAGAGCAGGTCTACGGGGTCAAGACCTCGCCCTATATCGTGCGCGATCAAGGCCCGTTGGTTACCGCCTGGACCTTGCTGATGTCGATGCAGACCGGCCAACCGCTGCTGCTGTGCGACGCCGCCGAACTGACCACCGCCCGCACCGCCGCGACCACTGCCGTCGCCGTCGATGCCCTCGCCCCGCATACCGCCCGGCGCTTGGTGGTCATTGGCAGCGGCGCGGTGGCGCGGGCGCATGTGCACTACGTCAAGGACCTGCGGGACTGGCAAGGCATCAGCCTGTTTTCGCCCGGCCTGAAAACCAAGTCGGCGCAGGAACTTGCCTCGCTCACCGGCCTGGACCCGCGCCTGCAAATCGCCGACACCCTCGAAGCGGCGCTGCACGATGCCGATGTGGTGATGCTCTGCACCTCGTCCGCCAAAGCGGTGTTCGACCCGCGGGCTCTGGGCAAACCGGCGCTGATTACATCGATCAGCACCAACGCCCCACGCGCCCACGAAATACCGCCCCAGCGCCTCAGCGACATGGACGTATTCTGCGACTATCGTCAGACCACCCCGGGTTCGGCCGGTGAAATGTTGATCGCCAGCGAACAGCACGGTTGGCAAGCGTCGAGCATCATCGGTGACTTGCCTGAATTGCTCAGCGAACACGTGGAGCGTCCTGACTACCACCGCCACGTATTCTTCCGCTCCATCGGCCTGGGGCTGGAGGATGTTGCGTTGGCGAACGCCCTTTATCGACTTCACAGCTGACACGCCCCATTTCCCTTGTGGGAGCGAGCTTGCTCGCGATGGCGGCCTGACAGTCGACATCCAGGTTGAATGTACTGGCCTCATCGCGAGCAAGCTCGCTCCCACAGGATTTTCTCCAGACTCCCGGCACCGCGTTCGACAGGAGCGTTTCATGACACAAGCAGACTTCATCATCATCGGCGGCGGCATTGCCGGTGCTTCCACCGGTTACTGGCTGGCACCCCACGGCCGGGTCGTTGTACTCGAACGCGAATCGCACCCGGCCTACCATTCCACCGGACGCTCGGCGGCGCTGTATACCGCGGCCTACGGCACCCCTCAGGTGCGGGCGCTGACCCAGGCCAGCCGGGATTTTTTCGACGTACCACCGGCCGGTTTCTGCGAGCACCCGCTGCTGAGCCCACGGGGCGAAATGACCGTGGACTTCACCGGTGACCCCGCCGAGTTGAACAACCAATACCTGAGCGCCAAGGCCACGGTGCCGCAGATGCAACTGCTCAGCGCCGACGAAGCTTGCGTGAGGCTGCCGATCCTGCGGCGGGAAAAGGTCCACGGGGCGATCTATGACCCCACGGCCTGCGACATCGATACGGATGCCCTGCACCAAGGCTACCTGCGTGGCATCCGTCGCAGCGGCGGCAGTGTGCACACCGACAGCGAAGTGTTGGGCCTGAGCCGCGATGACCAAGGGCTTTGGCAGGTGAAAACCGCCAGCCAGACCTTCACCGCCCCCATCGTGATCAATGCCGCCGGCGCCTGGGCCGATCAACTGGCCGAAATGGCCGGCGCCCGCAAACTGGGCCTGCAGCCCAAGCGCCGTGCGGCGTTCATCTTCGCCGGCCCCGAGGGCGTGGACATCCACGACTGGCCGATGCTGGTGAGCCTGGACGAATCCTTCTATATGAAGCCCGACGCCGGCATGTTCCTCGGCTCGCCGGCCAACGCCGACCCGGTGGATCCCCACGACGTGCAGCCGGAAGAGCTGGACATCGCCATGGGCATCTACCAGATCGAAGAGGCCACCACATTGACCATTCGCCGTCCGACCCGCACCTGGGCCGGTTTGCGCAGTTTCGTCCACGACGGTGATCTGCTGTCCGGTTTCGATCCGCAGGTGCCCGGGCTGTTCTGGGTCGCGGCACAGGGCGGCTACGGCATCCAGACCTCCCCGGCCATGGGCCAGGCCAGCGCAGCGCTGGTGCGTGGCGAACCGCTGCCCGAAGCCCTGGCGCGTTTCGGCCTGAGCAGCGCCATGCTCTCTCCCGAGCGCTTGGGATGAACCCTCTCAGGTGACGCATCGCCACGATTGCGGCACACTCCCCCCGCGCCCCTGTTCCACGGGGCGCTGACGCTGCCTGGAGCCCTGTCATGACCGCTTCGCCCTCCGATACGGCGCTGGAAAACTTCCGCACCATCGCCGACGCCATCGCCACGCTGTTCTACCCCCACGCCGAAGTGGTGCTGCACGACCTGCGCACCCAGAAGGTCGACTACATCGCCAATAACCTGTCCAAGCGCGAAATCGGTGATGACTCGTCCCTGGAAGACATGCTCAGTGAGGACGTCAGCGAACGTAACATCGGGCCGTACGAAAAACTGAACTGGGACGGACAGAAGATTCGCAGCCTCAGCAGCGTCCTGCGCGATGCCCAGGGTCGTCCGTTGGCGGTGCTGTGCATCAACCTGAATATTTCGCTGTTCGAGAATGCCAAGGCCGCGCTGGATCTGTTCCTGTCGCCGGGCAAGCTGATCCCCCAGCCGGATTCATTGTTTCGCGATGACTGGCAGGAGCGGATCAACACTTTCCTGCACGCCTGGATGCGCGAACGCCAGTTGAGCCTGAACCTGTTGACCCGCGACCATAAACGCGAGCTGGTATTGGCGCTGCATGCCGAAGGCGCGTTCAAGGGCAAGAGCGCGTCCAACTATGTGGCCAATGTGCTGAACATGGGGCGGGCGACGGTGTACAAGCATTTGAAGGAGTTGAAGGAGTTGAAGGAGTTGAAGGGCTGAGGTTTGTGTTGCCTGGCCTGACGCCATCGCGAGCAGGCTCGCTCCCACATTGGAACTCTGTACCCAGGTCCCTGTGGGAGCGAGCTTGCTCGCGATGACGGTCAATCAGTCACCAAAGATATCCGACTTGAAATACTTGGCCTGGATCTTCTGATACTCCCCATTCGCCCGAATCCCATCAATGGCCTTGTTCAAGTCCGCCACCAACTGGGTATTGCCTTTACGCACCGCAATACCAGCGCCCTCACCCACGTATTT
This sequence comes from Pseudomonas sp. Z1-12, assembly GCF_051132015.1. Taxonomy (NCBI): domain Bacteria; kingdom Pseudomonadati; phylum Pseudomonadota; class Gammaproteobacteria; order Pseudomonadales; family Pseudomonadaceae; genus Pseudomonas; species Pseudomonas sp. Z1-12. The sequence continues at coordinate 5,483,561 of NZ_CP071647.1, forward strand.
CGGGTCCTTGAGCTCCGGCCCGACGAACGCGTAGCCCTTGCCACGAGGCATCGACAGGAAGTCTTCCAGGGGGATGGTGTCGGCGAAAATCGCGTCCAGGCGACCGGACGCCAGGTCCATGTAGATTTCTTCGTTGTTACTGTAGCGCTTGACCGTCACACCGTTCGGCTCGAAGACTTCCGTGGCGAAACGATCCGTGGTTGTAGCCCGCTGCACGCCGACGGTCTTGCCCTTGAGGCTGGCGTACTGGTCATCGACCACCGCTCCTTCCTTCATGACCAGGCGCGATGAGGTGAAGTAGTACTTGTGGGTGAAATCCACCGACTTCTTGCGTTCTTCGGTGATGGTCATGGACGACAGCGCCAGGTCGATCTTCTTCACCTTGAGCGACGGGATCAGCCCGTCGAACTCACCCTCGATCCACTCGCACTTGACCTGCATCTGGGTGCACAAGGCGTTGCCAATGTCGTAGTCGAACCCCTCGATTTTCCCTTCCGAGGTCTTGGAAGCAAACGGCGGATAAGCCGCCTCGATGCCGATGCGCAGGGTTTTCTCAGCGGCGAACAGGCCACTGGAGGCCAACAGGCTCAAGGCCAGGCCGGTGATAAGGGGGAGTTTGCTCATGATGTTCTCTCGCGGGTTGTTGTTGGTTTGGCAGAGAAAGGTGGCACGGCTATTTTGTACTTATAAATCCATACTGGACTTTAATGTACATGTCGTCAATTGGGGAAACAGGGAATGTGATGGGAGGCTGATGGCCTCATCGCGAGCAAGCTCGCTCCCACAGGGATCTGTGTAGGACACAAACATTATGTACAACGAAGATCCACTGTGGGAGCGAGCTCGCTCGCGATGACGGACTAACAATCAATGAGAGCCTGTAGGGGAGTTACTGCTTCCAGCGATCCGCCGCCGCATGATCACTGTCCCGCCCTTCCACCCAGCGCGGCCCGTCGACGGTGTTTTCCTTCTTCCAGAACGGCGCGCGGGTCTTGAGGTAGTCCATGACAAAGGCGCAGGCGTCGAACGCCGCCTGGCGATGGGCACTGGCGGCCCCGACGAAGACAATCGGCTCGCCCGGCTCCAGCGCCCCGATGCGGTGCAACACCTCCAGCTTGAGCAACGGCCAGCGCTGCTCGGCCTCGGTGGCGATCTTGCCCAGGGCTTTTTCGGTCATGCCCGGGTAATGCTCCAGGAACATCCCCGACACATCGAGGCCATCATTGAAGTCGCGCACGTAGCCGACAAAGCTCACCACCGCCCCCACGCCGACATTGGCCGCATGCATCGCGTTGACTTCGACACCCGGATCGAACGGTTCGACCTGCACACGAATGGCCATGGCTCAGCCTCCGGTCACGGTGGGGAAGAACGCGACTTCGTCACCGTCCGCCAGTGGTTCGTCGAGCTGGCACAGATCTTCGTTGCGCGCGCACATCAGGTTTTGCTCCTTCAGTACCTCGGCATCGTCCTGTTGGGCGAGCAGCGCGCGCACATCGTCGACCGTGGCGAAATCGCCTTGCACCTTGAGCGAATCCACGCCTAGCGCTTCACGGTAGCGAGCAAAGAACTTCACGGTGATGTTCATGACGCTTCCGCCTGGAAATGGCCGCTCTTGCCGCCGAGTTTTTCCAGCACCCGCACGCCTTCGATGGTCATGCCCCGGTCGACGGCCTTGCACATGTCATAGATGGTCAGCGCAGCGACGCTGGCGGCGGTGAGCGCTTCCATTTCCACGCCGGTCTGCCCCGACAGTTTGCAGCGGGCGACGATGCGCACCCGGTCCTCGCCTTCGGCATTGAGCTCGACCTTGACGCTGGTGAGCATCAACGGGTGGCAGAGCGGAATCAGGTCACTGGTTTTCTTGGCCGCCTGGATGCCGGCAATGCGCGCAACGGCGAATACATCGCCCTTGGGATGACCGCCGCTGACGATCATCTGCAGCGTGTCGGGCAGCATGCGCACAAAAGCTTCGGCCGTGGCCTCACGGAAGGTCACGGCCTTGTCGGTCACGTCAACCATATTGGCGCGACCTTGGGAATCGAGATGAGTCAGCACAGGGTTACTCCTGATCAGGAACGTCGATTGTAAACCCGTGGGTCAGATTCCGGCAGGGCTGATTGTCGCACCTGCTTTTATCCTGGATTCGCAAGTCACTGCGAAACCCTTGTGGGAGCGAGCTTGCTCGCGATGACAGGGGGTCAGGTACTTATTTTTATCTGATCCACCGCTATCGCGAGCAAGCTCGCTCCCACAGGAGGTTTCGTATCGCCATAAAAAAAACCGGGCGACCTGGTGGTCGCCCGGCTTGGCTGGGGTTACAGATGGGATTCGGCGTATTCGGCCAGGATCGAGCGCGGTACGCCCTGCAGGGTGATGTGGACCCCGTTGGGGAAGTCCTTGAAGCGTTCGGTCAGGTAGGTCAGCCCGGAGCTGGTCGCGGACAGGTAAGGGGTGTCGATCTGCGCCAGATTACCCAGGCACACCACTTTGGAACCGGCACCGGCACGGGTGATGATGGTTTTCATCTGGTGCGGCGTCAGGTTCTGGCATTCGTCGATCAGGATCAGGCTCTGCTGGAAGCTGCGCCCGCGAATGTAGTTGAGGGATTTGAACTGCAACGGCACCTTGCTGAGGATGTAGTCGACGCTGCCATGGGTGCTTTCGTCATCCATGTGCAAGGCTTCGAGGTTATCGGTGATCGCCCCCAGCCACGGCTCCATTTTCTCCGCTTCGGTACCGGGCAGGAAACCGATCTCCTGGTCCAGGCCCTGCACGCTGCGGGTGGCGATGATGCGCCGGTAGCGTTTGCTGACCATGGTCTGTTCGATAGCAGCGGCCAGGGCCAGGATGGTCTTGCCGGAACCGGCGGCGCCGGACAGGTTGACCAGGTGGATATCCGGATCGAGCAAGGCGAACAGCGCCAGGCTCTGGTAGATGTCACGAGGCTTGAGGCCCCACGCCTCTTGATGCAACAGCGGTTCCTGGTGCAAATCGAGGATCAGCAATTTGTCGACCTGGATTTCCTTGATCCAGCCGACGAAGCCTTGTTCATCGATAATGAATTCGTTGATGTGCACCGCCGGCAGGTTGTCGATCAGTTGCACCTGGTGCCAGGTGCGGCCATGGTCCTGGCGGGTCTCGACCTTGCTCACACGGTCCCAGAAGGAGCCGGTCATGGTGTGGTAGCCATTGGGCAATAGCGAAACGTCGTCGACCAGTTGGTCGGTGCTGTAGTCCTCCGCCGCGATCCCGCAGGCACGGGCCTTGAGGCGCATGTTGATGTCTTTGGTCACCAACACCACGGCCTGGTCCTTGTTGCGCGCGTGCAGGTCGATCAACTGGTTGATGATGATGTTGTCGTTCAGGTGTTCAGGCAGCACCAGGTTGGGTTCGGTGCGCTTGCTCATCAGGATCGAGAGCAGGCCCTTGGGGCCACTTTTGCCGCGCTGGATCGGCACGCCGAGTTCGACATCTTCCGGGGAGGCATCGCCCAGGGTCTTGTCGATCAGGCGGATCGCCTGCCGGCATTCGGCCGCAACGCTGTGGTGCCCGCTCTTGAGCTTGTCCAGCTCTTCAAGCACGGTCATCGGGAGGGCAACGTGGTGTTCTTCGAAGTTCAGGAGCGCGTTTGGATCGTGGATCAATACGTTGGTATCGAGTACATAGAGGATTGGCTGGTTGGAGGAAGGGCTACGTCCGTGGTCATCCATACTCGGTCACCTATGTGGGGGCCATTCGACGCAATACCGTGACAGTGCTGCGCCTCGAGGTAGCCACCGAATTCACCCGCGAGGATTCAGGTGAACTGCACACAATTGGGTCTTGGAAGACGCCACCTGTGTTGCAGGTTTCGGCGGTCTGACTTCTTGATACTCCAAAACACATGACAGGAAAAAGCACTTTGACGTTTTTTTGAAGTTTATTTTTCAGAGTGACGAATAACCCTTGGCGTACCACCGTTGCGCCGTTAAAGTCGGAAGTCCGGTTGCCACGAATGTGTCCCGGTTTTTCCTCCCTCCCCAATGTTTCCGGGCTTTTTCCGGTTTCAGCGAAACGCTTCCTGGCAGTCCGCCCAACCGATCCCGCTCTGCGCCGTCTGCGCCATGAGCCAGGGCATTGCCGTTTTCACCCCATCCTGCTTGGCGTTAAAATTGATCACCCCATGACGCCACAACAGCATCAGGGTCAGCACACGCTGGGCGCTTTGCTCAGGCTTGAGCCGATTGCCGCTGTCCTGGGGATCGATGTCCCACAGCGCCACTTGCAGGCCTTGCTGCCGGAAAAACCCTTCGGCATCGCCTCGACGCTGGCCTTGGGGCGGGCGGAACAGCGGCACGTAATTCTCGGGCAGCTTGCCTTTGACCAGCTCGACACTGCGCCGGACCGAGTCTTGCCAGTCCTGCCAATGGCTGTGGGAACGAAACTCCCAGCCCTGCACACCCACGCACTGCCCCGCATACAACATTTGGAGGCTGTTGGCCGAGCGTTCCTCCAGCCGCGCCTGGATGTCCTTGCCCAGCACGAAGAAAGTGCCGTTCATGTTCGCCTTGCGCAGGTAATCGGTCAGCCACGGGGTGTTGTCCGGCACCACGTTGGCGGCGCTGTCGAAGGTCAGCAGGAACAGCCGGTCGTTCATGTTTTCGCCGTTGCGCTCGTAATCGCCGAAACGCGCGATTTCACTGCTGGTTTGCGGAAAAAGTGCGGCTTTACGCAGCAGTTCATCGCGATATTGGGTATGGAAAATCTGGCTCGGTGCGGCCCATTTGATGTAGTAGGAGTTGTCATCCAGATGGAACCTGCGAGCCTCTTCGCGCAGGGTGGCCATGTCCTCGACCAAGTAACAGAAAGAAGCATCCTGATCGCAACTGCGCTGGGCAAAGTTGTAATTGGCCAGCAGCCGCTGCCACAGCCGTGCGCGAAGCGCGTCGACCGCGGCCATGTTGACCGTGCGCAACCCCAAGTACTGCTTGAGCGCGATTTCATCCATGGCATCGATATCCAGCAGGCCCCGGGCGAACATCAGGATCTCGGCCCGCGAGGCCACGTCGAACAGCGTCGGGCTGGTCAGTTGTTCCGGCCAGGTGCTGCGGTCGAGGGTGGCGATGTCGTTGGGCGCGGCACTGGCACCCAGGCTCAACAACCAGGCCGATAACAGAAGGGCGATGCGCAAAAGGGATGTCTCCATAACGAAACCCGCGCGGCATGATAGCTGATCCTGACGTGTCCCCCTTGCGCAAACTTGGCGGACAAGCCCTTGTGGCGAGGGAGCTTGCTCCCGCTGGGCCGGTCCGACGCTTCGGGCGAAGCGGCCCCAGAATTTTTGCGGTCGCTGCGCAACCGAGCGGGAGCAAGCTCCCTCGCCACAAAAGCGCCTGCCCAGGAGAGCAACCATCCAAACACGCCCATCCATCACCTATCACCCCAATAGCTGGAGTCCACCCGGACAACCCCCTAGAATCGCCGCACCTTCAAGGAGACGATTGCATGCTGATGGTGATTTCCCCCGCCAAGACCCTCGATTACGAAACACCGCCGGCCACCGCGCGTTTCACTCAGCCGCAGTACCTGGATCACTCCCAGGAACTGATCCAACAGCTGCGCGAATTCTCGCCGGCACAGATCAGCGAGCTGATGCACGTCTCCGACAAGATCGGCGGCCTCAATGCCGCGCGATTCGGCAGCTGGACACCGGCGTTCACCCCGGCCAACGCCAAGCAGGCGCTGCTGGCTTTCAAGGGGGACGTGTACACCGGCCTCGATGCGCAAAGCCTTGGCGAAGCCGATTTCGACTATGCCCAACAACACTTGCGCATGCTCTCCGGCCTCTATGGCCTGTTGCGGCCACTGGACCTGATGCAACCCTATCGCCTGGAAATGGGCACGAAGCTGGCCAACACCCGGGGCAAGGACCTGTATGCCTTCTGGGGCACGCGCATCAGCGAATGGCTGAACGAAGCCTTGGCCGACCAGGGCGACGACATACTGCTGAACCTGGCTTCCAATGAGTATTTCTCGGCGGTGAAGCGCAGCGCACTGAAAGCGCGCGTCATCGATACCGAATTCCGCGACCTGAAAAACGGCCAGTACAAAATCATCAGTTTCTACGCCAAGAAAGCCCGGGGCCTGATGAGTCGTTTCGTGATTGAGGAACGGATCAACGACCCTGCGGCACTCAGCCAATTCGATGTACAAGGCTATCGTTTCAACCCAGAGCAATCGAGCCAGAACAAATTGGTCTTCCTGCGCGATCACGCCCCCGAATAAGGCATCACCTTATATCGCTCTCTGATCGGGGGCTTCGATCAAGCCCCGATCTGTCATCTTAGTTCCCCACCTGTTTCGCCAGTTTCATGGCGTCAATAAATCGCCCCACTCCCCCGCTAACTTTTCTTTCACTCGACACTCGTCAGTTTTTTGCGTAGTGGCACCGATTTTTTTCATCGGTAGTGGCACAAAAATATCTCAGCTCATTAACTCCCCATTTATAAAGGCCAAAACGGCAAGTGCCATCATCTTGAGAGCAGTGCCATCTTCGATAATATTTCGAAAAATTTCGAAAATCGCGATGAGCGGATCGGAACTATGTGAAATTGCACGGCTCATACCACCCGTAACGATTCTTCGCAGATCTGTAGGAGATAACTTACACAGGACGTCGAACGGATTAACCAAGTTGTCACGACAACTTAGCGAAACGGTCGTCTAATTGGATCCACCCTTAAAGGATGGGAGATAACGCACCATTACTATCCCCTACAAGGCCAAGGCTGCGCCCCTATAACGTGCTCACCCGAGCACACAAGCTTCTGATTTTGTGGGCTTTTCGCCAGGGATTGGAAGTGAAGGACCTTTGCACGAGCGTTCCCGACAACGAGGACTGGCTGCATAACAGGGCAGGTCATAACAACTAGGCCGCTTTGCGCACAACTTGAGTGCAATTATTTAGACACTCGGAACTTAGTATGCCTGCACACGGCACTGTGGCGCCTGCATTCCACACTTCCGAGTGCACGATGACCGCTGAACACTATTAACTCCGGCCATTTAATGGCGTGAAAAACAGAGGTAAATGCGATGCGCATTAGCATATTTGGTTTGGGTTACGTCGGTGCAGTATGTGCCGGTTGCCTGTCTGCACGGGGCCATGATGTAGTTGGCGTAGATGTCGCCAAAGACAAAATCGACATGATCAACGCGGGCAAATCGCCAATCGTTGAACCTGGTCTTGGCGAGCTATTGGCGCAAGGCATTCAAACAGGCCGACTGCGCGGTACAACCAACTTCGCCGAAGCCATTCGTGATACTGACTTGTCGATGATTTGTGTCGGTACACCCAGCAAAAAGAACGGTGACCTGGAACTGAACTACATCGAGGCCGTGTGCCGCGAGATCGGTTTTGTTCTGCGTGACAAGACCACCCGCCACACCATCGTAGTGCGCAGCACCGTATTGCCGGGCACGGTGGCAAACGTTGTCATCCCGATCCTGGAAGACTGCTCCGGCAAGAAAGCCGGCGTCGATTTCGGTGTCGCGGTCAACCCTGAGTTCCTGCGCGAAAGCACCGCGATCAAGGACTACGACCAGCCGCCAATGACCGTGATCGGTGAGTTCGACACCGCTTCCGGTGACGTTCTGCAGTCGCTGTACGAAGAGCTCGACGCGCCGATCATCCGCAAGGACATCGCCGTTGCCGAGATGATCAAGTACACCTGCAACGTGTGGCACGCCACCAAGGTGACCTTCGCCAACGAGATCGGCAACATCGCCAAGGCCGTCGGCGTCGATGGTCGTGAAGTGATGGACGTGGTCTGCCAGGACAAGACCCTGAACCTGTCCCAGTACTACATGCGCCCAGGCTTCGCCTTCGGCGGCTCCTGCCTGCCCAAGGACGTTCGTGCCCTGACCTACCGCGCCGGCGCCCTGGACGTGGAAGCACCGCTGCTCAACTCGTTGATGCGCAGTAACGAATCCCAAGTGCAGAACGCCTTCGACATCGTCTCCAGCCACGACAAGCGCAAAGTCGCGCTGCTGGGCCTGAGCTTCAAGGCCGGCACCGACGACCTGCGTGAAAGCCCGTTGGTAGAACTGGCGGAAATGCTGATCGGCAAGGGCTTCGACCTGAAGATCTACGACAGCAACGTCGAATACGCCCGCGTCCACGGTGCGAACAAGGACTACATCGAGTCGAAGATTCCTCACGTCTCGTCCTTGCTCAACGCCGACTTCGACTCGGTGATCGACAGCTCCGACATCATCATCCTGGGCAACCGCGACGAGAAGTTCCGCGCGCTGACCGAAAACGTACCGGAAGGCAAGCAGGTCATCGACCTGGTCGGCTTCATGTCCAAGGCCACCAACCCGAGTGGCCGGACCGAAGGCATCTGCTGGTAAGTCTGTTTGCCGGCCGGGGCATGCCCTGGCCGGCCTTTCGCCTGCCTTAACCCATCGGGCCGCCCACAAGGCCCGCCCGAGATAGAGACGGATGCAGATTATGCACAGGCTAAAGCACGGCCTGCTTCAGGCCGCCGGTTGGCTGTTTTACATGAGTTTATTGATGGGCATCGCCATGGCGCTGCCCACGTCCACGTTCGACTCCGAATCCAAGGATTTCATCTTCCTGATCGGCGCCGTGGGCATCTGGCGTTACTCCATGGGAGCGACGCATTTCGTGCGCGGCATGATCTTCCTGTACATCGTCTACCCGCACCTGCGCCGCAAGGTCCGCAAGCTGGGCAAGGCGGCGGATCCGTCCCACGTGTACCTGATGGTCACCAGCTTCCGGATCGACGCGCTGACCACGGCCCAGGTCTATAGCTCGGTCATCCGCGAGGCCATCGACTGCGGGCTGCCCACCACCGTGGTCTGCTCCATCGTGGAAATGTCCGACGAACTGCTGGTCAAGAGCCTCTGGGCCCGCATGAACCCGCCAGCGCGGGTCAAGCTGGACTTCGTGCGCATTCCCGGCACCGGCAAGCGCGACGGCCTGGCCTTCGGCTTCCGCGCCATCTCCCGTCACTTGCCGGACGACCGCGCCGTGGTGGCGGTGATCGACGGCGACACCGTGCTCGCCGAAGGCGTCGTGCGCAAGACCGTGCCGTGGTTCCAGCTGTTCGGCAATGTCGGCGGCTTGACCACCAACGAGTTCTGCGAAGTGCGCGGCGGCTACATCATGAGCGAGTGGCACAAGCTGCGCTTCGCCCAGCGGCACATCAACATGTGCTCCATGGCGTTGTCCAAGCGCGTGCTGACCATGACCGGGCGCATGTCGGTATTCCGCGCCACCGTGGTCACCAACCCGGACTTCATCGCCGATGTGGAAAGCGACTCGCTGCAACACTGGCGCCTGGGCCGCTTCAAGTTCCTGACCGGCGATGATAAGTCGAGCTGGTTCAGCCTGATGCGCCTGGGCTACGACACCTTCTACGTGCCCGATGCGGCGATCAACACCGTCGAGCATCCGCCGGAGAAGAGCTTCATCAAGGCCAGCCGCAAGCTGATGTTCCGCTGGTACGGCAACAACCTGCGGCAGAACTCCCGGGCTTTGGGCCTGGGCATGCGGCGTCTGGGCCTGTTCACCTCGGTGGTGCTGTTCGACCAGCGGGTGTCGATGTGGACCTCGCTGCTGGGGCTGACCGTGGCCCTGATCGCCAGCTTCAAGTACGGCACCGCGTTCATCCTGGTGTACCTGCTGTGGATCGGCATCACCCGGTTCCTGCTGACCCTGCTGCTGTCGTGCTCCGGACACAAGATCGGCCCTGCCTACCCGGCGATTCTCTATTACAACCAGATCGTCGGTGCCCTGGTGAAGATCTACGTGTTCTTCCGCCTCGACCAGCAGTCCTGGACTCGCCAGCCCACCCACCTGACCCGTGATCTCGCCAGCTTTCAACGTTGGTTCAACACTTGGTCGTCTCGGACCATGACCTTCTCCGCCGGCAGCATTTTTGTCGCCGTGCTGCTGACGATGGTCTGACCGGACTTGAATGAATTAACTAGGAAATCGCCCCTATGAACACCGCCGTGAATGTCAACGTAGTGCATGAATCCGAAGCCCAGCGCCAACACGCCCGGGTCAAAATCCCGGCCAAGCTGCGCTTCTTCGGTCCCGACCGCACGCCCATGGAAGTCAAGGTCCTGGACCTGTCCGCCGGCGGGCTGTGCTTCAACGCCGGCCAGCTGCCGCTCAAGATTGGCGAGACCTACAAGGCTCGCCTGCAATTCGTCATCGACAACCTCGGCCTGGCCATGGACGTGGAATTGCAGATCCGCTCCTACGACCGCGAGACCGGCCGTACCGGTTGCCAGTTCCAGAACCTGGAGCCGCGGGACATCTCGACACTGCGTCACATCATCACCTCGCACCTGGCCGGCGACATCGTCGGTGTCGGCGACGTGCTGGCGACCCTGCAGCGCGACAACTTCACCAAGGCTCGCAAGCAGAAAGACGACAACGGCGGCATGAGCGCCTTCGGTCGCCTGCGCGCCGTGACCTTCAGCCTCGGGATCTTCATCGTTGGCCTGGCGGCGTTCGGGTTCATCTTCAAGTCGGTGTATGGCATGTACTTCGTCAGCCACGCCCAGGCAGGCCTGGTGAATGTACCGGGCATGGCGATCACCATGCCGCGCGACGGCACCGTGCAGAGCCTGGTCAAGGCCGACGGCGCGGCCGCCAAGGGCGCCCCACTGGCGACCTTCAGCACCAGCATGCTCGATGTGCTCAAGGGTCACCTGGACGACAACCAATTGCAGCCGTCCAAAGTCGAAGAGCTGTTCGGCAAGCAAATGACCGGCACCCTGACGTCGCCGTGCGACTGCATCGTGGCCCAACAACTGGTCGCCAACGGTCAGTACGCCAGCAAGGGCGACGTGATCTTCCAACTGGTCCCACGGGGCACTGAAGCCAACGTCGAAGCGCGTTTCTCCTATCGCCAGTTCGGCGACGTGCGCCCAGGCACGCCAGTCAGCTTCCAGGTCGCCGGCGAAGACACCACCCGTACCGGCAAGATCGTCAGCAGCACCAGCCTGAAAAGTGCCGACCTGTCCTCCGATATCCGAGTGCTCATCCAGCCTGACGAACCCCTGGACAGCGCCCTGGCCGGCCGTCCGGTAGAAGTCACCAGCGACCGTGGCCCGAACCTGAACTGGCTGATCGACAAAGCCATGGCCGTCGGTCTTTAAGTCGAGGATATGCCCGTGATCACTCCACAAAACAACAATGCACCGCGTTCCCTGTGGGAGCGAGCTTGCTCGCGATGGGAACGACGCGGACTGTCTGGTACTCCGAGCGGCCTGCATCGCGAGCAAGCTCGCTCCCACACAGGCTATGCGTTGTGTGCCTTGGCACTGGCCGTCAGCCTGGCCGGTTGCGCCGGCCTGCCCGATCAACGCCTGGCCAACGAAGCCCTCAAGCGCGGCGACACGGCGTTGGCGCAGCAGAACTACCAGCAACTGGCCGACCTGGGCTACAGCGAAGCCCAAGTAGGCCTGGCCGATATCCAGGTGGACAGCCGCGACCCCGAGCAGATGAAAAAAGCCGAGGCGACTTACCGCGCCGCGGCCGACATCTCGCCGCGGGCCCAGGCGCGCCTGGGTCGCCTGCTGGTGGCCAAGCCTGGTTCCACCGAAGCGGAAAAACACGAAGCCGAAGGCCTGTTGAAAAAAGCCTTCGCCAACGGCGAAGGCAACACCTTGATTCCGCTGGCGATGCTGTACCTGCAATATCCCCACAGCTTCCCGAACGTCAACGCCCAGCAGCAGATCAGCCAATGGCGCAGCGCCGGTTATCCGGAAGCGGGCCTGGCGCAGATCCTGCTCTACCGCACCCAAGGCACCTACGACCAGCACTTGGATGAAGTCGAGAAGGTCTGCAAGGCCGCGCTGGCGACCACGGACATCTGCTACGTCGAACTGGCCACGGTCTATCAGAAACGCGGCCAGCCGGAACAGCAGGCCGCGCTGCTCAAGCAGATGCAGGATGGCCACGCCCGTGGCGTCGTCTCCGCCCAGCGCGTGGACAGCGTCGCCCGCGTCCTGGCCGATGCCAGCCTGGGCAAGACCGATGAAAAGACCGCCCAATCGCTGCTCGAAGGCATCGCCCCTGGCTACCCCGCTGCCTGGGTCAGCCTGGCGCAACTGCTCTACGACTTCCCGGAACTGGGTGACGTCGACAAGATGATGCAGTACCTGGAAAACGGCCGCGCCGCCGACCAGTCGCGCGCCGATCTGTTGCTGGGCAAGCTGTACTACGAAGGCAAGTGGGTCCCGGCCGATGCCAAGGTCGCCGAGGCGCATTTCCAGAAAGCCGTGGGCCGCGAAGTGGCCGCCGACTATTACCTCGGCCAGATTTATCGCCGCGGTTACCTGGGCCAGGTGTACTCGCAAAAAGCCCTGGACCACCTGCTCAAGGCCGCCCGCAACGGCCAGAACAGCGCCGACTACGCCATTGCCCAGCTGTTCTCCCAGGGCAAGGGCACCAAGCCCAACCCGGTCAACGCTTACGTGTTCAGCCAGTTGGCCAAGGCGCAGAACACCCCGCAAGCCACCGAGCTTGCCCAAACCCTCGAAGCACAATTACCGCCGGAACAACTTGCACAAGCGCAACGCCTGCTACAACAAGAGCAGGCCATTCGCGGCGCAATGAGCCCCGATACGCTTGAACTGCAAGCCCTAAAAGAAGATGACGGCGAGGAACCTCTATGAAGCTTTTGAAGCTCAATCCTTTTGTACAGGCTGGTATTGGCCTGTCGTTTGCCCTGTTGTGGTCCAGCCCGACCCTGGCGGCCCTGACTGACACCAAGAACTTCGGCCTGGAAGTGAAGATCACCGGCCAGTCCGAAGACGACCGTGACCTCGGCACCCAGAGCGGTGGCGACGTCAACGGTGTCGGCCTGGACTTGCGTCCGTGGGTCTACGGCGAAAGCGAAAGCGGCGCCTGGAGCGCCTACGCCATGGCCCAGGCCGTGACATCCAGCGACATCATCGAGACCGACACCCTGCAGCAGTCCGATGGCAGCACCCAGCAAACCGACAGCGGTGATCGCGAAGCCAAGAAAAGCTACCTGGCCATGCGCGAGTTCTGGATCGGCTACCGTGGCCTGACCCCTTACCCGGGCGAGCAGTTGAAGTTCGGTCGCCAGCGCCTGCGCAACGACGACGGCCAATGGCGCGACACCAACATCGAAGCCCTGAACTGGACCTTCGACACCACCTTGCTGCGGGCCAACCTCGGCGTGGCCGAACGGTTCAGCGAGTACCGCACCGACCTCAAGGAACTGTCCCCCAAGGACAAGGACCGCATGCACGTCTACGGCGACGTGGGCTACCAGTGGATGCCAGGCCAGTGGGCCGGAATCCGTGCCCACCACTCCCATGACAGCGGCAGCCTCGATTACCCGACCCCGGGCGAAGCCACCGACACCCTGGACAAGACCGAGAACGGTGACTTGACCTGGCTGGGCCTGGAAGCCAACAGCGACGCCTACAACTGGCGCAACACCAACACCGTCAACTACTGGGCGAGCCTCACCGGCATGACCGGCGACCGCGACACCGTCAACCCGCTCAATGCCGACGGCACGCGCCCAACAGAAGCCAAGCACAGCGATGACGTCGACGGCTGGGCCACCGACCTGGGTATACGTCTGCGTCTGGACCCGCAATGGCAAGTCGGTGCGGCCTATGCCCGCGCCAGCGAGGACTACGAGCAGAACGGCCTGCAAAGCAACCGCTCGAACTTCACCGGCACCCGCTCGCGCGTGCACCGTTTCGGCGAAGCGTTCCGCGGCGAAATGGCCAACACCCAGAGCGCCAGCCTGTTCGGTTCCTGGCAACTGCGTGACGAATACGACGCAAGCCTGGTGTACCACAAGTTCTGGCGCGTGGACGGCAACAAGCCGGTGGGCAGCAACGGCATCAACGCCGTGGAAAACAACACCGACGACGTGACCGGCGCGATCCTGTCCACCTCGACCCTGCCGCTGCGTGATGGCGACAAGGACCTGGGCCAGGAAGTCGACCTCGTCGTCACCAAGTACTTCAAGCAAGGCCTGCTGCCGGCCGCGCTGAGTCAGTCCATAGATGAGCCGTCGGCGCTGGTGCGCTTTCGTGGCGGCGTGTTCAAGCCAGGCGACGCCTACGGCAAAGAGGTCGATTCGTACATGCATCGCGCCTTTGTCGACGTGATCTGGCGCTTCTGATGCGAATGGCCATGGGAGTGCCCGATATGAACCGCTACCTCAGGAACAGCCAGGCGATGAAAGGTTCGATCAGCCTGTTGGTCGCAGCGATGCTGCTGGCCGGCTCGCCGGCGTTCGCCAACGTTGAACCGGTGGTCAAGCCGGGCAACGTGGCCAAGGAACTGCAACAAGCCAAGACCTACACCGTCAGCAGCGCGCCGACCGCACCGCTGGAGCTGGCTGCGCCGACCCTGCCCGACCTCAAAGGCTATACGCCCGAAGCGGTCGCGGCCAAGATCGTGCGGACCAAGCCCGGCAAGATCAGCGTGCGCCGGATGATGCAGGAAAACGCCTTGAAGGACTTCATCGGCGGCGACAACAAGATGGCCGAATGGGTGGTGCGCCAGCGCGGCATCCCACAGGCCATCTTCATCGACGATGGCTACATGAACCTCAAGGACCTGGTCAAGAAGGTGCCCAAGCAGTACCTCAGCGAAACCTCGCCAGGCGTGTTCCTGGCCAGGATTCCGATTGTGGTCGGCCAGAAAGGCATCCTTGAGATCGACAAGCAAACCCAGGAATTGCGCCTGTCCCAGGAGGGCGGCGCGTTCCTGATCAACGATGGCCGGATGTTCATCCGCGACACCAAGGTCACCGGCTGGCGCGAAAAGGAAAACGGCCCCGCCACGTTCCGCTCGCCCAATGAGTTCCGTCCGTTCCTGCTGTCCTGGGGCGGCACCGAGACCTACATCGTCAACAGCAAGATGGCCAGTTTCGGCTACGCCAACAGTAAGTCGTACGGGGTGAGTATTTCCCAGTACACGCCGAACATGGCCAAGGTCCTCAAGCGCCCGGAACCGACCGGCTGGATCATCGGTTCCGAGTTCTCGGACATGTGGTACGGCTTCTACTGCTACGAAACCAACGACTTCGTGGTCAAGAGCAATACCTACAAGGACAACATCGTCTACGGCATCGACCCCCACGACCGTTCCCATCGGCTGATCATTGCCGACAACACCGTCTACGGGACCAAGAAGAAGCACGGGATCATTATTTCCCGTGAGGTCAACGACAGCTTCATTTTCAACAACCGCAGCTACGACAACAAACTCTCGGGCCTGGTGATCGACCGTAACAGTGTGAACAACCTGATCGCCTACAACGAGATCTACAAGAACCACACCGACGGCATCACGCTGTACGAGAGTGGTGACAACCTGCTGTGGGGCAACAAAGTGATCAGCAATCGCCGCCACGGCATCCGGATTCGTAACAGCGTGAACATCCGCCTCTACGAAAACGTGTCCATGGCCAACGGCCTGACCGGTCTCTACGGCCACATCAAAGACCTGTCGGACACCGACCGGGACATCAAGCTCGACCCGTTCGATACCGAAGTGTCGTTGATCGTGGTGGGTGGCGAACTCGCTGCCAATGGCAGCGGCCCGCTGTCCATCGACTCGCCCCTGAGCGTTGAGCTGTACCGCGTGTCCATGCTCGCGCCGACCAAATCCAGCGGCATCAGCTTCACGGGGATCCTTGGCGAGCGCCAGGATGAAATTCTCGACCTGTTGGTGCGCCAGCAGAAAGCCGTGCTGATCGACCCTGTCGAACGCCAGACCGAAATGCGGGACTGAGGATGACCTTTATGAACCCACAGATGATCAAACTTTTGGGCCTGTCCGCCCTGACTGCCGGCATTCTCGCCGCTGCAAGTGGCGCGCGCGCCGATGAAGTCAAGGCACCGAGCTTCACCGCCGAACCGTGCTGCAACCTGTGCCCGGCGGCCCATGACGCGAAGAACTACACCACGCGCTACCAGCAGAACTTCACCACGCTGGTACAAGCCCAGGGCGATTGGCTGTTCCGGACCCAGGAAGACCTGCGAACCGAATTCAACACCACCCCGGCCGGCTACAAGCGCCTGCAGCAGTTGCACGATGCGTTCAAGGCCAAAGGCGTCGAGCTGGTGCTCGTCTACCAGCCGACCCGGGGCCTGGTGAACCGCAACAAGCTCAACCCGCAGGAAAAAGCCGCTTTCGATTACGAGAAAGCCCTGGCCAACTACAAATCCATGCTCGGCCGTTTCGCCCAGATGGGTTATGTGGTGCCGGACCTGTCGCCGCTGACCAACGAAAACCTGCCCGAAACCCTGCCGGCCCACGATTTCTATTTCCGTGGCGACCAGCACTGGACCCCATACGGCGCCCAGCGCACCGCCAAGGTCGTGGCCGAGAAGGTCAAGCAGATCCCGGCCTTCGCCGACATCCCCAAGCGTGAGTTCGAGACCAAGAAGTCCGGCCGCATGGGCAAGACCGGCACCCTGCACAACATGGCCGGGCAGCTGTGCGGCACCAGCTACGCGATCCAATACATGGACCAGTTCACCACCGAACCCAAGGGCGAGGCCGGTGACGGCGACCTGTTCGGCGATTCCGGCAACCCGCAGATCACCCTCGTGGGCACCAGTCACAGCGGCAAGAACTACAACTTTGCCGGTTTCCTGGAAGAAGCCATTGGCGCCGACATCCTCAACGTCGCCTTCCCCGGCGGTGGTTTCGAGGGCGCGATGATCCAGTACCTCGGCAGCGAAGAGTTCCAGAAGAACCCGCCGAAGATTCTCATCTGGGAATTCTCGCCGCTGTATCGCCTGGACCAGGAAACCATCTACCGCCAGATGATGGCGCTGCTGGACAACAACGGTTGCGAAGGCAAGCCGGCCCTGATGAGCAGCAAGGCCAAGCTCAAGCCGGGCAAGAACGAATTGATGGTCAACAGCCAGAACATGGATCTGCGTAACGGCAGCCACCAGGTCGACATCCGCTTCGCCGACACCTCGGTGAAAACCTTGCAAGCCACCCTCTGGTACATGAATGGGCGCCACGAGGACATCAAGATCGAAAAACCGAATACCTCCGACACCGACGGACGTTTCGCCTTCCAATTGCGTACCGATGAGGACTGGGCCTCCCAGAACCTCTTGGCTCTAGAGGTCCAGGGTCCTGAAGCCGGCAAGGAGCCACTGCAAGTGGAAGCGAAAGTCTGCAAACGCAACGCATCTCCGCAAGCCGGTCAACAAACGGCTCAAATCGGACAATGAGGTCTCGTCTCATGACCAGTACCACGCGCACCCGAACGTTGAAAACGCTGTTGGCGCCCTCTCTGCTGACCCTGGCGATGTTCGCCGGGGCCACGCAGGCGGCGGCCCCGCTGCGCCCGCCACAGGGTTACTTCGCACCGATCGAGAAGGTCAAGGCCGGCGAAGCGGCCAAAGGTTGCGACGCCACGCCGACGCCCTACACCGGTTCCCTGCAATTTCGCAGCAAGTACGAGGGCTCCGACAAGGCCCGCGCGACGCTGAACGTGCAATCGGAAAAAGCCTTCCGCGATAGCACCGCCGACATCACCAAGATCGAGCGTGGCGTCAGCAAGCAAGTGATGCAGTTCATGCGTGACGGCCGCCCCGAGCAACTGGAATGCACGCTGAACTGGCTGACCGCCTGGGCCCAGGCCGATGCGTTGATGTCCAAGGACTTCAACCACACTGGCAAGTCCATGCGCAAATGGGCGTTGGGCAGCATGGCTTCGGCCTATGTGCGCCTGAAGTTCTCCGAGTCCCGTCCGCTGGCCAATCACCCGGAGCAGGCGCAACTGATCGAAGGCTGGTTCAGCCGGATGGCCGACCAGGTGGTCAGCGACTGGGACAACCTGCCGCTGGACAAGATCAACAACCATTCCTACTGGGCTGCCTGGTCGGTGATGGCCACCTCCGTGGCAACCAACCGCCGCGACCTGTTCGATTGGGCCGTCAAGGAATACAAGGTCGGCGTCAATCAAGTCGACGCCGAAGGCTATTTGCCCAACGAACTCAAGCGCAAGCAACGGGCCCTGTCCTACCACAACTACGCCCTGCCGCCATTGGCGATGATCGCCAGTTTCGCCCAGGTCAACGGTGTCGACCTGCGCCAGGAAAACAACGGTGCGCTCAAGCGCCTGGGTGACCGGGTGCTGGCCGGGGTGAAAGACCCGGACATCTTCGAAGAGAAGAACGGCGAAGAGCAGGACATGAAGGACCTGAAGGTCGATTCGAAATTCGCCTGGCTCGAACCGTTCTGCAGTCTCTACACCTGCTCGGAGGACGTGCTGGAACGCAAGCACGAAATGCAACCGTTCAAGACCTTCCGCCTCGGCGGGGACTTGACCCGGGTGTATGACCCTTCGCGGGAGAAAGGCGAAAAAGGAAGCTGACACCGTTCGCCCTGCCTGAAAGGGAACCCTGTGGGAGCGAGCTTGCTCGCGATGACGGCGGCACATGCGACTGCGATGCAAGCTGATCCACTGCTATCGCGAGCAAGCTCGCTCCCACAAGGGAAAGTGGTCTGTTTCAAATGCAATAAACCCCCCGGTTTTCACGGGGGGGTTTGGGGGGGCTCTGGCCCTTGACTGTTGATTCAACATGGAGAGATCGGGATGGTATTTTCATCCAACGTGTTCCTGTTCCTGTTCCTGCCGATCTTTCTCGGCTTGTACTACTTGAGCGGGCAACGCTATCGCAACCTGCTGCTGCTGATCGCCAGCTACGTGTTCTATGCCTGGTGGCGGGTGGACTTCCTCGCGCTGTTCGCCGGCGTCACCCTGTGGAACTACTGGATCGGCCTGAAAGTCGGCGCCGCCGGCGTGCGCACCAAACCGGCCCAGCGCTGGCTGTTGCTCGGCGTGGGCGTGGACTTGGCCATCCTGGGCTATTTCAAATACGCCAACTTCGGCGTGGACAGCCTCAATGCGATCATCACCGGCTTTGGTCTGAACCCGTTCATCCTGACCCACGTGCTGTTGCCGATCGGAATCTCGTTCTACATCTTCGAGTCCATCAGCTACATCATCGACGTCTATCGCGGTGACACCCCGGCGACTCGCAACCTGATCGACTTCGCGGCATTCGTGGCGATCTTCCCGCACCTGATCGCCGGCCCCGTGTTGCGTTTCCGCGACCTGGCCGACCAGTTCAACAACCGCACCCACACGCTGGACAAATTCTCCGAAGGCTGCACCCGCTTCATGCAGGGCTTCATCAAGAAAGTGTTCATCGCCGACACCCTGGCGGTGGTGGCCGACCATTGCTTCGCCTTGCAGAACCCGACCACGGGCGATGCCTGGCTCGGCGCCCTGGCCTACACCGCGCAGCTGTACTTCGACTTCTCCGGCTACAGCGACATGGCCATCGGCCTGGGCCTGATGATGGGTTTCCGTTTCATGGAAAACTTCAAGCAGCCCTACATCAGCCAGTCGATCACCGAGTTCTGGCGCCGCTGGCACATCAGCCTGTCGACCTGGTTGCGCGACTACCTCTACATCACCCTGGGCGGTAACCGCAAAGGCACGCTGATGACCTATCGCAACCTGTTCCTGACCATGCTGCTCGGTGGTCTGTGGCACGGCGCGAACATCACCTACGTGATCTGGGGGGCCTGGCACGGCATGTGGCTGGCCATCGAAAAAGCGGTGGGCATCGACACCAACCCACGCAGCATCAACCCGATTCGTTGGGCGCTGACCTTCCTGCTGGTGGTGATGGGCTGGGTGATCTTCCGTGCCGAGAACCTGCACGTGGCCGGTCGCATGTACAGCGCGATGTTCAGCTTCGGTGACTGGTCGCTGTCGGAACTGACCCGAGCCAACCTCACCGGCCTGCAGATCGCCACGCTGGTGGTGGCCTACGCCACCCTCGCTTTCTTCGGCCTGCGGGACTTCTACACCAACCGCCCACCGGTCAAGACCAAGCCTGAGGTCAATACCGAAGCCAACGGCCCGGCCACCGCGCAACCGGGAATGATCAAGGCCGTGCCGGGTGACAACCCAGCGGCGATCCACGAGCCAGGCTACACCGTCGGCGTCGAGGCCCAAGTGCAACCGGCCTACTGGACCGCGGACTGGTCACGCTACGTGATGCGCGCCCTGGTGCTGCTGTTGTTCATCGCCTCGATTCTCAAACTCTCGGCGCAAAGCTTCTCGCCGTTCCTTTACTTCCAGTTCTGAGGGATCTGAACATGACCCGCTCATTACGCATCTTTTACATCGCACTGTTCATGCTGATTTTGACAGCGCTGGGCCTGTGGTCGATGCGCAGCTTCTTCGGCTTCAGCACCAACCCCGACGCGACCGTGCTCAACGGGCGCTGGGCCAAGGCCGTGGAAACGCACTACGACGAAGAGTTTCCGATCAAGCGCCTGGGCACCAACATCTGGGCCGCGCTGGACTACAAGCTGTTCAACGAGGGCCGCAAAGGCGTGGTCCTGGGCCGCGACCAGTGGCTGTACAGCGACGAAGAGTTCAACCCGATCGTCAACGAAGACCAGAACCTGCAAGGCAACTACGCGCTGATTGAAGGCGTGCGCCAGAAGCTCAAGGAGCAAGGCATCACCCTGGTCATGGCGATCGTGCCGGCCAAGGCGCGGCTGTACCCCGAGCACCTGGGTGAAGTGAAGCCTTCGAGCATTCACGCCAACCTGTACCAGGACTTCCATGCCCGTGTGGCCGCGGACAAGATCGTCGCCCCTGACCTGCTCGCCCCGCTGCAGCAGGCCAAGCAAAGCGGCCAGCAAGTGTTCCTGCGCACCGACACCCACTGGACACCGGAAGGCGCGCAAATTGCTGCGGAACATCTGGCCAAAGCCATTGCCGAACGCACACCACTCAATGGCGAACCGCAGCGTTTCGTCACTGAGCCTGCGGAGAAAGTCATTCATAAAGGCGACCTGCGTCAGTTCCTGCCGCTGGACCCGCTGTTCGAAAACCTGATGCCGGCCCAGGAGCCGCTCGTCAAGCGCAACACCCGCGAAGCCGACGACCAGCCGGCCAGCGATGACGCACTGTTCGCCGATGCCCAGGTGCCCGTGGCCCTGATCGGCACCAGCTACAGCGCCAACCCGAACTGGAACTTCGTCGGTGCACTCAAGCAAGCCCTGCACAGCGACGTCGTCAACTACGCCGAAGACGGCCATGGGCCGATTCTGCCGATGCTCAGCTACCTCAAGAGCGATGCCTTCAAGAACAGCCCGCCACAGGTGCTGATCTGGGAGTTCCCTGAACGTTATCTGCCCGTGAACAACGAGATCGGCGACGCCGATCCGCAGTGGGTCGCCGAACTCAAGCAGGCCGGCGCCCGCCAACAGAACGTAGCTGCTAACACACAATCCGAGACGCCCGACCGGGCGCAAAACTGAAAGAGAGGTCCACCATGACTTTCAACACTACTCCTCGCCGTCTCGCTGCTCGCTCCTTCAAGGCCGTTGCCCTGGTCGCCAGCATGAGCGCCCTTTCCTTCTCCGCCTTCGCCGGTGACTCGGCCCTCTACGGTCCGGTCGCGCCAAAAGGCTCGAGCTTCGTGCGGGTGTACAACGCCAGCAACGCCGAAGTCAGCGCCACCGTCGGCAGCACCAACATCAGCGACGTAGCCCCCCTGGCTAGCAGCGACTTCAGCTTCATGCCCGGTGGCGACTACAGCGCCAAGGTCGGCAGCCAGACCGTGCCGGTGAAACTGTCTTCCGATCACTATTACACCCTGGTCAACAACGCCACCGGCCAGCCGCAACTGATCGAAGAGCCACCGTTCAAGAACAAACAGAAGTCCCTGGTCCGCGTACAGAACCTCAGCGACAAGGCACTGACCCTCAAGACCGCCGACGGCAAGACCGAAGTGGTGCCGAACGTGGCCGCCAAGGGCCGTGGCGAACGTGAAATCAACCCGGTGAAAGTGTCCCTGGCCCTGTACGAAGGCGACAAGAAAGTCGGCGACGTCAAGCCCGTGGCCCTGGAGCGCGGCGAAGCGGCCGTGCTGTACGTGACCGGCTCAGGCAGCAGCCTGTCGCCAGTGTGGGTGAAACGCCCCGTGTCGACCCGCTGATGAATTCACCTGATTGACGCTGTACCCCTGTGGGAGCGGGCTTGCTCGCGAATACGGTCTCACATTCAACATTGATGTTGGCTGAACCACCGCTTTCGCGAGCAAGCCCGCTCCCACCCTGAATCGGGGTGTCAATCGGGTACGGAACAAAAACAAGAGAGTGAAACGACAGAACGCAGTAGCTCTAACAACCATTTCGCTTCAAGGAGTAACAAACATGATTCCGGTGATCTTGTCAGGTGGTAGTGGCTCACGTCTTTGGCCGCTTTCGCGCAAGCAATTCCCTAAACAGTTCCTGGCCCTGACCGGTGAACACACCCTGTTCCAGCAGACCCTCGAGCGCCTGGTGTTCGAAGGCATGGACACGCCGATCGTGGTCTGCAACAAAGACCACCGTTTCATCGTCAACGAACAGCTGAGCACCCGTAAGCTCGAAGCCCAGCGCATCCTGATGGAACCGTTCGGGCGCAACACCGCACCGGCCGTCGCGCTGACCGCGATGATGCTGGTGAACGAAGGCCGCGACGAGCTGATGCTGGTGCTGCCGGCCGACCACGTGATCGACGATCAGAAAGCCCTGCAACGCGCCCTGGCCCTGGCCACCGTGGCCGCCGAGCGTGGCGAAATGGTGCTGTTCGGCGTACCGGCCACCAAACCGGAAACCGGCTACGGCTACATCAAGTCGACCAACGATGCGCTGCTGCCTGAGGGCGTGAGCCGCGTCTCGCACTTCGTCGAAAAACCCGACGTCAAGCGTGCCACCGAGTTCGTCGAGGCCGGCGGTTATTTCTGGAACAGCGGCATGTTCCTGTTCCGCGCCAGCCGCTTCCTTGAAGAGCTGAAAAAACACGATCCGGACATCTACGACACCTGCCTGCTGACCCTGGAGCGCAGTGAACAGACGGCCGACACCATCACCTTCGACGAAGCCACCTTCGCCTGCTGCCCGGACAACTCCATCGACTACGCCGTGATGGAAAAGACCCAGCGTGCCTGCGTCGTACCGCTGTCGGCCGGCTGGAGCGATGTCGGCTGCTGGGCGTCGCTGTGGGAAGTCAACGAGAAAGACGCCAATGGCAACGTCACCAAGGGCGACGTCGTCGTCCAGGACAGCCGCAACTGCATGATCCACGGCAACGGCAAGCTGGTGTCGGTGATCGGCCTGGAAAACATCGTGGTGGTCGAAACCAAGGACGCCATGATGATCGCCCACAAGGACAAGGTCCAAGGCGTGAAACAGATGGTCAACACCCTCAACGCACAGGGCCGTACCGAGACCCAGAACCACTGCGAAGTCTATCGTCCATGGGGTTCCTATGACTCGGTGGACATGGGCGGGCGCTTCCAGGTCAAGCACATCTCGGTCAAGCCGGGCGCGTGCCTGTCGCTGCAGATGCACCACCACCGCGCCGAACACTGGATCGTGGTCAGCGGCACCGCTGAGGTGACCTGCGACGAGAACGTGTTCCTGCTCTGCGAAAACCAGTCGACCTACATCCCGATCGCGTCGGTGCACCGCCTGCGCAACCCGGGCAAGATCCCGCTGGAAATCATCGAAGTGCAGTCCGGCAGCTACCTGGGCGAAGACGACATCGAGCGTTTCGAGGATATCTACGGTCGCTCCACCCCGATCGAACGTGGCGTGTCGGTGAAGACCATCGCACAGTAACCCGCAGCAACGATCAGCCGTACAAGAAGCCCCCATCCAGCCCACTGCGTCCCCTATCCGCAGTGGGTTGGGTGGGGGCTTTTTTTTGCAAGTAAGTCATGGCCGGGCATCATTGCTTCAACATTGCCCGCGCCCTTCGGTAGGATGTGCCTACGGTAACGGAGGCTTCCACCATGCTTATCGGCGTCTTGCTGGTCATCACCTGGCTCATCCTGCTGTTGCGCTACCCGGCCAAGGCCTTGCCGGTCTCCCTCGCGGCGTTCATCGGGCTGGGGCTGGTCGCTGTGTGGGTGCTCTGGCAGGAAAGTCGCGAGACCCGGCAACTGGAGCGCCTGGAACTGCGCCTCAGCTATGCCCCCGAACAGTGCCCTGCCGACCGACCGCTGTCACTGACCCTTAAGAACAACAACGACGTGCCGCTGCTGGAACTGCGCTGGCGGGTCGCGGCCTATGCACCTGGTGACACCATCAACCTGGCCGACAGCCCCTACGACGCACCACGCTACCGTGGCCCTGGCGAATTGCAGGCCGGCGCCGACTGGCAGGATTGCCTGCCCCTACCGCCCCTGCGTCCGGGTTATCGCCCGCAAACCCTGGAGTTTCGCGCCGAGCGCTTGCACGGCAGTTTTTCCAACTGATTGCCTCCCCCACTTTTTTGCACAAGGAACGCGCCATGCCTGTTGCGTTGATCACCGGATGTTCCAGCGGCATTGGCCGCGCCCTTGCAGAGGCCTTCAAGGACGCGGGTTATCAGGTCTGGGCCACGGCGCGCAAGGCTGAGGACGTGGCGACACTCGCCACGGCCGGGTTCACCGCCGTGCAACTGGACGTCAACGATGGCCAGGCGCTGGAACTGTTGAGCGAACGGATCAACCAGCAGCAGGGTGGCCTGGATGTGCTGGTCAACAATGCCGGCTACGGCGCCATGGGCCCGCTGCTGGATGGCGGCGTGCCGGCCATGCAACGTCAGTTCGAAACCAATGTGTTCGCCATCGTAGGGGTCACCCGGGCGCTGTTTCCGGTATTGCGTCGGGCCCGAGGGCTGGTGGTGAACATCGGCAGCGTGTCCGGGGTGCTGGTCACGCCGTTTGCCGGCGCCTACTGCGCCTCGAAGGCGGCGGTGCATGCCCTGAGCGATGCCTTGCGCATGGAACTGGCGCCGTTCGGCATCCGTGTGATGGAGGTCCAGCCTGGCGCGATCGCTTCCAGCTTCGCCAAGAATGCCGGCCACGAAGCCGAACAATTGATCAGCGAACAATCGCCCTGGTGGCCCCTGCGCGAGGGCATCCGCGCCCGGGCCAAGGCGTCCCAGGACAACCCGACCCCGGCCCACGAATTCGCCGCCGCGCTGCTCAAGGCCGTACAACAACCCAAGCCGCCCCGCCTGCTGCGACTGGGCAATGGCAGCCGGGCGTTGCCGTTGATGGCTGGTTTGTTGCCAAAAGGGTTGCTGGAGAAGGGGTTGATGAAGCGGTTTGGGTTGGGTGGGTCGCTTTGATCAATAGCGGTCACCACGGAAACTGTGGGAGCGGGCTTGCCCGCGAAGGCGGCGGCACAGCCAACATCAGTGCAAGCTGGACCACCGCTTTCGCGAGCAAGCTCGCTCCCACAGGGGACCTGGGGTGAACACAACATTCAGGCCCCAGCGAAGATCGAATGTGGGAGCGAGCTTGCTCGCGATGACGGCGGCATAACCAACATCAGTGCAAGCTGGACCACCGCTTTCGCGAGCAAGCTCGCTCCCACAGGGGACCTGGGGTGAACACAACATTCAGGCCCCAGCGAAGATCGAATGTGGGAGCGAGCTTGCTCGCGATGGCGGCGGCACAGCCAACATCAGTGCAAGCTGGACCACCGCTTTCGCGAGCAAGCTCGCTCCCACAGGGGACCTGGGGTGAACACAACATTCAGGCCCCAGCGAAGATCGAATGTGGGAGCGAGCTTGCTCGCGAAGGCGTCGGCACAGCCAACATCAGTTCAA
This sequence comes from Pseudomonas sp. Z1-12, assembly GCF_051132015.1. Classification (NCBI taxonomy): domain Bacteria; kingdom Pseudomonadati; phylum Pseudomonadota; class Gammaproteobacteria; order Pseudomonadales; family Pseudomonadaceae; genus Pseudomonas; species Pseudomonas sp. Z1-12. The sequence goes on from NZ_CP071647.1 coordinate 5,509,294, forward strand.
GCTGAACCACCGCTTTCGCGAGCACGCTCGCTCCCACAGGGGACCTGGGGTGAACACAACATTCAGGCCCCAGCGAAGATCGAATGTGGGAGCGAGCTTGCTCGCGAAGGCGTCGGCACAGCCAACATCAGTTCAAGCTGAACCACCGCTTTCGCGAGCACGCTCGCTCCCACAGGTTTTTTTGGTGTGCAACAAACTCACCATCATCCACAAGCAAGCCACTGGTCTCAACGCTTGTCGCGGGGTTCTACCACCACCGTGCAGGTCATCCCCGCCGCCAGCAGCACGCCGTCCGGCACCTCATCCAGATGAATACGCACCGGCACCCGCTGGGCCAGGCGCACCCAGTTGAAGGTCGGGTTGACATCGGCGATCAGCTCGCGGCTTTCGGGGTTGTCGCGGTCGTAGATACCACGGGAGATGCTGTCCACATGCCCCTTGAGCACCTCACCGCTCATCAACTGTAACTGCGCCGAATCGCCGACCCGCACCTTGGGTAACTTGGTCTCTTCGAAGAAGCCATAGACCCAGAACGAATGCATGTCCACCACGGCCATCTTCGCCTCGCCGATGCGCGCATAGTCGCCACGGTGGACGTTGAGGTTGGTGACGTAGCCGTCCACCGCTGCGCGAACCTCGGTACGGGACAGGTTCAATTCGGCGGCCTCCAATTGCGCCTGGGCCTGCTGGTAATCGGCCAGGGCCGAGTCGGCGATGTTGCTGGCGTCGTCGCGGTTTTCCCGGGAGATCACCAGGCTGTCCAGGTCGGCACGCCGATGGGCGTTGACCTTGCGCATTTCCCAGGTGGCCTTGCGCGACGCTACCAGGGAGCGCGCCTGCTTCACCGCGATGCGGTAATGCTCGGGGTCGATGCGCATCAGCAGGTCACCCTTTTTCACCAACTGGTTGTCGCCCACCGGCACCTCGACCACCTCGCCACTGACATCGGCGGCCACGTTGATGATGTCGGCCCGCACCCGGCCATCGCGGGTCCAGGGCGTGTTCATGTAATGGACCCACAGCGTACGGCCAATCCACAGGGCCAGACCCAGCACCAGCAGCGTCGCCAGCAGGCTGAAAAACTTTTTCATCGCATCGATCTCAACGGTAGACCGTCAGCGCCAGCGCGCCGAACAGACAAGTGAACAGACTCAGGCGCAACAACGCCGGGTGCCAGAAGAAGCGGTACAAATCCAGCCCCGACAGGAAACGGTCCAAGGCCCAGGCCAGGCCGGCGGCGAGGAAAAACATCAGGGTCATGGTGGGCATGTACACGCCATGGAAGGCGATCTCACGGGGCATGTTCAGGTTCCTGGGAAAGCGCTGTGGCCTGCGGCATGGCATGCGGTATGGCATAGCCGGCCAACGGCGATTGCGGGTCCAGCAGCGAGGTGCGGATGAAATGCAGGTAGCTTTTCACTCGACGCAGGGCCGAGGTGTCGAAATGCGGGGCGAAGGGTTCGTCGGTGGCCTGCACACGGCCAATGGCGTGGTCTACCGCCACCAAGGCACGCTCCAGATTGCTCGGGTTCGGTTGGCGGAACAGCCGCACCAGCGCCCGCCCCATCACCCGGATTGCCTGGCGCCACGGCTGGCTTGGTGCATAGGCCGGGTGCACTGGCAGGATCGCCTGTTCCTTGCGCAGTTCGATGATCGCGTGGCCGACTTCCAGCACCACGAACATCCAGCGCAGCAAGTCCCGTTGCACCCGAGGCTGCCCCGCCGCCAGCCCGTAGGCCTGATGCAACAAGTCGCGGCTACGGCTTTCGAAACCCGAGGCCAGGCCCTTGAGCTTGCCACTGATGGCAAACATCACTTGCTCGCGCAGGTCCTGTTCCAGCCGGCGCCATAGCCAGCGGCTGTTGGGCGGCAGAATAATTGCCCCGGCCGCGGCGCACACCAGCATGCCGAGGATCATCGCGATGTAATCGTTGATGAAGGCGTAGGGGTTGTAGACCGTCAGGTTGTCCGGCACCGAGCCGGTGCAGAAAAAGATCAGTAGCCCGAGCCCGACCCCGGCGTATTGGGGGCGCGAACTGAGGAACGAGCCCAGCATGATCACCGGCGCCAGCATCATGCAGAGCAACGGGAAACCATCGATCAACGGGAAGACGAAGAACATCTCGACGAAGCCGATCAACGCCCCGGCCAACGTGCCGCAGGCCATCTGGAAGGCCATGCGCTTGGGGTTCGGCGTCGCGGCCGACAAGCCCACGGTCGCGGCGGCGATCATCGTCATGGTTGCGCCGCTCGGCCAGGCGGTGGCGACCCAGTAGCTGCCCAGCAACAACAGGATGAAAGCAGCGCGAACCCCCGACGCCGTGGCGGCCAGCCAGTTGGTCTGCGGCACGAACGGCTCGTCCCAGCGTTCACGGTCGTGGCGATGCTCGGCCAGGGACGCATGGGTCTGAGCGTAGCCATGCAGGTCGTCGACGAAGCGATACAGCAGTTCATAGGCAGTGTGGAAATCCAGCAGTTGCCCGTCGCTCGGCGCGGTGTCCTGGAAAACCGCCCGCAGCCGCCGCACCTGGGCCGGCAAATCGGTCTTGTACTCGGCCAGCGTCGCCGACAGACGGGCCGCATCGGCGTCGGTCAGGGCCCGGCCACTGAAACCGTCCAACCGTTCGGCCAGGGTTTGCAAACCAGGCTTGATGGCATTGACGACATGACCCGCCGCGCTGCTGCGCAAGCGCTCAAGCAACTGGTGCAACGCGTTGAAGCGAGTAGTGATGCCCATGAACTCGCTGTTCAAGCGACTGAGCCGACCGTTGCGCCGGCGCATGTGCGGGTCTTCGAACACGGTCACGCTGCGCAGGCTTTCCAGGCCCACGGCCTCGGCAATGAAGCTCACGTTGCGCGCCTCGAACGCCTCTCGCTGGCTGCGTCCACGCAGGCCGTCGGTGACAAACAGGGCAAACACCCCGAAGCGCTGGTACAAGGCATTGCGCATGGCGGCACTGGCGGTTTGCGGCAGGATCGCGGCACTGACCAAGGTGGCGCAAAGAATCCCCAGGGAAATTTCCAGCACCCGCCAGACCGCCGCCATGAATGCACCTTCTGGATGGGCCAGGGCCGGCAGGCCGATCATCGCCGCGGTATAACCGGCCAGCACGAAACCATAGGCGCGAAAGTTGCGATAACGCGCCGCGCCCGCCGAACAAAGGCCGACCCAGATCGCCAGGCAAACGAGGAATGGCTCAGTGTTCTGGGCAAACAAGGCGATCAGCGCCACCATCACCGCCGAGCCGGCCAGGGTGCCGAGGAAACGATAGAAACTCTTGGCGAGCACCTGCCCGCTCTGGGGTTGCATGACGATGAACACGGTGATCATGGCCGTGCGTGGTTGTGGCAATTCCAGGCGCATCGCCAGCCACAAGGTCAGGAACGCGGCCAACAGGACCTTGAAGATATAGACCCAGGTCACCCCGTCGCTGCGGGCCCAGTCGAAGAAACCACGGCGCCATTCGAGGCGATGAAGTCGGCGCCCGGGGGCAAACAACGACTTCACAGCGGAGCTACCCCATATCGTGGCGAGGGAGCTTGCTGTGGAGGCAAAGCTTGCTCGCGACCCAGGCGACTCGATTTTATGGAAGACCACATTGCCTTCATCGCGGGCAAGCCTTGCTCCCACAGCAAGCTCCCTCGCCACGAAGCATCGCTCGCAACAGGCACATCACTGCCGGCCCCAAGTCCACCGCCTAACGCCGTCACCAGATCGGCATGGGCACTCAACCGGGCCGCCTGCACCTGCTGTTGCACCTGTTGCTGTTTGAATAACAGGCCTTGGGCGTTGAGCACGTTGAGGTAGTCGGTGAGCCCGCGCTGGAACGCCACCATCGCGATGTCGTAGGTGCGCTGGGCCGCAGCCACCGACTCAGCCGCGAAGACCTGTTGCTTGTCCAGGGACTGGCGGCGGATCAACTGATCGGAAATGCCCTTGAGGGCGTTCACCAGTGTCTGGTTGTAGTGGGCCACGGCGAAGTCATAACCGGCGGCCGCCTCGCCCAATTGCGAACGCAGGCGCCCGCCGTCGAAAATCGGCAAAGTGATCGCCGGCCCGACGTTGTAGGTGAGTTTCTTGCCGGTCAGGAACTCCAGCGCCCCACCACCGGTGGCCATGTAGCCGAGGCTCCCCACCAGATCGACGTTGGGATAAAAACCGGCCCGGGCCACATCGATGCCCCGGGCCTGGGCCGCCACTTGCCAACGCCCGGCCACCACATCCGGCCGCTGGCCGAGCAGTTCGGCGGGCAAGGCCGACGGCAGCTTCAAGGGCGCGCCGAGGGCCAGGGTCGGGCGTTGCAACGGCGCGCCTGCGCCCGGCCCCTTGCCTGCCAGCGCCGCCAACTGATTGCGGCTCAAGGCGATGGCTTCGTCGAGGGCGTCGAGTTGGCGATGGGTCTCGGGCAGGGGCGCCTGAGCCTGGCTGACTTCGAATTGGGTGCCGATGCCGCCGTCCAGACGCTGTTGCGCCAGAGCGAGAATCTGCTGTTGTTGATGAAGCGTCGCGGCGACGATATCGCGCTGGGCATAGTGCAGTGAAAACTGGATGTAGGCGCGCACGATGTTGTTCTGCAACTCCAGTTGCGCCTGTCGTGCTTCAGCGACACTCACGTGGGCCAGATCAACCGCTCGTTCGCTGGCATTACGCTCACGGCCCCACAGGTCCAGGGCGTAGCTCAAGCCCAGGGAAGCATTGTTGTCCCAGGTCGTGGTGTCGGCCAACTCGCCCGGGCCGTAGAACTGATCGGTAGGCCAGTTGTGGCGCTTGAGGGTCGCCTGGCCATTGATCTGCAGCGACTCGGCGGCCTCGGCAACACCGGCCATGGCCTTGGCCTGGCGCACCCGGGCGGCGGCCATGGCCAGGCTCGGGCTGCCCTGCACCGCCAGGTTGATCCAGCGATCCAATTGCCGATCACCGTAGGCTTGCCACCATTGGCCGGCGGGCCAGCGGGCATCGCGGGCGGCCTCGCGGATGGCGGCATCGATCGCCAGTTGGTTGGCCGGCACTACCTGGCCGTGTGGCGCAATGCCGCCTGTGCCGATGCAACCGCTGATGGTTAATGTCAGAACCCAAACACTGAGAGTCTTCAGCTCTCTGCTGATGCAACGCGGCACTGGCGCAAAATTCCTGAGAGGGGCACAACGATGGGATGAGAGTGCTTGCCTGTGGACACAAGACCTGTGGGAGCAAGCTTTTGTGGGAGCCGAGCTTGCTCGCGATGGGAACGACACGGTTTAACCACAGGACCGCGTCATCGTTCATCGCGAGCAAGCTCGGCTCCCACAAAGTTCGCTTCCACAGGAGTCAGTGGCCCAGGACTGGCGGCAATTCTAGGCATCGCCCTTCACGGCGATAAGCCGACCTTTCTGCGAATCTTTGTGACCGTTAACGCGATAATCCATTAGTCGGGTCCCGCATCTCTGTAACTTCATGTCACAATTTGCCACCTCCCAAGAGAGCCCTCCATGGACACCTTGCAAAACATGCGCGCGTTCAGCTGTGTGGCCGAAGCCGGCAGTTTCACCGCCGCCGCCGCACAATTGGATACCACCACAGCCAACGTCTCGCGTGCGGTTTCCAACCTGGAAGCCCACCTGCAAACCCGTCTGCTCAACCGCACCACCCGACGCATTGCGTTGACCGAGGCGGGTAAACGCTACTTGCTGCGTTGCGAGCAGATCCTGGCGTATGTCGAAGAAGCGGAAGCCGAGGCCAGCGACGCCCATGCGCGGCCGGCCGGGCAGTTGAAGGTCCACACCATGACCGGCATCGGCCAGCATTTCGTGATCGACGCCATCGCCCGCTACCGCAAGACTCATCCGGACGTGACCTTCGACCTGACCCTGGCCAACCGCGTGCCGGACATCCTCGACGAGGGCTACGACGTCTCCATCGTGCTCGCCAGCGAACTGCCGGATTCGGGCTTCGTTTCCCAACGCCTGGGGATCACCTACAGCATCGTCTGCGCGTCGCCCGCCTACGTGAAAGCCAGCGGCTGCCCGCAAAAACCCAGCGACCTGCTCAACCACGCCTGCCTGCGCCTGGTCAGCCCGGTCATTCCGCTGGAAAAATGGGTGTTCGACGGCCCGGAAGGCCAAGAGATGGTCACCATCAACAGCTCACCGTTCCTGGTGAATTCCGCCGATGCGATGAAAACCGCGATCACCAGTGGCATGGGCGTGGGAGTGCTGCCGGTGTACGCCGCCATCGAAGGCTTGCGCAACGGCACGCTGGTGCGGGTCATGCCCAACTACCGCTCCCAGGAACTGAACCTCTACGCCATCTACCCGTCGCGCCAATACCTGGACGCGAAGATCAAGACCTGGGTCGAATACCTGCGCGGCTCGTTGCCGGAAATCCTTGCGGCGCACCAGGCTGAACTGACGGCTTACGAATTGAGTGGCAGCCTGGCGGGCACACGGGTCGCGAACTGAAGTCGTGCCCCGTGCTCGAAGGATGACTTCAGCGCTTGCCCATTGAACGGCGCGTGCCGGGAGGCGCGGCGCCCGGGGTCTTGGTGTGGCCGTTCTTTGCGCCATTCTTGTACCACGGCTGCTGGCCGGCGCCCTTGGCCGCAGCCAGCTCACCGGGTTTGAACGGGAACTTGAAGGCGGGGATCGCCGCTTTCACGTCCTCGGCGCTGGAAACATCGCTATCCGTCTGGCCGGACGGTTCGCCTTGCGAGCGTTCGTCCGCGGGCGATGGTATTGAGGAAGTCATTTGAATTATTCACTTGCGTAGGACAACAAACCCATGGCGAGGGAGCTTGCTCCCGCTTGAGTGCGAAGCGCTCACAGGGATGGGGCCGCTTCGCAGCCCAGCGGGAGCAAGCTCCCTCGCCACAATTCAGTATGCCGGGCTCGGTAGGCGAGCCGCGAAAGGCGGCAGTATACCTGCCCGATATCCCGGCGCGCAGGCCAGTTTCATCCAACATGCCCCCCCCCGCCATCGCGAGCAGGCTCGCTCCCACAGTCAATCTTCAGCGGGCACAAAACTGATATCCAACACAGAGCCACTGTGGGAGCCGAGCTTGCTCGCGATGGGGCCAGCAAGCCCAACATCCCTTCATCCGACAGCAATTCAGGACAAAACTGACACGCCTGTCAGTTAGCCGTCACCTTCCTGACCGGCTCGCAACGCTATATAAGAAAGCTCAAACTCCTGCGTCCCGAACCGGCCCTTCATATCCATGCGCACCCAGAAGAAAACTGTCCTGCTTGTCATGCTGTTGGTCGCCCTGGCCGCCCTCGCCCTCTGGTATGTGCTCAAGCCCGTGGCCGCCAAGCCCGGCGCCCCCGCCGCCGTTCCGGTACGGGCCGTCAGCGTGGTGCAAAAGGATGTGCCGCGCTTTGCCAGCGGCATCGGCACGGTCCTGTCGCTGCACAGCGTGGTGATCCGGCCGCAGATCGACGGCATCCTCACCCGGCTTCTGGTCAAGGAAGGGCAACTGGTCAAGAAGGGTGACCTGCTGGCGACCATCGACGACCGCTCGATCCGCGCCAGCCTCGACCAGGCCCGGGCCCAGCTCGGCGAGAGCCAGGCGCAACTGGCGGTGGCCCAGGTCAACCTCAAGCGCTACAAGTTGCTGAGCGTCGATGACGGCGTCTCGAAGCAGACCTATGACCAGCAACAGGCCCTGGTCAACCAGCTCAAGGCGACCGCCCAGGGCAACCAGGCGGCCATCGACTCGGCACAGGTGCAACTGTCCTACACCCAGATCCGCTCCCCGGTGAGCGGGCGCGTCGGCATTCGCAACGTAGACGAAGGCAACTTCCTGCGCACCAGCGATGCCGAAGGCCTGTTCACGGTGACCCAGATCGACCCGATCGCGGTGGAGTTCTCCCTGCCCCAACAAATGCTGCCGACCTTGCAACGGTTGATCGCCGCCCCTGAGCAAGCCTTGGTCAAGGCTTACATCGGTGCCGATGGCGCCACCGGGGAACTGCTCGGCGAGGGGCGCCTGAGCCTCATCGATAACCAGATCAACGCCAACACCGGAACCCTGCGGGCCAAGGCCGAATTCAACAACGCCGCGCAACGACTGTGGCCTGGGCAACTGGTGACGTTGAAAATCCAGACGGCCATCGACAAGGACGCCCTGGTGGTGCCGCCCACCGTGGTCCAGCGCGGCCTGGAGCAACATTTCGTGTACCGGATCAAGGGCGACAAGGTCGAGAGCGTGCCGGTGACGATGGTTTACCAGGACAGCGACTTGCACATCATCAAGGGAGTCAACGCCGGCGACCAACTGGTGAGCGACGGCCAGTCACGGCTCAAGCCGGGCAGCCACATCCAGGTGCTCAGTGATCCGCCCGCCCTGGCCAAGACTGCGGAGCCGCAACCATGAAGGGCCGCGGCTCGGTTTCGGCGTGGTGCATCGACCACCCCATCGCCACGGTGCTGCTGACATTTGCCCTGGTATTGCTGGGGGTGATCGCCTTTCCTCGCCTGCCCGTCGCGCCGTTGCCAGAGGCGGAATTCCCGACCATCCAGGTCAACGCCCAGTTGCCCGGGGCCAGCCCCGAAACCATGGCGTCGTCGGTGGCGACGCCGCTGGAAGTGCAATTCAGCGCCATTCCCGGCATCACCCAAATGACGTCCAGCAGTGCCTTGGGCTCGACCAACCTGATCCTGCAGTTCAGCCTCGATAAAAGCATCGACACCGCCGCCCAGGAAGTGCAGGCCGCCATCAACACCGCCGCCGGCAAATTGCCCAACGACATGCCGAACCTGCCGACCTGGCGCAAGGTCAACCCCGCCGACAGCCCGGTGCTGATCCTCAGCATCAGCTCCAGCCTGATGCCCGGCACCGAACTGAGCGACTACGTCGAAACCCTGCTCTCCCGCCAGATCAGCCAGATCGACGGCGTCGGACAAATCTACATCACCGGCCAGCAACGCCCGGCGATCCGCGTCCAGGCCTCGGCCGACCGGCTCGCGGCCATCGGCCTGACCCTGGCGGACATTCGCCTGGCGCTGCAACAAGCCAGCCTCAACCTGGCCAAGGGCGCGCTGTACGGCGAGTCGAGCATTTCCACCCTGTCCACCAACGACCAGTTGTTCCAACCTGCCGAGTATGGCGAGCTGATCGTGTCCTACCGGGACGGGGCACCGGTACACCTCAAGGACATCGCCAAGGTGGTCAACGGCTCGGAAAACGCCTACGTCCAGGCCTGGTCCGACAACGAGCCGGGGGTCAACCTGGTGATCTTCCGGCAGCCGGGGGCGAACATCGTCGAGACCGTCGACCGCATCCAGGCGGCCCTGCCCACCTTGCAAGCGATGTTGCCCGCCGCGGTGCAGGTCAAAGTGTTGATCGACCGCACCCAGACCATCCGCGCCTCGTTGCATGAAGTGGAGATCACCTTGCTGATCGCGGTGCTGCTGGTGGTGGCGGTGATGGCATTGTTCCTGCGCCAGCTCTCGGCAACGTTGATCGTCTCGGCGGTGCTGGGGGTGTCGCTGATCGCCAGTTTCGCCCTGATGTACGTGATGGGGTTCAGCTTGAACAACCTGACCCTGGTGGCAATCGTCATCTCGGTGGGGTTCGTGGTGGACGATGCGATCGTGGTGGTGGAGAACATCCACCGGCACCTGGAAGCCGGTGACGGCATGCGCGAGGCGGCGATCAAGGGGGCCGGCGAAATTGGCTTCACCGTGGTTTCCATCAGTTTCTCGCTGATCGCCGCGTTCATTCCGCTGCTGTTCATGGGCGGCGTGGTCGGGCGTCTGTTCAAGGAGTTTGCCCTGACCGCCACCTCGACCATCCTGATTTCGGTGGTGGTGTCCCTCACATTGGCGCCGACCCTGGCCGCGCTGTTCATGCGTGCCCCGGTGCACCACGCCCACGCCTCGCCAGGGTTCGGCGAACGCCTGCTGGGCTGGTATGAACGCGGCCTGCGTCGGGCCCTCGCCCATCAAAAACTGATGATCGGTGTGTTCGGCCTGACCCTGGCACTGGCGGTGGTCGGCTATGTCTTCATTCCCAAGGGTTTCTTCCCGGTACAGGACACCGGCCTGGTGCTGGGCACCAGCGAAGCCGCCGCCGATGTGTCGTTCCCGGACATGGTGGCCAAGCACAAGGCCTTGGCCGAGATCGTCGCCGCCGACCCGGCGGTGCAGACCTTCTCCCACTCCGTCGGTGTCTCCGGCAACAACCAGACCATCGCCAACGGCCGCTTCTGGATCGCCCTCAAGCCCCGGGGCGAGCGTGACGTGTCGGCCAGTGGCTTCATCGACCGGATCCGCCCGCAACTGTTGAAAATCCCTGGCGTGGTGCTGTACCTCAGGGCCGGGCAGGACATCAACCTCAGCTCCGGCCCCAGTCGCGCCCAGTACCAATACGTGCTCAAGAGCAACGACGGGCCGAGCCTCAACGCCTGGACGCAAAAACTCACCGACAAGCTGCGCGGCAACCCGGCGTTCCGCGACATCTCCAACGACCTGCAACTGGGCGGCAGCATCACCCACATCAACATCGACCGCAGCGCGGCGGCGCGTTTCGGCCTCACCGCCACCGATGTCGACCAAGCCCTGTACGACGCCTTCGGCCAGCGACAGATCAATGAATTCCAGACCGAGACCAACCAGTACAACGTGATCCTGGAGCTCGACACCGCGCAGCGGGGCAAGGCCGAAAGCCTGGCATATTTCTACCTGCGTTCGCCCTTGAGCGGGGAAATGGTGCCGCTCTCGGCCCTGGCCCGCTTCGATGCGCCGAGCAACGGCCCGCTGTCCATTGCCCACGACGGCATGTTCCCGGCCGCCAACCTGTCGTTCAACCTGGCGCCCGGCGTGGCCCTGGGAGACGCGGTGCGCCTGCTCGACCAGGCAAAAAACGAAATCGGCATGCCCGCCGCCATCACTGGTAATTTCCAGGGCGCGGCCCAGGCTTTCCAAAGTTCGCTGGCGAGCCAGCCATGGCTGATCCTCGCCGCGTTGGTGGCCGTCTACATCATCCTCGGCGTGCTCTACGAGAGTTTCGTACACCCGTTGACGATCATTTCTACCCTGCCCTCGGCCGGACTCGGCGCGCTGATCATGCTCTGGCTGCTAGGCCAGGACTTTTCGATCATGGCGCTGATCGGGCTGGTGCTGCTGATCGGGATCGTCAAGAAGAACGGCATCCTGATGATCGACTTCGCCCTCGACGCCCAACGCAACAGAGGGCTGGCGCCCCAGGAGGCGATTTTCCAGGCGTGCCTGACACGCTTCCGTCCGATCATGATGACCACCCTGGCCGCCCTGCTCGGTGCGCTGCCGCTGATGCTCGGCTATGGCGCCGGCGCGGAACTGCGCCAGCCCCTGGGCATCGCGGTGGTGGGCGGCCTGCTGGTGAGCCAGGCGCTGACGCTGTTCACCACACCGGTCATATACTTGTGGCTCGAGCGCCTGTTCCATCGGCCTGCCCATCAGCCAGGGTCGGCGCCGACGACGGCGCTGGCAAGCACAGACCACTGAGGCGGAGCCATGCGCGTTCTGATCATCGAAGACGAAGAAAAAACCGCGGACTACCTGCACCGCGGCCTGACCGAACAGGGCTACACCGTGGACGTGGCGCCGGACGGCATCGAGGGGCTGCACCTGGCCCTGGAAACCGACTATGCGGTGATCGTGCTCGACGTGATGCTGCCGGGCCTGGACGGCTTCGGCGTGCTCCGGGCCTTGCGCGCCCGCAAGCAGACGCCGGTGATCATGCTCACCGCCCGGGAACGGGTCGAGGACCGCATCAAGGGGCTGCGCGACGGTGCCGACGACTACCTGGGCAAGCCCTTTTCGTTCCTGGAACTGGTAGCCCGCCTGCAAGCCCTGACCCGCCGCAGTGGCGGCCATGAACCGGTGCAGGTGAGCATCGCCGACCTGTGGATCGATCTGATCAGCCGCAAGGCCACACGCGCCGGCCAGCGCCTGGACCTGACCGCCAAGGAGTTCTCCCTGCTCAGTGTCCTGGCCCGCCGCCAGGGCGAAATCCTTTCGAAGACCGCCATTGCCGAAATGGTCTGGGACATCAACTTCGACAGTGACGCCAACGTGGTGGAAGTGGCGATCAAACGCTTGCGGGCCAAGCTCGACGGGCCATTCGAGCAGAAGTTGCTGCACACCATTCGCGGCATGGGTTATGTGCTGGAGAATCGCGGCAATGAAATTGCCTGACAGCATCGCCCTGCGCCTCAGCGGCCTGTTCACGCTGGTGGCGGCATTGGTGTTCCTGTTGATCGGTGGCGCTTTGTATCAACAAGTCGCCAAAGGCCTGGGCCTGTTGCCCGAAGCCGAGCTCGATGCCCGCTACAGTGTCCTGGAGTCTACTGTCGGTCGCTATGGCACGCCTGAACACTGGGTGAAGATCAACAACAAGCTGCGATTGCTCGGCGAGGAAGACAAGCGCATCCATTTCTGGATCGTCAGTGACAATCCGCGCTTTGAGTATGGCGATCCCGATGGGCAGATCCGCACTTTTGCCCAAGGTCCCCTGGGTAAACGCGACCTGACGTTGCCCCATCGACACTATCCGATGAAAGTCCTGGTGAGCCAGTTCCCGGCCAAGGACCAACGCCCGCCGCTGCGCTTCATGATTGGCATCGACACCGAAACCTTCTACCAGACCCAGCATCGCCTGTTGGTGGCGCTGGTGAGCCTGGCGATTGTCGGCGTGCTCCTGGCTTCGTTGCTGGGCTATTGGGTCGCGCGCATCGGCCTCAAGCCGCTGATCAAGCTCTCCGATGAAGCCCAACGCCTGACCCCGCCCCGCCTGTCCGGGCGCTTGCAACTGTCGCCGTTGCCGCCGGAACTGAACCAGTTCGTCAGCTCCTTCAACGCCACTCTGGACCGGGTCGAACAGGCTTACTCACGGTTGGAGTCGTTCAACGCCGACGTCGCCCATGAACTGCGCTCGCCCTTGACCAACCTGATCGGCCAGACCCAGGTGGCGCTGACCCGCGGTCGCTCGGCCGAACATTACTTCGAAGTGCTGCAATCGAATCTCGAGGAGTTGGAGCGGCTGCGCTCGATCATCAACGACATGCTGTTCCTGGCCAGCGCCGACCAGGGGAGCAAGGCCACCAAGTTGACCAGCACCTCCCTGGCCAGCGAGGTGGCAACCACCCTCGATTACCTGGACTTCATTCTGGAAGATGCCCGAGTCCAGGTCCGGGTCAGCGGCGATGCCCAGGCCAACATCGAGATCGCCCACCTGCGCCGGGCGCTGATCAATCTGCTGAGCAACGCCGTGCAGCACACGGCGCCCGGTCAAGTGATCGATGTGCGCATCGAAGCCCTTGGCGAGCAGATCTGCCTCGCCGTCACCAACCCCGGCGACCCGATTGCCGGCGAACACCTGCCGCGCCTGTTCGAACGCTTCTATCGCGTCGATGCCTCGCGCAGCAACAGCGGCGCCAACCATGGGCTGGGGCTGGCCATCGTCAAGGCCATCGCACTAATGCATGGTGGCGATGTTTTTGTGCACAGCGACCAGGGCGCCAACACGTTCGGGATCCGCTTGCCTGCCTGACACCGCTTGAAGGTTCGATCTTTTCCATCTGAATGCTGGGCGAAAGCCAACTCGACCAAAATCAATAGATCGCAGCCTTCGGCAGCTCCTACCGAGTTATTGCGCAAACACTGATTGCCCGCTCTCATCGATCCAAGCACAATCAGCAAAAGGCCAGCATCTGGTTCATTTGCCGGTTTGCAATCCTTTGGGACGGATCCCAACCCTATGACAATGCAGACATCGGAACCATGAGCGCGCGCAGTGCGACACCCGGCAACACCCCGTCTTTGATACGTTCGGAACGGGTACTCGTACTGGCCAGCTCGCTGGTTGTCATTGCCATCCTGAGTATCGTGACATTCCTGTTGATTCGCGAACACGCAACGGCCCAGCAGGCGGCCACACGGGCGGCGAACAATATCGTGCAGCTGATCGATGCCGACGTGCTGCGCAACGTCGAACTCTACGACCTGTCGCTACAAGGCTTGATCGCCACGGCAAAACGCGACGACCTGAAAGACGTTTCGCCAACGATCCGCCACCTGGCCCTGTTCGACCGCGCCACCACCGTTCCCTATAAAGGCGACATCCTGCTGCTCGACAAGCGGGGCGATGTGATCGCCGATTCCGCCTCGGTCGAACCGCGCAAAGGCAACTACGCCGACCGGGAGTATTTCCAGGCCCATGTCCAGAACCCGACTCCGGACATGATGATCAGTCGCCCGTTCCGTTCCAGGAGTGCCACCAAGGATTGGCGCATCAGCTTCAGCTATCGACTGAGCGATGACCAGGGCGAGTTCATGGGCGTGGCCGAAGCCGCGATGCGCCTGAACTACTTCAGCCAGTTGTTCAAGAGCCTGAACATCGGCCATGGGACGGTCAACCTGGTCAGCCGCGATGGAATCCTGCTGGCCCAGGAACCGCCCCTGGCTGACGACATGATTGGCAAGGACTTCAGCAACCGACCGAATTTCGTACGTATCCTGCGCGAGGGCAACGGCAGTTTTACCAGCATATCCAGTGTCGACCAGACACAGCGCCTATACACCTTTTCCCAGGTAGGCAACCTGCCGTTGATCGTCGTGGTGGCGCTCTCCTCCCGAGAGGTCTTCGCGTCCTGGCAGCGCACGGCATTGCTGGTCAGTGGCGCCACCGGTGCGCTGTGCATCGGTTTGCTCTGGCTCACCTGGCTGCTGCGCCGGGAATTGCGACGCCGCCACAATGCCGAACGGGAACTGGCACAGCTGGCCTCTACCGACGCCCTCACAGGCCTGGCCAACCGGCGAACCCTGGACGAAACGTTGCAGCAGGAGTGGTTGCGTGCGCAACGTTCGGGTCAACCGTTGTCGGTGTTGATGATCGATGCCGATCACTTCAAGGCGTTCAACGATCGCCATGGTCATCAACAGGGTGACGAGGCCCTGCGGGCCTTGGCGCAGTTGATCGGCCAGCATGTGCGACGCCCCGCCGACCTGGCAGCGCGCTATGGCGGTGAAGAATTCTCGGTGATTCTGCCGGAGACCACCACTGCGGGCGCCTTTACCATGGCCCAGAACATTCGCGACGCGGTTGAACAATTACCGCCGCTGACCGAGGGGGGAGCGCCCATGACGGTAAGTATTGGCATCGCTACCTGGCTGAGTGGGCCATATGGTGAGCTTTCGCAACTTTTGTTCGCTGCGGATAAGGCGCTGTACCAGGCGAAGGCCAGTGGGCGAAATCGTGTGGTTTGTGCGATGTGATGTCCGGTGATGTTGGATACCCACAAGGGTTTTGGGAGCGGCACGGTCCTGTGGCGAGGGAGCTTGCTCCCGCTGGGTCGCGCAGCGGCCCCAAAAAAGCGATGAGCGCTGCGCACTCAAGCGGGAGCAAGCTCCCTCGCCACAAAAGCTTCCCAGCCATCACGCCACAGATTGATCAACGGTAAACACTGTGGGAGCGAGCTTGCTCGCGATGGCGGTGTGTCAGTTTGCGGTGATGTTGGATATACCGGCCCCTTCGCGAGCAGGCTCGCTCCCACAGGAGGAACACGGTTCTTCCAAAAATGACCCGCCATCAGGGCAGAACCCTAAGCAGCCGTTACCGAAGAAACGGATATACACACCCAAAACGCGACCATAAAAAAAGGCCACCCAAAGGCAGCCTTCAAAAACTAGAGAGGTTTTTTGCTTACACGGCCGCGACAGGACGCATGTAAGAGATTGGTGCGGTGCTGGCGTCTTCGAACGTCACGACTTCCCAAGCATCTTTCTGCTCAATCAACTTGCGCAGCAGCTGGTTGTTCAGTGCGTGGCCGGACTTGAAGCCCTTGAACTCACCAATCAAGCTATTGCCCAGCAGGTAGAGGTCGCCGATTGCATCGAGGATCTTGTGCTTGACGAATTCGTCTTCATAGCGAAGACCGTCTTCGTTCAATACACCATCGGAATCGACCACGATCGCGTTTTCAACACTGCCGCCGAGTGCGAGGTTGTGCTTGCGCAGGTACTCGATATCACTCATGAAACCAAAGGTACGGGCGCGGCTGACTTCTTTTACGAACGAAGTGCTGGAAAAATCCACGCTTGCACTCTGGGTGCGGTCACGGAAAACCGGGTGATCGAAATCGATCTCGAAGCTCACCTTGAAACCTTCGAAAGGGACGAAAGTGGCGCGCTTGTCGCCGTCTTCCACTGTCACTTCCCGCAGGATGCGGATGAACTTCTTGGCTGCGTCCTGCTCTTCCAGGCCAGCCGATTGAATCAGGAATACGAAGGGTCCGGCACTGCCATCCATGATCGGGACTTCGGACGCGGAGAGCTCGACGTAGGCGTTATCGATGCCCAGGCCAGCCATGGCCGAGAGCAAATGCTCCACCGTATCCACTTTGGTGTCACCGTTGACCAACGTGGTCGACATAGTGGTTTCACCAACGTTTTCCGCGCGAGCAGGAATCTGCACCACAGGGTCGAGGTCGGCACGACAAAACACGATGCCGGTATCGACAGGCGCGGGCTTGAGGGTCAGGTAGACCTTCTCGCCGGAGTGCAGGCCGACACCTGTGGCACGGATAATATTCTTCAGGGTGCGTTGTTTAATCATGGCATGGGCCGCTTCAGCGCAAATTGCGAACTGGTATCAACAAAGGCTGGCGATAATAGCAGACCAGACCTTTGCTGAACACCAATCACCCGTATCCCCCTGATACATTTCATCAATCGGCCTGACGACGCAGGAAAGCTGGGATGTCCAGGTAATCCAGATCGTCTTGCGGATTCATCTTCGCGGCAGTCGCAGCACCGGCCTGGGCCTGGTTGCGCATGACGGTCGGACGGTCCAGGTCACGGTAGTTCACCGCAGGCTGTTCCTGACGAACGGGGGCTTGCTGCTGTGGCTGGGAGGCCATGGCGGTCTGCACGGTATTGTCGATCACCTTCATCGGTTTCTCGATTTTCGCGCCCAGGCCAGTGGCAACCACGGTCACGTGCAGCTCGTCACGCATGTCCGGATCGATCACGGTGCCGACCTTGACCATCGCGTGGTCGGAAGCGAACGCCTCGATGATGCTACCCACGTCGGAGTACTCGCCCAAGGACAAGTCCGGACCGGCGGTGATGTTCACCAGGATGCCACGGGCGCCCTGCAGGTTGACGTCTTCGAGCAACGGGTTGCGGATGGCCGCTTCGGTGGCTTCGCGCGCACGGTTCGGACCGCTGGCGCAGCCAGTGCCCATCATCGCCATGCCCATTTCGGACATCACGGTGCGTACGTCGGCGAAGTCGACGTTGATCATGCCTGGACGCTTGATGATGTCGGAGATACCGCGAACGGCACCGGCCAACACGTCATCGGCCTTGGCGAAAGCCGACAAGAGGCTTGCGTCTTTACCCAGGATGGTCAGCAGCTTCTCGTTGGGGATGGTGATCAACGAGTCGACGCTTTCGCTCAGCGCGCGGATGCCTTCATCGGCGATCTGCATGCGCTTGCGGCCTTCGAACGGGAACGGACGGGTCACCACCGCAACGGTGAGGATACCCATTTCCTTGGCCACTTCGGCAATGATCGGCGCAGCACCGGTACCGGTACCACCGCCCATGCCCGTGGTGATGAACACCATGTTGGTGCCGGCCAGGACTTCAGCGATGCGCTCGCGGTCTTCCAGGGCAGCCTGACGGCCAACCTCGGGATTCGCGCCGGCACCCAGGCCCTTGGTCACGCCGGTACCCAGTTGCAGGATGGTCCGCGCGCCGATGTTTTTCAGCGCTTGAGCATCGGTGTTGGCGCAGATGAACTCGACGCCTTCGATGTTGCTCTTGACCATATGGTTGACAGCGTTGCCGCCGCCACCGCCGACACCGATTACTTTGATAACCGGGCTAGCGGGGATGTTGTCTACGAGTTCGAACATGTTCCCTCTCCTTTCATTCTCTAGTTTTTTCGCCTACTGCGTTTGCTGCGTCTTCCAGCGCCAAGCCTGAAACCTGCCGCGTGAAGCTTTGAAACTGTTAAAAGTTGCCCTTGACCCAAGCCTGGAGACGCTCGAACAGCGGTGCCTTCGGCTCTTCGCTGCTGTAGCTGTCGCGACTGCCAATGCCCGAGAACGAGATCCCGTCGGACTGTTTTTGCAGGCCGTACATCAACAGGCCCACGCCGGTGGAATAGATCGGGTTGCGGACCACGTCATCCAGGCCCTTGACGCCATGGGGCACGCCCAGGCGCACCGGCATGTGGAAAATCTCCTCGGCCAGCTCGACCGCGCCTTCCATCTTCGACGTACCGCCGGTCAGCACGATGCCGGCCGGGATCAGGTCTTCGTAGCCACTGCGACGCAGTTCGGCCTGGATCAGCGTGAACAGCTCGTCGTAACGCGGCTCGACCACTTCGGCCAGGGCCTGGCGCGACAGTTCGCGCGGTGGACGGTCGCCGACGCTTGGCACCTTGATGGTTTCACCGGCACCGGCCAGTTTCGCCAGGGCACAGGCGTAGCGGATCTTGATTTCCTCGGCGTACTGGGTCGGGGTGCGCAACGCCATGGCGATGTCGTTGGTCACCTGGTCGCCGGCAATCGGGATCACGGCCGTGTGGCGGATCGCGCCTTCGGTGAAGATCGCGATGTCGGTAGTGCCGCCGCCGATGTCCACCAGGCACACGCCCAGCTCTTTCTCGTCGTCGGTCAGCACCGAGTAGGCCGAGGCCAGTTGCTCGAGGATGATGTCGTCGATTTCCAGGCCGCAGCGGCGCACGCACTTCTCGATGTTCTGCGCGGCGTTCACCGCGCAGGTCACCACGTGGACCTTGGCTTCCAGGCGCACGCCGGACATGCCCAGGGGCTCGCGCACGCCTTCCTGGTTATCGATCACGTAATCCTGCGGCAGGGTGTGCAGCACACGCTGGTCGGCCGGGATCGCCACGGCCTGGGCCGCGTCGAGCACGCGCTCGAGGTCGGCGGAGCTGACTTCGCGATCACGAATCGCCACGATGCCGTGGGAGTTCAGGCTGCGGATGTGATTGCCCGCCACGCCGACGAACGCCGAGTGGATCCGGCAACCGGCCATCAGTTGCGCCTCTTCGATGGCGCGCTGGATCGATTGCACGGTGGACTCGATGTTCACCACCACGCCTTTCTTCAAGCCGCGGGACGGGTGTGTACCGATCCCGACGATGACCAGCGTGCCGTCGTCCGCGACTTCGCCTACCAGCGCCACCACCTTGGAAGTGCCGATATCGAGACCGACGATCATTTTCCCGCTTTGCACGTTTGCCATGGGTCCTGCCTCTTCTTAATTCTTCGCGACGGCGGGTTCGGCCGTCGTCGGCGCTACAGGTTCCCGCCAGCCAACGGCCAGGCCGTTGGCGTAGCGCAGATCGATGCGCGCAATGTTCGTAATCTGTTCTTTGAGCGTCTTGTCATAGATGGCGATGAAGCGGCGCATCTTTTCCACCAGGTTGCCGCGACCGAGCAACAGCTCGATGCCCGGCCCCGAGCTGCCCGCGCCAGTGGTCAGGAACCAACTGCCGCGCTCACGCAATTCCAGGCGCGCGATGGAGAAGCCCAACGGCCGCAACATCTGGCTCAACACCTGGTATTGCTGCATGACTTGCTGCTGGGCCCGCTGTGGGCCGAACAGTTGTGGCAAATGTTCATAGTTGGCCAGTTCCCGCGGCGTAAACGCCTGGCCCTGGTTGTTCAACAGCGACTCGTCGCCCCAACGGGCCACCGGCAGTTGTTCTTCCAGGCGAATCGACACCTGGTCGGGCCACACCCGCCGGACTTCGGCGTGGGCGATCCAGGGCATCTGCTCCAGCTCCGTGCGCATGCCCGCCAGGTCGATGGTGAAGAAGCTCGACGCGACGAACGGGGCGATCCGCTGCTGCACCGCCTGCTGGCTGATGTAGCTCAGGTCACCCTGGACGTTGATCCGGGCGATTGGCCGGTCGGCATACGGCAGCAACCGTTGCGCGCCTTCATACGTACCGAACCCCAGCGCAACCAGCATCACTGGCCAGAACAGGCTCTTGAGAAAGCCAAAATTGGCTTTCGGCAAGCGCGCCGACATCGGCTCTTTGGCCACCATTCGGCTGGCACCCCGCGGCACCGGCTTGCGACCGGGTGCGGATGGCTGATGACGAAGCGATGCGCCTTGCATGGCTTAACCTCTTGGCTCTTGTTGGCCGACACTGGCGGCCAGGATCGACAGCACCAGTTGCTGGAAATCCAGGCCGGCGGCGCGGGCCGCCATCGGCACCAGGCTGTGATCGGTCATGCCGGGGGCGGTGTTGACTTCCAGGAACCAGAACTGTCCATCGGCGTCCTGCATCACGTCCGCCCGGCCCCAACCGGCAATACCCAGCGCCTCACAGGCCTTGGCCGTGAGGTCCATCAGTTGTTTTTCCTTGGCCGCATCCAGCCCGCAGGGAATGCGGTACTGGGTATCGTTGGCGATGTACTTGGCGTCGTAGTCGTAGAACGTGTGGGGCGTGCCCAGGGCAATCGGGGGCAACACCTGGTCACGCAGGGTGGCGATGGTGAACTCGGGACCGGTGATCCATTGTTCGACCAACACTTGCGAATCGTAGGAACTGGCGTCCTTCCAGGCTGCGGTCAACTCAGGCAGCGAATTCACTTTCGCCATGCCGATACTTGAACCTTCATGGGCCGGTTTGACGATCAAAGGGAAGCCCAGTTCCGTCGCCGCCGAAATACAATCGGCCTCGGACGCCAGCACGGCGTGACGCGGCGTCGGAATGCCGAGGCTGTGCCAGACCTGCTTGGTGCGCAGCTTGTCCATCGCCAGGGCAGACGCGAGGATGCCGCTGCCGGTGTAGGGAATGCCCACGCATTCGAGCAGGCCTTGCATGCTGCCGTCTTCACCGCCACGACCGTGGAGGATGATGAACGCGCGGTCGATCTTTTCGCTGAGCAGGCGCTGCAGGAAATCGTCGCCCACATCGATGCCGAAGGCGTCGACGCCGGCACTTTGCAAGGCTTGCAGCACGGCGTTGCCGGACTTGAGGGAGACCTCGCGCTCGGCGCTCTTGCCACCGAACAGCACGGCAACGCGGCCGAAGGCTTTCGGATCGAGGGTCGAGACCAGGTTGGCGTAGGCAGCAGTCATTTCAGTTTCCCCTCGCTGGACGCCACGATGGCTCCGGCGAATAACGGACTGTTCAACAGTTTCGGGGCCAGGCCACCGATGTCGCCGGCACCCTGGCACAGCAGGATGTCGCCAGCGCGCAGCAGCGGCTTGACCAGCGGCGCGAGGTCCACGCCGCGCTCGATGTAGATCGGGTCCAACTGGCCACGCTGGCGAATGCTGTGGCACAGCTGGCGGCTGTCGGCCCCCGGGATCGGCTCTTCACCGGCCGGGTAGACTTCCATCAACAGCAGCACGTTGGCGTCGGCCAATACCTGGACGAAATCGTCGTACAGGTCGCGGGTGCGGCTGTAGCGGTGCGGCTGGTAGACCATCACCAGGCGCCGCTCCGGCCAACCGCCGCGCACGGCCTTGATCACCGCCGCGACTTCGGTCGGGTGGTGGCCGTAGTCGTCCACCAGCATCACGTTGCCGCCGTCCACCGGCAGTTCGCCGTAGACCTGGAAGCGTCGACCCACACCCTGGAACCCGGACAGCCCCTGGACGATGGCTTCATCGCTGACACCTTCGTCGGTGGCGATGCAAATGGTCGCCAAGGCGTTGAGCACGTTGTGGTTGCCAGGCATGTTCACCGACACATCCAACGGCTCGCGATCAGGACGCAAGACGGTGAAGAACGTCTGCATGCCCTGCTGGCGCACGTTGATGGCGCGTACGTCGGCGTCTTCGCCAAAACCGTAGGTCACGGTCGGACGCTTGATCAGCGGCAGAATCTCACGCACCACCGGATCGTCCAGGCACACCACCGCCAGACCGTAGAACGGCAGGTTGTGCAAAAACTCCACGAAGGTTTTCTTCAGCTTGTTGAAGTCGCCGTCGTAGGTCGCCATGTGGTCGGCGTCGATGTTGGTCACCACGGCCACCAGCGGTTGCAGGTGCAGGAAACTCGCATCGCTCTCATCGGCTTCAGCAATCAGGTAGCGGCTGGTGCCCAGCTGGGCATTGGTGCCCGCGGCGTTCAAACGACCACCGATCACGAATGTCGGGTCCAGGCCACCAGCGGCGAACACCGAGGCGATCAGGCTGGTGGTGGTGGTCTTGCCATGAGTACCAGCGACGGCGATGCCGTGGCGATAGCGCATCAGCTCGGCGAGCATCTCGGCCCGTGGCACTACCGGGATGCGGCGCTCCAGGGCGGTGGCGACTTCCGGGTTGGAGGTGTTCACGGCGCTGGACACCACCAGCACGTCGGCATTGGCAGCGTTCTCGGCACGGTGGCCGATAAAAATCTGCGCACCGAAGGATTCCAGGCGCTCGGTGACCGGGGAAGCCTTCAGGTCGGAACCCGAGACCTGGTAACCCAGGTTCAGCAACACCTCGGCGATCCCGCACATGCCCACGCCGCCGATACCGACGAAGTGGATGCGGCGGATACGGCGCATTTCCGGTTGCGGCATGGCTTTGCGATTCTCAACCATGGGCCACCTCCAGGCAGGTATCGACCACTTGGGCCGTGGCATCGGGTTTGGCCAGGCGGCGGGCGGCGCGGGCCATGTCTTCAAGTCGTTGCGGCTGCATCAAAACCTCTGTCAGGCGGGCGGCAAGATCCGCGGCGCCAGTCGTTCTTTGCGGCATCAGGAAGGCAGCGCCTTCACGGGCCAAATAATCGGCGTTACGGGTCTGGTGATCGTCGATGGCGTGGGGCAAAGGCACCAGCATCGAGGGCAGACCGGCGGCAGCCAGTTCACTGATGGTCAGCGCGCCTGCGCGGCAGACCACCAGGTCGGCCCAGCCATAGGCTTGGGCCATGTCTTTGATGAAAGGCTGCACTTGCGCCTCGACGCCGGCGGCGCGGTAGCGCTCGGCGGTCACTTCATCGTGATTTTTGCCGGCCTGGTGAAACACTTCCGGGCGCAGTTCGGGGGCGACCTGCGACAGGGCTTCGGGCAGCAATTTGTTCAACGGTTCTGCCCCCAGGCTTCCGCCCAGGACCAGCAAACGCGCCTTGCGTCCGGCCAGGGCCGGGCGCGGTGTTTCGAGGAACAGCTCGGTACGCACCGGATTACCGGTGGTGCGACGGCTGCCCGACAGGGTAAAGGTGTCGGGAAAGGCTTCACAGACCCGGGCGGCCAACGGCACCAATAACCGATTGGCGGTACCGGCCACGGCGTTCTGCTCGTGGACAATCACCGGCACACCGGCCAGTTTTGCCGCAACACCGCCCGGCCCGGTCACATAACCGCCGAACCCGACCACGCACACCGGCCGCAGCCGACGAATGATCGCCCGCGCTTGCCAGACCGACTTGAGCAGCATCAGCGGTGCCTTGAGCAACGACAGCTTGCCCTTGCCCCGCAGGCCGCTGGCGTCGATCCGGTGCAGTTCGAGGCCGGCGCCGGGCACCAGTTCGTTCTCGATGCCCCGTGGCGTGCCCAGCCAGTGCACGGTATAGCCGCGCGCCTGGAACTCCCGGGCACAGGCCAGCGCCGGGAATACATGCCCGCCGGTACCGCCCGCCATGATCAGCACGTTAGCGCCCATGAGTCGGCTCCTCGGCGAAGTCGCTCTCCTGGAATTCCATCTCTTCGCTGCCCAGGTGGGTTCGACTCTCCCATTCGATACGCAGCAACAGGCCGAGACAGGCACAGCAGATCACCAGGGAGCTGCCGCCATAACTGAGGAACGGCAGCGTCAGGCCCTTGGTCGGCAACAGGCCGACGTTCACGCCGATGTTGATCAAAAACTGGCCGATCCACAGGAACGACAAGCCATACGCCACATAGGCGGCGAAAAACTGTTTGGCCTTTTCCGCCCACAAGCCGATGTACATGCCACGCACGCAGACGAACACGAACAGGGCGACGGTGCACAGGGAACCCACCATCCCCAGTTCTTCGGCCAGGACCGAGAACACGAAGTCGGTGTGGGCTTCCGGCAGGTAGAACTGCTTCTGCACGCTGTTGCCCAGGCCCACGCCCAGCCACTCGCCGCGACCGAAGGCAATCAGCGCCTGGGTCAATTGATAGCCGGAACCGAACTGGTCGGCCCACGGATCGGTAAAGGTGATCAGGCGCGCCATCCGATACGGTTGCGCCTGCACCAGCACCGTCACCGCCGCAACCGCCAGCGCGACCATCAAGGTGAAACGGAACAGCCCGACGCCGCCGAGGAACAGCATCGCCGCCGCCGCGCCCATCATCACCACCGTGGCACCGAAGTCCGGTTCCATCAGCAGCAGGCCGGCCATCGGCAGCAACACGATGAACGGCTTGAAGAACCCCATCCAGCTCTCGCGCACTTCCTTCTGGCGACGCACCAGATAACCGGCGAGGTAAATCACCACGAAGACCTTGGCGATCTCCGAAGGCTGGACGTTGAAGAAGCTGAAGCCGATCCAGCGCATCGAGCCGTTGACCTCGCGGCCAATACCCGGCAAGAGCACCATCACCAACAGGCCGAAGGCACCGAGCAACATCATCCAGCCCAGGCGTTGCCAGGTGGCGATCGGCACCATCATGGTGACGATGCACGCGCCCAGGCCGATCACCAGGTAAATCAGGTGGCGGATCATGTGGTAAAGGGTGTTGCCCGACTGCACGGCGGCCACTTCCGACGACGCGGAGGTGATCATCACCAGGCCCAGGCCCAGCAAGGCCAGGCAACCGGCGAGCATCGGAAAATCCAGATCGATGCCACGACCGGTGATCAGCGGCGACGGGTACGGCTTGATGATGTTCATCAGGTTCATGCCAAGTCCTCCGCGGCCTGGGCGAACAACTGCCCACGCTCTTCGTAGTTCTTGAACATATCGAAACTGGCGCAGGCCGGCGACAACAGGACCGCATCGCCCGGCTGGGCAAGGGCGCGGCATTGCTGCACCGCCTCGTCCAGCGAAGCGACGCGCACCAGCGGCACGGCATCGCCGAGGGCCTGGGCGATCAATTCGCGATCACGGCCCATCAGCACCACGGCGCGGCAGTTGGCGGCCACGGGGTCGCGCAGGTCCTTGAAGTCGGCACCCTTGCCGTCGCCGCCGGCGATCAGCACGAGCTTGCCGTCGATGTCCGCGCCCAGGCCTTCGATGGCCGCGAGCGCGGCACCGACGTTGGTGGCCTTGGAGTCGTTGTACCAGGCCACGCCATCGAGGTCGCGTACCCACTGGCAGCGGTGCTCAAGGCCGGCGAAGGTGCGCAGGGCCGAGAGCATGGCGTCGAACGGCAGGCCGACCGCATGCCCCAGGGCCAACGCAGCCAGGGCATTGGCCTGGTTGTGGGCGCCGCGAATTTTCAACTCGCGCACCGGCATCAGGATCTGGAATTCGAAGGCCAGGCATTTCTCGCCGTTCTCTTCCCGCAACCCGAAGCCTTTGAAATCCGGAACGCCCAGGCCGAAGGACCAGCACGGCATGCCCTCGCCCAACAACGGCCGGGTCAGGGCGTCCTGACGGTTGAATACCACTTGCCGGGCACCCCGGAAAATCCGGTGCTTGGCCAGGTGGTAAGCCGGCAGGCCGCTGTAGCGGTCCATGTGGTCTTCGCTGACGTTGAGCACGGTGGCCACTTCGGCACCGAGGTGGTCGGTGGTCTCGAGCTGGAAGCTCGACAGTTCCATCACGTACAGCTCGACGTCATCGCTGAGCAGGTCCAGCGCCGGGGTACCGAGGTTGCCGCCCACGGCGACACGCTTGCCGGCCGCCGCGGCCATCTCACCCACCAGGGTGGTGACGGTGCTCTTGGCGTTCGAACCGCTGATGGCAACGATCGGCGCCTTGGCGTTGCGCGCGAATAGCTCGATGTCGCCGGACAATTTCACGCCACGGGCAGCGGCAGCCTGCAGGGCTGGGGTCGCCAGGGCCAGGCCGGGGCTCACGTAGAGCTCATCGGCACGGCACAGGAATTCGACGTCCAGCTCGCCACAACGCACGTCCACCTGTGGATAGTCACGGCGCAGCGTGGCCAGCTCAGGCGGATTTTCCCGCGTATCGGCCACGGCAAACGACACGCCCCGGTTCGCCAGGAAGCGAACCAGGGACATGCCGCTCTTGCCGAGGCCGACAACGATGCGGAAGTGGTCAGAAGCGATCAGGGACACTCGTTCTACCTCAGCTTCAGGGTGGCAAGGCCGACCAGCACCAGGATCACGGTGATGATCCAGAAACGGACGATCACGCGTGGCTCGGGCCAGCCCTTGAGTTCAAAGTGATGGTGGATCGGCGCCATGCGGAATACGCGGCGGCCGGTCAATTTAAAGGAGGCCACCTGAATGACGACTGACAGGGTCTCCATCACGAACACACCGCCCATGATGAACAGGACGATTTCCTGGCGAACGATCACGGCGATGGTGCCCAGGGCCGCGCCCAGCGCCAGCGCGCCGACGTCGCCCATGAAGACTTGCGCCGGGTAGGTGTTGAACCACAGGAAGCCCAGGCCGGCACCGATCAGCGCACCGCAGAACACAATCAATTCGCCCGCGCCCGGCACATACGGGATCAGCAAGTATTCGGCGAACTTCACGTTACCCGACAGGTAGCAGAAGATCCCCAGGGCACCGCCGACCATGACCGTCGGCATGATCGCCAGGCCGTCGAGGCCGTCGGTGAGGTTGACCGCGTTGCTCGAACCGACGATCACCAGGTAGGTCAGCACGATGAAACCAGCGCCCAGCGGAATGCTGTAGTCCTTGAGCATCGGCAGGATCAGGGTGGTTTCCACCGGCGAGGCGGCGGTCATATAAAGGAAGATCGCCGCGCCGAGGCCGAACACCGACTGCCAGAAATACTTCCAGCGGCTTGGCAGCCCACGGGAGTTCTTCTCGATGACCTTGCGGTAGTCGTCGACCCAACCGATGGCACCGAAGAACAACGTCACCAGCAGCACGACCCAGACGTAGCGGTTCGCCAGATCGGCCCAGAGCAAAGTACTGATGCCGATGGACGACAGGATCAGCGCGCCCCCCATGGTCGGCGTACCGGATTTGGACAGGTGCGATTGCGGACCGTCGTTACGGACCGACTGGCCGATCTGCAGGTTCTGCAGGGTGCGGATCATCCACGGGCCCAGGAACAGCGACAACGACAACGCGGTCAGCACACCCAGGATCCCGCGCAGGGTCAGGTACTGGAAGACCGCGAAGCCTTTGTGGAACTGTTGCAGGTACTCCGCTAGCAGCAGCAGCATTAATGTTTCTCCGTGGTGGTGCCGCACAGCGCCGCGACGATGTTTTCCATCGCTGCGCTGCGTGAACCCTTGATCAATAAGGTGGTGTTCGGGTCCTGCTCGGCGCCCAGGGCCTGGATCAATTCGGCTTGAGTAGTGAAATGCCGTGCGTGCTCGCCAAACGCGGCAACCGCATGGGCCATCATCGGACCGACCGCATACAGCGCATCGACCTTGCCACGCGCATAGGCACCGACATCGTGATGTCCCTGTTGCGCCCATTCGCCCAGCTCGCCGATATCCCCCAGCACCAGCACGGTACGGCCGGAGAAACCGGCGAGGATATCCACCGCCGCGCACATGGACGACGGGTTGGCGTTATAGGTGTCGTCGATCACGCGCATGCCGTTGCTGGCCAGTTGCGCGACAGAGCGCCCCTTGACCGGCTGCACGGCGTTCAGCCCGGCAACGATGCCCGGCAGCGACACGCCAAGGGCATGGGCGGCAGCCGCGGCGGCCAGGGCGTTGGCGACGTTATGGGTGCCCAGCAGGTTCAATTGGACCCGCTCGGCACCGTCGGGGCTGTGCAGGTTGAAAGCCGGGCAACCGCGGGCATCACGGTCCAGGTCGCTGGCGTAGAAATTCGCGGCGAGGTTGCTCAAGGCAAAGGTCAGCACCTTGCGCTCCCCCGCCCGGGTCTTCCAGATTTCGAAGGCCTTGTCGTCGAGATTCAGCACGGCGACGCCATTGGCATCCAGCCCTTCGATGATCTCGCCCTTGGCCTCGACGATTTTTTCCGGGCCGCCGAACTCACCGACGTGGGCGGTCCCGGCGTTGTTGAGCACCGCCACGTGGGGCTTGGTCATGGCCACGGTGTAGGCGATCTCGCCGAGCCGCGAAGCCCCCAATTCAATGACGGCGGCGCTGTGTTCCGGTGCCAGTTCCAGCAAGGTCAGCGGCACACCGAGGTCGTTGTTCAGGTTGCCACGGGTCGCCAGCACCGGACCACGAGTGCGCAGGATGCTGGCAAGCATTTCCTTGACCGTGGTCTTGCCGCTGGAACCGGTAATGGCCGCGACCGGGTTGCCATACGCTGCACGGTTCAGCGCACCGAGCTGGCCCAGGGCCTGGCGAGTGTCGCTGACGAGCAATTGCGGCAACGTGCTGTTGCTCACTTCCCGCTCGACCAATGCGGCGACCGCACCTTTGCCCGCGACCTCGTTCAAGTAATCATGGCCATCGAAACGCGGCCCGGCCAGGGCGACAAACAATTGCCCCGGCGCGATCGCCCGGCTGTCGATGCTCACGCCGCTGAAGGTGGCGTCCGCAGAAATGAGGCGCGCATTCAGGGCGTTGGTCAGTTCGCTGAGTTTCAAGGCCTTAAGCATGGGCCACCTCCCACGCGGTCAGGGCGTGATCGGCTTCCACCAGATCGGAGAACGCATGGCGTTCGCCGTTGATTTCCTGATAGTCCTCATGGCCCTTGCCGGCCAGGACGATGACATCGTCCGCCGAGGCGCTGGCGATCAACTGGGCAATGGCCTGGCCGCGACCGGCGACGAAGGTGACGTTATCCACAGCGGTAAAACCGGTGCGGATGTCGTCGAAGATCCGCAGCGGGTCTTCACTGCGCGGGTTGTCATCGGTGACCAGCACGCCGTCCGCCAGACGCTCCACCACCTCTGCCATCAACGGGCGTTTGCCGCGATCGCGATCGCCGCCGCAGCCGAACAGGCACAGCAGCCGGCCCTTGGCGTGAGGACGCAAGGCCGTGAGGACTTTTTCCAACGCGTCGGGAGTGTGGGCGTAATCGACCACCACCAACGGTTGAGCCCCGCCGCCGAGGCGCTGCATGCGCCCGGCCGGCCCTTCAAGTTTTGGCAACACCTTGAGGATTTCGTCCAGCGCGTAGTCCAGGCCGAGCAAGGCGCCGATGGCCGCCAATACGTTGCTCAGGTTGAAGCGGCCGAGCAAGGTGCTGCGCAGATGGTGCTCGCCCTGGGGCGTGACCAGCGTGGCGCGCACGCCTTCATCGTCGAACTGCGCCTGGCGTATATAAAGGTAGGCGCTGGTGTCTTCCAGGCTATAGGTGATCAACCGGGACTCGCGCTTGTCGGCGGCCAGTTGCCGGCCGAACTCGTCGTCGAGATTGATGACCCGGCATTTCAAGTCATTCCAGGCGAACAGCTTGGCCTTGGCTTCGCCGTAGGCCTGCATGGTGCCGTGGTAGTCCAGGTGGTCGCGGGACAGGTTGGTCAACACCGCGACGTCGAACGCCAGCGCCGTCACACGCCCCTGGTCCAGGCCATGGGACGAGACTTCCATCGCAACGGCCTTGGCACCGGCCTTCTTCAGGTCCGCCAGGGTCGCTTGCACGGCAATCGGGTTCGGCGTGGTGTGCAGGCCGCTTTCCAGCGCGCCATGAAAACCGTTGCCCAAGGTGCCGACAATGCCGCAATGCTGGCCGAGCAGGTCCAAGGCCTGGGCCACCAGTTGGGTCACGCTGGTCTTGCCGTTGGTGCCGGTCACGCCCACCAGGTTCAGGTGGCGGCTCGGGTCGCCATAAAACCGCCCGGCGATGTCCGACAGTTGCGCCGCCAGGCCCTTGACCGGAATCAGCGGCACGTCAGTGATCGGCAGCACGGTCGCGCCTTGCACTTCATACGCCACGGCAGCCGCGCCGCGCTTCAGGGCATCGGCGATATGGTCGCGACCATCGACACGGCCACCCGGCACCGCCAGGAACAAGTCCCCGGCACGTACATTGCGGCTGTCCAGGGCCAACTCACGAATCAGCAGATCGTGACCGGCGTGGGCAAAAATCTTGTTCAGGCTCAGGGACATCAGCCACGCCCTCCTTCGGCTTTCAAGGGAATGACCGGTGCGGTATTGGCCTGCTGGGTCGGCGGCAGGTTATCCGGGGTAATGTTCATCAGACGCAGGGTGCCGGACATCACTTTGCTAAACACCGGCGCCGAGACCAAACCACCGAAGTAGCCCGCCTTGCTCGGCTCGTCGATGACCACGACGATGGCGTAGCGTGGGTCGCTCATCGGGCCGAAGCCGGCAAACAGCGAACGGTAGGAATTCTCGGCGTAGCCTTTGGTGCCCACGGAGGTTTTACGGGCCGTACCCGACTTGCCTGCCACGTGATAGGCCGGCACCTGGGCGCGGTAGACACCACGCGGCGCCTCGATCACCTGTTGCAGCATGCCCTGCATGGTCTTGGCGACGTTTTCCGGGATCACCTGGGTGGCCTGCGGTGGCTTGTCAGTCTTGATCAGGGTCAGCGGAGCCATGCGCCCGTTGTTCGCCAGCGCGGAAAACGCGTGGACCAACTGGATCGCGGTCACGGAAACGCCGTAGCCATAGGACAACGTGGCGGTCTCGGCCTTGCGCCAGTCACGGTAGTTCGGCAGGTTGCCGACACGCTCGCCCGGGAAGCCCAGGCCGGTGTCCTGGCCGAGGCCGATTTTCTGGGCCAGGCGATAAATCGTCTCGCCGCCGATATCGAAGGCGATCTTGCTCATGCCGACGTTACTGGAGTTGATCAGGATGCCGGTCAGGTCGAGCACCGGGCCTTCAGTCTTGGACACGTCACGGATGGTGTACTTGCCGATCTGCAGGGTGCCCGGGTAGACCTCGACGGTGTCGCTCGGTTTCCAGCGCCCGGTTTCCAGGGCGGCGGCCATGGACACGGCTTTCATGGTCGAACCCGGCTCGAACACGTCGATCATCGCGCGGTTGCGCATCATCGCCGGTTGCAGGTTGCGGCGGTTGTTCGGGTTGTAGGTCGGCTGGTTGACCATCGCCAGGATCTCGCCGGTCTTCACGTCCATGATCACCAGGCTGCCGGCCTTGGCACCGTTCTCGACGATGGCGTTGCGCAGCTCGCGGTTGGCCAGGTATTGCAGGCGCAGGTCAATGGACAACGCCAAGGGCTTGCCGGCCTTGGCGTTTTTGGTGACTTGGACATCCTTGATCAGCCGGCCGCGCCGGTCCTTGATGACCTGGCGCTTGCCGGCGACCCCGGCAAGCCATTCGTCATAGGCCAGTTCGACCCCTTCGCGCCCTCGATCATCGATGTCGGTAAACCCGACCATGTGGGCGGTGACTTCACCGGCCGGGTAGAAACGGCGGAATTCTTCGATGCCGTAGACACCGGGCACTTTCAGGTCGAGCACGCCCTGGCCTTGCTCGGGCGTCAACCCGCGCACCAGATAGATGAATTCTTTATTGGCTTGGGCTTCAAGACGCTCGGCCAGGGCCTTGGGGTCCTGCCCGAGGGCGGCGGCCAAGGCCGGCCATTTTTCCTTGGCTTGCTGCATTTCCTTGGCGTTGGCCCACAAGGTGGTCACCGGGGTACTCACGGCCAGGGGTTCGCCGTTGCGGTCGGTGATAAGGCCACGGTGCGCCGGAATTGGAATATGACGCACACTGCGAGCGTCGCCCTGCCCCTTGAGGAAGTCACGGTCGATGACCTGCAGGTCGATGATGCGCCACGAAATCGCCGCCACCATGATCCCGAGCAAGCCCAGGACCAGACGAAACCGCCACGGGAACAGCGCTCCTTCGAGTTTCATCATGGCGCCACCATTTGCACTTCGGCGGCGCCGGGAATGCGCATTTTCAGCTGTTCGGTAGCCAGTACTTCGATACGGCTATGGGCGGTCCAGGTGCTTTGCTCTAGGATCAACCGGCCCCACTCGGCCTGCGCCTTGTCGCGCACGCTCAGTTCGTTGTAGAGGGTGTTGAGCAACTGCCGGTTCCAGTGCGCGCTATAGGACACGGCGATGGCCGACACGAGCACGCCGATAAACAGCAGCAGCATGAAAAAGCTGCCGCCAGGCAGGGGCTTGGCGAAGAGCTTGCTCACCGCAACTTCTCCGCGACACGCATGACGGCGCTACGGGCACGTGGGTTGGCCTTGAGTTCGGCATCGGAGGCGAACTGCGCTTTGCCATGGATCTTGATTTTCGGCACGAAGGCTTCGAAACGCACCGGCAGGTTGCGCGGCAGGTTATCGGCTTCGCCTTTGGTGAGCTTGCGCATGAACAGCTTGACGATGCGGTCTTCCAGGGAATGGAAGCTGATCACCACCAGCCGACCGCCGATCTCCAGCGCCTCAAGCGCTGCTTCGAGACCGACTTCCAGGTCGCCCAGCTCGTTGTTCACGTGGATGCGCAAGCCCTGGAAAGCACGGGTCGCCGGGTTCTTGCCCTTTTCCCAAGCCGGGTTGGCCACTTTCAGCACTTCGGCCAGGTCGCCGGTACGCTCGAAGGGCTTGATGTCGCGGCGCTCGACCACGGCACGGGCCATGCGGCCGGAGAAACGCTCTTCGCCGTATTCCTTGAAGACACGGGCGATTTCTTCCACCGGGGCGGTGTTGACGAATTCGGCGGCGCTGATCCCGCGGGACGGATCCATGCGCATGTCCAACGGACCGTCATTGAGGAAACTGAAGCCGCGTTCCGGGTCGTCCAGTTGCGGCGACGACACGCCCAGGTCGAGCAGCACGCCACTGACCTTGCCGGCCAGGCCACGCTCGGCGACTTCCGCGCCCAACTCGGCAAAGCTGCGCTGCACAACGACAAAGCGGCCGTCTTCGGCCGCCAGCGCTTGCCCGGTGGCAATCGCTTGAGGATCCTTGTCGAACCCCAGCAACCGACCGTCCGGACCGAGCTGGCTGAGAATCAGCCGGCTGTGCCCGCCGCGCCCGAACGTGCCGTCCAGATAGCAGCCATCAGGACGTACGGCGAGAGCCTCGACGGCTTCGTCAAGCAGTACGGTGATGTGGTTAAAGCCGCTATCAATAGTCACAGGATCAAATCACGCAGTTCATCAGGCATGGCGCCCGGTTGTTGAATAGCAGCGAGGTCAGCGGCAGAGACCGCATTCCAGGCATCTTCGTCCCACAGTTGGAACTTGTTCAATTGGCCCACCAGCATCGCGCGCTTGTCCAGCTTGGCGTACTCGCGCAGGCGCGGCGGCACCAGGAAACGACCGCTGCCATCGAGCTCGAGGTCGACGGCATTACCGATCAGCAAGCGTTGCAGGCGGCGGTTTTCTTCACGCAGCGAAGGCAGTGCGCGCAGTTTGGTTTCGATGATTTCCCACTCGTCCAAGGGGTAGACACACAAACATGGGTCAACGGCGTCGATTGTGACGATTAATTGCCCCGAACTCCGCGAAACGAGCTCGTCACGATACCGGCTAGGCATGGCGAGCCGGCCTTTTGCATCGAGACTGATAGCGTTAGCTCCGCGAAACACGTCTGCGTTTCTCCACTTTTTGGCGTTTTACCTTCAAAAAAACCCACTTCATGCCACTTTCCGCCACTTGCGCACACTATAGGAATGCGCCCACCGCACCGTCAAGGCGCGGAATGAAGGAAAAGCCTTATAGATCGGAGATTTAGGAGTGTTTCAGGAGGGGTAACAAGAATCTGACGTAGGAAAAGTCGCCCTAACCTGAAGCAGCACAGGGGACTGCGCGCACAAGTTAAAGTGATTTGTTAAGAGTAAGATTTTTTTGGTATTAGGAACTGCGTCTGCCAGTGATTCCGGCAGGAAGGGAAAAGGTGGAGAGTCGATCTGTAAGCCGGGTTCTGTCTTGAACAGTCATTCGTCTACGATGGCCATCACTGGACATCTTTAGCAACCTACCCGGTCCCAGCGCGGGCCACGCCTTGGGACCCTATTTGGTCTTGCTCCAAGTGGGGTTTACCTAGCCACGAACTGTTGCCAGCCGTGCGGTGCGCTCTTACCGCACCTTTTCACCCTTACCGGCGCCGAAACGCTTAGGCGGTTATTTTCTGTGGCACTTTCCGTAGGCTCACGCCTCCCAGGCATTACCTGGCACTTCGCCCTATGGAGCCCGGACTTTCCTCCCCCCTCTAATTTTCATAGAGGGCAGCGACTGTCCGATCGACTCTCCGCCGCGAAGGTTAACGGTAGAGCGCTTGAAGAACAAGCGCTAAAAGCCCCGGGCCAGCACCGTGTCCCGGTTTCACTGGCCTTTCTGTTTTTCCAGTGCGACCTGGTACAGCACATTCTTGCGCTCGCCAGTGATCTGCGCCGCCAGCGCCGCAGCGCGCTTGAGGGGCATTTCCTCAAGCAGCAGGTTCAGGACGCGCATCGCCTCGCTGCTGACGGCGTCCTCGCTTTGCGGCGGCGTCCAGCCTGCCACCAGCACGACGCACTCACCGCGCTGCTGGTTGCTGTCGCTTTCGACGAAGGCACGCAACTCGGCCAACGGCAGGCCCTTGAGGGTTTCAAAGGTCTTGGTCAACTCCCGGGCCAACAGCGCCTGGCGCTCGGGGCCGAACACCAGTTCCATGTCTTGCAGGCATTCCAGGATGCGGTGCGGCGCCTCATAAAAGATCAGCGTGCGCGGCTCCTCCTTTATAGCCTCCAGGCGCGCCCGCCGCCCTACCGCCTTGGCCGGCAGGAAACCCTCGAAGATGAAACGGTCCGACGGCAGGCCTGCCGCCGACAGCGCCGCGATCAATGCGCAAGCCCCCGGCACAGGCACCACATTGATGCCAGCCGCCCGGGCCTGGCGCACCAGATGGTAGCCGGGGTCGGAAATCAGCGGCGTACCGGCATCGGAAATCAACGCGACGTTATCGCCCGCCAACAGCCGGGTAATGAAACGGCTGCCTTCGTCCCGCTCATTGTGTTCATGACAGGCTGCCAACGGCGTGGATATGCCGAAATGTTGCAGCAGGCGCTGGGAGTGGCGCGTGTCTTCAGCCGCGATCAGCGCGACCTCCTGCAGGATTTTCAGCGCCCGGGCACTGATATCGTCCAGGTTGCCGATGGGCGTCGCCACCACATAAAGCGAGCCGGCAGCGGAATTCAAAGCACCTGGAGCAGTCAAAACGCGCACCTCATGATCGGTAAAAACCGCCATTGTAGCGTGTAGCGGCGGTCTCGGCTGTTCGCGGTAACGGGTAACCCGAAGCAATGCCGGCCTCTGGAAGGTTGCACCAGCCTTTGTGGCGAGGGAGCTTGCTCCCGCTCGGCTGCGCAGCAGCCGTAAAAATCTGCCAGCCACATTGATGTAGCGTATTGAACGGCTTAGGGCTGCTACGCAGCCCAGCGGGAGCAAGCTCCCTCGCCACAAAGGCAATACTGCGGAGCGATCAGCGTCTTTTGTGCTGCGCCGCACTCTTTGAAATACCTAAATTGATCGATTCACGCCACTAACATCGCGCCCCGGCCAGTGCTTGGGTACAATTCGACGCTAATTTGATCTCGTATCAGGAACACTTACATGATCGCTTGCCTGCGGCTGCTCTCCGCCCTTTGCCTCGCTGCCCTCCTGGCGGCTTGCGCCAGCTCGCCCTCGTCCAGCCTTGGCGAACTTCCACGGACCCCGGATGCCAGTATCGAGCAACTGCTCGAACAGGCCACCCAAAGCAAAAACCCGGAAAAAGCCGCCCTGCTGCGCCTGAGCGCCGCAGACCTGGCCTACCGCCAGGGCAATGCCGGCCAGTCCGCACAGATCCTGCAACAAGTGCCGATGGAGCAACTCAAGCCCGGCCAGCAGATTTTCGCCAGCACGCTGTCGGCTGAACTGGCGATGACCCGCAACCAGCCCAAGGCCGCGCTGACCGCCCTGAGCCATCCAAGCCTGCAACACCTGAGCGAAATGCCGGTGGAGCAGCAGGTCCGCACCGGCACCGTCCGTGCCCGCGCCCTCGAGGCCGATGGCCAGACCCTGGCCGCCGCCAAGGAGCGCATCTTCATCGCGCCCCTGCTGGAGAACGACGCCGCGGCGAAAAACCACGAAACCATCTGGTCGCTGATCGCCTCGCTGCCCACCGACCAGTTGCAGCCAACCTCCGCCGACGACCTCGGCGGCTGGCTGAGCCTGGCCCAAGTCGTCAAGACCGCTGGCACCCTGGAACAGCAGCAGGCGGCCATCGACCACTGGCGCGAACAGAACCCGAAGCACCCTGCCGCCCTCCAATTGCCGACACCCCTGGTCAAACTCAAGGAACTGGCCAGCCAGCCACTGAGCAAGATCGCCCTGCTGCTGCCACAGAGTGGCCAGTTGGCCGCGGTTGCCAAGGCCTTGCGCGAGGGCTTCATGGCTGCCCACTACCAGGCCCAGCAGGCCGGGCAGACACCGCCAAGTATCCAGTTCTATGACAGCGCCAGCCTGACCTCCATGGACGAGTTCTATCGCAAGGCCCAGGCCGACGGCGTGCAACTGGTCATCGGCCCGCTGGAAAAACCGCTGGTCAAGCAGATCAGCACCCGCCCGCAATTGCCGATCACCACCTTGGCACTGAACTACAGCGAAGGCGAACAAGGACCACCGCAACTGTTCCAGTTCGGCCTGGCACCTGAGGATGAAGCCCGCGAAGTGTCCCGCCGTGCCCGTGCCGATGGCCTGCACCGCGCCGCCGTCATGGTACCGAAGGGCGAATGGGGCGATCGCGTGCTCAAGGCCTTCAGCCAGGACTGGCAGGCCAACGGTGACACCATCGTCGCCATCGAACGTGTCGACCAGCCGGTCCAGCTGGCCCAGCAGATCGCCGACATGTTCCAGTTGCGCCAGAGCGAAGGTCGCGCCAAGAGCCTGCAAAACACCGTCGGCACCACGGTCGCGGCCCAGCCGTCCCGTCGCCAGGACATCGAGTTCATCTTCCTCGCCTCGACACCGCAGCAGGCCCAGCAGATCAAGCCGACCCTGAACTTCCAGTACGCCGGCGACGTGCCGGTCTACGCAACGTCCTCGGTGTTCAGCGCCAGCGGCGACCAGAACCAGTACAACGACATGAGCGGCATCCGCTTCTGTGAAACCCCCTGGCTGCTCGACGCCAATGACCCGCTGCGCAAGCAGGTCACCGCGCAGTGGCCCCAGGCGGGTGGCAGCCTGGGTCGGTTGTACGCGATGGGGGCGGACGCCTATCGCCTGGCGCCGCGCCTGGGCCAGCTCAAGACATTACCGGACAGCCGCATCGAAGGCCTGTCGGGCAGCCTGGCCGTGTCTCCCACCCAGCGCGTACAGCGTCAACTGCCCTGGGCCGAGTTCGTCAACGGCCAGGTGCAGCGCCTGCCGGACACCCAGCGCTAATGCCTGACCGATCACGCCAGCAAAGCGGACGGGATGCCGAGGGCCAGGCCCTCGCGCATCTCGAGCAACACGGCCTGCGGCTGCTGGCGCAGAACTGGTTGTGCAAACGTGGCGAGCTTGATCTGGTCATGCTTGACGGCGATACAGTAGTATTCGTCGAAGTCCGCTACAGAAAAAATACCCAATGGGGTGGCGCGCTCGACAGCATTGACGGGCGCAAGCGCCAAAAGTTGATTTTCGCCGCGCAGTACTTCCTGCAACGCGAGTCTCGCTGGGCCGATCATCCCTGCCGCTTCGACGTGGTTGCCATCGACAGTAACGCCGACCAGTTGAACTGGCTGCAGAACGCCTTCGACAGTTGAGCGCCCATGCCGAGCCGGACACCTTCACCTAACTTTTTTGCTCTTTGCTTTGCGCGCCGCACATGTTTGTGCCGATAAGTCGCGCTACTTAAGGTCACACAGATGGACATGCAATCGCGAATTCGCCAGCTTTTTCAGGCCAGTATCGACACCAAGCAACAGGCGATGGACGTACTTGCACCGCACATCGAGCAAGCCAGCCAAGTGATGGTCAACGCCTTGCTCAACGAGGGCAAGATGCTTTCGTGCGGCAACGGCGGCTCGGCCGGCGACGCCCAGCATTTTTCCTCGGAATTGCTCAACCGCTTCGAGCGCGAACGCCCGAGCCTGCCGGCAATCGCCCTGACCACCGACAGCTCGACGATTACCTCGATCGCCAACGACTACAGCTACAACGAAGTCTTCTCCAAACAGATCCGCGCCCTGGGCCAACCCGGCGATGTCCTGCTGGCGATTTCCACCAGCGGCAACTCGGCCAACATTATTCAAGCGATCCAGGCCGCACATGATCGCGAAATGATTGTCGTAGCATTGACCGGTCGTGACGGCGGCGGCATGGCGTCACTGCTATTGCCCGAAGACGTCGAGATCCGCGTACCGGCCAATGTCACCGCACGTATCCAGGAAGTCCACCTGCTGGCGATCCACTGCCTTTGCGACTTGATCGACAGCCAACTGTTCGGGAGTGAAGAATGACCCCTAATCGCCTAGGCCTTCTGGCCCTGACCCTGTGCCTCGGCATCAGCGGCTGCACATCGGTGGTTAACGCCAGCCGGGAAAAGCCGATTGAAGATGACCGCGGCACCCGCACCTTCGGCAGCAAGATCGACGACTCCCTGATTGAAACCAAGGTCGGCGTGAACATCGCCAAGGCCGATCCGGACCTGGACAACAACTCGCACATCGTCGTCACCAGCTTCAACGGCGTCGTCTTGCTGGCCGGCCAGACCCCACGTGCCGACCTCAAGGCCAAGGCCGAACAGGAAGCCAGTGCTGTGCAGCGGGTCAAGACCGTGCATAACGAGCTTCAGGTTCTGCAGCCTTCTTCGCTGCTGGCGCGCCAGAACGATGCCTGGCTGACCACCAAGATCAAGACGCAGATGCTCACCGACGCCAGCATTCCCGGTTCGCGCATCAAGGTTGTGACTGAGAATGGCATCGTCTACTTGCTAGGGTTGTTGACCAAGAAAGAGGCTGCGCAGGCCACCAACTTGGTGCAGGGTGTGTCCGGGGTGCAGAAGATTGTGAAGTTGTTTGAGTACATTGACTGATTTTTGAACGTCAGTTGTTCAAGAAAAACGGCGCTTCTTCTGAGACGGAGGGCGCCGTTTTTTTTGCTTCTTTTTTGGTGGGATCGGTATGTATATCCGTTTCCGCGGTAACGGCCACTGACGGTTCAGCTCTTACAGCGGGTCACTTTCGAAAAGCCCGGAAGCCGGCCCAGTCGAAAGCAACCAAAGCGCTTCTGCCCCACCACTCGGTGCCTCGCCTAGGCTCGGCATGCCTGAACGAAGGCATCGCTCCGTGGACCGCCGCGAAGGCGGTGACTCAGTCACATGGATGTTGGGTTTACCGACCTCATCGCGAGCAAGCTCGCTCCCACAGGGGTTCTGTATTGGATATGAATTTTGTGTCCACTGGAGATTGAATGTGGGAGCGAGCTTGCTCGCGATGGCGGTGGCTCAGTCAAATAGATGCTGGGCTTGCCGGCCTCTTCGCGAGCAGGCTCGCTCCCACAGGGGTTCTGTGTTGGATATGAATTTTGTGTTCACTGGAGATTGAATGTGGGAGCGAGCTTGCTCGCGATGGCGGTGGCTCAGTCACATGGATGTTGGGTTTACTGGCCTCATCGCGAGCAAGCTCGCTCCCACAGGGGTTCTGTGTTGGATATGAATTTTGTGTTCACCGAAGGTTGAATGTGGGAGCGAGCTTGCTCGCGATGGCGATGGTTCAGTCAAATAGATGCTGGGCTTGCCGGCCTCTTCGCGAGCAGGCTCGCTCCCACAGGGGTTCTGTGTTGGATATGAATTTTGTGTTCACTGAAGGTTGAATGTGGGAGCGAGCTTGCTCGCGATGGCGGTGGTTCAGTCAAATGGATGCTGGGCTTGCCGGCCTCTTCGCGAACAAGCCCCCACAGGACCTTGAAAGGGATGGTTGTAAGAGCGGAACCATAAGCAGCCGGTACCGCAGAAACGGATATACACACAAAACCACGACACAAAAAAATGCCCGCATCTCACGACACAGGCATTTTCTTAATCAAGTTGCAGACTTTCACACGACCAGTGACTGGCACTTATCTACAACCTACTTCACCACTTTCAAACTCGGCCGCCCGCTAGGACGCGGCGGCTCGTCATCCGGTGGCGGCAAATCATCATCCGGCTCGAACTCTTCCTCACCGTCCAGCGGCGCTTCCAGCTCGAACACCATGCCCTGGCCATTCTCCCGAGCATAAATGCCCAGGATCGCAGCAACAGGCACGTACAGGGTATGCGGCACACCACCGAAGCGCCCTTCGAAACTGACAGCATCGTTATCCATGTGCAAGTGACGCACGGCGGCTGGCGACACGTTCAGGACAATCTGTCCGTCATTGGCAAAACCCTGCGGCACCTGCACCGACGGAAACTCGGCATTGACCAGCATGTGCGGGGTGCAATCGTTGTCCACAATCCACTCATAGAGCGCGCGGACCAGATAAGGTCGACTGGAGTTCATAGCGGCTCCCTAAGCCTTAGCGCATGTCGCGTTCGACACCAGACAGACTCGCCTGGAATGCCTCACGCGCAAATTGGCGCTCCATATAATCAAGCAGCGGCTTGGCAGGCCGCGGCAGTTCGATACCCAGAATCGGCAAACGCCAGAGTATGGGCAATAGGCAGCAATCCACCAGACTTTGTTCCTCGCTGAGGAAAAACGGCTTGTCGACGAACAGCGGCGATACGCCTGTCAGGCTTTCACGCAATTCCTTGCGCGCCACGACCCGCGCCGGCTCCTTGGTCCGGGAATCCAGGATCAAGTCCACCAACCCGCACCAGTCACGCTGGATGCGATGGATCAGCAAACGGCTGTTGGCACGCGCGACAGGATAAACCGGCAGTAAAGGTGGATGCGGATAACGCTCATCCAGATATTCCATCACCACAGTCGACTCCCACAACGCCAGGTCACGATCGACCAGTGTGGGCAGGCTGCCGTAAGGGTTCACTTCGATCAGCTTCGGCGGCTGACGGCCCGCTTCGACGTAAATGATCTCGGCGCTGACACCCTTCTCTGCCAGTACGATGCGTACCCGGTGGGAATAGTGGTCGGCGGGGTCGGAGTAACAGGCCAACCGATTGGTCACGCCCATGGCGATCCTCCTCGCTTGTTGAAATTATCGAAAAACGGAAAAGCGAGCGCGCCCAGAGGGCGCCTCCCGTAACACCTGGCTGGCCAGGCTCGTTACATTTTCAGAGACGCCCTTGGGCGCGCACGATTAACAGCAATGGCTTACAGCTTTATCAATGCACGTCTTTCCAGTATTCACGCTTGAGCAGGTAAGCGAATACAAAGAAGAACGCCAGGTACAGCAATACATAGGTACCAATGCGCTGATGTTCCAGCTTCACCGGGTTGGCCGAGTAGGCCAGGAAGGTCACCAGGTTCTTGACCTTCTCGTCAAACTGCTCCGGGGTCAGGCTGCCGGTGTTCGGCAATACGGTCAGTTGGTCGCAAGCTTCGTGAGTCAACGCGGAGCCGGTCAGCGGATCGAATTGCTTTTTACCGTCTTCAACGATCTGGACCTGTTTGCAGCCTACCACCTGGCGACCCTGGAGGCCGACCAGAACGTTAGGCATGCCGACGTTCGGGAAGACCTTGTTGTTCACGCCCCATGGACGCGAAGGATCTTCGTAGAACGAACGCAGGTAGCCGTAAAGCCAGTCGGTGCCACGCACACGGGCAACCAGCGTCAGGTCCGGCGGCGCAGCGCCGAACCAGGTCTTGGCGTCCGCCGGCTGCATGCCGATGTTCATGTGGTCACCCAGCTTGGCACCGGTGAACACCAGCTTCTCGAGCATCAGCTCATGAGGGATGCCCAGGTCATCGGCAACACGCTCGTAGCGCTGGAACTTGGCACTGTGGCAACCCATGCAGTAGTTGGCGAACGTACGGGCGCCGTCCTGCATGGCCGCTTTGTCGGAAACGTCGATGTCGACTTTTTCGAGCTCCGGACCACCGTGTTCAGCCGCGAAGGACAGTACAGGCATAGCAGCAAGAATCAGTACAGCAAATAGCTTTTTCATCAGCCAGTCACCCTTTCCGGAACCGGTTTGGTCTTCTCGAGCCTGGTGTAGAACGGCATCAAAATGAAGTAGGCGAAATACAGGAAGGTGCAGACCTGCGACAGCAGCGTCCGGCCCGGTGTCGGTGCCAGTACGCCCAGCACGCCCAGGATCACGAACGAGACGCAGAACACCACGAGCCAGATCTTGCTCAGCCAGCCTTTGTAGCGCATCGACTTGACGGGGCTGCGGTCCAGCCACGGCAGGACGAACAGCACGGCGATGGCCGCGCCCATGGCGATAACACCCAGCAGCTTGTCCGGGATCGCCCGCAGAATCGCGTAGAACGGCGTGAAGTACCAGACCGGGGCAATGTGCTCAGGGGTCTTGAACGCGTTCGCCTGCTCGAAGTTCGGCTTCTCGAGGAAGTAACCGCCCATTTCCGGGAAGAAGAACACGATGGAGCAGAAGATGAACAGGAAGACCACCACGCCGACGATGTCTTTCACGGTGTAGTACGGGTGGAAGGCGATGCCATCCAGCGGTACGCCGTTCTCGTCCTTGTGCTTCTTGATATCCACGCCATCGGGGTTGTTCGAACCGACTTCGTGCAGCGCGAGGATGTGCAGCACCACCAGGCCGAGGATCACGATCGGCAGGGCCACGACATGCAAGGCGAAAAAGCGGTTCAAGGTGATGCCCGAGATCAGGTAGTCACCACGGATCCATTGGGTCAGGTCGTCGCCGATGACCGGGATCGCACCGAACAGCGAGATGATCACCTGGGCACCCCAGTAGGACATCTGGCCCCACGGCAGCAGGTAGCCCATGAAGGCCTCGGCCATCAGCGCCAGGTAGATCAGCATGCCGAAGACCCACACCAGCTCACGAGGCTTCTGGTACGAACC
The DNA here is from genome assembly GCF_051132015.1 of Pseudomonas sp. Z1-12. Taxonomy (NCBI): domain Bacteria; kingdom Pseudomonadati; phylum Pseudomonadota; class Gammaproteobacteria; order Pseudomonadales; family Pseudomonadaceae; genus Pseudomonas; species Pseudomonas sp. Z1-12. The sequence goes on from NZ_CP071647.1 coordinate 5,552,146, forward strand.
GTAGAGCAAGCCACGGAACATGTGCAGGTAGACCACGATGAAGAACGCCGAAGCGCCGGTGGAGTGCAGCAGGCGCAGGATCGAGCCGTACTCGACGTCGCGCATGATGTATTCGACGGAGGCGAACGCCTCTTCCGCCGACGGGGTGTAGCTCATGGTCAGCCAGACACCGGTGACGATCTGGTTGACCAGAACGAGCAGCGCCAGGGAGCCAAAGAAGTAGAAGAAGTTGAAGTTCTTCGGAGCGTAGTACTTACTGAGATGGTCTTCCCACATCTTGGTCGCGGGAAAGCGCGCATCAACCCAATCCATAAGTTTGCTCATCACGCTTTCTCCGTATCGACGCCAACGACAATGATGTCATCGGTCTCATAGGAATGCGGGGGAACTGGCAGGTTCAGAGGTGCAGGCTGCGATTTGTAGACGCGACCGGCCAGGTCGTAGTGGGAGCCGTGGCAAGGGCAGAAATAGCCACCGACCCAATCCTTGCCCAGATCGGCAGGGGCCACTTCAGGACGGAACGTTGGCGAGCAACCCAGGTGCGTGCAGATACCGATCAGCAGCAGAACCTCTGGCTTGATCGAACGCGTTTCAGGGTTGACGTATTCCGGTTGGACCGAGTTCTTGGAGGACGGGTCGGACAACTGACCCTCGATCTTTTTCAGATTCCCCAGGATTTCCTCTGTACGGCGGACGATGAACACCGGCTGGCCGCGCCACTCAGCAATCATCTGCTGGCCTGGCTCGATCTTGCTGACATTCACTTTCACCGGTGCACCTGCGGCTTTCGCCTTGGCGCTGGGAAACCATGACCCCACGAACGGGACCGCAGCCCCCACCGCTCCTGCAGCACCCACCACGGATGTGGCTGCTACCAGGAAGCGACGCCGGCCTGCATTCACGCCGTCATTGCTCATTCAGTCCTCTCCCATCAGCTTTGTGGCCTGTTAGATCAGGCGTCTACTAAGTAAAAATCTGAACTTATAAAAATTTTGCCGAATGGTAATGAAAAGCCCCAATTCTGACAAGGTAATTACCAAGCGGCCAAACCGCCAAGCCTTGTAGTATAGGGGCTCTACGAATGTGGCAAGTTGTCACAGAGCAATTCTTTTGCCCATAAAAAAACGCCCAGCTCCGTGAGGAACTGGGCGCCTTTTGAAAGCGGAAGCGAAATTAACGCTTCGAGTACTGCGGACGCTTACGCGCTTTACGCAGACCGACTTTCTTACGTTCAACTTCGCGAGCATCGCGAGTTACGAAGCCGGCTTTGCGCAGAGCACCACGCAGAGTCTCGTCGTAATCCATCAGGGCGCGAGTGATGCCGTGGCGGATTGCGCCAGCTTGACCACTTACACCACCACCGATAACAGTGACGTAGATGTCGAATTTTTCGACGGTCTCGGTCAGTTCCAGCGGCTGACGAACTACCATGCGGGCAGTCTCGCGGCCGAAGAAGTTATCCAGGGAGCGGTTGTTGATGGAGATGTTACCAGTGCCCGGACGCAGGAAAACGCGTGCGGTTGCAGTCTTGCGACGGCCAGTGCCGTAATTTTGAGTCGCCGACATAATGAACTATTCCGTTAAAACTTCAGTTCTTGGGGCTGCTGAGCAGTATGAGGGTGAGCAGCGCCCGCATAAACCTTCAGCTTACGATACATGTCGCGACCCAGTGGGTTCTTAGGCAGCATGCCTTTAACCGCGGTCTCGATCACGCGCTCAGGGGCTTTGGCGATCAGCTTTTCGAAGTTGATCGACTTGATGCCGCCAGGAAAACCGGAGTGGGAGTAGTACATTTTGTCAGTGGTTTTAGCGCCAGTAACACGTACTTGCTCAGCGTTGATCACGACGATGTAGTCACCGGTGTCAACGTGAGGGGTGTACTCAGGCTTGTGCTTGCCACGCAGACGGCTCGCGATTTCGGTGGCCAGACGACCCAGGGTCTGACCAGCAGCGTCGACGACAAACCAGTCGCGCTTTACTGTTTCCGGTTTAGCAGTAAAAGTTTTCATTCTTTATAGCCTCAGGGGCCGCCCTGTAAATTAGACGGCGGATCTTACTGAATAGTGCGTACTTTGACAAGTCAAAGGCAGCCGGATACAGACGCTTTCGGGGGCTCGGGTCGGCGCGTCCGTTCAACGGCAAGATTCTTCGGCGGCGGCGCATCACTTCCACTGCAGAAAGAGGTGCGCAATTATGCAGATTGCGAAAAATATTTCAACCTGCTTTTATGATTGTTTTGCCCAAGGAGTTCCCGATGGACTATCGCCAGCTAGGCCGTACCGATCTGAATGTCAGCGCCCTGTGCCTCGGCACCATGACCTGGGGTGAGCAGAACAGCGAGGCAGAGGCCTTCGCCCAGATTGAACGCGCCAAGGGTGCCGGCATCAATTTCATCGACACCGCCGAGATGTACCCGGTGCCCCCCAAGGCCGAGACCTACGCCACCACCGAACGCTACATCGGCAATTACTTCAAGAGCCGTGGCGACCGTGCCGACTGGATCCTGGCGAGCAAGATCGCCGGCCCCGGCAACACCATCGACTACATCCGCGACAAGCACCTCAAGCACAACCGCCGCCACATCGTCGAAGCGGTGGACGCCAGCCTCAAGCGCCTGCAGACCGACTGGATCGATCTCTACCAGCTGCATTGGCCCGAGCGCAGCACCAACTTCTTTGGTCAACTGGGCTACCAGCACAAGGCCGACGAAACGTTCACCCCGCTGGAGGAAACCCTCGAAGCCCTGGACGAGCAGGTCCGCGCCGGCAAGATCCGCCACATCGGCCTGTCCAACGAAACGCCTTGGGGCACCATGAAATTCCTCGCCCTGGCCGAGGCCCGTGGCTGGCCGCGGGCGGTGTCGATCCAGAACCCGTACAACCTGCTCAACCGCAGCTTCGAGATCGGCCTGTCGGAAATCGCCATTCGCGAACAATGTGGACTGCTGGCTTATTCGCCACTGGCGTTCGGCTTCCTGTCGGGCAAATACGAAAACGGCGCACGGCCCGCCAAGGGCCGCCTGACCCTTTACAGCCGCTTCATGCGTTACTTCAACCCGCAATCGGAGGCCGCCTGCAGCCGTTATGTCGCCCTGGCCCGTGAACATGGCCTGGACCCGGCGCAGATGGCCCTGGCGTTCGTCACCCAGCAGCCGTTCGTGACCAGCAACATCATTGGCGCCACCACGCTGGAGCAGCTGGACAGCAACATCGCCAGCTTCGATCTGAAGCTGTCGGATGAAGTGCTGGCGGGGATCGAGGCGATTCACAAGGATCAGCCGAACCCGGCGCCCTGATCCATAGGCCTCATCGCGAGCAAGCTCGCTCCCACAGGGGGCTGTGCTGATCACGAATATACGATCAGGCACAAATTCCCTGTGGGAGCGAGCTTGCTTGCGATAGCCGACTCAAACCCACCCCTTATCAAAGCGACCGCGCAATGATCTCCTTCATGATTTCATTGGTCCCGGCATAGATCCGCTGCACCCGCGCATCCGCCCACGCCCGGGCAATCGGGTATTCCCACATGAAGCCGTAGCCGCCATGCAACTGCACGCACTCGTCGAGCACCTTGCATTGCAGGTCGGTGCCCCAGTACTTGGCCATCGCCGCTGTCGGCACGTCCAGCTTGCCTTGCAGGTGCAACTCCAGGCAGCGGTCGACGAAGACCCGGCCAATCTGGATTTCGGTGGCCATTTCCGCGAGCTTGAAACGAGTGTTCTGGAAGTCGGCGATGGATTTGCCGAACGCCTTGCGATCACGGGTGTAGTCCAGGGTCCATTGCAACGCCGCTTCGGCCGAAGCCAGGCCACCGATGGCGACGGTCAGGCGTTCCTGGGGCAGCTCTTGCATCAGGTAGGCAAAGCCCATTCCGGCCTGCCCCAGCAGGTTTTCCTTCGGCACGCGGACATCCTGGAAGAACAGTTCCGACGTGTCCTGGGCCTTCATGCCGACTTTCTCCAGGCGCTTGCCCTTTTCAAAGCCCGGGGTGCCCGCCTCCACCAGGAACAGGCTGGTGCCCTTGGCGCCGGCCTTGGGGTCGGTCTTGGCGACCACAATCACCAGGTCCGCCAGGAAACCATTGGTGATGAATGTCTTCGAGCCGTTGATGACGTATTCATCCCCGTCGAGCACCGCCGTGGTCTTCACCCCTTGCAAGTCGGAACCGGCGCCCGGCTCGGTCATGGCGATGGCCGTGACCATTTCGCCAGACACCAGTTTCGGCAGGTACTTGTGTTTCAGCGCTTCGCTGCCGTAATGCAGGATGTACGGCGCGACGATGTCGGAATGCAGCGAGAAGCCGATCCCCGTCAGCCCCAGGCGGCCGATCTCCTCGATCACCACGGTGCTGTAGAGGAAATCCGCGTCGAGGCCGCCATAGGCCTCTGGCAGGTGCGAGCACAACATGCCCGCCTCCCCCGCTTTGTTCCAGAGTTGACGGTCGACATGCCCCTGTTTTTCCCACTGACTGTGGTACGGCACGGCTTCTTTTTCGAGGAAGGTTCGTACGCTGTCGCGAAATAATTCGTGCTCGGGACTGAACAGGGTTCTTGGGATCATGGCGCACCTTTGGTTATTGTTGGGCGTGGTTATCCGACAGAGCCTAAGCCTGCGACGTACGACAGGACACTGGACACATCCGACAAAAAATAAGACGATCCAGCCGTCTGTTGACCACTTTCCCCTATAAAAATAAAGATGAATTATGTCTATGCACGCCTCCACGCCCTTGCGGCGCGTCAGCATCCTGGCAGTCGACCGGGTCTTCGCCTCTACCCTCATGCAAGCCAAGGATTTTTTCCACCTGGCCAGCCTGCGCTATGGCAAACAACTGGGCCACGGCCTGACGCCGGCGTTTGAAACCCGGCTGGTCAGCCCCGATGGCAAACCGGTGAACAGTTTCAGCGATGTGATCATGCCGGTGGACGGTGGCTTGGAAAATACCGACGTCATCATCCTGCCGGCCTTCTGGGATGATTTCGCCGGCCTCTGCCAACGTTATCCCCAAGTCTTGCCCTGGCTGCGCGAACAACACGCTCGCGGCGCAGTTCTCTGCGGCGAAGCCACCGGGGTGTTCTGGCTGGCCGAGGCCGGGCTGCTCGACGGCAAGGAAGCCACCACTTACTGGCGCTTCTTCAATGCCTTCAAGGAGCGCTTCCCCCAGGTGCACCTGAACCAGGACAAACACCTGACCGACGCCGACAACCTGTTCTGTGCTGGCGGCACGACCTCAGCCTGCGACCTCTACATCTACCTCATCGAACGCTTCTGTGGCGCCAACGTGGCCCAGGCCGTGGCGCGGGACATCCTGTATGAAGTGCAACGCAGCTATTCGCCAGGACGGATCGGCTTCGGCGGGCAGAAACTGCACCAGGACGTGATCATCCTGCAGATCCAGCAATGGCTCGAAGAGCACTTCGCCGATAAATTCCGTTTTGAGGACGTTGCCCGGGAACATGGCATGAGCATCCGCAACTTCATGCGCCGCTTCCAGACCGCCACGGGCGACAAACCGCTGCATTACCTGCAACGACTGCGGATCGAAACCGCCAAGGGCCTGCTCTCCGGCAGCCGCAAGAGCATCAAGACCATCAGCTACGAAGTCGGCTACGACGACGCGAGCTTTTTCGCACGACTGTTCCGACAACATACCGACCTGTCGCCGAACCAGTATCGACAGCAGTTTCAGCAGGCGGCGTGAGCCAAGTACCTGGCAAAAATCCACTGTGGGAGCGAGCTTGCTCGCGATGGCGGTGGTTCAGCAGCATGGACGTTGGCTGGCAGGACGCTATCGCGAGCAAGCTCGCTCCCACAGGGTCCGGTGGGGAATCAGCAAATAAAAAGGCCTGCAATCGCAGGCCTTTTTTGGTGTTCCGAACTTTCTAAGGCTTATGCGCCCGCGCCAGGAATTCGTGGGATTGCATTTCCAACAAGCGACTCAGGGTCCGCTGGAATTCGAAGGTCAGGCGACCGCCGGTGTAGAGATCCTTGAGTTCGACTTCCGCCGAAATGATCAGCTTCACGTTACGGTCGTAGAACTCGTCGACCATGTTGATGAAGCGACGGGCGATGTCGTCGGTGGTGACGCTCATCTGCTCGACGCCGCTGAGCAACACGGCGTGGAAGATCTTGCCCAGTTCGATGTAATCGTTCTGGCTGCGCGGGCCGTCGCACAGTTCGCGGAAGTCGAACCAGGCGACGTCGTCGCAGGTGCGAATGGCGCGGATCTTGCGATTTTCGATGATCAGCTCGTCGTTTTCGACCGCTTGGGTGCATTCCGGTGTCAGGGCGCGGAAGCTCTTGCGCAGGCTTTCTTCGGCGGCCGCATCCAACGGGAAGTGGAACAGCTCCGCTTGTTCGAGGTGGCGCAGGCGGTAGTCGACGCCGCTGTCGACGTTGACGATTTCGGTGTGTTCCTTGATCAGCGCGATGGCCGGCAGGAAACGCGCTCGTTGCAGACCGTCCTTGTACAGGCCGTCCGGCACGATGTTCGAGGTGGCAACCAGGGTCACGCCGTTCTTGAACAGCTCTTCCATCAAGGTGCCGAGGATCATCGCATCGGTGATGTCGGAAACGAAGAACTCATCGAAGCAGATCACCCGGGTCTCGTCGGAAAAACGCTTGGCGATGATGGTCAGCGGGTTCTTTTCGCCACCCAGGGTCTTCATTTCCTCGTGCACGCGCTTCATGAAGCGGTGGAAGTGCGTCCGTGTCTTTTCCTTGAACGGCAGCGCTTCGAAGAAGGTATCCACCAGATAGGTCTTGCCACGGCCAACGCCGCCCCAGAAGTACAGGCCCTTGACGGGCGCCTGGTCTTTTTTGCCGAACAGTTTGCCCAACAGGCCCGGCTTGTTCTTCGATGCCGCGACCAGGTCGTCGTACAGGCGTTGCAAATGCCGCACCGCCGTTTCCTGGGCTGCGTCGTGGAAGAACTCCGGGCGTTTCAGATCAGCTTGATATCGTTCTAGGGGCGTCATATTCGTTAGCAAGGCAACAAAAACGGGCCGTCACTGTAGCGATGGCCCAGAAGAATGGCAATCGGCCCTTATTCGGGCCGATGGTCGGGTGACGTGCCGGATCAGTCCTGGGCAGGCGTCAGGGCAATGCGCAAGGCATCAATGGCCGCGTCCCGGGCGGCACTGTCGGTGAACGCTGGGCTATTCGCCACGCATTCGCCTTCGAGCCAGACGCTGAAACTCAGCTCGTCGCTGCGTACGTCCAGGGGTTGGCCGGCCTGCAATTGCTTGGTCACCTGCCCTGCGGTCTTGCCGTCGGCAAAATTGTTCGAGAGCAACAGTTGCTCACCCTCGGCGGAAAGCAGGCGGAAACGGAAACTGCCGTCATCCTCGCGGAAGCTGACGAAACGAGCCGCCTTGGCCGCTTTCTTTTTGGTCTGGGTGGCCACCTGGACCTGGCTGACGAAGGACCGCAAGCCAACGGCTTCGCGCAGTTCATTGAGGAACGGCGTTGCCACGGCCCGGGCCTTGCTCGCGCCCAGTTGCAGGATGTCTTCGAGGTCCGACGGACGCTCGATGAACTGGTGATAACGTTCGCGGGCCTCACCCAGCTCGCTGTCGAGCAACTGGAACAGGCGGTTCTTCGCTTCGCCCCAACCCAGGCCCTGCAACAGTTCGCTGCGGAACTCGGCGGACTGCTCGGCAGTGGCGAAAGCCTGGAACAGGGTGAACAGGTGCGAATTGTCCGGGTCCTTGGCTTCGCCCGGGGCGCGGGAGTCGGTGACGATTCGCGAGATCGCGTCCTTCATGTCCTTGGCGCTGCTGAACAACGGAATGGTGTTGTCGTAGCTCTTGGACATCTTGCGGCCATCGAGGCCCGGCAAGGTGGCGACGCTTTCTTCAATCAGCGCCTCGGGCATGGTGAAGAACTCCTTGCCTTGGCCGAACAGATGATTGAAGCGCTGGCCGATGTCCCGGGCCATCTCCACGTGCTGGATCTGGTCGCGGCCGACCGGCACCTTGTGGGCGTTGAACATCAGGATGTCGGCGGCCATGAGGATCGGGTAGCTGTAGAGACCCATGGTGACGCCGGCGTCCGGGTCTTCGCCGGCCTCGACGTTCTTGTCCACCGAGGCCTTGTAGGCGTGGGCGCGGTTGAGCAGGCCCTTGGCGGCGACGCAGGTCAGCAGCCAGGTCAGTTCCGGGATCTCGGGAATGTCGGACTGGCGATAGAACGTCACGCGGTCCACGTCCAGGCCGCCGGCCAGCCAGGTAGCAGCGATTTCCAGGCGCGAACGTTGGATACGCAGCGGGTCATCGCACTTGATCAGCGCGTGGTAGTCGGCCAGGAAGTAGAACGAATCGGCGTTGCTGTCGCGGCTGGCGAGGATCGCCGGACGGATGGCACCGGCATAGTTGCCCAGATGCGGGGTGCCGGTGGTGGTGATGCCGGTCAGGATACGGGTACGCGTCGTCATGGGTTATCGCTTGTCAGACTGCTGTCAATTCGAGAGGCGCGGCAGGATCAGATCCTTGAGATCAGTCAGCTTGCCATGAAAAAAGTGTCCGCATTCTGCCACTTTCAGCAGCTCATGGGGACGTTGGAGCGTGTCGGACCATGCGTAGACCAGCTGCGGATCGACCACTTCGTCGGTTTCCGGCTGGATCACGGTCAATTCGCCACCGGTCGGCAAGGGCGACTGCTCGTCCAGGCGCATCACCGCCGGGGCCACCATGAACAAGTGCTTGACCGGTTGTCCCTGGGTTTCCAGGCGCCCGCCCAGGCTGGCGGCGACGAATCCGCCGAAGGAAAAGCCGAACAGGGTCAGGGGCAGTTGCGGGTATTTTTCCCGCAGCCATTGGGCAACCGCCTGGGCGTCGTCCACTTCACCAGTGCCCATGTCATGAGTGCCAGCACTGGCGCCCACGCCACGATAATTGAAACGCAACGTAACCAGCCCGGCATCCCGGGCGGTGCGTTGCAGGGTCGAGACCACTTTGTTGAGCATGGTCCCGCCCTGCACCGGGTTCGGGTGGCAGATCAGCGCCAGGCCACGGGGGGCCTCGTTGTCCAAGTACAAGGCTTCCAGTTGGCCCACGGGGCCATCGATGACTACAGGGGTTTCGCGCATAAGCAAGGGAAAGAACTCCGTGACCCCGAATGGGGTCGACTCGTCTAGCTAAAAGTCTGTGCCTGGCATGATTGCGATGTTCTTCGCGGTATACAGCGCAGGTCCGAGCCGTTAACGTAAAGCAAAGCCGTTTATAGAGGAAGGACTCGTGGAACACTCGCTCTTAGTTTGGTTGTTGCCGACTCTTGCCCTGGTTGCCGGTGTCGCCATTGGATTCCTGCTTGCCCGACTGCTGCCCAACGCGGTGCCCAACAGCACCCAACGTCAGCTGGACGACATTCAGGAACGTTTCGACAGTTATCAGAATGAAGTGGTCACCCACTTCAACAGCACCGCGTCTCTGGTGAAAAAACTCACCCAGAGCTACCAGGAAGTCCAGGATCATCTGTCCGAGGGGGCCAATCGCCTTGCCCTGGACGAGCAGACTCGCCAGCGCCTGCTGGCTGCCCTGCAAGCCGATGCGGCACAGACGCCACGGGAACGCCTGACCCCACCCAAAGGGATCCAGGAACCGCCACGGGACTACGCGCCAAAGGCCCCGAATTCGCCCGGCATGCTCGATGAGCATTACGGTTTGAAGAAGTAAATTTCCAAGCGACACCAAAAGCCCGCCCGATCCCATGATCAGGCGGGCTTTTTATTGGTTCCTATTCCCTATTTCAATTTGATCCCCCGTGGCGAGGGAGCTTGCTCCCGCTGGGCTGCGAAGCAGCCCTATAGCAGCGAACTCGATTTTCCTGACACACCGAGTTGCCTGGTTTTGGGGCCGCTTCGCGGCCCAGCGGGAGCAAGCTCCCTCGCCACAGGGATCGGTGTCCTGAGGCATTTCAGTTAAGCCAACACCTCACCCGCCACCTGGTCGATGGCCCCTTTGGTGATGTCGACGATCAGGTCCGCATCCTCGCGGGTCAGGATCAGCGGTGGGGCGAAGCCCAGGATGTCGCCGTGGGGCATGGCGCGGGCGATCATGCCGCGCTCCAGGCAGGCAGCCGAGACCTTCGGGCCGACTTTGAGTGCCGGGTCGAACGCCGTGCGCTGTTCACGATCGGCCATGAACTCCACGGCGGCCAGCATGCCGTCGCCGCGCACCTCGCCCACCAGCGGATGACCTTCCAGCGTTTCACGCAACCGACGGTTCAAGTAGCCGCCAACATTCTCGGCGTTGGCCGTGAGGTTTTCCCGTTCGAGGATGTCGAGGTTGGCCAATGCCGCCGCCGCGCAGATCGGGTGACCGGAGTACGTCCAGCCATGGCCCATGGCGCCTTCGGCCTGGGAGGCTTTTTCAATCACGCTCCAGACCTTCTCGCCGATGATCACCGCCGACAACGGCGCATAGGCACTGGTCAGGCCTTTGGCGGTAGTGATCAGGTCCGGCTTCATGCCGTAGCGCTGGCTGCCCATCTTCGACCCCAGGCGACCAAACGCGCAGACCACCTCGTCGGCAATCAACAGCACATCGTATTTCTTCAACACGGCCTGGATCGCATCCCAGTAACCGGCGGGCGGGACAATGATGCCGCCGGTGCCCATCAGCGGTTCACCGATGAACGCCGCCACGGTGTCCGGGCCTTCGGCGAGAATCATCTTCTCCAGCTCATCGGCGCAATAGCGCACGAATGCCGCTTCGTCCATGCCCACCGGGGCCTTGCGATACCAGTGCGGGCACACGGTGTGCTTGACCCCTTCCACCGGAAGGTCGAAATGCTGGTGGAAGGTCGCCAGCCCCGTCAGGCTGCCGGTCATGATGCCCGAACCATGGTAGCCACGGTCCCGCGAGATGATCTTTTTCTTCAGCGGCCGGCCCAGCACGTTGTTGTAGTAGCGCACCAATTTGACTTGGGTCTCGTTGGCATCGGAGCCGGACAATCCGTAGTAGACCTTCTTCATCCCTTCCGGCGCCCAGTCCATGATGCGACTGGACAGCTCGATGATCGCCTCGCTCGAGTGGCCGACGTAGGTGTGGTAGTAGGCCAGTTCCTTGGCCTGCTTATAGATGGCGTCAGCCACCTCCGTGCGGCCGTAGCCGATGTTCACGCAGTAGAGCCCGGCAAAGGCGTCGATGAACTCACGGCCCTCATGGTCGCGAATGCGAACGCCTGACGCACTCTTGATGATCCGGCCCTTGAGCGCGCCGCTGGCGTGGTCATGGGCGTGGGTCGAGGGGTGCATGAAATGCGCACGGTCTTGTTCGAATAGCGTATTGAGTTCTTGGCTCATGCGGACTCTCCTGGGAACTGGCCTTGATGGTGCAGGCAAAAATATTTGGTTTCGACAAAGGGCTCGAAGCCCTCGCTGCCACCCTCACGACCGAGGCCGGAGGCTTTCATGCCACCGAAGGGGATCGGGTGGCCGGTGAACTTGACGCCGTTGACCGCGACCATGGCGTGGCCGAGACGGCGAATCAGCGGATAGATAACGTCCAGGCGGTTCGAACAAATATAGGCCGCCAGCCCGTATTCGGTGTCGTTGGCCATTTCGATGGCTTCGTCCAGGGTGTCGAACGGCATCACCCCGGCAATGGGCGCGAAGTTTTCTTCACGGTAGATGCGCATCTGCGGCGTGACATCGGCCAGCACGGTCGGTTGATAGAACAACCCGCCCAAGGCATGGGCCTCGCCCCCCACCAAGCGCTGAGCGCCCAGCGCCAGGGCATCGGCGACACGATCAGCGGTCGCATCGAACGCCGCCTGGTGCATCAACGGCCCGACATCCACGTCCTGTTCCTGTTGACCGACCATGGCCGGCCCGACGCGCAAGCCACGCACCGCTGCGGCGAAACGACTGAGGAACGCCGGGTACACCGAGCGTTGCACCATGATTCGGTTGGCCGCGCAGCAATCCTGGCCCGAGGTCTGGAACTTCGCTTCCACAGCGACTTTCACCGCCAGCGTCAGGTCAGCATCGGCGCAGACAATGAACGGCGCGTTGCCGCCCAGTTCCAGTGCGACTTTCTTCACGTCATGGGCCGCCGCTTGCAGCACCAGTTTGCCGACCCGGGTTGAGCCAGTGAAACTCACCGAGCGTACACGACGGTCCTTGACCAGGGTTTCCATGGCCATTTGCGGCTCGCCCAAGACCACGTTGAAGACCCCGGCGGGAAAGCCCGCTTCCTCGGCCAATTGCGCCAGGGCCAACGCTGAGTACGGTGTTTCGTGGGCGGGCTTGATCACCACCGTGCAGCCGGCAGCCAGGGCCGCGGCGGCCTTGCGGGTGATCATCGCCGAAGGGAAATTCCACGGTGTGAGCAGCGCGCAGACGCCCACCGGCTCCTTGATGGTGCCCAGGTGCGCATTCGGGATATGGCTGGGGATGTTCTGGCCGTAAAGGCGCCGGGCTTCCTCGGCGAACCAAGGGATGAAGCTGGCGGCATAGGCGATTTCGCCACGGGACTCGGCCAACGGCTTGCCCTGCTCCAGGCTGAGGATGTGTGCGAGGTCTTCGCTGTGTTCGGTGATCAACGCTGCCCAGCGCCGCAGGATTGCGCCGCGCGTCTCCAGGCTCTGCTCGCGCCACGCCGGGAAGGCGCGATGCGCTGCGTCCACCGCCGCGACGATCTGTGGCTGATCGAGCATCGGCACATGGCCGATAACCGTGCGGGTGGCAGGGTTGTGCACCGCGATGCTTTGGCCACTGTCGCTGTGGACCCAATGGCCATCGATGTAGCAAAGCGCTTTGAACAGCAGCGGATGTTGATAAGGCATGACGTTCACTCCAGACCGTTTGCGTGAACCCATGCTAGGGCAGCGATGCTTGGGCTTTCGGGTGTTTGCGCGGGGCCAGACCTTGGTTTTTTTCCGGAAAAGACCTGCTGGAACGTGTTTTCTGCGGTGCTCAGGAAGATGGTGCCAACTCCGCCGGCAACGCACCGGCGGTCTTGATGGTCTTGGTGACGATGTAGGTGAAGTAGCGTTCGATGCCGAGGTCTTCGAGCAGCAGTTGGTCGACAAAACGCTGATAGGCATCGACGTCCGGGGCCTGGATCATCGCCAGGTAATCCACACCGCCGCCGGTGGCGTAACAGAACGCCACTTCCGGCGCGGCGATCATGCGTTGCTCGAAACGGCGCATGTCCTGGGCGGTGTGCCGGGCCAGGGTGATCTCCACCAGCACCTGCTGGCGCTTGAACACCGCGCCCCAATCGATCTGCGCCCGGTAACCGATGATCAAGCCCGCCGCTTCCAGCTTGCGCACCCGCTCCCAGGCCGGCGTCACCGACAGGTTGATGGCCTCGGCCAGGCTCGACTTGGTGATGCGCCCGTCCTCGGCGAGGATCTGCAGGATCTTCAGGTCGTAGCGATCGAGCTTGTGCATGGGGCCGGGCTCTCCAGACAAATCAGAAAATCACACCGCCCCTGTGGGGGCATAAATCTACAGTCACCGCAACCCCCTGTGGGAGCGAGCTTGCTCGCGAAGGCGTCGGCACATCCAACATCACCGGCTCAGGCAGACCGCTATCGCGAGCAAGCTCGCTCCCACAGGGGATTTTGTGGCTGGCTGTTATCAAGCCAACACATCCGCAATCACCACCAACGTATCGCCACACTGCACCTGCCCGGGAAAGTGCCGGGCCGCCAGCAGGCCGTTGCGGGCGGCGCGATATTCGACCGGGGCGACGCCGCTGCGGGTGGTGTCATGGATACGCGCCACCACCTCACCCTGGGTGACGGTTTCACCAAGATCACGGCACATTTCCAGCAAGCCGTTGTGTTCGCTGGCGATGAAACAACTGGGGTCCGGCATGTCGAGCATCAACGACGGCTGCAACTCGATCGAGCCCCGCAGGATGCCGGCGTGGATCAGCAGGTTGCGCACTCCACGCTCGGCAATCGCCACGCTGCGGGCAGTCGATGAGCCGCCGCCTCCCAGTTCGGTGGTAACGAACACCTTGCCCTGGGATTCGGCCGCCGTGTCGTACATCGCCCCGGCGTCCAGCTCCAGCATGCGCATGCAATATGGCGCGTTGAACGCCAGCATCCCGGCCTCGCAGCGGGCCTGCTGCTGTTTGTCCGGCAAGACGTGGCAGGCGGCGAACGGCAGGAAATCCAGGGTCCGGCCACCGGAGTGAATGTCCAGGACAATGTCCGCCAACGGCAACAACGTGCGATTGAAATAGTCGGCGATTTTCTCGGTGACGGTGCCGTCCGGCCTGCCGGGGAAACTGCGGTTCAGGTTGCCCTTGTCGATGGGTGAAGTGCGGCGCCCGGCATGGAAGGCCGGGGTGTTCATGAACGGCACGATGATCACTCGTCCGCTGACGTCCTCGGCGGTCAACCGCTGGGCCAGTTTGCTCAAGGCCACCGGGCCTTCGTATTCATCACCGTGGTTGCCACCGCTGAGCAGCGCCGTCGGGCCGCTGCCGCGCTGGATGACGGTGATGGGGATCATCACCGCGCCCCAGGCCGAATCGTCCCGCGAATACGGCAGCTTGAGAAAGCCGTGCTGCACGCCCTCGCGACTGAAGTCGACCGTGGCGCTGATGGGATTGTTGGGCACGTCAGGCATGGCTCAATCCTTCACGAACAGTTGACGAGGCACGTTGCACAGCGTCTCGACGCCGGTTTCGGTGATCAAAATGCTCTCGGTGATTTCCAGGCCCCAATCGTCCATCCACAGCCCCGGCATGAAGTGGAAGGTCATGCCCGGTTGCAACACGCTGTTGTCGCCAGGGCGCAGGCTCATGGTGCGCTCGCCCCAATCCGGCGGATAACTGATGCCGATGGGGTAGCCGCAACGGCTGTCCTTGTGGATGCCGAATTTCTCCAGCACATTGAAAAACGCCACGGCGATGTCCCCGGTGGTGTTGCCCGGCTTGGCCGCGTCCAGGCCGGCGGCGATGCCTTCGACCACGGCTTTTTCACCGTCGAGGAAATGTCGCGGCGGCTTGCCCAGGTAAATCGTCCGCGACAACGGGCAGTGGTAACGCTTGTAGCAACCAGCGATTTCAAAAAAAGTCCCGGCGCCCCGTTCGAACGGCGAATCGTCCCAGGTCAGGTGCGGCGCGCTGGCATCGGCGCCGGTGGGCAACAGCGGCACGATGGCCGGGTAGTCGCCGCCATGACCATCGGCACCGAGGATGCCACTGCTGTAGATCTCTGCCACCAGTTCGTTCTTGCGCATGCCCGGTTCGATCCGTTCGAGGATCCGGCTGTGCATGTTCTCGACGATGCGCGCGGCGATGCGCATGTAGGCGATTTCCTGGGGCGACTTGACCGCGCGCTGCCAGTTCACCAGGCCCACCGCGTCTACCAGCATCGCGTCGGGCAAGTGCTTTTGCAGCGACAGGAACGCGGCGGCGCTGAAGTAATAGTTGTCCATCTCCACGCCGATGCTCAGCGCGCCCCAGCCACGGGCGATGATCACCTCCCGGGACAGGTAGTCCATGGGATGGCGCTCGCGGGACTGCACGTAGATGTCCGGGTAGCCGACGATGTTGTCGGCCTGCATGAACACCGTGCGCTTGGCACCGTTGGCATCCTGGCCGCGGCCGAACCACACGGGCTCGCCCTCCAGCGCCAGCAGCACGCACTGGTGCACATAGAACGACCAACCGTCATAGCCGGTGAGCCAAGCCATGTTCGACGGATCGGTGACCAGCAGCAGCTCCAGGCCCTGGGCCTGCATGGCCGCGCGAACCTTCGCCAGGCGCTGGGCGTATTCCTCCCGTTTAAACGGAAGATTGACGACGATCTCTGACATCCACCTGCCCTCTGTTCAATAACTCATGAAGAAAATGATCTAGCGACCGAACGCAAAGCCCTTGCCCGCCGCCCTCGCCCGCTCGAACGCCAGGTTGGCGATGGCGGTGTCCTGGGCGCCGGTGCCGGTCAGGTCGCAAAGCGTCACTTGCGCCGCATCGGAGCGCCCCTGCCGTTGCCCTGCCAGTACTCGTCCCAACTCCAGAAGCGCCAGGTCATCGCGTACGGTGCCGGCCGCCAGGGCGTGGTGCAGTTCGCCGAGTACGCGGGTCTGGCTCAGGCGATCGGCGACATAGCAGTCGACGGCCGCCAGGGCTTGCGGGGAAATTTCGTTCTTGTGCTCCGCGTCCGAACCCATCGCCGTGATGTGCAGGCCGGGATGCAGATGGCGAGCTTCGATCAGCGGCTCGCGACTGGGGGTGCAGGTGATGGCGATGTCCACGCCTTCCAGGGCAGCGTCAATGGAGGCACATGGCGTGACGGCGAGCCCTGTGTCGCGAGCGAGCCCGGCGCTGAACGCCTTGGCCTTTTGTACATCACGCGCCCAGACCCGCACCTCGTCGATGGGCCGCACCAGGCGCAGCGCCTGAAGCTGCAACGCCGCCTGTTCGCCGGCACCGATCAGCGCGACGCTGCGGCTGTCCTCGCGAGACAGGCACCGCGCCGCCACGGCACCGGCGGCGGCGGTGCGCACGGCGGTGAGGTAACCGTTGTCCAGCAACAGCGCCTCCAGCAAACCGGTGCGTGCCGAGAGCAGCATCATCATGCCGTTAAGGCTGGGCAGGCCAAGCTTGGGGTTATCGAAAAAACCCGGGCTGACTTTGATGGCGAAGCGTTCCAGGCCCGGCAGGTAAGCGGTCTTCACATCCACTTCGCCGTTGTGCTCGGGGATGTCCAATCGCAGGATCGGCGGCATCGCCACGGCGGCGGTGGCCAACAGCACGAAAGCCTGCTCGATGGCGTCGATGCTGGCCAGGTCGAGGGCCACGCAACTGCGCAGGTCAGCCTCGCTCAATAGGGTGACTTCACTCATGACAGGGCTCCATTAACGGTTATCAGGCATTGGCGCCAGCGATCACGCGGGCATGTTGTTCGGTGTCGACGTTGCGCCCGCTGACCACCAGGACGATGGGGCCGCGCGGCTCGACCAGGCCGTCGAGCAGCGCCGCGATGCCCACCACGGCGGCGCCTTCGAGCACCAGGCGCTCGTGGTGATAGGCGTGGCGGATGGCATTGGCGATGGAGGCTTCCGAGAGCAGGTGCACGTCATCGCGCAATTGCCGGGTCATGGCGAAGGTGTAGCGGTTGTCCAGGCCGATGCCGCCACCGAGGGAGTCGGCCAGGGTCGGCAACTCTTCGATGTCCACCGGCTGTCCGGCGGCGAGGCTGGCGTGCATCGCCGCACCGCGGGCCATGCTGATGCCGTGGACCTGAATCGCTGGGTTGGCACTTTTGAGAGCCAGGGCGACACCGGCGAACAAGCCGCCACCGGATAACGGCACCAGGACCTGGGCCACTTCCGGTTGCTGTTCGAGGATCTCCAGGCCGAGGGTGCCCTGGCCGGCGATGATCGCTGGGTGATCGAAGGGCGGTAAAAACAACGCCCCCTGCTCCCGGGCGATGCGCTCGGCTTCGCGTTGGGCGTCGTCCTGGGACTGGCCGACGATGCACACCTCGGCGCCCAGATCGCGAATCGCCTGCACCTTGTTGGCCGGCACCAGGTTCGACAGACAGACAATCGCCCGGACGCCCTGCTGCGAGGCCGCGTGGGCGAGCGCCCGGCCATGATTACCGGTCGACGCGGTGACCACGCCCTGGGCCTTCTGCTCGGAACTGAGTTGCGCGACAGCATTGCTCGCCCCGCGCAGCTTGAAGCTGCCGGTGATTTGCAGGGCTTCCAGCTTGAGATACACCGGCACGCCCATCAACCGCGTCAGGCTCGGGGAATGCTCCATGGGCGTGCGCCGCACCAGCGACTCAATGCGCTGGCGGGCGAGGTAAATGTCCTGAAGCTGCAACCCTGTCATGACTGCGTCCCGAGCGGATGTATTGGGCGCAGTCTAAGAGGGCTGGATTGTGGTGATGAATGTACTAGGGCAATTTAAATCGATTACTTGCCCCCGCCACAAATCCCCTGTGGGAGCGAGCTTGCTCGCGAAGGCGACGGCACATTCAGCATCTCCTCTGACTGTCACACCGCTTTCGCGAGCAAGCTCGCTCCCACATTTTGGCCGGGGCAAACACAAATCCAGCGACCGCCGCAAATCCCCTGTGGGAGCGAGCCTGCTCGCGAAGGCGACGGCACATTCAGCATCTCCTCTGACTGTCACACCGCTTTCGCGAGCAAGCTCGCTCCCACATTTTGGCCGGGGCAAACACAAATCCAGCGACCGCCGCAAATCCCCTGTGGGAGCGAGCTTGCTCGCGAAGGCGACGGCACATTCAGCATCTCCTCTGACTGTCACACCGCTTTCGCGAGCAAGCTCGCTCCCACAGGGAATTGCGGTGGGGCGCATCAAAAATCATGAATCTGCGGATACTGGTTGAAGATCTCCCGCATGCCGATCAGCGCATGGCGCATTTCTTCATCGCTGCATTCGGCGCCGACACACACTCGCACCGCGCGGGGCCGGGGAGTGCCGCGTACGGTGAACGGGTCGGGGGAAGTGACCGCGATGTGCTTGTGGCGCAGCGCACGTACCAGGCTGTCCACTTCCCAGTGGGGCGGGATGCCGATCCAGGCATTCAGGGCATGAGGATGCTGGGCCAACACATGCTCGCCCATGTATTCGGTGACCATCGCCTGGCGCCCGGCCAACAATTGGCGCTGCAACTGCACCAGCGACTCGGCGCGGCCATCGCGGATCCAGCGGGTGGCGATCTCCGAGACCATCGGCGTGGCCATCCAGCTGTTGACCCGCAGGATGCTCTCGGTACGCAACGCCAAGCGCTTGGGTACCACCAGGTAACCGATGCGCAACCCCGTGAGCACCGACTTGGTCATGCTCGTGCAGTAGAACGACAGTTCCGGCAGGTAATGACTGATGGGCGGCGCGCGGCGTTCGTCCAGCAGCGGACCGTACACATCATCCTCGATGATGTGTACACCGAAGCGCCGGGCGATCTCGGCGATTTCCCGGCGCCGGGCGTCGGGCATCAGGCTGGTGGTGGGGTTGTTCAGGTTCGGTGTGCACACCAGCGCCGTGATGCGCTCGTTGCTGCACATGTCTTCGAAATGTTCAGGGTCAATGCCATGGCGATCCATCTCCAGGCCCTTGAGGGTGAAGCCCAACACCTGGGAATTGCCGATCACCCCGTGGTCGGTCAAGCCTTCGCAGAGCACCACATCGTCGGGCCCCGCCAGGGAAGCGAGCGCCAGGAAGATCCCATGGGCCGCGCCGTTGGTGATCAGCACATCGTTACGGTCGACTTTCAGCCCTTGCCGGCCGATCCACTGCGTCGCCGCTTCGCGATGGGATTCGAAACCGGCGATGGGCCGAAACGCGTGAATCCACGGCTGATCCTCTTCAGTGCTCAGCGCCGCGCAGGTATCCCGCCAGGCCTGGTCATGCTCGCGAGTGTGGAGGATGCGAGTGATGGAAAAATCCACCAGCGCCCGCTCGGGGCTGTCGAGTATGTAGGTGGCGACCCGGTCGCTCATGCGCCGCGAAACAAAACTGCCGCGTCCTACTTCACAACGGACCAGCCCTTGGCGTTCCAGCTCCTTGTAAGCATTGGTGACGGTCTGCACGCTGATGCCCATGGCGTCGGCCACTTGCCGCTGCGGCGGCAGGCGCTGGTCGTTGGCCAAGGCGCCTTGTTCGATATCGTCGGCAATGGCCTGCACCAGGATCTTGTATTTGGATTCACCGCTGCGGGCGAGGTCCAAGGCTGACTTCCACTTATCCATGACAACTGCAACCGGCGTGTGTAGGGGTGCGCACAGCATTGCGCGGCCCTCGCGGCAAAGCAATTGTCCTAGTGCAATACAATCAATGCCGGGGCTTTTGTATGCTCGGTCCAAGGTCGTCACCCAGGCGGGCTTATCGCCCCGACAAAAAGCCGGATCGACCTGTACCGGCGCCGTTCTCGATTCCAGGCCACGCCCGGATCCGCCGCTGTACGCTTTGCTCTTGTCACACTGCCTCCTACCACAGAGCCGTCAAACGACGGATCCACAAGAAACAGGAGATTTTATCGATGAGCAATTTTCTTCCCAGCACCCATGCGCCCTTGCGTCGGCTCTTGTTGACCTGTGCCGCACTGGGCCTGGCCAGCAGCGTTCAAGCGGCCACCTTGGATACCGTCAAAAGCAACAGCAGCATCCGGATCGGCTACGCCAACGAGACCCCATTCGCCTTCACCGAAACCGACGGCAACGTCACCGGTGAGTCGCCGGAGATCGCCAAGATCATTTTCGCCAGGATGGGCATCAAGCAGGTCGATGGCGTGCTCACCGAATGGGGCTCACTGATCCCTGGCCTGCGGGCAGGTCGCTTCGATGTGATTGCCGCCGGCATGTACATCACCCCGGCGCGCTGCAAGCAAGTGTTGTTCACCGATCCGCAGTATCAATTGCCCGACGCGTTGCTCGTGGCCAAGGGCAACCCGAAAAAACTCCACAGCTATGAAGACATCGCCAAGCAACCGGACGTGAAGCTGGCCATCATGGCCGGCACGGTGAACCTGGCCTATGCCCGCGACTCCGGGGTCAAGGACGATCAGATCCTCCAGGTCCCCGACACCACCGCGCAATTGCAAGCCGTGCGCGCCGGTCGCGCCGACGCGGCCGTCGGCACTCAACTGACCATGAAGGGCCTGGCCAGCAAGGGTGGCGATAAAGTAGAGGCGATGACCGAATTCAAGGACGACCCGTCCCACATCGGCTACGGCGCGTTGGCCTTCCGCCCCGAGGACAAAGACCTGCGCGACGCGGTCAATGCCGAGCTGAAGAAGTGGCTGGGTTCGGAGGAACACCTCAAGGCCGTCGCGCCATTCGGTTTCGACAAATCCAACGTGACCAGCAAGACCGCGGCCGAGCTTTGCGCTCAGCCCTAATGGCACGCCGAAACGGGCATGACGCGCAGGCGTGATGCTCGTTCCCTGCTTCATCGGATATCGGGTTGAACCATGGGCGAATTACTTCCGTTATTGATTCAAGGGGCCTGGGTTACGCTCCAGGTGACGTTCTTCGGCTCGCTGTTGGCGATTGTCGCGGCGGTACTCGCGGCCCTCGGACGGCTGTCGCCGTGGCGCGCGTTGCGCTGGTTTTCCATCACCTACATCGAAGTGTTTCGTGGCACTTCGTTGCTGGTGCAATTGTTCTGGCTGTTCTTCGTGCTGCCGCTGCCGCCCTTCAATGTGGAGCTGAGCCCTTACGCCGTGGCCATCGTCGGCCTGGGCCTGCACATCGGCGCCTACGGGGCCGAAGTGATGCGCGGCGCCATCAGCTCGGTCGCCAAGGGCCAATACGAAGCCTGCACGGCGCTGAACTTCAGCGGGTTCACGCGCTTCAAGCGAATCATCTTGCCCCAGGCGTTGCTGGCGGCGATTCCACCGGGCACCAACCTGTTGATCGAGTTGCTGAAGAACACCTCGCTGGTGTCGCTGATCACCTTGTCCGACCTGAGCTTCCGGGCGCGCCAGTTGGATCAGGCGACGTTCCAGACCCTGGAGATTTTCAGCCTGGCGCTGGTGATGTATTTCATCCTCGCCCAGGCCATCAACTTCGGCATGCGCAACATCGAGCGGCGACTGAGCCGAGGCCGGATGCGTGGAGGTCTGTCATGACATTGTTCGACTGGTCCTACGCCGCGCAAATTCTTCCGGACCTGCTGCGCGCCTCCCTCAATACCGTGGGCATCACGTTGATCGGCTTTTTGATCGCGATCGTGCTGGGGCTGTTCCTGGCGATTGGCCGACGCAGCCGCAAGTTCTGGTTGTCGTGGCCGGCCACGGCGGTGATCGAGTTCATCCGCAGCACGCCGTTGCTGATCCAGGTGTATTTCCTCTACTACGTCCTGCCCAACTACGGCTTGAGCCTGACGGCCATGCAAGTCGGCATCCTCGGCATCGGCCTGCACTATGCGTGCTACATCGCCGAGGTCTATCGCAGTGGTCTCGACGCGGTGCCACGGGCGCAGTGGGAAGCGGTGACGGCGTTGAACATCGCGCCGTACGACGCCTACCGCAACATCATCCTGCCCCAGGCGCTGCGACCGATCGTGCCGCCCCTGGGCAACTACCTGGTGGCAATGCTCAAGGACACGCCGGTTCTGTCGGCGATCACCGTGGTGGAAATCATGCAGCAGGCCAAGAACATCGGTTCCGAGCATTTCCGTTACCTGGAACCCATCACCCTGGTCGGCCTGTTCTTCCTCGCCCTGAGCCTCGCCTTGGCTTGGCTGGTACGGCGCCTTGAAACGCGCATGGAGCTACGCTAATGACTTTACCCCTGTCCACGCCCACCGATTTGTCCCGGCGCAGCACGCTGGCGTCACAGCAGGAGGCCCCGGCCATGCAAATTCCGACACCGTCCCGGCCGATTGTGAGTTTCCAGGACGTGACCAAAAGCTACGGCAGCTTCACGGTACTCGACCATCTGAACCTGGATGTCGCGCCCGGTGAAAAAGTCGCGATCATCGGCCCCAGCGGCTCGGGCAAGTCCACGCTGCTGCGGGTGCTGATGACCCTGGAAGGCATCGACCAGGGCCAGATCCGCGTCGAGGACGACTCGCTGACCCACATGCCCAACCGCAACGGCGTGCTGGTGCCGGCCAACGACCGGCACATCCGCCGGGTGCGCGGCAAGATCGGCATGGTGTTCCAGAGCTTCAACCTGTTCCCCCACATGACCGCGCTGCAGAACGTGATCGAGGCGCCGGTCCAGGTGCTGGGCATGAACCCGAAGGAAGCCCGGGAACGCGCCGCCGACCTGCTGGAACTGGTGGGGCTGGGCAACAAGCTCGACCATTACCCATCGCAACTGTCCGGCGGCCAGCAACAGCGGGTGGCGATTGCCCGGGCGTTGGCGATGCGGCCCAAGGTGATGTTGTTTGACGAGGTGACTTCGGCGCTGGATCCGGAGTTGTGCGGCGAGGTGCTGAACGTGATTCGCAAGCTGGGCGCCGAACACAACCTGACGATGCTGATGGTGACCCACCAGATGGGGTTTGCGCGGGAGTTCGCCGACCTGGTGTGCTTCTTCTACAAGGGGCAGATCCATGAACAAGGCACCCCTGCGCAGATTTTCGAAAACCCGCAGCAGGAGCGTACGTGTGCGTTCTTGAGTGCGGTGAAAGAGGCGAATTGACCCCTAATTATTCAAGTGAACACCTCCGTGGCGAGGGAGCTTGCTCCCGCTGGACCGGTCCGACGCTTCGGGCGCAGCAGGCCCAAATCAGCGAACGCGGTGTGTCAGGAGAATCAAGGCGAATGCTCTCAGGACTGCTTCGCAGCCCAGCGGGAGCAAGCTCCCTCGCCACAAAAGCCCAAACGCCAGTCGCAAAAAAGGGGGACCCCATTTCCGGGTCCCCCTTTCATTTACCGCCCAGCGCTTACGGATACTGCTGGTAAGTCTGGCCCTGCTGCGGCGGCGCCTGGTACTGCTGCCCAGGAATGGCCTTGAGATTGACCTCGACCCGACGGTTCTGCGCGCGGCCATTGACGTCGGCATTGCTCGCCACCGGGTTGTCCGGGCCGGCGCCACGGGCCGACAGGTTGGCACCGCTCACGCCCTGGGACGTCAGGTAGGTCGCCACGCTCTGGGCGCGTCGCTGGGACAGGTCCATGTTGTGCTGGCGGCTGCCGGTGCTGTCGGTGTAACCGACGATTTCGATCTGGTTCTGGTTGAACTCCTTGAGGGAGTTGGCCAGGTTGTTCAGCGGCTGGTAGAAGCTGGACGCGATGTTCGCCGAGTCGGTGGCGAAGGTGATGTTGCCCGGCATGATCAGCTTGATCTGGTCGCCCTGGCGCTGCACTTCAACACCGGTATTGGCCATGCTGGCGCGCAGTTTCTTTTCCTGCTGGTCGGCGTAGTAGCCGTAGCCGGCCGCGGAAGCGCCCACCACCGCCGCGCCGATCAACGCGCCCTTGCCACGGTTATCGTGACCGATGGCCGCACCGGCCAGCGCCCCCGCCAGTGCACCGAGGCCGCCATACTTGGCGGTTTTGCTCATGCCCGACGATTCGGTAGAGGCCTGGCCCTGGTTGTCATAGGGGTTGGGCGACGCACAGCCGGACAACAAGGCCACAGCAGTAGCGACAACGATCAAGCGACGCGAGGTGAACATGAAGATGCTCCTGGGATTTTCAGTCTGGTTGCCAAAGTGTAGGCAATCGACTCTGGCAGGCGTTGGAACGCGACAACCGTTAAAAATTCCGTCCCGCTGCGTCGCGCTTCGCCCGACTGCCGGATAAAAATCCGTCGTCCGGGCGAAGTACCCTCAACCTTGCGCCAGACAGCGGCTCACGCCTCTGACAATCATCTCCACTTCGCGCCCATCGATCGTCAGCGGCGGCAGCAGGCGAATGGTCTGGCCCCGGGTGACATTGATCAGCAGGCCGTGGTCCTGGGCAGCACGAAGGGTCAGGTCGCGGACCGGTTGCTTGAGTTCGATGCCGATCATCAAGCCTTGGCCGCGAATCGCCAATACGTTCGGGTTGTCCGCGAGTTCGGCCCGCAGCCGACCCAGCAATTGTTCGCCCTGCTGCCTGGCGTTATCCACCAGGGCTTGTTCCTCGATGATGTCCAGCACCGTGCAGCCGACCCGACAGGCCAATGGATTGCCACCGAACGTGCTGCCATGACTGCCCGGGGTAAACAGCTCGGCGGCCTTGCCCCGCGCCAGGCAGGCACCGATGGGCACGCCGTTGCCCAGGCCTTTGGCCAGGGTCATGACGTCCGGCACAATGCCCTCGTGCTGGAACGCAAACCATTGGCCGGTACGACCGATGCCCGTCTGGATCTCGTCGAGCATCAACAGCCAGGCGCGCCGACTGCACAGCTGCCGCAAGGCCTTGAGGTAACCCGGCGGGGCGAGTTGCACACCGCTTTCGCCCTGGATCGGCTCCACCAGCACCGCGACGATGCGCTCGGCGTGAACCTGCTGGATTTGCTCCAGCGCCGCGAGATCGCCGAACGGCACCTTGATGAAGTCCCCAGGCAAGCGGTTGTAGCCCAGCCGCACGGACGGACCGTCACTGGCGGACATAGTGCCCAAGGTGCGCCCATGGAATGCATTGTCCATGACCACCACCAACGGCTGCTCGATGCCCTTGTGCCAGCCATAGAGGCGCGCCAGTTTCAGCGCGGTTTCGTTGGCCTCGGCGCCCGAGTTGTTGAAAAACGCTCGCTCCAGGCCGGACAGCCGGGTGAGTTTTTGCGCCAGGCGCTGCTGCCAGTCGATGCTGTACAGGTTGGACGTGTGCAACAGCAGGCCGGCCTGCTCGCTGATGGCGGCCACCAGCCGCGGGTGGGAATGGCCGACATTGGTCACTGCCACCCCCGCCACCGCATCGAGGTATTCGCGGCCGTCCTGGTCCCACAGGCGCGTCCCCAAGCCATGGGTGAAATTCAGCGCCAGGGGTTGGTAAGTGGTCATCAGGCAGGCAGCGGTCATGGCATCAGGCTCCATCGGGTGGTTTTTTCCAGTATGGTTAGCCACCCCCGATGGATAAACGCCACTTTACTTCAATCATCTATAAGCTGAGCTTGATAATGGACCTGTTCCAGGCAATGACCGTTTACGTGAAAGTGGTGGAGACCGGCAGCCTGACAGCGGCAGCCCAAGCCTGCGAAATGTCTACCACCATGGTAGGCAATCATCTTCGCGCGCTGGAGCAACGTCTCGGCGTGCGCCTGATCAATCGTACGACGCGGCGCCAGCGCCTGACTGAATTCGGCGCAGCCTACTACCAGCGCTGCCTGGAAGTGCTGGGGCTGGTGGCCGATTCCGAGCGCCTGGCCGAACAGACCCAGGGCGAGCCCACCGGCACCTTGCGCATCACCGCGCCGCTGACCTTTGGCACCGAACGCCTCGCGCCGGCCCTGGCGGAATTCAGCCAGCGCTTCGCTCAGGTCAAACTCGACGTGGTACTGACCAACCAGCGCCTGGACCTGCTTGACCATGGCTTCGACGTTGCCATCCGCCTCGGCCTTCCCGACCCGAAACTGATCGTGCGTCCGCTGGTGGACTACACCCTGACCATTTGTGCCTCCCCTGCTTACCTGGCGCGCAAAGGCACGCCGCAAAAGCCCGACGATCTGCAACACCACGATTGCCTGTCGTTTGCCTATTCCGCTGGTGACGAATGGCGCTTCGCCCAGGAGCACTGGCCAATCAACGGTCCGGAAGGGGAAATCAAAGTCCCGGTAACCGGGCCGATGCTGATCAATAGCTCTTCGGGACTGCACCGTGCCGCGTTGGCCGGCATGGGTGTGGTGATGCTGCCCGACGCGTTGGTGGCAAAGGATCTACAGGAAGGGGATCTGGTGGCGCTGCTGCAAGGTTATCAACTGCCTCATCGGCCGATGAGCCTGATGTACGCCCAGGATCGCTACCGTTTGCCGAAGCTGCGCAGTTTTGTCGAGTTTGCACTGGAGAAATGGGGCAAACCCTGATGGGCGTGCTCGATAAGTGTTGGATAAATCCCGTGGCGAGGGAGCTTGCTCCCGCTGGGGCGCGAAGCGGCCCTGCTTTGGGGCTGCTACGCCCGAAGCGTCGGACCGGCCCAGCGGGAGCAAGCTCCCTCGCCACAGTTCAGGCGTTCACCCGAAGCGCTGCCCGCTAGTGACCCCGCGCCCCATCGGCTACTCTTCACCCCTGGAGAGCATTTTGATATCAGGGCTGATTGAGGGAACAACGATGGACGACGCCTCGAAGATCGATTTGCTGCGGTTCGATTTGTCCGACCTGGACGAAAGCGTGCTGCACACCATCATGGAGCTGGTCAGCGACGGCATCTGGGACTGGAACGCCAATACCGGGTTCGTCTATCGCAACCCCGGCTGGTACACCATGCTCGGCTATACGCCCCATTCCCTGAGCAATACCGTGCTGACCTGGGAAAGCGTGATCCATCCAGAGGATTATCCCCAGGTGATGGCCCTGTTCGACGATTACCTGAAACAACGGTCGCCAAAATACCAAGCCGAATACCGCTGCCGGGCCCATGACGGTTCCTATATCTGGATCGAAGACCGCGGTTACGTAATTGCTCGCAACCCCGACGGCAGCGTTGCTCGAATGATCGGCGCCCATCGCAGCATCGACGACAAGAAGCGCCTGTTCGAGCAACTCGAACGGCGCAACAAATCCCTGGAAGCGATCATCGAAGAGCGCACGCGCGAGTTGTCTCGAGTCAACCATCAACTGCAAATCCAACTCGACGAAAACCGCAGGCTCGCCGAAACCGACGCCTTGACCCTGGTCGCCAACCGCTATCGCCTGGAGCAGGCGCTGCCACTGGCCTGTGAGCGTGCCCAGCGCTTTCGCGAACCGTTGTCGCTGATCGCCATGGACGTCGACGACTTCAAGGACATCAATGACCGCTACGGCCACGCCTTTGGTGACGCAGCGCTGGTGCAGGTGGTGCAGGCGGTCAAACGCTGCGAGCGCGACGGTGACCTGTTGGTGCGCTGGGGCGGCGATGAATTCATCATGATCTTGCCAAACACGTCGTTGGCCGATGCGGTCCTGATGGCTGAAACCATTCGCCGAGGCCTGTCCGACCTGCTCCCGGTGGGCGACTTCCCGATCACCATGAGCTTTGGTGTGGTGCAGCGGCTCGACGACGAGACGCAAGAGGTACTGATGGATCGGGCGGACCAGGCGTTGTATCGCTCCAAGATGGCCGGCAAAAACGTGATCTGCAACTGAAGCCGCAATTGTCAGGAATGAATCCATGAGGCGTTTGTCGCGGTCATAGCTTTGTCCCCCCCCCCCCGCGATAGGTCTCCCAAATTGCCGACTCGACTCCCCCGCTCTTCGAACCTTTTCCTGGGCTGCGCCGGCTGGTCGTTGCCCAGGGCACATTGGCCGGCGTTTCCCGACGAAGGCAGCCATTTGCAGCGCTACAGCGCACGCTTCCCGGCGGTGGAGATCAATAGTTCGTTCTATCGCCCGCATCGTCCCGCCACTTACGCCAAGTGGGCCGACAGCGTGGGGCCGGACTTTCGCTTCTCGGTCAAGGTGCCGAAGCAGATCACTCACGATCGACGACTGCACGATTGCGAGGGGCTTGTGGATGAGTTCCTTGGGCAATGTTCACAGTTGGGTGAAAAACTGGGTTGCCTGTTGATCCAATTGCCGCCATCACTGGCCTTCGACAACACCCAAGCCGAGCGCTTCTTCGAGGCGTTGCGGGATCGGTATCAGGGCCCCGCGGTTCTCGAACCCCGACACCCGAGCTGGCTCGCGCCGCAGGCCATGGCGATGCTGGAGAACGAGCGGATCGGTCGTGTCGCTGCCGATCCGTCCCCCTTATCGGGGGGCGATCGACCGGCAGGCTGGCCTGGCATTCGTTATTACCGTTTGCATGGCTCGCCGCGAATCTACTACTCCCCTTATGAGGAGACCTGGCTGAAGCAGCTCGCGCAACAATTGAAGAGCGCTGCGGATACGCCGACTTGGTGCATCTTCGACAACACCGCCAGCGGCGCCGCAACGCCGGACGCATTGCGGCTGATGGAACTGATGCGCGACTGAAATACGTACCGGCCACCGCTCCGACCGTGACAACACCGCCCGCGTCCAATAGATTAGGCGGCCGGAAAAAAGCTCAATGCCTTTCTCGCCTCATCCCGCTAACAGAAGTAGTGAAATTTCAATGTCCGATTCCAACACCGCTGAATCCGTAGTCACCCTGTCGTCCAAAGCGGAATACGAAAACTCCATCAATCTTTCACAGCATCTGCCCCAGGCCAAGACCATCAGCGAAATGGTCCTCGATGCGTTCCAGTCGAACCGCGAAAGCGACCAGATCCGCGAACTGCGCAACGCCATTCGCCAGGCCCACGATGCGTTCGATGACGACAAGGCCTACGAGTTGATGGGTCAGCTCAAGCAGCTCAAGGACGCTGAGGCTGCGGATTTTGCGGCCCTGGAAGACCTGGGCAGCCGCTTCCCGATCAGCCGCATTCTTTCCAGCTACAAAGACGACCCGTCGTTCCAGGAGCTGGTCTACGGCCTGGCCCTGAAAGTGCTGAACCAGACTCACCAGGCCATCAGCAACCCGAGCGGCAGCAAGGGCAAGGCCTCGCGGCCCAAGAAGGAAGCCGAAGTGTTTGTCATCAGCAAGGACGGCATCAGCGTCACCCTGCCCCTGCGCACGCCACGCTCCAAGCCGAACGTCGACCGCGAAGCCTTCGAGTTCCTGGGCTTCAACTTCGTCGGCGAAGGCGACGAAGCCGAGCTGGAAAGCGAAACCTTCCTGGACAACGACGGCACTGAACAACCGGTCACCCGCAAAAGCATCGTCACCGCGCTGCAACAGCAGAAAGCGTTCGACGGCTACAGCATCGCCCAGCAATAAGCCCGGATCCGGGTCTCCTGTGGGAGCGAGCTTGCTCGCGATTGCGTCGTGTCAGTCAATATCAGTTCAACTGACCCACCGCTTCGCGAGCAAGCTCGCTCCCACAGGAATGTCGATAACTTCCGAATAACGATCATGAAGAAGCCCCGCACTTCTCTCGAAGGCGGGGCTTTCCCATGGCTATGAGCGGATCAAACAGCACCAAGCCGCTCGACCATATCCGGAAACTTCTCGACCAATTTGATCAACAAAGCCGCCTGGGCATTAGGCTTGGACTTTTCCTGTTCCCAGTTTCCAAGGGTACCCGGGCTGGTCCTGATGCTCTTGGCGAAAACGGCTTAAGCGTGATCTTGCCCTCGCGGTGAGCGGCCATCTCCTCGACGCCTTGCATCATCTCGGCAAACAGATCGCGCTTTTTCATAAGGTACCTCGTACTTTCAACTCAGCTTCTATGGCGCGCCGGACATCTTCCCTTGATCGCAGATCGGGCTCCCCAACTCTCCCTTAGCGAACATCCAGAGCAGACCAGCATTCATAAGCAATAATGGATACGCCGCAATCCTTGTGGGAGCGAGCTTGCTCGCGATTGCGTCGTGTCAGTCCATATCAGCTCAACTGACCCACCGCTTCGCGAGCAAGCTCGCTCCCACAGGAATGTCGATACTTCCGAAATAACGATCATTAAAAAGCCCCGCGCTTCTCTCGAAGGCGGGGCTTTTTTGCAGCTCTGGCGCTTAAGGCGCGTAAGTCAGCAACAACTCACTCGGCACCTTGAAATCCAGGGACATCATGACGCTCAGGGCGGTGATGGTGAAGATCGAGAACACGAACAGCTTGCGTGCCCAGACCGTATCGTCCACCGCCTTGTAGCCGGTCCAGGCCATGTACAGCCAGTACATGCCCATGGCAGCGGCGACGGCGAGGTAGCTCATGCCGGCGTAGCCGCTGAAGGTCAGCATCAAGGTCGCCACCAGGAAGGCCAGGATGTAGAGCAGGATGTGTTTCTTGGCCACGCGGATGCCGCGCTTGACCGGCAACACCGGAATCGAGGCTGCCAGGTAGTCGTTGAAGCGGAAGATCGCGATGGCGTAGGAATGCGGCATCTGCCACAAACTGAACATCACCAGCAGCGTCAGCGCCGCCATGTCGAAGCTGTTGCTGACCGCGACATAGCCGATCACCGGCGGCATCGCCCCCGACAGGCTGCCCACCAGCGTGCCGTGGACCGACTTGCGCTTGAGGTACAGACTGTAGAGGCCGACGTAGATGACAAAACCGATCACCGCGAACAACGCCGCCAACGGATTGGCCACCCAGTACAGCAGCGCCACGCCGGCCACGCCCAGCACCGTGGCGAAGGCCAGGGCCAGTTGCACCGGAATCAGGCCTTGGACCAGCGCCCGGTTCTTGGTGCGTTCCATCTTGATGTCGATGTCGCGGTCGATGCAGTTGTTGAACACGCAACCGGACGCCACCACCAGGGACGTGCCGATCATCGCCGCCAGGAAGATGGCCAGATCGACATGCCCTTTCGAGGCCAGGAAGAACCCGCCCGCCACAGAAAGCACGTTACCGAAAATGATCCCCGGCTTGGTGATTTGGATAAAGTGCTTCAGTGACATCCGGACTTCCCTCAGTGCGCCATCATGTTGGTGTGGATGCTGAACATGATCCACAACGACAGGCCGACCAGCAGGACAATCACGATAGCGGCAAACACAAACGCGACCACGTTGTTACGTTGGGCAGCGGAGCGGTCCAGGTGCAGGAAGTACACCAGGTGCACCAGTACCTGGACCACGGCGAAGATCAGGATGATCCACAGGGTCAGGCTCTTGGGCAGCGACGGGTACATCACCAGGCCGAACGGAATGACGGTCAGGATCACCGACAGGATGAAACCGATGGCGTAGGACTTGACGCTGCCGTGGCCGGCGTCATGGCCATCATGGGAATGTGCGTTAGCCATTTACAGGGTCCCCATCAGATAAACAACGGTGAATACGCAGATCCACACCACGTCCAGGAAGTGCCAGAACAGGCTCAGGCAGCTCAGGCGCGTCTTGTTGGTGGCGGTCAGGCCGTTTTTCTGGACCTGGTACATCATGATCGCCATCCAGATCAGGCCGCTGGTCACGTGCAGGCCGTGGGTGCCGACCAGGGTGAAGAACCCGGACAGGAAGCCGCTGCGGCTAGGGCCGTAGCCTTCGGCGATCAGGATATGGAACTCGTTGATCTCCATGGCGATAAAGCCGGCGCCCAGGAGGAAGGTCATGGCCAACCAGCCCAGGACCTGGGTTTTCTTGCCCTTGAACAACGCCAGCATGGCGAAGCCGTAGGTGATCGAACTGAACAGCAGCAGCGCGGTTTCGCCCAGTACATAAGGCAGTTCGAAGATTTCGTGGCCCGACGGGCCACCGGCGACGTTGCTAACCAGCACCGCGTACACCGCGAAGATCGACGCAAACAGAATGCAGTCGGTCATCAGGTAGAGCCAGAAACCGAATACGGTCATCTCGCCCGAGTCGTGGTGATGGTCATCGTGCCCATGGTCATGACCATGGGCGTGTCCAACATTGGTCACTAAGTTCGACATGGTTTAAGCCTGTTCCAACGAGGTTTCAACACGGGTGGCGGTGGCAGGGACTTTCCCGGCCGCGACCAGGCGCTTGTGCTGCTCGGCTTCGATGCGTTCGATGACATCCACCGGCACCATGTAGCCCTGATCGTCACGGGCGGCATGGATCACGAAATACGCCACGGTGCCGACCAGGCTGACGATGGCCAGCCACCAGATGTGCCAGATCATCGCGAAACCGAACACGGTCAACAGCGCACCCATGACCACACCGGTGGCGGTGTTGTTGGGCATGTGGATCGGCTCGTATTTGGCCGGAACCTGGTACGCGGTACCGGCTTCCTTGGCTTCGGTGAACGGGTCGATGGTTTCCGCTTTCGGCAGCACGGCAAAGTTGTAGAACGGTGGTGGCGACGAAGTCGACCATTCCAGGGTATGGGCATTCCACGGATCACCGTGTTCGCACATGTTTTCCGGCTTCTTGCGATCACGCACGCTGACGTACAGCTGGATCAACTGGCAGGCGATACCGACCGCGATCATCACCGCGCCGAACATGGCGACGTACAGGTACGGCACCCACTCAGGGTTGGTGGTGGCGTTCAGGCGACGGGTCATGCCCATGAAACCCAGTGCATAGAGCGGCATGAACGCGACGAAGAAGCCCGAGATCCAGAACCAGAACGCTGCCTTGCCCCAACCTTCGTGCAGCTTGAAGCCGAACGCTTTCGGGAAGTAGAACGCAAAGCCTGCGATGTAGCCGAACACGGCGCCGCCGATGATCACGTTATGGAAGTGCGCGATCACGAACAGGCTGTTGTGCAACACGAAGTCCGCACCCGGGATGGCCAGCAGTACGCCGGTCATGCCGCCGATGGCGAAGGTCACCATGAAGCCCAGGGTCCACAGCACGTGGCTGGTGAAACGCAGGCGGCCCTGGTAGATGGTGAACAGCCAGTTGAACAGCTTCACACCCGTCGGGATCGAGATCAGCATCGTCGCCAGGCCGAAGAAGGCGTTGACGCTGGCCCCCGAGCCCATGGTGAAGAAGTGGTGCAGCCAGACCATGAAGCCCAGTACCGAAATCGCGCCGGAAGCGTAGATCATCGAGTGGTGGCCAAACAGCTTCTTGCCGGAGAAGGTCGAGATGACTTCGGAGAAAATACCGAACGCCGGCAGGATCAGGATGTACACCTCGGGGTGACCCCAGGCCCAGAACAGGTTGACGTACATCATCGGATTTCCACCCAGTTCATTGGTGAAAATGTGGAAATCCATGTAACGGTCAAGCGTCAGCAGTGCCAGGGTAGCGGTGAGGATCGGGAACGAAGCGACGATCAGCACGTTGGCCCAGGTGCAGGTCCAGGTAAAGATCGGCATGTCCATCAGCTTCATGCCTGGGGTACGCATCTTCAGCACGGTGGCCAGGAAGTTGACCCCCGTCAGCGTTGTCCCCAACCCGGATAGCTGTAGCGCCCAGATGTAGTAATCCACCCCCACGCCCGGACTGTATTGCAGCCCCGACAACGGCGGATAGGCAACCCAACCGGTCTTGGCGAATTCGCCAACCCCCAGGGACACGTTGATCAGTACCACACCGGACACCAGCAGCCAGAAGCTGAGGGAGTTCAGGAACGGATAGGCAACGTCGCGCGCGCCGATCTGCAGCGGCACTGCAAGGTTCATCAGGCCGGTGAAGAATGGCATCGCCATGAAGATGATCATGATCACACCGTGGGCGGTGAAGATCTGGTCATAGTGTTCAGGCGGCAGGTAGCCAGGCGAACCCTCGGTGGCCATGGCCAACTGGGTACGCATCATGATGGCGTCGGCAAAACCGCGCAGCAGCATGACCATGGCGACGATGATGTACATCACGCCGATTTTCTTGTGATCGACCGAGGTCAGCCACTCTGTCCACAGGTAGGTCCACTTCTTGAAATAAGTGATACCGGCGAACAATGCCAGACCACCGAGCGCGATGATGGCGAGGGTCACCATGACAATCGGCTCGTGGAACGGGATCGCTTCCCAACTTAATTTACCTAACATCGTTTACTCCTCTGCCCCGGCAGCTGAATGCGAGCTCATGTCCATCCCTTCCATGTTGTGAGCCACTTCCTTGTCTTTCTTCTCGTGGTGCATCGGCTTGCCCGGATTCATCCCTTCATACTTGTCGATGATGGTCTGGAACAGGTTCGGCGTAACCGACGAGTAGAGTTCGACTGGGTTGTTCTGGCTCGGCTTGGAAAGGGCTTCGTATTCAGCTTTTTCAAGCTGTTTAGGTGCCTTCTTCACTTCGTTGACCCAGGCGTCGAACTCTTCCTGGGTGGTGGCGGTCGCTTTGAACTTCATGCCGGTGAAACCCGCGCCGCTGTAGTTGGCGGAGATACCTTCAAGTTCGGTGTTCTGGTTGGCGATCAGGTGCAGCTTGGTCTGCATGCCGGCCATCGCATAGATCTGGCCGCCCAGGCCCGGGATGAAGAACGAGTTCATCACGGTGTCGGAGGTGACCTTGAAGTTGATCGGCGTGTGGGCCGGGAACACGATCTTGTTGACCGTGGCGATGCCTTGTTCCGGATAGATGAACAGCCACTTCCAGTCCATCGAGACCACTTCGATGGTGATCGGCTTGACGTCGGATTCCAGCGGACGGTACGGGTCCAGGGCGTGGGTCGACTTGTAGGTGACATAACCCAGGGCAATGATGATCAGCACCGGAATGGTCCACACCGCCACTTCGATCTTGGTCGAATGCGACCACTTCGGCGTGTAGGTGGCCTGGGTGTTGGTTGCGCGGTACTTCCAGGCGAACAGGAAAGTCATGACGATAACCGGCACAACGACCAGCAACATCAGCAGCGTGGCGGTGATGATCAGGTTTCGTTCATCCAGGCCGACCTGGCCCTTGGGATCGAGCAAGGTCATGTTGCAGCCTCCCAGCAGCAACGTGCCGAGCAGCGGCAACAAGCCTAGTAATCGGGGGTACCTGTTTTTACTCATCTCACGACCTCTAAAGCAGCTTGCGCAATGCAGTTGGGTTTTGATCGCCAACACTTCACCCTGCCAAGGGTTGGCATTTTCTTGGATTGAATAAGGGCTGCCCGTCGAACGTCAGCGGCTGTTCGACACATCCTGGGCCAGCAGTGAGTTCTTATTCGTTGGTCAAAAGGCCTAGTTCAAGCCCAATTCCATTTGGTGCGGATAGTTGGAGGCACCGACACCTGGGGTCGCATGGGGCGCTGGCGCCCTTCGACCACTCTCGTGCTCAAGCTTGAGCCGGGTCGGAAAATCGGTGCGGGCGATTGTAGTGAGGTGACGCGCTGTAGACCATGTCTCATCCCGAAATAATTTTTATCCGATCCGGCAACAATCTCTTGCTGATATTGCAACGGGCCAGCATCTTATCGAAATTCATTCTCAACAAGAACCCCAAAAAACGTAGGTCTACTACGCCCGATTTAGACAGCTCGGACCGATTCGCAAGGGCTTTTTTGTCCGGCAAGCGCCCATTTTCAGGGGCCTGCGGCGCCTGACGCTGCGCTGTTAAAAATGCCTGTTACAAGCGAGACGCTGGCTGCGAAACCAGACGTTTTTTTGTTACGGGAATGAGCGTTTAATCGCCGTCGGAAAGGCTGAGCGTCGCAAGATATGTGACAACGTGTCGCACGTTGTCGCAGGTCATTCTTGCCTCGGATCAAGGACGCCCCGGCTCGGGGGTGAAACGAAAAACGCCCCGGCTCTCCAAGGAAGAAACCGGGGCGTTTCGTTGAGGCGTTTCAGCGAAGCGGTTTGCGGTTACGCGACACCAGCAACGGCACCAGCACCACCGTCAACACGAAGGCCACCAGTGCCCATTGCGCCAGGGACAGGCCCAGTATCGGTGGGTAGGGCGTGGAGCAAAAACCATCGACCTGGAACCCCAGCGGGAAGATCTTCGCCAGCGGCAGGTCATCGACAATCGGTTGCAAGACATCGATACCGCAACTGACCGCGGGGAAGAACTGGGTGTATACGTGATGCCCGGCCACACCGGCCCCGGCCAGGGCGCAGAGCACCACCAGGCCTTCGAAGATCGTCAGGCTGCGGCGGGTGCGCATGGCCGCGCCGATGAAGGCGAAAATCGCGATCAGCAACAACGCATAGCGTTGCAGGATACACAGCGGGCACGGCGCCTCGCCGAGGGCCACCTGCATGTACAGCGCACCACCGATCAGTGCCAGGCAGATCAGCCCCAGCAGCACCAGATAGCGCCGCTCGCGGCCCAGCCGCATCATTTCCTCACTCATTGCGTTTCCCTTTGTCTGCATGGATCGACGCGCAGCCTCGCAACACCCGGCGCGCGATCGGACGTACCGAAGTCTACACGCTGACCATGACAGTGAACGAGCAGCGGGCGTCGACAATTGAAGGGAATAGAGCGCAAGAAGGTTAAGCGGGGATTAATGCGGGTCAGTTGGACAGGGGTGGAGCTGCGGCCGCCATCGCGAGCAAGCTCGGCTCCCACATGGTTTTTGCGGGTTGTTCACAGATATCGCACTCATCACAAATCCCTGTGGGAGCTGAGCTTGCTCGCGATGGCGGTGGGTCAGTCAGTGAATAAGCTGGCTGTACTACCGTCTTCGCGAGCAGGCTCGCTCCCACAGTTTTTTGTGGTGTTCACAGCAATTGTGTCCACCACATATCCCCTGTGGGAGCGAGCTTGCTCGCGAAAGCGTTGGGTCAGCTTGCATCGATGTCGGGTGTGCCGACGCCTTCGCGAGCAAGCTCGCTCCCACCCTGGATCTGTGCTGGCCGTCAGACCTGCGCAAATCCCTTGTGGGAGCGAGCTTGCTCGCGATGAAGGCAACCCGGTCTCCCGGCTTGCCGCGACCTTACTCCAGCGCCGCCGCCGGGCCGAAGAATTCGTAGCGGCTCTGCCGGTCGGGCACGCCCAGAGCCTTGAGGTGGCGCTTGACGGCGCCCATAAAGCCCTTCGGCCCAAGGAAATAGGCGTCCAGGTCACGCTGCTCCGGTAGCCATTGCGCCAGTTGCTCCTGGCTCAACAGCCCCACCTTGTCCGCCGCCGGGCTCACCCCGTCGTCTTCGTCGTAACAGTAGAAGCGCTTGAGCTGCGGATGCCGCTTGGCCAAATCGTCGATCCAGTCACGGAAGGCATGGACGCGGCCGTTGCGTGCGCAGTGAATGAAATGCACCGGCCGCTCGGTTTGCAGTGCTGCCTGCAACATGGCCAGGGTCGGGGTAATACCAACGCCGCCGCTGATCAGCACCAACGGTTTTTCGCTGGCACTTAGGTAGAAATCCCCGGACGGCGGGAACAACTGGATGCGACTGCCGACCTCAAAATGATGATGCAGGAAGTTCGACACCCGCCCGCCCGGCTCACGCTTGACACTGATCCGGTACTGGCCATTGTCCGCCAGGGCTGACAGCGAATAGTTGCGGCGCACTTCCTCGCCATCGAGCACGAGTTTCATGCCGATGTACTGGCCCGGCTCGGCCACCAGGATCGGGCCCTTGTCCGCCGGTTCGAAGTAGAACGAGGTGATTTCCGCGCTTTCCTGGACCTTGGCCGCCAGGATGAACTCGCGCTCGCCACGCCAGCCGCCCAGCGCCTCGGCCTTCTTGTCGTACATGTCGGCTTCGGCGCCGATCAGGATATCGGCCAACTGATTGTAGGCAGCGCCCCATGCCGCGATCACTTCGGGGGTGGCGATTTCTTCGCCCAGCACCTCAGCAATCGCCCGCAGCAGGCACGAACCGACAATCGGGTAATGTTGCGGCAGGATCTGCAGGGCAACGTGCTTGTTGACGATTTTCGCCACCAGGTCGCCCAATTGGTCGAGCTGGTCGATGTGCCGCGCATACATCAACACGCCGTTGGCCAAGGCACGTGGTTGGTCGCCGCTGGCCTGGTGAGCCTGGTTGAACAGCGGGCGGACCTGAGGGTACTCGGACAGCATCATGCGATAGAAGTGGGTGATCAGCGCTTCACCGCCGCTTTCAAGCAAGGGCACGGTGGAGCGAATGATGGCGCGTTCTTCTCGACTAAGCATGGGTGACTCCTGGCGTATGATCGATAACAGTTGCTTAAGTCATATCAGTTTCCATGCCAGAATTTTTTCTTTTAAATATCAGAAAGTTAAGACAAGAGTAGTCATAACGACACGGTAGACATTATAGTCGTTATGACTACGTGGAGTCATTATGACCGCAACCGCCCTGCTGACCTCCCTGCTGCCACTGGTAGCCGACCTGTCCCGTGAACTGCCTGAAGGTGAACGTTACCGGCGCCTGCTCGGCACCCTGCGCGCCCTGCTGCCCTGCGATGCGGCGGCGTTGTTGCGCCTGGACGGAGATTGCCTGGTACCGCTCGCCGTGGATGGCTTGAGCACCGATACACTGGGCCGGCGATTCCGGATCAGCGAACACCCGCGCTTCGAAGCGCTGCTGGCCAACCCGCACCCCACCCGCTTCGCCGCTGACAGTGGCCTGCCCGATCCTTACGACGGGCTGGTCGAGGGGCTGGCCAAGCATCTGGAAGTCCATGACTGCATGGGTTGCCCACTGTTCATCGATGAACGCCCCTGGGGCCTGCTGACCCTGGATTCGCTGGACCCGGAGCGCTTCGAACCCATCGACCTCAGTGCCCTGCAAGCCTTCGCCAGCCTCGCCGCCGCCACGGTCAGCGCCGCCGAGCGCATCGAGCGCCTGGCCTTGAAAGCCGAGGACGAACATCGCCGCGCCGAGGTCTATCGCCAGGCCAGCGGCCAGCAACACCGCGACATGGTCGGCCAGAGCAAGGCCCACAAGCGCCTGGTGGAAGAGATCACGCTGGTGGGCGGCAGCGACCTGACGGTATTGATCACCGGCGAAACCGGCGTGGGCAAGGAACTGGTCGCCCAGGCCATCCACGCCGCGTCGAAACGCGCCGGCCAGCCGCTGGTCAGCCTCAACTGCGCAGCCCTGCCGGATACGCTGGTGGAAAGCGAACTCTTCGGCCATGTCCGGGGCGCCTTCACTGGGGCCACGAACGACCGCCGCGGCAAGTTTGAATTGGCCGACGGCGGCACCTTGTTCCTCGACGAGGTGGGTGAGTTGTCCCTGACTGTCCAGGCCAAGTTGCTGCGGGTGTTGCAAAGCGGCCAACTGCAGCGCCTGGGTTCGGACAAGGAGCACCGGGTCGATGTTCGCCTGATCGCGGCCACCAATCGCGACCTCGCCGAAGAAGTGCGCAACGGCCGTTACCGGGCCGACTTCTATCATCGCTTGAGTGTGTATCCCTTGCAGGTGCCGGCGCTGCGTGAACGCGGGCGGGACGTGCTGCTGCTCAGCGGCTTCTTCCTTGAACAGAATCGTTCGCGCATGGGCCTGGGCAGCCTGCGCCTGACCAGCGACGCCCAGGCCGCATTGCTGGCCTACGACTGGCCGGGCAACGTGCGCGAGCTGGAACACCTGATCGGCCGTAGCGCCCTGAAGGCCTTGGGTCGCCACCCGGCGCGCCCGAGAATCCTCAGCCTCAGCGCCCAGGACCTGGATTTGCCCCAGGCCCCTGTGGATAACGCCGAGCCGTCATCCCCCAACCCGGCACCGGTCGCACCAGGCGTGACGGGGGACTTGCGCGAAGCGGTGGACGCGTTCCAACGCAATTTGATCGCCGCCTGCCTGGAGCGTCACCAGCACAACTGGGCCAGCGCCGCCCGGGAGCTGGGGCTGGACCGCGCGAACCTGGGGCGGATGGCCAAACGGCTTGGCCTGAAATAGTGGTTGGAGGTGCTTTTGTGGCGAGGGAGCTTGCTCCCGCTGAGCTGTGAAGCAGCCCCTATCAATGGCATCGCGGTCTAGAAACTTACGACCGCTGCGCGGCCGAGCGGGAGCAAGCTCCCTCGCCACAAAAGCGGTCCCGCGCAAGGACCTTATGACAGCGATCCATGCGATCGACAGGCTTTCACCCTAAAGCCTGCCCCCGACAAGTCGATAACCCAATATCACAAGCTGTTCTGGCGACCTTCATGCTCGCCCCACCTTTTTCCACAGAAGGTTTTTATGTCTTCCAACAAAGCCCGCGCAGATTCACTTTCGCTTCTGCTGTTTACCTTGCGCAGCGGCAAGCTGATGGCGATCAACCTGCTCAAGGTCAGTGAAATCATTCCCTGCCCACCGTTGACCAAGCTGCCGGAGTCCCATCCCCACGTCAAAGGCATCGCCACCCTGCGCGGGACATCATTGTCGGTGATCGACCTGAGCCGCGCCATCGGCGAGCGGCCGCTGGAAGACCCGGACGGCGGCTGCCTGATCGTTACCGACGTCAGCCGTTCCAAGCAGGGCCTGCATGTGCAGGCGGTCAGCAAGATCGTGCATTGCCTGACCACCGACATCAAACCGCCGCCCTACGGCTCCGGCGGCGTGCGCGCGTTCATCACTGGCGTGACCTCGGTGGACGGCACGCTGGTGCAAGTATTGGATATCGAAAAAGTCATTCATGGCATCGCACCGGCGCAGATCGAAACCGCGCCGACCGAATTGAGCATGGAAGACGCCGAAGTCCTGGGCAACGCCCGGATCCTGGTGGTCGATGACAGTCAGGTCGCCTTGCAGCAATCGGTGCACACCCTGCGCAACCTGGGCCTGCAATGCCATACCGCCCGCAGCGCCAAGGAAGCCATCGATTGTCTGCTGGAGTTGCAGGGCACGGCGCAGGAGATCAACCTGATCGTCTCCGATATTGAAATGTCGGAAATGGACGGCTACGCCCTCACCCGGACCCTGCGCGAGACACCGGATTTCGCCCACCTCTATGTGTTGCTGCACACGTCGCTGGACAGCGCCATGAACAGTGAGAAAGCGCGACTGGCCGGCGCAAACGGGGTGCTTACCAAATTTTCGTCGCCCGAATTGACCAAGTGCCTGATCACCGCGGCCAAGGCCGTCGCCGAACAAGGTCGCTGAGACCCGTCCGCGTCAATGCGGGCCAAGTTCAAGGAGGCTGCGATCGTCGCGGCCTCTGACCCCTGCCCCGACCTCAGGCATACTCCTGTCCTCGTTCCCCCGAACAAGGACATAGTCGATGAAAACCCCTGCACTGCTGCTCCTCGGCCTCACTGCCGCCATCGCCTTTCAGGCTCAGGCTTCCAGCCCCGACGCGTGGGCCGCCTACGACAAAAAAGTGCTCGCCAGTTGCCTCAAGGCCAGCGGCCTGAAAGATCCCGAACCTGTCGGTACCGCCGCGCAATTTGACGACCGGGTAGGCTATACGGCGCTGTTGCTGCAAGGCCAATACCCACAGAAGCACATGAACGGCGCGACGGGCACCGAGCTGTGCCTCTATCGCAAAAAAACCAAGACCGCCTTCGTCACCGAGTGGGACTCGATCCGCCCGGCCGAAGCCCCCCAATGAATGGCGCATAACTTGCTTCGCACGGCTTATCGCGGCGTTTTTCTGTCGCCGCTTTCAGCCTATTGCCTTCGGTCGATCAATGAACACAACGTTTTCCTGCGTAGGGTGCGGTAAATGCTGCACCGGTCATCACGTTCCCCTGACGCTCGACGAAGCCAGGATGTGGGCGAATGACGGCGGCCAGGTAATTGTCCTGG
This sequence comes from Pseudomonas sp. Z1-12, assembly GCF_051132015.1. Taxonomy (NCBI): domain Bacteria; kingdom Pseudomonadati; phylum Pseudomonadota; class Gammaproteobacteria; order Pseudomonadales; family Pseudomonadaceae; genus Pseudomonas; species Pseudomonas sp. Z1-12. The sequence goes on from NZ_CP071647.1 coordinate 5,593,633, forward strand.
TCGAGGCCTTCCTGCCCAATGGCCTCGGCCTTCCGGTGGCGCAGCGCGAACATGCCGAACGCCGTTCGGCAGTGGTCCGCAGCGGCACGAGCGAGGCGCTTGTGGCAATCACCTTCGCCGCTTATAACCCTGGCCCTTGCCATAATCTGGACGCCGACAACCTGTGCCGCATCTATGAGCGCAGGCCTTTGGTTTGCCGCATCTACCCCATGGAAATCAACCCGCACATCCCGCTCAATACCGCCGCCAAGGATTGCCCGCCAGAGTCGTGGGAAACGGGGCCGCAGTTGATCGTCGGCGGTGAGTTGGTGGACCAGGAGCTGGCTCGGTTGATCGAACGTTCACGCCAGGCCGATCGTGAAGAGATCGCGATCAAGGCGCGCATCTGCGTGTCCCTGGGCATCCACACGACGGCGTTGAAGGGCGACGGATTCACGGCCTACCTGCCGAACATGGCCGCGTTTGCCGCCGCGATTGATCAGGCCCGCTCGCAGCCGTTGGACCCCGAAGCGGGTGAATGGCAGTTCCACCTGTCCGGCGAGGACGTTGCCAGCCAAGTGACGGCCAGTGGCGCAAGCGTTGTCACGCAAGCGCCGGTCAATTACGCCTTCATTTCCCTGCGGGCCGCCTGATTTTGTAGAGAGACCTTGTGGGAGCGAGCTTGCTCGCGATAGCGCTTTATCTGCCAGCCTATCGGCGCCTGATACACCGCTATCGCGAGCAAGCTCGCTCCCACAAGGGGACTTGCGGTGCTGCGATTACACCACCCCCTCTCGCCTAACCCGCGCCAGGAATGTTAGCGTGCTTGGTATTCCCTGCAGATGAGCCTTGCACGATGAAAAAAACCGTACTTGCCTTCAGCCGTATCACACCTCCCATGATCGAGCGCCTGCGCCAGGACTTCGAGGTGATCGTCCCCAATCCGTCGAACGGCGACATCAACGCGCAGTTCAACGAAGCCTTGCCCCACGTCCATGGGCTGATTGGTGTCGGTCGCAAGCTCGGCCGCGAGCAACTGCAGAACGCCACGAACCTGCAAGTGGTCTCCAGCGTGTCGGTGGGCTACGACAACTACGACCTGGCCTACTTCAATGAGCGCGGGATCATGCTCACCAATACCCCCGACGTGCTCACCGAAAGCACCGCCGACCTGGCCTTCGCCCTGCTGATGAGCAGCGCCCGGCGCGTGGCCGAACTGGACGCCTGGACCAAGGCCGGGCAATGGCAAGCGACCGTCGGTCCGCAACTGTTCGGCAGCGACGTGCATGGCAAGACCTTGGGCATCGTCGGCATGGGCAACATTGGCGCGGCTATTGCCCGGCGTGGCCGGTTGGGGTTCAACATGCCGATCCTGTACAGCGGCAACAGCCGCAAGACCGAGTTGGAAAACCAATTGGGCGCACAATTTCGCGAGCTGGACCAGTTGCTGGCCGAAGCCGATTTCGTCTGCCTCGTGGTGCCATTGAGCGAGAAGACCCGCCATTTGATCGGCCAGCGTGAACTGGGGCTGATGAAGCCAAGCGCCATCCTGGTCAACATTTCCCGTGGCCCGGTGGTGGATGAGCCAGCGCTGATCGAAGCCTTGCAGAACGGTCGCATCCGCGGTGCCGGGCTGGATGTCTACGAGAAAGAACCGCTGGCCGAATCGCCGCTGTTCCAGCTGAAAAACGCCGTGACCCTGCCTCATATCGGCTCCGCCACCCACGAGACCCGTGAGGCCATGGCCAACCTTGCTGTGGATAACTTGCGCAGTGCCTTGCTGGGCGAGCGACCGAAGAACCTGGTCAACCCACAAGTCTGGAAATAGAACACACCGTGGCGAGGGAGCTTGCTCCCGCTGGGCTGCGCAGCAGCCCCTTGCGGTTTATCTGATGCACCGTGGCGGCAGATACACCTTGGGGTCGCTTCGCAACCCAGCGGGAGCAAGCTCCCTCGCCACAGGATTATTGCCAGACGCTATGCCTCATCGTGTACCCAGCGCGACTCTTACGGCTGCTGGCCGGGGCTTGCGAAACACCAGTACGTTCCCCAGCATCACCAGCACCAACCCCACCAATGCCGGCGCCGTCCACTGGTAGCCCTCGACGAACGCCGAGACGTTCAACGCCACCACCGGGAACAGCACGGTGCAATACGCCGCCCGCTCCGGCCCCATACGCCCCACTAGCGTCAAGTAGGCGGTAAAGCCGATGACCGAACCCGGGATCACCAGATACAGCAGCGAGCCGACATAACGTGCATTCCATTCCATATCGAACGGGATGCCTTGGAACAGACACCACACCGACAACATCGCCGCCCCGTAAGCCATGCCCCAGGCGTTGGTCGTCAACGGCTTGAGACCGGCCTTCTGTTGCAGGCTCGAGAGCATGTTGCCCGCTGAAAAACACAACGTCCCCAGCAGCGCCAGTGCCAAGCCGAGCACCGTTTGCGGGCTCGCGCTGTGACCGGCCAGCTCCGGCCAGAACAACAACGCCAGCCCGAACAGCCCCAAGGCGCCGCCCAGCAATACGTTACGGGCAATCCGTTGACCGAAGAAAACCCGGGCGTTGAGAGCGTTCCAGAGCGTGGCGGTGGAAAACACCACGGCGACCAAACCACTGGGGATCCACTGGCTGGCAGTCAGGAAGCACATGAAATTGATGCAGAACAGGCACAGGCCCTGGGCAACGCAAATCAAATGGCCGCGCCGGCTCATCACTTGCAAGCGTCGGCTGAGCAAAAGCATGGCAAACAGGATCAATGCCGCGAGGCCAAAGCGATACACGATCGACACCGGGATGGCGACGACACCCAACTGCAGTTTCAGGGCGATCCAGGTGGTGCCCCAGATGAGCACGGTGAGCAGGTACAACGAGAGGTTCATGACGGTGACTCCTGGCAATGGCCCCCAGTGTCACGCCGATGCTTGCCCGTCGCTTGCGTAAACTTGCGGTTTTTATGAGCGATGGGCTGGCAGGGAACGGTCTACGGAGTAGGATGCAAACGTTGGAGAACCGATCATGTCCACACTACAGACCCTACAAGTCTTCCAAGCCCTCAACAGCTCGCCCAACGCTCGCCTGGAGCACAGTGCCGAGCTCGGAGACGGCATGGCGGCCGCTTTGTGGACCAATCACCACGACGCCCGGGACTACGAGGCGCCGACGCACCATACGCTGTCGTGCTACATCGCGGGGGGCACCGGCACGTTTCGTCGTGAACGGCCCGATACCACGGGCGCACCGGACAAACTTTGCATCTTGCCGGCCGGGCATGAGTCCGCCTGGGTCATCAATGGCGACATTCGCCTCGCCCACCTGTATTTCAGCGCGGAACAATTCGCCCTTGGCTGCATCACCCTGCTGGACCGCGAACCCCGGCAAGTGCAACTGCACGAGGAAACGTTCCTCGACGACCCGCAACAGGCCCAGCGCTTTCGCCAGTTGATCGCACTGAACTGGGACGAACCCGGCGAACGCCTGCTGACCACCAGCCTGGCCCATGACCTGCTCAACCACTTGCTGCTCAGCCAGGTCGGCCAGCGCCAGGGGCTTCGCCTCAAGGGCGGCCTGGCGGCTCACCAGCGACGGTTGCTGGTGGATTACGTCGACAGCCATCTGGCCGAGGCCATCAGCCTCGGGCAATTGGCGGCGCTGTGTGCGTTGTCCGAATATCACTTTGCGCGGATGTTCCGCGAAAGTTTCGGGCTGCCACCCCATCAATATGTACTGGCCCGGCGCCTGGCCCGCGCGCGGCATTTGTTGCGCAGCACGTCCCAGCCGTTGGGCGACGTGGCGCTGGCCTGCGGGTTTGCCAGCGCCAGTCATTTCACCCACCGTTTTCGCCAGGCCTTGGGTGCAAGCCCCGGAGAGTATCGACAGGCTTTCTTGCGCTGAACGCCGGCGTGCCCCGGCCAAATGAAACAACCAGGCACTCGTCCCGATTGCCGTAGCCACCATCGCGCCCCTACAATGCGAACAATTCTTGTTCTCTAGCACAGCTAAGCGCTGTCGGGATGTTCCTCGTTGCCGCCTGCACACACCGTCGAAGTGCTCTACAACGCCCATCACCGTTGGCTCAACGGCTGGTTGCGAAGAAAACTCGGCTGCCCCGACAGCGCCGCCGACCTGGCCCAGGACACGTTCATGCGCGTCCTGACTGCGCGCGATCCGCAGCCGGTCCTGGAACCCCGTGCGTTTCTCACCACCATTGCCAAGCGCGTCTTGTTCAACCATTACCGCCGCCAAGACCTTGAGCGCGCCTACCTCGATGCCCTCGCCCAACTGCCGGAGCAGGCGGCGCCATCGGAGGAAGACCGGGCAATCATCCTGCAAACCCTGATGGAACTGGACCAACTGCTCGATGGGTTGCCGCGCGCGGTCAAGCAGGCGTTCCTGCTGGCCCAGGTCGATGGCCTGACCTACAACGAAATCGCCCGTGAGCTGGGGATTTCCCTGGCGACGGTCAAGCGTCACCTGAACAAGGCAGCGATGCGCTGCTACTTCGCCTTATGACCCCACCGATCAACGGCGCACCGGGCGTCAGCGCGCAAGTCGCCGAGCAGGCCGTGCACTGGCTGCTGGAAATGCAGCAAGGCCCACTCGATACCCGCCAGCAGCAAGCCTGGGAACACTGGCTCGATGCCCACAGCGAACATCGCCGTGCCTGGGAGCATATCCAGCGGGTCAATCAGCGGCTGCGCAGCGTGTCCTCACCGTTGGCCCATGCAGCCCTCAATGCTCCGAAGTCCGCGGCGCGACGTCGGGCACTGAAGATGATGCTGGTGCTTGGCGCCGGCTCGGCGTTGACCTGGGGCCTGCGTGAGCGCCAATTGCTGCCACCCTTGATGGCCGACTTCCGCAGCCCGGTGGGCGAGCGGCGACGCCTGACGCTGGATGACGGCAGTCAGTTGCAGCTCAACACTGGCAGCGCGGTAGACGTTCGCTTCGACGCTCAACGCCGCTTGATCCGCCTGCTGGAAGGGGAACTGTTGCTGACCGTCGCCCGGGACCCGAGGCCCCTGCAAGTGGTGACGGCCTACGGTCTGCTGGAAAGCCGCGACGCCCGGTTCAACGTCCGCGAATATCCGGAGCACACCCAGGTGACGGCGTTTGAAGGCCAGGTGGACATTCATAGCCGACACGGCCCGGCCTTGTCACTGGCGACAGCACGACAACTGAGCCTTGGCGCCAACGGTGCCGGGCCCTCCACGGCTCTGGACGCCAACAGCGGCGCTTGGACGGAAGGCATGCTGATAGCAGCGCATATGCGCCTGGCGGACTTCCTCGACGAACTCGGCCGTTACCGACGCGGCCAACTGCACTGCGACGAGGCGGTCGCCAACCTTCTGATCTCCGGAACCTATCCGCTGGACAACAGCGAACGAATCCTCGACCTGCTGGAGGTCAGCCTGCCGGTAAAAGTACGTCGTTTCACCCGCTATTGGGTCACGGTCGAGGCTCACGCGTGAACCAATGGCCGCTCTCCCTGAAAAAAAGTGATGCACCAGTGAGCCGTTTTTCCCGTCTCGGGTGACAGAGAAGGAAAGCACTTCGATACAACCTTCTCGGGATCCTCATCCATGCCGCAGCAATCCACCCGTCTCACCCCGCTCGCCCGTACCCTGCGCCACCTGCTCTTGGGGGCCAGCTTGAGTTTCGTCGCTCTGCCTTGCGTACAGGCTGCCGAGGCCAAGGCCTATCACATCGCGCCGTCAACATTGGAAAATGCCCTCAATCAGTTCGGACGCGAGGCCGGGGTGTTGATTTCCTTTGGCTCGCAGACAACCGCAGGCCTGCAGAGTCGTGGCCTGGAAGGCAGCTACAGCGCGGAACAAGGGCTGAACGCGCTGCTCGAAGGCACCGGCCTACAAGCCCGGCCCGAAGGAAACAACGCCTTCAGCCTGCAACCGGCCACCAGCACTGCGCTGGACATCGGCACCACCACCGTGGTCGGTGACTGGCTCGGCGATGCCGCGCAAGCCAACGTTTTCGAACACCCTGGTGCCCGGGATGTCATCCGTCGCGAGGAATTCGAACGCCAGGGCGCGACCCAGGCCAGGGACGTGCTCAATCGCATCCCCGGCGTCAACGCACCGGAAAACAACGGCACCGGCAGCCATGACATGGCGCTGAACTTTGGTATTCGCGGGCTCAATCCGCGTCTGGCCTCACGCTCTACGGTGTTGATGGACGGCATCCCCGTGCCGTTCGCACCTTACGGCCAACCGCAGCTCTCGTTCGCGCCGGTCAGCATGGGCAACATGGACGCGGTGGACGTCGTGCGTGGTGGCGGCGCAGTGCGCTACGGCCCGCAGAACGTCGGCGGCGTGGTCAACTTCGTGACGCGAGCGATTCCCGATGCCCCCACGGTGAAGGGCGGCTTCCAGACCGAGACGAGCCCGTCCTCCAGTCACGACGGCTTCAAGACCTCCTCCAATCTGCTGGCTGGCGGCACCGCCGACAACGGCCTGGGCGGCGCCCTGCTGTATTCCGGCACCCGTGGCGGCGACTGGCGCGAGCACAGCGACACACAAATCGACGATCTGATCCTCAAGGGCAACTACCAACTGGACGAAGCCAACAGCTTCAATGCCATGGCCCAGTATTACGAAGGCGAAGCCGACATGCCCGGCGGCCTGAATGTGGCCGACTACGACGCCGACCCGTACCAGTCCACCCGCCCGAACGACCGATTCTGGGGTCGTCGCACCCTGGTCAACGTCGGCTACCGCTACCAACAGGACCGCCGGGAATTCACCGCCAGCACGTTCTTCACCAAGACCTTGCGCAGCGGCTACCTGGACCAGGGCAGCTTCCTGTCCCTGTCGCCTCGCGAATATTGGGTGCGCGGCCTGGAAACCCGTTTCGCCCAAGGTTTCGACCTCGGCCCGACCAGCCATGAGGTCGGCGTCGGCTACCGCTACATCAACGAGGCCGGCCATGAACTGCGTTATCGCACGCCCATCGCCAGCAACGAATTGCCAACCACCTCCAGCCGCAACGACCGGGATACGCGTGGTGGCACCGAGGCCAACGCGTTTTTCATCGATGACCGGATCGACATCGGTAAATGGACCATCACGCCTGGCGTTCGCTACGAAATGATCGAATCTCAGCAGACCAACAACCTGACGAATGTGAAATACAAGGGTGACTACAACACGGCCTTGCCGGCACTGAACGTGCTCTACCATCTGACCGATGAGTGGAATCTGTATGCCAATACCGAAGGTTCGTTCGGCAGCGTGCAGTACAGCCAGATGCCCAACCGTGTCAGCAGCGGCGAAGTAAAACCGGAAAAAGCCCGCACCTGGGAATTGGGCACCCGCTATGACAATGGCAACCTGCGGGCAGAGATCGGCGCGTTCCTGATCAACTTCGACAACCAGTATGAAAGCAACCAGACCAACGATTCGGTGATCGCCCGAGGCGAGACCCGCCACCAGGGCATCGAAACCAGCATCAACTACGCCCTCGACGACCTGAGCCCGGCGCTGGCCGGTTTTGATGTGTATGCCACGTATGCCTTTGTCGACGCCACCATTCGTGAGGACGGACCAAACAAAGACAACCGCGTGCCCTTCTCTTCCAAGCACAAAGGCACGCTGGGCGTGGGTTATACGGACGGGCCGTGGAAGCTGAACCTGGACAGCACCTACCAGAGCGCGCAGTTTGCCGACAACGCCAATACCCGTACTGAAAGCGCTGACGGCAGTACCGGCAATATCCCCGGCTACATGCTGTTCAGCAGCCGCGCCGCCTATGATTTCGGCCCGCAACTGTCGGACCTGAACGTGGCGGTGGGCGTGAAGAACCTCTTCAATACCCAGTACTTCACCCGTTCGTTCGATGACAACAACCGGGGCAAGTACGTGGGAGAGCCGCGCACGCTGTATGTGCAGACGTCCGTGGCGTTCTGACTCGAGGTCGCGGTGGATCGCTGAAACGAAACGGGCCTGCGATTGCAGGCCCGTTTGTTCGGTGAGTATTTTTAAGTGATCGTGCTTAGCCGTTGAGTGCGGCCCGCTCGTTCTCCAGGAATTCTTCTTCCAGCATGGCATCAGCCAGGGCAATCGAGTCGGTCGGGCCTTTGGTGGCGGCGCGCTTGCCGCGCAGTTTGCCGAACAAATGCTCCAGTGCACTTTCAAGTTTGGTGGCTGCACCTTCGATCGCCAGTTCCAGCGAATCGGCCTTGTGGGTCACGGAAATCGGCTGATGGCCCTTTGGCCGTGCTTCAAGCTGGCAACGCAGGTCATGAGGGCCGGGCTTGTCGCCGTTCTCATCGCGCAAATGAACCTCGACCCGTGTCAGGTCTTCTTCGTAACGTTCGAGCGTGCTTTCGATGGTAGTACGTACCCACTCCTCCAGTCGGATGCTGCTTTGAATATGGTTATCGCTGTTGACTTGGATTTGCATAGTTCATCCCTTATTTCAGCTAGCTCGCCGGGGGCCGTCGACGTTAGCGCAACGGCCCCTTGAATACAGAGTCGGGCTGGCGGAAGAACAATTCAAGCCCTAAAAAAAGATAAATATTCATATGCAAATAAAGCCGGACAACGGGCAAAAGCGCTGTTAAGGTCGGGAGTTGCCCCGCCCTGCCTACCCGCTGCAAATCCCCTCCGCGCCTGCACCGTCAACGAACATCCGCACGTTATTGCCCCGAAACGGGCAGCCGCATTCCAGAGCGTTTGGCGCTTGGGCACCGGGATCATTGTCCGACGTTTTTTCCGGCATGCCCCTTGCTAACTCCCTGTAGGAGCTGCCGCAGGCTGCGATCCTTGATGTTGAAGCCTGCCTGGCCCAGGAACCTTCAGATGAACACGATCATGGAATGGCCGATGGTCCGGTGTTGCGAACTAATCCCGATCACGGCCGGTCAACAACTGCACGTTCAATCAGGCGGTGACGCATCATGGACAACCCTTTTCAGCTCATTACCGACGCTTTTGCGCCGCATTATCAAATCAACCTGAGCATCCAGGGACTGGATGGCAGCATCATGCTGACCCTGTCCAAGAGCGGGCGCATCGTCGCCAAACGCATGATCAGCGCCCAGCAGCGCAACGACCCGGAGCGGCTCAAACGCCTGGTGCAAAGCATTCAGTTCGGCATCGCCATCGAGCAGGGCCACAGCGCCGTGGCCATCCTCGAAGCCATGACCGGCGGTGACAACATCAAGCTGCCACCGCCGCATGCACAGGGGCCGGCGCCCTCGGCCGCCGGGATCTAGATTTCGCCTTTCTCCACTTCGGCATGCTCGCTGGAACCCGCGCCAACCTTGCGGTGCGGGTGCTCGATCTTCACCGAGGGGAACTGCGACGAAGCGTAGCGCACCACCAGGATCGAAAACGCCAGCAGCAAGATGCCACCGCACAAGTAGATGATCCCCAGGTCGGGCGGGCTGTGGTGGGAAACGTTGGAAATCAGCAGGCGCGTCAGCGCGGTAATCGCCACGTAGATCAGGAATCGCACCGGCATGTGGTTGGTCTTGAAGTAGATCCCGACCATCGCCCCCAATTCCAGGTAGATGAACAGCAGCAGGATGTCATCGATCTTGATGTGCCCCGCCTCGAGCATCTGCAAGAACTCCATCACCGCCGCCCAGGCGGTCACCGCACCGATGGCGAACAGCGCCAGGTAGTGGAAGGTCTCGACGAAGAGGTTTCCCAGGGACTCGGCCAGCTGATGGACGTTCTGGCGCAGGTTCTCGGCCCAGTTGATTTTCACGATGTAGTTTCCTTAGGTCGGTTCGACCGGATGATGCGGGTTGGACGTGACGGTTGTTCTGCATGCAGAAAAAAGGCCAGCGAGTGAGGGTGAGATGGCGATAGGCTGGTATGCGGCACTTTGAAAGCTTCATGCGGCCTGATCGCGAGCAAGCTTTGCTTCCACAAGGCTTGCTCCTGCTCAAGCTTTGTCCACATCATCCTGGCGCTCACATGCTGAAATCGGTCTACATTAAAAAGCCACTATCCAAAGCAAGAGGATTCGCTTATTCTTTTGCCTGTATATAAATACAGTAGTCGAAAAGACAAACCAATGTGAAGGCATGTGAGGTGGTGAATGGCCGTCGAAGTGGTATACCGCAGCAGCCGAGATCTGGAGCGCTTGTTCATGGATAAAGCCGAAGCTGACCGTCATGACAAAATGCTGGAACTCGCCGAATTGCTGGCCGAAGTGTTGCAAAAAGCCGTTCCATCGCTGAGCGAGCAACAGGTCGAGGAAGCCGGGATCTACATGGCGAAAAATCGCGATGTGTTCGCCAAGGCATTCAAGAGCCAGCCGGACGCCTTGTCCGAACTGCTCAACCCGTCGGACGAATAACCAAAAAGATCGCAGCCCTCGGCAGCGCCTACACCGCGTAGGCGCTGCCGAGGGCTGCGATCTTTTTTAATAATAACGACGCGGATCTGAATCGATCAGGCTGGCCAACTTGGTCAGGGCGAAGCGCAGTTCGTCCTGGCTGGTGGGCGACATCAGCACCAGCCGCACGCACCGGGTGGTGCCTGAACGCTCAGCCTGGAACTGGGTGCCACTGAGCACCAATACGCCGTTGGCCCGGGCGAGCATGGTGAACTCGTCGCTCGTCCATGGCTCGGGCAGCGTCAACCAGACGTGATAGGAATACGGCTGGGTCTTGAGTTCAAAATTGGCGAAGATTTCCCGAGCGATCGCTTGTCGCCCCGCCGCCTCGTTGCGCTGGATGCGGATCAATTTCTTGTCCAGCCCTTCGGTAATTACATTGCTGGCCAGTTGCGCAGTCAACGGCGACGGCATCCACACACTGCTGCGCACCATCGACGTCAGGCGCGACAGCAATTTCGGCGGACTGTAGATGTAACCAATGCGCAGCGCCGGCATGACCGATTTCGACAGGCTGGTCAGGTAAACCGAGCGATCCGGCGCAAAGGCCGACAGGGGTTTGATCGACGGATCGGTGGCCAGGAAGCCGTAGATGTCATCGTCCAGGATGATGAAGTCGAATTCCTCGGCCAGCGCAGCAATCTGGGCCCGACGCTTCTGCGACATGATCGCCGCCGTCGGGTTCTGGCAGGTCGCCACGCAGACCAGCATCGCCGGTTTCTCCCGCAGGCACAGCTCGCGCAAGGCTTCGGGAATGATGCCTTCGTCGTCCATCGGCACGCCACGCAGGCGACGCTCAAGACCGTGGGCCAGGGAAATGATGCCCGGGTAGCACAGCGCCTCGCAGAGCACCAGGTCGCCAGCGTTGGTCAGGGCACTCATCGCGACCATCAAGCCATGCTGGGCCCCGGCGGTAATCACCACTTGCTGCCATTGCGCGTCGGGCAATGAATGACGCAACCATTGCGCCCCCGCCTCGCGATGGGCCGGGTGGCCGCCGTCCGGCGCGTAGTCGAGCGCGCGCGCGAAATCGGTGCTTTTGGCCATGCCCACCAGCGCGCCGCGCAACCAGTACTCCAGCGTCTCGCTATAGGGCTTGATGATCGAAAGGTCGAGCAATTCGGACTGCCCCAGGTTCAGCGGCGCGGACGCGCTGTTACTGGCCGGCAGCTCCAACTGCTTCTGGTTGAGCACATAAGTGCCACGTCCCACTTCCCCCTGCACCAGCCGACGCCGATGAGCTTCGCTGTACGCCCGGCTGATGGTGCCTGGCGTGACATTCAAGGTGGTGGCCAGCTCCCGCAACGTCGGCAGGCGATCACCCTCGTTCAGTACGCCGTTGTTGATATCGCGCGCCAACGCATCGGCAATCGACAGATACATCGGCTGGCTGAACTCGCTTAGCTGGGGAACCCACATGAATGATCACTGCCCATCGTAGAAATGATGAATATCCGAGCATATCACATGGAGGTTAGGCAACTAATAATTCGACGCATTCGATCCATTGAGTCGATTGATACGATTATTGAATTGTTTATCAGCGTGGATTAAAGAAATTTTACAACAAATAATACTCATGTAAATCAATCAATTATCTTCAACAAATTGCAAAATCACCCCGTGATAGCAGAAAAATATCTCGTAACAATCATGCCCCCTATTGAATCAACTCAATCCATTCAAATACACTGATTACGAATCGAAGCAATCGACTCAATCCCCCACTGCGCGCTCCTGCCGCGCCAAGTCGAGACATCATGGACACATTCAGAAAGGATCTATCCCTGTCAGCGGTCATCGCGGGCTTCATCGCCGTGATCATTTCCTACGCCGGCCCGCTCATCATCGTGTTCCAGGCAGCCAAGGAAGCGCACCTGCCCAACGACGTGGTGTCTTCGTGGATCTGGGCCATTTCCATCGGCAGCGGGATTACCGGCCTCCTCTTGAGCTGGCGCCTGCGTGTCCCGGTCATCACCGCATGGTCCACACCGGGGGCGGCGCTGCTGGTGTCAATGCTGCCCACCGTGACCCTGCCCCAGGCCATCGGTGCCTATGTGGTGGCGTCGGTGATCATCGCCGTGGTCGGTTTGTCCGGGGCGTTCGACAAGTTGATGAGCCGCCTGCCCAAGGCCATTGCCGCCGCCATGCTCGCCGGCATTCTGTTTCGCTTCGGCGCCGAGCTGTTCACGTCGATCAAGCTGCAGCCGGCGATGGTGCTGGCAATGATCGCGGCGTACTTGGTCTTCAAGCGATTCTCGCCACGCTACGCCATCCTGTCGGTGCTGATCATCGGCTGCGCGGTGGCCGCCTCGTTCGGTGAACTCAACAGCACCTCGATCACCATCGCCGTGGCTCACCCGGTCTTCATCGCGCCTGAATGGAGCTGGCACGCGATCATCAACATCGGCCTGCCATTGGCGCTGGTGACCTTGACCGGCCAGTACGTGCCCGGCATGGCCGTATTGCGCACCTCGGGCTACAACACGCCGGCGCGCTCGATCATTTCGGTCACCGCGATTGGCTCGGCCCTGATGGCCCCGTTCGGGTCCCACGGTCTTAACCTGGCGGCCATTACCGCCGCGATCTGCACCGGCCGCGAAGCCCACGAGGACCGCGACAAACGCTACATCGCCGGGATTGCCTGCGGGGTGTTCTACATCCTGATGGGCACTTTCGGCGCGACCCTGGCCTCGGTGTTTTCCGCACTGCCGAAAGAGTTGATCGCCTCCCTCGCCGGCCTCGCCCTGTTTGGCGCGATCAGTGCCGGGCTGACCGGCGCAATGGCGGATGAGAAGCAACGGGAAGCCGCGCTGATCACCTTTCTGGTCACCGCTTCGGGCATGAGTTTCCTCGGTTTGGCCGCCGCGTTCTGGGGGCTGATCTTCGGTCTCGTGGCGCATTTCGTGCTGACCTACACCCGGGAAAGCAAAGCCACCGCTATCGCCGAGGGCAGCCGACCATGACTGCTCGTTACGACTTCATCGTGGTCGGTGGCGGCATCGCCGGTGTCTCCGTCGCTTATGAACTGGCGCCCCATGGCAGCGTCTGCCTGCTCGAACAGGAACAACAACTGGCCTACCACACCACGGGGCGTTCGGCCGCGATCTCGATGGAAAGCTACGGCAACCAGCAGATCCGTTCGCTGACCTGCGCGTCCCGGCGCTTTTTCGAGAACCCGCCCGAGGGTCTGGCCGAGCATCCACTCTGGGCGCCACGGGGCGCGTTGATCGTGGCCCAGGCGGCACGAGTGGACAAACTCAAAGCGCGTTTCAGCGCCGTATTGGGCCAAGTGCCTACGGCCGAGTTGCTCGACGACAAGCAAGTACAGGAACTGGTCCCCTACCTCGCCGAAGGCACTTGGAGTGCCGGGATCTACGAGCCCAGCGCCTTCGACCTGGATGTGCACGGCATCCACGGTGCCTACCTCAGTGGGTTGCGTGCCCGCGGTGGCGTGGTCAAGCGCGAGACCGAAGTGCTGCGTGGCGAATACCGCGACGGGCAATGGCGCTTGCACACCCGGGACGGCCAGCAGCTGCAAAGCGCCATCGTGGTCAACGCCGCCGGTGCCTGGGCCGATGAGTTCGCCGAGCGCTGCGGCGTGCCCAAGGTTGGTGTCCGGCCGTTGCGGCGCACCGTGCTAGCGGTCGATCCACAGTGCGACGTGCACCACACGCCGTACCTGGGCACGGTGGACGAGGACATTTTCATCAAGCCTGAAGCCGGGCGACTGATCGTCTCGCCCTGCGATGAAAGCCCATCGTTGCCCTGCGACGCGTTACCGGAAGAGCTCGACCTGGCCATCACCATGGATCGCCTGCAAAACACCACGCGCCTGCGCCCCCGCTCGATCATCAACAAATGGGCGGGCCTGCGCACCTTCGTCGCCGACCGCTCGCCGGTGCTCGGCCAAGACCCACAGCAAGAAAGTTTTATCTGGCTCGCCGCCCTCGGTGGCTACGGCATCCAGGCCGCGCCCGCCATTGCCCGCCTATGCAGCCATGCGGCGCTGGGCATCGCCCTGCCGGCCGACCTGGCGGCGCTGCAACTCAACTACCAGCACTTTTCCCCGGCCCGTTGTCGCGACGAGGAATTTTCCAGCCTGGCCGTCAAGCAGGTTGCCGATTTGCACTAACCCATCCACTTAACAAGGAACGTCACTATGCAAACCACCGCTCAAATCCAGTCCGCCGCCAAACCTTTCCTGGGCGAAGAGAACGTCATTTTCACCGACAAGGCACCGCTACCGCTGGGCACCTATTCCCAGGGCATCAAGGTCAGCCACGGGCAGACCATCTACCTGTCGGCGCAGACCCCGGTCTCGGCGCTGAACAACGAAGTGCTGGCCAAGGATTTCGAAGGCCAACTGCGCCAGACCCTCGACAACCTGGTGCAAATGGCCGAAGCGGCAGGCGGCACCCTGGCGAACGTGGTCAAGGTCACGGCGTTCATTACCGACCTGAGTGAGTTCCCGACCCTCAACCGCGTGATGGAAGAATATTTCACCAAGCCGTACCCGGCCCGCACCACCGCCGGCGCCAGTGCGCTGGCGCGCAATACCCTGGTCGCCATCGACGCCATCATGGTGATCTGAAACACCTTCTGCCAGCGGAGTGCCCGTCGGTCCGGTGCGCCGGACCGACGTTGGCAAGGAAAGCACCAGCACAGCGTACTTTCAGAGGGTGACCATGAAAAATTCGTACAGAGCGTATGTATTGCAGTGCCTGGCTTGCGATCGAAGCTACCAGCCCCATGAGGTCAGCTACTACTGTCCTCATTGCCAAATCGATGGTGCCCTGGATGCGCTTTACGACTACCCCACACTCAAGCGCGAATGGTCCCGGGACAGCCTGGCCCATGACCACGCCCGTGGCATGTGGCGCTATGACCGCTTGATGCCATTGAGCTCGACGCAGTTCATTCCACCGTTACTGGTGGGCAATACGCCGCTGTACTCGCGCCCGGAATTGCTCGGCAAGGGTGCCCGGATCAAAGTCTACGTAAAAGACGAATCGCGGCAACCGACCGGGTCATTGAAGGATCGCGCCAGCGCGTTGGCGGTGGCCCACGCCATGCAATCCGGTGCGCGCACCGTGGCGGTGGCCAGCACCGGCAACGCGGCTTCGGCATTGGCGGGAATGAGCGCCAGCCTGGGCTTGCACAACGTCATTTACCTGCCCAAGAGCGCGCCCCGGGAAAAGCTCGCGCAAATGCAGGGCTACGGCGCCGAGATCGTGCTGGTCGACGGACAATACGACGAAGCCTTCGAACAATGCCTCGACGCCTGCGAAAAACACGGCTGGTACAACCGCACCACCGGGATCAACTCGTACATGAGCGAAGGCAAGAAGACCGTCGCTTTCGAGATGTGCGAACAGCTCAACTGGCAGGTGCCGGACCTGGTGTTCGTGCCTGTCGGCAACGGCTGCATCCTGGGCTCGGTCTACAAAGGCTTTTTCGACCTGCTGCAACTGGGCTGGATCGAACGCATTCCGCGCCTGATCGGCGTTCAGGCCGAGCACAGCAACTTCATGTACCGCGCCTGGCGCTACGACCGCTCGATGCAACAAACCGAACGCCTGCCGCCCACCAGCCTGGCCAGCAGCATTAACGTGGCATTGCCACGTGATCGCCTCAAGGCCATGCGTGCGGTGACCGCCAGCGACGGCGAGTTCATCTGCGTCAGCGACCCAAGCATTGTCGCCGCCGCCTCCCGATTGGCCGCCAGCACCGGCGTATTTCCGGAAGCCGGCGCCGCCAGTGCCTTCGCCGGCCTGCTCAAGTACGCAGAAACACACCCTGACACCCCGCAAACCGCCGTGATCCTGATCACCGGCAGCGGTTTGAAAGACACCTCCATTTTTCTGTCCGATTCGTCCAAAAGCCAGCCGCGGATGTTGCCGCACACCATGACTGCGCCGCTGGCCGAAGCGTTTATCTAAGGAATCACACCATGAGTCTGCAAAATTTCGATCCCGCCGTTGCCCGCCTGATCGACCGCGAGCGCAACCGCCAGGAAACCCACCTGGAACTGATCGCTTCGGAAAACTACGTCAGCGAAGAAGTGCTCCAGGCCCAGGGTTCCGTGCTCACCAACAAGTACGCCGAAGGCTATCCGGGCAAGCGTTACTACGGCGGCTGCAAGGTCGTCGATGAAATCGAGAACCTGGCCATCGAGCGTGCGCGCAAATTGTTCAACTGTGAATACGTCAACGTGCAGCCACATTCCGGCTCCCAGGCCAACCAGGCGGTTTTCCTGGCGGTGCTGGAACCCGGCGACACGATCCTGGGCATGTCACTGGCCCACGGCGGCCACCTGACCCACGGCGCCTCGGTGAATTTTTCCGGCAAAATCTACCGGGCCTTTTCCTATGGCCTGGACGCGGAAACCGAAACCCTCGACTACGAAGAAATGGAAGCCCTGGCCAGGGAACACCGGCCAAAGATGATCATTGCCGGAGCCTCGGCCTATTCCCGGACCATTGATTTCCAGCGCTTTCGCAAGGTCTGCGATGAAATCGGCGCCTACCTGATGGTGGACATGGCGCACTACGCCGGGTTGATCGCCGCCGGCGTATACCCCTCGCCGGTGGGCATCGCCGACTTCATCACTTCCACTACCCACAAGACTTTGCGCGGCCCCCGCGGCGGCCTGATCCTGGCCAAGGCGCAATACGCCGCCCTGCTCGACAAGACGATTTTCCCGGTGTATCAGGGCGGCCCGCTGATGCACGTCATCGCCGCGAAGGCCGTGGCTTTCAACGAAGCCTTGGGCGACGGGTTCAAGCATTACCAGCAGCGGGTGGTCGACAACGCCCGGGTCATGGCCGACGTCCTGACCCGGCGTGGCTTGCGGGTGGTGTCCGGCGGTACCGACTGCCACATGTTCCTGCTCGACCTGCGCTCGATGAACATCACCGGCAAAGACGCCGAGGCGCTGCTGGAAAGCGCCCATATCACCCTGAACAAAAACGCGATCCCCAATGACCCGCAGAAACCGGCGATCACCAGCGGCATTCGCATCGGCACCCCAGCCCTGACCACACGCGGTTTTGGTGAAGCGGAATGTGCCGAAGTGGCGAACCTGATCGCCGACCTGCTGGAACAGCCGAACAACGCCGCACGCCTGGATAACACCCGGCGTCGCGTGATGCATTTGTGTGAATGCTTTCCGGTGTATTTGCTGAGGTAGGCAAGCACAAACCGTGGCGAGGGAGCTTGCTCCCGCTGGGCTGCGAAGCGGCCCCATCGGATCACTGCGACCGTTCAGGCAGACCGCGTCAGCCGGTTTTACGACGGCTGCGCCCGAGGCGTCGGACCGGCCGAGCGGGAGCAAGCTCCCTCGCCACACGTGGGTGTCTGGCTGGAATGATCAGTTTGTGAACACCAGAAAAACCTGTGGGAGCGAGCTTGCTCGCGATGGCGGCCGTACATTCAACACCTTCATTGACTGGCGCACCGCTATCGCGAGCAAGCTCGCTCCCACACTTGGATTTGCAGTAAAGCTCGCCACGGTTTGATGTTCAGCGGTACAACAGGCGCTCCGCCAGTTCATCGGCCACCCGGGCCGGTGAGCGCTTTTCCGCCTGGGCGTGGGCGAAGACTTCCGTGAGCCGGGCACCGATTTTCGACAGGTGCGCGGTGATCGTCGGCAGCTCTTCACCACGATGCTTGAGGGCGACGTAGATCAGCCCGCCGGAATTGATCACATAGTCCGGCGCATAGAGAATCCCGCGTCTTTCCAACTGATCGGCCACCTGCAGGTTGCTCAATTGATTGTGGGCCGAACCGGCAACGGCCGAGCAGCGCAGTTGCGCCACGCTTTGGCTGTTGAATACCCCGCCCAGGCCGCAAGGGGCGAGGATGTCGCAGGGTGTGCTGAGCAGCGCGTCGTTGGCGATCGGATGGGCCCCCAATTGCTCCATGGCCAGTTGCACCTTGCCAGGGTCGATGTCGCTGACCAGCAATTCGGCCCCCGCCGCATGCAGCTGTTCGGCCAGGGCATAACCGACATTGCCCAGGCCCTGGATCGCCACTCGCAGGCTTTCGAGGTTATCGCTGCCCAGGCGAGCCATGGCGGTGGCACGGATGCCGGCAAATACACCCATCGCCGCGTGGGGTGCGGGGTCTCCCGCGGCGGTGGTACTGGTGACATGACGGGTCTGCTGGGCGATGCAATCCATGTCGGCCACCGACGTGCCGCTGTCGATGGCGGTGATGTAGCGCCCGTCCAATTGCTCGATGCAACGACCAAAGGCTTCGAACAAGGCCGCCCGACTCTCCACATGGGCCGGACGCATGATCACCGCCACCCCGCCGCCCACGGGCAAACCAGCCAGAGCCGCCTTGTAGCTCATGCCTTGCGCCAGGCGCACGGCGTCTGCCACGGCACTTTCGTCGTCGGGGTAGGCAAGATAACGACAGCCTCCCAGGGCAGGCCCGGGACGGCTGCAATGAATGGCAATCACCGCCTTCAACCCGGTCGTCGGGTCTACGCTTAGGTGCAGCGATTCAAGGCGGGAGCTTTGCATGAGAGCAAACATCGTAAGGCTCCCGAATCACTTTTGTTTGTTTCGCCAGTATAGGCGTGCAGTCGAAAATTGCTGGAGCACGCCGGAATAAGTCGCCTGGGTGTTCAGTCTTTTTCGGCATAACCTGTCACAGCATCTGTTGGAGACTGGACGAAAATCCATGGCAGGGCTAAAACGGGAGCATAGCCCGGAGAGTTCGATGAAACCGCGCCAAGCCTTTTTTGATTGCCTGCACCGCTCGCCGCCGGCGTTGTTCGAAGCGGCGTTGTGGATCGCTGCCGAACATGATCGCGACGTAAACGTTCCGGCCTTGCTGAAGGAATTCAAGGAACTGCAACAGCGGGTCAGCCATGATCTGCCGCTGCTGCCTGTCAGCGAGCTGGGCCAGCCTCTGCTACGACGGCTCAACGACCTGGGTTTCGCCCAGGACGACTTCACCCCCCTGCGGCCGCGAGCGGCGCTGTTGGATAAAGTCCTGGCGCGCAAACGCGGGCAGCCCCTGGCCCTCGGGCTGATTGCCCTGGAGTTGGCCCGTGGCCTGGAAATTCCGATGGTCGGTGTCAATTTCCCCGGGCATTTCCTGTTGAAGGTACCTGGGGCCGACCACCTGCTCGACCCATGCGGTGGCCGCCGGTTATACCCCAACGACTGCCGGGAACTGCTCCAGCGCCAATACGGCGCGAACATGCCGCTCAAGGCCGAGCACTTGGTCAACGCCGAGCCTATGCAGATGCTGCAGCGCCTGTCGCGCAACCTGCGCCAACTGCATCTGGCGAACGACGACTACATCGCGGCCCTGATCGACGCCGAACGGGTGCTGGAACTGGGCAACGCCAGCGCCGCCGACTACCTGGCCCGCGCCAGCCTGTACCAGCGGCTCGATTGCCCCAACGCCGAACGCTTCGACTTGGAGCATGCGCTGATGCTCAGTGACGATCCGATCCAGCGAATCCGGCTGACGGAGCGGCTGGGGCATCTACCGCCGAATTCGGTGGTGCATTGAGTCGTCGTGAGGCTGCACCTCTTTGCGACAGTTGAACCGTCATCGCGAGCAAGCTCGCTCCCACAATTGATCACCTGTGGGAGCGAGCTGGCTCGCGATAGCGGCAGACCAGC
This sequence comes from Pseudomonas sp. Z1-12, assembly GCF_051132015.1. NCBI lineage: Bacteria > Pseudomonadati > Pseudomonadota > Gammaproteobacteria > Pseudomonadales > Pseudomonadaceae > Pseudomonas > Pseudomonas sp. Z1-12. Next base: position 5,613,626 of record NZ_CP071647.1, read on the forward strand.
CAACATCAATATCAAGTGGGTGTATCCGGCTGATTCGCCGGGTGCGCCTGCTGGAACGCCGGATGCCCAGCCGCCAACGCCGCCACGCGCCGGATCCGCGGATACCCTTGCAAGGAAACATTGAACCGCTCGGCGGCGTACAGCTGCGGGATCAGGAACACATCCGCCAACCCCGGCAGCGCGCCGAAGCAATAGCCGTCGTCGCCAACCAGTTGCTCCACCGCCGCCAATCCTTGGCTGATCCAATGCCCGATCCAATCCGCCACCTGGGTTTCATCGTGGCCCCACTGCCGCAGCTGGTTGAGCACGCTGACGTTGTGCAGCGGATGAATGTCGCAACCGATCAGCGCGGCGACGCCACGCTCATGGGCGCGTACCGCCAGGTCGGCGCTGAGCAGCGGCACCTGGGGATAACGCTCCTCCAGGTATTCGATGATGGCGGGGGATTGCACCAGCAACGCGCCCTCATCGGTACGTAGCGCCGGCACCCGCCCCTGGGGGTTGATCGCCAGGTAGGCCGGCTGGCGATGCTCGCCCCCCGGCGCAGCGATCAGGTTGACGGGCAAGGCCTGGTAATCCAGGCCCTTGAGGGCCAACGCAATGCGCACCCTGTAGGACGAGGTGGAGCGGTAGTAGGTATAGAGTTCCATGGCTACCCTCAACGCGCCGGCAGGATCTTGCCCCGGCACTCGCCGAAGCCGATGGAAGCGAAACCTTCGCGGCGGCAACGGGCGCGCAAGATGATTTCGTCACCGTCCTCGAGGAATCGGCGCACTTCGCCAGACGCCAGTTCAATTGGTTTTTTTCCGCCTTCGGTGATTTCCAGCAGGCTGCCGAATTGATAGTTTTCAGGCCCGGACAAGGTGCCCGAGCCAAACAGGTCGCCGGCCTGCAACTGGCAGCCGTTGACGCTGTGATGCGCGACCATCTGCGCCACGGTCCAGTACATGTATTGGGTGTTGCTCAACGTCAGGCGCTGAGCCGGCAGGTTCTGCTCGACCATAGCCTCGGTCAGCAATAGAACTTCCAGTTCGATGTCGAGGGCACCGCCGGCCTGGTCACGGGTGTCCAGCAGATAGGGCAGCGGTTGCGGATCGCCTTCCGGGCGCGCCGGCTGTGGGCGGCGGAACGGCTCCAAGGCTTCAGCCGTCACCACCCACGGCGAAATGCTGGTCAGGAAACTCTTCGACAGGAACGGCCCCAGGGGCTGGTATTCCCACGCCTGGATGTCCCGGGCCGACCAGTCGTTGAGCAGGCAGAACCCGCCAATGTGCTCGGCGGCATCGCCAATGGGGATCGGTTCGCCCAGGGCATTGCCCTTGCCGATCCAGATGCCCAGCTCCAGCTCATAGTCCAGCCGCGCACACGGGCCGAAGGTCGGTTCGGCCTGGCCGGCCGGCAGGGTCTGGCCCTTGGGGCGGCGCACGTCGGTGCCGGACGGGCGAATGGTCGAGGCGCGACCGTGGTAGCCGATAGGCACGTATTTGTAGTTGGGCAATAGCGGGTTATCGGGGCGGAACAGTTTGCCCACATTCTGGGCGTGTTCGATACCGACGTAGAAGTCGGTGTAGTCGTTGATCCTGGCGGGCAGGTGCATCTGGCAGTCGGCGGCGACGAGCAGCAGCTTCGCCGCTTCAACCTTGCCACGCAACAGGCTGTCTTCGCGCAACAGTTCCAGCAGCCGTTCACGCAGGGCCACCCGGGCGCTGCGGCCCAGGTCAAAAAAACCGTTCAATTGGCCGTCGGCCATGGCTTCAACGGCTTGTCGCGCCGCCCCGTCAAACAGACCCGCGTGCAGCGCCGCCTGCAGATCGAAAATCCGCTCGCCAATCGCCACGCCGCTGCGCAGGGCACCGCCATCGACGCTGAAGACACCCAATGGCAGGTTCTGCAACGGGAAGTCGGCGTGGCCGTTGGCGCTGGCGACCCAGCTACGGGCAGGGGAAAGTTGAGTCATGGTTATCTCCGGGTCGGGTCGAACGTGACAGGCAGCGAGGCCCAACAAGCATCGTAGTCGGTTTGCAGTTGCGGGCAGTCCAGGGCGAAACGACTTGGGCGCAGCACTTGGCTGGTCTCGAACATGAACGCCATGGTGTTGTCGATTTTCGCTGGCTGAAGATCAGCGTTGATCGCCTTGGTACAGGTCTCGCCATCCGGGCCATGGGCGCTCATGCAACTGTGCAGGGACGCACCGCCCGGCAGGAAACCTTCGGCCTTGGCGTCGTAGGCACCCTGGATCAGGCCCATGAATTCGTTCATCAGGTTGCGGTGGAACCACGGTGGACGGAAGGTGTTTTCCGCCACCATCCAGCGTGGCGGGAAGATCACGAAATCGAGGTTGGCCAGGCCGTGGACACTCGTGGGCGAGGTCAGCACGGTGAAAATCGACGGGTCAGGGTGATCGAAGCTGACCGTACCAATGGTGTTGAATCGGCGCAGGTCATATTTGTACGGCACGTTGTTGCCGTGCCAGGCCACCACATCGAGGGGCGAATGATCCAGCTCGCACACCCACAACTCACCGAGGAATTTCTGCACCAAGGTGGTCGGCTGCGCGAGGTTCTCGTAATGGGCGACCGGCGTCAGGAAGTCCCGCGGGTTCGCCAGGCCGTTGCTGCCGATGGGCCCGAGGTCCGGCAGACGCAAAGGCGCACCATGGTTTTCGGCGAGGTAGCCACGGGCCTGGGGGTCGAGCAGTTCAACGCGAAACTTCAGGCCCCGGGGCAGCACGGCGATTTCCAGCGGTGCCAGTTCCAGCACGCCCAGCTCGGTAGCGATCCGCAGCCGTCCCAGTTGCGGCACGATCAGCCACTCACCGTCGGCATTAAAAAACACCCGCTCCATGGAGCGGTTGGCCCGGTAGTGATAAAGGCTGACGCCCGCCGGTTTATCCGCGCCGGCATTGGCCGCCATGCGCACCAGCCCGTCGATGAAGTCGGTGGGCTCGGCCGGAATGTCCAGCGGGTTCCAACGCAGGCGATTGGGGGTGACTTCGCCCAATGGGCCTCCCGCCAACTGCCGTTCGAGCTTGGTGAAGGCCGGATGGTTGGCCGACGGTCGGATGCGATACATCCAGGTGCGCCGCGCTTCGCTGCGGGCCATGGTGAACGCCGTGCCAGAAAACAACTCGGCATAGAGACCGTACGGGGCTTTCTGTGGGGAGTTCTGGCCGACGGGCAAGGCGCCGGGCAAGGCTTCGCTGGCAAATTCGTTGCCCAAGCCTGATTGGTAAGCCAGGTCCGACGCGGTGGAATCGAGGTTCATGGGGCCTCCTGGGGATGCGGCCCGTCACTCAACGGAGAGGTTGAGGCGCACCGGGTTATTTTTATCGTAATTCAATTACGCATAACGTAATTTGCTCGACAGCGACCGTCAAGCTATAAAGACGCCCATTCGCCCCAATGCCGATCAGTTAAGCGAAATCAAGCCCGGCAGTAACCCTGTGGCGAGGGAGCTTGCTCCCGCTGGGTCGCGAAGCGGCCCTGTTTTTGGGGCTGCTACGCAGCCCAGCGGGAGCAAGCTCCCTCGCCACGGTTTGTGTGTTTGCCCGTGCTATCCACTTAACTGACAGGCATTAGCTCATTCGCCTCTGGACCCTGCGCCTCCATGGAAATCCCGCTCAGCAACGGTAAACAGAAAGTTCGCTCGGCCGAAGTCGGCACCGACATTCTCAAGGCCCTGGCCGAACTCTCCCCCTCCACGTCGCTGTCGCGCCTGGCCGAGCACGTGCAAATGCCGGCGAGCAAGGTCCATCGCTACTTGCAGGCCTTGATCGCCAGCGGGTTTGCCGAGCAGAACGCCGCCACCAACCACTACGGCCTGGGCCGCGAAGCCCTGCGTGTGGGCCTGGCAGCGCTGAACGGCATGGACGTGCTGCAAGTGGCCGCCCTGCCCCTGGCCGAGTTGCGCGACGACTTGAACGAAACCTGCTTCCTCGCCGTGTGGGGCAACCATGGCGCGACCGTGGTGCGCATCGAACCCGCCGTGCGAGCCGTGACCGTGGTGACGCAACTGGGCTCGGTCTTGCCGTTGCTCAGTTCGTCCACAGGGCTGGTGTTCAGTGCTTATTTGCCGGCGCGCGAGACCATCGGCCTGCGCGAACAGGAAGTGCAAGGCATCGAGCACCACGCCCTGGCCGACGACCGCGTCTATGCCTCCCTCTGCGAGCAGATTCGCAGCCGCGGCCTGCACCATGTGCATGGCTTGCTGATGCCGGGCGTGGACGCCTTGTCCGCCCCGGTCTTCAATGCCGTCGGCGAGGTGAAGGCGGTGATGACCATTGTTGGCCCGACCTCGTTGTTCCACGCTGACGAAAACGGCCCGGCGGCGCAACGGCTGTTGGCGGCGACCCGGGCCGTGAGTTGGCGGATGGGGTATGAGGCGGCCCCAGGATCAGTCCAGGAAATCCGGGACAATCCTGATCACTAGATCGTTGAGATGCGCGGTGATCAGTTGCGGGTGGACATGGCAGTCTTCCCCGCTGAAGCGAACGGTATAGATACCCTGGTGGTTGCCCTCCGAGTGATACGGAATCACATCATTCTGGAAATGACCCAATAAGTACTCGACCAACCCCTCTGAAGAAGACACCAGGCGCTGGCCGGGGCCATGCTCAATAAAGCTGGTTACGTATACGCCGCCAACGTTGATACCCGGCGCGTGGACTTTCAATGCTCCATGCACGTCCTCAGTGGTCAAGGGCCGGAGAGGACGCAGGGACAGCTCGATTGCCGGCTGTCGAGTCAAACTTGCAACAATGTCTGTGACGATTTTTTCAAATGCGATCAAGTCCAATGTCTTGAGCCGGTCTTCGGCGGCAAAGGAATAACGTTTGCTGAATAGATTGCTGGTGCCTTGCGTATAAGTGGGCAGGTGTTGCTTTTCAACGCAGGCCAGGGTTTCTTCGAACAATGTTCGAGAGCTTCCCACTTCAAGACTTGGAAAGTTTTTCAATGTATTCACGTAGGCAGTGAATGGGTTGATGCCCAGTGGCTCCAGGTAATGACCCAACAGCACCTGCACGGCAAAATCCACGCGGGTGTTCTTCAGCGCGATCAGTCTTTCGGCGTGGGAATAGAACAACGGGGTATTCATATCAGACATCCTTGTCATGTCATGGCCTCGAACTTCCTGTTCGAGGCGTTATTGATTGTGCGGCTGAATGCAACAGCACGGCCTCTCGGTTCAACTGAAGTCGCAACTTATCGCTGAACTTCAGTCACGCCGTTATACACAGGCCAATCGTCGACTGTAAAAAAAGTAAGTGTAAGCGTGCGTGAAGTTTCATCATTCGTGCCCTAACCCATCACCCCCATGACCTTGGCTTTCGCCACCGCTTGCGTACGCCGCTGCACGCCCAACTTGCTGTGGATTCGCCGCGCATGGGTCTTCACCGTATGCAGCGAGATGAACAACTGTTCGGCAATCTGTTGGTTTGAATGACCTTGGGCAATCAGCTCCAGGACTTCCAGTTCGCGATGACTGAGCAAGGTGTCCTCGACGGTGGCAGGCGGCTCGACCTGTTCTGCCGATTGGCCCCAACGCAACAGCTCGGGCTGGCGCAAGCGCAGCTCGCACAACGCTTGCTGGGCCCGCCAGCATGTGACGCGCTTGAGCCCCTCTTGCAGGCGCTCCCGGGCCTGGGCGCGATCGCCGGACAACCAGACGATTTCCGTCAACACCAGGTGCAGTTCGGTTTCCAGGCTGTGCATTTCACCACGCTGTGCCTGGGCGATCATGGCCTGCAAGCGCGCCTGTGGTTCCTGCGCCCGCTGCAAGTAGACCTCGGCCAGCACCAGCAGGTATTCAAGTCGCGCAATCAACTCCAGGGTCGCGGGAGGCGCGTGCTTGGCCTGGGGTCCGCGAAAGTGCCGCAAGACACGGGTCAAGGCTTCATGGGCCAGTTCCGCCCGTCCCTGCTGCAACCAGAACTGGCAGCTGGTTTGTAACAACACGCCGCGGTAAACGGTGTCGGGGATGTGCCGCTGCTGCATGGTCCGCTCGGCATCACGCAAATGCATGAAGGCCTCGCCATAGTCGCCTTGGTTGGCCGCCAGGCAGGCCTTGCCAAGAAAGCCATAAAGCACCTGTTTGTCCTGACTGACCAGGCCCGTTTCCAAGCCGGTTTGAAAGTGCTCGGCGGCCTGTTCCTCAAAGCCCATGCGCAGCGCCAGACGCCCGCGCCGCAAGGCGATACGCCCCAACAACGGAGAAAAATCCTGGCCCGGTTTATCCAGCAGCGCCTGGACGGCGGCCAGCAAATGATCGGCCCGATGCGGTGCGCCGCGCTGCTCCAGAACCTGGGCGTGATCCAACTCCAGCAAGCCCTCGAAGACCAGCGAACCCTGTGCACGCGCCAGGCACAACGCCTGGCGGTTGATCCATTGCGCCGAGGCCAGATCGCCAGCCAGCAGCGCCTGCTGCGTCAACCCGCCCAGGCACAGCACCCGTTGGGACCAGGCCTCCGTGTCCAGGCTGGCCTGGGCCTGGAGAAAATGCTCGCGTGCCGGTTCGCCATCACCGGAAAGGTGCAGCAACCAGCCCTGCAAGACCTGCCACCTGGCCAGCACCTGTCGCTGTCGACAGGCCCAAGGCTGCGGCAGGAACCTGGCCAATTGCTCGATGCAGGTCGACGCCTGGTCGAAGCGCCCGGCGAACAACAGCGCAGCGGTGACCAGCCCCACCGACTGCGGCGTACCGAGGGTCAGCGCGTCGCCTTGTTGATCGTGCAAGCTCAGCAACAGCACCGCGTTGCGGCGCTGCAAGACGTGCTCGAAGCTCAAATGCTGCAAGAAACTGACGGCGGTCTCGAACTCCTGGGCCAACATGGCTTGCTCGAACGCCATTTGCCAGTCCTGCTCGGCCGCAAACCATTGGCAGGCCCGTCGATGCCAGGAGCGGCCCTGGGACCAGGGCTCTTCACGCACCAACCGGGCCAGGGCCGGGAAGATCTGCAACCAATCCGAGGTCTGCTCCCACGGTTCGATGAAACAACCCAGCTCCAGCAACAACGGCAGGCATTGCGCGCCCACCGTGTCGCCGAACAGGTGCTCGCACAGCCGGGCATTGAAGCGCGGCAGATGCGCCAGCACCCGCCAGGCCTCTGCCAGTTCCGGGGTCAGCGTGCTGAACAGCTCGTACTCCAAGTAGTCGACCAAGGTTCGCGGCCGTCCCGGCGCCACATGACTGCGTGCCCATTCGCAGCGCTCAAGCAAGCTGATGCGCACCCCGGCACACCAGCCGCCACTGCGCTGGATCACCTCGCGGGCCGTGCGGGCAGCCTGGGGACCGGGCAGATGACGAAGCAGGGGCTCGACATCGTCAGGGGTGAAGAACAGCGCCTGCGGGTCAAGCTCATGCAGCTCGTCGTCGAGCAACAGCCGTGGCCAGTTGCAATGGGGACGACGGCGACCGTTGAGCCAAAGGTGCAACGCCGGACTGCTGGTATTCAACAGACGGTCGAGCAACTGGTCCAGTTCGGGATTCGGTACCCGGCAATAGTCGTCCAGAAACAACCAGGTGGGCGTTTGCAAACGGGCCAGATGAGCCAACAGCCCCGCTTCGTCCAGCATCGGCAACCCGAGGGTCTGTGCCAGGCACTCGCACATTTGTACCGCGCTCAACGCCGCGCCCCCCAGAGGCAGCCAATGCAGCCGGAAGTCACTGGGGGCCTGTAAAAAGCACTCGGCGAACAACGCACTCTTGCCACTGCCCGCCGGCGCGCAGAGCAGTTTTACCCGTGCTTCGGAAGTCAGCAGCGGCTCGCTCAGGGACCGCCGCGGCACATGCGTCGAGGACAGGCGAGGCAGCAATCCTGGACGGTCCGGACACGGGGTCATGGCGGTCATGTGAGGCGATCCTGTTTATTGTTATCTCACCACCCTAGACCTGTGTCGCCGACCTTTGGAGAAGTATTCAGCGCGCTGATTGGTGCCCATAAAAAAACGACCGGCAGGGGCGCTGCCGGTCGTCATCTCTGGTTCAAATCAGACTCGGTCCCGTGGCGAGGGAGCTTGCTCCCGCTGGGCTGCGCAGCAGCCCCGAAAAGGACCACTCGATGCACCTGATACATCGAGCCGCCTGGTTTCAGGGCCGCTGCGCGCTGGAGCGCCAGCCCGGCCCAGCGGGAGCAAGCTCCCTCGCCACGAGCCCTCATCACTCAGGAAAAGACTTACCGAACCCCGGTCGAACGCAACGCCGCCGGCGTGTAGTCGGCCGCCCTGGCTTCGAAGCCGTACTCGTAACTGTGCTTCTCTTCGTTCTTCATCCCCAGCGCGATGTAGCGGCCGGCGATGATGTCGTAGAGCGCTTCAAGGGTGTAGCCCGGGTTCTGATGGTCGTAATAGAACTGGGCATGACCTTCGGCCACCCGCCACAGTTGTCCGCGACCGTCATAGTGATCCACCAGCGCCGCCTGCCAGCTGTCCTCGTCGATGTACATGTGGCGCTTGGCATAAATGTGCCGCTCGCTGGGCTTGACCGTCCCCACCACTTCCCAGACCCGGTGCAGTTCGTAGCGGGTCAGGTCCTGGTTGATGTGGCCGGCCTTGACCACATCGTCGTACTTGAGGCTCGGCGAATCGAGCTTGTAGCTGTTGTATGGAATGTACATTTCCTTCTTGCCGATCAGCTTCCAGTCGTAGCGGTCCGGCGCCCCGGAAAACAGATCGAAGTTGTCGGAGGTACGCAACCCGTCGGCGGCGGTGCCCGGGCCGTCGTAGGCCACTTGCGGGGCGCGACGCACGCGGCGCTGGCCGGCGTTGTAGATCCACGCCAGGCGCGGCTCCTTCACTTGGTCGAGGGTCTCATGCACCAGCAACACATTACCGGCCAGGCGCGCCGGAGCGGTGACCGATTGCTTGAAATAGGTCAGCACGTTGCTGGCCTTTTCCGGGTCGGCGTCCTTGATCAGGAACGGCACGGCGATTTCTTCTTCGAAGCGGATCGGCGTGAAGCTGCCATTGGTCTGCGGCGTGACCTGGGTGATGACCCGGCGCAGGTTGCCACCGTGATAACGGGTAACGTGGTTCCACAGCACTTCCACGCCGTTCTTGGGAATCGGGAAGGCGTAGTAGCGGTTGCCGGTAAAATTCGACAGGCCGTTACCGTCGTTGATGGACGTTACGTTGAGGGCGCTGCGCTTGGCTGACTCGTAGATTTCCGGCGGCAGGCCGACGCTGCGATGGGTCGGGTAGACCGGGATCTTGTAGGTCTCCGGGTAGCGCTTGAACATCGCGACCTGCCCTTCGGAGAGTTTGTCCTTGTACTTGTCCACGGTCGCGGCGGTGATGATGAACAGTGGTTTTTCATTGGCGAACGGGTCGGCCAGAAAGCCCTTGTTGTCCACCGCCCCGGCGTTTTTCGGGATGCCGCCAGTCCAGGCCGGGATCGAGCCATCGGCATTGCCGGCTTTTTCCGCGCCCAACGGCGTAAGGCTGGTGCCCAGTTTGTTCGCTTCCTCCGGCGACACCGCCGCCATCACGTTCACGGCCAGCAGGCTCAAGGCCAGGGCACCGCATTGCAGGATCATCTTGCGCATTGGGTTTTCCTTGTCAGCCAAATCAGAAGTTCACGCCGAAGCTCAGCGCGAGGAAATCGCGGTCTTCGAGAACGTTGTAATCGCCGCCAAAAAAGTCGGTGTAGCTCAAGCTGGCGGTGTAGGTGTTGCGGTAATCGGCATCGACACCAACACTGACGGCCTTGGCGCCTTCGTTGAACAAACCATTGGGGCCATAGCCCGCCACGTCGTGGGACCAGGACAGGTTGGGTTTGAAGTTCACCCCGCCGATCACGTTGGAGTAATCGAGAATCGCCCGGGCGCGATAACCCCAGGACGTCGAAGTGACGAAACCGTCGGTGTCGCCCTGGAAGCCGTATTGGCCATAGACCGAATCCCGGCCATAACGCAGCGTGTCCTTGGACTCCAGGCCACCGACATGCACCACCGCCGCTTCGCCGACCAGGGTCAGGCGATCAGCGCCCAATACCTGATCGAAGAAATGCGTCAGGGTGCTCTGGACCTGGGTAATTTCCTTGCGGCGGTAACCGGTGTTGTCGGCGCCAGGCGAGGTGGCGATGGGCGATGCGGCGCCACCGGCAATCGGGTTGACCAGGGCCAGGGTCAGGTCGTTGGTATTGACCTGCACCGGCGCGTTGGGACGGTAGCTGACTTCCCCGGTCCAGGCGGTGCCGGTGGGCAGCGTCGTGGAGAAACTGGCGCCGTAGAGACGGATGTCTTCCGGGTATTCAAGGTAGTACCCACCGCGCCCCAGCATTACGCTCTGCGCCAGGCCCGCGCCGCTGCCGGGGGCCAGCCCGTTGGCAATCGCGACCATGCCCGGCAACGCCGCCAGCGTCGAGAGCCCCGCCGTGGTAGTGCCGACAGTAGGCGTACGGCTATGGTAATTCATGAAGTACAGGCCGTACTCGGTGTCATCGCCAAGCCAGCGCAACGCCGTGCCCCACTGGCCGGAGTCGCGGGCGTCACGATCGCCGCCACGGGGAATGATCACCCCTTCGCTGGACACCTGGATCTCCTCGCCGAATGCCTGGGTCAAGGGCACGAACGGCGCAATCGCCGGGCTGCCCACGGTGTAGCCACTGGTGCAACCGTCAGCCACCACGTCGTTGCCGAAGAACGTACCGCAGTTATCCACCACGGTCTGGTCCCACTCCAACTGGTAGAACCCTTCGATGGTGAGCTTGTCGGTCAGACCTTGGGAGGCGAACAGCATGTTCACCGGAATCAGGCCTTCCTTGATCTCCGCACCGGGGCGACGGAACGCGGACACGTCCACCGGGTTGATGCTGTTGATGGAGTTGCCGATGAAAGTACTTTCCCCCCAACTGACCACCTGCTTGCCGGCGCGAACGGTGCCTGGCAAATCGGCGATGGAATAGTTGTGGTAGACGAAGGCATCAAGAATCTGCGCCCCCGATGACTTGGCGCCCTCCTTGCGATTGCTGTCGCTGATGTCCTTGAACTCGCGGCCTTCATCCTTGAGCTCGAAGTCGTACCAGTACTTGCCGCGCACGAACACACCGGTATCGCCGTACTTGAGCTCGAGGTCGTGCAGGCCCTTGAAGATTTTGGAAAAGGTCTCGCCCTTCTTGAAATTCAGCCGTCCATCATCACCGGTGGAGGATTGGCCCGTACCACCATTGACCGTACCGACCAGGTCCTTGTCGGCATCGCGCATGCCCCAGCTCGCGCCCACGGACAGCGACGAATCGAACTGACCCTCGATCTCGCCAATATTGAATGAAACGGCCTGCGCCTGGGCACAGCAACCCAAGGCCACCGCGACGGCCAGCGCCTGCGGCTTGAAGATGGCGCGCATTGTTATTGTTGTCATGCGTCTTCCCCGGTGAGTGACAGAGCCTTCACCCTACTGCCGGATGCCATGGGCGATAAGCGCACCAAGGAGGTATTCACGCTGTACCTCAAAAGGATGACAGCCCCTGCCCAGCGGACCTTTGGGGTGTGCATGGATGGATTGGATGATGGGTTATCAGCGCCGCGCATACCCCTGCCTCGCCGAACACTGTTACGCGCCCTGCAACGGTGCATGTCCGGATTCGGGCTGTTTCCCTCCGGGCTCGGTCCCTATGCTGGCCGGGCTTGCAGGGCAACGGGCCTGCAAACGCAAGTCGCCACGGCATCCCTCACGCCTGGCGCACCGTCATTCGGATGGATTGGCGCATCGGTCCATCATCCCGTGCTTATCGACGTTGGTTTGTAGCTCCTTTGCAACGTCACGCTTAGGCCGCTGCTTTTTGCAGCGGCCTTTTTTATGTGCGGCTGTTTCCGAGTTAAAACTTCTTGTTTCCTACAGTGTTGTCGGAAAGGCTCACCTGCCTGCATGTGGAGTTCGAACTTATAGTTTCCTTGGTCGCCCAGGATCGGTGACTACGCAAATAGCCATGAACGACTGCACATGTTGAATGACGGTGTGGCTATTCAGATTCGATTCGAAAGGAACTCGATATGCAGCAAGAAAAAAATCTCCTTGTGAATAGAGGCATACCCCGCACGCCTTCGTCATCTAATGGTTATGGATTTAGCGCAAGAGGCGTATCAGGCCCAGACCACTCCGATCGTGCATACGATGCCGTTGATTATGCCATTGATTGGCTGGATGAAAGTAACACATCCACCGAAGAGCTCTTCAAAGAAAATATCAAAAATATCACCCATATAACCAACGCCGAACTCGCAAAAACAAGAGCAGCCGTTGCTGCGGTGGTCCCGCGTGGAACCGATGCGGCCGAAATTGAATTACGAACACTCAAGCTACAACTGTTCAAAGCGAGAAAAGATCATCAAGAACATATAGCGATAGCCAATCTTTATTATGGTCATGATCCACTGACTCACAAGTTTCAAGACGCTCGTCGTAAGGGGTTCGAGCTCGTTGGCCGTCGCGGAGGACAAAGGGCTTACTACAAAGCAATTTCCAAGTGGAATGTCTCTTATGCTGCGGCGTACGAGGCAAAATTCCTGGCTGAGCAGATCAAGCTATTGGATGCTCGCTTAACCGCACACAACAAAGCCATTGCCCAGGCAAACGCAAAAAAAGTCGCTGAGGCTCGGGCAAAGGCTCAAGTTGAAGCCAAACGCGTGGCTCAGGAACAGGCGCGCAAGGCCGCCGAAGCCGAGGCTAAACGCGCTGCTGAAGAACGAGCACGGATTGCGCGGATTGCCGCAACAGTAGCTGCTAAACAAGCCCACGATGCCGCCATGGCCTTATGGGAGGCCGAAAGGTGGGCCGCTGCTGAGGAACTTGAGGCGGAGGAAGCGAGGCGTCAGGCAGAAGTTCAAAAGGCACGTCAACCAGCCCGGGCTACCCGTACATTTCCTGTATCGGGCGCCGCGGCAGCCGCCGGCCCAGTATTTACAATCGCAGGTGGGACCTTCGCTCCCAACCGGGTGACCGCCTCGGGCATCACGGATGAGTTGCGCACCGCGGTTTCGGCGACCCTAAAAACAGTTACCGCAATGGCATCACCCACTGTTGCATGGTTCGCGTCACTGATTGACCCGTCGGAGCTGGGCAACGAAGAACGCTACGCCCTGAGTGTTCCGCTGTCAGAACTAGCTCCAGCCAACACCGATGATTTGCTGGCAATCGCAGCATCGAAAGGAGCGGTCAATCTCCCGGTTGTGCTGGGTTCCATGACCACCGACGACGAGATGATGTTCGTCGTCGCGAATGCCGACGGAACATCGGTGCCCTCCAGCGTGCCGGTAAGGCTTGCAACACTCGACCCTCACAGCAACGTCTACAAATCCTACAGTCCAGATGGCTCATCCACCTTGATGACCTGGACGCCTATCGTAAAAGAGACGGATGCATCCACGACACTGCCATCGATCGTGCCGAAGATCGACCTCTATGAGGGCGGAACCCCCTGGGCCATAACCAGAGGGGTCGATAAGGATCCGGAGCTGGAGGATTACGATTTTGGTAGTGGGTTCGTCACGGTGTTCCCGGTCGAGTCGGGTATTCCGCCTATCTATACCGTCTTTAACAATTCTTCTGAATGGGCTTCCACGGAAGAGGCACGCAAGGCGGCCGAAGCCGAGATCCTACGCGTAGCCCAGGCACAAGCACTGGAACAAGTCCTGGCGGGGCGCGCCTATCCGATACTTGGCGCGGCAGCCGCAGCCGGTCCGGTGTTCACGCTTGTCGGCAGTAGCCTGGCCATAAGTTCGGAAGCGACCTTGGCAATCCAGGCCGCGCTACGAGCCGCAGTCGCCATGGCTATCGAGTCGCTCACCGCAGTGGCTGTGCCGACCTTGGCGGGTTTTGCGGCGCTGCTCTATTCACCCAAGCTGGCGAACGGTGAATTACCCGAGCGATATGCGTTCAGCACACCACTCTCGGAGCTCGCACCGATACATCACTACGATTTGCATACAATCGCGGCGGCCGACAGATTCGTTGACTTGCCGGTACGCCTCACTTCTCAAGCGACCGTGGATGGTCAATCCGAAATCCTCGTGATCAACACCGACGGCATAACCCATCCGTCGAAAGTCAAAGTGGTTCCGGTTACCTATAACGCTCAACAAAATCTCTACACCGCTACAACTGAAGAAACCCCACCCAGAACCTTGACGTGGACGCCGGTCGTTCAACCCGCCAACAGTTCCACGGACCTTCCCGCCGAACCACCCGCCCCGCCTGTTTATACAGGCGCATCGGTAACGCCCATAGAGGGAAGGATCGATCCGTTCCCCGAAATAACCGCAGACAGCTTCGATGATTATGTTTTCGTTTTCCCAATCGACTCAGGCCTGCCGCCTCTGTACGTCATGTTCAGGGATCGACGGGAAGACCCTGGGGTTGCGCTGGGGACGGGAGCTCCGGTTTCAGGTGGGTGGATGGACGCAGCATCGCAAGGTGAAGGATCACCCATTCCGTCGCAGATTGCGGATCAGTTGAGGGGGAAGGAATTTAGGAATTTCAGGAAGTTTCGGGAAGCTTTTTGGAAAGCCGTCGCTGGCGATCCTATACTCTCGCAAGAATTTAATTCACGTAATTTAGTAGAAATGAAAAAAGGTCGTTCTGCCTATACCAAGGAGACTGAACAGATTGGCGCACGAACCAAATATGAGCTTCACCACAAAAAATACATCTCTTTAAATGGTGGAGTTTACGACATTGACAATATCACTCTCGCCACCCCTAAAAGACATATTGAAATTCATAGAGAGCACAAGCAATGAAGAAATCGATAACCGAAATAACTGAAAAAGAATTTCTCGCCTTCGTAATAAAAATTTCAGAAGGAGCTTTTCCTTCTGAAAAAGCACATAACAACGCCGTCCTAGATTTCAAGCGTATCTCAGAGCACCCCGCAGGATCAGATTTACTATTCTATCCAGAGCCTGGCAAGGAAAGCTCTGAGGCGATAGTCGACGAGATAAAAAGCTGGCGTGCAGCCAACGGTAAACCAGGCTTCAAGCACCCCTGACGCTCCAGATAGTTGAACGCCCCTTGCCGCTGAATAACCGGCAGCAGGGGTCTCTCGATTCCGGCGTCATGATGTACCGAACCCAGCAGGATTTTGACCCTTCACTTTTCATCGGTAAGAAGCAATGCACCTACTCTATCCTAGCGACCCATTTGATAAAAAACGTCCTGATGAGCAGTACGCTGAAGAGTACGAAGCGGTAACGACTGCGGGACTGAGGACCGTGCTGTTCTCTTTTGAAGATTTCGAAGCTGGCCTTTTCAAGACTTCTGCACCCCTCACGCCCGGAGACTCGGTTTTGTATCGCGGGTGGATGCTGACGCCCGATGCGTACACCGCCTTGGTTAACCAGCTGCGCCACAAGGGCGCCATTGAAGTGACCAACGCCACACAATATCGGCACTGTCATCACTTGCCGCAGTGGTATCCGTTGTTGGTTGCTTACACTAGCGAAACGGTAGTGCTGGACAGCGATGCAAACTTCACTCAGGCACTCGAAGGCCGGCAATGGCCCGGCTACTTCATCAAGGACTACGTAAAGTCACTTAACACAGGTAGTGGCAGCTTGGTTGATACTCGCCAAGGCATCGCGCCGCTTGTTGAAAAGATGCGCCGTTATCGGGGCCAGATCGAAGGCGGTATATGTGTCAGGCGACGAGAGGAATACCTCGAAGAAACTGAACGTCGCTACTTTGTACTCCACGGGCAGGCCTATGGCGCCACCGGTGAAGTACCTGAGTTGGTGACCGAGTGTGCACGGCTGATCGAAAGCCCTTTTTTCTCGATCGACGTAATCCTCAGATCAGACGGTGTATTGCGGGTCGTCGAGCTCGGCGACGGGCAGGTATCAGACCGCAAGGAATGGCCCGCCGAGCGCTTTGCCTGGATGTTGAGCCGTGCAGGATAGGTCTGCGCCCTATCGAGGCCGCCGCGAACCTGGCGGCCTGGCGAAAGTATTGTCCATGAGCACGGTTGCCGCGGCTGCCGGCAACCGGCCCGGGTAGTGAAACTGCATCACCCGCGATACATCTCAGAGCATCCCTCTGGATCAGATTTATTGTATTACCCAGAAGCAGGAAAGAGCGGACCTGAGGCTGTGGTGAAAGAAGTAAAGGAATGGCGCGCCGCCAACGGAAAACCGGGTTCAAGCAACCCTGATCCAATGGAAAAATAATCAACGCCCTTTTGCTGCTGATAGCCCGCAGCAAAAGGGCTTTTTGTCGCCATTATTAAAAAATCCTTAGCCTCTAAGCGCCCGGTCCTACAACAAAGCCAGAATCCAACTACGCGCACACAAAACACTCACTGTTACGCTGAAAGCAATCGCAGCATTTCGCTCCGATTTATTTCCCAGTGAGTTATCGACAATGCAAATAAACAACACCAGCTATCGTTCAACAAAAGGCTATAACAGCCGCGTTCGTTTTTTAGTTTTCCATTACACCGCCGGCAACTTCGCATCGTCCGTCAATGCATTGACCGGCCCTTCCGTCAGCGCCCATTACCTGATTCCCGACTTCACCGACCCCACCTACTTGAAAGCAGGTTTCAAGGAACCGCAGATTTTCAACCTGGTGGACGAAAACCAGCGGGCCTGGCATGCAGGTGTAAGCAGTTGGGGTAATCGCAGCAACCTGAACGACAGCTCGATCGGCGTGGAAATTGTCAACCTGGCCACCGATAACCAAGGGCAATTTACTTTTCCGCCCTACAAGGCCCAGCAGATCGAGGCCATCGAATACCTGGCGCTGGACATTCTCAAGCGCTACCCGGACATCAGCCCGGTCAACGTGGTGGCGCATTCGGATATCGCCGCCGGGCGCAAGAGCGATCCGGGGCCGATGTTCCCCTGGCACGCGTTGTATCTCAAGGGCATTGGTGCATGGTTCGATGACACCACTCAAGAAGAATTCATGCAGGTGTATCGAGCCTGTGGAATTCCTCTTCGCGAACAATTGGTCGGGCTATTCAAACGATACGGCTATGACACTTCGGCGGCCACGACGGGTGCAGGTTTCCAGCGCCTGGTAAGAGCATTTCAGTTGCACTTTCGCCCGGCCAAGTATGACGGTGTGATGGACGCCGAGACCGCCGCGAACCTGGCGGCCCTGGTGAAGAAGTATTTTCCCTGAACCGGTTACTGTGCTGACAGCAACCGGCGCGGGCTATAACTGTTAAATGGCGTGCCGTTGCAGATTCGCCATCATTTCCTTCAAGGCTTCCAGGTTGTCATTCGGGTGTACAGCATCCTGGAAATCGCAGATCTGCTGCCAATGGGCGGCGACGTCTTCAGGGGAAAAGCCTTTGCGTGGATCGAAGCCAGCGCCCAGGCTGCGCTCCCAGCGCACCTTGCCCATCCAGCCGCCGCCCACTTCGAACAGGCCGGAGGTTTCCTGGCAAGTCTCGCTGGCCAGGTAAACCACCAGCGGGCTGACGAGTTCGGGCTTGAGTTGCTCGAACACCTGCGGCGGGATCAGGCCTTCGGTCATGCGGGTGCCGCCGGTGGGGGCGATGGCATTGACCAAGATGTTGTTCTTGCGGCCTTCGATGGCCAGGGTTCGGGTCAGGCCATAGAGACCAAGCTTGGCCATGCCGTAGTTGGATTGGCCGAAGTTGCCGTAGATGCCAGAGGTGGATGCGGTGAAGATCACCCGCCCGTAGTTTTGCTCACGCAGGTGCGGCCAAGCGGCCCGGGTCACCTTGTAGGCGCCCTCGACGTGGACGCGGTAGACCAGGTCCCAATCGGCGTCGTCCATTTTGTGAAACGTCTTGTCCCGCAGGATCCCGGCATTGTTGACCACCACATCGACACGACCGAACGCGTCGAGCGCATTTTGGACCAGCTTGTCGCCGTCGGTCACCGAGTCATGGTTGGCCTCGGCGATGCCGCCCGCTTCGCGGATTTCGGCGACCACCCGGTCCGCTGCCGAGGCATTGGCCCCTTCCCCTTGAGCCGAGCCGCCCAGGTCGTTAACCAGCACTTTCGCGCCTTGCCTGGCGAATAGCAGCGCGTGGGCGCGTCCCAGGCCACCGCCGGCTCCCGTGACGATCACGACTTTATCTTCGAAGCGCACAGACTCACTCATGGCAGAACTCCAGCAGGCGAATAGGACAATGGGCACGAGTGTCGGGCACCTGTCGGCCGGTCACAATCAAGACGGTTGCCAGTGAATGGTGGCCGATAAGGCGAGGGGATGATGCGGGCCCAAGCCACGGCGGCGCCTTTGATTTTCCTGGCTGGCAGATGTACCGCTATCGCGAGCAAGCTCGCTCCCACAGGGGATTTTGGTGCTCACAAATTCTGTATTCACAATCGATTTATTGTGGGAGCGAGCTTGCTCGCGATAGCGGTCTTCCAGTCAGAATGGGGGTTGGATGTGCTGGCGCCTTCGCGAGCAGGCTCGCTCCCACACAAGCTCGCTCCCTCCCGCGCCCTCAGGAACAGGCCATTTGCCTGTGCGGCACGGCGATGGCTTCGCGAAACGCCAGGTAATGCTTGAGCACCTGCACCGGGGCCTCGGTGTGCGGATAGTGGCCGATGTCGGGCAGCAACACCGTGTCCGGGTTGGGGATCAGGGCCTCGTAGCGCGCCACCATGTGCTCACCGGAAATCGGATTGACCGCGCCATCGATCACCCGCAACGGCACTTCGCCGCGTTGCATCGCCTGCACCCAGCGATCCCGCTGCACACGGCGCTCGGGAATATAGGCGATGAGTTTGTGCATGATCCGCGGACCGCGATGGGCCTGCACCAGGCTCCAGAAGTCATCCAGTTCGCTTTCGGTAGGGCCGGTCGAGGGCCCGAAAATCTGCCGAAAGCTGCTGGCCAGGCTTTCCCGGCAGAACATTCGCCCCAAGAGCCAGCCCAGGGGACTTAGCAGAACTTTCTGGGCCCATACCGGACGGTGGGTTTCAGGGAACAGACCGCCATTGAGAAAGACACAACTGGCGAGGTGGATGCGCGCGTCGTAGTGCCGCGCGAGCAGCTCCTGGGCCACGCTGTCGCCGTAATCGTGGGCCAGCAGATGCACGGCGCCCTTCACACTCAGGTGCGCCAGCAGGGCCTGTTGCAGATCGGCCTGCTCCAGCAGGCTATAGACGTGATCCGTCGGCTTGGCCGAGTCGCCGAAACCGAGCATGTCACATGCGATCACCCGGTAGCGTTGCGCCAAGGGTTGCCACAGGTAATGCCAATCCCAACTGGCGGTGGGGAAACCGTGGATCAACAGCAGCGGCTCGCCCTGCCCCGCCACCCAATAACGGATGGCATGGCCACGGAACATGAAGATCTGGCTGCGCTGGCGCCAGATACGCAGGGGGATCTGGGCCAGGGGCATCAGCTTCTATACCCGCTATCGTGTTGATCGAGCTTGCGCAGCAACGCCGGCCAAGCCAACGCACCGCCCATGCCCTGGGCGCTTTTGGTCACGCCGGCGATCATCGCTCGGGCGCCGGCCAGAATCTGCGGCTCGATGGCGATCAATTCGGCCCCGCCGTTCTGGGCCAGGACCTGGATGTCACAGGCCCGTTGAAAGGTAAACATCATCAGGAAGGTATCGGCGATGGTGCCGCCGCATGTCAGCAAGCCATGGTTGTGCAGCATCAGGAAATTGCTTTCGCCCAGGTCGGCCTGCAGGCGCGCCTTTTCTTCGTGATTCAAGGCCACCCCTTCGTAGGCGTGATAGGCCAGGCTCGACAGCACGAACAGCGCTTGCTGGCTGATCGGCAACACTCCTTGCTTCTGTGCCGATACCGCAACGCCGGCGGCGGTGTGGGTGTGCAACACACAGGCGACATCATGGCGCACCTCATGCACCGCGCTGTGGATGGTGTAGCCGGCCGGGTTGATGTCGTAGGGGCTGTCCATCAACTTGTTGCCAGCCTGGTCGACCTTGACCAGGCTCGAAGCGGTGACTTCATGGAACATCAACCCGAAGGGGTTGATCAGGAAATCCTCGGTGCCGGGGACCTTCGCGGAGATATGGGTGAAGATCAGGTCATCCCAGCCATGCAGCGCGACAAGCCGATAACAGGCGGCCAGGTCCACCCGGGTTTGCCATTCGGCCGCACTGACCTGTTCCTTGATACTAAGTGTCGTTTGGACGGGCGCTACGCTCACGGCTCTGACCTCTGGTTTCTAGTTATAGGAGTCTCGTCATCAAAACGTCTTACGCAAGAAAATCAGTCTAGTCAGGTCTTTCAGAGGCGGTAGTTGCATTGGCAGCCAGCTTACTGGCCAAACGAGTCACCGGATTCGCTTCAGGGGCGCAACTTTTCGATCAATTCGGCAAGCCACGGCTCGGCATCGGTTTCCGGGGTGACGCTTTCGCTGGCGTCCAGGCGCAGCATCGGCAGCACCTCGCGCACGCCCAGTTCGGCGAACAACTCGCACATCTGCTCGCCGCCGGCGCAGAAGGTATCCCCATAGCTGGCGTCACCCAGGCCGATCACCGCGCCAGGCAAGCCGCGAAAGAACCCTGGCAATTGGTCGCGGATGATCGAATACAATGGCATCAAATTGTCTGGCAACTCGCCCATGCCGGTCGTGGACGTCACCGCCAGCAAGGCCTCTGGCGCGAACGCCTGCACATCCGCCAACGTCGCGCGAGGGTCGTGCCGGGCGTCGAAGCCCTCAGCGCAAAGCAGTTTGGCGGCGTGCCGGGCGACTTCTTCGGCGGTGCCATACACTGAGCCGGAAAGAATGGCGACTTTCATCGATCTGATCCTGAACCTGAAAAGAGAGCCGGGATAGTAACAGCTGCACCTGCCGGGCTGCGAATGGCTCTCAACGGCAGTGATGGCCAGTGGACAGCCTGTCGATTTCTTTTAAGATGTTGCATCAAAGAATGTTCAAAGGGCGCTTTCCAATGATCAACGCTCAACTGATGCAACTGGTCATCGATGCTTCGAACGACGGGATTGTCATCGCTGAAAAAGAAGGCGAAGACAACATCCTGATCTACGTGAACCCAGCCTTCGAACGATTGACCGGCTATCACCGCGACGAAATCCTCTATCAGGATTGCCGCTTCCTGCAGTCGGGTGATCGGGACCAACCTTCCCTGGAGCCCATTCGCAAGGCCTTGAGAGAGGGAGGTACCTGTCGCGAGGTGTTGCGCAACTACCGCAAGGACGGCACTCCGTTCTGGAATGAATTGTCACTGTCCACGGTGAAAAATTCGGCTGACGGGCACACCTATTTCATCGGTGTGCAAAAAAACGTCACGACTCAAGTCAAGGCTCAACAACGCGTCATTCAGCTGGAAAAGGAGCTGGCCGAAGCCCGGGAAACGATTGCACGGCTCGAAGCGACGAACGGTGAAAACAAAACCCCGAATTAATGGTCAGTCACTACAATCACCAGTGAATATGTAAATCATCATTTCGAGCCGACCATGCAGCGCGATGCCCTCCTGACGCAGGATGAACTGGATTTCATCCGGACCATGCAGCACAACCCGCAGTTGAACGAGCGGGATGTCACGTCGAGCTTGCTGGTCAACGGTGGGTCGCAGATCCGTGACTTGCTGACGCGCCTGGCAGCGAATGAGCAGGTCACGTTGCAAGCCAATTTCGAAAACCAGCAAATGACTTTTCCGCTGCATCTGGTGGAAGACGAATTCCATGCGATGCACCTGCGCCTGGGTGTGCCAAGCATCTACGAGGACGGACCGAAGATTCGCCCGTGGCGCCTGGTGCTCGACGAGCCGGTGGCGCTGGAGAATATCAAGGGCCAGCCGGGACCGCTCTGGGTCCACGAGGTGTCCTGCAAAGGCGTATTGCTGGAAAACCGCAGCCGCACCAAGCCACCAAAGCAATTTGCCTTGTGGTTCAGCCCGTCAGGCTACGAGAGGATTTCATTACGTGGATCCTTCGAACGAGAAACCGATCGAGGTTTGTTGGCCTATCACCTGAACCAGAATGACCAGGACGAGACCGAGCGCCTGCGCCAGTACATCCTGCAGCAACATCGCCTGACCCATCCCACCATGCATCTCTAGTCAGTCAGGTGTCGAGATTGCCTGCCAGAAATTGGCGCAGGCGCTGGCGCATCACCGTTCCGTCATTACCCAGGCAACCGATTGACGAGCCCGCCAGGCTTTCCTGCGCGAGGTCGGATGCCTCACCGGCCAGCATCAACGGACAATCGAGGGTCATCGCCAACTTGCCCAGGCGCTTGGGCAAATCCGGGACCGGCGCGTGATCGGAAACGAGCACCAAGGCCAGCGGCTGGACCTTCTGGCACACCAGGGACAGTTCGTCGAACGGCAGGCCGATTGACAGCACCCTGACGCCCACGTCCGCCTTGGACAGGAACAGCGCCGCGACCAGCAACTCCAGTTCACGGCATTGGCCAGCAATAGCACAGACCAAGATACGAGACGCCAGAGCTTCGCGCTTGAGCAAAAGCCGCTGGGTGATGCGTGAACGCAGGAAGCCGTCGAAAAATACCCATTCGCTGATTTGCCCGAACTCTGGCTGGCGATACAGCATTTGTCGCCAAAGCGGCATCAGGATGTCCTGGAACACGACCGGCACGGTGTAGGTGGAAAAGATCTGACCATAGACGTGATCGAGTTCCACATCGTCAAAGTTGGCGACTGCGGCCGCCACCTGGTGCTGCCACTGGGCGTAGTCGGCCCTGACCAGATCCGATGAAATCAGCGTGGAGACCGGTTGCACCGACTCGGTCTTCGCCAAAATCTTTCCCACTTTGCTTACGGCTACCCCGCGGTCTATCCACGCCAGGATGCTGCGCACCTTTTCGATATCACTCAAAGAGTACAGGCGATGCCCACTTTCGGTGCGAGTGGGTTGGATTAAACCGTAGCGCCGCTCCCATGCGCGTAGGGTCACGGGATTCACACCGGTCATGCGCGCAACTTCGCGAATGGGAAACAGCTCTTCCCGCTTCAAGGCACCTGCTGCCTGGAAAACCAGGCTTTCCTCTGTGATTAGGCTCATTTTTGCAGACAATCCCGGCAGGGAAATTGGATCCTTGTTTTACCCCTCCATCACACGTCATGACAAGAACAAACGTATTAAAGGTGCGATTTTGTTGTTTTTCGCACAATCGGGAATAATCCTTGCCTGTTTTTTGGCGACCTGACGCTACCCACCATCCCGGGGCGTCTCCCGCGAATCTCCTACCCGGAGTACTGCGCCTGTCTTACGGAGATACATAATGTCTACCTCACCCGTCACCCTGATGGTGGCCCGCCGCGTCGCCAACGGGCGCTATGAAGATCTGATTGCCTGGTTGCGCGAAGGCGAACAACTGGCCACTGATTTTCCCGGCTACCTGGGTTCCGGCGTGCTCGCGCCACCGCCCCAGGACGATGAATTCCAGATCATCTTCCGGTTCGCCGACGAACAGACCCTGCACGCCTGGGAACACTCCGCTTCACGCACGGCCTGGCTGGGACGGGGCAGCGATCTGTTTGCCCATCCCTCCGAACATCGGGTGCGTGGCATCGATGGCTGGTTCGGCGCGGTCGGCCAGCGTCCGCCCCGCTGGAAACAGGCCGTGGCCATCTGGCTCGCGTTCTTTCCCGTATCGCTGTTGTTCAACTTCCTGTTGGGGCCGCTGCTGGGCGAACTGGGCCTGTTGAACCGCGTGCTGATCAGCACACTCATCCTGACACCGCTGATGGTTTACCTGTTTATCCCGATGTCGACCCATTTGCTGGCGAACTGGCTCAACGGCCCGCCGCAGCGGGAGTTGCCGGCTACGCAGAATCAGTGATGCCACCCGCCTAAACAGTTACCCTGACTCATAGGCAACAAAGGACGTGTGGGAGCGAGCTTGCTCGCGATGGCGGCCTGTCCGTCAAACTCGTTGTTGACTGTCGCACCGCTATCGCGAGCAAGCTCATTCCCCCAGGGGACAGTTGAGTTGCCACTGGATTAGCCGTTGTACGTAGGATGCCTCCTCCGTCGCTGTTATAGTTTTGCTCTTGCCGTGAACCGAGCCGTCCCATGTCCAGCGCCACCGCTCCTATCCTGATCACTGGTGCAGCCCAGCGCGTCGGCCTGCACTGCGCCCGACGCTTGCTGGAGGACGGGCACCCGGTGATCGCGACCTATCGCACCGAACGCCCCGGCGTGCAGGCGTTGCGCGACTTGGGGGCGACGGTGCTGTTCGCCGACTTCTCCAGCGAAACGGGAATCCTGGCCTTTATCGAACAACTCAAGCAGCACGCCGACCAGCTGCGGGCCATCGTGCACAACGCCTCGGCCTGGATGACCGAGGCGCCTGGCAACGAAGCGACGGCATTCAGCGCCATGTTCAGCGTGCACATGCTCGCGCCTTACCTGATCAACCTGCATGGCGCCGAACTGCTGCGGCGTTCAACGCCCGCGGATATCGTGCACATCAGCGATGACGTGACTCGCAAGGGCAGCGCCCGGCATATCGCCTATTGCGCCACCAAGGCCGGCCTGGAAAGCCTGACCCTGTCGTTCGCGGCGAAGTTCGCCCCCGCGATCAAGGTCAACGGCATCGCCCCGGCCCTGCTACTGTTCAAACCCGAAGACGACGCGGCTTACCGCGCCAAGGCCCTGGCCAAGTCCGCGCTGGGTATCGAACCTGGCAGCGAAGTGATCTACCAGAGCCTGCGTTATCTGCTGGACAACCCCTATGTCACCGGCACGACCCTGACCGTCAACGGCGGGCGGCACGTCAAATAGCCTTGTTTCGAGGATGCACCATGACGCTATCCCTGCCCCAGCACTACCGCGAGATCCTCATCGGCCTGGGGGAAAACCCCGAGCGCGAGGGTTTGCTCGATACCCCGGTGCGTGCCGCCAAGGCCATGCAGTACCTTTGCCATGGCTATGACCAAAGCGTCGAGCAAATCGTCAACGGCGCGCTGTTCGCCTCTGACAGCGATGAAATGGTGATCGTCGCCGACATCGAACTCTATTCACTCTGCGAACATCACCTGTTGCCCTTCATCGGCAAGGCCCATGTGGCTTATATTCCTACCGGCAAGGTCTTGGGGCTGTCGAAGATCGCCCGGTTGGTGGACATGTTCGCCCGCCGCCTGCAAATCCAGGAGAACCTGACCCGGCAAATCGCCGACGCGGTGCAGCAGGTCACCCAGGCCGCCGGCGTGGCGGTGGTGATCGAGGCCCAGCACATGTGCATGATGATGCGCGGTGTCGAAAAACAGAACTCGACCATGAACACCTCGGTGATGCTCGGCGCCTTTCGCGACTCCAGCACCACGCGCCAGGAGTTCCTGCAATTGATTCGACGGAGCAAGTAAATGCCACAACTTCAGCCAGCCATGGCACGTATCAAGGTCAAGGACCTGCGCCTGCGCACCTTCATCGGCATCAACGAGGATGAAATCCTCAACAAGCAGGATGTGTTGATCAACCTGACCATCCTCTACGCTGCCCAAGAAGCGGTGCGCGACAACGACATCGACCACGCGCTGAACTACCGCACCATCACCAAGGCGATCATCGCCCACGTGGAAGGCAACCGCTTCGCCCTGCTCGAACGCCTTACCCAGGAACTGCTCGACCTGGTCATGGCCAATGAGTCGGTGCTGTACGCCGAAGTCGAAGTGGACAAGCCGCACGCCTTGCGCTTCGCCGAGTCCGTATCGATTACGCTCGCGGCAAGCAGGGCTACTTCGTAGCAGCCAAAAGCTTCAAGCTGTAAGCTTCAGGCCTGAACACCGCAAACCCACTTTCAGCTTGAAGCTTGCCACTTGAAGCTGTCTTGCAGAGACCCCCATGAACGACCAACAACGCCTCGAACTCGAAGCCGCCGCTTTCCGTCGGCTGGTTGCCCACCTGGACAGCCGCAAGGATGTGCAGAACATCGACCTGATGAACCTCGCCGGCTTCTGCCGCAACTGCCTGTCCAAGTGGTACAAGGCCGCCGCCGATGAACGCCAGGTCGAGGTCAGCCTCGACGACGCCCGCGAAGTGGTCTACGGCATGCCGTACGCCGAGTGGAAAGCCCTCTACCAGAAAGAAGCCAGCGCCGAACAACAGGCGGCGTTCTCCAAAGGAAAACCCGATGCTTGATCTTGCCACCCTGCGCACCCGCCTCAAGAGCGGTGAACATGCCTTCGCCGACACCTTGGCCTTTATCGCCGCCGGCTACGACTACCAGCCCCAGGCTTTCAACAACGGCGGCGTGCAAAACGCCGCCGGGCAGAACGAAGGTTCGTGCAAGACCCTGGGCCTGGCGCTGCTCGAAGGCTTGAGCGATGAAGAAGCGCTGCTGGCGTTTGGCGAACATTACCGTTCGGTGCTGGCCACGCCCCAAGGTAGCGATCACGGTAATATCCGCGCGTTGATGGCCCATGGGCTGGCGGCCGTGACGTTTAAGGAGCAGCCGCTGCAACGGCGTTGACCCGAGCCCCGCTCTGTAGCCAGGTCCGCTTTTGTGGCGAGGGAGCTTGCTCCCGCTGGGCTGCGCAGCAGCCCCAAACAATCAAACTCAATTTGCCTGACACTCCGAGTTGCCAGGTTTCGGGGCCGCTTCGCGCCCCAGCGGGAGCAAGCTCCCTCGCCACGGGCTACACATCCCAAGTAAGCAGCGCCTCACCACATCCCGACTTTTAAGATTGACCCGGCAACTTTATTTCGTTTGCCGGGCCCCTCTGCTCGCGGCTTAGATAACGGAAATTTCTCCTTCGTCCGGGCCGTCCTCCATGAGCAGCGAAACCATCAGCCAATCGATCTCTATCGTGCATCCCGTCAGCCTCAGCCACGGCAAGAATGCCGAGGTCTGGGATACCGACGGCAGACGCTACATCGATTTCGTCGGTGGCATCGGTGTATTGAACCTGGGCCATTGCCATCCGCGCATCGTCGAGGCGATCCGCGAACAGGCCACCCGGCTGACTCACTACGCCTTCAACGCCGCGCCTCACGCGCCCTACATCGAGTTGATGGAACGTCTGGCGGCGTTCATCCCGCTGGGCTACCCCGTCAGCGGCATGCTCACCAACAGCGGCGCCGAAGCGGCGGAGAATGCCTTGAAGATCGTGCGCGGTGCCACGGGCCGCACCGCCGTGATCGCGTTCGACGGCGCCTTTCACGGCCGCACCCTGGCGACCCTCAACCTCAACGGCAAGGTCGCGCCCTACAAACAGAAAGTTGGCGTGCTGCCCGGGCCGGTGTATCACCTGCCGTACCCCAGCCAGGACAACGGCATCACCTGCGATGAGGCTTTGAAGGCCATGGAGCGGCTGTTCAGCGTCGAGATCGACGTGAATGACGTGGCCTGTTTCATTGTCGAGCCGGTGCAGGGCGAGGCCGGCTTCCTGGCGATGGACGTGCCCTTCGCTCAGGCCCTGCGGCGGTTCTGCGACGAGAAGGGCATTGTGCTGATCGTCGATGAGATCCAGTCCGGCTTCGGCCGCACCGGCCAGCGCTTTGCCTTCCCCCGGTTGGGCATCGAGCCAGACCTGGTGCTGCTGGGCAAAAGCATTGCCGGTGGCGTGCCCCTGGGAGCAGTGGTGGGACGCAAGGCGCTGCTGGACAACCTGCCCAAGGGTGGCTTGGGCGGCACCTACTCGGGCAACCCCATCGCCTGCGCCGCCGCACTGGCGACCCTGGACGAAATGACCGACGCTAATCTGGCCGCCTGGGGTGCACAACAGGAAGAGGCGATCGTCAGCCGCTACGAATCCTGGCGCCGTCGCGGGCTGAGCCCTTACCTCGGCCGCCTGACCGGTGTCGGCGCGATGCGCGGCATCGAACTGAGCCACGCCGATGGCACTCCGGCCTCGGCACAACTGACGCAACTGCTGGCCCTGGCACGGGAAGCGGGCCTGCTGCTGATGCCCAGCGGCAAATCGCGGCACATCATCCGGCTGCTGGCGCCGTTGACGACCGAACCGGCGGTGCTGGAAGAGGGGTTGGATATTTTGGAGGCGTGCCTGGCGAAGCTGGCCTGAAATGCTCTGTTTCTGACCACACAAAACCCTGTGGGAGCGAGCTTGCTCGCGATAGCGCCAGTTCAGCCAAATCGAGGCTGACTGACACACCGCTATCGCGAGCAAGCTCGCTCCCACAAAGGTTATCCACAGGCGTTGTGTTAAATACCAGGCATGAAAAAACCGGCCGAAGCCGGTTTTTTTGTACCCGATGAATCAGAACGAAGCGTTCTGCAGGCCATCCAGGTAACGCTCGGTGTCCAGGGCTGCCATGCAACCGGCACCGGCCGAGGTGATCGCCTGGCGGTAGACGTGGTCGGCCACGTCGCCGGCCGCGAAGATGCCTTCGACGCTGGTGGCGGTGGCGTTGCCATCGCGGCCGCCCTTGACTACCAGGTAGCCGTCCTTGAGTTCCAGTTGGCCTTCGAACAACGAGGTGTTCGGGGTATGGCCGATGGCGATGAAGACGCCGTCAACCTTGATCTCGTCAAAGCTGCCGTCGTTGTTCTTCAGGCGGGCACCGGTCACGCCCATGTTGTCCCCCAGCACTTCGTCCAGGGTCGCGTTGAGCTTGAGGATGATCTTGCCTTCGGCGACGCGGGCGTTGAGCTTGTCGATCAGGATCTTCTCGGCGCGGAAGGTTTCGCGACGGTGGATCAAGGTGACCGTGCTGGCGATGTTGGCCAGGTACAGGGCTTCCTCGACGGCGGTGTTGCCGCCACCGACCACAGCCACTGGCTTGTTGCGGTAGAAGAAGCCATCGCAGGTGGCGCAGGCCGAAACACCTTTGCCCATGAACGCTTCTTCCGACGGCAGGCCCAGGTAACGAGCGCTGGCGCCGGTGGCGATGATCAGGGCATCACACGTGTAGGTCGCGCTGTCGCCGGTCAGGGTGTATGGCTTGGCGGCGAAATCCACGGCATTGATGTGATCGAAGACGATCTCGGTCTCGAAGCGCTCGGCGTGTTCCTTCATGCGCTCCATCAGGGCCGGGCCGGTCAAGCCGTGGACGTCGCCCGGCCAGTTGTCGACTTCGGTGGTGGTGGTCAATTGGCCGCCGGCCTGCATGCCGGTGATCAGCAGCGGCTTGAGGTTGGCACGGGCCGCATAGACCGCAGCGCTGTAACCGGCAGGGCCGGAACCAAGGATAATCACTCGCGAATGACGCACTTCAGACATGACCTGCTCCTGTTGACCGGACCTTGCGGGCCGGAACGCCGGGTGAGCGGCGCAAATAAAAAAGGACCGTTGACGCACTTGGGGAAGGCTTGGGTTCGACAGTCCTGGAAAAGAATGGGTGCAGCGTATCGAGGGAGCGAAGATTAAGGAAATACGGTTTAACAATCCAGCTCATAGGTGAGCTCTATCCCCGGCGGTCCTTTTAATAGGCGCCTTCGCCTCAAGAAACGTTGTTACACGCCATGTCGCCGCTTTCCCGGGCGGGGCAAAGCCGGTAAGGTCGGCGCGTTCATCTTCGCTCGGAGCCACCTATGCCCGCCCCCGTCCTGTCCGGCCCGCAATATCTGCGAGAAGGCCTCAAGTTGGTCTTGAGCCCGGGCCTGCGCCTGTTCGTCCTCTTGCCCCTGGCGATCAACCTGGTGCTGTTCGTCGGATTGATCTACCTGGCCGGCCATCAGTTCAGCCTGTGGGTCGATACGCTGATGCCGTCGCTGCCGGAATGGTTGAGCTTCCTCAGCTATGTGCTTTGGCCGCTGTTCGTGGTGCTCGTCGTGTTGATGGTATTTTTCACCTTCACCATGCTCGCCAACATCATCGCGGCGCCGTTCAACGGATTTCTCGCGGAAAAAGTCGAAGTAGTCATTCGTGGCACCGACGATTTCCCGGCCTTCAGCTGGGCCGAGTTGATCGCCATGATCCCCCGGACCCTGAGCCGGGAGGCGCGCAAGCTGGGTTATTTCCTGCCCCGCGCCCTGGGGCTGTTCGTGCTGTCGTTCATCCCCGTGGTCAATCTGGTGGCGGCGCCGCTGTGGTTGCTGTTCGGCGTGTGGATGATGGCGATCCAGTACATCGACTACCCGGCAGACAACCACAAGTTGGGCTGGAACGAAATGCTCGCCTGGCTGCGGGAAAAACGCTGGCAGAGCCTGGGCTTTGGCGGCAGCGTGTACCTGGTGCTGCTGATCCCGGTGGTGAACATCCTGATGATGCCGGCGGCGGTGGCCGGGGCGACGTTGTTCTGGGTGCGCGAGCAAGGCGCCGAGACCGCGTTGGCCCGCCAGGGCTGAGCCGGTCACAAATCCATCATCCAGGCGTCACAATGACGAAATGGCCCCGGTCGACACTGGGGTCATGACCACACCCCTGCACATTACCCTGATCACCGAAACCTTCCCGCCGGAAATCAACGGCGTGGCCAATACCTTGGGCCGCCTGTACGACGGCTTGCGCGCCCGCGGGCATCAGGTCGAGCTGATACGACCTCGCCAGGCCGAGGACCCGCGCCAGGCCAACGACGACCAACTGCTGCTGTGCCGGGGCTGGCCGCTGCCGGGTTATCCGGGCTTGCAGTGGGGCCAGGCGTCGATGCATAAACTGCTCCGGCGCTGGAAACGCCATCGTCCGGACGTGCTGTACATCGCCACGGAAGGGCCGCTGGGTTTGTCGGCGCTGCGGGCGGCGCGTCGCCTGGGCATCTCGGTGGTCAGTGGTTTCCACACCAATTTCCAGCAATACACCCAACAGTACGGCCTCGGGCTGTTGAGTCGCGGGCTCACCCATTACCTGCGCTGGTTTCACAACCGCTCCAGCCTGACCCTCGTGCCCAGTCTCAGCCAACGCCTGGAATTGGAGCGACGTCATTTCGAGCGGGTGGCGTTGTTGTCCCGGGGCGTGGACAGCCAACTGTTCCATCCAACCAAGCGCTCGGCGAGCCTGCGCGAAGCGTGGGGCCTGGGCGATGACGACATTGCCGTGATCCATGTCGGACGCCTGGCACCGGAGAAAAACCTCGGGCTGCTCAAGCGCAGTTTCGACACGCTGTGCAGCGCTTTCCCGGGGCGCCGGATGAAACTGGTAGTGGTCGGCGACGGCCCGCAGCGGTCCGCGTTGGAGCAGGCATTGCCCGAGGCGATCTTTTGCGGTTCGCAACGCGGCGAGGCGCTGGCCAGCCACTATGCGTCCGGGGATGTGTTTGTCTTTCCGAGCCTGACCGAAACCTTCGGCAATGTGGTGCTGGAGGCGCTGGCGTCCGGGCTGGGGGTGGTGGCCTACGACCAGGCCGCCGCGGCGCAACATATTCGCCACGGCTACAACGGCGTGCTGGCGATGCCAGGCGATGAAGAGGCGTTCTGCGATGCCGCCCGTTGGCTGCTGGAAGAGCGCGAGACCTTGCGTTGCGTGCGACTCAATGCGCGCCAGCATGCCAGTCGCCAGGGGTGGGCGTCGGTGATCGAGCAATTTGAAGCGCAGTTGCGAGGGGTTTGCGTGGGTGAGCAGGTGATGCCTGCTGCGCCGACGGCGCGCTGATTGTTTGGTGATGCTGAGGCCGCCATCGCGAGCAAGCTCGCTCCCACAGGGGTTCTCGGCTAAACACAAAATTTGTGCGCGCTGAAGATCAAATGTGGGAGCGAGCTTGCTCGCGATGGCGTCGGATCAGACGCCGCCTAAACCAAGGTCATCAACGCCTCGCGACTGAACGGCAAGATCTCCTGCTCCCGCCCTTC
Source organism: Pseudomonas sp. Z1-12 (assembly GCF_051132015.1). Lineage (NCBI taxonomy): Bacteria > Pseudomonadati > Pseudomonadota > Gammaproteobacteria > Pseudomonadales > Pseudomonadaceae > Pseudomonas > Pseudomonas sp. Z1-12. Next base: position 5,645,197 of record NZ_CP071647.1, read on the forward strand.
ACGGACTTTTTGCGCCCAGTCCGGATCCACCAGCAGCGCACGCCCCACCGCCACCAGGTCGAACTCATCGTTGTTCAGGCGCTCCAGCAGCTTTTCCAGGCTGGCCGGTTGCGCGACTTTGTCGGTGTTGACCATGAACTGCAGGAACTCGCCATCCAGGCCGACGCTGCCGACGGTGATGGTGGGCTTGCCGGTGAGCTTGCGGGTCCAGCCGGCCAGGTTCAGCTCGGAGCCTTCGAATTCCGGCTCCCAGAAACGTCGCGTCGAGCAGTGGAAAATATCCACACCCGCTTCGGACAACGGCTTGAGAAATTCGCCCAAGGCTTCAGGCGTCTGCACCAGGCGCGCGGTGTAATCCTGCTGTTTCCATTGGGAGAAGCGGAAAATGATCGGGAAGCCCTCGCCCACCGCCGCACGCACGGCACGGATCAGTTCGATCGCAAAGCGCGAACGGTTGGCCAGGCTGCCGCCGTAGCCGTCGGTGCGCTGGTTGCTGCCTTCCCAGAAGAACTGGTCCACCAGGTAACCGTGGGCACCGTGGATCTCCACTCCGTCCATGCCGATGCCCTGGGCGTCTTTTGCCGCTTGGGCGAAGGCCGCGATGACATCGTCGATGTCCGCCTGGGTCATGCCGTGGACCACCACCTGGCCGTCCTTGAGCTTTTCGGTCGGACCGTAACCCGGCACGCTGGCGTCCGGCTCGGTGCCGATGCGTCGCACGCTGCCCACGTGCCACAACTGTGGAACGATCTTGCCGCCTTCGGCATGCACCGCATCGACCACCTGCTTCCAGCCGGCCAACGCTGCATCGCCGTAGAAATGCGGCACGTTCGGGTAGCCGTTGGAGGCCTTGTGCCCGACCGTCGTGCCCTCGGTGATGATCAGGCCGACCCCGGCCGCCGCGCGACGACGGTAGTACTCGATCACCTTGGCGTTCGGCACGCCGCCCGGCGAAAAGGAACGGGTCATCGGCGCCATCACCACCCGGGTCGGCAACTCGAACGCGCCGAGTTGGAAGGGTTTGAACAGGGCTTTTACAGGCATGGGGCACTCCACGGAACGAAGTCACAGGTCGGATATGACGACGATAATATGGAGCACGAGGGGCGCTGGACAGCACTATTGATTTGAATGATCAAGGATCAGAAGGGAGCGGTGAGTACCACAGCCTCAAGCATGTTCCCTGTGGCGAGGGAGCTTGCTCCCGCTCGGTTGCGCAGCAACCGCAAAAAGCCAGGGCCGCTTCGCAGCCCAGCGGGAGCAAGCTCCCTCGCCACAAAGGCACCGCCATACATTATTGGGATCAAGCCAGCGCTTTTTCGATCGCCTTGATCACGGCAGGATCATCCGGCTCCGTGCGCGGTGAGAAACGCGCCAGCACCCTGCCGTCCTTGCCAAGCAGGAATTTTTCGAAGTTCCAGGTGATGTCCCCGGGAAACTCGGCCCCCTCGCCCGCCAGCAGGCGGTACAACTGATGACGATCATGACCATTCACGTCCAGCTTGCTGGACAGCGGGAACGTCACGCCATAGTTGAGGCTACAGAACTCCTGGATTTCCTGCTCGGTCCCCGGCTCTTGCCCGGCGAACTGATTGCAAGGCAGGCCCAGCACGCTGAAGCCCTTGTTCTTGTATTGCTGATAGAGATTTTCCAGCGCCGCGTACTGAGGCGTAAGGCCACATTTGGAGGCGACGTTGACCACCAGCACGACTTGCCCCTTGAAAGGCGCCAGAGGAAGCTCCTGACCATCCAGGGCTTTCAGTTTAAGGTCGTGGAAAGCACTCATGACGAACTCCAGGTTTGCGGATCTTTTCGAAACAGCCATGGGTGATGCTAACAGCAGGGACTAAAAAGGCGCCATAGGGCGCCTCTCCAGTCAACTTGAGCGTAGCGCAGAAATCAATGGTGATGGCCGCCTTCACCATGGACGTGACCATGGGCGATTTCTTCCTGGCTGGCGTCACGGATGTCAACGATCTTGACTTGGAAGTTCAAGCGCTGACCGGCCAACGGGTGGTTGCCGTCAACGGTGACGTCGTCGCCGTCCAGGTCGCGGATGGTGACGATCTGCATCTGGCCATCGGGCGCCGAAGCATGGAACTGCATGCCCACTTCCAGCTCATCCACGCCTTCGAACATGCTACGGCTCAAGGTGCTGACCAGTTCAGCGGAATATTCGCCATAGGCGTCTTCCGGCTCAACGGCCACTTTCAGCTCGTCACCGACGGCTTTGCCTTCCAGGGCCTTCTCCAGGCCTGGAATGATATTACCCGCGCCTTGCAGGTAGACCAGCGGAGCGCCGCCGGCAGAGCTGTCGATGACCTCACCAGCGTCGTTGGTCAGGGTATAGTCGATGGAGACAGCCTTATTGGCGGCGATCAGCATGGGGCGAGACCTTTTGCATAAGAATGAAGAACGGACAAGTCTAAACAAGGATTTGCCCGAAAGCGAACGGAACCCGGACAAACGGGCTAGCTCGAACAGACCGACGGTCACCGGTTTCCATCAGGACGAGGACGGACACTGGGTGGCCGAGCTGTCCTGTGGCCACACCCAGCACCTGCGTCACCAACCGCCGTGGCAGTCTCGGGCCTGGGTGCTGGACCCTGCGCAACGTATTGGAAAAATAGGCCAGCCCTTTGATTGCGGCTGGTGCGCTCAAGGCCCGGTTAGCGATAACCTTGGCGACTGAATCGTGGGTAGACGGCCAGTCATAGGTCGCGCCATTCCCCCTTAGAGAATTCGCATGCAAACTTTTTTTATCGCGCCCACCGATTTCGGGGTGGGTCTGACCTCCATCAGCCTCGGGCTGGTGCGTACCCTTGAACGGGCCGGGCTGAAAGTCGGCTTTTTCAAACCCATTGCCCAGCCGCATCCCGGCGACACCGGGCCGGAGCGCTCCACCGAGCTGGTGGCCCGCACCCATGGTCTCAAGCCGCCGCAACCCCTGGGCCTGGCTCATGTGGAGCGCATGCTCGGCGATGGCCAGCTCGATGAGCTGCTGGAAGAAATCATCACCCTTTACCAGCAAGCGGCCATCGGCAAGGACGTGCTGGTCGTCGAGGGCATGGTCCCGACCCGCAACGCCAGCTACGCCGCCCGGGTCAACCTGCACCTGGCCAAGAGCCTCGACGCCGAGGTCATCCTGGTGTCGGCACCGGAAAACGAAGTGCTGACCGAGCTTTCCGGGCGGGTGGAGTTGCAAGCGCAGTTGTTCGGCGGGCCGAAGGACCCGAAAGTCCTCGGGGTGATCCTGAACAAGGTCCGCACCGACGAAAGCATGGAAGCGTTTTCCGCACGGCTCAAGGAGCACTCGCCCCTGTTGCGCAGCGGCGATTTCCGCCTGCTCGGTTGCCTGCCGTTTCGCCCCGAACTCAATGCCCCGCGCACCCGCGACGTGGCCGACCTGATGGGCGCACAGGTGCTCAATGCCGGCGACTACGAAACCCGGCGCATGAGCAACATCATCATTTGCGCCCGCACCATGCGCAACACCGTGGAACTGCTCAAGCCCGGCGTGCTGGTGGTGACGCCTGGCGATCGCGACGACATCATCCTCGCCGTGAGCCTGGCGGCGATCAACGGCGTGCCGCTGGCCGGCCTGTTGCTGACCAGCGACACGTTGCCCGACCCACGCATCATGGACCTGTGCCGCGGCGCCTTGCAGGCAGGGTTGCCGGTGCTGTCGGTGAGCACGGGCTCCTATGACACCGCCAACCTGCTCAACGGCCTGAACAAGGAAATCCCCATCGATGACCGCGAACGTGCGGAGATCATCACCGATTTTGTCGCCAGCCACCTGGACGCCAAATGGTTGCACCAGCGCTGCGGCACGCCGCGGGAAATGCGCCTGTCGCCAGCGGTGTTCCGCTATCAGCTGATCCAGCGCGCCCAGGCCGCCAACAAACGCATCGTCCTGCCCGAAGGCAGCGAACCGCTGACCGTCCAGGCCGCCGCCATTTGCCAGGCCCGGGGCATCGCCCGCTGCGTGTTGCTGGCCAAGCCGGCCGACGTCGAGGCGGTGGCCCGCGCCCAAGGCATCGAACTGCCGCCAGGGCTGGAGATTCTCGATCCGGACTCGATCCGCGAGCGCTACGTCGAGCCGATGGTGCGGTTGCGCAAGAGCAAGAGCCTGAACGCGCCGATGGCCGAGCAGCAACTGGAAGACACCGTGGTCATCGGCACCATGATGCTGGCCCTGGATGAAGTGGACGGACTGGTCTCCGGGGTCATCCACTCCACCGCCAACACCATCCGCCCAGCCTTGCAACTGATCAAGACCGCACCAGGCTGCTCGCTGGTGTCCTCGGTGTTTTTCATGCTGTTTCCCGAAGAAGTGCTGGTCTACGGCGACTGCGTGATGAACCCGCACCCCAGCGCCGCGGAGCTGGCGGAAATCGCCCTGCAAAGCGCCGACTCGGCCGCCGCGTTCGGCATCACCCCACGGGTGGCGATGCTCAGCTATTCCAGCGGCGAGTCGGCCAGTGGCGAAGAAGTGGAAAAAGTCCGCGAAGCCACCCTGCTGGCCCACGAAGCCCAGCACGGCCTGTTGATCGACGGCCCGCTGCAATACGACGCCGCCGCCAACGAAACCGTGGCCCGGCAACTGGCGCCCAACAGTCAGGTGGCCGGCCGGGCGACGGTGTTCATCTTCCCGGACCTCAACACCGGCAACACCACCCACAAGGCCGTGCAGCGCAGCGCCGATTGCGTCAGCCTCGGGCCGATGCTGCAAGGCTTGCGCAAACCGGTGAATGACTTGCCCCGTGGCGCCCAGGTCGACGACATCGTGTACACCATCGCCCTGACTGCGATCCAAGCCGCCAACCGACCTTTGGATATTTAAATGCTGGACTTCCTGCCTGCCCCCTTGCGCGGCGTCATTGCTTCGCTGCTGTTGGCCCTGAACACCATCGCCTGCTGCACACCGCTGTTCATCGTGGCGATCTTCAAGCTGGTGCTGCCCTTCCCCGCCGCCCAGCGCTTCACCGACTGGCTGATGAGCCACATCCATGAAGCCTGGATCAGCAACAACAAGGCCTGGATGAACCTGGTGCGGCGTACCCGCTGGCACCTCAGCGGCTTGGAGGGCATGGACTACCAACACTCGTACCTGATCACCAGCAACCACCAGAGCTGGGTCGACATCATGGTGTTGCAGTACGTGTTGAACCGGCGCATCCGGCCGTTGAAGTTTTTCCTCAAGCAAGAGCTGATTTGGGTGCCGGTGATCGGCCTGGCCTGGTGGGCCCTGGGTTTCCCGTTCATGAAGCGCTATTCCAAGGCTTACCTGGAAAAGCATCCGGAAAAGAAAGGCAAGGACCTGGAAACCACCCGCAAGACCTGCGCGAAGTTTCGCGACAACCCCGTGGGCATCTTCAACTTCGTCGAAGGCACACGCTTTACCGAAGGCAAGCACGCCCAGCAGCAGTCACCGTTTCGCTACCTGCTCAAGCCCAAGGCCGGTGGCATCGCGTTTGTGCTCGATGCCATGGGCGAACAATTGGAGTCGATCATCAACGTGACCATCCATTACCCGGGCGGACGTCCTGGGTATTGGGATTTGCTCTGCGGCAACGTTGGCGAGGTCGTGGTGCATTGCCAGGAGCTGACGATCCCGCCGCAGTTCATTGGTAAAAGCTACGACCAGGACGGTGCCTATCGCCTGGAGTTCCAGGGCTGGATCAACCAGTTGTGGCAGGACAAGGATGCGTTGCTTGCGCAGATGCATAGGGAGTATCCCGCCAAGTCTTGAGGTGGCTGCACCGGCCTCATCGCGAGCAAGCTCGCTCCCACAATGGTCAGCGCTGAGGCAAATACCTGTGGGAGCGAGCTTGCTCGCGATGGCGCCCCTCCAGACAACAAAAAAGCCCGCCGATGATCACTCATCGGCGGGCTTTTACTTGCCGCTTGAAGCTAGAAGCTTGCAGCTGTTTCCCTTAGATCGCCCCACGCTTGCGCAGCAGATCCAGCACCTGCTTGACGCTTTCTTCCAGGGTCAGCGCCTGGGTGTCGATCACCAGGTCGGCATCCAGCGGCACGTCATACGGGAAGGACTCGCCCGGAATGTTGTCGCCGGCCGCGGCATAGAGCCCTTGCGGATCACGCTGGGCACACACCGTTGGCGAGGCCTGGACATAGACCGTCAGCAGACGCTCACGGCCGATCAGGTCCTTGGCCTGCTCGCGCCCTTCGGCACTCGGCGCAACAAACGCGGCCAAGGTCAGCAGCCCCGCTTCGTTGAACTGACGAGCGACGTGCGCCGCACGGCGCCAGTTCTCGGTCCGCCCGGCACGATCCTGCGGCAAGCCCTTGTTCAGGTCATGACGCAGGTTCTGGCCATCGAGGACAAAGACCGCACGGCCCGAGTCGAACAACTTGCGCTCGACCGCATAGGCCAGCGTGCTCTTGCCAGCGCCCGACAGGCCACTGAACAAGACCGTCGCTGGCTGCTGGCCGAAGCGCTGGGTGCGTTCTTCCACCGACACATGGGCCAGTTTACCGTGGTGCGAGCTGCTGCCGTGGGTCAGCGGCTGGGCGACGATCATGCCGGCGCCGACCGTACCGTTGGTCAGGCGATCGATGACGATGAACGCGCCAGTGGTGCGGTTGCTCTCGTAACCGTCCAGGGCGATCGGCGCATCCAGGGCGATCCTCACCTTGCCGATTTCGTTGAGCTGCAACGCGCTGGCCGGACCTTCTTCCAAGGTGTTCACATCGACCTTGTTGACAATGCTGGCAATCGAGCCCGGCACGTAGCTGGTGGCACGCTTGATGTCATATTTCTTGCCCGGCAGCATCGGCTCTTCGGCCATCCACACCAGCATCGCTTCGAAGCTGTCGGTGACCGGCGGCACGTTGTCGGCGTGTACCAGCAGGTCGCCACGGGAGATGTCGATCTCGTCTTCCATGGTCAGCGTCACCGCCTGGCCTGGACCGGCGTGTTCCAGCTCGCCCTCGAAGGTGACGATGGATTTCACGCGGCTGCTCTTGCCCGACGGCAGCACCACCACCTCGTCGCCCTTGTGCACGATGCCGCTGGCGAGCGTGCCGGCGAAACCGCGGAAGTTGAGGTTCGGACGGTTGACGTACTGCACCGGGAAACGCAGGTCGGTGAAATTGCGGTCGCCCGCCACTTCCACGGTCTCGAGGATTTCCATCAGCGATTGGCCGGTGTACCACGGTGAACGCTCGGACTTGTTCACCACGTTGTCGCCCTTGAGGGCGGACATCGGCACGAAGTGCATGCTGGTGGGCTTCATCTTCAAGCCTTCGGCGAACTTCAGGTAGTCGGCCTTGATTGACTCGAACACGCCCTGGTCGAAGTCCTTGAGGTCCATCTTGTTGATGGCCACGACGATGTGCTTGATGCCCAGCAACGAGGCGATGAAGCTGTGGCGACGGGTCTGGGTCTGCACGCCGTAGCGGGCATCCACCAGGATGATCGCCAGGTCACAGGTGGAAGCACCGGTGGCCATGTTGCGGGTGTACTGCTCATGGCCGGGGGTATCGGCGATGATGAATTTGCGCTTGGCGGTGGAGAAATAGCGGTAGGCGACATCGATGGTGATGCCTTGCTCGCGCTCGGCCTGCAGGCCATCGACCAGCAACGCCAGGTCGATGTCGTCACCGGTGGTGCCGACTTTCTTCGAATCGCGGGTGATGGCTTCCAGGTGATCTTCGTAGATCATCTTGGAGTCGTGCAGCAGGCGCCCGATCAGGGTGCTCTTGCCGTCGTCGACGTTACCGCAGGTCAGGAAGCGCAGCAGCTCTTTACGCTCGTGCTGGCCCAGGTAGGCGAGGATGTCCTCGCTGATCAAATCAGATTGATGCGACATGACAGCCCCTTAGAAATAACCTTGACGTTTTTTATCTTCCATCGAGCCTGCGCCATCGTGATCGATGACCCGGCCCTGGCGCTCGGAAGTTCGCGTCAGGAGCATTTCCTGGATGATGTCCGTCAGGCTCTCGGCCTCGGACTCCACCGCGCCCGTCAACGGGTAGCAGCCAAGGGTACGGAAACGCACTTTCTTCTTGACGATACGGGCTTTGTCTTCGTCGGACAGGTGTTCGAGGATGCGCTCGTCGTCGATCATGATCAGCGTGCCGTTCTTCTCGATCACTTCACGCTCGGCGGCGAAGTACAGCGGCACGATCGGGATGCCTTCGAGGTAGATGTACTGCCAGATGTCCAGCTCGGTCCAGTTCGACAGCGGGAAGACGCGGATCGACTCGCCCTTGTTGACCTTGCCGTTGTAGACGTTCCACAGCTCCGGGCGCTGGTTCTTCGGGTCCCAGCGGTGCTTGCTGTCACGGAACGAGTACACGCGCTCCTTGGCGCGGGATTTCTCTTCATCGCGACGGGCACCGCCGAACGCAGCATCGAAACCATACTTGTCCAAGGCCTGCTTGAGGCCTTCGGTCTTCATGATGTCGGTGTGCTTGGCACTGCCGTGGGTGAACGGGTTGATGCCCTGCGCCACGCCGTCCGGGTTCACATGAGTGATCAGGTCCAGGCCCAATTCCTCGACCATGCGGTCGCGGAACTTGTACATTTCCTGGAATTTCCAGCGGGTGTCGACGTGCATCACCGGAAACGGCAGCTTGCCGGGGAAGAACGCCTTGCGTGCCAGGTGCAGCATCACGGCGGAGTCTTTACCGATGGAGTACAGCATCACCGGGTTATCGAACTCGGCGGCCACCTCGCGGATGATGTGGATGCTTTCCGCCTCCAGCTGTTTCAGATGCGTCAGTTTGTCGACCATGGCTACTCACGAAAACTTTCTTATGAACGGCCAGCGGGCCGTGTTCGAGCGGGGAATCCTAGCACAGCGACCTCTTCTAATCAGGGCGCCAACTAGATCGAAACAGCATATGGATATGCCCAGTGGTTCGGGCCCCGCACCGGTCTTTTTGTGGGAGCGAGCTTGCTCGCGATAGCGGTGTGTCAGCCACATTAATGTCGACTGGTCCGCCGCCATCGCGAGCAAGCTCGCTCCCACAGGGGTTAGTTCCCATAGGGTTATAAACAGTCAGATCGGATTCGGGCAATCGATGAAGATGTGTTCCAGGGCAAAGCGTCGCGCCAGGTAGTCACCCAGCGCCTGGACGCCATAACGCTCAGTGGCATGATGCCCGGCGGCAATGAAGCTGATGCCGTTCTCCCGGGCGCTGTGGAACGTCTGCTCCGACGCCTCGCCGCTGAGGTAAAGGTCGACACCTGCCAGCACCGCCTGATCGATATACCCCTGGCCGCCACCGGTGCACCAGCCGACCCGACGGATCATCTGCTCGCCTTCGATCAGCAAGGGCTCGCGGCCCAAGGCTTCCTGGACCTTGCGCGCGAAATCCCGCGCCGTCATCGGTTCGGACAGAGAGCCGACCAGGCCGACAATCTTGGGATTATCCGGATCCAGCGGCCCCTCGACGGTGATGTCCAACTGGCGGGCCAGTTGCACGTTATTGCCCACTTCGGGGTGCAGGTCCAGGGGCAAGTGGTAAGCCAGCAGGCTGATGTCATGCTTGAGCAACGTCTTGAGACGACGCTGTTTCATGCCGGTGATACAAGGGTTCTCGCCCTTCCAGAAATAACCGTGATGCACCAGCACCAGGTCGGCCCCGGCCTCGACAGCCGCATCGAGCAAGGCCTGGCTGGCGGTGACGCCGCTGACGATGCGCATCACCTGGGGCGCGCCTTCGACCTGCAGGCCGTTGGGGCAATAATCGGCAATCCGGCTGCTGGCCAGGTAACGGTCCGCTTCTTCTACCAGGGTGCTCAGGGCGACGGCCATGAAAAGACTCCTAAATATCCCGTTCAGAGGCGCGCGCGGCCTCGTATAATGCGCGACATTATGGGCGGTCTCATACCGCCTGCAACCTTTGTAGGACGTGCTTAATGCTCAAGGCGCTGCGTTTTTCCGGCTGGCCGCTATTGGCCGGTGTGCTTGTCGCTCTACTGATTATCCAGCGCTACCCGGAGTGGGTTGGCCTGCCGAGCCTCGACGTCAACCTGCAGCAAGCGCCGCAAACCAAGGCGGTGCTGCAGGGGCCGGTGTCCTATGCCGACGCCGTGACCACCGCCGCGCCGGCCGTGGTGAACCTGTACACCACCAAGGTCATCAACAAACCCAGCCATCCGCTGTTCGAAGACCCGCAATTCCGGCGCTTTTTCGGCGACAACTCGCCCAAGCAAAAGCGCATGGAGTCGAGCCTGGGGTCGGGCGTGATCATGAGCCCGGAAGGCTACATCCTGACCAACAACCACGTCACCAGCGGTGCCGACCAGATCGTGGTGGCCCTCAAGGACGGTCGTGAAACCCTGGCCCGGGTGATCGGCAGCGACCCGGAAACCGACCTGGCGGTACTGAAGATCGATCTCAAGAACCTGCCGGCCATCACCATCGGCCGCTCCGACAGCATCCGCATCGGCGACGTGACCCTGGCCATCGGCAACCCGTTCGGCGTTGGCCAGACCGTGACCATGGGCATCATCAGCGCCACCGGGCGCAATCAGTTGGGCCTGAACAACTACGAGGACTTCATCCAGACCGACGCCGCGATCAATCCCGGCAATTCCGGTGGCGCGCTGGTGGATGCCAACGGCAACCTCACCGGGATCAACACGGCGATCTTCTCCAAGTCCGGCGGCAGCCAGGGCATCGGTTTCGCCATTCCGGTGAAACTGGCGATGGAGGTGATGAAATCCATCATCGAACACGGCCAGGTAATCCGCGGTTGGCTGGGGATTGAAGTCCAGCCGCTGACCCAGGAACTGGCGGAATCCTTCGGCTTGTCCGGGCGGCCCGGCATCGTGGTGGCGGGGATCTTCCGCGACGGTCCGGCGCAGAAGGCCGGCCTGCAACTGGGCGATGTGATCCTGAGCATCGATGGCGAACCGGCCGGCGATGGCCGCCGCTCGATGAACCAGGTGGCGCGGATCAAGCCCACCGACAAGGTGACGATCCAGGTCATGCGCAACGGCAAGGAGCTCAAGCTCACTGCCGAAATCGGCCTGCGCCCACCGCCAGCGCCGGTGGTGCCTAAAGAAGAGCAGTAAGCCGCACCATAACCATAGAAGGGCCTGGCAACTGAACAAGCCCTCCTCAAATCCCCTGTGGAGAGGGAGCTTGCTCCCGCTGGGCTGCGCAGCAGCCCTAAACCTGCCACCTCAAAACACCAGACGGATTGCATTCCATTCTGTTGGGTCTGCTTCGCAGCCCAGCGGGAGCAAGCTCCCTCGCCACAAAAACGGCGTTCGGCTCCACATTTTCAGAGAAATATAAATAGCATAAATTCTCATTGGTAGTGTTATATTGTTTCAATCTCAAGGTTTGGAACAACATAACATGTCATCCCTGAAACGGATTTCCATCGCCAGCCTCGCCCTGGGCCTGCTCGGCGATCCGGCCTACGCCGAAGAAATCCAGCCGCTGGAACTGGACGCCATCACCGTAACGTCCGACTACGAATCCGCCACCGGGCCTGTCACGGGCTATCGCGCCACCCGCTCCGCCAGTGCAACCAAGACCGACACGGCCCTGCGTGACATCCCGCAATCGATCAGCGTGATTCCCGCCAGCGTGCTCAAGGACCTGGGCAGCACCAGTGTTGAACGGGCATTAGAGTATGCCGGCGGCGTATCGAAACAGAACAACTTCGGTGGCCTGACGCTCTACGAATACAGCGTTCGCGGCTTCACCACCTCGGAGTTCTACAAGGACGGTTTCAGCGCCAACCGCGGCTATCCGAGCACCCCGGACGCCGCGAACATCGAACGCATCGAAGTACTCAAGGGCCCGGCGGCCAGCCTGTATGGCCGAGGCGACCCTGGCGGCACGGTGAACATCGTGACCAAGAAACCGCAACCGGAAGCCTTTACCACGCTGCAAACCAGCGCCGGGAGCTGGGATCGCTACCGAACCGCGCTGGACGTCAACACGCCACTGGACGCCGAAGGCAACGTGCTGTCGCGGGTCAATCTGGCAGTCGAGGACAACAATAGCTTTCGCGACCATGTCGGCAGCAAACGTGTGTTCGTTGCGCCTTCCATCAGTTGGCAACTGAACCCCGATACGCGGTTGTTGGTGGAAAGCGAAATCGTGCGCCACAGCTCGACGTTCGACCGCGGCATCGTCGCTCCGAACAATCGCTGGAGCGGCGTTTCCCGCTCGACTTTCCTGGGCGAACCCAACGACGGCGACATCGACAACCACAACAACATGCTCCAGGCCGCCCTCGAGCATCAGCTCAACGACGCCTGGCAACTGCGCCTGGCCAGCCATTACAAGCAGGGTGAACTCTGGGGATTCGCTTCCGAAGCGCAGCCGTTGAACGCCGATGGCCGCACGGTGAACCGCCGCTACCGCGAACGCGACAACAACTGGCACGACAGCATCACTCAGTTTGAATTGCGTGGCCTGTTCGACCTCGGACCCTGGCAGCATGAACTGCTGATCGGCAGCGAATACGAGGACTATCGCAAGAACGAGCGCGTGACCAGGATCCTCGGTGGCAGCTACCCCATCGACATCTATCAGCCGGTCTACGGCCAGCCGAAACCCAATGGTGATCGGATCGGCACGGATTTCTTCGAGCGAGTGCAAAGCCGCGCGCTGAACCTGCAAGACCAGATCGTCTTCACCGACAAGCTGCGGGGCATGCTTGGCGTGCGCTACGAGCATTTCGAGCAGAGCATCGAAGACCACAACACCAATCTCACCAGCCGCCAACGCCACGACGCCCTGACCCAGCGGGCCGGCCTGCTGTATCAATTGACGCCCGAGGTCGGCCTGTTCGCCAACACCTCCACCTCGTTCAAGCCCAACAACGGCCTGGATGCCGGCGACAAGACTTTCGATCCCGAGGAAGGGGTCGGCTATGAAGTGGGGATCAAGAGCGAGTTGTTCGACGATCGCCTGAGCACCACCCTGGCGGCGTTCCATATCGAGAAGGAAAACGTCCTGGCTCAGACCGCCGGGACTGATTTTTACAGTGCCATGGGCAAGGCCCGCAGCCAGGGCATCGACCTGCAATTCACCGGGCAAGTGACCGACGCCGTGCGGGTGATCGGCGCCTATGCCTACATCGATGCCGAAGTGACCAAGGGTGACGAGCAGATCCCCACAGGCAGCCGGATCCTCGGCGTCGCCAAACACAGCGGCAGCCTGCTGGGGGTCTACGAATTCCAGGATGGGCACCTGCGCGGCTCGGATGTCGGCGCGGCGTTCACTTACGTCGGCGATCGCTCGGGCGAAGCCGGCAAGGATTTCGAACTGCCGGCCTACCACACCGTGGACCTGCTGGCCCATTACAAGGCCAGCGATGACATCACCGTGGGCCTGAACCTGAACAACGTCTTCGACGAAAAATACTACGAACGCTCCTACAGCAATTACTGGGTCACGCCCGGCGATCCGCGCAACTTCACTGTCAGCCTCACCCTCGATCTATAAGGAAGTCAGCATGAAATACCCCAAGACCTTCGCCCTGCTCGGCCTGCTCCTGGCCGCGCAGGCCTCGGCCCATGGCCTGTGGACCGAACAGCGTCGCGGCAACATCGAAGTGATCTACGGCCACGGTGCCGAAGACAATGCCTTCAAGGCGCAGAAAATCAGCGGTGCCTGGGCCTATGACCTGGGCGGCAAGATGATTCCGGTCACCGTAGAGCGCCTGCCGGACCACGCCCGCCTGCAACCGCTCAAGCCGCCAGCCGTACTGGCGGTGGCGCTGGACAACGGCATGTGGTCCCAGACGGCGGACAAGAAGTGGATCAACGAAGGTCGCAGCAAAGTGCCCGGGGCGGTCGAAGCGACCCAGACGTTCAAGTACAGCCTGGCGATCTATGAGCCTGGGGCGAAACTGCCGGCGCTGGAACCGATCAAGTTCGTGATCCTGCCGGAAGTCGACCCGCTGACCGTAGGCCCGGGCCAGCCATTACCGGTCCGGGTGCTGCTGGACGGCAAACCGGCGGCCGGGGTGAAACTGGTGGGCGACTACCGCAGCGCGCCGAACACCGTCTCGACGGAAACCGACGCAGAGGGCCGGGCCAAGGTACTGGTGCGCAACGAAGGCCTGAATGTGATCGCGGCGCACATGGAAATCAAGCTCAAGGACAACAAGGACGTGGACACCCGTGGCGTGTTCACCTCGCTGACGTTCCTGGGCGAACCACATCACGAGTAACCCCCAGAACCTAATGTGGGAGCGAGCTTGCTCGCGATGACGGTACATCAGCCACATTAATGTCGACTGATCCGCCGCCATCGCGAGCAAGCTCGCTCCCACAGGGGATGGTCGGTGTACGGAAATTTGAATACACCTGTAATCCACTGTGGGAGCGAGCCTGCCCCGGGCGGCGATCCACGATGGGGCCAATACAAGCGCCGCAAAACTCAAGCCGGGGTCAAGCACTCCGGCCCATTGAGCTTCGGATCATTGACCATATTGGCCAACACCCGCTCGCGCAGTGGCGCCGGCTCGCTGGCCAACAGCCCTTGCAAGGCATGCAGCGGGGTCTCGGGGTCGAGCCACAGGCGCTGGCCTTCTTCGTCCAGGATCAACGGCCGGCGTTGACCCGCCGCCGGTTGGGTGATCACCGCCGTGCTCAACCACACCTGTTCCTGCACCGGATACGCTTCCCAGATCGCGGCAAAAAACAACGACGAGCCCTCTCCCGGCGTCAGCCAGTACGGACGCTTGCGCGTGCCCCCGCGCCACTCGTAGAAGCCGTTGGCCGGCAGCAGGCAGCGGCGCAGGCGCAAGGCCTCGCGGAACATCGGTTGCTCGGCCACGGTTTCGGCCCGGGCATGGGCCGGGGTGCGGGACAGGTCGGTCAGCCACGGCGGCGTCAGGCCCCAGCGCGCCCGGGCCAGCTCGCGCTGCCCCTCGGCGCCGGCCCGCAGCATCAGCACCGAATCGTTGGGCGAAATATTCCATTGGGCCTTCTGATCGGCGGGAAAACCGGGCAGGGCCGCGAAGGCGGGGTTCCAGCGAAACAGGGCATAACGTCCACACATGGGGCAACACGACTCTTGATCGAACGAACGACCGCCAGCCTAACAGACCAGCGTGCCGGGATAGCTGTCCGGTTCGTCACCGGGCAGCGGCAGCGCCGCATTGTACGCGGCGATCAACTCCCGGGCGTATTGCGCCTGGTCGTCTTCCACCGCCAGCCCGAGCAATCCATGCATCGGCAATTCCCCCACGCCGCCGACCAGGTCGCGCCCCACCAGGTGCGCCGTGACGCCTTCGCTGGCGAGCATGCCTTGCAGCAACTCGCCTTCCATCACGTTGTCCAGCTCGTAGATTCGCTGCATGGGCGCCCCTTCACTCGTTTTCGCTGAAGACTTCGAGATGCCACTCTTCTTCATGGACTTGCAGTACAAAGGTGATCGGCCGACAACACACCTGACAGTCCTCGATGTAGGTCTGGTCACCGCCGGACAAGTCCACGGTTGTCTCTACTTCCTCCCCACAATAGGGACAATCATAACTAGCCTGTTCCAGCATCGCGGTCTCCCAAGTGACTTGTGCGTATAATCGCCGGTCTATTTGCAGGGCTATTTTCGTCTGGCTTATCTTCCAGGCCGTGCCCTGTCGTTTTTTCGATCGAACCTTTACTTACCCTAGCCGTTTCCAACAAGAGAGCATGATGGGCGAATTCGATGCCATCCGACCTTACGACGACAGCGAAGTCCCAGCGGTGCTGGCACGGCTGCTCGGCGACAAGGCGTTTCTAGATATCCTCACCCACTTCCGCTTCCCACGCCTGGCCGGCGCCTTCGGCTGGATGCTCAAACCCCTTATAGCGCAAAGATTGCGCCGTGAGTTCGCCGGTGTGACGTCGGTCGCTACGTTGCAGGACAAGGTGGAGTTCTACGTCGACCACACCATTGAGCGCGCCACCGATGGCGTGACCTACACCGGGGTGGAGCAATTCAAGTCCGGCAGTGCCTATCTGTTCATCGCCAACCACCGCGATATCGTGATGGACCCGGCCTTCGTCAATTACGCCGTGTACCACGCCGGCCTGCCGACGCCGCGCATCGCCATTGGCGACAACCTGCTGCAAAAGCCCTTTGTCAGCGACCTGATGCGCCTGAACAAGAGTTTCATCGTGCACCGCTCCATCACCGGGCGGCGGGAAAAAATGGCGGCGTACCAGTTGCTGTCGGCGTATATCAACCATTCGATCCGCAACGACTGCGCCTCGATCTGGATCGCCCAGGCCGAAGGGCGGGCCAAGGACGGTGACGACCGGACCGAATCGGCGATCCTCAAGATGTTCCACATGAGCCGCAAGGACGAGCCGTTCGGTGAGGTGATCCAGTCACTGAACCTCACGCCGGTATCGATCAGCTACGAATACGACCCGTGCGACCAGGCCAAGGCCCGCGAGTTGTACATCCGCGCCACCACCGGCACCTACACCAAGGCCCCGGGCGAAGACGACGTGAGCATCGCCAAGGGCATCACCGGCTACAAGGGCCGGGTCCATGTGAACTTCGCCGCGCCCATCACCGAGCTGTTCGAGGACACCAAGCAATTGGCCCTGGAGATGGACCGGCAGATTCTCGGCGGCTACCGGCTGTTCCCGGTGCATTACCTGGCCTACGCCCAATGGGCCGACGCCGACCCGCAACTGCAGGTGCCGACGGCGGCCGAGGTATTTGGTGCTGATGAGTTGGCCAAGGCCCAGGAAGAATGGCAGCGCCGACTGGACGCATGCCCGCCGGAACACCGGCCGTTCCTGGTGCTGCAATATGCGACGCCGGTGCGTAACCAGTATCGGGTCAAGGCGGGGTTGGCGCTTTAAAGCCGGGCTTGCGAGGGCCTGGTTTGGCCTCTGTGACGAGGGAGCTTGCTCCCGCTCGATTGCGCAGCAATCGCAAAACGGGCTTGCAGTGATTTGAGTTTACCATTCGACGGGGGCTGCTTCGCAGCCCAGCGGGAGCAAGCTCCCTCGCCACAAAAGCACTTTTGCCAGGCAATTCTCATTTGCCCTGCAAACACTTTTGCAAAGCGATCCTCGATTGCCTTGCAAGGCTACTTCATCAGAACTGCGTACTGATCCACGACACCAGCAACGCCAGCGCCAGGCAGCCGAAGCCAAACCGGTAGAAAAACCGGTTCATGCGCTGGGTGGCCAGATCCAGCAATGCTTCGAAGCGTTCCTCGCCATTGCCACTGCGTGCTTGCAGGCAGGCCCGCGCCCGTTGTTCCCGGCGACGCGTCGCATGCAGCACCCAGCCGCCCGGGCAGGCAAACAGCAGCGCGAGCAGGTTGATCAGTTTGGCGGGGTGGGCGGCGAACAGCGAAAACAGATGCGACGACATCACGAACCTCAAGGGAAAAACGGACGGGACACGTCCGTGGCCTACGAACAGGGCGCGGATTCTACCGA
Source organism: Pseudomonas sp. Z1-12 (assembly GCF_051132015.1). Classification (NCBI taxonomy): domain Bacteria; kingdom Pseudomonadati; phylum Pseudomonadota; class Gammaproteobacteria; order Pseudomonadales; family Pseudomonadaceae; genus Pseudomonas; species Pseudomonas sp. Z1-12. Next base: position 5,662,598 of record NZ_CP071647.1, read on the forward strand.
AAGCCTGCCGCCCTGCGCCGTTTTTCCGACCAGTAACGATCCCATCGCGGCGCTGGGTTCCTTTGTGGCGAGGGAGCCTGGATTAATTTCCCCCGTCACCGTTTCGTCATCTGAATAGGCCACTCTGTCGCCCTTCAAACCCGCACGGAACCCGTCATGCTGCACGCCGAAAACCAGGATCGCCTCTACCTCATCAGCCCGAGCGACGAACAACAGAACCTCGTCGACAGCTTGTCCTTCAATGTGCAGGACCGCCATTGGCTGGTGTATTGCGCCCTCGGCGGCCATCCACATGCCGACCTGCCGGAGACAGACCTGCTGACCGGGATCAGCGTGCTGGAGTTCTATTCCCAGGCAGCCTGAGAATTTCGCCCATAAAAAACCCCTGTGGGAGCGAGCTTGCTCGCGATGGCGATGGATTAGCCAATATCAAGGTGGCTGACATTCCGCTATCGCGAGCAAGCTCGCTCCCACAGGGGATAGGGGGTTTGTTATTTACTCAGCCAGCACCTGGCCGATGGTCGGGTCCTTGAACAGCCGGGTCAAGGCATCGCTCAAGACATCGCTGACCAGCTTGGTGTTGGTGTCCTGGTTCGGCGCCATGCCGAAGCGCTGGTCCAGGGACGCACCGTAGCGACCGCTGTAGCGGCGGTTGGCGTTCTGCACGTCGGAGCGGAAGGTCGCGCCGATGGTGGCTTCGGTCACGTACATGCCTTCCTTGGGCGATTGGTACTTGAGCTCGGCCAAGGTCACGGTCAGTTGCGGTGCATTCAAGGCATTGGCGGTCGGCGTGAAGCCCAGCAGACGTACTGCGGCTTCAGCCTGGGCTTGCAACTTGGGCAGGATCTGCGCGCCCTGCACCGTGATCACGCTGGTTTCCGGGTACAACCCGCCGCGGGTGCCGAGTGTCGGCGACGGACGACCGTCCACCACCCGCACCACCACCGGCTGGCCACGACCTACAGGCGCCAGTTGGGCATTGAGCTTGGGCTCCGGGTTAAGTTGTTGCGGGCTGTGGGCGCAGCCGACGAGGGTCAGACTGGTCACAGCGATCAAACCGAACAACAGGCGTTGCAACATGCTCTTCTCTCCAGAATCGGGCACAAACAGGCCGGCAGTATAGCGGTGCGCCATCGCGGTGAACTAGTGGCCTGTACGGTTAATTCGAGTACTCAAATTCGAGTGCCAGGGCTTGCCAGGCAAGGCGCCATGACGAGTCGTAGCCCGCTACGGCGAGGAATGGCAACGCAGGCTGGCAAGTTCTGGCGCCGAAGTTGAGTGCACGAATTAGCCACACAGGCCACTAAGACTTGCGATGGATACTGAAATGTCTGACACAGGCCGTGATTGCCGGTTCCTGTCACCCCATTGTCACGATCCTTACACCGGTATGTCATAGCTCGCTGTCAGGCTTGCTCCAAGCTTCCTGACCCGGTATCCGCTCATGCGCTTCCTCATTTCGCTGTTCACCCCGCGCCCTCATCACCGCAGCTTCGCCCTGCTCGATCGCAACGGCCGTTGCCAGGCGTTCAAGCAGTGCAGCCTGCAACCCATGGGCGAAGGCTGGGTGGAAATTGATGAGATCCGTCTCAACTGGTTGCACCAGCCACTGCCCGCCAGCGCCCGCGTGCAACCGCTTCGTGCCCGCGCACGCAACCGGCAACTGTTGACCATCTGACCGGACGGCTAATAAAAGTCATTAAACACGACCATTTCCCTGCGTTTCTTCGATACAATCTCCCCCCGATTATAAGGACGTCTCCTGATCGGGCCGCGCAACACCGCTGATGCGCTGGTATTGGCACCCCGCACCGCCCACAGAGAGCCGCCCACACAGATCGAGTGAAGCTGGCGCGCTTGCTGTTCCTCCAGGCAAATCACCACTTTTCGCGAATCTGCAGAGCTGTCATTACGCTCGGTCACTGAGCTGTCTGCCCGTTTTGCCTGTCATGTATTCCATGGGGGCAACCAAACCGGGCGCAGTGCCAGGCTGGGACAGCCCTTTTTTGAGGTTCACGTCTTCAAAAGAGCGTGAAAAAACGGGTTTTCACAACTTCACGAGAGTGTGGCGAGCAAATGAAGAGTTTTGCGTCTGAACAAGCACCATTGGCGTCTGAAACAGCCCAACGACACAGGACCAGATATCGCTCAAGAACCGGCGCCTGAAGCCTGTCCGCTACGGATTTGGTTGCACGAACGGATGTCTCGGCCATAAGTCGAATTGCCCGCCCGGCGCTTAAATGAGTTCATGTGACTCTTGAGGCCAGGCTGCATGCATCCGCAGTAGGTGCGAAAAATTGCGAAGATTCGGACATGGCGATCCTGGCCATGGATCACTGGGGCGCAACTGACCTGCCCCGCCACTCCTGGCCGCTATGCCGACAATTTGGTGCTGCAGATTTTGGAGACGCGTTAAATGGCGCATAACGAAGCAGTCGATGTAGTTCTGGTAGGGGCCGGCATCATGAGTGCCACCCTGGCCGTGCTGCTCAAGGAGCTCGACCCCGCGATCTCGCTGGAAGTCGTCGAGCTGATGGATTCCGGTGCCGCGGAGAGTTCCAACCCGTGGAACAACGCCGGTACCGGCCATGCCGGGCTGTGTGAGCTCAACTACACGCCCCAGGCGGCCGACGGCACTGTCGACATCAAGAAAGCCGTGCACATCAACACCCAGTTCGAGGTGTCGAAACAGTTCTGGACGTACCTGACCAAAAAAGGCACGTTCGGCTCCTCCAAGTCTTTCATCGCCCCGGTGCCACACCTGAGCTTCGTGCAAGGCGAGAAAGGCGTGGCGTTCCTGAAGAAGCGTTTCGAGTTGATGCACCAGCATCACGCCTTCGCCGACATGGAATACACCGAAGACAAGGCCAAGATGGCCGAGTGGATGCCGTTGATGATGCCTGGCCGGCCAGACGATGAAGTCATCGCCGCCACCCGTGTCATGAACGGTACCGACGTCAATTTCGGCGCGCTGACCAACCAATTGCTCAAGCACCTGACCAGCGCCCCGGACACCCAAGTCAAATACTGCAAGCGCGTTACCGGGCTCAAGCGCAACGGCAGCGGCTGGACCGTGAGCATCAAGGACGTCAATTCCGGCAGCACCCGCGAAGTCGACGCCAAGTTTGTATTCCTCGGTGCCGGCGGCGCGGCGCTGCCGCTGCTGCAAGCCTCGGGCATCGAGGAAAGCAAGGGCTTCGGCGGCTTCCCGGTCAGCGGCCAGTGGCTGCGTTGCGACAACCCGGAAGTGGTCAAGCACCACCAGGCCAAGGTCTACAGCCAAGCCGCGGTGGGTTCGCCGCCCATGTCGGTGCCGCACCTGGACACCCGCGTGGTCGATGGCAAGAAATCCCTGCTGTTCGGGCCCTACGCCGGTTTCACCACCAAGTTCCTCAAGCACGGCTCGATCATGGACCTGCCGCTGTCGGTACGTGCCGGCAACATCGGCCCGATGCTGGCCGTGGCCCGGGACAACATGGACCTGACCAAGTACCTGATCAGCGAAGTGATGCAGTCCATGGAACAGCGCCTGGAATCCCTGCGCCGCTTCTACCCCGAGGCGAAAGCCGAAGACTGGCGCCTGGAAGTGGCCGGCCAACGGGTGCAGATCATCAAGAAAGACCCGAAGAAAGGTGGCGTCCTGCAATTCGGCACCGAACTGGTGGCAGCCAAGGACGGCACCCTCGCCGCCCTGCTCGGCGCATCGCCGGGTGCATCGGTGACCGTGTCGATCATGTTGGAACTGATCGAGCGCTGCTTCCCGGACAAGGCCAAGGGCGAGTGGGCTCCCAAGCTCGCGGAGATCTTTCCGGCACGGGAAAAAGTGCTGGAAACCGACGCGGCACTGTATCGCAAGATCAATGTGCAGAACAACATTGCGTTGGAGTTGGTCGAAGACAGCAAGGCGCACAGTTACGCCTGATACACTGCCGCTAATATAAAAAGCCTCCCGTGCAAAACGGGAGGCTTTTTATTTTCCGCAGTGTTATTTCATGGTGAATTTGATGCGTGTTCCGCCGTTGCGAACATAGTCGTCATCATCTTCTACATCAATCAACTGAGCGACACAATAATCCGTCGGCTCCGCGTTGACCCAGCGACGAAAAGGCATTGCCCCTTCGCTGACCGGTGTTCTTGCGACATGCCCAAAGCTGAAATGGCAGAGGCGACTGTCTTGCCTGTAGCTAAAAGCCTCTTCCTTGGAGCGTGACTGAGGCAGGTAGTACGTCAGCTCCTGGCTCTCACCCGGACTGATCCAAAAGTTGTGGCCCGAACCGGCCCAATAATCAGTCCAGCTAAAGCCGCTACCAGGAACAATATCGTCTACCGTGGCATTGTGTATTTCGACATTGACAACTTCATCCCGCGCGTAGGAAGCGGAACTTGCCAGACACGCCGCCAAGGACAGCAGCACGCCGGCGATACATTTTTTTTGATCTTCCATGACAAATACAACTCCATTAAGACAATGACGTAAAAGCCACTTGGCTTCAAACGCAAAAGTAATGGAGTTTCAAATAAAACAGAACAACCCGAATGGTGACATAACCTTTCAGAGCGATGTGCGAATAAAAAATTAGTTGCGTACAAGCGGAATATTCAACGCTCCGAAGAGCGTTGATAGACGTCGATTCAGCCGCGCGCCTTGTTGATCAACTCGATGTATTCCTCGGCATTACGCTGGTCCTTGATCAGCGCAACGAAATCGTTGCCGTGCTCATCCTTGCCGTTGAGGTCATGGCCGGCCTCGACGAAGAACATCAGGAAGCGCTCGAAATCGTCGACCCGCAGGCCACGGTAGGCCTTGATCAGTTTGTGCAACGACGGCGAAGTGGCATCGACCGGTTCGAAATTGAGGAACAGCTTGATCTGCTCATCGCCAATTTCGTCGCCAATCACTTGTTTCTTGTCTTTACGCATTGCCGGCTCCAACTCGCACAATTCACGGGGCGGGCAGTTTACCCCCGGCAGGCCCCGGGGCTCAACGCGGGCGTTCGGCACCGGTGTGCAGGTCGGCCCAGATATGGCCGTTGGCGTAAGTGAGGAACTGCACATAAACCGTGTTGTTGCGCAACAGATGGATGACCACCCGGTACTGGGCCTGTGGATAAGACAGCGTCAGGGTCTTGCTCGCCTCATCGAAGACTGGCTTCTTCAGGCTTTTGCTTTCGCCGTCGAAGTTGAGGATCACCTGGCTGATGGTCGCTCCTTTGTTCAAGGGCTTGCCCTTGAGACGGACCAGCAGGGGCGAAGTGACCGGGATCGGTTGCTGGTTGGACTGGCGTTGGTTACCCAGCACCACCGAATATTCGGTCACTTGCAGCAACTGCTGCTGTTCAGGTTGTTCCTGGCGCACCACCAGGTCATCCGGTGGCAGGAACTGGCTGTGCATCGGCGCGGCCACGGCCGTCAAAGGCAGACTGGCGATCAACAACAAAGTGGCGCAACGGCGGATCGATACACGCATGGCAAGCTCCTGGGTCTTGGCCAGGCACTCTAGCATGAGCACCAACGGTAAAAATAAGCGATCCGGATCAATACATCCGGGCAGCGGGCGCGGCATACTCAAAGAGCCATCAGCGTCGATCTCACTGGCGCATGCCTGTGTGGCGAGGGAGCTTGCTCCCGCTGGTTTTGTGTAGGAGCTGCCGAAGGCTGCGATCTTTTGATCTTGATCTTTCGCTCTCGACTCAATAGGCAGTGGAAAGATCGCAGCCTCGTTGCACTCGTCAGCTCCTACGACGCCGCCGAGCGGGAGCAAGCTCCCTCGCCACAGGGATCGTTATTCGGCAGGTCCAGATGTAACGCCCGTTCATTTTGTGTGGAGTGCCCATGTCTTTCTCCGCCCCACCGCTGTTCGCCGCCTGGCGCCAAACCTGGCGGGCCGGTTACACCCTCGAACGCCTGCGCGGCGATCTGGTGGCCGGGCTGACCGTCGGCATTATCGCCATCCCCTTGGCCATGGCCCTGGCGATTGCCGTCGGCGTGCCGCCGCAGCACGGCCTGTACACGGTGTTGGTGGCAGCGCCGCTGATCGCCCTCACCGGCGGCTCACGCTTCAACGTGAGCGGGCCGACAGCGGCGTTCGTGGTCATCCTGCTGCCCATCACCCAGCAATACGGCCTGGGCGGCCTCTTGTTGTGCACCATGCTCGCCGGCCTGATCCTGATCGCCCTGGGCCTGATGCGCGCCGGCCGTTTGATCCAGTACATTCCCTACCCGGTCATCCTCGGTTTCACCGCAGGCATTGGCGTGGTCATTGCTACCCTGCAATTGAAGGACCTGCTGGGGCTGACCACCGCAGGCCAAGCCAAACACTACATCGAACAACTGGGAGAATTGTTCGTGGCGCTGCCAAGTGCCCGTCTCGGCGATGGGGTCATCGGCGCCGCGTGCCTGGCGGTGCTGATTGCCTGGCCGCGCTGGGTGCCCCGGGTGCCTGGGCATCTGGTGGCCCTGCTGGTGGGCACGCTGCTTGGGCTGGCGATGGAAAGCGGCGGCTGGCCGATCGCGACGCTGGGCGAACGGTTCAGCTACGTTGTCGATGGCATCGCTCACCCGGGCATTCCGCCCTTTCTACCAAGCTTCGACTGGCCCTGGAACCTGCCGGACAGCCAGGGGAATCGGTTGGTCCTCTCCTACGACCTGATCCGCCAACTGCTGGCGCCCGCCTTTGCCATCGCCATGCTCGGCGCCATCGAATCCTTGTTGTGCGCGGTGGTGGCGGATGGCATGACCGGCAGCAAGCACGACCCCAACGCCGAGCTGATGGGCCAGGGCCTGGGAAATTTGGTGGCGCCGCTGTTCGGTGGCATCACCGCCACCGCCGCCATTGCCCGCAGCGCCACCAATGTGCGCAGCGGCGCCTCTTCACCGCTGGCCGCGATCATCCACAGCCTCGTGGTGCTGGTGGCGATTGTGCTGCTGGCGCCGCTGTTCAGTTACTTGCCCATGGCCGCACTGGCCGCGCTGTTGGTGATGGTCGCCTGGAACATGAGCGAAGCCGGGCATGTGCTGCACACCCTGCGCATCGCCCCGCGCAGCGACGTACTGGTGCTACTGACCTGCCTGGGCCTGACGGTGCTGTTCGACATGGTCCTGGCCGTCGCCGTCGGCCTGCTGCTCGCCGCCGGGCTGTTCATCAAGCGCATGAGCGAACTGACCGACAGTGCCGAACTGCCGCGCCACTTCCACCAGGCCCTGCTGGACATGCCCGAGCACGTACGCTGCTACGGGATCCGTGGGCCGCTGTTCTTCGGCGCGGCGGAAAAGGCCCTGGATGTGCTGCGCCGGTTCGACCCGGGCGTTCGTGTAGTGGTCGTGGACATGAGCGCCGTGCCGATGCTGGACATGACCGCCCTGGCCGCGCTGGAAAATATCCTGAAGGATTACCGCAAGCACGGCATCGGCCTGATCCTGGTCGCGACCGCGCCCCGGGTACGCCTCAAGCTGCGCCGCGCTGGCATTCATCGCGAACAGCGGCAATTGGCGTATGTGCAGACTTTGGAACAGGCGCGGGTCAAAAGCGAAAAATGGCTGGCTGCTGGCAGCACCGCTCACGCAAGCCTTGCCTGATCTGTGGCAAGGAAGCCTTTGTGGCGAGGGAGCTTGCTCCCGCTTGGGTGCGGAGCGCCCACCTGCAATTGTGCGACTCACCCGGGGCTGCTACGCAGCCCAGCGGGAGCAAGCTCCCTCGCCACAAAAGCCTCCTCGCCCACAGGTCAGTCGAACTGGGCGCGCATCCAGGCGTGGTATTGCGCCACGCCGGCCTCACCTTCACGGGGCGCCCAGTGGGCCAGTTCGCCCTCGCCCACGGGCCGGTAAGGGCCGGCCTTGCATTCGAACATCAGGCTGTCGGCTTCCAGCACCACCAAGCCGTGATACACGCCAGCCGGCAAGTCGACGCCGAGGCAATCGCCGCCGGCCTGCAGGACGCGCTTGTCCACCACCGCACCGGCCTGGTCAAAAATCAACACCCCCAATCGGCCCTTGAGCACCAGCAAGGTTTCCGCCTTGTCGGCGCTCAGGTGACGGTGCGGCGGGATGTAGGTGGAAGGCTGCAAACCCACCGCCATGCGATGGCACGGCTCATCCATCCCATGGAAATTATGGTGCTGCCGCCCGCGAGGATTGGCCGCGGCTTTCTCGGCCAACTCATCGAACAGCGCTTGTTCCAGAAAGCTTGGCCGAGTCATCGATTACATGCCCTTGACGGCGAAGATGCCATTGGCGTTGCGCCAGTAACCTTTGTAGTCCATGCCGTAGCCGAAGATGTAGCGGTCGATGCACGGCAGGCCGACGAAATCGGCTTTCAAGTCCGGCCGCGCCTTGCGGTCATGGTCCTTGTCGATCAGCACGGCGGTGTGCACGGCACGGGCGCCGGCGTGTTTGCAGAAATCGATGATCGCGCCCAGCGTGTGACCTTCGTCGAGGATGTCATCGATGATCAGCACGTCGCGGTCGATGAACGAGACTTCTGGCTTGGCTTTCCAGAACAGATCGCCGCCGCTGGTTTCGTTGCGATAACGCGTCGCGTGCAGGTAGGACGCTTCCAGGGGGAAGTTCAGGTAGGTCAACAGCTTGCCGGAGAAAATCAGCCCGCCGTTCATCACGCAGAACACCACCGGATTGGCATCGGCCAGTTGCTCGTTGATTTGCGCACCGACACGGGCGATGGCCGCTTCGACTTCGGCTTCGGTGTACAGGCAGTCAGCCTCTCGCATGATTTGACGGATATGCTCGAGATCAGCGGACATGGCGCTCTCCAAGGGGCAGGGTTCGGAAAAGCCGGCAAAGGTACGCATCCCGCCCGGCCAGATCAAGCGTTTGTGGACTAACGTTCTGTATTGTCTATAGGACAACACCCTCGGATAGATTAATCTAGGCCGGTTTTTTTGCCCGCCGCCGGAGCCTTCCCCATGCCCATCCTCGAGATCCGCCACCCGCTGATCAGACACAAACTCGGCCTGATGCGCCGCGCCGATATCAGCACGAAGAACTTCCGTGAACTGGCCCAGGAAGTCGGTGCCCTGCTCACCTACGAAGCCACCAAGGACCTGCCGCTGGAATCCTATGACATCGACGGTTGGGCCGGTACGGTCCAGGTCGAGAAAATCGCTGGCAAGAAAATCACCGTGGTGCCGATCCTGCGCGCCGGCATCGGCATGCTCGAGGGCGTCCTGAGCCTGATCCCCGGGGCCAAGGTCAGCGCCGTGGGCGTGGCTCGCAACGAGCAGACCCTGCAAGCGCACACCTACCTGGAAAAACTGGTGCCGGAAATCGACGAGCGCCTGGCGATGATCATCGACCCGATGCTCGCCACTGGCAGCTCCATGGTCGCCACCATCGACCTGCTGAAAAAAGCCGGTTGCCGGGACATCCGCGCCATGGTGCTGGTCGCGGCCCCCGAAGGCATCAAGGCCGTGCAGGACGCCCACCCGGATGTGACCATCTACACCGCGTCCATCGACCAGAAACTCAACGAACATGGCTACATCATCCCGGGCCTGGGCGATGCCGGCGACAAGATCTTCGGCACCAAGCAGAAGGACGCTTGAGCATGCAAGACGAGTTCAACGATCCGCTCTGGCGCCAGATCCTGTCCGGTGCCCAGATGCTGTTCGTCGCCTTCGGCGCGCTGGTATTGATGCCGCTGATCACCGGGCTGGACCCTAACGTGGCGCTGTTCACCGCCGGCCTGGGAACGATCCTGTTCCAGGTCGTCACTGGGCGCCAGGTACCGGTGTTCCTGGCCTCGAGCTTTGCCTTCATCACCCCGATCATCCTCGCCAAGGGCCAGTTCGGCCTGGCCGCGACCATGGGCGGCGTGATGGCGGCGGGTTTCGTCTACACCTTCCTGGGCCTGGCGGTGAAGATCAAGGGCACCGGGTTCATCGATCGGCTGCTGCCGCCGGTGGTGATTGGCCCGGTGATCATCTCCATCGGCCTGGCCATGGCGCCGATTGCCGCCAACATGGCGATGGGCAAGGCCGGCGACGGCACCGAGCTGATTCATTATCAGACCGCGATGATGATTTCGATGCCGGCCCTGCTCACGACCTTGATCGTCGCGGTGTTCGGCAAAGGCATTTTCCGCCTGGTGCCGATCATTTCCGGCGTGCTGGTGGGCTTTGCCATGGCGTTTTTCTTCGGCGTCGTGGACACCGCGAAAATCGCCGCCGCGCCATGGTTCGCCCTGCCGGCCTTCACCGCGCCGGAGTTCAACTGGCAGGCGATCCTGTTCATCGTGCCGGTCGCCCTGGCGCCGGCCATCGAGCACATCGGTGGGGTGATTGCCGTAGGCAGCGTGACCGGTCGCGACTACCTGAAAAAACCCGGCCTGCATCGCACGCTGCTGGGTGACGGCATTGCCACCACCACCGCCGGCCTGTTCGGCGGCCCGCCCAACACCACCTACGCCGAAGTGACCGGCGCGGTGATGCTGACCAAGAACTACAACCCGAAGATCATGACCTGGGCGGCGATCTTTGCCATCAGCCTGGCGTTCATCGGCAAATTCGGCGCGCTGCTGCAAAGCATCCCGGTGCCGGTGATGGGCGGGATCCTGTGCCTGTTGTTCGGTTCGATTGCGGCGGTGGGCATGAACACGCTGATCCGCCACAAGATCGACCTGGGCGAGGCGCGCAACCTGGTGATCGTTTCGGTGACGCTGGTGTTCGGCATCGGCGGTGTGCTGGTGGGCACCGGCACCGGCCCGGACGACTTCGGCCTCAAAGGCATCGCGCTGTGCGCGGTGGTGGCGATCGCGCTGAACCTGCTGCTGCCGGGTAACGACGGTTGGAAGCAGAAGAAGGTGGATGAGCCGCTGATCTGACTCAAGCTTGAAGGCTTTGTTGTCAGTCAGATAGCCATCGCGAGCAAGCTCGCTCCCACAAGGGGATCTGTTGTGAACACAAATTTTGTGACCACTCGAGATCCACTGTGGGAGCGAGCTTGCTCGCGATGAGGCCCTTGAACCTCACAAAGCAATCGGCGCCCGTTCGCAGAGGGTACTCAACGCCTTCGCCCACTGCGGCTCATCATTGAGGCAAGGCACCAGCACCAACTCCTCTCCTCCCGCTTCGCGGAACTGCTCACGGCCGCGATCGCCGATTTCCTCCAGGGTTTCAATGCAGTCGGCGACGAACGCCGGGCACATCACCAACACTTTCTTCACGCCACTTTTAGCCAGTTCATCGAGGCGCGCCTCGGTGTAGGGTTCGATCCACTTGGCCCGTCCCAAGCGCGACTGGAACGACACCGACCATTTGCCGTCCGCCAGCCCCATGCGTTGGGCGAACAGCTCGGCGGTGCGGATGCATTGCGCGCGGTAACAGGTCGCCATGACCTCCGGCGACGCGTTCTTGCAGCAGTCGGCATCCTTGAAGCAATGAGACCCCGTCGGGTCGAGCTTGGTCAGGTGCCGTTCCGGCAGGCCGTGGAAACTCAACAACAGATGATCGTGCTCCTGCATCAGGTACGGCTTGGCGCTGGTGACCAGGGCGTCGAGGTATTCCGGCTGATCGTAGAACGGCTGGAGGATCGAAAACTGCACATCGAGTTTCTTTTCCCGCGCGACCCGCTTGGCCTCCTCGATCACCGTGGTCACGGTGCTGTCGGCGAACTGCGGGTACAACGGCGCCAAGGTGATCTTCTTGTGTCCCTGGCTCGCCAGCCGTACGAGCGCCGATTCAATGGACGGCTCGCCATAACGCATCGCCAGTTCCACCGGGCCCTGGGTCCACTGCGCGGTCATGGCCTGTTGCAACCGGCGACTGAGCACCACCAGCGGCGAACCCTCCTCCCACCAGATCGAGGCGTAGGCATGGGCCGACTGCTCGGGACGCTTGATCAGGATCAGCGATACCAGCAAGCGCCGCACCGGCCATGGCAGGTCGATGACATACGGATCCATCAGGAATTGATTGAGGTAGCGGCGCACATCGGCCACCGAGGTGGAGGCAGGCGAACCCAGATTCACCAGAAGCAACGCGTGATCGGTCATGCAACGTCCTATTTCAAAGGCGGCTGGACAAGTCTTCCAGGGCCGCAGGCAAATCAGTGAACCGGAATGTGAAACCCGCCGCCTGCAATCGGGCCGGCGTGGCGCGCTGGCCGCCGAGCAACAGCAAGGACAACTCCCCCAGCGTGACCTTCAGCGCAAGCTCTGGCATCGGCACCACGGCCGGCCGATGCAAGACGCGCCCCAGGGCCTTGGCAAAATCGCGGTTGCGCACCGGGTTCGGCGCGCACGCATTATAAGGACCGCTGGCATCGGTGCGGTGCAGAAGAAAATCAATCAGGGCGATTTGATCGTCAATGTGAACCCACGGCATCCACTGCCGACCATTGCCGATACGCCCGCCCAACGCCAGTTTGAACGGCAGCAACAGCCGCGACAAAAAGCCGCCCTCGGCAGACAGGACCAGGCCGGTACGCACCAGCACCACGCGCAGGCCCAAGGCCTCGGCCCGTTGCGCGGTTTCTTCCCAGGCGATGCACAACTGGCTGGCGAAATCTTCGCTTACCGGTCCCGATTCCTCGGTCAACTCACGCTCGCCACCGTCGCCGTACCAACCCACCGCGGAACCGGAAATCAACACCTGCGGTTTCTGTTTGCAACGCTCCAGCCACGCCAGCAAAACTTCCGTCAACGTGATGCGACTGCTCCACAACAACATCTTGCGTTTGTGGCTCCAGGGACGGTCGGCAATCGGCGCCCCCGCAAGGTTGACCACTGCGTCCACCGGCTCGTCAATTTCGTCCAGCCTGGCAATACCTCGTACCGATGTCCCGCAGATTTTTGCCACCTCTTCGGGTCGGCGACTCCATACCGTCAAGCGATGCCCCTGCTGCAACCAGAGGCGGCAGAGCTGACGTCCGATCAAACCAGTACCGCCGGTCAGCAATATGTGCATGAGATGTTCCTCGCATCGCGTTTTACCCGGCCCATTAGTCTATTTTTATAGGTAGGGATTTTTCGTATCGGACAGGGTCTGTGTTTAACAATAGGACAACCTGTCCAAACGCGAACGGTGAAACTTATACCAAAAACCAGAATTGTACAGGTTTAAACGACGGCGTAGTCTGTACAGAAAGGTAAACGAGGCCCTCATGACTGTACCTATCGCAATCATCGGCACCGGCATCGCCGGACTTTCAGCCGCCCAGGCCCTGACGGAGGCCGGGCATGTCGTTCAACTTTTCGATAAAAGCCATGGCAGTGGCGGACGCATGTCGAGCAAGCGCAGCGATGCCGGCGCGCTGGACATGGGCGCGCAATACTTCACCGCCCGTGACCGCCGCTTTGTCACGGAGGTCCAGCGCTGGCAAGCCAACGGCTGGGCCGCGGAATGGAACCCGCAGCTCTACAACTTCCAGAATGGACAATTGAGCCCATCGCCGGACGAGCAGACCCGCTGGGTCGGCACCCCGCGCATGAGCGCCATCACCCGCGCTTTGCTCGACAAGCTGCAAGTGCAGTTTTCCTGCCGGATCACCGAGGTGTACCGCGGCCAGGAACATTGGCATTTGCAGGACGCGGAAGGTTTCACCCATGGCCCCTTTGGCCAAGTGGTGATTGCCACACCCGCGCCCCAGGCCACCGCATTGCTGGCGGCCGTACCGAAACTGGCCGCGGTGGCCGCCGGCGTGAAGATGGACCCGACCTGGGCCGTGGCGCTGGCTTTCGAAGCACCGCTGGATACGCCCATGGAGGGCTGCTTCGTGCAGGACAGTCCGCTGGACTGGCTGGCACGCAACCGCAGCAAACCGGGACGCGACAGCAAGCTCGACACTTGGGTGCTGCACGCCACCAGCGACTGGAGCCGGCAGCACATCGACCTGTCCAAGGAAGCGGTGATCGAACACCTGCACGGCGCGTTCGCTGAGCTGCTCCACAGTGCGATGCCCGCCCCGAGCTTCAGCGTGGCCCATCGCTGGCTCTACGCCCGCCCCGCCGGCAGCCATGAATGGGGCGCCCTGGCCGATGCAGACCTGGGCCTGTATGTATGCGGCGACTGGTGCCTGTCCGGCCGGGTCGAAGGCGCATGGCTCAGCGGCCAGGAGGCAGCACGCCGCCTGCATGCCAGCCTGCAGTAAGATCGCGCGTTAGCGCTCATCATCCGCTGCTGTCGAACGAGACAGCAGCCTGCCTGCGACACTCATTACATCACCCCCCATCGATAAATCCGGTTGACTTGCACCCATTCGGTCCTATGATTAAAATATTGTACAGATAAACGAATCTGTACAAGATTTAGCTATCAGAGGTCGCCCATGTCCAAAGCAGCCATCGCCAAACCCAGAATCGCCATCAGCGCCTGCCTGATGGGAGCTGAAGTTCGCTTCAATGGCGGGCACAAGCAATCGCCATTGTGCAGCCGCACCCTCGTTGAATACTTCGATTTCGTGTCGGTGTGTCCTGAAGTCGCTATCGGCCTGGGCATTCCTCGGGAACCGATCCGCCTGGTGGGCGACCCCGAACACCCCGAGGCGCTCGGCACGGTGAATCGCGACCTCGACGTGACCCGGCCACTGGCCGACTACGGGCGGCAGATGGCGGGCGAACTGGATGACATCTGCGGCTACATCTTCATGCAGAAATCGCCATCCTGTGGACTGGAGCGGGTCAAGGTCTATGACCACAACGGCGTGACCCAGGACGGCGGCGGGCGCGGCATCTATGCCCAGGCCTTTTGCGAACGCCATCCCGACCTGCCGGTGGAGGAAGACGGTCGCCTCAACGACCCGGTACTACGGGAAAACTTCCTGACCCGGGTGTTTGCCTATGCCGCCTGGCAATCCTTGCGCCGCCAGGGCCTGACCCGTCGCGACCTGATCGAATTTCACTCGCGCTACAAATACCTGCTCATGGCCCACAACCCGGAGCAGTACAAGGCCCTGGGCAAACTGCTGGGCACCATGGGCAAGGCCGATGCCAACGAGCTAGGCCCACGCTATTTCAGCGCTTTGATGGCCGCCCTGAAGAAATGCGCCACCCGCCGCACCCACACCAATGTGCTGCAACACCTGAGCGGGTATCTCAAGCGCGACATCGACGCCGAGGACAAACAAGAGGTGCAGCACCTCATCGGGCAATATCGCCTCGGCATCGTGCCCTT
Source organism: Pseudomonas sp. Z1-12 (assembly GCF_051132015.1). Lineage (NCBI taxonomy): Bacteria > Pseudomonadati > Pseudomonadota > Gammaproteobacteria > Pseudomonadales > Pseudomonadaceae > Pseudomonas > Pseudomonas sp. Z1-12. Next base: position 5,677,720 of record NZ_CP071647.1, read on the forward strand.
GGTGGTGCCGCTGACGTTGCTCAAGCATCACCTGCGCCAGCACCCCGATCCTTACCTGGCGCAGCAGGTCTACCTGCAACCGCACCCGGAAAACCTCAGCTTGCGAAACGCTATCTAATGAAGAACGACCCCGACGCCAGCGCCCGCGACGACCTGGGGGGCGATTTTGCCAAGGCCTTGGCCCAAGGCTGGCTGCCCATTCGCGAAGTCGCCCGGCAGACCGGGGTCAACGCCATCACGCTACGGGCCTGGGAGCGCCGGTACGGACTGATCGTGCCGCACCGCACTCCCAAGGGCCACCGACTGTTCAATGCCGAGCATGTACAACGGATCCGGAGCATCCTCACGTGGATCGATCGTGGCGTTGCGGTGAGCAAGATCAAGCCGTTGCTGGACACACCAGCGCCGACCGAAACCACACAGCCGGCGCAGAACGACTGGCAGCGTCAGCGCCACGCCCTGGTGCTGGCGGTGACGCAACTGGCCGAGCGCCAGATCGACGACCTGGTCAACCAGGCGATGGCGCTGTATCCGCCCTGGACCGTGTGCGAGCAATTGCTCCTGCCATTGCTGGCCGACCTGCACCTGCGCTGGCAAGGCCAGTTCGGTGCGCAGTTGGAACGCGTCTTCCTGTACTCGTGGCTGCGCAGCAAGTTCGGCAGCCGGATCTATCACAACAACCGCCAACTGCGCGGCGCGCCCCTGTTGCTGGTCAATCAATCGGACGTGCCCCTGGACCCGCACCTGTGGCTCACCGCCTGGCTGGCCAGCAGCGCCGACTGCCCGGTGGAAGTGTTCGACAGCCCGCTGCCGGCGGGCGAGCTGGCCTTGGCGGTCGAACGCCTCAAGGCCCGTGGCGTCCTGTTGTATTCCAGTCACGCCCTCAATCTGTCCCAACTGCCCAGGCTACTGGGCGCAATTGATTGCCCAATCATCATTGCCGGCCCGGCCGCGTCGATCCACCACGCCCGGCTATCCACAGGCGTCTCGATGATCGAGGTGTCCTGGGCCGAAGACCCGCTATCGGCTCACCGCGAACTGAGTCGCCGAGAACTCCTTTAGATGAAAAACAGCATCCGATTGATCTGGCTGCGCAGCGACTTGCGCCTGCGCGATAACACCGCCCTGGCGGCCGCCGCAGCCCAAGGGCCCTGCGTGGCGGTGTACCTGACCAGCCCCGAGCAATGGCGTGCCCATGATGACGCACCGTGCAAGATCGACTTCTGGCTGCGCAACCTCGGCGCGTTGAGCGAGGCCCTGGATGAATTGAACGTCCCACTCTTGATCCGCGATGCAGCGCATTGGCACCAGGCTCCGCACGTGCTGCTCACGCTATGTCGCGAACTGAACATCCGCGCCGTGCATGTCAATGAAGAGTACGGCGTGAATGAAACGCGACGCGACGCCGAGGTCGCCCAAGCCCTGAATGACCAGGGCATCGAGTTTCACAGTCACCTCGATCAACTGCTGTTCAAGCCCGGCAGCGTGCTGACCAAGACCGGCAATTATTTCCAGGTGTTCAGTCAGTTCCGCAAGGTCTGCTACAACCGCCTGCATTTTTCATTGCCGAGCCTGGTCGCCACACCGCCGCGGCAGCCGCCCACCGGCATTGCCCGCGACCCGGTGCCGATGCAAGTCGATGGATTCGCCCCGCCCAGTGAAGCATTGCGTGCCCTCTGGCCCGCCGGTGAAACCGAAGCCCGGCGGCGCCTGGACAGTTTTGTCGACCAGCACCTCGACGATTACCGGCACGAACGGGACTTCCCGGCCCGGCCCGGCACCAGCCAACTCTCGGCGTACCTGGTGGCTGGGGTGATGTCGCCGCGTCAGTACCTGCATGCAGCGCTGCAAGCCAACCAGGGAGAATTCGAAAGCGGAAGTGCCGGTGTTGTGACCTGGATCAATGAATTGCTCTGGCGTGAGTTCTATAAACATATTCTGGTGGGCTATCCGCGCGTGTCGCGCCATCGTGCGTTCCGCCCGGAAACCGAGGCGCTGGCGTGGCGCAAGGCCCCCGCGGAACTGGAGGCCTGGAAACAGGCACGCACCGGCTTGCCGATCATCGATGCGGCCATGCGTCAATTGCTGGAGACCGGCTGGATGCACAACCGCTTGCGGATGGTCGTAGCCATGTTCCTGACCAAGAACCTGTTGATCGATTGGCGCGAAGGCGAGCGCTTTTTCATGCAGCACCTGATTGACGGCGACTTGGCCGCCAACAATGGCGGCTGGCAGTGGAGCGCCTCCACCGGCACCGACTCGGCGCCCTGGTTCCGTATCTTCAACCCGTTGAGCCAGTCGGAAAAATTCGATCGCGAAGGATTATTTATCAAACGTTGGTTACCTGAATTGAACGATCTCGATAAGCGAAGTGTCCACCGCCCTAATGTGCAAGGCGAATTGTTTGACAATACAAAGTACCCGGCACCGATTGTTGATCTGGCCCAGTCCCGGGCACGTGCGCTGGCAGCGTTCAGAAACCTGCCGACGCGACAGGACTCAGCCCTTGAAGGGATGGGCGATTAGCGAACATGAAACTGCCGGCCTCCGGGATGCATTATTTTTCCGATGACATATAGTCTTACTAGTCGCAGGAGCTCGACTGAAGCGATGTATCAGAGCCCTGCGCAAGCGAAAGGAGTATGGAATGGGTGTACGACCGCCACGGCGCTACTGGCTTACCGGAGCTGGCAACGGAATCGGCGCTTCGTTGGCTGAAGCGATACTCGAGACAGGTGCCTACTTGGCCGTCAGTTCGCGCTCGGCCCGCTCATGCGAATTGCTTTCGACACGTTATCCAGGACAAGTGCTGGCAGTGCCCGGCAATTTGACCGACAGCCAGACCGTGCGCGAGATCGGCGAACAAATCACTCGACAATGGGGCGCCCTGGATCAGGTGATCCTCAATGCCGGGACCACTGAGTACGTTCACGGGCAACCCGCCGATCACCTATCGATCGAGCATATCGTGCGCAGCAACCTGCTCGCCGCCAGTTTCTGCATCGAAGTGGCCATGCCCTTGTTACGCGCCGGGATCGAACCTCATCTGGTGGGTATCGCCAGCCCGGCAACCTACCTGGCGCCTTCGCAAATCGAAGCGGGGGGCAACGGGATGCGTCATCTGTTCGAATCGGCCCGGGCAGAACTGGCCCCCGCCGGCATCGATGTGACCTTGGTGCACCCGGGGTTCGACGACCCATCGCTGGAGCCCGACGATTGTTCCCCGGCCCCGCGCCACTGGTCGCCAGAAGAAGCGGCGCGACAGGTGCTGGATCATTTGGTCGAACGCCCCCGGGAAGTTGCGCTCCCCATTGCCTCCATGACCGCGCTCTGGCCCCTGCCTTCATCCACCGAAACCCTGCCGGCCGACTCGGGCTCATGCCAGGCAAAAAACGGCTGTCCGATCAAGGGACGCCCCTGAGCCGCCGATTGCCTTACACTGCGCACCATGAAAACCATCCCCCTCCATGAAATCCAGGCACCGGCGGTTACGTGCTCGACGTGCGCGGCGTGCTGCTGCCAGTTGGAAGTGATGCTGATCACCGACACCGGGGTCCCGGAGCGTTTTATCGACACGGACGATTGGGGTGGGGAAGTGATGCTGCGGCTTGACGACGGATGGTGCGCGGCCCTGGATCGCGACAGCATGATGTGCACCATCTACGAAAAGCGCCCGCTGATCTGCCGCGAGTTCGAGATGGGCGCACCGGAATGCCTGGAAGAACGCCAGGGCATTGCGACGGCGTATCGATAACAGAATGATCTGACTGATTTCTGCTGGATATCTCTGTGGGAGCGAGCTTGCTCGCGATGACGGTGGACCAGGCACTACAGGGTGGCTGGTCGATCGCTATCGCGAGCAAGCTCGCTCCCACAGTTTTTCTGCTGTTACAGCGGCATCGTGTAATGCAGCGCGTAACTTTCCACACCGTCGTTGGTCGACTTGATACCCGCGTTGGAGTAGTGAGTGGCGCGAATGCCCACTTCATGCCCACCATTGAAGCGCAGGCCGAACCCGATGCGATCTTCGAACTGGAAGGCCGTGCCGAGCTTGTTGTCTTCCACTTGGGTATTGGCGAACAACGCCACACCGACACCCGCCTCGATGTAAGGCTTCACGTTCTGCCCGGAAAACTCATACACGAACACGGGCGAGAACGACAGGCTGTGGTTGCTGGATGCTTCGTCCCCGTCCCAATAGGTATAGGCGCCGCTCCAGTAGCCGGTCAGGCGGCCGACATCACTTTGCAACCAACTCTTGTCCCAGTCGAACTGCATGCCCAGGCGATAGGTCATGGTCGAGTCGCTGGTCTGGCCCACCCCAAACTCCACACCCGCTGCCTGCGCAGTGTAAGTGTGCCCCAACAACGCAGCCGCAAACGCGGCAAAGCAGAATAAGCGCTTCATTAGAAACATCCTTTTCCGAACAGACTTAGTAGATTTTGTTACAAACATTCAAAGCTATAGAAATCCACGCTAAAACAGAAGTTCAGCAGGAATTACATAATTTTCACGTTTTTTTTACAGATCGAAGCTTCGCACAACGCCAGACGAATGCCATAGCGTTGGTAGGATTTTTCTCAGATGTATCGGATCGGCACTCGTCCAGAAGTGCGTTTCGCTGGCCGGTCCTTCAGCCAGCAGCCCTCGTTCAATCAACAGGCGTTGAAGCTGCCGGGCCACCGCCGCCCCCGTGTCGATGAGGCTGATATGTTCAGGAATCATCCTCTCGAGCAATGGCTTGAGGAACGGATAGTGCGTGCACCCCAGGATCAGCGTATCGCAGCCGGCCGCCAGCAACGGCTCGATGTACTGTTGCAGCAGTTGATACAGGGCCGGGCTTTGCAGGTCACCCGTTTCGATCAGTTCCACCAGACCCGGACATGGCTGCGTGATGACCCGCACATCGCTGGCGAAACGGTCGAGCAACGCGGCGAACTTGGCGCTCTGCAAAGTGCCGGTGGTGGCCAATACGCCGACGATACCGCTGCGGGTCGCGGCGGCCGCCGGCTTGACCGCCGGCTCCATGCCAACGATGGGCCAATGGGGAAAATCACGGCGCAGGTCCGCAACGGCAGCCACCGTTGCGGTGTTGCAGGCAACGACCAACGCCTTGGCGCCCTGGCCCAGGAGAAAGTCGGCAATGATCGCGCAGCGTTGCCGGATGTATTCCGGGGTCTTTTCGCCGTAGGGAATATGCCCACAGTCAGCCACGTACAACAGCGATTCATTGGGCAGCAGTCGACGGATCTCCCCCAGCACCGACAGCCCGCCGACACCCGAGTCGAGCACACCGACCGGCGCTTCACTCATGTGGATCACCGCAGACGCTGCAACCTGGGTCACGCTTGACCCGCAGTTCACGGAACCGCGTACCCAAGGCATCGATCAACAGCAGGCGCCCCACCAGCGGTTCACCGAAGCCGGCGAGCAACTTCAAGGCTTCAAGGGCTTGCAAGCTGCCCACCAAGCCCACCAGCGGCCCGATCACACCGGCTTCGCTGCAGGTCAGCTCGGCTTCGCTGCCGTGGCCGTAGAGGCAGTGGTAGCAAGGGCTTTCGGGGCGGCGCGGGTCGAAAACCGACAACTGCCCTTCCAGGCGAATCGCCGCGCCGCTCACCAACGGTTTGCCCGCCGCGACACACGCCGCGTTCACCGCTTCGCGGGTCGAGAAATTGTCCGAGCAGTCGAGCACCACATCCACCGCACCGACCGCCGCGGCCAGGCTGTCTTCGTCCATGGCCGCTCGGTGAGGCACCAGCCGAACCTCGGGGTTGATCGCCCCCAGGCGCCGCATCGCCGAATCGACCTTGCTCAGGCCGACGCTGTCGGTGTCGTGAATGATCTGGCGTTGCAGGTTGGTCAGGTCGACGCTGTCGAAATCCGCCAGGTGCATCTCGCCCACGCCAGCGGCAGCCAGGTACAACGCCACCGGGGCGCCGAGCCCGCCGAGCCCGATGATCAACACCCGGCTTTGCTTGAGACGCAACTGGCCGTCGATGTCGACGTGCTGCAACAGAATCTGCCGGCTGTAGCGCAACAGCTCCTGATCGTTCAGCACGGCAGGCACCCCAGGCTGATGCGTTCATGAGCGCCGAGGTCCTTGCGGCTGTGGACTTGCGTGAAACCTTGGGCGCTCAGCAAATCGCGCACCGCTTCGGCCTGATCGTATCCGTGCTCTAGCATCAGCCAGCCACCCGGTTCCAGGTGAGCCGGGGCCTCGGCCACGATCTGGCGCAGATCGTCGAGCCCGTCGGGCCCGGCCACCAAGGCACTGGCCGGCTCGAAACGCACGTCGCCCTCGGCCAGGTGCGGATCGCTGGCCGCGATGTACGGCGGGTTGCTGATGATCAACTGGAAACGCTCGCCTTCCAAAGCGCTGAACCAGTGGCTGCTCAACACCGTGACGTTGCGCAGGTCCAGGCGCTGGCGATTGCGTTCGGCCAAGGCTACGGCTTCCAACACCCGGTCGACCGCCGTGACCTTCCAGGCCGGGCGCTCGCTGGCCAAGGCCAGGGCAATCGCGCCGCTGCCGGTGCCCAGGTCCAAGACCCGGGCCGGTGTCGCCGGCAACAAGGCCAGCGCGGTTTCCACCAGCAGCTCGGTGTCGGGACGCGGGATCAAGGTATGGGGCGCGACCTCCAGGTCGAGCTTCCAGAAGCCCTGTTGCCCAAGAATGTAGGCCACCGGCTCGCCGGAACGCCGCCGCCGCAGGTATTCGGAGAACAGCAACGCCGCCTCGCTGGGTACGATCCGCTCCGGCCAGGTGTGCAGGAAGCTGCGGGACTTGCCCAGGGCAGCGGCCAGCAACAACTCGGCGTCCAGCCGTGGCGTGGGTGAATCCGGCAGTTCGGCGGCGCGTAACAGACTGGCGATGATGGTCATTTATTCACCTGTGCTTACTCGCCAATCGCCGCCAACTGGTCGGCCTGGTATTCGGCCAACAACGGCTCGATCACCGCATCGACACCACCGGCAAGGATCTCGTCCAGGGAATACAGGGTCAGGTTGACGCGATGGTCGGTGACCCGGCCCTGGGCGAAGTTGTAGGTACGGATCCGCTCGGAACGATCGCCCGAGCCCACCAGCAACTTGCGTTCGCTGGCAATGGCGTTGGCGGCGGCACTGGTCTGTTGGTCGTTGAGCTTGGCCGACAACCAGGCCATCGCCCGCGCACGGTTCTTGTGCTGGGAACGTTCTTCCTGGCACTCGACCACGATGCCCGAGGGCAAGTGCGTGATACGGATCGCCGAGTCGGTCTTGTTGACGTGCTGGCCGCCCGCACCGGAGGAACGGTACGTGTCGACCCGCAAGTCCGCCGGGTTGATCTCGATGGCTTCCTGCTCGTCCGGCTCAGGCAATACCGCAACGGTGCAAGCCGAGGTGTGGATGCGTCCCTGGGATTCGGTGGCCGGCACGCGTTGCACACGGTGGGCGCCGGATTCGAACTTCAGCTTGCCGTAGACATTGTCGCCCTCGACCCGGGCGATGACTTCTTTATAGCCGCCGTGTTCGCCCTCGTTCTCCGAGAGAATTTCCACCCGCCAACCGCGACGCTCGGCATACCGCGAATACATGCGGAACAGGTCGCCAGAAAAAATCGCCGCCTCGTCGCCGCCGGTGCCGGCACGGATCTCCAGGAACACGTTGCGCCCGTCGTTCGGGTCCTTGGGCAGCAGCATGCGTTGCAGGCTGCTTTCCAGTTCGAGCAGTTGTTCCTTGGCTTCGCGGACTTCCTCCACGGCCATTTCGCGCATGTCCGGGTCGCTGTCCTTGAGCAGCGCCTGGGCGCCTTCGAGATCGCCCTGCACTTTAAGCAGCTGTTTATAGGTGGCGACAATCGGCTCGACTTCCGCGTATTCCTTGGAATAGGTGCGGAATTTGTTCTGGTCGGAAATGACTTCGCCATCGCCCAGCAAGGCGGTCAGTTCTTCGAAACGGTCCTGGAGGATGTCCAGCTTGTTGAGCAGTGACGCTTTCATTGCGGTTTTTTATCCGAAAAGCTATCCGGTGAGCCCTCACCGAGGGCAAAGAGTTCCTGGGCCATGGCCAGCGCATCGAGGCGGCCCTCGGCGGTCAGCTTCTTGAGCTGGACACTGGGGGCATGGAGCAATTTGTTGGTCAGGCCGCGGGCCAGTTGCACCAGCACCTCTTCGGCACTGCCGCCGTTGGCCAGCAGGCGCTGGGCCTTTTGCAGCTCCTCGTCGCGCAGGCGCTCGCTCTGTTGACGATACGCCTTGAGCACATCCACCGCAGCCAGCTCACGCAGGCGCACCATGAAGTCCTCGGCGCCGACACTGATCATCTCCTCCGCCGCCTGGGCCGCGCCCTGCCGGCTCTTGAGGTTCTCCGCGACCACTTCGTGCAGGTCGTCGACGCTATAAAGGTAAACGTCGTCCAGCTCGCCGACTTCCGGCTCGATGTCCCGGGGAACGGCGATGTCCACCATGAAAATCGGTTTGTGCTTGCGCAGCTTCAGGGCACTTTCCACGGCGCCCTTGCCAAGAATCGGCAACTGGCTGGCGGTGGAACTGATGACGATGTCGCTGTGCACCAACTCGGCGGGAATGTCCGACAGCAGCACCGCATGGGCACCGAACTGTTCGGCCAGGGTACTGGCCCGTTCCAGGGTGCGGTTGGCAACGACGATACGTTTCACACCCAGGTCATGAAGATGGCGGGCGACCAGGGTGATGGTCTCGCCGGCGCCGATCAGCAGCGCCTGGCTGCGTTGCAAATCACTGAAAATCTGTTTCGCCAGGCTCACCGCGGCAAACGCCACGGACACCGGGTTCTCGCCAATGGCGGTGTCGGTGCGCACCTGTTTGGCGGCGTTGAACGTCGCCTGGAACAGGCGCCCCAGCAGCGGGCCGACGGTGCCGGCCTCGCGGGCCACGGCGTAGGCCGACTTCATCTGGCCGAGAATCTGTGGCTCGCCCAGCACCAGCGAATCGAGCCCCGAGGCGACGCGCATCATGTGACGAACGGCCGCATCGTCTTCATGCACATAGGCACTGGCGCGCAGCTCTTCAAGGCTCAAATCATGGTATTCGGCCAACCAGCGCAGCACTGAATCGGACGAAACGTGATCCTGTTCTATATAGAGCTCGCTGCGATTGCAGGTGGAGAGGATCGCAGCTTCGCGGCTGTCGGTCAGGCGGCAGAGCTGCTGCAAGGCCTCGACCAGCTGCTCAGGCGTAAAGGCCACGCGCTCGCGGACGTCTACTGAAGCAGTCTTGTGGTTGATACCGAGTGCAAGGAAGGCCATTCAAGGTCGCTGATGGTGACGTGAAGCCGGCAATTGTCCTACTTCGTCAGATCCAGAACAACTACTCCATCTCTATCGCCCGGCCCTGGAGGGTAAATCGACGGGGCGGTTATGTTTGCCCCAAGGCTTGTGTCATGATGATCCGACCGCAGGTTAGTCGTCCTCTTCCTATATGAATAGATCTTCCGCGTTGCTCCTCGCCCTCGCCGTGCTCAGCGGCTGCCAGTCCATGGCCCCCGTTTCGACGGACGGTACGCCGCCCGTCGAAGACAGCGTGCAGGCCCCTGAAAAACCCAAGGTCTACGGCTCCTTCAGCGAAGAAACCATCTTCAGCCTGTTGAGCGCCGAACTGGCAGGCCAGCGCAATCGCTTCGACATTGCGCTGGACAACTACGTGACCCAGGCCATCAACACCCAGGACCCGGGCATCTCCGAGCGGGCATTTCGCATTGCCGAATACCTGGGCGCCGACCAACCCGCGCTCGATACGGCGCTGATCTGGGCCAGGAATGCCCCGGACGACCTCGAAGCGCAGCGCGCCGCCGCCGTGCAGCTGGCCCGGGCCGGGCGCTACGACGACTCCATGGTGTATATGGAGAAAGTCCTGCTGGGCAAGGGCGACACCCATTTCGATTTCCTGGCGCTGTCCGCCGCCGATACCGACCAGGAAACCCGCAACGGCCTGATGAAAAGCTTCGATCGCCTGTTGCAGCGCCACCCGAACAACGGCCAGCTGATTTTCGGCAAGGCCCTGCTGTTGCAACAGGACGGTGACGCCCAGGGTGCCCTCACCCTGCTGGAAGACAACCCGCCGGAAGCCGGCGAAGTGGCGCCGATCCTGTTACGGGCACGCCTGCTGCAAGGCTTGAACCGTGGCGACGAAGCGCTGCCGCTGCTGCAAAAAAGCATCAAGAAGTATCCGGACGACAAGCGCCTGCGCCTCACCTACGCCCGCATGCTGGTGGAAAACAACCGCATGGACGACGCCAAGGTGGAGTTCTCCAGCCTGGTCCAGCAATACCCGGAAGACGACGAGTTGCGCTATTCCCTGGCGCTGGTCTGCCTGGAAGCCAAGGCCTGGGAAGAGGCCAAGGGTTACCTGGAAGACCTGATCGCCCGGGAAAGCCATGTCGACTCGGCCCACCTGAACCTGGGTCGCATCGCCGAGGAACGCAACGACCCCGAGAGCGCACTGATCGAGTACGCCCAGGTCGGCCCGGGCAACGATTATCTGCCGGCGCAGTTGCGCCAGGCCGATATCCTGATCAGCAACGGCAAGACCGCCGATGCCCAGAGTCGCCTCGCCGTACAACGTGATTCCCAGCCCGACTACGGGATCCAGCTGTACCTGATCGAAGCCGAAACCCTGTCGGCCAACAATCAGGGCGACAAGGCCTGGAACGTACTGCAACAAGCCTTGAAGCAATACCCGGACGATCTGAACCTGTTGTATACCCGCGCCATGCTGGCGGAAAAACGCAATGACCTGGCCCAGATGGAAAAAGACCTGCGCCTGATCATCCAGCGCGACCCGGACAACGCCATGGCCCTTAACGCCCTGGGCTATACGTTGTCGGATCGCACCACCCGCTACGACGAGGCCAAGCTGCTGATCGAACAGGCCCACCAGATCAATCCGGAAGACCCGGCAGTACTCGACAGCCTTGGCTGGGTAAATTACCGCCTGGGCAATCTCGACGAAGCCGAACGCCTGTTGCGCCAGGCCCTGGAGCGCTTTCCCGACCAGGAAGTCGCCGCTCACCTGGGCGAGGTCCTGTGGGCCAACGGCAAACAACGCGAAGCCCGACAGATCTGGAGCCGATTCCTCAAGGATCAGCCCGACAGCCCTATTCTGCGCAGCACCATCAAACGCCTGACCGGATCCGAGACTCTTTAAGATTATGTTTTTGCGCCATCTCATCGTGTTCAGCTTCATTGCCCTGCTCGCCGGTTGCGCGGGCTTCGGCGCCCGTGAATCCGTCCAAGGCCAGGGCAACCAGGCCCAGTGGCGCGAGCACAAGCAACAACTGAGCGGCCTGGACGGCTGGCAGATCGACGGCAAGATCGGCATCCGCGCCCCGAAAGACTCGGGCAGTGGCACGCTGTTCTGGCTGCAACGCCAGGACTACTACGATATTCGCCTGTCGGGCCCGCTGGGTCGTGGGGCGGCCCGCCTGACCGGCCGGCCGGGCCAGGTTTCGCTGGAAGTCGCCAACCAGGGGCGCTACGAGGCGCCCAGCCCCGAAGCGCTGCTGGAAGAACAACTGGGCTGGAAACTGCCGGTTTCCCACCTGACCTGGTGGGTTCGTGGATTGCCGGCGCCGGACAGTAAAAGTCGCCTGACACTCGACGCCGACAGCCGCCTGTCCAACCTGGAACAGGACGACTGGCAGATCGAATACCTCAGTTATGCCCAGCAGAACGGCTACTGGCTGCCCGAACGCATCAAGCTGCACGGCAGCAACCTCGACGTCACACTGGTGATCAAGCAATGGCAGCCGCGCAAGCTGGGGCAATGACATGACCGCTGCACGCCTGACCCTGCCCTCTCCGGCCAAGCTCAACCTGATGCTGCACATCCTCGGCCGCCGCCCGGACGGCTATCACGAGTTGCAGACGATTTTTCAGTTCCTGGACTACGGCGACGAGATCACCTTTGCCGTGCGCGACGACGGCGTGATTCGCCTGCACACCGAATTCGAAGGCGTCCCCCACGACAGCAACCTGATCGTCAAGGCCGCGCAAAAGCTCCAGGCGCAATCCGGTTGCGCGCTAGGCATCGATATCTGGATCGAAAAAATCCTGCCCATGGGCGGCGGCATTGGTGGCGGCAGCTCGAATGCGGCGACGACTTTACTGGGCCTCAATCACTTGTGGCAGTTGGACTGGGACACCGATCGCCTCGCGGCGCTGGGCCTTTCCCTGGGCGCCGACGTGCCGGTTTTCGTGCGTGGCCACGCCGCTTTTGCCGAGGGCGTTGGGGAAAAACTCACCCCGGTGGAACCCGAAGAACCCTGGTACGTGGTGCTGGTGCCGCAAGTCTCTGTAAGTACAGCAGAAATTTTTTCAGATCCGCTGTTGACACGTAACTCTCCTCCCATTAAAGTGCGCCCCGTTCCCAAGGGAAACAGTCGAAATGACTGCTTACCGGTGGTAGCAAGGCGTTATCCAGATGTTCGTAACGCTTTGAATTTGTTAGGTAAATTTACCGAAGCAAAACTCACCGGAACTGGAAGTTGTGTGTTTGGGGGCTTCCCAAGCAAAGCTGAAGCTGATAAAGTCTCGGCCCTTCTGACAGAGACCCTTACAGGGTTTGTAGCAAAAGGAAGCAACGTTTCGATGTTGCATCGCAAGCTGCAAGACCTGCTCTAAAAGGAATCGAGTGCTGGGCACTCGCAGCAACAGATACAGGGGCGTCGCCAAGCGGTAAGGCAGCAGGTTTTGATCCTGCCATGCGTTGGTTCGAATCCAGCCGCCCCTGCCATTTTCCTATACTCATCCAGGTATACCCTCAGCCTTCAGGTACTGCGCGTGTCCAAGATGATGGTCTTTACGGGGAACGCTAACCCCGATCTGGCTCGGCGTGTCGTACGTCAGCTGCATATCCCTCTCGGTGACATTTCTGTCGGTAAGTTCTCCGACGGCGAAATCACTGCCGAGATCAATGAAAACGTTCGCGGTAAAGACGTCTTCATTATTCAGCCGACTTGCGCTCCGACCAACGATAACCTGATGGAACTCGTCGTGATGGCTGATGCCTTCCGCCGCTCCTCGGCTACTCGTATCACTGCTGTTATTCCTTACTTTGGTTATGCCCGTCAGGATCGCCGTCCGCGTTCCGCACGTGTGGCGATCAGCGCGAAAGTCGTGGCTGATATGCTGACCGTAGTCGGCATCGACCGTGTCCTCACGGTTGATTTGCATGCTGACCAGATCCAGGGTTTCTTCGATATCCCCGTGGATAACATCTACGGTTCCCCGGTCCTGGTGGATGATATTGAAGATCAGCGCTTCGAAAACCTGATGATCGTGTCCCCGGACATTGGTGGCGTCGTGCGTGCACGGGCTGTTGCCAAATCCCTGGGCGTGGATCTGGGTATCATCGACAAACGTCGTGAGAAGGCCAATCACTCCGAAGTGATGCATATCATCGGCGACGTCGAAGGGCGCACCTGTATCCTGGTCGATGACATGGTCGATACCGCCGGCACCCTGTGCCACGCGGCCAAGGCCCTGAAAGAGCATGGCGCTGCCAAGGTCTTTGCCTACTGCACACACCCTGTGCTGTCGGGTCGAGCGATCGAGAACATTGAAAATTCCGTGCTGGACGAGCTGGTGGTGACCAACACCATCCCGCTGTCCGCTGCCGCACAAGCCTGTGCGCGTATCCGCCAACTGGATATCGCACCGGTAGTTGCCGAAGCGGTTCGCCGCATCAGCAATGAAGAATCGATCAGTGCGATGTTCCGTTAAGGGCCCTGCCCTTTCCAGAAGATCTCGTTGACGAAAAGCGCCCCGCCCCAACACTCATGTTGGGGCGGGGCTTTTTTGCCCATACCGCTTTGGCGTCGGTCGCAGACGTCATTCGGAAATGGCTATTTTGGAGATACAACATGAACGATTTTACTCTGAATGCTGAAGTGCGTTCCGACCTGGGGAAAGGTGCGAGCCGCCGCCTGCGTCGTCTCGCAAGCCTGGTTCCAGCTGTAGTCTACGGTGGCGACAAAGCCCCTGAGTCCATCAGCATGCTGGCCAAAGAAGTTGCCAAACTGCTCGAAAACGAAGCGGCCTACAGCCACATCATCGAGCTGAACGTTGGCGGCACCAAGCAAAACGTCGTGATCAAAGCCCTGCAGCGTCACCCGGCCAAAGGCCACGTGATGCACGCTGACTTCGTCCGCGTTGTTGCCGGTCAGAAGCTGACTGCTGTTGTTCCAGTGCACTTCATCAACGAAGCTGCCCCGGTCAAGAAAGGCGGCGAGATCTCGCACGTGACTTCCGAGCTGGAAGTGTCCTGCCTGCCGAAAGACCTGCCTGAATTCATCGAAGTCGACCTGGCTGACGCCGAAGTCGGCACGATCATTCACCTGTCCGACCTCAAGGCTCCTAAAGGCGTTGAGTTTGTTGCTCTGGCACACGGCGATGACAAGGCTGTTGCCAACGTCCACGCTCCACGTGTTGCTCCAGAAGCCACTGAAGAAGGCGCTGCAGAGTAATTTCACTCTGTCGCCGGAGTGACCGGAAACATCGCGGACTGGAACGTAGCGAGACAGCGGGCGAGAACGCGAAGTTTACTTAACGGTAGATCCGCCATTTTCGTCCACTGTCGCAACAACGCCTGATTGCGACATTGTTATCCACACTCCAGGAAGGGCCCCTATCGTGACTGCCATTAAACTGATCGTTGGCCTGGGAAATCCAGGCGCTGAATACGAACAGACCCGGCATAACGCAGGGGCCCTTTTTGTTGAGCGCATCGCGCACGCACAAGGCGTCAGCCTGGCTGCCGATCGCAAGTATTTCGGCCTGACCGGGCGCTTCTCGCACCAGGGTCAGGATGTTCGCCTGTTGATTCCCACCACCTATATGAACCGCAGCGGCCAAGCCGTGGCGGCATTGGCCGGTTTCTTCCGCATCAAGCCTGAAGAAATCCTGGTGGCCCACGACGAACTCGACCTGCCTCCGGGCGTTGCCAAGCTCAAGCAAGGCGGCGGCCATGGCGGTCACAACGGCTTGCGCGACATCATCGCGCAACTGGGTAATCAGAATACCTTTCACCGCCTGCGGCTCGGCATCGGCCACCCGGGCGTTGCCAGTATGGTTTCAAACTTTGTCCTGGGTCGTGCGCCTCGCGCCGAACAGGAAAAACTCGATGCCAGCATCGACTTTGCCCTCGGCGTGCTGCCGGATATCCTCGCCGGTGAATGGAACCGTGCGATGAAAAACCTGCACAGCCAGAAGGCCTGACACTTATCCGAGGGGAAACACCATGGGATTCAATTGCGGCATCGTCGGCCTGCCTAACGTCGGCAAGTCCACCCTGTTCAACGCCCTGACCAAATCCGGTATCGCGGCCGAGAACTTCCCCTTCTGCACCATCGAGCCGAACAGCGGCATCGTACCGATGCCCGATCCGCGCCTGGAAGCCTTGGCGGCGATCGTCAACCCCAAGCGCATCCTGCCGACCACCATGGAATTCGTCGACATCGCAGGCCTGGTGGCCGGTGCGTCGAAGGGCGAAGGCCTGGGTAACAAGTTTTTGGCCAACATCCGTGAAACCGATGCCATCGCCCACGTCGTGCGCTGCTTCGAAGACGAGAACGTGATTCACGTCTCCAATAGCGTCGACCCGAAACGCGACATCGAAATCATCGACCTGGAACTGATTTTCGCCGACCTCGACAGTTGTGAAAAACAACTGCAGAAAGTAGCCCGCAACGCCAAGGGCGGCGACAAGGACGCAGTTGTCCAGAAAGGCCTGCTGGAGCAGTTGATCGCCCACTTCACCGAAGGCAAGCCTGCGCGCAGCCTGATGAAGAACATGAGCACTGACGAGAAGCTGGTGATCAAGGGTTTCCACCTGCTGACCACCAAACCGGTCATGTACATCGCCAACGTCGCTGAAGACGGTTTCGAGAACAACCCGCACCTGGACGTGGTCAGGGCCATCGCCGAAGAGGAAGGCGCCATGGTCGTGCCGGTCTGCAACAAGATCGAAGCGGAAATCGCTGAGCTGGACGACGGCGAAGAGAAAGACATGTTCCTCGAGGCCCTGGGCCTGGAAGAACCTGGCTTGAACCGCGTGATCCGCGCCGGCTACGAGATGCTCCACCTGCAGACCTACTTCACCGCCGGTGTCGAAGAAGTCCGTGCCTGGACCGTGCGCGTCGGCGCCACCGCACCGCAAGCCGCTGGCGTGATCCATACCGACTTCGAGAAAGGCTTCATCCGCGCCGAAGTCATCGCCTACTCGGATTTCATCCAGTACAAGGGCGAAGCAGGCGCCAAGGAAGCGGGTAAATGGCGTTTGGAAGGTAAGGAATACATCGTCAAGGATGGTGATGTGATGCACTTCCGTTTTAACGTCTAACGTTTTTCGCATCAGGTCATTGGAGGCGATCAAAGTCCTCAGCCCCCATCGCGTGGCAGCTACTCGCTGCCACGCGACCGTCTGGAGCCGACGTCAGGTCAATAAATGCCCTGGATCGGCCTCGGGCGCTACCCCGATCAGCCCTATCTCGGCGTCGGGAGCAAAGATCATGTCATCCTCATCAAGGCTTTCTCGCCAGTCCCCAGCAAGCGCGACCTGGAATCGGTGGCCTTGTGCATCCGCCTCCACATCCCTCAGATAAGTGCGGTCCAGTTCGTTGTTATAAACCATCTCCAGCGTAGTGCCCGTACCCTCTCCGAAGCCGGTATAGCCCAGGGCCGATACATCGATCTTGTCGTCAACGGTAAAGCCTTCGATGAGATCGGCAAAGCTATGGCTGTCCGTACGATAGCTGTCCTCGGTAGAGAGATAGCGGAACACGTCGGCGTTTTCACGGTTATCTGTCCACAACGAAATGTCGGCTCTATCTCCGCCGTTGAGACGGTCTGCGCCCGCGCCACCGATGATGACATCAGCACCAGCACCGCCGTTGATATGGTCATTGCCGTCCAGGCCATAGATGATTTCCGACAAGGCAGAACCGGTCATCGTATCTTTACCAAACGTCCCTTCGAAAGCGGGTGCGGTGAACACCACGTTAGAGCTGTCCAATTGCCCCGACAGGTTGCCGTCCAAGATCAGTTCAAACCGTTGTCCAGAGGCATCCGCGTCGTAGTTCTTGAGGTAGGTGCGAGTGCCGTCTGAGCTCGCCATGACAGCCAAGGTGCCGCCATGGCCGTCGCCAATGCCGGTGAAGCCCAGGCCAATCAGATCGATGCGGTCCTGAGAGGCGTCGAAGTCCATGACCCGGTCGCCGTTGTTTTGCGTGGTCGTGCGGAAACTGTCGTTCAATTCGGAGAAGCGGAAAATATCAGCGCCAGCGCCTCCCTGCAGAACGTCGCGTCCGCCGTTGCCTTGGAGCACATCATCACCCGCCAAGCCGTGGATGATTTCAGCGGCATCGCTCCCCTGCAGGATTTCTTCGCCGGCGTATCCGTCCACATGGAGCTTGCCATCCTGGCTGCCGAAGCCGGTATCCACACTGCCATCCGCGTTCAAGCGGATGACGCTGAAATCTCCGTTGCTCGTGCCCGCGGCGAGGATCTTGCCATCGTCTTGTACCGTCAACGCCACAGGCGTGTCGGCCTCGAAGGTCACCCTACCCTTGGAGCCAAAGCTGGCATCGAAGGAGCCATCAGCGTTAAGCCGTGCGAGAGTAGCCAAAGTATCGCCTTCGCCATGACCCATCACGATAATCTTGCCGTCAGCCTGTACGGTGACCACGGAGTCTTCGCCAAAACCCGTGGCAGCGTTCAAAGAGAGAACACCATCATCACCGAAACGGGTATCCAACTGACCGTCGGGGTTGAAGCGCTGTAGGGTGTACGTCGGATCACCCACGCCGGCGGCATTGTATGCAGCCCCGACCACAACACTTCCATCTGCCTGCACCGCAGCAGAAATCCCTCCGTTGTAGTAAGCGTCTTCGGGAATCTTGACAGTCAGCACGCCATTTTCGCCAAAGCCATCGACGAAAGTGCCGTCATTGCCGATCCTTGTCACTGTGGCCTGGTCAAATCCACGGGCGCTGACCTGGAATGTGCCATCCGCATTCGCCGTCAGGTCGATGTCTTTGAAGTCGTGGCTGATGTCGACCGTAATAGCGCCATTTTGGCCAAAGCTGGCATCGCGCGTCCCGTCGCTGTTGAAGCGCTCCACCTGTACGTCGGTGTTCAACGCAACGGCGACAAGCACCTTGCCGTCGGTCTGCACTGCCGTCAGCTCGTAGCGCGACGCCGGGGCTATCGCAGCAGGTACGATGTCGATGCCACCTTCATGGAAGCTGGTGTCCAGGCTACCATCGGCGTTTAGCCGGACAACGGAATGATTCTGTTCGTAACCGTAGCTTTCCTCGCCTGGCGCTCCGGGGTATCCCCATGCCAGATACTCGGTATAGCCTCCAACCAATATCTTGCCGTCCGGTTGGATAATGATGCTCTGGTTATTATCGAACTGGCCGGTGAGGTCGACCTGGACAGTGCCCGGGCCAGTTATCACGGTATGGGTATTTGCCATCGTGCTATCGCTGGTTGCCATGGGTTAATCCTTTAACGGGTGTTGGATTCGTCACTCTAGTAGAGCAGTAAGGATTTGCACGCCGCACCAGCGTTGGCATGAGCGGAGTTCGACCGGTGGTTTGTTGAAGCCGACGAGAAGGGACACTTCCGCTTTAACGTCTAACTTGCACGTGGTGTTGCGGGGGATGAGGTGTATATCCGTTATTTAGGTAACGGCTACTTATGCTTCCGCTCTTACAGCGGGTCACTTTCGAAAAGCGCGAAAGTAACCAAAGCGCTTCTGCCCCACCACTCGGTGCCTCGCTAGGGCTCGGCATGCCCTCACTCCGGCATTGCTCCGTGGGCCGCCGCGAAGGGCCATCCATGGCCCAGCGCGGCTACCTCGGCATCCATGCCGAGGTGCCCACTGCGCAATGCCTGCGTTCGGCCAGCGTGGTTAACGGGGCGCCCGAGATCAAAGTCCACCGCGAGGCGGCCTTATAGCCGACCTGGCTCTGGATGGGACCGCGTTTCTCCTGTGGGAGCGAGCTTGCTCGCGAAAGCGGTATCACAGCCAATGAAGTTGTTGAATGTACAGGCCTCTTCGCGAGCAAGTTCGCTCCCACAGGTTTTGTGGTGTACATGAGTTTTGTGTCTGCAGAAGATTATGTGTGGGAGCGAGCTTGCTCGCGATAGCGGAGGCTCAGACAAATAGATGCTGGCATGTATCTCTTGCTCTTGCTCTTGCTCTTGCTCTTGCTCTTGCTCTTGCTCTTGCTCTTGCTCTTGCTCTTGCTCTTGCTCTTGCTCTTGCTTCTGATCTTGATCTTGATCTAAAGGCCCCGTTAAACCACGCTGGCCGAACGCAGGCATTGCGCAGTGGGCACCTCGGCATGGATGCCGAGGTAGCCGCGCTGGGCCATGGATGGCCCTTCGCGGCGGCCCACGGAGCAATGCCGGAGTGAGGGCACACCGAGCCTTAGCGAGGTGCCGAGTGGTGGGGCAGAAGCGTTTTGGTTACTTTTGCGCTCTTCAAAAGTGACCCGCTGTAAGAGCGGAACCATAATTAGCCGTTACCTAAATAACGGATATACACACAAGATCATCAACAACACGAAAAAAAGCCCCGAAAATCACCGGCCTTTGAAAATCACACCACTCATATACCGATTCAAATCGCGAAAGTCCTTAACACCCCAATCAAACGGCACCAACTTCACCCCATTCTCTTTCAACGTCCTGGGAATCAAGTCTCCATTGGGCCGAAGTATTACCGACGACACAATAACCCCCGGATAAACCCTCAAGCGCTCCTTGAAAGCCGCAGTCGTAAGATCAGGCGTAGGAGGATTGCTCTTATGAGCCAAAGGCCCCGTCCCCTTGAGGTCCACCCCATGGCACATCACACATCGCTGCGAATAGATATTTTTCCCATTGGCATTATCCGCAAAGGACAGCGATGTTTGAATCAGCGACAAAATCCCTAGCGAAGCAATGACTGACATTCTCACTAGAACAGATAACCCATATAGATCGCCGCGCCACCACCAGCCTGCAACCCAGCATTCACACCCGCCATGACCACCGCCCCCTTGGCCGAGCGCGCCAGTTGCCGGTTGACCGTGGTCGCAGCAATAAGCGAAGTTGCCGGGTTGGAACTCAAGGCCACCGACAACGCCAGCAACTTGGGATCAAGCCCGAACAGCAGGGCCGTGGCCGAACCGCCGACCACCAAGCCCACGCCCACTTCGGTATACATGCAAGGCCCCGTGATGTCGTCGCTGGTCAGGTCGCGATTGACCAAGGCGTCGCTGACAAACACCTTGCCGGTGCTGGGAAACGCCTCCGCCGCACCGGCCGCAGCCACACCCTTGCCCTTGATCTGGATATTGATCTTGCCGAAGCGTGGCAGCCTTGCGCCAAACCCGACACCCACGCCAACACCGCCATAGCGATAGCTGACGTCCTCGCCCTGGGGCGAACGCAAGATAATCGAGCCGCCGCTGCCCGCCACCATGACCACGGTCAGACCGCCGCCGCTGGCGGTCTGGTACTGCCAGCGACTTTCATTGACCGGGAGAGGGATGGTGTAGCTCATACGTTCAAAGTCCTTTATGTGAATGAGCCGCACCGCGGCCGCGTTGACGGAAAGCTTTTAACAGGCCGACAAGGGTGAACACCAAACCGATGAACCCCAGCACCCCGGAGGTCCCCCACAGTGCTGACGGGGCATCGACGATGGCGCTGCCAGCCGGCTGCTCGGGCAAGTAGTGCACGCGCACCGGTTGGTCTTTCTGGTAACCGAAGATAAAGCCGCCCTGGGGATAGGAAATTTTTTCGCCGCTGACGGTGGTGAAGGCGATTTCAGGATGCGAACCACCGGCATTCAAATGGCTGACGATGCCATCGGCGGTCTGTGCCTGGGCGAGAAAGTCGCGTCGATCAAGGGTGAGGTTGACGGCAATGCCCAACAAGCCAACGCCAATCAGAGAAAAAAGCAGGCCCAGCAGTATCGTCCCGATGCGTGACGGGGTGTCGTTAGCCATGGCTTGTCCCGGTATTCGTCCATGAAAGAAGGCGGTGAGAATAACAAAAAGCCGGGCTATGGCGTAATGCTGGATTTAAATGCGGGCTACGGTGTTGGGTCAGCTTGAAATGATGCTGGAGGTACCGACGCCTTCGCGAGCAAGCTCGCTCCCACAAATGGATTCTCGATGTTCGCAAGCGCGTGAACACCACTGAACCTGTGGGAGCGAGCTTGCTCGCGATAGCGGCGGCTCAGCTCACATAATGTTCAAACCTCTCCCCCTCTCAAGCCTTTCGGGCCCTCGGCAAGAAAATCGCCAACACCCCGAGCAACGGCAGGAACGAGCACAGCCAGTACACATACTCGATACCACGGATGTCCGCCAGGTGCCCGAGCAACGCGGCGCCAATCCCGCCGAAACCAAACATCAACCCGAAGAACACGCCGGCGATCATCCCGACGTTGCCCGGCACCAGTTCCTGGGCGTACACGACGATGGCCGAGAACGCCGAGGCCAGGATGAAACCGATGACCATGCTGAGGATGCTGGTCCACAGCAGGTCAACGTGAGGCAGGATCAGGGTGAACGGTGCCACGCCGAGGATCGAGAACCAGATCACCGCCTTGCGCCCGATCCTGTCGCCAATCGGCCCGCCAAAAAAGGTCCCCGCCGCCACCGCGCCGAGAAACAGGAACAGGTGCAACTGCGAAGAGGCCACCGACAGGTCGAACTTCTCGATCAGGTAGAACGTGAAGTAGCTGGTAAAACTGGCCATATAGAAGTACTTGGAAAACACCAGCAGCCCCAGCACCACCAGCGCACTCAAGACTCGGCCCTTGGACAACCCATGAGTGGCCGCCTGGCCTTGCTTGAGCTTGAACAGGTTCAGGTGGTTGGCGTACCAGCGGCTGATGCGGTACAGCACGTACAACGCAAACAGGGCGAACAGCCCGAACCAGGCCACATTGCCCTGCCCGTAGGGAATGATGATCGCCGCCGCCAGCAGCGGGCCGAAGGCGGAGCCGGCATTACCGCCCACCTGGAACGTCGATTGCGCCAGCCCGTAGCGGCCACCCGAGGCCAGTCGCGCCACCCGCGACGCTTCCGGGTGGAAGGTCGACGAACCAATGCCGATCAACGCAGCCGCCAACAGGATCAGGGCAAAACTGCCGACCATGGACATCATCACAATGCCGATCAGCGTGCACACCGTCCCGGCCGGCAACAGCCACGGCTTGGGGTGTCGGTCGGTATGATAGCCGACCCACGGCTGCAACAAAGATGCGGTCAACTGGAACGTCAGCGTGATCAGGCCAACTTGGGTGAAGGTCAGGCCATAGCTGTCCTTGAGCATGGGATAGATCGACGGTAGCACCGCCTGGATCAAGTCATTGATCAAGTGCGCCAGCGCCACGGCGCCGATGATGCGCATGACCAACGGGCTGCTTTGCGCCGGGGCGGCAACGGCCGAGGTGTCGGCCTGGGTATTGCTGATAGCCATGGGGTTTCCATACGACAGAGGGTGCACACGGGCAGGTGCGTCAATGTGCCATTTTTCGGTGCGACAAGGCTATCCCCTTAGCTTGCTATCGACCTTGAAAAATTCTCGAATTCCAAGGTGATAGCCCAACGCCATGGTCTGAATCTTGCCTTGTTAATGAGCTACAACGCGGCTCCTTACAAAGGGGACCGAGAATGGGAAGTTTCGCTACAGAGCTGGCCTACCGAGCCGATTTGGACAAACTTTCGAGGCCTTTTAAAAGGGCACCCGTTTTAGCACTGTGTAAAAACGCACAAAAACAGTGCAGGGGTGTTCAGGGGAGTATGGGCATGCAGGCTTTTCTATCACCGGGAATCAGGTTGTTGGGACGTTTCGGCTTCGCCCGCAAATTCCAATTGCTGTTCCTGCTTTTTATCCTGCCGCTCATGGGCAGCCTGTGGCTCATTGGCCAGGATTATCGCGACAAACTCAGCCTGATTTCCGGGGAACGCGCCGGGGTGCGCCAATTGCTGGCCCTGGATAACCTCGACAACCTGCTCACCGCCCAGCGCAACCGCGCCGCCCGCTGGCGTGCCACCGAGACCAATCGGCAGCCGACACCCGCGACGCTGGCCGCCATGGCGGCGTACGATGCAGTGCAACCGTCCCTCAACCAGGCCGCCAGTGACCTGGCCAATACCCTGCAAACCGCAGGGGCCGAAGCCGACACCCTCGCCCGTTATCAAACCCTGCAAACCAGCCTCAACGGCCTGGATTCGAAAAGCCTGGGCAGCGTGGGTTGGTGGCCGGATGGTTATGACCGCTTCACCGCAGCGCTCAGCGCCCTGCAAGCGTTGCGCGAACAAATGGTCATGGATAACCGCCTTACCCTCGCCTCCTGGCTGGAGACTTATCTGCTGACCCAGATTTCCACCCAGCAGACGCCAGACCTGATCGAACGGGTCGGCCGTCTGGCCAGCGTCGGCCAGGCCTCCGTGGTGTCGGGCCAATTCACCTTGCAGAGCCGCCTGCAACTGCGGGACCTGCGCAGCCGTATCGGCGACGCCCGGGATCAACTGGTCAAGACCGGAACATTGCTGGAAACCCGCCTGCCCAGCGACCTGCAGACGTGGGCTGGACAATTCCAAGGCAGCCTCAAGCACTTGGACGCCGGCCTCAAGGTACTGGATGACGGCGTGTTCGGCGGCGCCATCAATCTGAAGCCGGAAGACTTCGAAAAACACATGGATGCCCTCCTCGTCGACCTGGCGACCCTGCGGCAACAATCGCTGGTGGCGCTGGATACGCGACTGGACCACTACTACGGCTCGGCGATTCGCCAGTTCATCCTGGTCGCGACGGTCCTCGGCTGCCTGCTGCTGGCCGCGCTGTATCTTTTTGTCTGCCTGCAAGCGTCGATCCGGCGCAGCGCCAGCGGTATCACCTTACTGGCCGAGGCCCTGCGCGACGGCAATCTCAGCTTGCAAGTACCGGTGCAAGGGCGCGATGAACTGGCGGCCATCAGCACCGCCCTCAACGTCGCCGTGGTGCAGTTGCGCAACAGCCTGCTGGGGGTGGATCACGAGACGTTGCAGTTGAGCAACGCCGTGCGCACCCTCAATACACACTCCAGCGGCGCCCTGGGAGAAGTCGAGGCCCAGCAAATACAGATCAGCCAGATCGCCGCCGCCGCGACGCAACTGGCCGCCACCTCCCAAGGCGTGGCAAAGAGCTGTGAACAAGCTTCCGACAGCGCCCAGCAAACCCGGCGCATCGCCGCCGACAGCAGCCGCGACAGCCAGCGCACCACGGCGAGTATCCAGCAGCTCAACCAACGGCTCAACGAAACCGCCGCCGCACTGGGGCGGGTCAGCGAGCAAGGGCAACAGATCCAACTGGTGGTCGATACCATTCGTGGCGTCGCCGAGCAGACCAATCTCCTGGCCCTCAATGCCGCTATCGAAGCGGCTCGCGCCGGCGAGCAAGGCCGCGGTTTCGCGGTGGTCGCCGATGAAGTGCGCAGCCTGTCGCAACGCACCCAGTCCTCCACGCAACAGATTGCCGGCACCGTCGACAGCCTGCGCGCCACGGTCAACGAAGCCGTCAGCCTGATGGAAGCCGCCTGCGGCCAAGCCCAGACCGACGCCCAAGCCGTCACTGGCCTCGGCGAGCGACTGGGCGAAATTGCCAGCGCCGTGCAAAGCGTCACCGACACCCTGGCGCAAATCGCCACTGCCGTGGATGAACAAGCCAGCACCGCCGACGAAGTCAGCGGCAATATCCAACAGGTCGACCAGGCGGCCATGCGCTTGCTCGAAGGCGCACGGGCCGTGAACGTGGCGGCCGATACCTTGAGCCAGGGAAGCCAGGCCTTGAGTGCCAACACAGGGAGATTTCAGCTCGGCTGACGGGGATTTGCAGCGAGATTGTTAAGCGGTTGAAAGCGCAGAGAAATATTTCAGATTTACGCTTGACACATCTTCGTTACCGGCGAATAATGCGCGCCACTTGGCTACATAGCTCAGTTGGTTAGAGCATAGCATTCATAATGCTGGGGTCCGGGGTTCAAGTCCCTGTGTAGCCACCAAGTACTAAAAACGGCTTATCGAAAGATAAGCCGTTTTTTTATGCCTCGAAAAAAACCCGCTCTCTCAGAAATTGTTTATGCCCCTGCGATCAGGGACAGACAGGGCTTTGCTCAGTCTCGCGTCGATTTGCGCCACACGCCTCGCATCGCTACAGTCGATCCTATATCCCAAGCCCACGGATGGAGCGACACGTGCTCACAGATCTGAAACCGAACCTTCATCGCCTGTCAGCCGTTTCGTTGCTGGCTGTCGCGTTAACGCTCGGCGCCTGCAAGGCCCCGCCCTCCTCCACCGCCACACCAGCATTGCCCGCCCCGCCGGAGATCACGTCCGGCTACCGCACCGACGTGCAGACGCGTTACGCCGACAAGCACATGGCGGCTGCGGCCAACCCGCTGGCGGCCGAAGCCGGGCGGGAGATGTTGCGGCGCGGCGGCTCAGCCATCGACGCGGCGATTGCGATGCAAGCGGTGCTGACCCTGGTGGAGCCACAATCCTCGGGCATTGGCGGCGGCGCGTTCATTGTGCTGTGGGATGGCAAGGCGGTGCGTACCTACGACGGTCGCGAAACGGCACCGGCCGGCGCCACCGAAAGACTTTTCCTGCAAGCCGACGGCAAACCCATGCCGTTTACCGCCGCCCAAATTGGTGGCCGCTCCGTTGGCACTCCCGGGGTGTTGCGTGGACTGGAACTGGCCCACCGTAAACACGGGCGCCTGCAATGGGCGACGTTGTTCGAACCGGCCATTGCGTTGGCCGAACAAGGCTTCGCGATTTCGCCCAGGCTGCATTCATTGATCGCGACCGACCCGTCTTTGCCGGGCTCGCCGGACATGGCGGCATACTTTCTCAATGCCGATGGCAGCCCGAAGGCAGTTGGCACCATCCTGAAAAACCCTGCATTGGCAGGGGTGCTCAAGCGCATCGCCAACGAAGGTCCCGATGCGTTGTACAAAGGGCCGGTTGCCGAGGAGATCGTCGCCAAGGTGCAAGGTCACGCCAACCCCGGCAGCCTTTCACTGAACGACCTCCAGGGTTACACCGCACGGGAGCGGCCCGCGTTGTGTACCGACTACAAGCGCTGGCAAATCTGCGGCATGCCACCACCGTCTTCGGGCGGGGTTGCCGTGGCACAGATCCTCGGGACGTTGCAGGCCCTGGAACAGCGCGACAGCAACGCGGCCCTCGCCCCCTTGAAACCCCTCAAGACCGATAAACCCGCCGGCATTGAACCCTCTCCCGAA
Organism: Pseudomonas sp. Z1-12; assembly: GCF_051132015.1. Lineage (NCBI taxonomy): Bacteria > Pseudomonadati > Pseudomonadota > Gammaproteobacteria > Pseudomonadales > Pseudomonadaceae > Pseudomonas > Pseudomonas sp. Z1-12. The sequence continues at coordinate 5,704,035 of NZ_CP071647.1, forward strand.
GCGGTGCACCTAATCGCCGAAGCCGAGCGCCTGGCCTACGCCGACCGCGCCCAATACATCGCCGACCCGAATTTTGTAGCCGTGCCGCTCAACGGACTGGTAAACCAAGGTTACCTGGCCAGCCGAGCCAGCCTGATCGGCCCTCGTAGCATGGGTGTCGCCAAGTCCGGCACACCACCGGGCATCCAGGTAGCCTACGCCCCGGACCGTTCACCGCTGCGTATTTCCACCTCGCAAGTGGTGGCGGTGGATGACCAGGGTGGTGCGGTGTCCATGACCACGACGGTGGAATCGGCGTTCGGCTCGCACCTGATGGTCCAGGGTTTCATGCTCAACAACCAGATGACTGATTTCTCGTTCATCCCTGAAGAAAACGGGCAAAAAGTCGCCAACCGCGTCGAACCCGGCAAACGCCCACGCTCATCCATGGCGCCGACACTGATCTTCGACCATCAGGGTAGGCTGCTGGCCGCTGTCGGCTCCCCCGGCGGCTCGCAGATCATCGAATACGTCGCCAAGTCAGTGATTGGCCTGCTGGACTGGAACCTGGATCCGCAAACCGCCATCAACCTCCCCAACTTCGGCAGCCGCAATGGCCCCACCGAACTGGAGAAAGGACAGTTCAGCCCGACGCTGGTCCAGGCGCTGAAAGACAAGGGTCACACGGTGAGCGAAATCGACATGAACAGCGGCACCCAGGCTATTGTCCGGGTGCGTGATGCTCAGGGAAAAACCTCACTGGCCGGCGGTGCGGACCCAAGACGCGAAGGTCAGGCACTGGGCGACTGATCCAATTCGCTCGGCGGTTGATAGATCAGTAGATCTGCGGGCTGGCATTGCAGGTAGCTGCAAATGGCTTCGAGCGTTGCCAGGCGGATACCCTTGACCTTTCCTTGTTTCAACAAGGAAAGGTTGGCCTCGGTAATGCCGATTGCAGCCGCAAGGTCCTTGGATTTGACCTTGCGCATGGCCAGCATCACATCGAGTTGAATAACTATGGGCATGACGATCTCAAACGAAAGTTCTGTTTTCTGAATCGACTTCACTGGCCTGGGACAGTATCCGGGCAATGATCGCAATACAGGCGGCGAGAAATAAAGCGACGAAAGACGGCGCGGTAATACTGAAGCTGAGCAATCGCTGGCCGACCGGTGCATTGATCGTCACCAGCAGGCTGAGGAACGGCTCGCAGATGAAGTCCAACAGCACCCACACCGCCACTGCGCGCCCCGCATTTCCCAGGTAAACCGCTGCTGCGCTGGAAAAGTACTGCCCTTGGGCGTAATGCTTGAAGAGCCTGCGCAAGTTGGTAAGCCCGACCGCCAGGGCCAGCAAGGGAATGCTCGTCAACAGTGCCCCACCCAGGCATTGCCATCCCGTCAACCGCAGCGCCTCTTCAGGCAGACTCGACAGTTGCCGCTCGGTCAGGGCAAACCCCAGGCCGTATCGCGAGGTCGCCTCAGGATACAGCCAGGCCACAGCGTTGACGGCCATCATCGCGACCATGAAAACAAGGGTGATGGCTGCCATCCGCTGGCTATACAAGGCAAGACGATTCGAGTGCATGTGAGGCTCCGATAGAATAAAGGAGCCCAGAACATAACCAACAAATTATCGCAAAACAATAATTAATATGTAAAAAACGATAATCACAGACCTTACGTGGACAGCTGATTAGCGAACTGGCTCACCGCATCGACCACTTTTTTCGCCCCGTCCTGGATCTCAACGATCACCGTCCCCGCCTCGGCGGCCAAGGCCAGTCCATGTTCGGCCTGGTGCTGGCCGTCGGTCATCAGCGCCACGGCGTTGCGGGCCATGTCCTGGTTCTGGCGAACCACGCCGACGATTTCATCGGTGGCCTGGCTGGTGCGCGATGCCAATTGGCGCACCTCATCGGCCACCACCGCAAAGCCCCGGCCCTGCTCGCCGGCCCGGGCCGCTTCGATCGCGGCGTTGAGCGCCAGCAGGTTGGTCTGTTCGGCGATGCCGCTGATGGTCTTGACGATGGTGCCGATCACCAGGGATTGCTCATTCAACGCCTCGATGCCTTGACCGGCGGTTTGCATGTGCCGGGCCAGGTCGCGCATCACGTCCACGGCCTGGGTCACCACCGTCGTGCCGCGCTGGGCGCTGTTGTCGGTCTGCAACGAGGTGCTATAGGCAATGTTGGCCGCCTCGGCGACGGCTTTTTCCTGGTTCACCTGGTCGGTGATGTTGGTGGCGAACTTCACGACTTTATACAGTCGGTCGTTGGCATCGACCACCGGGTTATAGGACGCCTCCAACCATACTTCGCGACCGCTGCTATCAATGCGCTTGAAGCGCCCGGCCACGAATTCCCCACTGTTCAAGCGTTTCCAGAAATGCTGATAGCCCGTGCTGTTGTATTCCTCAGGCTCACAAAACGTGCGGTGGTGCTTGCCCTTGATCTGCGCGAGGCTGTAACCCATGGCATTGAGGAAGCGATCATTGGCCGTCAGCACGTGACCGCCCAGATCGAACTCGATCACTGCCGTTGAACGCACCAACGCGCCGATGAGGTTTTCATGTTCCCGGGACGCTTCGATGGTGCGGGTCAGGTCATTGGAGTACATCGAAAAATAGCGGATCCGCCCGTCAGCATTCCGTACGGGCTGGAGGATCGAACGCAGCCAGGCTTCCTGGCCGTTGCCCCGCAGCAGGCGCACGGCACCGGAAAAGTGCTCGCCACGGGTCAGCGCCGACTTGAAGCGAACCTGGAATTCATTGGATCTCAGATACGCGGGAACCAGCTCATCCACAGCCCGGCCGATCAGGTCCTGGCTCTTGTAGCGCATCTCGTCGAGGAAATTCTGATTGACCGATTGAATCCGTCCGTCGGCATCCAGGGTGAGGCCAAGCATTTCGCGATCCAGGCTTTCCTTGACTTGCACAAGGCTGGACAGTTCTTGGCGAAGAGCCAGTAGCTCCTGCTTCAGGCGGTGGTTGAACATGGGCAGCTCCGACAGCAGAAGAATTGAATAGGCTGTTCCCTTGCCATCGGCCCGGCGTTTTTTTTCTTAAGAGCGCCGCGAGCCGCTACTGAAAATATACCGTCGCCCGCCGAACCCGATCAGCCTCCCACGGTCACTGGATTGTTCTACTGTTGCGCCTGGCTTTTGAAGCAGCCTTGAATATTCATAATCATAAAAACGAGGTAATTGCCGTGACCACTGACATCGAAGACAGCCGTTCCGCCCGCTTCGCCTTGCGCTGTTCCAGTTTCGCCGAGCGCTGGTTTCCCGACTCCTGGGTCTTCGCCGCGCTGGCGGTGCTGGTGGTCGCCGTGGCGACGCAATTCATCGGTGCCACGCCCACGGCAGCGGCCATGGCGTTCGGCGACGGCTTCTGGAGCCTGATCCCGTTCACCATGCAAATGGCCTTCGTGGTGATTGGCGGTTACGTGGTCGCCAGCTCGCCGCCGGCCGTCAAATTGATCGATCGCCTGGCGCGCATTCCGACCAACGGTCGCTCTGCGGTGGCGTGGGTGGCCCTGATTTCCATGGTCGCGTCGTTGCTCAATTGGGGCCTGTCGCTGGTATTTGGCGGTTTGCTGGTGCGCGCCCTCGCCCGGCGCACCGACCTGAAGATGGATTACCGCGCCGCCGGCGCCGCCGCTTACCTGGGCCTCGGCGCGGTATGGGCCCTGGGGTTGTCTTCGTCGGCGGCGCAATTACAGGCCAACCCGGCCAGCCTGCCACCCTCGATCCTGTCGATTACCGGCGTCATTCCTTTCACCCAGACCATTTTTCTCTGGCAGTCCGGCGTGATGCTGCTGGCGCTGATCGTGATCTCGCTGATTGTCGCCTACGCCACCGCTCCCGGCCCCAACAGCGCCCGTGATGCCGCCGCGTGTGGAATCGATCCGAGTTTCAGCATGCCGGCATTGCAGCCCCGTACCCGCCCGGGAGAATGGCTGGAGCACAGCCCGCTGCTGACCATCGCCCTGGTGCTACTGGCCGCCGGCTGGCTGTTCCATGAATTTTCGACCAAGCCTGCGATCAGCGCTATTTCCGGGCTCAACACCTATAACTTCCTGTTCATCATGCTCGGCGCCTTGCTGCACTGGCGGCCGCGCAGCTTTCTCGACGCCGTGGCCCGCGCGGTGCCGACCACCACGGGCGTGTTGATCCAGTTCCCGTTGTACGGCTCGATCGCCGCGCTGCTGACCACGGTCAAAGGCAGCGATGCCCAGACCCTGGCTCACCACATCTCGACCTTTTTCGTCCAGATCGCCTCCCATGACACGTACGCTTTGCTGATGGGCGTCTATTCGGCGGTGCTGGGCTTTTTCATTCCTTCCGGTGGCGGCAAGTGGATCATCGAGGCGCCCTACGTCATGCAAGTGGCTAACGACCTGAACTATCACCTCGGTTGGGCGGTGCAGATCTATAACGCCGCCGAAGCGCTGCCGAACCTCATCAACCCGTTCTACATGCTGCCGTTGCTGGGGGTGTTGGGGCTGAAGGCCAGGGACTTGATCGGGTTTTCCTTTGTACAGTTGCTGGTGCACACGCCGTTGGTACTGGCGCTGCTGTGGGCGCTCGGGACGACATTGACGTATTTGCCGCCAGTGATGCCATAAAGCCACAAAACAGGGCCGATATTTCCATCGGCCCACTTCTTCTTCGGCTCGGTCTGTTTCAGTATGGATACACCCTGTTTTCCTGGGGCCCCCACGCTGAAAAGGATCTGAGCATGTTCAAACTCGCTGTACTTCCCCTTGCCGCCCTCACCCTGAGCGCCGCCGCCCACGCCGCCGACATCGACGTAAATCTTGGCAGCACCGAACGCGTCACCCGTCTCTTCGCTTATCCCAACAACTGCAACGTCATTTGTTTTCGCGACTGGACACTGGAACAGACCGTCGAGCATTACCTGACGCAAAGTGTCCAGCGCGACGGCTACGACGCGGCCAAGGTCAGCGTCAAAAGCGACAACGGCACCGTCTACGCCAACATCAGCGGCGTGCCGAAAAGCTATGGTCAACCGCTGAAGGCCCTACTCGACGCTGGGGACCTGGCGTACAACGGCGCAACCAAACTCAACAACGACAAGAAATGGTCCTACAACTGGTACCTGTTCCTGCCGCTGGGCATGGCCCTGGAGAACCGCAAGAGTGTCGAGTTGCTGCACTTCCCGCCGGATTACTCCCTGACCCAGGCCCAGGATTACTTGGAATCGGCCACCACCGACCGCTGGGCCACGCTGCTCACCGTCAACGGCATCGCCGCGCCAAACACACCCGCCTACCAGACCATCATCGACATTGCGCCCATCGCTGCGCCGTCCAATGCTGGCAGCACCTTGGAGGGGCTCTACAGCTACTTCAACGATTACCAGACCACCATGGTCAAAGAGGTTACCCAAACCGCCAGCGGCGCCGCATTGCCGATGGTGGCCTTCGGAGCGCCCGTTCGGAACTGGATCAAGACCCAGTACGGCCAAGCCATAGGCGTGCTCGGCCTGGCAACCATCACCCCGACGGCGGGGGTCAAGGTGCCGGTCCTGGGTTCCAACCACCCGAGCTATATCTGGTACGCCGCTGACAAGGAAAACTACGACGGTGACGAAGCCAAGGCGGATGCCGCCGGCTTGAAAGTCATGGGCCAGGACTTGAGTGCTGCCTGCTGGCAGGCCGGCATGGGCAGCAAGCCGGGCACCGACCCAAGCACCCTGCTGAACCAGTGCACGCAGACCTGGCAGGTCACGGAAAAGGAAAAGACCTGCGAGTTGTTCTACACCTCGGTGCGTAAACTGAGCGAGGCAGACGCGGCGAAGAAATGCGAAACACCGGCGATCAAGTCGCAACTTCCACAATTGAAGGTGCCCATGCCGCTGCCTGCCGAGGCGGTGTAAACCTGGAGGCGCTTTCCCGCGTAAGCCTGCGCTGACACGGGAAAGCGCCTTTGGCTCTTGTCAGAGTCGACAGTAGATGTCGCCCCCGACTTGGGCGAAGCTATCAAGAGCGTCTTTCAACCACCACATTTCTACGGCACTGGCGTCGTCAATGTCACTGCGACTGACAAGCCTAAGTCAGGGCGCGCCAACCGGACGCAGCCGATACTGCGGCGGCAATTGCTCGAAACCGCTGATCGTGGTGTCCAGGCTCTTCCAGCGTCCGTCCTTGATGCCGTAGATGCAGCCATGAATCGACAGTTTCTGCCCACGGTGCCAGGCGTTCTGCACGATGCTGGTATGGCCGACATTGGCGACCTGCTGTATCACGTTGAGTTCGCACAGGCGATCCACACGCTCCTCTTCGGTCGGCAACTGGCCCAACGCCTCGCGATGCTCGTAGTACAGGTCGCGAATCGAGCGCAGCCAGCCGTCGATCAGGCCCAATTGGCGGTCCTGCATCGAGGCCCGCACACCGCCACAGCCGTAATGGCCGGTGACCAGGATGTGTTTGACCTTGAGCACGTCCACGGCGTACTGGATCACCGACAGGCAGTTGAGGTCGGTGTGCAGCACCACGTTGGCCACGTTGCGGTGCACGAACAGATCACCCGGCAGCATGCCGACGATCTCGTTGGCCGGCACCCGCGCATCGGAACAGCCGATCCACAGGTACTCCGGGGTTTGCTGACGAGCCAGCTTGGCGAAAAAGTCAGGATCCTCCTGCTTGATCGCATCGGCCCAACGCGCGTTGTTATCAATCAGATCTTGTAATTCGTTCATGCTGTCTAGCCTCGATAGAGAGTGCGCAACTGTGACAGACGACCGCCGGTCGGGGTCACGTCGGTGATGCATTGGAATTCCTGGCTGCGCTGCCGGTCGACACCAGTAAGGCCCACAGTATGAGGAATTGCCATGAATGATTCACGACGCCCCTTCGATGCGACGCAGCCGGAACCCATCGACGACAACGAGGATCGCATGGGCTCGATGCATGAGTTGGAGTTCGACGACGAACAGCCCAGCGCGAAAATCGGCGACGAACTGCCCAATGACGAACGCGAGCAATTGATGCCGCGTGAGCGCGTGCGTGAAGCGGGCATGACCGGCGCCTCGACGGATGACCATCAATCGACCGATGACGACATGAGCCCGGAAACCCTCATCCGCGAAGACGGCGCCCGGGACGCCTCCGAGGCCGGCGACGACGAGCAGGCGGATTGGGACCTGAGCGTCGTGCATGAAAATGACATTGGCGGAGGCGATGGGCTGGACGAAGCGGAAATGGCCGATATCGATCCGTTGGATGGCAAGCGCTGACCCGGCAATCGCCATCGCGAGCAAGCTCGCTCCCACAGTGGTTTTGTGCTTGACCACGGAGTTCATGCACACCGCCAAGCCCCTGTGGGAGCGAGCTTGCTCGCGATGGCGGTGGTTCAGTTTGCATCAATGTCGGATGTGCCGAAGCCATCGCGAGCGAGCTCGCTCCCACAAGGGGTCGTGGCCGTTCAGTCCACCAAGGTACACGCCATGACCACCGCATCCTCGCGCCCACCCACCGCCGGGTAGTAATCCCGGCGCCGGCCCACTTCGTTGAAGCCATAGCGCTCATACAGCCGGAACGCCGTGCGATTGCTGTCGCGCACTTCCAGGAAACATTCCCGGGCCTCGGCCTTGTAGGCGATCGACATCAGGTGTTCCAGCAGACGCAAGCCCAGGCCACGGCCCTGGTTTTCCGGCTTGACGGTGATGTTGAGCAGGTGCGCCTCGTCCAGGATGATCTGCACCACCCCATGGCCCACTTGCTGCTGGCCTTCGAACATCAGCCAGATCTGGTATTTGCCCAGCCCGTCGAGAAATATCCCGCGGGTCCAGGGGTGGCTGTAGGCCGCGTATTCGATTTTCAGTACAGCGTCGAGGTCCGCCTCGGTCATCGGGCGGAACGATACAGCGTCACTCATTCGATTCTTTCCAGCGCGCCATCAGCCGGCGCATGGCTTGCCAGACATCAGCCTTGCGCTGTGGCGTTTCCATTAACAGTTCCAGCCCGGGCAACGCCCAGGCCGAGCCCAGGCCTTCGACCTGCAGTTCGCGATTGAACGCCTCGGCATCCGCCTCGCCGGCAAACTTCACCGCCGGCAGGCCGATCAGCCACAGGCACACGCAGGGCTCGTCTTCGAGCCGCGCCGAAACGAAGCCCTGGACGAAATCCCGCGCCGCTTCCGGCCCCTGGTCCATGGTGCCTCGCGACAACAGCGGCCAACGCACCGGTTCGCCAATGATCTGCGGGCTGTCCGGCAGACCGGCGGCGCGCAGCATGTCCTTGAGCAGCAGGTAGGCCGGATCGCGACTTTGGAACGGCTCGCCCGTGGGCAACTCCACCAACAGCAGGCAACGCCCGGCCCGCAGCAGTTGCAGGGCGAAACGCGGCGGGGCGACATAGGGGGCCTTGGGCGGCGCCTCGACCACCTCTTCCACCGGTTTGGCATTGGTGCGGGTCGAGGCCAGGCTCGGGCGCGGCACTTCGATTTTTGGCCGTTCGGGGGCTGGTGCTGGCGGCTCGGCTACCGTCTTGGCCACAGGCGCCGTCACGACCGGCGCGACGTACTCGGGCTCGGGCGTTTCCAACAGCTCGGGCCGCGACGGGGCGGCGAACGGCAATTCGGTACGCGGCAGCCAGTTGACCACCTGCATGGCGGTCAGATAGGCGCGGCGACGGGACTCGATAAGCAAGGGTCGGCCACTTGTGGATAACTGAAAGTGGAAGCGATTCTACCGCCCTTCGACGCGGATCGCTTCCCTGTGAGTCAATTATCGATCAATAGGGAACGACAGTCCGTCCAAGGGGTGAATCGCAACCGGCCCGATGCAGTACAATCGCCGCTTTTAATTGCCAACCCGACGGCCATTGCGATGATCGAACCCAAGCGCGTCTTGCGCGCCCTCGCCGAACACTGGGCATTGCTGGAACCTTTGTGCGAGCACTTCGACCAGGGCACCCTGAGCCTCAACGAATTGCGTTCACAGCTGGCCGCCCAACAACTGGACAGCACGCCCCAGGACATCACCAACCTGCTGGACGTGTGGATCCGCCTGGACATCCTCGTACCGGTGGCGAAAAGCCCGAACCGCTTCGAGCTCAACGCCCAGATCCATGACTTCCTCGCCTACCTGCGCCGCGAACACCGCCTGGGCCTGTGCCTGGAAATCGAAGCCTACCTGCGTCACCTCGAACGCCTGGCCGGCTACATCCAGGATGCCTTCGATGTGCGCGACGGCAACGACCTGGCCCGCCAGTTGCGCCTGCTGGACATGCGCGTGCGCGACGTCCTGAAGAAACTGGCCAACGACGAACAGGCGCTGGTGGCCGTCGCCGAACGGGCCAAGACCAGTGACCGGCAGATCCCGCTGCGCCAGCGCTACGCCGAAGTGCTGGCGACCTGGGACGAATACGTCGAGCCAATGATCCAGTTGGTGAACGCCGATGGCGCGTTCGAGCAAGGCGTGCGCAAGGTCGAGAACGTGCTGTTGCGCATGCTCACCGAACAGCAGCGCCTCGGCCACTTGGTGGACGACGACATGCTGCTGCGCACCCACGCGCGCATCCTGGAGATGCAGACCAGCGCCCAGTTGACCCTGCGCCACGCCCGGGAACTGCTTCTGCCGTTGCGCGAAGAGGCCCGCCGCCATAACGCCGTGACCCGTGGCGCGGCGCTGGCCCTGGCGGCCATTCGCCGCAAAGGCATTGACGCCGTGCCGCAAGCGGCCATGCCGCTGTTCACCCGGCCGCAAAGCACCTTCCTGGGCAGCGCCAGCCAGGTTGAAGCCTACGTTTATGCCCTGGCCCGCTTCGAACCGAAACCGGCGCGTTTCCCCAAGTCCCACAAGACCCACAAGGGCGGCGAAGCACCGCGTGCGCCACGCACCGTGCGCGAGATGGTCGAGCGCTGCGAAGACGCCCTGCCGATGCCGGACTTGATGACCTGGCTGCTGGAGCAGGAGCCGGACGGCGCCACCGACGAATTGCTGTACTGGTTCTCGCGCCTGTCGCGGGAAAAACGCTTCAAGCGCGAGCGTCTGGAACGCCGCGAATACCACACTCACGAGCATCAGGTCAGCCTGCGCTCCTTCGCCCTGCTCTCGGCCGGCGACACCGCCGCCGAGGATTCTGCGAGCATCCCCCATGCATCTTGATCTATCCGAACTGTCCCAGCTGGCGCCGATCTTCCGCGAGCTGTTCAAGGGTTACCACGTCAGCCGCCGCGACCCGGAACTGTACGCGCAGTTGTCGAACTTCCAGGACCAGTACCGCACGCTGTTCAAGGCCCTGGGCTTCGAACTGGTGTGCGACACCCGTGGCTTCTACTACTTCGTGCCGGACCTGGCCGCTGCGGCGGTGAACAAGACCGCCCAGCGCTTGGCCCTGTTCACGTTCATCCTGGTCGAGCACCTGGCCGACCAGGGCCGCGACCCCATCGCCGTGCTCGACGGCGGCAGCCTGGGCCGCGATGAGCTGCCTTCATTGCTGGAGAAATACCGCGACCTGTTCATCCAGGCCGAAGTACAGACCCAGGAAGAGCTGGAAGAAAAAATCATGCGCCGCATGACCCAACTGGGTTTTGCCAGCGAAGAAAACGGCGTGTACCGCTTCCTGCCGCCGATGCATCGCTTCCTTGATGTCTGCCTGTCCGTCCAGCAGGACCGCGACCTGGCCGCCAGCCTGCACAGCGTGCTGCCGCTACCGGCACCGGTATTGATCGATGAAGACAGCGACGAAAAACTGCTGCAGACCGATGATCCGCTGGACCTCAGCGAATTCGAAGGTGAAAGCGAAGAAGACGCACTGGCCCGCGCCATTGCCGAAGAACAGGAGACCGACGCATGAGCAAGGAACGCTACGGCATCCGCCGCTTTGCCCTTTTGAACACCGCCGGCTACAGCCTGGGCTTGTTCCCCCTGGAAGAACCGCTGTCGGTGTATGGCGCGAACAACCTGGGTAAATCCGCCTCGATCAACGCCTTGCAATTCCCGATCCTGGCCCGCATGTCGGACATGAGCTTCGGCAAGTACAGCCTGGAACAATCCCGGCGTTTCTACTTTGCCTCGGACACCAGCTACATCCTGGTTGAAGTCGCCCTGCCCCACGGCCCACACGTGATTGGCGTGGTCGGTCGCGGCCCTGGCGGTGGTTTCGGTCACCAGTTCTTTGCCTATGCCGGCAAACTGGACCTGGCCCACTATCAGAAAAATGACACCTGCCTGCGCCAGAAAGAGCTGTTCACCAACTTGGAGCGCGAAGGCCTGAAAGCCTACGAACTCAAGCCGGATGAACTGCGACGCCTGCTGGTGGGTGGTCACACCTCGATCCCGCTGGACCTGACGCTGATCCCGTTGCGCTCCACCAGCGAGCAAAGCCTCAAGACCTTCCGCGCGCTGTTTATCAACCTGCTGCACATGCGCGAAATCACCGCGGCCAAGCTCAAGCAACTGTTCCTCGATGCGTTCGAACACAGCCTGCGCTCCGGCAGCGTGGACTACATCGCCGCGTGCGAAGAAGCCTTCCGCGATGTACGACGCATGGAGCAGGACTACAACTCCCTGGTGGCAGCCGGTCCGCTGGTGGAAGCCCTGGCCAATGGCGTGAAGCAGCGCGACATCCTGCGCGGCAAATTGCATCGCCTCTCGCCATTGCTCGACTCGCTGCTGGGCACCTGGTCGGACTACGCCAGCGCGCGCAAGGAAGAGCTGACCATCCAGGCCGAACACTACCGCAACGAGCAGGATTCGCTGCAGAACGACCAGCGCGGCGGCACCCAGGAGCTGATGCGCCTGGAGCGGGAAATCAGCGGCATCCAGCGCTGGATCGGCGAGCTGTCGGTGCTCAAGAACCGCTTTGCCCTGGTGGATGACGTCAAGGTCCTGGAGCAACAACTGCTCGCCGCCAAGGACGCTCACGACGAATTGGCCGGCGCCCTGGCCCAGTCCCGGCAGTTCAGCGCTGAAGATTTGGAAGAGCGCCTGCGGGATCTGGAAAAACGCCTGAAATCAGTCAAGCAACAGCTCGATCACGCAGATAACAACAGCTACGCGCGGCTGCGTGAAGAGTTCTCGCAACAGGACGTGGAACGCCTGATGCGCCTGTTCAACAGCGCCTTGTTCAGCCTGCCGCTGGGCGAGCACGGCATCGCGCTGGACGAGAACGGCGAATGGGTCAAGTCGATGGAGCTGATCCTCGATGGCTTCAAGGGCGAGCGTTTCGAAGTGCCGGGCCTGTCCATCGACCTGTCCCACATCGAGCCACCGGCCCTGCAAGCCTTGGCCGACCGTGCCGCGCTGCGTGACCAGAAAGAACGCCTGGAAAAAGAGCTCAAGCAACTCAAGACCCAGCAAGCCGTGGCCGCCGACCGCGCCGCGAGCAAGACCCAGACCGAAGCGCTGTACCAGCAGGTGCTCGATGCGCAGAAAGCCCTGGAAGATTTCCGTCGCACCCAGACCTTGAGCGCCGAGGAAGGCGAGAAACTCGAGCAACTGGCGCAAATGGAAGCCGCCCAGGACGAACTCAAGCGCTCCAGCGATGCCTTCACCGAACGCGTCCAGCAGTTGTCCGCCAAGTTGCAACTGGTGGGCCGGCAGATCGCCGACATGGAAGCCAAGCAGCGCACCCTCGACGATGCCCTGCGTCGCCGTCAGTTGCTGCCGGCTGACCTGCCTTTCGGCACGCCATTCATGGACCCGGTCGACGACTCCATGGACAACCTGCTGCCACTGCTCAACGACTACCAGGACAGCTGGCAAGGGTTGCTGCGGGTCGACGGCCAGATCGAAGCGTTGTACGCGCAGGTGCGCCTCAAGGGCGTGGCCAAGTTCGACAGCGAAGACGACATGGAGCGGCGCCTGCAGCTGCTGATCAACGCCTATGCCCACCGCACCGACGAAGCCCTGACCCTGGGCAAGGCACGCCGTGCGGCCGTGACCGACATCGCCCGGACCCTGCGCAACATCCGCAGCGACTACGACAGCCTCGAGCATCAACTGGCGCTGTTCAACCGCGAGATCAACAAGCGCCAGGTGTCCAACCTGCAGAGCTTCCGTATCGTCCTGGCGCCGAACAAGGAAGCGCTCAAGCACATCGACCAGATCATCCACAGCGCCGGCCAGTACGAGGAAGGCGAGACGCTGTCGGTATTCGACCTCAGCCAGAGCGCCGAGCAGGACAACAAGAACGAAGAAGCCAAGGAATACCTGGCGCGGCTGGTGGCGGCGAACCACAACCAACTCGGCCTCAAAGACCTGTTCGAACTGGCGTTCGAGATCACCAAGGTCAACGGCCAGCCAGTGATCCACACCGACATCGACGGTGCGGCGTCCAACGGCACCACCATGACCATCAAGGCGCTGACCAACATGTATTTGTTGCTGCACTTGATGGACCGCGAACAGGCCGGTCGTGTGCGCCTGCCGTACTACCTCGACGAAGCGGCGGACATCGACGAGAAAAACCAGGCCGCGCTGCTGGAAACCAGCCTGCAACTGGGCTTCGTGCCGATCCTCGCCAGTGTGAAGCCGCAAGTCTGTGCCAGTGTCGCCATCGACCTGGAAGGCGGCAGCGGCCCGAACGGCATCTACATCGACGAAGCGGACTGGAAATACATCCGTCGTCACGATGCGGTGAAGGCCACGGTGAATGTCCAGGCCGATGAGCCGGAGCTGGATTCGGTGTGATGTGAATCTCTGGATGTGAAAAAGGCCGCGATCCATTGGATCGCGGCCTTTTTTATTGCGCTAGTTTCGAGCCTTCAGGGCAACTGATGGCGTCATCGCGAGCAAGCTCGCTCCCACATTGGAATGCTTTTGGATGAACGATCCTGCATCCCTGTGGAAGCGAGCTTGCTCCAGGCGGCGTTCCGTCGATGGCGCCAGAGCAGTCCCCCTTCAACTATTTGCCGAGACTGATCTTCGGTGCCCAGGTCAGCCATTCATCTTCAAACTTGTCGAACAACGGGAAGGTTTGCTCCGGTCGCGCCGGGTTGCCCATCCGCTCACCATCCGGCGTTGCGAACGCAATGCCGCCCTGGATCAACGTTTCAAGGGACTCGGTTCGCACCGTCGCGCCTTTGAACAGACCGAAGTCCAGACCGAAGCCACTGCTGTTCCAGAAGCGTGAGCCGCTGCGCACCAGCGGTGCATACTTGGGCTCGATCAGGATATGGATCAGCACCCGGTCCGCCGTCTGGCCGAGTTCATAACCTGTGACCTTGCCCACCGTGATTTCCCGATAGGTGACCGGTACGCCAATCTTCAACGAACCACGGCGGGCCGCGCTCAGCACCAGGCTGAGACCGGCCTCGGGTATCGCGCTTTCCGGCGGGTCGGCCAGGGCCACGAAACTTTTCTGTGGCCCAAGGTTTTTCACCGAAGGCTGCACTTCAACGTATTGGCCTGTGACCAGCGTCTCCAGGTTGGAGGTCTTCATCAACCCCAACTCAGGCTTGACCACCCAGAACTGGGACCCGACCCGGGCGATGCGCTCCGGCACTTCGGTGATACGCGCAGTGAGCAACACCGATTGCATGTCGGCGCTGAGATCGACACCTTCGATCTTGCCCACGTCCAGCCCTTTGAAACGGATCGGCGTACCACTGCGCAAGCCATCGGCGCGGTCGACCTTGATCGTCACCACGGTGCCGCGCTGTTGTGCGGCTTCGTGATCGGCAAACAGCCGGAAACGCGGAATGCGTCTTTTCAGCGGCACATTGGGTTCCGGCGTTTCGAAGGCAATCCCGCCGGCCATCAGGCTTTGCAAGGACTCACTCTTGACCTGGATCCCCCCTGTCAAACCGCCTGTGAGCGTGATGCCACTGGCGTTCCAGAACCGTGTCGAGCCGTTGACCAGCCCTTCATATTCCTTCTCGATGTGTACACCAATGATCAGTTGCTTCTTTTTACGAGAAAACTGGTAGCTCTGCACTGAGCCGACCTTGACCTGCTTGTAGAGAATCGGACTGCCGACTTCCAGGGAACCGAGGTTTTCGGTCAGCAGGACCAAATGCAGGCCCGGTGAACGCAAGTCCAGCGGTGGCGCCTTGGCCCGGGCTTCGTACTCGCGCTGCGGCGCGCCACCCTTGTCACCCGGTCGCACGGCAATGTAGTTGCCCTTGACCAAGGCTTCCAGGCCGGTGATACCCGCCAGGGAGATCGACGGCTTGACGACCCAGAACTGCGTGCCGGTCACCAAGTAATCTTCGGCCAACGGGTCCAGGGTCAGTTCGGCCGTGGCACTGGACAGATCCGGATCGACCTTGAGGGTCTTCAGACTGCCGACCTGAATGCCTTTGTACATCACAGGTGTGCGACCGGCCTGCAAGCCTTCGAAGTCGCTGAGCTTGACCTTCACGCGAATGCCCGCTGCCGCTGCATCGAAGTCTTCGTAAAGGCGGAAGGGCAGGCTTGGATCCGTCGGTGGACTGTCCTTGCGGCTTTCCGGCGTGGCGAAGGCGATGCCTCCGGCCACGATGCTGGCCAGGGACTCGCTGCGCACTTTGACGCCCGAGAGGTTGGCGTCAATGCTGATGCCACTGGCGTTCCAGAAACGCGTGTGTTTACGCACCAGGCTGGCGTAGGTCGGCTCGATGAAGATCTTGATTTCAACAGTGCGCTGGTCTTCGGACAACAGGTAGCTTTTCACCTGGCCAACCTGGATCTGCTTGTAGAAAACCGGACTGCCGCGGTCCAGCGACCCCAAGCGCTCAGCCTTCACAGTCAGGTGCAAACCCGGCTTGGAATCCGACAGCGGCGGCTCTTCGACCAAGGCCTTGAATTTACGGGTCGACTCGCCTTCGCCCGGACTGATCGCCACGTAGTTTCCCGATACCAGGGTTTCCAGGCCGGTGATCCCGGCCAGGCTCACGCTCGGCTTGACCAACCAGAAACGTGTTCCGCTCTTGAGGTACTGCCCGACATCCTTGTTCATCTCGATGGTTGCGATAACGCCCTTCGAGCTGCCTTCATCATCGAGCGTGAGGTCTTTGACTTTGCCGACCGTCATACCTTTGTAGACGACCTCGGTCTTGTTGACTTGAATCCCTTCACCGCTCTCAAAGCGCACATTGATTTCGATTCCGGTCTCGTTATAAGCCCGCCAGCCGAGCCAGCCGCCGATGATCAACGCAATCAGCGGCAGGACCCAGATGGCCGACCAGTTCGAAGCCGGTCGGGTTTTAGCGGTAGGCAAATCAGTCATGGTCGTTATCCGACTCCGTGTTATCCCAAATCAGTCGGGGATCGAAGGTTACTGCGGCAATCATTGTCAAAATCACTACGCTGGCGAAAGCAATCGCACCGAGACCGGCTTCGACACTGGCGAGTCGTCCAAAATTCACCACCGCCACCAGGATGGCGATCACGAAAATATCCAGCATCGACCAACGCCCAATGAACTCGATGAAACGGTACATCAGGATGCGTTGCCGCGCCGACATGGGCTGGTGCCGCTGTACGGAAAACAGTAACAAGGCGATGCCCACCAGTTTGAAGGTGGGCACGAGGATACTGGCGATGAACACCACGGCGGCGATAGGAATCATGCCGTGCTGAACCAACTCAATGACACCGGCCATGATGGTGCTCGGAGCGCCTTGGCCCAGCGAGTTGATGGTCATGATCGGCAGCATATTGGCCGGGATATAAAGAATCGCGGCAGTGATCAACAACGCCCAGGTTCGCATCAAGCTGTTCGGGCGACGGGGATGGACCAGTGCGCCGCAGCGAGTACAGGTTTGGTTGTCGGTTTCGGCGTCTTGCCGATTCAACTCATGGCATTCCGTACAAACCAGAATGCCGGCATCAATCGCCCGCATGGGCATCTTCTCCTGATAACGCCTGCCAGATCTGATGCGGTGACATCACCACTTCCAGCCAGACCTGAACAAGTAACAAACTGATGAAGCACACCAAGCCAAGGCCTACGGTGATGGCCGCCATGTCTGCCAACTTGACGATGGCCACCAACACGCCCATGAGGTAAACCTCAAGCATCCCCCAATCCCGTAGATGGTGATAAATGCGGTACAGCAACAAACCGTAGCTACGGCCAATATCCAAGCGAATAGTCAGCAATACCGCCAACTGACAAAGCAACTTGAGCAGCGGAATGCCCATGCTGCACAGAAACACGACGACCGAGACGCCTTGCATGCCGGTATCGAACAAACCCACTACTCCGCTCCAAACGGTGTCCTGGGAGGACTGCCCGAGCAGATTGAGTTGCATGATGGGTAAGAAGTTGGCCGGCACATATAACAGCAAGGCAGCGATCACCAAGGCAAGGCTGCGTTCGACTACATTGTGTCTATGGGCATACAGCTCATAACCACAGCGGGGGCACTCGGCTTTTTCGCCATGGGCCAGTTGGGGCTTGCGCATCAACAAGTCGCACTCATGACACGCCACCAGATCGCTCAGGGGTAGATCTGACAACCTATCAGTGTCTGACGGATCGGGCATAAACAGCTCTGGCTCAGCTAAGGTGGGGCTATTCTAGTGCTCCAGCTCGAAAATAACTGTGCAAATTTATCACGAGCTTTCGCAGAGTTTTATGACGGGCAAAACAAAACCCCTACCTGCATCAGCAGATAGGGGTTTCGGAATTTAATCTTGACGATGACCTACTCTCACATGGGGAAACCCCACACTACCATCGGCGATGCATCGTTTCACTGCTGAGTTCGGGATGGGATCAGGTGGTTCCAATGCTCTATGGTCGTCAAGAAATTCGGGTACTGAGTCGTGGCCTGGTGGCCTCGCTTCAGCAAATTGGGTATGTGACAGCTTTCGGTGTTTTGTGAGATTCGAACTTTCGGTTCGTTTCGTCTTCACACACCGCAATCTGGTGCTCTTTCGAGTCAGCAAATTGCTTGGGTGTTATATGGTCAAGCCTCACGGGCAATTAGTACAGGTTAGCTCAACGCCTCACAGCGCTTACACACCCTGCCTATCAACGTCGTAGTCTTCGACGGCCCTTCAGGGGACTCAAGGTCCCAGTGAGATCTCATCTTGAGGCAAGTTTCCCGCTTAGATGCTTTCAGCGGTTATCTTTCCCGAACATAGCTACCCGGCAATGCCACTGGCGTGACAACCGGAACACCAGAGGTTCGTCCACTCCGGTCCTCTCGTACTAGGAGCAGCCCCTCTCAAATCTCAAACGTCCACGGCAGATAGGGACCGAACTGTCTCACGACGTTCTAAACCCAGCTCGCGTACCACTTTAAATGGCGAACAGCCATACCCTTGGGACCGGCTTCAGCCCCAGGATGTGATGAGCCGACATCGAGGTGCCAAACACCGCCGTCGATATGAACTCTTGGGCGGTATCAGCCTGTTATCCCCGGAGTACCTTTTATCCGTTGAGCGATGGCCCTTCCATACAGAACCACCGGATCACTAAGACCTACTTTCGTACCTGCTCGACGTGTCTGTCTCGCAGTCAAGCGCGCTTTTGCCTTTATACTCTACGACCGATTTCCGACCGGTCTGAGCGCACCTTCGTACTCCTCCGTTACTCTTTAGGAGGAGACCGCCCCAGTCAAACTACCCACCATACACTGTCCTCGATCCGGATAACGGACCTGAGTTAGAACCTCAAAGTTGCCAGGGTGGTATTTCAAGGATGGCTCCACGCAGACTGGCGTCCACGCTTCAAAGCCTCCCACCTATCCTACACAAGCAAATTCAAAGTCCAGTGCAAAGCTATAGTAAAGGTTCACGGGGTCTTTCCGTCTAGCCGCGGATACACTGCATCTTCACAGCGATTTCAATTTCACTGAGTCTCGGGTGGAGACAGCGCCGCCATCGTTACGCCATTCGTGCAGGTCGGAACTTACCCGACAAGGAATTTCGCTACCTTAGGACCGTTATAGTTACGGCCGCCGTTTACCGGGGCTTCGATCAAGAGCTTCGCGTTAGCTAACCCCATCAATTAACCTTCCGGCACCGGGCAGGCGTCACACCCTATACGTCCACTTTCGTGTTTGCAGAGTGCTGTGTTTTTAATAAACAGTCGCAGCGGCCTGGTATCTTCGACCGGCGTGGGCTTACGCAGCAAGTGCTTCACCCTCACCGGCGCACCTTCTCCCGAAGTTACGGTGCCATTTTGCCTAGTTCCTTCACCCGAGTTCTCTCAAGCGCCTTGGTATTCTCTACCCAACCACCTGTGTCGGTTTGGGGTACGGTTCCTGGTTACCTGAAGCTTAGAAGCTTTTCTTGGAAGCATGGCATCAACCACTTCGTCACCCAAAGGGTAACTCGTCATCAGCTCTCGGCCTTAGAATCCCGGATTTACCTAAGATTCCAGCCTACCACCTTAAACTTGGACAACCAACGCCAAGCTGGCCTAGCCTTCTCCGTCCCTCCATCGCAATAACCAGAAGTACAGGAATATTAACCTGTTTTCCATCGACTACGCTTTTCAGCCTCGCCTTAGGGACCGACTAACCCTGCGTCGATTAACGTTGCGCAGGAAACCTTGGTCTTTCGGCGTGGGTGTTTTTCACACCCATTGTCGTTACTCATGTCAGCATTCGCACTTCTGATACCTCCAGCAAGCTTCTCAACTCACCTTCACAGGCTTACAGAACGCTCCTCTACCGCATCACTTACGTGATACCCGTAGCTTCGGTGTATGGTTTGAGCCCCGTTACATCTTCCGCGCAGGCCGACTCGACTAGTGAGCTATTACGCTTTCTTTAAAGGGTGGCTGCTTCTAAGCCAACCTCCTAGCTGTCTAAGCCTTCCCACATCGTTTCCCACTTAACCATAACTTTGGGACCTTAGCTGACGGTCTGGGTTGTTTCCCTTTTCACGACGGACGTTAGCACCCGCCGTGTGTCTCCCATGCTCGGCACTTGTAGGTATTCGGAGTTTGCATCGGTTTGGTAAGTCGGGATGACCCCCTAGCCGAAACAGTGCTCTACCCCCTACAGTGATACATGAGGCGCTACCTAAATAGCTTTCGAGGAGAACCAGCTATCTCCGAGCTTGATTAGCCTTTCACTCCGATCCACAGGTCATCCGCTAACTTTTCAACGGTAGTCGGTTCGGTCCTCCAGTTAGTGTTACCCAACCTTCAACCTGCCCATGGATAGATCGCCCGGTTTCGGGTCTATTCCCAGCGACTAGACGCCCTATTAAGACTCGCTTTCGCTACGCCTCCCCTATTCGGTTAAGCTCGCCACTGAAAATAAGTCGCTGACCCATTATACAAAAGGTACGCAGTCACCCAACAAAGTGGGCTCCCACTGCTTGTACGCATACGGTTTCAGGATCTATTTCACTCCCCTCTCCGGGGTTCTTTTCGCCTTTCCCTCACGGTACTAGTTCACTATCGGTCAGTCAGTAGTATTTAGCCTTGGAGGATGGTCCCCCCATATTCAGACAAAGTTTCTCGTGCTCCGTCCTACTCGATTTCACTTCTAAGATCCTTTCGCGTACAGGGCTATCACCCACTATGGCCGCACTTTCCAGAGCGTTCCGCTAAAATCAAAGAAGCTTAAGGGCTAGTCCCCGTTCGCTCGCCACTACTAAGGGAATCTCGGTTGATTTCTTTTCCTCAGGGTACTTAGATGTTTCAGTTCCCCTGGTTCGCCTCTTGCACCTATGTATTCAGTACAAGATAACCATCTTATGATGGCTGGGTTCCCCCATTCAGACATCTCCGGATCAAAGTCTGTTTGCCGACTCCCCGAAGCTTTTCGCAGGCTACCACGTCTTTCATCGCCTCTGACTGCCAAGGCATCCACCGTATGCGCTTCTTCACTTGACCATATAACCCCAAGCAATCTGGTTATACTGTGAAGACGACATTCGCCGAAAATTCGAATTTCTCAACTAAGAGAACTCACAAATTTTACCTTAGCCTGATCCGTTACCAGTGAAAGTAACGTTCAGTCTATCTTTCTATCACATACCCAAATTTTTAAAGAACGAACTAGTCAAAGACTAGAAATCAACATTCACCATCGAACCGATGGAATGCTCATTTCTAAGCTTTATACAATCGAAGCAGTAGTGGTGGAGCCAAGCGGGATCGAACCGCTGACCTCCTGCGTGCAAGGCAGGCGCTCTCCCAGCTGAGCTATGGCCCCGTATTTCTACAGGCGTTTCCCACACAAAATTGGTGGGTCTGGGCAGATTCGAACTGCCGACCTCACCCTTATCAGGGGTGCGCTCTAACCAACTGAGCTACAGACCCAATTTCGGGCTGCTTCTTTCGTCTTCTTCAATGAATCAAGCAATTCGTGTGGGAGCTCATGGAGCAGCTGCAGTCGTCGATTAAGGAGGTGATCCAGCCGCAGGTTCCCCTACGGCTACCTTGTTACGACTTCACCCCAGTCATGAATCACACCGTGGTAACCGTCCTCCCGAAGGTTAGACTAGCTACTTCTGGTGCAACCCACTCCCATGGTGTGACGGGCGGTGTGTACAAGGCCCGGGAACGTATTCACCGCGACATTCTGATTCGCGATTACTAGCGATTCCGACTTCACGCAGTCGAGTTGCAGACTGCGATCCGGACTACGATCGGTTTTGCGGGATTAGCTCCACCTCGCGGCTTGGCAACCCTCTGTACCGACCATTGTAGCACGTGTGTAGCCCAGGCCGTAAGGGCCATGATGACTTGACGTCATCCCCACCTTCCTCCGGTTTGTCACCGGCAGTTTCCTTAGAGTGCCCACCATTACGTGCTGGTAACTAAGGACAAGGGTTGCGCTCGTTACGGGACTTAACCCAACATCTCACGACACGAGCTGACGACAGCCATGCAGCACCTGTCTCAATGTTCCCGAAGGCACCAATCCATCTCTGGAAAGTTCATTGGATGTCAAGGCCTGGTAAGGTTCTTCGCGTTGCTTCGAATTAAACCACATGCTCCACCGCTTGTGCGGGCCCCCGTCAATTCATTTGAGTTTTAACCTTGCGGCCGTACTCCCCAGGCGGTCAACTTAATGCGTTAGCTGCGCCACTAAGAGCTCAAGGCTCCCAACGGCTAGTTGACATCGTTTACGGCGTGGACTACCAGGGTATCTAATCCTGTTTGCTCCCCACGCTTTCGCACCTCAGTGTCAGTATCAGTCCAGGTGGTCGCCTTCGCCACTGGTGTTCCTTCCTATATCTACGCATTTCACCGCTACACAGGAAATTCCACCACCCTCTACCATACTCTAGCTCGACAGTTTTGAATGCAGTTCCCAGGTTGAGCCCGGGGCTTTCACATCCAACTTAACGAACCACCTACGCGCGCTTTACGCCCAGTAATTCCGATTAACGCTTGCACCCTCTGTATTACCGCGGCTGCTGGCACAGAGTTAGCCGGTGCTTATTCTGTCGGTAACGTCAAAACACTAACGTATTAGGTTAATGCCCTTCCTCCCAACTTAAAGTGCTTTACAATCCGAAGACCTTCTTCACACACGCGGCATGGCTGGATCAGGCTTTCGCCCATTGTCCAATATTCCCCACTGCTGCCTCCCGTAGGAGTCTGGACCGTGTCTCAGTTCCAGTGTGACTGATCATCCTCTCAGACCAGTTACGGATCGTCGCCTTGGTGAGCCATTACCCCACCAACTAGCTAATCCGACCTAGGCTCATCTGATAGCGCAAGGCCCGAAGGTCCCCTGCTTTCTCCCGTAGGACGTATGCGGTATTAGCGTCCGTTTCCGAGCGTTATCCCCCACTACCAGGCAGATTCCTAGGCATTACTCACCCGTCCGCCGCTCTCAAGAGGTGCAAGCACCTCTCTACCGCTCGACTTGCATGTGTTAGGCCTGCCGCCAGCGTTCAATCTGAGCCATGATCAAACTCTTCAGTTCAAACATCTTTGGGTTTTGAGAAAACCCTAAACTTGGCTCAGCAATCGTTGGTTACATCTTTGATTTCTCGCGGAGTAACTTGTGATGCTGATAATCTGTTGACTAGCAGTCTGACTCCACAAGCACCCACACGAATTGCTTGATTCAGTTGTTAAAGAGCGGTTGGCTGAGTCTTTCATCTCAACCGAGGCGCGCATTCTACAGCGCCCCGTGCATCTGTCAAGCGGTTATTTTAAGAAGTTTTCAAAGTTTCGCTTCGGAAACATCAACAACTTCAACCACTTGCGCTTCCGATCTCTCGTTAGCGGGAGGCGAATTCTACAGCGTTACTCGCTGCTGTCAACACCTCTTTTTCACCGCTTTCGACCGAGAAGATCGAACCGCCGATAGAGCCAAACAACACCGCTCTATCTGCTCCTTCCAAGCTTCGATGAACTGAAGCCCAACACCTTCGAAACCTACTTAACTCTTTGAAACTCAAGGAGTTTTCCGTTTCGACTGCGCCGGAAGTGGGGCGAATTATAGACTTCCAGAATCTGCCGTCAACCCCTAATTACGCTTTTGTTGCAGAAGACACTTTCCTACCCAGCAAACGCGGGATCCGACGCATAACCGACGGCACCCTTAGCACTAATAAGGCGGCACCTATAAAGGCGTATATCGCCCATTCTTTCAGATCCGCCCGCACGATCCACAGCATATGCAGCAGCCCCAGCCCCAGAATCAGGTACACCAGGCGATGCAGTTTCTTCCAGCGCACTCCCAATCGTCGCTGACTGTAGCGATTGGATGTAACCGCCAATGCCAATAGCCCGAGAAACCCAAGCGCCCCCACAAAAATATAAGGCCGCTTACTCAACTCGACGCCCAACTGCGACCAGTCGAACCCCAATATGAACGCCGCATACCCGCTTAAATGCAGCACCACATAAGCAAAGCACCACAATCCCAACTGACGCCTGACTGCAATCCACCCCGCCCACCCCGTCAATTTCTGCAGCGGCGTCATGCTCAAGGTGATCAACAACAGGATCAACGTCCCCAACCCGAGCCGATCCACCAGCACTTTGCCCGGGTCAGGACCCAACGAATTCATCAAGGCCTCGTAAAGCCAGAACAAAGGCCAGACCGCCGCCACGATGAAGACGCTGATTCGCCAGGCTGGAAAACGCATCAGTAGTCCTTCCTCAGGTCCATCCCTGCATATAAAGAAGCGACTTCATCCTGATAGCCGTTGAACATCAGCGTGTCGCGCACATTGGGGCTGAACAGCCCGCTCGGCAGACGGCGTTCACGCGCCTGGGTCCAACGCGGGTGATCGACTGTTGGATTGACGTTGGCATAGAAACCGTATTCGTCAGACGCAATGCTTTGCCACGTGGTCTTCGGCTGCTCGCTCACCAGACTGATGCGCACGATGGACTTCACACTTTTGAACCCATACTTCCAAGGAACCACCAACCGCAGCGGCGCGCCGTTCTGGTTCGGCAACTCCCGCCCGTACATTCCCACCGCGAGGATCGCCAACGGGTTCATCGCCTCGTCCAAACGCAAGCCCTCCACGTACGGCCAGTCGATCAAGGCGAAACCGGAACGCTGCCCCGGCATGACCTTGGGGTCCTGCAGGGTTTCGAAGCGGATGTACTTGGCCTTTGAGGTCGGCTCGACTTGCTTGAGCAATGCGGAGATGGGAAAGCCGATCCACGGAATGACCATGGACCAGGCCTCGACACAGCGCAGCCGATAAATCCGCTCTTCCAGTTGATAAGGCTTCATGAAGTCTTCCAACCCATAGCGCCCTGGCTTACCCACCTCCCCGTCCACCACCACACTCCAGGGCTCGGTCTTCAAGGATCCGGCATTGGCTGCCGGATCCCCTTTGTCGGTGCCGAACTCATAGAAGTTGTTGTAATGGGTCGCGTCCTTGAACGGCGTGATCGCCTCATTCTTGACCGTGACCGCCTCCCATTGGACCGAAGGCAGTTTCTCGGCAAACCAGGACGGCGCCTTGCCCGGTTCGACATCGGCATAACGCGCCGCATCGGCAGCGCTGGCCCATTGCGGCAAGCTGCTCACGGCGAGACCCGCCATGGTTGCACCGAGCATCTGGCGACGAGATAGGTAGAAAGATTCGGGCGTGACGTCCGATTCACGGCAGTCGGACGACTTGGGGATCTTGATCAGCATGACAACTCCGCAGTATTGGAGGGCAGGTGCACCAATAGACTGCGGAGTATGGGGGAAATTACATTAAGGCAACGTTTAGCGTCGGCGAAGACGCAACAAGTACTGCACCGGGCCGGAAGCCGCATAGGCGAGGAATACCAGCAGCAGGATACGCGGTGGATCACTGAACACCACGGCGAATACCAGCACCACCGCTAGAATCGCAACGAACGGCACACGCCCCTTCAGATCCAGCTCCTTGAAGCTGTTGTACTTGATGTTGCTGACCATCAGCATCCCGGCCGCGGCAACCAGCAGCGCCACCAGGAACGACATTTTTGAACCCTGGATGCCATAGTCGCTGAATGCCCAGACCACACCCGCCACGACACCCGCCGCAGCCGGACTGGCCAGGCCGATGAAGTAACGCTTGTCAGCCTTGCCGACCTGGGTATTGAAACGCGCCAGGCGCAACGCCGCACCCGCCACATAGATGAAGGCGACCATCCAGCCGACCTTGCCCATGTCCCCCAGCGCCCAGCCGAACGCCAGCAAGGCGGGCGCCACGCCAAACGCGACCATGTCGGACAGCGAATCATATTCGGCGCCGAACGCGCTTTGGGTATTGGTCATGCGGGCGACGCGCCCGTCCAGGCCATCGAGCACCATGGCGACGAAGATCGCAATGGCGGCGAACGCGAAGTAACGGCTCGCCCCTGCGCTATCGCCAGCGCTCAAGGCGGCTTGGGCGCTCATGGAGCTGATGATGGAATAGAAACCGGCGAACAGGTTCGCGGTGGTGAACAGATTCGGCAGTAGATAGATGCCACGATGCCGGACCTTTCGGCCTTCAGCGTCATGGCCTTCTTCGATGTGCTCATCGATGGGCAACAGGCTTTCGGCGTCAGGAGCCTGGTTTGGCTCGTCGGGACGTTCGCTCATGGACAATACCTTGCAACGGTGTGAAAAAATTCGACAGATGTCTGGGACGACGGTTCGGCCGCAAACGATGCAGCTTTATACCAGAAGCCATCGCCCAAACGAAAAAACGCGGCCAAGGCCGCGTTTTTCGATCAAGCTCGCGACTTAGTTCTTGGCTTTGTCGACGATCTTGTTGGCACCGATCCACGGCATCATCGAACGCAATTGCTCGCCGATGATTTCGATTCCGTGGGCGGCGTTGTTGCGACGCTTGGCGGTCATCGAAGGATAGCCGGTGGCGCCTTCGCTGATGAACATCTTGGCGTATTCGCCGTCCTGAATACGTTTCAGGGCGTTGCGCATGGCCTGGCGGGACTCGGCGTTGATCACTTCCGGACCGGTCACGTACTCGCCGTATTCGGCGTTGTTGGAGATCGAGTAGTTCATGTTGGCGATACCGCCTTCGTACATGAGGTCAACGATCAGCTTCAATTCGTGCAGGCATTCGAAGTAGGCCATTTCTGGCGCGTAGCCGGCTTCAACCAGGGTTTCGAAACCGGCCTTGACCAGCTCGACGGTACCGCCACACAGAACGGCTTGCTCGCCGAACAGGTCGGTTTCGGTCTCGTCCTTGAAGGTGGTTTCGATGATGCCGGTACGACCGCCACCCACGCCAGCGGCGTAGGACAGGGCTACGTTCTTGGCGTTGCCGGACGCATCCTGGTAGATCGCGATCAGGTCAGGGATACCGCCGCCCTTCACGAACTCGGAACGCACGGTGTGACCCGGGGCCTTCGGCGCGATCATGATCACGTCGAGGTCGGCACGTGGCACGACTTGGTTGTAGTGGATCGCGAAGCCGTGGGAGAAGGCCAGGGTGGCGCCTTTCTTGATGTTCGGCTCGATTTCGTTCTTGTACAGCGCCGATTGGAACTCGTCCGGGGTCAGGATCATGACCAGGTCGGCAGCGGCAACGGCAGAAGCCACGTCGGTCACTTTCAGGCCGTGGGCCTCGGCCTTGGCAACGGTGGCCGAGCCTTTACGCAGGCCGACAGTTACGTCAACGCCGGAATCTTTCAGGTTGCACGCCTGGGCGTGGCCTTGGGAACCGTAACCAATGATGGCGACTTTCTTGCCCTGGATGATCGACAGGTCGCAATCTTTATCGTAGAAAACTTTCATGAATTTCCCCTATATCTGGCCATTCAGGCCATTCGCTAATTTGGTTTAGATGCTCAGTACTTTGTCGCCACGGGCAATCCCGGTGACGCCACTGCGTACGGTTTCCAGAATCGAGGCAGTGCCGATCGATTGGATGAAGCTGTCGAGCTTGTCGCTGGTACCGGTCAACTGAACGGTATAGACGCTGGCGCTGACATCGACGATCTGCCCACGATAAATATCGGTAGTACGCTTGATCTCGGCGCGCTGGGCGCCGGTGGCCTTGACCTTGACCAGCATCAGTTCACGCTCGATGTGAGCGCTTTCCGACAGGTCCACCAGCTTGACCACCTCGATCAGCTTGTTCAGGTTCTTGGTAATCTGCTCGATGACTTCATCGTGCCCCACGGTGGTCAGCGTCAGACGCGACAGGGTCGGGTCTTCGGTTGGCGCCACGGTCAGGCTTTCGATGTTGTAGTTGCGCTGCGAGAACAGGCCCACCACACGAGACAGCGCACCCGGTTCGTTTTCCAGAAGCAAGGAAATAATGTGTCGCATGATTAGGTACGCTCCGTCTTGCTCAGCCACATATCGCGCATGGAGCCGTCTTTGATCTGCATCGGGTAGACGTGCTCGCTGGTATCGACCGCAATATCGATCACCACCAGGCGATCCTTCATGGCGAACGCTTCCTCCATCTTCGACTTCAAGTCCTTCGATTCGGTGATGCGCACGCCAACGTGACCGTAAGCCTCCGCCAGCTTGACGAAATCAGGCAGCGATTCCATGTAGGAATGCGAGTGACGGCTGCCATAGCTCATGTCCTGCCACTGGCGAACCATCCCCAACACACCGTTATTCAGGATCACGATCTTCACTGGCAAACCATATTGCAGGCAGGTGGACAGTTCCTGGATGTTCATCTGGATGCTGCCTTCGCCCGTGACGCAGGCGACATCGGCTTGCGGAAAGCTCAATTTGATGCCCATGGCCGCCGGAAAACCGAAGCCCATGGTGCCCAGGCCGCCGGAGTTGATCCAGCGATTGGGTTTGTCGAACTTGTAATATTGCGCAGCGAACATCTGGTGCTGGCCCACGTCGGAGGTCACAAAGGCATCGCCCTTGGTCACTTCGCACAGGGTTTCGATCACGGTCTGCGGCTTGATCACGCTGCCGTCGCCCTTGTCATAAGGGAACAGGCCGCGATCGCCACGCCATTCATCGACTTGCTTCCACCAGCTGGCCACGGACTCCTTGTTCGGAACCTCGCCGATTTCCTTGAGAATGGCGACCATTTCGGTCAGCACGCTCTCTACAGGACCGACAATCGGCACGTCTGCCTTGATGGTCTTGGAGATGGACGCCGGGTCGATGTCAATGTGGATGATCTTGGCGTTCGGGCAGAATTTCGCCGCGCCGTTGATCACACGGTCGTCGAAACGCGCGCCGACCGCGAGGATGACATCGGCGTGGTGCATCGCCAGGTTGGCGGTGTAGCTGCCGTGCATGCCGAGCATACCGATGAACTGACGGTCCGAACCCGGGAACGCACCCAGGCCCATCAGCGTATTGGTGACCGGCAGGTTGAGCATTTTGGCCAACTCGGTCAGCGGCGCGGAGCCACCGCCGAGGATCACGCCACCACCGGAGTACAACACCGGGCGCTTGGCCGCCAGCAGCATTTCGGCGGCCTTGCGGATTTGCCCGGAATGACCACGGACCGCCGGGCTGTAGGAACGCAGCTTGGCTTTTTTCGGGAAGATGTATTCGAACTTCTCGGCCGGGTTGGTCATGTCTTTGGGGACGTCGACCACGACCGGACCCGGACGACCGGATTCGGCCAGGTAGAAGGCCTTCTTCATGACTTCCGGGATTTCCGACGCGTGCTTGATCATGAAGCTGTGCTTCACGATCGGCCGGGAGATACCGATCATGTCGGTTTCCTGGAATGCATCGGTGCCCACCATGGTGCTGGGCACCTGGCCGGAGATGATCACCATCGGGATGGAGTCCATGTACGCGGTGGCGATACCGGTGATGGCGTTCGTGGCGCCAGGACCGGAAGTCACCAGGACCACGCCGGCCTTGCCGGTAGCACGGGCATAACCATCAGCCATATGGGTGGCCGCCTGCTCGTGACGAACCAGGATGTGGGTCACTTCCGGTTCTTTGAACAGGGCATCGTAGACATGAAGAAGAGCACCACCGGGGTACCCGTAGATATATTTGACGCCTTCGTCACGCAAAAAGCGGACGAGCATCTCACCGCCAGATAAAAGCTCCACGTTGTTCACCTCTAAAACGCCAGAATACCGACCCACAAAAGGGGACGGGTCTTAATAGGTTTACTTCTCGGCAGAGCATGAGCGACGGTGGTCGCCGACTACGTCAGCACTGACTGAGCAAGTATTGGGATCGTCCCAAGTGTTGCGGGCCTTTCCCACCCAGCGCGAGGTAACGCGTTGCGGGTGTAACAGGTCGGCGCGGATATGCGCCTCATGATCTGCCGAGTGGGTCTGCTTCTGGCAGTCCCTCTACAGCGGACTTTGGATTCTTCTGTTTCGCCTCCTTCAAGTCAAGTCGTCTATGTGCTTTATTCGAAGTAAGCGCATGAGAACGCAAGAAAAAACCCTTAAACGGCAACTGTGTTAGCTTCAATTGCGCAATCCAAGACAAGGAAACAGCATGCGAATGATGTTATTGACGGCCAGCCTGCTGGTGGGCCTGAGCCCGATGAGCATGGCCGGCCAGATCTATAAATGGGTGGACGCCCAAGGCGTGACCCACTTTGGCGCCCAGCCGCCCCAAGGCGTGGAAGCGACGACCGTGGGCAAGTCCGCGACGCCAGCGCCCAAACCACCGTCCCCCGCTTCAGGCGGGGTCGTTGGCGATCAAAAGGCCATCGACCAACAGGTCAAAAAAGAGGTTGCCGAGCAGGAAGCCCAGCTCAAGGTGTTCTGCGAACAGGCCCGGACCAACCTGGCGCAATTGCAGAACAACCCCAGGGTGCGGGAAGACGTGGAGGGGGAAATGCGCCGCCTCACGGATGAAGAGCGACGCCAGCGGATCGATGAGACCCGCCAGCAGATCGAGGAACACTGCCAGTAATGGCGATCAGCCGACGTCGCTGATCAACTGATCGAACTGCGCCAGCAGCCGCTGCAACTGGGCGCCCTGCCCTGGCCGCTGGGCATAGACCATCTCGGCCATGGCAAGGATGCCCGAGGCGTTGGGCAGCGGCAGGTCGTTTTCCAGGATGGCTTTCATCCTGGGCAGGAAAATCCATTGCAGCCATTGCTCGAAATCCAGGGTGTCGACCGCGAACGGCTCGACACTGGCCAGCGCCTGCGCCGAAGGTGAAACCTCGCTCCACCAGCCCTGGACCCGCAGCTCCCGCTCGATCAGCAGCAACTGATCGGCGATTTGGGGAAAACGCGTATCCATCAGAGCGAAACCTTGGCCTTCTGACGGGCCAACGCCGCGCCAGCCGAATCGCCTTGTTTCTCACGAGCCTGCGCGATCAATTCCCACAGGCTGGCCTGAAGTGCCGGGCGACCGCTGGCGAAGGTCAGGCCACGGCGGGCCAATTGCTCGGCTTGCGGCGCATCGCCCTGGGCCATACGCACCTGGGCCAGGCGATAAAGCACTTGGGGCTCACGTGGCGCCACACGTTGGGCACGCTCCAGGCTGGAGGAGGCGCCGTTGAGGTCGCCGCCAGCCTGTTGCTGTTGTGCCGTGGTCAACAGGGCCAGCACCGGGCCGTCCAGTTGCTCATCGGCGGACAAGCCACCGGCACTGGCCGACGGGATGCGGCTCGGCGTCGAGGGCATGCTGTAGCTGCCCTGATCGATCGGCGAGGTTTCGATAGGACCTGGCGTGATCGGGCCCGGTGTGATCGGCGTGCTGCTGATCGGCGCCGAGGTCGTCGCGCCGCCACCGGGCACCATCACCACCACACCCGTGTCGCCTTGCGGAATCGCCTGGGCCTGGCCCTGCACGGGTCGTTTCACCGTCGTTTGACGGAAACCACCGTTGGCCGAGATCCGCTCGCTGTTGGACACCGCGGTGCCGGAGTCAACGACCGGAATCGAACCGCGTTGTACGGTAGAGCAACCACTGAGCAAAGCCACGGCCGTTACCGCTGGAATCAACCACTTGTTCACTTGAAACCCTCTTTGCTTAATTCATCCAGTCCTTGACCCAATCCATCACCGATTCGGCGGGATTCGTGCCGCCACAGGCTGCACCGGGTGGCGGTTCGCTGCCGCGAATATACGGCATCTGTACTGCGCCCGGGCAATTGGCGTCGGAACCTTGGCCAGTACGCGAATCAACCCAGGCCTGGACGATATTGTCCGGTTGCGGCATGTCCAGCGGCAACGGGTCGGCCTTGCGCATGAAACTGGTCCAGACCTGCAGCGCGCCGGTGGCGCCGGTGAACGGGGTCTTGCCGTTGTCATCACGCCCGAGCCAGACCACCGCCAGCAGGTCCTGGCTGAAACCGGCGAACCAGCTGTCACGCGAGTCGTTACTGGTGCCGGTCTTACCCGCCAGGGTCAGGGTCCGGGGCAGCACGTTATAGACCGAACTGCCGGTGCCTTCACGCATGACCCGCTGCATCGCGCTCTGGATCAGGTAGATGGAAGCCGGATCGAAACGTTGCTGGATCTGGAACGGATAACGCTTGAGCGGCTCGCCATCGGCGGTCAGCACGCTGCGAATCCCGCGCATCGGGGTATTGAAACCGCCGTTGGCCAACGTCTGGTACATCGCCGCCACTTCTATTGGCGTCAGCCCACCAGCGCCCAGCAGCATCGACGGGAAGGCCGGGAATTCGCGGCTTACCCCCAGGCGCGCCAGGGTCTTGAGTACGTTCGGCACGCCGACTTCCAGCCCAAGGCGAGCCGTCGACAGGTTGTAGGAATGCGCCAGCCCTTGGTAGAGGAACACCGTGCCGTGGGGGCGACGATCATAGTTCTGCGGCGTCCAGACCTGACCGTCCGCGCCCTTGATCGAGAATGACTCGTCGGACAGCCAGCTCGTCAGCGTGTACTGGCTGGGCTTTTCCAAGGCGGTGAGGTAAACCGCTGGCTTGATCAACGAGCCGATCGGGCGCACCGCGTCCAATGCCCGGTTGAATCCCGCAAAGCTGGCCTGGCGACTGCCGATCATCGCCTGGACCTCACCGGTTTCCGGGTTGGTCACGACCATGGCCGCTTCGACTTCGTCGGAGCCCTTGCGCCCTGCCAATCGCTTGAAGGTGTCCTCGACCGAGGCTTCGGCCTTCATCTGCAGGATCGGGTCGAAACTGGTGAAGATGCGCAGGCCTTCTTCGGTCAAGTCTTCGTCGCGGTAGTCTTCCCGCAGTTGACGCTTGACCAGGTCCATGAACCCTGGGAACGAACTGTCCGCCAGGCTGCCACGCTTGGTCACGCCCAACGGCATCTTTTTCGCCGCTTCGACTTGCTCGGCTGTCGCCACACCTTGTTGCTGCAGCAAGTCGAGCACCAGGTTGCGCCGCTCGAGGGCACGTTCCGGATTACGACGCGGGTTGTAGGAAGACGGCCCCTTGACCATGCCCACCAGCAACGCCACTTGATGCAGCTTGAGTTCGGACAGCGGCTGGCTG
The DNA here is from genome assembly GCF_051132015.1 of Pseudomonas sp. Z1-12. Classification (NCBI taxonomy): domain Bacteria; kingdom Pseudomonadati; phylum Pseudomonadota; class Gammaproteobacteria; order Pseudomonadales; family Pseudomonadaceae; genus Pseudomonas; species Pseudomonas sp. Z1-12. The sequence continues at coordinate 5,736,693 of NZ_CP071647.1, forward strand.
AAGAAGAACTGGCTGGCAAGGCCGAAACCGTGCACCGCCCGTTGACCGTCCTGGCCGACGAAGACCTCGTTGAGGTAGGCCTCCAGGATCTCCTGCTTGTCGTAGTGCAACTCCAGCAACAACGCCATCATGGCTTCGGTGAGCTTGCGGGTCAGGCTGCGCTCGTTGGTCAGGTAGAAGTTCTTGACCAACTGTTGGGTCAGGGTACTGCCGCCCTGGCGCATATGGCCCGAGGAGGTGTTGACCCAGATGGCCCGGGCAATCGATTTGGGCGAGACGCCGAAGTGATGGTAGAAGTCGCGGTCTTCGACGGCGATCAGCGTATCGAGCAGGAACGGTGGGACCTGGTCGATCTTGATCAGGATCCGGTCTTCGAGGTTCTTGGGGTACAGGCCACCAATGAGCAGCGGCTCAAGGCGCACCACCGACAGGCTCGCGTTGTTGGCGCCGATCAGCGCAGCCACGTAGTCGCCGGAAAAACGCACCCGCACCGGTTGCGCCTGCTCCATGCCTTCATAGAACTGGAAACCACGGGTGTTGAGGTCGATGGTATTGCCATTGACCGAGGCCGCACCCGGACCATTGGCCACGCTTTCACGGCGATAACCCAAGGCATCGAGTTCGGTCAGGAAGTCGGCCTTGCTCAACTTTTGTCCGACGAACAGCTCCAACGGCCGGGCATAGACCTTGGCCGGAATGGTCCAGCGCTTGCCGGAGAACTTCTCCTGGACCACGGCATCGAGATAGACCGCAAAACCGGCGAGCACGACGAGGCCCACCAGGCTGAGTTTAAGGGCCCAGCCCAGCCAGGGCCGCAGGCGGCTGGCGGGTGGTTTCTTGGGGGTACGGGGGGATCGGGTACGAGTCATGGCGGCGGATTATACGCACTTTGCTGCGGTTCAACATGAGCACCCACGCGGTTTGCGTTAGCGCGGCTAGCGGCCATAATGACGGCCTTGAATTTTCCAGCCTATGAAGGACCGTCCGTGAGCCAATCCCTGATCGCCGCCTTGCAAAACCCGGCCCTCTACCCGCATCCCGTCGAAGCGTTCCAGGTCATCGAAACCCACATTTCCTGGGTATTGCTCACCGGGCCATACGCCTACAAATTCAAAAAACCGGTCAACTTCGGCTTCCTCGATTTCACCAACCTCCAAGCGCGCCAGCATTTTTGCAGCGAAGAGTTGCGCCTGAACCAGCGCCTGACCCGGGACCTGTACCTGGAAGTCCTGCCGATTACCGGCAGCGCCGAAGCGCCACAGCTCGGTGGCGACGGCCCGGCCATCGAATACGCCCTGAAAATGCGTCAATTCCCCCAGAGCCAATTGCTCAGCACACTGCAAGCCAACGGCGAACTGACCACCGCGCACATCGACGAGATGGCCGCCCAGATCGCCCAGTTCCACCTCTCCACGCCCAAGGTGCCCGCCGAGAACGTCGCCGGCACGCCGCAAAGCGTGATGGCGCCGGTGCTGCAGAACTTCGAACAGATCCGCCCGTTCCTCAACGACAAGGCCGACCTGCTGCAACTTGAAGCACTGCAAGCCTGGGCCGAAAGCAGTTTCGAACGGCTCAAGCCGCTGCTCACCCAGCGCAAGGCCGACGGTTTCATCCGCGAATGCCACGGTGATATCCACCTGGGCAACGCCACCGTGATCGACGGCAAGGTGGTGATTTTCGACTGCATCGAATTCAACGAACCGTTCCGCTTCACCGACGTCTACGCCGACACCGGTTTCCTGGCGATGGACCTGGAAGATCGCGGCCTTAAATCGTTGGCGCGGCGTTTCGTCAGCCAATACCTGGAACTGACCGGCGACTACCAGGGCTTGGAACTGCTGAACTTCTATAAAGCCTACCGCGCCCTCGTCCGGGCCAAAGTCGCACTGTTCAGCATGCCGGCCGAAGCCGATCCGGTGCAGCGCGCAACCACCCTGCGCCAATACCGCAACTACGCCAACCTGGCCGAAAGCTACAGCACCATTCCTTCGCCCTTCCTGGCCATCACCCACGGTGTTTCGGCCGTGGGCAAAAGCCATGTCGCGATGCGCCTGGTCGAAGCACTGGGGGCCATTCGCCTGCGTTCGGACGTGGAGCGCAAGCGCCTGTTCGGCCAACAACAGGTCCCCAACGATCCGCAGGCCGGCATTTATGGCAGCGACGCCAGCAGCGCCACCTACGCCCACCTGCATGAAGTCGCCGCGACGATCCTGCGCGCCGGTTTCCCGGTGGTGATCGATGCCACCTATCTCAAGCATGATCAGCGCGATGCCGCGGCAAAAGTCGCCGAGGCCACCGGCGCTCCGTTCCTGATTCTCGACTGCGACGCGCCGCAAGCGGTCATCGAAAGCCGACTGGCGCAGCGCCAGGCCGACCAGCAAGACCCCTCCGATGCGAACCTGGCGGTCATCGCCGCACAACAGTCCAGCCGCGAAGCCCTGACCCCGGCGGAAATTCTCTGCAGCAAACGGGTCCAAACCAATGAAAGCGGTACGCTCGACATTGTCGTCGCGCAAATCCGCCAGCGTTTGCCAGGCCTGTAAATCACTATTTTGGCCGTGAAGCGATGCCCGGCTTCACGGCCAATAAATAGTGGCACTATACTGGCGTCATAAAACCAACAGGTGATATGAAATGAGCCATCCCAAGATTCTCAACAGCCCGCTCTATGCTCTGCTGCGCAAAGATGACATTTCAGGCTTCAACAAGGAGCGCCCTCAAGGCATGGTCGACATGCGCGGCGGCGATTTTCGCGGCCTCGATCTGCGGGAACTGAATGCGGACGACGTCGATTTCACCGATGCGTATTTCCGTGCCACCGACTTACGCGGCATCGATTTCCGCAAATCATCATTGGAAGGCGCGAGCCTGGCCCATGCGCAGATATCCGGGGCCTACTTTCCGCCCGAGCTGTCTGCGGACGAAATCCTGATGTCGATGAATTTCGGCACCCGATTGCGCTACCGCACCCGCTGACAGTCTCTAACGAGGCCGATCCACCCGCGGACCTGCCACGACCGAACACATCTCCAGCGCCCTCGCTTGCGCTGGAGAATGCAGCCTATTCCCACCTCATCGTGCGTAATGCATTAGAAGCTTTTGCGTCGAATCCCACCAAAGAATCACGTTTTTCCTACTGACCGCTACACTGCTCAGAAGCTTGCCCACCGCACCAGTCGGCCGTCGCAAGGAGGCTCGATGAATGATGAACTGCAACACCTGAAGAATCTGGGCAAGACATCGGCCCAGTGGCTGCACGCCGTGGGTATCCACAGCGCTTCTGATCTACGCCGGCTCGGGGCCGTGGATGCCTATCGCGCCGTGCGCACTCGCGGTTTCCGGGCGTCCAAGGTGTTGCTGTACGCCATCGAGGGTGCGTTGATGGATGTGCATTGGAATGACATCCCCGCTGAACGCAAGGAAGCCTTGAATAAACAGCTGGACGCTATTTCGACGCGCCACAAAGCCTGACACCCCTTTTCGTTCACTGTGCGAACCCTGGCCGCGAGGTTATTTCGACGAATCGTAAAACAATGTTTGACATGGTAATGAGAATCGCTATGATTACCACATCCGGTCGCGAGACTGGTCGATATTTGAACAGCCCTTGGTTCGGACTCTCAGATATCTCCTCATCAGGCTAATCACGGTTATTTGACCCGGCTCTTGCCGGGTCTTTTTTTGCCTGCAATTTCATTGACGGATGTGTTCACGCATCTGCACACAATAATCCTGGGGCGGCATGGCCGGGGTGTACCACACGTAATCGGCCATGGCCGACGTTACGTCACTGCCCTCCTCAGCCAGCATCAGCACGACCGGTGCCTCGCTGGCGCCAAGATCCAGCGCATGCAGCGGCATACCGACATCTTTTCGCCCATGCCAGGCGCCAGCGAACAACAATGCCGGTGTCGGCGCTTGCAGCAGGCGTTCGGCCATGCGCCGGTCACGCTGTTGCTGTACGGCCAGCATTGGCGGCATTTGCGACTCTGGCAGCAAACCGCAGTGGGATTCACGAATCTGTTCCAACAACGCATCCCTCACCGTGACGGCATTGGAGCGAGTGCCCACCAAGCCGGGCGCTTGCCGATAGAAGCGCTGGATCTCAGCGGCGTCCAGATTGGCGGCCAGCAATGCATAACGTTGCGCCAGGGCAAACTCGACAATAGGCCCATAGAGATTCCAATCCCAGCCGGGGGACCAGGCCAGCGCGCCGGGCAGGTCCTTGGGCAAGGTGGGCAACTGGCGAACGGAATCAACCCGCGGCTGTTGCGCTGGAGTGAGCATTTCCAGCAGCAGGCTGCCTTGGGCCCGCCGATCGGCCAAGGATTGGAGTAGCCATAGCTGCAGCGCGTGGTGATCAGGATTGTCGTGTCGCTCACCTACCACCACCCGTGGCGCCCTTGCCAAGCGTTCGACCAACACTTGGGGCGTCACGGCCTGACCGTTGTGCAAGTCACGAATCCGTCCGCCAAGCGGGGGCGGTGCAATGCTCTGGCAGGCCGTCAGTACACTCAATGCCAGAATCAGGAGCAAGCGCACGTCCATATCCTCCAGGGTGCCCTCAGCGGGCAATGATCAACGGATGCCCGCGCTCCGGATGATCTTGCACCAGCACGTCCAGGCCGAACACCGCCTTGAGCGGTTCCGGGCGCAGCACCTGCCGGGGCGTGTCCAGGGCCACCGGTCGACCGGAGGCGAGCAGCAACAGGCGATCACAGTAACGCGCCGCCAGGTTCAGGTCATGCAGGATTACCAGCACGGCAGCGCCGCGACTGGCGAACTCCCGCACCGCCTGGAGGATGGTGTGCTGGTGCAACGGATCGAGCATCGAAGTGGGCTCGTCCAGCAACAGGGTTTGCCCCGCTTCACCGGGCCACAACTGCGCCAGCACCCGCGCCAGATGCACCCGCTGGCGTTCGCCACCGGACAACGCCAGGTAACTGCGGCCATGCAGATGCGCGGCGTCCGCCGCTTGCAGCGCCGCGGCGACGATTTGCTCGTCCCGCAGCCGACCGCTCTGGTGCGGCAGGCGCCCCATGCCGACGACTTCCTCGACACGGAAAGCAAAATCCAGGGTCGACGACTGCGGCAAGACCGCCAGGCGGCGGGCGCGCTCGACACCCTGCCAGTGGGCCAGCGGCCGGTCATCGAGCCAGACCTGCCCCTGGCTTGGGCGCAATTCGCCACACAGGCCCGCCAGCGAGGTGCTTTTACCCGCACCGTTAGGCCCGAGCACACCCAGCACTTCGCCGGGGTTGAGCAGCAGGTCGACGTCCGCCAGCACGGTTTTCCGGCCACGTTGAATGTGCAGGTTCTGGGCTCGCAGCATCAGGCGCGCCCTCGCACCAATAGATAGAGAAAGAACGGCGCGCCGATGAACGCCGTGACGATGCCGATCGGCAATTCCGCCGGGGCCAGCGCCAGGCGTGCCACCAGGTCGGCCAGCAACAACAGGCTTGCGCCCGCCAGCACCGAAGCGGGCAACAAGACCCGGTGATCAGGGCCGGCCACCAGGCGCACCAGATGCGGCACCACCAGCCCGACAAAGCCGATCATGCCCGCCGCCGCCACCGCCGCGCCAACCCCCAGCGCCGTACAAAACACCAGCTCACGCTTGAGGGCTTCGACGTTGACACCCAGGTGGGCGGCCTCGGACTCGCCCAGCAACAGCGCATTGAGTTGCCGGGCCCGGCGTGGCAACCAGAGCGCGACGCCGGCGCTGACCAGCAACAGCGGCCACAACCTCGCGTAGCTGGCGCCGTTGAGGCTGCCCAGGTTCCAGAACGTCAAGGTGCGCAGGGTCGCGTCGTCCGCCAGGTAAGTGAACAGGCCGACGGCGGAACCGGACAACGCGGTCAAGGCAATGCCGGCCAAGAGCATGGTCGCGACATGGGTCTGGCCATTGCGTCGACCAAGACGATAGACCAGCGCCGTCACGCCGAGCCCGCCGAGGAAGGCACACAACGACAACACGTAGGGACCAAAGGCTTCAGGCAACCCGCCCAGCGTCGAGCCAGCGACGATTGCGAATGCGGCCCCGAGCGCCGCGCCGCTGGACACCCCCACCAGCCCCGGGTCCGCCAGTGGATTACGGAACAGACCCTGCATCGCCACACCGGACAACGCCAACACCCCGCCCACCGCCAAGCCGAGCAGCGTGCGTGGCAAACGGATCTGGCCGAGGATCAGTTCGGCCTGCTCGAGGCCATCGGCAGCCACTGGCAAACCCAACAAGCGCAAGGCGGCGCGCAAAGTGTCCAGCAGCGGCAGGCTCACCGGCCCCAGGGCCAGGGACAACCAGGTCGCCAGCAGACACAGCAGGCCCAGGCCGATGAATAAAGTGCGTGGCTTGACCAACGCGGTCATGGCGCCGTGGCCGACTCAGCCGGATAGAAGCCGGCCGTCAGTTTCACCAGGCTTTGTGGCAGACGCGGACCCAACCCGCCCACCAACAGCGTCGGGTCGAGCTCCATGACGCGCCCGTCCCTGGCGGCTCGGGTCGAGGACAGAATCGGGTTTTCCCTGAACAACGCCGCTCGCGCCTCTTCACCGCTCAGGGCACGGTCGGCGAAGACCAGCACTTCAGGATTCAGGCCAGCCAGGCTTTCCACGGAAAAAGACTTATAGCCACTGTGAGTCGCGAGGTTGTGAGCGCCGGCCTGCTGCAACAGCCAGTCGGCGGAAGTGCCCTTGCCAGCAACCAGTGGCTTGCCACCGGAACTGCCCACCAACAGCAACACCCCGGGTGCCTTTTGCTTGCGCTGGGCCTCGACTACACGGGCGTGTTGCTGGGTGAGCTGTTCCTGATAACGATCGAACACCTGGGCCGCCGCGGCCTCAGCCCCCAGCAACTGGCCCAAGTGGCGCAAATTGCCTTGCAACGTCGGCAGGTCAGGGGTGGCCGAGAACAGTTCGACCTGCACGCCGGCGCTGCGGATTTGCGCCAGCACCGGTGGAGGTCCCATTTCTTCGGTGCCCACCAGGATCTGCGGGCGCAGGCTCAATACACCCTCGGCGGACAACTGTCGCTGATAGCCAATGCTGGGCAGGGCCCGCAACGACTCAGGATGCTGGCTGGTGGTGTCCACGCCCACCAGTTTCGATTCGCCGCCCAGCGCACTGACCCACTCCGAAAGGGCGCCGCCAGCGCTGACCCAACGCTGCGGCGACTCAGCGGCGCTGATCCCCTGGTTGACCAACAGTGCGACACAGAGCGCAACAACGCGGATGTTCAGGCGCATCGGGCAGCTTCCTCGAAGAAGTTTTTCACAGGACCGGGTAGGGCCAAGTATCCTCAGCCACTTGCGAAGGAGGCGCCATTTGATAATTGTTTTCATTTGACCGTCAAGCATGGATCTTTTGCCACACGAAACCTTGCTCGCGATAGCGGCCTGTCGGTCACTCAGATGTTGAATGTGTCACCGTCATCGCGAGCAAGCTCGCTCCCACAATGGATTTCACTCCGACAAATATTGAGACCCCCATGAAGTTTCTTTGTACCGCCGCCCAATTGCCCGACAACGGCAGTCGCGGCTTCGAGCTCGGTGGGCGCAAGCTCCTGGCCGTGCGACGCGCCGGCCAGGTGTACGTCTATCTCAATCGCTGCCCGCACCGTGGCGTGCCGCTGGAATGGCAACCTGACCAGTTCCTCGACCCCAGCGCCAGCCTGATCCAGTGCGCCACTCACGGCGCGCTGTTCCTGATCGAAAGCGGTGAATGCGTGGCCGGCCCCTGCGCCGGTCAGTTCCTCGCTGCCCTAGATAGCCGGGAGGACGAGCACGGCGTCTGGGTCGAGCTCTAGCAACACCGGCAACGCACGGTCCACCCACATCTGCTCGGGCGTCAGCGTGACCCCGTAGGCCAGCACCTCCACACCCGCCGCCACCGCGTCACGCAGGGCAGCGGCGTACACCGGGTCGATTTCGTGTGCCGGGCGCACGGCCTCGATGCCACTGAGGTTCACGCAATACAGTTGCACCGCCCGCACGCCTTGCCGGGCCAGGCAGGCCAGTTCTCTCAAGTGTTTGGCCCCACGCAAGGTCACCGCATCGGGAAACGCCGCCACGTGGGTGCCATCGAACCCCAGCGTGACACTTTTGACTTCGACCCAGGCCGAGCCCAGCTCATAGTCCAGGCGAAAATCGATACGGCTGTTTTCCACGCCGTACGCCACTTCACGCTTGAGCCCGGTAAACCCGTTCAATTCGCTAATGATCCCGGCGCGCAGGGCCTCCTCGACCAAGGCATTGGCCCGTGCGGTATTGATGCAGGCGAGCCGTCCCTGAGGGGTTTCGCCGATTTCCCAAGTGCCGGGCAACTTGCGCTTGGGGTCGCTGGAGCGACTGAACCAGACGCGCGCGCCTTCGGCCATGCAATTGAGCATCGAGCCAGTGTTGGGGCAGTGAATAGTAAGAAGTTCGCCGTGAACGGTCTCGATATCAGCGAGAAAACGCTTGTAACGTCGTATCAAGCGGCCTTCTTCCAACGCAGGGGAAAAACGCATCAGCCTTGCCAACTCCGCAGTCCGCGCCCGATTCGCTCCACCGCTTCTTGTAACCGCGGCAGGCTCTGTGTATAGGCGAAACGCACATGATGGCCGGCCTGGTGGCGTCCGAAGTCCAGACCCGGCGTGAAGGCCACATGCTCGGTCTCCAGGAAATGCTGGCAGAACGCAAAGGCATCGCCGCCGAACGCGCTGATGTCGGCATAGAGGTAAAACGCCCCTTGCGGCTCCACCGCGATGCCGAAGCCCAATTCCCGCAAGGCCGGCAGCAGAAAGTCGCGGCGCAACGCGAACTCGGCCCGACGCTGCTCGAAGATTTCGATCGTGGCGGGCTCGAAACAGGCCAGGGCGGCATACTGGGCCATGCTCGGCGCACTGATGTAGAGGTTCTGCGCAAGTTTTTCCAGCTCGCCGATGGCCGCCGAAGGGGCCACCAGCCAGCCGAGCCGCCAACCGGTCATGCCGAAATACTTGGAAAAACTATTGAGGACAAAGGCATCGTCATCCACTTCCAACACGCTGGCGGCGTCGGTGCCGTAGGTCAGGCCGTGATAGATCTCGTCGACCACCAGATGACCGTTGTGGCCCTTGATGGCCCTGGACAGCCCCGCCAGCTCGTCTCGGGTCAGAATCGTCCCGGTCGGGTTGGCCGGCGAGGCCACCAATGCACCGACGCTGTCCTGGTCCCAATGGCGGTTCACCAGGTCCGGCGTCAGTTGGTAACGCACATCCGGTCCCACCGGCACCAATTGCGCCGCGCCTTCCACCAGGCGCAGGAAATGACGGTTACAGGGATAGCCAGGGTCGGCCAACAGCCAATGCTTGCCCGGGTCGACCAACAAAGCGCTGGCCAGCAGCAGCGCGCCAGAGCCGCCCGGCGTGATCATGATGCGTCGAGGGTCGATGTCGACGCCGTAGCGCTGCCCATAGAAACCCGAGATGGCCTCGCGCAGCTCAGGGATGCCCCGGGCCGCGGTGTAACGGGTCTTGCCCGCCGCCAGCGCGGCCTGGCCGGCCTGGATGATCGGCTCGGCGGTGGTGAAGTCCGGCTCGCCGATCTCCAAGTGGATGACGTCATGCCCGGCGGCTTGCAGTTCGTTGGCGCGGGCCAACAGCGCCATCACATGGAAAGGTTCGATGGCGCGGCTGCGCGCACTGTAGGGCTGAGCCATTGGCCTTCCTTCAGGGGAAAAAGAACCGATTCTACCCAACTCGGGAACAACTGCGGGAACGAGCACGAACCCAAAGCGGTCTGAGCCCTCGGATTGCAGGAAATGACTCCCGCGATTGGCCCAGGCTTGACTAGAATCAAGCATTGAGCAGGTTGACATCCCCACCGAAGCGAACCCGGCCACGTTTTACAAGCCCCGGCCGCCGCAGGCTCGACAACCGGGAGTAGCGCGGCCCGATTTGATCTGGTAAGTTCGCCCGCTTGCAGCCGCAGGGCCGGCAGGTGTCGGTGATGGAGCAATCCTGCGTAGTGGATTACAAGAGTAGAGGCGGTCCATTCATGCCCACCCAAGCAAAGCAAAATCAAAATCAAACGCTCAGCGGGTTTGAGCCGTACGTCCCGCAAGCTGGCGAAGAGTACATGGGCGCCCCCATGCGCGCGCACTTCACCAAGATCCTGAACAAGTGGAAACAGGACTTGATGCAGGAAGTCGACCGCACCGTGGATCACATGAAAGACGAAGCGGCCAACTTCCCCGACCCGGCCGACCGTGCCAGCCAGGAAGAAGAGTTCAGCCTCGAGCTGCGCGCCCGTGACCGTGAGCGCAAGCTCATCAAGAAAATCGACAAGACCCTGCAACTGATCGAAGACGAAGAATACGGTTGGTGCGAGTCCTGCGGCGTCGAGATCGGCGTCAAGCGTCTGGAGGCGCGTCCGACCGCCGACATGTGTGTCGACTGCAAGACCCTGGCGGAAATCAAGGAAAAACAGGTCGGCAAGTAATTGCCGGGGCTGTCACCGAAACGGAGCGTTCATACGCTCCGTTTTTTGTTTCCGATGCTTTCCCCAAGCTTTGGTGCATCCCCACAAGGAATAGGCTTTGTTGTCGAGATTGCTTTCCTCCTGCCCGGACCCAGTAACATTCGCCCTATGACTGCCTACATCGGACGCTTCGCCCCCACCCCCAGCGGCCACTTGCATTTCGGTTCGCTGGTCGCCGCACTGGCTTCGTACCTGGACGCCCGGGCTGTGGGTGGGCGTTGGTTGCTGCGCATGGAGGACCTCGACCCGCCCCGGGAGGAGCCGGGCGCGCAAGCGGCGATTCTCCAGGCGCTGGAAAGCTACGGGTTCGAATGGGACGGCGAGATGGTTCGCCAGAGCGAACGCCATGACGCCTACGATCAGGTCATCAACCGCCTGTTCAGCCAGGGGTTGGCCTATGCCTGCACCTGTTCGCGCAAGCAATTGGAGGCCTACCAGGGTATTTATCCGGGACTGTGCCGCAATGCCGGGCACGGCACCGAGGACGCCGCCATCCGCCTGCGCGTCCCCGAGCTGGAATACCACTTCACCGACCGGGTCCAAGGCGAGTTCCGCCAGCACCTGGGCCGTGAGGTCGGTGACTTCGTGATCCGCCGCCGCGACGGGCTCTACGCTTATCAACTGGCCGTGGTCCTGGACGACGCCTGGCAAGGGGTGACCGATATCGTGCGCGGCGCCGACCTGCTGGACTCCACGCCACGCCAACTCTACCTGCAAGAACTGCTCGGGTTGCCGCAACCGCGTTACCTGCACGTGCCGCTGATCACCCAGCCCGACGGGCACAAGCTTGGCAAATCCTACCGTTCGCCGCCGCTGGCGGCCGACCAGGCCACGCCGCTGTTGCTAAGGGCGTTGCGAGCACTGGGCCAGCAACCGGGCCTCGAACTGGTCGATGCCAGCCCACGGGAACTGCTGGCCTGGGGCATTCGCCACTGGGATGCGGGCAAGATCCCGCGCACACTGAGCCTGCCCGAAGCGCAAATACGTTGACGGCCCTTGCAGCTTGGCGCCCATCCGTTACCATCGCCGCACGTTTTCGGGCACGCGCATAAATTAGAGAGGCCGGGATGTATATCTATCGCTTGGTCCTGCTCCTGGTAGTGGGGATTTACCTGTTCTCCCCGGCCATCATGGATTGGTGGATCGATGCCACGGGTGCCTGGTATCGGCCGTATCTGCTCTGGCTGATCCTGATTGTCGTGACCTTCATCCTGCAGAGCCAAAAAGATGCCGATGAGCTTTAGCCTGACCCAGATGATCCTGATCAGCGCCGCCTACCTGGCGGTGCTGTTCGGCGTAGCCTGGATCAGCGAACGAGGCATGATCCCCCGGGCGATCATCCGCCACCCGCTGACCTACACCCTGTCGCTGGGTGTCTATGCCAGCGCGTGGGCGTTCTATGGCACGGTCGGGCTGGCCTATCAGTACGGCTATGGTTTCCTCTCCAGTTACCTGGGGGTGTCAGGGGCGTTCCTGCTGGCGCCAGTGTTGCTCTACCCGATCCTGAAAATCACCCGCACCTACCAACTGTCGTCACTGGCCGACCTGTTCGCCTTTCGCTTTCGCAGCACTTGGGCCGGAGCGCTGACTACGATCTTCATGCTGGTCGGGGTGTTGCCGCTGCTGGCCCTGCAAATCCAGGCCGTGGCCGATTCCATCAGCATCCTGACCCGCGAGCCGGTACAGCACCGGGTGGCGTTGAGCTTCTGTGCGCTGATCATTCTGTTCACGATCTTCTTCGGCTCCCGGCACATCGCCACGCGGGAAAAACACGAAGGCCTGGTGTTTGCGATCGCCTTCGAGTCGGTGATCAAGCTGATCGCCATCGGCGGTGTCGGCCTCTATGCCTTGTACGGCGTGTTCGATGGCCCGCAGCAGCTTGAGCTCTGGCTGCTGCAGAACCAGACCGCCCTCGCCGCCCTGCACACGCCTTTGCAGGAAGGCCCGTGGCGCACGCTGTTGCTGGTATTCTTCGCCTCGGCGATCGTGATGCCGCACATGTACCACATGACTTTTACCGAAAACCTCAACCCGCGCTCGCTGGTGAGCGCCAGTTGGGGCCTGCCGTTGTTCCTGCTGTTGATGAGCCTGGCGGTGCCGCTGATCCTCTGGGCCGGCCTGAAGCTGGGCGCCAGCACCAACCCGGAATATTTCACCCTCGGCATCGGCATCGCCGCCAACAGCAAGGCCCTGGCATTATTGGCCTACGTCGGCGGCCTGTCGGCGGCCAGCGGCTTGATCATCGTCACCACGCTGGCCTTGTCGGGCATGGCCCTCAACCACTTGGTGCTGCCGCTCTACCAGCCGCCGGCCGAAGGCAACATCTATCGCTGGTTGAAGTGGACCCGACGGGCGCTGATTGTCGCGATCATCATGGCCGGCTACGGTTTTTACCTGATGCTCGGTGACGGGCAGGACCTGGCCAACCTGGGCATCGTCGCCTTCGTCGCCACTTTGCAGTTCCTGCCTGGCGTGCTGTCGGTGCTGTATTGGCCGACCGCCAACCGCCGCGGCTTCATCGCCGGCCTGCTGGCAGGAATCCTGGTGTGGCTGGTGGCGATGCTGTTACCGCTGATGGGCAACCTGCAGGGCTTCTATATTCCGCTGCTGAACATGATCTACGTGCTCGACGACACCAGTTGGCACATGGCGGCCATCGCTTCCCTGGCGGCGAACGTGCTGATGTTCACCCTGATCTCGCTGTTCACCAACGCCAGCAGCGAAGAAGCCAGCGCCGCCGAGGCCTGCGCCGTGGACAACGTGCGGCGCCCGCAGCGCCGCGAGTTGCACGCCGCCTCACCCCAGGAGTTCGCCACGCAACTGGCCAAGCCCTTGGGCGCCAAGGCCGCGCAAAAGGAAGTCGAACAGGCCCTGCGCGATCTCTACCTGCCTTTCGATGAACGCCGCCCATACGCCTTGCGTCGCCTGCGGGACCGGATCGAGGCCAACCTGTCCGGCCTGATGGGCCCCAGCGTGGCCCAGGACATGGTCGAGACGTTCCTGCCCTACAAGGCTGGCGGCGAGAACTACGTCACCGAAGACATCCATTTCATCGAAAGCCGCCTCGAGGATTACCACTCGCGCCTCACCGGCCTGGCCGCCGAACTGGACGCCTTGCGCCGTTACCATCGCCAGACCCTGCAGGAATTGCCGATGGGCGTGTGCTCCCTGGCCAAGGACCAGGAAATCCTGATGTGGAACAAGGCCATGGAAGAGCTCACCGGAATCGCCGCCCAGCGCGTGGTCGGTTCCCGCCTGAGCACCTTGGGCGAGCCGTGGAAAGGCTTGTTGCAAGGGTTCATCGACCTGCCGGACGAGCATTTGCACAAACAGCACCTGGCCCTCGACGGCCAGACCCGCTGGCTGAACCTGCACAAAGCGGCCATCGACGAACCGTTGGCGCCGGGTAACAGTGGCCTGGTGCTGCTGGTGGAAGACCTGACCGACACCCAAATGCTCGAAGACAAGCTGGTCCACTCCGAACGGCTGGCAAGTATCGGTCGGCTGGCCGCCGGGGTGGCCCACGAAATCGGCAACCCGATCACCGGCATCGCCTGCCTGGCGCAGAACCTGCGCGAAGAGCGCGAGGACGACGGCGAGCTGACGGAAATCAGCGGCCAGATCCTCGAACAGACCAAGCGCGTGTCGCGCATCGTCCAGTCGCTGATGAGTTTCGCCCATGCTGGCGGCCACCAACACAATGACGAACCTGTCTGCCTGGCCGAAGTGGCCCAGGACGCCATTGGTCTGCTGGCCCTCAACCGGCGCAATTTCGAAGTGCAATTCTTCAACCTGTGCGACCCGGAGCACTGGGTCGATGGCGACCCCCAGCGGCTCGCCCAGGTGTTGATCAACCTGCTCTCCAACGCGCGGGACGCCTCACCGGCCGGCAGCGCGGTGCGGGTCAAGAGCGAAGCTTTCGAACACACGATCGACCTGATCGTCGAAGACGAAGGCAGCGGTATCCCACAGAACATCATGGACCGATTGTTCGAACCTTTCTTCACCACCAAGGATCCTGGCGAAGGCACCGGTCTGGGCCTCGCACTGGTCTATTCCATCGTTGAAGAGCATTATGGACAAATCACCATCGACAGCCCGGCCGATGTTCAGAGCCAACGCGGCACCCGTATCCGGGTGACCTTGCCGCGTCATGTCGAAGCGACGTCCGCTGTGAACTGAGACCGTCGAGAGAATCGAATCAATGCCGCACATTTTGATCGTCGAAGACGAAACAATTATCCGCTCCGCCTTGCGCCGCCTGCTGGAACGCAACCAGTACCAGGTCAGCGAAGCCGGTTCAGTGCAGGAAGCACAAGAACGTTTCAGCATCCCCACGTTCGACCTGATCGTCAGCGACCTGCGCCTGCCTGGCGCCCCGGGCACCGAGCTGATCAAGCTCGGCCAGGGCACGCCGGTGCTGATCATGACCAGCTACGCCAGCCTGCGCTCGGCGGTCGACTCCATGAAAATGGGCGCGGTGGACTACATCGCCAAACCGTTCGACCACGACGAGATGCTCCAGGCCGTGGCCCGCATCCTGCGGGATCGACAGGCGGCCACCAGCAATCCTGCGGAACCCGTCGGCAAGGCCAGCGCCTCGGCGAAAGCCGGCGCCAGCAACAATAATGGCGAAATCGGCATCATTGGCTCCTGCCCGCCCATGCAGGACCTGTACGGCAAGATCCGCAAAGTCGCGCCGACCGACTCCAACGTCCTGATCCAGGGCGAGTCGGGCACCGGCAAGGAATTGGTGGCCCGTGCCCTGCACAACCTGTCGCGCCGGGCCAAGGCACCGATGATTTCGGTGAACTGCGCGGCGATTCCGGAAAGCCTGATCGAGTCCGAACTGTTCGGTCACGAGAAGGGCGCGTTCACCGGCGCCAGCGCCGGGCGTGCCGGGCTGGTGGAAGCGGCGGACGGCGGTACGTTGTTCCTCGATGAAATCGGCGAGCTGCCATTGGAAGCCCAGGCGCGGTTGCTGCGGGTGCTCCAGGAAGGCGAAATCCGCCGGGTCGGCTCGGTGCAGTCGCAAAAGGTCGATGTCCGCCTGATCGCGGCCACCCACCGTGACCTCAAGAGCCTGGCGAAAATTGGCCAATTCCGCGAAGACTTGTACTACCGCTTGCACGTGATCGCCTTGAAGCTCCCTGCCCTGCGCGAGCGTGGCGCCGACGTCAATGAAATCGCCCAGGCGTTTCTGGCCCGCCAGAGCGCGCGGGTCAACCGCACCGACCTCAAGTTCGCTCCGGACGCCGAACAGGCCATTCGTCATTACGCCTGGCCGGGTAACGTTCGAGAGCTGGAAAACGCGGTCGAGCGGGCGGTGATCCTGTGCGAGAGCCCGGAAATTTCCGCCGACCTGCTGGGCATCGATATCGAGCTGAGTGATCTGGACGATGAAGAATTCATCGGCCTGGCCCCGCAACAGGGCGGCGGCGCCAACAACACCAGCCACGAACCTACCGAAGACCTGTCCCTGGAGGATTACTTCCAGCACTTCGTCCTTGAGCACCAGGACCACATGACCGAAACCGAACTGGCACGCAAGCTGGGCGTCAGCCGCAAGTGCCTGTGGGAACGTCGTCAGCGCCTGGGGATTCCACGACGCAAGACTGGAGCGACCAGCGAAAGCTGAGGTGTGGGGGTAACACCACTGAATGTGAAAAAACTGTTACCCCAGTCTTTTTCACGTAACAGAAGCCGGGGCTTACGGTAACGAAACCCCGGCTTTTTTTCGCCTCGGAAAAATGGCTATAACCCTATAACCCCCGGTTTCGCTGGGTCTCGCAAAAGTTGGCACGCACCCTGCTATAGCTTTGGTACAAGAACAATAACAAGCAATGCAAAAGACAATAAAAATAAGACGAATCGACTCACGCACAATAAAAACAAGACGGCGAGAGGCGCAGCTAACTGATTCTTTTGGAGAGGCGTTGTATTTGGGGCTTGCCCCGCAACCAGGCCGAGAACAATAAAAACTGTCTCAAGACAGCTGCCTGAACTGGTTGGATCGATTGATCACTGCAACACAGCGACCAAAGCAATCCGTTTGCTCTTGGCTCCCGATTGGGAGGGTCACGAAGGGAAAACCTCGTGGCGCGGGCACTCAACAAAAACAAGAAGCCCGAAACCAATAATAAAAACAGAGCACGCAACTAATTCTGGGGGAGCTTTGGCTCCCCTTGTGGTTTCTGTCATTCCGCCTTCCCCGCCGCCTACACGCCTTTCGCTGAAAGCTTGCAGCCCAAAACTCCTCTGTCCTACACCATCCCTCGACTAAATGCTAGAATCCCCGCCCATCATGCGGTCATTCTTCGTTTTTGGCCGAACATTCCTTCAAACAGTGCATCCCATGCTGAAGAAGCTGTTCCAGTCATTCCGTTCTCCCTTGCGTCGTACGCAACATATTCGCAGCACGCCTGAAGTGCTCAACAGCGGCCAGCATTCACTGCAAAAGGCCCAGTTCAGCCGTTATGCGGTGAACATCGTCGAACGTTTGCAGAACGCCGGCTACCAGGCTTACCTGGTCGGCGGCTGCGTGCGCGACATGCTGCTCAACATCACTCCCAAGGATTTCGACGTTGCCACCAGCGCCACGCCGGAACAGATAAGGGCCGAGTTTCGCAACGCCCGGATCATTGGCCGGCGCTTCAAGCTGGTCCATATCCATTTCGGCCGCGAAATCATCGAAGTGGCGACTTTCCGGGCCAATCACCCGCAGAGCGATGAAGAGGAAGACAGCAACCAGTCTTCCCGCAACGAGAGCGGGCGCATCCTGCGCGACAACGTCTACGGCACGCTGGAAGAAGACGCGCAACGCCGCGACTTCACCATCAACGCCCTGTATTACGATCCGGTCAGCGAACGCATCCTCGATTACGCCAACGGCGTACACGACATCCGCAATCGCCTGATCCGCCTGATCGGCGATCCCAAGCAACGCTACCAGGAAGACCCGGTGCGGATGCTGCGGGCCGTGCGTTTTGCCGCCAAGCTGGATTTCGGCATCGAAAAACACAGTGCCATGCCGATTCGCGAACTGGCGCCGATGTTGCGAGAAATCCCCTCGGCCCGTCTGTTCGAGGAAGTGCTCAAGCTGTTCCTGTCGGGCAACGCGGCAGATACCTTCGAGATGCTGGTGGACTTGCAGTTGTTCGATCCGCTGTTCCCCGCCAGTGCCGAGGCCCTGGAGCACAATCCGACCTATACCCACACCTTGATCAGCGAAGCACTGATCAACACCGACCTGCGCATCAAGCAGAACAAGCCGGTAACACCGGCGTTCCTGTTCGCCGCCCTGCTCTGGCCTGCCCTGCCGGCCCGGGTGCTGCGCCTGCAAGACCGTGGCATGCCGCCGATCCCGGCGATGCAGGAAGCCGCCCACGAACTGATCGCCGAACAGTGCCAGCGCATCGCCATTCCAAAACGCTTCACGATGCCGATCCGCGAGATTTGGGACATGCAGGAGCGCCTGCCACGGCGCAGCGGCAAACGTGCCGACCTGCTGCTGGACAACCCGCGGTTCCGCGCCGGCTACGACTTCCTCCTGCTGCGTGAAAGCGCAGGCGAGCAGACCGATGGCCTGGGCGAATGGTGGACCGATTACCAGGACGCCAACGACAGCGAGCGTCGCGACATGATTCGCGAGCTCAGCGGCAAGGATGATGGCGCCAGCGGCCCACGCAAGCGTCGTCGCAGCAGCGGTGCCAAGCGTAAACGGGCCAGTGAACCGAGCGCTTCGGGCGAATAATCGATGGAACGCATCTACATCGGCATGGGCAGCAACCTCGCCGAACCCGCCGAACAATTGCGCAGCGCCGTCCAGGCGCTGGCGCAGTTGCCTGACACGCAAATGGTAGGTGTCTCGGCGTTTTATCAAAGCGATTCCCTGCTCCCCGGCCAGCCGCGCTACACCAACGCGGTGGCAGCGCTGGACAGCCGCCTGGCACCGCTGGACCTGCTCGATGCGCTGCAAGCCATCGAAACCGGACAGGGTCGCGAACGTCTCGAACGCTGGGGGCCGCGCACCTTGGACCTGGACATCCTGCTGTTCGGCGATCGCCTGATCGACGAGCCACGCCTCAAGGTTCCCCACTACCACATGCAGGCCCGGGCCTTTGTGCTCTACCCGCTGGCCGAACTGGCCCCCGCCGACCTGCGCCTGGCCGATGGGCGCCTGCTCAAGGATCTCCTTGCGGCGTGCCCATTCGTCGGCCTGGAACGCTTGCCACCAATCTGACGAACACCACCCCCTGTGGGAGCGAGCTTGCTCGCGATGGCGTCGTCACATCCAGCGTCCAGGATGACTGACACACCGCTATCGCGAGCAAGCTCGCTCCCACAGGATCCGGGACCCAGCAGTCAGATTCGGAACACGCCCCTACGCTGAAACGCATCAGTCACCCCGGTAACACCCGGCGGTAACACATCCAATTGACTTCCCGAGTGCTCCTCACGACTATAGGCGTCCCGTCGCCGCCAACGCGGCGCTAATGGGCGTAATCCAGGCCTTACAAGCACCACGCATAGAAGGTGCGCCTGAATTCGAGCGCCTAATGAGGACTTTTTCATGCCAGCTATTACCCTGACCACGCTGCAAGGTCTCAAGCAAAAAGGTGAAAAAATCACCATGCTGACCTGCTATGACGCAACCTTCGCCCACGCCTGCAATGAGGCCGGTGTCGAAGTGCTGCTGGTGGGCGATTCCCTCGGCATGGTGCTGCAAGGTCACGACAGCACGCTGCCGGTGACCACCGCCGAGATGGCCTACCATGTGGCCGCCGTCAAACGTGGTAACACCGATGCGTTGATCCTCGCCGACCTGCCGTTCATGGCCTACGCCACCCTCGAGCAAACCATGACCAACAGCGCCATGCTGATGCAGGCCGGTGCCCACATGGTCAAGGTCGAAGGCGCGTTGTGGCTGGCCGATTCGATTCGGCTACTGGCCGAGCGAGGCATCCCCGTGTGCGCGCACCTGGGCCTGACCCCCCAAGCGGTGAATATCCTCGGCGGCTACAAGGTCCAGGGCCGCAATGAGAACCAGGCGCGGCAGATGCGCGCCGATGCGATTGCCCTGGAGCAGGCGGGCGCGGCGATGTTGCTGCTCGAATGCGTGCCCAGCGAACTGGCTGAAGAAATCACCCAGGCGGTGAAGATTCCAGTGATCGGAATCGGCGCCGGCAGCGCTACCGACGGCCAGGTACTGGTGCTGCACGACATGCTCGGATTATCGATCACCGGACGCGTGCCCAAGTTCGTCAAGAACTTCATGGCTGGGCAAACTTCTATCCACGGCGCCTTGAGTGCCTACGTCGCTGAAGTCAAGGCCGCGACCTTCCCGGGCACCGAACACGGGTTTTCTGCATGAACACCGTCAAAACCGTACGCGAACTGCGGGCCGCCGTGGCCCGCGCCCGCGGCGAAGGCAAGCGCATTGCCTTCGTGCCGACCATGGGCAACCTGCACAGCGGGCATGTGGCGTTGGTCACCAAGGCTGCGCAACGGGCCGACTTCGTGGTGGCGAGCATTTTCGTCAACCCGCTGCAATTCGGCGCCGGCGAAGATTTGGACAAATACCCCCGCACCCTGGCGGCCGACCAGGAAAAACTGCTCCAGGCCGGCTGCCACTTGCTGTTCGCCCCCAGCGTCGAAGAGATGTACCCCGACGGCATGGCCGGACAAACCCGGGTCAGCGTTCCGCAATTGTCCGAAGGCTTGTGCGGCGCCAGCCGTCCCGGGCATTTCGAGGGTGTGGCGACGGTGGTCAGCAAACTGTTCAATATGGTCCAGCCTGACCTGGCGGTGTTTGGCCAGAAAGATTTCCAGCAACTGGCGGTGATCCGCGCCCTGGTCCATGACCTGAACATGCCGATCCAGATCATCGGCGAGCCGACCGTTCGCGCCGAAGACGGCTTGGCGCTGTCGTCCCGCAACGGTTTCCTCAGCCCGGACCAACGCGCCGTCGCGCCCGTGGTCTATCGCGCCCTGAACCAGATCGCCGAGGCGATCAAGCAGGGTCAGCGGGATTTCCCGGCGCTGATCGGCACGCAGCTCAAGCAACTCGAAGCCGCCGGCCTGCGTCCCGACTATCTGGAAATCCGTCACGCCAAGACCTTGCGTCCGGCGTCGAGCGAGGACCGCGACCTGGTGATTCTGGTCGCCGCCTTCCTGGGCACCACGCGCCTGATCGACAACCTGCATCTGGATCTCGACACGCCCGCCTGAACATCACAAACCCCTGTGGGAGCGAGCTTGCTCGCGATAGCGGTGTACCCGTTGAAACAAACGCCAACTGACACACTGCTATCGCGAGCAAGCTCGCTCCCACAGTTGATCTTCAAAGCCACCGCGTTTCCATCTGTCGGCCCCTTCCCATCCTCGATGTATAAAAAAGTACCGGGAACCGGTCAGACAAAGTCAAGACAGATCGCAACGCGAGGTTTACTGTAGTCGCCCTGTGTCCGGCGATCGTGTCGATGCAGTGTCCGGACGCCCACCTCGAGCCGCGCCGGAATTTTTCGTGTACAAAAGGTCGTTCAAGTAAAAAGGAAACCCGCAGCGATGGCGTATTACCGAACCCCTCATGACGTGACCGCTCTGCCAGCCTGGCAAGCGCTGAATGACCACCGCAAAGCCATGCAGGATTTCAGCATGCGCGAAGCGTTCAATGCCGATCCGCAGCGTTTCACACAATTCACCCTGTCGAGCTGCGGTCTGTTTCTCGACTACTCGAAAAACCTGATCAACGCCCAGACCCGCGACCTGCTGGTAGGCCTGGCCAACGAAGTCGACCTCAGGGGCGCGATCAAGGCGCTGTTCGAAGGCGAAATCGTCAACGCCTCGGAAAACCGCCCTGCCCTGCACACCGCCCTGCGTCGGCCGGTGGGGGACAAATTGCTGGTCAACGGCGTCAACGTGATGCCGGACGTGCACAAAGTGCTGAACCAGATCACTGACCTGGTCGGCCGCATTCACGACGGCCTGTGGCGCGGCTACACCGAAAAGCCCATCACCGACGTGGTGAATATCGGTATCGGTGGTTCCTTCCTCGGCCCGCAGTTGGTGTCCGAAGCGCTGTTGTCCTACACGCACAAAGGCGTTCGCTGCCACTACCTGGCGAACATCGACGGCAGCGAGTTCCACGAACTGACCATGAAACTGCGCGCCGAAACCACGCTGTTCATCGTCTCGTCGAAATCGTTCAACACCCTCGAAACCCTGAAGAACGCCCAGGCCGCCCGCGCCTGGTACCTGGCCCAGGGTGGTTCCGAAGCGGAGCTGTATCGCCACTTTATCGCCGTGTCGAGCAACAATGCCGCCGCCGTGGCCTTCGGCATCCGTGAAGAAAACATCTTCCCGATGTGGGACTGGGTCGGCGGGCGCTACTCGCTGTGGTCGGCCATCGGCCTGCCAATCGCCCTGGCCATCGGCATGTCGAACTTCAAGGAATTGTTGTCCGGCGCCTATTCCATGGACCAGCATTTCCAGAGCGCCCCATTCGAGCAGAACATGCCGGTGCTGCTGGCGCTGCTGGGCGTGTGGTACGGCAACTTCTGGGGCGCGCAGAGCCATGCGATCCTGCCGTACGACCACTACCTGCGTAACATCACCAAACATTTGCAGCAGTTGGACATGGAATCCAACGGCAAGAGCGTGCGCCAGGACGGTACCCCGGTGTCGACCGATACGGGCCCGGTCATCTGGGGCGGCGTTGGCTGCAACGGTCAGCACGCCTACCACCAGTTGCTGCACCAGGGCACCCAGTTGATCCCGGCCGACTTCATCGTGCCGATCGTCAGCTTCAACCCGGTTGCCGACCATCACCAGTGGCTGTACGCCAACTGCCTGTCCCAGAGCCAGGCACTGATGCTGGGCAAGACCCGCGCCGAGGCCGAAGCCGAGCTGCGGGACAAGGGCGCCAGCGAAGAAGAGGTGCAGAAACTGGCTTCCCACAAGGTGATCCCGGGCAACCGCCCAAGCAACACCCTGGTAGTCGAACGCATCAGCCCGCGGCGCCTCGGCGCACTGGTGGCGCTGTATGAACACAAAGTGTTCGTGCAGAGCGTGGTCTGGGGCATCAACGCCTTCGACCAATGGGGCGTGGAGCTGGGCAAGGAACTGGGCAAGGGCGTCTACAACCGCCTGGTAGGCAGCGAAGAAAACCCGGCCGAAGACGCCTCGACCCAAGGCTTGATCAACTACTTCCGCGGGCGTCATCGCGGCTGATCGTATCCCCGCTCCGACAGCTCACCGCTGCTCCCTGTGGGAGCGAACTTGCTCGCGATGGCGGTGTGTCAGTTGCTATTAACGGGCTGGCACACCGCTATCGCGAGCAAGCTCGCTCCCACAGTTGCTTTGTCACAGTTGCTTTGTGTGTGACTTGAACCCTCAGGCTACTGGGCGCATCTTTATATCTTGTCGCAAAACAAGAATAAGGAACCGTCATGTTCGATATCAGCCAGTACCCCCACGCCGATGCCGTCCGCCGGGCTGCGCAACTGAGTCAGGACGAGTACAAGCGGCTCTACCAAGAATCCATCGAACACCCCAGCGCCTTCTGGGCCGAGCAGGCCACGCGCTTTCTCGACTGGATGACGCCCTGGCAAACCGTCCAGCGCTATGACCTCAAAAATGGCGACGCGACCTGGTTCGCCGGCGGCAAGCTGAACGTCAGCGCCAATTGCATCGACCGTCACCTGGACACACGGGGCGACCAGATCGCGATCATCTGGGAAGGCGACGACCCTGCCGAATCGGCGCAAATCACCTACAAGAAACTCCACAATCATGTCTGCCGCCTGGCCAACGTGCTGAAAAGCCGTGGCGTGAAGAAAGGCGACCGGGTCTGCATCTACATGCCGATGATCCCCGAGGCCGCCTACGCCATGCTCGCCTGCACCCGCATCGGCGCGGTGCATTCGGTGGTGTTCGGCGGCTTCTCGCCGGACTCCCTGCGCGACCGGATTCTCGACGCCGATTGCCGCACCGTGATCACCGCTGACGAAGGGGTGCGCGGCGGGCGCTTCATACCGCTCAAGCGCAACGTCGACAAGGCCCTGGAAAGCTGCCCGAACGTCAGCACCGTGCTGGTGGTCGAGCGCACCCAGGGCGAAGTGGACTGGGTGGAAGGTCGTGACCTCTGGTATCACCAGGCCATGCACGACATCAGCGACGATTGCCCGCCCGAACCGATGGACGCCGAAGACCCGCTGTTCATCCTCTACACCTCAGGCAGTACCGGCAAGCCCAAGGGCGTGCTGCACACCACCGGCGGCTATCTGCTGCAAGCGGCGATGACGTTCAAGTACGTGCTCGACTACCGCGACAACGAGGTGTTCTGGTGCACCGCCGACGTCGGCTGGGTCACCGGCCACAGCTACATCGTCTATGGCCCGCTGGCGAACGGCGCCACCACGCTGATCTTCGAGGGCGTGCCGAGCCACCCCACCAGTTCGCGTTTCTGGCAAGTGATCGACAAGCATCAGGTCAATATCTTCTACACCGCGCCGACCGCCCTGCGCGCGTTGATGCGGGAAGGAGCCGGACCGTTGCAGGAAACGTCCCGCAAAAGCCTGCGATTGCTCGGCAGCGTCGGCGAGCCGATCAACCCGGAGGCGTGGGAATGGTATTTCAACGTGGTCGGCGAACAGCGCTGCCCGATTGTCGATACTTGGTGGCAGACCGAAACCGGCGGCATCATGCTCAGCCCGTTGGTCAGTGCCCCACGGCTCAAGCCAGGCTGCGCCACACGGCCGATGTTCGGCGTGCAACCGGTCTTGCTGGATGAGGTGGGCAAGGAAATCAACGGTGCCGGCAGCGGTGTGCTGGCGATCAAATCCAGTTGGCCGGGGCAGATTCGCAGCGTCTACGGCGATCATCAACGCATGGTCGACACCTACTTCAAGCCCTACCCGGGTTATTACTTCACTGGCGACGGCGCGCGCCGCGACGAAGACGGCGACTACTGGATCACCGGGCGTATCGACGATGTGATCAACGTCTCCGGGCATCGCATTGGCACCGCCGAGGTGGAAAGCGCCCTGGTACTGCATGACAGCATCGCCGAAGCCGCCGTGGTCGGTTACCCCCACGACCTCAAGGGCCAGGGCATCTATGCGTTTGTCACGCCGATGAACGGTGTGGAGGCCAGCGATGAGCTGAAGAAGGAATTGTTGGCTCACGTCAGCAAGGAAATCGGCAGCTTCGCCAAGCCGGAGCTGATCCAGTGGGCGCCGGCGTTGCCCAAGACCCGCTCGGGCAAGATCATGCGGCGCATCCTGCGCAAGATCGCCTGCAACGAACTCGACAGCCTTGGCGACACCTCGACCCTGGCCGATCCAAGCGTGGTGGAGGGGTTGATCGACAAACGCCTGAATCGCTAGGCCAAACACAAGAACCTGTGGCGAGGGAGCTTGCTCCCGCTGGACCGGGCTGGCGCTCCAGTGCGTAGCACTCCCAAAAATCATAGGGCCGCTGCGCAGCCCAGCGGGAGCAAGCTCCCTCGCCACAGGACGGTGTCTAGCTCGTAACCTTGTGCAACCTCAAACCCGATCCTTCATAACTGCTAAACTCCCGCGCCTCATTTCTCTAAGGCGCGCCCGGCATGTCTTCCTTGAATCAGGCGCTGCGCGCCGCCCTCGACCAACGCCTGGAACTGCTCGGCCAACTGCACCAGCAAGGCACCGACTGCTATCGCCTGTTCCATGGCAGCCAGGAAGGCGCGCCCGGCCTGACCATCGACCGCTATGGCCCGCAACTGCTGGTGCAGAGCTTCCACCAGTCGCTGGAACGGGACGACCTGCTGCAATTGCACGGCATCGTCAACGAACGCCTGGGCCTGGAGACCCTGTTGGTCTACAACGACCGCGCCCGGGGCAATTCCCGCATCGACCGCCAGGACACCGTCTATCAGGCGGACGAAGCCGCCCTGCAAGATTTGGTCGGGCATGAGTGGGGCTTGAATTATCGTGTCCGCGGCCGGCATGCCGGGCAGGATCCACTGCTGTTCCTCGACCTGCGCAACGCCCGGGGCTGGGTCAAGGCCCACAGCCGCGGCAAAAGCGTGTTGAACCTGTTTGCCTACACCTGCGGCGTCGGCCTGAGCGCCGCCGCGGGTGGCGCGCGTGAAGTATGCAATCTGGACTTCGCCGAAGGCAACCTGGCGGTGGGCCGTGAAAACGGCCTGCTCAACCCCGATTTGCAGCCCATGGAATTCGTGCAGTCGGATTACTTCCCGGCGATTCGCCAACTGGCCGGCCTGCCCATCAGCCAGCGTCGCGGGCAAAAACTGCCCAGCTATGTGCGCCTGGAGCAACGCCAGTACGACCTGGTGCTACTCGACCCACCGGCCTGGGCCAAAAGTGCGTTCGGCACCGTCGATCTGTTGCGCGACTACCAAAGCCTGCTGAAACCGGCGCTGCTCACCACCGCTGACAATGGTGTGCTGATCTGCTGCAACAACCTGGCAAAAGTGCCCATGGATGACTGGCGCGAGCAGGTGTTGCGTTGTGCGGAAAAAGCCGGCCGTCCGGTGCGCGACTGGAGCGTGCTGACCCCAGGCAGCGATTTCCCCTCCCTGGATCAGCAACCGCCGCTCAAGACGCTGATCCTCCAGCTCTAGGCCCCGGATTGAATTCTCACAGGGAAACCAGATAAATCTCATAAATCACAGTGGCTTCGGAACCGTAAACGCATGCCATACTCCAAGGCACTCCGAATTCACACCTAGATGAAGCCGCACATGCCCAAAGGATTGATTCGCGCTATCGGCGCCCTGTTGACCGCACTGGCCCTCTACAGTCTGTTGGGTTTCCTGATTCTGCCAGGCATCGCCTTGCGCATCGCCAACCAGCAATTGGCCGCCCTTGCGACAGTACCGGCCCAGATCCAGCGCATCGAACTCAATCCCTTCAGCCTTGAAGTCACCCTCTGGGGCTTGAACATCGGCGAACCGGGCAAAGAGCAAGTCGGCTTCGAACGGCTGTACGCCAATTTGCAACTCGACAGCCTGTGGTCCGGGGCCCTCCATCTGGTGAACATCGAGCTGGACAAGCCCAAGACCGAAGTCGTGTTCACTAAGGACGGTCAGTTGAACCTACTGGGCCTGTTCAAGTTGCCAGCCAGCGAACCGACGCCTGCCGATCCCGAGGCCAAACCGTTCCCGCTGCGGGTCGATCGAATCAAGTTGGCTGGCGGTTACGTGCATTTCCAGGACCTGCGCCCCAGCGAGCCCATCGAGTTCCTGTACGACACCCTCGATTTCGAGCTGAAGAACCTCAGCACCCTGCCCGACGACAACGCCGACATGACCTTGGTGGCCGCCGGCCCCGAGGGCGGGCAGATCGACTGGACGGGCAATTTCAGCCTCTCGCCAATTGCTTCCCAGGGTACGCTCAAGGTCACTGGTGGCCAGATGAAAGCCTGGTGGCCCTACGTGCGCGACGCCGTACCGCTGGTGCTGGAAAACGGCGTCCTGAACCTCAGCACCGACTACAAGCTCAACCTGGCCAAAGGCACCGAACTGCTGCTCAACAATGTCGCGGTCAGTGTCGCGCCCTTCGCCATCAAGGCCCCCGATGGCCGTCCATTGGTGAAACTCGAGCGCCTGGATGTCAGCGAAACCACGGTAGACCTGGCCAAGCAGCAAGTGGTGGTGGGCAAGATCCGCAGCCAGAAGCTGGAAACCTGGGCCGCTCGCGAGGCAGACGGGCAGCTGGACTGGCAGAAACTCTTCGCCAGCCAGCCGGCCAAACCGCAGGTCAAGGCTGAACCGGCATCCGCCCCGGCGGCAGCCGACTCGCCAAAACCTGAACCGGCACCACCGAGCAAACCGTGGCAGGTGCTGTTGAAGGACGTGCAACTGCGCGACTACCACGTGCACCTGGCCGACCGCCAGGCGCAGCCTGCCGTGGCACTGGAAGTCGGCCCACTGAACCTCGACCTGCAGAACTACGACACCCTCAACGGCTCGCCCTTTACCCTCAAGCTCGACACCGGGCTGGGCAAACAGGGCAAGATCCTGGCCGACGGCGAGGTCAACCTCAACCCGATCAGCGCCAGGCTCAAGGTCAAGACCCAGGACATCGACCTGCGCGTCGCCCAGGCGTACATCAACCCGTTCATTCGCCTGGAGCTGCGCTCCGGGATGCTCGGCAGCGACCTGGCGGTCGACCTCAAGAGCACCGAACCGCTGGCCTTTGCGGTCACCGGCACCGCCCAGGTCGACCAGTTGCACACCCTCGACACCCTCAAGACCCGTGATTTCCTCAAGTGGCAGAAGCTGGTCCTCGAAGGCCTCAACTACCAGCACGGCGACAGCCTGTCCATCGACAAGGTCAACCTGTTCCAGCCCTACGCGCGGTTCATGATCAATGACGACCGCACCACCAACGTCGATGACCTGCTGATCCCGCAACCGGCCGACAGTGGCGCGAAGAACACCGCAGCCAAACCGGCGGCCCAGGAAAAACCGCTGGGTATCCACATCGGCGGCGTCGCCATCAACGACGGTTCGGCCAACTTCGCCGATTTCAGCCTGACACCCAACTTCGCCACGGCCATCCAGCAACTCAATGGCCAGATCGGCACCATCGACAGCCGCCAGGCCAAACCGGCCAGCGTGGACATCAAGGGCAAGGTCGATCGTTACGCGCCGGTCACCATCAAGGGAGCAGTAAACCCTTTCGATCCGATGGCCAGCCTCGACATCGCCACCAGCTTCAAGCGGGTCGAACTGACCACCCTGACGCCCTACTCCGGCAAGTTTGCGGGCTATCGTATCCGCAAGGGTCGACTCAATCTCGACCTGCATTACCGCATCACCAAGGGCCAGCTCCAGGCGGACAACAAGGTGGTGGTCGAGCAATTGCAGCTGGGGGAAAAAGTCGACAGCCCGGACGCCGTGAGCCTGCCGCTGAAACTGGCCATCGCGTTGCTCAAGGACTCCGAGGGCAAGATCTCCATCGAACTGCCGGTCAGCGGCAACCTCAACGATCCACAATTCAGCGTCATGCCGATCGTCTGGCAGACCCTGCGCAACCTGGTGGTTCGCGCGGCCCAGGCGCCGTTCAAGCTCATTGGTGGACTGGTGGCCGGCGGCGGTTCGGAAGACCTGGGCAGCGTCGCATTTGCGCCGGGCTCCAGCGATCTGAGCAAGGATAACGAAGGCACGCTGCTCAAACTCTCCGAAGCCTTGGCCAAACGGCCGGAACTGCGCCTGGAGATCGAGGGTACCGCCGCCGAAAGCAGCGACGGGCCATTACTCGCGGCCCAGCGCCTGGAGCGCGAATACCAGTACAACTACTACAAGATGCTCCAGCGTCGGGGTGACAAGGTTCCGGCCCAGGCTTCGCTGATAGAGGTGCCCGAGGATGAAAAGGCACCGCTGCTCGAAGGCATCTACCGCACGCGCCTCAAGACCCAGCCGCCGGCCGAATGGACGCAACTGGATAAAACGGCGCGCATCGAGAAACTGCGCGAAGGCGTGATCAAGTTCTGGAGCGGCAGCGACGTGCTGTTGCGCCAACTGGGGCAGGAACGGGCCAGCAGCATCAAGGATTTCCTGGTGGACAAAGGCCAGTTGGCCGACGACCGCGTGTATTTCATCGACGCCAGCCTCGGCCAGGCCGAAAGCGATGGCCGGGTGGTCACGCCTATGCATCTGGATGCCGAATAAGATGAAACCCTGGTACGGGCTCGGCCTGGGTCTATTGCTCGCCGCCGGCCAGGCATCGGCGGCCACCACGCTGCGCTGCGGCAACCAGTTGATCAGCGTCGGCGACCGCTTGAGCGAAGTGCTGCAGAAGTGCGGACAGCCGGCGGCGCGGGATGACTTGGGCTACAAACGCAGCGTCAATCGCCGGGAAGAATACCCGGTGGAAGAATTGACCTACGGCCCCAACAACGGCATGTATCAGTACCTGCGTTTCGAGGGAAATCGGCTGGTGGAGATCACCAGCAAGCGGGGGCGGTGACCGGGCGACTACACAACTAGCAGTCATGTGTGTTGGTCGTGCCGCCGCCATCGCGAGCAAGCTCGCTCCCACAGGGGCCCGATTTCAATGCGATCCAGTGTGGGAGCGAGCTTGCTCGCGATGAAGGCAACCCGGTTCCCGGCTGCCACGCACTGCCCCCTCTCCAAAATAGAACAGGCCCCCGACACGAATGCCGGAGGCCTGTAATGGCCACATCCCTATGGCCTTTCGCATGAACTCCAAAGCAACGGCAAGCGTATGACTCAGCCCGCTTGCCGTGCCTTCTCCCAGTCCAGGCGAGAAGTCTTGGCCTTACTCGGCCTTCAGGCCGTCAGCCGATACGTCCTTGACGCCCTTGATTTTCTTGGCGATTGCCACGGCGGTGTCTTTTTGTGATTCAGTGACTTTGTTCATCGAAGATAAGGACACAACACCGTTGTTGGTTTCGACTTTGATATCAGTGCCTGGAATGCCTTTTTCAGTGACCAGGTCAGCTTTGACCTTGGTGGTGATCCAGGTATCGGAAACGTCCTCTTTGGCCTCTGTCACTTCGCCTGCAGCCAGCATCATTGGCGCCTGAGTTGCTTGAGTGGTCTCGGCGAATGCGCTAGCCATGGTCAGGGTCAGAGCGGTAGCAGCGGCGGCAGTGATAGCGAACTTCTTCATACGAGTAACTCCTGTTTTTCTCAGAAACCGCCGGAGATGAATCCCGGCAGGGTTAACAGGAGTAGTGCGAAGGCTGTGCCAGTTTTGAAACATTTATGAATTGCTTATGAATCAGCAGGTTAAGCGAAGCGACAATTTTCTTGATCATGCAAAATGCATGACCCGCCGATTTTCGACATGCAAGTTGCGGGTTTCGTCCAATCTCTAAATCCCTGAATTCCCGAGCATTTCCAGTTCCAATAAAAAGCCCCGGTGTTTAACCGGGGCCGAGTCAACCGGGATTGCTACGCACCGTCACAACCAGCCGGCAAGAACTCTTGAAGAGCAGTAGACGTGCAAGTCCAGGCACCATCCGCTGCACGAGAGTGCGTGATTGTCCTACCTTGAACGGCGGCAGGCGCATTCACAAGGGCGCATACAATCGTGCCCGTTCCGGCCGCCGCTGTGCCTGTAATGGTGATTGTGCAATTACTGGTAGGTGAGGTGACGCCCATGTTGGCGGCCGTAGGGTCGACGCCTCGATTCATGTTGTCCTCGTACGGCACCTTGAATGAAGTGATTTCCGCCAGCCCCGCCGTCACCTTCGCCCGCGCCTGATATCTGGAATACTGCGGCAACGCAAACGTCGCCAGAATGCCGATGATCGCCACGACGATCAGCAGCTCGATCAGCGTAAAGCCCTTTTGCTTATTCATAGACATCTCCCATGCATGAGTCGAAATCTCATGACCTGAAATCGCCATTGCAGGGCACATGCCAACCCTCAAGCCCCATCAATAAAGGGTGTCGATCCCGCACAACGGCGGCGTCCTACCTCAACAACCGCACTATCTGACGTTTTTTGTCACCCTGGCCCGCTGGTTTGGCGTCGATGCTTGACTAGGCTATAAGTCATGAACTGTCCGCGTCCGGTATCCCCATGAATGACATCGCCCTCAGCGGCCTGACCAAGCAATTGGTGCTGGCCGAACTGCTTACCGAGCAAAGTGCGCAACAGGCGTATCAACAGGCCCAACGCAGCCGCATCCCCCTGGTCAGCTACCTGGTGCAGAACAAACTGGTCCAGAGCCGCCAGATCGCGGAAATCGCCTCGGAGCATTTTGGCGTGGCCCTGCTGGACCTCAACAGCCTGGACAAGGAAGCCCAACCCACCGGCCTGGTCAGCGAAAAACTGGTGCGCCAGCACCACGCCCTGCCGCTGTGGCGGCGTGGCAACAAGCTGTACGTGGGCATCTCCGACCCTACCAATCACCAGGCCATCAACGACATCCAGTTCA
This sequence comes from Pseudomonas sp. Z1-12, assembly GCF_051132015.1. NCBI lineage: Bacteria > Pseudomonadati > Pseudomonadota > Gammaproteobacteria > Pseudomonadales > Pseudomonadaceae > Pseudomonas > Pseudomonas sp. Z1-12. The sequence goes on from NZ_CP071647.1 coordinate 5,768,112, forward strand.
GCACCGGCCTGACCACCGAAGCCATCCTGGTGGAGGACGACAAGCTCAGCGACGCCATCGAAAAATTCTTCGAGTCCAGTAGCACCGGCCTGGAAGGCATGGGCGATGTCGACCTCGATGGCCTGGACATCGAATCGATCGACGACACCAAGCAGGACTCCATCGGCACCCAAGACACCGATGACGCGCCCGTGGTGCGCTTCGTCAACAAGATGTTGCTGGACGCGATCAAGGGCGGCTCTTCCGACCTGCATTTCGAGCCCTACGAAAAAACCTACCGGGTGCGGGTGCGCACCGACGGCATGCTGCGGGAAGTGGCCAAGCCGCCGATCCAATTGGCGACCCGCATCGCCGCCCGCCTCAAGGTCATGGCCAGCCTGGATATTTCCGAGCGACGCAAACCCCAGGACGGCCGGCTGAAAATGCGCCTGTCGAAAACCAAGTCCATCGACTTCCGGGTCAACACCCTGCCCACGCTCTGGGGCGAAAAAGTGGTGATCCGGATCCTCGATCCGTCCAGCGCGCAGATGGGCATCGATGCCCTGGGCTACGAGCCGGACCAGAAAGACCTGTACATGGCCGCCCTCAAGCAACCGCAAGGACTGATCCTGGTCACCGGCCCGACCGGCTCGGGCAAGACCGTGTCGCTGTACACCGGGCTGAATATCCTCAACACCGTGGACATCAACATTTCCACCGCCGAAGACCCGGTGGAGATCAACATGGAAGGCATCAACCAGGTCAACGTGAACCCGCGCCAGGGGCTGGACTTCGCCCAGGCCCTGCGCTCGTTCCTGCGCCAGGACCCGGACGTGATCATGGTCGGCGAGATCCGCGACCTGGAAACCGCCGAGATCGCCATCAAGGCCGCCCAGACCGGGCACCTGGTGCTATCCACCCTGCACACCAACAGCGCCGCCGAAACCTTGATCCGCTTGCAGAACATGGGCATTCCGGGGTTCAACATCGCCACCGCCGTACACTTGATCATCGCCCAGCGGCTGGCGCGCAAGCTGTGCAACCACTGCAAGAAGGCCATCGAGGTTCCCGAGGAAGCCTTGCTCAAGGAAGGTTTCCCTCGGGAACGCATCGGCACATTCACGATCTATGAGCCGGTCGGTTGCGAACAGTGCAACCACGGTTACAAAGGGCGCGTGGGGGTTTATGAAGTGGTCAAGAACACGCCCGAGCTGCAACGGTTGATCATGGCCGAGGGCAACTCGCTGGAAATCGATCTGCAGATGCGCAACGACGGCTTCAATGACCTGCGCGCATCGGGGCTGCTCAAAGTGATGCAGGGCGTCACCAGCCTCGAAGAAATCAACCGGGTCACCAAGGATTGAACATGGCGGTCAAGGCAGTCAAAACCGATGTGTACACGTGGGAAGGCAAGGACCGCAAAGGCACGAAAATGACCGGTGAGCTGACGGGCCAGAGCCCGGCCCTGGTCAAGGCACAACTGCGCAAGCAAGGCATCAACCCGGAGAAGGTCCGCAAGAAATCCACCTCGATATTCAGCAAGGGCAAGCGCATCAAGCCGCTGGACATCGCCCTCTTCACCCGCCAGATGGCCACGATGCTCAAGGCTGGCGTACCGCTGCTGCAAGCGTTCGACATCATCGGCGAAGGCTTCGACAACCCCAACATGCGTAAACTGGTGGATACGGTGAAGCAGGAAGTTGCCGCCGGCAATAGCTTCGCCGCCTCGCTGCGCAAATGCCCGCAGTATTTCGACGAGCTGTACTGCAACCTGGTGGACGCCGGCGAACAGGCCGGTGCCCTGGATACGCTGCTGGACCGGGTCGCGACCTACAAGGAAAAGAGCGAAGCCCTCAAGGCCAAGATCAAGAAAGCCATGACCTACCCGACGGCGGTGATACTCGTCGCAGCGGTGGTCACGGGCATCCTGCTGGTCAAGGTGGTGCCGCAGTTCGAATCGGTCTTCTCCGGGTTCGGTGCGCAGCTGCCGGCCTTCACAGTGATGGTCATCGGCCTGTCGGAGTTCATGCAGGAGTGGTGGTGGATGCTGCTGGGCGGTTTGGCGGGGGCGTTTTTCGGGGTGAAATATGCCCTCAAGCGGTCCCAGGCGTTTCGTGACTGGCGGGACAAATGGCTACTCAAGCTCCCCTTGATCGGCACCTTGATGTACAAGTCCGCGGTGGCTCGCTTTGCCCGCACGCTCTCGACCACCTTCGCCGCCGGCGTGCCGCTGGTCGAAGCCCTCGATTCGGTGTCGGGCGCCACCGGCAACGTGGTATTCAAGCGCGCCGTGCAGCGCATCCGCCAGGACGTCTCCACCGGCATGCAGTTGAATTTTTCCATGCGCGCGTCGGGGATCTTTCCGAACCTGGCCATCCAGATGACCGCCATCGGCGAGGAATCCGGCGCGCTGGACGACATGCTCGACAAGGTCGCGAGCTTTTATGAGGCCGAAGTGGACAATCTGGTGGACAACCTCACCAGCCTGATGGAACCCTTCATCATGGTGATCCTGGGGATCGTCGTCGGTGGCCTGGTGGTTGCCATGTACTTGCCCATCTTTCAACTCGGCTCTGCGATCTGACATGCCCTTGAGCGAATTTTTCGTGCTGTACCCCCTGGCTTTCGTGCTCGTTGCGGCATTGCTCGGCCTGATCATCGGCAGCTTCCTCAACGTGCTGGTGTGGCGCCTGCCGAAGATGCTCGACCGCGAATGGCGCCTGCAAGCCCACGATCTGCTGGGCCTGCCGGCTGAGGCCCCGGGCCCGGTCTATAACCTGATGTTGCCCCACTCCCAGTGCCCGCACTGCGACCATCGCATCCGCGCCTGGGAAAACATCCCCGTGCTCAGCTACGTGATGTTGCGCGGCCGCTGTTCGAGCTGCGCCGCGCCCATTGGCAAGCGTTACCCCCTGACCGAAGTGGCCTGCGGCGCGTTGTCGGCATTCGTCGCCTGGCATTTCGGCTTTGGCTGGCAGGCCGGCATGGTGATGGTGTTGACCTGGGGCCTGCTGGGCATGAGCCTGATCGACGCCGAGCATCAATTGCTACCTGATACCTTGGTGCTGCCGTTGTTGTGGCTGGGCTTGATCGTCAACAGCTTCGGCCTGTTCGTTCCCTTGGACCAAGCGATGTGGGGCGCGGTGGCCGGCTACCTGGCGCTGTGGTCAGTGTTCTGGGTGTTCAAGCTGATCACCGGCAAGGAGGGCATGGGCTACGGGGACTTCAAGCTGCTGGCAATGCTGGGCGCCTGGGGCGGTTGGCAGATCCTGCCGCTGACGCTGCTCTTGTCGTCGCTGGTGGGCGCCGTTATCGGGGTCATTGTGCTGCGCCTGCGTGACGCTCCCGGGTCGACACAAATCCCCTTTGGGCCTTATCTGGCCATTGCCGGCTGGATTGCCTTGCTCTGGGGTGGTCAAATAACCGACTTCTACTGGCAGTCTGTCGGTTTCTAATGTCGATCTTTTATGAATAACCCCCTGGAAAAACCCTGGATCCTCGGCCTGACCGGTGGCATCGGCAGCGGCAAGAGCGCGGCGGCCCAGCATTTTATCGACCTGGGTGTGCACGCCATCGACGCCGATCACGCCGCACGTTGGGTGGTCGAGCCCGGGCGCCCGGCGCTGGCAAAAATCGCCGAACACTTCGGCCCTGGCGTATTACAGGCCGACGGCGCCCTGGATCGGGCGGCGCTGCGCAAGCTGATTTTCGAGCAGGCCGAGGAACGCCGCTGGCTCGAAGCACTGCTGCATCCGTTGATCGCCGAGGAAATCGCCCATCACCTGGCCCAGGCACAATCGCCCTACGCGATCCTGGTGTCGCCGCTGCTGATCGAGTCAGGCCAGTACGCCATGACCCAGCGGATCCTGGTGATCGACGCGCCAGAACAACTGCAGATCGAACGTACCCTACAGCGCGACCAGACCAGCGAGCAGCAGGTCCAAGCGATCCTCAAGGCCCAATCCAGCCGCCAGGACCGCCTGAGCCATGCCGACGACGTGGTGGTCAACGACCGCGACCTCACCTGGCTGCACAGCGAGGTCGAGCGCCTGCATCACTTTTACCTTACTTTGCGTGGAGGCCAATCATGAGCCAAACCCCAACCGTCGATTGTCCAACCTGTGGCGCACCCGTGGAATGGAGCCCGGAGAGCAAATTCCGGCCGTTCTGTTCCGACCGCTGCAAACTGATCGACCTGGGCGCCTGGGCGTCGGAAGAACACAAGATCCCCGTGGCCCCGGACGCCGAGGATGAGTTGTTCAGCGAAGACTTCAATCCTCGCTCCCATCACTAAGACCCGGTAGGAATCATTGTGGCGAGGGAGCTTGCTCCCGCTTGAGCGCGAAGCACTCATCGTTTTTTAGGGGCCGCTACGCGCCCCAGCGGGAGCAAGCTCCCTCGCCACGGGCTCATCGTCATCTCAGGTAACGGAGTTATCCCCTAAGGCCGCATGAAACCGTAATCCTGTTCATCGTCGAGGTTTTCCGCCAGGAAACTCAACTCGTCGGCCAAGTCTTCAGCGCTGCGCACGGTCTTGCTCTGCTGCACGATGGCACTGAGCAAGGCACGCAGGCTCAAGCCCGGGTCGAAACCGATCTCCATGGCGGCGTCGTGGCTACGCCTGATCTCTTGCCTGGCCCACTCATAAACACTCATGGTTGTGCTCCTGGAAGTTTTCCAGAGCATGCAGGGCGTGTGATGGAGCAGCCTTGACGTGAATCAAGGCTTGTCATCATCGTTCCACGGCGCCGACAGGTAGCGCGTGCGGTTGAAGGTCTCCAGCCATTCGGGGCTGAACACCACCAACGCACTGATCACCATGCCGTTGATGAACGCCTCGGGGAAGATGATCAGCCACAGGTAGCCGATGAAGTCCTCCAGCCAGTAAGGCATGGCGAATATCCCGTCGTACCACAGCAGGCCAAGCCCAAGCAGCAGGCACGCCAATGCCGAAAGCGCGGCGGCGAGAAACCCCGAACAGAAGATGTAGACGAACAGATTGCGTGGCTGGGCGCGCTCCACCAGGATCGCGCAGCATTCGGTGATAAGCACCGGCAGCAGGATCAGCAGCGCGCCGTTGACCCCGACCGCCGCCATGTCCTGGCGTCCCAGCAGCACCAGCGCAAGCTGCGCGCACAAGCCCCCCAGGATCGCCAACGGCCAGTCCAGCAGCAACGTCACGGCGGTCATGCCGATGAAATGATACGAGACACCCGTATCGAAATCCCGGCGTACCAGCCACAGCATGAACAACGCCAGCACCGTGCCGAATAACAGATGCTGGCGACGGCTGTCGGTGAACAGTTCGACCCACGGTGCCCGCACCACGGCCCAGGCCAACACCGGCACATACACCAGCCAGCCGGCCGCCTGGGTCTGCGAGGAGAGCAGTTCGGCACCGATCATGGGTTACTCCGTTCGTTCGCTATTGGGGAGCGACACTTCCTGGTTGTTGTACCAGAGCCATTGCAAACCTACCAAAGCCTACCGACCAATCCGAATAGTCATTCTCATGCATGAAGATGAAAACGTCTTCTGGACGAACCTGGGCTTGAATACCGAGGTTGTCGGCAATTTTTCTGTAGAGCTCGCGCTTCATCGCATCACTGCGGCCCCTGCGCATCGTAATCTCAATCACGATCAAATGGTCTGAACGATCCACACCGTTAAACGTGCGGCTGTAGAAAAACTGCTCGGGATCGTAGTCCGTGACCAGGTTGAACAGTTCATCCTCGGGCATGCCAATGCTCTCGACCAGCGCTTGGTGTATGCCCTCGACAATGCGCTGGCGTTGCGACTGGCTGGTGCCCTTGGTGACGGCTGTACGAACGAATGGCATGTGAGTTGCTCTCAATTGATTGGGGAAGTTCTCCCCAGTCGTCGCGACGTTAAACAATCGTCAAGCCCCGGGAAGCCGAGGAATTCTGCGAAATCCCCACCGTACCGGATACCGATTTATGCGCCCGATGTAATTGAGTTAAAGTCACTTCATGAAACGTCACCTCCCCCCATTGAATGCACTGCGTACCTTCGAGGCGGCTGCCCGCCTGGGCAAGATGAATGCGGCCGCCGAAGAGTTGTCCGTCACCCCGGGCGCTGTCAGTCGCCAGGTCCGTCAGTTGGAGCTGAGCCTTGGCGTGGACCTGTTCGAAGGCCCAAAGAACAAACCGCAGCTCACCCCTGCCGGGCAAGAACTCCTGCCGGAATTGACGGCCGCGCTGGATCAGATCGAGGCCGCGGTGGGCAGGGTCCGAGACACGGCGACCGGCACCCTCGACGTGTCCTGCTTCAGCACGTTCACGGTCAAGTGGCTGATTCCCCGTCTTTTCGACTTCAATACAACTTACCCGCAGATCAAGATCCGCTTGAGTTCACCGGTCCATGGGACCGATCCGGGGCGGGACCGTCATGACGTGATGATCACGGCAGAACAGGACGTCGTGGATGAATGCAAAAACACCGTCCTGTTGTTCCCCGAACGCTTGGGCATCGTCTTGGCGCCGTCCTTATCCGCGCGTATCCAATTGACTGACCTGAGCTCGATTTTTCGCTATCCCCTCCTGCACACCAAAACCCGTCCGGACGCCTGGGCGAACTGGGGCGATGCGATGGGATACCCCGCCAGCGCGCCGGCCGGACTGGAATACGAGCACTATTACTTTACGTTGGAGGCGGCGATTGCCGGCCTGGGGATTGGTGTCGCGCCATGGCACCTGGTGGCCGATGACATTCGCCTGGGTCGCCTGGTGGCACCGTTCGGATTTCAGCCAAGCCGCTACACCTATATCGCCAAGCGCAGCGCGCAACACAGCAAGAAACGGGATCTTTTCTGCGCCTGGTTGGCGCGTCAGGCTGAACAGGATGGCCTGCCGGGCCCTGCCTGAGGCTTATGCTCATCCTGTGGGAGCGAGCTTGCTTGCGATAGCGGCGTCACATTCGATGACGGTGTTGGATGTGCCGGCCTCATCGCGAGCAAGCTCGCTCCCACAGGTTTTGTATCGTATGTAAAATGTTGTGAACATCCGAAACCCCATGTGGGAGCGAGCTTGCTCGCGATGGCGATGGCGCAGGCGCAGGTGCATAAAAAGCTCGACCTGCCTTCTGCTCTTGCTGGGCTTTGAGTGAACAGCATCACCTGCCTCAGCGAAAATTTCGCCCCATCGCAGCAGCTTTATTTTTTTGACCACATTTGAACGCTAAGCTTGGGCTCATGGATGACTCCGATTACTTACGCCTGCTGACCATCGCGGCCGAGCAAGCCAACGCCTTTCTTTCCAATGCCCGCAAATGGGAGCGTGAGCGTTGGGTCTGCCAGCGTCTGCTGCAAGGGCTGAACGTGCCCTATCGGGCCGACGAGTTCGCCCCGGCCGGGGAGCCGCCGGACGTGCTGTTTCGCGATGCCAATTTCGAGGTATTTTTCGTACTCGACGAGGGCCGTCGCCTCAATGACGAATGGCGCGATGAACTGCAACGCCGCCGCAGCGCCTTTTCCCTGAGCCAACTGGTGCGGCGCGAAGCCAAGCCCAGGCGGATCCCGGCCAATGAGTTCCTGCTGCGCCTGGCCCCGACGTTGCGCAAGAAAGCCCACAACTACACCGAGCGCGGCATGGACTTGGGCGATCTGGACATCATCGCCTTCGCCAGCCTCAAGCGCGAAGTGCTGGACCTCAACAGTCACTTTCCACCGCCCACCGAATACCTGCGCCAGGGCTGGCGCTCGCTGTCGCTGGTGGGACCGACATTTGCCCGGGTGCTGTTCGCCCATCCCGATGCGCCGGATTTCCTGCGGGGCAACCTGGGCCGCAGCATTGTCTTCGATGTGGGGATCAGCCTGTGAGCCCATTGCAGGAACTGATCGCCGCCGTGCCGCAACAGGGCCGTGTGCGCTGGATCGGCGTGCGCCCCCAAGGCCACGCACCGATGATCGAACTGGACGCCGTGGAGGCGCGCCTGGAGGCCGGGCTGACCGGCGATCATGCCCGCCCCGGTGTGCGCAATGCGCGGCAAGTGACGCTGATCCAATGGGAGCACCTGGCCGTGATCAGCGCGCTGATGGGCCGTCCCGAGGACCAGCCGGTGCTGCCACAGGCGCTGCGGCGCAACATTGTGGTCAGCGGCATCAATCTGTTCAGCCTCAAGGGCCGGCGCTTTCGCATCGGCCAGGCCATTTTTGAAACCACCGGCTGGTGCCAGCCCTGCGCCCGATTGGAGCGAAACCTCGGCGAAGGTACATTCCAGGCCGTACGCGGCCATGGCGGAATCACCGCCCGGGTGTTAAAAAGTGGAATCATTCGCCTGGACGACCCCCTGGCCGTCGAACCCGTTCCGGCGAGCGGCTATGCTGCTTTCAATGCCAACTAGCCGGACGCTGTAACGTCTTCACATTCCGCAACGTCTACCTGACGAGGCCTTTATGACCAGCCGCCTGAACCCAGACGACCAGAAGCATGTCGAAGAGTACCTGCAACTGTCCCAGCACCGAGTCGAGCGCCGGCCTTTCCGGCCGTGGATGCTCCTGGTGGTGGTACTGGCCATCACGATTGGCCTGGGCCTGTTGAGCCGACTGATCAGTTACCTGACGCTATGAGCCGCTTGATGCTCGCGCGGGTAACGGCACCGAATTCCTTTAGCCTTGCGAGATATCCCCATGACTCATCGTATTGTCATCGTTGGCGGCGGCGCCGGCGGCCTGGAGTTGGCTACCCGTCTGGGTAAGACTCTGGGCAATCGCGGCACGGCCAGTGTGATGCTGGTCGACGCGAACCTGACCCACATCTGGAAACCCCTGCTGCACGAAGTGGCTGCCGGCTCCCTCAACTCTTCCGAAGACGAACTCAATTACGTTGCCCAGGCAAAATGGAACCACTTCGAGTTCCAACTGGGACGCATGAGCGGTCTGGATCGCGAGCGCAAGAGAATCCAGTTGGCCGCCACCTATGACGAGGCGGGCATCGAGCTGCTGCCGGCCCGGGAATTGGGCTATGACACCCTGGTGATTGCCGTCGGCAGCACCACCAACGATTTCGGCACCGAAGGCGCGGCGCAACACTGCCTGTTCCTCGACACCCGCAAGCAGGCGGAGCGCTTTCACCAGCAATTGCTTCACCACTATCTGCGTGCCCACGCCGGGCAGACCGATATCGTCGAGCGCATCAGTGTCGCCATCGTCGGCGCCGGCGCGACCGGGGTCGAACTGGCGGCCGAGCTGCACAATGCCGCCCACGAACTGCACGCCTATGGCCTGGACCGGATCAAACCGGAGAACATGCACATCACCCTGATCGAGGCCGGGCCACGGGTGTTGCCGGCATTGCCGGAACGCATCGGTGGACCGGTGCACAAGACTTTGGAAAAACTCGGCGTCAACGTGATGACCAACGCCGCCGTCAGCCAGGTGACCGCCGACAGCCTGATTACCGCGGATGGCAAAGTGATCGACGCGAGCTTGAAGGTCTGGGCCGCCGGGATTCGCGCGCCAGAATTCCTCAAGGATATCGACGGGCTGGAGACCAACCGGATCAACCAGCTGCAAGTGCTGCCGACGCTACAGACCACTCGCGACGAAAACATCTTTGCCTTCGGCGATTGCGCCGCCTGCCCGCAACCCGGCAGCGATCGTAACGTTCCGCCTCGCGCCCAGGCCGCGCATCAGCAAGCCTCGCTGCTGGCCAAATCGCTGAAACTGCGGATCGAAGGCAAGGCCCTGCCCGACTACAAATACACCGACTACGGATCGCTGATCTCGCTGTCGCGCTTCTCGGCGGTGGGCAACCTGATGGGCAACCTGACCGGCAGCGTGATGCTCGAAGGCTGGCTGGCGCGGATGTTCTATGTGTCGTTGTACCGCATGCACCAGATGGCGCTGTACGGCATGTTCCGCACGGCCATGCTGATGCTGGGCAGCAAGATCGGACGCGGGACCGAGCCTCGGCTGAAGTTGCATTGAGTCAGCAGCACTGAGTCTGAATGATCCACCGCCATCGCGAGCAAGCTCGCTCCCACAGTTGATTGCGATCACCCTGTGGGAGCGAGCTTGCTCGCGATGAGGGCGGCACAGTCCATACTTAAGCTTGGGCAGGATCACTGTCCAAGCTATCCACCGATCAAACCTGAAACCGCTGCACCATCGTGCGCAGCGAATTCGCCAGTTGCGACAATTCATGGCTGGAGGCACTGGTCTGATCCGCGCCGGAAGCCGAGCGCACCGACAAATCACGAATGTTCACCAGGTTGCGATCGACCTCGCGGGCCACTTGCGCCTGTTCTTCGGCGGCACTGGCGATGACCAGGTTGCGCTCATGGATCTCGCTGACCGACGCCGTAATGGTGTGCAGCGCTTCCCCTGCCCGCTCCGCCATCGCCAGGGTGCTTGCCGCACGACTGGAGCTGGCCTGCATGGAATCGAGTGCCTGGGTGGCACCGCTGCGCATGCCTTGGACCATCTGCTCGATTTCCTGGGTCGATTGCTGCGTGCGATAAGCCAGCGCTCGCACCTCGTCGGCCACCACCGCGAAGCCACGTCCGCTCTCTCCCGCCCGGGCCGCTTCAATGGCCGCGTTGAGGGCCAGCAGGTTGGTCTGCTCGGCGATGGCGCGGATTACGTCCAGCACCTTGCCGATATCCTGCGACTGGTTGGCCAAAGATTGCACCAGGCCGCCGGTCACTTGCACATCGTTAGCCAGGGCGCCAATGGCCTCGACCGTGTCGCTGACCCGCTGCTGCCCCAGGGATGCCGACTCACTGGACTGACGCGTGGCATCGGAAGTGGAAACCGCATTGCGTGCAACCTCCTCCACAGCGGTGGTCATCTCGGTGACGGCGGTGGCAGCCTGTTCAATTTCGTTGTTCTGTTGCTGCAGGCTGTGGGTGCTGTCGAGCGTGACGGCGTTCAGCTCATCGGCTGCGGTGGCCAGTTGCGCGGCCGAGCCGCTGATGCCCTGCAACGTCTCGCGCAGATTCTGCTGCATGGCCGCCAACGCCTTGAGCAAACGGCTGACTTCGTCGTTGCCGTGGGTTTCGATCGGCCGGGTCAAGTCCCCCCTGGCGACGCTCTCCGCAGCATTCAGCGCCTCGCCCAGGGGCTTGACGATACTGCGCGTGAGCAACATGGCCAGGGCCACCGTGGCCAGGGCGGCAAGCACAATGAACAGGCTGACGATCATGCGGGAATTGGCGTAGTGCTCCTGGGACTTCTGGCTCTCGATGGACACCTGCTTGGAGAACAACTCCGCCAGATCGTTGAGCTGCTTGCCGGAACCGTCCACCACGGTCTTCATGTCCACCAGCAGCAACTTGATCAGATCATCCCGACGCCCCTGTTCCGCCAGGGTGAAGGATTGCGCGATACCGGTACGGTACGCAGCGAACGTCTGCTTGAACTGGTCGTAAAGGGCCTTGCCTTCAGGCGTCACGACGAGTTTTTCGTAAGCCGCGATTTTTTCGCCCAGTTCCTTGTCGCGGGTGTCCATCTGGCCGCGGTACACCGGGATGTTCTTCGGATCCTGGTCCAGGGCCATGCGCAGGGAAATCGTGCGGATCCGCAACATCCACTCGCGAATCTCGTCACCCCCGCGAATGCTAGGCAGCCATTGGGTTTCCACGGCGACTTCACTGTCACGAATGCTCGACATCTGCCCCAGCGCAAACACCCCGAGCAACGCCACCAACACGGCGATCAAGGCAAACCCCAGCGCGGCGCGGGGGGCAATATTCAACTGACGAAGAAACATAAGGGTGCCTTTTTTATTGTTGGCCCGAGGTGGGGCCAGGCCCCTGTCGGTGGGTTATCGGCAAGTTGTACGATGACTTAAGTAATCCACTTTATTCCAGGCAAAAAAAATCCCCGTATCTTTCGATACGAGGATTTTTAATATGGTCGGGGTAAGGGGATTCGAACTCCTGACATCCTGCTCCCAAAGCAGGCGCGCTACCGGACTGCGCTATACCCCGGTAAAAAAAAGGCGACCTTCGCAAGTCGCCTTCCTCGATCAGCGCTTTTGGCCTCTGATCTTAAGATTCGATTCCAGCGAGCTGGTTTCAAAAATGGTGGGTCGTGTGGGATTCGAACCTACGACCAATTGGTTAAAAGCCAACTGCTCTACCAACTGAGCTAACGACCCAAATATGGTCGGGGTAAGGGGATTCGAACTCCTGACATCCTGCTCCCAAAGCAGGCGCGCTACCGGACTGCGCTATACCCCGATTGAAATGGCTCCGTGACCAGGACTCGAACCTGGGACCCAATGATTAACAGTCATTTGCTCTACCGACTGAGCTATCACGGAACTGATATTTCAAGTTACTGCAATTTGAAGCTACATCGTTGAATCTCGCTTCAACCTCTTTCACCGTCTGCATCGCTGCGTTCGTGTGTCTGAGGCGCGCTATTCTACAATTTTCAAAACCTCTGTCAACCCCTTAAATTGCTTTCAAGACAATGATTTGCAACTTATTTTGGATTCCTTCTCAGTGAGAAGTCGCCCTTGGGGTGACGTACTGCGGGGCGCACTTTACAAGCCTTTTCCTTTGAGTTCAACGGCCTGATGAAAAAAATGGCCCTTGAAAGTGAACATCCATGAATCAGGAATAGATCAAGGATCGTGGCGAGGGAGCTTGCTCCCGCTGGGTCGCGTAGCGGCCCCTCAAAAACCGAGGAGTGCTTCGCCCTGGAACGCCAGCCCGGTCCAGCGGGAGCAAGCTCCCTCGCCACAAAAGCCCTGTCAATCGATTCAGGTAAAGACGATTTCGTCGTTCTCCACCGTTCCGGTCACGGTTTCGCCCGGCATGAAGCGACCCGACAGAATCAGCTGCGCCAGCGGGTTTTCGATCCAGCGCTGGATCGCCCGTTTCAGCGGCCGAGCACCATAGACCGGGTCGTAACCCACCGCGATCAGCTTGTCCAACGCCTCATCGCTCAATTGCAGTTTCAGCTCGCGCTCGGTCAGGCGGCTGCGCAGGCGGCCCAACTGGATCTCGGTAATGCCGGCAATCTGATCCCGGGCCAAAGGCTCGAAGATCACCACTTCGTCGACCCGGTTGATGAACTCCGGCCGGAAATGGGTAGAGATTGCGTCCATCACCGCCGCGCGCTGCGCCTCGCGATCACCCACCAGCTCCTGGATCTGCGTCGAGCCCAGGTTGGAGGTCATCACGATCACCGTGTTGCGGAAGTCCACCGTGCGCCCGTGGCTGTCGGTCAGGCGACCATCCTCCAGCACTTGCAGCAGGATGTTGAACACATCCGGGTGCGCCTTCTCGACCTCATCGAGCAGGATCACCGAGTACGGCTTGCGACGCACGGCCTCGGTCAGGTAGCCGCCCTCTTCGTAGCCGACATAACCCGGTGGTGCACCGATCAGCCGTGCCACGGAATGTTTCTCCATGAACTCGGACATGTCGATGCGCACCATCGCCTCCTCGGTATCGAAGAGGAACTCGGCCAGTGCCTTGCACAGCTCGGTTTTACCGACACCGGTCGGGCCGAGGAACATGAACGAGCCGCTCGGACGGTTAGGGTCCGACAACCCGGCGCGGGACCGGCGCACGGCGTTGGACACCGCCACCACGGCTTCTTCCTGGCCAATCACGCGTTGGTGCAGCAGGCTTTCCATTTTCAGCAACTTGTCACGCTCGCCTTCGAGCATCTTCGAGACGGGAATGCCGGTCCACTTGGACACCACTTCGGCGATTTCTTCCTCGGTGACTTTGCTGCGCAGTAACTGGTTTTCGCTCTTGCCATGCTGGTCGACCATTTGCAGGCTGCGCTCCAGGTCCGGGATCACCCCGTACTGCAGCTCGGCCATGCGGTTGAGATCGCCTTTACGGCGAGCCGCTTCCAGTTCCTGGCGAGACTGTTCGATCTTCTGCTGAATCTGCGCAGAACCCTGGACCTCGGCTTTCTCCGAGTTCCAGATTTCCTCGAGGTCGGAATACTCACGCTCGTGACGCACGATTTCTTCCTGCAACCTCTCCAGACGTTTCTTCGCCGCTTCGTCGCTTTCTTTCTTCAGGGCCTGGGACTCGACCTTGAGCTGAATCAGGCGACGTTCCAACCGATCCAGCACTTCGGGCTTGGAGTCGATTTCCATGCGGATGCGGCTCGCGGCCTCGTCGATCAGGTCGATGGCCTTGTCCGGCAATTGCCGGTCGGTGATGTAGCGGTGGCTGAGCTTGGCCGCCGCGATGATCGCGCCGTCGGTGATCGCCACCTTGTGGTGAACTTCGTAGCGCTCTTTAAGGCCACGCAGGATGGCGATGGTGTCTTCTTCGCTCGGCTCTTCCACCAGCACTTTCTGGAAGCGCCGCTCGAGGGCCGCGTCCTTCTCTATATACTGACGGTACTCGTTGAGCGTGGTCGCGCCGACACAGTGCAACTCGCCACGGGCCAACGCTGGCTTGAGCATGTTGCCGGCGTCCATCGAGCCTTCGCCCTTGCCCGCACCGACCATGGTGTGCAGTTCGTCGATGAAGAGGATGATCTGCCCTTCCTGCTTGGACAGTTCATTGAGCAGGGACTTGAGCCGTTCTTCGAACTCGCCGCGGTACTTGGCACCGGCGATCAGAGCCCCCATGTCCAGGGACAACAGGCGCTTGCCCTTGAGGCCGTCCGGCACTTCGCCGTTGATGATGCGCTGGGCCAAGCCCTCGGCGATGGCGGTTTTACCCACGCCAGGCTCACCGATCAGCACCGGATTGTTCTTGGTACGGCGTTGCAGCACCTGGATCGTGCGGCGGATTTCATCGTCGCGACCGATCACCGGGTCGAGCTTGCCTTCCTCGGCACGCTTGGTCAGGTCGACGGTGTATTTGTCCAGCGCCTGGCGCGACTCCTCGTGGTTGGCGTCGTTCACCGCTTCGCCGCCACGCAGGTTGTTGATGGCGTTTTCCAGGGCCTTCTTGCTCACCCCTTGGCCAAGCAGCAACTTGCCGAGCTTGCTGTTCTCGTCCATGGCGGCGAGCAGCACCAGCTCGCTGGAAATGAACTGGTCGCCCTTCTGCTGGGCCAGGCGATCGGCCTGGTTGAGCAGCCGCGCCAAGTCCTGGGACATGTTGACGTCACCGGTCGGATTCTGGATCTTGGGCAACTGGTCGAGTTCTTTGGCCAATTCTTTTCGCAGGCTGTTGACGTCAAAGCCGACCTGCATCAACAGGGGCTTGATGGAGCCGCCCTGCTGTTCGAGCATGGCTTGCATCAAATGCGCCGGTTCGATACCGGGATGGTCCAGGCCGACGGCCAGGGACTGGGCATCGGACAGCGCCAATTGCAGTTTGCTGGTTAAACGATCAATACGCATGGGTCACCTTCCTAATGAGCAGGCCGGACCTAGAAAACATCCTGAATGAAGAAACCTGCCAGATACCGTTATAGATGTGGTCGATTCTGGAAGATTCAAGCCGGGCGCCCTTGATGCAGATCAGAGAAGTCTAGCGCTCGATCCAGATCAGCGAGGCGAAGCGACCGGTGCGCGGATTGCGCCGGTAGGAAAAGAAACGTGGGTCGGTCACGGTACACAAACCGCCGCCGTAAACGGCCGTGACACCGCGTACCGCCAGACGCAGCCGTGCCAATGCGTAGATGTCGGCCAGGCATTTGCCGGCGTTGGGGCTCGCGACGAAGGCTTGTGCCGCCTGGGGCAACTGCGCGATGAAGGCTTCACGCACTTCCGGTCCGACTTCGAAGGCTTGCGGGCCGATGGCCGGGCCGAGCCAGGCCAGGATTTCATCCGCAGGCACGGCAAGGCTGTCGAGGGTGGCTTCCAGCACACCGTTCGCCAACCCGCGCCAACCGGCGTGGGCCGCCGCGACGCGGGTGCCGGCACGGTTGCAGAACAGCACCGGCAAGCAATCGGCGGTCATCGCCGTGCACGCGATACCCGGCGTGGCGGTCCAACTGGCATCGGCGGTCGCCACCTGGGTCGGGTCAGCCTCGACCACGGCAATGCCGTGGACCTGCTGCAGCCAGGCCGGGGTGATGGCGAATGGATCGGTGAGGCGGCGGCGGTTTTCGGCAACGGCCGTGGGGTCGTCGCCGACATGGTCGCCCAGGTTGAGGCTGTCGAACGGCGCCAGGCTGACGCCGCCTTCGCGGGTGGTGACACAGGCCTTGACCCGGGCCGGCGCGGGCCAGTCGGGTATCAGCCAGTCACTCATCCGATGAACGCCTCGCGGTCCTGCTTGAGCAACGTCAGCAACCAGACGAAATCATCCGGCAACGGCGATTCCCAGCTCATGCGCTTGCCGGTCGTCGGATGATCCAGTTCCAGGAAACGCGCGTGCAGCGCCTGGCGCGGGAAACTCTTCAGCGATTCGACCATGGTCTGGCTGGCAGCCGGCGGAATGCGGAAACGACCGCCGTAGGCCGGGTCGCCCACCAACGGGAAGTTGATGTGGGCCATGTGCACACGGATCTGGTGGGTACGGCCGGTTTCCAGCTTGACCCGCACGTGGGTGTGGGAACGGAAACGCTCCAGCACGCGGTAATGACTGACCGCCTGCTTGCCGCCTTCCATCACCGCCATGCGCTGGCGCTGCTGGCCGTGGCGACCGATCGGGGCGTTGATCTTGCCACCGGCGGTGACCACACCGATCACGATGCACTCATAGATGCGGCTGACGCTGCGGCTTTGCAGCTGTGTGACCAGCTGTGTCTGCGCCTGGATGGTCTTGGCCACCACCATCAGGCCGGTGGTGTCCTTGTCCAGGCGATGGACGATGCCGGCACGGGGCACATTGATGATGTCCGGCACGTGATGCAACAAGGCGTTGAGCAGCGTGCCGTCGGCATGACCGGCCGCCGGGTGCACCACCAGGCCCGCGGGCTTGTTGATCACCAGGATGTCATCGTCTTCATAGACGATGTCCAGGGCAATGTCCTGGGCGACCCATTCTCCCTGGGCCTCCTGCTCGGCAGTCAGCTCGAGGATGGCACCGCCGTGGACGATGTCGCGCGGACGGATCACCGCCCCATCCACAGTCAGGCGGCCGTCCTTGATCCAGGCGGAAAGGCGCGAGCGAGAGTGCTCGGCAAAGAGTTGTGCGGCGACTTGATCGAGGCGTTGGCCGCCCAAATCGGACGGCACCTCTGCGCGAAGTTCTATTTTATCGGACATGCTCGGACTGGGCGTCGGCACAGCCTTTGGTTTCGGCTGCGCGCTTGTGGTTAAATACGGCGTCTTTTGCCCCGAGGCTTTTCAACGGGGCGCTCATCATAACAGGACGGCCCCGCCCAAGACAGCGGCCGTCATAGGGACGCAAGCCGCCATGCAAGTGAAACACCTGCTGCTGATCGCCATCCTCGCATTGACTGCTGCTTGCTCGTCGAAGGAAGTCGTAGACGAAAACCTGAGCGAAGTCGAACTGTACCAACAGGCGCAGAACGACCTGGATAACAACAGCTACACCAGCGCCACCGCCAAGCTGAAGGCGCTGGAGTCGCGGTATCCGTTCGGTCGCTACGCCGATCAGGCCCAGTTGGAGCTGATCTACGCCAACTACAAGAACGCCGAGCCGGAAGCCGCCAAGTCCGCCGCCGAGCGCTTCATTCGCCTGCACCCACAGCACCCGAACGTCGATTACGCCTATTACCTCAAGGGCCTGACCTCCTTCGACCAGGACGTCGGCCTGCTGGCGCGCTTCCTGCCGCTGGACATGACCAAGCGTGACCCGGGCGCCGCGCGCGACTCCTACAACGAGTTCGCCCAGCTGACCAGCCGCTTCCCCAACAGCCGTTATTCGCCTGATGCCAAGCAGCGCATGATCTACCTGCGCAACCTGCTGGCTTCCTACGAAATCCACGTGGCCGACTACTACCTGACCCGTCAGGCCTACGTCGCCGCCGCCAACCGTGGCCGCTACGTGGTGGAAAACTTCCAGGAAACCCCTTCGGTCGGTGATGGCCTGGCGGTGATGACCGAAGCCTACCAGCGCCTGCATCTGGACGACCTGGCCGCCACCAGCCTGGAAACCCTCAAGCTGAACTACCCGGATCACCCTTCGCTGGTCGACGGCCAGTTCACCCCGCGCGTTGACGAAGCCGACAACCGTTCGTGGCTGAGCAAGGCGACCCTGGGCCTGATCGAATCCCGTCCACCGCTGCCGCCGGGCGAAACCCGCGCCAACCAGGACGTACAGCGCCAGTTCCAGGATGCCAAGGAAGCCATCCCGAACGAACTCAAGCCCAAGGATGAAAATGGCGACGTGATCGAGGAAGAAGAGCCTGAGAGCGATTCCAGCGACCGCTCCTGGTTCAGCTACATGACCTTCGGCCTGTTCGACTGAGCCAAGGCATCTACAAAAAGGGAGACCCGACGGTCTAATGCCGTTCACTTAAGAAAAATGATGACCCTGTGGCGAGGGAGCTTGCTCCCGCTCGGCTGCGAAGCAGTCGTAAACCGGCGGGTGCGGTGTGTCTGATACGCCGCACTTGGCAGGTTTTGGGGCCGCTTCGCGGCCCAGCGGGAGCAAGCTCCCTCGCCACGGGTTTGCCGATTGCCTTAAGTGAACAGCATTGACCCGACGGTCTCCCTTTTTTATGCCCGGGTTTTATTGCGCTGTGCGCCGTTCCTGTCCTTGGCTAAACTGCCTGATCTCTAGCCAAAAAGCCGCCCATCATGCTTCGTTTATTGTTCTGGATCGCTCTGATTGCCACTGCGGTATGGTTCTGGCGTAAGTTCAAGGGCGCCTCCTCCGCGCCGAACGCTCCGCGGGAGCACGACGCACCGCCCATGGTCCGTTGCGCCCATTGCGGCGTACACCTGCCCCGTGACCGGGCGCTGGTCCTCGAACAGCAATGGTATTGCAGCCAGGCTCATCTCGAGCAAGGCCCGGGCACTCGTGAGCGCTGAGGCTACAAGCCCACGCATCAAACAGGCGCAGCGCCTGCTGCGCCTCTACCACCTGTACCGCCTGAGTATCGGCATCACCCTGGTGCTGCTGATCTCCAGCAACATGGACAACCGCCTGCTGGAATACGCCAACGACGACCTGTTGCGCAGTGGCAGCTGGTTGTACCTGGTATTGAATATCCTGCTGGTGGTGTTCCTGGAAAACACCCGGCGCCCTGCCCGGTTGTTCGGCCTGGCCCTGACCGACGTGTTGCTGCTCTCGTGGCTGTTCTTCGCCGCGGGCGGCGCCCCCAGCGCCATTGGCAACCTGCTCATCGTCTCGGTGGCCATTGGCAATACGCTGCTGCGCGGCCGGATCGGCCTGTTGATCGCGGCCGTCGCCACCCTTGGCATCGTCGGTTCGAGTTTATTTCTTGGCTTGAGCGACTCGAACCGGCCCAGCAGTTACTTGCAAGCCGGCACCCTCGGGGCGTTGTGTTTTGCCGCCGCGCTGCTGGTGCAGGGCCTGACCCGACGTTTGGAAGCCAGCGAAACCCTGGCCGAGCAGCGGGCCAGCGAAGTGGTCGGACTGGAAGCCCTCAATGCCCTGATCCTGCAACGCATGCGCACCGGCATCCTGGTGCTCGACCGCCAGCGCCGGGTCCAACTGGCCAACGAAAGCGCGCTGAACCTGCTGGGCATGCACGACCTGGTCGGCCAGCCGATCGACGATTGCTCCAGCGCCCTGGTCGAGCGCCTGCAACTCTGGCTGAACAACCCCAGCCTGCGCCCGCCCAGCCTGACCATCAGCGGTACGGGCCTGACCCTGCAACCGAGCTTCATTGCCCTGGGCCACAACGACCAGCAGCAGATCCTGGTGTTTCTCGAAGACCTGGCCCAGGTGGCCCAACACGCCCAACAGCTCAAGCTCGCCTCCCTGGGGCGCCTGACCGCCGGTATCGCCCATGAAATCCGCAACCCCTTGGGCGCCATCAGCCACGCGGCGCAATTGCTGCGCGAATCCGAGGAACTGAACGACGCGGATCGGCGTCTGACGCAGATTATTCAAGATCACTCCCAACGAATGAATCGCGTCATTGAAAATGTCCTGCAGCTGTCTCGCCGCCAGCAAACCACACCCCAGCGCCTTGACCTGCGGACCTGGCTCGATCAGTTCGTCCGACAAGCCCGCGAGAGCATGGCCGACCACCAGCAATTGCACTTGAGCATCGACCCGGGCGACTACACCACGCTCATGGACCCCGATCAGCTCACCCAGGTGCTCGACAACCTGCTGCGCAACGCCTGGCGCCACAGCGCAATGGCCCACGAACAGGCCGAGGCCTGGCTGAAACTGTTCATCGACCCTCACAGCCAGCTGTCGACACTGGACATCATCGACAACGGCCCCGGTGTCACGCCCGAGCAGCAGGCGCACCTGTTCGAACCCTTCTTTACCACCAGCAGCCAGGGCACCGGCCTTGGGCTCTATCTGTCCCGTGAGCTGTGCGAAAGCAACCAGGCCCGCCTAGACTTCAAACCACGCCAAGGCGGCGGCTGCTTTCGCATCACTTTTGCTCACGGACGGAAACAGATTTGAACAATCGCTCACGGCAACGAATCCTGATCGTCGATGACGAACCGGACATCCGCGAACTCCTGGACATTACCCTGGGCCGGATGAAACTCGACACCCGCAGCGCCAAGAACCTTGCCGAGGCCCAAGCCCTGCTGGCAGGGGATGCCTTCGACCTGTGCCTGACCGACATGCGCCTGCCCGACGGTACCGGCCTGGAGCTGGTGCAGCACATCCAGCAACGTTATCCACAACTGCCCGTGGCGATGATCACCGCCTATGGCAGCCTGGAAACCGCCATCGACGCCCTCAAGGCCGGCGCCTTCGACTTCCTGACCAAACCGGTCGACCTGGGTCGGCTGCGGGAACTGGTCACCAGCGCCCTGCGCCTGCCACCGGTCGCCTCACCGACCAGCACCCTAGAACGCTGCCTGCTGGGCGATTCGCCCCCCATGCTCGGTGTGCGCAAGCAGATCGAGAAACTCGCCCGCAGCCAGGCACCGGTGTACATCAGCGGGGAATCGGGCTGCGGCAAGGAGCTGGTCGCCCGGCTGATCCACGAACAAGGCCCCCGAGCCAACCAGCGTTTTGTGCCGGTCAACTGTGGGGCGATTCCCACGGAACTGATGGAAAGCGAGTTCTTCGGCCACCGAAAAGGCAGCTTTAGCGGCGCCATTGAAGACAAGCCTGGGCTGTTCCAGGCCGCCCATGGCGGAACCTTGTTTCTCGATGAGGTGGCCGACCTGCCCTTGGCGATGCAGGTCAAGCTGTTGCGAGCCATCCAGGAAAAGGCCGTGCGCGCCGTGGGCGGCCAGCAGGAGGAGGTGGTGGATGTGCGAATCCTTTGCGCCACCCACAAGGATCTCGACGCCGAGGTCGCCGCCGGGCGCTTTCGCCAGGATTTGTATTACCGGCTGAACGTCATCGAACTGCGCGTGCCGCCCTTGCGCGAACGCCGCGAAGACATCGAGCCCTTGGCCAACCACATGCTCCAGCGCCTGGCCAGCGCCACCGGCAGCCCTGCGGCAAAGCTCCATCCGCGAGCCTTGGAAGCCCTGCAGAACTACCGTTTCCCGGGCAATGTGCGGGAACTGGAAAACATGCTTGAGCGGGCCTATACCTTGTGCGAACAGCAACTGATCGAAGCGGATGACCTGCGTCTGGCCGAGGGCAGTGCGACTGAGGCGGGCAATCCCGATTTGATGCAGGTCGACAATCTCGAGGATTACCTGGAAGAGGTCGAGCGCAAGCTCATCCTCCAGGCATTGGAAGAAACCCGCTGGAACCGCACGGCAGCGGCGCAGCGGTTGAAGTTGTCGTTTCGGTCGATGCGGTATCGGTTGAAGAAACTCGGACTGGATTGAGCCACGCTTTTTAAGCTTACGCTTACCCCTGTGGCGAGGGAGCTTGCTCCCGCTGGGCTGCGAAGCGGCCCCCAACCTGACACCTCGGTGCATCAGGTAGATCGAGTCGCTGCTTTTGGGGCTGCTACGCAACCCAGCGGGAGCAAGCTCCCTCGCCACAGGTTCGGCGTTCACCCTCTGTAACGCCGCTCTCTAGCCCTCCGGCACTGGCACCCGTTCGTCCAGCACTCGATTGGCCAGTAATGCACACAGTTCAATCAGCTGCTGTACCCCCAAGGCGACATGCCGTCGCGAGCCTTCGAGTTCAAAGGCCAGGTCGCTGATTGTTGCGTTGGCGGAGGCCAGGGTTTCGCTGAGGTTGGTGAGGAGGCATTCGGTGTCGATGCCGTCCACTACAGTGAATAGCTGGTTTGAGGTTGGTTTCTTTTTGGCTTCGGGTTTTGGGCCGAGGTAATAGTCGAGGGCGCGTTTGGCGGCTTCATCGAGCCCTTTCGTGTTATGGCTGGAGTCAGGAGAAGCGTTATTGGTTTCTGAAGGTGGTAGTGGTTTGTCACTCATTGCGGTACTCCAAAGAGGAAATGGATTACCAAGTTTTCGGGCCGCGACGCCCGGACGCTGAATTGGCAGCGACGGGGAAAGGTTAGCCAGGGTTCTTCCCACCCGGCAACCGCCAGAACTCGTCGGAAAATTCTTTTTGAATCAGAATTTTGTCCGACCATTCCCATAAAGCTTGGTCGGCTGTGAGGGCGGTGTGTATATCCGTTTCTGCGGTAACGGCGGCTTAGGGTTCCGCCCTTACGGCGGGTCACTTTTGGAAGAGCCGGGAGCCGGACCAGCCAAAAGTAACCAAAAACGCTTTGCCCCACCACTCGGCACCTCGCTAAGGCTCGGTGTGCCCTCACTCCGGCATTGCTCCGTGGGCCGCCGCGAAGGGCCATCCATGGCCCAGCGCGGCTATCCCGGCATCCATGCCGGGATGCCCACTGCGCAATGCCTGCGTTCGGCCAGCGTGGTTTAACGGGGCGTCCGAGATCAAAGTCAAAAGCAGAGCAACAGCAACAGCAACAGCAACAGCAACAGCAACAGCAACAGCAACAGCAACAGAGGGATAGGCCCACATTGGCTCGAAGATGAGTTACAAATTTTTTGGCCACCTAAATCCTGTGGGAGCGAGCTTGCTCGCGATGGCGGTGCCCCAGTCGAGAAGATGTTGGGCTGCAGGCCTCATCGCGAGCAAGCTCGCTCCCACAGGAGGTCCGAGCGCATGAAATATTGTGTCTACTGAAGATTCAATGTGGGAGCGAGCCTGCTCGCGATGGCGGTGTCATGGCCGATGAAGGTGCTGAATGTGCAGGCCTCTTCGCGAGCAAGCTTTGCTCCCACAGATCTGATGGGTGTACGACCGCAAGAGCCAGGTCGGCTGTTAGGCCGCCTCGCTTTTGATCTTGATCTAAGGCGCCCCGTTAACCACGATGGCCGAACGCAGGTATTGCGCAGTGGGCACCTCGGCATGGATGCCGAGGTAGCCGCGCTGGGCCATGGATGGCCCTTCGCGGCGGCCCACGAAGCAATGCCGGAGTGAGGGCATGCCGAGCCTAGGCGAGGCACCGAGTGGTGGGGCATGTAGCGTTTTGCTTACTTTTGCGCTTTTCAAAAGTGAGCCGCCGTAAGGGCGGAACCCTAAGTGGCCGTTACCGCAGCAATGGATATGTACCCGGTCAACAACATCCCGGCCAACTATCAGGCCGCCATCGCGAGCAAGCTCGCTCCCACAGTTGAATCTCCCTACAGTTGATCCGAGCACAAGAGCAGTATCAAAACCGAACCTTACAACCGCCCCGCCGGCGCATAAGGCACAGGATCAATCACCGGCTCACGCCCCAACATCAAATCCGTAAACAACTGACACGAAGCCGGCGCCAACACCAAGCCATTGCGATAATGCCCACAGTTCAGCCAAAGCCCTGCAATCCCCGGCACCTCGCCGATATAGGGAATACCTTCAGGCGACCCAGGCCGCAAACCAGCCCAATGCCCGACCACCTCAGCACCCGCCAACGCCGGAATCAGCTGCTGCGCCGAAGCCTTCAGGCTCTCCAAAGCGACCTCGGTCGGGGTCTTGTCGAAACCTTCACGCTCCAGCGTACTGCCGACCAGAATATGCCCATCACGCCTCGGGATCGCATAACGCCCCTTGGCCAGAACCATGCTCGACAGAAAATCCGATGCGCACTTGTACAGAATCATCTGGCCCTTGACTGGCTCGACCGGCAACTTCAAGCCCAAGGTCTTGAGCAACTCACCGCTCCAGGCACCGGCGGCCAGCACCACCTCATCGCCATGAATTTCACCGGCAGAACTGCGCACACCCACCACACGCCCACCGTCGCGAATGAACCCGCCGACTTCGCAATGCTCATGCAGCGTGACGTTCGGCATCGCCAGCAACGCAGCCTTGAGGGACTTCACCAATCGGGGATTACGCACGTTGGCCACGTCAGCCATGTAGATCGCCCGGGAAAAACCCGCCCCCAGCACCGGCACCGCATCGTGAACCGCCGAGATATCCACAGCCCGCAGCGGGCGCCCTTCCCGCTTGGCCCAGGCCAGCGCTTCGTCCTGGTCGTCCAGATCCAGCCAATAAAGCCCGGTCACATGCACTTGCGGGTCGATCCCGGTGGCTGCGAACAGCCGCTCCCCCAGCTGTGGATAAAAATCCTGTGACCAATGGGCCAGCGCCGTGACCGCCGGGCTATAGCGCCACGGGTACAACGGCGAAACGATACCGCCGCCGGCCCAGGACGATTCCTGGCCGACATTGGAACGGTCCAGCAGCACCACACGTTGCCCTTCGGACGCCAGATTGAACGCCGTCAGCAGGCCGATGACTCCGCCACCGACAATCACCACTTGCTGTTGCCTGGTCATGTTCTGATTCGACTCACAAACAAAGGGCGCATAAAGCGCGCCCGGATAAAAGAAACTCAGCGACCCCAACAATCCTTGGCGGTCACCCCGGCGGCAGCGTTCTCGATGCTTCGTACCCCGGTGTTGGTGATCCTGAAGTCACCGCATTTGTCCGTGGCCATGGACGAGCCGCTCCTGCGTACAGCGGTCAGAATGAAGCTCTGGTCCGTTGGTACCAGGTTAATGGTGTAGAAATCGTTACCGCTGCTCAGCCCGGTCGCATTGGTGTAGACGTTGTTCTTCGAATAGTGGCGCTCAAGAATTTGCGCCTGCTCCGACAAGAGCCCGGCAATTTCGGCCCGTCGGCCCTTCTTCATGTATTCGGTCAGGCTCGGATAGCCGACGGTGATCACGATACCGATGATCGCGATCACGATCATGATTTCGATCAAGGTGAAACCGCGGTTGGATCTGCGCATGCCTTGCTCCCTCATTGTATTTGCCGCCACATGATACGGCGGCTGCCGCCAACGGTTTTGCCCAGCAGGTCGGTGATCCCACCACCGGAATCGTTCACGATCATATTGGTGGCCCCGTTGGCACTGACGACGGCGCTCAATGTCGGTATGCCGCCCGTGAACACCACGCCGGCTGAAATCGTGTCGAGGCTGGTGAGCGAGCCGTCATTGTTGGTATCGAGAACCGCGTAGTTGAGCATCTTACCGTTGAACGCATCCAATTCGATCAGTTTGCCGGTACCGAAGCTGGCGCAAGGGTCGGTAGTGTCCACGGCGGCCGTGGTAAAGACCACGCGCTCGAGCACCAGGTTGGCCGGGTTGATGACTCGCTCCCCGGTCAGCGCATTGTTATACACCAGCGGCAGGTACCAACCCTTTTCCGCAGGATACGTCACATCACTCTGGCTGGTGGTCACGAACTGTCCTGTGCTACCGGAAAACACCCCGGTGATCGACTGGGCTTGCAAGCTCGACACGGTGATTTGCCCCGCGCCGCCCGTGGCGTCCCAGATCGAATAGAACGCCTGCAGGTCCTTGTTGAGCTTGTCGGCTGCTTCGTTGAACTTGCCGGTGCCAAAAAACACCTGGGTGCCGCCCTGGGGATTGTCTGCCAGCAGAGGTTGCACAGTGATCGGCTGGGTCGCGCCTCCGGGTGCGGTGAACAACGGTTGTCCAGCAAACGCCAGGCCCCACGCGGTGGGTGAGGTGCCGCTGAGGTCGAATTTCCACATCCGTCCCTTCAAGTCACCACCGTAGGCGGCCTGCACTATATTCTGCGAGTTGACCCGCAGCTTGACCGACGACAGGCCGTTATCGGTTTCGCTGCTGTTGATGACGATTTTTCGGATCAGCGAACCGTCGCGGATATCCACCACGTACAACGCCGCCACACCACTGTTGCTGCCATAACCGTTGGCGATGAACGCCGCCCAGCGACCGTCCGCCAGCCGCGCGACTTCAGGGCGCGCGTAGGCATAGCCCAAGTCATTGAAGGCATTGGCCGTGTTGGCGACGGTTGGCGCACTGATTTGCCACAACGCCCGATACGCATTGCCGGCCGCCGCATCGAACAGCTGGACCGCATAGAACACCTTGCCCCCAGCCCCGGTGCCGCCCACGGCCACGGTCTTCCAGGCGCTCCCCGACTGCACGTCGAATACACCGATCTGTCCATCCACGAGGAATTTGTGGCTCACGCCGTTGATGTAGTTGACGTCGGCAATGTCCTGCAACGAGGGCAGCACGTTCGAAGGCATGTAGGCGTAACGCCGCGTGCCGTTTGCACTGTTGATGACACTGAAAAAACCATCGTTGCCATTCACCACCAGGCTGGTGCTCATGTTCGTCGCCTTGGTCGCCAGGTAGGTGCTGTAGCTGGTGTCGTTGAGCAGATCCGCGGCGGTCTGGTCATTGGGCGACGCCAGCACCAACGGCGAATTGATGATGTCGCCCAATAATGCGCTGCGCACCTTCAGGCCGGTCTTGTTGACGCCCTTGCTCCACTCCACCAAGTCATTGCCGGTGATCCCCGTGGGCAGGTTCTGGCTGAGGCTGGTTTGCTGGGCCGGCGAAAAATTGCCGTAGGCCAGGGTCACCGGCACGTTGGTCGCGGTGTTCCAGGATTGATAGATCGGTGCCGTGGCACTCGGCACGATGGCGGTGTCAGTGGTCCATTGCACCGCTGCAGTGTTGACCGTACCCGCCGGGGTGAAGCCGAATGCCCGGATGGTCCCGCGCCAGTCCTTGGGGTCATAAGTGGTCTGGTAGTAGCTGGAGGTGCTGGATAACGTGGCGGCGTTAGTGGTGCCGCCGCCCCCGGAGCCAGCTTTGGAAGTGATATCACTCAGGGCTGACGACAGCGCCGAATTCAGGCCTTCGCTGTCGCTCGCCGGATAATACTTGCCCGCCCCGTAACGGGCGGCGTCGGACAACATCTGGTTGGTGACGGCAAATCCTACGGTATAGGTATTGAGGTACTGCCGAGGAAAATCCACGCTGTTCCAGCTCTTGCCGGTGGCGTCGGTGCCGGTGGAGCGCATGTCGATGTCGAAGGCGAACTTGGCGATGTCGTCCAGGTAAAGCGTGTCGCCCTCGGCGTTGCCAAAGGGGTCGGCGCCATCGTTGCTGCTGATGCCATCCCAGTTCGGCAGCCGGGAAAGGCCCAGCGGGTCGTTGGTAGGAAACGTCCGGTCATAGGTGGGCAAGCCGTCGGTGACCACCACGCCGAAATTTTTCTGGCAACGGTACTGGATCGGGCTGGTGTAGGTGGCAGGCGTGCCATTGTAGTAAGGCGCCATGCCCCTGAAGTAGCGGGTGACCTCGTAATAGCTCTCGGCCAAGGGGGTGTTCGCAACCGCGCCCAGTCCATTGATGGCATTGATCAGGGCGCTGTAGTTGGCGTTGGCCTGGGTTTGGGTCACGCTGCCAGTGACCGGCGACAGGTCGCTGATGGCGCGAGCGATGTACCCGCCGGGGCCGGAGTTGCTGTAATTAGGTGGGTTGAAGGTGGCAAGTCCAATACGCAGGGCGCGGTTATTGGCGACCAAGTCATTGGAGACATCTCGCGCAACGTTGATTCGATAATCCGTGGGGATCGTACCTGTGGTGAAGTCGCGGCTCGAGCCGTTGGCCAGTGTCACCAGATACGCCAAGTATTTGCCGGTGTAACGGGTATCGCCGCCTCCCACAGGATCTGGCAAGCGCAGACAGATCCGGCCGATACTGGGTCGATAGAAACCGTACCAGCCAGACGAGCAGCCGCCACGCAACAGGCTCACCAACAGGATATTCGAGTCCTCCAGGTCCAGCTCATACCTGTCGTTACAGTTGTTACTGGCACTGCATGCATAAGTACGTGTTTGCGTCGCCGCCGGATCAAACCCCGCAGCCCAAATGATGTTGTTCATGCTTCCCGAATCATCGATCAGCAGCATCACGTTCGGCGTAACGGCGGCCGCACTCAGCAAGGGTGAATCCGAAGGCGTGAAAGCATAGGCCGGGGCCGCCAGGTAAAGGCCCAGCAACGCCCCCCACAACGTCTGCCACCTGCCGCGAAGCACCTTAGTATTTCGCATAGATGCTCTCCACCACGCTGCGCTGGTTATTGCCCACCACCGCTACCGCCGTGATCCGGTACAGCGTTGCCGACGTATTGACTGGCACATTGACCGCCGTGAGTGTCGTGCCGATGTTCTGCACGCCATAAAACCCACCGGCGGCGGCAACCCAGAGTACTCCCGACCTTGAGTCGCGCCCCGCCACAGTCAGCGTCTTCGACTCGTCCGGTGGCGCGCACTGGGTCGCAGTGGTGCACATCGGCAATGAATACGTTTCGACCTGCACCGCGCTTTCCCCGACCCTCAGCGCCGCCTCGGCCATCTGGAAGGACTGGTTGCGCTGCATGACGCTGCTGGTCATTTTTTCCTGGAGGGTGGCGCTCTGCATCGACGACAACCCGATCAACGTCAGCAGCAACAGGAAGACCAGGCTGACCAGCAAGGCCATGCCACGTTGGCGATGCATGTGCCCCATCGAAGTCATCTCCTTCATAGCAGCCGGTTGCGCAACGCGGCAACGACATTGAAGGTCTGCTCGCGCACCGCATTCCTCGGGTCAAAAAGCGTCAGGCTCAGGCGTACGCTGCGGATCAGCGCCGGGTCAGCCGGGTTGCTGGTGTAGCTCGACGCCGCGATGTCCGTCGCGCTGCCAGCCACGCCAAACGTCACGTCAAACGCCCGCACGTTGTCCACCAGCACCGACAGGGTCGGCGGGTTACCGGCACCGCTGCCCAGCAGCAATTGATTGTTGTTGAAGCTATAGACCAGTCGGCGGATCGGAAACGCCAACTGCCCCGTCGCTGGTAGCCGCGCATTGGAATAGGCCGTCGCCGAAGTACGGCAATCGGAGACGACGGTCCAGGTTGGATCGCTACCGCCATTGCCTATGTCAGCGGTGACCAGGGTCAACCTCCGGTTGGCGTTATCCCAACGGATTGGCGTGGTCTGGCTGACAGCGAAACTGTTATCCGTTGAGGCATCGATGATGGTCGCCAAGCAACCGAACATCCCCACCATGCGAATTTCCTGGACCATTTTGCTCAAGGCAAACCGCGCGTCCTCCTGCATCACCGCGGCGGCATTCTGACTGACGTAGGTGTTTTTGGCGGCAATGAAAATCTGCACGACACCCAGGATGACGATCAGGCTGAGCACCAGCGCGATCATCAACTCGATCAGGCCAAAACCGCGACTGTGCCGGTTCATGGCGGCGTCCCCGGTGGATCGACGGCGACGCGGCTGGTCAGGACAAAGCTGCGTCGCGCCTCGGCCGCATCGGCGGTGTTGGCGGCCCGGGCGTCATCCCAGGAAATGGTGATGGTGTAGACCCGCTGGTTCAGCGCAACGGTGCCAGTGGCCGTGGCGCCGCCGAAGGCGACGATATTGGTCTGGAAATCATAAAGGTCCTGGTCGCGAGCCACGTTGAGGTTCGGCGAGCTGGGCGGCGTGATGGTGTAGTCGGCGCCGGAGTTGGCGCGAATGCGGTCCAGCAGGTCGTAGGCAATGAAACTGGCCTGGCTGGTCATGCGCGAGCTGTCGGTGTACTTGAGCGCATTGAGCTGGATCATCGCCGCCCCGAGCAAGCCGACGCCGAGAATCAGCACCGCCACCAGCACCTCGATCAGGGTCATGCCCCCCTGTCTCCTTTTACTGCAACCCTTCATCCGCAACTTCCCAATACGATTCGTCCATTGAGGCAAACACTCAGCGTCCTGCTCTGCGCCCCGCGTACATAATTGAAACTCACCGGCGTGGCCGGTGCCGATAGCCCGCCCAGATTGTTGAAATCAATGTTGGTCACGTCTGAGGTTAGCGTCAGAGTCGCGCCGCTGCTCATTGCTGGAACAACCCGCAATATATTGGGCGACGAGCCAGTACTGTCATACACCGTCAGTTCGCCGCTCCAGACGCTGCCCTCGGCGGTGGGGCGGATTCGCGTGGTGATACCACGGTCGATCGCCGTCATCCGGGCAAAGTTCAGCGCCCGGCGCAAGTCGTCGATATCGGTGTCGGCCTTGGTGCTCTGCAGCGACCCGGTAAATGACGGCACCGCCATGGTGATCAGGATCAGCAGCACGCCAAGGGCCACCAGCACCTCGATCAGCGTGAAACCTTTTGTACGAAGATCCATCGGTGCCCTCCGTTGCCGTCGGCTATACCTGCTTCTACACGCTAGAACAAACCACCGCCTTTGTGTGCGGTTGTTTCGGTTTGCGGCGCCAGGAGCGCGTCGTTTTCGGACTCCAAGGAGGAGACGTCATGTATCAACAGGGCTTCAGCCTGATCGAACTGCTCATGGGACTGGCAATTGCCGCAATTGTTCTGCCGTGGGCCAGCGCGGGCTACAAAGAGCTGATCGAGTCCATCGAACGCGAGGATACCGCGCAGTTGCTGATCAGCGGGTTACGCAGCGCACGCAGCGAAGCCATCGCGCGCAACCGGACGGTCGTGCTCAGGGCGATAGACAACGATTGGGGCCGAGGCTGGCGCATCACCCTGGATGACAAGGAGAAGACCGTGCTGACGGAACGCCGCGCAAGCACCCGGGTGGTTGGTAACCAGCCGATGAGACGCGGGGTGAGGTTCGGCAGCCAGGGGAACGCCCAGCACCCCAGCGGCTCATTCCAGGCAGGCAGGTTGCATGTCTGCGCCAAACGCGAAGCGATCAGCCATCATCAAGTGATATTGGCGCCCTCCGGCCGCGTCCGCCTGGAAAGCGTCGCAGTCGAAGAGCCCCTGTGCCAGAAAGGACTTAAAGCAAAGAGCGGACGCGCAACTCTTTCGGCATCGAAAACGTGATGTTTTCCTCGCGACCGGCCAACTCATCGGCACCGGTGGCACCCCAGGCCTGCAATTGCTGGATCACGCCGCGCACCAGGACTTCCGGCGCGGACGCACCGGCGGTGATACCGATGCGCTCGACGCCCTCGAACCAGCTGCGCTGCATGTCCTCGGCGCCGTCGATCAGGTAGGCCGGGGTGGACATGCGCTCGGCCAGCTCGCGCAAGCGGTTGGAGTTGGAGCTGTTCGGGCTGCCGACCACCAGCACCACATCGCATTCGTTGGCCAATTGCTTGACCGCATCCTGGCGGTTCTGGGTGGCGTAGCAGATGTCATCCTTGCGCGGCCCACCGATGGCCGGGAAACGCGCACGCAGGGCGTCGATCACGCGGCTGGTGTCGTCCATGGACAGGGTCGTCTGGGTCACGAAGGCCAGGCTCTCGGGGTTGCGTACCTGCAAGGCCGCAACGTCTTCCTCGTCTTCGACCAGGTAGATCGCACCGCCGTTGCTGGCATCGTATTGGCCCATGGTGCCTTCGACTTCCGGGTGGCCTTCATGGCCGATCAGGATGCATTCGCGACCGTCACGGCTGTAGCGGGCCACTTCGATGTGCACCTTGGTCACCAATGGGCACGTCGCGTCGAACACCTTCAGGCCACGGCCGGCGGCTTCGCTGCGCACGGCCTGGGAAACCCCGTGGGCACTGAAGATAACGATGACGTCGTCCGGCACCTGGTCCAGTTCCTCGACGAAAATCGCCCCGCGGCTGCGCAGGTCTTCGACGACGAATTTATTGTGGACCACTTCGTGGCGCACGTAGATCGGCGGCCCGAAGACTTCCAGGGCGCGGTTGACGATTTCGATCGCCCGGTCCACACCGGCGCAGAAGCCACGGGGGTTGGCGAGTTTGATTTGCATGCTGTGCCTCGTGTCTTGCGCGCAAGAAATTGAATCAGTGCAATACCGTGTGGGAGCGAGCTTGCTCGCGATGGGGTATATCAGCCAACGTCAATATTGACTGGTACGACGCTATCGCGAGCAAGCTCGCTCCCACAGTGAATCGGGTGGCAGCAGGAACTGCCCGTTAAATCTTAAACCGCCTTCACTTCGAGGATTTCCACTTCGAAGTTCAAGGTCTTGCCCGCCAGCGGATGGTTGAAGTCCACGGTCACCTGGGCGTCATCAAAAGCCTTCACCACGCCCGGCAATTCGGTATTGGCCGCGTCGTTGAAGATCACCAGCAGTCCTTCGGACAGCTCCATGTCCTGGAACTGGGAGCGTGGCATGGTCTGCACGTTTTGCGGGTTGGGCTGACCAAAGGCGTTTTCTGGTGGCACGACCACGGTGCGCTTGTCGCCGGCCTTGAAACCGAAGATCGCCGCTTCGAAGCCCGGCAGCAGGTTACCGTCACCGACCTTGAACACCGCCGGCGCCTTGTCGAAGGTGCTGTCGACGGTGTCGCCGTTTTCCAGGTGCAGGGCGAAGTGAAGCTTCACTTCGGTGTTTTGAGCGATACGCTGCTCAGTCATGGACGGCTTCTCCGGTTTTCTTGCTCTTGAACATATCCAGGGCGAGCATCACCGCGCCCACGCTGATGGCGCTGTCGGCAAAGTTGAACGCCGGGAAATACCAGCGGTTCTGCCAATGCACCAGGATGAAATCGATGACGTGGCCCAGGGCGATGCGATCATAGAGATTGCCCAAGGCCCCACCGAGCACCAAGGCCAGCGCCACCGCCAGCCAAGTCTCATTGCGCCCCAGGCGCTTGAGCCAGACCACCAGCACGGCGCTGACCACAATGGCGATCAGGGCGAACAGCCAGCGCTGCCAGCCGGAGCTGTCGGCCAGGAAACTGAACGCCGCCCCGGTGTTGTAGGCCAGGGTCCAGCTGAAGTAATCGGGAATGATCACGATCTGCTGGTACATCGTCAGCGAGTTCTCGAAGTGGTACTTGCTGGCCTGGTCGATGACCAGGACCAGCACGCTCAACCAGAGCCAGCCCAACCGCCCGAAGCGGCCCGCCACATTAGGCATAGTGACGAACCTCGCCAGCACCACTGATGTTGTCCACGCAACGACCGCAGATTTCCGGATGCTCCGGGTTCACGCCGACATCTTCGCGGCAGTGCCAGCAACGGGCGCACTTGGTGTGGTTCGACTTGACGATCTTCAGCTTCAGGCCGCTGACTTCAGTGGCCACGGCATCGGCCGGCGCCTGCACCAACGGCGCGACACTGGCGGTGGAGGTGATCAGCACGAAGCGCAGCTCGTTGCCCAGCTTCGCCAGGTCGGCGCCCAGGGCATCTTCGGCGTAGAGGGTCACTTCGGCCTGGAGGTTGCCGCCGACAGCCTTGGCCGCCCGCTGGATCTCCATTTCCTTGTTGACCGCAGCCTTGACTGCCATCACGCGATCCCAATACGCACGGTCCAGCTCGAAGCCTTGCGGCAGTTCGGTCAGGCCTTCGTACCAGGTGTTGAGCATCACCGACTCGTTGCGCTCGCCTGGCAGGTACTGCCACAGCTCGTCGGCGGTGAACGCCAGGATCGGCGCGATCCAGCGCACCAGGGCCTCGCTGATGTGGAACAGCGCGGTCTGGCACGAACGACGGGCCTTGCTGTTGGCGCCGGTGGTGTACTGGCGGTCCTTGATGATGTCGAGGTAGAAACCGCCCAGCTCCTGCACGCAGAAGTTGTGGATCTTGGAATAGACGTTCCAGAAGCGGTATTCGCCGTAGTGCTCCTGCAATTCGCGTTGCAGCAACAGGGTACGGTCCACGGCCCAACGGTCCAGCGCGAGCATTTCTTCGGCCGGCAGCAGGTCGGTGGCCGGATTGAAGCCGGTCAGGTTCGAAAGCAGGAAGCGCGCGGTGTTACGGATGCGCCGGTAGGCGTCAGCGCTGCGCTGCAGGATCTGCTCGGAAACGGCCATCTCGCCGGAATAGTCGGTGGACGCAACCCACAGGCGCATGATGTCGGCGCCCAGGGTGTCGTTGACCTTTTGCGGCGCGATCACGTTGCCCAGGGACTTGGACATCTTGCGGCCAGACTCATCGACGGTGAAGCCGTGGGTCAGCAGTTCGCGGTACGGTGCGTGATTGTCGATGGCGCAACCGGTCAGCAAGGACGAGTGGAACCAGCCACGGTGTTGGTCCGAGCCTTCCAGGTACAGGTCGGCGCGTGGGCCGGTCTCGTGGCCCATCGGATGCGAACCGCGCAGCACGTGCCAGTGGGTGGTGCCGGAGTCGAACCAGACGTCCAGGGTGTCGCTGATCTTGTCGTACAACGGTGCTTCGTCGCCCAGCAGCTCGGCGGCATCCATCTTGAACCAGGCCTCGATGCCTTCGGCTTCGACGCGCTTGGCCACGATTTCCATCAGTTCGACGGTGCGCGGGTGCAATTCGCCGCTTTCCTTGTTCAGGAAGAACGGGATCGGCACGCCCCAGTTGCGCTGGCGGGAGATGCACCAGTCCGGACGGTTGGCGATCATCGAGTGCAGGCGCGCCTGGCCCCAGGCCGGCACGAACTGGGTTTCCTCGATGGCCTTGAGCGAGCGCTGGCGCAGGGTGTCGCCGCTGGTGGGCTGCTTGTCCATGCCGATGAACCATTGCGCAGTGGCGCGGTAGATCAGCGGGGTCTTGTGGCGCCAGCAGTGCATGTAGCTGTGTTCGATGACGGTGGTGTGCAGCAGCGCGCCGACTTCGGTCAGCTTGTCGACGATGGCCGGGTTGGCTTTCCAGATGAACTGCCCACCGAAGAACTCCAGCGATGGCGCGTACACGCCATTGCTCTGCACCGGGTTGAGGATGTCGTCGTTGACCATGCCGTATTTCTTGCAGGTCACGAAGTCGTCGACGCCATAGGCCGGTGCGGAGTGAACCACGCCAGTGCCCGCGCCCAACTCCACGTAGTCGGCCAGGTACACCGGCGACAGACGGTCATAGAACGGATGGCGGAAATTGATCAGTTCCAGCGCCGAACCCGGGGCGGTGGCGATCACCGAACCTTCGAGGTTGTAGCGGGCCAGGCAGGATTCGACCAGTTCTTCGGCCAGCACCAGCAGCTTGTCGCCGACGTCGACCAAGGCGTAGTTGAATTCCGGGTGGACGTTCAGCGCCTGGTTGGCCGGGATAGTCCACGGGGTGGTGGTCCAGATCACAATCGATGCGGGTTTGGCCAGCTTGCCCAGGCCGAACGCGGCGGCGAGCTTGTCTTCATCGGCGATCGGGAACGCGACGTCGATGGTCGAGGACTTCTTGTTCTCGTACTCGACTTCCGCCTCGGCCAGGGCCGAACCGCAATCGAAGCACCAGTTCACCGGCTTGAGACCCTTGAACACGAAGCCGCCCTCGACGATTTTCGCCAGGGCACGGATTTCGCCAGCTTCGTTCTTGAAGTCCATGGTCTTGTACGGGTTGGCGAAGTCGCCCAGCACGCCAAGGCGGATGAATTCGGACTTCTGCCCTTCGATCTGCTCGGTGGCGTAGGCACGGCACAGCTCGCGGGTCTTGTCCGCGCCCAGGTTCTTGCCGTGGGTCACTTCGACCTTGTGCTCGATCGGCAGGCCATGGCAGTCCCAGCCCGGGACATACGGCGCATCAAAACCCGACAGGGTCTTGGAGCGGATGATCATGTCCTTGAGAATCTTGTTCAGCGCGTGACCGATGTGGATGGTGCCGTTGGCGTACGGAGGGCCGTCGTGCAGGACGAACTTCGGACGATCCTTGCCAATTTCGCGCAACTTTCCGTACAGGCCAATGCTGTCCCAACGCTGCAGAATCTGTGGTTCGCGCTGAGGCAGGCCGGCCTTCATTGGGAAGGCGGTGTCCGGAAGGTTTAGCGTGGCTTTATAGTCGGTCATTTAAGGCTCTTCATTAGCGATTGGCGCTGGTTGCGACAAGGGCACGGGCGGCGGCGATATCTGCATGGATCGCCGTCTTGAGCGCCTCCAGGGAGGCAAAACGCTGCTCTTCACGCAGCTTATGGTGGAAAACCACCGTCAAACGCCGGTCATACAGATCGCCGGCAAAATCCAGAACATGTACTTCAAGGTGGGCCTTGCCATCGCCCTGGACCGTGGGTCGCACGCCGATGTTGGCGACGCCGGGCCAGGTCTTGCCGTCGATCTCGACACTCACCAGGAACACCCCGGTCAGCGGCACACGACGGCGCTTGAGCTGCACGTTGGCCGTCGGCGTGCCCAGTTGGCGCGCCAGTTTCTGCCCGTGCAGGATCCGCCCGGCAATCCGGTACGGCCGGCCGAGCAAGCGCTCGGCCAATTCGAAGTCGGCCGCCGCCAAGGCATTGCGGACCTGGGTGCTGCTGACGCGCAAGCCATCCATCTCGACGGTCTGCGCCGCTTCGACGGTGAACCCCTGGGCGATACCGGCCTGTTGCAGGTAATCGAAATCCCCGGACCGGTCGCATCCGAAACGGAAATCATCGCCGACTTCCAGATGTTTCACATCGAGACCGTCCACCAGGATGGTCTCGACGAATTCGGCGGCGCTGAGTTTGCTCAGGCGTTGGTTGAAGGCCAAGCACAGGACCCGGTCGACGCCTTCAGCGGCCAGCAGTTGCAGCTTGTCCCGCAACCGGGCCAAACGGGCCGGGGCGGTGTCCGGAGCGAAAAATTCCCGGGGCTGCGGCTCGAAGATCACCACGCAGCTGGGCACGCCCAATTCCAGCGCACGCTCGCGCAGCCGCGCCAGGATAGCCTGGTGGCCACGGTGAACACCGTCAAAGTTGCCAATAGTGGCGACACAGCCCCGATGCTGGGGGCGCAGGTTGTGGAGGCCTCGAACCAGCTGCATAACGCGCTTCTTGCTCATAAAGTGGCCGATTATAACCACACCCGGCGGCCGACGACAGGCAACACCGCACCCCAAAGTGATCGAACCGACAAAACCACTGCCCGACCCGGGATTATCGAGGGCCCGCCCTCAGCTCAAGGCCTTGCGGTTGAAGTCGCGCAGACGGAACCCCATCAGCAGCAACATGCCGAAATACGCCACCACGCCGGCCACCACCAGGGCGCCCAGGCGCAGGAAACGCTCGAGCATCTGCCCTTCGCCCCAGGCCGGCATGAAATGCATCGCCCCCAGCAATACCGCCGACATCACCGCCACGGCCACCAGCAGCTTGAGGCCGAACTTGGCCCAGCCTGGTTGTGGTTGATACATCTTCTGCTTGCGCAACTGATAGAACAGCAACCCGGCGTTGAGGCAGGCACCGGCGCTGATCGCCAGGGCCAGGCCCGCGTGGGCCAATGGGCCGATGAGCAGCAGGTTGAACAACTGCGTCATCACCAGGGTGAAAATGGCGATCTTCACCGGCGTGCGGATGTTCTGCTGAGCGTAGAACCCAGGCGCCAGCACCTTGATCACGATGATGCCGAGCAAACCCACCGAGTAAGCGATCAGTGCCCGCTGAGTCATCAAGGCATCAAAGGCACTAAATTGGCCGTACTGGAACAGCGAGACGGTCAACGGTTCGGCGAGGATCCCCAGCGCCAGCGCACACGGCAGCACCAGCACAAAGCACAGGCGCAGGCCCCAGTCGAGGATCCGCGAATATTCGTGGCGGTCCTGGCTGGCGTAGGTCTTGGCCAGGGTTGGCAGCAGGATCGTGCCCAAGGCCACGCCCAGCACGCCGGACGGTAACTCCATCAAGCGATCGGCGTAGTACATCCACGACACCGAGCCGGCCACCAGGAACGAGGCAAAGATGGTGTTGATGATCAGGGAAATCTGGCTCACCGAGACCCCGAGGATCGCCGGCAACATCTGCTTCATCACCCGCCACACGCCGCTGTCGCGCAGGTTCAGCCGCGGCAGCACCAGCATGCCGATCTTTTTCAGGTGCGGCAGCTGATACAACAGTTGCGCCAGGCCGCCGACCAGTACCGCCCAGCCCAGGGCCATTACCGGCGGATCGAAGTAAGGCGTCAGGAACACCGCGAACACGATCATGCTGACGTTGAGCAGGGTCGGCACAAAGGCCGGCACGGAAAAGCGGTTCCAGGTATTGAGGATCGCCCCGGCCAGGGACGACAGGGAAATCAGCAATATATAAGGAAAGGTCACCCGTAGCAGGTCAGCGGTGAGCTGGAATTTTTCCGGGGTATCGGTAAAGCCCGGCGCCGTGGCCCAGATCACCCAGGGTGCGGCGAGCATGCCGGCGGCCGTGACCAGCGCCAGCACCAAGGTCAGCAGGCCAGTGACGTAGGCAATGAATGTGCGAGTCGCCTCGTCGCCTTTCTGGCTTTTATATTCCGCCAGGATCGGCACGAAAGCCTGGGAGAACGCGCCTTCGGCGAAGATCCTTCGCAACAGGTTGGGCAGCTTGAAGGCGATGAAGAAGGCGTCGGTGGCCATCCCGGCGCCGAATATCCGTGCGATCAACGTATCGCGAACGAACCCCAGGACGCGGGAAAGCATCGTGATAGAGCTGACGGCGGCCAACGATTTGAGCAGATTCATGAAAAGAGTTTTTGCCTGTCGATAAACAGCAGGCGAACAACGCGCCCACTTGTGCGATACTCCGCGCCGCTAAACAGTGCAGAGCCAAAGCCCGCGAGTTTACAGGTCGCACGCCGGAAAGAAATCCTTCGGTGCGCAGCACCTGCCATTCAGCGGAACGCGTCACCCGCCCTTGACAAGACTTCAACTCATCGGCATGATTCGCGGCCTATTTTGTTTGCTATTTCCCAAAAAGTCTTTCGAGGAGCTCGACGGTGGCCAACACACCTTCCGCCAAAAAACGTGCAAAACAGGCTGAGAAGCGTCGCAGCCACAACGCCAGCCTGCGTTCCATGGTCCGTACCTACATCAAGAACGTAGTCAAGGCCATCGACGCAAAAGACGCTGAAAAAGCTCAAGCTGCTTACGTTCTGGCTGTGCCAGTTATCGACCGCATGGCCGATAAAGGCATCATCCACAAGAACAAGGCTGCTCGCCATAAGAGCCGCCTGAATGGCCACGTAAAGGCCCTGAACGTTGCCGCTGCTGCCTAAGCGACGCGCTCATTAAAAAACCGACCTCAGGGTCGGTTTTTTATTGCCTGCGATTTACCCCCCAACCAGAGCAGCCCCTCCCCTTGTGGGAGCGAGCCTGCTCGCGATGGCGGTGGGCCAGGTAATGGAGATGCCGACTGTGCTGCCGTCTTCGCGAGCAAGCTCGCTCCCACATTGGATCTTCAGCGGGCATAAATTCTCCACTCACCACAACCTCCCGCACTGATTGGGAGGGGGAAGACCAAAAAATCAGAATCCCTACTCGCCGAAATTGAACACCACCGGCTTCGGCGGAGGGCAACCTCCTGGTGGTGGGAAGCTTTGTACGCCCGCCTCGTCGTAGCCGGTGTAGCAGCCCACGATCTTGTCATCCTTGAAGGTCATGCGGCGCTCGACCACACCCGTTGGGTAGTAATAAACCGTCTCGCCTTCGCGCCTGGCGTACGAATAGTCCTTGTATTCGCGCCCGTAGACCGTTATCAGCCGGAACCCCTGCCGAGCCTCGGAGGACTTCAACTGACCGCTGGGGTAGTACTCCTTGTGAGTCACACGATCATCAGGCCCCAGCAACACCTCCCGCACATTGCGCCCATCCTGGGTATGGCGGGCACTCTGCTCATTACCAAACAGGTAGTCACTCTCGGAATCGAAGTGGCCGTTATTGAACGCCCCGCGCTGCTTGCCGCACAGCTTGATGCGGGTGTACTTCCCATCCGGCACATGGCAATAGTTGCGGTCCGCGATCAACACCCCATTCGCGTCGAATGATTGCACGTTGCCAATGGGCTCATCCTTTTCGTACGTTGCCACCGTATCGGGCTGGCCATTGGGATGGTAGAGACGAAAGGCGCCCTCTCGCGAACCGTAACGCCAGGAGATATCCGACAGCAGCACGGCACCGTCGTCCGTGTAGGTCAGCGCCCGCCCTTCGATCTGACCATTGGCGTAGTGGGCCGAATAGGTGAGCTTGCCATTCGCCGCATAGGTCTCTTTCAACCCATCCAACACACCCGCCCGGTAGTGCTCGACCCGCCGCAACACCCCCGCAGCATCCACTTCTCGCAACTCGCCGTGCCTCTTGTCGGCAACAAAATCCACGGTCTGGACGCCACCGCCCTCCACCTTCAATGTCCAACGCCCCTCCCGGACGCCTTGCACGTAACGCCCCTCGCCCCACGGCATTTTCCAATCCCCGTGCTGCATGCCCGCCACGAAATCGCCGCGCTGGATCACCTCGCCATGACGCACACGCTCGGAAGGCCCGTCAAAATCACCGTGTTTGTAAGTATCGAAGCCCGACATCAGCACCTCATCGTCGTACCCCTCGATCGTCCAGCGCCCCTCGTAGAAGCCATCGACAATCATGCCTTTGGAAACCGTCCCCCTATCACTGATAACCCATGGCCCCTGGCGCAGCCCATCCACATAGGCGCCGGTAGACTCGTCGCCCGACGGGCCAAACTCCTTCCACTGACCCGACTTCTTGCCCTGGGCATACGAACCCAGCGCCCAGAGCTGCCTATCCCCCATGATCGCCCCCATCCCATCCTCAGAGCCTCGGTACAGCTCCGGACGGGTTTCCCAAGCCATCCGGCTGACGCTATACGCAGCCCCCACATCCTCATCCCCAGGCGACACGCGCTCATACGTCAGCGTGAGCCAGCGCCCTTCGCGCTGCTGGAAGGTCTTTTTGTAGGTATCGCGATGGGGATCCTCCGCCGGCTGTCCCGCCGAGGCCGGGACCCCGTCGACACCGAAGTAGCCCACCAGCGTACCGTCAGCGGGATTGAGCGTGTCGAATTCAACGATACCGGTCACGGGCACCACGGCGCCGTAAGCGTAAGGCGGCAACGCGCCCAGGGCTTTTTGGACAATGGCGGCATTGAGGACCTTGCGATTGGCTGCGATACGATCCAGCGCCGGCTGAAGCGTCTCGAGCCGGCGATACGTCCCGGTAGACGGCACGAACCGATAACCATGAAGGACGTACTGCCCCTTCGCCCGGGACAGCACGACCAACGTCTGGAGATCACTGTCGAGGCTGGCGTAGAACACCGACTCGACACTGGCATCGCCATACCGGTCGAGCACTTGCGGCGCGCCATCCGGCGAATCGCACAGGCATGAGTAGCCCACGACACCCTCCGCTTCGCGGATAAACGCCAGCGTCGCCCCACTCTCCTGGGAGCTTTTTATCAGCGGATGGGCCAGGGGCTTGGCACTATAAAACGGCTCCGCCAGGGCCCCGACGGAAACAGCACAACTCAATACAAACAGCAGCAAAAACGAACGCATACGAATCCCTTCGCGCCAAAAAGCACCACAACATCCATGGATATTAAAAAAAGCGAGCCGACTGGCTTAAGACCCGTCA
Source organism: Pseudomonas sp. Z1-12 (assembly GCF_051132015.1). NCBI lineage: Bacteria > Pseudomonadati > Pseudomonadota > Gammaproteobacteria > Pseudomonadales > Pseudomonadaceae > Pseudomonas > Pseudomonas sp. Z1-12. The sequence continues at coordinate 5,809,500 of NZ_CP071647.1, forward strand.
GTTAAGCGAAATAAAGTCGGGCAATCATCCTGTGGCGAGGGAGCTTGCTCCCGCTGGGCTGCGCAGCAGCCCCAAAACAGGGCCGCTTCGCGACCCAGCGGGAGCAAGCTCCCTCGCCACGGTTTATGTGTTTCCTCGCGACATCCACTTAACTGATCGGCATTAGCCAACCGGCTCGCTCATCAGTCGATACTTAACGCCAAGGCAAGATCGGAATGGCGGTCACCGCATTTTGCGGACTGCCCTCGATCACCCGGTCGCTGTAGACCAGGTACACCAGCGTATTGCGCTTCTTATCGAGGAACCGCACCACTTGCATGGTCTTGAACACCAACGAAGTGCGTTCGCGGAACACCTCTTCGCCGTCCTTGAGCTCACCCTTGAAGCTGATCGGCCCGACCTGGCGACAGGCGATGGACGCCTCGGCGCGATCCTCGGCCAGGCCCAAGCCGCCTTTTACACCCCCAGTCTTGGCTCGCGACAAGTAGCAGGTCACGCCATCCACCTTAGGATCGTCGAACGCCTCGACCACAATCCGGTCATTCGGCCCGACGAACTTGAACACGGTGGACACCTGACCGATTTCTTCGGCCGAAGCCAGCAGCGGCACGGCCAGCAGCAAGCCGATCAATCCTTTTGCCAAACCCATGATTTTTCCTTAGACGAGGATCAGGTTGTCACGGTGAACCAGTTCGGGCTCCGCCATGTAACCCAACAGACCGACAATCGCATCAGACGACTGACCGATGATTTTCTGCGCTTCCAGCGCGCTGTAGTTAGCCAAGCCGCGAGCGATCTCACGACCGTCCGGCGCCACGCAAACGACCATTTCGCCCCGGCGGAAACTGCCCTGGACCAGCTTCACGCCCACCGGCAGCAGGCTCTTGTTGCCCTGGGACAGGGCCGATACGGCACCGGCGTCCAGCACCAGCGTGCCACGGGTTTGCAGATGCCCGGCCAGCCACTGCTTGCGCGCCGCCAGCATGCCGCGCTCCGGGGAGAGCAAGGTGCCAATGCGTTCGCCCGACTTCAGACGATCCAGCACCCGCTCCAAGCGCCCGCCGACAATGATGGTGTGAGCGCCGGAGCGCGCCGCCAGACGCGCCGCACGCAACTTGGTCTGCATGCCGCCACGACCCAGCGCACCGCCAGTGCCGCCCGCCACCGCATCCAGCGCCGGGTCGTCGGCACGGGCTTCGTAGATCAGCTTGGCATCGGGATTGTTGCGCGGATCGGCATCGAACATGCCGTCGCGATCCGTGAGGATCACCAGCAGGTCCGCCTCCACCAGGTTCGCCACCAGCGCGGCCAGGGTGTCGTTATCGCCGAAACGGATCTCGTCGGTGACCACTGTGTCGTTTTCGTTGATCACCGGGATGACTTTCAGCTCCACCAGCGCCCGCAAGGTACTGCGGGCATTGAGGTAGCGCTTGCGGTCGGACAGGTCGTCGTGGGTCAGCAGGATCTGCGCCGTATGGCGGCCATGCTCGGCAAAGCTCGACTCCCAGGCCTGCACCAGGCCCATCTGGCCGATGGCGGCGGCAGCCTGCAGCTCATGCATCGCGCTGGGTCGCGACGTCCAGCCCAGGCGGCTCATACCGGCAGCCACAGCCCCGGAAGAGACCAATACCAGCTCGACGCCAGCCTCATGCAAGGCCACCATCTGCTCGACCCACACCGCCATCGCCTGGCGATCCAGGCCTTTGCCATCCGCTGTCAGCAGTGCACTGCCGATCTTCACGACCCAGCGCTGCGCACCCGTCACCTTGCTCCGCATCATCTTCAACCTTTGCCAGCGAACGGCGCGACCCAGCGCCGCCCATGGGATTATTCGTATTTGCGTTTTACAGATACCAAAACGCCGCTCGAGTGAGCGGCGCCTTGGAAACCGGCTGGCTGCGATGATAACACCGCGCCGAAACAGTTGAACCTGTGGGAGCGAGCTTGCTCGCGATGCGGGGGTCAGCCATATCGATAGCGGCTGATACACCGCTATCGCGAGCAAGCTCGCTCCCACAGGGGTTCTCACAGGTACTGACTTCAGCGGAGTGGCATCAGCACACGATCAGTCGCGAACGTAGATGATTTCCGGACCGTCCTCGTCGTCCACATCCTCTTCGTCCCAATCGTCGTCACCGATGTCATGGACCGACTTGACGCCACTGCGGCGCAAGGCACGCTGGTCGTCCAGCGCTTGCAATTGGGCACGGGCCTCGTCTTCGATACGCTGATCGAGTTCGGCCAGTTCTTCCTTGTAGGCCGGGTCGTTGGCCAGGCGGTCGGCACGATCTTCCAGGTACCGCATGATGTCGTGGCACAGGCGCTCGGTGTTTTCCTTGGCGATGGCCGAGATCACGTAGACCGGACCTTCCCACTCCAGGCGATCGACGATTTCCTTGACCCGCTCCTCATGCTCTTCTTCAAGGATCTGGTCACACTTGTTCAGCACCAGCCAACGGTCGCGCTCGGCCAGGGCCGGGCTGAACTTGGTCAGCTCGTTGACGATGACTTCGGCAGCATCGGCAGCACTGGTTTCATCCAGCGGCGCCATGTCGACGAGGTGCAGCAACAAACGGGTACGGGACAAGTGCTTGAGGAAACGAATCCCCAGGCCGGCGCCCTCGGAAGCCCCTTCGATCAACCCCGGAATGTCGGCGATCACGAAGCTCTTCCAGCGGTCGACACTGACCACGCCCAGGTTCGGCACCAGGGTGGTGAACGGGTAGTCGGCCACTTTCGGCTTGGCGGCGGAGACCGAGCGAATGAAGGTACTTTTACCGGCGTTCGGCAGGCCCAGCAGGCCCACATCGGCCAGCACTTTCATTTCCAGCTTCAAGTCACGCTGCTCACCCGGCTTGCCTGGCGTGGTCTGGCGCGGCGCGCGGTTGGTACTGGATTTGAAACGGGTGTTGCCCAGGCCGTGCCAACCGCCATGGGCGACCAGCAGACGCTGGCCGGCCTTGGTCAGGTCGCCGATCACTTCCTGGGTGGCCGAATCGATCACCGTGGTGCCAACCGGCACGCGCAGGATCAGGTCTTCGCCCTTCTTGCCGGTGCAGTCGGTGCTGCCGCCGTTGGAGCCACGCTCGGCATCGAAGTGCCGGGTGTAACGGTAGTCCACCAGGGTGTTGAGGTTTTCGTCGGCGAGCATGTAGATCGAGCCGCCATCACCCCCGTCACCGCCGTTCGGACCACCGTTTTCAATGAACTTTTCCCGACGGAAACTCATGCAACCATTGCCGCCGTCGCCAGCCTTCACTCGAATCGATACTTCATCAACAAACTTCATGACACACGCCTCTCGCCATACGGACGAGCCAAAAAAACAAGACATAAGACTCTTGCAAAAATGAGCGCAGCGACCTGATGACACGCCCCAACCGCAGCGCCGACAGCCCATACAAACAGTTTTGCAAGAGACTCACCCCACAAACGAAAAAGCCCCGTCGCAAGACAGGGCTTTTCCAGCGATCTCGCAATTAAGCTGCGACAACGCTCACGTAACGGCGGTTGAACGCGCCCTTTACTTCGAACTTGATCACGCCTTCGATTTTCGCGAAGAGGGTGTGATCCTTACCCATGCCAACACCGTAACCGGCGTGGAATTGGGTGCCGCGCTGACGCACGATGATGTTGCCCGGAATGATCTTCTGGCCGCCATACATCTTCACGCCAAGGCGTTTGGCTTCTGAGTCGCGACCGTTACGGGTACTACCACCAGCTTTTTTGTGTGCCATGAGTTCAATTCTCCTAGTGAGGAATTAGGCTGAAATTAAGCCTGAATACCGGTGATTTTGATCTCGGTGTACCACTGGCGGTGGCCCATACGCTTCATGTGGTGCTTACGGCGACGGAACTTGATGATGCGGACTTTATCGTGACGACCTTGGGAGATCACTTCAGCCACAACGGTAGCGCCAGCAACGACTGGAGCGCCGATATTCACGTCATCGCCATTGGCGACCAACAGAACGCGATCAAAAGTCACGGATTCGCCGGTAGCGATTTCCAGTTTTTCGATCTTCAGGTATTCACCTGGGGCGACCTTGTATTGCTTGCCACCAGTAACAATTACTGCGTACGACATGGTATTTCTCCGATAATCCTGCTCACCCAGCGCTTTATAAGAAGAGGTATTGGCTGGCATGGCTGCATGGGCTGGAAGGCCCGGATGCAATTGCGTAAGGCAGGTGCTGCCCAGGAAGTTCAGGGTGCGCGATTGTACGCAAGCCGGTCGAGCCTTGCAAGTGGCCGTCTATCGCGCCTTGACAGGCCTGGACGTGGGTCCTAGCATGCCGCGCAACCCTTCTGGAGCGCCTGTCGCTGATGCAACCCCAAGCTTTCTACCGCGCAGTGGCGGACGATTTTAGTGCCGTCGACGGCATCATCAAGAAGCAGCTGACTTCCCGAGTGCCGCTGGTATCGAAAATCGGCGACTACATCACTTCGGCCGGCGGCAAACGCCTGCGTCCTTTATTGGTACTGCTGTGCGGCAAGGCCCTGGGTCGCGAAGGCGACGACATGCGCCTGCTGGCCGCCACCATCGAATTCCTGCACACCGCGACCCTGCTGCATGACGACGTGGTCGACATGTCCGGCATGCGCCGTGGCCGTTCGACCGCCAACGCCATGTGGGGCAACGCCCCGAGCGTGCTGGTGGGCGACTTCCTGTATTCGCGCTCGTTCGAGATGATGGTCGAGCTGGGCTCGATGCCGGTGATGAAGATCCTGTCCCAGGCCACGCGCATCATCGCCGAAGGCGAAGTGCTGCAGCTGTCCAAGGTACGCGATGCCAGCACCACGGAAGAAACCTACATGGAAGTCATCCGCGGCAAGACTGCGATGCTCTTCGAAGCCTCGACCCACAGCGCCGCCGCCCTGGCCGGTGCCAGCGCCGAGCAGAGCGAAGCGCTGCGCACCTTCGGCGACCACCTGGGCGTGGCCTTCCAATTGGTGGACGACCTGCTGGACTACAAGGGCGACGCCGAGACCCTGGGCAAGAATGTCGGCGACGACCTGGCCGAAGGCAAGCCGACCCTGCCGCTGATCTACACCATGCGCGAGGGCACGCCGGAACAGGCGGCGCTGGTACGCCAGGCGATCCAGAAAGGCGGGATCGAAGACCTCGAAAGCATCCGTGTCGCGGTCGAAGCCTCCGGCTCGCTGGAATACACCGCGAAACTGGCTCGGGACTACGTCGCCCGCGCAATCAAATGCCTCGATGCCCTGCCAGCCAGCGAATACCGCGATGCGCTGGTGGAACTGAGCGAATTTGCGGTCGCCCGTACGCATTGATTGCATGAAAACGGCGAGCTTTTGTGGCGAGGGAGCTTGCTCCCGCTCGGCGGCGCAGCCGTCGTAAAACCGGCTGACGCGATCCATCTGAATGATCGCAGCAATCCAATTGGGGCTGCTTCGCAGCCCAGCGGGAGCAAGCTCCCTCGCCACAAAAGCCCCGTATCACCCTCCTCGTAACAAAACCCTATATAATGTGCGTCCTTTTGCCCTCCTGATACCCAAGGAACCTTAGTGAGCACGTTGCCTCCCTGCCCGAAATGCAATTCCGAATACACTTACGAAGACGGCACCCAATTGGTCTGCCCGGAGTGTGCCCACGAGTGGTCCGCCAGCGGCGAAATTGAAGCGGCGTCCGACGACACCGTGAAGAAAGATTCGGTCGGCAACGTCCTGCAGGACGGCGACACCATCACCGTGATCAAGGACCTCAAGGTCAAGGGCACCTCACTGGTGGTCAAGGTCGGCACCAAGGTCAAGAACATCCGCCTGTGCGACGGCGACCACGACATCGACTGCAAGATCGACGGCATCGGCCCGATGAAACTCAAATCCGAGTTCGTCAGAAAAGTCTGATACTGCTGTATTCCATCCCATGCCCCGCGTGTGGGATGGCGCTTCACCCTCCCCGCTTCAGGCCTATTTCCCGGGCGTTAGCCAAGTGCCAGCCGTCTTGAGCTACCACAACCCATCGTCAGAAAAACAATCGGAACACCAATAGAGACTTGCTATTTAGCGAATAAGAATTATTCTCATCGAACCCATCAAGGAGATGAGAACCATGACGTATTTGATCGATGCCTGGCTGGACCGCCCACATCCCTACCTCAGGATCCTGCATCGGGAAACCGGGGAAGTCTGTGCGGTGCTTGAAGAAGAAGCCTTGAATGAGCTGCAGGACCAAGGAGACCTGGACCTCAACAGCCTCAATTCCAGTGAGCCGCTGGTGCTCAAGGAGCTGGTGCGCAATCTGTTCCTGTTCTGCTATGCCCGGGCGTTGCGCCCTGCGGGTGATTTCAGCGGCAGGTTTCACGGATGAGCATAAATAACCTGTGGGAGCGAGCTTGCTCGCGATGGCGGTGCGTCAGCAACGAGGATGTCGACTGACTATCCGCTTTCGCGAGCAAGCTCGCTCCCACAGTTTTTTGTCCGGCTGTAAAACCGGACAGGGTCTTACAGGACGTCCAACAACTCGACGTCGAACACCAGCACGCTGTGCGGTGGAATGCTGCCAACGCCTTGAGCGCCGTAGGCCAGTTCGCTCGGCACGTACAGGCGCCATTTGCTGCCGGCGTTCATCAGTTGCAGGGCTTCGGTCCAGCCTGGGATCACGCCGCCTACCGGGAATTCGGCTGGCTGGCCGCGATCGTAGGAGCTGTCGAACACGGTGCCGTCGATCAGGGTGCCGTGGTAGTGGGTACGCACCTGGTCTTCACGGGTCGGCTTGGCGCCTTCACCCTGGGTCAGCACTTCGAATTGCAGGCCGGAAGCCAGGGTGGTGATGCCTTCACGCTTGGCGTTTTCCGCCAGGAACGCGCGGCCTTCGCCAGCAGCGGCTTCAGCCTTGGCGGCTGCTTCGGCTTGCATGATTTCACGAATGACCTTGAAGCTGGCGGACATCTCGTCCTGGCCCACACGGCTTGGCTTGCCGGCGAACGCGTCGGTCAGGCCGGCCAGGATCGCGTCCAGGTTGACACCCGGTGGCGGGTTGTCGCGCAGTTGGTCGCCCAACTGCCGGCCAATGCCGTAGCTGACGCGGGTTTCGTCGGTGGACAGGTTAACTTCGGACATGATGCTGCTCCGCTGTGCGGACGGCTCGAGAAGTTGCCGTGTGTGCCACAGCGCCTCCCGGAGCGCCCGGAACCAAAAGGGCGAGCAGACTAGCACAGATGCCACGGCGGGTGACGAGCCCTCGCGCCAAAGTGCGGCGCCGGAAACGACAACGCCCGCCTGTGGCTCTACAGGCGGGCGTTGCATCAGCGCGGTCGACAGACCTCAGTGTTTGGTCAGTTTGTCCAGGTAGCCCATGGCAAACGCCGAGACCACGAAGGTCATGTGGATAATCACGTACCACATCAGGTGGTCGGGATCGACGTTCTTGGCGTCCATGAAGATGCGCAGCAGGTGGATGGACGAGATGGCCACGATCGAGGCGGCGACTTTCATCTTCAGCGACGAAGAGTCCATGGTGCCCAGCCAGTTGAGCTTTTCCTTGTCGTCGGCGATATCCAGTTGCGAGACGAAGTTCTCGTAGCCGGAAATCATCACCATCACCAGCAGGCCGCCCACCAGCGCCATGTCGATCAACGACAGCAGCACCAGGATCAGCTCGGACTCGGCCATGGAAAACACGTTGGGGATGACGTGGAAGACTTCCTGGAAGAATTTCAACGCCAAGGCCAGCAGGCCGAGGGACAGCCCGAAGTAGATCGGCGCCAGCAGCCAACGGGAGGCGTACATTGCGTTTTCGATAAAGCGTTCCATTGAATCTCACACCTGGGCTGAAAAATCGCGGCGAGTATATCAGCCATGACCAGCCCCACAAATGCCGGGCCCCTCCCTGGTTCCCGCCTTGTGTCAAAACTTTACTGCCACTGCCCGCGCGGTGCTGGCTTTCAATGCAGCGGACGAAACTCGAAGCCGCCGACGTTGCGACAACGGCCTCCATTGATTTCACGCAGTTGGGCCTGCATGTGCAAGGACCAGATCTGCGGGTCATCGGCCAGCTCATAGCCGTGCAAGGTCAGGCTTTGCACAATGGTATCGAGGATGGTTTCGGCGGCAGTCGGGCCGGGGAATGGCCCTTGGGCCTTGATGGCGGAGGGTTGTTCGCCCGCCATTCCGGCGGCGAAGAGCAAGGTCCACATACCGGTATCTCCCGCCAGCGGGCGGATGGCGCATTCGATACGGGTGACCAGACCCAGGCATTGACGAGTGAGGCAAAGGTTGCGCGACATGGCGGCGCCCCTCGGTAGATCCGGTATTCAGCCTCGGGAGGAGACTGTTTCGATCCAATGATGACTCTCGTTATCCTTGAGCTGAGGATAGAAGAAAAGTTCCGACCCCACGGGTTTTCGAGACCAGAATACGCCGAGCGGTCACAGTGTGAATATTGACGCCAAAGTGGTGGCACTTTTTAGCGATAATCCACAAAACAGTGTGGGAGCGAGCTTGCTCGCGATAGCGGTGTGACAGTCGAGAAAACCATGACTGAGACTCCGCTATCGCGAGCAAGCTCGCTCCCACAGTGGACTTCTACAGACGTCTTGCGGCCCTCAGGAAGAGATCAAGCCGGCTTGGCCTCCGCCAAGGCCTGCTGTGCCAGTTCCTTTTCCGCTTCCTTGATGTCGTCTTCGCTGATCATCTCCGCGATCACCCGCAGCCGCTCCACCACCCGGGCGTTGACGCTGCCCTCCGGGAACTCACCGTTTTCATCCGGCTCGCCGGCAGGCTCGCCCACCAGCAGGCTCAGGGCTTCGTCGGCCTGGCGCACCGCATAGACGTGGAACTGCCCGGCGCGCACGGCGGCCAGCACTTTCTCATCGAGCATCAATGTCGCGACGTTGGCCTGGGGAATGATTGCCCCCTGCTCACCGGTCAAACCCCGGGCTTCGCAGAGGCGGAAGAAACCTTCGATCTTCTCGTTGACCCCGCCCACCGCCTGCACTTCACCGAACTGGTTGATCGAGCCGGTGATGGCGAAGCACTGCTTCAACGGCGTCTTCGACAGGGCCGAGATCAGCGTGCACGCCTCGCCCAGGGACGCACTGTCGCCGTCCACATAACCGTAGGATTGCTCCAGGGCGATACTGGCCGAGATCGCCAGCGGGAATTCCTGGGCATAACGACTGCCCAGGTAACCGGTGAGAATCATCACGCCCTTGGAGTGGATCGGCTGGCCAAGGTTGACCTCCCGCTCGATGTCGACGATGCCGCTGCCGCCCGGGTACACCGTGGCGGAAATCCGTGCCGGCACGCCAAACGCCGAGTCGCCGACCTCAAGCACCGTCAATCCGTTGCATTTGCCCACCGCCGCACCTGCGGTGTCGATCAGGATGATCCCGGCCAGCATGTCGTCGAGGATCCGCGCCGAGACACGCCCGGTGCGGGTGGCCTTGGCCTTGAGCGCACGCTCGATGTGGCCGGCATCGGTCATTTCGTCACCGGCCAATTGGCGAATGAAATCCGCCTCGCTGACCAATTGGAACAAATCACCGATGCGCGCCGACAAGCGCCCCTGGTGTTCAGCCAGGCGGGCGCTGTAGGTCGCCAGGCGCGCCACCGCGTCGGCGGTCAGCGGCGCCATGCCTTCTTCCGAAGTGCGGGTCTTGAGCAACTGGGCGAACTGCTCCAGGCTCTCATCGCCCATCGGGATGTCTTCGTCGAAATCCACCAGCACGCGAAACATTTCCTGGAAGTCCGAATCCAGGTCCTGCAAGGCGTAATAGAGCTGGCGGGCGCCGATGATCACGACCTTGACCTGCAACGGGATGTGTTGCGGCGTCAGGGTCACCGTGGCCAGGCGTCCCATTTCACCCAGGGGCGATTCCATCTTCAGCTTGCGCGATTGCAGGGCGCGCTTGAGCGCATCCCATACGAACGGTTCGCTGAGCATTTTTTCCGCTTCCAGGATCAGGAAGCCGCCATTGGCCCGGTGCAAGGCGCCCGGACGCAGTTGTCGGTAGGTGGTGTAGAGCGCGCCCTGGTCGGTGCTGTATTCGATCCGGCCGAACAGGTTGTCGTAGGTCGGGTGTGGTTCGAATACCACCGGCGCGCCACCGCTGGACGGATGCCCGACCACGAGGCTCGGGGCGTATTGTTCCTCCAGCAGTTTGCGGGCGATGGCGTCGCTCTTGCTGTCGTCCACCAGTTGCTCGACCACGGTCTTGAGCAGATACACCTGCATGGCCTGCAGATAGCCGCAGACCGCAGCGTTCTCCGCGTATTTTTCCGACAGCGGCGCCAGCAACGGTTGCAGGGCCAGGGTGATGGTTTCTTCGTTGAGGTGGCGCAACTGGTTGCTGGACTCGCGCTTCCATTGCGGCAGGCTGGCGAGCTCTTCGTTCAAGCGCTCCTCAAGGCCAGAGATGTCCTCGTGGAAACGCTCGCGCTCGGCTTCCGGCAACTGGGCGAACTCCGCCTCGTCCAGGGCCTTGCCTTCGCTCATCGGCGTGAAGGCGATGTTGCTGCTGTCACGGTACAGCGCGACGTCCTTCTCCAGCGCCAGGCGCTCGATCACATCCAGGGCGCGGTCGTAGCGCTGGTTGAAGGCGCGGTCGATGGCGCTTTTCTTCTGCTGGTAGGACGGGTGCTCGAACACCGCCGGAAAGGTCGCCAGCAGGTTGTCGATCAAGCCGTTGATGTCACCGATGAACGCACCCGCCGTGCCCGACGGCAGTTCCAGGGCGCGGGGTTCGCGGGGCTCATCGAAATTGTTGACGTAGACCCAGTCCGCCGGGGTCTGCAGGCGCTTGCCTTCGGCCTTGAGGTAGCGTTTGACGAACGAAAACCGGCCGGTGCCGGGCTCGCCCATGACGAATACGTTGTAACCGGGGCGTGGCATGGCCACGCCGAACTGCAAGGCTTCGACCGCACGTTCCTGGCCAAGCACACCGCGGAAGGGCTCCAGATCATTGGTGGTAGAGAAGCTGAACTGTTCAGCGGAAAACGGACGGGTCAGCGCTTCGGGCGCTAGACGCAAGCTGGCAGCAACAGGATCAGGCATCGGGCTTCCTTACATCAGGCGGGGCAGATAGCGGCATTCTGGCGCTGCCTGTACCTGACTGGCAAGGAGCGCCTCTGACCAAAGCATAGCCAACGGAAAAACCCCGGGCAGGGCCCCGTAAAACGGTGATCACATGTAATGTTTTTGCAAAATGTCACGGAACCCTCGGATCGTGCCTAAACTCCAAACTGCGCGGCTGGAACAATAACCGGCCCACTGGCTGCTGTAGGGGCCAGACCCTGTCCATCGGTATGCACATAAAGAGAACATAGCTATGAAACGGATTCTTCTCGGTACTCTCTTCACCGCTGTATCCATCAACGCCATGGCTCAGGCGCCGGGCGGCCCGGATTGCGGCTGGGGCAACATGCTGTTCGAAGGTCAGCGTGGCACTCCGGCACACTTCCTGGCATCCACCACCAACGGCACGTCCGGTAACGCAACCTTCGGCATGACCTCCGGCACCAACGGCTGCTCGACCAACGCGGCACTGACCTACGGCGGCAAGTCCTGGCTGGCCATGAATGGGATGATGAACGAGCTGTCCGAAGACATGGCCAAGGGTCAGGGCGAAGCGCTGACCACCTACGCCGTGGTACTGGGCGTGGCGCCGGAAGACCGCGCGCACTTCTCCGCTGTGACCCACGAGCACTTCCAGCAGATCTTCAGCAAAGCTGATGTAACTGCCGAAGACGTGCATACCAACACCCTGGCCGTGCTGAAAAACGACCCACGCCTGGCCAAGTACGCCACTCAAGCTTAAGCTCGGCAGCACTCGCTCCTCTCGGGGAGCGGGTTTTCTTTTTGGGGCCCTTCGGTCTTTATTTTTCGACTTTCCAAGTAGCCGACTATGCTCAAACGCCTTGCCTGGCTGGCGCTCTGTGTGTGCGCCCCGCTGTCCGCCGCACCTCATGTCGACCCTCAACGTTTGCAGCAACTGGCCAACGACCGCTTCTGGATTTCCCTGGGCCACTACGAAACCGCCAAGCTCGGCGGCTGGCGCAGCTATATCAGCGACAAAAAATTCTTCCTCGCCCCCGATGGCAACGAACATCCCGACCGTGAACTGACCGCCACGCTGCAAGCCTTGTATGGCCCAGCCAACGCCGGCCAGCAACATGCCCAATGCGTCTACCCGGCGCGAACCCGCTGGCTGAAGGCGCAGCTCAACCTGGCAGACCTGCCGGCAGTCGATTGCAGCGATTTCACCCAGTGGTTCAAGGACGTCTCGCCCCACAGCGCGGTGATGATTTTCCCGGCCGCGTACCTGAACAGCCCGTCCTCGATGTTCGGCCACACCCTGTTGCGCATCGACCAGGCCGACGTACAAAGCGACAAGACTGCCCTGCTCAGCTACGCAATCAACTTCGGTGCCTACATCGAAGGCTCCGACAACAGCATCCTCTATGCCTGGAAAGGCCTGATGGGCGGTTACCCCGGCCTGTTCGCCCTGGTGCCGTACCAGGAAAAACTCTCCGAGTACCGTAGCCTGGAGAACCGCGACCTGTGGGAATACCGCCTCAACCTGAGCCAGGCGGAAACCGAGCGCATGGTCGGGCATGTCTGGGAACTCAAGCAGATCCAGTTCGACTATTTCTTCTTCGACGAAAACTGCTCCTATCGCCTGCTCGAGTTGTTGCAAGTGGCCCGCCCCAGCCTGCGCCTGACCGAACAATTCCCGCTGACGGCGATTCCCACCGACACCGTCAAGGCGGTGAAGGAAGCCGGCCTGGTGGAAAGCATCCAGTATCGGCCGTCCCGGGAACGGGAACTGCTCAGCCGCGCCGAACCGCTCAGCGATGATGAGCAGCAATGGGTACTTAAGGTCAGCGCCGACCAGCAGCAATTGCAAACGCCGGCCTTCAAGGCGCTGCCGCGTGAGCGCCAGGCGTTGATCATCGATGCGGCCTATCGCCTGGAGCGCTATCGCGCCAACGGCCAGGAACGTGATCCGCAACGGGCCCAGCGCAGCTTCGAACTGTTGCGGGCGATCAACCAGAACCCCGCGCCAGAACTCGAGATCCCGCAACCGGGCCTGCCCGAGGACGGTCACCAATCGCGCACCTGGCAGGCCGGCCTCGGCACGCGGGGGGACCGGGCATTCGGCGAATATGGCTTGCGCATGGCCTATCACGACCTCAACGACAATGCCGAGAGCTTTCCGCTGGGGGCACAGATCGAAATCCTCCAATTGAAGCTGCGCCAATACGAGGGCAACGACTGGCAGGTGCAGCAACTGGACCTGGCGACCATTCGCTCCCTGACCCCGCGCAACGAGTTGCTGCAGCCACTGTCCTGGCAGGTCACCGGCGGCCTGGAGCGGGTGCCGGGCAAACACGACGATGAAACCTTGGTCAGCCACGTCAACGGCGGCGCAGGCGGCACCTGGGCGCTGGGCGACGATGTGCTGGGCTTTGCCCTGGGCACGGTGCGGGTGGAACACAACAACGATTTCGACCAGTTCATCGCCCCGGCCGCCGGTTTCAACAGCGGTGTGCTGTGGAAAAACCCGCTGGGCAACCTGAGCCTGGAAGCCAAGGGCGATTATTTCGTCAACGGCGAAGTGCGCCGTAGCCTGAGCCTCAATCAGCAATGGGAACTGTCCCGCAACCTCGGCCTGCGCCTGAGTGCCCAACGGGAGTTCAGCCAATTGGCCTCGCCGGAGAACGAGGTGATGCTTGAGGTGAAGTGGTATCACTACTGACCCTGGCCTGCGCAACCAACGGATTGATCACCCTGCTTTCACGTCTCTGCGACGAATCCACTTCTAGACTTCTTGTAGGCAGGATTCGCAGGAAAACGAAAATGAAGCGCGCGGCGATGGTACTGGGTGTGCTGATGTTGCTCGGTGGTTGTGAAACAACCCACGAAGACCTGATCGCCCGGGGCTATCCGCCGGCGTTCGCCGACGGCTACGACGATGGCTGCAGCAGTGGCCGGCAAGCGGCCGGGGTGATCACTGGCCAATTCAGGAAAGACGTGCCGCGTTACCTGAAGGATGCACGCTACGCCGAAGGTTGGAGCGACGGCTTCCGCCAATGCCAGGCGATGCGTGAGAGTGAAGAGCGTAACGCCTACCGCGAGCGCCATTGGGACGAACGCGAACGGGCCTGGCAGCAACAGAAGGACCAGGACGCCGCCCGGGCTTATCGCTCGCAGTAAGTCGCGTACAGACATCCGTCGAAACCAAAACCCTGCGACCATGGCCCAAACTCCAACAAGAGGAGGTTTCATGAGCCGCGCTTTCGTCAACGAAGACAACGCCGCTGCCCAGGCCGACCAGCCGGTCGAACGCCAGGTCAGCGCGCAACCCAATTACGTCACGCCCACCGGGCTAGCCCAGCTTCAAGCCCGGGTCGCCGAATTGCAGGCCTTGCACGGCCAGCAGGTGACCCTAGGGGATCTGGCGGACAAACAACGGATCGCCGACCTTGAACGGGATCTGCGCTACTTTAAACAGCGTCTGCTAAGCGCCCAGGTCGTTGCGCCGACGTCGTCCGATCAGGTGCGAATCGGGCACTGGGTGACCTTTGTCGATGAACACGATCAACAGCAGCGAGTGCAGTTAGTGGGTGAAGACCAGGCCGATGCGGCCAGTGGATTGATCAACTGGGGCTCGCCGCTGGGGCGGGCGTTGTTGGGGGCGAAAGTTGGGGATGAAGTCACATGGACGCGACCCTTGGGAGATCTCGCCATCGAGATCGTGGCGATAGATTTCCAGTGATGTTGCCGGCCTCTTTGAGCACAATTAAAAACCCCAACATCAAAACACCACAACAACTTGTTACTTACCGTAGCCACATGTAACCGCAACATGGAGTCATAACAACAAGTTTGCGTTAAATCGGCACCATGCTACTGTTTTTCCCGCGCCCCAATCGGCGCGCATTACAACAACAAAGGAAAGACACTAATGAGCTAACACATACTGGCCATGCCAGAATGGATCTGCACAACAGGTCTTTGATAAGTCCTAATCCCCTATAAAACAACTCCATCAACCTCCTACAGCTCGGATGCGTTTACTCGCACGCCATTGACTGTATGTGATGTTGATAACTGATGAGGAAAACATCATGAGCGAACAAATCCTGAACATGTCCGGCGATTTCTATAGCGAATTCGACGCTTATCAAGCGCCCGCGAACAACCTCGGAGGAATGCTGGCAACCACGATGGAGTGCAATACCTTTGGCACGTGCACCAACATTGGATGTTCGACACTCGGGTGTTAAGCCCGGCTAACTGACCCTCTCAACAGGCAATACCTATAAACATAGAGCAGGCATTGCCTGCTCTATCCATGCCAGGAGCCACGGCATGCTTGTTAACGCTTTGAAGTTGGATCAACGAGGGAAGTACAGAGGTTCTTCCGAGGGTGCCATCGCTCTTTTTGAAAACAACCTGAACCGCCTGCATGCAGATGACCAAACCTTGCTGAATCACTTTGGGTTGAACAAGGAACAACTGGTCTCGTATATCAGGGAACCCATCAGCCCGCAGGGCTTGCCCACCGATGGCGAAAGCATGTTGAGCGCCTTGAAGGAAAAGCTCACTCACCTCGACAGCCTTCATGTCGAAACGAAAGAAAGCTCGGACGGCAAGGATAATTTTTACTGGTTCAGCTATCGTTTTTATCTTTATTTCGTCGACACATTCAAGGCCGATGAGCGTTATTTCAATGCGTCAACGTACATTGATGAACCCGCCTTTTTTGCAAGCCTTGAACGCTATGTCCTGACCCGCGTGGGGCGCACGGCAGAACAAAGCCTGGTGCATTATTTGAACACGCAGATTGCGGACGGCGATGACATTGACTTGAACGGATTCAATGCGCATCTGCGCACGTCGCCGTTGCTGGTTTTTTTTGAATCCTACCCAGTGCTGGCCGTACTGCTGCTTGATCTGCTGGACGACACCATTCATTACCTTTATGCAGTCATTCAACACTTCGCCGACGATGCTCAAGCGCTGGAGAGGGAGTTTTCGATCTCATGTCGGAAAATCGAGGCTATCGAGCTCGGCCTGGGTGACCCCCACGGTCGCGGCGAAACGGTCTGCCAAGTCAAAATCAGCACCACCTCATTGGTTTACAAGCCAAGAGCAAGCCGGGAAGCGCTTTTCTTCTATCGTCTTCTTGGACAATTGCGTGAATGGACAGGCGCGGACTGTTTTTCTATCCACACCCCAAGGATTCTCAGCCGCGAGCGACATAGCTGGGTAGAAAAAGTCGACAACCTACCTTGTGACAGCGAAGCAGACGTTGGACTGTTCTATCAAAAAATGGGGGCACAAATGGCCGTCATTCATGCGCTGAACGGAATCGACTTTCACTACGAAAATATTATCGTCTGCGCAAACAGTCCGGTCATGATTGACCTCGAGTGCTTGTTCACCGCCTCCACCAGCGACCTGCTCACAGACCTGCCCGCCGGCTGTGCACTGTCCAATAGTTTTAAATGGGTCCAGCAGTCAATATGTTCCAGTGGCTTCGTACCTTTTTCACAACAACCCGATAACGATCAAAGCGGCCTGACCCGACAAGCGCTATTCATCTCGACGCGCCCTTCCCTGGTTTTTGAGGGTGGCTTTTACCATTTGCGTAAAGTTGAGTTCGAACACCACCTGATGCAAAAACATTTGCCGCTTTGGCAAGGTGAGCGCAAGGGACCTGAAGCGTATAAAGCAGAGCTTCTCCAAGGCTTTGACTATGCCTATGGCGAACTCATGGTTCATCGGCGCGCGGTCATGCAGATGCTTGAACAATCAGCAGGTGAACTGTCGACCCGGGTACTGCTGAAGAACTCTCAGCGCTACGCTGATTTTATTGGGCTGATCCGTCACCCACGCTTTACACAAAACATGCTCGACAGAGAACTTCTGCTTGCGACCTTGTGGAAGGACTTGAAAGAACCTTACCGGGAAAAGGGCATTCCCCGCTATGAAATAGCTGATCTGCAAAGGTCCAGCATTCCGTGCTTTACCATGCCGCTGAACGCCAGCTATTTTACGAGCGCGCAAGGTGAAACCATCGACATGACGCCCCTGGAGCCACCGCTAAAAAGTTGCCTACAAAAAATAGCCAACCTGTCCCGCAAGGACTGGGCCTTGCAACGCACCTTGCTCGAAATCTGCTTGTTTCCAGAATCGAATGGGCATCCGCCATCGGGTATCAAGCAGACGCTGGCGAACCTTGAAAAGAAGGCCCTCGACGCGGTTCAGAGCATCAGCGCCCGTCTTGAAGAACTGGCGATAGTGGGCGCAGCACAGGATATAAGCTGGCTGTCTTTCCATACGCACTCCACGACGCAAAGAAAATACCCGTCGCCAATGGATCACGGCCTGTACTCCGGTATCGCCGGGATTGGCCTGTTTTACCTGAGCCTGTTCAAGGTGAGCGGCAAGCCGCACTTTCTGTCGCGCATGGATCAGGTCCTGTACTCACTCGAACAGCGCTTCGGTTTTTTCAAAACCGATTTGACGCTCAGCGCATATCACGGGCTGGGGGCTTACCTCTATTTGCTCATCAATCGTCGCCAAGTCACTGGAGACGCCCGGCATGATGAGAAGATTGCTGGCCTGCTGAGCCAACTGATTGAAGTGCATCCTGAAGACTATGATTTCGACTTTCTGGGAGGCTGTTGTGGCGCTGTGACGCTGCTGGCCAATATCCATGCGCTTTCTGCGCAAGAGGATGTGCTGCCGGCCATCCAACGCATGGTCGACTACATCAAGGATCAAATCCTGATTGAAGACGGCCAGCTTCTGCGGCGGGATGATCGCTCCGTCATTTTGACGGGCCTGTCCCACGGACTCTCGGGTGTCATCCACGCATTGTGCAAGGCCTATGATGTGACGGGCGACGTAACGCTGGTGCCCTTGGCCATCCAGGTGCTGGAAGGTGAAAACCGCTTGAGTCGGGACGGTTTCTGGCTGGATCTTCGAAACCTCGGGCCCCTGGACCATGCGTCCAAGTGGTGCCACGGCGATGGAGGCATCCTCATCGCCAGGCGACAGTTCATGGCGTCGATGGGGGACGCCCTGGATGAAGCGACCCGACAGACAGTGCTCGACGATATAAAGCGGTGCGAGAACAATCTCTGGCAACACGGGTTTGGCGACGGCTACAACCTTTGCCATGGCGATTTCGGCAATCTGATCTGCCTGTATGACTTGTATCGGCATTCAGATAATCCCGAGGGGATCGGCAGAGTCAGAAAAGCGCTCAAGGAAGTCACCCGGCAGTTTTTCGAAGGCCCCTTTCTCGACAGCGATCGGGTTCCCGACGTCAGCCTGCTGACGGGGATTACCGGCGCAGGTTATGCCTTGCTGTACGAGATCGATCCGACAATCCCCAACATACTGTCGCTCGATTTCGCTGTGCCCGCTTAAAGCAAGCTGACAATGCCTGTGGGGGCGAGTTTGCTCGCGATAGCGGTGGCTCAGTCAACCTCAATGTCCCTGATCCGACGCCATCGCGAGCAAGCTCGCTCCCACATTTCTGATCTGTGGTGAAGGCCGTATTGCGCCCATGAAAAACGGAGCCCGAAGGCTCCGTTTTTTTATGCAACCGACCGAATCAGGCCAATTTCTTGTGCCGTACGCGATGGGGCTGGGCAGCGGCTTCGCCGAGGCGTTTCTTGCGGTCGGCCTCGTACTCGGTGTAGTTACCTTCGAAGAACACCGCTTGCGAGTCGTCTTCGTACGCCAGGATGTGGGTCGCCACGCGGTCGAGGAACCACCGATCGTGGGAGATCACAATGGCGGCGCCCGGGAAGTCCAGCAAGGCTTCTTCCAGGGAACGCAGGGTTTCGACGTCGAGGTCGTTGGACGGTTCGTCGAGCAGCAGGACGTTGCCGCCCTCCTTCAGGGTCAACGCCAGGTGCAAGCGACCGCGCTCACCACCGGACAGGTCCTTGACGAACTTCTGCTGGTCGCCGCCCTTGAAGTTGAAGCGGCCCACGTAAGTGCGCGACGGGATTTCATAATTGCCGATGCGGATCTGGTCGGAACCGTCGGAGATCTGCTGGAACACGGTCTTGCTGCCGTCCAGGTCTTCGCGGCTCTGGTCAACGCAGGCCAGTTGCACGGTTTCGCCGATCTCGATGCTGCCCGAATCCGGGGTTTCCTTGCCCATCAACATGCGGAACAGCGTGGATTTACCCGCGCCGTTACCACCGATCACACCGACGATGGCGCCTTTGGGCATGGAGAACGACAGGTTGTCGATCAGCACGCGGTCGCCGTAGCCCTTGCTGACGTTCTTGAACTCGATGACCTTGTCACCCAGGCGCGGACCGGCCGGAATGTAGATCTCGTTGGTTTCGCTGCGCTTCTGGAATTCCTGGGACTGCATTTCCTCGAAGCGTTGCAGACGTGCCTTGGATTTGGACTGGCGGGCCTTGGCGCCTTTGCGCACCCACTCCAGTTCTTCCTTCATGGCTTTTTCATGGGCCGACTGCTGCTTGGATTCCTGGGCCAGACGATCGGACTTGGCTTCCAGCCAACCCGAGTAGTTGCCCTCGTACGGAATGCCCGCGCCGCGGTCGAGTTCGAGAATCCAGCCGGCGACGTTGTCCAGGAAGTACCGGTCGTGCGTGATCGCCACCACGGTGCCTGGGAAGTCGTGCAGGAAATGTTCGAGCCAGGCGACGGAATCGGCGTCCAGGTGGTTGGTCGGTTCGTCGAGCAGCAGCATGTCCGGTGCCGACAGCAGCAGGCGGCACAGGGCCACGCGGCGCTTCTCACCGCCGGAGAGGTGTTCGACCTTCGCGTCCCACGCCGGCAGGCGCAGCGCATCGGCGGCGACTTCCAGCTGGCGTTCGAGGTTGTGGCCGTCGCTGGCCTGCAGGATCGCTTCGAGCTTGGCCTGTTCGGCGGCCAGCTTGTCGAAATCGGCATCCGGGTCGGCGTAGGCGGCGTAGACCTCGTCGAGACGCGCTTGGGCGTCCTTGATCACGCTGACCGCTTCCTCGACCACTTCACGCACGGTCTTGGTTGGGTCCAGCTGTGGCTCTTGCGGCAAGTAGCCGATGTTCAGGTCCGGCATCGGACGGGCTTCGCCGTCGAATTCGTTATCGACGCCGGCCATGATTTTCAACAGCGTGGACTTACCCGAACCGTTGAGGCCCAGCACGCCGATCTTGGCGCCAGGGAAGAAGGACAGAGAAATGTTTTTCAGGATTTCCCGCTTCGGCGGAACAACTTTGCTCAGCCGATGCATGGTGAAGACGTATTGAGCCATGGTGAACCTAGCGTCAGTGACAGGTGAAAAGAACGAGCCAGGCCATGCGCGGCGCTGGCTCTTGACGATCATCAATGCCTGCGGGCGAATAGAGCCTGGGAATCTGGAGCTGGACCGCTCTTGTTTGACCGGCAAAGCTACCTCAACCGTCGGTCAAGGTCCAGCCGCCCAGGGCTGGCACTTTGCCACAAGTCAAGGCATGCTAGCCGCCCTTCGGGCGTCCGGCTTATAGTGCACGTCGCGCCAGTCCAGCAAAACGCAGGATTACAGCTTGTCCAACGTCAATCCGCCCCTGTCCCCTCGCGCACCCGCTGTCGTGCCCGGCTCGCCCCTGCGCGGGACATTGAAGGGTGCGCTGGCCACGCTGGTGCTGCTGTTGCTCGGCTTGCTGTTCTGGCAACTGCTCGACCAACTGCGCGAAACCCAGCAGCAACAGCGCCAGTACACCATCGACTACACCGCCGATCTCGCCGCGCAGGTCAGCCTGAACATGGCCTTGAACGCGCAAATCGCCCTCAATCTGCTACCGATCGTCGAACAACCACAAAGTATCGACGAGCAGCAGGCCCTGGTTCACAAACTCCAGCAGTCGCTCCCCGAGCTGCGCAGCTTGGCATTGCTGAGCCCTTCCGGCCGGGTGCTCAGTGACAGTGATGCCAACAGCCACGATGCCGACTACCTGAGCGAACTGGTGCGACGCAGCCGGGCCCAGGCCCATTATTTCAGCAATGCCGAAGATGGCTCCGTGGTGCATCTATTGTTGCACCAGGCCAGCGGTAGCGGCCGTGGCTATTGGGCCCTGCGCTTGACCCCGAACTTTTTCGCCACCCTCACCAAGCAGGCCGATGTGGGGCTGCGCCCGCTATGGCTGGTGGAGAACCGTCTCAACCAGCAAATCATCAGCCGCGACGAGAGCCTGCCTTCGAGCAGCCCGACCCATCTGTCGCCGGACGACCTGAAAAGCACCGTACTGACCGTGCCCCTGAGCAGCAGCGACTGGCAGCTGCGGGGCCTGTTCGACCGTCGCCAGGTGATTGAACAACTGTTGCCGGCCTTCATCGGCAAATGCCTGCTGGGCCTGGCGTTTTCGTTGTTGCCGGTGATCGCGCTGTTGAACATGCGTCGGCGCCAACGGCAGTTGCACGAGGGACGGCGACGTTACCAGGATATTTTCGAAGGCACCGGCGTAGCCCTGTGCGTACTTGACCTGTCGGGGCTCAAGGCCTTTTTTGAGCGAGCCGGCCTGCACACTGGCGATCAATTGCGCGCCTGGCTGCAAACCACTCACCAACTCGAACAGCTGCGCCAGGAAGTTCACGTCACCGAAGTCAACCAGATGGCGTTGAAACTGCTCAACGTCGATTCCTGCGACCGGGCTTGGCAGTTGCTGGTCGGCAAGGGTGCGCAGGACAACAACCCCGTCGGCTCGAAGCTGCTCGAAGCGCTGCTCGATCAACACAAGCAACTGGAACTGGAAATCAAGCTCCAGGACGCCCATGGTCGCGACCAGCACCTGTGGCTGGTGCTGCGCCTGCCGGAAAAACAGCACGACTATAACGCGGTCATCCTGAGCATCAGCGACATCACCAGCCGCAAGCTGATCGAGCTGTCGCTGCTCGAACGCGAGGGGTTCTGGTCCGACGTGGTGCGCACCGTGCCGGACCATCTCTATGTGCAGGACGTCATCAGCCAGCGGATGATCTTCAGCAACCATCACCTGGGCCAGACCCTGGGATACGACCGCACCGAACTGCACCAGATGGGCGAGTACTTCTGGGAAATCCTGCTGCACAGCGACGATGCCGATCACTACCACAACCTGCGCCAGGAACAACGGCGGGGCGGCTACACGCAGTTGCTGCAATGCCAGTTGCGCTTTCGTCATCGCAATGGCAAGTGGCGCTGTTTCGACATCCGCGAACAGGCCCTGGCCCGCGACCGGCATAACCAGGTGACGCGAATCATCGGCGTGGCCAAGGACGTCACCGAGCAGATCGAGGCCAGCGAATCGCTGCGCGACAGCGAGCAACGCTACCGGATGCTCGCCGAAAGCATCAGCGACGTGATTTTCTCCACCGACAACAAGCTTTCGCTCAACTATGTCAGCCCGTCGGTGCAAGCGGTGCTGGGCTACACCGCCGATTGGATTTTCCAGAACGGCTGGCAATCGATCATCGCCAACCCGCAACAACTGACCGGCATCTACAGCCTGATGGACCGGGTCAGCAAGGCCCTCGACAAGCCCGCACAACTGGCCGAGCTGCGCAACCAGATGCAGACCCAGTTGTTCCTGTTCGACTGCCTGCGTGCCGACGGGCGCAAGATCCCCATCGAGCTGCGGTTGGTGCTGGTGTGGGATGAACATGGCGCGTTCGAAGGCGTCCTGGGTGTGGGCCGCGACATCAGCCAGCAACGTCGCGCCGAAAAAGACCTGCGCATGGCCGCCACGGTCTTCGAGCACTCGACCTCGGCGATCCTGATCACCGACCCGGCCGGCTACATCGTCCAGGCCAACGAAGCCTTCAGTCGCGTCAGCGGTTATGCCGTGTCGCAAGTGCTGGATCAATTGCCCAACATGCTGACCGTGGACGACCAGCAGGAAGCCCACCTGCGCTACGTGCTCAAGCAACTGCAACAGCACAGTACCTGGGAAGGCGAAGTCTGGCTCAAGCGCCGCAATGGCGAACACTACCCGGCCTGGGTCGGCATCACCGCGGTGCTGGATGACGAAGGCGACCTGGCCAGCTATGTGTGTTTCTTCAGCGACATCAGCGAACGCAAGGCCAGCGAGCAGCGCATTCATCGCCTAGCCTATTACGACGCCCTGACCCACCTGCCCAACCGCACGCTGTTCCAGGATCGCCTGCACACCGCATTGCAATCGGCCGAACGGCAGAAGACCTGGGTCGTGCTGATGTTCCTCGACCTGGACCGGTTCAAGCCGATCAACGACTCCCTCGGCCATGCCGCCGGCGACCGGATGCTCAAGGAGATGGCCACGCGCCTGCTCGGCTGCGTCGCCGACGACGACACCGTGGCGCGCATGGGCGGCGACGAGTTCACCCTGCTGCTGCAACCGCGCGCCAGCCGCGAAATGGCGCTGAACCGGGCCATCAACGTGGCCGAGCAGATCCTCGCCAGTCTGGTCCGCCCCTTCGTGCTCGAAGGCCGCGAGTTCTTCGTCACCGCCAGTATCGGCATCGCCCTGAGCCCCCAGGACGGCAACGAGCTGAGCCAGTTGATGAAGAACGCCGACACGGCCATGTATCACGCCAAGGAACGCGGCAAGAACAACTTCCAGTTCTACCAGGCCGACATGAACGCCAGCGCCCTGGAGCGCCTGGAACTGGAAAGTGACCTGCGCCATGCCCTGGAGCAGAACGAGTTCGTGCTGTATTACCAGCCGCAGTTCAGCGGCGATGGCAAACGCCTGACCGGCGCCGAGGCCCTGCTGCGCTGGCGCCATCCGCGACGCGGGTTGGTGCCGCCGGGGGATTTCATCCCGGTGCTCGAAGAACTCGGGCTGGTGGTGGATGTCGGCGACTGGGTCATCACCGAAGCCTGCCGGCAGCTCAGGACCTGGCACCAGGCCAAGGTCCGGGTGCCGAAAGTCTCGGTCAACATTTCCGCCCGGCAGTTCTCCGACGGCCAGTTGGGCACGCGCATCGCCAATATCCTGCGCAGCACTGGCCTGCCGCCGGCCTGCCTGGAGCTGGAACTGACGGAAAGTATCCTGATGCGCGAAGTCAGCGAGGCGATGCAGATCCTCGCCGGGTTGAAGAACCTGGGCCTGAGCATTGCCGTCGATGATTTCGGCACCGGTTATTCGTCGCTCAACTACCTCAAGCAATTCCCCATCGACGTGCTGAAGATCGACCGCACCTTCGTCGACGGCCTGCCCTCCGGCGAGCAGGATGCGCAGATCGCCCGGGCAATCATTGCCATGGCCCACAGCCTCAACCTGGCGGTGATCGCCGAGGGCGTCGAGACCCACGAGCAATTGGACTTCCTGCGTGAACACGGCTGCGACGAAGTCCAGGGCTACCTGTTCGGTCGGCCGATGCCGGCCAATCGGTTCGAAGCGCAGTTCAGCAATGATGCGTTGTTCATGCTCGACTGAGGCCCTTCAGCGCCTGTAGCGGCCTCATCGCGAGCAAGCTCGCTCCCACAGGTTATGTGTACGCAGGTCCAATGTGGGAGCGAGCTTGCTCGCGATGGCGCCAGCCTGGACGACACACAATTGTCCATGAAACCCATTCGTCCAAGACATGACGCCCTTTCATATGCCTTCCAAAACCGGTTGAGGTAGAATGCCCCCCTTTTCTGCCCCGATCCTTGAGGACCGCCATGTTCAGCCGTGATTTGACTATTGCCAAGTACGACGCCGATCTCTTTGCCGCCATGGAGCAAGAAGCTCAGCGCCAGGAAGAGCACATCGAGCTGATCGCTTCGGAAAACTACACCAGCCCCGCGGTGATGGAAGCTCAAGGCTCGGTACTGACCAACAAGTACGCCGAAGGCTACCCAGGTAAGCGCTACTACGGTGGTTGCGAGTACGTCGACGTGGTCGAGCAACTGGCCATTGACCGCGCCAAGCAACTGTTCGGCGCCGATTACGCCAACGTCCAGCCACACGCAGGCTCCCAAGCCAACGCTGCCGTGTACCTGGCGCTGCTGTCGGCCGGCGACACCATCCTGGGCATGAGCCTGGCCCACGGCGGTCACCTGACCCACGGCGCCAGCGTTTCCTCCTCCGGCAAGCTGTACAACGCCGTCCAGTACGGCATCGACGGCAACGGCCTGATCGACTACGACGAAGTCGAGCGCCTGGCCCTCGAGCACAAGCCGAAAATGATCGTGGCCGGTTTCTCCGCCTACTCCCAGGTCCTCGACTTCCCGCGTTTCCGCGAGATCGCCGACAAGGTCGGTGCCTACCTGTTCGTCGACATGGCCCACGTTGCCGGCCTGGTCGCCGCAGGCGTCTACCCGAACCCGGTGCCGTTCGCCGACGTGGTCACCACCACCACCCACAAGACCCTGCGCGGTCCGCGTGGTGGCCTGATCCTGGCGCGCGCCAACGCCGACATCGAGAAGAAGCTGAACTCCGCCGTCTTCCCGGGCGCCCAGGGTGGCCCGCTGGAGCACGTGATCGCCGCCAAGGCGATCTGCTTCAAGGAAGCCCTGCAACCTGAGTTCAAGGCTTACCAGCAACAAGTGGTGAAGAATGCCAAGGCCATGGCCGGCGTGTTCATCGAGCGCGGCTTCGACGTGGTGTCCGGCGGTACTGAAAACCACTTGTTCCTGCTTTCGCTGATCAAGCAGGAAATCTCCGGCAAAGACGCCGACGCGGCGCTGGGCAAGGCGTTCATCACCGTCAACAAGAACTCGGTGCCCAACGACCCACGCTCGCCGTTCGTCACTTCGGGTCTGCGCTTCGGTACCCCGGCCGTGACCACTCGCGGCTTCAAGGAAGCCGAGTGCAAGGAACTGGCCGGCTGGATCTGCGACATCCTGGCGGACCTGAACAACGAAGCGGTCATCGACGCCGTGCGTGAGAAGGTCAAGGCCATCTGCAAGAAGCTGCCGGTATACGGCGCTTAATTAGCTCGCTAACGCGTAGCCAAAAAGGCCCGCATCGAAAGATGCGGGCCTTTTTTATTGGCGTTCATTCTTAGCATCCTCTGAGGCGAATACCGGTAGAACACCGGTGAGGCTGGGATAACCATCTACCCCCTGTGGCGAGGGAGCTTGCTCCCGCTGGGCCGGTCCGACGCTTCGGGCGCAGCAGCCCCAACATTTTGCGGTCGCTGCGCAACCGAGCGGGAGCAAGCTCCCTCGCCACAGGTTTGTGTCATGTCCTCGTTATTCGCTTAGGCCTTGGGGGCAAAATTTTTTCCAACCTGGGAGAGGCTCAAGCACAGGGCTTTCACCGCAACTGGTAAGACCGGTCAAGCCAAATCACTGTAGCCGGGCTTGCATACCCGCGAAAACAGCGCCTAGACTGCGCCTGCACTGGACAAACCGGTAAGACCACAATAATGAAGTCCCGACGCCAGCCCCTCTGGCGAACAAGGACACCGAACCAGGAATCCCTCCCATGCTCAAATGGTGCTCGCGGTCGATCTTCCTTCAAGTTGTCCTCGGATTGGTGCTCGGCATCGTCTGCGGGCTTACCCTTCCCGAATACTCTGCACAGCTCAAACCCCTCGGCGACGGCTTTATCAAGCTGATCAAGATGCTCATCGGCCTGATCGTGTTCTGCGTGGTGGTCAGCGGCATCTCCGGCGCCGGTGATCTCAAGAAGGTCGGGCGCATCGGCCTCAAGTCGGTCATCTACTTCGAAGTCCTTACCACCATCGCCCTGGTCATCGGCCTGGTCCTTGCCTTCAGCACCGGCATTGGCAGCGGCGCAAACATCCATCTGGAGCAGCTCTCCAGCACGGACGTGAACGATATCGCCCAGCGCGGCCAGCACCTGGTCACTACTACGCAGTTCCTGATGAACCTGATCCCGACCTCAGTGATCGGAGCGTTCGCGGAAAACAATATCCTGCAGGTGCTGCTGTTCGCCGTGCTGTTCGGCAGTGCATTGAACCTCGTGGGTGACGCCGCTTCCGGTATTTCACGGCTGATCAACGAACTCAGCCACGTGATTTTCCGCATCATGGGCATGATCGTGCGCCTGGCCCCTATCGGCGTGTTTGGCGCCATTGCCTTCACCACCAGCAAATATGGCCTGGACTCGCTGCAGCACCTGGGTAGCCTCGTCGGCCTGTTCTACCTGACCTGCATCGCGTTTGTCGCCGTGATCCTCGGTCTGGTGATGCGCGCATCGGGCCTGCCGATGCTGCCGTTTCTCAAATACCTGCGCGAAGAGCTGCTGATCGTCCTCGGTACCGCTTCGTCCGATGCCGTGCTGCCACAGATCATGCGCAAGCTCGAACACCTGGGGATCGGCAGCTCCACCGTGGGCTTGGTGATTCCAACCGGTTACTCGTTCAACCTGGATGGCTTTTCGATTTACCTGACCCTGGCGATTGTCTTCATTGCCAACGCCACCGGTACACCCCTGGCCCTGAGCGACCTGTTGACCATCCTGCTGGTGTCGCTGATCACTTCCAAGGGCGCCCATGGAATTCCCGGCTCGGCATTGGTAATCCTGGCGGCGACGCTGACCGCGATCCCGGCGATCCCGGTGGTGGGCCTGGTGCTGGTGTTGGCCGTGGACTGGTTCATGGGCATTGGCCGGGCCCTGACCAACCTGATTGGCAACTGCGTGGCCACCGTGGCGATTGCCCGCTGGGAGAAAGACATCGATGTTCCTCGCGCGCGCAAGGTGCTGTCCGGCCAACAAGGCTATACCTTTCAACCCAGAAAACCGGTGGGCAGTGCCCATCACCAGCAATTCTGAAAGACGGCGATGCCGGCCCGCGAGCCGGCATTGCCTGATTGATTTCCAAGGAGTCACATGTGATCAGCTCATCGACCGTCGTCAATTCCGTGGTGGAGAAACTCCGCGCCGCCCTCGCCCGGGGCCAGTGGCGCTCGGGGGACATGCTGCCCGGCCAGCGCGAACTGGCCGAGCAACTGGGCATCAGCCGGCCCAGCCTGCGTGAAGCGGTGATCGTCCTGGAGACGCTGGGCCTGGTGCGTTCGATGCCCGGCAAAGGCGTCGTGGTATTGGAGGCCAATCTCAACGATACCGTCAGTGAAGGCAGCGCCATGGCCGGCGCGAGCCTGGAAGACCTGCTGCAACTGCGCTACACCCTGGAGCCCTTCATCGTCGGCCTCGTGGCCCAGTCCATCAGCAGCAAGGAAGTCGGCCAGTTGCGGCTGACCCTCATGGACATGCGCGAAGCCCTGGAAGCCAATGACAGCGACGCCTGTGCCAACGCCTACATCGCTTTCCATGAAGAACTGTTTGCCCTGACGTCCAATCCGATCTTCCAGAACGTGGTCCAGCAGACCAGCAACGCCCTCAAGCAAAGCGCCGATGTGTTGCGCAACTCGCCCGAACACCTGGCCGAACGCCTGGAAGAAAACGAAGCCGTGGTCCGTGCCATCCGTGGCAAGAACAGCGCCCAGGCCAGCGCCGAAATGCGTCGGCACATTCTCCGGGAAGGCCAGCGCATGGGCATCGAATTGAATATTCCGGACGACAGCCTCGGCACTTGAGCCTGGGCCTGCGGAGACCGCCATGAACACTCTCGTTTCCCATCAACATAACCACAACGTACTTGCCGCCCTGCCCCTGCCCGGCCGGATCGGCAAACCGTCGGTGGACGATATCTACCCGCGGATCTTCGACGCCATCCTCGAACAACGCATTGCCCCGGCCAGCCGCTTCACCGAGGAAAGCCTGGGAGATGTGTTCGGCGTCAGCCGCAGCATCATTCGCCGCGTCCTGGCGCGCCTGTCCCACCAGCAAGTGGTGATACTGCGACCCAACCATCGACCCCAAGTCGCCGCGCCAGATCTGGAGCAGACCCGGCAGATCCTCCACGCTCGCCGCCTGGCCGAGCAGACGCTGGTGCGCCTGGCCTGCCGGGCACCACGACCGCAGGATCTACGACGGCTTCGGGATCTGGTAGAGCAGGAACAACACTGCCTGGACCGCGGCGAGCGTGGCCCGGCGATACGCCTGTCCGGCGAGTTTCACCTGCAACTGGCCGCCATGGCCGGTAACGCGCCATTGTTACAATTTCTCGGCAGCCTGGTGCCGTTGACCTCGTTGGCCCTGGCGCGACACGAGGTCAAGTCGCGCCGCCATTGCGCCTGGCAGGAACACTTGGCGATCGTCGACGCCGTGGAAGGACGCAACGTCAACGAAGCCGTGCGGCTGATGGACGAGCACCTGGACCATCTGGAGCAAAAACTGCTAGTCAAATAGCTGTTGTGGCGAGGGAGCTTGCTCCCGCTGGGGGGCGTAGCCGCCCTCGCTTTTTGGCGGTTGCTGCGCAACCGAGCGGGAGCAAGCTCCCTCGCCACGAAAAGCGCTTCAAGCAGACGTTTTGACGAACGCAGGCACAGTCAAAGTAGCGCGGCTTCGAATCCGGCGCGGATCTTCTCTTCAGGCAGTTCGTCGGCGATGAACACGATCACGCTTTCCCGGGCTTCGTCGGGTGCCCATTCGGTGTCCCAATCGAAACCGTACAACTTGAGCACGCCTTGGAACACCAGTCGACGGGGTTCACCCGCGATGTTCAGCACGCCTTTGTAGCGCAGCAGTTGCTTGCCGTGATCTTCCAGCAATTGGTTCATGAACTCGCTGAGCTTGTCGATATCCAGCGCCTTGTCGGTGCGCAACACCAGGCTGCTGATGCGATCGCCCGGGGTGGCCTTGCCCACCGGTCGCAGGCTGAACCCTGCGCCCAGGTCCGCATTGAGGTTGAAGCCGCGAATGTCGAGCAATTCGGCCAAGTCGATCTGGCCGTGCTCGACCACCCGGATCGGCGCCCGCCGATTGATGCGTGCCAGGCGTTCGCCAAGGGCCTGGACTTGGGCGGCGTCCACCAGGTCGGTCTTGCTCAGCAGCAGGCGATCGGCAAACCCGACCTGGGCCTGGGCGATGGCCTGGGCCAGGTGGATGTCGGCGTGAGCGGCATCCACCAGCGTCAGGATGCCGTCGAGGATATAACGCTCGCGCAGGTCCTCGTCGATGAAAAAAGTTTGCGCCACCGGGGCCGGGTCGGCCAATCCGGTGCATTCGATCACCAGGCGATCGAAAGCGATTTCGCCGCTGTCCAGCCGCTCGAGCAACAGGTACAGGGCCTTTGTCAGGTCGGTGTGAATGGTGCAGCACACGCACCCGTTGGCCAGGGTCATGACTTGCACCGGCTCGTCGCCCAGCAGTTGGGTGTCGATACCGGCATCGCTGAATTCGTTCTCGATCACGGCGATTTTCAGGCCGTGTTCGGCCTTGAGCAGATGGCGCAACAGCGTGGTCTTGCCGGCGCCCAGGAAGCCGCTGAGGATGGTGACCGGGATGGGAGAGGACAAACTGAATCTCCTTGATGCCTGAAAGGGAAGCGGTTTTGTGGGAGCGAGCCTGCTCGCGAAGGCGTTGGGTCAGTCGACATTATCATCAACTGACACGCCGCTATCGCGAGCAAGCTCGCTCCCACAAGGGATCGGTGGTGTATGCAGATCCTGAGACCACCCCACAAGGGATCTGTGGTGTAGGCAAATCCTGAGGACCCACCCAAAACAACTGTGGGAGCGAGCTTGCTCGCGATAGCGGTGTGTCAGCCACATCAACGGCGACTGACCTGACGCCTTCGCGAGCAAGCTCGCTCCCACAGGGTTGCATCATCCACTGGCAATCAGCGGATCAACAGCACTTGGGCCCACCCTTGTCGCCGTAACGGGCCTCCTGGCGTTCCCGGAAGAACGCCTCGTAGTCCATCATCGGCTTGTCCGGGTGCTTGGTTTGCATGTGCTCGACGTAGTTGTCGTAGTCGGGCATGCCGACCATCAGGCGCGCGGCCTGACCGAGGTACTTACCCAGGCGACTCAAGTCATTGAACATCGTTGCAATCCTCTATCAAGCGTCCGGCAGGGCCTGGAATGGTGCTTCTTTGTCCGTGCGTTCCTTCGTGCCCCAGGCGGCGATGCCGACCTTGAGCGCGTAGAACAGGATGCTGAAGACCACGAACAGGAACAACACCGTCAGCGTTGCGTTGGTGTAGGCGTTGAACACCACGTGCTGCATCTGCTCGATGCTCTTGGCCGGGGCCAGGATCTGGCCGGCGGCCAGGGCGTCGTTGTATTTGCGCGCCAGGGCCAGGAAGCCGATCGCCGGGTTGGCGTCGAACAGCTTGATCAGGCCCGCGGTGGTGGTGCAGATCAGCAGCCAGCTCGCCGGCAGCAGCGTAACCCAGACATAGCGCTGGCGCTTCATCTTGATCAGCACCACGGTGGCGAGCATCAGGGCGATCCCGGCCAGCATCTGGTTGGAAATGCCGAACAGCGGCCACAAGGTGTTGATGCCGCCCAGCGGATCGATCACGCCCTGGTACAGCAAGTAACCCCACAGCGCCACGCAGCCGGCGGTGGCGATCAGGTTGGCGGTCCAGGATTCGGTGCGCTTGAGGGCCGGCACGAACGAGCCGAGCAAGTCCTGCAGCATGAACCGCCCGGCACGGGTGCCGGCGTCCACCGCGGTGAGGATGAACAGCGCTTCGAACAGGATCGCGAAGTGGTACCAGAACGCCATGGTGTTCTCACCCGGCAGCACCGAGTGGAGGATCTGCGCGATCCCGACCGCCAGGGTCGGCGCACCGCCGGCACGGGCCAGGATGGTGGTCTCGCCGATGTCCTTGGCCACCGCTTGCAGCGCGTCGGGGGTGATTGCGAAACCCCAACTGCTGACAGTCTGGGCCACGGCCACCACATCAGTACCGACGATCGCCGCCGGGCTGTTCATGGCGAAGTACACGCCCGGCTCGATCACCGAAGCCGCCACCATGGCCATGATCGCCACGAAGGACTCCATCAGCATGCCGCCGTAACCGATGTAGCGGGCGTTGGTTTCGTTATCCAGCAGCTTGGGCGTGGTGCCCGAGGAGATCAGCGCGTGGAAGCCCGAGACCGCGCCGCAGGCGATGGTGATGAACAGGAACGGGAACAGACCGCCCTTCCACACCGGCCCGGTGCCGTCGGTGAACTGGGTCAGTGCCGGCATTTTCAGCTCGGGCATGGTGACCAGGATGCCGATCGCCAGGGCGACGATGGTGCCGATCTTGAGGAACGTGGACAGGTAGTCCCGTGGCGCCAGGATCAGCCACACCGGCAGCACCGCCGCGACAAAACCATAGCCGATCAGCATCCAGGTGATCTGGATCCCGGTGAAGGTGAAGGCCTTGGCCCAGACCGGGTCGGCGGCAATCTGCCCGCCCAGCCAGATCGAACCCAGCAGCAACAGCACGCCGATGATCGAGATCTCGCCGATGCGGCCCGGGCGGATGTAGCGCATGTAGATGCCCATGAACATCGCGATCGGGATGGTCGCCATCACCGTGAAGATGCCCCACGGGCTCTCGGCCAGGGCCTTGACCACGATCAGCGCCAGCACCGCGAGGATGATGATCATGATCAGGAAGCAGCCGAACAGCGCGATGGTGCCGGGGATGCGGCCCATTTCCTCGCGCACCATGTCGCCCAGGGAGCGACCGTTGCGGCGGGTGGACAGGAACAGGACCATGAAATCCTGCACCGCACCGGCCAGCACCACGCCGGCGATCAGCCAGAGCGTGCCGGGCAGGTAGCCCATCTGCGCCGCCAGCACCGGCCCGACCAACGGCCCCGCGCCGGCAATGGCCGCGAAGTGGTGGCCGAAAAGGATGTGTTTGTTGGTCGGGACGTAGTCCAGGCCATCGTTGTTGAGCACGGCGGGCGTGGCCCGGCGCGCATCGAGTTGCATCACGTTGTTGGCGATGAAGAGGCTGTAGTAGCGGTAGGCGACCAGGTAGATGGCCACGGCGGCGACGACGATCCAGAGGGCGTTGATCGCCTCGCCTCGACGCAAGGCCACGACGCCCAGGGCGCTCGCGCCTATGACGGCCAGCAGTAGCCAGGGCAGATGGCGTAGCAGGCTATTATTGTTTTTCATTTTTATATTCCAGCCAGGGTGGACAAGAAAGATAGCCACTGGAGTTTAGCGCTAACCTGGGCAAAGGCCATACCCGACATTCGTCTGTCTGTTGCCGAACGGTGACGATGCGCTCCCAGTTCAGTCTATAGTCAGTGAATCTCCAGAGGGAATGCGTAATGAGCGAACGTCGCCGCTTCGTACGAGTTGAATTCCGTGCCAGGACCGAGCTGAGCCAGGGGCCGTTTATCTGGCCGGTAAAGTTACTGGATTTGTCCCTCAAGGGCATGCTGATCACAAAACCCGAACCCTGGCTTGGCGATCCCGAACAACCCTTCATGGCCGATATCCATTTGAGCCCTGACGCGGAGATCAAAATGGAAGTTCGGTTGGCCCATGATGACCATGGTCACCTGGGCTTCGTCTGCGAACATATCGACCTGGCTTCCATCGCACATTTACGCCGATTGATAGAGCTGAACCTGGGCGACCCTAAGGAGTTGGAGCGGGAGTTGAAGGCTTTGATCCATATTTGAAAAGCCCCGCCGCAGCCCCCGTGTGCACGATCCCCTGTGGCGAGGGAGCTTGCTCCCGCTGGGCCGCGTAGCGGCCCCAAAAGCAGCGACTCCACCAACCTGACACACCGCGATGCCTATTTGAGGGGCTGCTGCGCACCCCAGCGGGAGCAAGCTCCCTCGCCACGGAGGCCTGCATCTGCCTCGACATTATTCGAACAACGCATCCAACGCCTGTTCCAGGCGTGTCACCGCAATGATCTGCAACCCCGCCGGCGCTTCCTTCGGCGCGTTCCCCTTGGGAACGATGGCGCGTTTGAAGCCGTGCTTGGCGGCTTCCTTGAGCCGCTCCTGCCCGCTGGGCACCGGTCGCACTTCCCCCGACAACCCGACTTCACCAAACACCAACAGATCATGGGGCAGCGGCCGGTTGCGCAGGCTGGACATCACCGCCGCCATCAATGCCAGGTCGGACGCGGTCTCCAGCACCTTGACCCCGCCCACGACATTGAGGAACACGTCCTGGTCATGTGTCGGGATCCCACCGTGTCGATGCAACACCGCCAGCAGCATGGCCAGCCGGTTCTGATCCAGGCCCAGGGTGACCCGTCGTGGGTTCGCCAAGTGACTGTCGTCCACCAGCGCCTGCACCTCGACCAACATCGGCCGGGTCCCTTCCCACGTTGCCATGACCACGCTACCGGGGACTTCTTCCTGGGCACGTGTCAGAAAGATCGCCGACGGGTTCGAGACTTCTTTCAGGCCCCTGTCGGTCATGCCGAACACCCCCAGTTCGTTGACCGCGCCAAAGCGATTCTTCACCGCCCGTAGCAAACGCAGGCGCCCATCGGATTCGCCTTCGAAATACAACACGGTGTCGACCATGTGCTCCAGCACCCGCGGTCCTGCCAATGCACCTTCCTTGGTGACGTGGCCCACCAGGAAAATCGCCGTGCCGCTCTGCTTGGCGTAGCGCACCAGCAACGCCGCGCTTTCACGCACTTGGGACACGCCGCCCGGGGCCGACTGCAGTTGTTCGGTGAAAATGGTCTGGATCGAGTCGATGACCATCACCTTGGGCTTTTCCAGGCGCGCCGTGGCGATGATGGTTTCGATGCAGGTCTCGGTCATGACCCGCAACTGGTCCTGGGGCAAGCCCAGGCGCCGGGCGCGCATGGCGACCTGTTGCTGGGACTCTTCGCCCGTGACGTACAACGCCGGCATGCGCGTGGCGAGGTTGCACAAGGTTTGCAACAGGATGGTGGATTTACCGATGCCCGGATCGCCACCGATCAGCACCACCGAGCCGTCCACCAAGCCGCCCCCCAGCACCCGATCCAGTTCACCGGACGCGGTGGAGAAACGCGGGATTTCTTCGACGCTGACTTCGGCCAGGGTCTTGATCTGCGCCTGTTGGCCGGCCCAGCCCGTGCGCCCGGTAGGAGCCGCCGCGCCGCCGCTTTCCACCATGGTTTCGGTCAGGGTGTTCCAGGCTCCGCATTCACTGCATTGTCCGGCCCACTTGGGGAAGGTCGAGCCGCACTCGGTGCAGCCGTACATGCGCTTTGCCTTGGCCATCTCAACTCCGGGGTAAAAACCGCGATGATAGCAGTCGGGCTTTATTGCGGGGCCGGCATTCTGATTTCACCGTTGGCCAGATTCGTCGCGGTATTGCCCAACGGATCCCTGGCCTCCAGGTCGGCGCCCTTGGCCTTCAAGGCATCGAGCAACTCGCCACGCTTGAACAGGCCGGCATACATCGCGGCGGTCTGCCCCGCGCCATTGCGTTGGTCCGGGCTGCAGTCGGTGGACAATAAACGACGCGCAATCTGCACTTCGCCTTTAAAAATGGCGCCCATCAGTGCGGTGTTGCCGCGCTTGTCCTGGGCGCAGGCATCGGCCCCCGCGGCCAGCAACCGCTCCACCGCCGGCCCGTGGCCGTGATAGGCCGCCAGAATCAGCGCGGTGTAGCCCTTCTCATCCCGGGTATCCAGCGAGTAACCGGCCTCGATAAACGTATCGAGCATCAGCACGTCGCCCCGACGCGCGGCGTCGAAATAATAGTTTTGCAACTCTTCCTGTACCGCAGCCGGCTCAGTGGGTATTGGCTGATCGGCCAGTATGCTCACTGACCAGGTCGCAAGCATCGATAAAAGAAATCTGCGCATCATGACGTCTCCCCATGACTAAAGACTGTGGGAGCGAGCTTGCTCGCGATGCAGACACTGCGGTGCACAGCCAGACCGAGTTGCCTGCATCGCGAGCAAGCTCGCTCCCACAGATGGATCAGTCGCTCAGTTTTTCCGCCAGCGCCTTGACCCGGGCCAGGTCGCCTTTGGCAACACGGGCCACGCCAGTGCCGTATTCAGGATCGGCCTTGTAGAGGAACGACAGGATGATGTGCTTGCTCTCGTCATCGGTGGTCGCCAGCGAGCCACCAAAGCTTTCGATCAAGTCATCACGCTCTTTCTTGCTGAACGAACGATACAGATCACCGGCCTGCTTGAAGTTCTGCTCGCGCTGGATCTTCGCCTGCTGGGTGCTGCCGCTCAGCGCAGCCTGGC
This sequence comes from Pseudomonas sp. Z1-12, assembly GCF_051132015.1. Lineage (NCBI taxonomy): Bacteria > Pseudomonadati > Pseudomonadota > Gammaproteobacteria > Pseudomonadales > Pseudomonadaceae > Pseudomonas > Pseudomonas sp. Z1-12. Next base: position 5,845,432 of record NZ_CP071647.1, read on the forward strand.
TGTAGCGTGCCGCCTGCGGTTCTTCGCGAGGCGTCAGGCGGCTCGGTTGGTAATTCACGCCGGTGCTGGTGCTGCCCGGGTTCATCGCGCCGTCCTGGTTGCCGTTGTTCACCGCCACCTTGGGGGCGTTGATCGGCAACTGCAGGGCATTGGCGCCTATCCGGTACATTTGCGTATCGGCGTAGGAAAATACCCGCCCCTGGAGCAAACGGTCCTCGGAAGGCTCGATGCCCGGCACCAGATTGGCCGGCGCCATGGCCACCTGCTCGGTTTCCTGGAAGACATTCGCCGGATTACGGTTCAAGACCATTTGCCCGACCTTACGCTCAGCCACACCCGGCCAGATCTTGGTCGCGTCCAATGGATCGAAATCAAACTTGGCCAGGTCCTGTGGATTCAACACTTGGACGTACAAGTCCCACTTCGGGAAGTCGCCCTTATTGATATGACTGACCAAGTCATTGGTCATATGGCTGTAATCTTGACCCTGAACTTTCACAACTTCTTTCGGATCGAGATTTTTCAAACCCTGCAAACTTTTCCAATGAAACTTCACGTAATGAACTTCACCCTTGGCGTTAACCAATTTGTAGGCATGTACACCATTACCGTCCATTTCACGATAACTGGCGGGCGTGCCGGCGTTGGAATACAACTCGGTCAGGGTGCGGGTCGATTCTGGAACATGGGAGAAGAAGTCGAACCGGCGCGAATCATCGTCCAGGTTGGTCCGTGGGTCGGGTTTGAAGGCATGTACCATGTCTGGAAACTTGATGGCATCACGAATGAAAAAGGTCGGGAAGTTGTTGCCCACCAAGTCCCAATTACCGTCGGCGGTGTAGAACTTCGTGGCGAAGCCACGGGGGTCGCGCAGGGTTTCCGGTGAATGATTACCGTGCACCACGGCCGAAAACCGCACGAACACCGGGGTCACCTGGCCTGCGGCGAACACCTTGGCCTTGGTCAAGTCGCTGAGGTCGTCGGACACCGTGAAGGTGCCGTGGGCACCGGTACCGCGGGCATGCACCACGCGCTCGGGGATGCGTTCACGGTCGAAGCGTTGGAGCTTCTGGATCAACTGCACGTCTTGCAACAGGGTCGGACCGTTGGGACCTGCCGTTTGCGAATTCTGGTTATCGCCGACCGCCGCACCGTTGTCCCGGGTCAGGGTGGCCGCGTTGACAGACAAGGATAGAAGGCTCGCGGTCAGCACGAAAAAAGCGCGGCGATGGGAATAAGCCCCGTGGCCAAGGGAAGTGTTCATAGCATGTTCCTCTGATGTTATAGAGCGCATCCATGTGCGCCATCCAGAGGCTAGTGCCGGAAAAAAGAAAACCTAAATAGAAATGCCGTACCGTGCCGATAGAAAAAACGTTATAGGGCTCGGGCCTGAAACCGCGTATCGCGCGCGATTGATGGCACTTTGTAAACTTTTCCTCCCCACTCAGGTCGATAACGGAAGCTTTGTAAGCAAGCGTTTCGAGCAAGACCCGTTGGGCTGACTTACACTGCCACTCATCTTTCATCTGTCACAAGGAATAACTCATGGGCGTGCTAAGCGAGTTCAAGGCCTTCGCGGTCAAAGGCAATGTCGTCGACATGGCCGTCGGGATCATCATCGGCGCCGCTTTTGGCAAAATCGTTTCGTCATTCGTTGGCGACGTGGTCATGCCGCCAATTGGCCTGTTGATCGGTGGCGTGGACTTCAGTGACCTGGCCATCACCCTCAAGGCCGCCCAGGGTGATGCGCCTGCGGTGGTACTGGCCTACGGTAAATTCATCCAGAGCACCATTGACTTCATCATCGTCGCGTTCGCCATCTTCATGGGCGTCAAGGCCATCAACCGCCTTAAGCGTGAAGAGGCCGTGGCTCCCAGCGCCCCGCCGGTCCCGACCAAGGAAGAGCTGCTGCTGAGTGAGATTCGCGATCTGCTCAAGGCTCAGAACGAGCGGCCCTGAGCCTACCAGTAGTTTTCCACCGCCACCTGGCCCGGACGACGGGTCAGACTCAGTTGCAGGCCCCTGGTCTTGAGCAGCTTGCGCGTGTCATCGATCATTTGCGGGTTGCCGCATAGCATCACCCGCGAATGCTCCGGTGTCAGCGCTACGCCGGCCGCGCGCTCCAACTCGCCATCGTCGATCAGCGTAGTAATCCGCCCGTTGAGCGCTCCCGGATGCTGCTCACGGGTGATGGTCGCAATGAAACGAAACTTGTGAGCGTACTCGGCCAGGTAGTCACGCTGGGGCAGTTCCTTGATGAGCTCCTGATAGGCCAGTTCCCGTGCCTCGCGCACGCTGTAGACCAGGATGATCCGCTCGAATTTTTCCCAGACCTCAAAATCCTGGAGGATCGAAAGAAACGGCGCCACGCCCGTCCCCGTGGACAGCAACCACAAATCCCGACCGTCGACGAAGCGGTCCAGCGTCAGGTAGCCAAAAGCCTGGCGATCCACCAACAGTTCGTCACCTGGTTGCAAGCGGCTGAGTTCGCTGGTGAATTCGCCATCGGGAACCACGATGGAAAAAAATTCGAGGAATTCGTCGAATGGCGACGACACCATGGAGTACGCCCGCCAGACGGTGGTGCCGTCCGCCTTGGCGACGCCCAGCCGGGCAAACTGCCCCGCCCGGAAGCGAAAACCGCGATCCCGGGTCGTGCGCAAGGTAAACAAATGAGGCGTCAACGGCTGGACATCGAGCAGGGTCTGGCGGGTGAACTTCTCTGCGCTGTCGGTCATGGGCCACTCCTATGAGACAAGACGTGCAGTGTCCCGCAAAGTGAACCCTTTCACCACCGGCGGGCGAGTGATAGCACTTTAATTGCACTCGTTCCATTTATAACTTTCGCCAAAACTGTACAAAGTTAGAGACACTGTAAAAGAAATTAATCTACAGAAAGATCACATTACAATTTTGTAAGCCAGTTAAAAAATCTCACTCCAAAGTTAGGAATAGTCCTACACTAAAAATTCGCATCATGGATTGGATCCGCATGGACGAATCAAACCCAGGAGAAAGCGATGGACAGGTGGAAGGACTTGTTGCTGAAAAAGTTATCTTGTGAAAAGGACCTGCAGACGGCCTATCGTCTAGTTCTGAATTTCTTTAACAATCAAGGATTTGAATATTGCGCATTCTCAGCCTATCTCGGAAGCCCCGACAAACATACCAGCAAGGTAAACCTTAATAATTATCCTTACGGATGGGACCGGCTTTATGAACAAAATGGCTATGCCTCGAATGATCCATTAGTAGCACATTGCAATCAATCAACGCTCCCGATTCTTTGGGATGAGAATCTTTTCGCTCAGGCCCCGAAGTTATGGCGAGAACTTAATCGACAGGGACTCAAGTACGGCTGGACCCAGGCCGTTCATGACGAACAAGGGGCCCAGTCCAGCCTGTCAGCCTTGCACGAACCCATTGTCCCATTGATATCGAGGAGCATTATGGCAATCTCGGCTACGCCATCTTCGCCAGTCAAAAGCTGCATGCGCTTGCCAGCAAAAAACTGGCGGACGCCATCGCTGTCCAACCCAAATGTCACTTGTCACCCAGAGAGATCGAAGTATTGAGGTGGTCAGCCGAAGGCAAGACGGCGTCGGAAGTGGGCAGGATTCTCTGTCTTTCCGAACGAACCGTGAATTTTCATGTGTGCAGTTGCATGCGCAAGCTGAACGTCAGCAATAAGATTTCAGCAGTGGCCAAAGCCGCCCAGATCCATGTGATCTGACCCTTGGCCCGGCGTTGCCGAGCTGAAAAACCCGCGAGTAATGTGCAACAAAAAAACGTACCATTTACGGTCCCTCTTGAATGATGCCGCTGCTTGCACGCGACGCCGTTCATTCAGGCGGTCCCGCACAGACACCTACCTCCAGGCAGCGGGACATTCGTTGATCTCCAGAGTCCCCAGCCATGCCCCTGCTTGACAGCCCTTTCGCTCAACTCGACCTGATCCGCCAACCCGAACAGCAGAACGAACCGCTGCAAGCCTTCGATGCGGCCGATGAATACCTGCTCGCGTACCTGGCCGAACAACAACCGGTCGCGCAGACTCGGGTCCTGGTGCTCAATGACGGCTTCGGCGCCCTGGCGGCCAGCCTGGCCGGCAACGTCCTGGTGACCAGCAGCGGTGATTCCTTCCTGGCTTTGCAGGCCCTGGAGAAAAACCTGGTGCGCAATGGCCGGCCCTTCGATGCGGTGCCCACGTTGCCCGCCAGCGAACCGTTGACCGGCCCGTTCGATCGCGTCCTGATCAAAGTACCGAAAACCCTGGCCCTGCTGGAGGAACAACTGATTCGCCTGCAAGGCCAATTGGCGCCGGGCGCCCAGGTGATTGCCGGGGCCATGGTCAAGCACTTGCCCCGGGCCGCCGGCGATTTGCTGGAGCGTTACATCGGCCCGGTGCAGGCCTCATTGGCGGTGAAAAAAGCGCGGCTGTTGATCGCCACGCCGCCAGCTGCCTCTTCGCCGGGCAGTGCGCCGGCCGTATCGCCCTACCCCACGCGCTACTGGCTGGACGAGCCAAAGATCGAACTGCTCAACCACGCCAACGTGTTCTGTCGCGAAGGCTTGGACATCGGCACCCGTGCGTTCCTGCCCCATCTGCCGAAGAATCTCGGAGCGGCCCGGGTCGCCGACCTGGGCTGCGGCAATGGCGTGCTGGCCATCGCCAGTGCCCTGCAAAACCCCGAGGCCCACTACACCTTGGTGGACGAGTCGTACATGGCCGTGCAATCGGCCGCCGAGAACTGGCGCGCGGCCTTGGGCGAGCGCGAAGTGACCGTCCGGGCCGGTGATGGCCTGGCCGGGCAAGAGGCGCAGTCATTGGATGTGGTGCTGTGCAACCCGCCCTTTCACCAGCAGCAGGTGGTAGGCGATTTCCTCGCCTGGCGGATGTTCCAGCAGGCTCGCGAAGCGTTGGTGGTAGGCGGCGCGCTGTACATCGTCGGCAACCGGCACCTGGGCTACCATAGCAAACTGGCGCGGCTGTTCCGAGGCGTCGAGCAAGTGGCCGCCACGCCGAAATTCGTGATCCTCAAGGCCCGCAAATAATGATTGCCCTGTGGGGGCAAAGCTTGCCCCCACAGGGGAATCAGTGGGTGGTCAGCCCGGCGGCATTCATGAACATCCGCATCAAACTGGCGACGATGAACAACGCCAGCACGCTGCCAGCCCAGATCAGCGCCAGCCAGCCGAGCCGCTGCCAGAGTGGCTTGCGTTCGGCGGCCTCGATGTCTTTCAAGTCAGGTTTGGCCATGCTCACGCCCTCAATGGTAGCCATCGTCATGGGTCACCTTGCCGCGGAACACGTAGTAGCTCCAGAAGGTGTACACCAGGATCAACGGAATGATGAACAGCGTGCCCACCAGCATGAAGCCTTGGCTCTGGGGCGGTGACGAGGCGTCCCAGATCGAGATTGACGGCGGCACGATGTTCGGCCACAGGCTGATGCCCAAGCCGCTGTAGCCGAGGAAAATCAACACCAGGGTCAGGATGAAAGGCGTGTAGTTGGCATTGCGGGCCACGGCGCGGAACAACCCGTACATGGTCACCAATACCAGGATCGGCACCGGCAGGAACCAGAACAGGTTCGGCAACGTGAACCAGCGGGCCGCAATGTCGGCGTGGGCCAGCGGCGTCCAAATGCTGACGATACCGATCACGGCCAGCACCACGAATGCCAGCGGCCGGGCCAGGTCATGCATCTGCTCTTGCAGCTTGCCCTCGGTCTTCATGATCAGCCACGTGCAGCCGAGCAAGGCGTACGCCGCGATCAACGCCAGGCCACAGAACACCGTGAACGGCGTGAACCAGTCCAGGGAGCCGCCGGCGAACTGGCGATTGACCACCTCGAAACCGTCGATGAACGCCCCCAGCGCCACGCCCTGGAAGAAGGTGGCCGTCAGCGAACCGCCAATGAACGCTTTGTCCCAGAGGTGGCGCTTCTCAGCCTTGGCCTTGAAACGGAACTCAAAAGCCACGCCGCGGAAGATCAGGCCGACGAGCATCAGGATCAACGGCAGGTACAGGGCCGAAAGCACCACCGAATAGGCCAGCGGAAACGCCCCGAACAATCCGGCACCGCCCAGCACCAGCCAGGTTTCGTTACCGTCCCAGACCGGTGCCACGGTGTTCATCATCACGTCGCGGTCGCGCTCGCCCTTGACGAAGGGGAAGAGGATGCCAATCCCCAGGTCGAAGCCGTCCATGATCACGTACATCATGATGCCGAAGATGATGACGATGGCCCAGATCAGCGGAAGATCAATACCCATGACTCAATTCCCCTTGTTCGAGCGGTCGTTGTGGTCCACATCGTCGTCGCCTTCGTTGGCGGCCGACAATGGCCGGGCCGGGGTGCGTTTCTGGCCCGGGCCGCCATCGCTCGGTTCGTCTTCGTGGGCCACCGGCCCTTTGCGCACCAGGCGCATCATGTAGCTCAGGCCCGCACCGAACAGCGCGAAATACACCACGACGAACAGCACCAGGGTGAAGCTCATCTGGGCGAAGCTGTGGCCGGACGAAGCATCGGCCGTGCGCATCAAGCCGTAGACCACCCAAGGCTGGCGGCCAATCTCCGTGGTAAACCAGCCGGCCAGGATCGCAACCAGCCCGGACGGCCCCATCCACAGCACCAGGTGAAGGAACGGCCGGGACTGATAGATCCGATCCTTGCGGCGCAGCCACAGGCTGCACAGGCCGGTAAAAATCATCAGCAAGCCGAGGCCGACCATGACCCGGAACGACCAGAACACGATGGTCGAGTTGGGTCGATCTTCAGGCGGGAACTCCTTGAGGGCCGGCACCTGCTCGGTCAACGAGTGCGTCAGGATCAGGCTGCCCAGGTAGGGAATTTCCACGGCGTATTTGGTTTTTTCCGCTTGCATGTCGGGCCAGCCGAACAGGATCAGCGGGGTCGGCTCATTGCCGACGTTTTCCCAGTGGCCCTCGATGGCGGCGATCTTCGCCGGTTGATGCTTGAGGGTGTTCAGGCCATGGAAGTCGCCGATGACCGCTTGTATCGGCGCCACCAGCAACGCCATCCACATCGCCATCGACAGCATCCGGCGGATGGCCGGGTTGTCGCGGCCGCGCAGCAAATGCCAGGCCGCCGACGAGCCGACGAAGAACGCCGTGGCAACAAACGCCGCGGTAGACATGTGCAACAAGCGATAAGGAAACGAGGGGTTGAACACCACCGCCAGCCAGTCCACCGGGATCACCCGGCCGTCGATGATTTCGTAGCCCTGGGGGGTCTGCATCCAGCTGTTGGACGACAGGATCCAGAAGGTCGAGATCAGGGTGCCGATCGCCACCATGACCGTGGAAAAGAAATGCAGGCCACGGCCGACGCGGTTCCAGCCAAACAGCATCACGCCCAGGAAACCCGCCTCGAGGAAGAACGCCGTGAGCACCTCGTAGGTCAGCAGGGGCCCGGTCACCGCACCGGCGAAGTCTGAAAAGCGGCTCCAGTTGGTCCCGAACTGATAGGCCATGACCAACCCGGACACCACCCCCATGCCGAAGTTGACGGCAAAGATCTTCGACCAGAAATGGTACAGGTCACGGTAGGTGTCATCGCGGGTCTTGAGCCACAAGCCCTCGAGCACCGCCAGGTAACTCGCCAGGCCGATGGTGATGGCCGGGAACAGGATGTGGAACGAGATGGTGAACGCGAATTGGATTCGGGCGAGATCGAGCGCCTCCAAACCGAACATAAGTCTTCCTCTGTCAGGTAAAACCGGCTGCGGGTGGGGCTTGCACCAACCCCCAGGGATATGGAGTGCAGTGCTTTTCAAATCGTTCTTTTTTTAACCGTCACAACGCAGGACGCAGGCCGGATGGCCACCAGTCCAATGCCCCGAAGGACATTGATCTGGATCAAGCAATGCTCAAAGAGTAGTCGCATTATTGCCGATGGACGGCGTGGTCTTTTGTCGCGTGACAGGTTGTCTCAGTGTCGTAATCCTGCTTCAAGCTGTGATTTTCCAAACCCACACGGCTCCCCGTGGCGAGGGAGCTTGCTCCCGCTCGGTTGCGCAGCGACCGCAAAATCCAAGGGCCGCTGCGCAGCCCAGCGGGAGCAAGCTCCCTCGCCACAGAGGCCCGCATGTTCCCGGGAACAACCGCTTCTGCCAGTGAAAGTAGATGTTTGGCTAACTATTTTTCCCGCTACCGCAACTTCCTGTTACAGCTCGGTGATAATCTCGTAGCCTTCATCACCGGACCCGTCATAGATGCCCAGCCAAGCACCGCTGCTGCTCCGTCACCATCGTCCCTTCATCGCCTTCTGGCTGGCCCGGATCTTCACCGCCAGCGGCTTCCAGATGCTCACCGTGGCCATCGGCTGGAACCTCTATCAACTGACCGGCAACGTTCTCGACTTGGGCCTGGTGGGCCTGGTGGAATTTGCCCCGCGTGTGCTGTTCATGCTCCACACCGGGCATGTGGCGGACCGCTACGATCGGCGCAAGGTCGCGGCCATTTGCCAGTCATTGCAGGCGATGATTGCCCTGGCGCTGGCGATCGGCAGCGCCACCGACCATGTCACCCGGGAAATGATCTTCATCCTTGCCTTCCTGCTGGGTGCCGCCCGCTCCTTCGAAATGCCGACCACCCAGGCGTTGCTGCCCAGCATCGTGCCGGCCGGCCTGTTTCCCCGCGCCGTGGCCGCCGCGCAATCGGCCCAGCAATCAGCCACCATCGTCGCTCCGGCACTGGGAGGCTTGCTCTACGCCTTCGGTAGCGTCTGGGTCTATGGGCCCACCGTGGTGCTTTACCTCATTGCCTGCTGCCTGATGCTCAACCTGCCCGCCCGGCAGACGCCGCTGAACAAAGGCAAGGCGACCCTGGATTCGTTGCTGGCCGGGGTTCGCTTCATTCGCAGCCGCCCGGACATCCTCGGGGCGATCTCCCTGGACCTGTTCGCCGTGCTGCTCGGCGGCGCGACGGCGCTGCTGCCGGTGTTCGCCAAGGACATCCTGCTCACCGGCCCCTGGGGCCTGGGCCTGCTGCGTTCGGCGCCGGCGGTCGGGGCCTTGCTGATGTCGCTGTGGCTGGCGCGGTTTGCCGTGGAGCGCAAGGTTGGCCGGGTGATGTTCACCGCAGTGGGCGTGTTCGGCGTCGCCACCATTGCCTTCGGCCTTTCCACCTCGTTCTGGTTTTCCTTGGCAGTGCTGGTGGTGCTGGGCGCGGCAGACATGATCAGCATGGTGATCCGCGCCTCGTTCGTGCAACTGGAAACCCCGGATGAAATGCGCGGCCGGGTCAGCGCGGTGAACGGGCTGTTCATCGGCGCTTCGAACCAGTTGGGCGAGTTCGAATCCGGCCTCACCGCCCACTGGTTCGGCACGGTGCCGGCGGTGGTCATGGGCGGTGTGGGCACGCTGCTGGTGACCGGGACCTGGATCAAGCTGTTCCCGACCCTGGCCAACCGCGACCGGATGCACGAACCGGTGGACGAAGCGAAGGCCTAGAGCAATTTGTCGAGGGTGATGGGGAAGTCCCGCACCCGCTTGCCAGTGGCATGGTAGATCGCATTGGCCACCGCCGCGGCCACCCCGACGATGCCGATCTCACCGACGCCCTTGGACCCGAGCGCATTGACGACATCATCCTGTTCCTCGACGAAAATCACCTCGATGTCACCAATGTCGGCACTGACCGGCACGTGATACTCGGCCAGGTTGTGGTTCATGTGGCGACCGAGGGCGTGGTCGGTCAGGGTCTCTTCGTGCAGGGCCATGCCGACGCCCCACACCACGCCCCCGAGAATCTGGCTGCGGGCGGTTTTCGGGTTGACGACCCGGCCGGCGGCGATGGCACTGACCACTCGATTGACCTTCACCGTCCCCAAATCCTCGTCCACCCACACTTCGACAAACACCGCCGAGTGAGTGGCCGTGGCGTAGGCCTGGCGTTTTTGTCCGGTTCGGCGGTGACCTGGGCCTGCAACGGTGTCTCGCCGCTTTTCTGCGCCAACTCTGCCAATGCCACACTCGCTTCGCCCAGCCGTAGCTGGCCATCGGCAAACGTCACCTGCTCAAGGGTCGCGCCGCTGAAGGCCGGACACGCCTGGCGGGCCACGGCCAGGAGTTTTTCCTTCAGCGCTTCACAGGCCTGCTGCACGGCGGTGCCCACCGACGAGACGGTGAACGAGCCGCCCTGCAACGGCGCGGTGGGCAGCGATGAATCGCCCAGGACAAACGTGACGTTCTCAAGGGAAACGCCTGATGCCTCGGCGGCGATCTGGGTCATGACCGTGTAGGTTCCGGTGCCGATGTCCGTGGTGGCGCTGCTGACGGTCAGCTTGCCATTCGTATCCAGCGAGGCCCGGGCACTGGCCTTCTGCTGCATGGCCTCCCACACGCCACCGGCCATGCCCCAGCCGACCAGTTGACGGCCTTCACGCATGCTGCGCGGTTCCGGGTTGCGCCTGTCCCAGCCGAAACGACGGGCACCTTGGGCATAACATTCACGCAGTTCCTTGCTGGAATAGGGCTTGCCTTCGTTCTCGTTGCGTTCGGCGTAGTTGATCAACCGCAGTTGCACCGGATCGATCGCCAGGGCACAGGCCAGTTCATCCATGGCGCACTCCAGGCCGATCAGCCCGAGGGCCGCGCCGGGCGCACGCATGTCCAGGGGCGTGTAGACGTCCAGCGGCACCAACTTATAGGTCAATGTCACGTTGTCGCAGTGATAGAGCATGCCGCTCCACTCCACCACGTGCTCGGTGAAGTCTTCGAAACGCGAGGTCTGGCCGACGGCGGTGTGCGCCACGGCCAGCAAGCGGCCGTTGGCCGCCGCCCCCAGCTGCACGCGCTGGAACGTGCGTGGCCGATAGCCAAAGGTGAACATCTGCTGGCGCGTCAGGCTGACCCGCACCGAGCGTTTGAGGGCCAGTGCCGCCATCACCGCCAACGGCAATTGATATTGCGGGCGCAGTCCGGAACCGAAGGCGCCGCCGACAAACGCGGCAAACACGCGCACCTGCTCTTTCCCAAGGCCGAAGACCTTTTGCACATAGGCTTGGCAATTTTGCGTGCCTTGGGTCTTGTCGTGGATGTGCAGGCTGCCGTCAGGCTGGTACAGCACGGTGGAGGCGTGTGGCTCCATCGGGTTGTGGTGTTCCACCGGCGTGCTGTAGGACACATCCACGCTGAGCGCGGAACTGGCGTACTCGCCCTGAAAATTCCCACGAGGCTTGGGCAATTCAGCGGGTGCCGGTTGGGCCTCGCTTTGCAGGATTGTCAGATCGGTCTGGTGATCCTCGGCCGCATATTCGATATCAACCAGTGAGCCGGCATACCGCGCCAGCTCGAGATTTTCCGCAACCACCAGGGCCAGTGGCTGGCCGCTGTAGAGTATCTGGTCGTTGTACAACGGCCGGAACGGCGAGCCGTCCGCCGCATCGGCATCCTGGTAGGGCTCGTCGTAGCTGGCGATTCTCGGCCGGTTGGTGTGGTCGATGACCGCGACTACGCCGGGCAGTGCCAAGGCTCGGGACGCATCGATGCGCAGCACACGGCCACGGGCGACCGTACCGGACACGACGCTGCCGTGCAGCAGGCCGTCCTCGGGGTATTCGCCGGCGTAACGCGCCTGGCCCGTCACCTTGAGCACGCCATCGACCCGGTCGAGTGGCTGCCCTATGGATTTGCTCGAAGCGTTCATCAGGCGTGTCCTCCCTGCGGTGCGCTACCCAACGCGGCATTGCTCAAGGCGCGGACAATCGCCCGCCGCGCCAGTCTGACCTTAAAGCCGTTGTGCTCCAGCGGCTCGGCGTGTTGCAGCAGCGCATCGGCGGCGGCGGTGAACGTTTCGCGGCTGACAGTCTGCCCGGTCAGCCAGCTCTCCACCGCCCGGTCGCGCCAGGGTTTGTGCGCCACGCCTCCCAGGGCCAGGCGTGCCTGGCGAATCACCGGCCCGTCCAGTTCCAGCGCCGCCGCCACCGAAACCAGGGCAAAGGCGTAGGAAGCACGGTCACGGATCTTCAGGTAGTGGCTATGGTCGGCAAAACCGGAGGCGGGCAACTCGATGGCGGTGACCAATTCATCGTCAGCCAACTGGTTATCACGTTCCGGGGCATCGCCGGGCAGACGATGGAAATCGGCGAACTCGATGGTCCGCGCCCCGCCCCGTCCCAGGACATGGACCACCGCTTCCAGGGCGGCCAAGGCCACGCACATGTCGGAGGGATGGGTGGCGACACATTGATCGCTGGCACCGAAAATCGCGTGGATGCGGTTCAAACCGTTCCGGGCAGGGCAGCCGCTGCCGGGCCGGCGCTTGTTGCACGGCACGCTCGCGTCATAGAAGTAATAGCAGCGGGTGCGTTGCAGCAGATTGCCGCCGGTGCTGGCCATGTTGCGCAGTTGCGGCGAGGCGCCCGCCAGGATGGCCTGGGCCAGCAGCGGATAACGGCGCTCGATCCACGGATGCCAGGCCAGGTCGGCATTACTCACCAAGGCCCCGATCATCACCCCGCCGGAAGGGGTTTCACTGAGGTCCGCCAGGGGCAAGCCGGTGATGTCGATCAAGTGTTCGGGGCGGGTGAGGTTCTCCTTCATCAAGTCCAGCAGATTGGTGCCGCCGGCGATGAAGCGGGACACCGGGCTCGACAGATCGACGGCCGCCTGCACCGTGTCCGGCTTGCTGTATTGGAAAGGGTTCATCGGTCACCCCCTTGTTCCTGACGGCAACGAGGCAAGGCGTCTTCAATCGCATCGCGAATGTTGTTGTAGGCCCCGCACCGGCACAGGTTGCCGCTCATCAGTTCACTGATCTGTGCGCGGGTCTGCGCCCTGCCCTCGTTGGCCAGCCCCACCGCCGAACAGATCTGCCCCGGCGTGCAGTAGCCGCACTGGAACGCGTCATGGGTGATGAACGCCTGCTGCATGGGATGCAAAGCCTCATCACTGGCCAGGCCTTCGATGGTGGTCAGCTCGGCACCGTCGCACATCACCGCCAGGGTCAGGCAGGCATTGATCCGCTTGCCATCGCGCAGCACGGTGCAGGCCCCACACTGGCCGTGGTCGCAGCCTTTCTTACTGCCCACCAGGTCCAGTTGCTCACGCAGCAGGTCCAGCAAGGTGGTCCAGGCCAGCACTTGCAACTCTCGCACCTGGCCATTGAGGGTCAGACGAATCGGATGACGGACGAAGGACGCCGACGTCGCTTCGGACAGGGTCGCGCTCATGGAACACCTCACGGTTGATCGTACTCGCGGCGTTTTGGGAAACCGCCGTCATAAGGGGTACGACTTCAGGGTGAGGCGAAGCGTTCAAGGCAATTGCGATGCTGCGGGCAATGCAAGCAACATGAATTTAGCGGGCCTGTGCGGTATATATGTACCGCACCAAGTGTAATGTATCGCCTTACACTCTGTTCCATGATTAAATCCTTCCAGCACAAAGGCCTCAGGCTCTTTTATGAGACAGGGTCGACCCGTGGTATCCGGGCGGACCACGGAAAACGCCTGGCCCGCATGCTCCAGTTCATGGACAGGGCGCAGGCCGCCAACGACTTGGATATCCCGGGATGGCGATTGCATCCGCTCAAGGGTGGGCTGGATGGATACTGGTCGCTGGGGGTTTCGGGAAACTGGCGGGTTATTTTTCGTTTCATCGGGTCCGATATCGAACTGGTCGATTATCTGGACTACCACTGATCAGGAGGCTGGAACATGCCCATGCACAATCCGCCACACCCTGGCGAAACCTTGCGGTTGGACGTGTTGCCCGAGCTGGGCATCACGGTCACCGAACTGGCACGACACCTGGGCTTCGCCCGGCCTCATCTCTCCCGGGTATTGCATGGCCATGCGCCCATCAGCCCCGATCTGGCGGTGCGCCTGGAACGTGCCGGGATCGGCAAGGCCAGGGTGTGGTTGGGCGTCCAGGCCGACTATGACTTGTGGCAAGCCGAGCGCCGCGAGCAACCCGCGATCGAACCTTTCCCCCAACACGCTTGACCTCCGTCAGGCCAGCAACTCCGCCGCCACCACGCTCCTCACGCCCTTGCCACTGAGTTGTTCCACCAGCATCAAGGCAAACGCCAGGGCGGCGGCCGAGCCTTGGGCGGTGATGCAGTTGCCGTCCACCACCACGGGCTGGTCCACGAAGCTGCAACCGGACAGTTGCTGGCTTACCGCTGGCAGGCAGGTCATGCGGCGCTGGCGCAGGACGCCGAAGGCCTGTAGCGCCAGGGCCGGGGCTTCGGCGATGGCGGCAAAGAAACGCCCGGCGGCGACCTGGTCCTTGATCAGTTGTTGCAGCGGCTGATGGGCCGCCAAGTGCTGAGCGCCGATGATGCCGCCCGGCAGGACGACCAGGTCGAAATCCTGCACGAGCACGTCCACCAGCATGCCATCGGCCGTCAGGCGCGTTCCGCGGGCGCAGGTGAGCATGCGCCGTCCTTCGATGCTCGCCACCACAGTTTCGATCTGCGCGCGCCGCAGCACATCGATCAAGGTGACCGTCTGCAAGTCGTCGACGCCCTCGGCGACGGCAATCAGGGCTCGGGGGATCTTGGTTCCAGGAATCATGGGCGCTCTCTCCACTGGGTGATTGCCTGTAGTGTAGGAGCTGCCGAAGGCTGCGATCTTTTTACAGGCGCTGGAGACTCAAGCGCCTGGGGAAAGATCGCAGCCTCGCTTCGCTCGGCAGCTCCTACACAGCGTTTATGCAGTTCCCACGCGGGAGCCGGGCTATTTGATGTACAACTGGGTCGACATCCGGTTGCCCGGGGCGTTGATCGACTGGTTGCTGAAGCTGAAGGTGCCCTCTTGCTTGCCCTTCAGGTCGAAAATGTACACATAGCCGACGACTTTGGTCCGCACCGAGCAGTCGTTGAGATTGCCATTGCCGTAGGCACATACCGGCGAACGGGTGCCGTCGACTTCAAAGCCGTCCAGGGTGACATGGGGCTGATGGCCATAGCCGACTTCCAGCACGTAGACCTTGATGTTCGGCCCGCTGTGATCGCAACGCGTCTGCGCCTGCCCGGGGACGATGTCCTCGAAACCACAGGCCGGCGACTCGACCTTGAGCACCTTGACCTCACTCAAGGGCGGTGCCGACGCGGCATTGACGGCCTGGCCGGGCAACCACAGGCCCAGCGCGCAGCCCACGGCCACCAGCCGCTTTTTATTCATGTGAAGCATAGAGACCTCCCGGAACCGCGGGCAGTATGGCCCACTTGGCGCGTTGGCAAAACATCGACGACGATCGCAGCCACAACGCTACGCTGCTGGTATGATGCGCGGCTTTTTCCGACCCGCAGAAAATTCCCGGGCGCCGCTGGCGACCTGTGCTTTGCTGTTGAGGTCGATACATTCACGGCGCCGGGCGCGCCACGGGGAGCAGACATGCTGGAAAGGCTGTTTCAACTCAAGGCACACAACACCAACGTGCGGACCGAGATCCTGGCGGGCGTCACGACCTTCCTGGCCATGGCCTACATTCTGTTCGTCAACCCGAGCATCCTCGGCGAAACCGGCATGGACAAAGGCGCGGTGTTCGTCGCCACGTGCCTGGCGGCGGCCATTGGCTCCACGGTCATGGGCCTGATCGCCAACTACCCGATCGCACTCGCGCCGGGCATGGGCCTGAACGCCTTCTTCACCTACACCGTGGTCCTGCACATGGGCCACACCTGGCAAGTGGCCCTGGGCGCGGTGTTCGTCTCCGCCGTGCTGTTTTTCCTGCTGTCGATCTTCCGCATCCGCGAGTGGATCATCAACAGCATCCCGCTGCCGCTGCGCTCGGCCATTGCCGCCGGTATCGGCCTGTTCCTGGCACTGATCGCCCTGAACAATGCCGGCATCGTGGTGAAAAACCCGGCGACCATGGTGGGCCTCGGCGACTTGAAGCAACCGGCGCCGATCCTCGCGACCCTCGGTTTTGTCCTGATCGTCGCCCTCGAAGCCTTGAAAGTACGCGGCGCGGTGCTGATCGGCATCCTGGCGGTCACCATCGTTTCGATCCTGATGGGCTTCACCCCGTTCAACGGCGTCATCTCCGCGCCGCCATCCCTGGCCCCGACCTTCCTGCAACTGGACATCAAGGGCGCCCTGGACATCGGCCTGGTGAGCGTGATCTTCGCCTTCCTGTTTGTCGACCTGTTCGACAACTCCGGCACCCTGATTGGCGTGGCCAAGCGCGCCGGACTCATGGGCAAGGACGGCCACATGCCGAAGATGGGCCGCGCGCTGATCGCCGACAGCACCGCCGCCATGGCCGGTTCGCTGCTGGGCACCTCCACCACCACCAGCTACATTGAATCGGCGGCGGGCGTCAGCGCCGGCGGCCGCACCGGTTTGACCGCCATCGTGGTGGCGATCCTGTTCCTGCTGGCGCTGTTCTTCTCGCCACTGGCCGCCAGCGTCCCGGCCTTCGCCACCGCACCTGCCCTGTTGTTCGTCGCCGTGTTGATGACCTCGGGCCTGGCGGAAATCGACTGGGATGACATCACCGTCGCCGCGCCCGTGGTGGTGACCGCCCTGGCGATGCCATTCACCTATTCCATCGCCAACGGCATCGCTTTCGGTTTCATCGCCTGGACCGCCATCAAACTGGTGTCTGGCCGTGGCCGTGAGCTGAACCCGGCGCTGGTTATTCTGTCGATCCTGTTCGTGATCAAGTTGGGTTGGTTCAACGCATGACTTTTGATTCCCAGGCCTACGCCGCCCAGTTACAGGACAAGGTCACCCGCTTGCGTGACCTGTTGGCGCCGTTCGATGCACCGGAACCTGCGGTGTTCGATTCGCCCCTGAAAAACTTTCGCCTGCGGGCCGAATTCCGCCTCTGGCGCGAGGCCGGCGAACGGCATTACGCAATGTTCTCCCAGGACGACAAGCGCACACCGATCCTCATCGAGGAGTTTCCCATTGCCAGCCTGCGCATCAACCAATTGATGCCGCAGCTCAAGGCCGCCTGGCAAGCCAGTGCGCCCCTGAGCCATAAGCTGTTCCAAGTGGAATTCCTGACCACCCTCGCGGGCGATGCGATGATCACCCTGTGTTATCACCGCCCGCTGGACGAGCACTGGCACGCTGCCGCGTCAAAATTGGCGGCCGACCTGGGCGTCAGCATCATTGGTCGCTCCAAGGGCAAGCGGGAAGTGATCGGCCACGATTACGTGGTGGAGAAACTTGAAGTGGGCGGCCGCACCTTCAGCTATCGCCAACCCGAGGGCGCCTTCACCCAGCCCAACGGCACGGTGAATCAGAAGATGCTCAACTGGGCCTATGAAGCGCTGGGCGATCGCAGCGACGATCTGCTGGAGTTGTACTGCGGCAACGGCAACTTCACCCTGCCCCTGGCCACACGCGTGCGCAAAGTCCTGGCCACCGAAATCAGCAAGACGTCTGTGAACGCCGCGCTGAGCAACCTCAGCGAAAACGCTGTGGATAACGTCACCCTGGTGCGCCTGTCCGCCGAAGAACTGACCGAAGCCTTGAACGAAGTCCGACCGTTCCGTCGCCTGCAGGGCATCGACCTGAAAAGCTACGAATTCGGCAGCGTATTCGTCGACCCGCCGCGTGCCGGCATGGACCCGGACACCTGCGAGTTGACTCGGCGGTTCGACAATATCCTCTACATCTCCTGCAACCCGGAGACCCTCGCCGCGAACATCGCACAGCTGAACGACACCCACCGCATCACGCGCTGCGCGTTGTTCGATCAATTTCCTTGGACCCATCACATGGAATCCGGGGTGTTGTTGACTCGGCGCTGATCGCTGGGCCGAGCTCCCCTCTGGGCTGGAATGGGCAAGGCTTTGTGGGAGCAAGGCTTGCCCCCACAAATAAATCCCCTCGCCACAATCGCTCTCCCTCACTTTTCGGCCGGCAATGTCCGATCATCGAACACTTATTGCCCAACGACCGCTGCTTTATTTGACCAAATTAACCATCTAGTACAATTTATCTCCACCGGCTGAAACCCCGCCGACACCAACAATAAAAATGTGGAGAAACTGCGATGCCTCCGATCGTTCTGGTGCTCAACGGCCCGAACCTGAACCTGCTCGGCACCCGCGAGCCGGCCACCTACGGCCATGAAACCCTGGCCGATATCTCTGCACTGTGCGGGCGCGCCGCCGACGAATTCGGCCTGGCGGTAGAGTTCCGCCAGACCAACCAGGAAAGCGAATTGCTGGACTGGATTCACGGTGCCCGGGGCCGGTGCGCCGGTATCGTCATCAACCCGGCGGCCTGGACCCACACTTCCGTGGCGATCCGCGACGCCCTGGTGGCCAGCGAAGTGCCGGTCATCGAAGTCCACCTGTCCAACGTTCATGCCCGTGAAACCTTCCGCCACCACTCCTTTGTCTCATCCGTCGCCATTGGCGTGATGTGCGGGTTTGGCAGCCATGGTTATCGCCTGGCCCTTGAACATTTCAGTCAGCGGTTGAAGGGTTGATGGGCATGTCGAATATCACTGTGCTGGCCGGCCTGATCGGCGCGGGTATCCAGGCGTCCCGCACGCCGGCGCTGCATGAGCGCGAAGGCGATGCCCAAGGCATGCGTTATCTCTATCGACTGATCGACCTCGACGCGTTGAAGCTCGACAGCGGTGCCCTGGCCGATTTGCTGGTGGCCGCCGAACGCATGGACTTCACCGGCCTGAACATCACCTTCCCCTGCAAGCAGGCGATCATCCCGCTGCTGGACGAGCTGTCGCCCGAGGCCCGTGGCATCGGCGCGGTCAATACGGTGGTGCTCAAGGACGGCAAGCGCATCGGCCACAACACCGACTGCCTGGGGTTCGCCGAAGGTTTTCGTCGTGGCCTGGGGGAAGTGGCGCGCAAGCGCGTGGTCCAGATGGGTGCCGGTGGCGCCGGCGCGGCGGTGGCCCATGCGCTGTTGCTAGAGGGCGTGGAAACCCTGAGCATCTTTGACGTCGAAGTCAGCCGTGCCGAGGCACTGGCCGATAACTTGAATCAACACTTCGGCACCGGCCGCGCGCGCGCCGGGCATGACCTGCCAACGGCCATGGCCGAGGCCGACGGTCTGGTGAACACCACGCCCATGGGCATGGCGAAACTGCCGGGCATGCCGGTGCCGGTCGAGTTGTTGCGGGGCGCTTTGTGGGTCGCGGAAATCGTTTACTTCCCATTGGAAACCGAGCTGCTGCGCAACGCCCGCGCCATCGGCTGCCGCACGCTGGATGGCGGCAACATGGCGGTGTTCCAGGCGGTGAAGGCGTTCGAACTGTTCAGTGGCGTGGCGCCGGACGCGCAGCGGATGCTGGCGCATTTCCAGAGCATGAATCACTAGAGCTCGCGACAAATCCCCTGTGGGAATGACCTGTGGGAGCGAGCTTGCTCGCGATGGCGGTGTGTCAGTCGCAATTGATGTTGGCTGATCGACCGCTATCGCGAGCAAGCTCGCTCCCACATAAGCCCGCACACACATCAGGTTCGGTGTCAGGCCTGCAAGTACCGCAACACCGATTCACACACCATCTGCCGATGCCGCTGCTTCACCGCTTCATCCGACAGGTCGATCTGAAAGATCTCACCGAACGTCTGGCGGTTGGACACCCGGTAGAAACAGAACGAGCTGATCAGCAGATGCACGTCCAGCGGCTCGAGGCCGGCACGGAAGACACCCTCTTCGGCGCCGCGCCGCAGGATCACCCCCAGGGAATCGAGGATGGTATTGGTCATCGCCTTGATCGCGCCTGACTGCTTCACGTACTCGGCGTTGTGAATGTTCTCGATACAGACGATGCGCACGAAATCCACATTGCGATCGTGGTGGTCGAAGGTGAATTCCACCAGGCGCCGGATCGCGTCCACCGGGGCCAGTTCCGCCAGGTGCAGGCGGCTCTCGGTGGTGCGGATATCGCCGTAGAGTTTTTCCAGCACCTCGACGTACAACTGCTCCTTGCTGCCGAAGTAGTAATAGATCATGCGCTTGGAGGTGTGGATGCGCTCGGCGATGGCGTCGACCCGGGCACCCGCCAGGCCTTGCTGGACGAATTCGACGATGGCTTCCTGAAGAATGTTTTCCCGGGTCTTCTCCGGGTTGTTCTTGCGACTCTTGCGCGGCGGGGCGACAGGTTCGTCGAGCGCTGCGGAAAGCTCTGGATTCATAGTCATTGCGGGCTCACGGCCATCACTGCACAGGCTGGCGATTATGGGCCGCACCGTACGCTGAAGGAAGCCACGGCACCGCCCATTACCGCCACGTTTACGATTTCCCTACAACTTGGCGTGCCGCAAGCCACCGCTGCGGGACTTGGCCATGGCCGCCAGGCGCACCGCGACGTTGGCGGCGCCATAACCGGCGTAACCGTTCTTGCGCTGGATGATCTCAAAGAAAAAACGCCCCTCGAACGGCTCGGTGTAGACGTGGAACAGCTCGCCACCCTGGGCGTCACGGTCGTACAGCACGTTGAAGTAAGCCAGTTCGCTGAGGAACTCGTCATCGAAATCGAAACGCGCCGCCAGGTCGTCGTAGTAGTTGAGCGGGATGTCGAGCAACGGTACGCCCGCCTCCTTGGCCCGACTGACCTGGGCGAAGATGTCGTCGCAGTCGAAGGCGATGTGATGCACGCCGGAGCCGCGATAACTCGACAGCGCATGTGAGATCGCGGTGTTGCGGTTCTCGGAAATGTTCAGCGGCAAGCGGATCGAACTGCAGCGGCTGCGCAGCGCACGGCTTTTTACCAGGCCATAGGGGTCGGGCAAGACCACTTCGTCGTCGGCCTCGAAATCCAGCAGGCTCTTGTAGAACAGCACCCAACTGTCGAGGCTGTCGGCCGGCAGCGCCATCGCCATGTGGTCGATGCGCTTGAGCCCGGCCCCGATGACCGCCCCCGGTTGCAGGTTGAAATCGGTGCCATAGACGTCGGCGTCCTGGTCCACCAGGTAGATCAGGCTGCCGTCCGGTGCACGCACCGCCGCCAGCTCCAGCTCATTGGGCCCCACCAGTCCGCGATAGGGCTGACCCTTGTAGGCAACCGCCCGCTCCAGGGCACTGGCGCTGTTTTTCACCCGCACGGCGGTGGCGCACAACGATGGCCCGTGGGCTTCGAAAAAGCTGTGGGCGAAGGAATACGGTTCACTGTTGAGGATCAGGTTGATGTCGCCCTGGCGCAGCAGGCTGACATTCTTCGAGCGATGCTGGCCCGCCTTGACGAACCCCAACCGTTCCAACCAGTGGGAGAGCTTGGCGCCGAGGTTATCGTCCACGGCGAACTCGAGGAATTCGATGCCGTCGTATTCGCTGGCCGGTGGTGTGGCGAACAGGATGTCGGCATTGCCAACGGCGCTCGCTTCTTCGGCCAGGCGCTGGCGGGTCTTTTCTTCCAGGTACAGCAGCGAACGCAGGCCGTCGGCGGCATTGGCCCGTGGCGGCGCGGCGCGGAAACCGTCGTTGAAGATCTCCAGTGACAGCGGCCCCGTATAACCACTCTTGATGATCGGCGCCAGGAAACCCGGCAAGTCGAATTCGCCCTGCCCCGGGAAACAACGGAAATGCCGGCTCCACTCCAGGACGTCCATGGCCAGGATCGGTGCGTCGGCCATTTGCACAAAGAAAATCTTCTCGCCCGGAATTTCGGCGATGGCGCTCGGGTCGCCCTTGAGGGACAAGGTATGGAAGCTGTCGAGCAACACGCCGAGATTGGGGTGATCGGCCTGGCGCACGATGTTCCAGACCTGTTGATAAGTATTCACATGGCGGCCCCAGGCCAGCGCCTCGTAACCGATGCGCAAGCCGCGGGCACCGGCCCGTTCGGCCAGCAGGCGCAAGTCATCGATCAGGATCTGTTCATCGCCGACGCTGTCGGCCGAGGCATTGCTGCACACCAACACCAGGTCGGTGCCCAGCTCCTGCATCAGGTCGAACTTGCGTTCGGCCCGTTCCAGATTGCGCGGCAGACGATCGCGGCGGCAGCCTTCAAAATCACGAAACGGTTGGAACAACGTGATGGCGATGCCCAGGTCAGCGCACATCTGCCTGATTTCCCGAGGGCTGCCATCGTAATAAAGAAGGTCGTTCTCGAAAATTTCCACCCCATCAAAACCGGCGGCGGCAATGGCGTCGAGTTTCTCCGGCAAAGTACCGCTCAAGGACACGGTGGCAATGGAACGCTGCATGACTTCGGCTCCCGGGACAGGCATCGGCTACAAAGGTGCGCCGCTTTTTAAAGAGTCAGCCGATTATTGAGCTGCCGGTTTCTTTCAGCAATTCAATATGTACCATCCGGTTAGTTTTTTGGGCGATTATCGAACACAATGCCCATGGCTGAATTGACGATTTTTTGCTCACTGCGCACCATCGCTTCCACATTGACGCAGGCCCTGACCGCCGATCTCGATGGACAGACCCAGACCAACCATAAGAATTTCAAAAACGGGTACACGCTATGATTCCCTCTCAAAGTTCCCGCCTGGCCCCTGGCCTGGGTGCCTCCACCGGCAGCGTCGGTGACAAGATCCGCGGCGCCATGGCCGTGGGCAAGACCCGTTGGGGCATGCTCGCCCTGGTGTTTTTCGCCACCACCCTGAACTACATCGACCGTGCCGCCCTGGGCGTCATGCAGCCGATCCTGGCCAAGGAAATGAGCTGGACGGCGATGGATTACGCCAACATCAACTTCTGGTTCCAGGTCGGGTATGCCATTGGCTTCGTGTTGCAGGGGCGGCTGATCGACCGGATCGGCGTCAAGCGCGTGTTCTTCTGCGCCGTGCTGCTGTGGAGCCTGGCGACCGGCGCCCACGGCCTGGCCACGTCGGCAGTGGGCTTCATGGTTTGCCGTTTCATTCTCGGCCTTACCGAAGCCGCCAACTACCCGGCCTGCGTGAAGACCACCCGGCTGTGGTTCCCGGCGGGCGAACGGGCTGTCGCCACCGGTATTTTCAACGCCGGAACCAACGTCGGTGCGATGTTCACGCCGATGCTGCTGCCACTGGTCCTGCACGTATGGGGCTGGCAGGCGGCGTTCCTGTGCATGGCCGCGCTGGGCGGGATCTGGCTGCTGTTCTGGGGCCTGAAGTACTTCAACCCTGAAGACCATCCCACCGTCAAACAGTCGGAGCTGGACTACATCCAGGCCCAGGACGAACCGGACCCGGTCCGCGTACCGTTCTCGCGCATCCTGCGCATGCGCGGCACGTGGGCGTTCGCCCTGGCCTACTCGATCACCGCGCCGGTGTTCTGGTTCTACCTCTACTGGTTGCCGCCGTTCCTGAACCAGCAATACAACCTGGGCATCAACGTGACCCAGATGGGCATCCCGCTGATCATCATCTACCTCACCGCCGACTTCGGCAGCGTCGGCGGCGGGATCCTGTCGTCGTTCCTGATCGGCCGCGGCCTCGACCCGATCAAGGCGCGCCTGGTGTCCATGCTGCTGTTCGCCTGCTGCATCATCGGCGTGATCATGGCCGCGGGTTCCAGCAGCCTGTGGATGGCGGTGTTCGCCATTTCCCTGGCCATCGGCGCGCACCAGGCCTGGACCGCCAACATCTGGAGCCTGGTGATGGACTACACGCCCAAGCACATGATGAGCACGGTGTTCGGCTTCGGCGGCATGTGCGCGGCCATCGGCGGGATGTTCATGACCCAACTGGTGGGCCACATTCTCACGATCACCAATAACAATTACACGGTGCTGTTCACCTTGATTCCGGCGATGTACTTCATTGCCCTGACCTGGCTGTACTTCATGGCGCCGCGCAAGGTGCCTACCCTGGAAAACTGACTGTCCACACGCTAACGGGTAGCGATTCACCTGTGGCGAGGGAGCTTGCTCCCGCTCGATTGCGCAGCAATCGCAAAAAAGCGAGGGCCGCTTCGCCCGAAGCGTCGGACCGGCCCAGCGGGAGCAAGCTCCCTCGCCACTGGGGGCTGTGCTAGCCCAGAGAGTGCTGTGCTAGCCACAAAAGGGTTTGTCAGCGGTTACGCCCGCCGCTGTTGCCACGCCGCCGCCAACCCACTCAAGCAGATCAAGACGATGCCCACCACGGTGGTCAGCGTCGGCGTGTGGTTGAACAACAACCAACCCAGCAGGCCGGCAAACACGATCTGGCAATACCCGAACGGCGCGAGCAGCGCCGGGGCGGCAAAGCGGAAAGCCTGGGTCAGCATCAGGTGCGCCGTCATCCCGCAGGCCCCCAGCGCCAACATCATCGCCCCGTGCATCAGGCTCGGCACCTGCCAGAAGAACGGCACCAGCGCGCTCATCACCAACGTGTTGCACAGGCCGGCGAAGAAATTGCTGGTGGTCGGGCTGTCGATCTCGCTGAGCTTGCGCGTGAGCAGTTGGTAGAAGCAGAAAAACAGTGCCGAACAGAACGGTAACAGCACCGCCGGGGTGAACAGATCGCCGCCGGGATGGACGATGATCAACACCCCGATGAAACCGAAGATCACCGCGATCCATTGACCGCGCGTCACCCGTTCGCCCAGCAATGGCACCGACAGCGCGGTCACCAGTACGGGCGCCAGGAAGTTGACCGCCGTCGCCTCCGCCAGAGGTATGAACATCAACGCAGTGGTGAAAAACAGACTGGTGCCCAGCAGGCACAACGCCCGGGCCAACTGCCACAACGGGCGCTTGGTACGCAGCACCCGCAGCCCCGAGCGCGGCAGGAAAATACCCGCCATCAACAACGTATGCACCACGTAACGCGCCCAGACCACCATGACGATCGGATAAAAACCGGACAGGTATTTGGACAACGCGTCATGACTGGAGAACAGGAACGTTGCGGCCAGGATTAGCACGATGCCCTTGAAAGCCTGATTGACGCCGGAGAGCGGTGTGCTGACGGTCATGAGGGAAACCTGCGTTGCTTGATGTAAGGGCCGTGACGCACGATGCAGTTGTTGGGCCAGCGAGCATGCCGATAAGTTCTGAATCGGCAGTGTAATGAAAATTCCGGCGCCAGGCAGGATCGGCACTTCGATGAACCAAAACCCGTGTCCGTTGCCTGACAGCACAAGCGCGGCGCGCACCTTGGGCGCCTAAAAGCTAGACTCACCGCCACAGCAGTCATTTCTCGCAGCGTCATTTAGAGGATATCCCACATGTTATGGAAAAAAGGTCGCCGCAGTGACAACGTGGTGGACGCCCGTGGTGATGGTGGGGGCGGTGGCGGAATGCGTTTTGGCGGCGGCAAGGGATTGAGCCTGACGGCCATTCTCCTGATCGTCGGCATCGGCTGGATCACCGGCCAGGACCCGATGCAGATTCTCGGGCAACTGGCCGGGCAGATGGACCAGTCCGCGCCCGCCACGTCACAAACCCGCCAGGCGCCACCGGCCAACGACGAACAGGCCGAGTTCGTGCGCTCGATCCTCGGCGATACCGAAGACACCTGGGGCCAAGTCTTCCAGCAGGCGGGACGCCAATACCAGCAACCCAAACTGGTGCTGTTCAGCGGTCGGGTCAATTCGGCCTGCGGCCTGGCCTCCTCGGCGACCGGGCCGTTCTATTGCCCGGCGGACCGGCAGGTCTACCTGGACATGAGTTTCTTCAAGGAAATGTCCCAACGCTTTGCCGCCGCCGGCGACTTCGCCCAGGCCTACGTCATTGCCCACGAAGTCGGCCACCATGTGCAGACGCTGCTCGGCGTGTCGGCGAAAATCCAGGAAGCACGCCAGCAAGGCCGGCAGATGGAAGGCGACGGCGGCTTGTTGGTGCGCCAGGAGTTGCAGGCCGATTGCCTGGCCGGGGTCTGGGCCAACCATGCGCAGAAACGCCTGAACTGGCTGGAACCGGGAGACATCGAAGAGGCCTTGACCGCCGCCAATGCCATCGGTGACGACCGCTTGCAGCAGCAAGGCCAGGGCCGCGTGGTGCCGGACTCCTTCACCCACGGTACGTCGGCGCAGCGGGTGCGTTGGTTCAAGACCGGCTTCGCCCAGGGCCAGGTCAGTCAGTGCGACACGTTCGCGGCGAAAACCCTGTAGATGAAGGGGTGGGCGTTGATCGGGCTGGTGCTGTGCTGCGCCGCAGCCCAGGCCGATGAACACGGCGTCAACGTGGTCGCCCAGGGGCGCCTGCAACTCAAGGGCGGTGCCATGGCCGTCGCCGTCAGCCCGCCCCCGGCGTCCATTCAACGCGTGCTGATCATTCTTCATGGTCGGCTGCGCAACGCCGACACCTACCTGCACAGCGCCGAAAAAGCTGCCGGGCAGGCCGGGCAACAGGGCACGACGCTGGTCATCGCCCCGCAATTCCTCAACGAGCAGGACGTGGCTCGCCACACGTTGCCCAATGATCTACTGCGCTGGCAGGGCAATGATTGGATGGCCGCAGGCCTGTCCACGGGGCCCAACCCGGTCAGCTCCTTCCAAGTCCTCGACGACATCGTCGCGCGGGTCAGTGACCGGCAGCAATTTCCCGAAGTAAAGGAAATCGTCATCGCCGGTCATTCCGGCGGCGCCCAGGTCGTGCAGCGCTATGCCCTGCTCGCCCAAGGTCAATACCGGATCAACCCGCGTTTCGTCATCGCCAACCCGTCGTCCTATGCCTACTTCGATACGCAACGGCCCATGGCCTTCGACGCCGCCAGTTGCCCGGGCTTCAACCGCTGGAAATACGGCCTGCAGGACCTGCCCGCCTATGCCGCCGGGCGAACGCCCGCCCAGCTGGAGGAACACTACGTCAAGCGCGATATCGTTTATCTGCTCGGGCAGCAGGACATCGATCCGGAGCATCCGGCGTTGGACAAGGGTTGTGAAGCACAGACCCAAGGCGCGTATCGATTACTGCGTGGGCATTTCTTTTTCGACTACCTGACCCGGCGCCATCCCGAGGGGCTGAACCAGCGGCTGATCGAAGTGCCCGGGGTCGGGCATGATGGGGATGGGATGTTCAATTCGCCGGAGGGGTTGAGGGTGTTGTTTGGGCAGTGAGCCTTGTGGCGACTGATAGGGCCTCATCGCGAGCAAGCTCGCTCCCACAGGTTTTCTGTGTTCGTCACACATCTACTGTAGGAGCGAGCTTGCTCGCGATGGCGGCTAGCCAGCCAATATCAATCTCAAGCCGACAACATCCGCCGCAACTCAAGGCAATCCCGCGCATGCCAATCCGTCAGCTCCGGCCATGGATTGTCCGGCAAATTCACCAGCACCGTCCGCGCCCCCGCCGCACGTCCGCAATCCAGGTCGAAGCGGTAGTCGCCCACCATCACCATCGTGTCCGGCGCCACGTTCCAGGCCTCGGCCAGTTTCAACAGGCCACCGGGATGCGGCTTGGGCGGTGCTTCGTCGCGGCCCAGCACATCGTCCACCGCGAAACAGTCCGCCAGGCCAATGGCCTCCAGGGTCACGTGGGCCAGCTCACGGGCGTTGCGGGTCAGGACCCCCAGGCGATAGCCGCGCCCGGCCAGCTCACGCACCAATTCGACCGCCCCCGGCGCAGGCTTGGAGCCCAGCGCCAGGTCCCGCTCGTGTTCCAGCAACCAGGCATGCTTGGCCGCGGCCTCCTCAGCGGGCAACCCTGCCAGGTGAGTGAGAATGTCATCTTCGGCCGGAATCGCCAGGGCCACGCGGATCGCCGCGAAATCATGCACGGCGATGGTCAGCGTGCCATCCATGTCGAACACCCAGTGACGAACCTCGGCCAGGCTCATGCCCAGTCCTTGCGGTGGCGAATCAGGCCTTCCTGGGTGACCGACGCCACCAGTTGCCCAGCGCGATTGAACACGCTGCCACGGGAGAAACCACGGGAATTGCCGGCCCACGGGCTGTCCATGGCGTAGAGCAACCAGTCATCGGCGCGCAGGTCAGCGTGGAACCACAACGCGTGATCGAGGCTGGCGACCTGCATGTCCTTCTGCCACACCGATTTGCCGTGGGGCAGCATCGAGGTGGTCAGCAGGCCGAAGTCCGACGCGTAGGCCAACAGGTATTTGTGCAGGGCCGGGATGTCCGCCAAGGCGCCATCGGCACGGAACCACACGTATTTCACCGGGTCGGCCGGTTGTGGGTTGTACGGGTCTTTTTCGGTGACCGGGCGGACTTCGATCGGCTTGGGGCACAGCAGTTTTTCACGCATGTGCTCGGGCAACAGGTGCGCGCGCTGCTGGGTCAGCTCCAGCTCGGACGGCAGGTTCTCCGGGCCGACGACTTGCGGCATGGTGCTCTGGTGCTCGAAACCCTGCTCGTCATACTGGAACGAGGCGCTGCAGGTGAAGATCGGGTTGCCCTTCTGGATCGCCGTCACCCGGCGGGTGCTGAAACTGCCACCGTCACGCACCCGGTCCACCTGGTAGACCACCGGCAGCGCGGCATCGCCTGGACGCAGGAAATAACCGTGCATCGAATGCACATGGCGCGCCTCTTCCACGGTCTGGCTGGCCGCCGACAACGACTGGCCCAGTACCTGGCCGCCGAACAGCTGGCGAAACCCCAGGTCCTGGCTGCGACCGCGAAACAGGTTCTCTTCGATCGGTTCCAGGGTCAGCAGGTCGACCAGATCTTCCAACACGTGGCTCATTCAGACTTTCCTCACACAGCGCAATTGCCGCAGTCTACGCCGCGGCGATGGATCGATTGTTGGCCCAGGCCATTCTGGCGGGCATTGTAAACGTCCATGTCGGCTAACCGTGAAGGGTCTGCAACCATTGCTCACGATTGATGCGATAAAGCACATGG
Source organism: Pseudomonas sp. Z1-12 (assembly GCF_051132015.1). Taxonomy (NCBI): domain Bacteria; kingdom Pseudomonadati; phylum Pseudomonadota; class Gammaproteobacteria; order Pseudomonadales; family Pseudomonadaceae; genus Pseudomonas; species Pseudomonas sp. Z1-12. The sequence goes on from NZ_CP071647.1 coordinate 5,874,059, forward strand.
TGACGCAATGGATGATCGACCGCGAGTTTTGGGTGTTCAAAATCATCGGCAGGATCATGCTGCATGCCGATAGCCTGCATGACCTTCTGCGACGGCAGGTTATCCACAGCGGTAAACGCCACCACTTCATCCAACCCCAGGCGGTCGAAGGCACAGCGCAGCGCGGTCCACGCCGCTTCGCTGGCATAACCGAGCCCCCAATGCTCGCGCGCCAGGCGCCAGCCGATCTCCACCGCTGGCGTGAAAGGCGCGTCGAACCCGACCACGCCCAGCCCGGTAAAGCCAATGAAAGCCCCGGTGTCCTTGCGCTCCAACGCCCACAAACCAAAACCATGCTCGGCAAAATGCCCGCGCACACGGCCAATCAACGCAGCGCTTTCCAGGCGACTCAAGGGTGCCGGAAAATAACGCATCACTTGCGGATCGGCAGACATGGCCGCAAACGCCGGCAAATCATCGTCGCGCCACTGCCGCAATATCAGCCGTGCGCTTTCCAGTTCCAGTATCGGCTCCATCTTCACTCCCCTCCATGCCCTCAGAGTCTACATCGCTGGTAGGATTCGTGGCTCAATCACCACTGAAAACACCATGCCGCTACCGCTGATCTATCACGAAGACTACAGCCCCGAATTCCCGGCGGAACACCGCTTCCCCATGGACAAGTTTCGCCTGTTGCGCGACCACCTGGTGGAGAGCGGCCTGACCCGCGATGCGGACCTGTTGCGCCCCTCACTGTGTCCGCCGGACATTCTCGCCCTGGCTCACGACCGCGCGTATATCGAGCGCTACATGGGCGGCGAGCTGTCCCGCGAAGACCAACGGCGACTGGGCCTGCCCTGGAGCGAGGCCCTGGCCCGCCGAACGGTGCGCGCCGTCGGCGGTTCGCTCCTGGCCGCCGAGCAAGCCCTCGAACACGGCTTGGCCTGTCACTTGGCCGGCGGTACCCACCACGCCCACTACGACCACCCGGCCGGGTTCTGCATTTTCAACGATCTGGCGGTGATCAGCCGTTATTTCCTGGCCAGCGGCCGGGTGTCGCGGGTGCTGATCTTCGATTGCGATGTGCATCAGGGCGACGGCACCGCTCGAATACTCCATGACACCCCGGACGCCGTGACAGTTTCCTTGCACTGCGAAAAGAATTTTCCCGCACGCAAGGCGCAAAGCGACTGGGACATCCCGCTGCCGATGGGCATGGGCGACGCCGCTTACCTGAACGTGGTGGACGATGCGCTCAACTACCTGCTGCCGCTCTATCAACCGGACCTGGTGTTGTATGACGCCGGCGTCGACGTGCACAAGGATGACGCCCTCGGTTACCTGAAGCTGACGGACGAAGGCCTCGCCGCCCGGGACGAGAGCGTCATGCGCCATTGCCTGGGACGCGACATCCCGGTGGTCGGGGTGATCGGCGGTGGCTACAGCAAGGATCGCCAGGCCCTGGCCCGCCGCCACGGAATCCTGCACCACAGCGCACAAAGGGTCTGGACGTCATCAGGTTGTCACTGAAACCTGGGCTTTACCCACAATGCCTGTGGAGCGGCTTGTGGATAACCTGAGCGAAACGGCCTACAGGCTATGCCGCCTGTAGCGTACAGAAGCTTGGCTGTTTTTTGATCAGAGTTCTCAAGAACACCTGCATTCCTCTGTGGGAGCGAGCTTGCTCGCGATAGCGGTGGACCCGTTACATCAATGCCACTGACACACCGCCATCGCGAGCAAGCTCGCTCCCACAGGGATTTGTGCTGATAGAATGCCCCGCCTAGCCCAGCCCCCACAGTTCACATCATGACCTCGACCGCCAAGCCCTCCCCCTCAAACATCGCCATCATCGGCGGCGGCCCCGCCGGCCTGATGGCGGCCGAGGTATTGAGCCAGGCCGGCTTGCAGGTCGATCTGTACGACGGCATGCCATCGGTGGGCCGCAAATTCCTGCTGGCCGGCGTGGGCGGCATGAACATCACCCACTCCGAAGCGTTCCCGGCCTTCCTGTCCCGCTACGCCGAACGCGCGCCCAACCTCGCGCCACTGCTGCGAACATTCGGGGCGGACGAGTTGTGCACCTGGATTCACGGGCTGGGCATCGACACCTTTGTCGGCAGCTCCGGGCGGATATTTCCCACCGACATGAAAGCCGCGCCGCTATTGCGCGCCTGGCTCAAGCGCCTGCGTGATGCCGGTGTGGCGATTCACACCCGTCACCGCTGGCTCGGCTGGAACCCCGACGGCAGCTTGCGCATCGCCTCGCCGGAAGGCGAAAAAACCTTGCGCCCCCAGGCCACCTTGCTGGCGTTGGGCGGCGGCAGTTGGGCGCGCCTGGGCTCCGATGGCGCCTGGATGCTACCGCTGGAACAACGCGGCGTGGCCCTGGCGCCGTTGCAACCGAGCAACTGCGGGTTCGAGGTCGAGGCCTGGAGCGACTTGATGATCAGCAAATTCGCCGGCGCCCCGCTGAAGAACATCGCCATGGGCCTGAATGACGATGTGCCACGCCTCGGCGAATGCGTGATCACCGTCACCGGCCTCGAAGGTAGCCTGGTCTATGCCCTGTCGGCGCCCATTCGTGAAGCCATCAACCAGCATGGCCATGCGACCGTTCATCTGGACCTGTTGCCGGGCCGGCCTGTGGATAAAATCCTCCAGGCCTTGAACAAACCGCGCGGCTCACGCTCGATGGCCAAGCACTTGCACAGCCAGTTGGGGATCGATGGCATCAAGGCGGCACTGTTGCGCGAGCTCACGCCGGCCGAGTGTTTCACTGACCCGGCGCGGCTGGCCCAGGCGATCAAGGCCCTGCCGGTCACCCTGGTGAAGCCTCGTCCCCTGGACGAAGCCATCAGCAGCGCCGGTGGCGTGACCTTCGAGGCCTTGGATGAACGCCTGATGCTCAAGCACCTGCCCGGCGTGTTCTGCGCCGGGGAAATGCTCGACTGGGAAGCGCCGACCGGCGGCTACCTGCTCACGGCGTGCTTTGCCAGCGGCCGGGCGGCGGGGTTGGGGATGGTGGAGTGGTTACAGCGCCTGGATTGAAGACCGAGGCGCGGCCATCGCGAGCAAGCTCGCTCCCACATTGACGGCGTACACCTATCAACTGTGGGAGCGAGCTTGCTCGCGATAGCGGTCTATCAGGCGCAGCAAATCATCAAGGCTTACGCTTACGCGGCCCAGTATTGAACACCGGCACTTTTCGCACAGGCTTGACCGAAGGTTCCACAGGCGCAGCGTCGCCACTGTCCACCCACTTGCCCAGGTTGCGCTTGCCGCCGCCCCCGGAGGTTTTCGGTTTCTTCGGTTTTTTCGGCTTCTTGATCACCTGGCCGCTGGCATCGGTATCCGGCACCCGATGCTCGGGTTCGAAGTCCTGTTCCATCTGCCGAGCCAGCGTCTGGCGGGTCAGCATCTCGATGGCCGACAGCAGATTCACCTCGTCAGCGCAGACCAGGGAAATCGCCTGCCCGGTGGCGCCCGCCCGACCGGTACGGCCGATACGGTGGATGTAATCTTCGGCGACGATCGGCAGGTCGAAGTTCACCACCAACGGCAAATCCTCGATGTCCAAGCCACGAGCAGCGACGTCAGTGGCGACCAGAATCTGCACTTCGCTGGCCTTGAAGCGGTCGAGCGCCCGCTGGCGGGTGGCCTGGGGTTTGTCACCGTGGATGCCGTCGGCGTTGACGCCCAGGCCCTGGAGTTTTTCCACCAGCGCATCGACGCCGTTGCGGGTCTTGGCGAAGACCAGCACCTGCTTCCACTTGTTCTTGCGCATCAGGTGCACGAACAACTCCGCCTTGCGCTTCTTGTCCACCGTCACCACCCATTGCTTGACGGTGTTGGCGGCGACGTTGCGCGGGCTCACTTCGATGCTCAGCGGATCGTTGAGCATCTGCCCGGCCAACAGGCGGATCGCATCGGAAAAGGTCGCCGAGAACAACAGAGTCTGGCGTTTCTTCGGCAGCGCCTTGTAGATATTCGCCAGTTCCTCGGAGAAGCCCAGGTCGAGCATGCGGTCGGCTTCGTCCAGCACCAGGGTCTGCAACTGGTTGAACTTCAGCGCGTTCTGGCGGAACAGATCGAGCAAGCGACCCGGCGTGGCAACCAGCAGGTCGACACCCTTGCGCAACTTCATCATCTGCGGGTTGATGCTGACGCCGCCGTAGACCGCGTAGGTGCTCAGCGGCAGGTTCTGCGCGTACTGCCGCACGCTTTCATGGACCTGCTCAGCCAGTTCACGGGTCGGCACCAGGATCAGCGCCCGCACCGAGTTGGCCGCGACCTTCGGCCCTTCAGTGGTCAGCAACTGCAACAGCGGCACCGCAAAACCGGCGGTCTTGCCAGTACCGGTCTGGGCCGCGGCCATCAGGTCGCGACCGGCGAGCACCGCCGGCATGGCTTGGGCCTGAACCGGGGTCGGGGTCTGGTAGCCGAGCGTCTCGAGGGCGCGCAACAAGGGTTCGATCAGGCCAAGGGTGGCGAAAGTCATGGAAGTACCGTAGGAAAAATCAGCGCAAGGTGTGCAATGCGCGGCAGTTTACCCTAAATCAGGCGGCGGCCGGCGCAGGCTTGGGCTTGCGCCACTGCGGCAAGCCGATCAACACCACGGCACTGATGATCACCAACATCGCCAGGGCCTCCTCGATGCCGATGGTTTCACCGGCAAACACGATGCCCAACAGCACCGCCACGGCCGGGTTGACGTAGGCATAACTGGTGGCCGCCGCCGGGCGCACATGCTTGAGCAGGTACATGTAGGCGTTGAAGGCGATGATCGAACCGAAGCCGATCAGGTAGAACAAGGCCAACCAACCTTCCAGCGGCGGCATGCTGTCCAGGTGTTCGCCGCTGGCGAAGCTGCCGATCAACAGGACCACACCGCCCACCAGCATTTCCACGGCACTGGCCATCGCCCCGGCCGGTAACGGCAAATGTTTGCTCAGCACCGAGCCAAAGGCCCAGGACGCCGCCGCGAACACCAGCAAGGTCGCGCCCAACGGGCTGGACTGCAGGTTGGAACCGAGGTTGAGCATGGCGATGCCGATCAACCCCAGCACAATGCCCGCCCATTCCAGACGCGTATTACGCGCGCCCCAGAAATAGCCGCACAACAGGGTAAACAAAGGCACCGTCGCCACCGCCAATGCCGCGACCCCGGACGCCACGCCCGTGTGCTCGGCGACACTCACCGCGCCATTGCCAAAACTGAGCAGCAGCACGCCAATGATCGCCCCGGCCTTCCACTGCGCCCAGGTCGGTGCCGGCGCCCCACGCCAGCGCAGGAAGCCGTACATCAGCGAACCGGCCAGCACAAAACGAATCCCGGCCAGCAGCAACGGCGGCCAATGCTCCACGCCGATACGAATCACCAGGTAGGTCGAACCCCAGATGACGTACAAGGCGAAGAAGGCAGCGATCAAGGGCAGGGGAAAACGGCGTGTGCCAGGCATGTTCAACTCGAAGTCAGGACAATGAGAGACGTTATTCTAGAAAGGCGACAGACGGAATTTAAGTTACAAAACCTGTTTATCCAAGCCATACACTTTTCAAAACACGGCGTTCGGCGCTATAAATCGCGCTTTCGAAAGTCACGTCATTTGGAAGCCTACCTGTGGATAAATACGACCGCATGCTACTCAGCGCCTTGTTGGAAAACGGTCGTGCGTCCTACGCTGAACTGGCCCGCAAAGTGAACCTGTCAGCCCCGGCCGTGGCCGAGCGGGTCAGCAAACTGGAAACCAGCGGCGTCATCACCGGCTATCAAGCCAAGGTCGACATGGCCAAGATCGGCCTGCCAGTGCAATGCGTCATCGAACTGCGCATGAACCAGCACGGCAACCAGAAGACCTACGACGAACTGTGCAAGATCCCACAACTGACCGAATGCCATCGGGTCACCGGGGATCCGTGCGTGATCATGCAAGCGGCAGTCGGCTCGATGCCCGAGCTGGAAGAATTGATCAACCGCATCGCCAAGTTCGGCTTCAGCAAGACCTCGATCGTGCTGTCCAGCGCCATTGAAAAGCGCGTGCCGTTGGGGCAGTTGGAAGGTAACGGCAAGTAACGCTGATCGAAACTGTGGGAGCGAGCTTGCTCGCGATAGCGTCGGATCAGTCAGCCTCTCTATTGACTGACACACCGCTATCGCGAGCAAGCTCGCTCCCACAGTTTTTGTTTTGTGGTGTGCTTAGAACCCGCGATGCCGCTTGAGATGCTCGTTGATCTTCGCCGCCGGCACCTTCTGCAAACTGCACAGCAGATCATGGGACAGCTCCCGCAGCCCGTGCTTCTGCCGCAGTTCCGCAGCCAGGTGCGCGGTGAGGTTGGCAGCCATTTCGGCGTCGGCCATGGCCCGGTGAGCCTGGCCGGTGTGGGGCAAGCCGGCGAACGTGTTGAGTGTGCCGAGCTTGTGGTTCGGCGCCGCCGGCATCAAGCGCCGGGCCAGCAACAGTGAGCAGGCAAAATTCTGCAAGCGGGTGCGCTTGATGCGTCCCAGCTCGAAATCCCAGAACTTCTGGTCGAACGCAGCGTTGTGGGCCAGCAGCGGCGTGGTGCCGACAAACTCGTTGACCTCGTTCATGACCTTTTCCGCCGACGGTGCGCTGCGCAACATGGCGTTGCTGATGCCGGTCAGTTGTTCGATGAAGGCTGGGACGCGTACACCGGCATTCATCAGGCTCTGGTAGCGGTCGACGATCCGGCCTTGTTCGAGCATCACCACCGCGATTTCAGTGGCCCGGCAACTGCTGCTCGGGGTGATGCCGGTGGTTTCAAAGTCGATGACTGCGATGCGTTCCAAACCTTTTTAACTCCGTGAAAATCAATTCTTGAGCAACAACGCGCCTTCGATGGGCACATAGCGACTGGCGGCGCGGATCAGCGAGTTGGCGGTCAACCCCGGCACGCCATAGGCCACGGCCTGGATGCCGTGCTTGTTGATGATGCGTTCGAGCAGCATGTCGAAATCGCCATCGCCGGAGGCCAGCACCACTTCATCGACGTGGTCGGCGGCGTCCATGATGTCCAGCGTGATGCCCACGTCCCAGTCGCCCTTGGCCGAGCCGTCGCTGCGCTGGATGTAGGGCTTGAGCTTCACGATGAAACCCAGGTTGCGCAGGATCTGCTGGAACTGCTGCTGCTTGCTGTCACCGCGATCGATCGCATAGGCGTAGGCCTCGACGATCTGCCCCTGTTTGCTGACATCGGCCCACAGCGCGGCATAGTTGAAATGGCAACCATAAGCCTGGCGCACGGTGTAGTAGAGGTTCTGGACATCGGCGAACACTGCAATTTTTTTCACCGCGTTTCCTCTTGGATGCACACGCAGGCAGACCACCAGGGCCGAAAAGTCGCCCAGTATGCCAGCCAGAGGGATTGTTCCGCGAATAATCGGCCCGAGGCGCCAGGGCGCCCCGGACGAATGGCAGCTCAGACGAAGGAGTCGTCGTCGCCGAAGGAAGATGAATCGTCGGTGTAGTCCGCGTCGCTGAAGCCGCCCGGGTCGTTACCGTAGGCGTCGTTATCGGCCATACGCTGGTCATCGCCCCAACCGCTGTCAGTGGTGTCGTTGACCGGTTGCGCCGGTTCTTCCTTGAGGATCTCGACGATTTCCTGCGGTTGCTGGTTGCTGTGGAACAGGCTGCTGATGCCCTGGGCCAGCATCACGCCACCGGCCACGCCCGCCGCGGTTTTCAGCGCGCCGCCGAGGAAGCTGCCCGCTGCCGGGGCCTGCTGCTGCGGCGCGCCATAATTGCCGGGCGGCGCGCCGAAACCCTGCTGCGCCGGGGCATTGAAGGACGACGGTGCCGGTTCGCGCCAACCACCACCGCTGGAGGGCGGTGCGCTCGCCGGGCGCGAATCCCGCGGGCTACCGCCGAAAATACTCGAGAGGAAACCACCGCCACCGCTGGACGCCGGCGCTTGCTTGCGAGCCTGTTGCAGCTCGGCCTGCAACTGCTCGACCTGTTGGGAGAGCTGCCTGTTCTGCTCATCGAGGCGCTTGATCGCGGCCTCCTGCACCAGGATCGCCTGGGCCATGAAATAGCCCGCCGCTGGCTGGCTCGCCAGGTGCTCCTTGATCCGCGCCTCGGCCTGGGCATCGCGCGGGGCTGAATCCTTTTCGGCCTGTTGCAGCCGTGAAAACAGTCCATCGATCAGGGTTTGTTCTTCGCTGTTCATGGCGACCTCATTCGATTGCCGGGTAGAAACCATTCCGATCCCGAAGACCGGTGCCCATCAGTAATGGGGCGCGTCGAAAAGCTTTCAATGGTCTTTACCTGATGTTTACGTTTGTTTCTGCGGTCACCTGATGGGTAAAGTGTCGGACCGCTTTTTTTGAACTGCGATACCGACCCATGAATCCGTTAGAAGTACTGCGTGACTCCTTGTATTTTTTCAAGCGCCATCTGGGCCGGATCGCCCAGTTGTGCTTGCCGCTGGTGATACTTGAGGCCGTGCTGCAACAAGGGGTGGACAACGCCCTGGGGGCCGACGGTTTTTCCGGCTACAGCGTCATCGTTGGGTTATTGGTCTATCCGCTGTACACCGCGGCGCTGATTCTGTTTCTCGATGCCCGCAGCCGTGGTGAAGCGCCACGCACGCGAGACCTGCTTGCCGCCGCCCTGCTCCAGTGGCCGCGCTTTGCCTTGCTGACCGCTCTCAACACGTTGCTGATCCTGATCGGCATCTCCTTGTACTTCCTGCCAGGGCTGTGGCTGATGGTCGTCCTGGCCTTCGGTGAATACCTGTTGGTGTTGAAAGGCTTGGCGCCACTGGCCGCCATGAAGGAAAGCGCACGCCTGAGCCGAGGCCATTTCTGGCGAATCCTGCTCTGCATCCTGGCCGTCATGGTCCCGCTGTGGTTGCTCAAGGGCGCCAGCGTCTCGGTGTATCCGCCGCCGCAGAATCCGTTGATCAGCTTGTTGATCGACAGCCTCCACAGTTTCCTGCAATTGTTCACCACCGTGGTGTTGTTCCGAATGTTCATGCTGATTGCAGAAAAACCCAAGCCATGACCCGTCTACTGCGCCACGCCTTGCTGGGCCTGCTGTTGATTGTCGGCATCGGTGCCTTTGCAACCTATGGCCTGACCTGGCGCCCCCAGGCCCGGGAAGCACTGCCCGTCAGCTGCACTGCCAACGCAGCAGCGCTGGTGCCCGGCCAGGCCTTGAAGGTGATGACCTGGAACGTCCAGTTCCTCGCCGGCAAGCGCTACGTGTTCTGGCACGACCTGGCCCAGGGCGACGATGAAAGCCCGACCTTGGAGGACATGGCCTTCAGCCTCGACGAAGTGGCCCGGGTCATTCGCGACGAACAACCGGACATCGTGTTGCTCCAGGAACTGGACAAGGGCGCCAAGGCCAGCGATTACCAGGACCAGCTCAAGCTGCTACAGGAACGCCTGGCCGACCTCTATCCGTGCGGCACCAGCGCCTTCGACTGGAAGGCCGACTTCATCCCCAACCCGCGCATCTTCGGCAGTGTCGGCCGGCAACTGGCGACCCTGAGTCGCTACCGCATCGACCATGCCGAACGGGTGCAACTGCCGGTGGCCGACGCCAACTTCATCAGCCGTCAGTTCCAGCCAAAAAACGCTTTGTTGGTGAGTTATCTGGCGCTGAGCGACGGCGGCCAACTGGCGGTGCTCAACACCCATCTGGAACGGGCCTCCGAGCCGGACGACACCCTGCCCAAGCAAATCGCCGCCGTCACCAAGGCAGTGGATAAATTCGAATCCGCGGGCACGCCCTGGCTGATCGGCGGCGACTTCAACCTGCTGCCCCTGGGCCAGTACCGGCGCCTGCCGTCCGAGCAACGCACGCCCTACTCCGCCGACAGCCCGCTGCACCTGCTGTGGGACAAATACCCGATGATCCCCACCAACAACGAAGCCAGCGGCATCGACCGCGAACATTGGCTGACCCACTACCCGAACGACCCCGGCCTCAACGGCCCCGACCGCACCGTCGACTACCTGTTCTACAGCCCGCGCATCAAACGGGTCCAGGCCCAGGTAAGGCAGGACGATACCTTGCGCATCTCCGATCACTTGCCGGTGATTGCGCGGTTCCTGTTACCGGCCGCGCCTTAGCGGACTCACCGCCGAACACCTGTGGGAGCGAGCTTGCTCGCGATAGCGGTGGATCAGCAACACCAATGTTGACTGACACTGCGCCATCGCGAGCAAGCTCGCTCCCACAGTGGATCTGTGTTGGATCTTGAATCAGCTCACTTACGCGGCTTGACCCGCGCCGTCGCCTCCGCCACCAAGGGATCATCTGGCCAATAATGCTTGGGATAACGCCCCTTGAGGTCCTTCTTCACCTCGGCATAGGTGCTGCGCCAGAAGTTCGCCAAATCCTGGGTCACCTGCACCGGCCGCCGCGCTGGCGACAGCAGGTGCAACTTGACCACCTGCCGGCCGCCGGCAATGCGCGGGGTGTCGGCCAGGCCGAAGAGTTCCTGCAGGCGCACCGCGAGGATCGGTGGATGCTCGCTGTAATCCAGGCGGATCGACGAACCCGAGGGCACGCTCAAATGGTGCGGCGCCAGTTCATCCAAGCGTTGCGGCAGGGGCCAGGGCAACAGGTTGTGAACGAAGCTCGACAGGTCCAGGTTGGCGAAATGGCTGAGGCGCGAGACGCGGCCCAGATACGGCATCAACCAATGCTCGAGGCTGTCCAGCAAGGCGCTGTCGCTGACGTCTGGCCACTCGCTCTCGCCCTTGGCGTCCAGGTCCAGGCGCCGCAGCAGCGCCACCCGCGCCTGCCATTGCCGCAGTTCCGGGGTCCAGGGCAATAATTCCAGGCCCTTGCGCCGCACCAGGTTCACCAAGGCCTGGCTACGGGCCGACTCATCCAGGCCGGTCAGCGGTTCGCGGCTGAGCACCAGTTCGCCGACCTTGCGCTGGCGCTCGGCCCGCAGCACGCCTTCGCGCTCGTCCCAATCCAGTTGGTCCACGGTGCGCACTTGCTCGGCCAGCACCGAATCGAACAGCGCCGGGTCGAAATTCGTCGCCAGATAGATTCGCTCTTCGCGCTGGCCCTGGCGACTGCCCAAATCGGCGATCACCAACCACGGCTGTTTCATCAGGCTGTCGGCCTCGGCAAACAGCGCCGCACGACCATTGGCCAAACGATATTCCGCGCCGCCGGGCCGGCGCTGCTGGGCGACACGGTCCGGGTAGGCCAACGCCAGCAAGGCGCCGAGCCAGCGCGGATGATCGGGATCGGCCACGGCTTCTTCGGCCTTGCCCCGCAGGTAGCCGCGATACTGCCGAGCCAATTGCCGGGCCCGTTGCACCCCACCCTGGGCGCCCCGCGCGGCGCGTTCTTCGCCGGACAGCAAGGCCAGGCGACTGTGCAGGTCCGCGCCGGCACCACGGAGAATGTCGCGCTCGCCCAACAGTGCGGCGACATTGCAGGCCATGTCCGCCAGCCCCAGCGCCTGGCCGCGCAACAGCAGATGGGCGATACGCGGGTGGGCCGGCAGTTCGGCCATGGCCTGGCCGTGACGGGTCAGTTGCTCGCCCTCCAGCGCGCCCAGGCGTTGCAGCAGGTCTTGGGCCTGGGCATACGCAGCGGCAGGCGGAACGTCGAGCCAGACCAGTTGCGGCGGCGTCACGCCCCAACGCCCCAGTTGCAGGGCCAACCCGGCCAGGTCCGCCGACAGAATCTCCGCGCTGCCGTAAGCGGCCAATTGTTCATGCTGGTCTTCGGACCACAACCGGTAACACACACCCGGTTCCAGGCGCCCAGCACGACCGGCCCGCTGGGTGGCGCTGGCCCGGGAAATGCGCTGGGTGTCGAGACGGGTCATGCCGCTGCCCGGATCAAAACGCGGCACCCGGGCCAGTCCGGCGTCGATCACCACCCGCACGCCGTTGATGGTCAAGCTGGTCTCAGCGATGTTGGTGGCCAACACCACTTTGCGCTGGCCGGGGGGCGCCGGGTCGATGGCGGCGCGTTGGGCGGCGAGGTCCAGTTCGCCGTGCAACGGACAGAGCAACACAGTGCCGCCCTCACCCAATGCCTCGGCCAGTTGCTGATGAACCCGGCGGATCTCCGCCTGCCCGGGCAAGAACACCAGGACGCTGCCGGTTTCATCGTGCAGGGCTTCCAGCACGGTCTGCACCAGCCGCGGCTCGATGAACTCGCCGGGCTGGAACGGCCGGCCCCAGCGCACCGTCACCGGAAACATGCGGCCTTCGCTGCGCAGGATCGGCGCGTCGCCCAGCAACCCGGCCAGGCGCTCGCCTTCCAGGGTGGCGGACATCAACAGGATCTTCAGCGGCTGCTCGTCGCGAAACAACTCCCGACCGTTGAGGCTCAGGGCCAGGGCCAGGTCGGCGTCGAGGCTGCGTTCATGGAATTCATCGAAAATCACCAGCCCCACGCCTTCCAGCGCCGGGTCGTCCTGCAAGCGGCGGGTGAGGATGCCTTCGGTGACCACTTCGATGCGGGTCTTGGGCCCGACCTTGCTCTCGAGGCGAATCCGGTAGCCGACCGTCTCGCCGACCTTTTCCCCCAGTTCGCTGGCCAGCCGTTCGGCCGCCGCCCGTGCCGCCAGGCGCCGGGGTTCGAGCATCAGGATGGTCTGTCCGGCCAGCCACGGCTCGTTCAGCAAGGCCAGGGGAACACGGGTGGTTTTACCGGCGCCGGGCGGCGCTTCGAGCACGGCTTCGTGGCGCGAGGCCAAGGCTTGGCGCAGGGCGGGTAAAACTTCATCAATCGGCAAAGAAATCATGCTGGCTCCAAAACAGAGGGCCGAGTATAACGGCGAACTGTTTAGCGTGGTCTGGACTCCAACCAGCAACGCCTCTACCTGTTCAGGAGATTGCTATGCGTATTCCCTTTCGCGTGATCGGTGGCGTCCTGGTCGCCACCCTGCTGACCCAGATCAGCGCCTGCGGCTCGATCTTCTACCCGGACCGTCGCGGCCAGATCGACGGCAAGATCGACCCGGCCATCGCCGCCCTCGATGCCGTCGGCCTGCTGTTCTACATCATCCCCGGCCTGATCGCGTTCGCCGTGGACTTTGCCACCGGGGCCATTTATTTCGAACCGGGCCGCAGCGTCCAGATCGAGCCCGAGAAACTCAAGCCGGCCATCAACCCCGATGGCACCGTCAATAACCAAAAACTGCAGGCGATCCTGGAACGCGAACTGGGCCGCAGCTTTCCGTTGGACGATCCGCGCCTGATCCAACACAAGGGCAGCGCACAACAACTGGCTGCCCTCGGTCTCAAACCGGCCGCATGACCGACGCGACGGAAGGAACGACCGCGCCATGACCACCAGCACCGAACACGCTCGCCTGTTGCGCCTGGCCACCCGGGCGTCGGTGGCCGTGGCACTGACATTGATTGTCGCCAAGGCCTTCGCCTGGTGGCTCAGCGGTTCGGTGAGCATGCTCGCCGGCCTGACCGACTCGGCACTGGACGGCGTCACCTCGCTGCTCAATCTGCTGGCGGTGCATTACGCCTTGCGCCCCGCCGACGATGACCATCGCTACGGTCACGGCAAGGCCGAATCCCTGGCGGGCATGGCCCAGGCGCTGTTTATCGGCGGCAGCGCGGTATTGATCGCCTTGCAGGCCTTCGAACGCCTGAAGGAGCCGGTGCCGGTGGACGCGCCCTGGCTCAGCGTCGGTGTGATCGTGTTTTCCCTGGTGCTGACCTTGGCGCTGTTGGCGTTGCAGCATCGGGTCATCCGCGCCACCGGCTCCAACGCCGTGCGCGCCGACTCGCTGCACTATCGCTCGGACCTGTTGCTCAACGGCAGCATCCTGGTGGCGCTGGTGTTGGCCGGGTTGGGCTGGTATCAACTCGACGCCTGGTTCGGCCTGGGGATCGCGGCTTACATCCTGTGGAGCGCCATCCAGATCGCCCGGGAAAGCTTCGCCGTGCTGATGGATGAAGAACTGCCGCCCGACGTCAGCCAACGCATGCTGGAACTGGCCTGCGCGGTGCCCGGCGTGCTCGGCGCCCATGACCTGCGTACGCGGGTCTCCGGCAACCACTGGTTCGTGCAGCTGCACCTGGAGCTGCCGGGGGAACTGACCCTGTCAGTTGCCCACGGCATCAGCGACCAGGCCGCCGATGCGATCCACCGCGCTTATCCCAAGGCCGAAGTACTGGTGCATGCCGATCCGTCGGAAGTGGTGACGCGCGCCAGCGCCTGATACCGAACACAGAACTCGTGGCGAGGGAGCTTGCTCCCGCTGGGCTGCGAAGCGGCCCCAAGATTTTGCGGTCGTTGCGCAACCGAGCGGGAGCAAGCTCCCTCGCCACAAGAGCGGCATCTTGCCTCCCAACAGAACTCAGTACATCACCTGATACCCTCGACTGCTCAAGCAACTGCCTTGGGCCTGGCGATAGGTCTGCACCACTTCCGGTGCCGGTGGGTAGGTGTAGTTGCGCGGGTCGAAACCACTCTGCTGCACCGCCCAGCGATAACAGTCGTAGCCATCCTGATTGACCTGTTCGGGCGGCTGGCCGTTGGCGGGATAGGCCACCACATCGAAACTATTGCCCTGGGGTTGCGGCTGCGGGTTGGCGGCCGGCGCATCGACCACGACGTAATCCTGGGTGTTGGATTCATAGATGTAATAAGCGCCGGCAGCGAGGAAGAACAGCGAGCTGCCGATCCACACTTCCCTGGCGTAATCGGGCAAATAACGGGTACGGATGCCCCGCGGTGGCGCGACCACGACATAACGCGGCCCTTGCGGACGATACCAGTAGCCGCCCGAGTAGAAATAATCCTGGCCGCGATAGGGCACACGGTAATTGCGATCCGGGAAACGGTCGATCACATAACCCGGACGGTATTGCGGCCCAGGGCCCCAACCGTTGCCATGCCCACCCGGTCGACCGGGCCAAGGCTGATCGGGACGGCCGTCATGGTCGGGTCGCGGACCTGCGTTCGGATAACCATCATTGCGCCGTGGGATATCGCGGTAATAGCCCGGTTGCGGTTCACGGGTCTGGGTCACGCTGTCGGGCCGGCCCTGGATCGGCAGATTATTGCCGGGTTGCGGCTGCGGCTGCGGCGGACGCCCGTGAACGTTAGGGTCCTGGGGTGGACGATCGTAGTGCTGTCCGCCTGGGTTCTGCGGCTTGACCTCGAACTGACGACTGTTGTCGCCCCGAATGATCTCGTTGCTCTGCGGCCGTGGCTGGCCTGGGTAACCCTGGCCGTTGCCGCCACGACCGTCCGGACCACCTCGGTTTTGCTGATCGTCGGCCATTCCCTGCGCACTGACACTTGCCCACAACAGACCAACACCTGCCAAACGCCAGATGCGCGACTTCATGAAATTCCTCACAACGGTTCAAGGCCTGATGATAAGACTGAGAAAGCCCAGGCCGGTTCTGCGACAGATTATCAGCCACGGGGTTTATTTCGCAGGCATTAAAAAAGGGAGGCCCGTCGGCCTCCCCTTGAGAATTTCGTCCGTGCGCGACGCTTATGACGTCGGCTCACCTCACGCCGTCTTCTGGACGGTATGCAGCTCGGGGGCCTGCCAGTACCGGTGGGTACTGCGGCCGCAGCCGGCCTGATTGGGCGGGCTGCACTGGACTGTTTGTCCGAGCAGTGATCTTGGTGGTAAGCATAAGCCTGGGGTGCCGACGGATGATTGCGAAGATTGCGGAAATAAACATCACTTGCGCAATTTTTAACCCCGGATAGATAATCCTCCGCAATTATCAAGATAAAGGCCCGACCGATGAGCAAACTCGACCGTTACGACCTGAGCATTCTGGCGGAATTGCAACGTGACGCGCGCATCTCCAACCAGGAACTGGCCGAACGCATCGGCCTGTCGCCCTCCCCCTGCTCACGGCGGGTCAAGCAATTGGAGGATGACGGCTACATCACCCGCCAGGTCGCCCTGCTCGACCGCAAGCTGCTGGGCCTGAGCCTGACGGCTTATGTGCTGATCGGCATGGACCGCCACACTCCCGAGCGTTTCGAGAACTTCGAAGCCGCCATCCGCAACCTGCCACAAGTGCTGGAGTGCAGCCTGGTCACCGGCATGGACGCCGACTACCAACTCAAGGTCGTCGTGCCGGACATGGATCATTACCAGAAACTGCTGCTGGGGCACCTGACCCGGATCGATGGCGTTACCAGCGTGCGTTCGAGTTTTGTGCTGAACCAGGTGCTTAACAGCACTGAACTGCCGTTGACCCATCTGCGTAGCTGACCGCTTTTGTGGCGAGGGAGCTTGCTCCCGCCTGGATTCCGGGGTGCACACAGAAAACGCGTCTACTGCAAATCCCTGTGGGAGCGAGCTTGCTCGAGATAGCGGTGGTTCAGCTTGCATTGATGTTGGATGTGCTACCGCCATCGCGAGCAAGCTCGCTCCCACAGGGGGCTATAGCGTCAGCCCAGGCGATGAATAGCTGCGACACACCGCCGCAGGCCAATCCTCCACCCGCCCCCCATGCCTTATACTCGCCGCGCCTTTTCAATCCCGCCCACGCCGGAGTGTCCTGATGGATCCTGCTGTCTTCGAAGAGTGGATGATGACCGGCCTGGTCAGCATCCTGATCATTTTCATGGGCTTCATCGTCTGGGACCTGGCGAAGAAGTCCAAGGCCGGGCGTTTTGGCTCGTTCATCCTGTTTTTCGTGCTGGGCCTCGGCGTGGCGGCGTTCATCATCAAGAGCGTGGTGATCGGCCTGATCGAATCCGGCGCGTTATAAGCGCGCCGGGACCTCTTTCCACTGGCCCTGGTCGAGCCCTTCGATTGTCCAGTCGCCAATCCTGACCCGCACCAGGCGCAGTGTCGGCAAGCCTACTGCGGCAGTCATGCGCCGCACTTGGCGATTGCGCCCTTCGCGGATCACCAGCTCCAGCCAACTCGTCGGCACGCTTTTACGAAAACGCACCGGCGGGTTGCGTGGCCACAATTGCGGTTCGTCCAATGGGCGCGCCTCGGCCGGCAACGTCATGCCGTCGTTCAACTCCACGCCATCACGCAAACGCTGCAACTGTTCAGCGCTCGGCTCACCCTCGACCTGCACCCAATAGGTCTTGGCCAATTTGTGCTTGGGGTCGGCAATACGCGCCTGCAACTGCCCATCGTTAGTCAGCAACAGCAAGCCTTCGCTGTCGCGATCCAGGCGTCCAGCCGGGTAGATGCCCGGTACGTCGATAAAATCCTTGAGCGTCGCCCGGCCCTCACCGTCGCTGAATTGCGTCAGCACATCGAAGGGTTTGTTGAACAGGATCAGCTTCGGTTCGGCCGGCGGAGCCTTGGCCACACGGCGCGGTGCGGCGATTGCAGGCTTCGCGCCAGGGCGACGGGAAGCAGGGCGTGGAGGACGGGGCATGGCAAATACAACATCTAACGGTCAGGGCCGACCATGCTAGTGGCCCGACCGTTAAATAACCACCATCCCCCTTCAACGGGGCATCAGCGGAACGGCGGCTCGTCGAAGCTGCGCAGCTTGCGCGAGTGCAACGAGTTGAGTTCGGTGCGCAGCAGGTCCAACGCCGCGATGCCGATCTTCAGGTGCTGGTTGACCGCTCGCTCATAGAATGCGTTGGCCGAGCCCGGCAGCTTGATCTCGCTGTGCAACGGTTTGTCCGAGACGCACAGCAACGTGCCATAGGGCACCCGCAGGCGATAACCCTGGGCAGCGATGGTGCCGCTTTCCATGTCCACCGCCACGGCGCGGGACAGGTTGATCAGCGGCCGTTCCTGGGCCCAGCGCAGTTCCCAGTTGCGGTCGTCGTAGGTCAGCACGGTGCCGGTGCGCAGGCGTTTTTTCAGCTCGTCGCCCTTCTCGCCAGTGATGTTCGCCGCGGCCTGTTGAAGCGCCATCTGCACTTCGGCCAGGGCTGGAATCGGAATATTCGGCGGCACCACCCGGTCGAGGATCCCGTCGCGGCGCATGTAGGCGTGGGCCAGCACGTAGTCGCCAATGGTCTGGGACTGCCGCAGCCCGCCGCAATGGCCGATCATCAGCCAGCAATGCGGGCGCAGGACGGCCAGGTGGTCGGTGATGTTCTTGGCGTTGGACGGGCCGACACCGATGTTTACCAGCGTCACGCCATGGCCGTCGCTGGCCTGCAAGTGATAGGCCGGCATCTGGTAGCGGTGCCAGACCACGCCGGCAGCGATGGCCGATGCTTCGCTGTGCTCCATGTTCTTGTCGATGATCACGTTACCCGGCAGGACCATGCGCACGAAACGCGGGTCGCTGCGCAGCTGCTCCAGGCCATGGACGATGAACTGGTCGACGTAGCGGTGGTAGTTGGTCAGCAGGATCCACGGCTGCACATGGCGCCAGTCGCTGCCGGTGTAATGCACCAGCCGACGCAGGGAAAAGTCCACCCGCGCGGCGTCGAACAGCGCCAGGGGCAGCGGGTCGGTGTTTTCCCAATCATAGAGGCCGTCGGCGATGCCATCGGTGGCGGCCGACAGGTCGGTGCTGGGGAATACCCGCGCCAGCACGGCGGCGGTCACGCCGGAGCCGGCCAACTCATCGCCTTGCTCCACCACGTACGGGTACGGAATGTTCTGCTCGCTGACCCCCACTTCCACGGTGACGGTGAAGTCGTGCATCAGCGGGACCAGCTGTTCCAGCAGGTATTTACGGAACGCGGCGGGATGAGTGACGGTGACGCTGTAGGTGCCGGGCAACTGGACCTTGGCATAGGCACGCGTGGTTTGCGGGACTTCACCGTGGCAGTGATAGGTCAGGCGCAGGGCGGGATAACGAAACAATGCACGCTGCTCGGCATCCGGCTCGACGCGGTCCTTGAGATACCGCATCAGCGCCTGGTTCAGCGCGGTGGTCGCACGCTCGTGCAGGGCCGCCAGACGATCCACGGCTTGTTCGGCGGTTTGAACGACAATAAACGCTTCGGTCACGATCAGCTTCCTGTGTTCTGACTTGCAGGTCTTCATCTTGCCTGCATCGTCGCCCGACGGGAACAGTGGCGTACTTAGATGTTGCGTACGACTCAGGGCCACTGTGGGAGCGAGCCTGCTCGCGAAAGCAGTGTATCCGTCACTACAGATGCTGAATGGGCCGACGCCATCGCGAGCAAGCTCGCTCCCACAAGGTTCGGTGGTGTACTCAGATGTTGCGTACAGCTCGCTCCCACAGG
Organism: Pseudomonas sp. Z1-12; assembly: GCF_051132015.1. Lineage (NCBI taxonomy): Bacteria > Pseudomonadati > Pseudomonadota > Gammaproteobacteria > Pseudomonadales > Pseudomonadaceae > Pseudomonas > Pseudomonas sp. Z1-12. The sequence goes on from NZ_CP071647.1 coordinate 5,893,177, forward strand.
ATTCGGTGGTGTACTCAGATGTTGCGTACAGCTCAGGGCCACTGTGGGAGCGAGCTTGCTCGCGATAGCGGTGTATCAGCCACCACACATGCTGAATGGGCCGACGCCATCGCGAGCAAGCTCGCTCCCACAGGATTCGATGGGATGTTTCTAGAAGCCGTGCGGGGTCGAGCGGGCGACGATGGCCTCGACATTCAAGCCCCTCGGCAAGGCACCGTACACCCGGCCGGTCGAACCCAGGCGGCTGGCGATGAACGCATCGCTGACCTCGCTATTGCCCGCTTCGAGCAACAGCTTGGCTTGCAGGCCCACGGCGATGTCTTCGGTCAATTGTCGGGCGCGGTACTGGATGTCGTCGGTGTCCTTGAACGCGACGTGCAATTGGTCGATATGGCGGGCCAGGCGCTTGTCGCCGTGGCCGTCGCCCAACTCATTGAACAAGACCTCCAATACACCGGGTTCCTTGGACAAGGCGCGCAACACATCGAGGCACTGCACATTGCCGGAACCCTCCCACGTCGAGTTGACCGGTGCCTCCCGGTACAGGCGCGGCAGGATGCTGTCTTCGACGTAGCCGGCGCCGCCCATGCATTCGGCGGCTTCGTTGATCATCGCGGGGGCGCGCTTGCAGATCCAGTACTTGCCCACCGCCGTCACCAGCCGGGCGAACTTGGCTTCGTGCTCGTCGTTCAAGTGGTCCAGCGCCCGACCCATGCGCAGGCTCAGGGCCAGGGCGGACTCGCTTTCCAGCGCCAGGTCCGCCAGGACGTTCTGCATCAGCGGCTGTTCGCTCAACAGCTTGCCACCGACCTTGCGGTGCGCGCAGTGATGACTGGCCTGGGTCAACGCCTGGCGCATCAGCGCGCTGGAACCGACCATGCAATCGAAGCGGGTCATGGCGACCATCTCGATAATCGTCGGCACACCTCGGCCCTCCTCACCGACCATCCAGGCCAGGGCGCCACGGAACTCGACTTCGCTGGAGGCGTTGGAACAGTTACCCAGTTTGTTCTTCAAGCGCTGGATGTAGAACTGATTGCGCGTGTCGTCGGGGCGATGGCGCGGCAGCAGGAAACAGGTCAGGCCCTTGTCGGTCTGGGCCAAGGTGAGGAAGGCATCGCACATGGGCGCCGAACAGAACCATTTGTGGCCCACCAGTTCATAGGCCTGGCCCGGGCCGCTGGCGCCCACCGGATAGGCCTTGGTGGTGTTGGCGCGCACATCGGTGCCGCCCTGTTTTTCGGTCATCGCCATGCCCAGGGTCACCCCGGCCTTGTGGGCCATGCCGACGTTGCGCGGGTCGTACTCGGTGGTCAGCACCTTCGGCATCCAACGCTCGGCCAGGTCCGGCTGCAAGCGCAGCGCCGGCACGCTGGCAAACGTCATGGTCAGCGGGCAACCGGTGCCGGCTTCGGCCTGGCTGTGCAGGTAGGTCATCGAGGCGCGGGCGACATGCGCACCGGGCTGTGGCTGGGCCCAGGGCAAACTGGGCAGGCCATGTTCAATGGCGGTGCGCATCAACTGGTGATAAGCGGGATGGAATTCCACCAGGTCGATGCGATGGCCATAACGGTCATGGCTGGAGAACACCGGCTTGTTCTGGTTGGCGAGGAAGCCTGCTTCCATCAACGGCCCGCCGGCCAGCGCCCCATAGGCATCGATCCGTGCCTGCGCCCAACCGGCGCCAAAGCGCTGCGACCACTGTTGCAGCGGCAGATCGATGCGGTACAGGTTGGCGCCATCCAGGGACGGCGGCTGATTGGTGACGTCGTGGGTTTCAGCGAACTGATGCAGGTTCATGACAGGGCTCCTCGATCGGCAGGGATTCAGTTAAGCACCGCCTCCAGGCCGAACAAAGTGTCATATACGCCTAAATATCGGCGCTTTCGCCCTGCCTTGGGCACAGTACCCGACGCTGGAGCGTCGCCTGCAATGCCTCGAATTTCACCGGTTTGCTCAGGTAATCGATCAACGCGCCCGACGGGCAGCACGCCTGGCCCAGGTTCGGGCTGACCACCAGCACAGGTAGCTCTTCACAGCCGGACAAAGCGCGGATCTGGCAGCAAACCGACACACCGTCCAATGGCGGCAATTGGCAATCGAGCAGTACCGCATCGAAGCGCTCGCCGTGCAGCAGCTCCAGCGCGGCGCGACCGCTGTCGGCGGTGCGCACCCGATAACCCAGCTTGAGCAACATGCCGCGCATGACCAACTGATCGATGTTGTTGTCATCCGCCAGCAGCACCGTGCAATCCTGAGGCTGGCGCGAGTCCTGGCGGCCCCCGAAGGAAAACGGCGTCGGGACCGCCGCCGGCAGGGCGACGTCAAATTCCACGTCCAACTGGAAACGGCTGCCGCGACCGGGCTCGGACGTGTGGGTCAGGCGTCCGCCCAGCAGTTCCACCAATTGCCGACAGATCGCCAGGCCCACGCCGAGACCGCCGTATTCCCGGGTCATCGAGCCGTCGAGCTGGAAGAAGCGCTGGTACAAGGTCGCTTCCCCCAGGTCGGTAAAACCGATTCCGGTATCGATGACGGCAAAGGACAACACCACCCGACCAAACTCCGTCGGCCGGCCGCTGACGCGCAGGGCCAGGCCGCCCACCCGGGTGAACTTGATGGCATTGTCCAACAGGCATTCCAGGCTTTGAGCCAGTTTGCCGCTGTCGCCGAGCAAGCGGTCCGCCAGGCCCGGGGCTACGTCGACCTTGAAATCCAGGCCCTTGGCCGCGGCATTGGCGCCAAACTGCAACTGCAGCGCATCGACCACCCCGCGCAGGCTGAACGGCGCCGGATAGACCTTGAGCTTGCCGGCCTGCAACTCGGTGAGGGTGAGCATGCCGTTGACCATGCGCATCATGTCCCGCGCCGAACCGGCGGCGGTCTGTTGGTATTGGGTCAGTTCCTCGTCCATCTCGACGGTTTCCATCAACTCCAGGGAGCCGATCACGCCATTCATCGGCGTGCGCAGTTCGTGGGTCAAGGTGGCGAGGAATTCATCCTTGAGCTTATTGCCGTGGGCCAGTTGCTGGTTGAGCACTTCGAGCTTCTGCCCGGCGTCCAACAGGGTCTGGGCCTGCTGTTCGCGCATGGCATTGATGCGATCGGCCAGGGCCAGGGACAACAGCGCCACTTCGATGGCCGAGCCGATCTGGCTGGCGTACATGGTCAGGAAGACGTTCGGCAGGTAGCCCAGCACCATCAAGGTATTGATGATGCCTCCCAGCAGAAACGCCGACCAGGCAATGATGAAATAACGCGCCACCCGCAGGCCACGCCACCAGGCGAACAGCCCGGCGGCGAAGATTCCCACCGTGAACACCAGCGCCAACGCCGTGGCCAGGCGCAGCGCCAGGGCATAGCTGGTCATCAGCGACAGGCCGACCACCACGGCGCTGTAGGCGATCAATGCGAGCAGCAAGCGATCCATCCAGCGGCCATGCTGGGCGGTTTGCAGGAAGCTGCGGGCGAACTGGCTGCCGAACAGCCCCGCGCAACCGATGAAGAACGGTGTCGCTGCGTTGGCCCACCAGGGGTTGTCCGGCCAGAAGTACTCGACGGCGGCGCCGTTGACCGACAACTGGTACAGGCCGAACGAGGCGATATAGAAGATGTAATAGAGGTAGCTGGTATCGCGCACGCTCAGGTAGATGAACAGGTTGTACACCAGCATCCCCAGCAGCACGCCATAGATGATGCCCAGCACATACAGGCGCACCGGCTGTTGCTCGAGGTACGCGGTGCTCGACCACAGCGTCAACGGCGCCTGGATCGAACCCTGGCTTTGCAGGCGCAGGTAGACGGTCTGCCGCTGCTCGGGCTTGAACGCCAGGCTGAACAAGTAATTGTTCTGGCGGATTTCGCGATTGGCGAATGGCAACGCGTCACCGGTCTGGCGAACCAGGCGATAGGCTCCCGCCGCGTCGGGCAGGTACAGATCGAGGTGGTCCAGCGGCGGGTACGCCAGCTCCAGCAGCCAGGTGCGCTGGGCGTCCGGATTGGCGGGGCGATAATGCAGGTCGATTTTCAGCCAGAAGGCTGACCGTGAGTAACCGGCGTTCAGCGTGGTTTTATCGTGGGGCTTGAAAGCACCCGCCGCGGGCTGGGCCAGGATATCGTCAATAGTGGCCGTGCCGGCCGCGTCTTCGAATACTTGCAGGGCATGGCCCAAGGGCAGGCTTTGGGTGAATTCATCGAATTCGAGGGCGCTTGCCAGCGAGGGCAAGCACAGCAGCAACATCAGCAAATAGCGCATTTAAGCCCCAGCGTGGCCTGTCCGGTTGAGTCAGGAAGCCCCCCATTCCCTGAGTAGACGTAAAACCGGCATTACCTGTTATGTGTTGGATCCATCTCTAGCATAGCCGCTGATGGCCAATTTGCACCATTGAAATTTTTCCGACAGAGGGCTCTAGAACGGGCGTTTCAGAGCAAAGCATTGAGATAGAGCTGTTGCATTGGTCAGGTCGATAACTGACGGATCAATGTGGCGAGGGAGCTTGCTCCCGCTGGGCTGCGAAGCGGCCCCGGTTTTTGGGAGCGCTGCGCACTGGAGCGCCAGCCCGGTCCAGCGGGAGCAAGCTCCCTCGCCACAAAAGCATTCACCAGCAAACAGCTCAGTACAAAACCCTTAGCGTCCGGGCACCGATAAAACAGGTTTGGTGGTAAGCTCGCGCACCATGAATATCTACAGCTCTCGCCCCGTTGTCCTCTGTCTCTCCGGCCATGATCCCAGTGGTGGCGCCGGCTTGCAGGCAGATATCGAAGCCCTGCTCGCCCAGGGTTGTCACGCCGCCCCGGCCGTTACCGCATTGACCGTGCAAGACACCGTCAACGTCAGCGATTTCCGTGTGCTCGACCGTGAGTGGGTGCTGGCGCAAGCCAATGCCGTGCTCAACGATGCCCAAGTGGCAGCAGTCAAGCTGGGAATGCTCGGCTCACTGGAAATGGTCGACACGGTGGTCGAACTGCTCCAGGCGCACCCGCATCTGCCGATGGTCTGCGACCCGGTGCTGCGCGCCGGCGGTGGTGGGCGCCTGGGCAAGGATGAGGTCGGCTACGCCATGCGCGAACGCCTGTTGCCCCTGGCGATCATCGCCACCCCCAACCTGCCTGAAGCACGCATCCTCGCCGAACTGCCCGAAGGCAGCGCCGACGAGTGCGCGGAAAAACTGCTGCCCTTCGTCAAACACCTGTTGATCACCGGTGGTCATGGCGACGAACATGAAGTCCATAATCGCCTGTACAGCCGCGATGGCCGCCGCGAAACCTTTACCTGCCAGCGCTTGCCTGGCAGCTATCACGGTTCCGGCTGCACCCTGGCCAGCGCCCTCGCCGGTCGGCTGGCCCAGGGCGAACAGCTCGCCAGCGCCGTCAAGACAGCGCTGGACTACACCTGGCGCACCTTGCGCGATGCCGAACAACTGGGCAAAGGCCAGTTCGTCCCGCGTCGCCTGCCGCTGGATTTCTGCTCGTAGCACCGGAGGCCTGTGGAATGAAATTACGTGGCCTTTACGCCATCACCGATAGCCAATTGCTGGCCGGCAAGTTCCTCGCTTATGTAGAAGCGGCGCTGGAAGGTGGCGTGACCCTGCTGCAATACCGCGACAAAAGCAGCGACGAGGCCCGCCGCCTGCGGGAAGCCGAAGCCCTGCGTAACCTGTGCGAACGCTACAAGACCCAGTTGATCATCAACGACGACGCCGAGCTCGCCGCACGCCTGGGCGTCGGCGTGCACCTGGGGCAGACCGACGGCCCGTTGGCGCCGGTACGGGCATTGCTCGGGCACAAGGCAATCGTCGGCGCCACCTGCCACGCCAGCCTGGCACTGGCCGAACAGGCCGCCAGCGAAGGCGCCACCTATGTCGCGTTCGGGCGCTTCTTCAACTCCAACACCAAGCCCGGCGCCCCCAGCGCAAACCTTGAACTGCTCGAACAGGCGCACATCAAACTGCATATCCCGGTCTGCGCCATTGGCGGCATCACCCTGGAGAACGCCGCCCCGCTGGTGGCCCACGGGGTCGACCTGCTGACGGTGGTCCACGGCCTGTTCGGCGCCGACAGCACCACTGAAGTGACGCGCCGTGCCCGCGCCTTCAACGCGCTGCTGCAGATCAAATAGTCCATTTTTCGTTTTCGAGAGCCCAACCATGTCCCGTTCCGAAACCCTGTTTGCCAACGCCCAGAAACACATCCCCGGCGGCGTGAACTCGCCTGTTCGTGCGTTCAAGAGCGTCGGCGGCACCCCGCTGTTCTTCAAGCACGCCGAAGGCGCGTACGTCACTGACGAAGACGACAAGCGCTATGTCGACTACGTCGGCTCCTGGGGCCCGATGATCCTCGGCCACAGCCATCCGGACGTGCTGGATGCGGTGCGCAAGCAATTGGTCCACGGCCTGTCCTACGGCGCCCCGACCGCGATGGAAACCGAGATGGCCGACCTGGTCTGCTCGATCGTGCCGTCGATGGAAATGGTGCGCATGGTCAGCTCCGGCACCGAGGCGACCATGAGCGCAATCCGCCTGGCGCGGGGCTACACCGGTCGCGACAGCATCATCAAGTTCGAAGGTTGCTACCACGGCCATTCCGACAGCCTGCTGGTCAAGGCCGGCTCCGGCGCACTGACCCAAGGCGTGCCGAGTTCGGCCGGCGTACCCGCAGCCTTCGCCAAGCACACCCTGACCCTGCCGTTCAACGACCTCGAAGAAGTCGAGAAGATGCTCGGCGAAGTCGGCCAGGAAGTGGCGTGCATCATCGTCGAGCCGGTGGCCGGCAACATGAACTGCGTACCACCGGCGCCGGGTTTCCTCGAAGGCTTGCGCAGCCTGTGCGACCAGCATGGCGTGGTGTTGATCTTCGACGAAGTGATGACTGGCTTTCGCGTGGCCCTCGGCGGCGCCCAGGCCCATTACGGCGTCACGCCGGACCTTAGCACCTTCGGCAAGATCATCGGCGGCGGCATGCCGGTGGGCTGCTTCGGCGGCAAGCGCAAGATCATGGAATGCATCGCGCCGCTGGGCCCGGTCTACCAGGCGGGTACGCTGTCGGGCAACCCGTTGGCCATGGCCGCCGGCCTGACCACGCTACGCCTGATCAGCCGCCCGGGCTTCCACGCCGAACTGACCGACTACACCACCCGCCTGCTCGACGGCTTGCAGATCCGCGCCGATGCGGCCGGCATCCCCTTCGTGACCACCCAGGCCGGCGGCATGTTCGGCCTGTATTTCAGCGGCGCCGATGACATCGTCACCTTCGAAGACGTCATGGCCAGCGATGCCGATCGGTTCAAGCGTTTCTTCCACCTGATGCTCGACGGCGGCGTGTACCTGGCCCCGAGTGCGTTCGAAGCCGGCTTCACCTCCATCGCCCATGGCGAGACCGAGCTGAAGATTACCCTCGACGCGGCCGAACGGGCCTTCGCGGCACTGAAGTAAGCCTGTGGATAACTGACGCTGGCTGAAGCCGGCGTCAGTGATTGCTGACAACCCCCCGCCCTTTTCCTACGTATTTATGCCCGAAGCTGCTATTAGCATTCCCTCGCAGCAGAAAAACGAGTAAAGACTTTGTAAGGATGGCCCCGCTTATTTCATAATGCGCGCTTATTGGATCCCCCGGAGGGTCCGCGCGCCCCTCAGAGGTAAGTCGATTCCCATGAACCGCACCGGCCGCACCCTTGCCTTGGGCTGCCTGTTGCTCCTTCAGCCGCTGCTGGCGAATGCACAGGCAGGCGGCAACTCGTTGTTGATCCCGGCGCTGGGCCGTTGCACGCTCAACACCCAGCCACAAGATCTCGCACCGGCACTCGACGCCTGTCAAAAAGCGGCGGACGCGGGTGATGCACAAGCGCAATACGAGTTGGGCGAGTTCTACTATGAAGGCAAGTCGGCACCCCGCGACCTCAAGCAAGCCCTCAACTACTTCGAAAAAGCCTCGCTGCAAGGCCATGCCCAGGCGCAATTCAAGCTCGGCGGCATGTTCTTCCATGGCGAAGGCGTGCCGGCCAACAACGTCCAGGCCTACATCGTGCTGAAGATGGCCGCGGTCAACGGCGCCGAAGAAGCCCTGGACACCGCCGACGAAGTCGCCGAGCAGATGCCTCGCGATGAATTGGAAGTGGCGACCCAGGTGCTGGGCCAGATCTTTCGCAAATACCTGATGGAATTGCAGAACGCCGATGGGCGTACGCCTTTTTCGCCGTTGCCCTGATTATTGCGCAGGCCTTGATGGCCTCATCGCGAGCAAGCTCGCTCCCACACTGGATCGCTGGCGTACACAAGTCTTGTGTTCACAGAGAACCCATTGTGGGAGCGAGCTTGCTCGCGATGAGCGGCAACCCGGTCTTGAGGCTTACTTCTCAGGCATCGGCATCGGAAACGGCATCACATTGCCGACCGCGCCGCGGGCTTCGCTGATTTTCGGGGTGCCCAGGCGTTCGACTTCGTCGATGCGCACGATCGAGTGCATCGGCACGAAGCTGCGCACCACGCCTTCGAACTGCGCCTTGAGCTTTTCCTCGCTCGGGTCGACGACCACTTGCGTGCGCTCGCCAAAGACGAACTCTTCCACTTCCAGGAAGCCCCACAGATCACTTTGATAGATCTGCTTGGCGTACATTTCGAACACCTGGCCCTGGTTGAGGAAAATCACCTTGTAGATTGGAGCTTCACGTTTGGTCATGGCTGGCGAAACACATCGGCGGGTAAAAATGAGGGCGCGAACTATAGCATAGCCACTGTTCGCACAGCGGTGGGAACCCAGGGACTTGTTCTCTATAATGCGCGGTTCTTTGAATCACGTGATGACCCCGTCCATGGCCAAGAAGCTTTACATCGAAACCCACGGTTGCCAGATGAACGAGTACGACAGCTCGCGCATGGTCGATCTGCTGGGCGAACACCAGGCCCTGGAAGTCACCGCTCGCGCCGAAGACGCGGACGTGATCCTGCTCAACACCTGCTCTATCCGCGAACGTGCCCAGGACCGGGTGTATTCCCAGCTCGGCCGCTGGCGTGAACTGAAGCTGGCCAACCCGGAGATGGTCATCGCCGTGGGCGGTTGCGTGGCCAGCCAGGAAGGCGCGGCCATTCGTGATCGCGCGCCCTACGTGGACGTGGTCTTCGGCCCGCAGACCCTGCACCGCCTGCCGGAGATGATCGACGCCGCCCGCAGCACCAAGCTGCCGCAAGTGGACGTCTCGTTCCCGGAAATCGAAAAATTCGACCACCTGCCCGAACCGCGCATCGACGGCCCCAGTGCCTACGTGTCGGTGATGGAAGGTTGCAGCAAGTACTGCACGTTCTGCGTGGTGCCTTATACCCGCGGCGAAGAAGTCAGCCGGCCGTTCGACGACGTGATCGCCGAGATCATCCACCTGGCGGAAAACGGCGTGCGCGAAGTGACCCTGCTGGGGCAGAACGTCAACGGCTATCGCGGCCTGACCCATGACGGGCGCCTGGCGGACCTCGCCGAACTGATCCGCGTCGTGGCGGCGGTGGACGGCATCGATCGCATCCGCTACACCACCTCCCACCCGCTGGAGTTCTCCGACAGCCTGATCCAGGCCCACGCCGAGGTTCCCGAACTGGTCAAGCACCTGCACCTGCCGGTGCAATCGGGTTCCGACCGGATCCTCGCGGCCATGAAGCGCAACCACACGGCGCTGGAGTACAAATCCAAACTGCGCAAGTTGCGCGCCGCCGTGCCAGGTATCTGCATCAGCTCGGACTTTATCGTCGGCTTCCCCGGCGAAACCGAGAAGGATTTCCAGCAAACCATGAAGCTGATCGAAGACGTGGGCTTCGACTTTTCCTATTCCTTCGTCTACAGCCAACGCCCTGGCACCCCGGCGGCCGACTTGGCGGACGAAACCCCGGAAGAACTGAAAAAAGAACGGCTCAACGCCTTGCAACACCGCCTCAACCAGCAAGGTTTCGAGATCAGCCGACAAATGGTCGGCTCCGTCCAGCGGATTCTGGTGACCGATTATTCGAAAAAAGACCCGGGCGAGCTGCAAGGACGCACCGAAAACAACCGCATCGTCAACTTCCGCTGCGACACCCCGGCCCTGATCGGCCAGTTCGCCGACGTGCACATCGACGCCGCGCAACCGCACTCGCTGCGTGGTTCGCTCATTCAGTGACCGCGCACTTCCTGTGGGAGCGAGCTTGCTCGCGATAGCGGTATCACAGTCAATTCCCAGGTTGAATGTGAGACCCCCATCGCGAGCAAGCTCGCTCCCACAGTGGCCGTGCCAAACCCTGTCATCAGATTCGCCTGTTTAAGAGCTTTCGCACCCAGCCTACTGGCGTTATCCTTGATTTCACCTTAATTGCCCCTGGGCGGCTAAAAACGACCTTGAACGCACCCATCGAACCACATCGCTTTATTCTCGAGCCCTTTGAGGCTCGCCGCTTCGCCAATCTGTGCGGGCAATTCGACGAGCATCTGCGCTTGATCGAACAGCGCCTGGCCATCGAGATCCGCAACCGCGGAAACCAGTTCGAACTGATCGGCGAACCCAAGCACACCACCTCCGCGGAAAACCTGCTGCGCCGCCTCTACCGGGAAACCAAGGGGAGCGAGCTGTCGCCGGATACGGTCCACCTGTTCCTCCAGGAATCGGCTGTCGAAGAACTCGACAACCCTGCCCCGTCGGAACCTGCCGTGGCCCTGCGCACGAAAAAAGGCATGATTCGCCCGCGCGGCTTGAATCAGCAGCGCTACGTGAAGGAAATCCTCGGCAACGACATCAACTTCGGCATCGGCCCGGCCGGTACCGGCAAGACCTACCTGGCCGTGGCCTGCGCCGTCGATGCGCTGGAACGCGAACAGGTGCGGCGCATCCTGCTGGTGCGACCGGCGGTCGAAGCGGGTGAAAAACTCGGCTTCCTGCCCGGCGACCTGGCCCAGAAGATCGACCCGTACCTGCGCCCGCTCTATGACGCGCTGTATGAAATGCTCGGCTTCGAATACGTCGCCAAGCTGATCGAGCGCCAGGTCATCGAGGTCGCGCCGCTGGCCTACATGCGCGGCCGGACCCTGAACAACAGCTTCATCATCCTCGACGAAAGCCAGAACACCACGGTCGAGCAGATGAAAATGTTCCTGACCCGGATCGGCTTCGGCTCCACCGCCGTCATCACCGGGGACATCACCCAGGTCGACCTGCCCCGGGGCACCAAGTCCGGCCTGAACCACGTGATCCAGGTGCTCAAGGACGTGCCGGGCATCAGCTTCACGCATTTCATGCCCAAGGACGTCGTGCGCCACCCGCTGGTGCAGCGCATTGTCGAAGCCTACGAGCGTTTCGAGCATCGCGCCGAGGAAGAGTTGGCCGAAAGCAAAGGCAATGGCCGCAATGCTTGAACTCGACCTGCAAGTGGCCTGTGAACACGCCGCCCCCAGCGAAGCCAAGTTCCGCCAATGGTGCGAACTGGCCCTGCGCCAGCGCAGCGCCGATTCCGAGCTGACGATCCGCCTGGTGGACGAAGCCGAAGGCCGTGAACTGAACCACACCTGGCGACAGAAAGACTACGCCACCAACGTGCTGTCGTTCCCCGCCGATGTTCCCGACGAACTGCTCGACATCCCGCTGCTGGGCGATCTGGTGATCTGCGTCCCGGTGGTGGAACGTGAAGCGGCGGAACAAGACAAGACGTCCGGGGCCCATTGGGCCCATCTGGTGATTCACGGCTGCTTGCATCTATTGGGTTACGACCATATAGAAGATGACGAAGCCGAAGAAATGGAAGCGCTGGAACGAACGTTGCTTGCAGAGCTGGGTCATCCCGACCCCTACGCCGGCGACGAACACTGATACATCAACCTGTAACGACAAAGGATTCAGAGTAATCGCTATGAGCGAAGATCGATCGACCAACGGGCAGAAGTCATGGCTGGGCAAGCTCACCCAGGCTTTTGCCCATGAGCCGAAAAACCGCCAGGAGCTGCTGGAGCTGCTGCGCGATGCACACCAGAACAAACTGCTGGACAGCGAAGCGCTGGCCATCGTCGAAGGCGCCATCCAGGTCGCTGACCTGCAAGTGCGGGACATCATGGTCCCGCGCTCGCAGATGGTCAGCATCAAGGCGACCCAGACCCCGCGTGAATTCCTGCCCGCCGTGGTCGACTCCGCTCACTCGCGCTACCCGGTCGTCGGCGAGAGCCATGACGATGTCATGGGCGTGCTGCTGGCCAAGGACTTGCTGCCGCTGATCCTCCAGGAGAACGGCGACAGCTTCAACATCAAGGACCTGCTGCGCCCGGCCACCTTCGTGCCCGAGTCCAAGCGCCTGAACGTGCTGCTGCGTGAATTCCGCGCCAACCACAACCACATGGCCATCGTCATCGACGAATACGGCGGCGTGGCCGGCCTGGTCACCATCGAAGACGTGCTCGAGCAGATCGTCGGCGACATCGAGGACGAGCACGACGTCGAGGAAGACAGCTACATCAAGCCACTGCCCAGCGGCGACTTCCTGATCAAGGCCCTGACGCCGATCGAGAACTTCAACGAATTCTTCGACAGCCAGTTCTCCGACGATGAGTTCGACACCGTCGGCGGCCTGGTGATGAGTGCTTTCGGGCACCTGCCCAAGCGCAACGAAACCACGGAAATCGGCTCCTGGCGCTTCCGTATCCTGAATGCCGACAGCCGTCGGATTCACTTGCTGCGCCTGTCACCCATTGGCCGATAACCCCTGCGAGACCCGCTAAGGACACACATGCGCTGGACAACCCGCCCCGGCTGGCCCGGTAACTTGCTGGCCGTGGCGGCCGGTGCGATCACCACCCTGGCCCTGGCGCCGTTCGATATCTGGCCGCTGGCATTGCTGGCGGTCGGTTTGTTCTACGCCGGGCTGCGCGAGCTTTCGCCGCGCCAGGCCCTGGGCCGTGGCTGGTGTTTCGGTTTCGGTTTGTTTGGTGCCGGCACCAGTTGGATCTACGTCAGCATCCACAACTTCGGTGGCGCCTCGGTGCTGCTCGCCGGCTTTCTGATGCTGCTGTTCATCGCCGCCATCGCCTGGTTCTTCGCCCTGCCCGCCTGGTTGTGGGCGCGCTGGTTGCGTCGCAACGAGGCGCCACTGGCCGATGCCCTGGCATTCGCCGCGCTGTGGTTGGGCCAGGAAGCGTTTCGTGGCTGGTTCCTCACCGGGTTCCCGTGGCTGTATTCCGGCTACAGCCAACTCGACGGCCCCCTGGCCGGTCTCGCGCCATTGGGCGGGATGTGGCTGATCTCCTTCACCCTCGCCCTGACCGCCGCGCTGCTGTACAACGCGCCCCGGTTGATCCGCGGCGCCCGCAAAGGCTTTATTGCCGCGGGCGTGTTGCTGCTGATCGGCCCATGGATGGCCGGCATGGCGCTCAAGGGCCATACCTGGACCAGCCCTTCGGGCGAGCCGCTGAGTGTCGCGGCGATCCAGGGCAACATCGAACAAAGCATGAAGTGGGACCCCGACCAGCTCAACGCGCAGCTGGCGCTGTACCGCGACATGAGCTTCGCCTCCAAGCGCGTCGACCTGCTGATCTGGCCGGAAACCGCGGTGCCGGTGCTCAAGGAATCCGCCCAGGGCTACCTGGACATGATGGGCAACTTCGCCGCCGAACGGCAGTCGGCGTTGATCACCGGCGTGCCGATCCGGCAACTGGTGCGCCACGAAAAGCGTTACTACAACGGCATCACCGTGACCGGCGAAGGTGACGGTACTTATTTGAAGCAAAAGCTCGTGCCGTTCGGCGAATACGTGCCCCTGCAGGACATCCTGCGCGGCCTGATCGCTTTCTTCGACCTGCCCATGTCGGACTTCGCCCGGGGCCCGGCCGACCAGCCGTTGCTGCAAGCCAAGGGCTACCAGATCGCGCCGTTCATCTGCTATGAAGTGGTCTACCCGGAGTTTGCCGCCAGCCTGTCGGCGCGCAGCGACCTGCTGCTGACCATCAGCAACGACACCTGGTTCGGCACCTCGATCGGCCCGTTGCAACACCTGCAAATGGCCCAGATGCGTGCCTTGGAGGCCGGCCGCTGGATGATCCGCGCCACCAACAACGGCGTGACCGGCCTGATCAACCCCTTCGGCCAGATCACCGCACAGATCCCGCAATTCGAACGCGGCATCCTGTATGGCGAAGTAGTGCCGATGCACGGCTTGACCCCGTACCTGCAATGGCGCTCGTGGCCGCTGATCGTTTTGTGCGTGTTGTTACTGGGCTGGGCGCTGATGGCGAGCCGGATGGCCAGGACGGTTTAACTCGGTCCCCCATGTGAATGAAAAACCCTGTGGCGAGGGAGCTTGCTCCCGCTGGCCTGCGCAGCAGGCCCTTTTTTTGGGGCCGCTTCGCGCCCCAGCGGGAGCAAGCTCCCTCGCCACAACAGCGATCACCTCACTCCACACGGTGTTTCATCGGTAAAACAACCAATACCCCACCAACCCCACCGCTTCGTTCATCAACTGCCCGGACTGCCAGATCGCCTTGAACTCCGGCATCCAGCCACCCAGTGGCCGAGCGTTGTCCTGGCCCAGGAACCCGACAGGCGCCGGCACCACTTCAAATCCCGAGCGCTCGAAACTCCAGGCCGCCCGCGGCATGTGCCAGGCCTGGGTGACCACCACGACTCGCTTGATGCCGGCGGGCAGCAGGATTTCGGCGCTCATTTGGGCATTTTCCCAAGTCGTGCGGCTGCGCTCTTCCTGCCAGCGCACGGTCACGCCGAAATCATCGCGCATCGAGTCAGCCATCAGCCTGGCCTCGCTAGGCGGGGTGCCGTAGTGCAAGCCCCCGGTTGTCAACACGGGCAAGCCCGAAGCCTTGGCCAGCCGCGCCGCATAACGCTGGCGCTCAAGACCCACGCCGGTGGGCTGGTCGGCTCCCCAGGCCGGGTCACCGCGCTCGCGACCGGAGCCCAGCACCACGATGGCGTCGGCACGCTGGGCCAGGGTCGCCCAGTCACTGCGCAGCAGCGGTGGATCACGCTCCAAGGCCTTGGCGCTCCACTGCACCACCACCGGCAGGCTCATCAGCCAGAAGCCGCCCAAGCCCACGACGAAACATAGGCGGGCCAGGCGCGGTCGTGAATGGCGCCACCACCAGGCAAGCGCCAGCAGCAGCAAAAGAATGCCGGGCGGCAATAAAAGTTGTTTGATGAAATAGCGAAACGGCATCGGGCATCTCCATAGATGCCCGAAGCCTAGGTGGGTTGACGCAAAGCGACAACAGATTCGAAAAAACCTTGAATCAAAAAAAGCGACACGCGTGAATCCGGCGTTACTTGAACTGCAGTGACCGGACCTTTACAGCATCCTTGTCAGGCGTCCGGTCCTTGAGCCACACGACTTTGGCCGAACGGGGCGCATCGAGACGCTTGTTTGCCTGGGCCCCGATTGCAGGGGCCTGGTGCCCGACCTGCTCAAGGTAGGCCTTGACCAGTTCGAACTCTGCGGGGCTCAAGCCACGCAGTTCCAGCTCTGCCGGACGCTCATCACGCAAGCGACCGGCGGTTCTTGCAGCGTCCAGGGCCACCCCGAGACGATCGATCAATTTTTCATACAACTCAGGTGTAGCGACTTTTCGTTGTGATTCAACCATCCCTCACCTCATTGAAGATAAGACTCACTCCCCATTGAGAAGCTTAGCTTCGCTGGGCAAACCGGCAGGGCGCCGCGACCAACGGCCCTGAACACGGGTCATCGCCTGGGGTCGTCGATGGTCGACACGCAATCTAAGGTTTCCCTCGGTAGAGCGCGGTCATGTATGCTACGGCGCTTCCTGTAACTCCACTTCCAGCTTGGCTGGGCATCGAAAACGCCGCATTCGGCGTCGTCTGCGCCCAGCATCGCCACGAAGAGGATTGGGCCACCCCATTCAGTACAAAAGTAGCCATGCACGAACACTACCAGCCCCGTGAAATCGAAGCCGCCGCCCAGTCGTTCTGGGACGAGCAAAAGTCCTTTGAAGTCAGTGAACAGCCAGGCAAGGAGACTTACTACTGCCTGTCGATGTTCCCTTACCCCAGCGGCAAGCTACACATGGGGCACGTGCGCAACTACACCATCGGCGACGTGATCTCCCGCTACCAGCGCATGCAAGGCAAGAACGTCCTGCAACCCATGGGTTGGGACGCCTTCGGCATGCCGGCGGAAAACGCCGCGATGAAGAACAACGTGGCGCCCGCCAAGTGGACCTACGAAAACATCGCCTACATGAAATCCCAGCTGCGCAGCCTGGGCCTGGCGGTGGACTGGTCCCGCGAAGTGACCACCTGCAAGCCCGACTACTACCGCTGGGAACAATGGTTGTTCACCCGCCTGTTCGAAAAAGGCGTGATCTACCGCAAGAACGGCACCGTGAACTGGGACCCGGTGGACCAGACCGTACTGGCCAACGAGCAAGTGATCGACGGGCGCGGCTGGCGCTCCGGCGCGCTGATCGAAAAGCGCGAGATCCCGATGTACTACTTCAAGATCACCGCCTATGCGGATGAACTCCTGGAGAGTCTCGACGAGCTGACCGGCTGGCCCGAGCAGGTCAAGACCATGCAGCGCAACTGGATCGGCAAGTCCCGGGGCATGGAAGTGCAGTTCCCGTACGACGTCGCCTCCATCGGCGAAGCCGGCACCCTGAAAGTCTTCACCACCCGCCCCGACACGCTGATGGGCGCCACCTATGTGGCCGTGGCCGCCGAGCATCCGCTGGCGACCCTGGCCGCCCGCAACAACCCTGAGCTGCAGGCGTTCATCGCCGAATGCAAGGGCGGCAGCGTCGCCGAAGCCGACGTCGCCACCCAGGAGAAGAAAGGCCTGCCGACGTCGCTGTTCGTCGAGCACCCGCTCACCGGCGAGAAACTGCCGGTGTGGGTCGCCAACTACGTGCTGATGCACTACGGCGATGGCGCGGTCATGGCCGTGCCGGCCCACGACGAGCGTGATTTCGAATTCGCCCACAAGTACAACCTGCCGATCAAAGCGGTGGTGCGCACCAGCGCCGGCGACCAGACCCCGGCACCTTGGCAGGACGCCTACGGCGAACACGGCGAGCTGATCAACTCCGGCGAGTTCAACGGCCTGGATTTCGCCGGTGCGTTCGACGCCATCGAAGTCGCCCTGATCAAGAAGAACCTCGGTGCCTCGCGCACCCAGTTCCGCCTGCGTGACTGGGGCATCAGCCGCCAGCGCTACTGGGGCTGCCCGATCCCGATCGTGCATTGCGACACCTGCGGTGACGTACCGGTGCCGGAAGACCAGTTGCCTGTGGTCCTGCCGGAAGACGTCGTACCCGACGGCGCCGGCTCGCCCCTGGCACGCATGCCTGAGTTCTATGAGTGCAGCTGCCCGAAATGCGGCGCGCCAGCCAAGCGTGAAACCGACACCATGGACACCTTCGTCGAGTCCTCCTGGTATTACGCCCGCTACGCCTCGCCGCACTATGAAGGTGGCTTGGTGGAAAAATCCGCGGCTGACCATTGGCTGCCAGTGGACCAGTACATCGGCGGCATCGAACACGCCATTCTCCACCTGCTCTATGCGCGCTTCTTCCACAAGCTGATGCGCGACGAAGGCCTGGTGAGCTCCAACGAGCCGTTCAAGAACCTGCTGACCCAAGGCATGGTGATCGCCGAGACTTACTATCGTCGCGAAGCCAACGGTGCCTACACCTGGTTCAACCCGAGCGACGTCGAACTCGAACGCGACAGCAAGGCCAAGGTCATCAGCGCCAAGCTGATCGCCGACGGCCTGCCGGTGGAAATCGGCGGCACCGAGAAGATGGCCAAGTCGAAGAACAACGGCGTCGACCCACAGTCGATGATCGACCAGTTCGGCGCGGACACCTGCCGCCTGTTCATGATGTTCGCCTCGCCACCTGACATGAGCGCCGAATGGTCCGACTCGGGCGTCGAAGGCTCGCACCGTTTCCTCAAGCGCGTCTGGCGCCTGGCCCAAGCCCATGTCACCCAGGGCCTGCCGGGCAAACTGGACGTCGCCGGCCTGAACGACGAGCAGAAAGCCGTTCGCCGCTCGATCCACCTGGCCATCAAGCAGGCCAGCCATGACGTCGGCCAGAACCACAAGTTCAACACCGCCATCGCCCAGGTGATGACGCTGATGAACGTGCTGGAAAAAGCCGCCCAAGGCACCGAGCAGGATCGCGCACTGATTCACGAAGGCCTGGAAGCCGTGACGCTGCTGCTGGCGCCGATCACGCCGCACATCAGCCACGAGCTGTGGAATCAACTGGGTCACGCCGACCCGGTGATCGATGCACGCTGGCCGCTGGTGGACGAAACCGCGCTGGTGCAGGACAGCCTGACCCTGGTCATCCAGGTCAACGGCAAGTTGCGCGGCCAGATCGAAATGCCGGCCGCCGCCACTCGCGAAGAAGTCGAAGCCGCTGCACGGGCCAACGAAAACGTGCTGCGCTTCGTCGATGGCCTGACGATTCGCAAAGTGATCGTCGTGCCCGGCAAGCTGGTCAACATCGTCGCAAGCTAATTGGATCGGGCGCCAGGCTCGAGCCTGGCGCCGAATACAACCTGCGGGGTCGCCTGGTCGACCCCCATAGGGTTCAAGGGGAGCAACAAGATGATCAAACGTAATCTGCTGGTAGTGGGCCTGGCGGTCCTGTTGAGCGCCTGCGGCTTCCAACTGCGTGGCACCGGCACCACCGAGCTGGCGATCAATGAGCTGGACCTCAGCGCACGGGACGCCTATGGCGAAACCGTCAAGATGCTGCGCGACAACCTGGAAAACAGCGGCGTGAAAGTCTACGGCGGAGCGCCGTACAAGCTGGTATTGACCCGTGAACAGCAAAGCCAGCGCAGCCTGAGCTATGCCGGCGCCGGTCGTTCGGCCGAATACGAACTGAACAACGTGCTGAGCTATGAAATCCGCGGCCAGAACGATCTGGTGCTGCTGGACGACAAGCTGGAGGTACAGAAGGTCTACCTGCACGACGGCAACAACATCACCGGTTCCGACCAGGAGTCGAGCGAAGTGCGCGACGAAATGCGTCGTGACCTCGTGCAACGCATGATGCTGCGTCTGCAACAGCTGAGCCCGGCCCAACTGGAGCAGCTGCAACAGACCGCCGACGCCAAGGCCAAGGCCGAAGCCGAAGCGCTGGAAGCGGCACGCAAGGCTGAAGCGGAAACCCCGCAGCAGTCGCCGATGCAGATCCCGGCTGAATAAGCCTTGCGGGGCGCTCCGGCGCCCCGCTCGTCTTCTCTTATGAAGCTCGCTCCCGCCCAACTCGGCAAACACCTGCAAGGCGCGCTTGCGCCCGTCTACATCATCAGCGGCGATGACCCGCTGCTGTGCCAGGAAGCCGCCGACGCCATCCGCAGCGCCGCTCGCCAACAAGGCTTCGACGAACGCCAGGTCTTCGCCGCCGATGCCAGTTTCGACTGGGGCACGCTGCTGCAGGCCGGGGCGAGCATGTCGTTGTTCGCCGAAAAACGCCTGCTGGAACTGCGCTTGCCGTCTGGCAAGCCCGGTGACAAGGGCGCCGCCGCGCTGATCGAATATTGCTCACGCCCGGCCGAAGACACGGTGCTGCTCGTCAGTTTGCCGAAACTTGACGGCAGCGCGCAGAAGACCAAATGGGGCAAGGCCCTGGTGGAAGGCCCGCAGACCCAGTTCGTGCAGATCTGGCCGGTGGACGTCAGCCAGTTGCCCAGTTGGATTCGTCAGCGCCTGTCCCAGGCGGGTCTCTCGGCCAGCCAGGACGCAGTGGAGCTGATTGCCGCCCGGGTCGAGGGCAACCTGCTGGCCGCTGCCCAGGAAATCGAAAAGCTCAAGCTGATGGCCGAGGGCGGGCAGATCACCGTGGAAACGGTGCAGGCCGCCGTGGCCGACAGTGCGCGCTTCGATGTCTTCGGGCTGACCGATGCGATCCTCAACGGCGAAGCCGCCCATGCCTTGCGCATGCTCGAAGGCCTGCGGGGCGAAGGCGTCGAGCCGCCGGTCATCCTCTGGGCCCTGGCTCGGGAGCTGCGCCTGCTGGCCAACCTGTCCCTGCAATACAGCCAGGGCGTACCGCTGGACAAAGCCTTCAGCCAGGCCCGCCCGCCCGTCTGGGACAAGCGCAAACCGCTGATGAGCAAGGCCCTGCAGCGCTATTCCGCGTCGCGCTGGGCGCAATTGCTGCTCGAGGCCCAACGCATCGACGCGCAGATCAAGGGCCAGGCCGCGGGCTCGCCGTGGATGAGCCTCAGTCGGTTGTCGCTGTTGATGGCCGGACAGCGGCTGCCCTTGCCCGCTGAATAACCCTCGTTTCCAGACAACAGATTTTTTGTGACAAGGATGCTTTTGTGGCGTGGGAGCTTGCTCCCGCTGGGCTGCGCAGCAGACCCAAAAAACAGGGCCGCTGCGCGCTGGAACGCCAGCCCGGCCCAGCGGGAGCAAGCTCCCTCGCCACAACAGCGCCCCAGCCACAATGCCCCTGGCCTTCCTTGATTTCCTACGCAATGCAGGGACTGGACAACCCCCCAACTCTGTCCCATGATTTGCCCCGCAAAAACCACCCCACGAGAGATCCCATCATGAGCAAAAAGCCATCCAGGCATGGCCCCAACAAGGCCAAGTCCATCGTCGCCCAGCCCCTGTTCCGCAGCCGCCAGGAACGACCCGCCAAGGGCAAGGGCAGCTACCGCCGCGAAGCCTTCCAGTCTGACAACTGGGAGGCTTCTTGCTTTCTGGCCGCTTGAAACACTCGGACAAGCCCTACGCCCCTTTCGCATGATAAGGTCAGCACCTGATTTGTATTTCTGGACCCGTGCATGCCCTTCTGTCTTTCCCATCGTTGGCCACTGCGCCAAATGATTGTTGCCGCAAGCGTTGTCCTGCTTGTCGCCTGCGCCGAAAAACCTACCGCCGCCGACGCCCAACCACTCCCGACAGCTCCCGTCGTGACCGCGCCTGCCATCGTGCCGCCCGTGGTGCCCACCGGTGACGACTTGGTGATTGCGCCCACCCAGACCTTTGCTGAATGGCAGGCCGGGTTTCGCAAGGAAGCGCTGGCCGCCGGGATCCGTGCCGATTTGTTCGACCGTGCGTTTGTCGGCGTCAGCCCGGACATGAGCGTGATCAAGGCCGACCGCAGCCAGCCGGAATTTACCCGTCCCGTGTGGGAATACCTAGACGGTGCGCTGTCGCCACTGCGAGTCAACAAGGGCAAGAGCCTGATCCAACAGCACGCCCAGATCCTGCAAAGCATCGAGCAGCGTTATGGCGTCGATCGCGAGGCGCTGGTGGCGGTATGGGGCATGGAGAGCAACTTCGGCCAGTTCCAGGGCAGCAAGTCGGTCATCAACTCCCTGGCGACCCTGGCCTACGAAGGACGGCGCCCGGGCTTTGCCCATGCGCAATTGATCGCCGCGTTGCAGATCCTGCAACAGGGCGATATCACACCGGAAAAAATGCTCGGCTCCTGGGCCGGTGCCATGGGCCAGACCCAGTTCATCCCCACCACGTATAACACCCATGCAGTGGATTTCGACGGCGACGGGCGCCGCGACATCTGGGGCAGCTCCACCGACGCCCTGGCCTCGACCGCGCACTACCTGCAAAGCTCCGGCTGGCAGCGCGGCCAGCCGTGGGGGTTCGAGGTCTCGCTCAACGAGGGCTTCGACTACACGCTGGCCGATGGCACGATCCGCAAGCCTGTCTCCGAATGGATGCGGCTAGGCGTTGCAGAATATGGCGGCTTGCCGATCGCCCCCGAGGACAAGCAGCTCTCCGCGTCCTTACTCCTGCCGGCTGGCCATCGCGGTCCGGCGTTCCTGATCTTCGATAACTTCCGCGCCATCCTCAAGTACAACAATTCATCGTCCTATGCCTTGGCGGTCGGGCTGTTGTCGAAGCGCTTCAGCGGTGCGGGATTGGTCTACGGCCAATGGCCAAAGGAAGACCTGCCCCTGAGCCGCAGCGAACGCGTGGAACTGCAAACCCTGCTGGGCAAGCACAACTACGACGCGGGCAACCCCGACGGCATCATCGGTGCCAACACCCGCAAAGCGATCCGCAGCGCCCAGCAGTCGTTCGGCTGGCCGGCGGATGGGTATCCGACGCACCAACTGCTTGAGGCGTTGCGCAAGCGCTGAATGGACGTATGGCCGCTGACGCCATCGCGAGCAAGCTCGCTCCCACAGGGTTTCCGGTCACCCTGTGGGAGCGAGCTTGCTCGCGAAGACTGCTTGCAGGCGCTACATGACTAGCGGCTGATCACCACATCCTGCTCCAACACCAACCGCTTCTCCCCAGCATCCAGCGTCACCAACGCCCCCATGGGCAAGGTCAGGTTCGGATCGCAATGCCCGCTGCGCCAGCCGGACAACACCGGGATGCGCAACGGCGCGAAGGTCTGCTTGAGCAACCGGTTCAACGCCTCAAGGTCTACCCCCGCTATATCCCCTACCAGGACCCCGCGCAATTTCGCCAGGGTGCCCGCCAGTCGCAATTGAGTCAGCAGGCGATCGATGCGATACAGCGGTTCGTTGACATCTTCGATGAACAGGATCACCCCTTCGGCGTCGATCTGATAGGCCGTGCCCATGGTCGCGGCGATCATCGAGAGATTGCCGCCCAGCAGGCGGCCGTGGGCGATGCCTGGCTCGACGGTGGTCAATGGGTAGGCCGCGGGATGGCTCAGCAGGCTGCCGGCTTTCACCTGTCCACGTAGCAGGCTGAAAAACGAGGTGACGGTTGGAGGTTCCTTGTCGCCGAGGAGGTCGGCGTTGAGCAGTGGGCCGTGGAAGGTTACGAAGCCGGCGTAGCGGTTGATGGCTAGATGTAGGGCGGTGATGTCGCTGTAGCCTACGAATGGCTTGGGGTTGCGGCGTATGAGGTCGAAGTCGATGCGATCCAGCAGCCGGGGGGTGCCGTAGCCGCCGCGCAGGCAGATGATGGCTTTGATTTCTGGGTCGGCGAAGGCTGTGTGCAGGTCGTTGAGGCGTGTGTCGTCGCTGCCGGCGAGGTAGCCGTCTTTTTCGTAGACGCCTGGGAAGATTCGCAGTTCGTGGCCCCTTGCGCGCATCCATTGGGTGGCTTTTTCGGTGTCCAGGGGGGCGGGGCCGGCTGGGGCTATCACTCCGATCAGGCCTTCTATAGGGAGAGCTGGGACTGGGTGGTGTGGGGTTAGGGCCATGGGGTTCCCGGTTTTTTTGGCGTGCTTTGTGTGTATATCCGTTTTTTGTGTAACGGCCACTTAGGGTTCCGCTCTTACAGCGGGTCACTTTTGAAGAGCGCAAAAGTAACCAAAACGCTCTTGCCCCACCACTCGGCACCTCGCCTAGGCTCGGTGTGCCCTCACTCCGGCATTGCTCCGTGGGCCGCCGCGAAGGGCCATCCATGGCCCAGCGCGGCTACCTCGGCATCCATGCCGAGGTGCCCACTGCGCAATGCCTGCGTTCGGCCAGCGTGGTTTAACGGGGCGTCTCAGATCAAGATCAAGATCAAGATCAAGATCAAGATCAAGATCAAGATCAAGATCAAGATCAAGATCAAGATCAAAAGCGGTCGGGGCTGGCATTTATGTGGCTGCACCACAGCTATCGCGAGCAAGCTCGCTCCCACATTGGAGCTGTACCAGACACAAAACCCATATACACCGCAAAAACCTGTGGGAGCGAGCTTGCTCGCGAAGAGGCCGGCACATCCAACATCACCGCAAACTGACCTACCGCCTTCGCGAGCAAGCTCGCTCCCACATTAGATCTTCAGCAGACACAAAACCCATATACACCGCAAAAACCTGTGGGAGCGAGCTTGCTCGCGAAGAGGCCAGCACATCCAACATCACCGCAAACTGACCCACCGCCTTCGCGAGCAGGCTCGCTCCCACAATTGGATCGAAGTACGACTGCCAGAGCCAGGTCGGCTATCAGGCCGCCTCGCTTTGGCTTTTGATCTTGATCTTGATCTTGATCTTGATCTGGGGCGCCCCGTTAACCACGATGGCCGAACGCAGGCATTGTGGAGTGGGTATCCCGGCATGGATGCCGGGATAGCCGCGCTGGGCCATGGATGGCCCTTCGCGGCGGGCCCACGGAGCAATGCCGGAGTGAGGGCATGCCGAGCCTAAGCGAGGCACCGAGTGGTGGGGCAGGAGCGTTTTGGTTACTTTTGCGCTCTTCAAAAGTGACCCGCTGTAAGAGCGGAACCATAAGCCGCCGTTACGCAAAAAACGGATATACACCCCGCGCCCCTCCAAAAAATCAGGACCCGAGCAACTCAGCCTTGACCAACTTAGCCTGCTCATCCGCATGATACGAAGACCGCACCAACGGCCCCGAAGCCACGTTCTTGAACCCCATCTTGTACCCTTCCTCGGCAAACCAGGCAAAGGTATCCGGATGCACAAAACGCTGCACCGGCAAGTGGCTACGGGAAGGCTGCAGATATTGGCCCAAGGTCAGCATGTCAATGTCATGCTCACGCATGCGCTTCATGACCTCGATAACTTCTTCATCCGTCTCACCCAAGCCCAGCATCAAGCCAGACTTGGTCGGAATGTGCGGCATCATCTGCTTGAAGCGCTGCAGCAAGGTCAGCGACCACTGGTAATCCGAACCCGGACGCGCGGCCTTGTACAGGCGCGGCACGGTTTCCAGGTTGTGGTTGAACACATCCGGCGGCTCGGCGGCGGTGATTTCCAGGGCGATGTCCATGCGGCCACGGTAATCGGGCACCAGGGTTTCCAGCTGGACGTTTGGCGACAGTTTGCGAATCTCGCGGATGCAATCGGCAAAGTGCTGGGCACCGCCGTCACGCAGGTCGTCGCGGTCCACCGAGGTGATGACCACGTACTTGAGCTTCAGGTCGGCGATGGCGATGGCCAGGCTTTCCGGCTCGTTGGTGTCCAATGGCTTCGGACGGCCGTGACCGACGTCGCAGAACGGGCAGCGACGGGTGCAGATGTCGCCCATGATCATGAACGTGGCGGTGCCGCCGGAGAAGCATTCGCCCAGGTTCGGGCAGGAAGCTTCTTCGCAGACGCTGTGCAGCTTGTGCTTGCGCAGCAGGGCCTTGATACGGTCGACTTCCGGGGAAACCGGGATGCGCACGCGGATCCAGTCGGGTTTCTTCGGCAATTCGGTGGTGGGGATGATCTTGACCGGGATGCGTGCAACCTTCTCGGCGCCGCGCAGCTTGACGCCGGCCTCTACCTTGGCACGCGGGGCCGGACGCTCGGTGACGTCCAGCGTCGGGATCATGGTTTGCACTGCATCAGTAGTCATATCAGTCGATTCCGCCCGTGAGGGTCGTCTGCTCAGCATAGTCGAGGTGTTTGACGAGCTGCGCGCGCAGCCGGGCACTTACCTCGGCAAATTCAATCGATCCTGCGTGCTCGCTCAACTGGGTCATCGCCAGTCCCGCGTAGCCACAGGGATTAATCCGTCGGAATGGCGCCAGGTCCATGTCCACGTTCAACGCCAGGCCATGGAACGAACAGCCGTGGCGGATCCGCAAACCCAGGGACGCGATCTTCGCCCCATCGACGTAGACACCCGGCGCATCCGGCTTGGCCGCCGCCGTCACTCCATAGCTGGCCAACAGCTCGATCAAGCACGTCTCCATGCGGGTGACCAGCTCGCGCACGCCAAACCCCAGCTTGCGCACATCCAGCAACAGGTAGGCGACCAGTTGGCCAGGCCCATGGTAGGTCACCTGCCCGCCGCGGTCGACCTTCACCACCGGGATTTCCCCCGGCAGCAACAGGTGCTCGGCCTTGCCGGCCTGGCCCTGGGTGAACACCGGCGGATGTTCCACCAGCCAGACTTCATCGTCGGCGCGGGTGCCGCGTTCGTTGGTGAAGCGTTGCATGGCATGCCAGACCGGCTCGTAAGCCATCGTGCCCAGCTCGCGAAAGCCCAGCGTGCCCGGCATCACAACACCATGTGCACGAAACCGGTGGCGCGCAGCTCGCTGTTGATGTCGTAGAGCTGTTCCTGACCGGTGGCAATGATGTGCAACTGGATCGTCGTGTACTTGCCGTTGGTACTCTGGCGCTCGGCCAGGGTCTTGTGGTCAACGGTGGCATGTTTTTCAAGGATCGCGATGATCTTGTCCTTGAAACCCACGCCGGTGTCGCCGATTACCTTGATCGGGTAATCCGCGCAGGGGAATTCGATTTTTGGCGCCTTTACTTCGGAGTCTGTCATGGCGTAACGGCCTCGTAAGCCGTGGTAACGCACATGGCCCCGCTCCGGAGGGGAACGAGGCCATGCACGTCAACACTTCAATCAGTTGAACAAGCCGTAGAAGAATAGACGGATGCTATCCCAGATGCGGCGGAAGATACCACCTTCCTCGACCGCGTCCAGAGCGATCAGGTCAGCGCTGTGCACCACTTTGTCGTCCAGTTTGACTTCGACTTTACCGATCACGTCGCCCTTGGCGATAGGAGCGGTCAGTTGCGGGTTCATGGTCATGCTGGCAGCGAGCTTCTTGAGCTGGCCTTTAGGCAGGGTCATAGTCAGGTCTTGGGCCAGGCCAGCCTTGACCTGGTTGGTCGAGCCTTTCCAGACCTGGGCCTGGGCCAGTTCGGTGCCCTTCTGGTAGAAGGTCTGGGTTTCGAAGAAACGGAAGCCGTAGGTCAACAGCTTCTGGGTCTCGGCGGCACGGGCCACTTCGCTGCTGGTGCCAAAGACCACGGCGATCAGGCGCATGCCGTCACGCACAGCCGAGGACACCATGCAGTAGCCGGCTTCGTCGGTGTGGCCGGTCTTCAGGCCATCGACGGTCTTGTCGCGCCACAGCAGCAGGTTGCGGTTAGGCTGCTTGATGCCGTTCCAGAAGAATTCCTTCTGGGAGTAGATGGCGTAGTGCGCCGGGTCTTCATGAATGATTGCCCGGGCCAGGATCGCCATGTCGTGGGCCGACGAATAGTGCTCAGGGTTCGGCAGGCCGGTGGGGTTCATGAAGTGGCTGTTGGTCATGCCCAGGTCGGCCACGGTTTTGTTCATCATGTCGGCGAACGCATCTTCGCTGCCGGCGATGTGCTCGGCCAGGGCGACGCTGGCGTCGTTGCCGGATTGGATGATGATGCCGTGCAGCAGGTCGCTGACGGTCACTTGCGAACCGACCTTGATGAACATCCGCGAGCCGCCGGTGCGCCAGGCGTTTTCGCTGACGGTCACCGGATCGTTTTCACCGATCTGGCCACGACGGATTTCCAGGGTCGCGATGTAGGCGGTCATCAGCTTGGTCAGGCTGGCCGGTGGCAGACGCTGGTCACCGTTGTTCTCCACCAGCACCTCGCCGCTGCTGGCATCCATCAGCACAAAGGATTTAGCAGCCAATTGAGGGGGCGCTGGCATCATCTCGACCGCGAACGCGGCCGGTGAGAGAAGCAGCGGGACTAGCAGGCAAAGGCGTTTGGCAAAGGTGGTGATGTTCATCCGTCTCTCGAAATCGCTAATGGGACTGCCCGAAGGCAGAACTAAAACAGGCAACCTCAGGCTTTGTATGAAAAGTGCCTGCGCGACGATCATGCTGCGTTGAAAACAGGCTCGGAATGCTCATTGACAACCAGTCAACTCCGCTTCCTCGCCTGTTTTCGCCTTGCCTGATCGCCGCTCGGCGACTTTTCATACAAACCCTCGGGCTGCCGCGTATTTAAGTTGCTCACTCACACCCTTGCCGGGCTTTTATTATTCATGGAGCCAACAACCTGACCCGCTCCAACCGCAAGCGGGCCTCAATCAATTACTCAGCAGTGACCAGGCTCGGCGAACCGAGATTGGCCAGGCGCACACTGTCCTGCACCTTCTGGACTTCACCCGGAGAACCGATCGGCCCCAGGCGCACCCGATGCAGTGTCTGCTGGTTGCGCACGATCGAGCTGATGAACACCGGGGCGCTCACCATCGAGCTGAGCTTCGACCTCAGCAGCTCGGCAGCGTCCGGGTTGGCGAACGCGCCCACTTGCAGAAACTGGCCAGACGCTGTTGCAGAAGCGTTTTTTTTTGCATCGATCTGCACTGGCAGCACGGCCGCGGCGTGTTGCTGCGGCGGCGGTGTCCACTGCTCGACCGTGCCGGAGGACGCCGTCACGGTGGGCGCGGCATTTTGCGCCACTTTCGGCTCGTTGAGCATCAAAGGCGCCGGACGGCCACGTTGGGCCCACCATTCCTGCGGGTCGATGCCTTCGACTTTCACCCGGGCAGTGCCGGTTTCAGCGTAACCGAGTTTTTTCGCCGCCGCATACGACAGGTCGATGATGCGGTCGGAATAGAACGGCCCACGGTCGTTGACCCGCAGTATCACCGTCTTGTTGTTGTCCAGGTTGGTCACCCGCACATAGCTGGGCAGCGGCAAGGTCTTGTGGGCCGCGCTCATGCCGTACAGGTCGTACACTTCGCCGTTGGCGGTGTTCTGGCCGTGGAACTTGGTGCCGTACCAGGATGCCGTGCCCGAGGCCACGTAGCGCTTGGACTCGGCCATCGGGAAATAGGTCTTGCCCAGCACCGTATAGGGGTTGGCCTTGTAGGGGCCGGTGTGCAGGGTCGGCGTGGCGTCAGGAATGCGCGAGACGTCCACGTCCCACCACGGCGCGCCGTCCTTGTGGGCCCGGTTGATGTCCAGGCCGGGCGTGGCGCGCACGGCGGTGGTGTTTTTCTGGACCGGCGCGCGGCTGGTCGAACAACTGACGACCAGCAGCGACAGCGCGGCCAGCGCCACCAGCTTGAAAGGCTTGGTTTTCAGGGGTTGATAGGTAGGCAATGCCCGCATTATTTGACGCCCCGTGCTTTGACCAGCTCTTCAGACAGTTGATATACGGCCATGGCGTACATCACGCTGCGGTTATAACGCGTAATCGCGTAGAAATTCTTCAGGCCCATCCAGTATTCGGGGCCCTGTTCGCCTTCCAGGCGCATCGCGGTGACCGGCATGTCGTCACGCAGCGCATCATGACTCGACCAGCCCAACGCCCGCAACTCCCCGACGGTTTTCGTCGGCTCGATGCCCTCGGTCAGGCCCTGGTCCACTTGCTCGCCGCGCACATCGGCCCGGCTGACCACCGGCTGGCCGGGTTCCCAGCCGTGCCGCTTGAAATAGCTGGCGACACTGCCAATGGCATCGGTCGGGTTGGTCCAGATATTGATGTGGCCGTCGCCGTCGAAGTCCACCGCGTAGGCGCGGAAACTGCTGGGCATGAATTGTGGCAGGCCCATGGCCCCGGCGTAGGAACCCTTGAGGGTCAGCGGATCGACCTGTTCTTCACGGGCCAGCAGCAGGAATTCGCGCAGCTCCTTGCGGAAGAACTCGGCACGCGGCGGGTAGTCGAAGCCCAGGGTCGACAGCGCGTCGATCACCCGGAAATTCCCGGTGTTGCGGCCAAAGAAGGTCTCGACGCCAATGATCGACACAATGAACTGGGCCGGCACGCCGTATTCCTGCTCGGCACGGGCCAGGGCCGCCTCGTGCTGGCGCCAGAAGTCCACGCCCCGGGCGACACGCGCCTCGGTGATGAACATCGGCCGGTACTCGCTCCACTGCTTGACCCGCTCGGCGGGCCGGGAGATCGCGTCGAGGATCGACTGCTTGCGCTCGGCCTCGCGAAACACCCCCATCAGTTGTTCACCGGCGAAACCGTAGTCGCGGGTCATCTCGCCGACGAATTCGGCCACCTGTGGCGAGCCTTCGTATTCACCGGCCAAGGCCTGCGACGCACTGCCCAGGAGGCCGACCAGGCCGATCCACGGCGCACATCGCGTCGACCAGCCACGCATTGCTTGCATTGAACTCTTCACCTTATTCAAACCTGCGCGATCCACTTGCGATGCGTATGAATCGACATCAAAACCCCAAACGCTGACAGTAGTGTCACCAGCGAAGTTCCTCCGTAGCTAATGAAAGGCAACGGCACCCCCACGACCGGCAACAGGCCACTGACCATACCGATGTTGACGAAAACATAAACAAAAAACGTCATGGTCAGGCTGCCCGCGAGCAACTTGCCGAACAATGTCTGGGCCTGGGCGGTGATCACCAGCCCCCGGCCGATCAGCAATAAATAGATCAGCAGCAGCACGCAGATACCCACCAGGCCGAACTCCTCGCCCATCACGGCGATGATGAAGTCGGTGTGGCTTTCCGGCAAAAAGTCCAGGTGCGACTGGGTGCCCATCAGCCAGCCCTTGCCGAATACGCCGCCGGAACCGATGGCGGCCTTGGACTGGATGATGTTCCAGCCGGTGCCCAGCGGATCGCTTTCCGGGTCGAGGAAGGTCAGGACGCGCTGCTTCTGGTAGTCGTGCATCACGAAATACCACATGGCCACCGACACCGGCACGGCGGCGGCGATCACGCTGAGGATCCAGCGCCAGCGCAACCCGCCCATGAACAGCACGAAGGCGCCGCCGGCCAGGATCAACAGCGAGGTGCCGAGGTCCGGCTGGCGCACGATGAGGATGAACGGGATGCCGATCAGCAACAGGCTGACACATACATGCTTGAGCTGTGGCGGCAAGGAGCGCTTGGACAGGTACCAGGCAATGGTCGCCGGCATGATGATCTTGAGGAACTCCGAAGGCTGGAAGCGGATGACCCCGGGAATATTGATCCAGCGGGTGGCGCCCATGGCGTTGTGGCCCATGATGTCCACCACCACCAGCAAACCGACGCCGACGATGTAGGCCACCGGCACCCAGCGCGCCATGAACCGCGGCTCGAGCTGGGCGATGACGATCATCGACACCAGGCCGATGCCGAACGAGGTGGCCTGCTTGGCCAGCAAGTCCCAGCTCTTGCCGCTGGCCGAATACAGCACGAACAGGCTGCCGGCGGCCAGGGTCAGCAGCAGGATCAACAACGGACCGTCGATGTGCATGCGCTGCAGCAAGGTGGCACGGCGGCGCATCACGTCTTCGCTGGACAGGATCCGGTCGAAATTATTCTTCACGGGCCGTAGCCTCCGCAGTGATGGGGCTTGCGTATTCAGGCTTGAGCTGGCCGTGCTCATCCAGCAACCAGGCGTCCATGATCTGGCGCACCACCGGCGCGGCGACGCCGGAACCGGATTCACCGTTCTCGACCATCACCGACACGACGATCTTCGGGTTCTCGGCTGGCGCAAAACCGACGAACAAGGCGTGGTCGCGGTGGCGTTCCTGGACCTTGGAGCGGTCGTACTTCTCGCCCTGCTTGATGGCGACGACCTGGGCCGTGCCGCTCTTGCCGGCAATGCGGTATTGCGCGCCGAGGGCCGCCTTGCGCGCGGTGCCTCGGGCGCCGTGCATCACCGCCTGCATACCGTTGTTGACCCTCTGCCAGTCCGCCGGATTGCGCAGGATGATGTCCGGCATCGGGTCCGGGTCCACTGGTTTCTGGCCTTCGATGGTCTTGGCCAGGTGCGGGCGATACCACTTGCCCTTGCTCGCCACCAGCGCCGTGGCCTGGGCCAGTTGCAAGGGCGTTGCCTGCATGTAGCCCTGGCCGATCCCCAGGATCAGGGTTTCGCCCGGGAACCAGGCCTGGCGGCGGGTCGCCCGTTTCCATTCCCGGGACGGCATCAGGCCGGGCGACTCCTCGAACATGTCCAGGGAGACTTTCTGACCGAGGCCGAACTTGTTCATGTAGGACGACAACCGATCGATCCCCAGCTTGTGGGCCAGGTCGTAGAAGTAGGTGTCGTTGGAACGCATGATCGCCGTTTCCAGGTCCACGTAGCCGTCACCGGTGCGGTTCCAGTTGCGGTACTTGTGGTCGTAGTTCGGCAGTTGGTAATACCCCGGGTCGTAGACCCTGCTCGACGCGGTGACCACGCCCGCATCCAACCCGGCGATCGCCACGGCCGGCTTGATGGTCGAGCCCGGCGGGTAGAGGCCGCGCAACACACGGTTGAACAGCGGCCGGTCGATGGAATCCCGCAGCTCGGCATAGGCCTTGAAGCTGATGCCGGTGACGAACAGGTTCGGGTCGAAACTTGGCTGGCTGACCATCGCCAGCACTTCGCCGGTGTTCGGGTCCAGCGCCACCACCGCGCCGCGCCGGCCGCCCAACGCCGCTTCGGCGGCTTCCTGCAACTTGATGTCCAGGCTCAGGACGATGTCCTTGCCGGGAATCGGGTCGGTGCGCTTGAGCACGCGCAATACGCGGCCGCGGGCATTGGTCTCGACTTCCTCGTAACCCACCTGGCCGTGCAGCTCGGCCTCGTAGAAACGCTCGATACCGGTCTTGCCGATGTGGTGGGTGCCGCTGTAGTTGACCGGATCGAGGGTCTTGAGCTCTTTCTCGTTGATCCGCCCCATGTAGCCGACCGAGTGGGCAAAGTGCGGCCCTTGGGGATAATGCCGTACCAGCTGCGCCACCACCTCGACGCCCGGCAGGCGGAACTGGTTCACCGCGATCAGGGCGATCTGTTCTTCGGTCAGCTCGAACATGATCGGCACCGGCTCGAAGGGACGCCGGCCCTGGCGCATGCGCTTCTCGAAGATCGCCCGGTCCTCGGGCGTCAACTGCAGCACTTCGACGATCACGTCGAGGACTTTCTGCCAGTCGCCGGAACGCTCGCGGGTCATGCTCAGGCTGAAGCTGGGCCGGTTATCCGCCACCACCACGCCATTGCGGTCGAAAATCAGCCCGCGGGTCGGCGGAATCGGCTGTACGTGTACGCGGTTACTCTCCGACAAGGTCGAGTGATACTCGTACTGGATCACCTGGAGGAAATACAACCGCGCGATCAGCACGCCAATCAGCGTCACCACCGCAATAGCGCCGAACACGACGCGACCACGCACCAGGCGGGCGTCTTTTTCGTGGTCCTTGATGCGGATCGGCTGGGGCATGAGGGCAGGATTACTTGTGGTAAGGGTGCCCGGACAGGACTGTCCAGGCACGATACAGCTGTTCGCCGATCAGGATCCGCACCAGCGGGTGCGGCAACGTCAACGGCGACAACGACCAGCGCTGGTCCGCCCGGGCACAGACTTCCGGCGCCAGCCCTTCCGGGCCACCGACCATGAAGTTGACCGTGCGCGCGTCCAGCCGCCAGCGATCGAGCTCCACCGCCAGTTGCTCGGTGCTCCAGGGCTTGCCGTGGACTTCGAGGGTGACGATGCGCTCGTTCGGCCCGACCTTGGCCAGCATGGCTTCGCCTTCCTGGCGGATGAAGCGCGCCACGTCGGCGTTCTTGCCACGGGTGTTGAGCGGAATTTCCACCAGTTCCAGGGCCAGCTCGGACGGAAGACGCTTGGCATATTCATGCCAGCCTTCTTCCACCCACTTGGGCATGCGAGAACCGACGGCGATCAGGCGCAGTCGCACAGCGGTCCCTTATTGCTGGTCTTTGTTGAGCTTGGTGAAGTGCTCATGGGGGTTTTCCGGGCTGTGGTGCGCAGCGCTGGCCGAACGGCTCTGCTCGGCACCGGCCCACAGGCGTTCCAGGTCATAGAACTGGCGCGCCGAGGCGGTCATCATGTGCACGATGACATCGTCCATGTCCAACAGGACCCAGTCGCTGTCGCCCTTGCCTTCTTCACCCAATGGCTTGACGCCCTGGGCCTTGACCGCTTCGCGGACCTTGTCCAGCATCGCGCCGATCTGGCGGTTGGAGGTACCGGTGGCGATGATCATGTAGTCCGTGATGCTCTGCTTGTCACGAACGTCGATCACCTGGATGTCCTGGGCCTTGACGTCTTCCAGGGCTGCCACGGCCACCTTGACCAGTTCTTCGCCAACCAGCGCCACGCCGGTGTGGACTTCTACAGGCAGCGGGGCGCTCTTGAACGTGCCCTTGCGCTTTACTTTGCTTACGTCTTTGTCAGTCATATAAAACTCGTTTTGCTCGTATGTTCGGGCGCTTCGCTACACGCATTCACGTGCCTTGAAGCGCGCCTTTTTCAGTTCGACGCACGGTAGAGCCCGTGCGCATCGATGTAGGCCAGGACCGCGTCGGGCACCAGGAAACGTACCGACTTACCGCTGGCCAGCAGTTGACGGATCTGGGTGGCGGATACCGCGAGCGGCGTCTGCCAGACGAATGCAATCTGTCCGCTCGGCCCTTTCAGGGCCAGCGGGTCGCTCACCGAGCGGGCCGCCAGCAGGTTGCGCAAGGCATCCGGCGGCTCGCTGTCGGCATCCGGGCGTTGCAACACCAGGATGTGGCAATGCTGGAGCAACTCTTCCCAGCGATGCCAAGTGGGCAGGCCGCAAAATGCGTCCCAGCCCAGAAGCAGGAAAACCTGGGCATCAACGGCCAGTTCGGCACGCATCAGCTCCAGGGTATCAATGGTGTAGGACGGTTTGTCCCGCTGCAATTCGCGGGCGTCCACCACCAGCGGTGCCACACCGGCCACCGCGCACTCGACCATCGCCAGGCGATCCCGGGCCGACACTTGCGGCGTATCCCGGTGAGGCGGCCGGGCGCTAGGCGTCAGCCGTAGCTCATCGAGGGCCAGGGCGTCGGCGACTTCCAGCGCACCGCGCAAATGGCCGATGTGCACCGGGTCGAACGTGCCGCCCAGGATACCGATGCGCCGGGCCGGGGTTGTCGTCGTCACAGGGGCCGGCGGTTCGAGGTCGCCCAAGTCAGACCGACTCCTGTCCGCGCAACTGGCCGTCACCGACCACAATGTATTTCTCGCAGGTCAGGCCTTCCAGGCCCACCGGGCCGCGGGCGTGCAGCTTATCAGTAGAAATGCCGATCTCGGCACCCAATCCGTATTCAAAGCCATCGGCGAAGCAGGTCGGGGTGTTGATCATCACCGACGCCGAATCCACTTCGGCCACGAAACGCCGGGTTTCGCCCTGGTGCTCACTGACGATGGAATCGGTGTGGTGCGAGCCGTGGCGGTTGATGTGTTCGATGGCCTGGTCCAACCCGTCGACCACGCGGATCGACAGGATCGGCGCCAGGTATTCGGTGTCCCAGTCTTCTGCCGTGGCCACGACGGCCTCGATGATTGCCCGGGTGCGCTCGCAACCGCGCAGTTCGACGCCTTTTTCGCGGAACTGGGCGGCCATCGACGGCAGGAAGTCCTGGGCAACGGCCTGGTCCACCAGCAGGGTTTCCATCGCGCCGCAGATACCGTAGCGGTAGGTCTTGGCGTTGAAGGCGATGCGCTGGGCCTTCGGCAATTCGGCGTGGGCACTGACGTAGACGTGGCAGATGCCATCCAGGTGCTTGATCACCGGCACCCGGGCGTCACGGCTGACCCGTTCGATCAGGCCCTTGCCGCCGCGCGGCACGATGACATCGACGAATTCGGGCATGGTGATCAGCGCGCCAACCGCGGCGCGGTCGGTGGTTTCCACCACTTGCACCACGGCCGCCGGCAGATCGGCCTCGGCCAGGCCGCGCTGGATGCAGGCGGCAATGGCACGGTTGGAATGGATGGCCTCGGAGCCGCCCCGCAGGATGGTTGCGTTACCGGACTTCAGGCACAGGCTCGCGGCGTCGATGGTCACGTTCGGCCGCGACTCGTAGATGATCCCGACCACGCCCAGGGGCACGCGCATCTTGCCGACCTGGATGCCCGACGGGCGGTAGCTCATGTCGCGGATCGCCCCGACCGGGTCCGGCAGGGCCGCGACCTGGCGCAGACCGACGATCATGCCGTCGATGCGGGCCGGAGTCAGCGCCAGGCGCTCGAGCATGGCCGGCTCCAGACCGTTGGCCCGGCCGGCGGCCAGGTCCAGCTCGTTGGCGGCGGACAACTCGGCGCGCGCAGCGTCCAGCGCATTGGCGGCGGCCTGCAGGGCGCGGTTTTTCTGCGCGGTGCTGGCCCGGCCGATGATGCGCGACGCTTCGCGAGCGGCGCGACCCAGGCGGGTCATGTAGTCAAGAACGGACTCAGTCATGGTCTGTGTGGTCTTGGCGATGGGGAAAGCGGCAGATTATAGCTGTCGTAACCCTCGACTAACAGCATGGACTCGCAGTGGTGACCGGCGGAGAAGCAAAACAGCCGTAAACAGCCGGTTGAAGCGCAATGCTGTTCACTTAAGGCAATCGACAAACCCGTGGCGAGGGAGCTTGCTCCCGCTGGGCCGCGAAGCGGCCCCAAAAGCTGCCAATTGCGGCGTATCAGACACACCGCACCCGCCGGTTTACGACTGCTTCGCAGCCGAGCGGGAGCAAGCTCCCTCGCCACAGGGTCATCATTTTTCCTAAGTGAACGGCATTACGGTTGAAGCGAGCGTTCAGCGGTGATTAAGCTTTGCGCTGCTATCATCGCGCTTCCTTTGGCCTCACTTCGTCTATCGCCATGACCGATTTGCCATCGCCCATCGCCCTGCCCCACGCCTTTTTCGATCGCGACGCCCAGGTGCTTGCCAAGGACCTGCTGGGCAAAGTCATCCGCCACAAGGTCGGCGACCTGTGGCTCAGCGCGCGGATCATCGAGACCGAGGCGTATTACTTCGCCGAAAAAGGCAGCCACGCCTCCCTGGGCTACACGGAAAAACGTAAGGCTTTGTTTCTGGATGGCGGGCACATCTATATGTACTACGCCCGGGGCGGCGATTCGCTGAACTTCAGTGCCCAGGGCCCGGGCAACGCGGTGTTGATCAAGTCGGCCTACCCGTGGGTCGATGCCGTTTCGGGGCCTGCGAGCCTGGCGCAGATGCTGTTGAACAACCCCGACGCCCAAGGCCGGCCACGCACACCGCAAAAACTCTGTGCCGGCCAGACCCTGTTGTGCAAAGCTTTGGGGCTGAAAGTGCCGGACTGGGACGCCAAGCGCTTCGACCCCGAGCGCTTGTTGGTGGAAGACGTCGGTGTGCCAACGGTCAATGCGATCCAGACCACCCGCCTGGGCATTCCCCTGGGACGGGACGAGCATTTGCCCTACCGCTTCGTCGACGCTGCCTACGCCCCTTGGTGCACCCGCAACCCGTTGCGGCGCGGACAGGTCGAAGGGCGGGATTATTTCTTGCTTTCATGAACACAACACCACCCTACTGTGGGAGCGAGCCTGCTCGCGATGGCGTCGGGTCAGCAGAATAGGTGTTGACTGACACACCGCTATCGCGAGCAAGCTCGCTCCCACAGTTGAGCTTCAGTGGTCACAGGTTTTGTGTTCGCAACAGAACCCCATGTGGAAGCGAGCTTGCTCGCGATAGCGTCGGGTCAGCAGAATGGGGGCTGACTGACACACCGCAATCGCGAGCAAGCTCGCTCCCACAGGAGGGGCGGTGCATGCCCATCACTATTCAATGGAGTTGTTCTTATGGGCCCATGGCTCGATAGCATCACCGCCTGGCTGACCGTCAACCCGCAATGGCTGGCGGTGGCGGTTTTTGTCGTTGCTTGCGTGGAATGCCTGGCCATCGCCGGGTTGATCGTGCCGGGCACGGTGCTGTTGTTTGCGATTGCGGTACTGGCCGGCAGCGGCGCGTTGTCCTTGGGCGAGACGCTGCTGCTGGGGCTGCTCGGGGGATTGCTGGGGGACTTGGTGTCGTATTTACTCGGCCGGCATTTCCACCAGAACATCCGGCGCCTGCCGGGGCTGCGGCATCACCCGGAATGGATGAGCGCGGCGGAAAGCTATTTCCAGCGCTACGGCATCGCCAGCCTGCTGGTGGGCCGCTTTATCGGCCCGCTGCGGCCCATGCTGCCGATGGTGGCCGGCATGTGCGACATGCCGTTCCCGCGCTTCGCCGCCGTCAGCGTGTTGGCCGCCGCCGGCTGGACCGTGGCGTACCTGTTGCCGGGCTGGGCCACCGGGGCGGCGTTTCGCCTGCCGCTGCCCGAGGGTTTCTGGCCCCAGGCCGGCGTGGTCATCGGCAGCATCGCGGTGATGATCGGGCTGAGCGTCAACAGCACCCTGCGTCGCCATCGCCATGCCACGGCACTGATCGCCGGCATCGGCCTGGTGATCCTGATCGGCCTGTTCATCGGCTTTCGCTACCTGACGGCGTTCGACCAAGGCTTGATGGCCCTGGTCCAGGAGCATCGCAGCGCGACGCTGGATGAAATCGCCGTGACCTTCACGCTGATCGGCGAATTCCGCTACATGTTGATTGTCTGCAGCCTGGTGACCGCGCTGCTGCTGTTGGCACGGCAATGGCGCCAGGCGATCTTTGCCGGCGGCACGATGCTGTTCACCGCCCTGGCCAATACCGGCTGCAAACACTTCTTTGCCCGGGTGCGCCCGGAAATCCTCACCGACCCGCTGACCAGCTACAGCATGCCCAGCGGCCACTCTTCCGGGGCATTCGCGCTGTTCCTGTCCCTCGCCGTGCTGGCCGGCCGCGGCCAACCGCCACGCCTGCGCCTGACCTGGCTGTTGCTGGGCTGCTTGCCGGCCTTGGCCATCGCCCTGTCGCGGGTCTACCTGGGGGCGCATTGGCCGAGCGACATCGTCGCCGGGGCGATGCTCGCCGCCAGCATCTGTGCGGCCGCCCTATGGCTGAGCCAGCGCCAGACCCTGCTGCCGGCCATGCCGCCGAAAGTCTGGTGGCTGGTCCTGCCGGCGCTGACGGCGGCGTTCAGCTTCTTCGCCCTGCGGCACCTGCCCCATGCAATGTTGCGGTATGCCTATTGAACACACTATCTATGGGCACTGAAGATCCCCTGTGGGAGCGAGCCTGCTCGCGAAGACGGCGGCACAGTCACCCTTGATGCAAGCTGACCCACCGCTTTCGCGAGCAGGCTCGCTCCCACAAAGGGGATTGGTGGCGAACATCAATCCCACAGCCAACATAAAACCACTGTGGGAGCGAGCCTGCTCGCGAAGACGGCGGCACAGTCACCATTGATGCAAGCTGACCCACCGCTTTCGCGAGCAAGCTCGCTCCCACAAAGGGGATTGGTGGCGAACATCAGTCCCACGGCCAACATAAAACCACTGTGGGAGCGAGCTTGCTCGCGATGACGGCGGCGCAGTCACCATTGATGCAAGCTGATCCACCGCTATCGCGAGCAGGCTCGCTCCCACAAAGGGGATTGGTGGCGAACATCAATCCCACGGCCAACATAAAACCACTGTGGGAGCGAGCTTGCTCGCGATGACGGCGGCGCAGTCACCATTGATGCAAGCTGATCCACCGCTATCGCGAGCAAGCTCGCTCCCACAGGGGCCAGCCCTATCAGTGAGGGATCAGGCGAAGAGTTCGCCCTGCAACTCATCGAGCAATGCCTGGATCGCATCCAGCCGCTGCTGGGGATCATCGAGTTGCAGCAGGTCGATCTTGTCCAGCTCATTGAACGGCAACAGGTAGGCCAGTTGATTGGCCAGCGATTGCTGGCCGCTGGCTTCGGTGCCCATGTTCAGCGCCTCGACCATCGGGTGCTCGGCCAGGGCCTTGAGCAGCGCCACCAGGTCGGCATCTTCGTCTTGCAGCGGTTGTTCCGGCTCGTCTTCCAGCCACTCGACCTCGGCCACCGTGAGTTGATCGGCCTGGACGCTGCTGCTGTGCACCAGAAAACGCCGTCCGCCCTGCACGCGAATCCCCAGCAGGCCGTTGTCCTGCTGGGAAAAATCGGTAATCAGCGCCTCACAACCGACCCGCGCATAACCTTCAGGCGCGACGCCGACTTCCTCGCCATCGAGGATGCACACCACACCAAAGCCTTCGCCCTTTTTCATGCAGCGCCCGATCATGTCGAGGTAACGCGCCTCGAAAATCTGCAAGTCGAGGATGCAACCGGGGAACAGCACGGTGTTCAACGGGAAAAGCGGCAAGCTCATAACCAATTCCTTAGACCGTCATCGACACCACCAACGGCAGCAACACCGCCGTGGCCACGCCCATCAGACTCATTGCCAGCGCCGCGAAGGCACCCGACTCCTCGCTTTCCTGCAACGCCACCGACGTGCCCACCGCATGGGCCGCCAACCCCAGGGCCATGCCTCGGGCCTCAGGGCTATGGACACCCAACCGGGTCAGAATACTCGGGCCGAGAATCGCCCCGAGCACCCCGGTGATCAACACGAACACCGCCGCCATGGCCGCCACGCCGCCGATCTGCTCGGCCACCAGCATGGCGATCGGCGAGGTCACGGACTTGGGCGCCATGGTCATCAAAATCATGTGCTCGGCACCAAAGGCCCAGCCCAACACCACCGCAGAGCCCGTGGCAAACACCCCGGCTATCACCAGCGTAGTAAAAATCGGCCAGAACAACTGCCGGATCCGTCGCAGGTTCAAATACAGCGGCACCGCCAGGGCGACCGTGGCCGGGCCCAGCAGGATGCTGAGGATCTCGGTGCTCTTGCGGTACTCGGCATAACCAATGCCGCAGCCCACCAGCACGCCGATCAACAGCACCATCGACATCAGCACCGGTTGCAGGAACACCCAGCGGGTCTTTTCGTACGCCGCCAGCACCAGTTGGTAGGCGCCCAGGGTAATGCCGATGCCGAACAGCGGATGGTGGATGACCGAGGTCCAGGCGCCCTGCCAGTCGAGCATCATTGGCTGTCCTCCGGAGCGGCGACGTGGCGGCGGGCCAGTCGCTGCATCAGCACACCCGTCAGCGCCACGGACAGCACCAGCGACAAGGTCAACGCGCCAACGATGGCCCAGAAATCGGCGGCAATCGCCCCGGCGTAGACCATCACCCCTACCGCAGGCGGCACCAGCAGCAACGGCAGGTAACGCAGCAGACTGCCGGCGGCCAGGCTCAACGGCTCGCTGACTTCGCCGCGCACCACCAGATACCCCAGCAGCAACAGCAGGCCAATGATCGGCCCCGGCAGTACCGGCAGGAACAAATGATTGATCGCAGTGCCCAGCAATTGAAACAGCACCAGCCAGGTCAGGCCCCGTAGCAACATCCGCTCTATCCCCCCGCAACAGCCCCAATGAACGCGCCAATTCGGTTCACGGCATGATTCTGTGGCGAGGGAGCTTGCTCCCGCTTGAGTGCGAAGCGCTCATAAAATGGGGCCGCTGCGCAGCCCAGCGGGAGCAAGCTCCCTCGCCACAATCGAACACGCACGTTGAATGAACCGAATTGCAAAGAATGCGCCGGCATTATAAGCATGCCCGCGCTATGGTTCGGCATTCGTAAAAAGCATGGTCGATGACCTTCCCGGCCCGCCATGTTGATCTACAGTGGTTTTCCGGGGACGCAAAATCCCCGCTCCAGAAAAAGTAAAAACGATGAACCCAAGGAGAGTCTCAATGCCCTACGTCCCCGTTGCAGCGCTCAAAGATTATGTCGGCAAGGAACTTGGACGTTCCGATTGGCTTACCATCGACCAGGACCGCATCAACCTGTTCGCCGAAGCCACTGGCGACTTTCAGTTCATCCACGTCGATCCGGTCAAGGCCGCGCAGACCCCGTTCGGCAGCACCATCGCCCACGGTTTCCTGTCGCTGTCGCTGATGCCCAAGTTGATGGAAGACATCCTGATCCTGCCCGAGGGCGTGAAGATGGTCGTCAACTACGGGCTGGACAGCGTGCGCTTCATCCAACCGGTGAAGGTCGATTCCAAGGTCCGGCTCAAGGTCGACCTGGTGGACGCCACCGAGAAAAAACCCGGTCAATGGCTGCTCAAGGCCACCGCCACCCTGGAAATCGAAGGCTCGGAAAAACCGGCCTACATCGCCGAGCCGCTGTCGCTCTGCTTCGTGTAAACCTGCGCACATGCGAAACCGTCCAGGCAGTTTCGCATCGCTTCTCTATATCCGGGAGCCAAAGCTGCGGCATACTCGTGGTCTGATGACCTGGATCCCGTTATGCGCTTACTCGTCCCACTGACCCTGACCCTGTTGCTCACCGCCTGC
The DNA here is from genome assembly GCF_051132015.1 of Pseudomonas sp. Z1-12. Taxonomy (NCBI): domain Bacteria; kingdom Pseudomonadati; phylum Pseudomonadota; class Gammaproteobacteria; order Pseudomonadales; family Pseudomonadaceae; genus Pseudomonas; species Pseudomonas sp. Z1-12. The sequence goes on from NZ_CP071647.1 coordinate 5,934,840, forward strand.
GGCGCCGGCGAATCGCCGCTGCCTCCCGACGCGCGCCTGCCCGACGGCGGCCGCTACCGTGGCGACCTGGTGGACGGGCTGCTGCAGGGCCAAGGGCGCATCGACTACCCCAACGGCAGCTGGTACGCCGGGCAGTTCGACAAGGGTCAATGGCATGGCACCGGGGAATGGCATGGCAGCACCGGCGAGGTCTATCGCGGCCAGTTCCACCAGGGCCTGTTCCACGGCCAGGGCAGCCTGACCACACCCACCAGCAGCTACACCGGCGGCTTCAAGCTGGGGCGCCGGGACGGTGAAGGGACGCTCAAGGAAAACGGCATGACCTACCGGGGCGAGTTCAAGGCCGACCGCTATTCCGGCCTCGGACGCCTGGAGCTCGACGACGGCAGCCAGTACCAGGGCCCGTTCGTCAACGGCAAGCCCAACGGTGAAGGCCAGCGCTTCGACGCCAGCGGCAACCAATTCACCGGGCACTTTGTAGATGGGCAATTGCAGGGCAAGGGCACCTTCAACAGCGCCGAAGGCGATGTCTACATCGGCGGTTTCCGGAACAACCAGCTCAACGGTCGCGGGCGCTACGAAAATGCCGACGGCGATGTCTGGATCGGCCAGTTCAAGGACGGCGCGCTGACCGGCAAGGGCGAACTGATCGGCGCCGACGGCAGCCACTACCTCGGTCAATTCAATGATTGGCGCTTTACCGGCGAGGGCCGCCTGAACCTGCCCGACGGCAGTTTCTACATCGGCCAATTCGAGGCCGACAGCTATCACGGGCGCGGCACCCTGGTGCTCACCGATGGCACGGTGCAAAGCGGCACCTGGGCCAACGGCCAACGGGTGCGCGACGCCGACGGCAGGCTGCTGCCGGATGTGCTCGAACTCGGCCTGCTGGCCCAGGGCCGCCTGCTGGAGGATGCCCTGGCGAACATCCCGGCCTCGACCCCGGCGGTGGAACTGTACAGCCTGACCCTGGGCGGCGACGGCAAGCAAAGCGTGTTCCTGCGCGAATCCGACTATGTCGCCAACATGCTCACCAGCCGCTTCGGCGCGTTCGGGCAGATCCGCCTGGTGAACCACCGCGACCACCTCGGCGACCGGCCCATGGCCAGCCGTGAAAGCCTGCGCCGCGCCGCCGCCACCCTGGCCGAACGCAGCGGCCCGGAAGACCTGATTTTCATCTACCTCACCAGCCACGGCACCAGCGAGCACGAACTGGTGCTCGACCAGCCGCGCATGGAGCTGGCCGACCTGCCCGCCGATGAACTGGCGGTGGTCCTCGCACCGCTGAAGCATCGCGACAAGATCGTGGTGATCTCGGCCTGTTATTCCGGCGGTTTCATCCCGGCGCTCAAGGACGAACGCACGCTGATCATGACCGCCTCCCGGGCCGACCGGGTGTCCTTCGGCTGCTCCGAGGAAGCCAACTTCACCTATTTCGGCGACGCGCTGTTCGCCCAGGCGCTGAACCAGACCGACGACCTGGAGCAGGCCTTCAAACGGGCCAAGGGCATCGTTGCCGAGCGCGAGCAGGCAGACAATTTCGAAGCCTCGGAACCACAAATCTGGGCGCCAAGGACGGTCCTGTCCCACTGGCAATTGCTGCGCAAGCAGCAGGCGCGAAAAGCATTGCAAAGTGCGGCATTGAACGACGAGGCGACAAAGAGCAACTAAGCTGAACCGTATCAAGGGGGAAACACTATGTACTTGACGCCTCAGCATGTTTTGCTCGCCGGTGCCACCGGATTGACCGGGGAACACCTACTGGACCGGCTGCTCAACGAGCCGACCATCACCCGTGTATTGGCGCCTTCACGCCGGCCACTGGCCGAGCATCCACACTTGGAAAACCCGGTAGGGGAGCCGGCCCAGGTGCTGCCACAACTCAGTGGCCCGGTCGACATTGCCTTTTGCTGCCTTGGCACCACCCTCAAGAAAGCCGGCTCCGAGCAAGCCTTCCGCGCGGTGGACCTGGACTTGGTCGTGGCGTTTGCCAAGCGCGCCCGGGAACTGGGCGCACGGCATCTGGTGGTGATCAGCGCGTTGGGGGCCGATGCCAAGTCATCGCTCTTCTACAACCGGGTCAAGGGTGAGATGGAGGCGGCCCTCAAGGCCCTGGGCTGGCCGCAACTGACCATTTGCCGCCCTTCCCTGCTGCTGGGCGACCGCGTCGAACCGCGCCTGGCCGAGCAACTGGCCGGGCCGTTGTCGAAGCTGATCCCAGGCAAGTACCACGGCATCGAAGCCTGCCAACTGGCCCGGGCCATGTGGCGTCTGGCGCTGGAAGAACAGGATGGGGTGCGGGTGGTGGAGTCGGATGAGTTGCGCAGGCTTGGCAAATAGCCCTGTGGTGCCTGGACAGAAGCCATCGCGAGCAAGCTCGCTCCCACAGTGGACCAAGTTGGAACGCAATCTCTGTGGGAGCGAGCTTGCTCGCGATGGGAAGCACCGCCAATCCAAAGCCAAGCACTCATTGTGGCGAGGGAGCTTGCTCCCGCTCGACTGCGCAGCAGTCGCCTTGGATTTCAGGGGGAAAAAGCTTGGGGCCGCTTCGCAGCCCAGCGGGAGCAAGCTCCCTCGCCACAGGTTCCAGGCAGATCAAGCACTGTGGTGTTTGCTACAACCCGCCTGTCGCCCGGAACCCTACGCCTAATGCCGTGAACAACGACAACGGCAACAACAAGGTATCCAACAGCGCGCTACCCGGCAGGTCCACGCCCGGATAACTCGGCGCCTCGGCCCCAAAGCGGTCCTTGGCGCAGCAGCCACCCTTCAGGGCATACAAGTCCAGGCGCGTGCCCGCATATACCACCGGCGCGCCCGGCTTGGCCGCGTCGAGGGTGCGGGCGGTGGCACAGCCGGTCAGTTGCAGCGCCAGCAGCACGATCAGCAGCTTACTCATCACTGCTCAAATGATGCTCGCCCCAGCGCGGCAACATGTCCTGGGGAATGTTCAGCAGATTGAGGATCCGTGCGACCACGAAATCGATCAAGTCGTCGATGGTCTGCGGCTGGTGATAGAACCCCGGCGACGCCGGCAGGATGGTCACGCCCATGTTCGACAGCTTGAGCATGTGCTCCAGGTGAATGCTCGAATACGGCGCTTCCCGCGGCACCAGGATCAACTGGCGGCGCTCCTTGAGCGTGACGTCCGCCGCCCGCTCGATGAGGTTGTTGCAGGCCCCGGTGGCAATCGCCGACAGCGTCCCGGTGGAACACGGCACCACCACCATCGCTGCTGGCGCGCCGGAGCCCGAGGCCACCGGCGACATCCAGTCTTCCTTGCCGTACACACGAATCTGCCCCGCCGCCGCACCGGTGTATTCGGTGAGGAAGGCCTGCATCATCTGGGTCTTGGACGGCAGGGTCACGTCGGTCTCGGTGGCCATCACCAGTTGCGCGGCCTTGGAGATCAGGAAGTGCACCTCGCGGTCTTCGCGCACCAGGCAATCGAGCAGGCGCAAGCCGTACTGGGCGCCGGACGCACCGGTCATCGCCAGCGTGATGCGTTCCGGGCCGTTGCTCATTTCAGCGCCTCGGCGAGTTTGCCGTGCAGGCCGCCGAAGCCGCCGTTGCTCATGATCACCACGTGGGTGCCGGGCTGGGCCTGGCTCTTCACGCGCTCGATAATGCCATCCAGGGAATCGCTGACAATCGACGGCACCGTGCACAGCGCAGCGGTGGCACCGAGGTCCCAGCCGAGGTTGGCCGGTGCGTACCAGATCACCTGGTCGGCATCGACCACGCTTTCCGGCAGGCCGTCGCGGTGGGCGCCGAGCTTCATGGAGTTGGAACGCGGCTCGATGATCGCCACCAACGGCGCGTCACCGATGCGCTTGCGCAGGCCGTCGAGGGTGGTGGCGATGGCCGTCGGGTGGTGGGCGAAGTCGTCATAAATGGTGATGCCATTGACCTCGGCGACTTTCTCCATCCGCCGCTTCACGCTTTTAAACGCGCTCAACGCAGCAATGCCCATGGACGGCACCACGCCGACATGACGGGCTGCCGCCAAGGTTGCCAAGGCGTTGGCAACGTTGTGCTGGCCGGTCATGTCCCACTCCACCACGCCTTGGGACTGGCCTTCAAACATGACTTCGAACTGCGAACCGTCATCCTTGAGCAACTTCACCTGCCACTGACCGCCCGCGCCGGTGGTCTGCACCGGGGTCCAGCAGCCCATCTCGATGACGCGCTGCAACGCCGGCTCGGTGGTCGGGTGAATCACCAGGCCTTCGCTGGGAATGATGCGTACCAAGTGGTGGAACTGCCGCTCGATCGCCGGTAGATCGGGGAAGATATCGGCATGATCGAACTCAAGGTTGTTGAGGATCGCCGTGCGTGGACGGTAGTGGACGAATTTCGAACGCTTATCGAAAAACGCGCTGTCGTACTCATCGGCTTCGATCACGAAGAACGGCGTGCCACCCAGGCGCGCCGACACCGAGAAATTCTGCGGCACGCCACCGATCAGGAACCCCGGGCTCATGCCCGCGTGCTCCAACACCCAGGCGAGCATGCTGCTGGTGGTGGTCTTGCCATGGGTGCCGGCCACGGCCAGGACCCAACGGCCCTGCAACACGTGATCGGCCAGCCACTGCGGCCCGGACACGTACGGCAGGCCTTTGTTGAGCACGTACTCCACCGCCGGGTTGCCACGGGACATGGCGTTGCCGATGACCACCAGATCTGGCGCGGGGTCCAGTTGCGCCGGGTCATAACCTTGGGTCAGCTCGATGCCCTGGGCTTCCAGCTGCGTGCTCATCGGCGGATAGACGTTGGCGTCGGAACCGGTCACATGGTGGCCCAGCTCCTTGGCCAGGACCGCCATCGAACCCATGAAAGTGCCGCAAATACCGAGAATATGGATGTGCATAGTCGACCTCGTAAACATGGCCGCAGGTTAGCGTAGGGAGGGGAAAATCGCACCTTGTGTTTGAGCCCCACACCGAGATCCAGTGTGGGAGCGAGCTTGCTCGCGATAGCGGTGGGTCAGCTTGCGACGATGCTGAATGGGCCAATGTCATCGCGAGCAAGCTCGCTCCCACAGTTGCCCGCACAACCCCGGCTTGCTACTGGCTGCTTTTGTGGCGAGGGAGCTTGCTCCCGCTCGACTGCGCAGCAGTCGCCTTCGGTTTCAAGATGGAAAAAAGCTTGGGGCTGCTTCGCAGCCCAGCGGGAGCAAGCTCCCTCGCCACAAAAGCAGTCAGTTGCCAAGCAGTCAGCAGTCAGCAGTCAGCAGTCAGCAGTCAGCAGTTCAATTGTCAGCGGCACAGCGGGCGATGGCGTGCTTACGCAGCTTTCGGTAAAGGGTATTGCGGCTGATGCCCAATTGTTCGGCGGTGTGGGTCATGTGCCAGCGCTGGCGTTCCAAGGCATCGAGCAATGCCAGGCGCTCGGCGTCTTCCAGTGGTCGTTCCGCCACCGCCTCAACCACCACAACCGAACGCTGGCGGATCATCGCTGGCAAATCCTCCAGCCCAATCCGCCCGCCATCGCACAACGCGGCGAGGGTGCGCAGCACGTTGCGCAGTTGTCGCACGTTGCCCGGCCAGTCGAAGCCCAGCAATGCCTGGCGCGCCGATTCGTCGATGAACACCGCCTCGGCGCCGCTCTCTTCAGCCAACAGGAAATCCAGCAACTGCGACTTGTCACTGCGTTCGCGCAACGCCGGGAGCGGGATTTCCAAGCCATTGAGGCGGTAGTACAAATCCTCGCGGAAACTGCCATCCCGCACCCGGTCGAGCAACTGCCGGTGGGTGGCGCTGATGATGCGCACGTTCACCGGCTCGGGCTCGCCGCCGATGGGCACCACCTGGCGGTCTTCCAACACCCGCAGCAAGCGGGTCTGCAAGGCCAGGGGCATGTCGCCGATTTCATCGAGGAACAGCGTGCCGCCGTCGGCCTGTTGCAGCTTGCCGCGCATGCCTTCCTTGCGCGCGCCAGTGAAACTGCCGCCGCGATAACCGAACAGCTCGCTCTCGATCAGGCTTTCCGGGATGGCCGCGCAGTTGAGGGCGACAAAATTTTTCCCGGCGCGCTGGCTGGCATGGTGCACGGCCTTGGCGAACGCCTCCTTGCCGGAGCCGGTTTCACCTTGGATCAGCAGCGGCACATCACGCTCGTAGACCCGCAGCGCCTTGCGAAAATGCTCCTGCAGCGCCGCGTCCCCCAGGCAGATACCTGGCAACCGCGCGGGCTCGATGGCCTTGAGCAACGGCGCGACCGGCGCCGGCACGCTGCGGGGCTGGCCACGCAACACGGCGAACAAATGCCGGCCGTCACGGGTACGCAGTGGCCAACTGGCGCTGGCTTGGGCGCTGGCCCGGCCCAGCAACTCGTCCAGTGAACAGTCGAAAAAGTCCTCGACCCGCTGACCGAGCAAGCCACCGCGAATATGTCCCAAGAGATTGAGCGCGCTCTGGTTGACCGCGCAGATCCGCCCTTCGCCGTCGAAGGCCATCAAGCCTTCGCTGAACAGTCCTACGGACTCGGCCTGCAAGTGGAAGCGCAGCAGCCATTGATTGTCGAAGCAACGCAGGAAGTAGCAGCTCTCGATCATCTTCGCCGAGAGATTGACCAAAGCCATGGTGTGGAACTGGCTCTGGCGCGACACGTCCGGCCGGGCCGACGACACGTCGAGCACCGCCAGCAATTCGCCGTGGGGATCGAACACCGGGCTGGCCGAGCAGGTCAGGCCGGTGTGGCGGCCACGAAAGTGTTCTTCCTGGTGAATGGTCAGGGCCTGGCGTTCCACCAGGCAGGTGCCGATGCCGTTGGTGCCTTCGCAGGCTTCGCTCCAGTCGGCGCCGAGCCAGAGGCCGGCCCGTTCGAAAATCTTCCGTTCGCTGGGGGCGGTGACGCAGTTGAGGATTACGCCGCGGGCGTCGGTCAGCAGCACCGCGTGGCCGGCGCCGGAGAGTTGCTGGTGCAGGCTGGTCATTTCATTGCCGGCGATGTGCAGCACTTGCTGCAAGCGCTCGCGACTTTCCAGCACCCGGCCATGCTTGAGCACCGTCGGCGCCAGGTTCTGGGCCGGGTCGAGGTGATAGTCCTCGAGGCAGCGCAGCCAGGAACGGGCAATCGACGGATCGCTGCCAGGGCCCTGCAAATGGGCCTTGCCCTGGGTGACCGTCAGGACTTGCTGGGCATGGCGACTCAAATGGTTGCTGTGCATGTTCTTATTATTCTCCCCGAAGGATCTGCCTCACTGGAGCAACTGGTGAATATCCAACTGTAAACACCCAACCCTGTGGCGAGGGAGCTTGCTCCCGCTGGGCTGCGCAGCAGCCCCAAAAACCTGAGTTTGCGGTGCATCAGGCTGACCGAGTTGGCTGCCTTGGGACCGCTTCGCGGTCCAGCGGGAGCAAGCTCCCTCGCCACAAAAGCGGTCTTGTCACCCAAACAGTCCTGCAAGAAAAGCAGTCTTGCCACAAAAGCGCTCCGTCCATGGCCTCGCCGTCGGAGCCAGCATCCTCCAGCCCATCGACCTTTGCAATGCTGGCGCGACCTGCCGGTCACAGACTGTCTCGCATCTGGCACAAACTGTCACACTGGCTGTATCGCAAGCGTCACACAGCCCCTCCGTTTGTCCGGCCAACTCCTCCTAAAGTCTTGATTTCCGGGCCCTGCAAGGCAATGGCCCAACCTTTGCTCTAGGCTTAAGTACCAGCGCGAATTTGCGCGGCTCCCTAATAAGCACAAAAGCCAAGGAGAACTCATCATGCGTTACGCTCACCCCGGTACTGAAGGCGCTATCGTTTCGTTCAAGGCTAAATACGGTAACTACATCGGCGGCGAGTTCGTCGCGCCTGTCAAAGGTCAGTACTTCACCAACACATCCCCGGTCAATGGCCAGCCCATTGCCGAATTCCCGCGCTCCACGGCCGAAGACATCGACAAAGCCCTGGACGCCGCCCATGCCGCCGCCGATGCCTGGGGCGCCACCTCGGTCCAGGCCCGTTCGCTGATCCTGCTGAAAATCGCCGACCGCATCGAAGCCAACCTTGAAGTGCTGGCGATCACCGAATCCTGGGACAACGGCAAGGCCGTGCGCGAAACCCTCAACGCCGACATCCCCCTGGCCGCCGACCATTTCCGCTACTTCGCCGGTTGCCTGCGGGCCCAGGAAGGCAGCGCCGCCGAGATCGACGGCAACACCGTGGCCTACCACATCCATGAACCACTGGGCGTGGTCGGGCAGATCATCCCGTGGAACTTCCCGCTGCTGATGGCCGCCTGGAAACTCGCCCCGGCCCTGGCCGCCGGTAACTGCGTGGTGCTCAAGCCGGCCGAGCAGACCCCGCTGGGCATCTGCGTGCTCATGGAGCTGATCGGCGACCTGCTGCCACCCGGCGTGCTGAACGTGGTGCAAGGTTTCGGCAAAGAAGCCGGCGAAGCCCTCGCCACCAGCAAGCGCATCGCCAAGATTGCCTTCACCGGCTCGACCCCGGTGGGCTCGCACATCATGAAATGCGCCGCCGAGAACATCATCCCGTCCACCGTGGAACTGGGCGGCAAGTCGCCGAACATCTTCTTCGAAGACATCATGCAGGCCGAGCCAAGCTTCATCGAGAAAGCCGCCGAAGGCCTGGTGCTGGCGTTCTTCAACCAGGGCGAAGTCTGCACCTGCCCCTCCCGCGCCCTGGTGCAGGAGTCGATCTACGACGAATTCATGCAAGTGGTGATGAAGAAAGTCCTGCAGATCAAACGCGGCGACCCGCTGGACACCGACACCATGGTCGGCGCCCAGGCGTCCGAGCAGCAATTCGACAAGATTCTTTCGTACCTGGAAATCGCCAAGGGCGAAGGCGCCGAGCTGTTGACCGGCGGCAAGGTGGAAAAACTCGAAGGCAACCTGGCGACTGGGTATTACATCCAGCCGACCCTGCTCAAGGGCACCAACAAGATGCGTGTGTTCCAGGAAGAAATCTTCGGCCCAGTGGTGAGCATCACCACCTTCAAGGACGAAGCCGAAGCCCTGGCGATCGCCAACGACACCGAGTTCGGCCTCGGCGCCGGCCTCTGGACCCGCGACATCAACCGCGCCTACCGCATGGGCCGGGCGATCAAGGCCGGTCGCGTCTGGACCAACTGCTACCACCTGTACCCGGCGCATGCCGCGTTCGGTGGCTACAAGAAGTCCGGCGTCGGGCGTGAGACGCACAAGATGATGCTCGATCATTACCAGCAGACCAAGAATTTGCTGGTGAGCTACGACATCAATCCGTTGGGGTTCTTCTAAGCCCTTGGGTCAGGCAGGTCATTCTGCCTGGCCCTTTAGATCGCTATCGCGAGCAAGCTCGCTCCCACAGGGATTTGTGGATAACTCGCCTCCAGGGTTGGCATAAATCCACTGTGGGAGCGAGCTTGCTCGCGAAGGCGGCCGTACCTTCAACATCTAAGTGACTGACACACCGCTTTCGCGAGCAAGCCCGCTCCCACAGGGGTAATGCGCCACTCCGGCGATCAGGTTGGATAAAACAACAATAAAAAACAGGTAAACCCTTATGCCAAGCGATCATGCAAACCCGCAACCGGCAACGTCCTCGGTCGACTTCGAAAAAGTCGGTTCCGAATATTTCCAACAACGCGAACTGAAAAAAGGCGCGGCGGGCTGGGTCCTGCTGGTGGGCTTGGGCGTGGCCTATGTCATTTCCGGTGACTACGCCGGCTGGAACTTCGGCCTGGCCCAGGGCGGCTGGGGCGGGATGTTCCTCGCCACGCTGCTGATGGCCGCGATGTACCTGTGCATGTGCTTTTCCCTCGCCGAGCTGTCCTCGATGATCCCCACCGCCGGCGGCGGCTACGGTTTTGCCCGCAGCGCCTTCGGGCCCTGGGGCGGGTTTCTCACGGGCACGGCAATTTTGATCGAATACGCCATCGCCCCGGCGGCGATTGCCGTGTTCATCGGCGCCTATTGCCAGTCGCTGTTCGGCATTGGCGGCTGGATGATCTACCTGGCGTTCTACATCATCTTCATCGCCATCCACATATTTGGCGTTGGCGAAGCGCTTAAGCTGATGTTTATCATCACCGCCGTCGCCGCCCTGGCGCTGGGAGTTTTCCTGGTGGCGATGGTGCCGCACTTCAACGTCGCCAACCTGTTGGACATTCCAGTCAAGGAAGCGGTGGGCGCCAGTCCGTTCCTGCCGTTCGGCTACGTCGGCGTCTGGGCGGCGATCCCTTATGCCATCTGGTTTTTCCTCGCCGTGGAAGGCGTGCCCCTGGCCGCTGAAGAAACCAAGAACCCCAAGCGCGACCTGCCACGCGGCCTGATCGGCGCCATGCTGGTGCTGGTGGCCTTCGCCCTGCTGATCCTGGTGATCGGCCCGGGCGGCGCCGGCTCCAACGCGCTGATGACCTCGGGCAACCCGCTGGTGGAAGCCTTGGCCAAGGCCTACGGCGGTTCGACCTGGATGGGCAGCTTCGTCAACCTCGTCGGCCTGGCCGGTTTGATCGCGAGTTTCTTCTCGATCATCTATGCCTACTCGCGGCAGATCTTCGCCTTGTCCCGCGCCGGCTACCTGCCACGCAAACTCTCGGAAACCAATAAAAGCAAGGCACCGGTCCTGGCCTTGGTGATCCCCGGCATCATCGGTTTCGGCCTGTCCTTGACCGGCCAGGGCGACTTGCTGATTCTGGTAGCCGTGTTCGGCGCGACCATTTCCTACGTGCTGATGATGGCCGCGCACATCACCCTGCGCATCCGTCGCCCCAAAATGGACCGGCCATACCGTACGCCGGGCGGCATCTTCACCTCGGGCGTGGCCCTGGTGTTGGCGTGCATCGCCGTGGTGGCGGGCTTCCTGGTCGACCCACGGGTAGTGATCGGCGCCGCGATCATCTATGGAGTGTTAATTGCTTACTTTGCTTTCTACAGTCGGCATCACTTGGTCGCAGGCACGCCCGAAGAGGAATTCGCGGCCATTCAAAAAGCCGAAGAAGCCTTGCACTAAGCCGTAACGTGCCGAAAACCACGGCGCCGCCCAGCGGCGCCGTCACGGAGAACCTGTATGGCCAGCTTTGCACACACGGTCGGCGCCCAGACCTACCGCTTCGACAGCCTCAAAGACCTGATGGCCAAGGCCAGCCCGGCCCGTTCCGGGGACTTCCTCGCCGAGATCGCCGCCCTCAACGATGGCGAACGCGTGGCCGCGCAAATGGCTTTGGCTGACTTGCCCCTGAGCCATTTCCTGCAAGAAATGCTGATTCCTTACGAGGCCGACGAAGTCACCCGATTGATCGTCGACACTCACGACAAACAAGCTTTTGCCGCCGTCAGCCACCTCACCGTCGGCGGTTTTCGCGACTGGCTGCTCAGCGACGCCGCCGATGAACAGAGCCTGCGCGCCTTGGCCCCGGGCCTGACCCCGGAAATGGTCGCCGCCGTCTCGAAGATCATGCGCGTGCAAGACCTGGTGCTGGTGGCGCAGAAAATCCGCGTCGTCACAAAGTTCCGCGGCACCCTCGGCCTGCGCGGACGCCTGTCCACCCGCCTGCAACCCAACCACCCCACCGACGAACCCGCCGGGATCGCCGCGAGCATCCTCGACGGCCTGCTCTTCGGCAACGGCGACGCCATGATCGGCATCAACCCGGCCACCGACAGCACGGCCTCGATCTGCGCCATGCTGGAAATGCTCGACGCCATCATCCAGCGCTACGACATCCCCACCCAGGGCTGCGTACTGACCCACGTCACCACCTCCATCGAGGCGGCGAACCGTGGCGTGCCCCTGGACTTGGTGTTCCAGTCCATCGCCGGCACCGAAGCGGCCAACGCCAGTTTCGGCATCAGCCTGAACATCTTGAAGGAAGGCTACGACGCCGGGCTCAGCCTGAATCGCGGCACCTTAGGCAACAACCTGATGTATTTCGAAACCGGCCAGGGCAGCGCGCTGTCGGCCAACGCCCACCACGGCGTCGATCAACAGACCTGCGAGACCCGGGCCTACGCCGTGGCGCGACATTTCAACCCGTTTTTGGTGAACACGGTTGTAGGCTTCATCGGCCCGGAATACCTCTACAACGGCAAACAAATCATCCGCGCCGGCCTCGAAGACCACTTCTGCGGCAAATTGCTCGGCGTGCCGATGGGCTGCGACATCTGCTACACCAACCACGCCGAAGCCGACCAGGACGACATGGACACCCTGCTGACCCTGCTGGGCGTGGCCGGGATCAACTTCATCATGGGCATCCCCGGCTCCGACGACATCATGCTCAACTACCAGACCACCTCGTTCCACGACGCCCTCTACGCCCGCCAGACCCTGGGCCTGAAACCGGCGCCGGAATTCGAAACCTGGCTGGCGAACATGGGCATCTTCACCCAGGCCGATGGCCGGGTGCGGTTCGGCGACAACCTGCCACCGGCGTTTCGTCATGCCTTAGCGCACTTGGGATAAGAGACCTGCCATGGATAAATCACCTGTCGATCCACAAAACCCTTGGCTGAACCTGCGCAACCTCACCCCGGCGCGCATCGCCCTGGGCCGCACTGGCACCAGCCTGCCGACCTCGGCGCAACTGGACTTCCAATTCGCCCACGCCCAGGCCCGTGATGCCGTGCACCTGGCGTTTGACCACCCGGGCATTCGCGCACAACTGGATGAACGCGGCCGTGAGAGCCTGTTGCTCCATAGCGCGGCCAGCGACCGCAACAGTTATCTACAACGCCCGGACCTGGGCCGCCGGCTCGATGAAGCATCCGCGCAAATCCTGGACGCGTACGCGGCGGCCCATCCGGGCGGCGTGGACCTGGCCATCGTCGTCGCCGATGGGCTGTCGGCGCTGGCCGTGCATCGGCATACCTTGCCGTTCCTGGCGCGACTGGAAGAACAGATCACTGCTGAAGGCTGGTCGGTGTCGCCCATCGTCTTGGTGGAACAAGGCCGCGTCGCCGTGGCCGATGAAGTCGCCGAACGGCTCGGTGCCAAGATGTCGGTGATCCTGATCGGCGAACGCCCCGGCCTCAGCTCCCCCGACAGCCTGGGGCTGTATTTCACCTACGCCCCCAAGGTCGGCCTGAACGATGCCTATCGCAACTGCATCTCCAATGTGCGCCTCGAAGGCCTGAGCTACGGCATGGCGGCCCATCGCCTGATCTACCTGATGCGCGAGGCCTGTCGCCGGCAGCTCTCTGGGGTCAATCTGAAGGACGAAGCCCAGGTAAACACTCTAGAGTCGGAAAACGCTGCCGATATGAAAGGTAATTTCCTACTGGCGCCGCCCCGCGACTGATCCGTTTATCCGATTGCGTTTTTGATCCGCTTTCAGGCAGCATCAAAAGCACGGCAGCGCGACAGTGTTGTCAGAATATCTGTCGACCCTTGCAGACGAGACCTACCATGCGGATTATCCAAGCAACCCTGGAACACCTGGACCTGCTGACCCCATTGTTCGTCAAATACCGGGAATTCTACGGCTCACTGCCCTACCCGGATTCGTCCCGAGCCTTCCTCGAAAAGCGCCTGCGCCGCAAGGAGTCGGTGATCTACCTGGCCCTGCCCGATGACGATGACAACCGTTTACTGGGCTTCTGCCAGCTCTACCCAAGCTACTCATCGCTATCCCTCAAGCGCGTGTGGATCCTCAACGACATCTACGTCGCCGAAGACGCCCGCCGCCAACTGGTGGCCGACAACCTGATCCGCACCGCAAAAAAAATGGCCAAGGAAACCAACGCCGTCCGCATGCGCGTCTCCACCAGCAGCAACAACGAAGTCGCGCAGAAAACCTACGAGTCGATCGGCTTCAAGGAAGACACCGAGTTCAAGAACTACGTGCTGCCGATCAGCGAAGATTTGACCTGATGACCGCGGACTGATTGTCCCCACGCTCCGCGTGGGAGCGATCAAACCTCTGTGGCCGAGTGAAACCCTTGTGGCGAGGGAGCTTGCTCCCGCTGGGCTGCGCAGCAGCCCCAATCCCTGAGCACGCGGTACATCAGGATGACCGCGATGGCTGCTGTTGGGACCGCTTCGCGCTCCAGCGGGAGCAAGCTCCCTCGCCACACAAGACAGCCTGCGCCAGCACCCATTACAGACCCAACAACCAAAGCCCTCCCTTAGCACCACCGTCCTTGTGACGGAATGAAACTTCGTGGCCGAGTAACCCCCTTGTGGCGAGGGAGCTTGCTCCCGCTGGGCTGCGCAGCAGCCCCAATCCCTGAGCACGCGGTATATCAGGATGACCGCGGTGGCAGCTGTTAGGACCGCTTCGCGCTCCAGCGGGAGCAAGCTCCCTCGCCACAAAAGCGGTCCGAGCCACGCCTCATCCAGGCAATCCCTCAGAAATCCCCAGCTACAAACTCCCCCCGCACTCCCCCCGCCCCACCGTATAATGCCGCTCTTCCCAGCTTGTAAGAAAAAGCTACACACCCTGTAGCCATACTCAAAGCCAGACCCACCCGCCTGCCGAGTCGGGCCGCCACCACAGGTGCCATACATGGATTTCAACCCCCTCGACCTCATCCTGCATCTCGACGTCTACCTCGACATGCTGGTGACCAACTACGGGACTTGGGTCTACGCCATCCTGTTCCTGGTGATCTTCTGTGAAACCGGCCTGGTGGTCATGCCATTCCTGCCCGGCGATTCCCTGCTGTTCATCGCCGGCGCCGTCGCCGCCGGTGGCGCCATGGACCCCGTCCTGCTGGGCGGCCTGCTGATGCTCGCGGCCATCCTCGGCGACAGCACCAACTACCTCATCGGCCGCACCGCCGGCGAAAAACTCTTCAGCAACCCCAACTCGAAAATCTTCCGCCGCGACTACCTGCAACAAACCCACGACTTCTACGCCAAACACGGCGGCAAAACCGTGACCCTGGCGCGCTTCCTGCCGATCATCCGCACCTTCGCCCCCTTCGTCGCCGGCGTCGGCAAAATGAACTACCTGCGCTTCTTCGGCTTCAGCGTCCTCGGCACCGTCCTCTGGGTCGGCGGCCTGGTGACCCTCGGCTACTTCTTCGGCAACGTGCCCTTCATCAAGCAGAACCTGTCGCTGCTGGTGGTCGGCATCATCCTGCTGTCGCTGCTGCCGATGATCATCAGCCTGGTGCGCAGCAAACTGAGCCAGCGCGCCTCGAAAGCCCAACCGCGCTGATCGCCATGTGGTCCCTGAGCAACTGGCGCCGCCGCCGCACCCTCGCCAAACACCCCGTGGCCGAGGACACCTGGCAGCGGGTGCGCCAACAATTGAGCTTCCTCGACGGCATCAGCGCCGCCGAGGACCAATGGCTGCGGGAAGCCTGCGTGCTGTTCCTCCACGACAAACACCTCACCGCCCTGCCCGGTGTCGAACTGCACCAGGAACAACGCCTGCTGCTCGCCGCCCAAGCCCAATTGCCGCTGATGCACCTCGGCGACCTGAACTGGTACCAGGGCTTCCACGAAATCGTCCTCTACCCCGACGACTTCCTCAGCCCCCAGCGCTACCGCGACGCCAGCGGCATCGAGCACGAATGGGACGGCGAACACAGCGGCGAAGCCTGGCCCCAAGGCCCGATCATCCTGGCCTGGGACGGCGTCATGGCCAGCGGCGGCTGGGACGGCTACAACCTGGTGATCCACGAACTGGCGCACAAACTCGACATGCTCAACGGCGACGCCAACGGCCTGCCACCGCTGCACGCCGACATGCGCGTCAGCGACTGGGCCAAGGCCATGCAACAAGCCTTCGACGACCTCGACCGCCAACTCGACCACAACCCAGACGCAGAAACCGTCATCGACCCCTACGCCGCCGAAAACCCAGCGGAGTTCTTCGCCGTCACCAGCGAATACTTCTTCAGCGCCCCAGACCTCCTGCACCAGGCCTATCCAAGGGTGTATGAACAGCTCAAGGCGTTCTACCGCCAGGATCCATTGGCCCGGCTGCGGCAACTTCAGGCCGAAGATCCGGTCTATCAGGCGTCATACTAAGGTCTCTAAGACCCTGGTAACGTGGCAACAGCGGCCGAATATGCCTATAATCGCCGCCACTTTTTGGTCAATCCGACCAGTCATTTGGTCAACTAACGGGGGCACCGCCCAATGAGCTACAGCAAGATTCCGGCTGGCAAAGACCTGCCGAACGACATCTACGTCGCAATCGAAATCCCGGCCAACCACGCCCCGATCAAATACGAAATCGACAAAGACAGCGATTGCCTGTTCGTTGACCGTTTCATGGCCACCCCGATGTTCTACCCGGCCAACTACGGTTACATCCCCAACACCCTGGCCGACGACGGCGACCCCCTCGACGTGCTGGTCGTGACCCCTTACCCAGTGGCCCCAGGCTCGGTCATCCGCGCCCGTCCAGTCGGCATCCTGAACATGACCGACGACGGCGGCGGCGATGCCAAAGTCATCGCAGTGCCACACGACAAACTGTCGCAATTGTACGTCGACGTGAAGGAATACACCGACCTGCCACCGCTGCTGATCCAGCAGATCGAGCACTTCTTCGCGAACTACAAAGACCTCGAAAAAGGCAAGTGGGTCAAGATCGAAGGCTGGGCCGGCGCAGACGCCGCCCGCGAAGCGATCACCCAGTCGGTTGCCGCCTACAAAGGCTAAGCCGTACTTGAATAAAGAACCCCGGTTTGCACCGGGGTTTTTTTATGCCTTAATGGAGCTTAATACAGCATCGTATTAACATCGTTTAAACCCGTTTAGCCCGCGCCTTTCAAATCCTGCAAACGGAAAGATCATCTTATATATTTGAACAACCTGTTTATTGCCGAAAACACCGTCGCCCCTAAACTTCCCGTTTATGAAAATACAGTCCAGTGGCGACCGCTTCCGAGCCCTTCTAAAAGAAGCGAACATCCGTTCCGCCGACTTTGCGAAGTTATATGGCGTGAAATCCCAACACGTGAACAACTGGTTCAACCGTGGCATCCCGCCCGGGCGCATCCATTCCATCGCCAGCCTGCTGACCGTCAGCCCGCAATGGCTCGCCCGCGGCGAAGGCCCGCAAACCCCATTGGGCCTCGGCCCCGGCACCACCTATGAAGCCGCCGAAAACGACGGCGTCTACAGCGTGGCCGAACCCACGGACATCGAACTGCCCTTTTACAAGGAAGTCCCCATCGCCCCCGGCGAAACCAAGACCCACATCGTCGAAATCCCCGACCAATCCATCCGCCTGCCCCGCAGCCACCTCGAATCCCTGGAAATCGACCCCAGCGACGCCATCTGCATCACCATGGTCGGCGACAGCATGGCCGAACGCATCGAAGACGGCTCCACCCTCGCCATTGACCGCGGCCTGACGCAGATTGTTGATGGTCAAATCTATGCCCTCGAACATGACGGCATGTTGCGTATCAAATATCTCCACAGAATCCCAGGTAACCGACTGCGGCTGCGTAGTCATAACAGTGCTGCGTATCCCGATGAGGTCTTCAGCGCAGAACAGATCGACAAGCAACACATCCACGTGATCGGCTGGGTGTTCTGGTGGTCAACCCTCAACAAACAGAGACCGCCGGTGTTCGACTAACCCACCCAAGACCAGAAACCGTGGCAAGAACTGCAGTAGAAGCTGTGGCAGGAGCTTTTGTGGCAGGGAGCTTTTGTGGCGAGGGAGCTTGCTCCCGCTGGGCTGCGCAGCAGCCCCCTGCTTTCCCCCTAAATCCCCCTAACCCAATGATTCCACACCACTTAGCACTGGGATTCCAAAGCAAACCCGCGTATCCTCCGCCCCACATTTGCGAGCCCACGCCTCGCACCGACAAGGCAGATCACTTTCTGACCAAGTCCCACAGCCGGCCGCAAGAGCCGGATGTACGTTTTGAAGGCTGGTAAGGTTTGTCAAAAACGAGCTGAATCAGTCAACGAGAAGCCGGCCATAAGCCGGCTTTTTAACGTCTGAAGCCACACAGAATGCGGGCTGATGCAGAACACCTTCTTTGATCCAGACCTAACCCACACCAAAACGCTGGGTTAGCCGCAGCTAATAATCAAATGCCACCCGACGAAGCCAGGAAAATTGAGCATATTCAGTAGGCTGCTCCTGCCAGCCTCTTAAATCTGCCTGCAATGAAGCGCGAGACCGTGACACCGTAGCGATACGCTAAGCATTTACCGGATGGCGCCGGTGGCAGCCATGGTCCGCGCGGTTGCACCTGACAGCCTTACTCGAGAATCGTTAGACTGCGCGCACTTTGCCAAGCGGGAGTTTCCCAGTTTGGCCTGTTGCCCGCAGCATTGCTGCGCCGGGCAGTAAACCCAAATCAAGGTAATTCGTAGTGATCACAGGCGCTATCAAATCTCAAGTTGACCAGATATGGAATGCATTCTGGAGCGGCGGTATTTCCAACCCCATGGAAGTTATCGAGCAGATGACCTATCTGCTGTTTATCAAACGCCTCGACGAGTTGCAGACGGTTAAAGAGCGTAAGGCCGCGCGCACCGGGCAACCAATTGATAAGCCGATTTTCAGCCCCTACCAAGCGCATTTGCGTTGGGCGGCGTTCAAGGCGCTGGGTGATCCGGCCAGCTTGTACGCACTGATTGCCGATAAGGTGTTCCCTTTTATCAAGTCGCTGGGCGGTGAAGATGGCGAGTCCACCTACGCCGCGCATATGAAGGATGCGCGCTTTACTATACCCAACCCCGCTTTGCTGGCCAAGGTGGTGGACATGCTCGACGCTATCCCCATGGAGGACCGCGACACCAAGGGCGACCTCTACGAATATATGCTTGGCAAAATCGCCAGTGCTGGACAGAACGGTCAGTTCCGCACGCCCCGGCACATCATCAAGTTAATGGTCGAGATGATGGCACCTAAGCCGTCGGACACCATTTGTGATCCGGCCTGCGGTACCGCTGGTTTTCTGGTGACGGCTGCCGAATACCTCAACGCCAAACACAGCCACGAGTTGTACCAGGACGCGGCCAGCGCCAAACGCTTCAATCACGACACCTTCCACGGCTTCGACTTCGACAGCACCATGCTCCGTGTCGGCTCGATGAACATGCTGCTGCACGGCGTGGAAAACCCGGCGATTGAAAATCGCGACTCCCTCAGCGAAGGCCACGCCGGCGTCGAAGGGCAGTTCAGCCTGATCCTGGCCAACCCGCCGTTTGCTGGCAGCCTGGATTACGAGAGCTGCGCCAAAGACTTGCAGCAAATTGTCAAAACCAAAAAGACCGAGCTGCTGTTCCTCGCTTTGTTTCTGCGCCTGCTCAAGGCCGGTGGCCGTGCCGCCGTGGTCGTGCCGGATGGCGTGCTATTCGGTTCCAGCAAGGCGCACAAAGCGTTGCGGCAGATGCTGGTGGAAGAGCACAAGCTGGACGGCATCGTCTCCATGCCGTCGGGCGTATTCCGCCCCTATGCTGGGGTGTCCACCGCTATTTTGCTGTTTACCAAAACCAACTCTGGCGGGACTGACCACGTCTGGTTTTACGATATGCAAGCCGATGGCTTCTCGCTGGACGATAAACGCAACGAGCTGGACGCGAGCAAACACGGGACCAACAACCTACCCGACATCATCACCCGCTGGCATAACCGCGTCGACGAAACCAGCCGCGCACGCACGGAGCAGAGCTTTCTGGTACCCAGGGCGGAAATTGTCGGCAACGGCTACGACCTGTCGATCAACCGCTACAAGCAAGTGCTGTACGAAGAAGCTCAGCACGAAGCGCCGCAAAAAATTCTGGCTGAGTTAAAGGAGCTGGAGGCGGAAATAATGCAGGGGATGGTTGAGCTGGAGGGGATGTTGGCATGAGCTGGCCCGTATCTAAGCTAGAAGACCTCTGCCATTTCATTAAAAACGGCAAGTCAATCCAGCAATCCAAAGAGATCAACGGACTTCCGATCACTCGTATTGAGACTATTGCAAATCAGTCAATTGATACGTCACGGGTCGGATATGCCGGGGTGTCAGTTGAAAGCGCTGGAGACTTCTTGCTTGAGGTCGGCGACATTTTGTTTAGCCATATCAACAGCCTTGAGCATCTAGGCAAGGCCGCAATTTATAAAGGTTACCCAGAGAAATTAGTTCATGGCATGAACCTGCTTAACCTCCGCCCGGATAAATCCAAGGTTGATTGCGACTACCTACTGCGCGCCCTACGAGCGCCGGTAACGAAGGGCAAACTATTGCGAATAGCCAATAAGTCCGTGAATCAGGCCAGCATTGCTGCTGGTAACCTTAAAAAGATCGAGATACCCCTTCCGCCGCTCTCCGAACAACGCCGTATCGCGGCGATTCTGGACAAGGTCGACGCGCTGCGCGCCAAGCGTCGCGAAGCCGTCGCCAAGCTCGACCAGCTGCTGCAATCCGTGTTTCTGGAAATGTTCGGTGACCCCGTGACGAATCCAAAGGGATGGCCAGTATTAAGTATCCAAGAGGCATGTGAGTCCATCGTGGATTGTGTGAATCGAACGGCTCCAACGGTGGATTACGTAACTGACTACAAAATGATTCGAACGACTAACGTCCGAAACTTTAAGGTGAGTTTGGATAGCGTCAGATATGTTGAGAAGGTCATATTTGATGACTGGAATCGGAGACTTTTGCCGCAAAAAGGAGACGTTATTCTTACCCGAGAAGCTCCTGCCGGCGAGGCCGGAGTTTTAGACTCAGACGATCAGGTTTTTCTCGGTCAGCGGTTAATGCTTTATCGGGTGAATCAGCAGCGTGCAACGCCTGAGTATCTTCTTTACTCCTTCATGGGGGAAGGAATGCAGCAGCAGTTCAAGAAGCAGAGCTCCGGCAGCACGGTAAAGCATCTTTCAGTGCCAGACTGCCGGTCTTGGGATCTAATGTTGCCTCCTGTTGAGCTGCAAAAAAAATTCACTGGAATAGTCGCGATGAACTGGAGTCTTCGTCAGCAGGCACTGGCGCACTCCAATAGATTGAAGGATTTGTTTTTCTCAGTTCAAAAAAGTGCATTTTCTGCCGGACCATGAATATATCGAGCATTTACAGCGAGACGGGCGCAGTAACAGTTCTATCCAGCTCCCAAAACAAGTGCCCCCAGCACGCCAAGTGACAGGCAACCCATATGGCTCAATTCCTCCCCTCCTGCACCACTTGCCGCTTCGATACGCGGGGCGAACGCCGCTTAGCGGAGCGCTTGGAGGGAGCTCGCAGACGACTACCTTTGCTGGAGGTCAGGGGCTGGAAGCTCGACACCATCTAGAGTATGGATCGCGGCCATGCAAAAATTTTTGCCGGCGGCCTGCTGAAAACCCAAAAGAACCTTATGCTGCAGGCGCGAGCCTACACGATGGAAGTGGTGATGATATTGCGAAAGGATCCTGCGCCAAAACAGCCCCTCGGGTCGCCCCATACTGGCAACTTGATCATCCCCTTCGGCTGGGGCAGGGTAATGACGGCGATTACCCGCAAGCAGTTCGAGGGCCTCGTTCTGACTCCCCGTCTGGGTGACATGCCGAAAAAGGGTGATGACGAGGCCGACGAGGCGCGCCTGCTGTATGTGGCTATGACCCGTGCGATCGACCGGCTGGTAATGACCTACCGCAAACCTTCCCGCTTTACCCGCAAAATTCAGGACTCAATCGACAGCGTACGCCAACAACTGGACGAGATGGACTCACAGAAGGTAGCCGGTTGATATGAGCAACTTTGAATTTCTCATCCCCGAATTTAAAGCGCTGTTTGAGCCGGCCAAAGGCGCGGAACAACTGGTGTACTCCGACCCGCGTGCCTGTTGCATGCGTACTCGACATGCGCTGGAGCAAACGGTGCATTGGCTTTACGAGCATGATCGCGACCTGCGCATGCCTTACGACAACGGCCTCAATCTGCTGCTTACGCAGGTGGAGTTCGTTCGCCTGCTGCCCCCGCAAATTCATCAGAAGACGCGCTTGATTCAGAGGTTCGGCAATCAGGCGGTGCATTCCAATCAAGCGATTGGCTACAGCGATGCGATGAGGCTGGTACGCGAACTGTTTCACGTGTTGTTCTGGCTGGCACGCACTTATACCCGCGCCAGTGACCCAAAAAGTATCGACGCTGCGTTTAACGAAAAACGTGTGCCTCAGCTCGTTAGCATGAATGAGGCAGTTGCCTTTACCCGTGCGGAACTGAAAAAGCAGGAAGCCAAATTCCAAGAACAGATAGCAGCCCAACACGGCACCCTTGAAGCCCGCGAGGCGGCGATTGCCGAGCAAGCCGCAAGCCTTAGTGAGCGCGAGGCGCTGCTAGCGAGACTGGATGCCGAACTGGTTGCCACCCGTGCGGCGCTGGCCCAGGCCAAGGCGACGAATATCGCCGTGCCAGATAACCATGATTACGACGAGGCCGACACCCGTCGTCTGTTTATCGATGTGCTGCTGCGCGAGGCCGGTTGGGAATTGGGCAAAAACGCTGACGCCGAAGTGCCAGTCAGCAGCATGCCCAATGGGCACGGTGAAGGCTTTGTCGATTATGTGCTGTGGGGGGCCAACGGCAAACCGTTGGCTGTGGTGGAAGCCAAGCGCAGCCTGAAAGACCCGGACGTAGGGCAGCAGCAAGCTAAGTTGTACGCCGATTGTCTTGAGGCCGAGAAGGGCCAGCGGCCGCTGATTTTCTATAGCAACGGTAATCACACCTGGCTGTGGGACGACCGACGTGCGCCGCCACGCGAAGTACAGGGCTTTTACACCCGCGATGAACTCGAATTAGCGATTCAGCGGCGCAGCCTGCAAACCGACTTACGCGAACTACCGATCAATAGCGAGATTGTTGAGCGGGCGTATCAGCACCGCGCGATTCGAGCGATGAGTGAATCACTGAATCTCGGCCGTCGCGCCGGTTTGCTAACCATGGCCACTGGCACTGGCAAGACGCGAATGTCGATTGCCCTGATCGAGTTGTTGATGCGGGGCAACTGGGTCAAACGCGTGCTGTTTCTAGCTGACCGGGTAGCCCTGGTAAAACAAGCCACAAATGCCTTTAAGGAGTTCCTGCCAGACTCCAGCCCGGTCAATCTGGTCACCGACAAGAACGGCCAGGGCCGGGTGTATCTGTGTACCTATCCGAGCATGATGGGTTTGATCGAGCAGATGGAGGGTGACCGTCGCAAGTACGGCGTCGGCCACTTTGACTTGATCGTGATCGACGAGGCGCATCGCAGTGTGTACCAGAAGTACGGCGCGATCTTCCGTTACTTCGACAGTTATTTGGTGGGTCTGACCGCCACCCCGCGTGACGAAGTGGATCGCGATACCTATCACCTATTCGGCCTGGAAACTGGCGTACCGACCGATGCATACGGTCTGAATGAGGCTGTGGATGACGGTTATCTGGTGCCACCCAAAGCATATTCGGTGCCGATCAAGTTTGTCCGAGAGGGCATCCGTTATGACCAACTCAGCGATGTTGAGAAAGAGCACTGGGAGTCGCTGGATTGGGGGGACTACAGTGCCGAAGGCGATGCACCTACCGAGGTGTTGGCATCTGAGGTCAACAAGCAGCTGTTCAACGAGCCAACCGTTGACCTGATGCTTAAGCACTTGATGCAAAACGGTCTGACGGTGGAGGGCGGCGACAGGCTTGGCAAGACCATTATTTTTGCGGTAAATCAGAAACACGCCGAATTTATTGCCCGGCGCTTCAATCACCATTACCCGCACTTCAACGGCGAGTTCGCACGAGTTATAACCCATTCGGTGAGTTATGCGCAGACTTTGATCGATGAGTTCAGCAGCAAGCTCAACAAGCTGCCGCAGATCGCCATTTCGGTGGATATGCTCGATACCGGCATCGATGTGCCACAGGTTTTGAATTTGGTGTTCTTCAAGGCCGTCCGCTCAAAGGTTAAGTTCTTGCAAATGATTGGTCGCGGCACGCGTCTGTGTCCGGACCTGTTTGCGCCAGGCGTGCACAAACGCGAGTTCGCCATCTTCGATTTCTGCGCAAACTTCGAATACTTCAACGAAAACCCCAAGGGCGCACTGGGCGGCATGGCCGAGCCATTGGGTAAGCGGTTATTCAAAGCGCGGCTAGATCTGCTGTCGTTGTTAGCCCCGAAGGACGTTCGCAGGCCTTATGATCTGGCGGAAAGCAGAGGCCAGTACGATGCCTTTGTCGAACTGCGCACAGATTTGACCAACGAGCTACACGATGAAGTCGCGACGATGAATAAAGACAACTTCATTGTGCGTACCGAGCTGGAGCATGTGACCCGATTTGCCAAGCGTGAAGTTTGGAATGCGCTGGATGATGCTGCACTGAGTGATCTGCGCAGTCACGTCGCCGGCTTGCCGAGTGAGCGCGCTCCTGAGCACATCACTGCCAAGTTGTTTGATCTGCTATGCCTGAATTTGCAGCTAGCGTTACTTCGCTCGACTAGCGACTTCGTGACATTTCGTGACAAGGTGGTCGAGCTGGCCAGCCAGTTAGAAGTGATGGATAGCATTCCGGCAGTGCATGCTGAACTTGTGTTGCTTCAAGACGTGCAAACCGAAGAGTACTGGCAGGACATCCGCTTGCCGATGCTTGAGCAAATGCGGCGCAAGATGCGAGAGTTGATCAAATTTATCGAACGCCGCCCGAGTAACCCCGTTTATAGCGTGCTAAGCGACGAGATTGGCGAAGCGACTGTAGTCAATCTGAAAGATTTTAATACCGGCATCAACCTGGAGCAGTACAAGAAAAAGGTCGAAGCTTACATCCGTGGCAATGAGAACCACGTGGCCATCGCTAAGCTCAAGTTTAACCGACCACTGACGCCGAGCGATCTGAGCGAGCTGGAGCATTTTGTCTACGAGTCAGAACCGGTTCAAAGTCGCGAGCAGTTCGAACAATGCTACGGAACTGACCAACCGCTGACGCTGTTGATCCGATCATTGATAGGTTTGGATCGAATTGCAGCAAAAGAAGCTTTCGGTCAATTCCTCGACGAGAACCGCTACAGCAGTCAGCAGATTCGTTTCGTGGAAATGATCATCGAACGGCTAACTCGCCAAGGGGTAATGGAAGCGGGTCAATTATATGAACCGCCTTTTACCGCGCTGCACCACGAGGGATTAGACGGCGCGTTTGGCGACGCGGACGCCAACGCGATCATTTCGGTGATCGCTGCAATTAAACGCAGCGCAGCAGCTTAAAAATGACAGGGTATTCAAGGGAGTGGCCTGAGACGGCGTCTACATGGAGGAGGGACGCTCGCAGGGCGCGACTTTACAGCTGGGAAAATTGTGCAAGAGGTACTTGCACAATTCCCCTGTCAGCGCTCCGTCCGTGACTACGACTCGATCGCCCCGGAACGCTGCTCGGCCAGGATGTCCTCAACCGTGCGTTCATGACCTGCCTTCACCAGTTTCAAGTCGTATCCGGCCGCTTCCAATAACCGGACAAGGGCCGAGACGCTCATATCCCCTTTAGCCATTGTTTCCATACGCGCCACCGTGGAACGTGATACGCCTGCGCGGCTGGCCAAGGCTTCCTGGCTCAAATGGGCCTCACCTCGAGCCTGTTTCAGCATTTCGGCCACATCAAACAGGGTGGTCACTTGTAGCCCTCGAGCATCAAACATCTGTATTTTTCTGATTGCTGTAGCCCTGGGGACACAACACCACGTGCTTTTGATTCGTGATTAGTGCAGCACCTTGTTGCACAAATGGAGCGACGAATTTCTGGATGCCACTAAACCTGACAGCCTTTTTATTCCAATCTCTCGCCTACAAAAAAGGTCTTGCCATGCAAGACCTTTTTTCATTTCCGGGGTAAGCGCGACCCCTTGCTACCTCACCTCAACAATATCCAAAGCCCGATTCGCCAACAGTTCACTCACCTCAATCACCTGCAAAATCCCCAACGCAAAATGCCGTCGTGATCCTTCAAGACCAAACGCCAAATCACTGATCATGGCATTCGCAGAAGCCAGGTTTTCACTGAGATTGGCAAGCAGACATTCCGAATCAACATCAGGTGCGATACGGAAAATAGTGTTGGGCTTGTCAGACGTTTCTTCCTTCGGCTTAGGCTTCAGGTAGTAATCCAACGCCCGGGTGGCAGCGTCATCAAGCTTATTGTTACGAGCAGACTGAGCGCGAGACACATGCTCATCTGTGGTCGGAGGGTTCGGTGTAATTTTGACCATAGCCTTAACTCTCTTTGGTGAGGCCACAACCCTCTCGCTGCTAAACGAGTGGGTGGCAGCTGTACGCGGGTTAGCAGACCGACGAGTTAAGAAATCGGCGCGCCCGGGGGCGCCCCACGCACAGCCACCATCAAATGCAGGGATGGGGATACCTGACTGATGAAGCTTGATGCGACTCAACTCGACGGGCTGCTAAACCCGATCACTGATGGGCAGTGACAGGATCAAAACTACCGACGAAGCCAAGGACGCACAAGCCGGCGGATTCTGGCGTAGTTGTAGGCAATGGCGCAAGGCGATGTCGGTCCTGGCTGGTCTCGTGGCGTCACGATAAACAGCTGGCTGGAATGTTGGCTGACACACCGCTATCGCGAGCAAGCTCGCGCCCACAGAGGGGCTTGTGTACCTACATCGCAGGGGAATGCATACGCGACTGGCTGCATCCTTGCAGCCAGTCACGAAGAGGGTTACGACGCGTTGTTCAATGGGGCTTGCGAGCAACGTCGCAATGAATCAGGCGGGATATCTCGATCCTATCCACAACGGTTTTGCCATCGACCGCAAACCCGCTGCCTGAAACCCCGGTGTCGTTGTTACTTGAGCGTGACGTCGAGCATCGGCGGGATGTAACCGTAGTCGTACTCGGCCACCACGAACGTCTGCTGCCCTTTTATCTTCATGCCCACCGTGGGTGCCTCGGTGCCACCGACACGAATCTGCGTGCCGGTTTCGTCGGTCGGTACGCTGTCGATGAAGGAGGTCACCAGGCCGTTTGGCATGACATAGTGCGAGTAGGTCTGGAATGGCTGGGAGGACGGGTTGCCCAGCACCAGGCCGGAGCCGTTCAGTGGCACGTAAGGGCCGAACAGCGAGTCCGCGACGAAACCGTACACGCCGTCCGGGCCGGTGACACCGTCGGCGTAGGTGAAGGTATGGCTGATCGTGAACAGGTAGTACTTGCCATCCTGGAACACGAAGTGCGGGCGCTCGGTCTGGTCGTTTACCCCGACGGCGGTCAGCAGTGGCGGCAACATTTCCCAGTCGTCGCCGTCGGCGTCGCGGGCTACGGCGATGCCGACACAGGCGGTCTGGAAGCGCGAGTTGCCGACATCTTCATAACCCGGCGGCACGTCGCCAATTTCTGCTTCGCCTACTTTGTGGGAGCCGCGCTCACCGGCCACGTTGCCCTCGAACAGCATGTACAGCTTGCCATCGTTCGGGTCGCGGAAAGGCCATGGGTCGCGGAAACCCCAGAAGGCGTTTTGGGCTTCGGTCTGGTACAGGTTGCCGTCGGCCTCGAACAGCGGCTTGACCTTCTCGAAGCCGACCATGCTGACACCGTGTTCAGTGGTCACTACCCGGCCGCGCACCTTGACGATGGTCGCGCCTGGGGTGACGGCGGTGTAATACAGGTCCACTTCACCTCGGTCGTTCAGCAGGATCGGTGTGCCGGCCCATTCGCGAGCGGTGGGCGAAACGCCTTCGGCCATCACGCGGCCACCGAATTCCCAGTTCTTGCCGGTACGAGAAAACCAGTAGTACATCTTTGCCCGACCGTGGCGGTCGTTCCAATCGCGGAGGATGTCGTAGTTGCCGTCCTCGTCGAGGTACTGCGGGTCGTTTGGATGACGGTCGGCGGTCAGGGTGAAGATCACCGACCAGCCATCGACGGACGTCACGTTACCGTCCAGGTCGCGCAGGGGCATGGTGTCCCAGATGAACACGTCGTTGTTCAGTACCGGGAAATCCGGGCTGACCAGTGGTTGGGTGGTGGTGGGGTCGTCGGCCCGGACTTTCAGCGCGTCGGCGCGGGTCCAGAGGCTGGGTTGATGGGGGGTTGCACCGAATTTTTCAGTGGTGGTTTTCATAAGGTAATACCTCGTCCATGAATGGATTCAAATAAATGATGCTTTAGAAATACTGTATGTGCATACAGTGAAACCACCTTATAGAGGGTCATGCATGCAGGTCAAGCGGAAAAATGCATTTGTGCATAGTTTGCATTTTTTGCAGCGCTGATACGTTTCAGCCTTGAACGTTTGAAGAAGTTAGTTCATGGAGAGATCGACGACGTTGCCTGCACGCTTGGTGCTTTGAATGTTATTCGGTGGGAGGCGCACGTAACTGGGCAACGGGGGGAGGCAGTGCATAGAGGGATGGGTTAACTGCCTTTGCGTTTTGCGCAAAGGCCGATGCGAGGTGGGGAGTCAGCGGTTCTGGTGGTGACTGGTGGGGCGCTATCGCGAGCAAGCTCGCTCCCACAGTGGGGGGTGTGGAATGTCTGTTAGGGCGGAGGGTCAGTTGTTTTGGTGTGGCTGGTGTTGCGCAGATCGCCCTGAGCAGCGACACGCTTCGTCCTCATGTCGCTGGTGACGACATGAGGACGAAACGTGTTGCCGAAAGGGTGTTTTAGCGACATGACAGGTAAGCG
The DNA here is from genome assembly GCF_051132015.1 of Pseudomonas sp. Z1-12. Lineage (NCBI taxonomy): Bacteria > Pseudomonadati > Pseudomonadota > Gammaproteobacteria > Pseudomonadales > Pseudomonadaceae > Pseudomonas > Pseudomonas sp. Z1-12. The sequence goes on from NZ_CP071647.1 coordinate 5,963,319, forward strand.
GTTCCTGCGCCTTGAATCATGGTCCGAGGACTGATTCGCCACCCTCACCCCAACGTATTCAAACAAACCACCTTCGGCTGGGTCATTTCCTCGTATGCAAACCGCACCCCTTCCCTGCCCAAACTCCCGTACTTCGACCCGCCAAACGGCATCGCATCAAAACGGAAATCCGACGAATCATTGATCATCACGCCCCCCGCCTCGATCCGTCGTGCAGCGCTCATGGCGGTGTTGAGGTCGTTGGTGAAAATCCCAGCGTGAAGCGCGTATTCCGGTTCGTTCGCCAACGCGATGGCTTCATCAAACGTCTCGAACGGCTGCAACACCACCACAGGCGCGAAGGCTTCGTTGCGCCAGAGTCGGCTGGTGTGGTCGACGTTTTCCAGGACGGTGGCGGCGTAGCAATTGCCCTGACGGCGGTGGCCGCAGAGTAACGTGGCGCCTTGTTGCAGGGCTTCGTTGACGACCTGTTCGGCGTTTTGCGCGGCTTGCTGGGTGATCATCGGGCCGATGTCGGTGTTGGCGAGCAGTGGGTTGCCGACGACGAGGGCTTGGGCCTGGTTGACGAAGCGTTCGCGGAAGGCTTCGTAGATCGGTGCGTGGATGAGCAGGCGTTGGGTGCCGATGCAGTTTTGCCCGGCGGCCCAGAAGGCGCCGGAGACGCAGCTGTCGACGGCGGCGTCGAGGTTGCAGTCGCCCATGACGATAACAGGGGCGTTGCCGCCGAGGTCCATGGCGAGTTTTTTCAGGCCGGCGGTGCGGGCGATTTGTTCGCCGGTGACGAAGCCGCCAGTGAAGGAGATCATCCGCACGTCGCGGGCGGCGACCAGGGCTTTGCCGAGTTCGGCGCCGCCGGTGGCGACGGTGACCACGGTTTCGGGGAGGCCGGCGGCGACCAGGTACGAGACCAACTTGAGGGCTGACAGCGGGGCCAGTTCGGACGGTTTGAGGATCACTGCGTTGCCGCCGGCGATGGCCGGGCCGAGTTTGTGAGCGACGAGGTTGAGCGGGTCGTTGTAGGGGGTGATGGCGACGATCAAGCCCAGGGGTTCGCGGGTGAACCAGCCCTGGCGCGATTCGGCGCCTTCGTAGGCGTCGAACGGGACGATTTCGCCGGCGTTGCGCTTGGCTTCTTCGGCGGAGAGCTTGAGGGTGTTGACGCAGCGTTTGACTTCTTTTTCCGCCTGTTTGAGGGTCTTGCCGGCTTCGTCGACGATGAGTCGAGCGAAGGCTTTGGCGTCGCGTTCGATGTTCAGTGCTGCTTGTTCGAGGATGCTGGCGCGGCGATGACGGGGCAGTGCGGCGCAGGTTTTTGCGCCGCTGCGTGCGGTCTCCAGCAGTTGCGGGACTTCCGAGGCTTTGAGGTCGGCGACGGTGCCGACGATGCTGCCGTCAAACGGGTTGAGGACTTCGATGTGCGGTTCGACGACCGCCAGGGCCAGGCGCGATACGTTCACAGGGTGTGCTCCTGTTTGCGGGTTGCCGATTGGTGGATGTGGATGATGTCCGACAGCAGCGCGAAGGCGGTTTCGGTGCGGCCGGCGCCCGGGCCGGAGACGGTGACGGCGCCGAGCAGTTCGCTGGTGAACGACACGGCGTTGGTGGCGCCGCTGATGCTGGCCAGTGGATGGTCGTTGCTGAGCAGGCGCGGTTCGACGCTGGCGCTGATGGAGCCGTCGGCATTGCGGGTGGCGGCGCCGATGAGTTTCCAGCGTGCATCGTTTTGTCGGGCTTTTTCGATGTCGTCAAGGCTGAGGGAGGCGATGCCGTTGCAGGTGACGTCGTTGACGGTGAGTTTGGCGTCCAGCAGTTCGTTGGCCAGGATCACTACTTTCAAGCGCACGTCATGGCCTGCGACGTCGGCCGTCGGGTCGGCTTCGGCGTAGCCGAGGGCTTGGGCCTGGCTGACGGCTTCGGCGAACCCTAGGCCGCCTTCCATGCAGGTGAGGACGAAGTTGGAGGTGCCGTTGAGGATGCCTTCAAAACCGTTGATCGAGCTGCCGGCCAGGGCTTGTTTGGCGAGGCGAATGACGGGGGTGCCGCTCATGACCGAGCCTTCGTATTCGAAAGCGACGTTGTTGCGTTGGGCCAGGGCCTTGAGTTCGGCGCCGTGCAGGGCGATGGGGCCTTTGTTGGTGGTGACCACGTGTTTGCCGCGCTCCAGGGCCCAGCGGCAGAACGAGGTGGCGGGCTCGCCGTCCACCGGGTTGGTGAAGGTGGCTTCGGCGATGATGTCGGCGCCACAGTCTTTGATCACGGCTTCGTTGAGGGCATCGACGGTGCCGCCGGGGAGTTGGGCCATGGCGCCTTTGCTGGCGGGCAGCCGGGCGAGTGAGGCGGCGTCGAGGCCGTGGCGGTTCATCACCGAACCGAGGAACAGGTCGGTCACGCCGACGATTTTCAGGGTGAAGCCGAGTTCGGTTTTCCACTGCTGGTTGCGCTCGGCAATCAGTTGGGCCAATGCCCGGTTTACACCGCCGAAGCCGACTAGGGCCAGTTTGTATTCAGTCATTTTTGTTGTGTCCCTTGATCCGGGTGATGAGGTTGTTGGGATCTAGGTTAGGGGTGTGGGGTGGGCAGTGAAATAGGCCAATTTGCTCTATTTCTTGGGCGTTTTGACCAGGGGTTGGGCAAAGCGGTGGGTGGGGGGGGAAGCCGACAGAATCGACTGGCCGAACACTGACCACTGTGGGAGCGAGCTTGCTCGCGAAGAGGCCAGGTCAGGCAACATTGATGGCGGCTGGTGTACCGCCATCGCGAGCAGGCTCGCTCCCACAGGTATTTTTCAGTGTTTGGTCCATCGGCGTTTGGCCATGCACCGCCGACCGGCTCTTGTGGCGAGGGAGCTTGCTCCCGCTGGGCTGCGCAGCGGCCCCTGGAACTGGCCGGCGCGGTGGGTCAGGTTGATTGGGGATAACCTGGTTGGGGCTGCTTCGCAACCCAGCGGGAGCAAGCTCCCTCGCCACGGGGTTTGTGGTGGCTGGGTTATCTGTGAACACCATCTGCGGCGGCGAGCAGGCGGGGCCTGGTCGAACACATTCCCCTGTGGGAGCGAGCTTGCTCGCGAAGGGGCCAGGTCAGGCAACATTGATGTTGGCTGGTGTACCGCTATCGCGAGCAGGCTCGCTCCCACAGTTTTTTTCAGTGTTTGGTCCATCGGCGTTTGGCCATGCACCGCCGACCGGCTCTTGTGGCGAGGGAGCTTGCTCCCGCTGGGCTGCGCAGCGGCCCAAAACATGCAGCGCGGTGGGTCAGGTTGATTGGGGTAACCTGGTTGGGGCTGCTTCGCAGCCCAGCGGGAGCAAGCTCCCTCGCCACGGGGTTCACTGCTGTGACGGCTAGCGTGTCTAGACCACCGACGACAACACAAACGACGTCACGGTGTTCTCCACTCCCGGCAGCGCCGAGATCTCTTTCCACACCTTGTGCACCCGCTCCGGGTTCGCCGCGCCGACCCTCAGCATCAAATCAAACTCGCCGCTCATCACATCGCACTGCAGCACTTCCGGCATCGCCTGCAACGCTTGCAACACCTCGGCGCCGCGCATGCGGTCGTAGCGGTAGACGAAGATTACGGCGTTGATGTTCGACGACGCTTGCGCGCCCTCCCCCGTGCGCACCGTGTAGCCCTGGATCACGCCGTCGCGTTCGAGGCGTTCGATGCGTTGGCGCACGGCGTTGCGCGAGAGGTTGACCTTGGCCGCCAGCTCGGCGTGGGCGGCGCGGGCGTTGAGGCGCAGTTCGGCGATGATGCGTTCGTCGAGGGGGTCGAGGATTCGCTTCATGGGGCCTCCGGTTATAGCGAGCCGAGCAGTTGATGGAGGGCAGCGAGGTCGTCCGGCTGGATGCGATGGATCTGCGCCGGGCCCTGCTCGGCCATCGGACGTTGTTGCGTCGCCACGGGGATCCCCAACTCACCGAGCAACACCGCCGATTTAATCGGTGAGATCTCGCCCAGGGTCACCATCGGCGCCACCAGGCTGCGGCGGTACAAGCGCGCCGCGAGCACGCCGGTGGCGGTGTGTGGGTCGATGACATAACCGGTGTCGCGGTACAGCGAAGTGATCTCGTTCAGCGTCTGCTCATCACTGACCGCATACGAGTCGATGATCATCCGTGCCTTTAGCCAGAACTCGTTACCAATGCTCATTTCGCCGTCGGTTTCGAAGGTGTGCATCAGCGCGCTCACGGCTTCATCGTCGTGCCCATAGAGCTCCCAGAGAAGCCGTTCCAGGTTGGAAAAGATCGACAAGTCCATGGCCGGCGACAGGGTCTTGCTCGCACGCAACCGCGAGTAGTGGTTCTTCAAAAAGAACTGATGCAGCGCGTCGTTCTGGTTGGTGGCGACGATCATCTGCGTGATCGGCAAGCCCATCTTCTGCGCGATGTAGCCGGCATAGACTTCGGCAAAACTCGCCGCCGGCACGCTGAAACCAATGGGCCGCTGACCGCCGCCCAACTGCAGCACGGCGTGAAAATAAAACACCAACTGCGCCATGACGCTGACCCAGTTGCTGGAGTTGAAACTGATCGCCGCATGCTGGCGGAACAGTTGCGTGACGAGGGTCTGGCATTCATCGAAACTGCCATTCACGGCGACTTGATGCACCCGCGGGTGCGCGGTCGCTTGCAGGTCTTGAAGCTGGTCTTGCGGTACGCCGGCCTCGGGGTAGATCACCACCACGTCAGTTTCGTCGCAGTGCTTGAACGCCTCGATGGCAGCCAGGCCGGTGTCGCCGTTGGTGACGCCCATCACCACGGCGCGACGCCCGCGTTTGCGCAGGAAATACTGCACCAGCCGCGCCTGCAATTGCGCGGCGAAATCCTTCGAGGAACGGGTCGGGCCATGGAACAACTCCAGGACCCATTCGTTGCGATCCACCTGATGCAACGGCGCCACGGAACGATGGCTGAATTGGCTGCAGGCCTCCTTGAGCAGACGCTTGAAGTCGGCCTCGGGGATCGCTTCACCCACGAACTGACGCATCACTCGATAGGCCAGTTCGTCGTAGGACAATGTGGACCAGTTGGCGATGTCCTGGGGTTCGAACCGCGGCAGTGCGACGGGGACGAACAGCCCGCCATCCTCGGCGATGGCCGACAGCACGACTCGTTCGAAGTCGACCAGTTCGTCTGGACTTCGCGTACTTATATAGCGCATGGTCAACTCCGCAAACTCCTATAAAACAGCTCATTTAAAACGATGCGCCTGCTCCACCAGCCAGGTGGAAAACCGCGCCGCGTCCGGGTGTTGCTCGGCCCCGGAACTGCGCACTAGGTAGAACGATTCGCTGGCTTCGATGCGCTGGGCGAAGGGTTCGACCAGGCGTCCGTCTTCCAGCAATTCACTGACCATCGATGACCGCGCCAGGGCGATGCCCTGCCCCAACTCGGCCATGCGCAAGGTGCAAACCAATGTATCGAATTGCATGCCCGTCGAGGAATCCACCGAGTCGGCACCGACCATTTTCAGCCAGTAACCCCAGCCTTCTTCGTAACCTAGCACGTGCAGCAACGGATGCTTGGCCACGTCCGCCGGCACCTTCAGCGTCGCCATCAAGGCTGGCGAGCACACCGGGAACAAGGTATCCCAGGTCAGCCGCTGCGACACCAGGCCGGGCCATTGGCCGTGGCCCCAGCGAATCTCCATGTCGTCTTCACCGTCCAGCTCCTTGACCCAGATGTTGCTGATGTAGCGGATGTCGACATGGGGATGGGCCTGGCGAAAGTCCACCAGTTTCGGCGCCAGCCAGTGCACGAAAAACGCCAGGCTGCCGCGCACCTTGATCGGCCGGCGCTTGTGCTGGCCGAAGATTTCGTTGGTGCCCACCGCCAGCCGCGTGATCGCGTCCTGCACCACCGGCAGGTACGCCTGGCCTTCCTCGGTCAGGCCCAGGCCACGAGGCAAGCGCTTGAACAGCGCCACGCCGAGGTGACTTTCCAACTGGCGGATCTGCTGGCTGACCGCGCCCTGGGTCAAGAATAATTCGTCGGCGGCGTGGGTGAAGTTCAGGCAGCGGGCCGACACTTCGAACGCCCGCAGCCAGTTCAACGGGGGCAACGTTTTTTGCTTCATGCTCTTACCTCGCTGACCCCCACGCACCGGGCACGTTTGCCCGCCCGTCGATGCGGTTTAAAACGCGTCGGACGGTTGTGCCACGAGGGCGACCGACAAGCGTCGCTCGCGGCTTTTGCGGGTAATGTAATACACGAAGTAACACCAGGCGATGAATGGCAAGCCGAAGTACAGCGCCACTCGCTGTTCAGGGTCGAAGGCGATGCCGATGCACGCCAGGCTGCAACACACCAGCGCCCCCAGCGGCACCCACGGATAACCCCGAACCCGGAACTTGAGGTCGCGAATGTCACCGCCGTTGGCGACGTAGTGACGGCGAAAGCCGATCTGGCTCGCTGCGATGCTCATCCACACCACCACCACGGCCAGGCCGGAAATCGACACCAGTGCCAAGTAGATGGTGTCAGCAGCAAACACACTGCTGAGCAACGACGCAGCGCCGCCGGCCATGCTGACGATGATCGCGTTGAGCGGCGTGCCCATGCGGGTCAGGGCCGAGAACTGCTTGGGCAGGTGGCCTTGATCGCTAAGGGTCCAAAGCATGCGCGAAGCGGCGTACAAGCCGGAGTTGGCCGCCGACAACAGCGCGGTGATGATCACGAAGTTCATGATGTCGGCGGAGTATGGAATGCCGATGTAGGTGAACACCGTAACGAACGGGCTTTCCACCAGACCGGCTTGCTCGCGGGGCAGCAACGTCGCGAGGACAAAAATGGTCCCGACAAAAAACACCGCCAGGCGCAGCACCGTGGTGCGGATAGCGCGCGGCACGTTGCGCTGCGGATCCTTGGTTTCGCCGGCGGCGATGCCGATCAGCTCAGTGCCGGAAAACGCGAAGGACACCGCCAGCAGCGTCATCGCAATCGGCATGAAGCCCGTAGGAAAAAGTCCTTCGCGAGTGAAGTTACTCAAGCCGATGCTGTGGGCCTGATCGATGTTCAACAGGCCGAGAATCGCACCACCACCGATCAGCAGGAACACCACCACGGTCAGGACTTTGATCAACGACAGCCAGAACTCGGTCTCGGCGAACAAACGCACCGACACCACGTTGGTGAGAAACACCACGCCGGCAAACAGCGCGCTCCAGATCCACACCGGGGTGTCGGGAAACCATCGGGTCATGAGGATGCCGGCGGCGGTGAACTCGGAACCGATCGCCACCGTCCACGTCAGCCAATACAGCCAGGCCACGGTGTAGCCGGTGCCGGGACCGAGAAAGCGCGTGGCGTAGGTGCTGAAGGAACCGGTTACCGGCATCTGCACTGCCAGTTCGCCGAGGCACATCATCACCATATACACCATGAGTGCGCCGATGATGTAAGCGATCACCGCCCCCATAGGGCCGGCCTGGTTGACGGTGTAGCCGGAGGTCAGGAACAGCCCGGTGCCGATCACGCCACCCAAGGCGAGCATGACGATATGGCGCGTCTGCATTTCCTGCTTGAAGCCGGTCCGCGTATTCGTTTGTTGTTCTGTTATGGACATGGTTGTTCTCATGAAATGTCAGGGCGCGCATCGACGTCTACGCGAGTCAGACAAGCGCCGCTGAGCTTTTATTATTATTCCTATTCATGAACGCCCCGCTGACAGCCTTGTCGCGGGGTATCAACTTTCAAACTTCAGCTTGCCGTCTCGGTGTGGACTTCATTGAGTTGCGGATCGAGGGTCTTTTTGACGAAGGCGAAGGCCTGTTTCAGATCGTCCAGCAGATCGTCGGTGTCTTCGATGCCCACCGAAACCCGCACCAAGCCTTCGGAGATGCCCAGGGCCAGGCGTTCTTCCAGGGTGTTCTCGACATGGCTGGTGGTGCGGGCCGGGCCGTAGATGGTTTCCACCGCGCCCAGGTTGCCCGCGCAGTGGGCGAAGCGCAGGCGTGGCAGCAGCAACTTGACCGTGTCCATGCCGCCGACCAGGACAAAACTGACGATGGCGCCGAAGCCGGACATCTGTGCACAGGCGATGGCGTGGTTCGGGTGGCTGGGCAAGCCGGGATAATTCACCGCCTCCACCAATGGTTCGGTGCAGAGGAATTCGGCCAGGGCCCGGGCGCTGTGTTGTTGCTGGCGCATGCGCAATGCCAGGGTCTTCATGCCACGGATGATCAGGTAGGCCGAGAACGGGTCGAGGCTCGCGCCGTTGATTTCCCGGTAGTGCCGCACTTGGGCCATCAAGGCTTCGCTGCCACACACCAGGCCACCAAGCACGTCGCCATGGCCGCTGAGGAATTTGGTCGCGCTGTGAATCACCACGTCCACGCCCAAGGCCAGCGGGCTCTGGTTCAGCGGCGTGGCGAAGGTGTTGTCCGCCACGACCACGGCGCCGACACGCTTGGCCGCCGCCACCAGGCGCGGGATGTCGAGGATTTTCAGGGTCGGGTTGGTGGGGGTTTCCAGGTACAGCACCTGGCAGCCCTTGGCGATTTCACGCTCCAGGTCGTCGTGGTCGAAGGTCTCGCACAGGGTCACCGCCACGCCGGTGCGCGGCAGGAACTCCTCGAAAATCTTGTTGGTGCCGCCGTAACTGTCCTTGGTCGACACCACGCGATCGCCATGGGCCAGAAAGGTGTAGAGCACGCTGCTGATCGCCGCCATGCCACTGCTGAAGGCCACGGCAGACTCGGCCATTTCCAGCTCGCGAATCTTGGCTTCGAGGGTCTCGACGGTCGGGTTGCTCATGCGGCTGTAGATAAAACCGGGGGCCTTGCCCAGGGCGACGTCGTACCAGACGTCGATGTCGTCATAACCGTACGCGGCACTGGCCACGATGGGGGTTTGCGTGGCGTTGTAGGGATGCCTGACTTGCTCCCCACCCCAAACCGCCCGGGTGCCGGCGCCGGCATTATCAAGCCCTGTGCTGTCAGGTTTATTGTTCATCGAGGCTACTCACACTGAGGGGGTGGACGTTGAGCCATCCACCGGATCTGAGGGCCAATATAGGGAAAAGCCGGGCGGGCGAGAAACGATGTTATCGGTGCCAAAGGGGTGGTTTTTTTAATGGCTGGATGAAGGTCTGAGAGGATCTGCGAACACAAAAACCTGTGGGAGCGGGCTTGCTCGCGAAAGCGGTGGGTCAGTCACTGAAGGGGTGAATGTGCAATCGCTTTCGCGAGCAAGCCCGCTCCCACACTGGAAATTGTGGGGACCTCGGGAATGCGTGAGCGCCAGTCCTACAGGCGACCGTGGACTTAAGGCTGTACGAATCATCGTGGCGAGGGCGCTTGCTCCCGCTCGGCTGCGCCGTAGGAGCTGCCGAGCGAAGCGAGGCTGCGATCTTTCCAAAGCCAGTTGAGTATCAAGCGAAAGATCAAGATCAAAAGATCGCAGCCTTCGGCAGCTCCTACCACGGCCCGGCGGGAGCAAGCTCCCTCGCCACAGGTTCAGCGTTTTTTCAGACGTCCAGGGGCCTCGATCAATACCCAAGTCACTGATGAACCTGTGGGAGCGAGCTTGCTCGCGATGGCGGTGGGTCAGTTGCCATTGAGGGTGACTGATACTCCGCTATCGCGAGCAAGCTCGCTCCCACAGTGGAGTTGTGGTGGCATCGGGAATGCGTGAGCGCCAGTCCTATAGGCGACCGTGGACTTAAAGGCTGTACGAATCATCGTGGCGAGGGAGCTTGCTTCCGCTCGGCTGCGCAGCAGTCGTAAACCTACCCGGTCACCGCGTTGAATGGCTTTGGGGCTGCTGCGCAGCCCAGCGGGAGCAAGCTCCCTCGCCACAGGTTCAGCGCTTTTCAGATGTTCAGGGGCTTTTGATCGCTCCCACACAATCTAGATCCTATTCATCCACATCCTTTATAGATTCAAGCCAAATAAAAAAATGATCTTTTTGCAGCTGAGGATCACTGACTATATCTTGGTCTTCATAATCAAATATATTAACAAGATCCGATCTTGAGGCACGCTTACCCAAAACATGGTCATATGCAGCTATCCCTGACGACATTTGCGAGGACATACTGGAAGGTCTTACACTTCGCTTAGCTCCCTTGCATAAAAATTTCAAATCAGAATGTTCTTTTATAATTTTTCCAAAACACTCATACACGTCAGCCCCGGAATATTTTTTTGACCAGCCACTTTTAAAGGTAAGAAAAATGGTTGATTTTACTGAATTAACATCAAGCAGCACCTCCTCTTTTTGACCGTCTTTAACAATTGAAATAACTTGCTTTGTCATTTTTTATTTCCTTTGAGGGTTGGGTAAAGAGTACCCAACATAGGAACCATCCTTCTTAAGTGGAGTGACCCCGATAATATCTTCCGCCTTTACCCGATCAGGAATTGCAATCTCATACTCATAGCTATAAGGAACATCACTGCGCGGGAGCTCCTTGTTTACATCGCGTCCAAGAATTCGCTTTAGGACATACAGATACCCTTTGCGCGTCCTATACTTTGTTCCAAAATCGATACCGACATCAACATCCGTGCTTGTACTGACAAAATTACTCGGTGGATTTCTGTTATCCCAAACATGAAGTCGTAGGTCGGTGCTTTTCCCCAAGCTCCTAAAACCTTCTTTAAAAATGATTTCTGGCCCCCTCAAGTCTCCACGATAAAGAAATGTAGGTTTTGGTGGGGAAGCCTCCCCCTCATCCACCCCAACCCTAGCTGCCGGATCCTGATCCCCAACCGCCGGCCTACACCCACCCTTCCCCGGACAATCCACCAACCCCAACGGATCCACCCACCCCGTCGGATTCAGGGTGTACCGGTACCCATTGAGCCCGCCCACCAACTTGCTCGGGTCAGGCGTCAAATAGCGGCCAGTCTCGGGATTGTAGTAGCGGTGGCGGTTGTAGTGCAGGCCGCTTTCCGGGTCGAAGTATTGGCCTTGGAAGCGCAGCGGCTGTTCAAGCTGCTCGCCGTCGCCGTGCGTGAGTGCGGTGACTTTGCCGTAGCCGTTGTAGCGCGCCGACCAGACGATCTGGCCGTTGGGGTTGGTCAGTTCCTGGGGCGTGCCCAGGTGGTCGAGGTGGTAGTAGAACGGCGCGGCTTTTTCCGGGCCTTCGCCATTGAGCATCGCCAGTGGGCGGAAGGTGCCCGGTTCGTAGACGTAGCTGCGGTGGTGGCGCGGGCTGTTTTCGGCGACGAGCTGGTCGCCCTGCCAGAAAAATTCCGTGGTCAGGCCGTCCACGGTCTTGCTGATGCGTCGGCCGAAAGCGTCGTAGCGGTAGGAGGTTTCGCAGCCGTCGGCCGTGGTGATGCCGATCAGGCGGTGTTGGCTGTCGTAGCGGTAGGCACTGACCAGAGCCTCGCCGCGGCGTTCGCGGATCAGGTTGCCAAAGGCGTCGTAGTCGTAGTGGCGGTCGCCCTCTTTCAGCAGGCGGTTGCCCTTGAGGGTGGTCGGGCCGGGGCGGTCCTGCATCAGCAGGTTGCCGGCCGGGTCGTGGCTGAAGTGTTCCGGCGGCTCGCTGTGGGAAAAGTCGATGCGGGTCAGGCGATCTAGAGAATCGTACTGGTAGCTGCGGCGGCTTCGGTGGTCGGAAAGGGTTTGCAGGTTGCCCTTGGGGCTGTAGGTATAGTCGCGCCAGAGCAGTTGCTGTTGTGGGTTCTGCCACACGGTCTGGGCCTTGAGGCGGCCCTGTTCGTCGTACCTGTAGTCGCTGAGCAACTGACCTTGCTGGCGCTGTCGTTCGCGGCTGCCATCAAAGCGGTGTTCGGTCAGGCGTGCGCCGTTGAGGTCGATGGCGGTCAGCGCGCCGCCTGGGGCGTGGTGGTAGTCGAGTTGGCTGTCGTCCGGCAGGCGCAGGTGGTTGAGGCGCCCGCAGGCATCGTAGCGATAACGCAGGGTGCCCCAGCCCTGGTGTTCGCAGACCAGCCGATCCTGGGCGTCGTATTCGAAGGCCAGCGGATGGTCGCTGCCGTCGTCGACGTAGACCAGCCGGCCCAGTTCGTCGTAGCGGTATTCGATGGACTGGCCGTCGGGCAAGGTCTTGAGTTGCAGCCGCCCGGCCGTGTCGCGCTGGTAGCGGGTGACCCATTGCGAACCGTCCTCGCCGTGTTCAGTTTTTTCCAGCAGGTGACCGTTGAGGTCGTAGGCGTAGGCGGTGCGTTGGCCGTCGAAGCCGACTTGCTGTCGGATCAAGCCGTTGGGCGTGTAGTCCAGCTGATATTGTTCGCCGGATTCGTTCTCGATCTCGGTCAGCAACAGCCGCGCCGAGTCGTAGCGGTACTTCAGCTCGCTGCCGTCGGGGTTCAGGCGACGACTGACCAGGTGCAGGTCATCGGCGTATTCGTAGCGGGTGGTCCGGCCCTGCTCGTCGCGCTCGGCAATGACCTTGCCGTAGGCGTTGTAGCTCCAGGCACGGATGGCGCCAGTGGGCAGGGTCACTTGCAGCAGTCGGCCGACGGCGTCCCATTGGTAGTGCGTGAGGGCGCCGTATTCGTCCCGGCGGCTGAGCAAACGTCCCAGGGCATCGTAGGAAAAATGCCGGTGACCGCCGTCGGGCAGGATTTCTTCAGTCAGTTGGCCCAGGCGACTCCAGGTGAAGCGATGTTCGCCGCCGTCCGGGTCATACTTCGCCAGCAGTTGCCCATGGGCGTCGTAGGCATATTCCGTACGCTGGCCGTCCGGGTCGATGCTAGCGATCACATCACCGTGGTCATTGCGCCGGTAAGTCCACACTGCCTTGCCACGGGAGCGGGTGTGCAGGAAACCGTTGCGGTATTCGTAGGACGTCGGTGCCTCGTCCGGCGGAATCAACGCCAGCAGCCGCCCGACTTCGTCGTAGCGGTATTCACGGACCGCCCCCAGCGGGTCCTGTTCGGCGATCAGCCGGCCCTGTTCGTCATAGGCCTTGAGGTGTTCGCCGCCGTCGGGCTCGACCTTGCCCACCAGCCGCGCCCGGTCGTCGTGGACATACACTTCCTGGCTGCCATCCAGGTGCCGGACCGTGACACTGCCGTCCTCGCCCCAGGTGTAGCGGCTGTCCATCTGCGCAAACGAAGCCCAATGCCGTACGCAACGGGACGTCGGCCCGACGCCTTGCCACTCCCAATAAAAACTCGCCCCGCCAGCCAATTGCCGCTGGAGAATGACGTGCTGGTCGTCGTAGTCGTAGCGTTCGCTTTCCCCGGCGGCATTGGTCGCTTCGATCAGTCGGAAACGTCCGTCGTAGCGGTAGGACACCAGCGTCTGCTCGGTCCGCCAGGCTTCGTCGAGGGTGATGGCCGGGTGGAAGCTCTGGTAGTCGACGGCGATCAGGTGGCGCTGTTCGTAGCGCAGGCGCAGGGAACGCCCGGCGCCGTTGTCCAGGCGGCAGATGTCGCCGTGGATGTTGCGCTGGAGGGTCAGGCGGTTGTCGTAGCGGTCGCTGAGGGCGATCAGGTGGCCGTCGCGAAAATGCAGGAACGGGGCGTTTCCCCCCGGTTGGGCGACGATCAGTTCGTCCGGCTCGCTGCCCAGGTAGATCGCCGCCCGGGCCAGGCTGTTGTGGATCGCCGGGCGCTGGGTGGTGGGCAATGGAAAGAGCGTGCGACGGTTTTCCTGGTCGACCCAGGTGACCTGTTCGCCGTCGAGTTCCAGGCGATGGGCCAGGGCATGACTCCACCCGCGTCCGAGGCCGAGGTCCAGGTTGGCGGCGCTGGTGCGGTATAAACGGGTGAAGACAAACGGCAAGCGGCCATCAAGGGTGCCATCGTCGAGGGTCAGCAGTTCTTCGCCGGTGACCATCGACACCGGGCAGCCGCTGGTCTGGGTCTGGGCGGCGGTATCGGCGCTGTCACCGTTGGGGTTTTTCGATTGGGCGGGGGCGTCGTCGTGGGGTTCGTGTTGGCTCAGACGGGTAGAGGGCTGGGATTTTTCCCGCACTATCGGGGCGGGGTTACTGACCGACAGCGGCGCGGAATCCCCATTGCTGATCCGCAACGGTCTGACAGGCGCCGGTCCCACCGACGGTCCTTGACCGGCGATTACCAACGGCTTCAGTACATCGGCATGTTTGTTGAAACTGTCGCCACCGAGTTGTCCGAGGCGTTGACTCGATGCCTGTAGCCACTTCCGGGCGCGTTCCGAACGGACATGGCGCAGCACTTTACCGCTCATGCGCAGTCCCACGCCCAGGCCACCGGTCACGCGCGCCAAGAGGAAATTGATCAGAATCGAGGCTCGCATTTCCCCCAGGATTTCAGCCATGTACTGGGGCGGCAGCATCCGCAGCCAACTGGTGAACGCCGCGGTGTAAACGAAGAGCAAGGGCTCATCGCTCAGGATCATCAATCCTTTGGCAATCGCCTCGGATGACGCCTTCAGCAGTTGCTCAAGCTCGACCTCGGTGAGGTATTCCAACAATTTTTCACTGTTGGCCTGTAGGTCCGCCAACAGATCGAAGACCTGTGTTACGTCGTCCCATAGCCCAAACAGGGCATTTTCAAAGCCGCGTAGCTGGGCTTCCTGCAATGCGTTGAAGCGCTTTACAAAACCGCCCTCGGAAGACTCCTTCCACAAGGGTTGAAACTCGTTCCATTCCGCTTTCAGCCAACCTTCGAGTTCGACGATCTCGTGCTGGTAGGACGCGTACAGCGCCCGGACATGATCGGTCGTGATATTTGGAAAAAAACTGATGCGGTAGCGCTGGCCGCGGTCGCATTCGGACACTTCCAAAATGCCGCTGGGACCAATGACATGAGGGATCGGATCGCCAAACGTTTCCTTCCCCAGCTCGCCCTTGATGATCGGCTCCAACACCACTGGCGTGTCGCCGATAGGCACGAAACGCGCGGCCTGGAACATGTGCACCAGTGTCAGCGGACCTTGTGCCGGACATCTCGCCACCACGGCGCTGACCTGTTTGCCACCGTCTTTCACGGGTACGAGCGACACCTCCTTGCCGACTTTAAATACCTGCTGAATGTCCAGTGTCCGACCGGCCCAGAATCTTTCCGCCCAACTGTCGTAGTCGCCCAGGCAGTGGCGAAAGTCCTGCAATACCTCCTCGACATCGGGCGAGTTCATGGCGGCCAGGACCAGCGAACCAATGGCACCGGTTAATGACGGGATCTTGTCAGGGAAACGCATGCAGGCAGCTCGCGGCGCAGGAGTGGGCGCGAGACTGTGCCGGGGATGACAGGAGAAATAAGTCAGTGAAAGAAGCGGGGCGTGTAGGGCAATTCGCTAAATCCAACGCTTGGCGCACAAAACCCGCCGACGACTATCAACGCCGCGATATAAGCCATTGCTCTTTCCAGCAAAACCTTTCGCAACAGGGGTAAATGACGTGGCCGCTTTTCAGCGATAGGGCCAAATTATTGAGTGGGTGTTGGCTGATACCGCTATCGCGAGCAAGGTTCCTGTAGAGTTAATTTCCATTGAAAGGCAAAACCTGAAAATCATTGCTACAACTGATGCGTCTCCGGCGCCATATGTCAAAACTCTGGCCAATGTCAACGATAATATGGCAAGTCATGGCAACAATGCCTTGACCGAGTCCTAGGTCGAGGTAATCAAACAAATAGTTCGACAAGCCAGCACTGGAGAAATCAGCACTACAACGGCGCACTGGAAAGAATTCGGTTTATGGGGAGAAAAATTTCATTCAATAACCGAATGGCACTAATTTTTCCGGCGCACTTCTGAATTTATTAGCCGCAGGCATCAGAGGTGTCACAGACAAAAATATGCGAGTAACCGGGCTTTCTTTACGAAGAGGCACTGCTTCTGCACCTGGACAAAGCTCATAAGTTATTTTTATTCGACTGAACTCTTACGTAGCTTGTCAGGCTCGGGACCATCGGGGTGGACAGCCAACCCTAACACTTCTGCTAGCTAGACAACCGCCCTTCTCCCTGAACATGATGGTGCTATCTGTATTTCCCACAGAGCAAAGCCCATGCCCTCCACAGATAAAACCTTGCTATGCCGTTACCACTACGACCCACTGGATCGCCTGGCCGATTGCACACCCTTGGCCCAGGCCAGCACCCAGCGCTTCTACCTGAAAGAACGCCTGACCAGCGAAATCAAGGGCTCGGTACAGCGCTCGATCTTCCAGCAGGAAGACCAACTCCTGGCGCAACAACAGCGCCAGGATGGCAGCGTCGAAACCACGTTACTCGCCACCGACCAGCAACGTTCGGTGTTGCACGCGCTCGATGTCACGCAGCCTCATCCCCTCGCCTACACACCCTACGGCCATCGCCCTGCGGAAAACGGTTTACTCAGTCTGCTCGGATTCAACGGCGAACGACCGGATCCGGTGACCGGGCACTATTTGTTGGGCAATGGGTATCGGGCGTTCAACCCAGTGTTGATGCGCTTCAACAGCCCGGACAATTTGAGTCCGTTTGGAGTGGGTGGGTTGAGTGCGTATGCGTATTGCATTGGCGATCCGGTCAATTTATCCGACCCCTCCGGGCATTTTATAAAAACAATTACTGGCCTATTTTCAAAATCTTTAAACGGCCTGTATAAAGCGGCAAGCTGGGCAATAGATGTCACGCCAACGCCAACTATCGCGCATATCCCCAAAAGAGGACCAATGCAGAATATAAAAGCACTTGACAATGATTTATTCACATACTCAGACCGATATAAAAATAAAAACCGCTTGAATATCGGCACTCATGGAACCATTCCGACGCCACAATCCAGCTCGGTTGTTTTTTACAAAAACAGGCCAACCAGCCCTGACCAGCTACTCTCCACACTTAAAAAACACGGTATCAACCCCAATAACTTCGATGAACTTCGGATGATTTCTTGCTACTCTGGGGACGGAGCAAATTCATTCATCAAACAACTATCCTATCTCACAGCAAAGCCGGTGAAAGGCTACAGCGGAAGGGTAAACTCAAGTCATCTACCTGAGGAAATCTGGAGCGAATTTCTTGAAGCAAGGAAACAAAACCCTAAGTCTCCACAAGCCGAACTCAATGTTCGATTGTCCGGAGCATTCCATACAGTAAGAAAACACAATCCCCACAACCTCATCGCCCATCCGTTCGCCTATTTATCGCACAATTTCAAATCAATTAGAGTAACCCCATAGTCGCCATCAAACTGGCAAGTGGCATTAGGTTGCCCTTCAGTTCGAAAAACACTGACGCTGCTTCAAGGTACATCGTCGATGCCACCATTCATGCCCCAGCGTCACCAACAGCGAAGAAGGCGAGCGCCATTTCTGGATGCATCAGGCCCAGAGGCTAAAAAATGCAATCTACAGCCTAAACGCTGCTTTGCCGCTATCACTACGATCCACTCGATCATCTGGCTGACTGCACGCCTGCGCCCCAGGCCAGCACTTACCGCTTCTACTTGAAGAACCGCCTCGTCTCAGAGATTCAAGGCATGGTTCAACGATCGATCTTCCAACACGACGACCAGTTGCTCGCCGGGCAGCAACGCGAGAACGAAGCGAGTAAAACCACTTTGCTCGCCACCAATCAACGGCGCTCGGTATTGCACGCGCTCGCTGCCACGCAGCCACATCCGCTCGCCTACACTCCCTAAGGTTACCGCTCTGCGCAAAGTGGCCTTTTGCTCGGCTTCAACGGCGAACGACCGGACCCGGTGACCGGGCATTATTTGTTGGGCAATGGGTATCGGGCGTTCAATCCGGGGTTGATGCGGTTTAACAGCCCGGACAGTTTGAGTCCGTTTGGAGAGGGTGGGTTGAATGCCTATGCATACAGCGTCGGAGATCCGGTAAATCGAAAAACTCGCTCCCACGCAAGGTCACCTAAAGACCCAAGTCATGCTTCGAGCCGGTCACTACGTTCGATGGTCTAAAAAACAGAACCAATCCCGACGAGCGCCCTCAACTCCAGAGAGACCACCCCCACTCGGAGCCCGCCGCCATGAACCGTCGCCCCCTGACCTTCTCCCAACTCCACCCCGGCGACCGCTTCACCCTGCCCGCAGATCACCGTCTATTCACCAAGCTCACCGACAGCACTGCCCGTGAGCACAGCGTGCATTCGATCAATCTCAAAGAGGAAGGATTCGGTTATGCCGAAGACCCCATCGAGACGCTGCCAGGGGACGCCCCGATCGAGTACGTCCCGGTCGGCGGCCCACTGCGCGCTGGAGGCTAGCGCTCGGCTACTGACCCACTTTGCTCGAAAGAAGCCCCACGTGTGCAGAAACCATTAATCCGTTAGGAACCAAGAGCTTTATAGCGTCCGCATCAACGCTTCGGCGTGCTGACGAAACACGACATAAGCCTCATCAAAGCTCGGGCGGACATCGCCAAAAATCAGCGGCATGAGCTTCGCGCCATACTGGCGACGAATCTGCGCATCCGAACTCGCCTGATGGAGGGCGCTCTGCATGACATTTCCCGGATCGTTAGCAAATGGGGGGAACTGCCGACCAAATTCCAGCGCATCAAACTCCACCAGGCTTTTGAATCCGATAGCGGCTCGTTCGCAGACAGCGGGATCTCCACGGCTTATGCAGTAAACATCATAGATATGCCGCACCAACGTCTCGTCCCACGGCTGGAGCATGGCTCCGGCTTGGTGTTGGGCATAACGGCGAAGAAACGAAATGACTTTCTCCGCAAGCGTCTCCTCAACCGCTACGCAGGCAATATCGCCCAATCTCCCAGACCTTGCGGCGAGTCGATTGACCAAGTATTCCAGTGGCTGCTGAGTCACTTCAAACTGCGGGATTCGCGCAGTCAACTCAAGACTTAGATAAGGACGCAAACTGGTGTCATGAGGGTATTGCGAGGCATATTGCCAACGACTGGCGAAGTAGCGGTTTTCATTCCGGGCAACACGCTCTTCCACGATCTCCTCAAAACCGAGCTCGGCGAGGACATGACAAACCTGAGCCTTCAGATTGCTGAGGTGCCGCTTCTGAGCCGAGGCACTCAACACATCAAGATCATTCAAAACGATTTTTAAGTCGACGTCCTCAGACATACGCTCGATCAGTTGGTAAGCCTTCGACAGGCTTGTACCACCGCAAAACACGAGGCGAACACCGGGAAACTGCATGCCCATCAGAGCTTGCAAAGCATCCGTCACATGGACGTCTTTTTCCAGGATGCTAGTCGTCAGCAGCCCGACATCGACCTCTGCCAACACCGCATCGATTAACTCGACCTGTTCAGGCGTGATGATTTTCATAAACGACGTAACGACCACCGAAGCCGAGTTTTCGATTAATACGCCGTGACCCCGTGTCAAAAACGATGCCGGCAGGTAGCTGCAAGCTATCGCTGGCGTTGTATTCACGCGCTGCGCGTCCAGCCGTGATCGTCACGCCAAGCTTTTGCAGAACCAAAGGCGCCAAGACTTCAAGGGGACGAATGGGTATCGGCTTGCCGGTAAGCACACTGACCTTGGCTTTTGCGAAGACACCCACGCCGAGCTTGACCAATACACCGCTAGCCACCAGATGACGCAGTGCTCGGGATACCTGCGCGGGGCTGCCGAAGTCGGAAAACTCGGAGCGTAGAAAGACATCGTCCTTTCGCAAGGCGATTGATCTTTTAAGCCGCTCTTCGATAATCATGACTTACCTCCCGGATAGCACCTAGTCTTAAAATTCCTGTAATAAATTGTTTAATAAGGAAATTTTAATACAAACAGTGCTCATGATTTGCTCAGTATAAATCAGAGCTGGAACATCGGCCAATGCAGCCTCGGAACAGAATCGAATGCACAGCGCATATTCGTTTCAGACACAAAACGTGTGGGAGCGAGCTTGCTCGCGATGGCGCTGGGTCAGCGGCCATTGATGTTGACTGACACTCCGCCATCGCGAGCAAGCTTGCTCCCACAGGGGAACTGCGGTGAGGTTGGGAATGTGTGAACAGTTGCTCTCACAGGCTCCCCTTAACTTAAGGCGCATGAATCATCGTGGCGAGGGAGCTTGCTCCCGCTCGGCTGCGCAGCAGTCGTAAACCTGCCCGGACACCGCGTTGAATGGCCTTGGGGCTGCTTCGCAACCCAGCGGGAGCAAGCTCCCTCGCCACAGGTTTAGCGTTTTTTTCATATCTCCCGGGGGTGTCTTGCGCAGATAAACGCGCGAATAGATGCCTACCCGCACGCATTCTCAAGAAATACCCGCCTGCAACCCCTCAACCTATCGTAATCTCGCACCTGTATAAGCCCAGCCCCGCCACCGGCCGAGATCTCACCCCGATGCCCTCCATCTACCAACTCAAGCCTGCCTTTCAAAACTTGCTGCGCCCCATGGTCCAACGCCTCTACGACAACGGTGTCACCGCCAACCAGGTCACCCTGCTCGCGGGCATCGTCTCAGTGTTGGTGGGGGCGGTCATTGCCTGGTTCGCCGACCATCCGTGGATTTTCGTCCTGGTGCCGATCTGGATGTTCCTGCGCATGGCGTTGAATGCCGTGGACGGCATGCTGGCGCGGGAGTTTGGTCAACAATCGCATCTGGGCGCCTACCTCAACGAGCTATGCGATATCATCGCCGACGTTGCCTTGATCCTGCCTTTTGCCCTGTTTGCCGATACCAGTCTTCTACTCGTGTTGTTGGTCACGCTGTTGGCGTTGTTCAGCGAATATGCCGGCGTGCTGGGGCCGATGGTGGGGGCTTCGCGGCGGTATGACGGGCCGATGGGCAAGAGCGATCGCGCTTTTGTGTTTGGCGTGTTGGCGACCGGCATTGCCCTGGGTTGGCTCGGGGCACTCTGGGTAAATGGTGTGATGGCGGTGGTTGCCGCCCTGCTGGTTTATACCTTGGTCAATCGGGTCCGTCATGGCCTGGGCCAGGTGACGGAAAACGCTCCCTCAGCATAAGGAAGTTGCAATGCGCGAAGCCCAACACCGGACATTCACCACCCACGATGGCGTGGAACTGTTCTACCAACACTGGCCGGCTGTCGACGTGGCAGCGGGTGAACCCCGCCAGGCTGTGTTGTTGTTCCATCGTGGTCATGAACACTCCGGGCGCATTGCGCACCTGGTGGATGAGCTGGATTTGCCCGGGTTCGACTTCTTTGCCTGGGACGCGCGCGGCCACGGCCAGTCGCCGGGCGAACGGGGCGACAGCCCGAGTTTTGCCACCAGTGCGCGGGACGTGCAGACCTTCTGCGATCACATCGGCGCGACGCATCAGATCGACGAAGCGAACATCGCCGTGGTCGCACAAAGCGTCGGCGCGGTGATCGTGTCCACTTGGGTCCACGACTACGCACCGCGCATTCGCTCGCTGGTGCTGGCGTCGCCGGCGTTCAAGGTCAAGCTCTACGTGCCGTTCGCCCGGCCGGGCCTGGCGCTGATGCGCAAGTTCCGCGGCAATTTCTTCGTCAATAGCTACGTCAAGGCGAAATTCCTCAGCCATGACCCGGAGCGCGTAGCGTCCTACGACAGCGATCCGTTGATCACCAAGGCCATTTCGGTGAACGTGCTGCTGGGCCTGTACGAAGCCGCCGACCGCGTGGTGGCCGATGCCCAGGCGATCCAGGTGCCGACGCAGTTGTTGATCTCCGGTTCGGACTTCGTGGTGCACCGCAAACCCCAGGAGCAGTTCTTCGAACGCCTGGGCAGCCTGCACAAGGAAAAACACATCCTGCCGGGCTTCTTCCACGACACCCTCGGCGAGAAAAACCGTGCACCTGCCGTGGCCAGTGCCCGTCGCTTCATCCTGCAGAACTTCGCCCGTCCGCTGGAGCGCCCTTCCCTGCTCGACGCCGATCGCCTGGGCGCGACCTGCGCCGAAGCCGAAACCCTGGCCACGCCGCTGCCCCACAACTCCCTGCGTGACCTTTACTGGCGCATGACCCGCGCCAGCATGCGTTTTGGCAGCAAATTGTCCGCCGGGGTGAAGCTGGGCTTCGACACCGGCTTCGACTCCGGCAGCACCCTGGATTACGTCTACCGCAACCGCCCTACCGGCACGTCGGCGCTGGGCAAGATGATCGACCAGAACTACCTGAACTCCATCGGCTGGCGCGGCATTCGCCAACGCAAGGTGCACGTCGAAGAACTGCTGCGCCTGGCGATGGCCGAGTTGCGCGCCCAGGACCGCGAAGTGCGGATCGTCGACATCGCCGCCGGCCATGGCCGTTACATTCTCGAAGCGCTGCAAGGTGTCAGCCCGTTGCCCGAGTCGATCCTGCTGCGCGACTACAGCGACATCAACGTGCGCGATGGCAGCGCGCTGATCACTGAAAAAGGCCTCGGCGACATCGCACGATTCGTCAAAGGTGATGCCTTCGACCGCCAGGATCTGGCGGCGCTGGAACCGAAACCGACCCTGGCGGTGGTGTCGGGCCTGTACGAACTGTTCGCCGATAACCAGATGGTCGGCGGTTCCCTCGCCGGCCTGGCCGAAGCCGTGGAGCCTGGTGGTTTCCTGGTCTACACCGGCCAGCCGTGGCACCCGCAACTGGAGCTGATCGCCCGCGCCCTCACCAGCCACCGCGCCGGGCAAGCCTGGGTGATGCGTCGACGCACCCAGGCGGAAATGGATCAACTGGTCGAGGCGGCGGGCTTCCGCAAGATCACCCTGCGTGTCGATGAATGGGGTATTTTCAGCGTTTCGCTGGCGCAGCGAGTGCAGTAATGAGCGCCGTCATCGCTCCGGCCCGCGAACCCGCGCTGCTCAAACCGGCGGTGCTGTGGCTGCTGTTGCTGGCGCCGCTGTTCTTCACCACCTACGGCTTCGCCACCTGGGTTACCGCCCAGCGTGACGACGTCGGCACGCTGGTGTTCGCCTGGGAAAGCCACATGCCGTTCATGGCCTGGACCATCGTGCCGTACTGGTCGATCGATCTGCTGTACGGCTTGTCCCTGCTGTTGCCCAACAGCCGCGACGAACTCAAGCGCCATGCCTTGCGCCTGCTCACGGCCCAGGTGATTGCGGTCAGTTGCTTTTTGCTCTGGCCGCTGACGTTTACCTTTCCCCGGCCGGAAATGGATGGGCTGTTCGGCTGGATGTTCGACGTGCTGGCCGGCTTCGACAAGCCGTTCAACCAGGCGCCGTCGCTGCACATCGCGCTGCTGGTGGTGCTCTGGGTCTGTTACCAGCGGCACTTGCAGGGCTTCTGGCGTTGGGTGATGCACGGTTGGTTCGCGTTGATCGGCGTGTCGGTGCTGACGACTTATCAACATCACTTCATCGACCTGCCCACGGGCGCGTTGGCCGGTTGGTTGTGCGTCTGGTTGTGGCCGCTGGATCGACCGAGTCCGCTGTCGAGTGCGCGCCTGACGGCCGATCCTGCCCGCCGACGCCTGGCCTTGCGTTATGGCCTGGGCGCGGCGGCGCTGTTCATCCCGGCGTTTGCCTTGGGCGGCGCGTGGCTCTGGCTGATCTGGCCGGCGGTCGCGGTGCTCATGGTGGCGCTGAATTACTTGATGTTCGGTGCTGATGGTTTCCAGAAGCGCGCCGATGGTCGCTTGAGTCCGGCGGTGCGTTGGTTGCTGGCGCCGTACCTGGCGGCGGCGTGGATCAATTCTCGCTGCTGGACGCGCAAGCACCCGCAGCCAGACCTGATCGCGGATAACGTCTGGCTGGGGCGAGTGCCTACGCCGATGGAATTGAAGGACAGCACGTTTACCGGCGTGCTCGACCTCTGCGCGGAACTGTCCATGGACAGCTCGAATGTCGCCTATCGTTCGTTACCGGTGCTCGACCTGACGGCGCCGACCGCCGAGCAATGCCTGAAAGCGGCAGAGGCCATCGAAAGCCTGCGCCAACATGGGCCGGTGCTGGTCTGCTGCGCCTTGGGTTATTCGCGCAGCGCCACGGCGGTGGTTGCCTGGTTGTTGCACACCGGCCGGGCAGCGAGCGTTGACGCAGCGATCGTGCAGATCCAGCGCGCTCGACCGCGCATCGTCTTGCACGCGGCGCACCGTCGGGCACTGGAACAGTTATCCACAACACGGGGGAATGCTCATGATCAGTGATATGGAACTCCACACCGTGGCGAGCCTGTTGCGCCGGGGTCATTCGCTGGACCAGCTTTCCACGGGACTGACGCTGCTGGCGGCGCTGCTGGGGTTGGGGCAATGGCTGGTGGGCGTGATCGATCCGTGGTTGCTGCTGTTGAGTGCTGTGCTGCTGGTAATCGGAGTGGTGGAAAAATACTGGGCGCTGCGCGTGGCGTTTGACGCCGATCTGTTCCAGCGCATGGCCGACAGCACCCACTCCCTGGCCGAGCGCACCTATGAGCTGGATCAAGCCCTGACCGCGTTGGGCCTGCAACCCGCCGAACGGGCCGGGCGCCTGTGGACCGAACGACGGCACGGCGCGTTGTTGCTGCTGCGTCGGCAGTCGCGGTTGCTGGCGGTACAAGTTGTCCTGGTGCTGGGCTTCATCGTGGCCAGTCCCTGGCTAGCGTCAGGTCTCTAGATAGTTTTTTGTGGCGAGGAAGCTTGCTCCCGCTGGACTGCGAAGCAGTCCCAAAGCCAAGCGCTGCGGTGTGTCAGATTGGTTGTATTCAGCCTCTTGGGGGCTGCTGCGCAGCCCAGCGGGAGCAAGCTCCCTCGCCACAGTGATGCTTATGTTTCTCAGGACAAGGAATCCTCATGTTCGAACCCGTGGTCGCCAACCTCATCACCTCCGCCGCTCGCATGGTCACGGGCGCTCGCAGCCTGTGGCTCGGTTGCGCGCCGACGCCGGTGCAGCGGATCTACTTCGCCAACCACAGCAGCCACGGTGACTTCGTGTTGCTCTGGGCCTCGCTGCCGCCGGCGCTGCGCAAGCTCACCCGCCCGGTGGCGGGCTCTGACTATTGGCAAACCAGCCCGGTGCGTCGCTACATCATCAACCGGGTGTTCAACGGCGTGCTGGTGGACCGCGAGCGCAAGGACCCTGCGTACAACCCATTGCAGCCGATGCTCGATGCGCTGGAAAACGGCGACTCGCTGATCATCTTCCCGGAAGGCACACGCAATCCGGAGGAAGGCCTGTTGCCCTTCAAGAGCGGGATCTATCACTTGATGAAAAACCACCCCGAGGTCGAGGTGATCCCGGTGTGGATCGCCAACCTCAACCGCGTCATGCCCAAGGGCCGTGTCCTGCCACTGCCGTTGTTGTGCACCACCAGTTTCGGTGCGCCGCTGTGCATCGAAGAGGGTGAAAGCAAAGAGCAATTCCTTGAACGCAGCCGCGCCGCGCTGCTGGCACTGGCCCCGGAGCACGTCTGACATGGATCGATATACCCTGATGTTGTTTGGCGGGATCGGCGCGATTCTGGTGCTGGCGTCGCTGATTGGTTTCGTTCTCAGGCTGCGGACCAAAGGCGCGCCGAACTCGGTCATCGACAACCTGAACGCCCGGATCAACGCCTGGTGGATCATGGTCTTGGTGATCGGCGTGGCGTTCTGGCTCGGTAACGCGGCGGTCATCCTGTTGTTCTACGCGGTGTCGTTCTACGCCCTGCGGGAATTCCTGACCCTGACACCGACCCGGCGCAGTGACTACCCGGCCCTGATGGCGGCGTTCTACCTGGCCCTGCCGCTGCAATACCTGCTGATCTACTACGACTGGTACGGGCTGTTTTCGATCTTTATCCCGGTGTATGTATTCCTGCTGCTGCCGATCCTGGCGTCCCTGGGCGGCGACAGCACGCACTTCCTCGAGCGCGCGTCGAAGGTGCAGTGGGGCTTGATGATCGCGGTGTTCTGCATCTCCTTCGTCCCCGCCCTGCTGACCCTGGACATCGCCGGTTTCGAAGGGCGCAACCTGTTGCTGATCGCCTACCTGGTGATCGTGGTGCAGCTCTCGGATGTGTTGCAGTACGTCTGCGGCAAGCTGTTCGGCAAACACAAGATCGCGCCGAACCTGTCGCCCTCGAAAACCGTGGAAGGTTTTGTCGGCGGCATCTTCCTGGCCTCGCTGATCGGTGGTGCGTTGTGGTGGATCACGCCGTTCAATCCCTGGCAGTCGTTCCTCATCGCCTTGCTGATCAACCTGCTGGGCTTTGCCGGCGGCATTGTCATGTCAGCGATCAAGCGCGACCGCGGCGTCAAGGACTGGGGCCACATGATCGAAGGCCACGGCGGCATGCTCGACCGGCTGGACTCGGTGTGCTTCGCCGCGCCGATCTTCTTCCACCTGGTGCGGTACTGGTGGACCTGAAAAAGCCTGCGGCGAACCCCTGGACCTGTGGGCGTCTGTGGTGAATATCTAACCTGTGGGAATCTGTGGTGAATACCTAACCTGTGGGAGCGAGCTTGCTCGCGATGGCGGTGGATCAGTCAACATCGATGTCGCCTGATGTACCGCTATCGCGAGCAAGCTCGCTCCCACAGGTGTGTGTGCCCGGGCGGGTGGTTTAGCGGTGGGTCGACGGCATGGCCGTGGGATCAACACGAACGGTACGCGCCTGGTTCGTAGAGCGTTCCCATTCCTTGGCATCGTGACTGCAAAAAATCTCTATATGCCCGTTCTGGCCCGCCGCCAGTTCCCGCAGGCGATCCTGATTGCGCAGCCGTGCCGGGCGATAGGTGTCCATCATGTACTGATAGAACTTCAGCCCCGGCGGGCAACGCCGCTCGGGCTGATGGACTTCATCGTGGAAGAAATACGCATCGCCGGCATGGAGCATCCAACCGTCCGGTGTCCTCAGGGCGATCCCGGCGTGGCCGGCGGTGTGGCCTTGGAGCGGGACCAGGAAAATGTCCTCTTCTTCCGCCCCGATCAACGCGCGCACCGAATCAAAACCGAACCACGTATCACCGTCCGGGGCATAGAACTCCCAGTTGTCGACGCCCTGCCACTGGCGCGCCTGGAATCGCCGTCGACTGATCCAGGTGTCGGCGCTGCGCGCCATCGCCATCTCGTCGCGCATCACGTGAACCCGAGCCTGGGGAAAGTCCTGGAGCCCGCCGGCGTGGTCAAAATCCAGGTGCGTCAGCAGGATATGCCGCACATCGCCGGTGTCGAATCCCAAGCGGCGCACCTGTTCCAGGGCGGTGAGGCGATGCTCGAACTTGATGTTGTTGAATGCCCGGAAGAATCGACTCAGCCGTTCGGGCGTCTGGACATCCCGCTGGCCAAAACCGGTGTCCACCAGGACCAGGCCATTGTTGTCGGTTTCGATCAGCAGGCAATGACACACCAGGCACGCCGTCAGCCCCCGACTGTAGCCATCGAACAACTTCCCACCCACGGGGCACATGCAACCGCAGTTCAGGTGATGGATACGCATGGGGGCCTCCTGTCAGGAATGGCGTGCCGCTCTCGGGTTTTTCCTGGGCTCTTTAAAATCGACAGGGAGGGGGCAGGCGCAATTCCGCAAAGGCGACAGGCGGTGGGTATACATGGCCTGGCATACCCCCCTGTGGGAGCGAGCTTGCTCGCGATAGCGGCAGATCAGTCAACATTGATATCGACTGGCCCACCGCTATCGCGAGCAAGCTCGCTCCCACAGGGGGCTCTTTCTATACAGGAGAGAATCAATCCAGAATCAAGTGCGGCAAAAACCGGCTGGAATCCTTGGTGATCAGGCTGTTGTCTTCCCGCACGCCAATGCCGGCGGCCTGGTCGCCGATGACCCACGAGCCGATCAGGGTGTAGCTGTCGTCGAACTTCGGCAGTGGCGCAAATTCCTGGAGGATGAACGGCGCATCGGTGTAAGGGCCGTCTTCCTTGACGATCAAGCCGTCAGCGGTCTGCAGCTCGATGTTGGCGCCTTCCCGGGAAAAGAACGGCTTGCGCACCCAGCCTTTCGGCACCGCTTTGCGGGTGTCGGTGTCCAGGTGGGCGGCAAGCAGGTTCGGGTGGCCTTTGTTGAATTCCCACAGCAGCGGCAGGATGCCTTTGTTGGAGATGATCGACTTCCAGGCCGGCTCGAAAAACTGCGTATCGCATTGAGCGATCGCTTCACCAAAGGGCTCGTGGAAGATGAATTCCCACGCGTGCAACTTGAACAGGTGAGGAATCCAGCGCTCTTCCAGGTCGACGAAACGTCCGTCGCTGTTGAGGCCGATGTCTTCGATATCGATGTGCCGCGATTCAATGCCGACTTTTTCCGCGATCAGGCGCAAGTAATCCGTGGTGCCTTTGTCTTCCACCGAGCCTTTCATCGAGGCGAAATAGAACGGCTCCTTGAGCTGCAATTGGGCGAAGGCCTGGTGTAGCTTGGTGTCGATGCTGTTGAACTGGTCGGCATGGGCCGGCAGCATGCCGCGCTCGATGCATTGCTCCAGCCAACCCCACTGGAACGCCGCCGCCTCGTAGAGGCTGGTCGGCGTGTCGTAGTTGAGTTCCAACAACTTGGCCGGGCCCGTGCCGTTGTAGGAGAAATCCATGCGCCCATACAGGTGCGGATGGCCTTCCAGCCATGACGTGCGCACCAGGTCGAAGAACGGCGCCGGGATGCTCAGGCGTTCCAGCAATTCTTCGCTCTGGACCACCCGGGCCACCAGGTCCATGCACATGTCATGGAGCTCGGTGGTCGGGTCTTCCAGGTCATCCTCGATCTGCTTGAGGGTGAACTGGTAGTACGCGCTTTCGTCCCAATAGGGTTCGTCGTCGATGGTGTGGAACAGAAAGCCGAGTTGCTCGGCGGTCTGTTTCCAGTCGGGACGTTCTGCGCAATGGATCTTCTTCATGACCCTCGTTCCTTAGCCGCCGGAGCTGCTCGAACCGCCCCAACCGCTGCGGGCACTGGACTTGCTGCCGAAGCCACCGCGAGAGGTGGACGACGCGACGGCCATCGCCTTGCTGGTCTTGACGGAGTCGGTGTAGCTGCCATACCGCGCCTGGTTGGACTTGGTAAAGGTCGAGCCGCTGGAAACCCGCTGGCTGAGCGTCGAGGACCCGAAGTTGCCGCGGTCATCGCGGTAGCGGTAGACCGGCTCGGAGTAATAACTGCTGCGGTTGCCGCTCAACATGTTGCCGATCAGCAGGCCGGTCAGCAGGTTGCCAAAGCCTGATCCACCGACGTTCGCTTCCGAAGCCGGCAACTGGGCCCGGGCGGCATCGACCTCGGACTGCGTGACTTCGCCATCGGCGTTCAGCTCGAAACCACCCAGCTTGGGCAGGAACTTGCCGGCCGAGTCCTGCTGGCACCAATCGGGCACGAAGTCGGCATCGCAATCGGCCTTGCTATCGTATACCGGCGCGATGCGACGATGCTCACCCATGGCGGTCATGTAGGCGGTGGAGCAAATGTCTACCGGCAGCTTTTCATCGACACATTCCTGGACGGACTGGAAGTTGTACTTCTTCTGCAACTTGTAGGTTTTTTCCGCGGGCCCGCAACCGGATATCGCCAGGGCGACCGACGCGGCCAGCGAGAGCTGGACGTACTTGCTTCGTTTCATCGGGATCTCCGTGGCGCAATCAGTTCGTGGAAGGCGTCATGCACGCGGCGTTCAACATGCCGACGCTGATGGCCACGGCGGCGATGTAGATACCCGCGGCGATTTCACCGTTCTTGATGCGCGCGGAAGCGCCCTTGAGCACCAGGCTGGTGACCAGAAACGCCAGCAACTGGACGACCGCGGCGATCACTGCCCAGACGACGAAGTCCAGCATGCTGATCGAGTAGGCGATCACGTTGCTGGCCGGAATGGCGAAACCGATGACGGCGCCGCCCAGGGCGATGGCCGCAGCCACGTTGCCCGAACGGATCAGCTCGAATTCCTTGTGCGGCGTGACGCGGGTGTAGATGAACTGGAACAGCGCGAACAGCACGGCGGCGCCGAGGATGTACATGACAAAGCCAAGCACGGCGGCTTTGTTCAGGGAAATGGAGAGCGCTTCAAGCATGGACTTCTTCCTTATTCAAAGAGTGTTCAGGTCAGTGGTGTACAGCGAAATGCCCAGCGAAGTGCTCAGGCTGACAGTGCCTTCGGCGTCCTCTTCGACGGAAAACAACAGGAACTCCCGGCGATCCGTCAGGCCGGTGTCGCGGGCATACAGCATCGAACGGTGCTCGACGCTGTAGGACTCTTCGGGATTGCTTACGCGCTCGCTCAATCCCACCAGCTCGGTCTGGCCCGCCTCGGTGCCCCATTCGCGGGTGTACTCGACGCCGTCGTGGGTGTAGGTCGGCAGGCCGATCAGGCTTTCCGGGCCGGCCAGGCGACGCAATTCCGCTTCGCTGTTGATCGTGACGTAGCTGAGGTAGTTGAACAGGATCACCGACTCGACCTGCCCGGCGACGTCGCCGCTGGTGTGCACTTGCAGCCAGTAGTCTTCGTCGTTCATGTAGCAGCGCGACAGCCAGTTCGACTGCCCGAGGTCGACGATGCCCAGGCTCCAGATCTGTTGGTTGCCTGGGATGACCACGGCGGTGTTGCCGTCGAGCAGCAATTTGAGCGTGGCATCGAACATGACCTGCTTGCCGGAGGCCAGGCCCAGCGGCCCAACGACAGGCGTATTGCTGGCTATTGCGTTCGAATTCGGGGCCTCGAGCCCCATCAACTGTTTAAACCACCCCATGGGAAATTTCCTTGAGACGCGCCGAGGCGATATAGAAGAGTTCGCCGCCCACCACACGGGTGGCGCCGGGCGGGTTGATCGACGGCTGGCGGGCACCCTGGGCGCGGTAGCCGATCAGCGTAGCGTTGTGCTGTTCTTTCATCCGGATGTAGAGGTCGCCAAACGTCGCTTCAAACGCTTCGGGCAGCTTCATCAGGTATTGCGTGGCGCCTTCGCCGACGCAGAGCAATTCATTGATGACCACCGACGAGCCCGGGTCCTGGGAGGCACGCACCAGCATTTCGATGGCCATGCTGGAGGTGCATTCCAGGCTCGGCGCGTAGGCGCTGGCGAGGGCGGCCACTTCGCTGTCGTTGAAATGGGCGACCACATGCCCGACAGGTCCCAGTCGATTGACCGCCAGCACGGTGGCCAGGGTCAGGTCGTCGGAATGGGTGCGCACCAGCACGCGTTCGGCACCTGGTACGCCGGCACGCTGCAACAGCGCGACGGAGGACAGGCTGTCGCCCTTGATGTAGGTGGCCTTGCCGGGCATGGGGTTTTCTTCGAGATCGCAATCGCAGATGACGATCAGGTTGTCATTGGACGTTTCGTCCTGCAGCAGCAGTTCGATGACCCGCTCGCTGGTGGCGCCCTCCCAACCGATGAGCACCGTGTGGCCGACCTTGCCGGTGAAATCGCCTTTACCCTTCATGCCTTTTCTCCATACATCGATGACGCTGCTGGTGGTTTTGCCGATGACCGTCGTCAACAGGGCAATGCCCCCGAGCATGATCCAGGTCGCCACGAAAATCCGTCCGGCGGAGGTCTGTGGCAACAGATCGCCATAACCGACGGTGAGCGTGGTGGTGAGATAGAAGTAGATAAACGTGGCGGCGGCGATGAGGTGTTGCTCGCCCAACAGCACCAGGCCGATCCAGGCCGTGGACAGGTGCACGCCCAGCGCAATAGCCAGCCCCGCCCAACCGAAACGATGGAAGAAGGACGATGCGTACGTGCGCAACAAAAGGAAAATCGACATTGCGTCCCTGACTCCGTGGGGCTTGGTTCCTGGCGGGATCATCGCTCTGGCGCCTGGGGGCGCGAGCGTAGTGGCCGGACAGCATTAAACCTGTTGCGGGGCTTGGATAGAAGTACCTGCGTAACAATAAATCCGTGGCGTGCCACACCCTTGTGGCGAGGGAGCTTGCTCCCGCTGAGGCGCGAAGCGGCTCCAAAAGGGGCCTGCTGCGCAGTCCAGCGGGAGCAAGCTCCCTCGCCACAGGTTCAGTGCTCTCAGGGTGATGAGCGCACCTGCACGACTTACTCAGCCGATTTTTTCTTCAGGCGTTCCAGGATCGCATTGGCGCTGCCTTCGTTTGGCGTGATGCCGGCATCGCGCAGCTTGCGCTCCAGGTCGGAGCCGGTGGAAGCCTCGGCCAGTTCGTCCTGGGCTTGCAGTTCAGCGGCACGTTGCTGTTGCTTGGCTTGCAGGCGGTTGAGCGTACCGACGGCGGTTTCCAGCTTGCCATTGGCGCCGCCACTGGCGATCGAGGCGCTGACCTGGGCCTTCTGCACGCTTTCACGGGCCTTGGCCATGTCCACTTGCTGGCGCAGGCTCTTGATGCGGGCTTCGGCCTTGGTGATGTCCTTGCGCATGTTGTCCGCGTAACCGCCGAATTCGGTTGCGTGCTTTTGCTCGGCGTCCAGTTCGTTGGTCAGGGTCGAAATGGCTTCGGCCACTTCCAGCGCCAGGTCTTCGCGGTTGGCCTGGATCGCGGCCAGGGCCTTGGCTTCCAGGTCCTTGATCTTGGCGTTGTATTCGCCGACGCGATCGGTCGCCAGCTTGTGCTTGGCCATGATGGTGACCAGCTCACGCTTGGCATTGGCCAGCGCGCTGTCGGCATCGCGGATTTCCTGGTCAAGGATGCGCAGGGCCTGTTGGTCGACGATCGATTCGCCGACTTCGTTGGCACCGCCACGCAGTGCGGTGAACAACTTGCTCCAGATGGACTGAGTCATTGGATGGTTCCTATTCGGCGAATTAGATGAAGAAGCGTTCGAAGGCTTCGCTGGCGCGCTGGACATTGTCGACGAGGGTTTTGACCTCGGTGACGACGTTGGTCAGGCTGGAGTCGGCGCTCAACGCGCCGAACATGTTGTAGACCACCTGTCCGTTGGGCATGGTCTCGATGCCGATGGACGACAGCGGGAACATTTCCCGACTGCGCAACACCGCGTCGTTGAAGGCCGCCACATCGCTGATCGACTCGACGTCCACCAGCACGGTATCGACGATGATCTGGTCGCCGACCACGGCGATGTAGATGGGCAAGCCACCGAAGTCATTCATTTCCAGCTTGATGCTGGACTCGGAGCCTTGGACGAGGGAGAGGGTGATGTCGTTCGCGACCACTTCATCCAGGGCCTGAAGGGCGCTGTAGAGGCGATCGATGTTCCAGTTATTACCTGCGCTCATGTAATCCTCCGACATGAATGAGCCAGCCAGAATCGGTTGGCGTAGCTGTTTCTCCATTTGCTTGAGCAGGCTTCTGTTTTCGGGAAGCACCCAAGTCTCGTGTTTCACATACCCGGCGGCACTCAGGCCCGCGCGCATCTGCTTCATGTAGAAGCTCGACGGTTTTTTCGCCGAGGGTTTGGCGCGCTCTCCCGTGCGGCTCGCTGGATCGGTCACAGACCCGTCAGGCGGATCTGATGGAGAGCTGGTTGGCATGGTACTGACCCCACTGTGAAAAACTCACGCGTGAGAAACACTACAGGCACTTTCCAAACCCCACAATAGCTCACGCGTGAGATTTTTTTATTGCAGCCCATCCAACCCTGTGGGAGCGAGCTTGCTCGCGATAGCGGTACATCAGCTTGCATTGATGTGGATGCTAGACCGTCATCGCGAGCAAGCTCGCTCCCACATTGGACTTCGAGTGCTCACAGCTCAGGCGTCCACCCTAGCTCCCAAAGGGCTTCATCCAGGCTGACCGCTCTTGTGGCGAGGGAGCTTGCTCCCGCTGGGCTGCGCAGCAGCCCCCAAGCAGCCAATACGATCAGCCTGACACTCCGTGGTGTTTGTTTTTGGGGCTGCTGCGCAGCCCAGCGGGAGCAAGCTCCCTCGCCACGGGGGTCATCCCACGCAGTTTTACGGGTAGCTAAAGCTTTTGACCAACGTCAGCTCCCCCACCGCCCGCATCGGCACGACGAAGGTTTCCATTTTCTCGTTCGGCGTGCCCTCCTCAGTGATCACGGTGACC
Source organism: Pseudomonas sp. Z1-12 (assembly GCF_051132015.1). NCBI lineage: Bacteria > Pseudomonadati > Pseudomonadota > Gammaproteobacteria > Pseudomonadales > Pseudomonadaceae > Pseudomonas > Pseudomonas sp. Z1-12. The sequence continues at coordinate 5,996,963 of NZ_CP071647.1, forward strand.
TGCGCGGTGGTCAAGGCCTGTTGCGCCTGCGCCACGGACTCGCCCTCTTCGCCGTCCTCTTCACTGCGATAACCGCCGCCGTAGTAATTCACATACACCAGGTACTGGCCCTTGATCGGCGCGGGCATGGCGAAGATTTCCGGGCCGTAGCCGGTGGTGACGTCGACGTCGAGGGCAGAGCCGTTGGCGACGGCGCGGTCGCCGTACCAGATGTGCGCGCCATCGGGGGTGACCAGGTGCAGGTCCAGGTCGGTGCCGTCGCTGTCCCACGTCAGCAACACCCGCAGCTTGGCCGGGGTGGCGCCGCCGCTGGTGTTGAGAAACTGCGTGCGGTGGCGCTGCTGGCCATCGGCGCTGCGCACTTCAACGCTGTTGCTGCCGTTGGGGAACGAGAACGGCCGGTCGAAGCGACCTTCTTCATCCAGTTTCAGCGGCAGGCTGACGCCGTTGACGATCAACTGGCCCGGCGCGTTGCTGTCCTTGGGCGCACCTTTGATCTGCCCGGTAATGCGCGCGGTGTCGGCCTGGCCCGGAGGCGTGTTGACCGACGAGGCCGGGTAGTTGACGGTCTGGCTGAAGCTTTCGCCTTCACCCCCCGGCGCACCGCTGCGCCAGCCGCCAATGGGGGTGTCGAGCTTGATGGAGTCGGCGGCCATGGCCGGTGATAACGCGGTCAGGGCGCAGAGCAACAGCAAGACCTGTGGATAACGGAGTGTCATGGTCTATTCCAGCAAGAGGTGACGGGCGAGCCCTTCGATATAGGTTTCGTCCTGGCCGTTGGGGTGAGCTTCGAAGGCCAGGTGCAAATATTCATGTGTCAGGTCGAGACGGTCTTGCAGCGACAGCACGCCGCGCACGTAGATGCGCTGGCGTTCGCGGTCGACATACGGCCGGCCGAAGGCGACGCGGCAGACGGCGAAAGCGCTGATTTCGTTGTAGCCCACTTCGCTTTCCAGTCGCTCACGCCAGCCCCGGCGCTGCTTTAGCAGCCAGTCCTGGGCGGCAGGCAGCGCTTCACAGGACGCCACCGGGTTGTCCCAGCGGCTGAGGCTGGCGCGCGGATAGGCGTGCAGCAGGATGGCGTCGTAGCGTTGGCCAGCGTTGGCCTGCTCCACGGCTTGCGCCCAGGACAGTTTGTCCGGGCCCGGCTGGTCGGAGTGGTAGGTGACGTCGGTGCCGGCCAGGACCAGGTCGCTGGTCCAGGCGGCAATGGCTCGGGTTCCAGGTGCCGCCGGACGTGGCGCGACACGCTGGCGATGGCTGCTGTCGTCGATGCTCAGGCAATCACCGTTGCGTTGGGCGTTTTGCAGCAGATACGTGCGAATCGCCACCGCCAGGGCCTTGGCGGCTTCGGCGGGTTCGGCCTTGGCTTCGCGCTGCAAGACCCGGGCGATGTACTCCTCGCGGTCCAGGCGCGCCACCAGCTTGCCGGGCAGCAGGAACAGCTCGCCATCGCTGTGGATGTCCAATTGGTTGCCGTTGGTGAATTCGACGCGGTAGTCACCGCGCAGTTGGCCCGGTGTGGCCGGCCGCTCGCCGGCCATCACCCGTTGCAACGGATAACGGGCAAACAGATCGACTTCCACGCAGCGCCCGGTGTCCGCCGGCCAGCGGGACGGCAACGCCGCCGCCAGACCTTCGCCGTAGACCTTGAGGACCTGCTGGCTGGTGCCACGTCCACCGGCCCACACCGGCGTGCCATCAGCCAGCCAACCGGCAAAACCGCCCTGTCGCGAGGAAGGCCCCTGGTCGCCCAACCAACTCCAGGTCTTGACCCGCAGGCGGCTGCCCAACTCTCCGACCAGCCGCCCGTCCGCCGCACCGAGGACCACGTCCAACAGCACCCGACGGGCCTGGTCCTGGGCCGGCAGCATGGCCAGGGCCTTGATCAATTGCGCGACCGGTACTTGCGTCTGGGGTTGCAGCGTTGGCAGGTCCAACAACCAGGCCGGCGCCTGGCGCGCCTGCCAGTAATCCCGCCAGCCGGGCGCTGAAAGCCCGAGCCGCTGCGGCTCGAAATACAAACCACAGGACTTCACCAGCGCCTGGTCACGACCGATGCTCTGCCCGGGATTGCAGCAATAGACTTCTTCCTTCGACTCGCCGCGGCATTCATAGACCGGTTCGCGAGCGTTGGTGTCCACCAGCCAGGCGTAGACAAACAGCTTCCACAGGCTGCCCAACGGTGCCTGCAACGTGTCGGGCAATGGCTGGCGATCCAGCACCTGGGTTTGATTCACTCGCAGCAATTGACCGTCGAAGGCCAGGCGCAACGGCTCGTCCTGCGCTGTCGCCAGCGCAGGAATCAAGCACAACAACCACCAACCCCAAGGCCTGCGCATGTCAGTTGACCGTCACCTGACCGAGCGCCGGTTTCTGTTCGCGAGCCTGATTCTGTGGTGCATAGACTTGGGTGAAGCGCACCGGCGGCAAGGTGAACTGGCCTTTCTGGGAGAAGCGCACCAAGTGCCGCAGGCGCAGCTCGCCACTGATGGCGTCCAGCGGTATCGCATAGGCCATCTGGCCCGGCTCGAAGCGCGCCTTTTCCAGGGATGTCGGCTCGCTGTCGGCCTTGCCCATCAATTGGATACCCCAGGTGGTGCGTTCCACATCGGCGCCCGGCGGCAACGGCACTTCGAGCATGCCGTAGCGCAGCGGCGTCGGTGCCTTGCTGTTGATGATCACTTCATCCAGGTAGAGGCTGTCGCTGGACAATGGTTTGTTGCCCACGGCTTCAAGCTTGAAGGTGAAGGCCTCGTCGCCCGGCACCAGGCGCGACAGGCGCCGGGTGATCGACACGGCCATCGGTGCCACCGGCGCTTGCTGGCTCTGGAAACTCAATGCCGCTTGCAGTGGACGCTCCTCGGCACCAGTCAGGGTCAGCATCGTTGGAAGCTGCGCGCCCTGCCACTGCCAGTAGGTTTCACCGGTCGCGCCTTGCTTGGCAACCCAGCCTTCGCCCGGCGCCAGGGCCACGGCCGGCGCGGCCTGTTCGATGCTGCGTTGCAACCAGGTCAGGGCCAGCGCCCGTTCCAGGGTGGACTGCTGCGGCAGCACGCGCTCCAGCAGTGCCGTGGCGCGGGCTTGATCGAAGCTCTGCAGCGACAGCAGCAAAGCCTCGACGAAAGGCTGCGAGCTCAGCTCCAGTTGCTGTTGCGCGGCGTCGGCCTGGCGGCTGAAGGCTGTGGGCAACGGCACCTTCGCCTGCTTGGCGAGGGACGCGGTCAGCACTCGGGCGCTGGCCAGGCCAAGGGCCGAGTCCGGCGCGTACATGACCAGGCTGTCTTCGCCGCTGTCCAGCACGCTCTCGGTGCTGTCTTCACTGGCTTTCGCCAGGTCGTCCATCAAGCCACTGAGCAAGGTATTCACCGGCAGTTGCATCTGCTTGGCGAACGACAGGATCAACGCACGTTGCAGCAGCGGTGTATCCGCGGCCTCCTTGGCGTAGACCTCCAGCACCCGCTGCCAGTGTTCCGGCGGCAGGCTCAGGTCCAGGGCCTGGCTGGCGTGCCAGTCGGCGTAATAGGCATAGGCAGTGAGGAAGGCATCTGGCTCACCGTCCTGGCCCCACCAGGTGAAGCTCGCCGACGGCCCGGCCATCTGCACCAGGCGCAAGCGGCTGTTTTGCATGATCAAGCGCAAGCGGTCGCGGATCTGCGGATTCGACGCCAGGGTCGGATAGGCGATGCTCAACGGCAACAGGCGACTGGCGGTCTGCTCGACGCCACCGTAGGGGTAGCTCAGCAGGTCATCCAGGGCCGAACGGAACAACGCTTGCGGGCTGTCATCCAGGCGCAGGCGAATATCTGTGGCGTCGGTCGGCAGGGTCAGCGGGGTGTCGCCACTGGCCACATCAAGGCGCTGGCTCTGGGTCACTTGCCAGCCGTTGCCGCTGGCGTTCAGGTGCATGGCCAGGGCGTCTTGGGTTTCGCCGTTCAATTGCAACTGCACGGTCAAGTCGCCGCTGCTCAATTCCAGGGCCGGCAGCGCCACGTAGTTGATGCCGTTTTTCAGCTCCGCCACCACGCGCTGTTCAGCGCCGGCGTAACGGATCAGCAGCTCGGCCTTCAGGGGTTTTTCCGATTGGCTGAAGGCGAACAGGCCCAGTTGCGGCTTGTCGCCCGTGCGGAAGCGGGTCGGGCCGCTCCACTTCAGGTACAGCGGTTTTTCCGACGCAATGAACTGCTTCTTCTGGCCGACTTGGCCGTCGTCAGCGATCGCCTTGGCCGTGATGCGCCAGCGGGTCAGCGAGTCCGGCATCTTGAAGGTGAAGCGGGCCTTGCCATTGGCGTCGGTGACCAGCTCCGGTTGCCAGGCGGCGGTGTCGACGTCTTCACGCCGTGGCCGCTCCAGCACCTTGACCCCACGCTCGCTACGGTTGGCCTTGCCCGGCGCACCGGGGCTGCCTGGCAGCGCCACGTCATAGCTGATGAACGACAGGCTGGCACTGGTGCGCACGTTGTTGCGGCGCGGGTGATAGAAGAACTGATCGATGGTCGGCGCCACTTCCGGTTGCAGGGCATAGACCATCTCATCGACCACGCTGACCGTCAGGTGCGCCGGGATCGCCTTGCCGGCGAACTGGGTGCTCAGGTCCACGGTCACCGTGTCGCCCGGACGATAGGTGGCTTTGTCGGTGACGACAGCCACATCGATCTGCGGCGTGATCACCTTGATGCCGGCGTTCTGGAAACTGTACTGGCCGCCCTTGGTGTACAGCACCGAGAAGGTCAGGTTGGGCGCAAAGCTATCCTTCACGGCAATGCGCGCGCGGTATTGGGTGTCGCTGAGCTTTTCCATCTTCAGCCAGTCGCCGCCCTTGGACAGCAGCGCCGTGGCCTCGACCTTGTCCCGCTCAAGCGACAGCAGCGCATCGCTGACCGGCTCCGGGAAGGTGATCAGCGCCAGCGCTTCGTCACCGGTCTTGTATTCAGGCTTGTCGAAGACAATCTCGACGGTGCCCGGCACGGCCTTGATGCCCTCACCGGTCACCGCATGGGCGGCGGCTCCAATGACCCGGCCGTGGTCGTCCTTAAGCGTCAGGTTATAGGTGCCGGGACGCTCGAAGGTCAGGCTGAAGCCCTTGTCCTTGGCCGCCAGCTTGCCTTCGCCGGTGCTCTGGTCTTCCAGGCGCACCCAGGCGTAGCTGCCTGGTGTCACAGCCTTGGCCTGTTCGTTGCCGCCTTCGTTGGCGTAGCTGAATGACACCTTCTGGCCCGCGGCGCTGAACCGCTGGGGAGCGCTCAGGCGGAAATTCGCCGCGCCACGGTCGATGAGGATTTCCTTGGTGGTCTTGACCCGATACGCCGCGCCATCGCTGGCGAACACGGTGAGCGTGTAGCGGCTCGGCTTGTCGGCGGCCGGCAGGTCGAGGGTCGCGTTGCCCTTGGCATCGGTGGTCACTTCGCTGCTGGTCAGTTCCACCGGGAATTGCCCCAGGTATTGCAGCTCGTTATCGACCATCGACAATTGCTGGGCCCGCAGGCTCAGGCTCACCGTGGCATTCACCACCGGCTTGCCGTCCGGGTACAGCAGCACGAGGTTGCCCTTGACCGGCTCGCCGGTGCGGTAGTCCTGCTTGGCCAGGTTCAGGGCGATCTCGAAGTGCGGCTTGATGTATTCGGCGACGCGAAAGGCGCTGCTATAGAGCTGGTCCTTGTAGCTGAAGCGCAGCTCATAACCGCCGGCCACGGCGTTTTCCGGCAATTGGAAACGGCCTTGGGTACCGGCCTTGGAGTCGAGCTTCAGGGCCAGGGTTTGCAGCGCGGTGCCGGTGGCGTCGAGGACGCTGACATTGACGTCGGCGGCGGTCGGTTGCACCGAGTCACGGGCGTTCTTGAACTCGCGACCGACGATTTTCAGCGACACCCAATCCCCCGGCCGGTACAGCGGCCGGTCGGTGAACGCATACAGCTTGGTGTCGTAGATTTCGCTGTCGTAGTAGAAGTTTTCCGAGACGAAGACCCCGCCCTCCTCGTCCTCACCAATGACGAAGGAACGCTCCGGGCTGACGTGCTTGAGGCGCAGCAGGCCGTCTTCATCGGTGGCACCGCTGCTCATCACGCCCAGGCCGTCGGTCCACAGCACATTGACCTTGGGCACCGAACGCCCTTCATGCTTGCGTGCGGCCCAGACCAGCAATTCATCGCCGGCAATCTTGCTCACGGCCACGGTATTGGAAACGAAGACCATGGTGGTCGCGCGGTATTTGCCGATCAGCGCTTCCACCAGATACAGGCCCGGCTTCAACTGGCCCAGCGGCACATAGACGTTGCCCGGGGCGACGCTGACGAACTCACTGGACGAACCCGCCAGGTTGACCCCGGCTGGCGGCTGGATTGGCTTGGCCTGCCACAGCGGATAACGGAACTGGCTGACCACCGGCAAGCCCGGGATCAAGGCGAATTGCGCCGGTGCCTCGTACGGGGTCGGCGCGACCAGGGCGTCGCCGATTCTAAGTTCCGGCACCTCTTCGGTGACGTGCTGGCGCGATTCGTAGGAGAACGCCCGTTGCATCACTCGACGGGACTTGCGGTACCAGTTGTCCCACAGGTACGCGAGGGTGTTCGACAGGCCTTCGCCCTTGAACTGGCCGTCGCTGACCACGCGGTGCAGGTTTTTCTGGCGCTTGAGGAACTCCAGCGGTTTTTCGATGCGATAGACGCGGATGTCGGCGCCGCCGTAGGGCTCCATGCGGTACCGACGGTAGTCGCGGCCCGGCGCTTCGAGGCGAACCATGGCCTGTTCGTCGCTGGCAAAACTGCTGTCGGCCAGCAGGAAAAAGCTTTCGCCGGACACCGGCGTGTAGCCACTGGGCTCCACCGTGTCTTCGGCATTAACCATGGGTGCCAGCAACAGGGCGAACAGCAGGGGCAGTTTTGAACACAAGCGCAGCATGCGGGCACCGGTCATTGGGAGAGAAAGTTGAGTCGATAGACGCCGATGAAGTTGGGGTTGGCTGCGTCGGGTATCCATCGGGTGTCCTTCCAGTTCATGAGTTGTTGCAGGCTTGCGGAGCGCATGCCGTTGTCGGTAGGGGTTGTGGTGCCGGTGTGATAGGCGATGTAGCGGCCCATCCAGATCATCAAGTGCTGGTCATCGCCCTGATCGAAGAACATCAGGTCGCCGGGGCGGGCCTGGGCGACATCGCGGCCCACCAGGCGACTGTTGAACTGGATCAGCTTGATGGCGTTGACGTAGGGCCCGACCTTGCCGCCGCCCTGCTGCCACTGCTGGGCGAGGCGCCGTTGCGCATCGCTGAGGGGCAGTTCCGGAGGCAGGTAGCGATTGGACAGGCCATTGCTGCGCAGCCATTTTTCATCGTGGACCTTCAGCGCTTCGTTGGCAGCGAAACGCACCAGCCCGGCGCAATCCTGCTGGTACCAGCGCGGGCTCGGGCCTTTGGTCAGCTGTTCCTGGGCAATGCGCACGAACCAGGCGCGAAAAACCTGGGACTGCTGCACGTCCAACGCCGGCGCCTCGACGGCACGCGCCGGCCCGCCGAGCAGCAGTGCCAGCAGCAGCGTCAACGCAGGGTTGCGGATCAGTGCGGTCACAGCGCTTTCCATTCCAGCGGCAGCCACTGCCAATGGCCGTCCGGCTCGCTGCCCGCGGGCAAGGTCAGGGCGTATTTGCCGTAGCCGCCGAGGGTGCGCAGTTTCGGGATCAGGTAGGTTTGCGCGGCGTTGTAGAACACCGGCTCCATGTCCTGGGGCAGGCTGTCGAGGGTTTCGCGCTGCATCAGTTGCGCCATGGAATCCGGGCCGAAGTAGACCGGCATCAGCAGGTCTTGGGGCACCACCTCGGCCATGGGCGGGAAGCGCTTGTCGAGGGTGCCGAGGGCCTTGTCCACCAACTTGTCGTCGAGGGAGAACAGCAAGGTCGAGCCATGACGGGCCAGGCTGACCCGCAGGAACGCCTTGCCGGTAATCGCTTCGGGTTGCTCGGCTTCCTTGGCCGGATAAGGCCCGAAGTTGGAGCTGACCTGGCGTTGCCATTGGTGCGTCGAACCTGCTTGCTTTTCCACTACCGGGAACGCGTGTTCGGCGACGTTGTTTTCATAGGCACCGACCATCGAACCGAACAGGTTGCCCAGGTCGGCGTCGAGCTTGCCGTCGTCGTCATTCAGGCTCGCCACCAACAGCGGCGTGTACAGCCGCGAATCGGCGTACCAGCACAGGCCAGCGGCGCCCGTCACATGATCGACCATGGCCTGGGCGGCTTTTTCGTCGGCGCCCAGTTTCACCAGCAATGGTTTCTGCTGCTCGGCGGCCAGGGGCAAGGCCACGCAAGCGCTGGCGCCCATGGGCATGGCTTGCCAGATTGGCTTGAAGTCGAAGTCCGGCTGGTTTTCCAGTTCGTCCATGGCCAGGAAGCTGTGCCAGCCCTTGTCGTCCATGTCGAAGCGCAAGCCGGCGAAGTTCGGGATGAACCGCTGGTAGCCCATGGCGAGCACGCTGGCGTTGACCGAGATGCGTTGCTTGACCTGCGGCGCCTTGGCCGGCAGGCCAAAGGCTTCAGGGAAGAGTTTGTCGCCGTTGAGCAAGGCGGCCAGGGCGGTCGTCGAAACGCTGCCCGGCTCCACCGCCGACCCGCTGGCCGGGTCGTACAGCTTGGCCGGGTTGGACAGCACGACCAGTTTGTCGCCGTGGGAGGCGAAGGCCAGGGATTTGCTGGCGTTGTAGCTGAGTTGGTAAAGCGCGACGTCGTCACCGCCGACCTTGAGGTCGCTGAGCTTGCTCAGTTGGGTGTCATCCAAGGCGACTTTCGCCAACGGCTCCAGCACCTTGGCCAGGCCGCCGCGATCCATCACCAACAGGAAATCCTTGAGGCGACCGTCCGCACCGCGCCACAACGCGACGTCGGCCGGCTGGTCGAAAAGCGCTTCGATCAGGCTGTCCTGCAGCTTGAGGTCATGCTCGTAGATGATCCGGCGCAGGCTGCCGATGAGCCCGAGGCGGTCGGCGTGGGCTTCGTAATAGAAGACGAAGTCCTCGGTGAGCGTGGCCTTGAGGAACGGCACCGCCAACAGGTCCTTGGGCAACTGGCTCAGGGAATGGGTCTCGAGCAAGCCGTCGGGACGGCTCAGGCCGAGTTTTTCCAATGCCAACGCCATGGGCGGCGCCTTGGGCTTGTTGATGAACCAGCCCAGCCCGGCGGCCACACCGGCGGCCAGGCACAGCCCGATCAGTATCGCCGGCCAGCGGCGCACAGGTTTGGCGACAGGTGTCGGCGTGGTCGGGGAAGCAGTGTTGTCGCTCATATTCACAAGGGCCTGTTCATCCGTGGAGCGGATTTAGTAGTTGAAAGTCTTGACCAGCAACAGATCGCCAATGGCGCGCAGGGGCACGACAAAGGTCTCGCGTTTTTCATCGACGGTGTTTTCGTTGAGCACCAGGTTGATCTGCGAGGTGATCACCTCGTTCTGGTTGCTGGTCTCATCGAAGTTGTAGCCGCCGCTGCCGTAGTTGCCCCAATAGTTCACGTAGACCAGGTAGGTGCCGTGCATCGGCGCGGTCATGGTGAACATCTCAGGGCCGGGGCCGTCGACGCCATCCGGGTCGAGGCCGCCGCCGTTGGTCAGCGCCGGGCGACCGAAGAAGGCATGTTGGCCGTCGGGTGTGACGATATGCAGGTCGAGCTCGGCCTTGGGGTCGTCCCAGCCCAGCACCACGCGGATCTGCGCCGGGGTGCGCAGGTTGTTGGCTTCATAGAATTGCACGCGCTTGAGGGACTGGCCTTCGGAGCTGCGTACCTCGACGCTGTTGGAGCCGGCGCCGAACGCATACGGCCGGGCGAAACGCCCCTCGTCGTCGGTATAGAGATTCAGTGGATTGCCGTTGACCGCCAGGCTGTGGGGCTGGCGCGCCGTGCCCATCGCCTTGATCTGGCCCTCGATCATCGTGCGGTTGCGCTGGATGCCGCGGTCGATGGGTGGCGTGGGATACGCGACTTGCGGGTTTTCCGTACGATCGAGCAAGCCGCTGTAGCGCCAGCCGCCGACCGGCTCCGACATTTCAGCCGAAGGCGCGGCCCACGCCAACGGCGCACCGAGCAACACGATCAATAAAGAAAGAAAACGCACGTATGCCTCCTGCCATGCACGACGCAACCCGGCGCCCTTCCAGGGCGCTGCTTGTGATTATTCGGGTTTCGTCTGAAGGCCCCGTTACAAGGCAATGCTGTTCACTTAAGGCAATCGATAAACCCGTGGCGAGGGAGCTTGCTCCCGCTGGGCCGCGAAGCGGCCCCAAAACCTGCCAATTGCGGCGTATCAGACACACCGCACCCGCCGGTTTACGACTGCTTCGCAGCCGAGCGGGAGCAAGCTCCCTCGCCACAGGGTCATCATTTTTCTTAAGTGAACGGCATTGCCGTTACAAGGGGCCGTAGATGGCGCGAAGAGTAGCCATTTGACGGATTTTTCACAATCGGGGAACACGCGATTCTGTGTGGGAAATCACGTACTGAGAGAGGCATGAGCCGAATAGGGGACTTACTCGGCTCACGAAATAAGCCGAATACGGAACCTGACGTCACTTCTGACCAAATCCCGTGGCGAGGGAGCTTGCTCCCGCTGGGCTGCGCAGCAGCCCCAAACCCGCCGGGTTGATCCAGTTTGCGACCGCTGCGCGCTCGAGCGGGAGCAAGCTCCCTCGCCACAAAAGCACTGGATCACAGCCCGCGTTACCCCGCCCTGATTTGCCCGAACACCCCATGTCTGCTAGTGTCGCGCCGGTTTAACAGTCAACCGGAATAGCCGCCATGGCCCGCAAAAAAGCTGCACTGGATTTCGAACAATCTCTGGCCGACCTGCAAACGCTGGTCGAACGCCTGGAGAACGGCGAATTGTCGCTGGAAGACTCGCTGACCGCCTTCGAGCAGGGTATCGGCTTGACTCGCGACTGCCAGGCGGCGCTGGCCCAGGCCGAGCAGAAGGTGCAATTGCTCCTCGAGCGCGACGGTGAGTTGACCGAAGAGCCTTTCGACGCGGAACAACCTGAATGATCGGCGCTTATCAGGCCAGCAGCCAGGCCCGGGTCAATGCTGCACTGGATACCTTGTTCAGCGCCCCGAGCCCGGAACTGGCGCGCCTGTACGAAGCCATGCGCTACAGCGTGATGAACGGCGGCAAACGTGTCCGGCCGCTGCTGGCCTATGCCGCGTGCGAAGCCTTGGGCGGCCAGGCCGAACAGGCCAACGGCGCCGCCTGCGCGGTGGAACTGATCCATGCCTATTCGCTGGTGCACGACGACTTGCCGGCCATGGACGATGACGACCTGCGCCGCGGCCAGCCGACCACTCACAAGCAATTCGATGAAGCCTGCGCGATCCTGGCTGGCGACGGCTTGCAGAGCCTGGCCTTCAGCGCACTGCTGGACCCGGCCTTGAGCGACTGCCCGGCGCAGGTTCGCCTGGACATGGTCAGCGCCCTGGCGTTGGCGGCAGGCCCTGCCGGAATGGTCGGCGGCCAGGCCATCGACCTGGGCTCGGTGGGCCTGAAGCTGGACCAGAGCGCGCTGGAATACATGCACCGGCACAAGACCGGCGCCTTGATCGAAGCCAGCGTCAAACTCGGCGCCCTGGCCAGCGGTCGGGCCACTCCCGCACAACTGCAAGCCTTGCAGACCTACGCCCGGGCCATCGGCCTGGCGTTCCAGGTGCAGGACGACATCCTCGACGTTGAAAGCGATACCCAGACCCTGGGCAAACGCCAGGGCGCAGACATCGCGCGCGACAAGCCGACCTACCCGGCCCTGCTCGGCCTCGACGCGGCCAAGGCCTATGCCCTGGAGTTGCGCGACCAGGCCCTGGCCGCGCTGCGACCCTTTGACGCGGCGGCCGAGCCGTTGCGCGACTTGGCGCGTTATATCGTCGAACGACGCAGCTGATACAAGGTCAACCCTAAAGATTGCGTATCGGCCAAGTTCCGGCCTACGCGTGGGCAGCTTGCGATGCATAAGGTAAACTGCCGCCTCTTTCTATACCTATAACGATTCGCCTGATGCCCACGACGTTTCAAGAGATCCCCCGCAAGCGCCCGACCACGCCCCTGCTGGACCGCGCCAACACGCCGGACGGCCTGCGTCGCCTGGGTGAAGCCGAGCTGGAAACCCTGGCCGATGAGTTGCGCCTGGAATTGCTCTACACGGTCGGCCAGACCGGTGGGCACTTCGGTGCAGGCCTGGGCGTCATCGAGCTGACGATCGCGCTGCATTACGTGTTCGACACCCCGGACGACCGGCTGGTGTGGGACGTCGGGCACCAGGCCTACCCGCACAAGATCCTCACCGATCGTCGCGAGCGCATGGGCACGCTGCGCCAGAAGGATGGCATCGCCGCCTTCCCGCGTCGCTCCGAGAGCGAATACGACACCTTTGGCGTCGGCCACTCCAGTACGTCCATCAGCGCCGCCCTGGGCATGGCGATTGCCGCCCGCCTGCAAAACAGCGAGCGCAAGGCGATTGCCGTGATCGGCGACGGCGCACTGACCGCGGGCATGGCTTTCGAAGCGCTGAACCATGCGCCGGAAGTCGACGCCAACATGCTGGTGATCCTCAACGACAACGACATGTCGATCTCGCGCAACGTTGGCGGTTTGTCCAACTACCTGGCGAAGATCCTCTCCAGCCGCACCTACGCAAGCATGCGCGAAGGCAGCAAGAAGGTCTTGTCGCGCCTGCCCGGCGCCTGGGAAATCGCCCGCCGCACCGAAGAATACGCCAAGGGCATGCTGGTCCCCGGCACGCTGTTCGAAGAACTGGGCTGGAACTACATCGGCCCCATCGACGGTCATGACCTGCCCACGCTGATCGCCACCCTGCGCAACATGCGTGACCTCAAGGGCCCGCAGTTCCTGCACGTGGTCACCAAGAAAGGCAAAGGCTTCGCCCCGGCGGAGGTCGACCCGATCGGCTACCACGCCATCACCAAGCTCGAACCCCTGGACGCCCCGGCGGCCGCGCCGAAAAAAGCCGGCGGACCGAAATATTCCGGGGTCTTTGGCCAATGGCTGTGCGACATGGCCGCCGCCGACCCGCGCCTGGTGGGCATCACCCCGGCGATGAAGGAAGGCTCTGACCTGGTGGCCTTCAGCGAACGCTACCCGCAGCGCTATTTCGACGTGGCGATTGCCGAGCAGCACGCCGTGACCCTCGCCGCCGGCATGGCCTGTGAAGGCGCCAAGCCAGTGGTGGCGATCTACTCGACGTTCCTGCAGCGGGCCTATGACCAATTGATCCATGACGTGGCGGTGCAGAACCTCGACGTGCTGTTCGCCATCGATCGCGCCGGCCTGGTGGGCGAAGACGGCCCGACTCATGCTGGCAGCTTCGACCTGTCGTTCCTGCGCTGCATCCCCGGCATGCTGGTGATGACTCCGAGTGATGAAAACGAGCTGCGCAAGATGCTCACCACCGGCCACCTGTTCAATGGCCCGGCGGCGGTGCGCTACCCGCGTGGCACCGGCCCGAACGCGACGATCTCGGCCGACCTCGAGCCCATCGAGATCGGCAAGGGCGTGATCCGCCGTCAGGGCAAGCAAACCGCCCTGCTGGTGTTCGGCGTGCAACTGGCCGAGGCCTTGAAAGTCGCCGAAAAACTCGATGCCACTGTGGTGGACATGCGTTTCGTCAAACCCCTGGACGAAGCCCTGGTGCGCGAGATGGCCGGCAGCCATGAACTGCTGGTGACCGTCGAGGAGAACGCCATCATGGGCGGCGCCGGCGCAGCGGTCAGCGAGTTCCTGGCGCGGGAAAACATCCTCAAGTCGGTGCTGCACCTGGGCCTGCCCGATGTCTACGTCGAACACGCCAAGCCAGCGCAAATGCTGGCCGAATGTGGCTTGGACGAAGTTGGGATCGAAGCGGCGGTGCGGCTGCGGTTGCAGTTGTTGGGCTTGTAAGTACAGCCAACACAAGCCCCCTGTGGGAGCGAGCTTGCTCGCGATGGCGGTGTGTCAGCCAATCATTAATTGACTGATCTTCCGCTATCGCGAGCAAGCTCGCTCCCACACTGGCTTGGTGTGAATCAGCATGATCGGAACATCAATGAAACGCCGCCTCACCCTTGCCCTCGCCCTGCTCCCTACCCCCAACCTGCTCGCCGACACCTTCGAACGCGACCAGGCCCTGAAGCTGCCCGACATCGTCATCAGCGCCAACCGCCAGGTCGAGGCCCGCAATGACAGCAGCGCCGCCAACACGATCTTCACCCGCGACGACATCGACCGCCTGCAACCGGCCAGCGTCACCGACCTGCTCAGCCGCGTGCCCGGCGTGCAAGTGGCGCCGCTGGGTGGGCGCGGCAGCCTGCCGGGGATTTACATTCGCGGCACCAAATCAGCCCAGAGCCTGGTATTGGTGGACGGCCAGCGCATCGGCAACGCCACCTCCGGCGACAGCAACCTGCAACGCCTGAACATCAACCAGATCGAGCGCGTGGAAGTGCTGCGCGGCTCGCGCTCGGTGATCTACGGTGCCGATGCGGTGGGTGGGGTGATCCAGATTTTCACCCGGCGCGGCAGCGAACAAGGCCTGCAACCGCGCCTGCATGTGGGCGTCGGCAGCCACCAGACCTGGGAGCGCAGTGTAGGCCTGTCCGGCGGCGATGAGCAGACCCGCTTCAACCTCGGCGCCAGCCTCGACGACAGCGCAGGAAGCAATCGGACCCACGAGTCCTACGCCAGCGACCGCGACAACGATGCCAATCGCAACCAGTCCTTCAGCCTGAGCCTGAGCCATGCCGCCAGCGATGACTTGGAAGTTGGCCTGAACCTGCTGGATAACCGCGGCAAGAGCGAATACGACAACCCGTTCGGCCGCTTCGACCCGGCCACCTTCGAATCCCTGCCCCAGCAACCCCATAGCGAGTTTGCGGTGAGCAGCTTCAGCGCCTATATGGACGGCCGAATCAACGACAGCTGGAAGTCGCGCCTGGAACTGGGCCACAGCGAAAACCGCGAAAAAACCTTCGACAAGCTCAGCGACGTCCACGAAGTCTTCAACACCTACCGCGATTCCGTGACCTGGCAGAACGACGTGACCCTGAACGCGCGCAATAGCCTGATCGTCGGCGGTGACTGGTATCAGGACCGGGTCAACAGCAGCACGCCGTTCGACGAAGACAGCCGTTGGAACCGCGCAGCGTTTATCCAGCACCGCTTCCAGGCCGAAACTTTTTCGACAGAGCTGGGCCTGCGCCGCGACCAGAACCAGCAGTTTGGCGGCCAGAACAGTTGGAGCGGCACCCTGACCCTGCCGGTCAACCCGGACAACGACGTGCTGTTGACCTACAGCGAAAGCTTCCGCGCACCGACCTTCAACGACCTGTACTACCCGGAGTACAGCAACCCGGATTTAAAACCCGAGACAGCCAAGAGCTACGAACTGCAATGGCGCAGCCAACTGAGCGACAGCGCCCGCCTGGAAACCTCGCTGTACCGCACCGACCTGGAGGACGCGATCATCTTTGGCCGCGACTCCCGCCCGCAAAACGTCGCCTCGGCGCGGATCAACGGTTTCGAGATGGCCTACCTGCAAGATGTATTCGGCTGGCAGGGCAATCTGGCCCTGGCCATCATCGACCCACGGGACCGCGACAGCGGCCACACCCTCGCCCGCCGCGCCCGAAGGACGTTGAGCCTGGACCTGGATCGGCAATTCGATCGGTTGGGCCTGGGTGCCACTTGGCAAGCGGTGAGCAGCAGTTACGACGACGAAGACAACCGCAACGTCCTGGGCGGCAATGCCCTGCTCGGGTTGCGCGCCACTTGGGCGTTGACCCGAGAGGTGAAGCTGGAGATGAAGGTAGATAACCTGTTGGACAAAGGGTACAGCCGGGCTCTGTATAGCCATGATGGAGGGCAGTATGGGTATCGGGAGGAAGGTCGGAGTTGGTTGTTTGGGGTGACTTGGACCCCGGAACTCTGATCTGGGATTCGTAGTGCCTGGGCCGGCCTGCAATCGCGAGCAAGCTCGCTCCCACAGTTGGCCTGTTGTGAATATGGAATTGGCGCTCGCCACCCGTCCCCTGTGGGAGCGAGCTTGCTCGCGATTGCAGGCGCCGCGGTCTACCGATCTGGCGCAATCAACTCACACAACCGCGCCGTCGCCTCGATCATCTGCCCACTCGGCCGCTCCAGCCCCTTGTCATTGACCAGCAGCAATCGCCCCTGCGCTACCGGCCAGGTTTTCCAGCCATCGAGCTGCGCCTGTTCGGTGGCGAGGATGACCTGCGGATTGCGCTGCAGCACCGCTTCCACACTCACCTGCGGAGCCGGCACGCTCAGGTCGGCGAAGACGTTGCGCGCCCCGCACACCGCCAGCGCATCACTGATGATCTGCCCGCCACCGACGGTGTATAGCGGCCGGTCCCAGACTTGGTAGAACACCGGCAACGGCGGGTCCCGTCGATAGCGTTGGCGTAACCCCTCAAGACGCACGCGCAACTGCGCCGCCCGCTGCACGCCGCGCTCCGGACGACCGAGTTGCAAGGCGATGGTTTCGATTTGCGTGATGAGTTGGTCGAGGCTGCGAGGCTCGGCGATGTAGATGGGAATGCCCAGCGTTTTAAGCTGCTCGCGCTGGGCCGGGCCGACACTGCCGGGCCAGAGCAGGAGAAGATCGGGCTTGAGGCTGAGCAAGCGCTCCATCTCCAGTTGCCCGTAACGGCCCACCGAGGGCACTGCCTTGAGCACCGGCGGACGATCACCGCCATCCAGCACGCCCACCAACAGGTCGGCGGAATCCAGCTCAACGACGATTTCCGACAGCGACGGCGCGAGGCTGACGACCCGCGAGGCCGCCATCGTCGAGGCGCTGACGGCCAGCAGCAAGACCGCCAGCCAGCGACTCATCAGCCGAGTTGACGCGGGATGCGGTACAGGTAGAACAACACGGCGGTCGACAAGGCCAGCAGCATCAGCGGCACCGCTTCCAGCCCAACGAACACCGCCAGGGCGCCAACCCAGGCCGGCAACCCCGCCACCAGCAAAGCGGCGCGGCGACGGGCCGCCAAATCAATCCAGGCCTGGGGCTCTTCGGGCGTGTCGAGGGCTTTCTGGGTGGCGATCAAGGCCTGTTTATACGGCCCGAAGAAGCGCAGGCTGACAAACATCGACGCCACGCCGGCAATGAACAGCGGCATCGCCAGCACCGGCAGAATCGCTTCGCCCTGGCCGAACACCGCGTTGATCACAAACAAGGGCAGCAAGGCGAGGGCCAGGTATTGCCACCAACTGACCGACAGCCGCCGCCGAACCTGACCGCGCGTCACGCCCGATCAACCTCGCCCTGGTGCTCGTTGCCCATCATGTGGTCGAGCTTGCTGGCCTTGGTCGCCAGGTAGAGTTTGTTGTGGGGGTTGTGACCGGTGTGCAGCGGCACACGCTCGGCCACCACGATACCCATGTCGGTCAACGCCTTGACCTTGCGCGGGTTGTTGGTCATCAAGCGCAGCGACTTGACGCCCAGGTGCTCCAGCATCGGCAGGCAAATGCTGTAGTCACGCAGGTCGGCGGCAAAGCCCAGGCGTTCGTTGGCTTCCACGGTATCGGCGCCGCCGTCTTGCAGCTCATAGGCGCGGATCTTGTTCAACAGGCCAATGCCACGGCCTTCCTGGCGCAGGTACAGCAACACGCCACGGCCTTCCCGGGCGATGGCCTGCAGCGCGGCCTCGAGTTGCGAGCCACAATCGCAACGCTGGCTGAACAACGCATCGCCGGTCAGGCATTCGGAATGCAAGCGGCCCAGCACCGCAGAACCGTCGGCGACATCACCCAGGCTCAGCACGACGTGCTCACGGCCGGTGGCCTCATCGAGAAAACCATGCATGGTGAATTGCGCAAAGGGCGTTGGCAGCTTGGAAGCGGCAACAAAAACGACAGGCACCGGTGTGCTCCTGATCTAGTACTGGAGATTCGCAGAGGCGGGCATTGTAACAGCACGATCCGGCAGACGCTTAGGCTGAATTATCCACCATCACTATCGAAAAGTTCGATCAAGGCTTCGGTGGCTGGCCGTTCTCGTCGAAGGGATAGGGTTGCTTCCAGCGTTCGAAAATCGGTTTCAACTGGCCGGTTTTCACCAGCACTTCCATCCGCCGATCGAACAGTTCGCTCAGTGCCTTCCCCTTGGCGTTGTTGGCAAAGCCCAGATACAGCGGCAAATTGATCAACGGCGAGAGTTTGAACTGCTTCGGGTTCTCGGCCTTGGCGAGCACGTCCTGGATTTCCATCAACGCATCGATATAAAAATCGGCACGATCATGGACCAGCATCGGCAAGATGCCCACGGCGCGGTGGATTTCATTGAAGCGTCGGATATTGGGCAGGTAGTTGTTGTATTCGTACCCGCGCATCCACACCAGCCGGTAATTGCCCACCGTCGCCAGCGTGGGGGACGGCTTGGAGGCGAGCCCCAGGGCATAGATGTGATCGACGTCATAGTGCCACTTCGGGTACAGCACACCTTCGGACTCATCCCGATAGGCGCCGACCTGCACCTCGACCTCGCCACGCTGCACCAGCCCGATCGAGCGCGTATACGGCACGCTGCGGGTTTCCAGCTTGACACCTTCGGGCTCGAACACCGCGCGCAAGATATCCCAACCCATGCCCTGGCCATCGGCCTGGGTGTAATCGGCCCATTCCTCGCTGGCCGCACGGATCTTGTCGGGCAATGGCGCCGACTGGGCCGCCCCCGCTCCCACACAGGCTCCTAAACACAGCAACAGCAGTAGTGCGCGGCTTACGCCCATGCCTGGCTCCTTCAGGTGAAACACCACACCAATCCCTGCATTGCCAGCCAAGCGAACACCCCGGCCAGTACATCGTCAAGCATGATCCCGACACCTCCGTGCACATGCCGGTCGATCCAGCGGATCGGCCACGGCTTGAGGATATCGAAGAAACGGAACACCAGAAATCCCGTCAGCAACCAGTACCAGCCTTCCGGTACCAGCCACAAGGTGATCCACATGCCGACCATTTCGTCCCAGACGATCCCTTCATGATCGTGCACCCGCAGGTCGTCCGCCACTTTGCCACACAGCCAGAAGCCAAACAGCATGGTGATGCCCAGCATCAACCAGTAGCCCCAGTCCGGCAACATCTGCCACAACGGTATGAAGGGTAGCGCAACCAGCGAGCCCCAGGTGCCCGGCGCTTTAGGTAAAGTGCCCGAACCGAAGCCAAACGCCATGAAATGCCAGGGATTGCGCCAGACCGAAGGCGGAACGAACTCTGCCGGGACCTGGTTGGGATGATCTGTCACGGTGTCTCCCGAAAATGTTGATAGCCCCGTGTTTGCGGGGTGATGTCGTGCCCGACGTCGTCGACCAGCGTGACGCCCTGCCCGGCCAGTACGCTGCCGATCACATGGATCGGCCCGCCTTCGGCCTGCAACGCCGGCCATCGGCTCGGTGGCACGGCGAACAACAGCACGTAATCGTCACCGCCGCTCAGGGCGGCCTGCTCAGCATCCGCCCGGCCAAAAAACGCTAGCAGAGCGTTGGACAGCGGCAGTCGGTCCCGTTCCACCTGCAAGGCCACCCCGGATGCGAGGGCGATATGCTCGCAATCGGCCAGCAAGCCATCGGAAATATCCATCGCCGCGCTGGCCTTGCCCCGCAACGCCAGGCCCAAGGCGATCTGTGGTCGCGGTGACCAATAATGAGCCAGCAGCGGCTCGGCGATGGCGGGCTCGGCGTGACGCTGGCCGAGCACCAACGGCAATGCGCCGGCGGCATTGCCCAACTCGCCGCCGACGCACAGCAGGTCGCCGGGCTGCGCGCCGCCGCGGGTCAAGGCCTGACTGCCAGGCACATGGCCGAATACCGTCAGGGTCAGGCTCAGCGGCCCGCGTGTGGTGTCGCCTCCCACCAGCGCCACGCCACAGGCCTGGGCCATCAGGTTCAAACCGCGGGCATAGGCTTGCAGCCAATCGGTGGTCACCGTCGGCAGGGTCAAGGCAAGGGTAAAGGCGAAGGGCTTGGCGCCCATGGCCGCCAGGTCACTGACCGCCACGGCCAGCGAGCGCTGGCCGAGCAGGAACGGATCGCAAGGGTCTGGAAAGTGTATGCCGGCCACGAGCGTGTCGGTGGACACCGCCAGCTGTTCCCCGGGAGGGACGGCCAGCAGGGCGCAGTCGTCGCCGATCCCCAGCGCAACGCCCTCGCCGCCCTGCGCACAGGGCGCGGCGGCGAAGTAGTTACGGATCAGCTCGAATTCGCCCATAGTCAGTCGCCGCAAACGCCAATCAGCGCTTGAACGCCTTCACTTCAGCTTCACGCAGGCGCGGGGCGAGCTTGTCGAGCACACCGTTGACGAATTTGTGGCCATCGGTGGAACCGAAGACTTTCGCCAGCTCGATCCCTTCGTTGATCACCACGCGGTACGGTACGTCGACGCGCTGCATCAGTTCCCAGGTGGACAGGCGCAACACCGCCAACTCAACCGGGTCCAGCTCGTCGATCGTCAGGTCCAGGCAAGGCGCCAGGGCGATGTCGATCTCGGTCTTGTGAGCCGGCACGCCATGCAGGATCTCGCGGAAATAAGCGCCGTCGACATCACTGAAATCGTTGTCGACCCGAAACTGCGCTTCGATCTCGTTCAGCGATTGCTTGGCCATGTGCCATTGGTACAGCGCTTGCGTCGCGAGCTGACGGGCTTCACGGCGCTTGACGCTTTTCGACGGCTTGCCGGCATCCGCAGGCTTTGGATCGCGCGGGTTGAAACGATCGCTTTCGTCGCTAATCACTTGGCCTCCAACTGCGCCAGCAGACTGACCATTTCCAGGGCGGACAGGGCAGCTTCGGCACCTTTGTTACCGGCCTTGGTGCCGGAACGTTCGATGGCTTGCTCGATGGAATCAACAGTCAGCACGCCGAAAGCGACCGGCACGCCGAACTCCATGGACACCTGGGCCAGGCCCTTGGTGCATTCGCCAGCCACGTATTCGAAGTGCGGAGTACCGCCACGAATGACCGCGCCCAAGGCGATGATCGCCGCATATTCGCCCTTTTGAGCGACTTTCTGCGCAACCAGCGGAATTTCGAAGGCGCCAGGGGCGCGGATGATAGTGATGTCGCTTTCGCTCACGCCATGGCGAACCAGGGCATCGACCGCACCGCCCACCAGGCTCTCGACCACGAAACTGTTGAAACGGCCCACTACCAGAGCGTAGCGGCCTTTGGGGGCGATGAAGGTACCTTCGATGGTCTTCAGGGTCATTCGTCAGATCTCTTAAAGAGCCAGAGCGCGTTCTATACGCGCTCCTTCAGTGATATTAGCCACGAATACAGGGCTGTGGATTTCGCCATCTCGTTCACTTGCACATCTTCTGTGGCGAGGGAGCTTGCTCCCGCTGGGCTGCGTAGCGGCCCTTTTTGGTGGGCGCTGCGCACCCAAGCGGGAGCAAGCTCCCTCGCCACAATGAATCCAACAAGCCTTAACGATAATGCCGCAATCCCCGGGCCATTATTCAGAGGGCACGTATTCTACAACTTCCAGATCGAAACCGGATATCGCATTAAATTTCATCGGTGCGCTCATCAGGCGCATTTTACGCACGCCCAGGTCCCGAAGGATCTGCGAACCGGCACCGACGATGCTGTAGGTGGTCGGTTTTTTCGGCGCCGCCTGGTCGGCGGTTTCGCGGATGTGCGCCAGCAGCACGTCGCCATCGAGCGGGTGCCCGAGCAGCAACACCACGCCGCTGCCGGCCTCGGCCACCGCGGCCATGGCGGCCCGCAGGCTCCAGCGGCCGGGTTGCTTGACCATCAGCAGGTCGCGCAGCGGGTCCATGTTGTGCACGCGCACCAGGGTCGGCTCTTCGGCGCATACGGTGCCGAGGGTCAGCGCCATGTGCACGTCACCTTCCACCGAGTCGCGGTAGGTCACCAGGTTGAACTGCCCCAGTTCGCTGTCCAGCGGCTGCTCGGCAATCCGCTGAACGGTACGTTCGTGGATCATCCGGTAGTGGATCAGGTCGGCGATGGTGCCGATCTTGATGTTGTGTTCGGCGGCGAAGGTTTCCAATTCCGCGCGACGGGACATGGTGCCGTCGTCGTTCATCACTTCGCAGATCACGCCGCTGGGTTCGAAACCGGCCATGCGCGCCAGGTCGCACGCCGCTTCGGTGTGGCCGGCGCGGGCCAGGGTGCCGCCGGCCTGGGCCATCAGGGGGAAGATGTGGCCGGGGCTGACGATGTCTTCGGCCTTGGCGTCCCGGGCGGCAGCGGCCTGTACGGTGCGCGCGCGGTCAGCAGCGGAGATCCCGGTGGTAACGCCCTCGGCGGCCTCGATGGACACGGTGAACTTGGTGCCGAAGCCCGAGCCGTTGCGCGGCGCCATCAGCGGCAGCTTCAACAGCTCGCAGCGCTCGCGGGTCATCGGCATGCAGATCAGCCCACGGGCATGCTTGGCCATGAAGTTGATGTGCTCGGCCTTGCAGCATTCGGCGGCCATGATCAGGTCGCCTTCGTTCTCGCGGTCTTCGTCATCCATGAGGATGACCATCTTGCCTTGGCGGATGTCTTCAACCAGTTCTTCGATGCTATTGAGCGCCACGCGGCACCCCCTTGGGTCAGGATTTGAGGTAGCCGTTGGCGGCCAGAAAACTTTCAGTGATGTTACCGGCTGCAGGCTCTGCGGCCTTGTCGCCCAACAGCAGGCGCTCGAGGTAACGGGCCAGCAAGTCGACTTCCAGGTTGACCCGGCGACCTGGCCGGTACGAAGCCATGATGGTTTCGCTCAACGTGTGGGGAATGATCGTCAGCAGGAATTCGGCGCCGTCCACCGCGTTGACCGTCAGGCTGGTGCCGTCGACGGTGATCGAGCCTTTATGGGCGATGTACTTGGCCAGTTCCTTCGGGGCGCGGATGCGAAACTCCACGGCCCGGGCGTTATCCGTGCGCGAGACCACTTCGCCGACGCCGTCCACGTGGCCGCTGACCAGGTGCCCGCCCAGGCGAGTGGTGGGGGTCAGGGCTTTTTCCAGGTTGACCGGGCTGCCGCTCTTGAGGTCGTTCATGGCCGTGCAGTCGAGGGTTTCGCGGCTGACGTCCGCCAGGAAACCGTTGCCCGGCAATTCGACGGCGGTCAGGCACACGCCGTTTACCGCGATGCTGTCGCCCAGCTTGACGTCGCTCAGGTCGAGCTTGCCGGTTTCGACATGGACCCGCACATCGCCGCCCTTGGGGGTGAGTGCACGGATGCTGCCGATGGATTCGATGATGCCGGTAAACATGGAGTCCTCCTCGAGAACGGGCCGCCGCTTGAGCGAAAGCCGGGAATTATACGCTGGCCGATGAAACGGGAACGGCGATGACTCGCCAGTCATCGCCCACGGCGCGGATTTCGGTGATTTTCAGCGCCGGGGCGTCTTTCATCTGCGCCAGCGGCCAGTCCAGCAGTGGCCGCGCCGAAGAGCCGAGGAATTTGCCAGCGATGAAAATCTGGAACTCATCCACCAACCCCAGCCGGGCGAAAGCCCCCGCCAGGCGCGGACCGGCCTCCACCAGCACCTCATTGACGCCACGGCCCGCCAGCTCCACCAGCAGGCGATGCAGATCGACCTGGCCGTCATCGCCCGCGACGATCATGCATTCGGGACCGTTGGCGTATTGTTCTTCCACCGCCATGCAGGTAGCGACCAGCGCCGGGCCGGCCTTGAAAAACGCCGCATCCAGCGGCACCCGCAGGCGCCCGTCCACCAGCACCCGCAGCGGCGGGCGGCTCATGGCCAACGCGGTTTGCTCGGCATCGAGCCCCAGTTCATCGGCGCGCACGGTCAGCCGGGCGTTGTCCGCCAGCACCGTGTCGGCGCCGGTCAGCACCACGCTGGCCTGGGCACGCAGGCGTTGCACCGCCGAGCGTGCAGCCGGGCCGGTGATCCACTGGCTTTCGCCGCTTTCCATGGCGGTGCGGCCATCGAGGCTCATGGCCAGCTTGACCCGCACGAACGGCAGGCCATGCTCCATGCGCTTGAGAAAACCTTCATTGAGCGTGCGCGCTTCGCCTTCCAGCACGCCGCTTTGCGTGGCGATGCCGGCCTGGGCCAGGCGCTGCAGGCCGCGACCGGCGACTTCCGGGTTGGGGTCCTGCATCGCTGCCACCACCCGCGCCACGCCGGCATTGACCAACGCATCGGCACACGGCGGCGTACGCCCGTGATGGCTGCACGGTTCGAGGGTCACGTAGACCGTGGCGCCCCTGGCATTAGTGCCGGCGGCACGCAGGGCATGGACTTCGGCATGGGGCTCGCCGGTGCGGATGTGCCAGCCTTCGCCGACAACCTGCCCGTCCCGCACGATCACGCAACCGACCCGGGGATTGGGGTGGGTGGTGTAGTGACCGCGCCGCGCCAACTCCAGGGCACGGGCCATGTAATGGGCGTCGAGGACGGCCTGCTGCGCCGAGGCGGTCATTGTTTCACCGGTTCGCGGGCCAGGCGGTCAATTTCTTCGCGGAACTCGTTCAGGTCCTGGAAGCGTCGGTATACCGAGGCGAAACGGATGTAGGCGACTTCGTCGAGCTTCTGCAGCTCGGCCATCACCAGCTCTCCGACCACCAGGGACTTGACCTCGCGCTCGCCGGTGGCCCGCAGCTTGTGCTTGATGTGCACCAGCGCCGCTTCCAGGCGCTCGACGCTCACCGGGCGTTTTTCCAGGGCGCGCTGCATGCCGGCGCGCAGTTTTTCTTCGTCGAACGGCTGGCGGCTGCCGTCGGTTTTGATCAGGCGCGGCAACACCAGTTCAGCGGTCTCGAACGTCGTGAAACGTTCGCCGCAAGCCAGGCATTCGCGGCGGCGGCGGACTTGTTCGCCCTCGGCGACCAGTCGCGAGTCGATGACCTTGGTGTCGTTGGCACCGCAGAAGGGACAGTGCATGGTGGCAGGCAACAAAAAAAGGGAGGGCCATGGTAGCGCATCCCACTGGCAAGACAAGCCATAGGGTTTACGGTATACAGACGGGCTTACCGTCAGATCCATGGAATTCACCTTGCTGGAGCCACACATGCCGCTACGATCGCTCGTTTTGCTCAGTTTTTTCAGCCTGCTGATGGCGTGCAGCAGCGATGCCCCAAAGCCCGCCGCTCCCGCTCCGGCCCCTGCGCCGAAACAGGCCCAGGAAAAGGCCCGGCAGGCCACCGAGCTGGGGCCGTTGCCGGCGCATCAGCGTGAGTTGAGCGGCACCTTGCAAGGCGTGCCGGCCGGTGCCGAGGTCGAATTGGCGTTGCTGGTGATCGACGAGAAAGACCGTCCGCAGCAATTGCTCGCCAGCTCCAGCCTGATCGGCACCAACCAGGCCCTGCCCTTCCGCCTGCGCTTCAACCCGCAAGCCTTCCCGGTCGGCGCCCGCGTGGAACTGCGTGGCCGCGCCAGCCAGTCCGGCCAGTTGATCCTGCACTTGCCGGAGCAACGCATCAGTCAACCGACCACCCAGGCGTTGGGCACCCTGCAATTCGTCAAAGCCCCATGAGTGCACCGCAAGACTTGCAACAGGCGTTGAGTGAATTGCTGGGCGACGCGCGCCTGGTGGCTTGTCCGCTACCCGGCACTGATTTGAAGTTGTGGCTGATCGACGGCGACAACATGGATCGCGCCTTCAGCCCGGAAGAAACCCGGCGCATCCTCCACGAGCCGCCCTATTGGAGTTTCTGCTGGGCCAGCGGCCTGGCGATGGCCCGCTACCTGGCCGAACAGCCGCGGTGGGTCGAGGGCAAGCGGGTGTTGGATTTTGGCGCCGGCTCCGGCGTGGCGGGGATCGCGGCGGTCAAGGCCGGGGCGCTGGAAGTGGTGGCCTGCGACCTGGACCCATTGGCGATTGCCGCGTGCCAGGCCAATGCCGCGCTCAACGGCGTGGCACTGGATTATTCGACGGATTTTTTCGCCGAGGCTGATCGCTTCGACCTGATCCTGGTCGCCGACGTGCTCTACGACCGGGCCAACCTGCCGCTGCTCGATCAATTCCTCAGCCGTGGCCGCGAGGCGTTGGTGGCCGATTCCCGGGTGCGGGATTTCCAGCATCCGCTGTACCGGCGTATCGAAATGCTCCAGGCCATGACCTTGCCGGATCTGGCCGAGCCGGAGGAGTTTCGGCATGTGAGCCTGTACCACGCTCGGCGCTGACTCATAAAAGCATCGCGAGCAAGCTCGCTCCCACAGGGCCCGCATGAACATTTGAGATTCCTGTGGGAGCGAGCTTGCTCGCGATAAGGCCCTGCCAATCAATACACCTCTCACTGCCACCCCGCTTTCAGCCACCCCCCACCAAGCCGTATAGTTGCCCCATTCAAGCGCTCTACGAGATTGCCCATGACTCAGGAAACGCCCTACATCTTCGACGCCACCACGGTCGATTTCGATCAGTCGGTGATCGCCAACTCTTTCCACAAACCGGTGCTGGTGGACTTCTGGGCCGAGTGGTGCGCGCCGTGCAAGGCGCTGATGCCGATGCTGCAAAGCATTGCCGAGAGCTATCAGGGCGAACTGCTGCTGGCGAAGGTCAACTGCGACATCGAGCAGGACATTGTCGCCCGTTTCGGCATTCGCAGCCTGCCGACCGTGGTGCTGTTCAAGGACGGCCAGCCCGTGGATGGCTTTGCCGGTGCCCAGCCGGAATCGGCGGTGCGGACGATGCTCGAACCCCATGTGCAAATGCCGCCGCCGGCCGCGGCCGATCCGTTCGAACAGGCCCAGGCGCTGTTCGACGACGGTCGTTTCGCCGATGCCGAAGCCGTGCTCACGGTATTGCTGGGTGAAGACAACACCAACGCCAAGGCCCTGATCCTGTACGCCCGCTGCCTGACCGAGCGCGGCGAGCTGGACGAAGCGCAGACGGTACTCGACGCGGTGAAAAGCGACGAGCACAAGGCCGCCCTCGCCGGTGCCAAGGCGCAGATCCAGTTCCTCGGCTTGGCCAAGCACCTACCGGACGCCGCCGACCTCAAGGCCCGCCTGGCGAAAGACCCGCAAGACGATGAAGCGGTGTACCAACTGGCGATCCAGCAACTGGCGCGCCAGCAGTACGAAGCGGCCCTCGATGCGCTGCTCAAGCTGTTCGTGCGCAACCGCGGCTACAGCGAAGGCCTGCCCCACAAGACCTTGTTGCAGGTGTTCGAACTGCTGGGCAACGACCATCCGCTGGTGACGACCTATCGCCGCAAGCTGTTCGCCGCGCTTTACTGACCGACCCAACTGTAGAGCGGTGTATCGGCGCCGCTCAGCACCTTGACCTCGGCGCTATGGCGCAAGCGCACCAACAAGCGCTTGCCCGCCGAGGCGCTGCCGGTCAGGCCTTCGAGCTGTTCCAGCAGGTCCGGGCCGCTCAGTTGGCCGGCCTTGCGCAGCAGCTCCTTGGCGATCTGCCATTGGGCATCATCTTGATTCGCCGGTTTGGCCGCAGGCGCCACTACGCTCTCGGACTTGGCCACTTGCAACTGCGCGCCGAGCTGCGCCCAGTCGCCTTCATCCATTTCAATCGTCAAGTCCACCGGCCATTCGCCGACGGTTCCGCGTATCCGCAACATCACCGTGCTCCTGAATATTTCATGTACGCATGCTCCCATGGCCCTTGCGCGACGCCAAGCAGCCGGTCAAACTCTGCGCACTTTCGTTATAAGATTACATAACCTTTTCGGAGACTCGTCATGCGTCGTCTGCTTCTCGCTTTGCCGTTCGCCCTGCTGCCATTGGCTGTCGCTCACGCGGCGGTGGAGCATGACCACGATCATGATCACGAACATGGCAGCCTCGGCGCCCATGAACACGGCGTTGCTCGACTGAACGCCGCCCTGGATGGCCAGACCCTGGAACTGGAGCTGGAAAGCCCGGCGATGAACCTGGTGGGCTTCGAACACGCTGCCACCAGCGATGCCGACAAAGCCAAGGTCGCCACCGTACGCGCACAGCTGGACAAGCCACTGGCGCTGTTCAACCTGCCAGCCGCCGCCACGTGCACCGTGGCCCAGCAGGAACTGGAAAGCCCGTTGTTTGGCGATGAACCGGACCACGAAGACCATGACGAAGACGGCGACGAGCACCACGGCGAGCACAGCGAGATCCATGCCCACTACCAGTTCACCTGTGCTACCCCTGGCGCCTTGAAGAACCTGGACCTGGCGACACTGTTCAAAACCTTCCCGGCCACGCAGAAAATTCAGGTACAACTGATCGGCCCGAGCGGCCAGAAAGGTGTGGAAGTGACGGCCAAGGCGCCAGCCCTGAAATTCTGATTCACCGCAAAACCCAAATGTGGGAGTGAGCCTGGTGGGAGCAAAGCTTGCTCGCGATAGCAGTCCAACAGTCGGCTACCCAGTTGAATGTGATGGCCTCATCGCGAGCAAGCTCGGCTCCCACGGGTCTTCCACAGATTCCACTTTGAAGCGACAAACATGACCCAAGCACTCATCGAACTGTCCGACCTGGGCTTCAGTTGGCCCGGGCATCCGCCCTTGCTGGATATCCCGGCGTTTCGCCTGGAAGCCGGCGAAACCTTGTTCCTCAAGGGCCCGAGCGGCAGCGGCAAGACCACTTTGCTGGGGCTTCTGGGCGGGGTGCAGACGCCGGATCGCGGCAGCATTCGCCTGCTCGGCCAGGAACTCAGCGAACTGGGCGCCGGCCGCCGCGACCGCTTTCGCGTGGACCACACCGGCTACATTTTCCAGCAATTCAACCTGCTGCCGTTTCTCTCGGTGCGCGAGAACGTCGAACTGCCCTGCCATTTCTCCAAGCTGCGTGCGCAACGGGCCATCCAGCGCCACGGCAGTGTCGATCAAGCCGCCGCCACGCTGCTGGCCCACCTGGGCTTGACCGATGCGAAGCTGTTGGAGCGCCGCGCCGACTCGCTGTCCATCGGCCAGCAACAACGGGTCGCCGCGGCTCGGGCGCTGATTGGCCAACCGGAACTGGTGATCGCCGACGAACCGACGTCGGCCTTGGACTACGACGCTCGGGAAAACTTCCTGCGGCTGTTGTTCGCTGAATGCCGCGAGGCCGGCTCGAGCCTGTTGTTCGTCAGCCACGACCAGAGCCTGGCACCGCTGTTCGACCGCCACCTCTCGCTGGCCGATCTCAATCGTGCCGCCACGCCACTCGAGGTTTGAGATGTATTTGTTCCGTCTAGCCATGGCCAGCCTGGCGAACCGCCGCTTCACCGCGATCCTCACCGCATTCGCCATCGCCCTGTCGGTGTGCCTGCTGCTGGCGGTGGAACGGGTGCGCACCGAGGCGCGGGCCAGTTTCGCCAGCACCATCAGCGGCACCGACCTGATCGTCGGCGCCCGCTCCGGCTCCGTGAACCTGTTGCTGTACTCGGTGTTTCGCATCGGCAACGCCACCAACAACATTCGCTGGGACAGCTTCGAGCAGTTCGCTAACAACCCGAAAGTGAAGTGGGCGATCCCCATGTCCCTCGGCGATTCCCATCGTGGTTATCGGGTGATGGGCACCACCGAGGCCTACTTCGAGCACTACCAGTACGGCCGCCGGCAACACCTGGAGCTGGCCGATGGCCGGGCGTTCGCCACCGATCCGTTCGAAGTGGTGCTCGGCGCCGAAGTCGCCGAAGCGCTGCATTACAAGCTCGGTGACAAACTGGTGCTGGCCCACGGCGTGGCGGCGATCAGCCTGGTCAAGCATGACGACAAGCCCTTCACTGTGGTCGGGATTCTCAAGCGCACCGGCACCCCGGTGGACCGCACGCTGCACATCAGCCTCGGCGGCATGGAAGCGATCCACGTTGATTGGAAGAACGGTGTGCCGGCCCAGGGCAACGGACGCATCAGCGCCGACCAGGCCCGCAACATGGACCTCACGCCCCAGGCGATCACCGCGTTCATGCTTGGCCTCAACAGCAAGATTTCGACCTTTGCCTTGCAACGCGAGATCAACGAGTTCCGTGGCGAACCGCTGCTGGCGATCCTGCCCGGCGTAGCCCTACAGGAACTGTGGAGCCTGATGGGCACGGCGGAGAAAGCCCTGTTCGTGATTTCGCTGTTCGTGGTGTTGACCGGGTTGATCGGCATGCTCACGGCAATCCTCACCAGCCTCAACGAACGTCGCCGGGAAATGGCGATCCTGCGTTCGGTGGGCGCGCGGCCGTGGCACATCGCGACGCTGCTGGTGCTCGAAGCCTTTGCCCTGGCATTGGCCGGGGTCACCGCCGGGCTGGCACTGCTGTACATCGGCATCGCCGCCGCCCAGGGTTACGTGCAGTCGGCCTACGGTTTGTACTTGCCGCTGGGCTGGCCGAGCGAATATGAATGGACGCTGCTGGCTGGCATCCTGGTCGCCGCCCTGCTGATGGGCAGCGTGCCGGCCTGGCGCGCCTATCGCCAATCGTTGGCCGACGGCCTGTCGATCCGTCTATGAGGACCTTGAAAATGCCCCGCGCCCTGCTAGCGCTGTTGATGATGGTCACCCTGCCGTTGTGGGCGGCCGAGCCGAGGGACCTGGCCTGGTCGGAAATGATCCCGCCGGACGCGCCGCCGGAAGTGCCGAACATGACGCCGCTGCATGACCTGTCGAAGATGAGCGATGCGTTGGCCGCCGAAGCCGCGCCCGCGGCCAAGCAGGACCTGCCCAACGCCCCGGTGGTCAAGGCCCTCGACGGCCAACAGATTCGCTTGCCGGGCTACATCGTGCCGCTGGAAGTCAGCGAGGAAGGCCGCACCACCGATTTCCTGCTGGTGCCGTATTTCGGTGCCTGCATCCACGTGCCACCACCGCCGTCGAACCAGATCGTGCATGTGAAAAGTGAGGTTGGGGTCAAGCTTGATGAGCTGTACCAACCGTACTGGGTCGAGGGGCCGATGCAGGTCAAGCCGTCCACCAGTGAACTGGCCGATGCCGGGTATCAGATGGAGGCTGAGAAGATTTATGTGTATGAGCTGCCGGAGTGAATCCGGTGGTGATGGGTTGTTGATGAGATAGCTATCGCGAGCAAGCTCGCTCCCACAGGGGATCGTGTTTCTTCAGAGGGAATGCGGTCAAACTGTGGGAGCGAGCTTGCTCGCGATGATGGGGCCCTCAAGGCTGCTCATCATCATTTCATTGAGCTGAGTCAATTAAACACCCACTGACTCATTGAGCTGTGTCAAAAGACCGGGCCAGACGGCTTCGTACCATGGGACATCAAATTTCGATGCCCTTTGGAGCCCCATGAACAAGTCCTTGCTCAGCGCGTCCCTCGTTGCCCTCGCCCTCGCGGCCCCGCTCGCCCAGGCCCATACCGCCGGCGACATCATCGTTCGCGCCGGTGCGATCACCGTCAACCCGGACGCCGACAGCTCCAGCGTCAAGGTCGACCGTGGCCCCCTGGCCGGCGCCGACCTGGGCGGCAAGGCGACCATGAGCAGCGACACGCAACTGGGCCTGAACTTCGCCTACATGATCACCAACAACCTGGGCATCGAACTGCTGGCGGCCTCGCCGTTCGAGCACGACGTAAAGCTCAAAGGCACCGCCCTGGGCGCGGCCAATGGCAAGCTCGGCAGCCTCAAGCACTTGCCGCCGACCCTGAGCCTGGTCTACTACCCGCTCGACGCCAAGTCGGCCTTCCAGCCTTACGTCGGCGCGGGCATCAACTACACCTGGATCTATGACGAACACGTCGGCAGCGACGCCAGCGCCAACGGTTTCAGCAACTTTCGCGCAAGCAACAGCTGGGGCATGGCGTGGCAAGTCGGGGCCGACTACATGTTGACCGACAACATCATGATCAACGGCCAGATCCGCTACATCGACATCGACACCACCGCCTATGTGGACAACAACGCCGTGGCCGGCGGCACCCGGGCCAAGGTGGACGTCGATGTGGATCCGTTCGTCTACATGGTGGGGTTGGGCTACAAGTTCTAAGCCCCTACGCAATGGTGAGATGACTACACATCCTGTGGCGAGGGAGCTTGCTCCCGCTGGGCTGCGAAGCAGACCCAAAGAATGTGCGACCGCTTCGCGCTCGAGCGGGAGCAAGCTCCCTCGCCACAGGTTTCACTTGCCGAAAATCACTGTGGGAGCGAGCTTGCTCCGGGCGGCGATCCGACGATAGCAGTGGATCAGCCAGCAATCATGTTGACTGACCCACCGCTATCGCGAGCAAGCTCGCTCCCACAGGTTTTGGGCGGCTGAAACTCAGCGCCCCAACAATCGCGCCAGGCCTACGCTCATCGGTGTCTGTTGTGGAAAGCTGAAGCGCTGCAACAGCCGATGGTTGTCCGCCCGGGAATGACGGATGTCCCCGGAACGCGCCGGGCCGTAGCTGATCGGCGGCAGGTCGCCCACCACGGCGGCCAGGGCCTGGAGCATCTGCTTGAGGGTCGTGGCCTGGTTCCAGCCGACGTTCACCGCACCCACTTCCACCTCGGGCTTCTCGATGGCCTGCACCAGCAAGTCCACCAGATCTTCCACATAGACAAAGTCCCGGGTCTGCTCGCCGTCGCCAAACACGGTGATCGGCAGGCCTTTCTGCGCCCGTTCGCTGAAGATGCTGATGACGCCCGAATACGGCGAGGACGGATCCTGGCGCGGGCCGTAGATGTTGAAGAAGCGGAACACCACCGGCTCCAGGTCGTGCTGGCGGCGATAGAAGTCGAAGTAGAACTCGCTGGCCAGTTTGTCCGAGGCATAGGGTGTGAGCGGGGCCTTGGGGGTGTCTTCGTCGATGGGCTCGCCTTCGCCGTTGTTGCCATAGACCGCCGCGCTGGAGGCGAACAGCACGCGTTTCACCCCGCTCTGGCGCATGGCTTCGCAGACATTCAGGGTGCCGATGAAATTGCTCTGGTGGGTGCGCACCGGGTCATCCACCGAGGCTTGCACCGAAGCCACCGCCGCCAGGTGCGCCACGGCGCTGCAACCGGCCATGGCCCGGGCCACCAGCGCGGCATCGGCGACGTCGCCTTCGATCAGTTCGACCGCCGGGTTGTCCAGCGGCAGGTTGCTGCGCTTGCCGGTAGACAGATCATCGAGGATCCGCA
The DNA here is from genome assembly GCF_051132015.1 of Pseudomonas sp. Z1-12. Classification (NCBI taxonomy): domain Bacteria; kingdom Pseudomonadati; phylum Pseudomonadota; class Gammaproteobacteria; order Pseudomonadales; family Pseudomonadaceae; genus Pseudomonas; species Pseudomonas sp. Z1-12. The sequence continues at coordinate 6,029,937 of NZ_CP071647.1, forward strand.
CCGCATGCCCCTTGGCGAGCAAGGCGTCGGTCAGGTGCGAACCAATGAAACCCGCACCGCCGGTGATTAAAACAGGGCCTTCAGCCATGGCGATAAAACCTATCCAGTAAGCCCGGGAGGGCCGCGCGCCAGGCGCGGGGCTTGATCCCGAACGTGTGCAGAATTTTCTTGCAGGCCAGCACCGCGTGCTGCGGTTCTTCCGCGGCGTCCGGGCGTGCGGCATGAGCCTGGGGGGTGGGCGACTCGATGGCCAGCGGATGCAGGGCGCGGGCTTCGGTCAGGATCGCCTGGCCCAGCGCCAGCGGCGTGGTCGCCTCGTGCCCGGCGTAATGATAGGTGCCCCACAGCGGCGCCGCGCAATCGAGTTGCTTGAGCACCGAAATGATCACCCGCGCCGCATCGTCCACGGGGGTCGGGTTGCCGCGACGGTCGTCCGCCAGCAACAACTCTTCGGGCTGTTCGGCCCGGGCCAGGAAACGGCCGAGGATACCGTCGGCGCTGTCATCCAGCAGCCAGCCGAAGCGCAGCAGTACGTGTTGCGGGCAGGTGGCGCGCACGCTTTGCTCGATCCGCCAGAGCGCCTGGCCACGCACGCCCAAGGGCACCGGCTCGTCCTTTTCGCTGTAGGCCGTGGCGCGGGAACCGTCGAACACGCGATAGCTGGACGGTTGCAACAAGACGATGTTGTGGTGCTGGCACAGCTCGGCCAGGCGCTCGACAGCGCGCTCCTGGCTGGCCAGGCGCTGCTCGCTGACGGCCTCGGCCTGGAACCAGTCGAAGTAGTACGCCAGGTTGATCAAGGCGTCCGGACGGGTATCGTCGAGCAGTTGCGTCAGGCTCGCGGCATCCCAGCCGTCTTCGGGCGGGCGGGGGGCAAGAAAACCGATGTCTTCTTCTGCACCGAGGCGAATCAGCGCCTGCCCAAGGGCATTTCCGCCGCCCAGTAACATAAGGCGCATTCGCATAAAGTCAGCAGGCCCAGTCTATTGGCACAAGAATTTGGTCGATAACGCCCGCAGGCGTTGTCGGAATCGTTGCATTTTGCGGGTTTAGTGCGCAACCGTCATCCGCAATGTGCAGATCGCCGGGTTTGTGCAGGTCTTGGGGCCCTCATCGCGAGCAAGCTCGCTCCCACAGGGACCGCATGCACATTAGATCTCCTGTGGGAGCGAGCTTGCTCGCGATGAGGCCGGAACAGCCCATGGAGATCCCAGACGGTACTTGCATCTTCCCCACCCCACCCGCCTAAACTGCCCACATGAATCTGCCCCTTGCAGCCAACCACGCCATGGCAGGCTTTCACCCCGCCGTTCGCGCCTGGTTCAGCCAGACCTTCCCGGCGGTCACGGCCGCCCAGGCCCAGGCGTGGCCGTTGATCGGCCAGCGTCGCTCGGTGCTGGTCGCAGCGCCCACCGGCTCGGGCAAGACCCTGACGGCCTTTCTCGCCGTGCTCGATGACCTGGTGCACCGTGGCCTGGAACAAGGCGGCCTGCCGGACCAGACCCTGGTGGTCTATGTCTCGCCGCTCAAGGCCCTGAGCAACGACATCCAGATCAACCTGCAGAATCCCCTGGCCGGCATCACTGAACAGCTGCAGAAAATGGGCTTGCCGCCCTTGCCGATCACCACCGCCGTGCGCACCGGCGACACGCCGCAAAGAGACCGCTCGGCGATGCGCAAGACCGCGCCGCACATCCTAGTGACCACGCCCGAATCCCTCTACGTGCTACTCGGCTCCGATTCCGGCCGACAGATGCTCGCCAGCACCCGCACGGTCATCGTCGACGAAATCCACGCCATCGCCGCCAGCAAGCGCGGCAGCCACCTGGCCTTGAGCCTGGAGCGCCTGCAAGCCCTGTGCACCGAACCGCTGATGCGCATCGGTTTGTCGGCCACGCAAAAACCCATCGAAGCGGTCTCGCGGTTTCTCGTCGGCGAAGGACGCGCCTGTGAAATCGTCGACATCGGCCATGCCCGCCCCCGGGATTTGGACATCGAGGTGCCACCGGTGCCGCTGTCGGCGGTGATGGCCAACGACGTGTGGGAACTGGTCTACAACCGCCTCGCCGAACTGGCCCGGGAACATCGCACCACCCTGGTGTTCGTCAACACCCGGCGCCTGGCCGAACGCCTCAGCCGACACCTGAGCGAACGCCTGGGCAAGGACGCCGTGGCCGCTCACCACGGCAGCCTGGCCAAGGAGTTTCGCCTCGACGCCGAACAACGCCTGAAACGCGGTGAACTGCAGGTACTGATCGCCACCGCGTCCCTGGAGCTGGGCATCGATATCGGCGACGTCGACCTGGTCTGCCAGATCGCCTCGCCCCGTTCGATCTCGGCGTTCCTGCAAAGGGTTGGACGCTCCGGCCACCAGGTCGGCGGCACGCCCAAGGGGCGTCTGTTCGCCACCACCCGCGACGACTTGATTGAATGCGCCGCCCTGCTCGACTGCGTGCGCCGAGGCGAACTGGACATCCTGCACATCCCCAAGGCACCGCTGGACGTGCTGGCCCAGCAGATCGTCGCCGAAGTCAGTTGCCAGGAATGGTCGGAACAGGCGCTGCTGGACACCTTCCGCCGCGCCTCGCCTTATGCCGAGTTGGACGAAGGGCATTACCAGGCGCTGCTGCAAATGCTCGCCGAAGGCCTCAATGGCCGCCAAGGCGTGCGCAGCGCCTACCTGCACCGCGACGCCGTGACCCGAACCTTGCGCGGGCGCCGGGGCAGCAAGCTGACGGCGGTGACCAGCGGCGGCACCATTCCCGACAATGCCGACTACAGCGTGCTGCTCGAACCCCAGGGCTTGAACATCGGCAGCGTCAACGAAGACTTCGCGGTGGAGAGCATTGCCGGCGACGTATTCCAACTGGGCAATACCTCCTACCGCATCATCCGCGTCGAGACCGGCCGCGTGCGGGTCGAGGACGCCCAGGGCCAACCGCCGACCATCCCGTTCTGGCTCGGCGAAGCCCCGGGGCGCAGCGCCGAACTGTCTTTCGCCGTGGCGCGCCTGCAAGCCCAGCTCGACCACCTGCTGGCCGCCACGCCGGGCCACCTGCAACCAGCCCTCGATTGGTTGACCGGCACCTTGCGCCTGAACCTCGCCAGCGCCGAACAATTGGTCGATTACCTCGCCCCGGCGCGCCTGGCCTTCGGCGCCCTGCCGTCCCAGGACACGCTGCTGATGGAGCGGTTTTTCGACGAGTCCGGCGGCACGCAACTGATCATCCACACCCCCTTTGGCAGCCGCATCAACCGCGCCTGGGGCCTGGCCTTGCGCAAGCGCTTCTGCCGCACCTTCAACTTCGAATTGCAGGCTGCCGCCAGCGAAGACGCCATCGTGCTCTCACTGTCCACCAGCCACAGCTTCGAACTGGACGAAGTCTGGCGCTACCTCAACAGCCACAGCGCCGAGCAGATCCTGGTCCAGGCCGTGCTGGATGCGCCGCTGTTCGGCGTGCGCTGGCGCTGGAACGCGGGCGTGGCCCTGGCGTTGCCGCGCTACACCGGCGGGCGCAAGGTCGCCCCGCAAATCCAACGCATGAAGAGCGAAGACCTGATCGCCAGCGTGTTTCCGGACCAGATCGCCTGCCTGGAAAACCTCGCCGGCGAGCGTGAGATTCCCGACCACCCGCTGGTGGAGCAGACCCTCGACGATTGCCTGCACGAAGCCATGGACAGCGAAGGCTGGCTGGCATTGTTACGGCGCATGGAAGCGGGCGAGGTGCGCCTGATCAGCCGCGACCTGCCGGCGCCTTCGCCGCTGGCGGCGGAAATCCTCAGCGCCCGCCCCTACACCTTTCTCGACGACGCGCCGCTGGAAGAACGGCGGACCCAGGCGGTGATCAACCGGCGCTGGAGCGATCCACAGGCCACCGACGACCTGGGCGCGCTGGACGCCGAGGCCATCCAATCGGTCCGGGATGAGGCCTGGCCGACGCCGGCCAATCTCGATGAGATGCACGAAGCCTTGATGAGCCTGGCCTGCATCGCCGACAGCGAAGTCGACGCCCACGTGCCGTGGCTGGATTGGTTGCAGGCATTGGCGGCCAGTGGGCGCGCCAGCCACCTGCAGATCAGTGCCGAACGTGGTTTGTGGGTGCCGCTGGAACGCCTGACCTGCTTGCAAGCCATTTATCCACAGGCCCGGTGGCAACCGGCACTCACACCGTTGGCCGGTTTCGATGAAGCCTGGGACAGTGACGAAGCCCTGGTGGAAGTACTCCGCGCCCGCCTCAGTGCCTTTGGCCCGTTGCCGTTGAAGGCCATCGCTTACCCGTTGGGGTTGTCGACCCCGCAGGCCACCCAAGCCCTGGCGCAGCTTGAGCAGCAAGGCTACGTGCTGCGCGGGCGGTTCACGCCGGGCACCGGGCAGGAGGAATGGTGCGAGCGGCATTTGCTGGCGCGGATCCACCGCTACACGGTCAAGCGTCTGCGCCGGGAAATCGAGCCGGTGATGTTGCAGGACTTCATGCGGTTCCTGTTCGATTGGCAGCACCTGTCCTCGTCCACCCAGGGCCGGGGCAATGCCGTGCTGCCGTCGATCCTGAGCCAGTTCGAAGGCTACCCGGCCGCCGCGTCAGCCTGGGACAGCGACCTGTTGCCCGGGCGGATCAAGGATTATTCGCCCAGTTGGCTCGATGAGCTGTGCCGCAGTGGCAAATGGGTATGGACGCGCCTGAGCGCACGTCAAAAACCGTCTGCCAGTGCCCTGCGCAGCACGCCGGTGGTGTTGCTGCCCCGCAGTCAGGTGGCGTTGTGGAGCAGCTTGGCCGGGCAAACGCCCCTGGATGAACTGTCGCCCAAGACGCAAAAAGTCCATCAGGCCCTCAGTGAACACGGCGCGCTGTTTTTCGATGAGCTGGTCCACGAAGCCCACCTGCTGCGCAGCGAACTGGAAATCGCCTTGCAGGAGCTGGTGGGCGCCGGGTTGGTGAATGCCGACAGCTTTGCCGGCTTGCGCGCCCTGATTACGCCGGCCAGCAAACGCCAGGCCCGTAGCAGCCGGCGCGGGCGCGGCGCGTTTGTCGGCGGCATGGACGACGCCGGACGCTGGGCGTTGTTGCGCCGCAGCCCACTCGCCCCCGTGGAGGGCAACCGCCCCGTGCCCACCGCGCCAGAGACGTTGGAGCACATCGCCATGACCTTGCTGCGCCGTTACGGCGTGGTGTTCTGGCGCCTGCTGGAGCGCGAGGCCGACTGGCTGCCGAGCTGGCGCGAGCTGCTGCGCACCTTTCATCGCCTGGAGGCGCGGGGCGAGATTCGCGGCGGGCGTTTTGTCAGCGGCCTGGCGGGCGAGCAATTCGCCCTGCCCGAAGCCATCCCGCTGCTGCGCGAAACCCGCCGCCGCCCCACCGACGGTAGCCTGGTGGCGGTGTGCGGGGTCGATCCGCTGAACCTGGCCGGCACGTTGCTGCCGGGGGCGAAAGTGCCGGCGCTGGCGAGTAATCGGCTGGTTTACCGGGATGGGTTGCCGGTGGCGGCGCTGATTGCCGGCAAGCAGCAGCTTTGGGTGGAATTGGATGCTCAAGGGATGGCGGAGGTCAGGAGCAAGCTCATCCAGAAAGTTTGAGGGTGTCTGGGCGGGCCTCATCGCGAGCAAGCTCGCTCCCACAGGGTTTTCCATTCACCACAACCCTACTGTGGGAGCGAGCTTGCTCGCGATGAGGCCATAAGCCCCACCACAAACCTCAACTACTGAGATTGATCAGGCACCTCTTCCCCTTTTTTCACTTCTCCATCAACCGCTTCGGCATCACCACCTGCTGTGGATAAGTCTGCGCAAAATGCACCGCCGGGTGGTTATCCACAAGCTTCTTCAAGCGCTGGTTGAACGCCCGGCTCACCGCATACTGCCCACCCGACACGGTGCGGAACTGCGCCGTGAGTACCACGCCGTTGAGGTCCATCTTGTCCACGCCGAACACATCCAGCGGCCCTTGCAGGTTGAACTTGAGGAACGGGTCCTCGGCAATCGAACGCCCAGCTTCGCGAATCAACCCGATGGCCTCGTCCACGTCAGTGTCGTAGGTGAATTGCACGGAGAAGAACGCAAAGGCGAATTGCCGGGACTGGTTGGTCACGGCCTTGATCTGGCCGAACGGCACCGAATGCACGAAGCCCTTGCCGTCGCGCAGGCGCAGGGTGCGGATGGTCAGGCCTTCGACGGTGCCGGCATGGCCGGAACTGAGCACCACCCAGTCGCCGATGGACAGCGTGTCTTCGATGATGATGAACAACCCGGTGATCACGTCCTGCACCAGTTGCTGGGACCCGAAACCGATCGCCAGCCCCACCACCCCGGCACCGGCCAGCAACGGTGCGACGTTGATGCCCAGGTTGGCCATGGTGGTGATTGCGCAAATCACCACCAGGATGATTTTCGCGGCGTTGCGCAACAGCGGCAGGATGGTCTTGACCCGGGTGCTGGGCTGGCGCGCGCCGCGCTTGTTCAGCGGCGGCTTCAAGGCTTCCTGGATCGCCGTGTCGAGCACCACCCACGTCAGCCAGGTCATCAGGACGATCAGGCCGATGCGGCTCAAGGAATCACTGATCGCCCGACCGATGGCATTGCGCGAGGCGAATTCGAACAGGGATATCCCCCAGATTCGTCCGAGGATTTCAATGAATGCCACCGCCATGACGATGCGTAGCAAGGCGTGCAGCAGACTTAGCAAACGGCCCTTGTAGGCGCTGTTGCGCTGGATGGCTTCGGCCTTGGGCGACTTGAAGACATGTTGGAACACGGTGCTGAGAAACACCGTGGCGATCAGCAGGATGGTGGTGAACAAGGCACAACGCAGGGCTTTCTGGTTGTCCTCGCCGACGCCGATCAGGCTCACCGCCGACACCAGCACCATCAGCAGGATCGGCCAATACCAGAGCCCGGAGAAAATCCGCAGCGACTCCTGCAAGGCCGGCTGCTTCAAGCGCTGGGCCAGCGGGCGGTTGCGAATCAAGTGCGCCACTGGCCGGCGCATGTGAATCACCAGCCAGCCAAAGATCATCGACGCCGACAGCCCGGTGAACACCGCGACGCTGCTGGTGATGTTACCGCCCAGTTGCCGGGCGATCTGCGGGCTGGTCAGGGCATCGCTGAGGGCGGCGAGAAAGCCGATCAGAAACAACGGCCGCGGGCTGAAGCGCCGAATGATCGCCACCGCGCGACGCTTGTGCCCGGCGTTGAACATGACGATCACGCAGAGCAACACCGAGGTGGAGAAAATACCGCTGCTGGTGGCGTAGGCGAAGCACAGCGCCAGGGCACGACCGACCGAGACTTGCAGAAAGTGGCTGATATAGAGGGTCAGCGGCAGGCACGCCACCGCCGGCAAGGTATAGGGCAGCAGGTAACCGAGCAGGTCGTGCACGCGCTGACGGGTACGCAACCAACGGCGCCGACCGAGACGCCGCACCAGCAATCGCGCGCCAGCCCACAGCAGGGCAAACGTCCCCAGCCACACGCCGGAGAGTAAAAGGAAATCCCCCGCCACCCGCCAGGACGACCGGGATGTCTGGTCCACCAGCCGGTCCACCTCGTCCGCCGCCCGGTCCGCCCGCAGGCGCCAGGCATCCACCAGGCTCTGGTTGAGGTCGAGTTTGTCCTGGACGTCGTCGATGCTCGAACTGATGGCCCCCAACAGACCGCCCTGCACCAACGGCGCGGGCTCGGCGGGCGGTTCGTCGGGCTTGGCGGTGCCGGGGACAGCGGCGGTCCCGTAGGCGCTGGTGCCGGTCATCGCCAGCAACAACAGCAGCAATACAGTGCTCAATCGAGACAAAACGCGAGGCTCCTTCACACGGGATGGGTAAGGAACTGATCAATATTGGGCCGGCAAGTTCGCCCGGAAGATCAATACAACCTCCTGTGACAAGGGATTTATGTGTGGGAGCAAGGCTTGCCCGCGATGCAGGCGCCTCAATCTCTGAAAGACCGCAGTGCCTGCATCGCGGGCAAGCCTTGCTCCCACATAAATCCCCTCGCCACAGTGTCACCGTCTGCTCCACCGTCGGTAAGACCATCGAAACTTTCCAGCTCGCGCGGCGGTCATCAAAAGACACAGGCGGTACGAGGTCATTGGCACGGGAGGGATACATGACGGCGATCCACATTGGTATTTCCGGCTGGCGCTACACGCCTTGGCGGGGGGATTTCTACCCCAAGGGGCTGACCCAGAAACGGGAATTGCAATTCGCCTCGCGAGCGGTCAACAGTATCGAAATCAATGGATCGTTCTACGCCCTGCAACGCCCCGAACGGTATGCCCAATGGTATGCCGAGACCCCACCCGGCTTCGTGTTCAGCGTCAAGGCCCCGCGTTTCATCACCCATATCAAACGCCTTCGGGACATCCATAAGCCTTTGGCCAACTTTTTCGCCTCCGGGGTGCTGGAGCTCAAGGAGAAACTGGGGGCGATCCTCTGGCAGTTCCCGCCCAGCTTCAAATTCGACCCTGGGCTGTTCGAGGACTTTCTCAAGCAACTGCCCCACGACACCGAAGGCGCCGCCGCCCTGGCCCGAGAGCACGAGCCGCGCCTGGACGGCCACGCCAGCACCGAGACGGATAAGAAACGCCCACTGCGCCACGCCGTGGAGATCCGCCACGAAAGCTTTATCGACCCGCACTTCGTCACGTTGCTCAAGCGCTACAACGTGGCCCTGGTGGTCGCCGACACCGCCGGTAAATGGCCCTATCGCGAAGACGTCACCAGCGATTTCGTCTACCTGCGCCTGCACGGCGCCGAGGAGCTGTACGCCAGCGGCTACACCGACGAGGCGTTGAAGCGCTGGGGCGACCGGATCGAGGCCTGGAGCCACGGCAAGCAGCCGAGCGATGCGCACCTGATCGACCCGGACAAGAAACTCCGGGCACGCAAGAGCCGGGAAGTGTTCTGCTATTTCGACAACGACATCAAAGTCCGCGCGCCCTACGACGCACGTCATTTGCTGGAACGCTTCCATCTGGACAAGGACCTCGCCACCGCGCCCGGCGAGCGCCCGGCCGAAGGGGTGCTGCCATGAACCGTCCAGAACACAGCGAAGCGACCCACGAGCCGACTCAACAACGGCCCCACGATCTCGACCGGGTCAGCCGTTTCACCGTGCTGACGGTCAATACCCACAAGGGTTTCACCGCCCTGAACCGACGCTTCATCCTGCCGGAGCTGCGCGAAGCGGTGCGCAGTGTCTCCGCCGACGTGGTGTTCCTGCAGGAAGTCCACGGCACCCACGAGCACCATCCCCAGCGCTACAGCAACTGGCCGAGCATGCCGCAATACGAATTCCTCGCCGACACCCTCTGGCCGCAGTTCGCTTACGGACGCAATGCGGTATACCCGGCGGGCGACCACGGCAATGCGCTGCTGTCGAAATTCCAGATCATTCGCCACGAGAATCTCGACGTGTCCATCAGCGGCCACGAAAGCCGCGGCATGCTCCACAGCGTGCTGCGCCTGCCGGGCGGCGAAGGGCAGGAGGTGCATGCCATTTGCGTGCACCTGGGTTTGCGCGAAGGCCATCGCGTCGAGCAATTGAAACTGCTTTGCCAGCGCCTGAGCGAATTGCCGTCCGACGCGCCGGTGATTGTCGCCGGCGACTTCAACGACTGGCGCGGCAAGGCCAACGACCTGCTCCAACCTTGCGGCCTACGAGAAGTATTCGCCGAACAGTGGGGCAAACCGGCCCGCAGCTTTCCGGCACGCCTGCCGATCCTGCGCCTGGACCGCATCTACGTGCGCAACCTCAAGGCCCATCACGCCAAGGTATTGAATGTACGCCCCTGGTCGCACCTTTCCGACCACGCACCGCTGTCGGTGGAGATCGAATTATGAGCGCGACGATGAACAAGGCGACGGTGGAAAAGATCGAGGTGCCGCCGACCGAACGCAACCCGGCGCTGGCCGACATCGAATACGGCTGGCACGGCAACAACCGCGTCATCCTGCTGGAAAATGGCGAGGAGTATTTCCCTCGGGTGTTCGAGGCGATTCGCCGTGCCCAGGAAGAAATCCTCCTTGAGACCTTCATTCTCTTCGAGGACAAGGTCGGCTGTGAATTGCGGGACCTGCTGGTGGATGCGGCCCGACGCGGCGTGCGGATCACCGTCAACCTCGACGGCTTCGGCTGCGGTGAGTTGACCACCGAGTTCCTGGCATCGTTGAGCGACGCCGGGGTGCGCTTGCAGATGTTCGACCCGGCGCCCCGGCACTTGGGGATCCGCACCAACTGGTTCCGTCGCCTGCACCGCAAGATCGTGGTGGTAGACGGGGTGATTGCGTTCATCGGCGGGATCAATTTTTCCGCCGACCACCTGGGGGATTTCGGCCCCGAGGCCAAGCAGGATTATTCCGTGGAGGTCAAAGGCCCGGCGGTGGTGGATATCCATCACTTCGCGCTGCTGCAGAGCGGCCGGCCCGCCCGGGCCAAGTATTGGTGGCAACGCCGCCGCAGCCGGCGCAACGAGCTGGCGTTCAGCGACCATGACGGCCAGGTGCGCCTGGTCTACCGGGACAACCACGAGCACCAGACCGACATCGAAGAGGTCTACCAACAAGTGCTGCGCAGCGCCAAACGGCGGGTGGTGATCGCCAATGCCTATTTTTTCCCCGGCTACCGGTTGCTTCGCGAGATCCGCAATGCCGCCCGGCGCGGGGTGGAGGTGCGGCTGATCCTGCAAGGGCAGCCGGACATGATGATCGCCAAGCTCGCGGCGCGGATGCTTTACGACTATCTGCTCAAGGCCGGCGTGACGATCTATGAATATTGCGAGCGGCCGCTGCACGGCAAGGTCGCCCTGGTGGATGAGGATTGGAGCACCGTCGGCTCGAGCAACCTCGACCCGTTGAGCCTGTCGCTGAACCTGGAAGCCAACGTGCTGATCCGCGACCGGGCGTTCAACCGCGAGCTGTTCGAGCGCCTCGATCACCTGAGCCGCGAACACTGCACCGCCATGCCCGAAAACCATGCACCCCGGGGCCTGCTGTGGCGCATGACCATCGGTTTCATGGTGTTCCACTTTCTGCGTCATTTCCCGGCCTGGGCCGGCTGGTTGCCGGCTCACAAACCGCGTCTGAAACCTTTTTCGCCGCCAACGGCGGTCCGGAGCGAACCCCATGAACCACTCTGAAGCGCACACCGCGCCGAGGGATGCCCATGCGCCGGAGCAGGCCAAGCCCAAATCCCGCTGGAGTCGCTGGAAACGCCCGCTGACCCTGGCGTTCTTCCTGCTGCTGATCGTGCTGTTCACGGCCTTGGCCCGGCGCATCGACTGGTCCGAAGTGTTTGCCACCCTGGCCGATTTCAAGGTGCGCACCTTGATCATCGCCGCCGCGCTGACCATCACCAGTTTCATCACCTATGCCTGCTTCGACCTGATCGGTCGCACCTACATCCGCCAGAAGCTCGGTTGGCGACAGATCCTGCCGGTGGGGGTGATCAGCTACGCCTTCAACCTCAACCTCAGCGCCTGGGTCGGCGGCATCGCCATGCGCTACCGGCTGTATTCGCGACTGGGGGTCAGTAGCGGGAACATCGCCAAGATCCTCGGCCTGAGCCTGGCCACCAATTGGTTCGGCTACATGACCCTGGCCGGCGTGGTGTTCAGCAGCGGCCTGGTGACGATGCCGCCGGGCTGGAAACTCAGCAGCACTGCACTGCAAGGCGTGGGCGTGCTGTTATTGCTGGCAAGTGCCGGGTACCTGGCGGCCTGTCGGTTTTCCAAGCGTCGGGCCTGGACCGTGCGCGGCATGGAGATCAACCTGCCGTCGCCACGCATGGCGGTGCTGCAACTGGCCTTGGGCGCCCTGAACTGGTCGCTGATGGCAGCGGTGATCTTCACGTTGCTGCCCAGCAAACTGGATTACCCGGTGGTACTCGGGGTGTTACTGATCAGCAGCATTGCCGGGGTCATCACTCATATTCCGGCGGGGCTCGGGGTGTTGGAGGCGGTGTTCGTCGCGCTGTTGCAACACGAGGTGTCGCGGGGCAGCCTGCTGGCGGGGTTGATTGCCTACCGGGCGATCTACTTCATCCTGCCGTTGCTGATTACGGTGGTGATGTATTTGGTGATCGAAGCGAAGGCCAAGGCGTTGCGGGTCAAGCCTGGGCTCAAGCCCAAGTGATGGGTTGCCTGGCCTGGCCCCATCGCGAGCAAGCTCGCTCCCACAGGGGATTTGTAGCGTTCGAAAAATTGGGTTCGCACAGATCCATTGTGGGAGCGAGCCTGCTCGCGAAGGGGCCCGCCCAGACACCACATGCCTACCGCGCCTGAATAATGCTCAACCGCTCTCCCACCACCATTTCCGTGATCCAGTCCACCAGGATCGAGGTGTAAGCCTGTTGTGACACGGGGTCGCTCAAGGCATGGTCGGCGCCGTCGATGATCCGGTGCGTCAATGAATGGGTCTGCTGGCACGCCGCCCGATAACTCATGATCGTGGCATGGGGCACGTAGGTATCGGTCTCGGATTCCACCAGCAACACGTCACCGGTGAACTGCGAACATGCCTGCAAGGCGCGATTGGTGCTGGCGTGCACCAGGGTGCTGCGGTAATCCAGCAGGTCGGTCTTGTCCAGGTCGCGCTTGGGGGTGTGCCACTGCTCGTCGCGGTACAGCGCCGGCACCCGCAGGGCCAGCCAGCGCACCGGACGCAGCGACGTCAGGATCGAGGCCAGGTAACCGCCATAACTGGTGCCCACCACGGCAATCGCCGAAGTATCCAAGGCCGGATGGGCGAGCAAGCGGTCGTATGCCGCCAACAGATCCCGCAGGTTGTCCTCGCGAGTGACCCGGGACAAGGGGATCCCCGCCCCGCCCGTGTGCCCGCGCAAGTCGAAGGTCAGGCACACGCAACCGAGGCCGGCGATGCCTTTGGCCCGTTCCAGGTCTCGTTCCTGGCTGCCGCCCCAACCGTGTACAAACAACACGCCAGGGACCTTCGACTTGGGGCTGAGGAAGGTCCCGTTCATATGCTCGTCATCAATTGCAATCTGGATCGTTTCGCTTCTAGCCGTCATAGGATTGAACCGTTACGTATTTGAGTAGGAAATCACCATTTTCCGCCGCGCCGCGATACACCTCCCTGGCACCGGTCGGCAGCGGTTGGTCGCGGTAGGTCTCCACCGAGGACACCCGCACCGCGCTGGTTTCAGGCGCTTCGACGAACACCTGCAACGCCGCCAGCTCGGCACTGCTGGCCCCGCCCATGCGCCAGGATTGTTCCAGCACACCGCCACGGGGCTGGCCGCCGGCATCCAGGCCTTGGGCGATGTCGTAGTTGCGCCGCGACGCAAAAAAGCTCGGGTAGGCCTGGTTGGCGGCGTCATCGAACACTTGTGCCAGGCGCACCGCCTCGCGCACATCGTCGGGCAGTTCGAGCCTGAGCAACTCTATATAGCCGCCTTGCACCACCAGCAGGTCCGACCCGCCATAAACCTCCAGCCCTTGGCTGTCGTGGGTCAGGTGCTGCACGCCGCAATAGCTCATGACCTTGCCGTTGATGAAGCTCTGGCCGACGCTCTGGGTCTTGACCTCGTTGAGGTGCTGTTCCAGCACCACCCCTTCGCGAAACAGCGCCAGGGCGTCAGGATCGGCAACGATTTCATCGAACTGCGCCAGGCTCTTGATCAGCCGTTGGCCACGCCCGGCACAGGCGTGGATCGGCTTGAGGCGGATCGGCCCGGTGTAGAGCAAATGTTCGGCGGCTGGGCGCGCATCCTTGAGGGAAAAGACGGTCACACCATCAAGCACCGCGCCACGGGTGAGCTTGGCAAACAGGGGCGACCAGCCTTTGGGTGCCACGGCGTCCTTATTCAACAGACCGTGGGTAATCGCCTTGGTGCAGATAAAATCGTGCTCGACGTACCCTCCCCACACATCTTCGGGCCCCTTGACGCTCAAGCGCATCAAGGCTTCAGGGCCGATCAGGGTTTGTGTGGGCAACAGGTATAGATCATGACCGGCCTGGGAATCATGACGGTCGCCGCACTCCCATCCCAGGATCTGTGCCAGCCACTGGGCCAGTGCACGGTTGGTCTCGATTTCATGACGCGGCGCTTGTGGATTGACCGAATAGGCCACGACCCGTTTGTTGCGATTGACTGATGTCATGCGGTGCCCTTTTTCCTGCGCTCGATGGCTTGAGAAAAGGGAAGGTGCAGAGATCAGGCCAACGGTGAGATGAGCGATGAGTGTCAGCCAAGCGGGCGCATTGTGCGCGGTTGATAGCACCTGGCCTGTTTCATTCTGCACGACCCAAGGCAGGCATCCCGCAAATTGCACGATGCCAGCCTGCAGTCACAGCCTCCAACCTGTGGCGAGGGAGCTTGCTCCCGCTGGGCTGCGCAGCAGCCCCAATATATCAACTGACACACCGCGGTGAGTTCCTTTGGGGGGGCGCTTCGCACCCCAGCGGGAGCAAGCTCCCTCGCCACAAAAAAGGTTCAGCGTCAGGCTTTGGGAGTGCTCGATGGGCTCACTCCGAATCTCGCCCGATAATCACTCGGCGCCAACCCGGTGATTTTCCTGAACGTCGCACGAAAGGCGCTGGGGTCCTGGTAGCCGACGGTCCAAGCGATGTGGTCGATGGTGCCGTTGGTGAACTCCAGCATTTCCCGGGCCTTGCCGACCCGCAGGTGCTGGCAGTATTCGGTGGGCTTGAGGCCGGTGGCGGCACGGAAGCGGCGCAGGAAGGTGCGCTCTTCCAGTCCGGCCCGTTCGGCCATTGCGCCGAGGGAAACCTCCACCGCGCCGTTGCCTTGCAACCAATGCTGAACCTTGAGAATCGCCCCGTCGCCATGGCCGAGGATGGGCGCGAAGTTACTGCCGCACTGGCTCGCGCTGTCGCTGTGTTCGATTACCAGGAACTGCGCCGTGCGCGTAGCGATGCTGGGCCCGAGCAGGCGGTCCACCAGGCGTAGCCCCAGTTCCGACCAGGCCATCAGCCCGGCGGTGGTGATCAGATCGCCGTCGTCGACGATGGGTTTGTCGGCGTTGAGCTTGATCTTCGGGTAACGGGCAGCGAAATTCTTGGCCGAGGTCCAATGAGTGGTGGCGCTGCGCCCGTCGAGCAAGCCGCTCTCGGCCAACAGGATCGAGCCGACACACACACCGCCAAGCACGGTGCCGCCCGCATGTTGTGCACGCAGCCAATCCATCAGCGCCGGCGTCGCCAGGCCTTCATCGAAACCGGCGATGGATGGCGGGATCAGCAACGCAACCAATGGGCCCACCGGACCGGTTTCGCTGTCGAAGACCCGCCGCGGCGCCTCGTCGTTATCGGTCTGCCAGTGACTGACCCGCAGCCGTGGCAATTGTGCACTGGCCTGCTCGGCCGCGATCCGCTGGGCCACGGCGAACAGATCGGTCAAGCCATGCACCGCCGCCATTTGCGCGCCGGGGTAGATGAGCACCCCAAGCTCGGCAACTGCCCTTTGCTGCGTCATTGTCAGTTTTCCCTCGCTTATTGTCGTTGCGGCCAATCCTCGACCCGGTGGTAAACGCCAATACTGGCGCCCTACCCAACCTGATCGAGGAAGCCCTCATGTCCAAGCAAGCGCTCATCGTAGTCGATATCCAGAACGACTACTTCCCACAGGGAAAATGGCCACTGGTCGGTGCCGACGCCGCCGCCGATAACGCCGCGCGGCTGATCGAAGCCTTTCGCCAGGCCGGAAACAGCGTGGTACACATCCGCCACGAATTCACCTCCGACGACGCGCCTTTCTTCACCCCAGGCTCCGAAGGCGCGCAGTTGCACCCCAAGGTGCTCAACCGCGCCGACGAACCGGTGGTCCTCAAGCACTTCGTCAATTCGTTTCGCGAAACCGAACTGCAAGCCCTCCTTGAACAACACGGCATCGAACAACTGGTGGTGGTCGGCAGCATGAGCCACATGTGCGTCGATGGCGTCGTGCGGGCGGCGGCGGACCTGGGTTACGGCGTCACGGTGGTCCATGATGCCTGCGCGACCCTTGATCTGGAATTCAACGGCGTTGTGGTCCCGGCCGCCCACGTGCACGCGGCGTTCATGTCGGCGCTGGGGTTTGCTTATGCGAGTGTGGTGAGTACCGAGCAATTCCTGAGCGACAGCCAGGCGTAGGCGCAGCCATAAACAGCAAGCGAAAATGACTAGGCGTGTGCGAGTCGTTACGACGAGAATGGCCGGGTATTGTTCCCAGGAGCCAGCCGCATGAAACGCAAACGCCCGCCGCGCCTGGTCGAATCTCCCTTTCCGATCGCTACCTCAGCGCCACGGCACCCGCCCACCTGGGATTGCTCAAGCGACGTATCCAGGCCGGGATTCCTGGGCACCATGATTTACGCTGCGGGGATGTTGCTGGCCCTGCCCGTCTATTGGCTGGCAGTGTTTACCCTGATGCTGTTCAAAGTCGAAGGCCTGTCGCCGATTCACAAGCAGATCATTATGGAACCGCTGGTTATCGCGCTCATGTTCATCAGTGCGTTCGCGGCCGTCTGCGTGATCAACTGGCTGGCATCCGGACCCGAAGTCCTTGGGTTCTGCTTCGACGAACGCCAGCAACGCCTCACCTTCACCCAGCGTCGCCCTGCCCGGCAAAGCACCGAAGAAAGCGTCCCCTACAGCGATATCCATTACATCAAGCCCTACACCTTGACCACTTTTGCCAACGTGAATCACTTTGATGTCGGCTACACCGGAGCCGATGGCAAACCGATTTCGCTTCGGTTTCGAGCGGACATCCCGGTGGCGGAAATGGCGTTTCATGCCACGTGGCTGACGCAGTCGATTGGCGAGAGGATGCAGGAGCTATTGGATCTGGACTTGTAAGCTTTTGGATTTGCCCTCCTGGACTGGGGAGGGCAAGGCTTACCAGCGAATCAATGACGTTGTCGATGCTCCGGAATATCGGCCAATTTCAAATCGCAGCCGCTACGGCCATTGATTCTCAAGGCTCTCGCATCCACGCCCTTCAAGGACACCTCAAGCTGCTCCCACGCTGGACGAAAATCCCCCGTTCTGGCGATCGTCAAATCAATGAAGTCCGGGCCATATTCAAGGGTCCATTTGATGACGAGGCAGTTTCCATTTTTCCAGTCATGACTGATGCCGTCGTCTTCAAACAACACACCGCTGGAGGCGCCTGAAGGTGCAGGGAAAACCACCAGCTCGCGACGCCGATCAAGCGAGGGATCGTTAAGCTTGTGGCATTCACCGGTCGGTATCGCAGCGCCCCCTCGCACCAACAAGGGCAACCGTTCCAAAGGCGCATCCAGGACAACATGCTGGCCGCCTTCGTACCAGTCACCGGTATGCCAGTCGCACCATCCTGTCGCATTCAGGGGTAGCCAAACCTCGCGCTCGCGTGCGCCTTCCTCCACAACGCTGGCGACGAGGATGTCTCGCCCAAGCACGAATTCGTCGTTTTCCTTGAACGTTTGAGGGTCATGCTCGTGGTCAAGAAACGTAGGCCGCAAAATCGGCTCATCTGCGTGACTGGCTTGCCACAGTAAGGTGTAGAAATAAGGCATCAACCGATATCTGAGCCTGATCGCGTCACGGACCGCATCGGTGACCGTTGGATGCATCCAGGGCTCATTGACCGTGCCATCATCGTTCCAGGAGTGAATGGTGAAGCGCGGATGCATCACACCATTCTGGACCCAACGGACAAACAGCTCGGGATCCGGTTTATTGCCGGAAAACCCACCGACATCGTGCCCCACGTTGTACAACCCCGACAGGCTCATGCCCAGGCCCATGCGGGTGTTGTAGCGCAGTGTTTGCCAGTTGGTTCGGTTATCACCGCTCCAAGTCTGAACATAACGCTGCATGCCGGCACACCCTGAGCGTGAGATGAGGTAGGGCCGTTCCGATGGCGAAAAGCGCTGTTGTGCCTCTAAAGACGCTCTCATCATCAACAATGCCATGACGGGCCGGATATGTTTGATTGCTATCTCGCGCCCAAAGCCTTGGCAACGTGCCTCACCGTCCCACACCTCGAATTCATTGTTGTCGTTCCAGGTGCATTCGATGCCCAGTTCCAAAAGCTGTGAGGTGACATTTGACTGCCACCAACTGACAGCCTCCGGATTGGTGAAGTCCAGATGCGAGCCCTCATCGTCCCAGAACACCGAGCGCTCCGGCGTGTCGTGTTCAGAGTCGCGGATGAACATCTTTTGCTTGGCCACCTCGGCGTAGCGCGGATGGTCCTGCAGCAGACAAGGCTTAATGTTGGCAATCAGCCTGACGCCGGCATCGCGGTAGGCCTGGGCCAGCGCCTTGGGATCCGGGACTTTTTCATGGTTCCAGTTGAACACATAGCGTTTTTCGCCAATGGAGGTATACCCGGATGACAGTTGGAAAGAGTCACAGGGAATATCGTGCTGACGGCACAGGTCAAGAAACCCCAGCAACTGTTCCTGGGCGTTTTCAGCGTCGGTGTAATGCATGGTCGAGCCGCTGTAGCCCAGGCTCCATTTAGGCAGGAACAAGGTGCGGCCGGTCAGGCGAACAAACGCCTTTGTCACATCCAGTATGCGCGGGCCTGCAAGGACCCAGTAGTCGAGGTCACCGGCATCCGCCTTGTACCGACGATAGGGTCGGTGATAGTTATCCAGCTCGTTACCCAGGTCAAACAGGCTGGTGTTCAGGTTGTCATAAAACATCCCGAAGCTGGCGTGTTCCTGATGCGTGATGACAAAGGGAATATGCTTGTACAGCGGGTCGGTGCTCGCAGCGTCATACCCCATTGCATCCAGGTTACGCATTTCAAAACGCTTGCCGGCGCGATTCAAATCGCCGGTTTTTTCGCCGAGCCCGTAATAGCGATGTTCAGGCCCGCGCAGCTGGTAATGCTCCAGGCCTTCACCATGAGCGTCAAGCGCATAGGCACCGGTGGGCCGATCCGAGACCAATGGCCTCCAGCCCTGGCCATCATGGTATTCCCACTGCAACCACAGCGGACGATTCACCGTGATGCGCAGTTTTTTAGTCGTCAGTACCAACCGGTCGTGGAACGCTTCGACCCGATACGCGGGCAAAGAGAAATCCGCTACCGACTCGCGGGGCCGGCCCTCCCAGGCGACGTCCTCCCGGGGCGCAATGCTCCAGGTCCGATCCAATGCCAAGGCGCCTGCACGCATGAGCAGGACACGCGCCAAACCGTCTTCGAGGATATAGATTCTGAAGAGATGTCGGCCCTCGACCAGGAGCTCGATGTAGCCTTTTTCCTGGGCCTGCATCGTCCAGACCTTAAGTGACTTCATTGGGCCCGCACCGCTTTAGGTTTGGACACTCTGTCGGCGATAAACAAAATCATGAAAAATGCACCTATAAAGTCAAAGAGCCCCATCGCAATGAACAATGGGTTGAATCCTATTTTGTCCACGCTGACACCG
Organism: Pseudomonas sp. Z1-12; assembly: GCF_051132015.1. NCBI lineage: Bacteria > Pseudomonadati > Pseudomonadota > Gammaproteobacteria > Pseudomonadales > Pseudomonadaceae > Pseudomonas > Pseudomonas sp. Z1-12. The sequence goes on from NZ_CP071647.1 coordinate 6,049,313, forward strand.
ATGATCAGCGAGAAAATAAAGCTGGCAATCCAGGCGCATGAACCTCGCATTCCGTTCACGGTCGCCAACTCATCCCGATCAAACGTTTCGACGACCAGTGCGCTTAACATGCAGGAAATAATCTGGTGGCCAAAACCGCCGACGGAAATAAGCGCAATCGCAACATAGGGGTCTTTCACCTGAGTCATCACGGCTAACGAAAACATCAGGAACGCGCCGGTGATTGAACTGGCGACGATCGAGTTCACCCGGGTGCACTTGAAAAACCGATGGTAAGCGCGTGAGAGATAACCGCTGGCGATACTGCCCAGATCCGCCGCCAGAAACGGAACCCAGGCAAACAGTACGATTTGCTTGAGGTCCATTCCTCTTTCGTTGGCCAGATACAGCGGCACCCAAAAACTCATGACCGCCCATGCCGGTTCTGCCATGAAGGCGGGAAGCGCGATACCGTAAAATCGCTTGTCCCGGCCAATCTTTTTCAACGCTTTGAAAAATGGCATTTGCTGGCCGATTTTTTCGCCGTCTTGTTGGATATGCTCCAACTCATTGGGCGACAAGCGCGGGTGGATATTGGGGGCGTGGTAGAGCCATCCCCAGACGGCGGCCCATATCAGGCCGATCCCCCCGGAAATCAGAAATGCGCCCTGCCAGCCCAGGCTTACATGAGCCAGATAGATGATGGGAGGGGCGAGCATCGCCCCCAGGGAAAAACCAACCCCCGCCCAGCCCGCGGCGATAGGCCGTTCCTTTTTTGGAAACCAGTCCCCTATCGCCTTGGCATTGGCAGGCGTAGCCGCTGCCTCCGAAGCGCCCATGAAAAAACGCAGAATCGCCAGATGCACCCAACTCGCTGCCCCGGCATGGAGAAGGCACATCACTGACCATACGATGGCGCATATCACGAAGCCGAGCTTGAGCCCGATCGCATCGATCAGCCACCCGCAGATGGGCTGGAAAACGGTATAGGCAAGTTGAAACGAGGCGACCACCCATGAGTACTGTTCAGTCGACATGCTGAAGGTGGTTTTTAGTTCGGGCGCCAGGATGCCCAATGAATTGCGGGTTATATAGTTGACGGTGACGCCGAGTAAAAACAGCGAGAGCATCCACCAACGCAGATGCGGGATGAATTTTAGCTTGGCCGAAAGTCGAGCATTGCGTTCGATATCGATAGTCATCAATTCTTCGCCTGTCGCCGGATTTTCCGGCGTTTTGTTTTTATTTGAGGCTTGACGCTATGGCAACTGCCCAGGACTCGTACAGAAGCAAGCCTGTATAAATTTACATTCTGCTCTTGCACTGCTTCGCAGAAACCCAAGCACGCTAGGATTGATAGCCCTTTTCTGCTATGAAAGCTTTTACATAAATTGTCTCAATGGATAAGCCGCGGTGGCGAAACTACGCATTGCTGAAATAGCGGCACAGACGGGCCTGTCCATCGCGACGGTGTCGCGGGTGCTTGCTGGCAAATCAAATACCCGCCCGGCCACGAGAGAAAAAGTGCTGGCGGCGGCTCGTCAACAGGGCGTGATGGAGGGCCTCGCCAATGGTCGTTTCCTGCTCAACGGGCTGACCATCTTCGCGCCCTCGCGGGCCTTCAACGTACGCTCGGATATTTTTTACTACAAAGTTATCCAGGGCATTACACAGGCGGTCGCGCAACATGATGTACGAGTCCGCTACTGCGAGCTTGAAGAGGTCGATAGCGACGCATTGTTGTTTTTGGAAAAGATGAATCAGAAGGACACCGGCGCGGCGATCCTGATTGGCATCGATGATCCCCACATACACCAACTGGCGGCCGATCTCAGCAAGCCGACGGTACTGATCAACTGCATCGATCGCAGCATGCGCCTGCCCTCGATATCGCCCGACCACTTTTTAATCGGTCATTATTCGATCAATTATCTGTTTCAGATGGGGCACCGAAATGTGCTGACTCTACAATGTCTCAGGCGCTACACGATGGATCTGCGGATACGTGGAATTCGTGAGGCATGGAAGGAGCAAAATCTCGAATTTATCGAAGCCAAACACCTATTGGTTGCCGAGGGTTTCGGCAGTGCTGAATCCGAAGCGCGGGTAGCGGCCTTCATGGAAAACTGCGCACCTGACGACCGACCGACTGCCATCCTGGCCGGGGGTGACTTCATGGCAGCCGGGGCCGTTAAAGCGCTCCAGAATGCTGGCTTGAGGGTTCCCCAGGATGTTTCAGTGATGAGCATGGACGGGTTCAACCTGGCGGACATCAACGATATACCGCTCACCACGCTTCACGTACCCCGCGATGAATTGGGCGCAGAAGCGATAAGGGTCTTGAGGCAGCAGCTTTTCGAACCGCGATCGCCTTGTGGCAATCTTCTTCTCGGTGGGCAACTCATCACCGGCAACTCAGTGCGACGCATCAAGCACAGCGCCAAGCAAATGCCTGTCTATCAGAAGATTATTTATGACTGATTGATTCGCGGCTTTGCACAGGGCGAAAAAAACCCTCCAGGCTTTGCAGCGAAGAGGGTTTTTTCGAACTTGAGGTATCAGCGAGTGAGGAGCCTCATCGACCAATACCACTGAGTCCTAGGCAGGTCAGAACGGAATATCGTCATCAAAGCTGTCGAAATCCGGAGCCGGCTGCGGCGCGGCCTGTTGTGGGGCCGGGCGCTCGCGTTGTGGCTGTGGTGCCGACTGTGGACGAGGTGCCTGCTGGCGCGGGGCCGGAGCCGACTGCTGGTAGTTGTTGCCACCTTGCTGCTGGTCGCCCTGCGGACGGCCACCGAGCAACTGCATGGTGCCTTGCATGTCCACCACGATTTCGGTGGTGTAGCGCTTGATGCCGTCTTTTTCCCACTCGCGGGTCTGCAGCTTGCCTTCGATGTACACCTGCGACCCCTTGCGCAGGTATTCGCCGGCAATCTCGGCCACCTTGCCGAACATCGACACGCGGTGCCATTCGGTCTTCTCGACCTTCTGGCCGGTCTGCTTGTCGGTCCACTGTTCGCTGGTCGCCAGACTCAGGTTGGTCACGGCGTTGCCGTTCGGCAGGTAGCGAACTTCGGGATCCTGGCCGCAAGTACCGACCAATATGACTTTGTTAACCCCACGGGCCATAACGTTCTCCTAGGCTTCGCACGTAGTCGGGGCCGGGTTGTTCACCAGGCGCTCGAGCGTCGCGCGATCCAATAATTCGGTGTCCAGTTTGATGTATACGGCCGCCTCGTCGGCGACCACCACTGCATCGGTTACTCCAACGACGGCCTTCAGACGCTCGGTCAGGCCAGCCTCACGAATCGCCTCGGGCGATAAGGGCAAGCGCAGGCTCGTCACATAGGGAGGTTCGCGCATGGTAACAGCAAAGGCTAGCCAAAGTGCAGCCAGCGCGGCGCATCCCAGGAACACAACCGACAAACCGCCATGCTGGAACAACCAGCCGCCGAGGATCCCGCCCAACGCCGAGCCCAGGAACTGGCTGGTGGAGTAGACCCCCATCGCCGTGCCCTTGCCGCCCGCTGGTGAAACCTTGCTGATCAGCGACGGCAGCGATGCTTCCAGCAGATTGAACGCGGTGAAGAACACCACCGTGCCGATCACCAAGGCTCGCAAGCTATCGCCGAACTGCCAGAAGAATAGCTCAGTGAGCATCAGCGTCACGACGGCGCCGAGCAAAACTCGTTTCATTTTGCGTCGTTTCTCGCCATAGATGATGAAGGGAATCATGGCGAAGAACGAAATCACCAGCGCCGTCAGGTAGACCCACCAGTGCTGCTCCTTGGGCAGGCCGGCTTTTTCGACCAGGGCCAGCGGCAAGGCGACGAAGCTGGACATCAGCATGGCGTGGAGCACGAAGATGCCCAGGTCCAGGCGCAACAGGTCCGGGTGCTTGAGCGTCGGGATCAATGCCTGGCGCGCCACCCCCGACTCGCGATGCTGCAGCGGCCCGGTGGCGCGCGGCACCATGAACGCCACGATCAGGATTCCCACCAGGGCCATGGCGCCGGTCGCCAGGAACAGGCCTGACAAGCCAAAGGCACGGGTCAGCAAGGGGCCGACCACCATGGCCACGGCGAACGACAGACCAATGGTCATGCCGATCATGGCCATGGCCTTGGTGCGATGTTGTTCGCGGGTCAAATCTGACAGCAGTGCCATGACGGCCGCGGAAATAGCCCCGGCACCTTGTAGGATGCGTCCGGCGATCACGCCCCAGATCGAGTCGGCATTGGCCGCCAGCACGCTGCCGAGGGCGAAGACGATCAGCCCCAGGTAGATGACCGGGCGCCGGCCGATGCGGTCGGAAATGATCCCGAACGGGATCTGGAAGATCGCCTGGGTCAGGCCATAGGCGCCGATCGCCAAGCCGATGAGGGCCGGCGTCGCGCCCGCCAGGTCCATGCCATAGGTCGCCAGCACCGGCAACACCATGAACATGCCCAGCATACGAAAGGCGAACACCAGGGCCAGACCGCTCGCTGCGCGGGTCTCGCCACGACTCATGCGTTCGCTGTGGGGATCTTGCATGGAAAAACCTCATGTGAACCGGCGGCGATTCTACCAGTCCCATCGATTGAGAGGGTATATGGCGACCGTTTGCCGCGCAGTCTTCATGTATGGCCGCAATCGCGTCCTCAATAGTGTGCATCCATCCAGTATTTGCCCGTATACTCCTACGTTTTCGACGCCCGCCGAGCGAGGCCACTTTGGACAAGATCCTGATTCGTGGGGCCCGTACCCACAACCTGAAGAACATCGACCTGACCCTGCCACGGGACAAGCTGATCGTCATCACCGGCCTGTCCGGATCCGGCAAGTCATCCCTGGCCTTCGACACGCTGTACGCTGAAGGCCAGCGCCGCTATGTCGAATCGCTGTCGGCCTACGCCCGGCAGTTCCTGTCGATGATGGAAAAACCCGACGTCGACACCATCGAAGGCCTGTCGCCGGCCATTTCCATCGAACAGAAGTCGACCTCCCATAACCCCCGGTCGACGGTCGGCACCATCACCGAGATCTACGATTACCTGCGCTTGCTGTATGCGCGGGTCGGTATCCCCCGTTGCCCCGATCACGACATTCCCCTGGAAGCCCAGACCGTCAGCCAGATGGTCGACCTGGTGCTGGCCCAGCCGGAAGGCAGCAAGCTGATGTTGCTGGCGCCGGTGATTCGCGAGCGCAAGGGCGAACACCTGATGGTTTTCGAAGAGCTGCGCGCCCAGGGCTTCGTGCGGGCCCGGGTCAACGGCAAGCTGTGCGAACTGGACGAGTTGCCGAAGCTGGATAAACAGAAGAAGCACTCGATCGATGTGGTGGTTGACCGCTTCAAGGTCCGCGCCGACTTGCAACAGCGCCTGGCCGAGTCCTTCGAGACCGCCCTGAAACTGGCCGACGGCATCGCCCTGGTCGCACCGATGGACGACGAACCCGGCGAAGAGATCATTTTCTCCGCACGCTTCGCCTGCCCGATCTGCGGCCATGCCATCAGCGAGCTGGAACCCAAGCTGTTCTCCTTCAACAACCCGGCCGGCGCCTGCCCGACCTGCGACGGCCTGGGGGTCAAGCAGTTCTTCGACACCAAGCGACTGGTCAATGGCGAACTGACCCTGGCGGAAGGGGCGATTCGCGGCTGGGACAGGCGCAACGTCTATTACTTCCAGATGCTCGGTTCGCTGGCGGCCCATTACAAGTTCAGCCTGGACAAGCCGTTCAACGAATTGCCCGCCGACCAGCAGAAATTCATCCTGCACGGCAGCGGCTCGCAGAATGTCGATTTCAAATACCTCAACGACCGCGGCGATATCGTCAAGCGCTCCCATCCGTTCGAAGGCATCGTGCCGAACCTGGAGCGCCGCTACCGCGAGACCGAATCGGCCAGCGTGCGCGAAGAACTGGCCAAGTTTCTCAGCACCCAGCCCTGCCCCGATTGCCGCGGTACCCGTTTGCGTCGCGAAGCGCGGCATGTGTGGGTTGGCGAGAAGACGCTGCCGGCGGTGACCAACCTGCCCATTGGCGACGCCACCGATTATTTCGGTGGACTGAAACTCACCGGCCGTCGCGGCGAAATCGCCGACAAGATCCTCAAGGAAATCCGCGAGCGCCTGCAGTTCCTGGTGAACGTCGGCCTGGACTACCTGACCCTCGACCGCAGTGCCGACACCCTGTCCGGCGGCGAAGCCCAGCGTATCCGCCTCGCCAGCCAGATCGGCGCCGGCCTGGTGGGGGTGATGTACATCCTCGACGAGCCATCCATCGGCTTGCACCAACGAGATAACGACCGGTTGCTCGGAACCCTGAAGCACCTGCGGGACATCGGCAACACGGTGATCGTGGTCGAGCACGACGAGGACGCCATCCGTTTGGCCGACTACGTGGTGGACATCGGCCCGGGTGCAGGCGTGCATGGCGGACACATCGTCGCCCAGGGCACCGCCGCCGAAGTCATGGCGCACCCTGACTCGTTGACGGGCAAATACCTGTCGGGCCGGGTCAAGATCAAGGTCCCGGCCAAACGCACTCCGCGCAACAAGAAGCTGTCGCTGACCCTCAAGGGGGCTCGCGGCAACAACCTGCGTAATGTCGACCTGGAAATCCCCATTGGCCTGCTGACCTGTGTCACTGGCGTGTCTGGCTCCGGCAAGTCGACGCTGATCAACAACACCTTGTTCCCCCTCAGTGCCACGGCCTTGAACGGTGCCACCACCCTGGAGGCGGCCGCTCACGACAGCATCAAGGGCCTGGAACACCTGGACAAGGTGGTCGACATCGACCAAAGCCCGATTGGCCGCACACCGCGCTCCAACCCGGCGACCTATACCGGGCTGTTCACCCCGATCCGCGAACTGTTCGCCGGCGTGCCGGAGTCCCGTTCACGGGGCTACGGCCCGGGGCGTTTCTCGTTCAACGTCAAGGGCGGGCGCTGCGAGGCCTGTCAGGGCGATGGCCTGATCAAGGTGGAAATGCATTTCCTCCCCGACATCTACGTGCCGTGCGACGTGTGCAAGAGCAAGCGCTACAACCGCGAAACCCTGGAGATCAAATACAAGGGCAAGAACATCCACGAAACCCTCGAGATGACCATCGAAGAGGCTCGGGCGTTCTTCGACGCGGTACCGGCCCTGGCGCGCAAGCTCCAGACCCTGATGGATGTAGGGCTTTCGTACATCAAGCTCGGGCAGTCGGCGACGACCTTGTCCGGCGGTGAAGCCCAGCGGGTCAAGTTGTCCCGCGAGTTGTCCAAGCGCGATACCGGCAAGACCCTGTATATCCTCGACGAGCCGACCACTGGCCTGCACTTCGCCGATATCCAGCAATTGCTCGACGTGCTGCACCGCCTCCGCGACCACGGCAACACCGTGGTGGTGATCGAACACAACCTGGACGTGATCAAGACCGCCGACTGGCTGGTGGACCTGGGACCGGAAGGCGGTTCCAAAGGCGGCCAGATCATCGCCGTGGGAACGCCGGAACAAGTGGCCGAGATGAAGCAGTCCCACACGGGTTACTACCTCAAGCCGCTGCTGGAGCGTGATCGGGACTGATTTCACCCCGGGCACGAAAAAGCCCCTGTCATCTCATCGATGGCAGGGGCTTTTTGTTGTTTCCCTGTGGGAGCGAGCTTGCTCCGGGCGGCGATCCGACGATAGCGGTATATCAGTCACGTTTTTGCTGGCTGATCCACCGCTATCGCGAGCAAGCTCGCTCCCACAATGGATACATCAGAACTGCGATTGCAGGTAGTTCTCCAACCCGATCAGCTTGATCAACCCCAACTGCTTTTCCAGCCAGTAAGTGTGATCTTCTTCGGTGTCGTTGAGCTGGACACGCAGGATTTCGCGAGTCACATAGTCGCTGTGCTTCTCGCAGAGTTCGATGCCTTTGCACAGCGCAGCGCGGACTTTGTATTCCAGGCGCAGGTCGGCGGCGAGCATGTCCGGTACGGTGGTCCCGACATCCAGGTCATCGGCACGCATGCGCGGTGTGCCTTCGAGCATCAGGATCCGGCGCATCAGTGCATCGGCGTGCTGGGTCTCTTCTTCCATCTCGTGGTTGATACGTTCGTAGAGCTCGGTAAAACCCCAATCCTCGTACATCCGCGAATGGATGAAATATTGATCACGGGCTGCCAGCTCGCCGGTCAGCAACGTGTTGAGGTAATCGATTACGTCTGGGTGACCTTGCATCGCCCTACATCTCCACAAGCTTTTAAAGGTTGTAGTTTGAACCAAGCTGACCGCAAGGTCACTGCCTCAACGCAATAAAAGCGAAGAAAATCTGAGAAAACCAAGCTAAATAACGCAAAAACCGCCCTAATGAGGGCGGTTCTGCTTCTCGTTTAGACTTAGTTAAGCGCTACGCCCAACGCCTTCGCGATACCTTCCCCATAAGCAGCATCTGCTTTGTAGAAATGCTGCAGTTGACGGTCCACTACGTCCGCCGAGACACCGCCCATCGCGCCAGCGATATTGTTGATCAGCAGGGCTTTCTGCTCATCGTTCATCAAGCGGAACAGCGCACCGGCATGGCTGTAGTAGTCGGTGTCTTCGCGATGATCATAACGATCCGCCGCGCCACTGAGGGCCAGCGCCGGCTCCGCGTAACGCGGGGCCTGCTTCGGCGCCTCTACATAGCTGTTGGGTTCGTAGTTCGGTGCCGCCCCGCCATTGCTGCCAAACGCCATGGCGCCGTCGCGCTGGTAGGTGTTGACCGGACTACGCGGCGCATTCACCGGCAATTGCTGGTGATTGGTGCCCACACGGTAGCGGTGGGCATCGGCGTAGGCGAAGACCCGGCCCTGCAGCATGCGATCCGGCGAGAGGCCAACCCCTGGCACCATGTTGCTCGGGCCAAATGCCGCCTGCTCGACTTCAGCGAAGTAGTTCAGCGGGTTGCGGTTGAGTTCGAGTTCGCCCACTTCGATCAACGGGAATTCTTTCTGCGACCAGGTCTTGGTCACGTCGAACGGGTTCTCGTAATGCGCCGCGGCCTGGCCCTCGCTCATGATCTGGATGCAGACGCGCCATTTCGGGAAGTCACCGCGCTCGATGGCCTCGAACAGGTCACGCTGGGCATAATCCGGGTCGGTGCCCGCCAGGCGTGCCGCTTCTGCTGGCGCGAGGTTCTTGATGCCCTGCAAGGTCTTGTAGTGCCACTTCACCCAGTGCCGCTCACCTTGTGCATTGATCAGGCTGTAGGTATGGCTGCCGAAGCCGTGCATGTGGCGGTAGCCATCCGGAATGCCGCGGTCGGAAAACAGGATGGTGACCTGGTGCAGCGCCTCAGGCGAATGCGACCAGAAATCCCACATCGCCTGGGCACTTTTCAGGTTGCTTTGCGGCAGACGCTTCTGGGTGTGGATGAAATCTGGAAACTTCAATGGATCACGGATGAAGAATACCGGCGTGTTGTTGCCGACGATGTCCCAGTTGCCTTCCTCGGTATAGAACTTCAAGGCAAAACCGCGCGGATCGCGTTCAGTGTCGGCCGAACCACGCTCGCCACCCACGGTGGAAAACCGCAGGAAGGTAGGCGTCTGCTTGCCGATCGACTCGAACAGCTTGGCGCTGGTGTACTGGGTGATGTCCTGGGTGACGGTAAAGGTGCCGTAGGCGCCCGACCCTTTGGCATGCACACGACGCTCGGGGATGTTCTCGCGGTTGAAGTGAGCAAGCTTCTCGATCAAGTGAAAGTCGTCGAGCAGCAACGGGCCGCGCGGGCCGGCGGAGCGAGAGTTCTGGTTATCGGCGACTGGAGCGCCGCTGGCGGTCGTAAGCGTTTTGATCTGGCTCATGCTCAATCTTCCTAGGTCGGTCTTCAAACTGCCGGCTAATCGGCTGGAAAGGAGTATCGATCATGTTAGTGACAGTATCCAAATTCATTAAATCATGGACATCGATAGTCATTATCTAAGACCGACCACTTGCCGATAGCCAAGCCAGGCGAAACGGCCAACCGGCTTTTCTCCAGGCAACAAAAAACCGGGCACAAGGCCCGGTTTTTTGTATGTTGCCGACTTACTCAGCGGATACAGCTTCACCGCTGGTAGCACGATCAACCAACTCGACGTACGCCATAGGCGCGTTGTCGCCAGCGCGGAAACCGCACTTGAGGATGCGCAGGTAGCCACCCTCACGGGTAGCGTAACGCTTGCCCAGGTCGTTGAAGAGCTTACCAACGATAGCTTTCGAACGAGTACGGTCGAAAGCCAGACGGCGGTTAGCCAGGCTATCTGTCTTGGCCAGAGTGATCAGCGGCTCAGCAACGCGACGCAGTTCTTTGGCTTTCGGCAGTGTAGTTTTGATCAGCTCGTGCTCGAACAGCGACACCGCCATGTTTTGGAACATGGCCTTGCGGTGCGAGCTGGTGCGGCTCAGGTGACGACCACTTTTACGATGACGCATGGTTCATTCCTTACCAAACACAACGTTCGGTGATTACGACGATCAGGCAGTCGCCTTGTCGTCCTTCTTAAGACTTGCAGGCGGCCAGTTGTCGAGGCGCATGCCGAGGGACAGACCGCGGGAGGCCAGAACGTCCTTGATTTCAGTCAAGGATTTCTTGCCAAGGTTCGGAGTCTTCAACAGCTCTACTTCGGTACGCTGAATCAGGTCGCCGATGTAGTAGATGTTTTCCGCCTTAAGGCAGTTAGCCGAACGTACAGTCAGTTCCAGATCGTCAACCGGGCGAAGCAGGATCGGATCGATCTCGTCTTCCTGCTCGACAACCACTGGCTCACTGTCACCCTTGAGGTCGACGAACGCAGCCAACTGCTGTTGCAGGATGGTTGCAGCGCGGCGGATAGCCTCTTCAGGATCCAGGGTACCGTTGGTTTCCAGATCAATAACCAGCTTGTCCAGGTTGGTACGCTGTTCGACACGGGCGTTTTCCACCACGTATGCGATACGGCGAACCGGGCTGAACGAAGAGTCAAGCTGCAAGCGACCGATGCTGCGGCTTTCGTCTTCATCGCTCTGACGCGAGTCTGCCGGTTCATAACCACGACCACGAGCTACGGTGAGCTTCATGTTCAGGGCGCCGTTAGACGCCAGGTTAGCGATTACGTGATCGGGGTTAACGATCTCGACATCATGATCCAGCTGAATATCGGCAGCGGTAACCACCCCCGAACCCTTCTTCGACAAGGTCAGCGTAACTTCGTCACGACCGTGCAGCTTGATAGCCAGACCTTTAAGGTTCAACAGGATTTCAATTACGTCTTCCTGTACACCTTCGATGGCGCTGTACTCGTGGAGCACACCGTCAATCTCGGCCTCGACTACTGCACAGCCGGGCATTGAGGACAACAGGATGCGGCGCAGCGCGTTGCCCAGGGTGTGGCCGAAACCACGCTCGAGAGGCTCGAGCGTGATCTTGGCGCGGGTTGGACTGACAACCTGCACATCAATATGGCGGGGTGTCAGGAACTCATTTACCGAAATCTGCATGGATGCACCTATTTTCTAGCCCTTACTTGGAGTAGAGCTCGACAATCAGGCTTTCGTTGATGTCGGCGGACAGATCACTGCGAGCAGGAACGTTCTTGAAAACGCCCGACTTCTTCTCAGTGTCTACTTCTACCCATTCTACGCGGCCACGTTGGGCACACAGATCGAGAGCTTGGACAATGCGAAGTTGGTTCTTTGCTTTCTCGCGAACAGCAACCACGTCACCAGCACGAACCTGGTAGGACGGAACGTTTACGGTCTGACCGTTAACGCTGATCGACTTGTGCGATACCAGCTGACGGGATTCGGCACGAGTAGAACCGAAACCCATACGGTATACAACGTTGTCCAGACGGCATTCGAGCAGTTGCAACAGGTTTTCGCCGGTTGCGCCTTTCTTGCCAGCTGCTTCTTTGTAGTAGCCGCTGAATTGACGCTCGAGAACGCCGTAGATACGACGGACCTTCTGCTTTTCACGCAGTTGGGTGCCGTAGTCGGACTGGCGACCGCGGCGTTGGCCGTGGATACCAGGTGCTGCTTCAATGTTGCACTTCGATTCGATCGCGCGCACGCCGCTCTTCAGAAAAAGATCGGTGCCTTCGCGACGAGCGAGTTTGCATTTTGGACCAATGTAACGAGCCATTCTTTACAATCTCCTGGATTACACGCGGCGCTTCTTCGGCGGACGGCACCCGTTGTGCGGGATTGGCGTCACGTCGGTGATGCTGGCGATCTTGTAGCCACAGCCGTTCAAAGCGCGGACTGCGGATTCACGACCTGGACCTGGACCCTTGACGTTGACGTCGAGGTTTTTCAGGCCGTATTCCAGCGCAGCTTGACCAGCACGCTCAGCAGCTACTTGAGCAGCGAACGGGGTGGACTTGCGGGAACCGCGGAAACCCGAACCACCGGAGGTAGCCCAGGAAAGAGCGTTACCTTGACGGTCGGTAATGGTCACGATGGTGTTGTTAAAAGAAGCATGGATGTGGGCGATGCCATCAACCACTGTCTTTTTAACTTTTTTACGAGGACGAGCAGCAGGTTTTGCCATGATTAAATTCCTGTCGATTCGCTGGGGCGATTACTTGCGGATCGGCTTACGCGGACCTTTACGGGTACGCGCGTTGGTCTTGGTACGCTGACCGCGTACTGGCAGACCACGACGATGACGCAGACCGCGATAGCAACCGAGGTCCATCAAGCGCTTGATTTTCATGTTGATTTCGCGACGCAGGTCACCTTCAGTGGTGAACTTCGCCACTTCGCCACGCAGCTGTTCGATCTGCTCGTCGCTCAGATCTTTGATCTTTGCCGCTGGGTTGACCCCAGCCACCGCACAAATTTTCTGTGCAGTAGTGCGACCAACACCATAGATGTAGGTCAGCGAGATAACAGTATGCTTGTTATCTGGAATGTTGACGCCTGCAATACGGGCCATTCAGTGGGACTCCAATTGACAGCTACCTACGCCCCGGAAGCCAAGAAATAGGGCGCGAGATAATATCGCTGTAATAACAAATAATCAACCCGGCAGCGCACTAGCTGCCGGGCTTAAAGCACAATCACACTCAGCCTTGGCGCTGTTTGTGACGCGGTTCCGCGCTGCAAATTACCCGAACAACACCTTCGCGGCGAATAATCTTGCAGTTACGGCACAGCTTTTTCACCGATGCACGAACTTTCATCACCAACTCCTCGAACCTTATGGACGCTACTCAGCGCAACATGCCGCTGCCGTAGCCCTTCAGGTTGGCTTTCTTCATCAGGGATTCGTACTGGTGCGAAACGAGGTGCGATTGTACTTGGGACATGAAGTCCATCACAACCACGACCACGATCAGCAACGAGGTCCCGCCAAGGTAGAACGGTACGTTTGCCGCAACCACCAGAAACTGGGGAAGCAAGCAGACGGCCGTCATGTAAAGAGCACCGAACAAGGTCAAACGAGTCAGAACGCCATCAATGTAGCGCGCCGACTGCTCACCTGGACGGATGCCCGGAATAAAGGCACCGGACTTCTTCAGGTTTTCCGCTACGTCTTTCGGATTGAACATCAACGCCGTATAGAAGAAGCAGAAGAAAATAATCCCTGCACTAAACAGCAGAATATTCAACGGCTGACCAGGAGCGATCGACTGCGAGATGTCCTGCAACCAGCCCATACCTTCAGACTGGCCGAACCAGGCACCCAACGAAGCCGGGAACAGCAAGATGCTGCTCGCGAAAATAGCCGGGATAACGCCGGCCATGTTCACCTTCAACGGCAAGTGGCTGGTCTGCGCAGCAAACACCTTGCGGCCCTGCTGACGCTTGGCGTAGTGAACAGCAATACGACGCTGGCCACGCTCAATGAACACCACGAAACCGATAATCGCTACTGCCAGCAAACCGATGGCAACCAGGGCGAAGATGTTGATATCACCCTGACGCGCAGACTCGAAAGACTGCCCGATCGCTCTCGGAAGACCGGCGACGATACCTGCGAAGATCAACATCGAGATACCGTTGCCAACACCACGCTCAGTAATCTGCTCACCCAGCCACATCATGAACATCGCGCCCGCCACAAAAGTGGTTACCGCAACGAAATGGAAGCCAAAGTCACCAGTGAACGCTACGCCCTGCCCCGCCAAGCCGATGGACATGCCAACGGCCTGGACGAGAGCGAGGACGACAGTGAGGTAGCGGGTGTACTGGCTGATCTTGCGACGGCCAGCTTCACCTTCCTTCTTCAACTGCTCCAACTGCGGGCTGACAGCGGACATCAGCTGCATGATGATCGATGCCGAAATGTACGGCATGATCCCCAGTGCAAAGATGCTCATCCGCTCCAGCGCGCCGCCGGAAAACATGTTGAACAAGCTAAGAATGGTCCCCTCATTCTGTCGAAACAGGTCCGCGAGTCGGTCCGGGTTGATACCTGGAACCGGGATGTGTGCGCCTATTCGGTAGACGATAATCGCCAGGAACAGAAAACGCAGACGAGCCCAGAGTTCAGACATACCGCCTTTGCCGAGCGCAGAGAGAGCACCTTGCTTAGCCATTTATTCCTCGAACTTGCCGCCAGCTGCTTCGATAGCCGCACGCGCACCTTTGGTGGCGCCGATTCCCTTTCCGATGGTGACAGCACGAGCAACTTCGCCCGACAGCATGATTTTCACACGCTGAACGTTCTGGTTGATCACGTTGGCATCCTTCAGGGACTGCACGGTGACGATGTCGCCGTCCACTTTGGCCAGCTCGGACAGACGCACTTCTGCGCGGTCCATGGCTTTCAGGGAAACGAAACCGAACTTCGGCAGGCGACGATGCAGCGGCTGTTGACCGCCTTCAAAGCCTGGAGCAATGGTGCCACCGGAGCGGGAGGTCTGACCTTTGTGGCCACGGCCACCGGTCTTGCCCAAACCACTACCGATACCACGGCCCGGACGATGCTTTTCGCGACGGGAACCCGGCGCTGGACTCAGATCATTGAGTTTCATCGATTAACCCTCGACACGCAGCATGTAGTAAGCCTTGTTGATCATCCCGCGATTCTCGGGAGTATCCAGGACTTCTACAGTGTGACCGATGCGACGCAGACCCAGACCCTTAACGCACAGTTTGTGGTTAGGGATGCGGCCGGTCATGCTTTTGATCAGCGTAACTTTTACGGTAGCCATGATCAGAAGATCTCCTTGACGCTTTTGCCACGCTTGGCGGCAATGGATTCAGGAGACTGCATTGCTTTCAAACCCTTGAAAGTGGCGTGAACCACGTTTACTGGGTTAGTCGAGCCGTAGCACTTGGCCAGAACGTTCTGAACGCCAGCAACTTCGAGGACAGCACGCATAGCGCCGCCAGCGATGATACCGGTACCTTCAGAAGCAGGCTGCATGTACACCTTCGAAGCGCCATGGGCGGACTTCATTGCGTACTGCAGAGTGGTGCCGTTCAGATCAACCTGGATCATGTTGCGGCGAGCAGCTTCCATTGCCTTCTGGATCGCAGCAGGCACTTCACGCGACTTGCCACGGCCGAAGCCAACACGGCCTTTACCATCACCCACTACGGTCAACGCAGTGAAAGTGAAGATACGGCCGCCTTTAACGGTTTTGGCTACGCGGTTAACTTGAACCAGCTTCTCGATGTAGCCTTCGTCGCGCTTTTGGTCGTTATTTGACATAACTTAGAACTCCAGCCCAGCTTCACGAGCAGCATCAGCCAGCGCCTTGACGCGGCCGTGGTACTTGAAGCCAGAGCGGTCGAAAGCCACCTGCGAGACGCCAGCGGCTTTAGCACGCGTAGCGACCAGCTGGCCAACCTTAGTGGCCGCGTCGATGTTGCCAGTGGCGCCATCACGCAGTTCTTTATCCAAAGTCGAGGCACTTGCCAGGACTTTGTTGCCGTCGGCCGAAATGACCTGGGCGTAGATGTGCTGCGACGAGCGGAACACGCAGAGACGCACGACTTCGAGTTCGTGCATTTTCAGGCGTGCTTTGCGAGCGCGACGCAGTCGAGTAACTTTTTTGTCGGTCATTTGCTATGCCCTACTTCTTCTTGGCTTCTTTACGACGGACGACTTCGTCCGCGTAGCGCACACCTTTGCCTTTGTACGGCTCTGGTGGACGGAAGTCGCGGATCTCGGCGGCCACTTGACCTACCAGCTGCTTGTCGATGCCCTTGATCAGGATATCGGTCTGGCTAGGAGTCTCAGCGGTGATGCCTTCCGGCAGTTCATAATCCACTGGATGCGAGAAGCCAAGAGCCAGGTTCAGCACTGTGCCTTTTGCTTGCGCTTTGTAACCAACACCGACCAGCTGGAGCTTGCGCTCGAAGCCTTGGCTTACGCCTTGGACCATGTTGTTTACCAACGCACGAGTGGTACCAGCCATTGCGCGAGTCTGTTGATCGCCATTGCGAGCAGCGAAACGCAGCTCACCAGCTTCTTCAACGATCTCGACGGACGAATGGATGTTCAGTTGCAGAGTGCCCTTGGCACCCTTCACCGAAAGCTGTTGGCCTGCGAATTTGACTTCGACACCGGCTGGCAGCTTAACGGGGTTCTTAGCGACGCGTGACATGCTTATCCCCCCTTAGAACACAGTGCAAAGAACTTCGCCGCCGACACCGGCAGCGCGCGCAGCACGATCCGTCATCACACCCTTGTTGGTGGAGACGATAGACACACCGAGACCGCCACGAACTTTTGGCAGATCATCGACGGACTTGTACTGACGCAGGCCTGGACGACTAACGCGCTTCACTTCCTCGATGACCGGACGGCCTTCGAAGTACTTCAGCTCGATGGACAGCAGAGGCTTGATTTCGCTGCTGATCTGATAACCCGCAATGTAACCTTCGTCCTTCAGGACTTTGGCAACAGCTACCTTCAACGTGGAAGATGGCATGCTTACGACGGACTTTTCAGCCATCTGGGCATTACGGATACGAGTTAGCATGTCCGCTAACGGGTCCTGCATACTCATGGGCTAGACGCTCCTAATACACAAAAAATTAGCCTTTCGGCTAGTACGTGTCGCCGAGCGCATCCGTGCAATAAAAACACGGGCTCAGGCGAGCCGGGTATTCTAGACACACCCCACAAATGAATCAAGCCCCAATAGGGGCTTGATTCAAGTTCAAGGTCACCGGCGGTCAGGATCTTGCGACCTCGAACGCCGTGACTTTGACAGTGCTTACCAGCTGGCTTTAACCAGGCCTGGAACGTCACCACGCATTGCAGCTTGACGCAACATGTTACGGCCAAGGCCGAACTTGCGGTACACGCCGTGCGGACGACCAGTCAGGCGGCAGCGGTTACGCATGCGCGAGGCGCTTGCGTCACGTGGCT
The DNA here is from genome assembly GCF_051132015.1 of Pseudomonas sp. Z1-12. Classification (NCBI taxonomy): domain Bacteria; kingdom Pseudomonadati; phylum Pseudomonadota; class Gammaproteobacteria; order Pseudomonadales; family Pseudomonadaceae; genus Pseudomonas; species Pseudomonas sp. Z1-12. The sequence continues at coordinate 6,066,578 of NZ_CP071647.1, forward strand.
GCTTCTGCAGGGCTACGGTAGCTTCCCAACGCGCTTCTGGACTTGCGTTCAGATCAACGATGATAGCTTTCAGCGCTGCACGCTTGGTGGCGTACTTGGCAACGGTGAGCTGACGCTTCAGCTCACGGTTCTTCATGCTCTTCTTGGCCATTTTCCTACTCCAATCAGTTGCGGAACGGGAATTTGAAAGCGCGCAGCAGTGCGCGACCTTCGTCATCCGTCCGAGCAGTGGTGGTCAGGGTAATGTCCAGACCGCGGAGAGCGTCGATCTTGTCGTAATCGATTTCCGGGAAAATGATCTGCTCTTTAACGCCCATGCTGTAGTTGCCACGACCATCGAAGGACTTGGCATTCAGGCCGCGGAAGTCGCGAACCCGAGGCAGGGAGATCGACAGCAGACGATCCAGGAACTCGTACATACGCTCACGGCGCAGGGTCACTTTGACGCCGATCGGCCAACCTTCACGGACTTTAAAGCCAGCGATGGATTTCCGAGCGTAGGTCACGACGACTTTCTGGCCGGTGATCTTTTCCAGGTCAGCAACAGCGTGCTCGATGACTTTTTTGTCGCCGATCGCTTCGCCCAGACCCATGTTCAGGGTGATTTTGGTAACGCGCGGAACTTCCATCACGTTCGAAAGCTTAAGTTCTTCCTTAAGTTTCGGTGCGATTTCCTTCCGGTAAATCTCTTTTAGTCGTGCCATGGTCTTCTACCTAGCAGTGTTCAAGCATCAACCGCTTTTTGGGTCGACTTGAAGACACGAATTTTCTTACCGTCTTCTACTTTGAAACCAACGCGGTCAGCCTTGTTGGTTTCGCCGTTGAAGATGGCGACGTTGGAAGCGTGCAGTGGCGCTTCTTTCTCGACGATACCGCCCTGTACGCCCGACATCGGGTTAGGCTTGGTATGACGCTTGACCAGGTTCAGACCACCCACAACCAGACGGTTGTCAGCAAGAACCTTCAGCACCTTACCGCGCTTACCTTTGTCTTTGCCGGCGATCACGATGATCTCGTCGTCACGACGAATCTTTTGCATGTCGGATCTCCTTACAGCACTTCTGGGGCGAGCGAGACGATCTTCATGAACTTCTCGGTACGAAGCTCACGGGTCACTGGCCCAAAGATACGGGTGCCGATCGGCTCTTGCTTGTTGTTCAACAGAACAGCAGCGTTGCCATCAAAGCGGATGATGGAGCCGTCAGCACGACGAACACCATGGCGAGTGCGGACTACAACAGCAGTCATCACTTGGCCTTTTTTCACCTTACCGCGAGGAATTGCTTCCTTGACGGTAACTTTGATGATGTCACCGATACCAGCGTAACGACGATGGGAGCCACCCAGCACCTTGATGCACATAACACGGCGAGCGCCGCTGTTATCGGCCACATCGAGCATGGATTGAGTCTGAATCATATAATTTCTCCGACCCCTAGTCCTTAGACTTCCACAGCGCGTTCGAGAACATCAACCAGCGCCCAAGACTTGGTCTTGGCCAAAGGACGAGTTTCACGAATAGTGACTTTGTCGCCGATGTGGCACTGATTGGTTTCGTCGTGCGCGTGCAGCTTAGTCGAACGCTTAACGTATTTACCGTAGATCGGGTGCTTAACGCGACGCTCGATCAGAACGGTGATGGTTTTGTCCATCTTGTCGCTGACAACACGGCCAGTCAGCGTACGGACAGTTTTTTCGGCTTCAGCCATGATTACTTACCTGCCTGCTGGTTGAGCACAGTTTTCACGCGAGCGATGTCACGCTTAACTTGCGAGAGCAGATGAGACTGCCCCAACTGGCCAGTTGCTTTCTGCATACGCAGATTGAACTGGTCGCGCAGCAGGCCGAGCAGTTGCTCGTTCAGCTGCTGTGCTGATTTTTCACGAAGTTCATTCGCTTTCATCACATCACCGTCCGTTTAACAAAGGAGGTGGCGAGCGGCAGCTTTGCAGCAGCCAGGGCGAAAGCCTCACGCGCCAGCTCTTCAGAAACACCCTCGATTTCATACAGGACTTTGCCTGGCTGAATCTGGGCAACCCAGTACTCCACGTTACCCTTACCTTTACCCATCCGAACTTCGAGTGGCTTCTTGGTGACAGGCTTGTCCGGGAATACACGGATCCAGATCTTGCCGCCACGTTTTACGTGACGGGTCAGAGCACGACGCGCTGACTCGATCTGACGAGCGGTGAGACGACCACGAGCAACAGACTTCAGCGCGAACTCGCCGAAGCTGACTTTGCTACCGCGCAATGCCAGGCCACGGTTGTGGCCGGTCATCTGCTTGCGGAACTTCGTACGCTTTGGTTGCAACATTTGGCGTACCCCTTACTTAGCAGCTTTTTTACGAGGCGCTGGTGCTTGTGGTTTCAGTTCTTCTTGGCGACCACCAATTACTTCGCCTTTGAAGATCCAAACCTTTACACCGATCACACCGTAAGTGGTGTGAGCTTCGTAGTTGGCATAGTCGATGTCGGCACGCAGGGTGTGCAGTGGCACACGACCTTCGCGATACCATTCAGTACGTGCGATTTCAGCACCGCCGAGACGACCGCTCACTTGGATTTTGATGCCTTTGGCACCAATGCGCATTGCGTTCTGTACAGCGCGCTTCATAGCGCGACGGAACATGACGCGACGCTCCAGCTGCTGAGCTACGCTCTGCGCAACCAGCATACCGTCGAGCTCCGGCTTGCGGATCTCTTCGATATTGATGTGCACAGGCACACCCATTTGCTTGGTCAGGTCCTGACGCAGCTTCTCAACATCTTCACCTTTCTTCCCGATAACGATACCTGGACGAGCGGTGTGGATGGTGATACGTGCAGTCTGCGCCGGACGATGGATATCGATACGGCTTACGGACGCGCTTTTTAGTTTGTCTTGGAGATACTCACGCACCTTCAGATCAGCGAACAAGTAGTCCGCATAAGTCCGACCGTCTGCGTACCAGACGGAGGTGTGCTCCTTGACGATTCCCAGGCGAATGCCAATGGGATGTACTTTCTGACCCATCTCTTCGACTCCGTTACTTGTCAGCAACCTTGACAGTGATATGGCAAGACCGCTTGACGATGCGATCAGCACGGCCTTTGGCACGTGGCATGATGCGCTTCAGCGAACGCCCTTCGTTGACGAAAACGGTGCTGACCTTCAGGTCATCAACGTCTGCGCCTTCGTTATGCTCGGCGTTGGCTACGGCCGACTCCAGCACTTTCTTCATGATCTCGGCGGCTTTCTTACTGCTGAAAGCCAACAGGTTGAGCGCTTCGCCCACCTTCTTCCCGCGGATCTGGTCGGCGACCAAGCGGGCTTTCTGGGCGGAGATTCGAGCGCCCGACAACTTAGCGGCTACTTCCATTTCCTAACCCCTTAACGCTTGGCTTTCTTGTCTGCCACGTGCCCACGATAAGTGCGGGTACCGGCGAACTCGCCCAGTTTGTGGCCGACCATGTCTTCGTTAACGAGAACTGGGACGTGTTGACGACCGTTGTGTACTGCGATGGTCAGACCGACCATTTGTGGCAGGATCATCGAACGACGCGACCAGGTCTTAACTGGTTTGCGATCGTTCTTTTCCGCCGCCACTTCGATCTTCTTCAGTAGGTGAAGATCAATAAAAGGACCTTTTTTCAGAGAACGTGGCACTGTCGTATCCCTCTATTTACTTGCGACGACGGACGATCATTTTGTCGGTACGCTTATTACCACGAGTCTTCGCGCCCTTAGTCGGGAAGCCCCATGGCGATACCGGATGACGACCACCAGAGGTACGACCTTCACCACCACCATGTGGGTGGTCAACCGGGTTCATGGCAACACCACGAACGGTTGGGCGAACGCCACGCCAGCGCTTGGCACCAGCTTTACCCAACGAACGCAGGCTGTGCTCGGAGTTCGAGACTTCGCCCAGGGTCGCACGGCATTCAGCCAGTACTTTACGCATCTCACCAGAACGCAGACGCAGGGTCACGTAGACACCTTCACGAGCGATCAGCTGAGCCGAAGCACCAGCGGAACGAGCGATCTGTGCGCCTTTACCTGGCTTCAATTCGATGCCGTGTACGGTGCTACCAACTGGAATGTTACGCAGTTGCAGAGCGTTGCCCGGCTTGATCGGTGCCAGGGCACCTGCGATCAGCTGGTCGCCAGCGCTCACGCCTTTAGGGGCGATGATGTAGCGACGCTCGCCATCTGCGTACAGCAGCAGAGCGATGTGAGCAGTACGGTTTGGATCGTATTCGATACGCTCGACGGTGGCAGCGATGCCATCCTTGTCGTTGCGACGGAAGTCGACCAGACGATAATGCTGCTTATGACCACCACCGATGTGACGCGTGGTAATACGGCCATTGTTGTTACGACCACCAGACTTCGATTTTTTCTCGAGCAGCGGTGCGTGAGGAGCGCCTTTATGCAGCTCCTGGTTGACCACCTTGACCACAAAACGGCGGCCAGGGGAAGTCGGTTTGCATTTAACGATTGCCATGATGCACCCCTTCCTTACTCAGCACTGCTGCTGAAATCGAGATCTTGGCCTGGCTGAAGGGAGATAACTGCCTTCTTCCAGTCATTACGCTTGCCCAGACCGCGAGCAGTGCGCTTGCTTTTACCCAGTACGTTCAGGGTAGTCACGCGCTCTACTTTCACGCTGAACAGGCTTTCGACGGCCTTCTTGATTTCCAGCTTGGTTGCGTCAGTCGCAACCTTGAAAACGAACTGGCCTTTCTTGTCTGCCAGAACCGTAGCCTTCTCGGAAACGTGCGGGCCAAGCAGAACTTTAAATACGCGTTCCTGGTTCATCCCAGCAGCTCCTCGAATTTCTTCACGGCCGACACGGTGATCAACACCTTGTCGTATGCGATCAGACTGACCGGATCGGAACCTTGAACGTCACGAACATCGACGTGCGGCAGGTTGCGAGCAGCCAGGTACAGGTTCTGATCAACAGCGTCAGACACGATCAGGACGTCAGTCAGGCCCATGCCGTTCAGCTTGTTCAGCAGATCTTTGGTTTTCGGTGCTTCAACAGCGAAGTCCTGAACCACGACCAGACGATCAGTACGCACCAGCTCAGCAAGGATGGAACGCATTGCTGCGCGATACATCTTCTTGTTCAGCTTTTGGGAGTGATCCTGAGGACGAGCTGCGAAAGTGGTACCGCCGCCACGCCAGATTGGGCTACGGATAGTACCGGCACGAGCACGGCCAGTACCTTTCTGACGCCATGGGCGCTTACCGCCACCAGAAACGTCGGAACGGGTCTTTTGCTGCTTGCTACCTTGACGGCCGCCAGCCATGTAGGCCACGACTGCTTGGTGAACCAGCGTCTCGTTGAATTCGCCGCCAAATGTCAGTTCGGAAACTTCGATCGCTTGAGCGTCATTTACATTTAATTGCATGTCAGCTTCCCCTTAACCGCGAGCCTTGGCTGCTGGACGTACAACCAAGTTGCCGCCAGTAGCGCCAGGAACAGCGCCCTTGACCAACAACAGATTGCGTTCAGCGTCCACGCGCACTACTTCGAGGGACTGCACGGTCACGCGCTCAGCGCCCATATGACCGGACATTTTTTTGCCCTTGAATACACGACCAGGAGTCTGGCACTGGCCGATAGAGCCTGGAACGCGGTGGGATACGGAGTTACCGTGGGTGTTATCTTGCCCGCGGAAGTTCCAACGCTTGATCGTACCCTGGAAGCCTTTACCCTTGGACTGACCGGTTACATCAACCAGTTGACCAGCGGCGAAGATTTCAGCGTTGATCAGATCGCCGGCCTGGTACTCGCCTTCTTCAAGGCGGAATTCCATTACGGTACGACCAGCGGCAACGTTCGCCTTGGCGAAGTGGCCAGCCTGAGCTGCTGTTACACGCGAAGCGCGACGCTCGCCGACAGTGACTTGCACTGCACGATAGCCATCGGTCTCTTCAGTTTTGAACTGGGTGACGCGATTCGGCTCGATCTCAATGACCGTGACCGGAATGGAGACACCTTCTTCGGTGAAAATACGGGTCATACCGCATTTACGACCGACTACACCAATAGTCATGTTGTAAACCTCATGAGTGTACGGGGCTTTCACCCGCTATGGCCGCCCATTTCAGAGCGTTACACGACTAAGACCGAGTCTTAGCCGAGGCTGATCTGCACTTCCACACCGGCCGCAAGATCGAGCTTCATAAGTGCATCAACGGTTTTATCCGTTGGCTGGACGATGTCCAGAACGCGCTTATGAGTACGGATCTCGTACTGGTCACGCGCGTCTTTGTTGACGTGCGGGGAGACCAGAACGGTGAACCGCTCTTTACGGGTAGGCAGTGGAATTGGACCACGCACTTGAGCACCAGTACGTTTCGCGGTTTCCACGATTTCCTGGGTGGATTGGTCGATCAGGCGATGGTCAAAAGCCTTCAACCTGATACGGATTTGCTGATTTTGCATTGGATTTCAGACTCCGGCTGCTATTCCCACCGAGCGCAATACGCCCGTTAAAAGGAGGCGCAATTCTATAGACGCCCCATATAGGTGTCAACCCAATAAAAAAGCCCCCGCTGGGCGGGGGCTTTCTCAACTCATCGAAGCTGACTCAAAAAGAGCTTACTCGATGATTTTGGCTACGACGCCAGCGCCGACGGTACGACCGCCTTCACGGATAGCGAAACGCAGACCGTCTTCCATTGCGATGGTCTTGATCAGGGTGACAACCATTTTGATGTTGTCGCCTGGCATTACCATTTCAACGCCTTCCGGCAGTTCGCAGTTACCGGTCACGTCAGTGGTCCGGAAGTAGAACTGTGGACGGTAGCCTTTGAAGAACGGAGTGTGACGACCGCCTTCTTCTTTGCTCAGAACGTACACTTCAGCTTCGAACTTGGTGTGCGGCTTGACCGAACCCGGCTTAACCAGAACCTGGCCACGCTCAACGTCGTCACGCTTGGTACCACGCAGCAGAACGCCGCAGTTCTCGCCAGCACGACCTTCGTCGAGCAGCTTACGGAACATTTCAACACCGGTGCAGGTGGTGACGGTGGTGTCACGCAGACCTACGATTTCCAGTGGATCCTGAACCTTGACGATACCGCGCTCGATACGACCAGTCACAACAGTACCGCGACCGGAGATCGAGAATACGTCTTCGATTGGCATCAGGAACGGCTTGTCGATAACACGAACTGGCTCTGGGATGTAGCTGTCCAGAGTTTCTACCAGACGCTTGACAGCGGTGGTACCCATTTCGTTGTCGTCCTGGCCGTTCAGAGCCATCAGAGCCGAACCGATGATGATTGGAGTGTCATCACCTGGGAAGTCGTAAGTGCTCAGCAGGTCGCGCACTTCCATCTCAACCAGTTCCAGCAGCTCAGCGTCGTCAACCATGTCAGCCTTGTTCAGGAAGACAACGATGTACGGAACGCCTACCTGACGGGACAGCAGGATGTGCTCACGGGTTTGCGGCATCGGACCATCAGCGGCCGAGCAAACCAGGATCGCGCCGTCCATCTGGGCAGCACCGGTGATCATGTTCTTCACGTAGTCAGCGTGACCTGGGCAGTCAACGTGAGCGTAGTGACGAATCGAAGAGTTGTACTCAACGTGCGCGGTGTTGATGGTGATACCACGAGCCTTTTCTTCCGGAGCGCTGTCGATTTTGTCGAAAGCAACAACGGCCGAACCGAAAACTTCGGAGCAGACGCGAGTCAGAGCAGCAGTCAGAGTGGTTTTACCGTGGTCAACGTGACCAATGGTGCCAACGTTGACGTGCGGTAGGGAACGATCAAATTTTTCTTTAGCCACGACAATTAACTCCTTGCCTAAAGGGCTGAATCAGCCTTGCTTTTTAGTAACAGTCTCGACGATGTGCGACGGAGCTGTATTGTATTTTTTGAATTCCATAGAGTAGCTTGCGCGACCCTGAGACATGGAACGAACGTCGGTCGCGTAACCGAACATTTCACCCAACGGAACCTCGGCACGAATGACCTTGCCGGAAACCGTATCTTCCATACCCAGAATCATGCCACGACGACGGTTAAGGTCGCCCATGACATCACCCATGTAGTCTTCAGGCGTAACGACTTCTACTGCCATGATCGGCTCGAGCAACTCACCACCGCCCTTCTGGGCCAGTTGCTTGGTTGCCATGGAAGCAGCCACCTTGAACGCCATCTCGTTGGAGTCGACGTCGTGGTAAGAACCATCAAACACAGTTGCCTTCAGGCCGATCAGCGGATAACCGGCAACAACGCCGTTCTTCATCTGCTCTTCGATACCCTTCTGGATCGCCGGGATGTATTCCTTAGGAACCACACCACCTACGACTTCGTTCACGAATTGCAGACCTTCCTGACCTTCGTCAGCCGGTGCAAAACGAATCCAGCAGTGACCGAACTGGCCACGACCGCCGGACTGGCGAACGAACTTGCCTTCGATTTCACAGTTCTTCGTGATGCGCTCACGATAGGAAACCTGAGGCTTACCGATGTTGGCTTCGACGTTGAACTCACGGCGCATCCGGTCAACCAGGATGTCCAGGTGCAACTCGCCCATGCCGGAGATGATCGTTTGACCAGTCTCTTCATCAGTCTTGACGCGGAAAGACGGGTCTTCCTGAGCAAGCTTGCCCAGAGCGATACCCATTTTTTCCTGGTCGTCCTTGGTCTTAGGCTCAACGGCGACCGAAATAACCGGCTCCGGGAAGTCCATGCGAACCAGGATGATTGGCTTGTCAGCGTTGCACAAGGTTTCACCGGTGGTGACGTCCTTCATGCCGATCAAGGCCGCGATGTCGCCAGCGCGTACTTCCTTGATTTCTTCACGGGCGTTTGCGTGCATCTGCACCATACGACCCACGCGCTCTTTCTTGCCTTTTACCGAGTTGATCACGCCGTCGCCGGAGGCCAACACGCCCGAGTAAACTCGAACAAAGGTCAAGGTACCCACGAATGGGTCGGTAGCGATCTTGAACGCCAAAGCCGCGAAAGGCTCGTCATCACTTGCGTGACGCTCCATTTCCTCTTCCTCGTTATCCGGGTTGGAACCCTTGATAGCAGGAATGTCGGTTGGAGCAGGCAGGAAGTCGATAACGGCGTCGAGAACCAGGGGAACACCCTTGTTCTTGAAGGAAGAACCGCAAACAGCCAGAACGATCTCACCAGCGATGGTACGCTGACGCAGAGCGGCCTTGATTTCCTCGTTGGTGAGTTCTTCACCCTCAAGGTACTTGTTCATCAGCTCTTCATTGGCTTCGGCCGCAGCCTCAACCATGTTGCCGCGCCACTTCTCGGCTTCTTCCAGCAATTCAGCAGGAATGTCCTTGCGAACAGGAACCATGCCCTTGTCGGAATCGTTCCAGTAGACAGCTTGCATGTTGATCAGATCGATCTGACCCTGGAAGTTGTCTTCGGAACCGATAGCCAACTGGATCGGCACCGGAGTGTGACCCAGACGCTGCTTGATCTGAGCGATCACGCGCAGGAAGTTGGCACCAGCACGGTCCATCTTGTTTACGTAAACAAGACGTGGAACGCCGTATTTGTTGGCCTGACGCCATACGGTTTCCGACTGAGGCTCAACACCCGAAGTACCACAGAACACAACGACAGCGCCGTCGAGCACACGCAGGGAACGCTCAACTTCAATGGTGAAGTCTACGTGGCCTGGGGTATCGATAACGTTGAAGCGGTGCTCGTGCGGGTACTGCTTCTCGGAACCTTTCCAGAAGGCGGTGATAGCAGCAGAAGTAATGGTAATACCACGCTCCTGCTCCTGCACCATCCAGTCTGTGGTCGCGGCGCCATCATGCACCTCGCCCATTTTGTGACTTTTGCCGGTGTAAAAAAGGACGCGCTCGGTGGTGGTGGTTTTACCAGCATCCACGTGAGCAACGATACCGATGTTACGGTAGCGGTTAATCGGTGTAGTACGAGCCATAAAGCCCTCGCAAATTGAGTGACGCTAAAATTAGAAGCGGTAGTGCGAGAAAGCCTTGTTGGCTTCAGCCATACGGTGCACGTCTTCACGCTTCTTAACTGCAGCACCTTTACCTTCAGCAGCGTCCAACAGTTCACCAGCCAAACGCAGGGCCATGGACTTCTCACCGCGCTTGCGAGCGAAGTCTACCAGCCAGCGCATTGCCAGGGCGTTACGACGGGACGGACGAACTTCGACCGGAACCTGGTAAGTAGCACCGCCTACACGGCGCGACTTCACTTCGACCAGCGGAGCGATGGCGTCGAGAGCTTTCTCGAAGATTTCCAGGGGATCGCTGTTCTTGCGTTCCTTAACTTTGTCCAGTGCGCCATAAACGATACGCTCGGCCACGGCTTTCTTGCCGCTTTCCATTACGTGGTTCATGAACTTGGCGAGAATCTGGCTTCCGTATTTCGGATCGTCCAGAATCTCACGTTTGGCTGCTACGCGACGTCTTGGCATTGATAAGCCCTCAAACGGTCTTCAGGTTAGCCCGGGACAGCAGGTGCGTGCCCGACCTTACTCTTATCGACTCAATAAAATTAAAAACTGCAAAACGGCCGATTATTTCGGACGCTTGGTACCGTACTTCGAACGACCTTGGTTACGACCTTTAACGCCGGAAGTATCCAAAGAGCCGCGAACGGTGTGGTAACGAACACCTGGCAAGTCTTTTACACGACCGCCGCGGATCAGGACCACGCTGTGCTCTTGCAGGTTGTGGCCTTCACCGCCGATGTACGAGGAAACCTCGAAACCGTTGGTCAGACGCACACGGCATACTTTACGCAGTGCCGAGTTAGGTTTTTTCGGCGTGGTGGTATACACACGGGTGCATACGCCACGACGTTGCGGGCAGTTCTGCAGCGCAGGCACGTCGGATTTCTCGACGATACGCTTACGCGGCTGACGTACCAGCTGGTTGATAGTTGCCATCTACTAGCTCCACTGTTGTCTTGCGACGCTATTGTCTTACAAGAAAAGCAAAATGGCAGGAACGAATTCCCGCCAAATTTAGGGGATCAAGAGTCTAAAGAGGATCTTGCCCCCAGTCAAGGCAAGGCCCCGACCTCCCCGCCCGCCGGATCTCGACAATTTGTCTCGATCCGCCGAACGGGGCGACCAGGGCCAGGCACTCAATTACCGCAGAACTCAGTTACCACTCGAGTTCAGCGCTTCGGTCAGTGCAGCTTCCACTTCACTGGCGCTTACGCGCAACGGTTTGTCAGCATCACGGCGACGCTTGCGCTCGCTGTGATAGGCCAAGCCGGTACCGGCCGGGATCAGACGACCCACGACCACGTTTTCTTTCAGGCCGCGCAGGTAATCGCGCTTGCCGGTTACCGCCGCTTCGGTCAGTACGCGGGTGGTTTCCTGGAAGGAAGCCGCCGAGATGAACGATTCGGTGGACAACGATGCCTTGGTGATACCCAGCAGCACGCGAGTGAACTTGGAGACGAACTTGTCTTCGGTCGCCAGACGCTCGTTTTCCACCAGTACGTGAGTCAGTTCCATCTGGTCGCCCTTGATGAAACTCGAGTCGCCGGATTCAGCGATCTCGACCTTACGCAGCATCTGACGCAGGATGGTCTCGATGTGCTTGTCGTTGATCTTCACGCCTTGCAGACGGTAAACGTCCTGGATCTCGTTCACGATGTACTTAGCCAGCGCACTCACACCCAGCAGACGCAGGATGTCGTGTGGATCGCTCGGGCCGTCCGAGATAACTTCGCCGCGGTTTACCTGTTCGCCTTCGAAGACGTTCAGGTGACGCCACTTCGGAATCAGCTCTTCGTACGGATCGCTACCGTCGTTCGGAGTAATGACCAGACGGCGCTTGCCCTTGGTCTCTTTACCGAACGCGATGGTGCCGCTGACTTCAGCCAGAATCGAGGCTTCTTTCGGACGACGGGCTTCGAACAAGTCGGCAACACGCGGCAGACCACCGGTGATGTCGCGGGTTTTCGAAGTTTCCTGCGGGATACGAGCGATTACGTCACCGATCGCGATCCGCGCACCGTCCGCAACACCGACCAGGGCGTTGGCTGGCAGGAAGTACTGAGCGATTACGTCAGTGCCTGGCAGCAACAGATCCTTGCCGTTGTCGTCGACCATCTTCACAGCAGGACGGATGTCCTTGCCGGCAGCTGGACGATCTTTTGCGTCGAGTACTTCAATGTTGGTCATACCGGTCAATTCGTCGGTCTGACGCTTGATCGTGATGCCTTCTTCCATGCCCACGTAGGTCACGGTACCTTTCATCTCGGTGACGATCGGGTGAGTGTGCGGATCCCACTTGGCCACGATGGCACCAGCGTCGACCTTGTCGCCTTCCTTCACCGAAATCACAGCACCGTACGGCAGCTTGTAACGCTCACGCTCACGACCGAAGTCATCAGCGATGGCCAGCTCACCGGAACGGGACACAGCCACCAGGTGACCGTCGACACGCTCTACGTGCTTGAGGTTGTGCAGACGGACGGTACCGCCATTCTTCACCTGGACGCTGTCGGCCGCGGAGGTCCGGCTTGCCGCACCACCGATGTGGAACGTACGCATCGTCAGCTGGGTACCCGGCTCACCGATGGACTGGGCAGCGATAACGCCGACCGCTTCACCGATGTTCACCTGGTGACCGCGAGCCAGGTCGCGACCGTAGCACTTGGCGCAGATGCCGTAGCGGGTTTCGCAGCTGATCGGCGAACGTACGATCACTTCGTCGATGCTGTTGAGTTCGATGAACTCGACCCACTTCTCGTCAACCAGGGTGCCAGCAGGAACGATGACGTCCTCGGTACCCGGCTTGAATACGTCACGGGCGATGACACGACCCAATACGCGCTCACCCAATGGCTCTACTACGTCACCGCCTTCAATGTGCGGCGTCATGACCAGGCCATGTTCGGTGCCGCAATCGATCTCGGTCACGACCAGATCCTGGGCAACGTCTACCAGACGACGAGTCAGGTAACCGGAGTTCGCCGTTTTCAACGCGGTATCCGCAAGACCCTTACGAGCACCGTGAGTAGAGATGAAGTACTGGAGTACGCTCAAGCCTTCACGGAAGTTCGCGGTAATCGGGGTCTCGATGATGGAACCGTCCGGCTTGGCCATCAGGCCACGCATACCGGCGAGCTGACGGATCTGCGCAGCAGAACCCCGTGCGCCCGAGTCGGCCATCATGTACATCGAGTTGAAGGATTCCTGGTCGACTTCGTTGCCGTGACGGTCGATGACTTTCTCTTTCGAGAGGTTGGCCATCATCGCCTTGGAAACTTCGTCGTTCGCCTTGGACCAGAGGTCGATCACCTTGTTGTACTTCTCGCCCTGGGTTACCAGGCCGGAGGCGTACTGACTTTCGATCTCTTTCACTTCTTCGGTGGCAGCACCGATGATGCGGGCTTTTTCATCCGGGATAACGAAGTCGTTAACGCCGATGGAAACGCCGGAAATGGTCGAATAGGCAAAACCGGTGTACATCAACTGGTCAGCGAAGATCACGGTCTCTTTCAGACCAACCACGCGGTAGCACTGGTTGATCAGCTTGGAGATCGCCTTTTTCTTCATCGGCAGGTTGACGACGTCGAAGGACAAGCCTTTTGGCACAACCTGGAACAACAGCGCACGGCCGACGGTGGTGTCGACGATACGAGTGTTGGTCACGCTGCCGCCGTCACGATCGTTCACGGTTTCGTTGATCCGCACCTTGACCTTGGCGTGCAGTGCGGCTTCGCCGGCACGGAACACACGGTCAACTTCCTGCAGATCCGCGAACACACGACCTTCGCCCTTGGCGTTGATCGCTTCACGCGTCATGTAGTACAGACCCAATACAACGTCCTGCGACGGAACGATGATTGGCTCACCGTTGGCTGGCGACAGGATGTTGTTGGTCGACATCATCAACGCGCGCGCTTCGAGCTGGGCTTCCAGCGTCAGCGGCACGTGCACGGCCATTTGGTCGCCGTCGAAGTCGGCGTTGTACGCAGCACAGACCAGCGGGTGCAGCTGGATAGCCTTACCTTCGATCAGTACCGGTTCAAACGCCTGGATACCCAGACGGTGAAGGGTCGGTGCACGGTTGAGCAGCACTGGGTGTTCGCGAATCACTTCAGCGAGAACGTCCCAGACCTCTGGCAGCTCGCGCTCGACCATTTTCTTGGCTGCTTTGATGGTGGTCGCCAGACCACGCATTTCCAGCTTGCCGAAAATGAACGGCTTGAACAGCTCCAGGGCCATTTTCTTAGGCAGACCGCACTGGTGCAGACGCAGGGTCGGGCCTACGGTAATTACCGAACGACCGGAGTAGTCAACACGCTTACCGAGCAAGTTCTGACGGAAACGACCCTGTTTACCCTTGATCATGTCAGCCAGGGATTTCAGAGGACGCTTGTTGGAACCGGTAATAGCGCGGCCACGACGACCGTTGTCGAGCAGTGCGTCGACCGCTTCCTGCAACATACGCTTTTCGTTGCGCACGATGATGTCCGGAGCGGACAGATCGAGCAGGCGCTTCAAGCGGTTGTTACGGTTGATCACTCGACGATACAGATCGTTGAGGTCGGAAGTCGCGAAACGACCGCCATCGAGCGGAACCAGTGGACGCAGGTCTGGCGGCAGAACCGGCAGAACGGTCAGCACCATCCACTCTGGCAGGTTGCCGGAACCCTGGAAGGCTTCCATCAACTTCAGACGCTTGGACAGCTTCTTGATCTTGGTTTCGGAATTGGTTTGCGGAATTTCTTCGCGCAGACGGCCAATCTCGTGCTCCAGGTCGATAGCGTGCAGCAGTTCGCGGACAGCTTCGGCACCCATACGGGCATCGAAATCGTCACCGAACTCTTCCAGCGCTTCGAAGTATTGTTCGTCGTTGAGCAGCTGACCTTTTTCAAGGGTGGTCATGCCTGGATCGATAACGACATAGCTCTCGAAGTAGAGAACACGTTCGATATCACGCAGGGTCATGTCCATCAGCAAGCCGATACGGGACGGCAGCGATTTCAGGAACCAGATGTGGGCAACCGGCGAGGCCAGCTCGATGTGCGCCATGCGCTCACGACGAACTTTTGCCAGCGCGACTTCAACGCCGCACTTCTCGCAGATCACACCGCGGTGCTTCAAGCGCTTGTACTTACCGCACAGGCACTCGTAATCCTTGACCGGGCCAAAGATCTTGGCGCAGAACAGGCCGTCACGCTCAGGTTTGAACGTACGGTAGTTGATGGTTTCCGGCTTTTTAACTTCACCGAACGACCACGAACGGATCATCTCAGGCGAGGCCAATCCAATACGGATGGCGTCGAACTCTTCGACTTGACCCTGGTTTTTCAGCAAATTCAGTAGGTCTTTCAAGGCCTTTCCTCCTGGCGGAGCAGAGAGCGGGCAAAACAGCCCCGCTCTCGATTCGCGTCACGTGTTATTCGGTTTCCAGATCGATATCGATGCCGAGGGAACGAATTTCCTTGATCAACACGTTGAAAGACTCGGGCATGCCCGGCTCCATACGGTGATCGCCGTCCACGATGTTTTTGTACATCTTGGTCCGGCCGTTCACATCGTCCGACTTCACTGTGAGCATTTCTTGCAGAGTGTATGCAGCACCGTACGCTTCCAGTGCCCAGACCTCCATCTCCCCGAAACGCTGACCACCGAACTGCGCCTTACCACCCAGCGGCTGCTGGGTAACCAGGCTGTAAGAACCGGTAGAACGAGCGTGCATCTTGTCGTCTACCAAGTGGTTCAGCTTCAGCATGTACATGTAGCCAACGGTAACCGGGCGCTCGAACTTGTTGCCGGTACGGCCGTCGAACAGCTGCATCTGGCCGCTTTCCGGCAGGTCTGCCAGCTTCAGCATGGCCTTGATTTCGCTTTCCTTGGCACCGTCGAACACCGGAGTAGCCATTGGAACGCCGCCGCGCAGGTTCTTCGCCAGATCCAGGATTTCCTGGTCGGAGAAGGTGTCCAGCTCTTCGTTGCGACCGCCGATCTCGTTGTAGATCTCGTGCAGGAACTTACGCAGGTCAGCGACCTTGCGCTGCTCTTCGATCATACGGTTGATCTTCTCGCCCAAGCCCTTGGCCGCGAGGCCCAGGTGGGTTTCAAGGATCTGACCAACGTTCATACGCGAAGGTACGCCCAACGGGTTGAGGACCACATCGACCGGGGTGCCATTGGCATCGTGCGGCATGTCTTCAACCGGCATGATCACGGAGACCACACCCTTGTTACCGTGACGACCGGCCATCTTGTCGCCCGGCTGGATGCGGCGACGGATTGCCAGGTAAACCTTGACGATTTTCAGCACGCCTGGAGCCAGGTCATCGCCCTGCTGCAGTTTGCGCTTCTTGTCTTCGAACTTGTCGTCCAGCAGACGGCGGCGATCAACGATGTAGGCCTGGGCCTTCTCGAGCTGCTCGTTCAGAGCATCTTCAGCCATGCGCAGCTTGAACCACTGGCCGTGCTCAAGACCGTCGAGGACTTCATCGGTGATTTCCTGACCTTTCTTCAGGCCGGCGCCGCCTTCAGCCTTGTGGCCTACCAGGGCGGAGCGCAGACGCTCGAAAGTCGCGCCTTCGACGATACGGAACTCTTCGTTCAGATCCTTGCGGATCTCGTCGAGCTGAGTCTTCTCGATGGACAGTGCACGAGCATCACGCTCAACGCCGTCGCGGGTGAAGACCTGTACGTCGATGACGGTACCCTTGGTGCCGGTAGGCACGCGCAGGGAGGTGTCTTTAACGTCGCTGGCTTTTTCACCGAAGATGGCACGCAGCAGTTTTTCTTCCGGAGTCAGCTGGGTCTCGCCTTTCGGAGTGACCTTGCCCACCAGGATGTCGCCTGCGCCTACTTCGGCACCTACATAAACGATACCGGCTTCGTCCAGCTTGTTCAGTGCGGCTTCACCCACGTTCGGGATGTCCGCAGTGATTTCCTCTGGGCCAAGCTTGGTGTCACGGGCCACACAGGTCAGTTCCTGGATGTGGATCGTGGTGAAGCGGTCTTCCTGGACCACACGCTCGGACAGGCAGATGGAGTCTTCGAAGTTGAAGCCGTTCCATGCCATGAACGCGATGCGCATGTTCTGGCCCAACGCCAATTCACCCATATCGGTGGACGGACCGTCGGCCATGATGTCGCTGCGCTGAACCCGATCACCCTTGCTCACCAGCGGACGCTGGTTGATGCAGGTGTTCTGGTTGGAGCGGGTGTATTTGGTCAGGTTGTAGATGTCGACACCGGCTTCGCCAGTTTCAACTTCGTCATCGGCAACACGAACCACGATACGGCTGGCGTCGACGGAGTCGATCACGCCGCCACGACGAGCCACGACGCAAACGCCGGAGTCACGGGCTACGTTACGCTCCATGCCGGTACCGACCAGCGGCTTATCGGCACGCAGGGTGGGTACAGCTTGACGCTGCATGTTCGAACCCATCAACGCACGGTTGGCGTCGTCGTGCTCTAGGAACGGGATCAGCGACGCTGCAACCGACACTACCTGCTTCGGCGATACGTCCATCAAGGTGACGTCTTCCGGCGCCTTGACGGTGAACTCGTTCAAGTGACGAACCGCTACCAGCTCGTCGATCAGAACTTTCTTGTCGTTCATCGTGGCCGAAGCCTGGGCGATCACGTGATCAGCTTCTTCGATGGCGGACAGGAACACGATCTCGTCGGTGACCAGGGCATCTTTCACCACGCGGTACGGGCTTTCGAGGAAGCCGTACTGGTTGGTGCGCGCATAGGCAGCCAGGGAGTTGATCAGACCGATGTTCGGACCTTCCGGCGTTTCGATCGGGCATACACGACCGTAGTGCGTCGGGTGTACGTCACGAACTTCGAAGCCTGCACGCTCACGAGTCAAACCGCCTGGGCCGAGTGCGGAGACACGACGCTTGTGGGTGATCTCGGACAGCGGGTTGTTCTGGTCCATGAACTGGGACAGCTGGCTCGAACCGAAGAACTCCTTCACCGCCGCAGCAACAGGCTTGGCGTTGATCAGGTCTTGCGGCATCAGGCCTTCGCTTTCAGCCATCGACAGGCGTTCCTTGACCGCACGCTCTACGCGCACCAGGCCAACACGGAACTGGTTCTCGGCCATTTCGCCTACGCAGCGAACACGACGGTTACCCAGGTGGTCGATGTCATCGACGATGCCCTTGCCGTTACGGATGTCGACCAGGGTCTTGAGGACCGCAACGATGTCGTCCTTGTTCAGTACGCCCGAACCTTCGATCTCGGTACGACCGATACGACGGTTGAACTTCATCCGGCCGACCGCAGACAGGTCATAGCGCTCAGGGCTGAAGAACAGGTTGTTGAACAGAGTCTCGGCGGCATCCTTGGTTGGCGGCTCGCCAGGACGCATCATGCGATAGATCTCGACCAGGGCTTCCAGCTGGTTGCCGGTGGAGTCGATCTTCAGCGTGTCGGAGATGAACGGACCGCAGTCGATGTCGTTGGTGTACAGCGTCTCGATGCGAACGACCTGGGCCTTGGCGATTTTTGCCAGGATCTCGGTGTTCAGCTCGGTGTTGCACTCTGCCAGGATTTCGCCGGTGGCCGGATGCACGATGACCTTGGCCGTGGTGCGACCCAGGACGTAGTCCAGAGGCACTTGCAGCTCTTTGATCCCGGCTTTTTCCAGCTGGTTGATGTGGCGAGCGGTGATACGACGACCCTGCTCGACAATAACCTTGCCTTTGTCATCCTGGATATCGAGGACAGCGATTTCACCGCGCAGGCGCTGAGGCACCAGTTCCAGGCTGAGGTTTTCACCTTGCACGTGGAAAACGTTGGTGGTGTAGAACGCGTCCAGCACTTCTTCAGTGGTATAGCCGAGCGCACGCAGCAGTACCGATGCAGGTAGCTTGCGACGACGGTCGATACGCACGAACACGCAGTCTTTCGGGTCGAACTCGAAGTCCAACCACGAACCGCGGTAAGGAATGATGCGCGCGGAATAAAGCAGTTTGCCGGAGCTGTGCGTCTTGCCACGGTCGTGGTCGAAGAACACGCCCGGAGAACGGTGCAGCTGGGAAACGATTACACGCTCGGTACCGTTGATTACGAAGGTACCGTTTTCAGTCATCAGGGGGATTTCACCCATGTAGACTTCTTGCTCTTTGATGTCCTTGATCGCTTTGTTCGACGATTCTTTGTCGAAAATGATCAGGCGCACTTTTACCCGCAAAGGTACGGCGTAAGTCACACCGCGCAATACGCATTCTTTGACATCAAATGCCGGTTCGCCCAGGCGATAACCGACGTACTCCAGCGCAGCATTGCCGGAGTAGCTGATGATCGGGAAAACGGATTTGAAGGCCGCATGCAGGCCCACGTCGCGGAACTGATCTTTAGTCGCTCCCGCTTGCAAGAATTCACGATACGAATCCAGCTGGATGGCCAGGAGGTACGGCACATCCATGACGTCCGGCAACTTGCTAAAGTCCTTGCGGATACGTTTTTTCTCAGTATATGAGTAAGCCATCAGCGTTCCCCAGCTTGGTCACCTGCTTGTTTGGCCCCTCCCGACGGGAGCAGCCAGAAAATCGTGCAAACCCCATGGTTTGCGCCACCACATCGGGTGGTTACAGCTCGCGATCAGCACCGACCCAGTCGGCTGCCAATAACGGAAAAAGGCCGGTGGCAAGAGCCACCAGCCATCAGCCTGTCGCTTAACGCTCGGGCTGGAGACGCAAAGTCGATGCTTACTTCAGCTCGACTTTAGCGCCTGCTTCTTCCAGAGTGGCCTTGGCTTTGTCAGCTGCGTCTTTCGATACAGCTTCCAGAACCATGGCAGGAGCGCCGTCAACTACAGCCTTGGCTTCTTTCAGGCCCAGACCGGTCAGTTCACGTACTGCCTTGATCACGTTTACTTTCTTCTCGCCAGCTTCGGTCAGCATGACGTTGAATTCGGTTTGCTCTTCAACAACGGCGGCAGCAGCAGCTGGACCAGCGGAAGCAGCGGCAGCGGAAACGCCGAATTTTTCTTCGAAAGCTTTGATCAGCTCAACAACCTGCAGAACCGACATTTCAGCTACGGCGTTGAGGATATCGTCTTGGGAGATAGACATTACTGTATTTCCTGAATTGGGGGACGGCCTACGCGGCCATCGAAATAAACAAAAAAGCGCGAGAGAAAGTGCTCAGCCTTAGGCTGCGGCAGCTTCTTTTTGCTCGCGAACTGCAGCCAGGGTACGAGCCAGCTTGCTGGTGGCGCCTTGAATCACGCTCATCAGCTGCGAAATGGCTTCGTCGCGGGTCGGCAGTGTTGCCAGTACATCGATCTGATTAGCTGCGAGGAACTTGCCCTCGAACGCAGCTGCCTTGATCTCGAACTTGTCCTGACCCTTGGCGAATTCCTTGAACAAACGGGCAGCAGCGCCTGGATGATCTTTGGAGAACGCGATCAGGGTCGGGCCGGTGAACACGTCGTTGAGAACACTGTATTCAGTGTCAGCAACAGCGCGCTTGAGCAGGGTGTTACGTACGACACGTACGTAAACGCCAGCTTCACGGGCCTCTTTACGGAGTCCGGTCATTGCGCCTACTGTTACGCCACGGGCATCAGCCACGACAGCGGACAGAGCGACTTTGGCAGCCTCGTTGACTTCAGCGACGATGGCCTTCTTGTCTTCGAGATTAATTGCCACGGGTTTAACTCCTGCTTGTTACCGTTTCATTCGATCGAAACCGAATGTCGTTTTGGTGTCTGATTCGGTAAGGAACCGGGAGCACCATCTGCGTAGGCTTGTGGTTTAAGACTTGCGTCGCCTACGGTCTTGGACAGCCCCCGCCAGGCAGGGACCCCAATTTTGTGGTTGGCGCGATTGCTCGTGCCAACCTGAGTCTTACGCGTCGAGCGAGCTCTGATCGATGACCAGACCTGGGCCCATAGTGGTGCTCAGGGTAACGCGCTTGACGTAGATACCTTTCGAAGAAGCTGGCTTGATACGCTTCAGATCAGCGATCAGGGCTTCAACGTTTTCCTTCAGCTTGACGGCGTCGAAGCCGATCTTGCCAACGGAAGTGTGGATGATGCCGTTTTTGTCGGTGCGATAACGAACCTGACCAGCCTTGGCGTTTTTAACCGCGGTGGCTACGTCTGGCGTTACGGTGCCGACTTTAGGGTTAGGCATCAGACCACGTGGACCGAGGATCTGACCCAACTGACCTACAACACGCATGGCATCCGGGGATGCGATCACTACGTCATAGTTCAGGTCGCCGCCCTTCATTTCAGCAGCCAGGTCGTCCATGCCTACGCGATCAGCGCCAGCGGCCAGAGCAGCTTCAGCTGCTGGGCCCTGGGTGAACACGGCAACACGAACGGTCTTGCCAGTGCCGTGTGGCAGCACGGTAGCGCTACGAACGACCTGGTCGGATTTACGTGGGTCAACGCCCAGGTTTACAGCAACGTCGAACGACTCGCTGAACTTGACAGTCGACAGCTCAGCCAGCAGAGCGGCGGCGTCTACAAAGTTGTAGGCCTTGCCTGCTTCGATTTTGCCGGCGATAGCCTTTTGACGCTTGGTCAGCTTAGCCATTACACACCCTCCACGTTAAGGCCCATGCTACGAGCAGAACCGGCGATAGTACGCACGGCTGCATCCATATCAGCTGCAGTCAGATCCGCGTTTTTGGTTTTCGCGATTTCTTCCAGCTGAGCACGGGTAACGGTGCCAACCTTAACGGTGTTTGGACGAGCGGAACCGCTGGTCAAACCTGCAGCCTTCTTCAGCAGAACCGAAGCCGGGGTGCTTTTTGTTTCGAAAGTGAAGCTACGGTCGCTGTAGACAGTGATGATCACTGGAGTCGGCAGACCTGGCTCAAGACCCTGAGTACGGGCGTTGAAGGCCTTGCAGAATTCCATGATGTTCACGCCGTGCTGACCCAGGGCAGGACCAACAGGTGGGCTTGGGTTAGCCTGAGCGGCCTTCACTTGCAGCTTGATGTAAGCGGTAATTTTCTTGGCCATGAGGCACTCCAATTACGGGTTCGAACGCCTCGAAAGGCTCCCCGGTTACTTGCGCGTTTATCCCAGTGACGACAAAACCCCACAGCCTAGGGCTGCGGGGTTGGGATGCCTGTTCAATCAGACCTTTTCGACCTGACTGAACTCTAGCTCTACCGGAGTAGAGCGACCGAAAATGAGCACTGCCACTTGGATCCGGCTCTTTTCGTAGTTAACTTCTTCAACCGTGCCATTGAAATCAGCGAATGGACCATCGGTGACACGTACAACTTCACCCGGCTCAAACAGCGTTTTCGGCTTCGGCTTGTCGCTACCATCAGCGACACGACGCAGAATCGCTTCTGCCTCTTTATCCGTGATTGGCGCAGGCTTGTCGGCGGTACCGCCAATGAAGCCCATCACCCGAGGGGTATCCTTGACCAAGTGCCAAGTCCCTTCGTTCATGTCCATCTGTACCAGCACGTAGCCCGGAAAGAACTTACGTTCACTTTTGCGCTTCTGGCCATTGCGCATCTCAACCACTTCTTCAGTGGGGACCAGAATCTCGCCGAAGCCATCTTCCATGCCAGCCAGCTTTACGCGCTCTACCAGCGAGCGCATGACATGCTTCTCGTAACCCGAGTAAGCATGCACAACGTACCAACGCTTAGCCACGGGACACCCTTAGCCAACAATCAAGGAAACAAGCCAGCCGAGCAGGGAATCAAGCCCCCACAACAGCAACGCCATTACCAGAACAACAGCCACAACGATCAACGTGGTCTGCGTGGTTTCTTGGCGAGTCGGCCATACGACTTTACGAATCTCGGTGCGAGCTTCCTTAGCGAGTACAAAGAAAGACTTGCCCTTGGCTGTCTGCAGGCCTACAAAGGCAGCTACAGCAGCAATGGCGAGCAATGCAAGTACGCGGTACAGGATCGGCGAAGCAGAATAATACTGATTGCCAACAACGCCAATAACCACCAAAGCGACTACCACTAGCCACTTGAGCAGATCGAAGCGAGAGCCTTGAGCTTCAGCTTTAGGAGTCATCTATGAAGATCCTGTGAAAAGAAAGCCAGACACACCGAGTGAATCTGGCAGGTCAGGAGGGAATCGAACCCCCAACCTACGGTTTTGGAGACCGTCGCTCTGCCAATTGAGCTACTGACCTAAAACAAAATCAGGCCGACCATTATGCCGGCCCGAAAAAGACATTACAACTGTTTACTCGATGACTTTGGCTACGACGCCAGCGCCAACGGTACGACCGCCTTCACGGATAGCGAAACGCAGACCGTCTTCCATCGCGATGGTCTTGATCAAGGTAACAGTCATCTGAATGTTGTCACCTGGCATTACCATTTCAACGCCTTCTGGCAGCTCGCAGTTACCAGTCACGTCAGTTGTACGGAAGTAGAACTGTGGACGGTAGCCCTTGAAGAACGGAGTATGACGACCGCCTTCTTCCTTGCTCAGAACGTAGACTTCTGCAGTGAACTTGGTGTGCGGCTTGACGGTGCCTGGCTTGACCAGAACCTGGCCACGCTCAACGTCGTCACGCTTGGTGCCGCGCAGCAGTACGCCGCAGTTCTCGCCAGCACGACCTTCATCGAGCAGCTTGCGGAACATTTCAACGCCAGTGCAAGTCGTTTTCTGAGTGTCACGCAGACCGACAATCTCAACTTCTTCCTGGATACGAACGATGCCACGCTCAACACGACCAGTTACAACAGTACCGCGACCGGAGATCGAGAACACGTCTTCGATTGGCATCAGGAACGGCTTGTCGATAGCACGCTCTGGCTCTGGAATG
The DNA here is from genome assembly GCF_051132015.1 of Pseudomonas sp. Z1-12. Lineage (NCBI taxonomy): Bacteria > Pseudomonadati > Pseudomonadota > Gammaproteobacteria > Pseudomonadales > Pseudomonadaceae > Pseudomonas > Pseudomonas sp. Z1-12. Next base: position 6,090,317 of record NZ_CP071647.1, read on the forward strand.
TAGCTATCCAGAGTTTCCACCAGCTTCTTGACAGCAGTGGTGCCCATTTCGTTGTCATCTTGGCCGTTCAGAGCCATCAGAGCCGAACCGATGATGATTGGAGTGTCATCACCTGGGAAGTCGTAAGTGCTCAGCAGGTCGCGCACTTCCATCTCAACCAGTTCCAGCAGCTCAGCGTCGTCAACCATGTCAGCCTTGTTCAGGAAGACAACGATGTACGGAACGCCTACCTGACGGGACAGCAGGATGTGCTCACGGGTTTGCGGCATCGGACCATCAGCGGCCGAGCAAACCAGGATCGCGCCATCCATCTGGGCAGCACCGGTGATCATGTTTTTTACATAGTCGGCGTGACCTGGGCAGTCAACGTGTGCGTAGTGACGCACGGCCGAATCGTATTCAACGTGAGCGGTGTTGATGGTGATACCGCGAGCTTTCTCTTCCGGGGCGCTGTCGATCTTGTCGAAGTCAACCTTGGCCGAACCGAAAACTTCGGAGCAGACGCGGGTCAGAGCAGCGGTCAGCGTGGTTTTACCGTGGTCAACGTGACCAATGGTACCGACGTTGACGTGCGGCTTATTACGTTCGAACTTTTCCTTAGCCATCGAAATCACCCCTAGGAGAAGAATTTAGCGAGTCACACAAGCCATTAAAACAAAGGCAGATATTTGCATATCTGCCTTGTTATATGGAGCTCTTGAGCGGATTTGAACCGCTGACCTCACCCTTACCAAGGGTGTGCTCTACCAACTGAGCTACAAGAGCGAAACACTATGCACAACCTGCAAACTTGGAGCGGGTAGCGGGAATCGAACCCGCATCATCAGCTTGGAAGGCTGAGGTTCTACCACTAAACTATACCCGCGGAGCTTGCAGCTCACGCTAAAAATGGTGGAGGGGGAAGGATTCGAACCTTCGAAGTCGTAGACGTCAGATTTACAGTCTGATCCCTTTGGCCGCTCGGGAACCCCTCCTAAGCGAGCCGGCATTCTATATCATGCCAGCCTTCTGTCAAGCATTTTCTCATTAAAAACCTGAGGTTAGCTGCGTTGACGTCGCTTCGTACCGCTTACCTTTAAAGGTCTTCGCTGCGAAGCGGGCGCCATTCTATTCAAACTACCCTGCGGGTGCAACCCCCTCGCACGGCATTATTTTATGTTTTAACTCATTGAATTCTTTAGAAAGGTTTTGAAGCAGCGTTTCATTCACCTTTCCCGCGCTTTCCTGGGAAACCTGAACCCAGAACCCACCACCCTCAGGAGCGCTCTGTGAGCCCGACGCCACGAAACGACCCAGGACACTCGAAGCCGCCAAACGCTGCTCCAACTGCCTGGCCAGCTCCGGACGGGAAAAACCACCCAGGTAGACACAGGTTTTGGCTACCTCACCGGACTTGGCTGAATCGCGCCTGACAAGGGCATCCGCCGTTTCACTCAAAAGATGGATATCCTGTTGCGAACCACGATACAAACTCAGCGGCGTGACATCCTTGGCGCGAAGCGGAGCCTCCTGCTGATGCCAGATGTAATAAAAGACATTCAAAACCAGCAATAACAGAAACAGCCACCGCATAGAGACCTCAAGACAAAGGGCAGGCCATCGCCAAGCCAACAAAAACCAGGTCAGGCACCACCCTGGCATCTGGAACGACCCCGGAAACCAGATTGGCGTCCCCCCCTGTAAGAAACACCACGAATTCCTTTCCCCAATATTGCCGCGCCAACTCAAGCTGAGTCAGGACGAACCCCCTGAGCATCAACATGCAACCGCGCTCAACCGCCTCGACAGTCGCGCGACCTGGAGCGAGACTCTCATGGGCTCGCTCGGCCGCTATATCGTCATAGCGAATTTTTCGTGTGTGGGTACGCAATTGATTACGCATTAGCGGCATGCCAGGACAAATGAATCCGCCGAGATGCTCGCCATTCGCCGCCACGAAATCAGCAGTAACCGCAGTACCAAAATCAAGGACCAGGCACGCCCCCGAAGCGAGATGAAAACCGCCGAGCAAGGCCAGCCACCGATCGAGGCCTAGCCGCTCGTAATCCTCGTAGCCGTTCTTCACACCAGCCATTTCCCGGGCGGGCACAGCACGAACCACCGACACCCCGAACAAGTCGACCAGCGAAGCGACCAATGAGTCCGTCTCCGCCAAGGTTCTGACGCTAACAAGACGACACTTTTTGAGCTGGAACTTCCCTCCGTCATTCAGGCTCGCCAGCAGATCGTCGTCAGAGCTGACCACGCCCCCCTCGACCGGCGTTATCCCGTCAGCACGAAGAACACGCCATTTGATAAAGCTGTTGCCGCAGTCAAGCTCAAGAATCATCACGCAACCTCAAACTGAGCTCACCACCGCTAAAGTTCTTTTCCACACCATCTACCTTCAAACGCAGCGCACCCTGGTGATCAATGCCCAGCACAATGCCGTCAATTTTGTTAACACCTGCAATCAGAGATACAGCTCGGCCTTGCCAAAGATGGTACTGCTCCCATTCCGACTGGATCGCAGTAAACCCCGAGGCATGATGGCGCTCCAGATACTGCTGTAGCTTCGCACCCAATCGCGCCACCAGCTCATTCCGATCGAAATCCCTGCCCGTCTCAAGGCACATGGACGTCCACTGCTGATCGACCTCATCAGTTGCTTGCATGTTCACATTAACCCCTACGCCCAGGACGACATGGCAAACATCTGCGGGATCTCCCACCAATTCAAGCAGAATGCCGGCAATCTTTTTCTCACCCACCAGGACATCATTGGGCCATTTCAGCCCTGCCCCCGCGATGCCCATGTCGCGCAAGACATGCATGACAGCGAGCCCGACAACCAGACTCAGACCTTCAATTTGTCGCATGCCGCCGTCAATGCGTAACACCAGGCTGTGATAGAGATTTTCAGCAAAGGGACTGACCCACTTACGACCACGACGACCGCGCCCCGCTATCTGTCGCTCGGCCAAAACCAAGAACGGTGCTGCTCCGCCACGTTCAATGCAACGCAGCGCCTCGGCGTTAGTGGAGTCGATAGAGTCAAATATATGGACAGGCCATCCAGGAAGGCCTTTTGCGCGGATTTCTGCCGCATCCAAAAGCAACAGGGGCTTCGCCAATTGATACCCCCTACCTCGAACTTTATGCACAGACAATCCTAAATCCGCCTCCAAGTGCTGCAGCTGCTTCCATACAGCACTGCGGCTGATACCCAGTGCAACACCCAGTGCCTGCCCCGAATGAAAGCGGCCATCCTTCAGAAGTTTTAGCAACGTGAGCATGCGGACTGCGCCCTGATAATGAGGCCCGCATGATAGCCATGCGCAAGACGGTTGCATAGAAACAGAAAAGGACTTTCCTGCGGGCAAAACAAAACCCCTACCTGCATCAGCAGATAGGGGTTTCGGAATTTAATCTTGACGATGACCTACTCTCACATGGGGAAACCCCACACTACCATCGGCGATGCATCGTTTCACTGCTGAGTTCGGGATGGGATCAGGTGGTTCCAATGCTCTATGGTCGTCAAGAAATTCGGGTACCGAATCGTGGCCTGACGGCCTCGCTTCAGCAAATTGGGTATGTGACAGCTTTCGGTGTTTTGTGAGATTCGAACTTTCGGTTCGTTTCGTCTTCACACACCGCAATCTGGTGCTCTTTCGAGTCAGCAAATTGCTTGGGTGTTATATGGTCAAGCCTCACGGGCAATTAGTACAGGTTAGCTCAACGCCTCACAGCGCTTACACACCCTGCCTATCAACGTCGTAGTCTTCGACGGCCCTTCAGGGGACTCAAGGTCCCAGTGAGATCTCATCTTGAGGCAAGTTTCCCGCTTAGATGCTTTCAGCGGTTATCTTTCCCGAACATAGCTACCCGGCAATGCCACTGGCGTGACAACCGGAACACCAGAGGTTCGTCCACTCCGGTCCTCTCGTACTAGGAGCAGCCCCTCTCAAATCTCAAACGTCCACGGCAGATAGGGACCGAACTGTCTCACGACGTTCTAAACCCAGCTCGCGTACCACTTTAAATGGCGAACAGCCATACCCTTGGGACCGGCTTCAGCCCCAGGATGTGATGAGCCGACATCGAGGTGCCAAACACCGCCGTCGATATGAACTCTTGGGCGGTATCAGCCTGTTATCCCCGGAGTACCTTTTATCCGTTGAGCGATGGCCCTTCCATACAGAACCACCGGATCACTAAGACCTACTTTCGTACCTGCTCGACGTGTCTGTCTCGCAGTCAAGCGCGCTTTTGCCTTTATACTCTACGACCGATTTCCGACCGGTCTGAGCGCACCTTCGTACTCCTCCGTTACTCTTTAGGAGGAGACCGCCCCAGTCAAACTACCCACCATACACTGTCCTCGATCCGGATAACGGACCTGAGTTAGAACCTCAAAGTTGCCAGGGTGGTATTTCAAGGATGGCTCCACGCAGACTGGCGTCCACGCTTCAAAGCCTCCCACCTATCCTACACAAGCAAATTCAAAGTCCAGTGCAAAGCTATAGTAAAGGTTCACGGGGTCTTTCCGTCTAGCCGCGGATACACTGCATCTTCACAGCGATTTCAATTTCACTGAGTCTCGGGTGGAGACAGCGCCGCCATCGTTACGCCATTCGTGCAGGTCGGAACTTACCCGACAAGGAATTTCGCTACCTTAGGACCGTTATAGTTACGGCCGCCGTTTACCGGGGCTTCGATCAAGAGCTTCGCGTTAGCTAACCCCATCAATTAACCTTCCGGCACCGGGCAGGCGTCACACCCTATACGTCCACTTTCGTGTTTGCAGAGTGCTGTGTTTTTAATAAACAGTCGCAGCGGCCTGGTATCTTCGACCGGCGTGGGCTTACGCAGCAAGTGCTTCACCCTCACCGGCGCACCTTCTCCCGAAGTTACGGTGCCATTTTGCCTAGTTCCTTCACCCGAGTTCTCTCAAGCGCCTTGGTATTCTCTACCCAACCACCTGTGTCGGTTTGGGGTACGGTTCCTGGTTACCTGAAGCTTAGAAGCTTTTCTTGGAAGCATGGCATCAACCACTTCGTCACCCAGAGGGTAACTCGTCATCAGCTCTCGGCCTTAGAATCCCGGATTTACCTAAGATTCCAGCCTACCACCTTAAACTTGGACAACCAACGCCAAGCTGGCCTAGCCTTCTCCGTCCCTCCATCGCAATAACCAGAAGTACAGGAATATTAACCTGTTTTCCATCGACTACGCTTTTCAGCCTCGCCTTAGGGACCGACTAACCCTGCGTCGATTAACGTTGCGCAGGAAACCTTGGTCTTTCGGCGTGGGTGTTTTTCACACCCATTGTCGTTACTCATGTCAGCATTCGCACTTCTGATACCTCCAGCAAGCTTCTCAACTCACCTTCACAGGCTTACAGAACGCTCCTCTACCGCATCACTTACGTGATACCCGTAGCTTCGGTGTATGGTTTGAGCCCCGTTACATCTTCCGCGCAGGCCGACTCGACTAGTGAGCTATTACGCTTTCTTTAAAGGGTGGCTGCTTCTAAGCCAACCTCCTAGCTGTCTAAGCCTTCCCACATCGTTTCCCACTTAACCATAACTTTGGGACCTTAGCTGACGGTCTGGGTTGTTTCCCTTTTCACGACGGACGTTAGCACCCGCCGTGTGTCTCCCATGCTCGGCACTTGTAGGTATTCGGAGTTTGCATCGGTTTGGTAAGTCGGGATGACCCCCTAGCCGAAACAGTGCTCTACCCCCTACAGTGATACATGAGGCGCTACCTAAATAGCTTTCGAGGAGAACCAGCTATCTCCGAGCTTGATTAGCCTTTCACTCCGATCCACAGGTCATCCGCTAACTTTTCAACGGTAGTCGGTTCGGTCCTCCAGTTAGTGTTACCCAACCTTCAACCTGCCCATGGATAGATCGCCCGGTTTCGGGTCTATTCCCAGCGACTAGACGCCCTATTAAGACTCGCTTTCGCTACGCCTCCCCTATTCGGTTAAGCTCGCCACTGAAAATAAGTCGCTGACCCATTATACAAAAGGTACGCAGTCACCCAACAAAGTGGGCTCCCACTGCTTGTACGCATACGGTTTCAGGATCTATTTCACTCCCCTCTCCGGGGTTCTTTTCGCCTTTCCCTCACGGTACTAGTTCACTATCGGTCAGTCAGTAGTATTTAGCCTTGGAGGATGGTCCCCCCATATTCAGACAAAGTTTCTCGTGCTCCGTCCTACTCGATTTCACTTCTAAGATCCTTTCGCGTACAGGGCTATCACCCACTATGGCCGCACTTTCCAGAGCGTTCCGCTAAAATCAAAGAAGCTTAAGGGCTAGTCCCCGTTCGCTCGCCACTACTAAGGGAATCTCGGTTGATTTCTTTTCCTCAGGGTACTTAGATGTTTCAGTTCCCCTGGTTCGCCTCTTGCACCTATGTATTCAGTACAAGATAACCATCTTATGATGGCTGGGTTCCCCCATTCAGACATCTCCGGATCAAAGTCTGTTTGCCGACTCCCCGAAGCTTTTCGCAGGCTACCACGTCTTTCATCGCCTCTGACTGCCAAGGCATCCACCGTATGCGCTTCTTCACTTGACCATATAACCCCAAGCAATCTGGTTATACTGTGAAGACGACATTCGCCGAAAATTCGAATTTCTCAACTAAGAGAACTCACAAATTTTACCTTAGCCTGATCCGTTACCAGTGAAAGTAACGTTCAGTCTATCTTTCTATCACATACCCAAATTTTTAAAGAACGATCTAATCAAAAGACTAGAAATCAACATTCACCATCACCTTGATGGAATGCTCATTTCTAAGCTTTCAGAAGCAGTTTATGGTGGAGCCAAGCGGGATCGAACCGCTGACCTCCTGCGTGCAAGGCAGGCGCTCTCCCAGCTGAGCTATGGCCCCATAACAAAATTGGTGGGTCTGGGCAGATTCGAACTGCCGACCTCACCCTTATCAGGGGTGCGCTCTAACCAACTGAGCTACAGACCCAATTTCGAGCTTGTAACTGTTAGCTGTGAGCTATCAGCTTGGAGCTTAAAGCTGCTTCTATCGTCTTCTTCAATGAATCAAGCAATTCGTGTGGGAGCTCATGGAGCAGCTGCGGTCGTCGATTAAGGAGGTGATCCAGCCGCAGGTTCCCCTACGGCTACCTTGTTACGACTTCACCCCAGTCATGAATCACACCGTGGTAACCGTCCTCCCGAAGGTTAGACTAGCTACTTCTGGTGCAACCCACTCCCATGGTGTGACGGGCGGTGTGTACAAGGCCCGGGAACGTATTCACCGCGACATTCTGATTCGCGATTACTAGCGATTCCGACTTCACGCAGTCGAGTTGCAGACTGCGATCCGGACTACGATCGGTTTTGTGGGATTAGCTCCACCTCGCGGCTTGGCAACCCTCTGTACCGACCATTGTAGCACGTGTGTAGCCCAGGCCGTAAGGGCCATGATGACTTGACGTCATCCCCACCTTCCTCCGGTTTGTCACCGGCAGTCTCCTTAGAGTGCCCACCATTACGTGCTGGTAACTAAGGACAAGGGTTGCGCTCGTTACGGGACTTAACCCAACATCTCACGACACGAGCTGACGACAGCCATGCAGCACCTGTCTCAATGTTCCCGAAGGCACCAATCCATCTCTGGAAAGTTCATTGGATGTCAAGGCCTGGTAAGGTTCTTCGCGTTGCTTCGAATTAAACCACATGCTCCACCGCTTGTGCGGGCCCCCGTCAATTCATTTGAGTTTTAACCTTGCGGCCGTACTCCCCAGGCGGTCAACTTAATGCGTTAGCTGCGCCACTAAGAGCTCAAGGCTCCCAACGGCTAGTTGACATCGTTTACGGCGTGGACTACCAGGGTATCTAATCCTGTTTGCTCCCCACGCTTTCGCACCTCAGTGTCAGTATCAGTCCAGGTGGTCGCCTTCGCCACTGGTGTTCCTTCCTATATCTACGCATTTCACCGCTACACAGGAAATTCCACCACCCTCTACCATACTCTAGCTCGACAGTTTTGAATGCAGTTCCCAGGTTGAGCCCGGGGCTTTCACATCCAACTTAACGAACCACCTACGCGCGCTTTACGCCCAGTAATTCCGATTAACGCTTGCACCCTCTGTATTACCGCGGCTGCTGGCACAGAGTTAGCCGGTGCTTATTCTGTCGGTAACGTCAAAACACTAACGTATTAGGTTAATGCCCTTCCTCCCAACTTAAAGTGCTTTACAATCCGAAGACCTTCTTCACACACGCGGCATGGCTGGATCAGGCTTTCGCCCATTGTCCAATATTCCCCACTGCTGCCTCCCGTAGGAGTCTGGACCGTGTCTCAGTTCCAGTGTGACTGATCATCCTCTCAGACCAGTTACGGATCGTCGCCTTGGTGAGCCATTACCCCACCAACTAGCTAATCCGACCTAGGCTCATCTGATAGCGCAAGGCCCGAAGGTCCCCTGCTTTCTCCCGTAGGACGTATGCGGTATTAGCGTCCGTTTCCGAGCGTTATCCCCCACTACCAGGCAGATTCCTAGGCATTACTCACCCGTCCGCCGCTCTCAAGAGGTGCAAGCACCTCTCTACCGCTCGACTTGCATGTGTTAGGCCTGCCGCCAGCGTTCAATCTGAGCCATGATCAAACTCTTCAGTTCAAACATCTTTGGGTTTTGAGAAAACCCTAAACTTGGCTCAGCAATCGTTGGTTACATCTTTGATTTCTCGCGGAGTAACTTGTGATGCTGATAATCTGTTGACTAGCAGTCTGACTCCACAAGCACCCACACGAATTGCTTGATTCAGTTGTTAAAGAGCGGTTGGCTGAGTCTTTCGTCTCAACCGAGGCGCGCATTCTACAGCGCCCCGTGTATCTGTCAAGCGGTTATTTTAAGAAGTTTTCAAAGTTTCCTTTTCAACTTCAACCACTTGCGCTTCCGATCTCTCGTTAGCGGGAGGCGAATTCTACAGCGTTACTCGCTGCTGTCAACACCTCTTTTTCACCACTTTCGACCGAGAAGATCGAACCGCCGATAGAGCCAAACAACACCGCTCTACCTGCTCCTTCCGGGCTTCGATGAACTGAAGCCCAACACCTTCGAAACCTACTTAACTCATTGAAACTCAAGGAGTTTTCCGTTTCGACTGCGCCGGAAGTGGGGCGAATTATAGACTTCCAGAATCTGCCGTCAACCCTTAATTTCAGCTTTATTCGGATTTAAGCGTAATACGCGCAAAAGCCTTCTTGCCGGCCTGGCATACATGAGTAGAACCCAGCTCATATATATAGGTGCGATCCACAACCTCACCATCTACACGCACACCGCCCGAACCAAGGAGGTCTCGTGCCACCGCCGCATTCTTGACCAGGCCTGCTTTATTAAGGACCGCCGCAATCGGCATATCCTCGGCAGCAACCAGCTCGATCTCCGGCAAGTCATCCGGCAGCTCGCCATCCTTCATACGATTACCCGCCGCACGGTGAGCGTTGGCAGCTGCCTCTTCACCATGGAAACGAGCAACGATCTCTTCGGCCAGCTTGATCTTGATGTCCCGCGGATTAGCCCCAGCCTCTACATCAGCACGGAACGCATTGATCTCATCCATGGACCGGAAGCTCAAGAGTTCGAAGTAGCGCCACATCAGCGCATCAGGAATGGAGACCAGCTTGCTGTACATGACGCCTGGCGCTTCCTGGATGCCTACGTAGTTGCCCAGCGATTTGGACATTTTCTTCACGCCATCCAACCCTTCCAGCAATGGCATGGTCAGGATGCACTGCGCCTCTTGACCATAACCGCGCTGCAGCTCACGCCCCATCAACAGGTTGAATTTCTGATCGGTACCGCCGAGCTCAACGTCCGCGCGCAACGCAACCGAGTCATAACCCTGTACAAGCGGATAGAGGAACTCATGAATAGCGATTGGCTGATTGGTCGTATAGCGCTTGTCGAAATCATCGCGCTCAAGCATGCGAGCCACGGTGTATTGAGACGTCAGGCGAATGAAATCCGCCGGCCCCATCTTATCCATCCAAGTGGAGTTGAAAGCCACTTCGGTCTTGGCCGGATCAAGAATCTTGAATACCTGGGTCTTGTAGGTCTCGGCGTTATCGAGGACCTGCTCGCGGGTCAGCGGCGGACGCGTAGCACTCTTGCCGCTCGGGTCACCGATCATGCCGGTGAAGTCCCCTATAAGGAAGATGACCTGGTGACCCAGATCCTGGAACTGGCGCAGCTTATTAATAAGCACGGTATGACCCAGGTGCAGATCGGGCGCCGTCGGATCGAAGCCAGCCTTGATACGCAGCGGCTGCCCACGCTTGAGCTTTTCGATCAGCTCGGACTCGACCAACAGTTCTTCCGCACCACGCTTGATCAGCGCTAGCTGCTCTTCAACCGACTTCATAACAGACCCGTAAGGCTCAGATTCAAAGGGCCCCAACCATACAAGATCGCGCACCAAATACAAGGTTTGCCAGGCGCAAGGACGCCAATCCACAGAACAGAGCGTTCGCGGGCTTGCTTCGCAGGGGTTTTGGTTATATTTTATACAGTTATTTCATCTTCATCATGTCATTCATCTTTTTCAATTCATTTTTCAAAAGCCAAAATTACTTATGACCACAGAACCGTCTAAAGCGCCGCCGCTTTACCCGAAGACCCACCTGCTTGCCGCAAGTGGCATCGCAGCCCTCCTTAGCCTGGCGCTCCTGGTGTTTCCCTCCAGCGATGTTGAAGCCAAAAAGACGACTCTGAGTCTTGAACTGGAAAGCCCCGCTGAACAACTGACACAAGAACAAGACGCCGCCGAAGCCGTCCAAGCCACAAACGAACCGGCTGCTTCTCCGTTTGCACAGATTGAAAACAGCCCGCAAGACTCTGCCCAGGCCGCCGCTCAGGCAGAAGCGCCTGTGGCAGAAGAAAAGAAAGGACCGGACCATCGCGAAGTGATTGTTGCCAAGGGCGACACTCTCTCCACACTCTTCGAAAAGGTTGGCCTGCCTTCGACTTCGGTCCATGAAGTACTGGCCAGCGACAAACAAGCCAAGCAATTCACTCAATTGCAACGCGGCCAGAAACTCGAATTCGAACTCAATCCAGACGGACAGCTGACCAACCTGCACACCAAGCTGAGTGATCTGGAAAGCATCACCCTGACCAAAAATGACAAGGGTTATGTATTCAACCGCGTCACCGCCAAGCCGACCGTTCGCTCGGCCTACGTCCATGGCGTCATCAACAGTTCGCTGTCCCAGTCCGCTGCGCGCGCTGGCCTTTCCCATAGCCTGACCATGGATATGGCCAGTGTTTTCGGCTACGACATCGACTTCGCCCAGGACATTCGCCAGGGCGACGAATTCGACGTCATCTACGAGCAGAAAGTGGTCAATGGCAAGAGCGTCGGCAACGGCCCGATTCTCTCCGCGCGCTTCACCAACCGCGGCAAGACGTACACCGCGGTGCGCTACACCAACAAGCAAGGCAACAGCAGCTACTACACCGCCGATGGCAACAGCATGCGCAAGGCATTCATCCGTACACCGGTTGATTTCGCCCGCATTAGCTCGAAGTTCTCCGCAGGTCGCAAGCATCCGATCCTGAACAAGATTCGCGCCCACAAAGGTGTCGACTACGCCGCCCCTCGTGGCACGCCAATCAAGGCAGCCGGCGACGGCAAGGTGTTGCTGGCAGGCCGTCGCGGCGGTTATGGCAACACCGTGATCATCCAGCACGGCAATACCTATCGCACCCTGTACGGACACATGCAGGGCTTCGCCAAAGGCGTGAAGACTGGCGGCACCGTCAAGCAAGGCCAGGTGATTGGCTACATCGGCACCACCGGCCTCTCCACCGGCCCGCACTTGCACTATGAGTTCCAGGTCAACGGCGTTCATGTCGATCCACTTGGCCAGAAACTGCCGATGGCCGATCCGATCGCCAAGGGCGAGCGCGCACGCTTCCTGGCTCAAAGCCAACCTTTGATGGCTCGCATGGATCAAGAGAAAGCCACCATGCTGGCCTCGAGCAAGCGCTAAGCATGGCGCACTATATCGGTGTGATGTCCGGGACCAGCCTGGACGGCTTGGATATCGCACTGATCGAACTGGCCCCGGCGATCAAATTGATCGCCACGCACTACATCCCCATGCCCGCCGTTCTGCGCACCCAATTGCTCGAATTGTGCAGCAGCGGGCCCGATGAGATCGCCCGCTCCGCCATTGCCCAACAAAGCTGGGTAAAGCTGGCCGCGCAGGGTATTCATACCCTGCTCAACGAACAGAAACTCAAGCCTGAAGACATCAGGGCGATTGGCAGCCACGGCCAGACCATCCGTCATGAACCGGCCCGTGGGTTTACTGTGCAAATTGGCAATCCGGCACTGTTGAGCGAATTGACCGGCATCACCGTCGTCAGCGATTTCCGAAGCCGCGATGTCGCCGCTGGTGGGCAAGGCGCCCCACTGGTCCCGGCGTTTCACGAAGCATTGTTCGAAGAACGAGCCGGTCATCGTGCCGTGCTGAATGTCGGTGGCTTCAGCAACCTCAGCCTGATAGAGCCCGCAAAACCTGTCGCCGGTTTCGACTGCGGCCCAGGCAACGTATTGCTCGATGCCTGGATTCATCAACAACGCGGCGAGCATTTCGATCGCGACGGCCAATGGGCCGCCAGCGGAAAAGTCGAGCCAGCTTTGCTCAAGGTACTGCTCAGCGACCCCTTCTTCGTCACCAAGGGTCCGAAAAGTACCGGTCGTGAAGTATTCAACCTGCCGTGGCTGAGCCAGCATTTGTCGCAGTTGCCAGCCTTCGCCCCGGAAAACGTCCAGGCGACGTTACTCGAACTGACCGCCCTGACCATCGTCGAATCACTTCAGCATGCCCAGCCGAATACTCAGGAGTTGCTGGTCTGCGGCGGCGGCGCGCACAACCAGGCGTTCATGAAGCGCCTGGCTGAATTGCTGCCAGAGGCCACCGTCAGCAGCACGGCGGCCTATGGCGTGGATCCGGACTGGGTCGAAGCCATGGCGTTCGCCTGGCTCGCCCATTGCTGTCTTGAAGGTATTCCAGGTAACCGCCCAAGTGTCACGGGCGCCCGTGGCCTGCGCGTACTCGGCGCCATCTACCCGGCCTGAATCCAATAATCACGGACAAAAAAACGCCGCAGGGCCCAAGGCACTGCGGCGTTTTTTATACTGAAGCCCTCAGATCGAGAACGAAGAGCCGCACCCACAGGTCGTGGTAGCGTTAGGATTCTTGATCACGAAACGCGAGCCTTCCAGACCTTCCTGATAATCCACCTCGGCACCCGCCAGGTACTGGAAGCTCATCGGGTCAACCACCAGGCTGACACCTTCGCGCTCGACAATGGTGTCGTCTTCGGCCACTTCTTCATCGAAAGTGAAGCCGTACTGGAAACCGGAACAACCGCCGCCCGTAACAAATACGCGCAGCTTCAAACGATCATTGCCCTCTTCATCGACCAGGCTCTTCACCTTGTGCGCGGCACCGTGGGTGAATTGCAAAGCCGTGGGGGTGAAGGTTTCGACGCTCATGCTGAATATCTCCCGGCGCTTACGCCGCCATAATGCGTGATGGCGGGCATTATCCGCTTCTCCTAGAAAATTGGTCAACTATTTAGAAGAGCAGCGGCGAGCTACAAGCCTCAAGCTTGTAGCCGCCAACATAAAGCTTGTTGCTGCTATTACGGCAACATCCCCGCATGGGACAGCCCCAGACGCTCATCCAGCCCGAACAGGATGTTCAGGTTCTGCACGGCCTGGCCGGACGCGCCCTTGACCAAGTTATCGATGACCGACAACACCACCACCAGATCACCGTCCTGGGGACGATGCACGGCGATCCGGCAAACGTTCGCACCGCGCACGCTACGGGTTTCCGGATGACTGCCAGCCGGCATCACGTCGACGAACGGTTCGTTGGCATAACGTTTTTCAAACAACGCCTGCAGATCCACCGAACGATCGACGACAGTCGCATACAGGGTGGAATGGATACCACGAATCATCGGGGTCAGGTGCGGCACGAAGGTCAGGCCGACGTCCTTGCCCGCTGCCCGGCGCAAGCCCTGGCGAATTTCCGGCAAGTGGCGATGCCCTTTTACCGCATACGCCTTCATGCTTTCCGACGTCTCGGAATACAGCGAGCCGACACTGGCGCCACGCCCGGCACCGCTGACACCGGACTTGCAGTCGGCGATCAGGCGCGAAGCATCGGCAAGACCGGCTTCCAGCAGCGGCAAGAACCCCAGCTGTGTCGCCGTCGGATAGCAACCCGGCACAGCGATCAGTCGTGCCTGTTTGATCTTCTCGCGATTGACTTCTGGCAAGCCGTAGACCGCCTCTTCAAGCAGTTCCGGCGCACCGTGGGGCTGGCCGTACCATCTGGCCCATTCATCGGCGTCCTGCAGGCGGAAGTCCGCCGACAGGTCGATGACCTTGGTGCCGGCGGCCAGCAGTTCGCCGGCCAGGGCGTGAGCAACACCGTGGGGCGTGGCGAAGAACACCACGTCGCAGGCGCCGAGGGTCTTGACGTCCGGAACGCTGAACGCCAGGCCGTCGTAATGGCCTCGCAGGTTCGGGTACATGTCGGCGACGGCCAGGCCGGCCTCGGATCGGGAGGTGATGACCACCACTTCAGCCTGCGGATGCTGTGCCAGCAGACGCAGCAGTTCGACACCGGTGTAACCCGTGCCGCCGACGATACCGACCTTGACCATAAACCTGCCCTCAACGAACCCACTGGAAAGCCGTCGATGATAGGGGCCGCAGGGCGTGGCGACAACCGTCAAGGTGACGTGCGGCCGCTCTAACCTCTACTATCGGGCTACCGTGATTTCTTGGAATAACTAAAAATGCTCTATCTGTGGCTCAAAGCACTTCACATTGTCAGCATGGTCTGCTGGTTCGCCGGCCTGTTCTACCTGCCTCGCCTGTTTGTCTATCACGCCCAGAGCGAGGACAGCGTCAGCAAAGAGCGCTTCAGCGTCATGGAACGCAAGCTGTACCGCGGCATCATGGGCCCGGCGATGATCGCCACCCTGATATTCGGCATCTGGCTGCTGAGCCTCAACGCCGGTGCCTACTTCACTCAGGGAGGCTGGATGCACGCCAAGTTGACCTTGGTCGTGCTGTTGATCGGTTACCACCACATGTGCGGCGCCCAGGTGAAACGCTTCGCTCGTGGCGAAAACACCCGCAGCCATGTCTTTTATCGCTGGTTCAATGAGGTGCCGGTTCTGATATTGCTGGCTATCGTAATTCTGGTCGTCGTCCGACCGTTCTAATCTCCAATCAGCATTCATTATCCGGGGTACTTCCAATGTCGTTGCCCGCTCTGCTTGAACAACGCTTGCGCCTGCCCGTCGTGGCGGCGCCCATGTTCCTGATTTCCAATCCCCAATTGGTGCTGGCCTGCTGCCGCAATGGCATCGTCGGCAGCTTTCCGGCGTTGAACCAGCGCGAAAGCAGCGGCTTCAAGGCCTGGCTGGAAGAGATCGAAGCAAGCCTGGCGACCCTGGAAAACCCGGCGCCCTACGCCGTGAACCTGATCGTCCATCACAGCAACCCGCGGCTTCAAGCCGACCTGGCCATCTGCATCGAACACAAGGTGCCGATTGTCATCACCAGCCTGGGCGCGGTGAAAGAACTGGTGGACGCGGTGCACGGTTATGGCGGGCTGGTGTTCCATGACGTGACGACCCGGCGTCATGCCGAAAAAGCCGCCGAAGCCGGTGTCGATGGCTTGATCGCCGTTGCCGCCGGCGCAGGCGGGCATGCCGGGACCTGGAGCCCGTTTTCACTGATTGCCGAGATCCGGCAGTTTTTCGATAAGACCCTGCTGCTTGCAGGATGCCTGAACCACGGCCATCAGATTCTTGCCGCACAATTGCTCGGCGCGGATCTGGCCTACTTCGGTACGCGCTTTATCGGTACGAGCGAAAGCCACGCACCTGACGCTTATAAAGAGATGTTGCTCACATCCAGAGCCGCGGACATCGTGCATACTCCTGCTGTATCCGGGGTGCCGGCGAGTTTCATGCGCCAGAGCCTGGAGAATGCCGGTTTCGATCTCGCCGCCCTGCAGAACAAAGGCGAGGTGGATTTTGGATCGAAACTCAAACCGCTGAACGATGAAGCCAAGGCCTGGAAAACCGTATGGTCCGCCGGCCAGGGCGTGGGGGGAATCGATGATTTACCCAGCGTCGATCAGTTGGTGGCGCGCCTGGATGAAGAATACCGTCAAGCACAAGCCCGGGCGGCGCAGCTTGGCGGGCAATGGCCGCGCTGAACCAGCCCAAACAAAACAACTACTTAACTTTCAGAGACAAGGATGCCGGGCATGAGCGAAACCCGTTTCAACATCGTGTTCGACGGCGGCGTGATGCCGGGCGTCGATACCACCACCGCCAAACTCAACCTCGCCGAGCTGTTCAAGAGCGACGTCGCCGCCATTGAACGACTGTTCACCGGTCGCAAGGTGGCCCTGAAAAGCAACCTGTCCCAGAACGAGGCGCAGCAGTACCTCGAAGCGCTCAACAAAAGCGGTATCGATGCCAGGATCGAAGCCGAACCCACCGTCCAATTGAGCCTTGGCGAAGTACAGGACGCGCCACGGCAACCGAGTGGACGCCACCCCGATTCGATCATCGAACCCGCCTCGCCCTACGCGCCTCCCCGCGCCGAAGTCGGTGAAGCATTTGCCGAGTACAGCACCCTCAAGCCCTTCAGCTTCGACGGCCGTATTGGGCGCCTGCGCTACCTGGCCTGGACCATGGCGTTGACCCTGGCCCTGCTGCCCTTGGTTGGCGTGGGCTTCTGGCTCGCCTCGACCTGGCTGCTGGCTTCCGACTCGATAGCGGCGCTCATTGTCGGCGGCCTGCTCGCCACGGTCGTGGTGCTTGCCTTTGCCTTCGTGAGCATCCAGTTCAACGTCCAGCGCCTGCATGACCTCGGTTGGTCGGGGTGGTTGTGGCTGATCAACCTGGTTCCTTTCGTGGGCAGCATCTTCCCGTTCATCCTCATCATCGCGCCAGGCAACACCGGTGCAAACCAATATGGCCCGCCACCCCCGCGCAATACCACGGGGGTCAAGCTGTTGGCCTCGCTCTGGCTCGTGATGATCGTATTGATTTTCATCGCCACGTTTGCAGGCATCTTCGGAGCCCTCCAGGAGGACTATGACAGCAGCAGCCTGAGCAGCTACGAAAGCAGCGAGTCCAGCAGCGAAACCGCTGAAGAGCCCGCCGTTGAGGCAGCCGAGCCCGCTCCGCCTTCTGTAGACTATGAAGAAGAAGAGGAACAATAAGCGCGCTTCATGCCGGTGACAGCCCAGTCATTTGGCGGCGGGCTGTTGCGATGGAGAACTGCATGACCCGTTACGCACTGATCACTGGCGCTTCCAGCGGCATCGGCCTGGCCATGGCTGAAGCGCTGGCCCGGCGCGGCCGCAACTTGATACTGGTGGCTCGACAACGTGATCGGCTGGAAAGCATTGCAATCGAACTGACCCAGCGGTTTGGCGTGGAGGTACTGTTCCGGGCTTGCGACCTGGGCGAACCGCTGAGGCTTTCAGGCTTTTTGCTGGAACTGGAGGAAGGTGAACGGCAAATCGACCTGCTGGTCAATTGCGCTGGCATCGGCACCAGCGGGCCGTTCCTGGGCCAGGACTGGATGACCGAGCAGGACCTGATCGAAGTCAACATCCTTGCCCTGACACGGCTTTGTCATGCTGTTGGCAATAGCATGGCGCTGCTTGGCGGCGGCCAGATCCTCAACGTTGCCTCGATCGCCGCGTTCCAGCCCGGTCCTTGGATGAGCACCTACCACGCCAGTAAGGCCTATGTGCTGCACTTCTCCGAAGCCCTGCGGGTTGAATTGAAGAAATGCGCGATCAAGGTCTCGGTGCTTTGTCCTGGTCCGACCCGAACCGGCTTTTTTTCCAAGGCGCAGATGGACGAACAAAAACTCATCGCCAGCAAATCGCTGATGAGCCCGGAAGAAGTCGCCCTGTACGCCGTGCGCGCACTGGACAAAAACCGCGCCATCATCATTCCCGGACGCCGCAATCGCTGGCTGGCCGCACTGCCGCGGCTGGGATCACGGTGGCTGGTCCGGACTATCGCCGGCATGGTCAACAAGGCTTACTGCCCGCGCTGATGCCCTCAAGCTGAACAGCCAAGACACCTCAATCGAGGCCTTCGAGGCATTCGACCTCAACGAACCCAACGGAGAAAACAGCTGTGGATACTCTGTTTACCAAGATCATCAACCGGGAAATCCCGGCGAAGATCATTTACGAGGATGACCAGGTACTGGCCTTCCACGACATCGCCCCACAGGCGCCCGTGCACTTTCTAGTCATTCCAAAGAAACCGATCCGCACGCTCAATGACCTTACCGAAGAAGACAAGGGCCTGGCCGGGCACATTCTGTTCACTGCCCAGCGCCTGGCGCTGGAATTGGGCTGTGAAGAAGGTTTTCGCGTGGTGATGAATTGCAATGAACTGGGTGGGCAGACGGTCTATCACATTCATATGCATGTGTTGGGTCAGCGCCAGATGAACTGGCCACCGGGCTGATACCCCTGACCCAACACAAATCTTCGACGGCCGATTGGGTTAAACTGGCCGCTGTGATTTTTCCCGGAGGTAAGCATGACTACCCAACGTCACTACTCGCCGATTGACCGCCTGTTGCTGCAAGCCGACACCGCGATGCGCACCCTGCTGCCCTTCAGTGGCCAGCCGTACCGCCCATCACCGGCTATCGTGCAACCGGACGCGCAATTGAGTGACGAGCAAACGCGCCACGTCGCTGGATTGATGCGTATCAACCACACCGGCGAAGTCTGTGCCCAGGCGCTGTATCAGGGCCAGGCGCTGACAGCGAAGCTGCCGCAGGTGCGTGAGGCAATGGAACATGCCGCCGAGGAAGAAATCGATCACTTGGTCTGGTGTGAACAACGGATTCGCCAACTGGGCAGCCACACCAGTGTCCTGAACCCGCTGTTCTATGGGATGTCGTTCGGGATCGGCGCCGTCGCCGGGCTGATCAGCGACAAAGTCAGCCTCGGCTTCGTCGCGGCGACCGAGCATCAAGTGTGCAAGCACTTGAACGAGCACCTGGAGCAATTGCCGGCTGAGGATGAGAAATCCCGGGCGATCCTTGAGCAGATGCGCGTGGATGAAGAACACCATGCCGAAAGTGCGCTTGACGCCGGTGGTTTCCGTTTCCCGGCCCCGGTGAAATTCGGCATGAGCCTGCTGGCCAAGGTCATGACCAAGAGCACTTATCGGATTTGACGGTGATTGGGATCTGGATAACCCATCCTTATTCCTCGGAAACTAAAAAAGGCGACTTCCCAACGGGAGTCGCCTTTTTTCTATCCGACAATTTCAGTGCAGCAAGTCCCAAGCCCTTGGATGGCAACTCAACCCAACTCGATGATTTCATAATCGTGGGTGATTTCGACCCCGGCAGCACCGAGCATGATCGAAGCCGAGCAGTACTTCTCAGCAGACAGCTCAATGGCACGCTTGACCTGGGCTTCCTTCAGGGCTCGCCCCTTCACCACAAAGTGCATGTGAATCTTGGTAAACACCTTTGGGTCTTCAGTGGCGCGTCCCGCTTCGAGGAACGCTTCGCAGCTTTCGACGGCCTGGCGGGACTTCTTGAGAATGCTGACCACGTCGAAGTTGCTGCAACCGCCCACGCCCAACAGGAGCATTTCCATCGGCCGAACACCCAGGTTCCGGCCACCGGCCTCTGGCGGACCGTCCATGACGACCACATGACCACTGCCTGACTCACCGAGGAACATGGCTTCGCCAGCCCATTGGATGCGTGCCTTCATCGCCAAGACTCCACTGTTAAAAAAGGGTCGCCAGCTTAGCACAGCACCTCGTCATGACGGCTCCCCGTCTTAGGAAGCTCTTCCTGTCAGCCTGTAGGTAAATTCTCGAATCTATTCAAGACGCCTCTGTTAAGCTGGCGCGAATTCGCTGGCGTATGGCCAGCTTTTAGCGATAGCCATTCGCCCTCATCATAAAACCAAATCACAACACTGCGCAGTCTTTCGGGATACAACCATGGTTGCCATTACTCCCACGCTCAAGATCAAGAATCTCGACAAACTTTTGATGCATTGTCAGCGCCGCCGCTATCCAGCCAAACACAACATCATTTGTGCAGGTGATCGTTCCGACACGCTGTTTTTCATCATCAAGGGCTCGGTTACCATCCTGATAGAAGATGACGACGGTCGGGAAATGATCATCGCCTATCTCAACTCCGGAGATTTCTTCGGCGAGCTGGGGTTGTTCGAACAGGCGGGCAAGGAACAGGAACGCAGTGCCTGGGTGCGGACCAAGATTGAATGTGAAGTTGCGGAAATCAGCTACACCAAATTCCGAGAACTGTCCCTGCAAGACCCGGACATTCTTTACGTCCTCAGCGGACAAATCGCACAACGCCTGCGCAATACCACCCGCAAGGTCGGCGATCTCGCGTTTTTCGATGTCACCGGACGTGTCGCACGTTGCCTGCTGGAGTTGTGCAAGCAGCCCGATGCCATGACCCACCCCGACGGCATGCAGATCAAGGTGACCCGCCAAGAGATTGGCCGGATTGTCGGTTGTTCGCGGGAAATGGTCGGTCGCGTACTCAAGGACCTGGAAGAGCGCAACCTGGTCAGCGTCAAAGGCAAGACCATGGTGGTGTTCGGAACGCGTTAAGCGCCCAGCAGTTGGGTCAGCATTTGCCGATACAACGCTTCGAGCCGCTCCAACGCGTGAGGCGCCGGGAATTTTTCATGCAGGGCGATGTGGCTCTCGGCACGCACTCGCTGCTCCAGGCCACAGGCTTCATTGAAGCGATTGACCGCCGCGACCATGGACTCGCGCTCGTTTTCCAGCAACAGCGCGCCATGAACCAGGCCCACCGGACGCTGACCGCCCTTGCTCTGGCGCCAGCGCTGAGCGGTGCCAACCATTTTCCGACCGTCGAGGTTGACGTTGAAGCGCCCGTCGCAAAAGGCCCCTTCCACTTCGCCCAGCGAAGCCACCCCGCCCAATTCATCCAACAACTGGCAGATGGGATCGCACAATCGTCGATATCCGGTTTCGATGCGGCCATGGTCACCTTCGCTGCGCGGTGGCGCGTAGACCAAGGCGATATTGACGGTAGCGACCGACTGCGGCACCGGCTCACCGCCGGTTTCGCGCAGCAGGACTGGCCAGCCATGGGCGGCCGATACTTCACAGGCGTGCTCGAACCCCGGCAGGCGACTCAAGCGGCGCGGCATGACCAGGGCGCGGTCATTGGGTTGCCAGAACAGCAGGCCGAACTCGGCGTCGCCCGCGCAGATGCTGGCCAACAGATCCTGTTCGGCTTGCAGGCCCGCTTCGACGGTGAGGGACATCACAGGCGACATGGATCAGTCCAGCGTCGAGCCGCTCACCGGCAGGCCACGTTCAGGAAAGAACAGCCGTTGCAATTCCGTTCCCGGGTTCTCGGCCCGCATGAATGCCTCGCCCACCAGGAATGAGTAGACATCGCTGACTTCCATCAGCTCGACATCGGCCCGATTGAGGATGCCACTTTCGGTGATGACCAGGCGATCCCGTGGAATGCGTGGCAACAGGTCCAGAGTGGTTTCCAGGCTGACTTCAAAGGTGTGCAGGTTGCGATTGTTCACCCCGACCAGTTTGGTATCGAGGGTTTTCAGGGCTCGCTCCAACTCGTCGCCGTCATGGACTTCCACCAGGACATCCAGCCCGACACTCTTGGCCACTGCCGCCAGCTCGGCCATTTTCACGTCGTCCAGGGCGGAAACGATCAACAGCACGCAATCGGCGCCCAAGGCCCGAGCCTCGACGATCTGGTACGGGTCGATCATGAAATCCTTGCGGATCACCGGCAACTTGCACGCTGCCCGCGCCTGCTTCAGGTAGTCGTCGGCCCCTTGGAAGAAGTCGACGTCGGTCAGCACCGAGAGACAGGTCGCGCCGCCCTTCTCGTAGCTTCGTGCGATGTCGGCCGGAACGAAGTGTTCACGGATCACGCCCTTGCTGGGGGACGCCTTCTTGATTTCGGCAATCACCGCCGGCTGTTTTTTCTTGGCCTGATCGATCAGCGCCGTGGCAAAACCCCGCGGCGCATCCGCTGAACGCGCCAGGCTTTCCAGCTCGGCCAGACTGACGCGAGCGCGACGCTCAGCCACTTCCTCAGCCTTGCGAGCCAGAATGTTTTCCAGAACCGTTGGCACGCTCATCCTTCGTTCTCCACTTTGAATACGGCGGTAAATGCACCCAACTCTTCGAGTTTTTCCCTGGCCAGGCCAGTGTGCAGTGCATCATGGGCCAGTTCCACGCCTTGCTTGAGGCTGCTGGCGTGGTCGGCGGCGTACAACGCGGCGCCGGCATTGAGCACGATCATCTCAGCGGCTTTCTGGCCATTCTCGGTCTTGCGGCGACCCAGGGCATCGCGGATCAACTCCAGCGATTGGGCCGGACCATCGACCGCCAGGCCATGCAAGCTCTGGCTCTTCATGCCGAGGTCTTCAGGTTCGACCCAATACTCGCTGATCTGATCATTTTTTAGTTCGGCCACGAATGTGGGCGCCGCCAGGCTGAATTCATCCAGGCCATCCTTCGAATGGACCACCAGCACATGCTTGCTGCCCAGGCGTTGCAGGACCTCGGCCAATGGCCGGCACAACGCCTGGCTGAACACTCCCACCACTTGATGCTTCACGCCGGCCGGATTCGTAAGCGGGCCGAGCATGTTGAACAGCGTACGCAGCCCCAGCTCACGGCGCGGCGCGGCAGCGTGTTTCATGGCGCTATGGTGCGTCTGGGCAAACATGAAACCAATGCCGACATTGTCGATACAGCGCGCCACTTGGACCGGCGTCAGGTTCAGGTAAATTCCAGCCGCCTCCAGCAGATCGGCACTGCCGCTCTTGCCTGAGACTGCGCGGTTGCCATGCTTGGCAACGGTGCAACCGGCCGCCGCAACGACAAACGACGAGGCGGTGGACACGTTGAAGATATTGGCGCCGTCACCACCGGTGCCGACCACATCGACCACGCCGTCCAGGGTCTTGAGTTCGACCTTGTCCGCCAACTCACGCATCGCCGAAACGGCACCGACGATCTCATCGATGCTCTCGCTTTTCATGCGCATGGCCATCATGAACGCGCCGATCTGCGCATCCGTGCATTGGCCGGTCATGATTTCGCGCATCACGTCGCGCATCTCGTCGGTGCTCAGGTCGAGATGGCCGACGATACGGCTCAGGGCTGTCTTGATATCCATGAAAAGTCCTTAGCGCGTGCCGCCGGTTTGTTTGAGGAAGTTGGCGAACAGCTCGTGGCCCTGCTCGGTGAGAATAGACTCGGGATGAAATTGCACACCTTCGATATTCAACGTCTTGTGGCGCAGCCCCATGATTTCATCCACCGAGCCGTCTTCAAGCTGGGTCCAGGCCGTCAACTCGAGGCAGTCGGGCAGCGTTTCGCGCTTGACGATCAGCGAGTGGTAGCGGGTGACGGTAAGCGGATGATTCAATCCCGCGAATACGCCCTTGTCCTCGTGGAATACCGGGCTAGTCTTACCGTGCATGACGTGCCGGGCGCGCACCACATCGCCACCGAATGCCTGGCCGATCGACTGATGCCCCAGGCAGACGCCCAGGATCGGCAGCTTGCCGGCGAAGTACTTGATGGCGTCGATGGAAATGCCCGCTTCGGTCGGCGTGCAAGGGCCAGGGGAGACCACGATGCGCTCAGGCTTGAGGGCTTCGATTTGGGCGATGGTCAATTCGTCGTTGCGCACGACCTTGACCTCGGAGCCCAGCTCGCCAAGGTATTGCACAACGTTGTAGGTAAAAGAGTCGTAGTTATCGATCATCAGCAACATGGCGTAAGCAACCTATTGAATTCACTGACTTTAAACACAGCCTTCAGCGAGTGACCCGCACGCTGCTGCGCTTGGCGAGGCGATTGATGCCCCGGCGAAGCGGTTCTACAGCGGGTAAAGAAGGCAAATCGGTACAGGTCCGGCGAGGCCGGCGGAGAATCGTCAGGCGCGCCAACGCCAACGGGCGTGTGCCTTGATCATTTGATCCAGAAGTTTGCTGACAATCGACACAGGGGAAGTCTCGTTCATACGTCCCGGCACAGTAGCTTAGCTGGGCGGAGCACGCAATATGAGCGATCCCGAAGGGCTTTGAAACAAACACGACGTTCCGGATAGATGGCAAAACGCCGAAAGATTTTGGTACTGTCGTTTCGTTTTCTAACAAAAATAAGATCAAAACGGACTTTCCCATGATTAAAAAGACATTGTTCGTACCGATTGCCGGTTGCCTGCTCGCGCTCGCCTGCGCCCAGGCGAACGCCGCCCCCAACCCGTATTCCAAGTTCATCGTGTTCGGCGACAGCCTCAACGACGCCGGCCAGTTCGCCGACCCGAACGGCCCACCCGGCTCGACCGAGCGCTACACCAACCGAACCGGTCCGATCTACACCGACGGCAGCGGCGAAGCCTATTCGGCCAACTCCACCCAATTGCTTGGTGGGCGCCTGGGCTATTCCGCCGACGAGACCGCCGCTTCCACGTCGGCGGTCCGCGCCGGCGAGGGGCTGGCAGATGGCAACAACTGGGCGGTAGGCGGGTATCGCACCGACCAGATCCTCGAATCGATCACTGGGGTGTCCGACACCGGCGAACGCAGCCGTCCCGGCTACTTGCAGTCCAATGGCCTGCGTGCCGATCCAAATGCGCTGTATTACCTTTCCGGTGGTGGTAACGACTTCCTTCAAGGCCGGGTATTGAACACCGCACAAGCAAACGCCGCCGCCGACCGCCTGGCCGACAGCGTGCAAGTGCTGCAAACGGCCGGTGCCCGCTATGTGATGGTCTGGCTGCTGCCCGACCTGGGTCTGACCCCGGCCCTCAACGGCGGCCCCTTGCAGGACACCTTTTCGCAATTGGGCAATCAGTTCAACCAACAACTGATCACGCGACTGCAAGGCATCGACGCCGAAATCATTCCGTTGAACATTCCGCTTTTGCTGAAGGAAAGCTTCGCCGACCCGGCACGATTCGGCCTCGCCACCGGCGAGAACCTCACCGCAACCTGCTTTAGTGGCAACGGCTGCACGGAGAACGCCACCTATGGCATCAACAGCGCCACGCCGGATCCCAGCAAGCTGATCTACAACGACGCGGTCCATCCCACCGAAGCCGGACAGAAACTGATCGCCGACTACGCCTTTTCCCTGCTCGCGGCGCCCTGGGAGCTGACGCTGCTGCCGGAAATGGCCCACTCGACCTTACGCGCTCACCAGGATGAATTGCGCAGCCAGTGGCAATCGGACTGGGAAGACTGGCAGGCGGTCGGCCAGTGGCGAGCCATCGTCGCCGGTGGCGGCCAACACCTGGACATGGACAGCCAAGGCAGCGGCGCCAGCGCCGACGGCAGCGGCTACAGCCTCAACGTGGGCGGCAGCTATCGCCTCAACGACGCTTGGCGCGTGGGTGTCGCCGCCGGTTTCTACCGCCAGGACATGGACGCAGGCGATAACGATTCGACGTACAAGCTCAACAGCTACCTGGCGACGGCTTTCGCCCAGTTCCAGCAAAACCGCTGGTGGGCCGACGCGGCGCTGACCGGCGGCAAGCTCGACTACGACAACCTGGAGCGCAAGTTCGACCTGGGCGTCAACGAAGCGCAGGAGAAAGGCGACACCGACGGCCATCTCTGGGCATTCAGCACGCGGGTGGGCTACGACATCGCCCAGCCGGGCAGCGAATGGCACCTCTCGCCGTTTGTCAGCGCTGATTATGCGAAGGTGGAAGTGGATGGTTATTCGGAAAAGAGCAACCGCTCCACGGCCCTGACCTTCGATGACCAGACCCGCGATTCGAAACGCCTGGGCATCGGCTTGCAGGGCAAATACAACATCACCCGGCAGACCCAGGTGTTTGGCGAATATGCCCACGAACGCGAGTACGAAGACGACACGCAAAAGGTCAACATCGCCCTCAACAGCCTGCCGGCCAACGACTTCACGCTGGAAGGCTACACACCACAGAGCCACCTGAACCGCCTGAGCCTGGGGGTCAGCCACAAGCTCACCCAGGACCTGGCGTTGCGGGGCGGTTATACACTGCGCAAGGACGATGACATGACCCAGCAAGGGGTGAGCCTGGGGGTCAGCCTGGACTTCTGATCGAGGGGAACCTGTGGGAACGGGCTTGCTCGCGATAGCGGACTGTCAGCCAACCTATTTGTTGAAGGTGACGGCCTCATCGCGAGCAAGCTCGCTCCCACATTTTTGATCGAGTTGCCTGAAGGACTTGTGGCGAGGGAGCTTGCTCCCGCTCGGCTGCGCAGCAGCCGCATCGATTTGATGGGCCCGCTTCGCAGGCCAGCGGGAGCAAGCTCCCTCGCCACAGTTGTATGCTGAAGGGCGTCAGTCGTTCGAGGTCTGCTCGGCCAGCGCCACGGCGCGGAACATCGCCCGGCGCTTGTTCAGGGTTTCTTCCCATTCCAATGCCGGCACCGAGTCGGCGACGATACCGCCGCCGGCCTGCACGTGCAGTTCGCCGTTCTTGATCACCGCGGTGCGAATGGCAATTGCGGTGTCCATGTTGCCGTTCCAGGCGAAATACCCCACCGCCCCGCCGTATACCCCACGCTTGACCGGCTCCAGCTCATCGATGATTTCCATCGCGCGGATTTTCGGCGCGCCGGACAAAGTGCCCGCAGGCAGGATCGCCCGCAAGGCATCCATCGCTGTCAGCCCGGCCTTCAATTGGCCGGTGACGTTGGAGACGATGTGCATCACGTTGGAATAGCGCTCAATGACCATCTTCTCGGTGAGCTTCACCGAACCGATTTCCGAGACCCGCCCGGTGTCGTTGCGCCCCAGGTCGATCAGCATCAAGTGCTCGGCGATTTCCTTGTCGTCCGACAGCAGGTCCTCTTCCAGCGCCCGGTCTGCCTCCTCCGTGGCGCCACGGGGGCGAGTGCCGGCGATCGGGCGCACGGTGATCAGGTTGTCTTCGACCCGCACCAGCACTTCCGGCGAACTGCCCACGACATGGAAGTCGCCGAAGTTGAAAAAGTACATGTAGGGCGTCGGGTTGAAGCAGCGCAGCGCCCGGTAGAGATCGATGGGCGCGGCCTTGAAGTCGATGGACATCCGTTGCGACGGCACCACTTGCATGCAGTCGCCGGCGAGGATGTATTCCTTGATGGTATCGACGGCCCGTTCGTAATCGTCCTGGGTGAAGCTGGAACGGAACATCGGGTCGGCCGCCGACTGCTTGCTGAAGTCCAGGCCGGGGCGCGGCGTGATCGGCTGGCGGAGTTTTTCCAACAG
Source organism: Pseudomonas sp. Z1-12 (assembly GCF_051132015.1). Taxonomy (NCBI): domain Bacteria; kingdom Pseudomonadati; phylum Pseudomonadota; class Gammaproteobacteria; order Pseudomonadales; family Pseudomonadaceae; genus Pseudomonas; species Pseudomonas sp. Z1-12. The sequence continues at coordinate 6,117,708 of NZ_CP071647.1, forward strand.
CGCCTGCAGGCTTTTCTGGCCTTGCTCGTAGGCATCTTCCCGGGACGGGTCGGCGAGGACGATCGCGTGCATCTTGCCGGCGAGGTTATCGAAGACCACCACCGCATCGGAGACCATCAGCAAGATGTCCGGCACGCCCAGCGGATCGGGGTTCGGGCAGGTGCCCAGGCGCTTTTCCACGTAGCGCACGCAGTCGTAGCCGAAATACCCCACCAGGCCGCCGTTGAAACGCGGCAGGCCGGGGATCGTCGGCACGTTGTAGCGGGCCTTGAAGGTTTCAACGAAGGCCAGCGGATCTTCGACTTCGAGGCTTTCGATTTCGACGCCGTCGTGGGTCACGCTGATGCGATGGTCATGGACCCGCAGCACCGTACGGCACGGCAAGCCAATGATGGAATATCGACCCCACTTTTCGCCGCCCTGTACCGATTCGAGCAGGTAGGAATTGGGCTGGTCGGCGAGCTTGAGATAGATCGACAGCGGTGTGTCGAAGTCGGCCAGGGTTTCGCAGGCAAGGGGGATGCGGTTGTAGCCGGCAGCGGCTAGACGCAGGAATTCTTCACGGATCATGGGATGCCTCGTGGCAAGAGGAGCTGACAGTCAGGTATGCAAACGCGCCGGATAACCGGCCAGGATCATGTCAGGTGCGCCAACGCCAGCGGGCCAAGGCCTTCATGACTTTCATCCAGAGTTTGCGAGTGACCACCACGATGGCGTTTCCAGAAGAGGATTGAACAGCGTCGGGCAACGTTATCTCAGCGGCGGGGTCCAGGCAACCGGGAATTAACAGGCGCAAATCGTCGATCACCAGCGTCGGAAACTCTTCGGCGATGGGCCGGCCGTGGTTGTAGCCGTAACTCAACGCCACGCACTTGACCCCCGCCGCCTTGGCCGCCAGCACATCGCTGCGCGAGTCGCCGACGAACAAGGATTGGGAGGCCGGGATGTTGGCCATTTTCATCACGAAGAACAGTGCGGCCGGGTCAGGTTTTTTCTGTGGCAAGGTATCGCCACCGATGATCCAGCGGAAATAGCGGCCAATTTTCATCTGGTCCAGCAGCGGCGCCACGAAGCGTTCCGGCTTGTTGGTGATCAGGGCCATTTCCACGCCCTGCTTTTTCAGCCACTTGAGGGTGGAGCGCACGCCAGGATAGACCACTGTCAGCTGGTGATTGTCTTCGTAGGCTTCATTGAACAACGCCAGCGCCTGCTCGGCTTCGGCCTCATCGACGCCTTGGGCATCGATGTCGTTGGCCAGGGCCCGGCGCACCAGCATGGGCGCGCCGTTGCCGACCCAGTGGCGCACCGCGTCGATGCCGGCGGGCGGGCGTCCAAGCTTGAGCAGCATCGTGTCCACGGCCGCCGCGAGGTCCGGGACCGAATCGACCAAGGTGCCATCGAGGTCGAACATCACCAGACGCGGCAAGCTGCCGGGGAAGAGCTGCTCGAAGCCGCTCATGGGCGCGCCAGGGCCAGTTCGGCGCGCATTTTTGCAATCACCTCTTGGTAGTCGGGTGCGTTGAAGATCGCAGAGCCAGCGACAAAGGTGTCGGCGCCGGCCGCGGCGATTTCACGGATATTGTTCACGTTCACGCCACCGTCGATTTCCAGGCGGATGTCACGGCCCGAGGCGTCGATCAGGGCACGGGCTTCGCGCAGCTTGTCGAGGGTGCCCGGGATGAACTTCTGCCCGCCGAAGCCAGGGTTGACGCTCATCAGCAGGATCATGTCGACCTTGTCCATCACGTACTTCAGCACGTCCAAGGGTGTTGCCGGGTTGAACACCAGGCCAGCCTTGCAACCGCCTTCGCGGATCAACTGCAAGGAGCGGTCGACATGCAGCGTGGCTTCCGGGTGGAAGGTGATGTAGGTAGCGCCCGCCTCGATGAAGTCACCGACGATGCGGTCCACCGGGCTGACCATCAGGTGCGCGTCGATCGGCGCGGTGATGCCGTATTTGCGCAGCGCCGCGCAGACCATCGGGCCGATGGTCAGGTTGGGCACGTAGTGGTTGTCCATGACATCGAAGTGCACGATGTCGGCCCCGGCGGCCAGAACGTTGTCCACTTCCTCGCCCAGGCGGGCGAAGTCGGCGGAGAGAATCGACGGAGCAATAGCGAAGGGCTGCATGACGCACCTGTTTTGAGCGAAATCACGATGGCGCGCATTGTATACCTCAAGATTTGGCGCGCCCACCGTGACAGTCGATCAATACGCCGCGCGGTAGATCTTCTCGATATCGGCGGCGCTCAGTTGACGCGGATTGTTGCGCATCAGGCGCTCGATCCCCGCCGCCTCCACCGCCATGGACGGGATCACGTCCTCGGTCACCCCCAGGCTGCTCAGGCCCTGGGGAATCTGCACGGCGGCGCACAGCGCAACCATGGCTTCCACGGCTTCGTCGGCCGCTTCAAGATCACTCAAATGAGCGGTCCGGATGCCCATGGCCTCGCCGATATCACGCATGCGCTCGACGCAGGCCATCTTGTTCCAAGCCATCACATACGGCAGCAACAAGGCGTTGGCGACACCATGGGACACATGAAAGCGCCCGCCCAACGGATAGGCCAGCGCATGCACCGCCCCGACCCCGGCATTACCGAAGGCCATGCCGGCCATCAGGCTGGCCGTGGCCATGTCTTCACGGGCTTGCAGATGGTTAGGATTGGCATAGGCCTTGGGCAGCGCGCGGGTGATCAGTTTGATTGCGCCGATGGCCAGGGCATCGGTAATCGGCGAAGCATTGAGCGACAGGTAGGCCTCGATGGCGTGCACCAGCGCATCGACGCCACTGGCGGCCGTGACGCTGCGCGGGCAGGTGAGGGTCATTTGCGGGCTGACCAGCGCCACGTCCGGCAACAGAAAATCACTGACGATGCCTTTTTTCAGCTGCGCGGCCTTGTCGGAGAGGATCGCCACGTTGGTGACTTCCGAACCGGTGCCGGCCGTGGTGGGGATGGCAATCATGGGCGGGCCTTTGCGCGGCACCTGATCGACGCCGAACATGTCCTGCAATTCGCCGTGATAACCGGCATAGACGCCCACGCATTTGGCGATGTCGATGGCACTGCCGCCGCCCAGGCCGATCAGGCCATCGTGGCCGCCGTCGCGGTAGGCTTGCATGCAGTCTTCGACGATGGCGATTTCCGGATCCGGCATGACCCGGTCGAAAATCTCGTAGTCGCGCCCGCCCAGGTGCTGCAGGGCCAAGTCCACGGTGCCGGACTTGACCAGCGCCGCGTCGGTCACGATCAGCGGATTGTCGACGTCCAGTCGCGTCAGCTCGGCGGCCAGTTGCTCGATGGCAGCGGCACCGGTGATCAGTTTATGGGCGATCTTGAATGAGGAAAGACTCATGTGCGCGGCCTCTTATTCGAGTGTGGGCTGGCACAAGGATAGCTCGGTATTGAGGGTTGTCTGCCATTCAGCGCGTGAATGCGCCTTAGGGCCCTGTGGGAGCGAGCTTGCTCGCGATAGCGGTATATCAGTCAAACTGATGCCAGATGTTCCGGCGCTATCGCGAGCAAGCTCGCTCCCACAATGGTTTTGCAGCGGGCCGTCAGACTTGGGCAGTGCGCAGCTTCTCGCTACGCCCGCGCAACCATTCCAGGGTCAGCAACAGGACCACCGAGAACGCAATCAGCAACGTCGCCGCGGCGGCGATGGTAGGGCTGAGGTTTTCGCGGATACCACTGAACATCTGCCGTGGCAGGGTTGCCTGCTCAGGGCCAGCCAGGAACAGCGTCACCACCACTTCATCGAACGATGTTGCGAAGGCGAACAGTGCGCCAGAGATCACGCCGGGGGCGATCAACGGCAGGGTCACCCGACGAAACGCCGTCAGTGGCGATGCTCCAAGGCTGGCGGCGGCGCGGACCAGGTTGTGGTTGAACCCCTGTAAGGTCGCCGACACCGTGATGATGACGAACGGCACACCCAGCACCGCATGGACCACGATCAGCGAGAAGAAACTGTTGCCCATCCCCAGCGGTGCGAAGAACAGATAACTGGCCACGCCGATGATCACCACCGGCACCACCATGGGCGAGATCACCAAGGCCATCACCAGCGCCTTGCCGGGGAAGTCGCCGCGGGTCAGGCCGATGGCCGCGAGCGTGCCGAAGATCATCGCCAGCAAGGTCGCCGCCGGGGCCACGATGATGCTGTTTTTCAGCGCCCGCATCCATTCGGCCGAGGCGAAGAAATCGTGGTACCACTGCAGCGAAAAACCTTGCAGCGGGTACACCAGGAAACTGCCGGAGTTGAACGACAGCGGAATGATCACCAGCACCGGCAGGATCAGGAACAACAGGATCAACCCGCAGAGTATGCGCAGGCTGTAGAACCACACCCGCTCAATGGGGGACATGTAAGGACTCACCATTTTCGATCTCCCCTTAGCTCAGGCGCAGGCGACTGGCGCCCACCAGCCAGTTGTAAATCAGATAAAGCACGATGGTCGCCAGCAACAGCAGCCCGCCGAGCGCCGTGGCCATGCCCCAGTTGATGCTGGTGTTGGTGTAGAACGCGACGAAGTAGCTGACCATCTGGTCGTTCGGGCTGCCCAGCAGCGCCGGCGTGATGTAGTAGCCAATGGCAAGGATGAACACCAACAGGCAACCGGCGCCGACACCGGCGTAGGTCTGCGGGAAGTACACCCGCCAGAAACTGGCGAACGGGTGGCAGCCCAGGGAAATCGCCGCCCGCATGTAAGTAGGCGAGATGCCTTTCATCACGCTGTAGATCGGCAGGATCATGAACGGTAATAGGATGTGAACCATGGAGATGTACACACCGACGCGGTTGAACACCAGTTCCAGGGGTTTATCGATGACCCCCATGGCCATCAGCGCGCTGTTGATCAAGCCGCCCGATTGCAGCAGCACGATCCACGCCGCAACCCGCACCAGGATCGACGTCCAGAACGGCAGCAGCACCAGGATCATCAACAGGTTGCTCTGGCGCGATGGCAGGTTCGCCAGCAGGTAGGCCAACGGATAGGCCAGTACCAGGCAGATCGCGGTAATCACCAGGCCCATCCAGAAGGTGCGGGCGAAGATGTCGAGATAGATCGACTGGTCAGGAGTGGCCGGGGCCAGTTCGCCGAGGTCATCGATGCGGTGATCGACGGCTGCCAGCAGGTAATACGGGGTAACGTTACTGGTGTTGCGGCGGATCACCTGCCAGTACGCCGGGTCGCCCCAACGCTCATCGAGGTTTTCCAGGGCTTCTTTATGGGAAGCCGGCTCGGTGGCAAACGGCAACGCCCGGGCGGTCTTTGTCAGCAGGCTGCGATAGCCGGCCAATTCCATGTTCAGGCGCTTGGACAAATCCCCCAGGGTCTGATTCTTGCGGGCTTCGGCCAGGTCTTCAGTGGCAGCCTTGTACACCGGCTCGCCCGGCAGACCGCGTCCGTCCCAGGCCGCGACAGCGGCGACAGTGCGCGGCATGGCGCCCACCACTTCCGGGTTGCTGACGCTTTTGAACAGCAGCGCCACGATTGGCACCAGAAACACCAGCAACAGAAACAGCACCAGCGGCGCGATCAAGGCCTGGGCCTTCCAGCGGTTGACCCGCTCGGCATGCTTGAGCCGCTGCTTGAGGGTGGGGCTGGTGCCCGCGTTCAGTGGAACGGCGATGGCCATGGCGAACTCCGCAAATCTTTTTATCGTTACAGGGGCGGCGAGCCGCCTCTGTTCTTTTGAAACACCCGGGTCGATGAAAAAACCTGTGGGAGCGAGCTTGCTCGCGATGGCTGCGGCACATTCAAGATTGATGTGCCTGACAGACCGCTATCGCGAGCAAGCTCGCTCCCACATGGATCTCGTCCGGTTTCAGAACGTCGGGTTACTTCGCAGCCCAGGAGTTGAAGCGCTGCTCCAGTTGCTCGCCGTTGTCAGCCCAGAAGCTGACGTCGATCTGCACCTGGTTGGCGATGTTTTCCGGGGTGGTCGGCATGTCTTTCAGGACATCCTTGGCCAGCAACGGCACTGCCTGGGTATTGGCCGGGCCGTAGGCGATGTTTTCCGAGTAGGTCTTCTGCTGCTGCGGTGCCACCGAGAAGGCGATGAATTTCTTCGCCGCTTCGGCGCGGGTCTTGTCCAGGCCGCGAGGGATGGCCCAAGCGTCGAAGTCGTAGATGCCGCCGTTCCACACCACTTTCAGGTTGCTTTCTTTTTGTACCGCGGCGATCCGGCCGTTGTAGGCCGAACTCATGACCACGTCACCCGATGCCAGGTACTGCGGCGGCTGGGCGCCGGCTTCCCACCACTGGATGTTCGGCTTGAGCTCATCGAGTTTCTTGAACGCACGGTCCTGGCCATCTTTGCCGGCCAGCACCTTGTAGACGTCCTTCGGTGCAACACCGTCGGCCATCAAGGCGAATTCCAGGGTGTACTTGGCGCCTTTGCGCAGGCCGCGCTTGCCTGGGAATTGCTTGGTGTCCCAGAAGTCCGCCCAGCTGGTCGGTGCGGTCTTGAGCTTGTCGGCGTTGTAGGCCAGCACGGTCGACCACACGAAGAAACCTACGCCGCAAGGTTGGATAGCGCCCTTGACGTAATCCTCGGCCTTGCCGAACAGGGCCGGGTCGAGTTGCTCGAACATGTCTTCGTCACAACCACGGGACAATTCCGGAGACTCGACTTCCACCAAGTCCCAGGAAACGCTCTTGGTGTCGACCATGGCCTTGACCTTGGCCATTTCGCCGTTGTACTCGCCAGCCACGATCTTGCCGTTGCCGGCCGCTTCCCACGGTGCGTAGAAGGCTTTGACCTGAGCCGCCTTGTTCGCCCCGCCGAAAGACACCACGGTCAGGTCCGGGCCCGCCGCCATCGCGCTTGCCGCACCCATCATGCCCAGTGTCAGGGCTGTGAACTTCAGGGATCTCAACATTTATTGTTCTCTCCACGTGCAGGGTTGGTGTTGGTACAGCAGGGGGCGATCAATTCGCCTCTAAAAGGGGATCGAGCGCACGCACATGCTCGACTTGCCAGCCAAGCGGAACCACGTCCCCGACGGCGAGCGCGGGATCGAGCTCGGCAATCGGTTGTTTCACGAAGAAGTCGTTCTTGCCGCAGACTTCCAGGCGAACCCGGACGTGGTCGCCCAGATAGATGAATTCCGCCACCCTCCCTGAGAAGCGGTTGACACATTGTTCGCTGACACCGTTGAGGCTCACCCGCTCCGGACGGATCGACAGGGTCACCGGCTCGCCGGGCTGGCCGACGTTCACCGCCAGGGCCTCGACTTTCTCGCCGCGCGCCAACTCCACCAGGCAACGATCGCCGGTGTGGCTGTGCAGGCGACCGTTGAGACGGTTGTTTTCGCCAATGAAGTTGGCGACGAAGGTATTTTTCGGCTCTTCATACAGGGTGCGCGGCGGGGCGATCTGCTGGATCTCGCCCTGGTGGAACACCGCCACGCGGTCGGACATGGTCAAGGCTTCGCCCTGGTCGTGGGTCACGTAGACCACGGTCACGCCAAGGCGCTGGTGCAGGTGCTTGATTTCCATCTGCATGTGTTCGCGCAATTGCTTGTCCAGCGCGCCGAGGGGTTCGTCCATCAGCACCAGTTGCGGCTCGAACACCAGCGCCCGGGCCAGGGCTACCCGCTGCTGCTGGCCGCCGGACAATTGCGCCGGGTAGCGTTGGGCGAAGCTGTCCAGCTGGACCATGCTCAGGACGCGCTTGACCCGATCGCTTACGTCGCTCTTGTTCAAGCCACGCACAGTCAGTGGGAAGGCGAGGTTTTCGGAGACGGTCATGTGCGGGAACAAAGCGTAGTTCTGAAACACCATGCCGATGTCGCGCTTGTGCGGCGGCACATTATTGATCGAGCGCCCGGCCAGCAGGATCTCGCCGGCGGTTGGGGTTTCAAACCCGGCGAGCATCATCAGGCTGGTGGTCTTGCCGGAGCCGGAGGGCCCGAGCAGGGTCAGGAATTCGCCTTTGCGAATGTCCAGGTTGAGGTCTTTGACGATCAGGTTCTCGCCGTCGTAGCTCTTTTGCACACCACGAAAGCTGACCAGCACATCACTGGCCCCCGCGCTTGAATCGACCTGGCTCATACCCGCACCTTTTGTTTTGATGACTGCTTGTGAATCAAGCCTAGTGGAGCCTGGGGGCCGCGCAAATCGGGGCGCAGGAGAGAATCGCCTCAGCCGGATGGAAGAGTCGGGGTAGGGATTGCCCTACAAGGATGGCGGGATTGGATAAATGCAGTGGTGGGTTTGAAGCGGCGAGCTGCAAGCAGGGGCGAATGCGGTATTGGGGCGTGTCGCAAATAGGTATGTCAGCGCATTTCCTTGTGGGAGCGAGCTTGCTCGCGATGGCGGTATATCAGCCAACATCAATGCAGAATGGGCCGACGCAATCGCGAGCAAGCTCGCTCCCACAGGGGAACGTATGGAGGGTTAGAGCAGCTTGTGCTCCATCGCATATTTCACCAGCTCGGCCAGCGAGGTGATGTTGAGCTTTTGCATCAGCCGCGCCTTGTGGGTGCTGATGGTCTTGCTGCTCAGGGCCAGTTGCTGGGCGATGTCGTTGACGTTGGCACCTTGGGCCAGGCGCTCGAAGACCGAGAATTCACGTTCGGACAACAGCGAGTGCAGCGGCCGCGTATCGGTGAGGCCGACTTCGAAGACCATGCGGTCGGCCAGGTCCGGGTCGATGTAGCGTCCACCGGCCGCGACCTTGCGAATCGCCATGAGCAGCAGGGCCGGGTCGCTGTCCTTGGTCGCGTAGCCGGCGGCGCCGACTTTCAGCGCGCGAGCAGCCATTTGCGCTTCGTCATGCATCGACAGCACCAGGATGGCCGGCGGATTGTTCAGCGCCCGGATCCGTGGGATCGCCTCCAGGCCGTTGACCCCCGGCATGGAAATGTCCAGCAGCACCACTTCGCAGGGCACGTGACGCAGGGTCTCGAGCAATTGTTCGCCATTGCTCGCCTCCCCTACCACCACCAGATCCTTGGCCAGGCCGATCAACTGCTTGATGCCTTCGCGGACGATGGTATGGTCTTCGGCTACCAGTACACGGATCACGTTCTTCTCCAGGTTCAGGCTCTCATCGCAAATGGGTTCGCGATGGTTACTTTACGCGCTACATCCTTGCCAACAGCCCCATCGCTTTCGCGAGCAGGCTCGCTCCCACACTGGAACAGTGATGAACACAGGTGTTGAAATCCACCCCGCAACCCTGTGGGAGCGAGCTTGCTCGCGATAGGGCCAGCCCAGGCAACCCAAGACCATCAGGCCTCCTGCAACGGCACCCGCACCGACAGGGTCGTCCCCTCCCCCGGCTCGCTGTCCAAGGTCAATTGCCCCCCCATGATCAGCACCCGTTCGCGCATGCCGACCAAACCAAAGGATGTGGGCCGGCTCGTATCGGCAATGAATCCTACACCGTCGTCGCTGACCGTCAGACATAAATCAGCACCTTGCTGGACCAGCGTCAACTCCACGGTATGCGCCTGGGCATGGCGCATCACGTTGGTCAGCGCCTCCTGGAGAATCCGAAACAGGCCGATGGCCTTGGCGTCGCTCAGGGTTGGCAAGTTGTCCGGCACCTGCACCAGACAAGGAATCTGCGTACGCGCCTCGAAGCGCCGGGCCTGCCATTCGATGGCCGAGGCAATGCCCGCATCCAGGATGGGCGGGCGCAACGCCGTCGCCACGTCCCGCACCAGTTGGAACAACTGGGCAATCAGGCGCTTCATGCTGTTGAGCCGCTCCTGCAGACCCGGGTCGAGTTGCGCATAGGCCAACTCACACATGGATGTTTCAAGCTTCAACACCGTCAGCATCTGGCCCAGCTCATCGTGAACTTCCCGGGCAATACGGGCCTTTTCCTCTTCCCGCACACTCTCCAAGTGTGCCGACAATTCGCGCAATTGCTCCCGGGAGCTGGCCAGCTCCAGCTCGATGCGCTTGCTGTTCGTGATGTCCCAGACGATGCCGTCCCAGACGTAGGCGCCATCCTCGAGGCGACGGGTGATCGCCTTGATCTCGGCCCAACGCTCCTGGCCTTCGCGGGTCAGGATACGGCCCTGCCAGGACCAGTCACTGTCGGTATCCAGCGCCTGGTCCTGGGTACGGTGGTAGTCGGCCTTGTCCTGCGGGTGCACCAGGCTGCGCAGCCCAGTGTCGCTGCGGGCCAGGGTTGCAGGGGAATAGCCCACCAGGCTTTCGCTGCCTTCGCTGATGTAGGCGAAGTCGATCTGGCCGGTCACCGGCGCCCGTTCCAGGCGAAAGACCAGGCCCGGAACATTGGCGGCGATGCCTTGCAACCGCGCCTCGCTTTCGCGCAGCGCCGCCAGCGCACGTCGGCGTTCGGTCACGTCGTTGAGGTAGACCACCAAATATTCGGCGTCGCGAAAACGCAGGAAGCTCAGGGAAACGTCGGCCGGCAGGATGCTGCCATCGGCTCGCACGCATTCGGTCTCGAAACTCTGCGGTCCGTCTTCACTGGCCCGGGCGCGCTTCCACAGGTTCAGCCAGCGATCCATGTGCAAGCCCGGTTCGAAGTCAATCAGGGGCCGGTCGATAATGGCGCCCGAGGCGTAGCCGAGCATGGTTTCGGCCGCTCGGTTGGCATAACGCACGTGGCTGTCCCAATTGACCCAGAGGATGCCCACCGTGCTTTGATCGATGGAGAACTGCGTCAGGCGCAAGGCCTCCTCGCTGGCCGTACGCTGGGCGATGTCTTCCCGCGCGGTACGCAGTCGGCGCTCCAGGCCGCGTTGCTGGCGGCGCTGCCAGAACACGATGGCGACACTGCTGAGCAGCAAGGCCAGGATCAACAGGGTCAGGTTCTGCCAGAAACCCGGGGTTTCGGTCAGGCGCGGGTATTTGGGCTTGAGCCAACGGCTGTGCAGTTGCTCCAGCTCCTTGGCCGGGATCGCCTGCAAACCGCTGTCGATGATCTCGGCCAGTTCCGGCCAATCCCGGCGTGTGGCGACCCGCAGCAACTGCGGCAGGCCAATGTCGCCCACCACCGCCAGCTCGGCGAACTCGGGTTCGACCATCAGTCGTCCAAGTTGCGCCTCGTCGACCACCGCGTATCGGGCCTGCTGGGTCAGCAGCAATTGCAGGGCCTCGCGCTCCAGCGGCACGCCTTGCAGATTCAACGTCGGGTAGTTGCTGCGCAGGTAATCAGCCGTGGCGCTGGGCATGCGCACGGCGACGCGGGCCTGGGCGTCGAGTTTTTCCAACTCCACCCCCTCGGTGCCCTTTTGCGCACCGACGATCAATTGCGGCACACGCATGTAGGGGTTGGAGAACTGCCAGAGCTTGAGCCCGCCCGGAGACTGGGTCAGGCCGGGAGCGATGTCCACCTCACCCGCGCGCACCGCGGCTTCCAGTTGGGCCACGTCCTGGAAATTGCGCCAGGTCAGCTCGACGTTCAATGCCTTGCCCAGCCATTGCATCAACTCGACGTTGGTGCCGGACAACCGCTGCAAGCGTCGGTCGTATTGTGCATAAGGCGCCTGCAAGACCAGGCCGACCCGCCATTGTGGATGTTGCACCAGCCATTGGCGCTGCCCTGCATTCAATTGCACCCCAGGCGCCGACGGCGCGGGCGCGGCCCACGCCATCAAGGGAAGCCATAAACAGCCGATAACCCACAGGCAGCAAAAACGCATCATCGAAGTCTCATGCACTGACAAATACTGACCAACCCATTAGGCTGCCGGAAATACTTCTGGTCATGGAATATCCGATGCCCTTTGTTTATCGCCTGGCATTGCCAGCATTGTGCCTGTCGCTGATCCTGCCAAGTGCCTTTTCTGTCCAGGCCAGCGAAACGGCCCCCGCCGAGGAGAAACCCGTCGAGCGCCAACCCTTGCTCGAGCGTAGCCAGGAGGAAGCGGCGGCACTTGAACGAAAGGTTCCGCCCCAGGAACAACAACAGCTGCAGACGGGCAGCGACACCTTCCTGGCGCTGTGGAAACCGGCCAATACCAGTGACCCCAGGGGTGCGGTCATCATAATCCCCGGTGCCGGCGAAACGGCGGACTGGCCTCAAGTCGTCGGCCCATTGCGTAAAAAACTGCCCGATGCGCAGTGGAGCAGCCTGAGTATCACCCTGCCGGACCTGCAAAGCGACGTCATTGCACCGCGCGTGGTGGAAGCGCCGCCCGAGACCAAACCGGCCGACGCCGTTGCAGCGGCACCGGACGCGACTACTTCGGCACCGATCGAACAAGTCGCCGGCGGCGAAGCCGATGCGGTGGACCCAGTCGCTGCCCAAGCCGATGAAGAGCACGCCAACGCTGACGCCGAGCGAATCTTCGCCCGCATCGACGCGGCGCTGGCCTACGCCGAACAGCAAAGCGCACGCCGCATCGTGTTGCTGGGCCATGGCACCGGCGCCTATTGGGCCGCGCGTTACTTGAGTGAAAAACAGCCCTCGCAAGTCGAACGCTTCGTGATGGTGGCCGCCCAGACGCCAGTCACCGCCAAGCCTGGCCTGGCCGAACTGACCCCGACCTTGAAACTGGCGACCGCCGACATTTTCTACATGGACAAGGCGCTGGATCGCAACGCGGCACTGGAGCGCTTGCAGGGGAGCAAACGCTTGAAAGGTTCCACATTCAGCCAGGTGTCCCTCAAGGCCCTGCCGAACCGGTCGGCGGAGCAGGAACAGCTGTTTCGGCGGGTGCGGGGTTGGTTGGATCCGCAGAAGGCGGGGGAGTAAGGGCTAGTCCAGCGTGTGCGCCCACCATCCACCGTGGCGAGGGAGCTTGCTCCCGCTGGACTGCGAAGCGGTCCTGAAACCAGGCGCCGCCGCTCTTCAAAGAACGATCGCGTGAACCGGATTGCGACTGCTGCGCAGCCGAGCGGGAGCAAGCTCCCTCGCCACAGGGATCGTGGCGCTAACGAAAATCCCGTCGCTCCCGAATCAGTCGATAGGCGTTATGCAATTCCCGGGTTCTATCGGTGGCTTCACGTACCTGCAAGGGTGTCGCACCGCTGCCGGCAATCTTGTCCGGGTGATGCCGACTGAGCAGGCGCCGATACGCGCGCTTGATCTGCGACGGTTCGCTGGTCGCCGAAACCCCCAACAGGCGCAAGGCCTCCTGATAGGTCACCCCGGCGTTGGGCCGCGACAGTTTCTGCGGCTCGTAGTCAGCCGCCAACGCCTGGACCTGTTGCGGCGTCCAGCCCAACCAGCGGCCCCATTGGGTCACCAGTTCTCGCTCGCCGACACCGGCGCGTCCGTCGGCCCAGACCATCCGCCAACAGGCGCGCAACACCCCTTCGGCCGCATGGGGCTGGGCGGCCAGGCGACGCATATAGCCGCGCAAGCGATCGTTGCCAGACTTGCCCCGGTTGAACGCCGCGATGGCCCGGCGTTGCGCCGATTCGCTCAAGTCCAGCGCCCGCATCTCCTGGCGAGCCTGCTGGATATGGCCGTCGACCACACGCCCATCGCATTTGGCCAGGCGTCCGAGCAACACAAACAATAATTCGTCGTTGCGTAACGCCGGGCGTCCGCCCAGACGCTCACGTATTTGCGCCCAACCCTGCAGGTTCAGGCGCCGGTCCAGCGCCTGCCCTAACAACGCGCCGAGCATGGCCCCCGGGATGCTGGCTATGGCAAAGCCCGCCCCGGCTCCAATCAGAGTCCCTGGCCACCACATATCAACCGCTCGCTTCTATCAAGGTTTCGACCTGCGCCAAACGTTCATGGGTACCGACATCGACCCAATGCCCTTTCAGGTGCTCGCCACTGACGCGCCCCTCGGCCATGGCCGTGCGCAACAGCGGTGCAAGCTTGAAGGCACCGTCCGAGCAACCATTGAACAATTGCGGATGCAGGACGGCGATGCCGCTATAGGTCAGGTTGTCGGCAGGTGTTTGCCCATCGTGAACCTTTCCGTCGACCAGGGTGAAATCACCGCCCGGGTGATGCTCGGGATTATCGACCAGCACCAGGTGCGCCAGTCCTTCCAGCGGCTTGCGCAATGCGCTGAAATCGTAATCGGTCCAGACATCGCCGTTCACCACCACAAACGCGTCATCGCCCAACAGCGGCAAGGCCCGGAAGATTCCACCGCCAGTTTCCAGCGGCTCGCCCTCGGGAGAAAAACGGATGCTCACGCCAAACCGTGAGCCATCCCCCAAGTGATCTTCGATCTGCTGGCCGAGCCAGGCGTGATTGATCACGACCTCGGTGAACCCAGCCCTGGCGAGCGCCCGCAAGTGGTATTCGATCAAGGGCACGCCACCCACACGAATCAACGGCTTTGGCGTGGTCAAGGTCAAGGGACGCATGCGCTCGCCCTTGCCCGCGGCCAGGATCATCGCTTTCATGCCGTTTCTCCGGCCGATTGCCGCAGGCTGCCAAGCAGCTCATCGAGCGGTGCCAGCTCAGGACGACGGGCAATGACCGCTTCTATATAGGCAAAGAAACGCGGCACATCGCCGAGGTAACGTGGCTTGCCGTCACGATGGCAAATGCGCGCGAAGATCCCGATGACCTTGAGATGACGCTGCACGCCCATCAAATCGCTGGCCCGCAGGAAATCCTCGAGATCCGGCTGGACGGGAATGCCCAGGGCGCCGGCCTGCTGCCAGTACCGCTCCAGCCAACCGCGCACCCGCGCCTCGGGCCAACTGAGGAAGGCATCCTTGAACAGACAGGTCACGTCATAGGTCACCGGGCCATAGACCGCATCCTGAAAGTCCAGCACACCGGGGTTCGGCACGCTGAGCATCAGGTTGCGCGGCATGTAGTCGCGGTGCACCAGCACTTTGGGCTGGGCCAGGGCGCTGTCGATCAGCAGCTCGGTGGCTTGCTGCCAGAGTTGCTGCTGGGCCGAATCGAGTTCGATGCCCAACTCGCGCTTGACGTACCACTCGGGAAACAGTTCCAGCTCTCGACGCAGCAACGCGACATCGTAGCTCGGCAGCGGCGCGACCATCGGCAGTTGCTGGAAAGCCAACAAGGCTTGCAGGGCATCTGCGAATAAATCGTCGGCATTTTCACCGTCGATCACGTCCAGATAGGTCTGGTTGCCCAGGTCGTTGAGCAAAAGAAAGCCGCGCTCGAGGTCTTCGGCATAAATTTTCGGCACGTTGATGCCGGATTTCGCCAGTAAAAAAGCAATATCCACGAAGGGTTTGCAGTTTTCCTGGGGCGGCGGCGCATCCATCACGATCAACGTGCGGCCCTCGCCTTCCCAGCGGAAATACCGCCGGAAACTCGCGTCACTGCTGGCGGCGGTCAACGTGGCCGGGGGTACGGCCCCCCAGCCCTGTTGAGTGAAAAGGATCGGCAGCTGTTCATCGAGCCAAAGTTTCAGGTGTTGCAAGCGTACATCTTGGTCGGGCATTGCAAGGGTCTCCGACGGCGCTAGCCGTCAAGCGGGTCATGCTTTATTATCCAGCATCTTGTGCGACACGCGTAGCGTGCCTCCAGCTTCGCGATGAGGAGTCATCGTGAAGGGTTCTTGCAAAGGAACCAACAGCCCGGCAGCCAATCCGGGAAACAAAACCGCCCAAGGAGTCCTTCGCTTAAAAAGACTCGTTGTCGCTGCGGCGCAATAGCGAACCCAAAACCACTTAGCACTCGGAAGCGTGGTTATGGTCCGGATTTCGGACTGGGAGTGTTTACTTCATCACATCGGCCCCATGGCCTTACTCTGACGGGAAGAATCCCCGCAGGGGTTCCTCCTTCTGCAAATAGGGGGAACATCACCCAGACAAGCCGTTTTCCTACGGTCCTTGTCCATTTCAACTGGAGACATGAGCGAAAGTTCTGTCTGTCATTGTCCAACTGTTGCAGTCACCGAACAGTAGCGGACTCGTTGTGCGACCAACGATAGCCTAGGAAGACATGCGTCACTGGTAACGGTGGGGTATGAAGCTCTTCCGACAATGTAGCCCCCCGTCAGGGCGTGATCTTGCTGCGAGGCAAATCATGGATGCTCGGAGCAGTACCGGGTTGAGGCGCTAGGCTGGTTGGCAAGGGCAACGTAAGTGAACTGCTGATAAACGCCGTAAGGATAACCATGCCCAAACTGCTGTCAGGCATGAACCAAAAGGTACGAGGCCAGATATTCCTGTGGGATGTGGGAATACGTCGCTGCACAAGCCTCCGGCGAAAAGGCAGGTCCTAAACCAGTCGTGTGACAGTCAGGGAACGTGGTAAGCCCGTATGGCTGCCTTCGGGCAGGTAAACCGCAAGGTGAACTGTTGGCTGTGCGGGTATGGGATCGCAGAGAAAGCGAACGCCGGGCTGTAATGGTTCGGATAGGGATTGGAACATTATCCTACGGGAAACCGGGCAGACTTCTGCGTGGTCTTTCATCGCATGAATGCTGATTGAGCCTGTTTCAATGACTTCGAGGTCCAGAAATACCGGACCTTCCAATAGTCCAACCCTGACGGGAGCGCCCCTCCCCATCAGGGGATGCGTACGTCTTTTGCTCAGGGTCATCTGAGAGGAAGGCAGCATGATAGAACACAGCCAAATGGCCGTGTCTGCGCCTTCCGACGTTCCGCAGCAGTGGCACGACATCGACTGGTGTCGCGTCCAGCGGAACGTTCGGGCAATGCAGATACGGATTGCGAAGGCTTGTCGGGAAGGCAACTGGCGCAGGGTGAAAGCCTTGCAGCGGATGCTGACCCGCTCACGCTCGGCCAGATACTTGGCCGTACGGCGAGTCACTGAAAACCAGGGCAAGCGCACGGCGGGAGTCGACCGCGCGCTCTGGGATACACCGGATGCCAAATGGAAAGCGGCAGATGGATTGAAGCGCCACGGGTATAAACCTCGGCCGCTACGGCGAGTGTTTATCCCAAAGTCGAATGGAAAGGAACGCCCTTTGGGCATCCCGACCATGACTGACAGGGCAATGCAGGCGTTGTATTTGCTTGCTCTGGCGCCCATCGCAGAAACCACGGGCGATCCCAATAGCTACGGCTTCAGGATCGGACGCTCGACGGCGGATGCGATGGGGCAGTTGTTCGTCTGCCTGTCCAAGAGGCTATCGGCCAAATGGGTTTTGGAAGCGGACATCAAAGGCTGCTTTGACCATATCAACCACGACTGGCTGATCCACCACGTCCCTACGGACAAAATGGTTCTTCGCAAATGGTTGAAAGCAGGCGTGATCCATAAAGGCCAACTTCAGGCAACGGATGCCGGTACACCTCAAGGCGGGATTATCTCGCCGACCTTGGCAAACATGGTGCTGGATGGCCTGGAAACACAGCTCAAGCGACATCTGGGCGTGACACGGGCCAAGAAACTGAAAATCAATGTAGTGCGATATGCGGACGATTTTGTGATCACTGGCGAATCGAAAGAGGTGCTTGATAGCGAAGTCAAACCTTGGGTGGAGCAATTCCTCGCGGTGCGTGGGTTGCAGTTATCCTCTGAGAAAACCCATGTCGTCCATATAGATGAAGGCTTTGACTTTCTGGGTTGGAATTTCCGCAAGTACGGCGGGAAGCTTCTGATCAAGCCGAGCAAGAAAAACGTGAAAGCGTTCTATCGCAAGGCCAAGGAGGTCATCAGCACCAACAAAGCGGTGACGCAAGAGGATCTGATTCGATTGCTGAACCCGATGCTGCGAGGCTGGGCGTTCTATCACCAGCCAGTAGTCGCCAAGAAGGCGTACAGCCGCATGGACTTTCAAATATTCCAAGCGCTATGGCGCTGGGCAAAACGGCGACACCCGAACAAAAGCCTCGACTGGATCAGGAAGAAGTATTTCCAACTCATCGAGGGTCGAAACTGGGTGTTCTGCACCACGTTACTGACAGAGACTGGGGGTAAAGAGGAGATCAGGCTATACACCCTTGAAGCTACGCCGATCGAGAGGCACAGAAAAATCAGCGGGGAGTACAACCCGTTCGATCCTTCGATGGAGGAAAGGGCGAGAAACTGCGGATGTCCCGGATGCTCGGGAAACTGAAATACCGCAAACAAGTATCAAACCTGTTTCAATCGCAAAAAGGTCTGTGTTTACTGTGCAAGAACCCGATAACCAGCGAGACGGGGTGGCACGACCACCACATCATTTATCGCTCACAAGGCGGTGGTGACTCGCTAAGCAACCGGGTACTATTGCATCCCATTTGCCACCAGCAGCTTCATGCTCGTGGGCTAACAGTGAACAAACCGGCTCCCGATTTCGGGGGTTAAGTAGAGACTTGAGCCGTATGCGCTGAAAGGCGCACGTACGGTTTTTAGGGGGGAGCAGGCCAGAAATGGTCTGTTCCTACCCAACTTTCAGACCATCGAGAGGCGTGCGGCCCACACCGCGGGCAGATGGCACGCAGGAAGCCCGGACTAATAAGATGGCATTGAAATCCCCCGCGTTTCGTAAAAAATTTCCGTTGCTGGTCACCGGCAGTCTGCTGGCCCTGCAACCCCTGGCCTCTTCATTCGTCGTCGCGGCGCAGCAGTATGACTGCTCCGTCTCCGCTTCGGGTGCCTGGGACTGTGCACCCAAGACACCGGCCGCCGCGTTGCCGCCGCGTCCCGTGCATGATGGCAGTGCGGTTTCCGACAGCGGCGCTGCTGCGGCCGACAGCGGCTCGGGCGAGGAAGCCGGCGAAAAGCCGATGCTCGTGACCGAAGCCAAGGGCCGTGGCCTGAAGTCGCGCAGCGCAGACTACAGCCACCTGGATTGGGTTCCACGCGAGAACCTGACCCCGGCGCAACTGGCTGAAACCGGTCCTTACTGTGCGGGTGCCTATATCGAGCCGACGCGTCCTGGCATGGATGACAAGACGGCCAAGAGCGACGCCCCTACCTTCCTCGGCGCCAAGGCGTCGCGCTATCAGCAGGAAGAACAGGTGGCGACCCTGGCCGGCGACGTGGTCATGCGCCAGGGCAGCATGCAGGTCGAGGCCGACGAGGCCAGCCTGTACCAGGCCGAGAACCGTGGCGAGCTGAGCGGCAACGTGCGGGTTCGCGACAATGGTGCGCTGATCGTCGGCGACCACGCCGATGTGCAGCTGGACACCGGCGAAGCCAAGGTCGACAACGCCGAATACGTGATGCACAAATCGCGCATCCGCGGTAACGCGCTATACGCCAAGCGCGCCGAGAACGCGATCATCCGCCTCAAGGACGGTACGTACACCACGTGCGAGCCGGGCAGCAACGCCTGGACACTCAAGGGCAACAACATCACCTTGAACCCGGCCACCGGTTTCGGCACCGCGACCAACGTGACGCTGCGGGTCAAGGACTTCCCGGTCCTGTACACGCCGTACATCTATTTCCCGATCGACGACCGTCGCCAGTCCGGCTTCCTGCCGCCGACCATCGGCAGCGGCAGCGACACCGGCTTCCTGCTGGTCACCCCGTACTACTTCAACCTGGCGCCGAACTACGACGCCACGTTGTACCCACGCTACATGGCCAAGCGCGGCCTGTTGATGGAAGGCGAGTTCCGCTATCTGACCAAGTCCAGCGAAGGTCAGTTCGGTGCTGCGTACCTCAACGACGAAGACGATGAGCGCAGCGGGCAGAGCGACTACGACAAGACCCGCTACATGTACAACTGGCAGCACAAGGGCGGTCTCGATTCGCGCGTGCTGACGGAAGTCGACTACACCAAGATCAGCGATCCTTACTATTTCCAGGATCTTAAAAGCGATCAGATTGGTATCGAGACCAATGATCGCGTCAATCAGCAAGGGATCGTCAGCTACCGGGGGGACAACTATGTTGCCCGCTTGAATGCACAGGCTTACCAGCTGGCGACGATTTCGAAGATCACACCGTATAACCGACTGCCTCAGATCACGTTCAGTGGTGCCCTGCCGGAGCATCCGTACGGGCTGGATTTCGCATACAAGACAGAGTTGGTGCGGTTTGACCGTGATTTGCGCACTGGCAACTATACCGATGAGGACGGCAACGTCGAGCCGTGGCTGGATACCAACGTTCGCGGCCTGGCACGGGCTAACGGCAATCGCATGAACCTCGCGCCGGTCATGAGCCTGCCGATGACCGCGTCCTATGGTTATCTCAAGCCGTCCCTCAAGTACCAATACACCCAATATGATTTGGATCTGGATGGTACGGGTAAAAGCGTCGTTGGAAACGGCTACGACAGCACGCCAAACCGCAGTGTCCCTATCGCCAGCATCGACAGCGGTCTGTACTTCGACCGCAACACGCAATGGTTTGGCACCAACTATCGTCAGACTCTGGAACCACGCCTGTTCTATCTCTATGTACCCGAGAAGGACCAGAGCGACATTCCTATCTTCGATACCAGCGAATCGACCTTTAGCTATTCCTCGTTGTTTCGCGACAATCGCTTCACCGGCTCTGACCGTGTCGGGGACGAGAACAAACTGTCCCTGGGCGTGACCAGTCGCTGGATTGAAGAGAACGGCTTTGAACGCCAACGTATCGCCGTCGGCCAGGCGTTTTATTTCAAGGATCGCAAAGTCCAACTGCCAGGCATCGACTTCGACACCCGAGAAGACGCCAAGTCGGACGTTTCCCCGTACGCACTGGAATATGAATACCACTGGAACCGCGACTGGCGCACCACCGCGACCTACAACTGGGACCCGGATACCCGCAGCCCTCGCTCGGGTAGCGCGATGTTCCATTACCAGCCGGAAGACAACCCGAACAAGGTCATCAATGCCGGTTACCGCTACCGCAACGACCAGGTCCGCTACGACGAGGCAACTGGCCAATGGCAAGTGGGCGGTGGCGACTATGGTCGCCCGGGCGATGCGGACTACGTGAAGGACTACTACAAGATCAAGCAGCACGACTTCTCGGTCATCTGGCCGATCGTGCCACAGTGGAACCTCATCAGCCGCTGGCAGTATGACTACAACCGCAACCGTACCCTGGAAGCCTTTGGTGGTTTCGAATACGACAACTGCTGCTGGAAACTGCGCCTGATCAACCGTTACTGGGTCGACTACGAAGAGTTCAGTCAAGCCGCCCCGGAAAACGAAAAAGGCGACCACGGCATCTTCCTCCAAATTGTTCTGAAGGGACTCGGCGGCCTGACCGGCGCCAAGGTAGAGAGCTTCCTCGACAAAGGCATCCAAGGTTATCGTGAACGTGAAGACCAAGCTTTCTGATTGTCTGCGCCCGCTGATGTTGGGCGCGCTGTTCCTGGGTACCGCAGCCAACGCCGCGGTACAGTCCATCGACAAGGTAGTGGCCATCGTCGACAACGACGTGGTCATGCAGAGCCAACTGGACCAGCGCGTCCATGAAGTGCAGCAAACCATCGCCAAGCGCGGCGGAGGCCTGCCGCCTCCGGGCGTGCTGGACCAGCAAGTGCTCGAACGCCTGATCGTCGAAAACCTGCAATTGCAGATCGGCGAGCGTTCCGGCATCCGCATCACCGATGAAGAACTGAACCAGGCCGTCGGCACCATTGCCCAGCGCAATAACATGAGCATCGACCAGTTCCGCGCCGCCCTGGCTCGCGACGGCCTCTCCTACGAGGACGCCCGCGATCAGATCCGCCGCGAAATGGTCATCAGCCGTGTGCGCCAGCGCCGTGTCGCCGAACGCATCCAGGTGTCGGAACAGGAAGTGAAAAACTTCCTCGCCTCCGACTTGGGCAAGATGCAGCTTTCCGAAGAATTGCACCTGGCGAACATCCTGATTCCTACCCCGGAAAGCGCTAACTCCGAAGCTATCCAAAGTGCTTATCGCCAGGCAATGGATGTCTACCAGCAGCTCAAGCAGGGGGCCGACTTCGGCCAGATGGCCATTGCCAAGTCGGGCAGCGACAACGCCCTGGAAGGCGGCGACATGGGCTGGCGCAAGCCCGCTCAACTGCCACCTCCGTTCGACCGCGAGCTGAGCGCTATGGCCGTCGGCGACATCACCCAGCCAGCACGTACCCCTGGTGGCTTCATTATCCTGAAAGTGCTGGAAAAACGCGGTGGCGGAACCCAGGTCCGTGACGAAGTCCATGTTCGCCACATCCTGATCAAGCCAAGCGAGATTCGCAGCGAAGCCGAGACCAAGCGTCTGGCGGAGAAACTCTACGACCGCATCGAAGCGGGTGAAGACTTCGCCGAATTGGCGAAGAGCTTCTCGGAAGACCCGGGCTCGGCCCTCAACGGCGGCGACCTGAACTGGGTTGACCCAAATGCCCTGGTTCCCGAGTTCCGCCAGGTCATGGCTGATACGCCGCAAGGCCAGCTGTCCAAGCCGTTCAAGAGCCCTTATGGCTGGCACGTACTGGAAGTCCTCGGCCGTCGCGCCACCGACAGCACCACCCAGGCGCGCGAACAGCAGGCGATGACCGTATTGCGTAACCGCAAATACGACGAAGAGCTGCAAACCTGGCTGCGTCAGATTCGCGACGAAGCCTACGTTGAAATCAAACTTCCTGGTGCAGACCAGGCAGCGCAGTGAAACCCAAGCGTTTCGCGCTGACACCCGGCGAACCAGCCGGCATCGGTCCCGACCTGTGCCTGCTGCTCGCCTCGCAACCCCAGCCGCATCCCCTGATTGCCATCACCAGTCGCGACCTGCTCCTTGAGCGGGCCGCGCAACTGGGGGTGGTCGTCGACCTGTTGCCGGTGACGCCTCAGGCCTGGCCGGATATTCCAGCGCCCGCCAACAGCCTGTACGTCTGGGATACGCCGTTGGGCGCCCCGGTCGTCACCGGGCAATTGGACCAGGCCAACGCCGCCTTCGTCCTGCAAACCCTGACCCGCGCCGGCCAAGGCTGCCTGGATGGAGCGTTCGCAGGCATGATCACCGCACCGGTGCACAAGGGCGTGATCAACGAATCCGGGATTGCCTTTTCCGGGCACACCGAATTCCTGGCGGAGCTGACCCACACCGCGCAAGTGGTGATGATGCTCGCCACTCGTGGCCTGCGCGTGGCCCTTGTGACCACTCACCTGCCCTTGCGGGACATCGCCGACGCCATCACCCCGGAACGCCTGGAACGGGTCACGCGCATCCTGCACGCCGACCTCCAGGAAAAATTCGGCATCGCCCGACCGCGCATCCTGGTCTGTGGACTCAACCCCCATGCCGGCGAAGGCGGACACCTGGGCCGAGAAGAAATCGACATCATAGAACCCACGTTGGAGCGCTTGCGCAGCGAGGGCATGGACCTGCGTGGCCCGCTGCCTGCCGACACTCTGTTTACCCCCAAATATCTGGAGCACTGCGATGCGGTGCTGGCGATGTACCACGACCAGGGCCTGCCCGTGCTGAAGTACAAAGGCTTCGGCGCAGCAGTCAACGTGACGTTGGGCCTGCCGATCATCCGCACCTCCGTGGACCATGGCACCGCCCTGGACCTGGCCGGCAGCGGCAAGATCGATACCGGCAGCCTGCAAGTCGCGCTGGAAACCGCCTACCAGATGGCCGAGACCCATTTATGACCGAGCAATACCAACACCGCGCGCGCAAGCGCTTCGGCCAGAACTTCCTGCATGACGCCGGCGTGATCGATCGCATCCTGCGCTCCATCCGGGCCAAGCCCGACGACCGTTTGCTGGAAATCGGGCCAGGCCAGGGCGCCCTGACCGAGGGCCTGCTCGACAGCGGCGCACAACTGGACGTGGTGGAGCTGGATAAAGACCTGGTCCCGATCCTCAACCAGCAGTTCGCCGGCAAGAGCAATTTCAACCTGCATCAGGGCGACGCGCTGAAGTTCGACTTCAATAGCCTGAACGCCGCGCCGAACAGCCTGCGGGTAGTGGGCAACCTGCCGTACAACATTTCCACGCCGCTGATCTTCCATCTGCTGAGCAATGCCGGCCTGATCCGCGATATGCACTTCATGCTGCAAAAAGAAGTGGTCGAACGTCTAGCCGCCGGCCCTGGTGGTGGAGACTGGGGGCGCCTGTCGATCATGGTCCAGTACCATTGCCGGGTCGAACACCTGTTCAACGTAGGCCCGGGTGCATTCAACCCGCCGCCGAAAGTCGACTCGGCCATCGTTCGCCTGGTGCCTCATGCCGTCCTGCCGCACCCGGCCAAGGATCATCGCCTGCTGGAGCGGGTGGTGCGCGAAGCGTTCAACCAGCGCCGCAAGACCCTGCGCAACACCTTGAAACTGTTGCTCAGCAGCGCCGAAATCGAAGCCGCCGGCGTTGATGGCAGCCTGCGCCCCGAGCAGTTGGACCTGGCGGCGTTCGTACGCTTGGCCGACAAGCTCAGCGAACAGGCCGCCCCGCAAGCCGACGCCAACTGAACAGAGGTCGAGCGCTATCGGGCAGTACGCCAGTCTGGTCTACTACCCGATACTTGGCCTAGACTCATCTCCTGAGTCGCGCCCGCGTCCCGCTTCGTTTTTAAGGCCTTATTTGCATGTCTGATCCTCGTTACCAAGTCGACGTCAGCGTCACCACCCGTTTCCTGGCAGAACAGTCGCAACCCGAACATGACCGCTTCGCCTTCGCCTACAGTATTACCGTAAGCAACAACGGTTCGTTGCCGGCCAGGCTGTTGTCGCGGCACTGGGTCATCACCGACGGCGACGGTCACGTTGAAGAAGTGCGTGGTGAAGGCGTGGTCGGCCAGCAACCACTGATCGACGCCGGTAAAAGCCACAGCTACAGCAGCGGGACGGTGATGACCACCAAGGTCGGCACCATGCAGGGTACCTACCAGATGCTGGCCGAGGACGGCACACGCTTCGATGCTGTCATCAAGCCCTTTCGCCTGGCTGTGCCCGGGGCCTTGCACTAATGGCCACCTACGCGGTCGGCGACCTGCAGGGCTGCCTCGACCCGCTCAAGTGTCTATTGGAGCGCGTCGCCTTCGATCCGCAAAAAGACACGCTGTGGCTGGTGGGTGACCTGGTCAACCGGGGCCCGCAGTCCCTTGAGACGCTGCGCTTTCTCCACGGTATCCGCCAGTCGGTGGTGTGCGTACTCGGCAACCACGACCTGCACCTGCTGGCCACCTGGCAGAACATCGAGCGCCTGAAAAAATCCGATACCTTGAGCGAAATCCTCGCCGCCCCCGATTGCGTTGAATTGCTGGAGTGGCTGCGCCAGCAAAAGCTCATGCACTACGACGAGCAGCGCAACCTGGCGATGGTCCATGCCGGCATCCCGCCCCAGTGGTCCCTGCGCAAGGCGCTCAAGTGCGCCGCCGAGGTGGAACAGGCACTACGCGATGACAATTTGTTCGCGCCCTACCTGGATGGCATGTACGGCAACGAGCCGGTCAAGTGGGACAACGACCTCACCGGCAGCGCCCGCCTTCGCGTCATCACCAATTACTTCACGCGGATGCGCTTCTGCACCCGAGATGGCAAGCTAGACCTCAAGGGCAAGGAAGGCATCGAGACCGCACCACCCGGCTACGCCCCGTGGTTCAAGCACAGCGAGCGCAAGACCCGTCACCTGAAGATCATTTTCGGGCACTGGGCGGCGCTGGAAGGCCAATGCGACGAACCCGGCGTCTTCGCCCTCGATACCGGCTGCGTGTGGGGCAGCGCCCTGACACTGATGAACATCGACACCGGCGAGCAACTGCGCTGCGATTGCGACGAACAGGGCCACGCCAGAACCCACCACCCAGTCACAGCACCATCGCCGGCCGGCACCGCCGTTTGACCGACGTTGCGCCCACGCTACAGGAGTCCCTCATGACCGAATTCAAACGCATCCCCCCTGAACAGGCCCAAGCCCTGCGCGAGCAAGGCGCGGTCGTCGTCGATGTCCGCGACCCGGCCACTTTCGCCGCTTTGCATATCCGTGGCTCCAAGCATCTGGATAACCATTCCCTCGCCGATT
The DNA here is from genome assembly GCF_051132015.1 of Pseudomonas sp. Z1-12. Taxonomy (NCBI): domain Bacteria; kingdom Pseudomonadati; phylum Pseudomonadota; class Gammaproteobacteria; order Pseudomonadales; family Pseudomonadaceae; genus Pseudomonas; species Pseudomonas sp. Z1-12. The sequence goes on from NZ_CP071647.1 coordinate 6,143,437, forward strand.
TCATCCGTGCCGCCGACCTCGATGCGCCCACCGTCGTGGTCTGCTATCACGGCAATTCCAGCCAGAGCGCAGCTGCCTATCTGGTCAGCCAGGGCTTCAGCGACGTCTACAGCCTGGACGGTGGTTTTGAGCTGTGGCGCACGAAGTATCCTGATGAAACAGCCCAAGGCATCGACGAATAATTTTTTATCCCGGCCAACCCCGCGTGAACCGTGGGCTTGAGCGATGGCAGACGAACGGTCTGCCACAACTAATTACGTATTCCACCTTTACCTCCGCGATTCCGAACTATCCTTAGCCTCAGGCCATCCAAAACAGGGGAGAGCCGGTACACCGGCGCGCGGGTCATCGGGAGTCAGCTTTCAGGAGCCTGCATTCTGAAAGCATTCTGGGGGGTAAACGGCAACTGGGTCCCCAGGGGCTGTCCAGCATCGACTGATTGATCCGACACCGGCTCCACGTATCGAGCGAGGTGACGTCATGAGCATTTTTAGCCACTTCCAGCAACGTTTCGAGTCCACGCGGCAAGAGGAATACTCGCTGCAGGAATACCTCGAACTCTGCAAGCAGGACCGCAGTGCCTATGTGTCGGCTGCGGAGCGTCTGTTGCTGGCCATCGGAGAACCGGAGCTGCTGGATACCTCGACCAACTCGAGGCTCTCGCGCATCTTTTCCAACAAGGTGATTCGCCGCTATCCGGCCTTTGCGGACTTCCACGGGATGGAAGAATGCATCGAACAGATCGTGTCCTATTTCCGCCACGCCGCCCAAGGCCTGGAAGAGAAGAAGCAAATCCTTTATCTGCTCGGCCCCGTGGGTGGCGGTAAATCGTCCCTGGCCGAAAAACTCAAGCAACTGATCGAAAAAGTGCCCTTCTATGCCATCAAGGGCTCGCCGGTGTTCGAATCGCCCCTGGGGCTGTTCAACGCCACCGAGGACGGCGCGATCCTCGAGGAAGACTTCGGCATTCCGCGCCGATACCTCAACACCATCATGTCGCCATGGGCGACCAAGCGCCTGGCCGAGTTCGGCGGTGATATCAGCCAGTTCCGGGTGGTCAAGCTCTACCCCTCGATCCTCAACCAGATCGCGGTCGCCAAGACCGAGCCGGGTGACGAGAACAACCAGGACATCTCAGCCCTGGTGGGCAAGGTCGATATCCGCAAACTGGAAGAATTCCCACAGAACGACGCCGACGCCTACAGCTATTCGGGTGCGCTGTGCCGGGCCAACCAGGGCCTGATGGAATTCGTTGAAATGTTCAAGGCGCCCATCAAGGTCCTCCACCCGCTGCTGACCGCCACCCAGGAAGGCAACTACAACAGTACCGAGGGCCTGGGGGCCATCCCGTTCACCGGCATCCTGCTGGCTCACTCCAACGAATCGGAATGGCATACCTTCCGCAACAACAAGAACAACGAAGCCTTCATCGACCGGATCTATATCGTCAAGGTGCCGTACTGCCTGCGAGTGAGCGATGAGGTGAAGATCTACGACAAGCTGTTGTTCAACAGTTCGCTGTCCAAGGCTCATTGCGCCCCCGACACCCTGAAAATGCTGGCCCAGTTCACGGTGCTTTCGCGCCTCAAGGAACCGGAAAACTCCAACATCTATTCGAAGATGCGCGTGTACGACGGTGAAAACCTCAAGGACACCGATCCGAAGGCCAAGTCGATCCAGGAGTACCGCGACAACGCGGGTGTGGACGAAGGGATGAACGGGCTGTCCACGCGCTTCGCGTTCAAGATCCTGTCCAAGGTCTTCAACTTCGACCCCCACGAGATCGCGGCCAACCCGGTTCACCTGCTGTATGTGCTGGAACAACAGATCGAGCAAGAGCAATTCCAGGCCGAAACCCGCGAACGCTACCTGCGCTTCTTGAAGGAGTACCTGGCGCCGCGCTACATCGAGTTCATTGGCAAGGAAATCCAGACGGCGTACCTGGAGTCCTACAGCGAATACGGCCAGAACATCTTCGACCGCTATGTGCTGTATGCAGACTTCTGGATCCAGGACCAGGAATACCGCGACCCGGAAACCGGCGAGATACTCAACCGCGTGGCCCTCAACGAGGAACTGGAAAAAATCGAGAAACCCGCCGGCATCAGCAATCCGAAGGACTTCCGCAACGAAATCGTCAACTTCGTGCTGCGCGCCCGGGCCAACAACAACGGCAAGAACCCAACCTGGCTCAGCTATGAAAAGCTGCGGGTGGTCATCGAGAAGAAAATGTTCTCCAACACCGAAGACCTGCTGCCCGTTATCAGCTTCAACGCCAAGGCCAGCAAGGAGGACCAGCAAAAACACAACGACTTCGTCACACGCATGGTCGAACGTGGCTACACCGACAAACAGGTACGACTGCTTTCCGAGTGGTACCTGCGGGTCCGGAAATCGCAATAAGCAGCGGCAAGCTTCTAGCTACAGACTGCAAGGGAACGGCGTTGAGCCCAAGGCTCGACGCCACGCCTCTTACGGCTTGAGGCTTACGACTTGAAGCTCCCCCGGAGGGGCCTATGAGCTATGTGATCGACCGACGCCTTAATGGCAAGAACAAAAGCACGGTGAACCGCCAGCGGTTTCTGCGGCGTTACCGTGACCACATCAAGAAGGCCGTTGAAGAGGCGGTCAGCCGGCGCTCCATTACCGACATGGAACACGGCGAACAGATCAGCATCCCCGGCCGCGACATCGACGAGCCGGTGCTGCACCATGGGCGCGGCGGCAAGCAGACCGTCGTGCACCCTGGCAACAAGGAGTTCACCAGTGGCGAGCACATCCCCCGTCCCCAGGGCGGAGGTGGCGGCAAAGGCCCCGGCAAGGCCGGCAACTCCGGCGAAGGCATGGATGAGTTCGTCTTCCAGATTACCCAGGAGGAATTCCTGGAGTTCATGTTCGAGGACCTGGAGCTGCCGAACCTGGTCAAGCGCAACCTGACCGGTACCGACACCTTCAAGACCGTGCGTGCCGGTATCAGCAATGAAGGCAACCCATCACGCATCAACATCATCCGCACCCTTCGCTCCGCCCACGCCCGGCGCATCGCGCTGTCGGGCAGCAGCCGGGCAAAACTGCGCGAAGCCAAGGAAGAACTGGCTCGGCTCAAACGCGAAGAACCCGACAATTTTGGCGATATTCAAGACCTCGAAGCGGAAATCGAGAAGCTTAGCGCCCGCATCCATCGCGTCCCGTTCCTCGACACCTTCGACCTCAAGTACAACTTGCTGGTGAAGCAGCCAAACCCCAGTTCCAAGGCGGTGATGTTCTGCCTGATGGACGTTTCGGGCTCCATGACCCAGGCGACCAAGGACATCGCCAAGCGCTTCTTCATCCTGTTGTACCTGTTCCTGAAACGGAATTACGACAAGATCGACGTGGTGTTCATCCGCCACCACACCAGCGCCCGGGAAGTGGACGAAGAGGAGTTTTTCTACTCCAGGGAAACCGGCGGCACCATTGTGTCCAGCGCCCTGAAGCTGATGCAGGAAATCATGGCCGAACGCTACCCCGCCAACGAATGGAACATCTATGCGGCCCAGGCGTCGGACGGTGACAACTGGAACGACGATTCACCGATCTGCCGTGACATCCTGATCAACCAGATCATGCCGTTCGTCCAGTACTACACCTATGTGGAAATTACTCCACGGGAACATCAGGCCTTGTGGTACGAATACGAACGGATTGCCGAAGCATTTTCCGACACATTTGCCCAACAGCAACTGGTCTCGGCCGGGGATATCTACCCGGTCTTCCGTGAACTCTTCCAGCGCAGGTTAGTGACATGACCGCCAAAAAAGAGCAGAAGCGCCAGCCCATTTCCACCGGCTCCGAATGGACGTTCGAGCTGATCAAGGCCTACGACCGCGAAATCAGCCGTATCGCGGACCGTTATGCCCTGGACACCTACCCGAACCAGATCGAGGTGATCACCGCCGAGCAAATGATGGACGCCTACGCGTCGGTCGGCATGCCGCTGGGCTATCACCACTGGTCCTACGGCAAGCATTTCCTCAGTACAGAGAAATCCTACAGCCGCGGCCAGATGGGGCTGGCCTACGAAATCGTGATCAACTCCGACCCTTGCATCGCCTACTTGATGGAAGAAAACACCATCTGCATGCAGGCTTTGGTGGTGGCGCATGCCTGCTACGGGCACAACAGCTTCTTCAAGGGCAACTACCTGTTCCGCACGTGGACCGATGCCAGTTCGATCATCGATTACCTGGTGTTCGCCAAGCAGTACATCATGCAATGCGAGGAGCGCCACGGCATCGACGCGGTGGAAGACCTGCTGGACTCGTGCCATGCCTTGATGAACTACGGTGTGGACCGCTACAAACGGCCGTATCCGATTTCCGCCGAAGAGGAACGTCGGCGCCAGAAGGACCGCGAAGAGCACCTGCAAAAACAGATCAACGATCTATGGCGCACCATTCCCAAGGGTGCCGACAAGTACAACGAAAAAGACAATGCCCGTTTCCCGGCCGAGCCCCAGGAAAACATTCTCTATTTCATTGAAAAACATGCGCCGTTGCTGGAGCCGTGGCAGCGGGAAATCGTGCGCATCGTGCGCAAGATCGCCCAGTATTTCTATCCACAGCGCCAGACCCAGGTGATGAACGAAGGCTGGGCCACGTTCTGGCACTACACGCTGATGAATGACCTGTACGACGAAGGCCTGGTCACCGACGGCTTCATGATGGAGTTCCTGACGTCCCACACCAGCGTGGTGTTCCAACCGGGCTTCGACAGCCCGTACTACAGCGGCATCAATCCTTACGCACTGGGTTTCGCCATGTACCGCGACATCCGGCGCATGTGCGAAGACCCTACCGAGGAAGATCGTCGCTGGTTCCCGGAAATCGCCGGTTCGGACTGGTTGTCCGCCATCAAATTCGCCATGAGCAGCTTCAAGGACGAGAGTTTCATCCTGCAGTACCTCTCACCCAAGGTAATCCGCGACCTGAAATTGTTCAGCATCCTCGATGACGATCAGAAAGATGACTTGGTGGTTCCCGCCATTCACGATGAGAGCGGCTACCGCATCATCCGCGAAACCCTGGCGGCGCAATATAACCTGGGTAACCGCGAACCCAATGTGCAGATCTACAGTATCGATCGCCGCGGAGACCGCTCGCTGACCCTGCGCCACCAGGCCCACAACCGTAAACCTCTTGGTGACTCCACCGATGAAGTGCTCAAGCACCTGCATCGGCTCTGGGGTTTCGATATTCACCTGGAAACCCTGCAAGGCGACCAAGTCATGAAAACCCATCATGTGCCGCCCAGAAGCGAACAAGCCGAAGGCGACTATGGCCGCCTGGACCTGGCCGTCATTCATCTTTGATCCCGTTTTCGCCTCCAGAGGTCCGACGCAAAGGTTATCCTGTCGGACCAACGGAGGTTTTTTATGCAGATCTATAAAGTTGGCGGCGCCGTTCGCGATCGCCTGCTGGGCATTCCCGTCACCGACGTCGATCGGGTCGTCGTGGGAGCCACCGCCGATGAAATGCTCGCCAAGGGTTTTCGCCCTGTAGGGGCCGATTTTCCGGTATTTCTCGACCCGAAGACTGGCGAGGAATACGCCCTCGCCCGCACTGAGCGCAAGAGCGGCCGCGGCTATGGCGGCTTCGTGTTCCATGCCAGCCCCGAAGTGACCTTGGAGGAGGACCTGGTTCGCCGGGATTTGACCATCAATGCCATGGCTGAAGATGACCATGGCAACCTGACCGATCCGTACCACGGCCAACGCGATCTTGAAGCTCGTCTGCTGCGCCACGTTTCCCCCGCTTTCGCCGAAGATCCGCTCCGAGTCCTGCGGGTTGCCCGCTTTGCTGCACGTTATGCGCCGCTGGGTTTCAAGGTGGCGGACGAAACCCTCGAACTGATGCGCCAGCTCAGTGAGTCCGGCGAATTGGAGGCGTTGACGGCCGAGCGCAGCTGGAAAGAAATTTCCCGCGCCCTCATGGAAAAACAGCCACAGGTATTTATCCAGGTGTTGCGCGACTGCACGGCGCTCAAGATCTTGATGCCCGAGGTCGACGCGCTGTTCGGCGTGCCGCAGCCTGAAGCCCATCACCCGGAAATCGATACCGGCGTCCATACCTTGAGCGTGCTGGAGCAAGCGGCACTGCATCAACAGCCGCTAACGGTCCGCTGGGCCTGCCTGCTCCATGACTTGGGCAAAGGCCTGACACCCCAACACGAATGGCCGCGCCACATCGCCCATGAGCACACGGGCCTGAAGCTGATCAAAGCCGTCAGCGAACGCTTCAAGGCACCGCGGGACTGCCAGGAACTGGCGTTACTGGTTGGCCAGTACCACACCCATGGCCATCGTGCGCTTGAACTGAAGGCCTCTACTTTGCTTGAGCTGCTGCAAAGTTTTGATGTGTATCGTCGGCCCCAGCGCTTCGAGGAATTCATTGCGGCATGCGAGATGGATGCACGGGGGCGCAAGGGGCTTGAGGAGCGAAGTTATCCACAGGCTGAATATCTGCGAGGCGCTGCGGCAGCGGCCCGCGCAGTGGCGGTGCAGCCTTTGCTGGAGAAAGGTTTCAAGGGACCGGAGCTGGGAGAGGCGATCAAGCGTGAGCGTCTCAGGGCGTTGAAAGCCTACAAGGAAGCGGCGAACTGACAGGCGTTTTCAGGTCAACCGCCGTCATCGCGAGCAAGCTCGCTCCCACAGTGGATTTCGGTTGAACACAAGATAGGTACACGCTGAAATCCTAATGTGGGAGCGAGCTTGCTCGCGATGACGGCAGCCGCCTCACAACAGATTCGACGGCGTAAGCGGCTGGCCTCGCCACTCGAAAGCCACCGGTGCCAGCACCTGGTCGATCTGCGCTTCTTCCCACAGCGTGGCGAAGCTCTTGCCCACGCCCGGATGAATCCGATCCGGCGCCATCAACGACAAAGGCCACAGGACGAAGGCATTCTTGAGAATTTCCGCGCGCGGCAGGATCAGCCCATCGAAGTTGCCGACCTGTTCGCCATACAACAACACGTCGATATCCAGTGGCAATCCCTTGCGGTCCGGCGCATAGCGACCGTTATCCGCCTCGATGAACTTGAGGCGACGGTCCAATTCCATCAGCGGCAGATCCGTGAAGGCCGAGACGACAAAATTGAAGAACGGCCCGCTCTTGATCCCCACCGGCTGGCTCTCGAACACGGCTGAACAGCGCATGTCCACGAGGAATCCAGCCAAGGCCTCAAGACCGGCGCACAAATGGGTTTCGCGCTCGATATTGCTGCCGAGCCCGAGAAAAACCTGAGTCAGCGACATCCGCGCTCGATCTCCACGCCAACGCCGCTGGCCGCCGGTACGGCGCCAGGCTTGGTCACTTTCAGACGCAGCCAGGTGATCTTGAACTCATCCATCAGTGCCTGGGCCAGCCGTTCGGCAAAGGTCTCGACCAACTGGAACTGCGCTTGCTCGGCAAACGCCTGGATGCGCGAAGAAACGCTGGCGTAGTCGAGCGCCAGGGTCAGGTCGTCGCCTGCGGCGGCCGGGCGGTTGTCCCAGGCGAAACTCAGGTCAAGCCGCAGGCACTGTCGGATGCCTCGCTCCCAGTCGTAGGCACCGATTACCGTGTCGACTTCCAGGCCCTCGATAAACACTCTGTCCAAGCACTCTTCTCCGCAGCACGACAAGGGCGCGATGCCCCGTTAGAATCAGGGCGTCCTCGCCCGGAATAGTTAGCATGTTTTGGTTACTGGCGATTCTCGCCTACCTGCTCGGCTCGCTGTCCTTCGCCATTTTGCTCAGCCGCCTGACCGGTCGCCCGGATCCGCGAATGAGTGGCTCGGGCAATGCCGGCGCCACCAACATGCTGCGCCTGGCCGGACGCAAACTCGCCATCCTGACCCTGCTGGGCGACCTCTGCAAAGGCCTTGTCCCGGTGTTGATCGCCAGCCTTGCAGGGCTTTCGTTGCAGCAACAGGCCTGGATCGGCGTCTGCGCCGTCATCGGCCATCTATTCCCGCTGTACTTTCGCTTTCGTGGCGGCAAGGGTGTCGCCACCGCCGCCGGCATGCTGCTGGGCCTGTACCCGCCCGCCGCCCTGCTGGCTGTCTGCGCCTGGCTGCTGACGTTCTACCTGACCCGCACCAGCTCCCTGGCCGCGCTGATCGCCACACCGCTGACCCTGCCGTTGCTGGCCTGGCAGGAACCGGCGGCCTTGCTGCCAATGACCGCGCTGGTTGCCCTGATCGTCTGGCGTCACCGCGGCAATCTACGCGACCTGTTCGCCGGGCGCGAACGGCATTTTTAAATAACGTTTCACAAGGGCGCCAACTGCTCCATGGGCCAGCGCGCCTGCACGCTGATCGCCAGGCTTTCCTGCTGGCCGGCCTGCAAACGCTGGCAGCCGGCAAAGGCAATCATCGCGCCGTTATCTGTGCAGAACTCCGGCCGGGCGTAGTAAACGTCGCCCTTCATGTCGCCGAGCATTTTCTCCAGCGATGCCCGCAAGGCCTTGTTCGCACTCACGCCGCCGGCAATGACCAAGCGCTTGAGTCCGGCCTGCTTCAGGGCACGCTTGCACTTGATGGTCAAAGTCTCCACCACGGCCTGCTGGAACGCCAGCGAGATGTCGCAACGGGCTTGCTCACTGTCGTCCCCGGCGCTGACGCACTGCTGCCAAGTATTCAGGGCGAAGGTCTTCAGCCCACTGAAACTGAAATCCAGGCCGGGACGGTCGCACATCGGCCGCGGGAACACGAAACGCCCCTCGACCCCTTGCGTCGCCAGCCGGGAAATTTCCGGCCCGCCCGGATAATTGAGGCCCATCATTTTTGCGGTTTTGTCGAACGCTTCGCCGGCAGCATCGTCGAGGGTTTCGCCGAGCAGCTCGTATTGGCCGATTCCATCGACCCGGATGAGCTGCGTATGGCCACCCGAAACCAACAAAGCGACGAACGGGAATTCTGGTGGTTGCGACTCCAGCATCGGCGCCAGCAAATGGCCTTCCATGTGGTGCACGCCCAAGGCCGGAATACCCCAGGCGAAAGCCAGCGCCTGGGCACAGGAAGCGCCCACCAGCAACGCGCCCACCAGGCCCGGGCCGGCGGTGTAGGCGATGCCGTCGATCTCGGTCGGCACGCAGCCGGCCTCGGCCAGCACCTGGCGGATCAAGGGCAGCATGCGCTTGACGTGATCGCGAGAGGCAAGCTCGGGCACCACCCCGCCATAGGCGCGATGCAGGTCGATCTGGCTGAACAGCGCATCGGCCAGCAGGCCGCGCTCACTGTCGTAGAGTGCGACACCGGTTTCGTCGCAGGAGGTTTCTAATCCCAGTACTAGCATGGGTTTGCGCCTTGTAGAGGCTGAATTCGAAGGCGCGCATAATAGTCGCCGCTTTGTGCCCCGACCAGCGGTTTTCGATCAGAGGCTTTGCATTCCGAGCGTTGAGGGGTTAACATCCGCAACCCTTAAAAACCGACGTCTTCAAGTGCTCTTTTGCCGCGAGGATGTTGACCCCGGTAATGAATGAAGGTAGCTCTGGATGCCAGCCGTCAAAGTAAAAGAGAACGAACCCTTCGACGTAGCTCTGCGTCGTTTCAAGCGCTCCTGCGAAAAAGCCGGTGTTCTGGCTGAAGTTCGTAGCCGCGAATTCTACGAGAAGCCGACTTCTGAGCGTAAGCGCAAGGCAGCAGCCGCTGTTAAGCGTCACGCCAAGAAAGTTCAGCGCGAACAGCGCCGCGCCGTACGTCTGTACTAATACACAGACGTCCGTAGCAAGCTTCTGCCAAGCCCGGCCTTCAAGCCGGGCTTATGGCATTTGCGGAATAACGCTTGATGCTTCACCGTCGAAGCCGCAGACGCGACCAAGACAACCGCTTCACCGCGTCAGACCTGGCTCTTTTGCCAGCGGTGCACGTCTTTCCTGACGAGCCTTCCAAGGCTACCGACGAGCACACCCTGATTCCTCTAACGACGATCAGCCCAAGGCACCTGCCTGCGTGCCCGCTTCATGAGCTATCCGAGGCCCGACCGGCCGTTACCGGACTCAGCGCAACACATTCAAACAGTCGAATACTGATAGTTATTAACGTCAGTGGATTATCGGCAGATACACTTCCCGACAGCGATGATGCAGACGACCCGGTCGAAGCACCGATTCAGCGTGCCTCAAACCCAGACCCGGTTACGCCTGCCGATTTCGGGTCCTTATTTCGCGCAGTGATGATGAGAACGCCATGGCCGGGCTGATTCCCCAGAGCTTTATTGACGACCTCCTGAACCGCACCGACATCGTCGACGTGGTCAGCTCTCGCCTGCAAATGAAGAAAGCAGGCAAGAACTACACCGCCTGCTGCCCGTTTCACAAAGAGAAAACCCCCTCCTTCAGCGTCAGCCCCGACAAGCAATTCTACTATTGCTTCGGTTGCGGCGCTGGCGGCAACGCCCTCGGCTTCATCATGGACCACGACAACCTGGACTTTCCCCAGGCCGTCGAAGAACTGGCCAAAGCCGCGGGCATGGAAATTCCCCGGGAGGAAAGCGGTCGACAACACAAGCCGCGCCAACCGACCGATTCGCCGCTCTACCCGCTACTGACGGCGGCGGCCGATTTCTATCGCCAGGCTCTCAAAAGCCATCCTGCGCGCAAGGCCGCGGTGGATTATCTCAAGGGCCGCGGCCTGACTGGCGAAATCGCCCGGGACTTCGGCCTCGGCTTCGCCCCGCCCGGCTGGGACAACCTGTACAAGCATTTAAGCAGCGACACACTGCAGCAACGCGCCATGATCGACGCCGGCCTGCTGATCGAAAACGCCGAAACCGGCAAGCGCTACGACCGCTTCCGCGACCGGGTCATGTTTCCGATCCGCGACACACGCGGGCGGATCATCGCCTTTGGTGGCCGGGTGCTGGGCGACGACAAGCCGAAATACCTGAACTCTCCGGAAACCCCGGTATTCCATAAGGGCCAGGAACTCTACGGCCTGTACGAAGCGCGCAAGAACAACCGCAACCTCGACGAAATCATCGTCGTCGAAGGCTACATGGACGTGATCGCCCTGGCCCAGCAAGGCTTGCGCAACGCCGTCGCAACCCTGGGCACGGCCACCAGCGAAGAACACATGAAGCGCCTGTTTCGCGTCGTGCCCAACGTGCTGTTCTGCTTCGACGGCGACCAGGCCGGTCGCAACGCCGCCTGGCGCGCGCTGGAAGCCACCTTGCCGTGCCTGCAGGATGGGCGCCGGGCACGTTTCCTGTTCCTGCCCGAGGGCGAGGATCCGGACACCCTGGTGCGCTCCGAAGGCACCGACGCGTTCCGTGCGCGGATCAACCAACACGCACAACCGTTGGCCGACTATTTTTTCCAGCAGTTGACCGAAGAGGCCGATCCACGCTCCCTCGAAGGCAAGGCCCACATGGCTACCCTCGCGGCGCCACTGATCGACAAGGTGCCCGGCGCCAACCTGCGCACCCTCATGCGCCAGCGCCTGACCGAGATCACCGGCCTGAACAGCGAAGCAGTCAACCAACTGGTGCACAGCGCCCCCCAGGAGGCGCCGCCGGCGTATGACCCGGGCATCGATTACGACGCGATGCCCGACTTCGCCGACTATCATCAACCCCAGCAGGATTACGCGCCGCAACAGGAATGGACGCCGAAAAAACCCGGCAGTGGCGGCAAGAAATGGGACAAGAAACCCTGGGACAAGAACGGCAAGCGCGGCGATCGCGACCAACCACGTGCCCCGCGCGTGCCGGCCGCCGTCGAACCACCAACACTGGCCGCCCTGCGCACTTTGCTGCATCACCCGCAACTGGCGGAAAAAGTCGAGGACGCAGGGCACTTCGCCGCCGAGGACCACAGCAATACACAATTGCTGGTGGCACTCCTTGAAGCCGTGCAGAAGAACCCCAAGCTAAACTCTTTCCAGTTGATCGCACGGTGGCACGGTACCGAGCAGGGACGCCTCCTGAAGGCCCTGGCCGAGAAGGAATGGCTGATTGAGGGAGACAACCTTGAACAACAGTTTTTCGACACCATTACTAGCTTGTCCGCCCGCCAACGCGAGCGAAACCTGGAACAACTTCTGCGAAAAGCTCGCCAGAGCGAGTTGACCAGCGAAGAGAAAAACCAATTGCGCGACTTACTCAGCCGCAATGTTTGCGCATCAAACCCGACCTCAACTGGCGCGTGAGGTCACAGCTCAGGTATAATCCTCGGCTTGTTTTTTGCCCGCCAAGACCTTCAGTGGATAGGGTGTTATGTCCGGAAAAGCGCAACAGCAGTCTCGTATCAAAGAGTTGATCCTATTGGGTCGTGAGCAGGGCTACCTGACTTACGCGGAGGTCAACGACCACCTGCCGGAGGATATTTCAGATCCGGAACAGGTGGAAGACATCATCCGCATGATCAACGACATGGGGATCAACGTATTCGAGGTTGCTCCAGATAAGGATGCCCTTATGCTGGCCGACGCCGATACCGACGAGGCGGCCGCTGAAGAAGCGGCCGCAGCGTTGGCAGCGGTCGAGACCGACATTGGTCGCACCACGGACCCCGTGCGCATGTACATGCGTGAAATGGGTACGGTAGAGCTCCTCACACGCGAAGGCGAAATCGAAATCGCCAAGCGTATTGAAGAAGGCATCCGCGAAGTGATGGGCGCAATCGCGCACTTCCCTGGCACGGTTGACCATATTCTCTCCGAGTACACCCGCGTCACCACCGAAGGTGGCCGCCTGTCTGACGTCCTGAGCGGCTATATCGATCCGGACGACGGCATTGCGCCGCCTGCCGCCGAAGTGCCGCCGCCGATCGACGCGAAAGCCGTCAAGGCCGACGACGACACCGATGACGACGACGCCGAAGCCAGCGACGACGAGGAAGAGGCCGAAAGCGGTCCGGATCCGGTCATCGCCGCACAGCGTTTCGGCGCCGTGGCCGACCAGATGGAAATCACCCGCAAGGCGCTGAAGAAGCATGGCCGCAACAACAAGCAGGCGATTGCCGAGCTGTTGGCACTGGCCGAGCTGTTCATGCCGATCAAGCTGGTACCGAAGCAATTCGAAGGCCTGGTCGAGCGTGTTCGCAGTGCCCTGGATCGCCTTCGTCAGCAAGAGCGCGCGATCATGCAGCTCTGCGTGCGTGACGCCCGCATGCCACGCGCCGATTTCCTGCGCCAGTTCCCTGGCCACGAAGTCGACGAAAGCTGGACCGATGCATTGGCCAAGGGCAAGAGCAAATACGCTGAAGCCATTGCCCGCCTGCAGCCGGACATCGTTCGTTGCCAGCAGAAGCTGAGTGCGCTGGAGGCCGAGACCGGCCTGAGCATCGCCGAGATCAAGGACATCAACCGTCGCATGTCGATCGGCGAGGCCAAGGCCCGTCGCGCGAAGAAAGAGATGGTCGAAGCGAACTTGCGCCTGGTGATCTCCATCGCCAAGAAGTACACCAACCGCGGCCTGCAATTCCTCGACCTGATCCAGGAAGGCAACATCGGCCTGATGAAGGCGGTGGACAAGTTCGAATACCGTCGCGGCTACAAGTTCTCGACTTATGCCACCTGGTGGATCCGTCAGGCGATCACTCGCTCGATCGCCGACCAGGCCCGCACCATCCGTATCCCGGTGCACATGATCGAGACGATCAACAAGCTCAACCGCATTTCCCGGCAGATGTTGCAGGAAATGGGTCGCGAACCGACGCCGGAAGAGCTGGGCGAACGCATGGAAATGCCTGAGGACAAGATCCGCAAGGTATTGAAGATCGCCAAAGAGCCGATCTCCATGGAAACCCCGATCGGCGATGACGAAGACTCCCATCTGGGTGACTTCATCGAAGACTCCACCATGCAGTCTCCGATTGATGTCGCCACGGTCGAGAGTCTCAAGGAAGCGACTCGCGAAGTGCTCTCCGGCCTCACTGCCCGTGAAGCCAAGGTACTGCGCATGCGCTTCGGCATCGACATGAATACCGACCACACCCTTGAGGAAGTCGGTAAGCAGTTCGATGTGACCCGTGAGCGGATTCGCCAGATCGAAGCCAAGGCGTTGCGCAAACTGCGCCACCCGACGCGAAGCGAGCATCTGCGCTCCTTCCTCGACGAGTGACCTTCAAAACCCCCGGCCCAGCCGGGGGTTTTGTCATGCACAGATAAAATCCCCTTCGTTACGCTCCTCACCACCCTGTGGCCCGTCTACACTCGACTCATCCTCACCAAGCCATGACGAGACAGTGATGCCCAGACTGACGGCCGCGCTTTTGCTGTCATTGATGACCTGGACCGCAACAGCTGGCGCGTTGACGCTCACCGACGAGGAGCTCCGCTGGCTCAAGGACCACCCCGACCTGCGCCTGGGTGTCGACGCCTCCTGGCCGCCGTTTGAGTTCCGCGACGATCAAGGCCGTTACCAGGGCCTGGCCGCCGATTACATCGAGATCATCCGTGAACGATTGGCGGTCAAGGTCACCCCAATCGAGCCGGTCAGCTGGACGGCCGTGCTGGAACAGGTCGCACAAGGCAAGATCGATCTTTTGCCAGGCATCATGTCCACCCCGGAGCGCCAGAATTACCTGGCATTTACCCGCCCCTACCTGGACTTCCCCATTGTCATCCTGGCTCATCACGGTGGCGCCCGGCCTCACAACCTCAAGGAACTGTACGGGCTGAAGATCGCCGTGGTGGAGAACTATGCCCCCCATGAATTGCTACGCAACCATCATCCCGACCTGAACCTGGTGGCACTGCCCAACGTCAGCTCAGCCCTGCAAGCACTGGCGACCGACGAAGTGGATGCGGTAGTGGGCGATCTGGCTTCCAGTGTCTGGAGCCTGCGCCAACTCAAGCTCGAAGGCCTTTATGTCAGCGGGGAAACGCCCTATCGCTACCAGCTAGCAATGGCCGTCCCTCAAGACAACAAGATATTGGTCAGTATCCTGGATAAGGTCATCGCGGACATGAGCCCGGCCGAGGTCGCCGAGATCCAGCAGAAATGGGTCGGCAATGTGCATGACTACCGTCAGCTCTGGTCGGACTTGCTGCTATACGGCCTGCCGGCGCTGCTGCTCCTGGTCGGCATATTGGCGGTGGTGATTCGCATCAACCGCCGGCTCAGTTCGGAGATCGCCCGACGGGTCGAGCTTGAGCAGGAGCTGCGCAGCAGCGAATACCATTACCGTGGGTTGGTGGAGAGCCTGTCGGCCATTGCCTGGGAGGCAAGGGTCAGCGATTTCACCTACAGTTACGTATCGCCCCACGCCGAAGACCTGTTGGGCTATCCCCTTTCCCATTGGCTGGTCCCAGGTTTCTGGCGCAACATCATTCATCCGGCCGACCTGATCCGTGCCCAGAGCTACTGTGATCATGAAGTGTTGGCCGGGCGCGACCACTGCATCGATTACCGGGTGATCACCGCCGATGGCCGCTGTCTGTGGGTACGCGATATTGTCAGCCTGATCGAACACGGGCACGAACCGCTGATGCGCGGGCTGATGATCGATATCAGTGAAGCCAAGCGTACCGAGGAAGCCCTGCGTCTTTCAGAGCAGAAGTTTGCCTCGGTGTTCCGCCAGTGCCCGGATATCCTGGTGATTGCGCGGCTGTTTGACGGTTGCCTGCTGGAGGTCAACAAGGCCTTCGAAGAGCAGATCGGCTTGAGTGCCGCGGACGTGATAGGGCGTAGCGCAACCGCACTGGATATCTGGGGCATCCAGGGTGTGGGGCCGGGCCTGTTGCAGCGCTTGCAGGCCGGCAGCATTCGCAACCTGGAAATGCCCTTTCGCCGCAGCAATGGCCAGGTGTTCACCGGGCTGATCTCCGCCGAGCCCTTCGACCTCGACACGACACCTGCCCTGGTCGTGGTGGTGCGGGACATCAGCCAGCTCAAGGAAACCCAGCAACAACTGCAGACATCCGAAGAGAAGTTCGCCAAGGCCTTCCACGCCTCGCCCGATGGATTGCTGCTGTCCCGGCAAAGCGATGGCTTGCTGATTGAAGTCAACGAAGGATTCAGCCGCATTACCGGCTTCAACAGCGCCCTGTCGGTGGATCGTTCTACCCTGGACCTGGGCATCTGGGTCAATCTCAACGAGCGCAAACAGATGCTCGACCTGCTGAAACGGGACGGCTTCGTCAGGGATTTCAGCTGCCATATCCGTCGCAACGACGGGCAGATACGGCTCTGCGAAGTGTCCAGCCGCCCGCTGCCCATCGGCAACGAAGATTGCATGCTGACCATCGCGCGGGACATTACCGAACGCCACCTGATGCAGGAAAAACTGCAACAGGCCGCCACGGTGTTCGAAAGCACTGCCGAAGGCGTGCTGATCACCGATACCCAACAACACATCAGCGCCGTGAACCGAGCCTTCACCGAAATCACCGGCTACAGCGAAACCGAAGCGCTGGGCCATACCCCCCGACTGTTGGCTTCCGGCCTGCATGACAGCGCGTTTTACGCGGCGATGTGGCACCAGTTGACAGCGGAGGGACACTGGCAGGGAGAGATCTCCAACCGACGCAAGAACGGCGAGCTGTACCCCAGTTGGCTGACCATCAGCGCGGTACGCAATCGGGACCGACAGATCACCCATTTCGTCGCCGTCTTCGCCGATATCTCCAGCCTCAAACACGCCCAGGCCCGGCTCGATTACCAGGCTCACCACGACCCGCTGACGGGCCTGCCCAATCGCACACTGTTCGAAAGCCGCTTGTTGGCGGCCCTCAACAGCCAGCAGGAAAACGGTGGCCAGGGTGCCGTGCTGTTCCTGGACCTGGACCGCTTCAAGCACATCAATGACAGCCTCGGACACCCGGTCGGCGACCTGCTGCTCAAGGGCATCGCCGTGCGCTTGCGCGAGCAGTTGCGTGACATCGACACCGTGGCGCGCCTGGGCGGCGATGAGTTCATTATCCTGCTGCCGGGCCTGCAGCAGCCCAGCGATGCCGAGCACATCGCCCAAAAACTGTTGAACTGCTTTACCGCACCGTTCCAGGCCGGCGAACACGAGTTCTTCATCAGCGCCAGCATCGGCACCAGCCTCTACCCGCAGGATGGCTGCGACGTCGCCACGCTGGTCAAGAATGCCGACGCGGCGATGTACCGCTCCAAGGCCAAGGGGCGCAACCGGGTGGAGAAATACACCCGCGACCTCACCGCCCAGGCCAGCGAGCGCGTGGCCTTGGAACACGAGCTGCGCCGGGCGATTGAACGCAACGAGCTGTCACTGTCCTTCCAACCGAAAATCAGCCTCGTCGATAATCGACTGGTAGGCGCCGAGGCGCTGATTCGCTGGTATCACCCGACATTTGGCGACGTCCCGCCCGAGCACTTCATCCCGTTGGCGGAAGAAAACGGCATGATCCTGCAAATTGGCGATTGGGTGCTGGAACGTGCCTGTCGGCAACTGTGCGAATGGAACAGCACCTACGAAAGCCTCGGCCCACTGTCGGTCAACCTGGCCGGCGCCCAACTGCGTCAACCCAACTTGCTGGGGCGTATCGAACAACTGCTGCGCGAACACCAACTCAAGCCCGACTTATTGCAACTGGAAATTACCGAAAACTTCATCATGAGCCAGGCCGAAGAGGCCCTGACGGTGCTGCACCAGCTGAAAAAACTCGGCGTGCAACTGGCCATCGACGATTTCGGCACGGGCTATTCCTCCCTGAGTTATCTCAAGCGCCTGCCGCTGGACATCCTCAAGATCGACCAGTCCTTCGTCCGCGGCCTGCCCGATGACCCCCACGATGTAGCCATCGTGCGGGCAATCATCGCCTTGGGCCGCAGCATGCAGTTCACCATCATCGCCGAAGGTGTCGAAACCCTGGCCCAGCAGCAATTCCTGACCGAAGAGGGTTGCGAACAGATCCAGGGCTACATCGTCAGCCTGCCCCTGTGCGCCGAGGAGTTCGCCGCAACGTTTCTATGTGTGTCCGTATCGGATTTTTCGGATAGCACAGCCGAGAAACCGTCGCTATAATCCGCGGCCTACTGAGGGCCCATAGCTCAGTTGGTTAGAGCAGAGGACTCATAATCCTTTGGTCCACGGTTCGAGTCCGTGTGGGCCCACCAAATTGAAAGCCGCGCATTGCGCGGCTTTTGAGTTTTCAGAAAGTGATCACGCCCTATCCGAAGGTTTTCAGAAACGGCTCAGCACATTGCCTGATTGCCGCAACCACATTCGGTGCCCGCTCACACAGTTCAGTCGACGTTCGCCACTTTGGCCAAGCGGTTACGTAACTGCTCCAAGACGTAACCTTCCGGCAGATTCATCTGGAAGATCGGATGCAGTTCTCGATGACGATATTCATCCAGGCGCACAGGCATCAATAAACTGATCGCTGCCTGCGCATTAGCCTCTTCGTGATAACGAAACAGGTAGTCTCCACCACTGCCCCGAATCATTTTCCCGCTGTCGCCTTCAGGCGTCGTAACCTGTAGTAAGGTCGTCATCAGTCGAACACTCCCTGGATTTCGTCAAGCGTGGGCATTGCAGCCGGCACCACGACGAACTCACAATCCAGAGCTCCCAGGATTCGCGCGTAGGCGAGCATGCCCACCGACAGGTCACCCTTTTCAATGGCGATGACCTTCTGCCGGGTGATACCCGCCAAAGTAGCGAGATCGGCTTGGGTCAGACCGCGATTCAGGCGGCGCTGCCGGACCTGTTGGCCAAGACGCGTTGTGATAAGGGCATAGTCCATGTTCTGTATACGCAACAAACAAAGTAAGATGTAACGTATACATAACTTATGAAAAAATCAAAACCGCTGTGTCACACAGGAGAGCAGTTCTCCCGTTAACCTTTTTCACACCATTGCAATAAAAATCTCCCTCCCTCACCGAGACGCCCATCATCGCCAGCCCCAGCCTCCCCCGCCTGTTTCTTGAACTGTTCTGGCAACTCGGCATCCTGCTGGTGCCGGCCTTTTTCGTCACAATACTGCCGCCCCCATTGGCCTTGCTGGCGGTAGTCTGCCTCGGATTGCTGATGGGCCTTGCCGCTCGCCTGGGCTTTTTGGCGATGGGCCGGGGCATTGCCCGATTGACGGTCGGTGCGGTGTTTGGCCTTGGTTTCAGCCTGGGTCGGGCGTTGCCTGAGTGGTGGGGCATTTTGGTGGCGATCGTCGGCATCATCGTCGGGCTCGCCTGCGTCAGTAGCTGGGAGCGGCGCCTTGGGTTGGCACCCGTTTCCAGCAAAGGGCCGAGTGCCTGGGGTGGAAATGAGCCATTGCTGACCCCTGAAGGCGAGCCTATCCGGGTCTTCAACCACGGCGAAATCGCCATGGGCGGCCCGACCTATTGCGACTATCTGTTCCCCGATGGCGCCCTCCTTCTCGGTTTGGGTTCCTCGGCCCTGTTCTCCCGCGACGGGCGCTACTTCGCCGCGACAATACCGTCCCGGCAGAACTGGGGCCTGCTGATCCTCGACCGCCAGCAGCGTCAGGTGTATCGCTGCGCCGACAGCGAACTCTGGGAGCTGGACGCTTTTGACCTCGGCGTTTTGAGCGGGCGTCATAGCCCACTGGTGAACGACAGCGTTCGCGAAGTTCGGTTGCCTGAGCTATTCCAGACGGCCAGTGTTACTCACCTGCTACCCTTCGCTGACCTGTGGCTGGAATCCGATTGGCGTCCCGAACAGGTTCAACAGACCTTTGAACGGCGCTCCCCTGATGGTCAGCATTGCCTGCGGGGCGACATCGCCTTGCCCGCGACCTTTCGCAACCTGGCCCAGCCGCTGGAACCGCTGGTTTCCCCGCGCTATACCATCAGCATCAACGGGCAACCGTCCGGCCTGCAGATGGCGGCCGATGCGCCGTTGATCTGGAGCAGCGATCATCGCGCCCTGGTGTGCCTGGCTCAGGCGCAGGATCCTCAAGCAGATGGCGACCAGTATTGGTTGTGGCAGCTCGACAACGGCTGGCGGGCCTTGCCATCGCCCTGGGTGAGGCGGGAAGCGGAACCATCCTTCTACTGGCATGAATTGCTGGGCCTCGACAGCAACCACGTATTTATCGGCTCGTACCTCGATTATGGGCGACCGGGCTCCGGCCGGTATGGCTATCGCCTGGACAGCATCCACGGCGATACCGAGACCCAGGCCGGTCACGACGCCCAAGGTCGCGTGCAGGTTGGCGAATTTACGCTGACCCGCATGACCATCGCGATGCCGTTGGACAGCCAAGGCCAGCGCGGCGATTCATTCATTGAAACGCAACCGATGCAGGACGGAGTACGCGCGCGATTGACCTGGCTTGTCGATAATTCCGACGGGCTGGGAGGCTATCGCTGCCAGATCGGTGACTGGCACTTGCCGGGAAGTTGGTTGCTGGATCACCGCGTCTCTGACTGCGGACGTTACCTGGCACTGCTGCCCTTCGAACAGTCAACGACCGTAACCACCCATGGGGTGGTTGCCGACGTGAAGGATCGACGCCTGCTGGTGGGGCCGCCGATGTGGGTGGCGCGCATCCTCGATTTTCGTGATGGCCGGCTGAGCCTGGCGGTGGTTGCCGGTCGTCTTGACCAGGATCTGGACAGCAGCGCACTGCAACGCTTCAACATTCCTGCGCCGCCGATTGGCGGTGATCCTGCATTCTTTCATCCCGATGAACGTTCCCGGCTGTTCTACAACACCGTGGAGCTGCAGGTGACGGGCTCACAATTGCACAGCATCGCCCCTTGGCGCCTGGTGGATCGCCCGCAAGTGGCCAACGCCGACGGCGACTTCATCCTGCCCGCGCCTGACCACCGGGATGCCGCCTGGTTGTTTGGCAGCGAAACGGAATATGCCGACAGTTGGGTGCGTGCCCAGACGCCCCGGCTCGGAGGCCATCTGCTGACAGCCTCAGGCTGCGCGTTGGTCGACTTGGCGCCCTCGATGATCTGGTCGACGGATGCCCGTTACCTCGCCCTGACTTGCATGGCGACCGATGCGGCAGAACTGTGTGGCAGCTACCGGGGCTGGCAATTATTGCTTCTGGACGTCCAGCAGCACACGTTGCGGGTGCACCCACAATGGCTGGGCAACCGGCCGCTGTTTGAACGCTTCGACGAGCAACTGCATGTACGTTGCTTTGAGCGCGATTGGGCAGCCGAAGACGATGATGACGCTGGTTCAGTGCAGGCGTTCTCCCTGGATGCTCTGTTGCAGTTGCCCGCTGAACAGTTGGTTTGCCAGGACGGTTTCTGGCTCAGGACGTCACAGACGCACCTGGCCGCCGCCTGGCGCGCACTGGCATTGCCTGCCATTGGCTACTTCGCCCATGAGAGCCTGTAACATGCCGCCATCGATGCCTGCGCCGGAGCCCACCTTGACTGACACCCGCCCCCCCGTCCTCGACGAAATCGACCGGCAACTGATCGCGGCGCTGCAAATCAACGCCCGGGAAAGCGTCGCGATGCTGGCTCGGCAACTGGGCATCGCCCGCACGACCGTGACGTCGCGGCTGGCGCGCCTGGAAAAGACCAAGGTGATTACCGGCTATGGCGTGCGCCTGGGCCAACGGGTGATTGACGGAGGCTTGCAGGCTTACGTCGGCATCAAGGTCCAACCGCGCTCCGGCAAGGACGTGCTGCGACGCCTGAGCGCCATGGCCCAGGTCCAGCAGTTGTGCGCGGTCAGCGGTGAGTTCGATTACGTCGCCTGGCTGCGCACGGAATCGCCGGAGCAACTGGATCAGTTGCTGGACCAGATCGGCAGCGTGGACGGTGTCGAGAAAACCACCACCTCGATCATCCTCAGCAGCAAGATCGACCGGGGCCAGCCCGTCTAGTCCTGCGCCACTTAACCTGTGGGAGCGAGCTTGCTCGCGATAGCGGTCTGTCAGCCCAAGAACATGTGACTGAACCGACGCTATCGCGAGCAAGCTCGCTCCCGCAGGGGACTGGTTTCGTCATTACGATTGAGCAATTGGTCAAAATGACTGAAACATATTCAAAACGACGACATATTGTGTCTTATTAACGTGTTCCACCCTCCCTAGAATGGCTGGCATCTTTCCTATACTCAGACGCGAACACTGCGTCGAGTCGCCCATCAAGGTCAGCCATGAACAAGAACAATCGCCACCCAGCAGACGGCAAGAAGCCCATCACCATTTTCGGGCCGGACTTTCCTTTCGCCTTTGACGACTGGATCGAACATCCGGCTGGCCTGGGCAGCATTCCCGCGCACAACCAGGGTACGGAAGTGGCGATCGTCGGTGCCGGGATCGCCGGTCTGGTGGCGGCGTACGAGCTGATGAAGCTGGGACTCAAGCCCGTGGTCTACGAGGCGTCGAAGATGGGTGGGCGCCTGCGCTCACAGGCGTTCAACGGCGCTGAAGGGGTGATCGCCGAGCTGGGCGGCATGCGTTTTCCGGTGTCGTCCACCGCGTTCTACCACTACGTGGACAAACTGGGGCTGGAGACCAAACCGTTTCCCAACCCGCTGACCCCGGCGTCCGGCAGCACGGTTATCGACCTGGAAGGCCAGACGTATTACGCCCAGAAACTGGCGGACCTTCCCGCCCTGTTCCAGGAAGTCGCCGACGCCTGGGCCGATGCACTGGAGGATGGCTCGCGCTTCGGCGACATCCAGCAGGCGATCCGCGACCGCGACGTGCCACGCCTCAAGGAGCTGTGGAACACCTTGGTGCCCCTCTGGGACGACCGCACCTTCTACGACTTCGTCGCCACCTCCAAGGCGTTCGCCAAGCTCTCGTTCCAGCACCGCGAAGTGTTCGGCCAGGTCGGTTTCGGCACGGGCGGCTGGGATTCGGATTTCCCCAATTCGATGCTGGAAATCTTCCGCGTCGTAATGACCAACTGCGACGACCACCAGCATCTGGTGGTCGGTGGCGTCGAACAGGTGCCCCACGGCATCTGGAACCACGTACCGGAACGCTGTGCGCACTGGCCCGAAGGAACCAGCCTGAATTCGCTGCACCTGGGCGCCCCCCGCAGCGGCGTGAAGCGCATTGCCCGTGCGGCCGATGGCCGCTTCAGCGTGACGGACGTCTGGGAAAATACCCGCGAGTACGCCGCCGTGCTGGTCACCTGCCAGAGCTGGCTGCTGACCACCCAGATCGAATGTGAAGAAGCGCTGTTCTCGCAAAAGATGTGGATGGCCCTGGACCGTACCCGCTACATGCAATCGTCCAAGACATTCGTGATGGTCGACCGGCCGTTCTGGAAGGACAAGGACCCGGAAACCGGCCGCGACCTGATGAGCATGACCCTGACCGACCGCCTGACCCGTGGCACCTATCTGTTCGACAACGGCGACGACAAGCCCGGCGTGATTTGCCTGTCGTACTCCTGGATGAGCGACGCGCTGAAAATGCTCCCGCATCCGGTGGAAAAACGCGTGAAGCTGGCCCTCGATGCCCTGAAGAAGATCTACCCCAAGGTGGACATCGCCGCACGCATCATTGGCGATCCGATCACCGTGTCCTGGGAAGCGGATCCGCATTTCCTCGGCGCTTTCAAGGGCGCCCTGCCCGGCCACTATCGCTACAACCAGCGCATGTACGCGCATTTCATGCAGGACGACATGCCGGCCGAACAACGCGGGATCTTTATCGCCGGCGATGACGTCTCATGGACACCTGCCTGGGTCGAAGGCGCAGTACAGACCTCACTCAATGCCGTGTGGGGAATCATGAAGCACTTCGGCGGAGAAACTCACGCCGAGAACCCGGGTCCAGGTGATGTGTTCCATGAGATCGGTCCGATCGCCCTGCCCGAATAAAAGGAGTTTTTGATGCGTGTAGCCCTCTACCAATGCCCACCGCTGCCACTGGATCCAGCCGGCAACCTGCAACGCCTGCACCAGGTAGCGCTGGAGGCCAGGGGCGCCGATGTGCTGGTGCTGCCGGAGATGTTCATCACCGGCTACAACATCGGCGTCGACGCGGTGAATGTATTGGCCGAGGTCTACAACGGCGAGTGGGCGCAACAGATCGGCCGCATTGCCAAGGCGGCCGGCCTGGCGATTGTCTATGGCTACCCCGAACGCAGCGAAGACGGGCAGATCTACAACGCCGTGCAGTTGATCGACGCCCAGGGCGAGCGCCTGGCCAACTACCGCAAGAGCCACTTGTTCGGTGACCTCGATCACGCCATGTTCAGCGCCGGCGACTCAGCGCTGCCTATCGTCGAACTCAACGGCTGGAAGCTCGGCCTGCTGATCTGCTACGACCTGGAGTTCCCGGAGAACGCCCGCCGCCTGGCCCTGGCAGGCGCCGAGCTGATCCTGGTGCCGACCGCCAATATGCAACCCTACGAGTTCATCGCCGACATCACCGTCCGTGCCCGCGCCATCGAAAACCAGTGTTTCGTGGCCTACGCCAACTACTGCGGCCACGAAGGTGAACTGCTGTATTGCGGCCAAAGCAGCATCGCCGCACCGAATGGCAGCCGACCGGCGCTTGCGGGGTTGGACGAGGCCTTGATCGTCGCAGAACTGGATCGACAACTGATGGACGATTCCCGAGCGGCCTACAACTACCTGCATGATCGCCGCCCCGAGCTTT
Organism: Pseudomonas sp. Z1-12; assembly: GCF_051132015.1. Classification (NCBI taxonomy): domain Bacteria; kingdom Pseudomonadati; phylum Pseudomonadota; class Gammaproteobacteria; order Pseudomonadales; family Pseudomonadaceae; genus Pseudomonas; species Pseudomonas sp. Z1-12. Next base: position 6,167,926 of record NZ_CP071647.1, read on the forward strand.
ACGAAGACCTGCACAAACACTGATTGAGGATTGAGAACGCGGCCTAATCCGCTAGCATGAGCGCATCTTTGTTCTGGAAGCGCTCATGCCGGCCCCCGACTCCCTCCGCCCCCACACTGAAACCCTGGCCAACGGCTTGCGGGTGACATTGCGTCACGTCCCAGGCCTCAAGCGCAGCGCTGCAGTACTGCGAGTCGCGGCTGGCAGCCATGACGCGCCCCTGGCCTGGCCGGGATTGGCGCACTTGCTCGAGCATCTGTTCTTCCTCGGCACCGAGCGTTTTCCCGCGGGGGATAACTTGATGGCCTACGTGCAGCGCCATGGCGGCCAGGTCAATGCGCGCACCAGCGAACGCACCACGGATTTCTTCTTCGAATTGCCACCCGCCACCTTCGCCGACGGATTGGAACGGCTGGGGGACATGCTCGCTCACCCACGCCTGGATGAGGCCGATCAGTTGCGTGAACGGGAAGTGCTACACGCCGAGTTCATCGCCTGGTCCCGGGATGCTGCAGCCCAGCGACAGCTTGCCTTGCATGACGGCCTGTCGGCGACCCATCCGCTGCGGGGTTTTCATGCGGGTAATCGCGACAGTCTCGCGGTGGAGCACGCCGAATTCCAAAGCGCATTGCATGACTTCTACCGCAGCTTCTACCAGAGCGGCCAGATGAGCCTGAGCCTGGCCGGCCCGCAAAGCATCGACGCCTTGAAAGCGTTGGCGCAACAGTTCGGCAGCCATGTACCGACTGGTGAAACGGTCGCCAGATTTTCTCCGCCTCATCTGATGGCGTCGTCCCAGGCAAGTTATCAACAGGTCCGCGAAGGCTGTCTCGACCTGCTGTTCGCCTTTGAAGATTTGCCCAGCGCCTCGCCCCAAGCCTTGGACTTTCTGTGTACGTGGCTGAACTCCAGCAAACCGGGCGGCCTGCTCGCCCTGTTGCGTCAACGCCATCTGGCTGACAGCCTCAAGGCCACCGCGCTGTATGAATTTGCCGGACAGGCGCTGCTGCACATCGAATTCACGCACGCCAACGCCCAGACAGCGGCCCAGATCAAGCCGTTGCTGCACGACTGGCTGGGATTTTTTGCCGCCCAGGACGACTGGGCACCGTTGCGCCAGGAGTTCACCGCGCTGTTGCAGCGTCGGCAGGAAACAGGGTCGGCCTTGCAGTTGGCCCGCTGGGATTGTGAAGGTCGTGACGGGCCGCTGTGGGCAAACGACCTCGTGAGGCTCAGGGAAATCCTCAAGCAACTGCACCCTGTCGATAACGTCACGGGACAATGGCAACTGCCCGCGTCCAACCCGTTCCTGCAAACGCCCAGCGAAGCGCCTCGCGCCGGTCTGATACGCGGACAGACCAGTGCCCACCGTGGCTTGCGTACCTTCGCCCAGGACCGCTCCCGAGGCCGGCGGGAACGCTCGCCCATGCAGTTCAGCCAGGCGCTGCCCGACAACGGTCGTGAAGGCGCGGTGTACCTGCGCTGGCAACTGACGACTCAAGTACCGCTGGATCTTCAACGTCGGCTCGAACGGCATCTGGAGGAGGTGCGTGAGGATGCGCGCCAGGCCGGTGTGGACGTCAGTTTCGAACCGTCCGCTCACCAATGGCTGCTGAAACTGGTCGGCTTGCAGGCCCCGATGCCGCTGGTGCTCGAACACGTCCTGGCGAAGCTTTCACAGCCGCTGCCCATGGCTCAGGCCGCCCACGAACCCACACCGATACCCATTCGACACCTGCTCAAAGCGCTGCCGAATCATTGCTGGCAATCGCCAGCGTTGCCAATGCCCGACAGCGACCAAAGCGTGTGGACAACGGCCCACTGGGATGGACTGTCCATCGGTCTGTCGACCGCCACTCAAGGGGCACTGGGCCCAGCGTTGGCCCGTGTGCCGGGAATCGCCAGCGAGGACATCAGTTTGGTGATGGCGCCGCGCGGGCAACGCATTTGGCACAGGCTTCAGACCCACGGTGAGGAAACGGCCGTGTTGCTGTTTTGCCCGACGGCCACCCTGGCGCTGGCTGACGAAGCCGCCTGGCGGTTGCTGGCGCAGCTGTGCCAGACACCGTTCTATCAGCGCCTGCGGGTGGAGCTGCAGTTGGGTTATGCCGTGTTCAGCGGCTTGAAGCAGGTCAATGGGCAAACCGGGTTGCTGTTCGGCGTCCAGTCGCCCAGCGTCTCGTCGGCGCAACTGATCGCCCACATCGAGACATTCCTGGCCGGGTTACCAGCGCTGATCCAGCAGCTCGATGATGCGTCCCTGACCGACCAGCAACAGGCGCTCGCCGCTCAACTCCAAATGGATGCCCTGCCCCGCGCCCAGGCCGCCGAACTGCTCTGGCAGGGCAAGTTGGCTGGCCGCCCGTCGGATTATCTTGAACGACTGGCCGATGCCATCCTGCAACTGGATCGCCCACAACTACGAGCCGCCGCCCAGGGTTTGATCGACGCTGCCGGGGGTTGGTATGGCTTGAGCAATGGCGCCTGCCCGACAGAGCGTTGGCAAGCGGCGCAATGATCATTGCAGCCGCTGTAATGAGCTTTCTTCGAGAATCGCGGAGAACGAATTTGTCAGATTTAGTAACATAGCCGCCTAAGCATCTGAACATCTCCTTTCGGAGGTGGACTATATGTATAGGTCTCAACCGACCCATCCGAACCACAGCATCCCAACCAAAGGAGTATTCCCATGTCCTGGTCCAAACCCGCATATATCGACCTGCGTATCGGTTTCGAAGTCACCATGTACTTCGCCAGCCGCTGATTGCTGCAGGCGCTCAAGCACGCAGCACTACGCCTCGGCCAGCCGAGGCGTTTTTATTTCGGTTTGCAGATGGAGCAGCCATGTTCGTCCAGATTCTAGGTTCCGCCGCCGGTGGCGGTTTCCCCCAATGGAACTGCAACTGCGCCAATTGCGCAGGTTTTCGCAACGGCAGCTTGCGGGCCCAGGCGCGCACCCAGTCGTCCATCGCCCTGTCCGATGACGGGGTGAACTGGGTGCTGTGCAACGCCTCTCCGGACATTCGCGCCCAGCTCCAGGGCTTTGCCCCAATGCAGCCGGGCCGGGCCCTGCGCGACACCGGCATTGGCGCGATCATCCTGATGGACAGCCAGATCGATCACACCACCGGCCTGCTCAGCCTGCGCGAAGGCTGCCCACATCAAGTCTGGTGCACCGATATGGTCCATGAAGACCTGAGCACCGGCTTTCCGCTGTTCAACATGCTGACCCATTGGAACGGCGGGTTGAGCTGGAATCGCATCGAACTCGACCAGAGCTTCACCATCGCCGCCTGTCCTAACCTGCGCTTCACCCCACTGCCTCTGCGCAGCGCAGCGCCGCCCTATTCGCCTCATCGCTTCGACCCGCACCCGGGCGACAACATCGGACTGATCGTCGAAGACCTGCGCACAGGCGGCAAGCTGTTCTATGCCCCGGGGCTGGGCAAGGTCGACGAGTCGCTGTTGCAAATCATGGCCGGCAGCGACTGCCTGCTGATGGACGGCACGATGTGGGACGACGATGAAATGCAACGCCGTGGCGTCGGTACCCGCACCGGCCGGGAAATGGGCCACCTGGCTCAAAACGGCCCCGGCGGCATGCTGGAAGTGCTGGAGCGACTGCCCGAGCAGCGCAAGGTCCTTATCCATATCAACAACACCAACCCGATCCTGGACGAAGACTCGCCCGAGCGGGCCGAGCTTGTACGTCGAAAGATTGAAGTGGCTTACGACGGAATGAGTATTGAGTTGTAGGAAATGCAGGACCAATGTGGGGGTGAGCTCGCGGTGATCAGTCAGATTGATGCTGGCTGAACAGGCCTCATCGCGAGCAAGCTCGCTCCCACAATGGTTCGAGTCGTACTGGATATCTGCTGCACAGCAAAATCAATGTGGGAGCGAGCTTGCTCGCGATGAGGCCAGCCCTGACGCCACAGAACCCACGGGCATTTCCCGGAGACCGAAATGACTGACACCCCCCTGTCCCCCGCCGAGTTCGAAGCCGCCCTGCGTGCCAAAGGCGCGTATTACCACATCCATCACCCCTATCACGTGGCGATGTATGAAGGCCGTGCCACTCGCGAGCAGATCCAGGGCTGGGTCGCGAACCGCTTCTACTACCAAGTGAATATCCCGCTCAAGGACGCCGCGATCCTGGCCAACTGCCCGGACCGGGAGATCCGCCGCGAGTGGATCCAGCGCCTGCTCGACCATGACGGCGCGCCCGGCGAAGACGGCGGCATTGAAGCCTGGCTGCGGCTGGGCCAGGCGGTGGGCCTGGACCCCGATCAACTGCGCTCCCAGGAATTGGTGCTGCCGGGCGTGCGCTTCGCGGTGGACGCCTACGTCAACTTCGCCCGCCGGGCCAGTTGGCAGGAAGCCGCCAGCAGTTCGTTGACCGAACTGTTCGCCCCGCAGATCCACCAGTCGCGCCTGGACAGCTGGCCGCAGCATTACCCGTGGATCGACCCGACCGGCTACGAATATTTCCGCACTCGCCTGGGCCAGGCCCGGCGTGATGTGGAGCATGGCCTGGCGATCACCTTGCAGCACTACACCACCCGCGCAGGGCAGGAACGCATGCTGGAAATTCTCCAGTTCAAACTGGACATCCTCTGGAGCATGCTCGACGCCATGACCATGGCCTACGAACTAAATCGCCCGCCCTATCACACCGTGACCGACCAACGGGTCTGGCACAAGGGAATTACCTTATGAGCTTCGACCGCAGCCAAACCCCGCGCTGGCGCCCCGGCTATCGCTTCCAGTACGAACCTGCCCAGAAAGGCCACGTGCTGCTCTATCCTGAAGGCATGATCAAGCTGAACGACAGCGCTGCGCTGATCGGCGGCCTGATCGATGGTGAACGGGACGTCGCGGCGATCATCGCTGAGCTGGATAAACAATTTCCCGGTGTGCCAGAGCTCGGTGACGACATCGAGCAATTCATGGAGGTCGCCCGTGCAGAGCACTGGATCACCCTTGCCTGAGAAGCCCGCCGTCGGCCTGCCGCTGTGGCTGCTGGCCGAGCTGACCTATCGCTGCCCGCTGCAATGCCCATACTGCTCCAACCCGCTGGACTTCGCCGAGCAAGGCAAGGAACTGAGCACCGAGCAGTGGTTCAAGGTGTTTCGCGAAGCCCGGGAGATGGGCGCCGCGCAGTTGGGTTTTTCCGGTGGCGAGCCGTTGGTGCGCCAGGACCTGGCCGAGTTGATCGGTGAGGCGCGCAGGCTGGGCTTCTATACCAACCTGATCACCTCCGGCATCGGTTTGACCGAGCAGAAAATCAGCGACTTCAAGAAGGCCGGCCTGGACCATATCCAAATCAGTTTCCAGGCCAGCGACGAACAGGTGAACAACCTCCTGGCCGGTTCGAAGAAAGCCTTCGCGCAAAAATTGGAAATGGCCCGGGCGGTGAAAGCCCACGGCTATCCGATGGTGCTGAACTTCGTGACCCATCGGCACAACATCGACAAGATCGACCGCATCATCGAGCTGTGCATCGCTCTGGAAGCCGACTTCGTCGAGCTCGCCACCTGCCAGTTCTACGGCTGGGCGCAGCTCAACCGCGTCGGCCTGCTGCCCACCCGGGAGCAACTGGTGCGCGCCGAGCGCATCACCAATGAATACCGCGCCAAGCTGGAAGTCGAAGGCAACCCGTGCAAGCTTATTTTTGTCACACCGGACTACTATGAGGAACGCCCCAAGGGTTGCATGAACGGCTGGGGCAGCATTTTCCTGACCGTCACACCGGACGGTACGGCATTGCCGTGTCACGGCGCCCGACAGCTGCCGGTGCAATTTCCCAACGTGCGCGACCACAGCATGCAGCACATCTGGTACGACTCGTTCGGCTTCAACCGCTTCCGCGGTTATGACTGGATGCCCGAACCGTGTCGCTCCTGCGATGAAAAGGAAAAGGATTTCGGCGGCTGTCGCTGCCAGGCATTCATGCTCACGGGCGATGCCAGCAACGCCGACCCGGTGTGCAGCAAGTCCGAACATCACGGGGTGATCCTTAAAGCGCGTGAAGACGCCGAGCACGCCACACAAACCATTGAACAGTTGGCCTTTCGCAATGAACGAAACTCGCGCCTCATCGCTAAAGGCTGAGCCTTTCAGCGCCACCCAGGCCGTAGCCGCCGGCACCGACTTCGCCGAACTGCAAGTCGGGCCCTTGGGCTTGTTCTGGAATGAATACCGCCCCGCGGACGGCGCCTGCCGGATCTGGCATTGGCAAGACGCCGAGGCCCGCTGCCTGACGCCGGACGGATTCAGCGCCCGCAGTCGGGTCTATGAATACGGCGGCGGGTCGTTCTGCCTGAGCCATGATGGCGTGCTGTTCGTCAACGAGGCCGACCAACAGCTGTACCATCAATCGCTGAGTGACGAACAGCCCGTGGCGCTGACCTTCGGTGAGTGCCGCTATGGAGACCTTGGCTTTGCCGACGGCCAGGTGTTGGCGGTGGAAGAACAAGCCAACCAGCATCGCCTGGTGTCGATCGGATTGGCGGATCATCAACGGCATCTGTTGGCCGAAGGCGCCGATTTCTACGCTTCGCCAACCCTGAGCCCGGACGGCCAGCGACTCGCCTGGATTGAATGGAGCCGTCCGCATCAGCCCTGGACAGCGACGCGGTTGATGCTGGCCGAGCGCACTGCTTCGGGCTGGGGTGAGCCGCGCTGTGTGGCCGGCAACGGTCAGGAAGAATCCATCCAGCAACCGCGCTTCGACGCGGCCAGTCGCCTTTATTGCCTGACTGATCGCGGCGGTTACTGGCAGCCCTGGATGGAGTCGGCCCAAGGCTTGGAACCGCTGCCCGCCGCCGCAGCCGATCATGCCCCAGCGCCGTGGCAACTGGGTGGCTGTACCTGGCTGCCGCTGGACGAACACACCTACCTGGCGAGTTGGACCGAAGCAGGTTTCGGACGCCTGGGCCTGTGTCGCCGTGACGATGCCAACGAGGACTTCACCGGCACCTACAGCCGCTTTCGCAGCCTGGCGCTGAATGAGCGGTTCATCTACGCCATTGCCGCCTCGCCGACTCATCCATCGGCAGTCATTGCCATCGAGCGGCAGCGTCATGAAGTGGTGGTGCTGGCCGGCGGCGTCACGCCATTGCCCATCGAACAGATCAGTCGTCCGCGAACCCTGCGCTATCCATCCGGGTCAGGTGAAGCCCACGGTTTTTTTTACCCGGCCATGAATGCGCAAGCGAAGCCGCCCTTGGTGGTATTCATTCACGGCGGTCCTACCTCGGCCTGTTATCCCCTGTTCGATCCGCGTATCCAGTATTGGACCCAGCGCGGCTTTGCCGTTGCCGATCTCAATTACCGCGGCAGCAGCGGTTATGGCCGGGCCTATCGGCAGGCGCTGCATTTGAATTGGGGCGTGGTGGATGTCGAGGACGCCTGCGCGGTGGTCGCCTATCTGGATGAACAAGGCCTGATTGACAGCCGTCACGCGTTCATTCGCGGTGGCAGTGCCGGTGGCTACACGACCCTCTGCGCCTTGGCGTTCAAGGATGTATTCCGTGCCGGCGCCAGCCTCTATGGCGTGAGCGATCCTGTCGCCCTCGGCCGGGCCACGCACAAGTTCGAAGGTGATTACCTGGACTGGCTGATCGGCGACCCGCAACAGGACGTCGAACGCTATCGCGCCCGCACTCCGCTGTTGCACGCCGGGAACATCCGCGTGCCGGTGATCTTTTTCCAGGGTGAGTTGGACGCCGTGGTGGTACCGCAGCAAACCCGCGACATGGTCAGCGCTTTACAGGCCAACGGTGTGGCGGTCGAGGCCCACTACTATCCGGATGAGCGCCACGGTTTTCGCAAGGCGGCGAACCAGGCGCATGCCCTGGAGCATGAGTGGTTGTTCTATCGCAAGGTGATGGATAGCGACCTATAGGCAGTGGGAACACCACTTGTGGCGAGGGAGCTTGCTCCCGCTCGATTGCGCAGCAATCGCAAAAGCTTGGGGCCGCTGCGCGACCCAGCGGGAGCAAGCTCCCTCGCCACAGATCCAACAACAGAAACTTCAGCGCTTGGCGATGATGTACACCGCGTGCACGATGCCAGGAATGTAACCCAGCAGCGTCAGCAGGATATTCAGCCAGAACGCCCCGCCAAAACCGACTTGCAGGAACACCCCCAGTGGCGGCAGCAGGATGGCGATGATGATGCGAATGAAATCCATGGATGACTCCCTGATCGACGATGGCCAAATTGCCATATAGCTCATTGACCCCAGACCGCTCGTCAGGGTTCAGTGGGACGCATGCTGAAGCAGCCCCAAGGGTTAGACGCCTGCAAGAATAAAAAACGCAGGCAAAAGAAAACCCCGCCGAAGCGGGGCTTTGCAGACTGTTTCCCTGACATCCATTTCACTCCGCCGTCCTGGCAGAATCCTACGTGTCCGTGTTGTTACTTTTGCGCGTCCTGCGCTACGTCCATGGAAGCTAGGTTAGTCCTGGATCCAATTCGCCGATAGAGGGAAAACACCGGCACGTTGTGTAAGCAAATGCTTACACAACGTCATCGTTTCAGAACTGGCTGGCTTCCAGCAGGAACAGCGACTCGCTGCCCGCCTTGACCGAAGCGCTCAAGGAGTGGATACGCGGCAGCAGGCGAGCGAAATAGAACCGCGCCGTCCCGAGTTTGCTCGCGTAGAAATCATCCTGGTTTTCCTTGCCCGAGGCTGCCCGGGCCATCAGCGCCCACATGTAGGCATACGCGGTGTAGCCGAACGCCTGGAGATATTCCACCGACGCTGCACCGATTTCGTTCGGGTTGCTCTTCGCCCGGTCCAGCAGCCAGTCGGTCAACTCATCCAGCGTGTCGACCGCGCCGTTCAACGGCTTGATGAACTCTTCCAAGTCGCCGCTCGCAGTGGCGGTGAAATGGCGAATCTCATCGGCGAACAGGCGATAGAACGCACCGCCGCTGCCGACGATCTTGCGCCCCACTAGGTCCAGCGCCTGGATACCGTTGGTGCCTTCGTAGATCTGGGTGATGCGCACGTCACGCACCAGTTGTTCCTGGCCCCATTCGCGAATGTAACCATGGCCGCCGAACACCTGCTGGCCATGGACGGTGGTTTCCAGGCCGAGGTCGGTCAGGAACGCCTTGGCCACCGGCGTCAGCAACGCCACCAAGTCTTCGGCGCGCTTGCGGGTGACCGGGTCTTCGCTGAACTTGGCGGTGTCCAGTTGCATCGCCACGTAGGTGGAAAACGCCCGCCCCCCCTCGTTCGAGGCTTTCATGGTCAACAGCATCCGGCGCACGTCGGGGTGGACGATGATCGGATCAGCGACCTTGTCCTTGTTCTGCGCACCGGTAGGCGAACGGCTCTGCAGGCGGTCGCGGGCGTATTCGACGGCGTTCTGGTAGGAGCGTTCACCGGTGGCCAAGCCCTGGATGCCAACCCCAAGGCGCTCGTAGTTCATCATGGTGAACATCGCCGCCAGGCCTTTGTTCGGCTCGCCCACCAGATAGCCCACGGCTTCATCGAAGTTCATCACGCAGGTGGCGGACGCCTGGATACCCATCTTGTGTTCGATCGAGCCGCAGTTGGCCGCGTTGCGCGCGCCCAGGCTGCCGTCGGCATTCACCATGAACTTGGGCACCAGGAACAGCGAAATGCCCTTGGGGCCTGCCGGCGCGTCCGGGAGTTTCGCCAGTACCAGGTGAATGATGTTCTCGGTGAGGTCGTGCTCGCCACCGGTGATGAAAATCTTCGTGCCACTGACCTTGTAGGAACCGTCGGCCTGGGGCTCGGCCTTGGTGCGGATGATCCCCAGGTCCGTGCCTGCATGGGGCTCGGTCAGGCACATGGAACCGGCCCAGACGCCGGCGTACATGTTCGGCAGGTATGTCGCCTTCAGCTCTTCGCTGGCATGGGCATTGATCGACAGGCAAGCGCCGGCGGTCAGCATCGGGTACAGGCCGAAGGACAGGCTCGCGGAGTTGACCATTTCCTCGACCTGGGCCGAAACGGCCTTGGGCATGCCCATGCCGCCATACACCGGATCGCCGCCGACACCGACCCAACCGCCTTCAGCATAAGTCTTGTAGGCCTGTGGGAAACCTGCCGGCGTGGTGACGGCGCCGTCGGCCCAGTGGCAGCCTTCTTCGTCAGCGGAACGGCTGAGAGGCGCGATGCTTTTGCTGGTGACTTTGCCGGCTTCTTCCAGGATCGCTTCGACCGTTTCAGCGTCCACGGTGTCGGCCAGCACCGGCAATTGGGCCCAGAGTTTCGCGACCTCGAACACTTCATTGAGGACGAAGCGCATATCGCGCAGGGGCGCTTTGTAGTCAGCCATGGCAAACCTCGCAGGATCTAAACAATTGTTCGTAAAAGACGGTTTTCGCAGTGACCTGAGTGTACCTCAACAACTTTTGCGACACATAGGGTCAACCAATGACTGTTTTGTTATTTTTAGTCACTGGAAAGACTTGGATGTTTATCGTGGCGAGGGAGCTTGCTCCCCGCTTGACCGGGCTGGCGCTCCAGTGCGCAGCGCTCACAAAGAGGGTCTGCTGCGCATCCCAGCGGGAGCAAGCTCCCTCGCCACAACTTAATCGGTCAGAGCGCAAACAACTCCGCCGGCAGCTTCATCAGGCATTCGCTCCCCGCCTCGATGGCGGCCCGATGAGCGGTCGTGCGCGGCAACAAGCGCTTGAAGTAAAACTCGCACGTCGCCAGTTTGCCCTGGCAAAAATCACTGTCTCCAGTGCCACCGTCGAGTTGCGCCTGGGCCACCAAGGCCATGCGCAACCACAGGTAGGCCAGGATGATGTAGCCGCTGTACATCAGGTAGTCCACTGAGGCGGCGCCCACTTCATCCGGGTTCTTCATGGCAGCCATGCCAACCTGGGTGGTCAGTTCGCCCCATTCCCGGTTGAGCCCGTCCAGTTGCGCAATATAGGCGTTGAGCTGCGGGTGCCCGGCGTTGGCTGTGCAGAATTTATGGACAATTTTAGTGAAGCCACGCAGTAACTTGCCCTGGCTGCCCAATACCTTGCGCCCCAGCAGGTCCAAGGCCTGGATGCCATTGGTGCCTTCGTAGATCGGCGCGATCCGACAATCGCGTACAAGCTGCTCCATGCCCCACTCGCGGATAAAACCGTGTCCGCCAAAAACCTGCATGCCGTGGTTGGTCACCTCCAGCCCGGTGTCGGTCATGAAGGCCTTGCAGATCGGGGTGAGGAACGCCAGCAGGTCCTCGGCCTCCTGGCGAGCGGTTTCGTCCGGGCTCAGGTGCGCGGTGTCGAGCAGTTGCGCGGTGAAATAGGTCAGCGCCCGGTTGCCTTCGTTGAAGGCCTTCATAGTGAGCAACATCCTGCGCACATCGGGATGGACGATGATCGGGTCGGCGACTTTTTCCGGCGCCTTGGGGCCGGTCAGCGCGCGCATTTGCAAACGGTCGTTGGCGTATTTGATCGCACCCTGGAAGCTCGCCTCCCCCAGGCAAAGGCCCTGCATGCCGGTGCCGAGGCGGGCATGGTTCATCATGGTAAACATGCAATTAAGGCCTTTGTTCGCCTCGCCGATCAGGAAACCCTTGGCCCCGTCGAAATTCAGCACGCAGGTAGCCGAGGCCTTGATGCCCATTTTGTGCTCGATCGATCCGCAGGAAACGCCGTTGCGCTTCCCGGCCTCACCCGCGGCGTCCGGCAGGAACTTTGGCACGATAAACAGCGAGATGCCCTTGGTCCCGGCCGGAGCATCGGGCAGCTTGGCGAGCACCAGATGAATGATGTTGTCGCTCATGTCGTGCTCGCCGGCGCTGATGAAGATCTTGCTGCCGGTCACCGCGTAGCTGCCGTCCGCCTGGGGCACCGCGCGGGTCTTGATGATGCCGAGGTCGGTGCCACAGTGGGCTTCAGTCAGGCACATGGTGCCGGTCCACTGGCCGGCGGTGAGTTTACTGAGATAGGTCTGCTTCTGTTCCTCGGTGCCGTGGGCGTGGATGGCCGACATGGCGCCGTGGGTCAGGCCGGGATACATGCCCCAAGAGGTGTTGCTCGATCCGATCATTTCGCTGATGACCAACCCCAGGGAACTGGGCAAGCCCTGGCCACCGTAAGCTGGGTCCGCCGCCAGGCCATGCCAGCCGCCTTCCACGTACTGTGCGAAGGCTTGCCTGAAGCCTGTAGGCGTAGTCACCACGCCATTGTCGAAATGGCAGCCCTCTTCGTCACCCGGGCGATTGAGGGGCGCCAGCACGTTCTCACAGAACCGAGCGCCCTCCTCGAGAATGGCGCTGACCATGTCCGGACTGGCATCGCTGGCACCCAGTTCGGCATAACGGCCATGAAAATCGAAGACATGGTCGATCAAGAAGCGCATGTCGCGCAGGGGAGCTTTGTACTCGGGCATGGTGGTTTTCTCCGGTAGCAGATCGTTCCAACCTACTGCCGGCCACCCAGGCCCACAATCACAGTCCAGACGCTGAATGCGCCATCATCACTCAACCTGCGGCGGCTTCCATGCGCACTGCGCCGCGTCGATTCTGCCCATAGGCGATCACGCAGTTTCGCCCCGCACCCTTGGCGTTATAGAGCGCCTGGTCCGCCGATTTGAGCACCTCTTCGGGCGTACGCTGCTCGATGCGCTCGGCCACGCCGATGCTGACGGTTACCGATACGCTGGAGGCGCCAGTGCCGGAGCGCCGCTGACGGCCTTGCTGATCGTCCTGGGGACGGCTGTCGGGATTACGCAGTTGGATAGCGTACGTCTCGATGGACTGGCGAAGAACCTCCAGATGAGGCATGCATTCGTCGATGGTCTTGCCCGCGAACACCAGGGCGAATTCCTCGCCGCCGTAGCGATACGCCCTACCGCCACCGCCGATTTTCGACAGTTTGCTGGCGACCAGGCGTAGCACTTGGTCACCGACATCGTGGCCGTGGGTGTCGTTGAATTTCTTGAAATGGTCCACGTCGCTCATTGCCAACACATAGTTACGCCCCAGGCGCTGCATGCGTTCATTCAACGCACGACGCCCCGGCAGGCCGGTGAGCTCGTCACGGAAGGCCATTTGATACGCCTCGTGGGCGACCGCTGCGGCGATCATCAACATCACCTGGCTGCACATGATGTTCAGGGTGAATGGCAGGATGAAGGTTTTCGGCAGCATCCAGAACAACCCGAGCAGTCCCACCAATTGCGCCGCGTGCAACGGCCGGGGGTTACGCCAGTATTGCCAGGCCAGCAGCAGGAACGCGGCGGCGAACATCGGGTAGGACAATTGGATCAGGCTCATCCAGGCGCCGTGCAACGCGGGCCAGCGGATCTCCGACAGCCACAACAACAACGCCTGTGGGAAGCTCTGCTCCAACGCCAGCGCCACGCTGCCGAAAACCAGCAACACCGCAAACCGCGCCACCATGTCCTGGAACAAATGGGTGCGCTCCTGCCACGCCGCGAACAGCCCGAACAACAGCGGCAGCAACAGGCAGACGAGATGGAACACCACCGCCGCGTCTTCACGCACCTTGCCGTTGTCGCGGTAGAAATCGGTCTGGGTATCCAGCAGGAAGTAGGCGATGTACACCGTGACCATCAGAAACAATTCACGTTGACGTCGGTAGACGGAGCAATACGCCCCGCCCAGCAACAACACCAGCGTCGGCAGAACGTTGAACAACGAGGTGAAGAAAACGTTGAGATCCTTGACGTAGGCAGCCGCAAGCCCCGCCACCAACAACAGCAACGACGGTAGGAAATGGCTCAGGCGTACAGCGGAAGAACGCGGCAAGGGTAAAGCTCCGACCCGGCTGATCAAGGATAGCATTGTGCCTGCGCTGTGTGACCGATGTCACACTGCCATCGCTGTAACGGCAGAGCGGGAGGATTTCTTAGGGTTGGGTTGGATGAATATTGTTTCAGGATCACCGCGCCCCTCCTGTGGCGAGGGAGCTTGCTCCCGCTCGGCTGCGAAGCAGTCGTAAACCGGCGGGTGCGGTGTGTCTGATATTCCGCATTTGGCAGGTTTGGGGCCGCTTCGCAGCCCAGCGGGAGCAAGCTCCCTCGCCACGAGTTTGCCTTGACTGGCGTTATGGCAGACACAAAAAAGCCGCTACTCCCGAAGAAGCAGCGGCTGTGTGAAGAACCGCGTAAGGCTTAGTAGCCCAGCGCGAAGTCTTCTTCTTTCATGTCCATCAGGTTGTTGGCGCCTGACAGCATGGTTGCCACATGGGTACGGGTACGCGGCAGGATGCGCTGGAAGTAGAAGCGCGCGGTCTGCAGCTTGGCGGTGTAGAAGGCTTCTTCGGTGGTGCCGGCGGCGAGTTTTTCCGCCGCCAGGCGTGCCATGTCAGCCCAGAAGTAAGCCAGGCAGGCGTAACCGGAGTACATCAGGTAGTCCACCGAGGCCGCACCGACTTCTTCGCGATCCTTCATGGCTGCCATACCGACCTTCATGGTCAGTTCGCCCCATTCCTTGTTCAGCGCAGCCAGGGGTTCTACGAACTCCTTGACCGCCTCGTTGCCTTCGTTGCCCTGGCAGAACTTGTGGACGATCTTGGTGAAGCCCTTGAGTGCCTCGCCCTGGGTCATCAGCACTTTACGACCCAGCAGGTCCAAGGCCTGGATGCCGGTGGTGCCTTCGTACAGCATCGAGATGCGGCTGTCGCGAACGTTCTGCTCCATGCCCCACTCGGCGATGAAGCCGTGACCGCCGTAGATCTGCACGCCGTGGTTGGCCGATTCGAAGCCGACTTCGGTCATGAAGGCCTTGGCGATCGGGGTCATGAACGCCAGCAACGCATCGGCTTTTTTCTTCTCTTCTTCATCCACGCCGTATTTGACGATGTCGACCTGCTTGGCGGTGAAGTAGACCATCGCCCGGTTACCTTCGGCGAAGGCTTTCATGGTCAGCAACATGCGACGCACGTCAGGGTGCACGATGATCGGGTCGGCGGCCTTGTCCGGCGCTTTCGGGCCGGTCAGGGAGCGCATTTGCAGGCGGTCACGGGCATATTTCAGGCCGCCCTGGAAGCCGATCTCGGCGTGGGCCAGGCCTTGCAGCGCAGTGCCCAGACGCGCGGTGTTCATGAAGGTGAACATGCAATTCAGGCCTTTGTTCGCCGGGCCGATCAGGAAACCGGTGGCCGCGTCGAAGTTCATCACGCAGGTGGCGTTGCCGTGGATGCCCATCTTGTGTTCCAGGGAACCACAGCTCACCGCGTTGCGCTGGCCAATGGTGCCATCGGCGTTAGGCAGGAACTTGGGAACGATGAACAGGGAAATGCCCTTGGTGCCGGCCGGTGCGTCGGGCAGGCGTGCCAGCACGATGTGGACGATGTTGTCGGCCATGTCGTGTTCGCCGGCCGAGATGAAAATCTTCGTACCGGAAACCTTGTAGGAACCATCGGCCTGAGGCTCGGCCTTGGTGCGCAACATGCCCAGGTCGGTGCCGCAGTGCGGTTCGGTCAGGCACATGGTGCCGGTCCATTCGCCGGACACCAGTTTGGTCAGGTAGGCCTCTTGCTGTTCGGGCGTACCGTGTTCGGAAATCGTGTTCATCGCGCCATGGGACAGGCCCGGGTACATGCCCCACGACCAGTTGGCTTCACCGACCATCTCGCTGACCGCCAGGCCCAGGGATTCCGGCAGGCCTTGACCACCATGCTCGACGTCATGGGCCAGGCTTGGCCAGCCGCCTTCGACGAATTGCTTGTAGGCTTCCTTGAAACCGGTCGGGGTTTTCACGCCAGACTCGCTCCAGGTGCAACCTTCGATGTCACCCACGCGGTTCAGCGGAGCCAGCACCTGCTCACAAAACTTGGCGCCTTCTTCGAGAATGGCGTCAACCATGTCCGGAGTTGCGTCCTGGCAAGCCGGAAGGCTCTGATAATGCGCTTCGTAGCCAAGCAGTTCGTCACGAACGAAGCGAATATCACGCAAGGGGGCCTTGTAGTCAGGCATAGCGATAAACCTCTGCTGATGTAACCGGGAATGAACGACCGCGTGGATTTGTTGTAGCGGTCAAACAGTTGTTTGAAACATACGTTTACGCCCAAATCTTGTCAAGCGCCGATCTTTTGCCGTTCGTCATCAGCCAAAGAAAATGTCGGACACGGGAAATCCATCGCAGTGAAGAATCCGCAATGCGCGTAGGAAAAGATTAGTTGAGCAATAAGACGTTAGAGACAAGAACGCCGCGAATAATCGCGGCGTTTTCGTAAATCTGGAAGAACGGGATCAGGCAAAGGTGTCGATCAACGTACCGAGCATTTCGTCGGATGCCTTGGCGACGCTCACACCCAGTTGCACCTGGGACTTGCCCTGGGCCATTTCGACCATGTTGCTGACCAGGTCCGACTGCTGGCTGCGATCCACTGACCGCAAGCGATCCACTTGGACTTCGGACGACTGGCTGGTGACCGAACGCTCGATCGTATTGTTGGCGATCTGGCTGGAGGCCTGATCAACGCGGTTCTGCCCTGTCTGAATCGTGCTCAGACCGGCGTAGAACGCGGTGCTTCCTGAGATTTCCATGGCAGAGTTCGTCTTCTTGAAGGGTCGACAGTGGCCATTGAATCAGAAGGCCAGGGAAAAGGCCCGACAAAAACACTAATGGCACAGTGCCTTGCCATAGGCAAAACCTTGCTGGGGTGTGTCAGTCCAGCAGATCCAATTGCAAGTGTTCGGCCACGGCTTCAGCCGTCACGCTCTGGATCCGCGCCACCCTGCCCAGGCAAGGCGCCGGAAGTCGCTCGGCCAAGGTTGCCAGGTTTTCCTCCAGGCGCGAGGTGGCCGGGTCGATGATGTTCGCGACCCAACCGGCAAGCGGCAAGCCATCACGGGCGATCGCCTCGGCGGTCAACAAGGCGTGGCTGATACAACCCAGGCGCACACCCACCACCAGGATCACCGGCAAGCCCAGCGCTATCGCCAGGTCGGACAGATTATCCTGGCCGACCAGCGGCACACGCCAACCGCCCGCGCCTTCGATCAACGTGAAGTCGGCGCCCAGCGCCAGCACTTCGCGCATCGGCCCCAGCAGCGACTGCACCGTCAACGCAACACCGGCCTCCCGGGCGGCCAAGTGCGGCGCGATTGCCGGCTCGAACGCCACCGGATTGACCTGTGCATAAGTCAACGGTATCGAGCATTCCGCCAGCAAGGCCAAGGCATCGGCGTTGCGCAGGCCCTTGGGCGTCACGGCGCAGCCGGAGGCCACCGGTTTTCCGGCAGCCGTGCTCATGCCGGCCTGTCGCGCCGCGTGTAGCAGGCCCGCCGCGACGGTGGTCTTGCCGACATCAGTGTCGGTGCCGGTAATGAAATAAGCCTGGCTCATAGCGGTTTCTCCAAAACGGCGTAGACCACTTGGTAAGTCGCGGGCACCCCCTGTGCCTGACGAAACTGCTCATAAGCTTCAACCAGCGCGAGGATCCGCGCCCTGCCCGTCAAGCCGCCAGGCCGACCAGGGTTCAGATTATGGGCGCCCAATGCTTTCAATTCGTGGGTCAGGCTACGTACATCGGGGTAATGCAACACATGGGGACGATTTTCAAGACTGACAACGTTCAACCCGCTGGCCGCGCAAAGCTGTTGATACCTCTCGAACCCACGGAAACGATTGACGTGCACCAAGCCATCCACCTGACGCCAACTGTCGCGCAATTCGTACAACGTACCTACGCAGAGGCTGGTAAAGGCCAACACTCCGCCCGGTTTCAACACCCGATACGCCTCACTCAGCACCGCGGCAAAATCCTCGCACCACTGCACCGCCAGACTGGAGAACACCAGGTCGCAGCTCGCCGCCTGCAAAGGCAGCCGCTCGGCGTCACCGGCGACAAAATGCGCGGCGCCACCTTGGGGTCGAGCATGGTTGAGCATGCCTTCGGCGATATCCAGTGCCAGGCCTGTGCTCGCGCCGAAACGCGCGCCCAGGGCGCGGGTGAAATAGCCGGTGCCACAACCCAGGTCCAGCCAACGTTGCGGCATGAACGAAGGCGGCAAGCGGTCGAGCAATTGCTGGCCGACATCGCGCTGCAGCTCGGCCACGCTGTCATAGCTGCTCGCCGCCCGGGAAAACGAAGCCGCCACCTGGCGTTTGTCGGGCAAGGCACCAGGCAAAGGGGGAAGAGACAAATCAGTCATCACCGGACTCATGCAAAAAAGCCTGGATCGCCCCCGCCACACCATGGGGGTCTTCCAGAAGAAATCCGTGGCCGGCCTGTTCGATCAGGCCGATTTCGACATCCGGCAACAAGGCCAGCAAATCACCCGCAGCCTCAGCCGGCACCAAGGCGTCGAGCCCGGCAAACAGATGCAATTGCGGGCCGCGAAAGCTTTGCAATGCAGCGCGAGTGTCCAACTGCGCCAGCAGTTCGAGCCCGGCCATCAGCACTTCGGACGAAGTGTTCGGCGCCCCGGCCAACAGCAACCGCGACAAGCCGCGCGGATCGCTGCAGCCCTGGGCACACAGCAAGCTGAAACGCTTGAGAGTCTGGCGTGGGTCGGCCGCACAGCCGGCGAGAAAGCCATCGAAGGTCTGGCCGTCCATCGCGCTCGGCCATGGTTCATGGGCGACAAAGGATGGATTGCTGGCCAGGGTCAACAAGCCACAGCAGCGCTCACCCCGACGCGCCGCCAGCGCCGAGGCCAGCATGCCGCCCAGGGACCAGCCGCCGAGCCAGGCGTCCTGGGGCACGGTGGCGTCCAACTCTTCGAGCCATTCATCGGGATCGCTCGACAGCAATGCCGGCAACGGTTCGATTTCCACCCGCAGGTGTTCATCGAGCCCTTGCAGAGCCGCCGCCAGCGGCTCCAGCGGTGAAACGCCCAAGCCCCAACCGGGTATTAGAATCAGTCGATCACGCATGGCTTGGCTCCGGCCCCAACAGGGCAAAACACTCGGCCAGTGCATTCAACAATAGCTGCACCTGGGCCTCGCTGTGGGCGGCGGTCAGGGTCACACGCAAGCGAGCGCTGCCGGCCGGCACGGTGGGTGGACGGATCGCCGTCACCATCAGCCCGCGCTCACGCAGCATCTGCGACATGCGCATGGCCCGCCCCGCATCGCCAATCAGGATCGGTTGGATCGGCGTGAAGCTGTCCAGCAGTTGCAGGCCGATCTGCTCGGCGCCCTGGCGGAACTGGCGGATCAGCAGCTGCAAGTGCTCGCGACGCCAATGTTCGCTGCGCAGCAGTTCGAGGCTCTTGAGGGTGGCGCAGGCCAAAGCCGGCGGCTGGCTCGTGGTGTAGATGTAGGGGCGCGCGAACTGGATCAGGCTTTCGATCAGTTCTTCACTGCCCGCCACAAAGGCACCGGCCGTGCCAAACGCCTTGCCCAACGTGCCGACCAGCACCGGGACGTCCTCGCGGCTCATGCCGAAATGTTCGACGACACCGCCGCCGGCAACGCCCAACGTACCGAAACCGTGGGCATCGTCGACCATCAGCCAGGCGCCCTTGGCCTTGGCTTCACGGGCGAGCGCCGGCAAATCGGCCACATCGCCATCCATGCTGAAAACACCGTCGGTGACCACCAGGGTGTTGCCCACTGCTTTTTCCAAGCGTTGGGCCAGGCTCCGGGCATCGTTGTGCAGGTATCGGTTGAAACGCGCACCGGACAGCAGCCCGGCGTCGAGCAACGAGGCGTGGTTGAGACGGTCTTCCAGCACCGTGTCGCCCTGCCCCACCAGCGCGGTGACTGCGCCGAGGTTAGCCATGTAACCGGTGGTGAACAGCAACGCTCGCGGACGCCCCGTCAGGTCGGCCAAGGCTTCTTCCAGGGCGTGATGCGGGCCGCTGTGGCCGATCACCAAATGGGAAGCGCCACCGCCGACGCCCCAACGGGCCGCCCCCGCGCGCCAGGCCTCGATCACTTGCGGATGGTTGGCCAGGCCCAGGTAATCGTTGTTGCAGAACGCCAGCAGCGGCTGGCCGTCCACCACCACCTCCGGGCCCTGGGGGCTTTCGAGCAGCGGGCGCTGGCGATAGAGATTGTCGGCACGACGGGCAGCCAGGCGTGCGGCGAGATCGAAGGGCATGCAGGCCTCAACTGTTTAAAGACTGGCCAAAGCCCCTTGTGGGAGCGAGCTTGCTCGCGATAGCGGTGAGCCAGTCGACATAAATGTTGAATGTTCCATCGCCATCGCGAGCAAGCTCGCTCCCACAGGGTCTTGCATGCCAATCCGGGAATCGGTGCGTGATCAAACAGCGGCGTTGTAGAACTGCTCGCTGCTCTTCTGCTCCACCAACGCCTGTTCAATGGCCGCCTGGTGCACTTCGTCAGCATGTTCTTCGCGGGCTTCGGGTTGGATGCCCAGGCGTGCGAACAACTGCATGTCCTTGTCGGCCTGCGGGTTGGCGGTGGTCAACAGCTTGTCGCCGTAGAAAATCGAGTTGGCGCCGGCAAAAAATGCCAGGGCCTGCATTTGCTCGTTCATCGCTTCGCGACCGGCGGAAAGACGTACGTGGGACTGGGGCATCATGATCCGCGCCACGGCGAGCATGCGGATGAAATCGAACGGATCGATGTCTTCGGCATTCTCCAGCGGCGTGCCGGCGACCTTGACCAGCATGTTGATCGGCACCGATTCCGGATGCTCCGGCAGGTTCGCCAGCTGGATCAGCAGATTGGCGCGGTCATCCAGGGACTCGCCCATGCCCAGGATCCCGCCGGAGCAGATCTTCATTCCCGAATCACGCACGTAGGCCAGGGTTTGCAGGCGCTCACTGTAGGTGCGGGTGGTGATGATGCTGCCGTAGAACTCCGGCGAGGTGTCGAGGTTGTGGTTGTAGTAGTCCAGGCCAGCCTGGGCCAGTGCTTCGGTCTGCTCCTGGTCGAGGCGGCCCAGGGTCATGCAGGTTTCCAGGCCCATGGCCTTCACGCCCTTGACCATTTCCAACACATACGGCATGTCCTTGGCCGACGGGTGCTTCCACGCCGCGCCCATGCAGAAACGGGTCGAACCGATGGCCTTGGCCCGTGCAGCCTCTTCGAGGACCTTCTGCACTTCGAGCAATTTCTCTTTATCCAGCCCGGTGTTGTAGTGACCGGACTGCGGACAATATTTGCAATCTTCCGGGCAAGCGCCGGTCTTGATCGACAGCAGCGTGGAAACCTGGACGCGATTGGCGTCGAAGTGCGCGCGGTGCACGGTCTGCGCCTGGAACAACAGGTCATTGAATGGCTGGACAAAGAGTGCTTTGACTTCGGCCAAAGACCAGTCATGACGCAGGTTGGCAGTGGTGCTGGCGCTCATGGGCATTTCCTTGATTATGCTTGGCTGGCGCCTGGGGCATGGAATACCCACAGGCGCGACACGGATGTTCGGCATATTTAAGGAAGAGTCATGCGCTGTCAACCACGATACAAAGGACCGGTTTACATCTGGTTAAAAAACAAACAACTTTGTCTGCTGTGTGGCGAAAACACCGATACGCCGCAGCCTATCTGCACTCCCTGCGAAAGCGAGCTGCCCTGGCTCGGCGGTCAATGCAGCGTCTGCGCCTTGCCGCTGCCCATGGCCGGGTTGCGTTGCGGCCAATGCGCCGCGCGACCGCCGGCCTTCGAACGGGTCCTGGCGCCCTGGTCCTATGACTTCCCGGTGGACAGCCTGATCACCCGCTTCAAGCATCAGGCG
This sequence comes from Pseudomonas sp. Z1-12, assembly GCF_051132015.1. Lineage (NCBI taxonomy): Bacteria > Pseudomonadati > Pseudomonadota > Gammaproteobacteria > Pseudomonadales > Pseudomonadaceae > Pseudomonas > Pseudomonas sp. Z1-12. Next base: position 6,189,538 of record NZ_CP071647.1, read on the forward strand.
AAATGGCCTCTCGGCCGGCTGCTGGGCGAACTGCTGGCGCAATCGCTGCAACATCATTTCGACGAAGGGCTGGAACGGCCCGACGCCTTGGTACCGGTGCCACTGGCGACCCGACGCCTGCGCCAGCGGGGTTTCAACCAAGCGGCGCTGCTGGCCCGCTGGCTCAGTGGATCGTTGGCGATCCCTTGCGAAGAAAACCTGCTGCGCCGCACCCAGGATACCCCCGCCCAACAGGCCCTCGATGCCAAGGCCCGGCGACATAACCTGCGCCAGGCCTTTGCCCTGGCGCCCCAGGCGACGTTGCGTAACCGTCACCTGGCATTGGTCGACGATGTGCTCACCACCGGCGCCACCGCCCAGGCGCTGGCGGCTCTATTGCTGGATGCTGGCGCCGCGCGGGTCGATGTGTACTGCCTGGCCCGCACGCCGAAACCCGGTGAGCCGGCTTGACGTGCCGCGCCCAAGGCGCCAACGTCCGCCCATCGACCTTCGCACGCAGTTTTCAGTCATGTCATTGCCCACGCTCCTGACCCAGCACATCGTCCGGCGACCCCAACGCATCGCCCTGCTGCAGCACATCGCCGAACAAGGTTCGATCACTCGCGCCGCCAAGAGCGCGGGCCTGAGCTATAAGGCGGCGTGGGACGCCATCGATGAGTTGAACAACCTCGCGGATCAACCGCTGGTGAAGCGCAGCGTCGGCGGCAAGGGCGGTGGCGGCGCCAAGCTGTCGGAGGAAGGCCAACGGGTGCTGCGCCTGTATCTGCGCCTGCAAGCACTGCAGGCGCAACTGCTGGAAGCCAGCGAAGACGCTGGCGACCTCGGCCTGCTCAGCCGCCTGATGCTGCGCACCAGCGCCCGCAATCAATTGCACGGCAAGGTCCTGGGCATCGAGGCCCAGGGACATAACGACCGGGTACGCCTGGAACTGGCCCGGGGCCTGGTCATCGAAGCGCAGATCACCCACGACAGCACATTGCGCCTGGAGTTGGGTGTCGGCACCGACGTGGTGGCGCTGATCAAGGCCGGCTGGCTGCAATTGCATCCTGTCGAGCAAGGGGAAAAACCGGGGGTCAATATTTTGCGCGGCGTGATCGAGCAGGTCGACGCCGCCGAAAACGGTCCCAGCGAAGTGCGCATCGGCCTGCCCAACGGCCAGACGCTGTGCGCCCTGGCTGATCCGCTACAGTTGCAAGCGCAGGACCTGGCAACCGGCTCACCTGTGCAAGTGACGTTTTCAGCGACAAATGTGCTGCTCGGCACACCGCTGTAGCGCGTTGCAACAATAGTTTCATCGAGCCGCTTTAAGGTGACTGCCAAAACCAGCAGGGAGCCTGATGATGAGCCTATTAGAAGAAAACCAATCCACCGACCTGGAAAAGATCGTCGGCCTGAGCCGTCGCCGTTTCATCGGCGCTGGCGCCCTGTGCGGCGCGGCGATGTTCCTGGGTGGCAACCTGCTGAGCCGCAGCGTCATGGCGGCCGCCGTGAGCGAAGGCAACAAAAGCATGCTGGGCTTCAACAGCATTGCCGCCTCCACCGCCGACACCATTACCTTGCCGCCAGGCTACAAGGCCTCGGTGCTGATCAGTTGGGGCCAGCCGCTGAAGAAAAATGCACCGGCGTTCGACCCCAGCGGCAATGGCACCGCCCGCGCACAGGAAGTGCAGTTTGGCGACAACAACGACGGCATGAGCCTGTTCGAATTCCCCGGCGACAAGAACCGGGCGCTGTTGGCGATCAACAACGAGTACACCAACTACCAATACCTGTTCCCTCACGGCGGCCAACCGCAGTCGGCCGAAGACGTGCGCAAGGCCCAGGCCAGCGAAGGCGTGTCGGTGATCGAAATCCAGCGCCGTCGCGGCCAGTGGCAATTCGTCCAGGACTCGCGCTACAACCGCCGGATCCACGGCAACACGCCGATCCGCCTGCGCGGCCCGGCCGCTGGCCACGACCTGCTGAAGACCAGCGCCGACAAGAGTGGCAAGAAAGTGCTCGGCACGTTCCAGAACTGTGCCAACGGCATGACCCCGTGGGGCACCTATCTGACCTGCGAAGAAAACTTCACTGACTGCTTCGGCAGCAGCAAGTCGGACCTGCAATTCGACGCGGCACAAAAACGCTATGGCGCCACCGTCACCAGCAGCGAAATCAATTGGCACTTGCACGACCCGCGTTTCGATCTGGCGAAGAACCCCAACGAACTCAATCGCCACGGCTGGGTGGTGGAAATCGATCCGTTCGATCCAGAATCCACCCCGGTGAAACGCACCGCCCTGGGCCGCTTCAAGCATGAAAACGCGGCCCTGGCGCAGACCAATGACGGTCGCGCCGTGGTGTACATGGGCGATGACGAACGTGGCGAGTTCATCTACAAGTTCGTCAGCCGCGAGCGCATCAACCATCGCAATGCCAAGGCCAACCGCAACCTGCTGGACCATGGCACCTTGTACGTGGCGCGCTTCGATGCCGGCGACGGCAACCCGGACCATCCCAAGGGCAAAGGCCAATGGATCGAATTGACCCATGGCAAGAACGGCATCGACGCCAGCAGCGGTTTCGCTGATCAGGCCGAGGTGTTGATCCATGCGCGCCTGGCCGCCACTGCCGTTGGCGCCACGCGAATGGACCGCCCGGAGTGGATCGTGGTCAGCCCCAAGGACGGCCAGGTCTATTGCACCCTGACCAACAACTCCAAGCGTGGCGATGCCGGCCAGCCAGTGGACGGGCCGAACCCGCGGGCCAAGAACGTCTATGGGCAGATCCTGCGCTGGCGCACCGACCGTGACGATCACGCCTCCAAGACCTTCGACTGGGACCTGTTCGTCGTCGCCGGCAACCCAACGGTACACGCGGGTACGCCGAAGGCCGGCTCGTCCAATATCAACCCGCAGAACATGTTCAACAGCCCCGATGGCCTGGGCTTCGACAAGGCCGGGCGGCTGTGGATCCAGACCGACGGTGACTCGAGCAACGCAGGCGACTTCGCGGGCATGGGCAACAACCAGATGCTGTGCGCCGACCCCAACAGCGGTGAGATCCGCCGCTTCATGGTCGGGCCGGTAGGCTGCGAAGTGACCGGGATCAGTTTCGCGCCGGACTACAAGACGCTGTTCGTCGGGATCCAGCATCCCAGCGGCGGCTCCACTTTCCCTGAGCACCTGCCCAACGGCAAGCCGCGCTCGTCGGTGATGGTGATCACCCGGGAGGATGGCGGAGTCATCGGCGCCTGACCCTTTGTGGCGAGGGAGCTTGCTCCCGCTGGGTTGCGCAGCGACCCCACTTTTTTGTGGGCGCTACGCACCCAAGCGGGAGCAAGCTCCCTCGCCACGAAGTCTCACCAATCAATCCCGACTGCTTTGCGCTACCATGCTGGGCCGGACGCGGCAGCCCTGCCGCTGCGCAGGAGTCAGCATGTCCCATCCGTTTGAAACCCTCACGCCCGACCTGGTGCTCGATGCCGTTGAAAGCATCGGCTTTCTCAGCGACGCCCGCGTGTTGGCCCTCAACAGCTACGAGAACCGCGTCTATCAAGTGGGTATCGAAGATTCCGAGCCGCTGATCGCCAAGTTCTATCGCCCCCAGCGCTGGACCAACGAAGCGATCCTGGAAGAGCACAGCTTTACCTTCGAACTTGCAGACTACGAAGTGCCCGTGGTGGCGCCGCTGATCCACAACGGCGCCAGCCTGCACGAGCACGCCGGGTTCCGTTTCACCCTGTTTCCCCGTCGCGGCGGCCGAGCGCCGGAACCGGGCAATCTCGACCAACTCTATCGCCTGGGACAACTGCTTGGGCGCCTGCACGCGCTCGGGGCGACCCGGCCGTTCGAGCACCGTGAAGCCTTGGGCGTGAAGAATTTCGGCCACGACTCGTTGGAGACCGTGCTGCAAAGCGGCTTCGTCCCCCGCAGCCTGCTGCCGGCCTACGAGTCGGTCGCCCGGGACCTGCTCAAGCGCGTCGAAGAGGTCTACGCCGCCACGCCCCACCAGAACATTCGCATGCACGGCGATTGCCATCCCGGCAACATGATGTGCCGCGACGAGGTGTTCCACATCGTCGACCTCGACGATTGCCGCATGGGCCCGGCGGTGCAGGATCTATGGATGATGCTCGCCGGGGATCGCCAGGAATGCCTGGGACAGTTGTCGGAATTGATGGACGGTTACCAGGAGTTCCACGATTTCGACCCCCGTGAACTGGCGCTGATCGAGCCGCTGCGAGCCCTGCGCCTGATGCACTACAGCGCCTGGCTGGCGCGGCGCTGGGACGATCCGGCCTTCCCCCGCAGCTTCCCGTGGTTCGGTAGCGAACGCTACTGGGGCGACCAGGTGCTGGCGTTGCGCGAGCAACTGGCGGCGCTCAATGAAGAGCCGTTGAAGCTGTTCTGATTGGGCTCGGCCCCAACAGCCACCGCAAATCTCCTGTGGGAGCGAGCTTGCTCGCGATAATGGCGTGCCAGTCAATATAAATGGCGGCTGTTCCACCGCCATCGCGAGCAAGCTCGCTCCCACAGGGGCCTGCGGTGGAACTACTTCCTAACAAGGTTCACAGCACGACCAGACAAATCTCCTTACAATCACTCCTTTGTTAGCTGCCTAAGCAAGGATTCTGCATGCAAGCCGCCAACCCGCGTCGCGGGTACATCCTGGGCCTGAGTGCCTACATCATCTGGGGTCTGTTCCCGATCTACTTCAAGGCCATCGCCAGCGTGCCGTCGGTGGAAATCATCATCCACCGGGTGCTGTGGTCGGCCCTGTTCGGCGCGGCGTTGCTGCTGGTGTGGAAACACCCGGGCTGGTGGCGCGAACTGCGGGACAATCCACAACGCCTGGCGATCCTCGCCCTGAGCGGGACGCTGATCGCGGCCAACTGGCTGACCTACGTCTGGGCAGTGAATAACGAGCGCATGCTCGAAGCCAGCCTGGGTTATTACATCAACCCGCTGGTCAACGTGTTGCTGGGCATGTTGATCCTCGGTGAGCGCCTGCGCCGCATGCAATGGCTGGCGGTGGGATTGGCGGCAGCCGGCGTGGCGCAGCAGGTCTGGCAAGTGGGCAGCCTGCCGTGGGTGTCGCTGGTGCTGGCGCTGACCTTCGGTTTCTATGGGCTAATCCGCAAACAGGCGCCGGTCAAGGCCTTGCCGGGACTGGTGGTGGAAACCTGGATGCTGGTGCCAATCGCCATCGCCTGGTTGCTGTTCAACCCCACGGCCACCAGTGCCCAGGCGGCATTCTGGACCACCTCCGAAGCCTGGTGGCTGGTAGCGGCCGGCCCGGTGACGCTGGTGCCGTTGGTGTGCTTCAACGCCGCAACCCGGCATTTACCCTACACGACCATCGGTTTTCTCCAGTACATCGCGCCGACGCTGGTGCTGTTGCTCGCCGTGCTGCTGTTCGGTGAGCATCTGTCGTCCAGCACGCTGGTAGCGTTCCTGTTTATCTGGGCCGGGCTGGCGGTGTACAGCGTCGATGCCGTGATCAGCATGCGCCGGCGCAATTGATCAAAAAAAATACAAACCTCTACAGGCCACGCCTGGCGTGGCCTGCGCTTATCCTTCCCAAGGTTATCCACAGCGTGATCCCCGCCGTTTGTGCACAAGCCCTTGAAAACTGGTGATTTTTTGATCATCTGCCGCTAAGCCCCGGCAGGCCTGGGCTGGGGCTAGGTCTCTACAGGTTATCCACAGGCAGGCGCAGTTTTTCCTTGGATAACCCTCGTCACGCTTCGTCGCTGAACTTGAGTTCTACCATCAACTCATCGGCCAAGGTCTCAAGGCGTTCCTGCAACGCCTCCAGCGACAGGGTCAAGGGCACGCCCAGGAGCGCCTCGGCATGAAACAGCAGCTCGCTGCTCATCGGTGCCGGCCGGACATGGGTCACCAAGCGTTCGACATTGACGCCCTGCTCGCTCAACAACCGGGTGATGTCCCGCACGATACCGGGACGATCATTGCCCACCAGCTCCATGGTGATGGGTTTCCAGGAGCAGGACTCTTCAAGGGCGCTTTCCGCGATCAACACACGAATGCTGTGGGCCGATAACCCTTGCAAGGCTTCGATCAATTCTTCATGGGCCTCGGCCGGGGCGCTGATTCGCAGGATCCCGGCAAACTGTCCGGCCAAGTGCGACATGCGGCTTTCCAGCCAGTTACCGCCATGGGCGGCGATGCAATCGGCGATGCGCTCGACCTGCCCGGGCTTGTCCGGGGCGAAAACAGTGATGACGAGGTGGTCCATGGGCGCAGTCCTCTTGTTGATGGAAGGGACAGTATAGGCAAGGCAGAAAATCAACACGGCCGCGCTTTCGTGGCGAGGGAGCTTGCTCCCGCTGGACCGCGTAGCGGGCCCAGAATGGTTGGATCAGTGCTGCGCACTGAAGCGGGAGCAAGCTCCCTCGCCACGGTGCTTTGTGTACTAACCATAAAATTATCTGGAACAATCACTCTGTTTTTTGAGAACATCCCGTGTCCCGACGTGACCGTAACACTTTAGTCGGTCGCGGAACGACGCAATTAGTCTAATTTTCACAACCGCAATTGATCATGTAGTATTCCGCAGCGCGCACTACATAATCGCGATACCCCTGTTGTACCGATGTCTGCTTAAGGCCAGTCGCATCCCTGAAAGCCCCGTCAGCAAGGCTTGAATACCCAGCCGCCAGTGATGGCATGTACTGGTTCCGGGGTTTGTGGTTTAAATGTCCCGAGGCTTCATTGTCAAAATCGAAGAGCTGAAAAGCGAAATAGCTGAGCAGAGTGAGGCAAGCAATGACTGAACACGTTCAAGTCGGTGGCCTGCAGGTCGCCAAAGTCCTGTTCGACTTCGTGAATAACGAAGCCATTCCCGGAACCGGCCTCACCGCCGACGCGTTCTGGGCCGGTGCCGACAAGGTCATCCACGACCTGGCCCCGAAGAACAAAGCCCTACTCGCCAAACGCGATGATTTCCAGGCGCGGATCGATGCCTGGCACCAGGCCCGTGCCGGCCAGGCCCACGACGCCGTGGCTTACAAAGCCTTCCTGCAAGACATTGGATACCTGCTGCCAGAAGCGGCGGATTTCCAGGCCACGACCCAAAACGTCGATGACGAAATTGCCCGCATGGCCGGCCCGCAACTGGTGGTGCCGGTGATGAACGCCCGCTTCGCCCTCAACGCCTCGAACGCCCGCTGGGGCTCGTTGTATGACGCGCTGTACGGCACCGATGCCATCAGCGAAGCCGATGGCGCGGAAAAAGGCAAAGGCTACAACAAGGTCCGCGGCGACAAGGTCATCGCCTTCGCCCGTGCTTTCCTCGACGAATCGGCGCCCCTGGCGGCCGGCTCCCATGTCGATTCCACCGCGTACAAAATCATCGACGGCAAACTGGTGGTCACCCTCAAGGGCGGCAGCAACAGCGGCCTGCGTGACGATGCCCAGTTGATCGGTTTCCAGGGCGATGCCTCGGCACCGACCGCCGTGCTGCTGAAACACAACGGCCTGCACTTCGAAATCCAGATCGATGCCAGCACCCCGGTCGGCCAGACCGACGCCGCGGGCGTCAAAGACATCCTGATGGAAGCCGCACTGACCACCATCATGGACTGCGAAGACTCGGTCGCCGCCGTCGATGCCGATGACAAAGTGGTGATCTACCGCAACTGGCTCGGCCTGATGAAGGGTGATCTGTCGGAAGAAGTCGCCAAGGGCGGCCAGACGTTTACCCGGACCATGAACCCTGACCGTGTCTACACCGCCGTCGACGGTTCGAGCGTGACCCTGCACGGCCGCTCTCTGCTGTTCGTACGCAACGTCGGCCACCTGATGACCATCGACGCGATCCTGGACAAGGATGGCAACGAAGTGCCGGAAGGCATCCTCGACGGCCTGGTCACCAGCCTGGCGGCGATCCACAGCCTCAACGGCAACACCTCGCGCCGCAACAGCCGCGCTGGTTCGGTGTACATCGTCAAGCCGAAGATGCACGGCCCTGAAGAAGCCGCGTTCACCAACGAGCTGTTCGGTCGCGTCGAAGACGTGCTGGACCTGCCGCGCAACACCCTCAAGGTCGGGATCATGGACGAGGAGCGCCGTACCACGGTCAACCTCAAGGCCTGCATCAAGGCCGCCAGCGAGCGCGTGGTGTTCATCAACACCGGCTTCCTCGACCGTACCGGCGATGAAATCCACACCTCCATGGAAGCCGGCCCGATGGTGCGCAAAGCCGACATGAAAGCCGAGAAGTGGATCGGCGCCTATGAAAACTGGAACGTCGACATCGGTTTGAGCACCGGCCTGCAAGGCCGCGCGCAAATCGGCAAGGGCATGTGGGCGATGCCGGACCTGATGGCGGCGATGCTCGAACAGAAAATCGCTCACCCGCTGGCTGGCGCCAACACCGCATGGGTTCCCTCGCCGACCGCCGCCGCCCTGCATGCGCTGCATTACCACAAGGTCGACGTGTTCGCCCGCCAGGCCGAACTGGCCAAGCGCGCCCGCGCGTCGGTGGACGACATCCTGACCATCCCGCTGGCCGTCAACCCGAACTGGACGCCGGAGCAGATCAAGAACGAACTGGACAACAACGCCCAGGGCATCCTTGGCTACGTGGTGCGCTGGATTGACCAGGGCGTCGGTTGCTCCAAGGTGCCGGACATCAATGACATCGGTCTGATGGAAGACCGTGCGACGCTGCGTATTTCCAGCCAGCACATCGCCAACTGGCTGCGCCATGGCATCGTCACTCAAGAGCAAGTGATGGAAAGCCTCAAGCGCATGGCGCCGGTGGTCGACCGCCAGAACGCCAGCGATCCGCTGTACCGCCCGCTGGCACCAGACTTCGACAGCAACATCGCCTTCCAGGCGGCGGTCGAGCTGGTGATCGAAGGCACCAAACAGCCGAATGGCTATACCGAGCCGGTGCTGCACCGCCGTCGTCGTGAGTTCAAGGCAGCCAATGGGTTGTGATTGAGCGGTAGATTCGCGGCACACAAAAAAGCCCTGATCAAAAGATCAGGGCTTTTTCATTTGCAACACCTGACTGCCTTTGTGGCAAGGGAGCTTGCTCCCGCTCGGTTGCGCAGCAACCGCAATACAGGTCAATGAGATTCCGACGTCTGGAAAAGGTCTGCTGCGCAGCCCAGCGGGAGCAAGCTCCCTCGCCACAAAAGCGATCTCGCCATGGCTTCGTTCCTGGAAGAAGCGACTGGCTAAAGATCCATCCCCAACTCATGCTTGACCAACCCCAACAGCTTTTCGGTATCGATCGGCTTGAGCAAAAAATCCACCACGCTCAGGTGCATGGCTTCGATGGCGTCCTTCACGTCGGCATCGCCCGAGACGATGATGATCGGCAACGCCGCCCGCTCGGACTCGCGCACCAGGCGCACCAACTCCAGGCCATCGACGTTGCCCATGCGCAGGTCGGTGATCAGCAGGCCGATCGACGGCTTGGTTTCCAGCATCTTGAGTGCCGTTTCGCCACTGGCGGCGGTCATGCAGTGAATCCCGTCCAATGCCAGGATCTCCGACAACAGCTCACGTGCGTCCTTGTCGTCGTCAACGATCAAGACGCGCTGCGGCGGCAGGTCAGGTTCCAGCATGACGGCACTCAGCGCCTCGCGCTCGGCATCACTCAAAATATCGTGGTCGGACATGGTGCTCTCTACGTTCTATAAATCGATCCCCTGGCACAGTGGTCAGACATCGTTCCGAGGCGCTTCAATGTGCACTTCGTCGGATTTTTTTCCAAGAACATTCAACGAAGATTTTTCTGACATCTAGCGTAGGACTTTTCCGTAAGCCAGCCTTAGGCACCGACCTAGACTTACGTCCAATGGGCACCCCGCGCTGAGGGGTCGACCATGGGGAACAGATCCGACCACAACAATTCGAATAAGACTGCGTAATGGTTATGAAAAAAGCGGACGCCTTCATCCAGGCAGGGAAAACCGCGGTGTTGCAAAACATCCAGGGGACGCTGCAGTTTCTCCAGCGCTTTCCCCCGTTCAACCAAATGGAAAACGCCCACCTGGCCTACCTGGTGGAGCAATGCCTGCTGCGTTTCTACGCCCCCGGTGACACCATCATCAAGCCGGCCGACGGCCCGGTGGAACACTTCTACATCGTCAAGCAGGGCCGGGTGGTGGGCGAACGTCCGCATTCGGCCAAGGGTGGCACCGAGACCACTTTCGAGATCACTACCGGCGAATGTTTCCCCCTCGCCGCGCTGCTGGGCGAGCGAGCCACGCGCACCGAGCACCGGGCCGGCGAAGACACGTTCTGCCTGCAACTGAACAAACTCGCCTTCATCAAGCTGTTCGCCTTGTCCGGCCCGTTTCGCGACTTCGCCCTGCGCGGGGTCAGCAGCTTGCTCGACCAGGTCAACCAACAGGTCCAGCAAAAATCGGCGCAAAACCTGGGCACCCAATACTCCCTCAATACCCGACTGGGCGAATTGGCGATGCGCCACCCGGTCAGTTGCAGCCCGGACACACCGCTGCGCGAAGCCGTGAAGCTGATGCATGAGCAGCAGGTCGGCAGCATCGTGGTGGTGAATGAGCAAAAAGCGCCGGTGGGGATTTTTACCCTGCGCGACCTCCGACAGGTTGTGGCCGATGGTTCCGGGGACTTTTCCCAGGCCATCGTAGGACATATGACCCAAGCACCTTTCTTCCTTTCGCCGGACCACAGCGCCTTCGACGCGGCCATCGCCATGACCGAGCGCCACATCGCCCACGTCTGCCTGGTCAAGGACCAGCGCCTGTGTGGCGTGGTGTCGGAGCGCGATCTGTTTTCCTTGCAGCGGGTGGACCTGGTGCACCTGGCCCGGACCATCCGCAACGCCCCCAGGCTGGAAAACCTCGTGGCCCTGCGCGGTGAGATCGGACAACTGGTGGAACGCATGCTGGCCCATGGTGCGTCGTCGACCCAGATCACCCACATCATCACCCTGCTCAACGATCACACCGTCTGCCGCGTCATCGAACTGACCCTGGCCGACAAGGGCGACCCGGGCGTGCCGTTCAGTTGGCTGTGTTTCGGCAGTGAAGGCCGGCGCGAGCAAACCCTGCACACCGACCAGGACAACGGCATGTTGTTCGAAGCCCGGGACGCCGCCCATGCCGCGCAGATTCGTGGCTTGCTGCTGCCCATCGCCCAACAGATCAACCAGAGCCTGGCCCTGTGCGGCTTCACCTTGTGCAAGGGCAACATCATGGCCGGCAACCCCGAGCTGTGCCTGTCCCGCGCCGAATGGGCCCGGCGCTTCTCGGCATTCATTCGTGAAGCGACGCCGGAAAACCTGCTGGGTTCGAGCATCTATTTCGACTTGCGGGTGGTCTGGGGCGAAGAGCAAGGCTGCGAGCAGTTGCGCCAGCAGATCCTCGGTCAAGTGGCCGACAATCGCTTGTTCCAGCGCATGATGGCCGAGAATGCGCTGCGCCATCGCCCACCCGTAGGACGCTTCAGGGATTTCGTGCTGAGCCGCAAGAATGGCGAAAAGGCGACCCTGGACTTGAAAGTTCAGGGCCTGACGCCCTTCGTCGATGGCGCCCGCCTGCTGGCACTGGCCAACGGCATCGAAGCCAACAACACCTTGGAGCGCTTGCGGCAATTGGTCGTCAAGGAGGTGATCGAACCGCTCGATGGCGCGGCCTATGAAGAGGCCTATCACTTCATCCAGCAGACCCGCATGCAGCAACATCAACTGCAAACCCGCGAGAACCTGCCTTATTCCAACCGCGTCGACCCCGACAGCCTCAACCATCTGGATCGACGCATCCTGCGTGAATCCTTGCGCCAAGCCCAGCGCCTGCAAAGCAGCCTGACGCTGAGGTACCAGTTGTGAGTATTTTTTCCTGGCTGCGCCCGGCCCAACCGACGGTACCCGATGCGCTGCAACAGCGCCTGGAACGCCTCCCCGCGCCTTCGCCACTGAGGGAAAGCAACCTGCGGGAGCAACGCTGGGTCGTGCTGGATCTGGAAACCACCGGGTTGAACCTGAACAAGGACCAGGTGCTGTCCATCGGCGCGGTGGTCATTGAAGACGGCGCCATCGACTTCAGCCAACAGTTCGAACGCACCTTGCAGTGCGATAAGCAGAAACTCGGGCCCAGTGTGTTGATCCATGGCCTGGCCCCCAGCACCATTGCCGCTGGCAGCGACCCGGCCGAGGCGCTGCTGGCGTTTATGGAATTCGTCGGCGACAGTCCGCTGCTGGCCTTTCACGCGCCGTTCGATTCCCACATGCTCGGGCGCGCCTTGAAAGACTACCTGGGCTATCGCCTGCAGCATCCGTTTCTCGACGTGGCGGACCTGGCCCCGATGCTTTGCCCCCAGGCCCACCTGCGCAGGTCCGGCCTGGACGAGTGGATCGACTGGTTCAAGCTGCAAGTCTTTGACCGTCACAACGCCAGCGCCGATGCCTTGGCCACGGCGGAACTGGCGCTGATCCTGTTCAGCCGCGCCCGTCAGCAACAGATCCACAGTGCGCTTGAGCTGCAACAGCGCCTGGGCCAGTGGAAACGGCGGCAGCAGGCGCCTTCGCTTTAGAACCTTGGGTACACAAAGCCCTCCCTGTGGGAGCGAGCTTGCTCGCGATAGCGCAGTGTCAGTCGATATCAACGCAGCTGATTCACCGCAATCGCGAGCAAGCTCGCTCCCACAGGGGTGTTGAGTCGTTCGTCCCGACCAGCGCCAATTGCTTTCCCTCCCCGCCCTCTGCCACAATCGCGAACAATTCTCGTTACTTAAAACATCGGTGATGCTCCGTGTCGTCAGTCCCCACTCCCCATAGTGATTTGGTTGGTGCGTTGTACCGTGACCATCGCGCTTGGCTATTGGCATGGCTGCGACGCAACGTGGCCTGTGCGCACCGGGCCGAGGACCTGAGCCAGGATACTTTCGTGCGCTTGCTGGGTCGCGAGGAACTGAAAGCACCCCGCGAGCCCCGGGCGTTTCTGGTGGCCATCGCCAAGGGCCTGCTGTTCGATTATTTCCGGCGCGCAGCCTTGGAGCAGGCTTACCTCACCGAACTGATGCTGATCCCCGAGGCCGAGCAGCCCTCGGTGGAAGAACAGCAAATCATCCTGGAAGACCTCAAGGCCATCGACCGCCTGCTCGGCAAACTGTCGAGCAAGGCCCGCGCAGCCTTCCTCTATAACCGCCTCGACGGCCTCGGCCACGCCGAAATTGCCGAGCGCCTGGGGGTTTCGGTGCCGCGGGTACGGCAGTATCTGGCTCAGGGCATCCGCCAGTGCTACATCGCCCTGTATGGAGAACCAACGTGAGCCAGGTCCATGCCAAACCGGTCTCGGCCAGCGTGCTGGATGCCGCCATCGCCTGGCAGTTGTCCCTGGACTCGAGCAGCGCCCAGGAGCGGGAAGCGTTCGCCCTCTGGCATGCCGCCGATGAAGAACACGCCCGGGCCTGGCGACAGCTAGGCATGCTCGACCAGCGCTTCAGCGTGGCCAACGGGCCGGCGCGGGCGGCGTTGCTGCAATCACGGGTGAGCATTCGCCGGCGGATACGCAAGGTGGGCAGCGGCCTTGCCAGCGTTGTCGCGGCCATCGGCCTGGCGTTGTTTGCCGGGGAGCGTTACCTGCCGTTTGACTATTGGCTGGCCGACCAGCGCACCGAGACGGGCGAGCAACGCACCCTGCGCCTGGCCGACGGCACGCTGATCAACCTCAACACCCACAGCGCGCTGGACGTGCGTTTCGATGACAAACAGCGTCGCATCATCCTGCAGGAAGGCGAGATCCTGGTGGAGACCGGCCACGACGACCCGCGTCCGTTCATCGTCGAGACCCGCGAAGGCAGCCTGCGTGCCTTGGGCACACGATTCCTGGTCAAGCGTGAAAACGAAGGCACGCGTCTGAGCGTGTTGAAATCCGCCGTGGCGGCGCGTCCCCAGGCCACGGACATCGAACAGATCCTGCGCGAAGGCCAACAAGTGCTGATGCGCCACGACGGCCTCGGCCCGACCATTGCCCTGAACCCCGGCGCCGATGCCTGGACCCGCGGCATGCTGGTGGTGGACAACGCCCGCCTCGAAGACCTGGTCCATGAGTTGGGGCGTTACCGGCGCGGCTACCTGGGCGTGGAACCACAAGTGGCCGACCTGCGCATCACCGGCAGTTTCCCGCTGCACGACACCGACCTGGCCCTGACCGCCTTGCTGCCGACCTTGCCGGTGCAGGTCGAGCATCACACGCGGTGGTGGGTGGTGGTGGGGCCGCGGGTTGAAGCCAAGCCCTGAAGCACATTGTTGTCAGTGATGGCCTCATCGCGAGCAAGCTCGCTCCCACAGGGCTTCGTATTCCAATGTGGAAGCGAGCTTGCTCGCGATGAGGCCATTCGTCCCACCAAAAAGCCACCGCCCGCAAACAGAATCTAAATTATTTTCATCCAGCCCTATCACTTTTCGATTTTCATCCGGCACCCAGGCAATTGAGAAATATTTCCATTCAGGAGCCGCCGTATGTCCCGCCCGCTAGACACCCTGTTGCGCCCCAGCCTGTTGGCCGTTGCCATTGCCTTTGCCGCCCCGTTGACCAGCGCCCCGCTGCTGGCCGCCGAACAGGCCACGAGCGTGCGCGCCTACAACCTGCCCGCCGCGCCCCTGGCCAGCACCCTGAACCAGATCGCCAGCCAGGCCGGCCTTGCGCTGAGCCTGAATCCGTCCCTGGCCTCGGGCAAGACCTCGGCCCCGGTCCAAGGCCAGTTCGACGCCACCGGCGCCTTGCGCGAGGCCTTGCGCGGCACCGGCCTGCAACTGGAACAAAGCAGCGCCGGCACCTACAGCCTGGTGGCCATGCCTGAAGGGGTCATGGCCCTGCCGGAAACCAGCGTGATCGGCGCCGGTCTCAGTGAAACCGCGTGGGGCCCGACCGAGGGCTACGCCGCCACCCGCACCGCCGCCGGGACCAAGACCGATACGCCTATCGTCGAACTGCCGCGCTCAGTCTCCGTGGTCACCCGCCAGCAGATGGAAGACCGCTCCGTGCTCAACCTCAACGACGCGCTGCGCTACACCGCCGGTGTGCAGAGCAGCGGCTACGGCTCGGACTCGCGTAACGATTGGCTGCTGGTGCGCGGCTTCGTGCCGACCCAGTTCCTCGATGGCCTGCCGCTGCCCAGGGGCAACTACATCACGCCGAAAATCGAGCCTTGGAACCTTGAGCGCATCGCCGTGCTGCGTGGCCCGGCTTCTTCGGTCTACGGCCAGACGCCACCCGGCGGCATGCTGGACATGGTCAGCCGCCGCCCACAAGCCGAAAGCAGCAATGAAGTCGAGCTGCAGGCCGGCAGCTACGAACACAAGCAAATCAACTTCGACAGCACCGGCAAGGTCGATGACGAAGGCCAGTTCCTCTATCGGGTCAGCGGCACCGTGCGCGACAGCAACGCCCAGGTCGATCACATCCCGGACAAGCGCTACAACCTCGCGCCGAGCCTGACCTGGAATATCAACGACGACACGCGCCTGACCTTCCTGTCGCAATACACCCGCGACGACACCGGCATCACCGGGCAATTCCTGCCACTGCAAGGCACCAAGCTGTCCTCGCCGGCGGGCAAGATATCCCACCACAAGAACCTGGGCGATCCGGACTGGGAATTCTACGACCGCACCTACTACGCGCTCGGTTATGCGTTTGAACATCGCTTGAACGATACCTGGCAGTTCCGCCAGAACCTGCGCTATACCAAGAGCGATTTGGAAACCCAAGGTATCTCGGCTGGCGGCCAATTCTGGCCAGACGGCCCCGACCAATCGGTGGACGCCGACGGCAACGTCAAGCGCAGCGCCAGCGTCATCAATGAAGACATCAGCCAGTTCGCCGTGGACAACAACTTCCAGGCCGACTTCCAGACCGGCGCCCTCAGCCACACCCTGCTGCTGGGCCTGGATCACCAGCGCTCCAACAGCAATTCGCGCTGGGATTGGGGCTCGACTGGCGTGCCAACCAGCAACATCCACAACCCGACCTATGGACAGGATTTCTCCAACGTCCAGTACTTCACCATGTATGACTACAACCAGAAGACCCACCAGACCGGCCTGTACGTCCAGGATCAGATCGCCTTGGACAATTGGCGCCTGACCCTCGGTGGTCGTGAAGACTGGATTCATACCGGCACCGTGTTCCACAACCTGAACAACGTCACCAACACCCAGCGCGACAAGAAATTCAGCGGCAACGCGGCATTGAGCTACGTCTTCGATAACGGTGTGACGCCCTACATTTCCTTCGCCCAATCGTTCCAGGCGGCGGCAGGTTCAACCGTCAACAGCACCGAAGCGTTCAAGCCGACCGAAGGCGAACAGTACGAGGCCGGTATCAAGTACCAACCGCCCGGCACCAAGACCTTGCTGACCGCCGCGGTGTTCGACCTGACCCAGAAAAACAACTCCGTGACCGAAAACAACGTCACCCGCCAAGTGGGTGAAGTCCAGGTACGAGGCCTTGAGTTGGAAGCGTCCGGCGATGTCACCGACAACTTGAAGCTGGTCGGTTCCTACACCTACAACGACAGCGAAATCACCAAGGGCACCGCGGCTGAAGAAGGCAAGCGCATGGCCCAGGTGCCGCGTAACCAGGCCACCGCCTGGGCCGACTACACCTGGCACAACGGCCCGCTGGATGGCTTCGGTGTCGGCGCCGGTGTGCGTTATGTCGGCGACACCTACGGCAACACCACCAACACCGGCTGGGGCCATGTCGGGTCCTACACCGTGTACGACGCCTCGGCCCATTATGACCTGGGTCGTTTGAACAAGACCCTCAAGGGCGTCACGGTGGCGGTGGATGCCAAAAACATCTTCAACAAGGACTACCTGTCCACTTGCGACGGCTTCTACTGCTACTACGGTGACCAACGTAATGTCGTCGCCAGCGTGAATTACAAATGGTAAACGGTTAGCATTTGCAAAACCTATTTGAGGGTAGCTGTCGCTGAGATCGATCAGTCAGATGAAATCCCTGTGGGAGGCTTTTGTGGGAGCGAGCTTGCTCGCGATGGCGGTGAGTCAGCTGCGTTGATGTTGACTGGCACTCCGCTTTCGCGAGCAAGCTCGCTCCCACATAAACCCGCTCCCACAGGTTTCTCGGCAGATCTCAAGCATCGTGGCCCTTTTGCATTCGGATCGATCATGAAAAGCAAAACCATTCGTCGCTGGTCCTTCGTCCACACCTGGACCAGCCTGATCTGCACGGTCTTCCTGCTGATGCTGGCGATCACCGGGCTGCCGTTGATCTTCCACCATGAAATCGAACACCTGCTGGGCGACGCCCCCGAGCTTCGGGAGATGCCGGCCAGCACGCCGCCACTGGACTTGCAGCAACTGGTGGAAAAAGCCAAGGCCCATCGCTCAGGTGAAGTGGTCCAGTATTTTGGCTGGGACGAGGACGAGCCCAACGGCGTCATCACCATCATGGCGCCGACACCGGGCACCGAACCCAATTCCTCCCACACCTTCATGCTCGACGGGCGCACCGGCGAAGCCTTGGAAATGCCCTCGGCCAATGGCGGTTTCATGATGGTCATGTTGCGCCTGCACGTGGACATGTTCGCCGGGTTGCCGGGCAAGCTGCTGCTGGCCTTCATGGGGCTGTTGTTCGTGATTGCCATCGTCTCCGGGGTGGTGCTGTATTTACCGTTCATGCGCCGCTTGAAGTTCGCCACGGTGCGCCAGGACAAATCCACGCGCCTGCGCTGGCTCGACCTGCACAACCTGATCGGCGTGGTCACGCTGGTCTGGGCACTGACCGTGGGCGTGACCGGCGTCATCGCCGCGTGCGCCGACCTGCTCATCGCGGCGTGGCGCAACGACAGCCTCAGTGCCATGGTCGAACCCTACCGCAACGCCCCGCCGCTGACCCAACTGGCTCCGGCCACGCGCTTGCTGGACATCGCCAAGGACGTCGCGCCGGGCATGGAGCCCAGCTTCATCGCCTTCCCCGGTACGCTGTTCTCCAGTGAGCACCACTACAGCGTGTTCATGAAAGGTGACACCCACCTGACCTCGCACCTGCTCACGCCCGTGCTGATCGATGCCACCACCCTGGACGTCACCGCCGTCGCCGAACGACCGTGGTACATGGACATGATGAGCCTGTCCCTGCCGTTGCACTTCGGCGACTACGGTGGCCGGCCGATGCAGATCTTCTGGGCGACCCTCGATGTACTGACCATCATCGTCCTGGGCAGCGGCGTGTATCTGTGGGTAGTTCGGCGCAAGGCCGCCAAACGTGCAACCGTCGGCGCGGAGCTTGCTTCGTGAGGCCTCGGCAGTCGAATTTCTGGAAGGTGTTTGGTATTCCCCTGGTCATCGGGGCATTGAGCGCGGCAGGACTGTTTTCGGCGTTGCTGGGTGACGGCGCATGGGATGCGGTGAGCTGGGTTGGGTTAGGCATACCCACGGTGCTGGGGACTTGGGGCTTGATCAAACGCAGATAACCCCAGACAAACGCAAACCCAATGTGGGAGCGAGCTTGCTCGCGATAGCGGAAGGCCAGTTGCATTGATGTCGACTGACACGCCGCCATCGCGAGCAAGCTCGCTCCCACAGGTGGAATATATCGGTCAATCCGCCGCTCGCCAGCCGCCCTTCAACTGTCTAGGCTAAGCCCCTGCCCGCCCAATCGAGGATACCCGCATGTCCACCCCCAGCATGACGCTGTTCCACAATCCCGCTTCACCCTTCGTGCGCAAGGTCCTGGTGCTGCTGCACGAAACCGGCCAGCAAGACCGCGTGGCGTTGCAGCTCAGCCAGCTCACGCCGGTCAAGCCGGACCGGGCGCTCATCGATGACAACCCGTTGAGCAAGATCCCGGCCCTGCGCCTGGCCAACGGAACAGTGATCCATGACAGCCGCGTAATCCTCGATTACCTCGACCACCAGCACGTCGGCAACCCATTGATCCCCCGGGACGGCGCGGCGCGCTGGCGGCGCCTGACCCTCGCCTCCCTGGCCGACGGGATCATGGATGCGGCGGTGATGATCCGCTACGAAACCGCGCTACGCCCTGTGGAAAAACACTGGGACGAATGGCTCGATGCACAACGGGACAAGATTCGCCGTGCCCTGGGCCTGCTCGAAGCCGAGGCGATTGCCGAATTGGCCAGCCATTTCGACGTGGCCTCCATCAGCGTGGCCTGCGCCCTGGGTTACCTGGACCTGCGCCATCCCGACCTGGAGTGGCGCAAGGCCAATCCGCAATTGGCAGCCTGGTTTGCCGAGGTGAGCTTGCGGCCTTCGATGGTCGAGACGGTGCCCAGGGTCTAGATTTGCATTGACCTATCCGGCCTCATCGCGAGCAAGCTCGCTCCCACATTGGGTTGCTTTGTTTGGACCACCGGGATCCCCTGTGGGAGCGAGCTTGCTCGCGATGGTGGGCACATCAGATCCAAAGGAAACAACCCAGCAATCTGTCTCACTAACACTTCTCGCAATTGCCGGTCCTCCCGCAACCCCAGCGACCGGCTCACTTCACCTCCCCCAACTCGAAGCTCATCGCCGCGGCCGGCTTCGACCCGACCCCATACCAGTCCAGCTTGCGGGTCAGCACCATGAACACGCCCAACAGGCTGAACAACAATAGCGAACCCATCAACAGTGCGTAGTCCTCAGCGCTCAACAGGCCGTAGAGCAAACCGTACAAGCCCGCCAGCCCCGCCGAAAACCCGAGGCCGTGGCTCACGCTGCGCAGCACATGGCAGACATAAAAACCGATCAATACGACACAGGCACTGGCCGAGACCAGGTACGCCAGGGTGAAGCCGATGTGCTCCGACAACGACAACAGCAGCAGGTAGAAGAACGCCAGCGCCACGCCCACCAAGGCGTACTGGACCGGGTGCACCGCCAGGCTCTTGAGCACTTCGAAAAGGAAGAAGCCGGCGAAGGTCAGCGCGACGAACAGCAACGCATATTTAATCGCCCGGTCGCTCTTGAGGTATTGGTCCACCGGGTCGATGAAGCTCACCCCGAAGGCACGGCTGCGGAACGCTTCACAGCTATCGCTCGGCTCGCAGGCTTGCAGCGTTTCCAACAGGTTGGTTGAGAAAAACGACGTTTGCCAGTCAGCGCTGAAACCCTGCTCATTGATCTCGCGGTTGGTGGGCAGGTAGTTGCCGATGAAGCTGGGATGTGGCCAGTCGGCCGACAGGTGCACCTTGGTGGATTTGCCCACCGGCAGAATCTGGAACTCGCCCGTGCCTTGCAGGCGCAGGTCAAAACCGAAGGTCAGCTCGGGGCCGCCCTGGGCGGTGATCATCGGCAGCGGCACATGCACGCCCTGCCCCAGCCAGCCAAGCCGCGAACCGGGCAGGAAGTCGACGGTCTGCTGGTTCAGCGTCAAGGTCAACGCATTCTCGATGCCACGAATATCGCTGATGCCGACGCTCAGGTACGGCTCGTCAAAACGGTAATCGGCGAAATCCTTGGCAGCGACACCGTAGCGCTCAGGCACCTTGAAGCGGCCATCGATGCGGTTATCGGCGTGGAACATCCGCGCTTCGTAGATGCCCCGGGCACGGGTTTCAGTGCGGATCTGGCCGTCGAGCTCGAATTGCTCAGGCAAGAAATACAACTCGCCCGTTCGCTCGACGGTTTCCAGGAAACGCACACCGGTCTTCTCGTTGGTGTTCCAGACCTTCACGCTCTTGCGAAACGGCACCACGATCATCGGCCCGATCAGTTGCTGGTTGTAGCTGGAGCTGCGGGCGATGTCCTGCAGCACACCGTCGCGCAACTCCTGGCGCTCGTCGATGAGGCCATTGATCATCAACAGCGGGATCATCAGCAAGAGGATCAAGAGGGCGATCATGCCCAGTTTAATGGCGAGGCTGCGGTTCATGTGGGGCTCTCCCTGTTCGAATGAGTGAGAGTCTGGGGTGGCTGTGTGAGGGGTTTATGGGGGAAATGTGGAGATTGTGTGGAGACTGAAATCCACCTGACCCATGAAACTTGTGGCGAGGGAGCTTGCTCCCGCTCGGCTGCGAAGCAGTCGCAAAAGGGGCCGCTTCGCAGCCCAGCGGGAGCAAGCTCCCTCGCCACAAGAGTGTTCCAAACTGAGTAACTGGGTGTTCAGGGCAACCTCAGCACCACCTCCACCCCACCCTCGACATTGCCAATACTGAATTGCCCCCCATGCAACTGCACCACTTCTTCGACAAAGTTGAGCCCCAGGCCGGTGCTCTTGCGGCCGCTGTCCGGGCGCGGCAGGGAATAGAAGCGCTCGCTCAAGCGCGGCAGTGCGTAGTCGGGGATCGGCGCGGCCTGATTGAACAGGCGGATCTCGATACGATTCCCACGGCGCTCGGCGCTCACTCGCAGCAGGCCGTTGATGGGGGTGAAGTCCAAGGCGTTTTCCAGCAGATTGCCCAAGGCCTGGCGCAACAGGAACGGCTCTCCCGTCAGCGCCAGGTCGCCAGCGATCTGCTGTTCAACCGTCAACTGGCGACTTTCAATCCAGCCGCCGCGTGCTTCCAGCAACTCAGCCATCAGCGCCGCCAGCGGCACTGCGACCTCTTCTTCCAGCCCCTGGCGCTGCTCGATCTGGGCCAGGTTGAGCAAGCGCTCGATCAATTGCTGCATGCGCACGCTTTCGTTATCGATGTTGCTGACAAAACGCTGGTGCTGGGCGGCGGGCATGTCGCTTTGCAGCAGTTCGGCGGCACCACGAATCGCCGCCAGCGGGCTCTTGAGCTCGTGAGTGAGCGTGTGCACGTAACGCTCGACGTAGGCCTTGCCTTCGAGTTGGGTGCGCATGCGCTCCACCGCCCCGGCCAGTTGCTCGAATTCACCGCCGCGATAATGCGGCACTTCCACCCGACGCCCCTGGCTGACCGCCTGGGCGTAGATCGTCAAACGCCGCAGTGCCGCGCTGAGCCACCAGGACAACAAGCCGCCCAGCAACAAGCCCAGGGCGACCAAGCCGGCGCCATAGATCAACAGCCGCCGCTCGGTGCGATCGACATAAGGCTGCAAGGAACTGTTGGGCTTGGCGACGGTGACAACGCCAATGATCCGGCCGTTGTCGCGAATCGGCGCACCGACGTGCATCACCGACGATGCAGGATCGTCCGGATCGCTGCGACTCGAACGGGCGCCGTAGTGGCCGCGCAGGGTCAGGTAGACGTCGTTCCAACGTGAATAATCCTGCCCCACCGCCACGCCACTGGAATCGAGCACCACGATGCCCTTGGCATCGGTGACATAGATGCGATGGCTGACCTGGTTTTTCGGCAAGCCCCAGATCGTCGCCGCCGGCTGGCGCTCGCCATAAGCCCTGAGCAGTTGTGGCCAACGATTCTGGTTGAGGGTGCCGGCCTTGAAATCGTCCCGCAGGATCTCCGCCATCAGGTTGGCGGTGTCCACCAGGGTTTCCTCGGTGGACTGGCGCACGCCGGGGCGGATTTCCTCCATGACCGTGTTGAGCACGAAATAACCGGTCAGGGCGATAAACAACACATACACCAGGAAAATCCGGATCCCCAGTGACATCAGCTGTGCCCCGGGCTGTAGCTGTAACCCAGGCCTCGATGGGTCTGGATCGGCTCGGCCTCGGCCCGGACCAGGCGCAATTTGGCGCGCACGCTTTTAATGTGGCTGTCGATGGTGCGCTCGTAGCCGGCATCGCTGGCAACGCCCAGGGCATCGAGCAATTGTTCGCGGCTGAAAACCCGCTCGGGCTGCTCCAGCAGACAATTGAGCAGGCGAAATTCGTGGCGGGTGAGGCTCAGCGGGGTGCCGCGATAGTTGATTTGCACGCGGTCGGCATCGACCTGAAACAACGCCGTGCCCAACTCCGCCACCGGCCGCGGCGCCACGCGCTTGAGGATCGCCCGGACCCTGGCCGCCACCTCGCGGGGGCTGAATGGTTTGACTACATAATCGTCGGCACCGATCTCCAGGCCCACGATCCGGTCGATCTCGCCATCCCGGGCTGTCAGAAAAATGACCGGAACGTCGCTGAAACGTCTGATTTTTTTACAAGTCTCGAATCCGCTGATATCCGGCAGGCCCACATCGAGAATGATCAGGTCCGCCGGGGTGTTTTTCTGGTGTTCAAGAGCGGCTGCGCCAAGGCTCAACCAAGTGGTGTCAAACCCCTCCCCTTGCAGGGCAAACACCAGCGTATCGGCGATGGCGGCTTCGTCTTCGACAATCAGGATATGAGGCATGGCTTGCGGGCCCGGCAGTAAAGTTGCCGGAACGGTGCCGCAAGGTTTGGGGGGAGTCAATCAGGGAGATCAGCAGTCCGGCTTATCCGCCGTAAACCGCCGCGCCGGGTTCACCGCCGCACCAAACTCACGCAACGCCTTGGCCCCAATCAACAATGGGTAATTGAAACTGCTGCGGTCGGTCAGGTTGACCTCGACCGTGCGCTTGACGTTGCCCAGGCACAACTCCAGATCGACCACCGGGCGCTTGGTGGGGGCGATCTTTTCGTCGTCGTCCTCATCCTCTTCGGAACGGGTCTTGATCTTGCTGATGCGGGCGATCTTGTGTTCGTAGACCTTGTTGTCCGCGTCCTTGGTCGCCAGGCGGAAGCGCACCCAGTCATCGCCATCACGGGTAAAGGTCTCGATGTCCTTGGCCGACAGCGAGGCGGTCAGGGCGCCCGTGTCCATCTTGGCCTTGAGCACTTCGCCGCCGATTTCCGGCAACGCGATGTATTCGTAGCGCCCGTACAGGGTCGGCTCGGCGGCCAGCACCGGAAGGGCTATCAGGGAAAGCAGGGCGAGAACTGATTTCATGTAGTTAGGGCTTCCATTGTGGGCGTGGTTTTTTAGACCGTGGCTGATGAATTCGTTCGGTTAAACATCCCTGTGGCGAGGGAGCTTGCTCCCGCTCGGCTGCGCAGCAGTCGTAAATCGGTCTGGCCATGGCCGCCAATTGGGGGCCGCTTCGCAGCCCAGCGGGAGCAAGCTCCCTCGCCACAAAAGCCAGCCCAGTCTAGCCAAGCCCAAGTGAAACTTTCGTCCAAGCCGATTTGGCCTACCACCCGAAGCTTGCTTATCATGGCCCGCCCACCCGTTTGCAAGAGTCATCTATGCGCCGCCTGCTCACCGGCTGTTTCGTCACCCTGTTGCTGTTGCTCAACACCCTGGTGCTGTTCGGGCCGCTGATGGTGTTCGCACTGCTCAAACTGGTCCTGCCCGGCCGCTTTCGCGACTATGCCTCATGGGCAGTGATGTGGATCGCCGAGACCTGGGCCGAGATCGACAAGCTGATCTTTGCCCTGTGCATCCCCACCCGCTGGGACATCCGCGGCGGCGCGGACCTGCGCAGCGATACGTCTTACCTGGTGATCAGCAATCACCAATCCTGGGTGGACATCCCTGCCCTCGTCCAGGCCCTCAACCGGCGCACGCCGTTCTTCAAGTTCTTCCTCAAGAAAGAACTCATCTGGGTGCCGTTCCTGGGGCTGGCCTGGTGGGCCTTGGATTACCCCTTCATGAAGCGCTACACCAAGGCGTTCCTGGCAAAGAACCCGGAGCTGGCCGGCAAGGACCTGGAAATCACCAAGGCCGCCTGCGAGCTGTTCAAGCGCCAACCGGTCACGGTGGTCAACTACCTCGAAGGCACCCGCTTCACCGCCGCCAAAAGCCAACAACAGCAATCGCCCTTCACCCACCTGCTCAAGCCCAAGGCCGGCGGCGTGGCGTTCGTGCTGGCGGCCATGGGCGAACAACTGGACGCGGTGCTGGATGTGACGGTGGTCTATCCGCAAGCGCGCATTCCCGGGTTCTGGGACCTGATCAGCGGCGCGGTGCCCAGGGTCATCATCGACATCCAGACCCGCGAGCTGGACCCGGCACTCTGGCAGGGCGATTACGAAAATGACCCGGTGTTTCGCCAGCAGGTGCAGGACTGGGTTAATCGGCTCTGGACTGAAAAGGACCGGCGCATCGCCCAATTGCGCAACGAGGGGATGGGAACCTGACAGTTCTGATAGTAGGCAGCGGCTGAAAAAGCTCCGATGCTGGAGGTTCGACTTTAGGAATTTTTAATTCCAAATCAACATAAAAAACTGTCAACCCTGACAGTACCCCTCTCCAGATCCAGCCATAACCATGTGCCCGAACCCTAAATACGGAAGCACACCCATGCGAAACTTCATGACGGGCGGCGGTGGAATAGTTCTGCTGATGATCGGCCATGCCCACGCTGGAGAGGTCACTTGTCCGGCCACGACACAACTCCATGACCACACTGAAACGGTAGAAATGCAGGATGATCCCGAATGGCAAACCGAGAGCCCCGTACAAGAGCTCAACCCGGCGGCGCTGCCCTTCAACGACGCCGAATTCGCGGTCCAGGAGCCTGACGAAAACCAACAGGCACCGGCGAAGGTAAGCATTACATGCACGCACGGTGAGAGAAATCTCACGCTGGATTATTACCCCACGCCCCAAGAGCTGAACTTGATGCCAGGGCTGGACACGCGTTGCGCCAGCCAGCTCCCTCACACGTGCAGGCGGGAAAACGCCGACTACCTCAGCTTGAGATTCTGATACCCCTGTGGCGGATGTTCGATGTCGCCACCCTCACACACCCGCGCCATTCCCCCAAATCCCCCCCAGGTTCTGCAGCAGCGAACCGGCAACGCCCTGTTGGCCGAGGTACTGCAGAATGATCGGGGCAAACTGGCCGATCATGCCGCTGTCCATGCCCAGCGCGCTGAAGGCATTGTTCAGGTCGCCGGTATCCTTGACGTTACCCAGCAGGCCGTCGAGCAAGGCATTGTTATCCGACCCGCCACCGAGCAAACCACCCAAGCCATTGAGCCCGCCGATGGCGCTGTTTCCGGCGATCTGGTCCAGGCCCGGCACACTTTTGCTCAGTTCGGAAAATTGCGGCTCGCTAAGCCGATTCTTCGCCAGCCCCAGCATCGCACCGGCACCGCCGATGGCCTGTTCCGGCGTGATCTTCAGTTCCGATCCAAGGGTATTGAGCAGCCCGGCCGCTTTCGGCGCAGCGGCCACCATGCCCTCTTCCTTGCCTGAGCTGCCCTGCATGGCCGACACGACATTGGCGGCATCGCTAAGGCTGAACTGCGCGAAGGCCGGGCTGGCGGCGAGTATCAACAGCCAAGACAGTGCAAAACCGCGTGAAACCTTCATCCGGGACATCCTCTTGAACATGAAAAAGCCGCCCATGAAGAGCGGCTAAAGCGTGGGGTTGGACTGGCGCGGGCGAAGATTGTTCCTAAACGTATTGGGCTAATAGCCGATAGCCATCACAGAAAATTCTTCCAGGACCGTAAGAAGTGTCTGATTTAACAAAAATCGCACTTTTTTATATAGCCAAAAGTTACCAAACATCCATATACAGTTCTAAATTGACATAAATAACTGTCAGCCTCGACAGTAGCCCGCCCGACCAAAGCCGTGAATCGTTGAACTGAGCCCTGGAGCCTGGCACATGAAAAAAATACTGGCGGGAGGTGCGGTGCTGCTTTTGCTGATCATCGGCCACGTCCAGGCCGGTGAAATAACTTGCCCTGCCGTCACTGACATCCGTAGAAACATCGAATCGGTGGAAGACGTTTTTTTCGTCGATGTACAGGACGAGCACGAATGGGCGAGCGAAAGCCTGGTGGACGTGGTCGACCCGGTATCGTTGCAATTCGAAGGGGCCGAGTATGTGATTCATAAGGATGATGGGGACGAGCAGACACCCTTCCGTGCGACCATCACCTGCAGGTACGGGGCGATCAACCTGAAGCTGGACTATCAACAGATCCTGGAGCCGGCCTTTTCAAAGTGGGTGAGCAATCGCTGCGAAAGCGCGGATACGCGAATGTGCAGGTTGATGGACAGTGACTACTTCAACTTGATTTATTGATCGATAATGGCAACCGCGTCACTGTTCCAGCACAACCCCTCTAAGCGCTTTGCCATCGCCTGCACCCTTTACCGTACAGTGCGACTTCCTCCAGCAGAGTGTGTCCATGAACGTACAAATCGGCGGCGCCACCCTCGCGGTCATTCTGACCGGCATGCTCATCGTCTTGGGCGTCAACGAATGCCAGCGCGGTCCGCTGAATCCGGACGTTGCCGAGGGCATCAGCGACGAACAAAAAACCTGGCTGACCATCGAACACCGCATCAAGCGCTCCGACCCGACTTTGACCGACGTGACCCGCGCCCAGCAAACGCTGACCGTGCGCTACCGTCCTGGCGCTTGCGCGGATGACTGCGAGCCTTGGGTCCCGCATATGCTGCGGGTCGTCGGCCACGGCCTGGCGGCGCTCAACGGCGCGCCAGGAGGCAAGCAGTACACGCAAGTGACGGTCAAGGCGGGGATCCTTACAGAGGATGACGTGGAACTGGTCTACGACATGCCGGGGTTCGACGCCATCAAGACTCAACAAGGCGGCTACGAAACCTTTGCCGGCATGCCCCGCAGCCTGAGTTTCAGCGCCGATGCCCTGGCCCAGGCGCAAGCCTATTGCCAAGGTCCCAGCGCCAAAGGGTTCTACCCTGAATTTTGCGAACGGGTCGAGACCGCAACGGCCCAAGAGTAACCGTGGCGAGGGAGCTTGCTCCCTCGCCACAAGAGCCGGCGCAGGTGCATGCCCTGACACCCATGGACCAAACACTGAAAAAACCTGTGGGAGCGAGCCTGCTCGCGATAGCGGTACACCAGCCACCATCAATGTTGCCTGACCTGGCCCTATCGCGAGCAAGCTCGCTCCCACAGGGGAATGTGTTCAGCCAGGCCCCGCCTACTCGCCGGCGCTGATGATGTTCACAGATAAACCAGCCACCACCTCCCGTGGCGAGGGAGCTTGCTCCCGCTGGGCTGCGAAGCAGGCCCGCTTATGGGACACCAACGGCGAGCGCTTCGCACTCGAGCGGGAGCAATCTCTGGCCACAACAGCGCTCGAACACCGCCGACCAAAAATCTTACAACTACTTGGGAAATCACCCGCAACAGCGAGCCTTGCCCAAGCCAATCCGCGATGCCTATAGTTTGTCCCGTCGTCCACATGGCGACTCGGGTTTGGCGACTCGGAACACTGCGGTCAGAAGTCCCAATTTAACTAAATGAGGCTCCACCCAATGAACCGATACATGCCCCTCACCGGCGTCGACTGCTCCCCTGCCGCCTTGCTCATCGACACCCAAGCCCCCCCTCGACGTCCTCCACGAAACCGCCGCCTATCGCATCCGCGCCGTCACCCAACTGTTGGAAAACATCGCCTTTCGCGAAGAACTCAGCTCCGATGCCGTCGTCCTCCACGACTTCGCCCTGCTTTTGGCTATTCCGTTGCGCGACGGCTGCGACGTGCTGGACGTGATCGGCCGCCGCTTGCAGGCACAAGCCATGGCCTGACCGCTACGGCAGTTATTCGATTATCAATGCGCAAGCCGTTATTTCCTCTCGGTATTGCCTACTGTCAACGTTGACAGTAGGCAGCCACTTACACGGGCTCTAAGCTCAACCGTGACAGCGATAAACAAGGCTCTGGGCAATCCACAGCCCCTGTGCCTTTCTTCATTCGGGCAAGCAGGAAGAATAAAAATGAGCGACCAAGTCAAAGGAACCGTGAAGTGGTTTAACGATGCAAAGGGCTATGGCTTCATCACCTGCGGCAATGGAGGCGAGGATTTGTTCGTTCATTACTCGGCCATCGCCGGCGAGGGCCATAAAACATTGAAACAGAAGCAGACGGTTTTTTTTGAAATCGAAAAGGGCGACAAAGGCATGCAGGCCACGAGAGTGACGCCGGAATAAAACGCCTTCCATTCCAAGGAACGACCCCATGTCGGCGAACCGAAAAACGCTGCTCTGCCGCTACCAGTACGACCCACTGGATCGCCTGGTCGATTGCACACCATCAGCCCAGGCCCGCACCCAGCGCTTCTACCTGAAAGAACGCCTGACCAGCGAAATCCAGGGCTCGGTACAGCGCTCGATTTTCCAGCAGGCCGACCAGCTCCTGGCGCAACAACAGCGCCGGGATGGCAGCGTCGAAACCACCTTGCTCGCCACCGACCTGCAACGCTCGGTATTGCATGTGCTCGATGCCACGCAGCCTCATCCCCTCGCCTACACACCCTACGGCCATCGCCCTGCGGAAAACGGTTTACTCAGTCTGCTCGGCTTCAATGGCGAACGGCCGGACCCGGTGACGGGGCATTATTTGTTGGGCAATGGGTATCGGGCGTTCAATCCGGTGTTGATGCGGTTTAATAGCCCGGACAGGCGCAGCCCCTTCGATAAAGGTGGAATAAACGCTTACGCCTATGTCTTGGGAGATCCTGTTAACTACACCGACCCAACAGGCGAAGTTGTCCAGCCGATGCTGACTACGATACGACACGCTTTCACCATTGTGCTGCACACCGCAAATTCTGCGAGTGTGTTATTAGGACCCAAATTGGAGGGCCTTAAGCTATGGGCCGCACGTGGCAGCCTGTTCGGCGCCGGAGGTAGTGTAGTAGGGGCAGCCATGCAACTTGCAGGCCACCCGTATGGTCCCTGGGTCTCGACCATAAGCACGGGAATTGCAGCGGGAGGAGTCACTACTCGCTTCATCGCCCTAATCAACGAAGGCGGCCCGCGGTGGCAGAAAATAAAAGATAACTTTAAAAATATTCTGGGGCTCTCGCAGAAAGAAAAACTACCCGTTCAACCATCAGAAGACAATACGCCACCCCACTCTTCGTCCGAGATAGATATGAATGACCATGAGCTTTCTGAAGTCCGGAATAAAGCCAACTCGATAAGAAATCAAAGCAATACCTAGCGCATGTGATCAGGCAGATTGTTGGGAATAGGCAGAGCAACCAAACCTAACACTTCTGCTAGCTAGACAACCGTCCTTCTCCCTGAACATGATAGTGCTATCTGTATATCCCACAGAGCAAAGCTCCATGTCCTCCACAGATAAAACCTTGCTCTGCCGTTACCACTACGACCCACTGGATCGCCTAGTCGACTGCACACCCTCGGCCCAGGCCCGCACCCAGCGCTTCTACCTGAAAGAGCGCCTGACCAGCGAAATCCAAGGCTCGGTACAACGCTCGATTTTCCAGCAGGCCGACCAACTCCTGGCGCAACAACAGCGCCAGGATGGCGCCGTCGAAACCACCTTACTCGCCACCGATCAGCAACGCTCGGTGCTGCACGCGCTAGATACCACACAGCCTCATCCCCTCGCCTACACACCCTACGGCCATCGCCCTGCGGAAAACGGTTTACTCAGTCTGCTCGGTTTCAACGGCGAACAGCCGGACCCGGTGACGGGGCATTATTTGTTGGGTAATGGGTATCGGGCCTTTAACCCAACGCTGATGCGGTTCAATAGTCCAGATTCGATGAGCCCATTTGGAAGGGGTGGGTTAAATCCTTACGCGTATGGCCAAGGCGACCCTATTAATACGAGCGATCCAACTGGACATTTCAATATTTTTACCAGCCCTGTCAAAGCGACATTGAATTGGATGGGGGTCAGAAAACCTAAAAATGTTTTTATAGTTCATGGCATCGAACTGCGCATTTCGCCTAGGAAAGCGCCTCAGGAATTTATTAGAGATCCTATGAAGCCATTTTTACCAGCGGAACGGCCTATGACTCAAGAGATTATAGATGCACACATCCCGGAACTCGAACGATCGCTTTACAAAGACAGCCTCAACATCATTAAACTAGAAACACAAGCAGCCCAAATGCTCAAGCCAGGGAGGGTAGCTCATAATAAAGTCGTTGAGTTCTCTAGATTGCTGGATGTTATACAGGTTCGCCGGGGTCACTATCGTGAAAATTTAGAAGATTACGCACAAAGGCTTAATCCGCTGCTTCCTCCCCCGCCTTACTCCCGACCACCCAGCTATCAAGAGCAAATGTTACAGAGCTCAGAAAATATCAGGGCATAGAGTCGCTGATTCACCAACCAAGGCCAATCGAAAAATAGCAATTGAAAAGCGTCACTCATCATATAAATAAAAAAGGACGACATCACTGTCGCCCTTCTCCCGTCTTGCTTCCAACCTTACGCCGCACTAAACAACTTATGCGGATCAATCACAAACTTCTTCGGCACACCCGCATCGAACTCACCATAACCCTTCGGCGCATCATCCAGGCTGATCACCTGCACACCGACGATTTCAGCAATGTTGATGCGGTCCCACATGATCGCCTGCATCAGTTGGCGGTTGTACTTCATCACCGGGGTCTGGCCGGTGTGGAAGCTGTGGGATTTGGCCCAGCCCAAGCCGAAGCGAATGCTCAGGCTGCCCATTTTTGCGGCGGCATCGACGGCGCCCGGGTCTTCGGTGACGTAGAGGCCGGGGATGCCGATTTTGCCGGCGACGCGGACCACGCCCATCAAGGAGTTGAGCACGGTGGCCGGGGCTTCGTGCTTGACGCCGTCATGGCCGTGGCCGCGGGCTTCGAAGCCTACCGCATCGACAGCGCAGTCGACTTCAGGCTCGCCCAGCAGCGCGGCGATCTGTTCGTGCAGCGGCGTGTCGGTGGACAGGTCGGCAATTTCGAAACCCTGGGCCTTGGCGTGGGCCAGGCGAACCGGGTTGACGTCGCCGATGATGACCACGGCCGCGCCCAGCAGGCGAGCGGAAGCGGCGGCGGCCAGGCCAACCGGGCCGGCACCGGCGATGTAGACGGTGCTGCCAGGACCAACGCCGGCGGTGACGGCGCCGTGGTAGCCGGTGGGCAGGATGTCGGACAGGCAGGTCAGGTCACGGATTTTCTCCATGGCCTTGTCGCGGTCCGGCAGTTTCAGCAGGTTGAAGTCAGCGTACGGCACCAGCACGTATTCGGCCTGGCCGCCGGTCCAGTCGCCCATGTCCACGTAACCGTAGGCACCGCCGGCACGGGCCGGGTTGACGGTCAGGCAGACGCCGGTGTGCATTTCCTTGCAGGAACGGCAGCGCCCGCAAGCCACGTTGAACGGCACCGATACCAGGTCACCGATTTTCAGGTTCTCGACGTCGCTGCCCTTTTCGATCACTTCGCCAGTGATTTCGTGACCCAGGACCAGGCCGGTCTGGGCAGTGGTACGGCCGCGGACCATGTGTTGGTCGGAGCCGCAGATGTTGGTGGAGACCACGCGCAGGATGACACCGTGCTCAATCTTCCTGCCGCGCGGGTCCTGCATTTTTGGATAGTCGATTTTCTGTACTTCGACCTTGCCGTTGCCGAGATACACGACACCACGATTACCAGACATGCTTTCACCTCGCTGTTGTTTTTGTGGAACTGCGTTGCCCAGGCAGGCAGCGCGTTGATTGCTCGGGTTAGTGCTTGTGTCTTTGTTTCTTTGTTGTCTGTAAGGGCCTCATCGCGAGCAAGCTCGCTCCCACAGTGGATTGTTGGTGTGTCCTGGATCTGCAGACCGACGCAGATCCTGTGGGAGCGAGCTTGCTCGCGATGTCGGCCTAAAGAACAACCGTGCGATTCGCGTTCAAGAACACCCTTCGCTCAATGTGATACCCCACCGCCCGGGCCAAGGTCAGCCCTTCGATGTCCCGCCCCTTGGCGATCAAATCTTCGGGATAGTGGCTGTGGTCCACCACTTCCACGCCCTGGGCGATGATCGGGCCTTCGTCCAGGTCGTTGTTGATGTAGTGCGCCGTGGCGCCCACCAGTTTCACGCCTTTGTTGTAGGCCTGGTGATACGGCTTGGCGCCCTTGAAACCTGGCAACAGCGAGTGATGGATATTGATCGCCTTGCCGTCGAGCTTGCGGCACAGTTCCGGCGACAGCACTTGCATGTAGCGGGCAAGGATCACCAGTTCGGCGCCGGTGTCTTCGATCACCTGCCACACCTGTCGCTCCTGGGCGGGTTTGTCGTTCGGGTCCAGGGGGAAATGGTAGTAGGGAATCTGGTGCCAGTCGGCCAGCGGCTTGAGGTCCGGGTGGTTGGAGACCACGGCCACCACGTCCATGGACAACTGGCCGATGCGTTGGCGGTAGAGCAAGTCGTTGAGGCAGTGATCGGCCTTGGAGACCATGATCACCACTTTGGGCCGGTAGTTGGGCGGCGTCAGTTCGAAGACCATGCCAAAGGCTTGCGCGCGCTCGGCCAGGCCGGCGCGGAAGTTCTGCTCGTCAAAACCGTCGGGCTGGCGAAACTCCACGCGAATGAAGAAACGCGCCGAGAGCCGGTCGTCGAAGGAATGGTGCTCGGTGACGTAGCAGCCCTGCTCGAACAGAAAGCGGGTCACCGCGTCCACCGTGCCGAGCACGCTGGGGCAGTCGGCAGTCAAGATCCATGTGTCTGGGGCGCGGCTCATTGCGGTGACTCCTGTTCAAAATTAACGAAGCGACGCAGAACCCCGTGGCGAGGGAGCTTGCTCCCGCTCGGTTGCGCAGCAACCGCCAAACGAGGGCCGCTGCGCAGCCCAGCGGGAGCAAGCTCCCTCGCCACAAAAGCCGTGGTCGGCTTTAGTCCTTATGCCTGCACGCTCAACCCATACTCCGCCGCGGCATCCTGCAACCACAGCCACCAGTAATCGGAGAAGCTGCGGCGGATCACCAGTTCCCAGGTGTCTTCGCCGGTGTGGCGGATCACCAGTTGCGACTTGGCGAATACCGTGCCCACGGCCTTGCCCACCGGGAAATTGCTGGGGTGAACATCGTAGCTGGTGGATTTCATCAGCACGTCGCGCACGTTCGGGCCGGACAGTTCGAGGATCTGCTGGCCGCCGCTGACGTTGACGATCTGGATGTGCAAGTCGCCCAAGGCTTCACGCAGTTTCTGCTCGGCGGCGAACTCTTCGCCGGTGGGCACCACCAGCAGCCATTCATCCGGGCCGAGCCATTGCAGGCTGGTCTCGCCCTTGATGACGACGGTCAGGGCACCTGGCAATTCCAGGCCCAGGGCCTTATGGACACCGGCGGCGAACGCCGAGTCGTGGCCATCGCCACGAATGGTCAGGTGGCCCAGGAGTTTTTTCTCGCGCACGGTCACGCCGGCGTTCTTGCGACCCTTGCCCACCAGGCTGGCGAGGTCGGCATGGTGCAGCGACGACTCGGCCTTGGCCCCGGTGGTTGGGCGTTGTTGGTACACGTTGACTGCGGTCATATGGAGCACCTGTCTGAATACTGTTGAGTCAAACCCTTGCGGTGGCCGTCAGGCCGTCATCGCGAGCAAGCTCGCTCCCACAAGGGTTACACGATCAACTGTGGGAGCGAGCTTGCTCGCGATGAAGCCGACGCGGTATCGCCGGTCTCCCACAGGACCTCAAGCCACTAGATATTCTGCCGATCCCCCTTCGGATCGAAGAACACCGAAGAAACGATCTCTGCCTCGATCACGCTGCCGTCGGCCAATGGCGCGAACACGCGCTCGCCCATCCGCTTGAGGCCGCCCTTGACCACGCCCATGGCAAACGAATAACCCAGGGAGTTGTGGGCATAGCTGGAGGTCACGTGGCCAACCATGGTCATCGGGATCGCCTGTTTGGTGTTGAACACCAGTTGCGCGCCTTCCGGCAGCCAGACATTCGGGTCGATCGGCTTGAGGCCCACCAGTTGCTTGCGGTCCTCACGCACGCAATCTTCGCGATTCATGCCGCGCCAGCCGATCCACGAGAACGGTTTGGTCCGGCCGACGCACCAGCCCATGTTCAGGTCGTCCGGGGTCATCGAGCTGTCCGTGTCCTGGCCGACGATGATGAAGCCCTTCTCGGCCCGCAGCACGTGCATGGTCTCGGTGCCGTACGGGGTCAGGTTGTACTGCTTCCCGGCCTCGACGATTTGTTCGAGCACGCCCATGGCGTAGT
Source organism: Pseudomonas sp. Z1-12 (assembly GCF_051132015.1). Lineage (NCBI taxonomy): Bacteria > Pseudomonadati > Pseudomonadota > Gammaproteobacteria > Pseudomonadales > Pseudomonadaceae > Pseudomonas > Pseudomonas sp. Z1-12. The sequence goes on from NZ_CP071647.1 coordinate 6,224,298, forward strand.
CGGCCTGCACGTTGATTTCGTACGACAGTTCACCGGTGAACGAGATCCGGAATACCCGGGCCGGCACGCCGCCCACCAGGCCTTCCTTCCAGGTCATGAACGGGAAGGCGTCCTTGTCCAGGTCGATGTCGGTGACGTGGCTCAGCAGCTTGCGGCTGTTGGGGCCCGACAGGGTCATGGTCGCCCAGTGGTCGGTGACCGAGGTGAAGTACACCTTCAGGTCCGGCCATTCGGTCTGGTGATAGATCTCCAGCCATTGCAGTACGCGCGCGGCGCCGCCAGTGGTGGTGGTCATCAGGAAGTGGTTGTCCGCCAGACAGGCCGTTACGCCGTCGTCGAAGACCATGCCGTCTTCCTTGCACATCAGGCCGTAGCGGGCCTTGCCCACGTCGAGCTTGGTCCAGGCGTTGGTGTAGACGCGGTTGAGGAACTCGCGGGCGTCCGGGCCCTGGATGTCGATCTTGCCCAGGGTCGAGGCGTCCAGCAGGCCGACGCTGTCACGCACGGCCTTGCATTCGCGCTTGACCGCGGCATGCATGTCTTCGCCGTTCTTCGGGAAGTACCAAGGGCGCTTCCACTGGCCGACGTCTTCGAACTCGGCACCGTTTTTCACATGCCAGGCATGCAGCGCGGTGAAGCGTACCGGCTCGAAGATGTGCCCACAGTGCCGGCCCGCCACTGCGCCGAAGGTCACCGGCGTGTAGTTCGGACGGAACATGGTGGTGCCCATCTGCGGGATGCTCACGTTCAGCGAACGGGCCGCGATGGCCAGGCCGTTGACGTTGCCCAGCTTGCCCTGGTCGGTGCCGAAGCCCAGTGCGGTGTAGCGCTTGACGTGCTCCACCGACTCGAAGCCTTCGCGGGTGGCGAGTTCGATGGCGGCGGCCGTGACGTCGTTCTGCAGGTCGACGAATTGCTTCGGCGCCCGGGCAGTGGATTTTTCATGAGGCACCTGGAACAGCGCCAGGGTAGGTTCTTCATGACGGCTCAGGGCTTTGGGCAGCACGCCCTCCACCGCCTTGAAGCCGGCTTCGCTGGCCGCGCGCACGCCGCCTTCAAAACCGTCGGCCAAGCTATCGCCGAGGCTGTAGACGCCGTTCACACCGCCGACGCAGACACGCTTTTGCGGCGCTTCGCCCGGTACGAAACCGAGGATGTCTTCGCGCCAGATCGGCTTGCCGCCCAGGTGCGACGCCAGGTGGACCACCGGGCTGTAGCCGCCGGAGCTGGCCACCAGGTCGCAGTCCAGCCATTCGCCAGGGCTGGTGACTTTGTGGGCACGAACGTCGATCGCGGCCACACGTGCCCCGCTGACGCGCTTGCTGCCACGGGCCTCGATCACGGCGCTGCCGGTGAGGATACGGATGCCCTTGGCGCGGGCTTCTTCCACCAGCGCACCCCGTGGGTTGCTGCGGGCATCGGCCACGGCGATCACTTGCAGGCCGGCGTCGAACCAGTCCAGGGCCACGCGATAGGCGTGGTCGTTGTTGGTGCTCAGCACCAGTTTCTTGCCCGGCGCCACGCCGTAGCGGCGGATGTAAGTAGAAACCGCGCCAGCCAGCATGTTGCCCGGCACGTCGTTGTTGCCGTAGACCAGCGGACGCTCGCAGGCGCCGGTCGCCAGCACCACGCGCTTGGCACGAACGCGGTTGATGCGCTGGCGAACCTGGCCGATCGGTGCGCGGTCGCCGAGGTGGTCGGTGAGGCGCTCGTGGATGGTCAGGAAGTTATGGTCGTGGTAGCCGTTCACGGTGGCGCGAGGCAGCAACACCACTTCGGGCATCGAGCGCAGTTCAGCCACCGCAGCCGCGACCCATTCGGTCGCCGGCTTGCCGTCCAGGCTCTCGCGGGAGTCGAGCAGGCTGCCGCCGAACTCTTCCTGCTCATCGGCCAGGATCACGCGGGCACCGCTGCGGCCAGCCGCCAACGCGGCAGCCAGGCCAGACGGGCCAGCACCAACGATCAGCACGTCGCAGTGACGGTTCATGTAGTCGTAGGTGTCCGGATCGTTCTCGGTCGGCGAGCGACCCAGGCCCGCGGCCTTGCGGATGTACTTCTCGTAGGTCATCCAGAACGATTGCGGGTACATGAAGGTTTTGTAGTAGAAGCCCGGCGGCATCAGCTTGCCGCCGACCTTGCCGAGAATCCCCATCATGTCGTTGTTCACGTTCGGCCAGCCGTTGGTGCTGGTGGCGACCAGGCCCTGGTACAGCGCCTGTTGCGTGGCGCGCACGTTCGGGATTTGCGTGGCTTCGGTGGCACCGATCTGCAGCACCGCGTTCGGCTCTTCGGCACCGGCGGCGTAAATGCCGCGCGGCCGGGAATACTTGAAGCTGCGGCCGATGATGTCGACACCGTTGGCCAGCAGCGCGGCGGCCAGGGAATCGCCCTCGAAGCCTTTGTAGGTCTGGCCGTTGAAGGTGAAGCTCAGCACTTTGTTGCGGTCGATCCGTCCGCCGTTGGACAGGCGATTGATCTGGCTCATACCTTCTCTCCCAGAGCCTGTGCAGCCGCTTTCGGACTGTCAGCCTTGTCGGTGAACTGCGGCTTTTGGCCGATCTTGTAGGTTTCGAGAATCTCGTAGGTCACGGTGTCACGGGTCGCGTTGAAGTACTGGCGGCAACCGGCGACGTGGTCCCACAGTTCATGGTGCAACCCGCGTGGGTTGTCACGGAAGAACATGTAGTCGCCCCACTCCTCGTCGGTACAGGCGTTCGGATCCAGTGGACGCGGGATATGCGCCTGGCCGGATGCATGGAATTCCTCTTCGGAGCGCAGTTCGCCGCAGTGAGGACAGAAGATATGCAACATGGGGATTTCTCCTGTTAGTGGGCAACCGCAGCAGCGCCGTGTTCATCGATCAACGCACCGTTGTGGAAACGGTCGATGGAGAAAGGGGCGGCCAATGGGTGCATTTCGCCCTTGGCCAGACTCGCGGCAAACACGTTGCCCGAGCCAGGTGTCGCCTTGAAGCCGCCGGTGCCCCAACCGCAGTTGAAGAACATGTTCGGCACCGGGGTCTTGGAGATGATCGGGCAGGCGTCCGGGGTGGTGTCGACGATGCCGCCCCACTGACGGTTCATGCGCACGCGGGACAACACCGGGAACATCTCGACGATGGCCTGGACCGTGTGTTCGATCACCGGATACGAGCCACGCTGGCCGTAGCCGTTGTAGCCGTCGATACCGGCGCCGATCACCAGGTCGCCCTTGTCGGACTGGCTGATGTAGCCGTGCACGGCGTTGGACATGATCACGCTGTCGATGATGGGCTTGATCGGCTCCGACACCAGCGCTTGCAGCGGGTGGGATTCGATCGGCAGGCGGAAGCCGGCGAGCTTGGCCATGTGCCCGGAGTTACCGGCAGTGACCACGCCGACGCGCTTGGCGCCAATGAAGCCCTTGTTGGTTTCCACGCCGATGCACACGCCGTTTTCCTTGCGGAAACCGATCACTTCGGTCTGCTGGATCAGGTCCACGCCCAACGCGTCCGCCGCCCGGGCAAAGCCCCAGGCCACGGCATCGTGACGGGCCACGCCGCCGCGACGCTGGACGGTGGCGCCCATCACCGGGTAGCGGGTGTTCTTCGAGCAATCCAGGTACGGGATCTCGTCGGCCACTTGCTTGGCGTTGAGCAGCTCGCCGTCCACGCCGTTGAGGCGGTTGGCACTGACGCGACGCTCGGAATCACGGATGTCCTGCAGGGTGTGGCACAGGTTGTAGACGCCACGCTGGGAGAACATCACGTTGTAGTTCAGGTCCTGGGACAGGCCTTCCCAGAGTTTCATCGCGTGTTCGTACAGGTGGGCCGATTCGTCCCACAGGTAGTTGGAGCGCACGATGGTGGTGTTGCGCGCGGTGTTACCGCCACCCAACCAGCCCTTCTCGACCACGGCCACGTTGGTGATGCCGTGTTCCTTGGCCAGGTAGTAGGCGGTCGCCAGGCCATGCCCGCCGCCGCCGACGATGACCACGTCGTAGACCTTTTTCGGGGTCGGCGTGCGCCACATCCGCTGCCAGTTTTCATGATGGCTGAGTGAGTGTTTGAAGAGGCCGAAGCCCGAATAGCGTTGCATAGTCATTACTCCAAAACCGACTCAGCGATAAACCGGGAAGTCCGCGCACAGGGCCGCCACTTGCTGCGCGACATTGGCCTCGACATCGGCATCGCCGAGGTTGTCGAGGATGTCGCAGATCCAGCCGGCCAGCGTGACGCACTGGGTAACCTTGAAGCCACGGGTGGTCACCGCCGGGGTGCCGATGCGCAGGCCCGACGTCACGAACGGCGATTGCGGGTCGTTCGGCACGGCGTTCTTGTTGACGGTGATGTGGGCGCGGCCCAGGGCGGCATCGGCGTCCTTGCCGGTCAGGCCCTGACGGATCAGGCTGACCAGGAACAGGTGGTTGTCGGTACCACCGGACACTACATCGTAGCCGCGCTTGATGAACACGCCAGCCATGGCCTGGGCGTTATCGATCACTTGCTGCTGGTAAGCCTTGAAGCCAGGCTCCGCCGCTTCCTTGAAGCACACCGCCTTGCCGGCGATCACGTGCATCAGCGGGCCGCCCTGGGCGCCGGGGAATACGGCGGCGTTGAGCTTTTTCTCGATTTCTTCGTTGGCCTTGGCCAGGATCAGGCCGCCACGTGGACCGCGCAGGGTCTTGTGGGTGGTGGTGGTGACCACGTCGGCGTACGGCAGTGGGTTCGGATACAGGCCGGCGGCAACCAGGCCAGCGACGTGGGCCATGTCGACGAACAACAGGGCACCGACTTTATCGGCGATCTGGCGGAAGCGTGGGAAATCCAGGGTCTTGGAGTAGGCGGAGAAGCCGGCAACGATCATCTTCGGCTTGCACTCGACCGCCAGGCGCTCGACTTCGTCGTAGTCGATCAGGCCGGTGGTGGTGTCGATGCCGTATTGCACCGCGTTATAAAGCTTGCCCGAGGACGACACCTTGGCGCCGTGGGTCAAGTGACCGCCGTGGGCCAGGCTCATGCCCAGGATGGTATCGCCGGCTTGCAGCAGGGCCAGGTACACGGCGCTGTTGGCCGACGAACCGGAGTGCGGCTGGACGTTGGCGTAATCGGCGCCAAACAGCTGCTTGGCGCGCTCGATGGCCAGGGCTTCGACTTTGTCGACGTGTTCGCAACCACCGTAGTAGCGCTTGCCCGGATAGCCTTCGGCGTACTTGTTGGTCAGGCCGCTGCCCTGGGCCTCCATCACGCGCTTGCTGGTGTAGTTCTCGGACGCGATCAGTTCGATGTGATCTTCCTGGCGTTGCTCTTCGGCGTTCATCGCCGCCAGCAGTGCATCATCGTAGCCTTGGATTTGGTCTTGCTTGCTGAACATCGCGTCTCTCCCAGCGGCGGCGGTGCGCCTTTCGTCTCGGTGAGGCACGGACCGTTTCGGTCGTGCCCTTTGGATGCGATGGTATGGCTGGCGCAGGCATGTCAAATGCCTATGGACGCCACGCAAAGGTGCGTTTACGACATGTGCTCAAATGGAATGGAACACTCCCCCCGTGGCGAGGGAGCTTGCTCCCGCTGGAGGGCGAAGCCCTCCCAGAAAGGCCCACGCAGATCTACCTGATAAACCCAGGTGTTTGGTCTTGGGGCTACTTCGTAGCCCAGCGGGAGCAAGCTCCCTCGCCACAATGGGTTATGCGACGATCTGGCGAACCGCGAGCAACAGCAGGAAATGCGCGGGATATAGTGCATAGGCCCAGCGCCGCATTGGCAGTGGATGAAAACGACCCGCCTGTCGCAAAAGCACCAGCCCCAGCCATGGCGCGATCAGGCAAGCCACCAGCCCCCACAACGCCACCCCATCCCCCAGCCACGCCGCGCCATACAACACCCTCCATTGGTTGGCCGCCACGCAGACCAATCCCGGCAACAAGGCCAGATACAAGGAACGCTTGAATAGCAGCAACATCACCAGCGGCAGCAGCACACCAAAGAAACCGAACATCAGCCGCGACGAGAACAGCGCCGCCAGCAGCAATGCCGTCGCGGCCAGGCAGCGCGCTTCCAAGGTGGGCGTCCGCCAACAGCGTGCCACCAATAACCCAAGCACCAACGTAGGCATGACATTCAAGGTGGCGGGGGCAGGAATGAACAAGCGATAAGGAATTTCGCTGACGGCACTGAACAGCAACAGCCAACCCGGGTAACGCCATCGCGCATTATCGACGCCGCTGCGCGCCAGGTTCGCCGCCATCGCCAGGCAGAACCACGGGAACGCCAGGCGTCCCGGCACGTACAGCCAATCGGCGGAAAAACCGACATATCGCAGGTGATCGAGCACCATCGACAACAATGCCAGCCATTTGAGCAGGTCCAAGGCACCGTCGCGCCGATTCATGTGTGCGTCGGCCCTGGGACGTTGTGATTTTCTGACAGAAACATCACTTATGTTCCCTCGCTAATCTTGGGTAAAGTGCGCACCAACATAGACCACGACGTTGCGGACTCAAGCACGTCGAACCAAGGAACCCCCACCCGGGAATTCCGCCAGGGATCTCTTACCCAGGACTCTCTATTCAAGGAGCAAGGCCATGACCGACAAGAGCCAACAATTCGCAAGCGACAACTATTCCGGCATTTGCCCCGAAGCCTGGGCGTTCATGGAAAAAGCCAACCAGGGCCACCAGCGCGCCTATGGCGACGACGAATGGACCCACCGCGCGGCGGATGATTTCCGGGCCTTGTTCGAAACCGACTGCGAAGTATTTTTTGCGTTCAACGGCACCGCGGCCAACTCCTTGGCACTGTCGTCACTGTGCCAGAGTTACCACAGCGTGATCTGCTCGGAAACCGCCCACGTCGAAACCGATGAATGTGGCGCGCCGGAGTTTTTCTCCAACGGCTCGAAGCTGCTGGTAGCTCGCACCGAAAACGGCAAGCTGACCCCCGAGTCGATCCGCGAGATCGCCCTCAAGCGCCAGGATATCCACTACCCCAAGCCCCGAGTCGTGACCCTGACCCAGGCCACGGAAGTCGGCAGTGTCTACACGCCGGATGAAATCCGCGCCATCAGCGTCACCTGCAAGGAGCTGGGGCTGAACCTGCACATGGACGGCGCACGGTTTTCCAATGCCTGCGCTTTCCTCGGCTGCACTCCAGCCGACTTGACCTGGAAAGCCGGCGTGGACGTGCTGTGCTTCGGCGGGACTAAAAACGGCATGGCGGTCGGTGAAGCGATCCTGTTTTTCAACCACGACCTGGCCGAAGACTTCGACTACCGCTGCAAACAGGCCGGGCAGTTGGCTTCGAAAATGCGTTTCCTCTCCGCGCCTTGGGTCGGCCTGTTGCAAAACGACGCCTGGCTCAAGCACGCCCGCCACGCCAACCGCTGCGCGCAACTACTGGCAGAACTGGTCAGCGACATTCCCGGCGTGGAACTGATGTTCCCGGTCCAGGCCAACGGCGTGTTCCTGCAACTCTCGGAACCGGCCATCGCCGCACTGACGGCCAAGGGCTGGCGCTTCTACACCTTCATCGGCAAGGGCGGCGCACGCTTCATGTGCTCGTGGGATACCGAGGAAGCGCGGGTGCGGGAATTGGCGGCGGATATTCGGGAAGTGATGAGCGCCTGAAGCAACGACCGATATCTTCGGTTTTTGGGCTCTGGGGCTTTTTAGCTTTTGTGGCGAGGGAGCTTGCTCCCGCTGGGCTGCGCAGCAGCCCCCATGCGGTGTATCAGGTAGCTCGTGTTACCAGATGACGACTGCTGCGCAGCCGAGCGGGAGCAAGCTCCCTCGCCACAGATAAATCCCTCCAGGTACAAGTAGATCCCTCCAGGCACAGAGGGATTTACATCTACCCGAGCGAGCAAATCAGAAATCGATCCGCACATCCCCCTTCGGCACGCTGCAGCACGACAGGATATAACCCTCGGCCTCGTCGTCCTCGGTGATCCCGCCGTTGTGCTCCATCTCCACTTCCCCGCCCAGCTTCAGCACTTTGCAGGTGCCGCAGATGCCCATGCCGCAGGCCTTGGGGATCATCATGCCGAGCTTGGCGGCGGCGGCGTGTACGGTTTCTCCCGGCCCCACGCGAATGCTCTTGCCAGAAGAAGTGAATTCCACCATGTGCAGGTCCGCCGCATCGACTTGCGGGGCGTCGGCTGCCTGTTCGGCCTGTTCCACGGCATCGGCACGGGCTTCCGGTGGCGTGGCGCCGAAGGATTCCTCGTGGTAACGCTTCATGTCGTAACCGGCCGCTTCCAGCAGACGCTTGACCGCGGTCATGTACGGGGTCGGCCCGCAACAGAACACCTCGCGCTCGAGGAAGTCGGGCACCATCAATTCCAGCATCTTGTGGTTCAGGTAACCGCGATACCCGGCCCACGGCTCGCCCAGGCCATGCTTTTCGCAGATCAGGTGCAAGCTGAAGTTGTCGATCCGCGACGCCATATGTTCCAGCTCACGGTGGTAGATGATGTCCTTTGGCGAGCGGGCGCTGTGGATGAAGGTCATGTCGACATTGGCGTTGGTGTCGTAGAACCAGCGGGCCATGGACATGCACGGCGTGATCCCCACGCCACCGCTCAGGTAAAGGACTTTGGGGCTCGGGAAATCGATGGCGTTGAACAACCCCACCGGCCCGTGCACCGCCAGTTCCTGGCCTTCGTGCAGGGTGTCGTGCAACCAGTTGGAGACCTTGCCCCCCGGCACGCGCTTGATCGTTACCGAGAAACTGTAGGGCACCGACGGCGAGCTGGAGATGGTGTAGGAGCGCATGATCGGCTGGCCTTCGATTTCCAGCTCCAGGGTGACGAACTGCCCGGGCTTGAAAAAGAACATGATCGGCTGGTCGGCCATGAAGCAGAAGGTGCGCACATCCCAGGTTTCCTGGATGACTTTGACGCAACGTACGATATGTCGGCCATTGGCCCAGGTCTGGGTAGTGACCGGGTTCAGGAAGTTATTGGACATGCTGATCTCCACGGCCGACTGTCGGCCTTCATGAGGGCGATTGTGCGCAGGCGCCTGGGTGACCATTTACCTATCTGCGACATTCACATACTTATCGCGACCAGCCCCCAACGACCGGGGCTAGCGCGTCGGGAACAGATTGGGCCATGTCGCCCATGGATAAGGTTGCGCCCCTGCGCGGCCCCACACTCGCCCCAACAGATAAACAAAGTTTTCTGCCTTGCGTAGCACAACCGATTAGTCATTTTTCGCCGGCCACAAAGATGGCCATGAGGATAAAACGATGGACGTCACCACTACCCTGAGCCTGGGCGATCCGCTGGAACCCGCACGCAAGGCCACCGCGCAAATGCTGCAGGAGCGCGAGCGTACCTTTTCGCTGCCGCAACCGTTCTACAGTGATGAACGCCTGTTTGATATCGACATGCAGGAAATTTTCCAGAAGGAATGGTTGATCGCCGGCATGACTTGCGAGATCCCGGCCAAGGGCAACTACCTGACCCTGCAAGTCGGCAAGAACCCGATCATCGTGATTCGCGGCGCCGACGGTGTGGTGCACGCCTTCCATAACGTCTGCCGCCACCGCGGTTCGCGGCTGTGCACCAGCGAAAAAGGCAAAGTCGCCAAACTGGTCTGCCACTACCACCAGTGGACCTACGAGCTGGACGGTCGCCTGCTGTTCGCCGGCACCGAGATGGGCGCCGACTTCGACATGAAGCAGTACGGCCTCAAGCCCGTGAACGTGAAGACCGCTGGCGGCTACATCTTCATCAGCCTGGCTGAGAACCCGCCGGCCATCGATGACTTCCTGTCGACGCTGAACCATTACATGGAACCCTACGACATGGAAAACACCAAGGTGGCGGTGCAAACCACCTTGATGGAAAAAGCCAACTGGAAACTGGTGCTGGAGAACAACCGCGAGTGCTACCACTGCAACGCCTCGCACCCTGAACTGCTCAAGACCCTGCTGGAATGGGACGACGTCACCGACCCACGGGCCGACCAGGCCTTCAAGGACCACGTGGCCGCTTCCGCCGCCGCCTGGGACGCCGAGAAGATTCCTTACGCACACGCCAGCTTCGGCCTGCGCAACCGCATCGTGCGCATGCCACTGCTCAAGGGCACCGTGTCGATGACCATGGACGGCAAGCAAGGCTGCGCCAAGCTGATGGGCCGCATCAAGAATCCGGACCTGGGCTCGATGCGCATCCTGCACCTGCCGCATTCGTGGAACCACTGCATGGGCGACCACATCATCGTGTTCACCGTGTGGCCGATCAGCGCCCAGGAAACCATGGTCACCACCAAGTGGCTGGTGCACAAGGATGCAGTCGAAGGCGTGGACTACGACGTGGCGCGCATGCGCGAAGTCTGGGACGCCACCAACGACCAGGACCGTCGCCTGGCCGAGGAAAACCAGCGCGGCATCAACTCCACCGCCTACCAGCCAGGCCCGTACTCCAAGACCTATGAGTTTGGCGTGGTGAACTTCGTGGACTGGTACAGCGAGCGCCTGCTCAACAACCTGGGGGCTGAACCGGCGCCGTACCTCAAGGGCGTGCCAGTCCAGGGCTAAGTCAGAAGCATCGCGAGCAAGCTCGCTCCCACAGGGGATCTTCAGCGCACCGAAGACGCCATGTGTGGGAGCGGGCTTGCTCGCGATAGCGGCCTGACATTCACCGACTACCGGGAAGACCACCGCACACTGCCATCCTCCCCATAAAACGTCTCGACAATCTCCTCCCCCCTCAACTGCACCTTCACATACCCATTCAACACCCGCTCCGGATACGCCTCGTCCCCCGCCAATTCCGTTTCCGACCACAACACCCGCGCATGCCCATTCAACTCGCTGGTAGTACCGTAGGGGATCGCCCCGTGCCCGGCACAGCGCGCATGCAACCCGCCTTGCGGCGCATAGCAAATACCATTGTGCAAATGCCCCCAATACCAATAATCCGGCTCACGCCCCAGGGCATCGCACACCGGTTGGTAAAGCGCAGTCTTGTTGTGCCCGGAAATATCGAAGCCCTGGTGATGACTGAGCACCATCAGCTTCTTGCGCTTGGGCAGGGTCTTCATCCACTCGATCTGCTGGGTGTTGAGGGTGCCGTCCATGTACAGGTTCATCGCGTCCGAGGCGTACGCACTGTCCAGGCCAACCACCAGCCAGTCGTCGTTGTACAAGGCGAAATAACTGGTGCCCTGCTGCACCGGAAAACGCGCCGCCAGCTCCTTGAAATAACCATGGGCGCCGCTGTACATCTCATGGTTGGAGTTGAGGGTGAACGAGCCGTGCTTGCCCTGGGGCCAACCGACCATGTCGACGTCTTCCTGGGAGTGGGTGCCGGCGTAATACACGTCGCCCAGGTGGATGGTGAAATCGGCCAGGGCCAATTGCATCTGGTTGGCCACCGCCACCGCCGGGGCGTGACTGTCGAACGGCCCGGTGCCCCAGTCGCCGGCGATGGCGAGCACAACGTCGTTGTCCATCTTCACCAGCGCCGGAGTAGTGGCGAACGGCGCGTGGTGGCGCAGGTTTTCGATCCACTTGAGCAGCGCCTCGCTCCACAGCAGATCCAACAGTTCCCATTTGCGACAGCCCAGTAACGTGCCGTCCTTGAGCACGCGGGTCGGCAATTCCTCTTCTTTCTGCGGCAAAGGCGTGGCGTTGCCGATCTTCAGGATCGACAAGCCGTGAGCCAGTTCCCAGGGCACGGCCGGTTCGTCGTCCGGCAAATCCCCGTGGTCGATGACGTGACGGGCCTGGTCGTGGCCTCGCTGCAGCAACTTGACGATGGCCTGGAACTCCTCGGGCTCCAGGTCATTGACGAGCTTCTTCCAGGACATCTCCAACCGAGTAACCAACCCGTGCAGGCGGACCTTGACCTTGTCGAACTCATGTTCCCAATGGTGCAGTAATGACATGTGAACGCTCCTTCGTTTTGCCCTGGGCTACAGGGTTTTCATGAATTCGATCAGGGCCCGTTTGTCGACGTCCGACAACTGCGTGCCGTACAGATGGCCGCCGTTGTGATTGCCTTCCAGGCGGGTGTCGTATTTGAAATCCGCCGACGCCTTCATCTGCGCGCCGCTGGTGACGAAGCCGACCTTCTCCGGGTCGTAAATGTCGGAGCCGGTGTAGAACACCTGCGGACGCTGCTCCGGCGTTTGCAGCAGATCCCACAGGGTTGGCACCGAACCGTTATGCAGGTACGGCGCCCGCAACCAGATGCCATCGGTGGGCGTATTGCTGTAGCTCTGGGTCTTGCGGTAGGCGCCAAAGTCGAACGGCGGTTTCTTGAAGCCGTGGAACGCCGACACCAGGCCCGTGGTGAAGGAATTCAGGCGATGGGGGTCGGTGCCCAACTGGTCGACGTGGGTGGTGACCTGGCCGGTGTCGCTGCGGCCGAAATCATGGCAGCTGGCGCAGTTTCGCTCCCAGATCGGTTTGCCCTGGGCGACTTTCCCTTGGTCCAGGGCGAATGGCCAGGCCGGCGCCTTGTGGCCCAGCAGCCAGTTGGTCACCCGGTTGAAACTCGGTGGCAGCACCGATTCCGGCGTCGCGCCCACGGCCATGGCCGCTGCGTAGTTGCGCTCATGGATTTTGTTGTTATTGCCGTCCCAATGCAGGTACATGGACTCGCGGGGTTTCTGGTTCCACACCTGCGGCAGGTCCACGGTGCCGATGGTGGAATCATCCGGGAAGCCGAACACCACCATTTTGGTCGGGTTGAAGGTGTCGGTCCGCCCAGGTCCCTGGGCCGGACGCAGTTTCTGCCAGGCGTAGGCCTGCTTCTGCTTGAGCAGCGCACTCTTGGCCATCGGGATGATCAGGTAGCGGTTGTACAGTTTCTCGAAGAAGCCCAGCTGGAACTTGCCATTGATCGCCGCCATCACCGCATCAGGGGTGAATTTCGGGTCGCTGGCGCATTCGTAGGCGAACCATTGGAAGGCTTGAAGTTGCAGGGTATTGGCCGGCGCGGCGGCGACCGGCACCGCGACGTCACTGGCATTGGCCCGGTAGGAGCCGGTGTGGCACAGGGCGCAGTTCGGCTCCACGGTGGGGTAACCGAGCTGCCGCTTGGCCATGCCGATGGGCAGGTCGTTGCCGTTTTCATAGAGAAAACCGAATACCTCGTAGCCACCCGGCTTGGGCAGTTTTTCCGGGCACATCTGCGGCAGCACGGCGAACAGGTAGTAGGGAATCCGCGCCTCGATGCCCAGGCCGATGGCGGCGTATTTGTAATGGTCTTCGTCGGAGGCGAAGTCCGGCTGTGGCACCTCCCGGATCATCTGGTACCAGGTCTGGTAGCCGATGAACCCCAACAGCAACACCACCACCAACGTGCCGACCTTGAACCCGTGGCTCTGCCAGCGCAGCGCCCAGCCGGCGCGCCACTCCCGCCAACCGGCGCAGAGCAAGGCCAGCGGACGATTGGCCACTGGGCTGCCCAGGTACAGCAGCACGCCCAGGATCAGGAACATGCTCAGGTCGCCCATCAGCATCGGCACGAACAGCTGGCCCTGGTTGTTGGTGTTGATCAGGTAAATCCAGAACACCACCGCCACCAGCCGCGACAGCACGCACAACCATGAGTGCACGACGAAATGCGGCGCGTTGAACCCCGAGGGCATGTAGAACAGGCTGATCCCCACCAGCAACATGCCGGCGTTTTCCAGCCAGGGATCGGACAATACGGGGGGCAGGCCGATCATGGACGTCAGCAACGACGGCGCGAACAGCGCCGGGATCGCGAAGAACATGTTCATGACAATCCCGACCCAGATGATGCGTTGGAACCAGCGGATGTAAGTGTTCATGGCATCCTTTTCCTTATTCCTGACTCACCACAAAACCCATGTGGCGAGGGAGCTTGCTCCCGCTGTGCCGCGTAGCGGCCCCCAAGACTTCAAAAGCGACGACTGCTTCGCAGCCGAGCGGGAGCAAGCTCCCTCGCCACGGAGGGCAGTCAGCTAGCCCAACGCCGTCTTCTCCAGGTGCTCAAGAATGATCGGATACACATCCACCACCGCGTCCTTGCCGAACATGCAGTCGATATGACCGTAACCCTTCACTTCATGGCGGCTGAACAACTGCGGGCCGTGCATCTCGCACAACCGCTCGTAGGTCTTGAGGGTGCTTTGCGGCAGGTAGCACTGGTTGTCGGCGCCGCTGATGAAGCAGATCGGCAACTTCAACCGATCGAAATGCGGCATGTAGACGTCGTTGCCCTTGAAGTCCACCAGGTGCCCCTTGCGCACGATCAGCGCCAGGTGCTCGAAGGTCTGGATGTTCGACTCGCCGAACAGCTCATGCAGGTTGTCGTGCAGGGTTTCGTTGAGGGTGTCGTGGCGGTACAGCGAGGCATACATGAACGTAATGCGATGGCAGACCGGGTTGGTGCAATAGCCCTGGGCCTCGATCCGGGCATAGCCGTTAAGGGCCTTGTCGTAGAGTTTGTTGAACCAGCTTTCCTTGGTGTCGGCGTAGGCCGTCATGGACTTGATGCCGATGGCATCGAGCATTCCCGGCAAATGCAAACCGGCCTTCAGACCGGTGGCGGTGGCGACCACCGTGTCGGCGGCGATCTGCGAGCAGACCACCGAGCGCACCCCTTGCAGCCCCGCCAGCATCGACATGAAGAAGGTCGTCGCGCCGTAGCAATGCACCACGCATTGCACGTCACGGGCTAGCGTCGCTTGCTGGATCTGCTCGATGGCCGCCTTGAAATCGTACAGAGCCACCTGGTCGCCGTTCCATTCGTTCTTGCTGGCCGGCAGCAGGATGCTCACCCGTAGATCCAGCAGCCAGACGTCGTACTCGTGCTTGCACAGATACTCCAGCAGGTTGGTGTGGATGGTGTCGGTGGAAAAGATGTTCGAGCCCACCCCCAGGCCATGGACCAACATCACCGGGCCTTTTTTGCCGGCCTGATAGCGGGTCAGGCGCAGCTCGACGTTGTCTTCGGTCTGGAAGAAATGCACCACCGGCGCCGGTGCATCCAATGGCCGTTTCAACCGGGGCGGCGCGTCCGGGTTGAAGTAGACGTCGCCAGCGAAGACCCCACCGTAGCTCTCCCACAGGATCCCGGCGAAGAACTTGCCGAACCGCGCCAGTGCCTCCACGCGCTCACGTTCATTGCGGGCGTTGAGCACTTTCATGGTGGTCATCTGCTTGGCGAAGTCGGCCGGCAGGATGTGCATCACGCCGCAGCCGAGCACCACGCCGGTCTTGTCCGGTCCGCGATACAGCGTGACGTACAAGGTGCTGGTGTCAGGCCAGATGTTCAGCACGCCGTTGTCCTCGGGCACGGTCTTGAAGGCGCTGAAGTAATAGTCGCTGCCGTCTTCGGCGGTCAGCTTCATGTCGTAGTTCATGTGCCGCACGCCGACCTGTTCCTGGTACTGCTCGAACAGATTGAACACCCCGTTGCTGGCGACCAGTGGCTTGGGCGACAGCAGCGGCGCATCAAGGGTGCCCACCAGGGTCGCGGCGTGTTCCGGCTCCTTGATCAAGCGATTGAGGTCGGCGGCGGTAATCGTCAGGGTGAATTCGATGGGCGAGTTGTCGGCCTTGCCACGCTTGGCCGCCGCTTCGTACAAGCTCAGATCGGTGCCCTGGGGTTGGGTGAAGGCTGTGGAGAAGTAGCCCTTCATGGTTTCGGTGAACTGCACGCCGAGGGTCGGTGCCGCCACCGCTTTGCGCGGGGCCGAAGGCAGCGTGTAGTCGATGATCCAGCCACGGTCGGCCGCCAGCAGCCCCATGTTGCGTTCGCTCACCGCCGAGATCGTCAGAAGCGGATTGACCGCCAGGGAGGTGGGGATCACCGCGCCGTCGGTCACGTACAGGCCCGGGTAGACCTCGGTGCCGCTGGCGCCACTGAACACCTGCCCCTTGTGGTTGACCACGCCTTGCGTGGCGTCCTCGCCCATCACGCAACCGCCCAGGGGATGGACCGAGACGATGCTGTGCTTGAGCAGCTTGGTCCAGATCGGGTTCTCGACCCAGATTCCGCCCAGGGCCTTGGTGCTCTGGTGCAGGCGCTCGTTGCCGAGGGTGACGTTTTCCTGTTCGCCGACGCCAGGCCAGTCGATGCGCAACTGGTCCTTGTTGTCGAGCAACATGCGGCCCTTGGCGTTGTCATGGCTCATGATCAAGTAGGTCTGCATGTTGTGCAGCGCGCCGTAATACGGCCCGCGCAGAAAGCTCTCGGCCTCCCGGCCCTTGTACTTGAGGCTGGCGCCGAAACCGGTGTCGGTGGGCACGCCGATCATCTCGGCAAACGCCGCCATGCTCGGCACCATGGCCCGGCCGAGGGCACCGGGAATCGAACCTTCCTCGATGACCATGCGGCTGCGCCAGTCGCCTTCGGTGCGCATGTCGATGATCGAGGTGATGCACGGCCCCACCGGTTCCAGTTCCTTGGCCGAATGGGCGCCGAAGCCGATGCCGTTGATCACTTGGTCGCAGTTGTGGCCGAACCCGAGGATGTCGCCGTTGCCGCTCATGTGCTCGCCCAACTGGCTGGACATGGACAAGCCCTTGTCCCGCGAGCGCAGCATGATTTCGGTGGAGCCCAGAGTGCCGGCGGAGACCACGACGATATCGGCCCGCACGAACAACGTGGGCGCCGAGAACAGCTCGCGGCCGCTGTCCAGGTACTGGAAATGCACGATCCAGCCGTCACCGTCGCGCTCCAAGTACCGCACCTCGGCCTGGCAGAAAATCTCCGTGCCGTGGTTCCAGGCATCCGGCAGGTAGTTCATCAGCGTGGTGTTCTTGGCCTTGTTGTTACAGCCCGAGACGCAATCGCCACAGCCATTGCAGGGCAACTGTTCAACGCCGACGTGGTTGAGGTTGTTGGGCAGCTTGTCGAAGGTCACGTTGATGGGGGGTGTGTAGAAGTGCGCACCTTGCTTGAGGTAATCGGCTGATTTCTTGTGGGCGTCGAGCTTGGGCAGGTTCGGTGCCGACGCCGGGTAGGGATTGGGCTTGAGCATCTCCCGAGCCCGAGCGTAGCCGTCCTTGAGCAACGTGTCCTGGTGGTCCCGTACCGCCTGCGGCCAACGCGGGTCCTCGAACACACCAGGCTCGGGCTCCAATGCGACGTTGGCATTGATCAGCGACGTGCCGCCCAGCCCACAACCGACCACCACGTTCTGCTGGGCGTTGACGTGCAGGTCGAACAGGCCGGTGCGCGAGCCGATGTGACCGTCGGGGTCATGGACCTGCAGTTCCTCGGTAGCCGCGAGCAGGGTGTTGGGGTATTCGCCAGGCTGGATTTCCCGGCCACGCTCCAGCAGGCACACCTTGCGTCCGGCCCGGGACAGGCGCGAGGCAGCAATGCCGCCACCGTAGCCGGAACCGATGACGACCACGTCATAGTGCTCCTGGATATCACTGATGGGGGTTGAGATCCGTGTCATGTTCAAGTCCTCTCAGGCAGAAGGGGCAACTCTGCGGTTGCCTGCAAATCCACAGGCGCACGAACGCCTGGCCACTGTCCCGTGCAGGGTCCAGCGGCAGTCAACGGTGTTACAGGGGGAAAATCGGGTACTTGCTATAGACGCGCACGCTGATTGGTGGCGCGACGATGGATGCGCTTGTGCAACGAAGTGGGCGACGCCGGGACGCAGGTCTGTGGGGGACGCGGGTGTGAGCGGGGAACCTTGCTATCCATCATGTGTTCTCCCTGAACCTGATGTGGATAAAGTCGCGATGTCCTTGTGCCATGGAAGTGAAGACAGGTGACAAGCTTGCGTCAAGGCAGTTCCTTAGAACTGTATGAAATTTGACCTATAGCGATGTGCGCTATGCCAGCCGTGGCTTGCAGCGTTTGGCGAACAAGTTATCCACATGGCCACCCACAGCAAATGGGGACAAGTGGGATAGGTCGGGCATTTTTTCAGCCGCAAAATGAATAAAAACCGTGACTTATGGAAAACGACGGTTTGCCGACACTATCGGTTGTTTTTTGACCAATACTCTGTAAGCCCTGTAATACCTGGGCTGTAGAGGTGAGCGAACACCTTATCCACAGAAGCGCCAACAGGGTTTGGGGGTAAAGTTGACGATTCTGTGGAAAACCTTTTGGACGGCAGGTAAATCAAGGTTTTCCCGAGGTTTTCCTGATAAAAAAGCTCGTTTGATCACTTTATGATCAACTCACTGAACAGCCCGGCCCGTCTGGCTTGCAGCGTAGAGCGAACATCTTATCCACAGAAGCGCCAACAGAGATTGGGGGCAAGTTTCGGCCGGAAGGGATCGTTATTCACAAACAAAAGCCAATAAAAACCGTGGGTTAGGTTGGCTGTTTTTTGATCGCAGGCCTGGAGCGCCTGGTTTGCATGGGGTGCAGCGAGGGGCGAACAGGTTATCCACAGAGGCGCGCACAGGGATTGTGGGTAAACCCGTTAAATCCTGTGGGAGCGAGCTTGCTCGCGATGAGGCCCTACCAGTCGACACCGGTGTTGAATGTCACACCGCTTCGCGAGCAGGCTCGCTCCCACAGGAGGTTTCTGGTGAGGCCGCAATGGCGATCAAGGCCGATGCATCAGATACGCCTCGCCCGTCACCCGAATTAATGGATGCGGGGAAACCTGGCAGGTTTTGACGATGCCAAAGCCCTCGCGCTCATAGAAACGCCGGGCGCCGGTATTGGCGGCGTAGTCGATCAGGCTCAGGCCTTTGAGCGCCAGTAGGTCGGCACGCTGTTGCGCCAACTCGAGAAAGCGCACGCCGAGCCCCTTGTTACGCCAGCCTTCATGCAGGGCCAGGCTTGAAATATAGAGGGTGTCGGGCACTTCCATGTCGGCGTAGGGCGCCAGGACCGGATCCGTCACCGGCGCCGCCAGCGGATCCTCGCGCGTGACATAACAGTGCATCATGCCGATGACCCGGCCATCCGCCTGGGCGACCAAACAGTTCTGGTAGGAAAAATCGACATTCTTCCGGGCATAACGAGCGGCCCCTACTTCCAAGAGGTCCTGCCCTGGCTCCGCCAATTGGCTCCAGATGTAATCCGACGCACCCTCCGAAGAAATCCGGAACAGACGGGCGATTTCCCGTGCATCCGAGGGCAAGGCCGGACGAAATTCAACTTCCATTGCTGGGTTCCAATGCTTGGGCTTGATAAGAGCCTCAGGTGCTCCACCAATCCCCTGTGGGAGCGAGCTTGCTCGCGATGGCGTCAGCACAGTCAACCCTGTAGTGACTGATGGATGGCTATCGCGAGCAAGCTCGCTCCCACAGGGATTCAAGGTAAGTCCGGGCTCAGCGAACCACCCCTTCCTCCACCAACAACTTGAGAATCGCCTCGGCCCCCGCCTCCGGGCTCACGCCCTTGAGCACTTGTCCGCCTCCGCCGCTGGCCTTGGCCGTGGCGGCTTTCATGCGGTCGGCGCCGCTCTTGGCCTTGATCACTTTCAAGCGCTTGGGCCGTGGCTTGGCCGGTTGCAGGGTGGCTACCGCCAGCAAGGTGTCGTCGATCACTTCGACCTCCTCGGCATGCAACGCTCCACGCCTGGCCGGGCCGTAGGCGCTTTGCCGAGGTTTTGGCGCAGCGTTATCCACAGTGGCCAGGAACGGCAGGCGCACTTTGAGACGTCGCCGTTGGCCGCGAGGCAAGGCTTGCAGCACCAGGGCCGCGCCGTTTTCGATGGACTCGACCTGGGCCAGCCCCACCACCAGCGGCCAGCCGAGGTTTTCCGCCAGCAAAAACGGCAACATGCCCGAGCCCTCGCCGGTTTCCGCCTGGCTGCCGGTGAGCACCACTTGGGCGCCAGCGTCACGCAGGTAGTCGGTCAAGGCCGGCAGGGCGTCGGCCCCGTCGGGATTTTCCAGGACGTGGAGTTCATCCAGGCCCATGCCCAGGTAGGCGCGCAGGGCCGGTTCGGCCACGTCGCCGGCGTGCAGCACTTGCAAGTCGTTGCCGGCCAGTTGCAGGCCCAGCTCCACGGCCCGGGCGTCCTGTTCGGCCCGTCGAGGTCGGCCAGAGGTCGGGTGGGCGCCGATGGAGACGAGGCTGATCACTTGGGTACTCATGAACGTTTCCTTAGCTTAAGCCGCATCGCGCTTGGCTTCGTTGCGGTAAGCGTCTACCGCCGCGATCAAGGCCTGGAGAATCGCCGCGCTGTCACCAATCACCGACAGGTCTGCCCGTTTGATCATGTCGCAGCCCGGATCGAGGTTGATCGCCACCACCTTGTCGCAGGCGCCAATGCCTTGCAGGTGCTGGATCGCCCCGGAGATCCCCACGGCCACATAGACCCGCGCCGTGACCCAGGTGCCGGACGCACCGACCTGGCGATCGCGAGCCATGAAGCCATCGTCCACCGCCACCCGCGAAGCGCCTTCGGTGGCGCCCAGGGCGGCGGCGGCCTGGTGGAACAGTGCCCAGTCCTTGACCCCGTTGCCGCCGGAGAAAATGAATTCGGCCTCGGCCATCGGGATCGCACCCGGGTCCACGGCAACCGCGCCAAGGTCTTCGATGCGCGACAAGCTGCGGGCCACGCTTGTGGATAACTCCACCGGCAAGGCTTCGTGACGGGTTTCGCTGACCGGCTCGGCACATTCGGCCGCCGCCAGGATCAAGCGCGCCAATGGCCGTGGGAGGTCTTGCAGGCCGGCACCGGCGCGGCCGATGCACTCTTCGCCCTTGACCTGCCAGACCCGCGTGGCCGGACGCTCGCCCAGGGCTGCGGCAAAGCGCCGGCCCAATTCACCACCGCCGCTGCGACTGTCAGGCAGCAGCCAATGGCGTGGGTTGAACTGGTTATCCACAGCCCGCAGGCCCTGAACGCGTTGTTCCGGTGCATAACCGCTGAACTCTTCGCCATCGAGCACCAGCAAGCGGTCGACACCCGCCGTGGCGAAAGTGCTTTCCTTGTGCTCGCCGAAGACCACCGCCAACACCGCGCCGTCGCTGCCGGCCAACTGATGGGCCAGTCCCAGCAGATCGCGGTCATGACTGCTGAGGCGGCCACCGACCATGTCCGGGACGACACAGATGTGGAACGCCGGTTGCGGCACCTGATGCAGCGGCAATTGCACTTCAACGGCAGCGGTGCGTTTGCTCGCCCCACCTTGCTGGGCACCGCTGCGATCAATCCGTTTGATCCCATTGGGGCCGATGAAACCGACGCCATGGACGTTCTTGCGAATGACGCCGTTGGGCCCCATCCAGCTGTGCTGCACCGGTTGCATGGCCGCGTGCAGTGGGTGCAGGCGGTTGCGGGCGATCCACTCGGCGCGAGGGTCGCGGCGGATAATGTCACTCATTAATGCACCTCCGCGGGTTCACGTTTGGCCGGGGCCACGGGCTTGCTCGGGGCCGCGTCTTCCAGCAGCGCATCGGCCACCAGTTCGGCAATGTCCTTGATCATCGGCCGTGGTTCGACCACGCCTTCGAGCATCGCGGTGCACTGTGGACAACCCACGGCCACCAACTCGGCACCGGTTTCGCGGATGTCGTCCATGCGCATGTCCGGGATGCGCTGCTTGCCCGGGATGTCGGTGATCGGCGCGCCGCCGCCACCGCCACAGCAACGGGAACGGAAACCGGAACGCTGCATCTCCTTGACCTCGATACCCAGCGCTCGCAGCACTTGGCGCGGCGCCTCGTATTCGCCGTTGTAGCGGCCCAGGTAGCACGGGTCGTGATAAGTCACGCTGTCGCCCTTGTGCTGGCCAAGATTCAGGGCGCCGGCGTCGATGATTTCCGCCATATAGGTGCTGTGGTGCTGCACCAGGTAGTTACCGTCGAAGGCGCCGTATTCGTTTTTCAGCACATGGAAGCTGTGGGGGTCGCAGGTGACGATGCGGTTGAAGCTGTATTTGGCCAGGGTCTGGATGTTGCGCTTGGCCAACAGCTGGAACGTCGCCTCATCACCCAGGCGCCGGGCCACGTCGCCGCTGTCGCGTTCTTCGAGGCCGAGCACGGCGAAGTCGATCTTCGCCGCCTTGAGCACTTTGACGAAGGCGCGCAGGGTCCGCTGGTTGCGCATGTCGAAGGCACCGTCGCCGACCCAGAACAGCACGTCGGTGGCTTTCTTCTCGCTGAGCAGGTTCAGGTTCAGGTCCGCCGCCCAGTTCATCCGCCCGCCCGGGGCAAAGCCGCCAGGGTTGTCGGTGGCGATGAGGTTTTCCAGCACCTCGGCGCCCTTGTTCGGCGTGGCGCCTTTTTCCAGGGTCAGGTGGCGGCGCATGTCGACGATGGCATCGACGTGCTCGATCATCATCGGGCACTCCTCGACGCAGGCTCGGCAGGTGGTGCAGGACCACAGGGTCTCGGCATCCACCAGGCCGTTGACGATGGGCTGGTGCGGGTTGCCGCTGTGCTCACCGACAGGTTTACCTGGGTAAGGGCTGCCGGCGAATTTCGCATCGGTGCCGCCGGCCAGGCCGACGACCATGTCCTGGATGAGTTTTTTCGGGTTCAACGGCTGGCCGGCGGCGAACGCCGGGCAGGCCGCTTCGCACTTGCCGCACTGCACGCAGGCATCGAAGCCGAGCAGTTGGTTCCAAGTGAAATCCTTGGGTTTTTCCACACCCAGCGGGGCGGTCGGATCATTCAGGTCCAGCGGCTTCAGACCGGTGGAACGACCGCCACCAAAGCGCTCCGCGCGGCGGTGCCAGGCCAGGTGCAGGGCACCGGCGAAGGCGTGCTTCATCGGCCCGCCCCAGGTCATGCCGAAGAACAATTCCGACACGCCCCACAACACGCCGACGCCCAGGATCGCCGCCACCAGCCAACCACCGAAGTTTTCCGGCAGGATGCCGGCCACCGGCAAGGTCACCAGGAAGAACGACGCCGAGAAGGCCAGCAGGCTTTTCGGCAGGCGCATCCACGGGCCTTTCGACAAACGCGCTGGCGGGTTGCGCCGACGCAGGTACATGAAGATCGCGCCAACGAACATCACCGCCGACATCAGCAGCAACGCATAGCCGAGGAAGCGGTTATGCAGGCCAAAACCGTGGACCAGGATCGCCAACACAATCGACGCCACCGCACCACCGGCCGTGGCGACGTGGGTGTTGGCAATGTATTTGTCCCGCGCCACCACATGGTGCAAATCCACCATGTAGCGCTTGGGCATGGCAAAGAGGCCACCGATCAGGTCGACCTTGGCCGGTCGTCCCCGGCGCCACATGTTCACCCGCCGCAAGGCGCCAAGGACCGCGAGGCCGATGGCTGCGAACAGCAGGATTGGAAGAAGGGTGTTCAACATAGGTGTTGCTCCCAAAGACCTCAGGGTCTTGCAGGTCGAGATGCCTTACTCGGTGCCTGTGGGAGCGAGCTTGCTCGCGATTGCATTCTGTCAGTCACATTTGCAGTGACTGACCCACCGCTTTCGCGAGCAAGCTCGCTCCCACAGGATCATGTGCAAGCCGTTAGAAATCCTTGCACAACCGCAGGGCGTCATAGATGGCCGCGTGGGTATTACGCTGGGCCACGCAGTCGCCGATGCGGAACAGCAGGTAGCCATCGCCGCTCTGTTCGAGGCACGGCTGGGGCTTGATCGCGAACAGGGCTTCGACGTCGATCTGGCCCTTGTTGCGCGAACCTTCCTTGAGCGCGTAGTAGATTTCTTCGTCCGGCCGCACGCCGTTCTCCACCACCACCTGGTCCACCACGCGTTCTTCCTTGGCGCCGGTGTATTCGTTCTCCAGTACCGCCACCAGCTTGTCGCCTTCGCGGTAGACCTTCTCCAGCATCATGTCCCCGGTCATGATCACTTCCTTGGGGTACATGCTGCGGTAGTAGGTGGGGAACGACGTCCCGCCAATGGCCACGCCCGGCTTGATGTCGTCGGTGACGATCTCGACCTGGCTGCCCTTGTCGGCGAGGAAGTCGGCCACCGACATGCCGGTGAACTCGCAGATGGTGTCGTAGACCAGCACGTTCTTGCCCGGCGCGACCTTGCCGTCGAGCACGTCCCAGCTGCTAACCACCAGCCCTTCGGCGGCGCCCCAGTGTTCGTTCTGCTCCACGTTCGGATGCCCGCCGACGGCCAGCACCACCACGTCCGGACGCAGGTCCATGATGGTCGCCGCATCAGCCGCCACGCCCAGGCGCAGGTCGACTTTCAACCGCGCCAGCTCCAATTGGAACCAACGGGTAATACCGGCGATCTGGTCCCGTTGCGGGGCCTTCGAGGCGGTGGTGATCTGCCCGCCGATGAATTCCTTCTTCTCGAACAGGGTCACATCGTGCCCACGTTCGGCGGCCACGCGCGCGGCTTCCATCCCGGCCGGGCCGGCACCGACCACCACGACTTTGCGCTTGGGCCCGGTGGACTTCTCGATGATGTGCGGCACGCCCATGTATTCACGGGACGTCGCGGCATTCTGGATGCACAGCACGTCCAGGCCTTGGTACTGGCGGTCGATGCAGTAGTTGGCGCCGACGCACTGCTTGATCTGGTCGATCTGGCCCATCTTGATCTTGGCAATCAGGTGCGGGTCGGCGATGTGGGCACGGGTCATCCCGACCATGTCGACGTAACCGCCCTCCAGGATCCGCGTGGCCTGGTTCGGGTCCTTGATGTTCTGCGCATGCAGCACCGGGACCTTGACCACTTCCTTGATACCGGCGGCCAAGTGCAGGAACGGCTCCGGTGGATAACTCATGTTCGGGATGACGTTGGCCAGGGTGTTGTGAGTGTCACAACCCGAGCCCACCACGCCGATGAAATCCAGCATGCCGGTGTCGTCGTAGTACTTGGCGATCTGCTTCATGTCCTCGTGGGACAAACCGTCCGGGTGGAACTCGTCACCGCACAGGCGCATGCCCACGCAGAAATCGTCGCCCACTTCAGCGCGCACGGCCTTCAACACTTCCAGGCCGAACTTCATGCGGCCTTCAAAGCTGCCGCCCCATTCGTCGGTACGCTTGTTGACCCGCGGGCTCCAGAACTGGTCGATCATGTGCTGGTGCACCGCCGACAGCTCGACGCCGTCCAGGCCACCGGCCTTGGCCCGGCGCGCGGCCTGGGCGTAGTTGCCGATCACCCGCCAGATTTCTTCCGGCTCGATGGTCTTGCAGGTGGCACGGTGCACCGGCTCGCGCACGCCGGACGGCGACATCAGGGTCGGCCAGTTGAAGCCGTCCCAGCGCGAGCGACGGCCCATGTGGGTAATCTGGATCATGATCTTGGCGCCATGCTTGTGCATGGCGTCGGCCAGGTTCTGGAAGTGCGGGATGATGCGGTCGGTGGACAGGTTCACCGAGCTCCACCATTCCTGGGGGCTGTCGATGGCAACCACCGACGAGCCACCGCAGATCGCCAGGCCGATGCCGCCCTTGGCCTTCTCTTCGTAATACTTCACGTACCGGTCGGTGGTCATGCCGCCGTCGGTGGCGTAGACCTCGGCGTGCGCGGTGCTGAGCACGCGGTTGCGGATGGTCAGCTTGCCGATCTGGATCGGCTGGAACATTGCTTCAAAAGCCATGGCGCGATCCTCGACTTACAACGGCTTGACGATGAACAGGCCGTCGTCGTGGCCTTCTTCGGAACCGCCGTAGACCTGCTCGGCCACGGTGCGGATCTGGCTGCCGCGCGCGGCGAGGATCTGGTCCATGGCGCCGGCGAACCAGCCGGTGAACATGTAGTCGACCTTGCGCCCGACCTTGCCGTACACATAGACGAACGCCGAGTGCTCGAGCTTCACGCTGGCGGTGCCTTTGTCCAGGTCGATGTCCTGGATCTTGAACAGGCCCCAGCCACGCTGGGACAGGCGCTTCATGTAGTGCTCGAACACCGCGACGCCTTCCAGGCCGTGGCATTCGGCTTCTTTTTCACACCAGTGCCAGGCGGATTTGTAGCCGGCCTTGTAGAGAATCTCGGCATAGGCGTCGGCGCCCAGCACTTCCTCGATGCCCATGTGGTTGTTGACGAAGAAGTGACGCGGCACGTACAGCATCGGCAGGGCGTCGGACGTCCAGACACCGGTTTCGCTGTCGACTTCGATAGGCAGTTGCGGGGCGATCTTGGCCATGAAAACTTGACTCCGGAAATTCGTGATGTGCCTGCGGCGCGAGTGGCCGCAGGTAAAGGATTCAGTGATGCAGCGGGGCCTACTCGCCCCAGACGTCCTTGAGAACGTTCACCCAGTTTTCCCCCATGATCTTGCGCACCACCCGCTCCGGGTGACCGCGCTTGAGCAGCGTCTCGGTGAGGTTCGGGAACTCGCCCACGGTGCGGATGCCCAGGGGGTTGATGATCTTGCCGAAGCTGGTCAGACGACGGGCATAGCCTTTGTCGTGGGTCAGCATTTCGAAGAAATCCTGGCCATGGCCCTGAGTGAAGTCGGTGCCGATGCCGATGGCGTCCTCACCGACAATGTTCATGGTGTATTCGATGGCTTCGGCATAGTCGTCGATGGTCGAATCGATGCCCTTGGCCAGGAACGGCGCGAACATGGTCACGCCGACGAAACCACCGTGGTCGGCAATGAACTTCAGCTCTTCATCGGATTTGTTGCGCGGGTGTTCTTTGAGGCCGGACGGCAGACAGTGGGAGTAGCAGACCGGCTTTTTCGATTCGAGGATGACTTCTTCGGAAGTCTTGGAACCGACGTGGGACAGGTCGCACATGATGCCGACGCGGTTCATCTCGGCGACGATCTCGCGACCGAAGCCCGACAGGCCGCCGTCGCGCTCGTAGCAACCGGTGCCCACCAGGTTCTGGGTGTTGTAGCACATCTGCACCACACCGACGCCGAGCTGCTTGAAGATCTCGACGTAGCCGAGCTGGTCTTCGAAGGCATGGGCGTTCTGGAAGCCGAAGATGATGCCGGTCTTGCCCTGTTCCTTGGCGCGACGGATGTCGGCGGTGGTTTTCACCGGGATCACCAGGTCGCTGTTCTCGCGGATCAGTTTCTGGCTGGCGACGATGTTGTTGATGGTGGCCTGGAAACCTTCCCACACCGACACGGTGCAGTTGGCTGCGGTCAGGCCGCCCTTGCGCATGTCTTCGAACAGGTCGCGGTTCCACTTGGCAATGATCAGCCCGTCGATAACGATGCTGTCGGCGTGCAATTCGGCTGGGCTCATCAGGCAGTCCCCTTGTTAGCGATTCATGCGCCGAATCGTGTGCCGGCGCTTTGGGGCCAGCATATGCCTGAGGGCCGTCGCGACCCGGTGCAAAAACGACAGGGGAATTGCCGAAAGCGTCAATCCACGACAATGGGTTACAACGGGCCCACCCTGCCCGTCTGTTCTTTACCCGACGCTTGCGCCAGAATCCGCCGCATCACTGGTTTTCACTGGACTTGAGCGGCAACGCGATGAAATCACTCTTCCTGGCATTGGCACTGATCAGCACCCTGGCACACGCAACCGAAGACACCGAGCCCAATCCCTGCGACGAAGTTGAAAACGACGTCCAGACCCTGGCCTGCTCGGCCTATGGCAAAACCGCCGCCGAACAATTACTGGGCGAAAACCTGCAGAGCCTCTTGGAGCGCCTGCAAACCCGCTACGCCAGCGACAAGGCCCAGCTCAACGACATCACCGCCAAGGTCAAGACCGCCCAGCAACTGTGGCAAAAACAGCGCGACGCCGACTGCGCCATCGCCGCCTTCCCGGCCAAACCCGGCAGCGACGCCTACAAAATCGCCGAAAACGACTGCATGGCCCAAGTGAGCGACGATCGGTCGGAGTTTTTGGAGTCGATTGGGCAGGAGTAACTCTTCTATGAATAACAACTTGATTCCCCATGAAGTCGTCAGCCATATCGTTGACGGCGCAACCACTGTCCGTGCCTGGCGTGAACACCTGAACCTGACTCAGGATGAAGTCGCCAAGCGCCTGGGTATTTCCCAACCGGCGTTTGCCCAGCAAGAGTCTGTGGCCAAACCTCGCCGGGCCACTCGTGAAAAGATTGCTATTGCCTTTGGCATTCACGCTGACCAACTGGAACTATAAGTCCCGAGAGAACACGCTCTCCAAGGATGAATCAGCCAGCGCCGTCTACACTGGCTGCATACCCGTCCGAGCCGGGCCGTACAGACGAGTCACACACGACGATCAGAGGATTTTCGTATGCACTCTCTTACCGCCTTGCCCATTTATGGGTTAGCCATCTTTATCGCCATCGTGCTGGGCATCGAAGCCGGTCGTCGGGTCGGCAACCGTCACCTGGCCCAGGACCCGGACGGCGCTCGCCAGGGCATCGGGGCCATCGAAGGCGCGGTGTTTGGCCTGCTGGCGCTGCTGATTGCCTTTACCTTCTCCGGCGCGGCTTCGCGCCTGGATCAGCGCCGTGCATTGATCGTCGCCGAAACCAACGCCATGGGCACCGCCTGGTTGCGCCTGGACCTTCTGCCCACCAATGAACAACCGGAGATCCGCCAGGCATTCCGGGACTATGTCGATGCGCGCATCGAGTACTACCGCGACTTGCGCGAGGATGAAGTCGACGAAGCGGCCCATGACCGAGCCAATGACTTGCAGCAAACCATCTGGAAACGTACCGTCGCCGCGCTGCAACAGATGCCCACACCGACCCTGGGCACACCCGTGCTGCAAGCACAAAACGAAATGATCGACCTCACCACGACGCGCGCCGTGGCTCACGAAACCCATCCGCCCCTGACCATTTACCTGATGCTGGTGACCATGACCCTGATCAGCGCCCTGCTGATTGGCTACGGCATGGCCGGCACCCGGCAGCGCAACTGGCTGCACAGCCTCGGCTACGCGGCGGTGATGGTCTGCGTTTTGTACGTGATCCTGGATTTCGAATACCCGCGCTTTGGCGTGATCCGGGTCGATTATTTCGACAAAATCATGCTGGACCTGCGGGCGAGCATGGATTGAGCAAGGCGGATAGACTGGCGCTCCAGACCTCCGGAATCCAAGGCCACCCATGATCATCTGCGGCATCGAAATCAAAGGCAGCGAAGCGATCATCGCCGTTGCCTCGCTGGACCAGCAAGCGTTGAGCCACGTTGCGCTGAGCACTAAGAAAATCGCCCTGGACGACGATGACGACGCCGCCAACGTCAAGGCATTCGCCGCCCAGGTGCGGACGTTCGTGACGGACAACGGCATCGAACGCATCGCCATCAAGAAGCGCAGCAAGAAAGGCGAGTTCGCCGGTGGCCCGACCACGTTCAAGATCGAAGGGGTTTTCCAATTGCTGGAAGGTTGTGAGGTAACGCTGCTGTCGCCGCAGACCATCAACGCACAGAGCAAGAAATATGACTTCGCCCTGCCGGCGACGCTGAACAAGTATCAGCATGAGGCATACAAGGCGGCGTGTTCGGCGTTGATGAAGAAATAGACCTGCTGACACCGCCCTGTGGCGAGGGAGCTTGCTCCCGCTCGGCTGCGCAGCAGTCGTAAACCGGTTTGCAGGGTTCACCTGTTGCACCGCGGTGTCTGGTTCTGGGGCGGCTGCGCCCGAAGCGTCGGACCGACCCAGCAGGAGCAAGCTCCCTCGCCACGGGAAATTGTCCAAGTTTCAACGCTGCTGGCGATACCCCTTCAACCACTCCGCAAACGCCTTGTCCTCCAACGCATAACCACCGCGGTTGGATTTCCACACCAATTCCTTTTCACGCAACGCATCGATACACGATTGGATGGTTTGGGTTCCGGGCACGACTTCGCTTCCCATGCTCTTCAATGCCTTGCTCACCGCCTCCAATGTTGAATCGGTGAAGGGCGCGAAGGGCTCGTTGTTCTGCGAGCGCTCGGCCATGACTTGCAGCACGGCCCGTTGCGGCACCGTCAGGGCGTTCCAGGCGCTCTCGAATTCGGTCCAGACGCCGGCGCGCAGCATTTCGGCGCTGTTGCGCAGCAACTCCCCCAAATGGCTCGCCTCACCCAGTTCCAGGGCAATTTCGCCGATGACGCTGCGCAACATCTCCGGACGGCGCCCTACCAACTCAAACGCCTGGTCCAGGTCATCGGCGTTGAACTGATTGGTCTGGGCCAAGTGTGCGTTCAAATGGGCGGTGTAGGCCTGGGTGAAGGCTTTGCCCAGCAAAGGGAACGGCGTGATGCTGGACCCGTAGAACGGCTGGTTGCGACTCAGCACCAAGTGGGCGAGCTTGTCGCGATTGGAACCGGTGAACACCAGCCGCAGGCCACTGGTATCGCCCTCGCGCCCCTGGTTGAGCTGGTCACGTGCCGCCTTGAGGCCGAACATCGCGTTGACCCCGGCTTCAGTGGTCAAGGCATGCTGGGCTTCATCGATTACCAGCACCACGGTTTTATCCGCGGCACGGTGCAACAGCTCCAGTGCCTGGGTCAACGTCGCCCCTTCGGGCAGTTGCGGCTGGCTGAAATCCCAGGACAACGTGCGCAAGAAGCTGAGTTTGTCGATGCCCATGGATTTGGCGAGCTTGCGAATGCCCTTCTCATAAGGCACCAGTGCCCCGGCGATGGCCGAAGCGATCAGGTCGGCAGGGTCCTTCTCCTTGTTGGCCCAAAGGTCGACGTAGACCGCGAGCCAACCTCGCGACTCGCATTCGGGAATCAAGTCCTCGCGCAGGAACGTACTTTTTCCGGTACGCCTTGGCGCGGCCAGGAACAGGCCTGAGGTGTAATCCTGGATCCCGGCGCCGGCCAGCCCATCGACAATATTGCGGGCCAGATCGGGACGCCGGAAGACAAAACCGGGGTGCTTGGACATGGTTTTATACTCAATTATGGCGACAGGTATAATTTATAGTCGCGAGTATAATTGAGTATAAAAGCCTGTCAAACCAGCTCCCGACCATCCCCTTGTCGCCGCCGATCCTCACGCGGGCAGCGCGCGAACCGGGTCCGATAGCTGCGGGTGAAATACGACGGCGACTCAAACCCGCAGGCGATGCTCACTTCCAGCACGCTCATGTCGGTCTGGCGCAGCAACTGCTGGGCCTTTTCCAGGCGCAGGCGCAGGTAGAAATTGCTTGGTGTGTCGTTCAGGTGCAGGCGGAACAGCCTTTCGAGCTGGCGACGAGTGACGTTGATCGACTCGGCCAGGGCCAAAGTACTCAGTGGTGGTTCACTGTGGGTTTCCATCTCGCCGATGACGTGCGCCAGCTTCTTGTTGCGAATGCCGTAGCGGTTGGCGATTTCCATGCGCTGGTGATCTTTGCGCGGACGGATGCGGCCGAGCACGAATTGCTCGCTGACCTGGATCGCCAGTTCCGAACCGTGGGCCTGGCCGATCAGGTCGAGCATCAGGTCGATGGACGCGGTGCCGCCCGCACACGTGATACGGCGACGGTCGATTTCGAACAGCTCCTGGGTCACGCCAAGCTGTGGATAAGACTCCTTGAATGCCTCGATGGCTTCCCAGTGCAACGTCACCCGGTGCCCTTCCAGCAGCCCCGCCTCGGCCAGGACCACGCTGCCGGTGTCGATGCCGCCCAGGATCACGCCTTCGTTGTCCAGCCGATGCAGCCAGCGTTCCAGTGCCGGGGTGACGAACTTCAGCGGCTCGAACCCCGCCACCACCCAGAGGGTCGCGCCTTTCTTCAAGGGCTCCAGCGCGGCATCGGCGTTGACCGACATGCCATTGCTCGCCAGCACCGCCCCGCCGTCGATGCTCAACACATGCCAGCGGTACAACTCGCCGCGAAAACGATTGGCGACCCGCAACGGCTCGATGGCCGAGATGAAGCCGATGGCCGAGAAACCCGGCATCAACAAGAAGTAGAAATCCTGGGACATGGAGCGCACTCGGTTGACGGGCAGCGTGCGGACCTTGATACGCCAGTTGCAACAACCGTTCAAGAGTCGCTGCAGTGCAAGAGCACGTCGCCGCTGTGCGTTTTGCCCTGCCCGGGGCTGCGTAACGTGGCATCACCGGCGCACAGACACCGGGCCCCATAACAATAAGCTGCCGAGGAACCTGACAATGAAACGACTGATCAGCTACTGCGTTCTCGCACTCAGCGCCACCGAGCTTTTGAGCCCGGCCGCCATGGCCGCCGAGCCCGCCGCCTGCCAGAACGTACGCCTGGGCGTGGTCAACTGGACCGACGTCATCGCCACCAGCGCCCTGACCCAAGTGATGCTCGACGGCCTCGGCTACAAGACCAAGCAGACCAGCGCCTCCCAACAAATCATCTTCGCCGGCATCCGCGACCAGCGCCTTGACTTGTTCCTCGGCTACTGGAACCCGTTGATGACCCAGACCATCACCCCGTTCGTCGAGGCCAAGCAGGTCAAGGTGCTGGAACAGCCCAGCCTCAAGGACGCCCGCGCCACCCTGGCCGTGCCGACCTACCTGGCCGACAAGGGCCTGAAGACCTTCGCCGACATCGCCAAATTCGAAAAAGAGTTGGGCGGCAAGATCTACGGCATCGAACCCGGCTCCGGCGCCAATACCCAGATCAAGGCGATGATTGCCAAGAACCAGTTCGGCCTGGGCAAATTCCAACTGGTGGAGTCCAGCGAAGCCGGCATGCTCGCCGCCGTGGACCGTGCCGTGCGGCGCAAGGAAGCCGTGGTGTTCTTCGGCTGGGCTCCGCACCCGATGAACGTCAACGTGCAAATGACCTACCTCACCGGCAGCGAAGACGCCCTCGGCCCGAACGAAGGCATGGCCACCGTCTGGACCGTCACCGCGCCGAACTACGCCGAGCAATGCCCGAACGTCGGTCGCTTGCTGAGCAACCTGACCTTCACCGCCGAAGACGAGAGCCGGATGATGCAACCGTTGCTCGATCACAAGGACCCGCTCGAATCGGCCCGGCAATGGCTCAAGGATCATCCGCAAGACAAACAACGTTGGCTCGAAGGCGTGACCACCTTCGACGGCAAACCGGCCGCCGACAACCTGAAACTCACCAGCAACTGATCAACCGATCGCCATCTGCGCAGCGGTACAAGGGCTGCGCAGTGACTCACCACGCCTGAAGGAACCCGCACCATGAACCACGACGTCATCATCACCTGCGCACTCACCGGTGCTGGCGACACGACCGCCAAGAGCCCCCACGTGCCGGTCACCCCGAAACAGATCGCCGCCGCTGCCGTCGAGGCGGCGAAGGCCGGGGCCACGGTGGTCCATTGCCACGTCCGCGATCCGCAGACCGGCAAGTTCAGCCGCGACGTGGCGTTGTACCGCGAAGTGATGGAGCGCATCCGTGAGGCGGACGTGGACATCATCGTCAACCTCACCGCCGGCATGGGCGGCGACCTGGAGATCGGCGGCGGCGAACGACCGATGGAGTTCGGCCCCAACACCGACCTGGTAGGCCCGCTGACGCGCCTGGCTCACGTCGAAGAGCTGTTGCCGGAAATCTGCACATTGGATTGCGGCACCCTGAACTTCGGCGACGGCGACACCATTTACGTTTCCACCCCGGCACAACTGCGGGCCGGCGCCAAGCGCATCACTGAGCTGGGGGTCAAGGCCGAGCTGGAAATCTTCGACACTGGCCACTTGTGGTTCGCCAAGCAACTGATCAAGGAAGGCCTGCTGGACAACCCGCTGTTCCAGCTCTGCCTGGGCATCCCGTGGGGGGCTCCGGCCGACACCACCACCATGAAGGCCATGGTCGACAACCTGCCGGCCGACGCGGTGTGGGCCGGCTTCGGCATCGGCCGCATGCAAATGCCGATGGCCGCCCAGGCGGTACTGCTGGGGGGCAACGTGCGGGTCGGGCTGGAAGACAACCTTTGGCTGGACAAAGGCGTGCTCGCCACCAACGGCCAACTGGTGGAGCGCGCCGGAGAAATCCTCAGCCGCCTTGGGGCTCGCGTGCTCACGCCGGCGGAAGGTCGCAAGAAAATGGGCCTGGTGCAGCGCGGCTGAACCGAATCGACGCATAACCCTGTGGGAGCGAGCTCGCTCGCGATAGCGATATTCCAGCCTTCGACGATGCGTCGGATGTACCGCCGCCATCGCGAGCAAGCTCGCTCCCACAGGTGATCTTCACTCTTTTCAGGACATCACCATGAGCTTTATCACCGACATCAAGACCTTCGCCGCCCTGGGCAGCGGTGTGATCGGCAGCGGCTGGGTCAGCCGGGCCCTGGCCCATGGCCTCGACGTCATCGCCTGGGATCCCGCGCCGGGTGCCGAGGCGGCACTGCGCAAACGCGTTGCCAATGCCTGGGGCGCCCTGGAGAAACAAGGCTTGGCCCCCGGCGCTTCGCAAGATCGGCTGCGCTTTGTCGCCACCATCGAAGAATGCGTGCGCGACGCTGATTTCATCCAGGAAAGCGCTCCCGAGCGACTGGAACTCAAGCTCGAATTGCACGCCCAGATCAGCGCCGCCGCCAAGCCGAACGCGTTGATCGGCTCCAGTACCTCGGGCCTGCTGCCAAGCGAGTTCTATGAGAACGCCACCCACCCGGAACGCTGTGTGGTCGGGCACCCATTCAACCCGGTCTACTTGTTGCCACTGGTGGAAGTAGTCGGCGGCACAAACACCGCCCCCGAAGCGGTGCAAGCAGCGATGGAAGTCTACGAATCCCTCGGCATGCGGCCATTGCACGTGCGCAAGGAAGTCCCCGGCTTCATTGCCGACCGCCTGCTCGAAGCGCTGTGGCGCGAAGCCCTGCACCTGGTCAACGACGGTGTCGCCACCACCGGGGAAATCGACGATGCCATCCGTTTTGGCGCCGGCCTGCGCTGGTCATTCATGGGCACGTTCCTGACTTACACCCTGGCCGGCGGCGATGCCGGCATGCGGCACTTCATGGCCCAGTTCGGCCCGGCACTGCAGCTGCCCTGGACCTACTTGCCGGCGCCGGAGCTGACCGAGAAATTAATCGATGATGTGGTGGACGGCACGAGCGAGCAATTGGGCAGCCACAGCATCTCGGCCCTGGAGCGCTATCGTGATGATTGCCTGCTGGCGGTGCTGGAGGCGGTGAAAGCCACTAAAGAAAAGCATGGAATGGCCTTCGCCGAGTAAACCTTGGTTTTTTGGGCCAGCAAGGCTGGCCCATCGCGAGCAAGCTCGCTCCCACATTGGTTCTGTGTCGCTCACAAAACCTGTGGGAGCGAGCTTGCTCGCGATAGCGGCCTCCCAGTCACCACAACTGTCGGAACCAACGTCATGCCCACCCTCACCACCTACCAAACCCGCATCCTCCCCGAATGGGTCGACTACAACGGCCATCTGCGCGATGCCTTCTATTTGCTGATCTTCAGCTACGCCACCGACGCGCTGATGGACCGGCTCGGCCTGGACAGCCAGAACCGCGAAGCCAGCGGCCACTCGTTGTTCACCCTCGAACTGCACCTCAATTACTTGCACGAAGTGAAGCTCGGCGCGGATGTCGAGGTGCACACACAGCTCATCGGCCACGACGCCAAACGCTTGCACCTCTACCACAGCCTGCACCTGGTCGGCGGTGATAAAGAGCTGGCCGGCAACGAACAGATGTTGCTGCATGTCGACCTGGCCGGCCCGCGCTCAGCGCCATTCACCGAGCAGACCCTGGGCCGACTCAAAGCCCTGTTGGACAGCCAAGCCGATCTGCCGACACCGACCTGCATCGGTCGGGTCATTGCCCTGCCAGCCGCCCGATAAGCCTCGAACAGGAGATCGCCATGAACACCGCTGCCGCTGTTGCCGACTTCCGACGCTATCCGCTTGTCCAGGCATTGACCGCTGCGACCCCCTTGACCGACCGGGTGCAAGTGACGTGGGCCGACGGCCGGGTCAGCCCGTTCCATCATCAATGGCTAAGGGACAACTGCCCGTGCTCGCAATGCGTCTACAGCGTTACCCGCGAGCAGGTTCTGGAGATTGTCGATGTCCCGGAAGACGTGACCCCTCGCGACATCAGCATCGACGACGCGGGCCATCTGTGTGTGGTTTGGCAGGATGGCCACCGAAGCCTATTCGATCCGGGCTGGTTGCGCGCCCATGCGTATGACGATCAATCCAGGGCCGAACGCCTGGCGAACAAGCCGCATCGCCAGCTGTGGCAGCATGACCTGAAACTGCCGGTGTTCGAATACCAGGCACTGATGACGGATGCCGACGCGCTGCTGCAATGGCTTTTGGCGGTGCGCGACATCGGCCTGACCCAAGTACGCGGCGTGCCCACCGAGCCCGGCTCGCTGAAACAGATCGCCCAACGCATTTCCTTTATCCGCGAGAGCAACTTCGGCGTGTTGTTCAACGTGCAGTCCAAGGCCGATGCCGACAGCAACGCCTACACCGCTTTCAACCTGCCGCTGCACAGCGACCTGCCGACCCGTGAGTTGCAGCCGGGGCTGCAGTTCTTGCATTGCCTGGTGAACGACGCCGACGGCGGCGAGAGTATTTTTGTCGACGGTTTTGCCATTGCCGAGACGCTGCGCCAGGAAGACCCCGAGGCCTTCGACGCGCTGTGCCAGATCCCGGTGGAGTTTCGCAACAAGGACCGCCACAGCGACTACCGCTGCCTGGCGCCCATCATCGCGCTGGATGCGCTGGGGCAGGTCGCGGAAATCCGCATGGCGAACTTCCTGCGTGGGCCGTTCGACACCTCGGTCGAGCAAATGCCCAGGCTCTACCGC
Source organism: Pseudomonas sp. Z1-12 (assembly GCF_051132015.1). NCBI lineage: Bacteria > Pseudomonadati > Pseudomonadota > Gammaproteobacteria > Pseudomonadales > Pseudomonadaceae > Pseudomonas > Pseudomonas sp. Z1-12. Next base: position 6,260,715 of record NZ_CP071647.1, read on the forward strand.
GCCTACCGCCGCTTTATCGCCCTGACCCGCGAGCCGCAATTTCGCCTGGTGCAGCGCCTCGAACCCGGCCAGCTCTGGTGCTTCGACAACCGCCGCACCCTCCACGCCCGCAACGCCTTCGACCCGGCCACCGGGGCCCGGCATTTCCAGGGGTGTTATGTGGATCGGGATGAGTTGTTGTCGCGGATTCTGGTGTTGCAGAGATAAACCGCGTCATCGTTCATCGCGAGCAAGCTCGCTCCCACATTAGATTTTGTGAACGACACAGAACCCCTGTGGGAGCGAGCTTGCTCGCGATAGCGCCCGATCAAACAACGCACTTTCCCCTGATTCACACAGGCAAAAAAATCCCCGATCAAGCCGTGACAGGATCGGGGCAGGAGCGTTACTGGAGGAGCCGTCGCGCGAGGGTGACCAAACCATCGTGATTCAGCTTGGGGCCAGTGTGCCCAGTCCAGGCCTGGACAAGTTAGCCGAAAACGACGCCTCCATAGTCATTCATGACATTGCGACCATTTACCCTTGCCGCCGCTTCGGGTGGCTACCAGAATCGAGACACGACCCCAATCCCTGAACAAGGAAAAGCGTCATGATGCACGCCGATTTGATCGACCAGGAAGACCTGCTGGGCCATCTCAAGGCCCTGGGACTGCAAATACCCAGCGGCTCCACCGCCGAGCAGGCATGCGAATGCGCCGTGCGCGGGCTGGACAGGGCTCGCGCCAATGAATTGCGGCGGATGGTCAAGGACATGTACACCAGCAGCGCCACCATCCTGCCGGCCGTGCGCCAGGCGATCGATAAGCAGCTGTTGCCGGCGTTGACGCAATACCAGCAGAACCATAGCGCCTGATAAAACCCATCGCGAGCAAGCTCGCTCCCACAGTGATCTCTGGTATGCACGCTATCTGTTGCACCCGGAAGATCCCCTGTGGGAGCGAGCTTGCTCGCGATGAAGGCGCTGCGGTCTAGAGCCTCACACTGGCAAACGTCGACTCATTGCGCGCCTGGCTCAGCGCCGACAGCGGCCCGGACAATGGCGACAGCACCAGCGCCTGCGGCAGCGGCATCATCGCCACCTGTTGCGTGGTGTTGGAACCGACGCGCTCGTCGCGCGGTGGAATGCCGAAGTATTCGCGGTAGCACTTGGAGAAGTGCGGGGTGGAGACGAAGCCGCACACCGAGGCCACTTCGATGATCGACATCGGCGTCTGCTTGAGCAGTTGCCGCGCACGGATCAGCCGCAGCTTGAGGTAATAGCGCGACGGCGAGCAGTGCAGGTATTTCTGGAACAACCGCTCCAGCTGACGCCGGGACACGGCGACGTACACCGCCAATTCGTCCAGGTCGATCGGCTCTTCGAGGTTGGCCTCCATCAACGCGACGATTTCCTGCAACTTCGGCTGGTTGGTGCCAAGCATATGCTTGAGCGGCACACGCTGGTGATCCTGCTCGTTGCGGATACGCTCGTAGACAAACATTTCCGAGATCGCCGCCGACAGCTCACGACCGTGATCGCGGCTGATCAGATGCAGCATCATGTCCAGCGGCGCGGTGCCGCCGGAGCTGGTGAAGCGGTTGCGGTCGAGGGTGAACAGGCGGGTACTCATCGATACCCGCGGGAAAGCTTCCTGCATCGCCGCCAGGCATTCCCAGTGCACGCTGCAATCGAAACCGTCCAGCAGGCCGGCGCAGGCCAGGGCCCAGCTGCCGGTGCAGACCGCGCCGAGGCGACGGGACTGGCGGGCCTGGCCTTGCAGCCATGACACGTGTTCACGGGTTACGGTGCGCTGGATGCCGATACCGCCACAGACGATGACCGTGTCCAAGGGTGGTGCCTTGTGCATGGAGGCGTCGGGGGTGATCTGCAAGCCGTCGCTGGCCCATACCTGGCCGCCGTCGACGGTCAGGGTGGTCCAGCGATACAGCTCGCGACCGGACAGTTGGTTGGCCATGCGTAGCGGTTCCACCGCGGACGCCAGGGAAATCAGCGTGAAATTGTCCAGCAGCAAAAAGCCGATGGATTGAGGCGCACGGTTCTGGGGTTGGGCCCCGGAGTTGGACGTCGTCATCGCGGTATCTCCTCACACAAAGCGGGTGATGGCCTCAGGCGGAGGCTCTTGTTATTGCCCATCATTCTCTTGCGTGAGACGGGGCTTTATCGGGATAGAGCAATTGCCATGCCTAAAATTGAATGTGTGTTCAATAAATCCTGAAAACGACATGGCGGCCTGTCTATATAAGGGGTGGATCGCGTCCAGGTTTTAGGTGCCATCCATGGCGGCAGGCACCGGTCACAAAGGGCCGTGAGCAGTTCGGTAGCACTTGTGGGAACTGGGCTGCGCCGTTTGCGCGAGGGTTGTCACCGCAAGCGCGGGGACGGACGGTGGGGCGGCGTACAAAGGCGTGACCGATAAGTCACGCCTTATCTGTTTGCGACGCGCTAAAAGGTGGCGCGTTTGCGGATGGGTGTTCGTTTTACGAGCGGTTTTTACATTCATCTGTGGCGAGGGAGCTTGCTCCCGCTCGACCGCGAAGCGGTCGCAAATCCGGCTTGTGAAATATTCCTGACATCATGACGTCGCCTGGGGGCGCTTCGCGCCCCAGCGGGAGCAAGCTCCCTCGCCACAGAGTGCGGTGGAGATTTCGAATCAGCACTCCACCGCACTGACCGCCAAGCCACCGCGCGAAGTCTCTTTATATTTGTCATGCATGTCGGCACCGGTATCGCGCATGGTGCGGATCACCCGGTCCAGGGAGATGAAATGCTGGCCGTCACCGCGCAAGGCCATTTGAGCGGCGTTGATGGCCTTGACCGCGGCGATCGCGTTGCGCTCGATGCACGGCACCTGCACCAAGCCACCGACTGGGTCGCAGGTCAGGCCGAGGTTGTGTTCCAGGCCGATTTCCGCGGCGTTGCACAATTGCTCCGGCGTGGCCCCGAGGATCTCCGCCAAGCCCGCCGCCGCCATGGCGCAAGCCGATCCCACCTCGCCCTGGCAGCCGACTTCGGCGCCGGAGATCGAGGCGTTCTTTTTGCACAGGATCCCGACGGCCGCCGCACCGAGGAAATAATCCACGACGTTGGCGTCGGTGACCGCTTCGCTGAACTTCATGAAGTAATGCAGCACCGCCGGGATGATCCCCGCCGCACCGTTGGTCGGCGCGGTGACCATGCGCCCGCCGGCGGCGTTCTCCTCGTTGACCGCCAGGGCGAACAGGTTGACCCACTCCATGGCGCTCAGGGTCGAGCCGATGACATTGGGCTTGTTCAGCTCTTGCAGGCTGCGGTGCAACTTGGCCGCGCGCCGACGTACATTCAAGCCGCCCGGCAGGATGCCCTCGTGCTTGAGGCCCTGTTCGACGCAGTCCTGCATGGCCCGCCACAGTTTCATCAGGCCACTGCGAATCTCTTCTTCGGAACGCCAGACCTTTTCGTTGGCCAGCATCAACTCGGCCACCCGCAGGTCGTGGGTGCGGCACAACTGGAGCAATTCTTCGGCGCTGGAAAAATCGTACGGCAGCTCAGTGCGATCCAAGTCCACCACGCCGCTGGTGGCCTGGGCCTGATCGACGACAAAGCCGCCGCCGACCGAGTAATACGTGTCACGGTGCAACTCGCCGTCGGCGCCCTCGGCCACCAGGGTCATCGCATTAGGGTGGAACGGCAGGTTCTCGTCGATCAGGCGCATGTCTCGGGACCATACGAACGGTACCGGCAGGCGACCGTCGAGCAGCAGGGTCTGGGTTTCACGCAGCAACTCGATGCGCGGGCCGATCTGCGACGGGTCGATTGCGTCCGGCCACTCTCCCATCAGGCCCATGATCACGGCGTTGTCGCTGCCGTGGCCGATGCCGGTGGCCGACAGCGAACCGAACAATTGCACTTCGACCCGGCGCACATCATTGAGCAGGGCCTTGGCCTTCAGCGCTTCAACGAACAGCGCCGCGGCACGCATGGGGCCCACGGTGTGTGAACTGGACGGGCCGATACCGATTTTGAACAAGTCGAAAACGCTGATTGCCATTGCCGATAACCTCCAGAACAGGCACATCCGGGCGCAGGAGCGTCCGGTGACGGAGCTGCTACGCTCAACGCCGGGATGGCCGCATCATCCGGTTTTTACCTGGGTGCCCGACGTCTGACACCGACGCAATCATGCCCAGCAACGCCGCCCCTCCCTGCGCCCGGTTTTGCGGCGTTTTTCTGCGTGTCAGAGGTCCATCGGGGGCGGAAAAAATCTGTAAACGACGTCACCGACACTGGATGCGACCATCCCTGTACTGGATACGACCCACCCTGTAGGCGTCAGATTTGCGCTGGTACATGATCGGTTACGGCTCGTTTGCAAGGCCGCGTGTCAGAAGAGTGCCCACGCGCCACCAACCGCAACATCCATAAGCGCGGTTGTCCTGACCGGACACCGCCGATAAAACACCAGGAGTCCACCCATGAAAGGTTCCAAGCCGTTGTTGTTGGCCGCCATGCTGAGTCTTCCGATGCTGGCCAACGCCGCAGAACCCGAAAAGTGCAGCACCGTCAACTTCTCCGATGTCGGCTGGACCGACATTACCGTGACCACGGCGACCACCAGCGTGGTGCTGGATGCGCTGGGCTACAAGACCAAGACCACCATGATTTCCGTGCCGGTGACCTACAAGTCCCTGGCCGATGGCAAGAACATGGACGTGTTCCTCGGCAACTGGATGCCGACCATGGAAAACGACATCAAGGCCTACCGCGAAGCCGGCACCGTGGAAACCGTGCGCACCAACCTCAAGGGCGCCAAGTACACCCTCGCCGTGCCCCAGGGCCTGTATGACAAGGGACTGAAAGACTTCGCCGACATCCCCAAATTCAAGAAAGAGCTGGACGGCAAGATCTACGGCATCGAGCCGGGCAACGACGGCAACCGCCTGATCCAGAGCATGATCGAAAAGAACGCCTTCGGCCTGAAGGACGCCGGCTTCAAAGTCGTCGAGTCGAGTGAAGCGGGCATGCTCTCGCAGGTCGATCGCGCCGCCAAGCGTGGCACCGACGTGGTGTTCCTCGGCTGGGCCCCACACCCGATGAACACCCGCTTCAAAATCCAGTACCTGACCGGCGGCGACGATTTCTTCGGCCCCGACTTCGGTGCCGCAACCGTGGCGACCAACACCCGCAAGGGCTACAGCCAGGAATGCAGCAACGTTGGCCAGCTGTTGAAAAACCTGGAGTTCACCGTCGACATGGAAAGCACGCTGATGGGCAACGTGCTCGACGACAAGATGAAACCTGAGGCCGCCGCCAAGGCCTGGCTGAAGAAAAACCCACAGGTACTCGATACCTGGCTCGCTGGCGTGACCACCATTGACGGTAAACCTGGCCTGGAGGCCGTGAAAGCCAAGCTTGCGCAATAACTGCTTATGTTATGCCGGGCGAGTTCGCTCGCCCGGGCTGTTTATTCCCTTGCATGCGGACGTTCACTACCATGCTTATTGATCAGAAAATACCCTTGGGCCAGTACATCGCGGGCTTTGTCGAATGGTTGACGCAAAACGGCGCCAACACCTTCGACGCAATCGCGCTGTTCCTGGAAACGATGATTCACGGCGTGACGTTTGCGCTGACCTGGTTCAACCCCCTGGCCCTGATCGGCCTCATTGCGCTATTGGCGCACTTCATCCAGCGCAAATGGGGCCTGACTGTATTCGTCATCGCGTCCTTTCTACTGATTCTCAACCTGGGTTACTGGCAAGAGACCATGGAAACCCTCGCCCAGGTGCTGTTCGCGACCCTGGTCTGCGTACTGATCGGCGTGCCGCTGGGCATCGTTGCCGCGCACAAGCCGATGTTCTACACGATGATGCGTCCGGTGCTCGATCTGATGCAGACCGTACCGACCTTCGTCTACCTCATTCCTACCCTGACCCTGTTCGGTCTGGGTGTGGTCCCGGGCCTGATCTCCACGGTGGTGTTCGCGATTGCCGCGCCCATCCGCCTGACCTACCTGGGCATCCGCGACGTCCCGGACGAACTGATGGACGCCGGCAAAGCCTTCGGCTGCTCCCGTCGCCAGCTCCTGTCGCGCATCGAACTGCCCCACGCCATGCCAAGCATCGCCGCCGGTATCACCCAGTGCATCATGCTGTCGTTGTCGATGGTGGTGATCGCCGCGCTGGTGGGTGCTGATGGCCTGGGCAAACCCGTGGTCAACGCATTGAACACCGCCGATATCGCCCTGGGCTTCGAAGCCGGCCTGGCGATCGTCCTGCTGGCGATCATGCTCGACCGAATCTGCAAACAACCCGACGCCAAAGTAGGGGGTGACGCATGAGCATAATTCGCTTTGAAGACGTTGACGTGATCTTCGCCAGGGACCCTCGCGAGGCCCTCAAGCTGCTCGACCAGGGCATGACCCGCAACGAAATCCTGAAGAAAACCGGGCAAATCGTCGGCGTGGAAAAAGCCAGCCTGGACATCGAGAAAGGCGAAATCTGTGTCTTGATGGGCCTGTCCGGCTCCGGCAAATCCAGCTTGCTGCGCTGCATCAACGGCTTGAACACCGTCAGCCGCGGCAAGCTGTTCGTCGAGCACGAAAGCCGGCAGATCGACATTGCATCTTGCACCCCTGCCGAGCTGAAGATGATGCGCACCAAGCGCATCGCCATGGTGTTCCAGAAGTTCGCCCTGATGCCCTGGCTGACGGTGCGCGAGAACATCAGCTTCGGCCTGGAAATGCAGGGCCGACCGGAGAAGGAACGCAAGAAGCTGGTGGATGAGAAGCTTGAGCTGGTGGGCCTGACCCAGTGGCGCAACAAGAAGCCCGACGAATTGTCCGGCGGCATGCAGCAACGGGTCGGCCTGGCCCGCGCCCTGGCGATGGACGCCGACATCCTGCTGATGGACGAACCGTTCTCGGCCCTCGACCCATTGATCCGCCAAGGCCTGCAGGACGAACTGCTGGAGCTGCAACGCAAGCTGAGCAAGACCATCGTGTTCGTCAGCCACGACCTCGACGAAGCCCTGAAGCTGGGCAGCCGTATCGCGATCATGAAAGACGGCCGGATCATCCAGTACAGCAAGCCGGAACAAATCGTGCTGAACCCGGCCGACGACTATGTGCGCACCTTCGTCGCCCACACCAACCCGCTCAACGTCCTCTGCGGCCGCAGCCTGATGCGCACCCTGGACAACTGCAAGCGCATCAACGGCTCGGTGTGCCTGGACCCGGGCGGCGACTCCTGGCTCGACCTGGCCGACGGCAACACCATCAAGGGCGCCCGGCAGAACGGCGCGGCCCTGGACTTGCAAAACTGGGCTCCAGGCCAAGCGGTCGAAGGCCTGGGCCGACGTCCGACCCTGGTGGACTCCAACATCGGCATGCGCGATGCGTTGCAGATCCGCTACCAGACCGGCAACAAACTGGTGCTCCACGATAATCAGAAAGTCGTCGGGATCCTGGGCGACAGCGAGCTGTACCACGCACTGCTCGGCAAGAACCTGGGCTAAGCCCCCCGCACACAAAAACGCCGCGAGATGATCGCGGCGTTTTTGTGTGCGCCTTCCAAGGCTGATGCTCATACCAGGTTTGAAATGCTGGTACTGGCTTGGAATGCCGATACTGAGCTTGGAATGCTGATATTGAGCTTGGAATGCTGATATTGAGCTTGGAATGCTGATACTGAGCTTGGAATGCTGATAACTGTGGCGAGGGAGCTTGCTCCCGCTCGGCTGCGCAGCAGTCGCAATCCAGGCGACACGAACCTTCAGGTACACCGTGCTTGGCCGGTTTGGGGTCGCTCCGCAACCCAGCGGGAGCAAGCTCCCTCGCCACAAAAGCCCCTCTGCCACAGGAGCAGGGCCAGACAGAAGGTCAGCTATAGACCCGGCCCAACTCCACCAATTTCTGCTGCTCCGCCTGCACATCCTGGCGCATGGCCTTGTGCAAACCGAACATGAAGCACACCAACACCACCGAAAACGGCAATCCGGCCAGCACCACCATGGTCTGCATCGCTTCGAAGTTGCCGGCAAACAACAGGCCGATCGTCACCAGCGTAATCACCACCGACCAGAAGATCCGCAGCCAATGGGGCGCGTCTTCGTCAACGGTGCCGCCCTGGCACGAAAGGTTCGCCATCATCACCGCGCCGGAGTCGGCCGGGGTCAGGAACAGGACGAAACCGACAAAGATCGACACACCGATGACAATCTTCGATGCTGGATAGAATTCAAGCAGCTGGTAGATCGACATCGACGGCTGCGTCAGCGCCGTCTTGCCCAGCTCGACCGCGCCGTGGTTCATCACCAGGTCCAGGGCCGAGTTACCGAAGATCGACAGCCAGGCCAGGGTGAAGCCCAGGGGAATCAACAATACGCCTGCCACCAACTCGCGCACGGTACGCCCACGGGAAATGCGCGCGATGAACATGCCGACAAAAGGCGCCCAGGAAATCCACCAGGCCCAATAGAACAGCGTCCACAGGCCCATCCAGCGGCCAGACTTGGCGCTGTCGTCCGCGTAGACGTACAGATCGAAGGTCTTGAGCACCACGCCGTTGAGGTAGTCGCCGATGTTCTGAACGAAACCGTTGAGCAGGTGCAGGGTCGGACCGAACAGCAGCACAAAGATCAGCAGGCCGCTGAACAACACGATGTTCAGGTTCGACAGCCGGCGGATACCGTTCTCCACACCGGACACCGCCGCGATGGTCGCCACCGTGCTCATCACGATGATCACGATCAGCAGATTGGTGTTGCTGTGTTCCATGCCGAACAGGTTTTCCAGCCCGGACGCCACTTGCAACGAGCCGATCCCCAGGTTGGTCACCAGCCCCAGCAGGGTCACGAACATGCCGAAGCCGTCAACCGCGTGACCGGCCGCACCCTTGACCCAGCGCTCCCCCACCAGCGGATACAACGCCGAACGCAGGGCCAGCGGCTGATTGTGCCGGTAGGCGAAATACGCCACGGCCAGGCCCACCAAGGCGTAGATCGCCCAGCCGTGCAGGCCCCAGTGCAAGAACGTCAACTGCACCGCCTGCCGCGCCGCCTGTTGACTGCCGGCCACGCCTTCGGGCGGGTTGAAAAAATGGTCCAGCGGCTCGGAGGCGCCAAAGTACAGCAAGGAGATGCCGATACCCGACGAAAACAGCATCCCGGCCCAGGCGCCGTAGCTGAAATCCGGCGTGTCGTCCTTGCTGCCCAGCTTGAGCTTGCCGTAGGAGGAAAACGCCAGGCCAACCACAAACACCAGGTAAGCGGCGATGACCACCATGTAGTACCAGCCGAAACTGCGGGACAACCACGCCTGGGCGATGCCGAGCAATCGACCGGCCTCCTGCGGGGCGATAATCAGAATGGCGGTCAGCAACAGAATCAGCGCGGTGGAGGTGTAGAACACCCAACCGTTGACCGTCACCTTCTGCGGTGGGGTCTTTATTAGAAAGGCAGAACTCATTGCACGGATGCTCCAGGCAGTGCGGGAGAAGGACAAGGCAACGCGGTACCCGACCAATCGGTGAGTGGGCAGCCGACCGACGGGTGTTATAAAGACACCCTTAAAGCCCTTGCCCCCGTCATTGCGTGGGTCTTGGGTCCTTGATGTCTCGCTTCTGCGCCATTTACGCGTAGGAAATTTCGGCAAATCGCGACGAATTGTCGCAGAGCTTATTCTTTGTTGATTGAACGTTCAATCAAAACAAAATAGACTGGCCCTCGCCATGACGGACTGCACTCGTCCGCCTGCGGGCCTAAGGAGATGTGCTAGATGCCCAAGGTCGGTATGCAACCCATCCGCCGCCAACAATTGATCGAAGCTACGTTGCAAGCGGTCGATCAGGTCGGCATGGGGGACGCCAGCATTGCGCTGATCGCTCGTTTGGCCGGTGTTTCCAACGGCATCATCAGTCACTACTTTCAGGACAAGAACGGCCTGATCGCGGCCACGGCCCAATACCTGATGAGCGTCCTGAGCGAGAACGTCACCGCGCGCCGGCAGGCGCTGGAGGACTCGAGTCCGCGGGCTCACCTCAAGGTGATCATCGAAGGCAACTTCGACGCCAGCCAGGTCAATGGCCCGGCAATGAAAACCTGGCTGGCCTTCTGGGCCACCAGCATGCATCACCCGTCTTTGCACAGGTTGCAGCGGATCAACGATCACCGTCTGTATTCCAACCTGTGTTGCCAGTTCCGCCGCGTGTTGCCCGTTGATCAGGCACGCAGCGCGGCACGGGGCCTGGCCGCGCTGATTGACGGTTTGTGGCTGCGCGGCGCGCTGTCGGGAGACGCGTTCGATACCGCCCAGGCGCACCAGATCGCTTACGAATACATGGATTTCCAACTGGCCAAAGCAGGGGCGCCAGAGCACACAGAACCGCTCGACTCCTGAACCGTCACCGCAGCGCGTAGTCAGCTATAAACGACACGCTCGGTGGCCAGCCAACCACTCATGCACTTGCGAGGACTTTATGGCCCGTTTCGAACTGCAAAAACTCTACATCGATGGCGCGTACAGCGATGCCAGCGGCGACGCCACTTTCGAAGCCATCAACCCGGCCAACGGTGAAGTACTCGCCCTGGTGCAGCGCGCAACGTTCGAGGACGTCGAGCGCGCCGTGGTCAGCGCCGAAAAGGGCCAGAAAGTCTGGGCCGCCATGACCGCCATGCAGCGCTCGCGCATCCTGCGTCGCGCCGTAGAGATCCTGCGCGAGCGCAACGATGAACTGGCCGCCCTGGAAACCCTGGACACCGGCAAATCCTTCTCCGAAACCAAATACGTCGACATCGTCACCGGTGCCGACGTGCTGGAATACTACGCCGGCCTGGTGCCTGCCATCGAAGGCGAGCAGGTGCCGCTGCGCACCACATCTTTCGTCTACACCCGCCGCGAGCCCCTGGGCGTGGTGGCCGGTATCGGCGCGTGGAACTACCCGATCCAGATCGCCCTGTGGAAATCCGCACCGGCCCTGGCCGCCGGCAACGCGATGATCTTCAAGCCGAGCGAAGTCACCTCGCTGACCACGCTGAAGCTGGCCGAGATCTACACCGAAGCCGGCGTTCCAGCGGGCGTGTTCAACGTCCTGACCGGCAGCGGCCGTGAAGTCGGCACCTGGCTGACCGAGCATCCGCGCATCGAGAAAATTTCCTTCACCGGCGGCACCGACACGGGCAAGAAAGTCATGGCCAGCGCCTCGAGCTCGTCGCTCAAGGACGTGACCATGGAGCTGGGCGGCAAGTCGCCGCTGATCATTTTCGACGACGCCGACCTGGATCGCGCCGCCGACACCGCGATGATGGCCAACTTCTACAGCTCCGGCCAGGTCTGCACCAACGGCACCCGCGTGTTCGTGCCGAGCCACCTCAAGGCCGCCTTCGAAGCCAAGATCGCCGAGCGCGTGGCGCGCATCCGCATAGGCAACCCAGAAGACGAAAACACCAATTTCGGCCCGCTGGTGAGCTTCGCCCACATGGAAAGCGTGCTGGGCTACATCGAGAAAGGCAAAGCCGAAGGCGCTCGCCTGCTGTGCGGCGGCGGTCGCCTGACCGAAGGCGAATTCGCCAAGGGCGCGTTCGTTGCGCCGACGGTGTTCACCGATTGCACCGATGAGATGACCATCGTGCGTGAAGAAATCTTCGGCCCGGTGATGAGCATCCTCACCTACGACACCGAAGAAGAAGTGATCCGCCGCGCCAACGACACCGACTTCGGCCTGGCCGCCGGCGTCGTGACCCGCGACCTGAACCGCGCCCACCGCGTGATCCACCAGCTCGAAGCCGGCATCTGCTGGATCAACGCCTGGGGCGAGTCGGCAGCGGAAATGCCGGTCGGTGGCTACAAGCAATCGGGCGTTGGCCGGGAGAATGGCATCAGCTCGCTGAACAACTTCACCCGCATCAAGTCGGTCCAGGTCGAGTTGGGCGACTACACGTCGGTGTTCTGATCTGACACCGGACCTGAGGCCAGGGCCCTTGTGGCGAGGGAGCTTGCTCCCGCTGGGCCGCGAGGCGGCCCCACTTCAGGCCCCTGAGTTTTCCAGACAGAACACGGTCGCCCTGTTTGCGACTGCTGCGCAGCCGAGCGGGAGCAAGCTCCCTCGCCACAGAGAATGTGGCACTCGATGACCGCGACCTGAACCCAATTCCAAAAGAGGGTGCATTTCATGTCCCAAGAATTCGATTACATCATCATCGGTGCCGGCTCGGCCGGTAATACCCTGGCCACCCGGCTGACCGAAGACGAAGGCGTCACCGTCCTGCTGCTCGAAGCCGGCGGCCCGGACTATCGCCTGGACTTCCGCACGCAAATGCCCGCTGCCCTGGCGTTCCCCCTGCAGGGCCGTCGCTACAACTGGGCCTACGAGACCGACCCGGAGCCGCACATGAACGGCCGCCGCATGGAGTGCGGTCGCGGCAAGGGCCTGGGCGGTTCTTCGCTGATCAACGGCATGTGCTACATCCGCGGCAACGCCCTGGACTATGACAACTGGGCCAAGCTGCCGGGCCTGGAAGACTGGACCTACCTCGATTGCCTGCCGTATTTCCGTAAGGCCGAAACCCGCGACATCGGCCCGAACGACTACCACGGTGGCGACGGCCCGGTCAGCGTGACCACGCCCAAGGCTGGCAACAACCCGTTGTTCCACGCCATGGTCGAAGCCGGCGTACAGGCCGGTTACCCCCGTACCGAGGACCTCAACGGCTACCAGCAGGAAGGTTTCGGCCCGATGGACCGTACCGTCACGCCCAACGGCCGTCGCGCCAGCACCGCCCGCGGTTACCTGGACGTCGCCAAGAAACGCTCGACACTGACCATCGTCACCCATGCCTTGACCGACAAGATCCTGTTCGAAGGCAAGCGCGCGGTCGGCGTGCGTTACCTGGTGGGCGCCGCCGAAGAGCGCGTCGAAGCCCGGGCGCGCAAGGAAGTGCTGCTGTGCTCCGGCGCCATCGCCTCGCCGCAGATTCTGCAACGCTCCGGCGTCGGCCCGGCCAAGCTGCTGGAAAACCTCGACATCCCGGTGGTCCACGATCTGCCGGGCGTCGGTGAAAACCTCCAGGATCACCTGGAGTTGTACCTGCAATACGCTTGCACCCAACCGGTCTCGCTGTACCCGTCGCTGCTCTGGTACAACCAGCCAGCCATCGGTGCCGAATGGCTGTTCAACGGCACCGGCATCGGCGCCAGCAACCAGTTCGAGGCCGGCGGTTTCATCCGCACGCGCCCGGATTTCGAATGGCCGAACATCCAGTACCACTTCCTGCCGGTGGCGATTAATTACAACGGCAGCAATGGCGTGAAGGAGCATGGTTTCCAGGCACACATGGGTTCCATGCGTTCGCCCAGCCGTGGTCGGATCCAGGCCAAGTCCAAGGACCCGCGCCAGCACCCGAGCATCCTGTTCAACTACATGGCGACCGAGCAGGACTGGCAGGAATTTCGCGATGGCATCCGCCTGACCCGCGAGATCATGCAGCAACCGGCGCTCGATCCGTTCCGTGGTCGCGAGATCAGCCCGGGTATCGAGGTGCAGACGGACGAACAACTGGACCAGTTCATTCGCGAGCACGCCGAAACCGCGTTCCACCCGTCCTGCTCGTGCAAGATGGGCACCGACGACATGGCCGTGGTGGACAGCGAAGGTCGCGTGCACGGCATGGAAGGGTTGCGCGTGGTCGACGCCTCGATCATGCCGATCATCACCACCGGCAACCTCAACGCACCGACGATCATGATGGCCGAGAAAATCGCCGACAGGATCCGCGGTCGCAAGCCCCTGCCGCGCAGCACCGCACCGTACTACGTGGCCGGTGATGCGCCGGTGCGCGGCAAGCCGTTGCGTGAAGTGGCGACTGCTACGCAGTAAGACTCAAGACCGCGGCGCGGCCTTCGCGAGCAGGCTCGCTCCCACAGGGGATCGGTGGTGGAGCTCAGATTTTGTGACCACTGAAAACCCACTGTGGGAGCGAGCCTGCTCGCGATGGGGCCAGCCCATTCAACATCTTCGCTGACTGCCAAACCGCCATCGCGAGCAAGCTCGCTCCCACAAGGGTTGGGGGTGGACACAGATTTTGTGACCACTGAAAACCCCACTGTGGGAGCGAGCCTGGTCGCGATGGGGCCAGCCCATTCAACATCTTCGCTGACTGCCAAACCGCCATCGCGAGCAAGCTCGCTCCCACAAGGGTTGGGGGGTGGACGCAGACTTTGTGACCATTGAAAATCTCACTGTGGGAGCGAGCTTGCTCGCGAAGGGGCCAGCCCATTCAGCCTATTTCTCTGACTGCCACCCCGCAAAATTCCCATCTGCCTTGATCCCTCCCCCACCCCAGGCCTACTCTAGAGCCATCGCGTCACTGCGCCGCACCTCGCTGCATCGCCACTCCAGACAAGGAGGTTTCATGTTCGACTTCCACCCCCGGCTCAAGCAGCGGTTCGCTGCCTTGCGAACGGGCGCTGAATTCTTTTCCCTGCGTTATGTGCGCGAATCCGGCCAGCATTTGTCGGTGCGCAAGAACGTCGCCGAACCGCCCAGCCTGAATCGTGATGAAGGTGCGATGCTCACCGTGCGGGTCAACGGGGTCGAAGCCTATGCCGCCACCAACGACCTGTCCCAGGCCGGCCTGCAAGCAGCACTGCAACGCGCCGAGCACCACGCGCGCCAGCTCAAGCCCCATGCCCTGCTCGACCTGCGCGGGCAAGCGGTGTCCAGCGACCGCGCCGATTACTTCTCGCCGCATTTCGACCAGGCCTTCCCGTCGTTGAGCGACTGCTATCAATTGCTCGGCGACGAATCGGCCGCGGTGCCCCGGGACGAACGCCTGGTGAACTGGCAGGCCAGCATCGGCCTGACCCAGGTCGAGCAGATCTACCTCAACAGTGCCGGCGCTGAACTGCGCCAGGCCCAACGCTTCGTCTACCCGGCCCTGGACGTCACCGCCTTCGACGGTCACGACAGCCAGACCCGCACCCTGGGTCGGGAGAATTTCGGCCAGCAGGGCGGCTTTGACGTGATCAGCCGCTGCGGACTGATCGGTGCAGGGCCGAAAATCGCCGACCAGGCCTTGCAATTGCTGATGGCGCCGAACACCCCGCAAGGTCCCCGCGACCTGCTGCTGATGCCCGACCAGATGATGCTGCAAATCCACGAGTCCATCGGCCATCCGCTGGAACTGGACCGCATCCTCGGGGACGAGCGCAATTACGCCGGTACCAGCTTCGTCAAGGCCAGCGATTTCGGCCACCTGCAATACGGCTCCAGCCTGCTAAACGTAACCTTCGACCCGGACATTCCCGAAGAACTGGCAAGCTACAGCCATGACGACGACGGCAGCGCCGCCAGCAAGCAGTTCCTGATTCGCGAAGGCCTGCTGCTGCGTCCATTGGGTGGGGCACTGTCGCAATTCCGTGCCGGCCTGGACGGTGTCGCCAACAGCCGCGCCTGCGGCTGGAATCGGCCGCCCATCGACCGCATGGCAAACCTGAACATCGAGCCCGGCGACCAATCCCTGGAACAATTGATCCAGGGCATCGAGCACGGCGTGCTGATGCGCACCAACCGCTCCTGGTCCATTGATGATGCCCGCAACAAATTCCAGTTCGGCTGCGAATGGGGCCAGTTGATCGAGAACGGCGAGCTCAAGGGCGTGGTGAAGAACCCCAACTACCGAGGCATCTCCGCGCAATTCTGGAAAAGCCTGCGCGCCGTGGGCGACGCCAGCACCTCGCAAGTCCTTGGCACACCGAACTGCGGCAAGGGCGAACCGAACCAGGTCATCCGCGTCGGCCATGCGTCGCCAGCCTGTGTGTTCAGCAATGTTGATGTGTTTGGGGGAGATGCCTGATGAGCACCACCAATAATCAGGCCGAGGCATTCAAGGTTCTGGTCGACTGGCTGCGCGGCGCCCTGCGTACGCCTGAACAGTTCACCCTCGGCTACGCCGCCGAATCCTCGGCTTTCGTGCGTTTCAACCACGGCAAGGTCCGCCAGGCCGGGCAGGTGCAGCAAGCCAATGTCAGCTTCAAATTGATCGACGACGGTCGCCACGCCGACTTGCAGATTACTCTGTCCGGCGACTCCGAGGTCGATGTGCAACGTCTGTCCGAAGGCTTGCAGCAACTGCGCGAAACCTTGCCGCTGCTGCCCCGCGATCCGTACCTGCTGCTCAACCATCATCGCTGGCAGAGCAACAATGTGCAGGACCATCCTCTGCCCGAGACGGAGCAGGCCGTTGCCGAAATCACCCGCGCCGCCGAAGGCCTGGACCTGGTGGGCTTCTACGCCGCCGGGCCCATCAGCCGAGGTTTCGCCAGTTCTTCGGGCGCGTTCGGCTGGCATCAGGCCAACAGCTTCAACTTCGATTTCAGCCTGTTCCATGAAAACGGCCAGGCAGTGAAAGCCAGCTATGCCGGGCACGAATGGAGCAGCGACGGTTTTGCCCAACGTTTCGAGCAGGCCCGCGAACAACTGGCGTTTCTTGGCCGCCCGCTGCGCACGTTGCCGCCCGGCGAATACCGCGCCTATCTGGCGCCGGCCGCCCTGGAAGAGATCATGGGCATGCTCAGTTGGGGCGGGTTCTCGGCCCAGGCCATTGCCAGCAAGCAGAGCCCGCTGCAGAAGTTCTATGCTGGCGACGCCCACTTCAGTCCCAACGTGTGGCTCACGGAGCAGGTCAGCGGCTCCCTGAGCCCGGCGTTTTCCGACGAAGGTTATCCCCGCGACGACCTGGGGCTGATCGCCAAGGGCATGGCCAACGCACAATTGGTGAACTCCCGCAGCGCCGCCGAATATGGCCTCGCGGCCAACGGCGCCAGCAGTTACGAATACCCTACGGCGCTGGACATGCAGGGCGGGCAACTGGAGCATAAGTACATCCTTGAAGCACTTGGCACAGGGTTGTACATCAGCAACCTCTGGTACCTGAACTACTCGGACCAACCGGCGGCACGCCTGACCGGCATGACCCGTTTCGCCACGTTCTGGGTCGAGAACGGCCAGATCCAGTCACCGGTCAGCACGATGCGTTTCGACGACAGCGTCTACAGCCTGCTCGGCTCGCAACTCGAAGCGCTGACCCGGGAGCGGGAACTTCTGCTCTCGGCCAGCACCTACAGCCAACGGGCCACGGCCTCGATGTTGTTGCCGGGGGCGTTGGTGAAGAGGCTCACGCTGACGCTATAACACGCAGTTCCCCGTGGCGAGGGAGCTTGCTCCCGCTCGGCTGCGAAGCAGTCGTAACCCAGGCGACGCGATCTTTCGGGCACACCGTGTTGGCCGGTTTGGGGGGGCTTCGCCCCCCCAGCGGGAGCAAGCTCCCTCGCCACAAGAGCTTCCTTGCCACAGGTAACTGTTCATTTTTTTAAAGATCCCCTCGCCACAGGTAATTGTTCACTTTTCACACAAGAGGTCCCATGCCCAACCGCGCCCCGCTCGACGCCGTCACCGCCCGCTGGCTCCCGTGGGTCGTGGCGATTGCCTTCTTCATGCAGTCCCTGGACGGGACCATACTCAACACCGCCCTGCCCGCCATGGCCAGCGACCTAGCGGAAAACCCGCTGCGCATGCAAGGCGTGATCATTGCCTACATGCTCACCGTGGCGTTGCTGATCCCGGCGTCGGGCTGGATCGCCGACCGCTTCGGCACCAAGAAGATTTTCTTCGGGGCGATCCTGCTGTTCAGCTTCGGCTCGCTGCTGTGCGCCTTGTCCAATTCATTGAGCATGCTGATCGGCGCCCGGGTCGTCCAAGGCCTGGGCGGTGCGCTGATGCTGCCGGTGGGCAGGCTGGTGGTGCTGCGGGCGTATCCGCGCTCGGAGCTGGTGCGGATCATGGGCTTCATCACGATCCCTGGCCTGCTCGGCCCACTGATCGGCCCGACCATGGGCGGCTGGATGGTGGAATACCTGACCTGGCACTGGATCTTCATCATCAACCTGCCGGTGGGCGTGATCGGCTGCTACGCGGTGTGGAAATTCATCCCCGACCTGCGTGGCAGCGAGCGCACGCGGTTCGATGGGCTGGGGTTCCTGCTGTTCGGCGCGGCGATGGTGCTGATTACCATCGCCATGGAAGGCCTGGGTGAACTGCACTTGCCGCACCTGCGGGTGATGTTGCTGCTGTTCGGCGGCATGGCCTGCCTGGCGGCCTATTGGCTGCGGGCCGGGCATGTCGAGAACGCGCTGTTCCCACCGTCGTTGTTCAAGACTCGGACCTTCGCCGTCGGTATTCTCGGCAACCTGTTCGCGCGCCTGGGCAGCGGTGCCTTGCCGTTCCTGGTGCCGTTGCTGCTGCAAGTCGCCCTGGGTTATTCACCGTCCCAGGCCGGCATGAGCATGCTGCCCCTGGCGGCGGCGGCCATGGTCGCCAAATCCGTGGCCCGACCGCTGATCGAACGCTTTGGCTACCGCGCCGTGTTGACCAGCAACACCCTGGCCCTGGGCCTGATGCTGGCGAGCATGGGCCTGGTCAGCGAACAGACGCCGTACTGGCTGCTGCTGGCGCAACTGGCGGTGCTGGGGGCGATCAACTCGCTGCAATTCACCGCGATGAACACCGTGACCCTGATCGACCTGGACGACGCCAGTGCCAGCAGCGGCAACAGCCTGTTATCGGTGGTGGCGCAACTGTCCCTGAGCCTCGGCGTGGCCTGCGCCGGCGCGCTGCTGGGCGGCTTTACCGCCCAGGTGGGCAACGATGGGGTGGAGACGGTGCTGGGGGCGTTCCAGCTGACGTTCGTAACGGTGGGGATCATGGCGATGCTGGCGGCGACGATCTTTTCCCAGTTGTCGAAGCAGGATGGGCGGCGGGACAAGCGGCCGGATGAGCATATCGAGCACTAGGTAGGACTCGGACGGTTTTAAGGCTTCAGGGCTTTTGTGGCGAGGGAGCTTGCTCCCGCTCGGCTGCGCAGCAGACGCAATCCAGGCGACGCGAAATTCCAGGGGTACCGTGTTGGCCGGTTTGGGGCCGCTTCGCGCCCCAGCGGGAGCAAGCTCCCTCGCCACAGGGAATTCGCCAACTTCAGAACTGCGCCACAGCTCGTCCAGAACTTTCGAAGAAAGTGGCACGAGGCTGCTACACTGCGCGACATTTTGTTTTGCAGGCCAGTCCCGTGACCACCATTGCCACCGCTTTTAATACTTTGCCGCTGTCCGCCGCCATGCTGGCTAACCTCGAATCACTCGGTTATGCCCAGATGACGCCGATCCAGGCGCAAAGCTTGCCGGTGATCCTCAAGGGTATGGACCTGATCGCCCAGGCCAAGACCGGCAGCGGCAAGACCGCCGCTTTCGGCATCGGCCTGCTGAACCCGATCAACCCGCGCTTCTTCGGCTGCCAGGCCCTGGTGATGTGCCCGACCCGCGAGCTGGCCGACCAGGTCGCCAAGGAAATCCGCCGCCTGGCCCGCGCCGAAGACAACATCAAGGTCCTGACCCTGTGCGGCGGCGTGTCCTTCGGCCCGCAGATCGCCTCCCTCGAACACGGCGCCCACATCATCGTCGGCACGCCGGGGCGCATCCAGCAGCACCTGCGCAAGGGTTCACTGGTGCTCGACGGCCTCAACACGCTGATCCTCGACGAAGCCGACCGCATGCTCGACATGGGCTTCTACGACGCCATCGAAGACATCATCCAGCAGACTCCGGAACGCCGCCAGACGCTGCTGTTCTCCGCCACCTACCCGGTGGGCATCAAGCAACTGTCGTCCAAGTTCATGCGCAACCCGCAGCAAGTAAAGGCCGAGGCGTTCCACTCCGATGCGCAGATCGAGCAGCGCTTCTATGAGATTTCCCCCGAGGAGCGCATGGATGCGGTGGTCAAGGTCCTGGCCCATTTCCGCCCGGCCTCCTGCGTGGCGTTCTGCTTCACCAAGCAGCAGGTCCAGGAAACCGTCGACCACCTGACGGCCAAGGGCATCTCGGCCGTGGGCCTGCACGGCGACCTGGAACAGCGCGACCGCGACCAGGTGCTGGCGATGTTCGCCAACCGCAGCACCTCGGTGCTGGTGGCCACCGACGTAGCGGCCCGCGGCCTCGACATTGACGCCCTGGACATGGTGATCAACGTCGAGCTGGCCCGGGATTCGGAAATCCACATCCACCGTGTCGGCCGCACCGGTCGCGCCGGTGAGAAAGGCATCGCCATCAGCCTGGTGGCGCCGTCCGAGGCCCACCGCGCCCAGGCCATCGAGCAACTGCAGAAGTCGCCGCTGAGCTGGGACCAATTGGACAACCTCAAGCCCCAGGGTGGCGGCCCGCTGCTGCCGGCCATGAGCACCCTGTGCATCGGCGCCGGGCGCAAGGACAAAGTCCGCCCCGGCGATATCCTCGGTGCCCTGACCGGCGACGCCGGCATCCCTGGCGCCCAGGTCGGCAAGATCGCGATCTTCGATTTCCAGGCCTACGTGGCCGTGGAACGCGGCATCGCCAAACAGGCCTTGCAGCGCTTGAACGATGGCAAGATCAAGGGCCGCTCGTTGCGGGTGCGGATCCTCTGATTCCAGTTGATTCACTCTGTGGCGAGGGAGCTTGCTCCCGCTGGGCTGCGTAGCAGCCCTAAGAGCAATCAACGCGCGCCTTCAGACAGTTCGCATTCGTTGGTTTTGCGACCGCTTCGCGGTCGAGCGGGAGCAAGCTCCCTCGCCACAAAAGCTCCATACTCAGCCGACCATCGAAATTGAGGACACCGTTTTGCGCTCTACCGAAGTCGTGATCATTGGCGCTGGCGCCGCAGGGTTGATGTGCGCGCTGACCGCGGCCGCGCGCGGGCGGCAGGTGATGTTGCTGGACCACGCCAACAAGGCCGGCAAGAAAATCCTCATGTCGGGCGGCGGGCGCTGCAATTTCACCAACATGTACACCGAGCCGGGCAATTTCCTGTCGCAGAACCCGCACTTCTGCAAGTCGGCCCTGGCCCGCTACACCCAGTGGGATTTCATCGCGCTGGTGGCCAAGCACGGCGTGCCTTATCACGAAAAAAAGCTCGGCCAGTTGTTCTGCGATAACAAGTCCAGCGACATCCTCGGCCTGCTGTTGGATGAATGCGACCAGGCCGGCGTCAGCCTGCACCTGGACACCTCCATCACGCAGATCGAAAAAACCGACGACGGCTACCGGCTGCAAACCACCCTCGGCGCCCTCGCCTGCCAATCCCTGGTGATCGCCACGGGCGGGCTGTCGATCCCCACGCTCGGGGCAACCGGCTTCGGTTACCAGGTGGCAAAACAGTTTGGCCACGAGCTGCTGCCGACCCGCGCCGGCCTGGTACCGTTCACCATCACCGATCAGCTCAAGGCCCTGTGCACTGAACTCTCGGGCACCTCGGTGGATTGCCTGGTGAGCTGCAACGACCAGAGTTTTCGCGAGAACATCCTGTTCACCCATCGCGGCCTGAGCGGCCCGGCGATCCTGCAGATTTCCTCGTTCTGGGAACCGGGGGACACGGTGCAGATCAACCTGCTGCCCGACCACGATGTGCCGCAATGGCTGCAACAGCAACAGGCCGAACGTCCCAACAGCGAACTCAAGACCCTGCTGGGCGAGTTGTTCACCAAGAAAATGGCCAACCTGCTGGCCGACACTTGGTTCGTGTCCAAACCCATGAAGCAATACACCCACGCGGAGCTGGCGGACATTGCCGAGAAACTGGCGAGCTGGAATGTCGTCCCCGCCGGCACCGAAGGCTACCGCACCGCCGAAGTCACCCTCGGCGGCGTCGACACCCGGGAAGTCTCGTCCAAGACCATGGAGTCGCTGAAAAGCCCGGGCCTGTATTTCATCGGCGAAGTGCTGGACGTCACCGGGCATCTGGGCGGGTTCAACTTCCAGTGGGCCTGGGCTTCCGGGTATGCGGCGGCGCAGTACGTCTGATCCGCCACGACTCGAATGTGGGTAATAACCTGTGGGAGCGAGCTTGCTCGCGATAGCGGTGGCCCAGTCACCATCAATGTGACGGACCTGACGCCATCGCGAGCAAGCTCGCTCCCACAGGGGTTCGACGGTACATGCCGGAACACTTTTTGCTGCCGGATGTGATCGCCGCCATTGCGTCGGCGTCATTACTGCCTCAATTTAGCGTCATTGCCCGTCAGGCCCGTGCACTTCATGTCAGCGAACTCGTTTAGCCAGTCTTTGCGTCGCCTTTGGGCGTTGGATAAGTTCAGTTATAGCGTGCGGGTCTTCATCGCCCTGACCGGCAGCATGGGGTTGTGTTGGTACCTGGACGAGATGGCGCTGCTGATTCCCTTGTTCCTGGGCATCATCGCCAGCGCCCTGGCCGAGACCGATGACAGTTGGCAGGGCCGCCTCAATGCGCTGGCAGTCACGCTGCTGTGTTTCAGCACCGCAGCGCTGTCGGTGGAGTTGCTGTTTCCCTACCCCATCCTGTTCATCGTCGCCCTGGCCCTGGCGGCATTCGGCCTGACCATGCTTGGCGCCTTGGGCGAACGTTATGGCGCAATTGCCTCGGCCACCCTGATTCTTTCGGTCTACACCATGATCGGCGTGGACCAGCGCGGCGTCGCCGTCAACGATTTCTGGCACGAACCCCTGCTATTGGTCGCCGGTGCCGCGTGGTACGGCGTGCTGTCGGTCGTGTGGCAGGCATTGTTTTCCAACCAGCCGGTGCAGCAAAGCCTGGCACGGCTGTTTCGCGAGCTGGGGCGCTACCTCAAGCTCAAATCGTCGCTCCTGGAGCCGATCCGCCAATTGGACGTCGAAGCCCGCCGCCTGGAGCTGGCCCAGCAAAACGGTCGGGTGGTCGCTGCGCTCAACAGCGCGAAGGAAATCATCCTGCACCGCGTCGGCAATGGCCGGCCCGGCTCGAAGGTCAGCCGCTACCTGAAGCTGTACTTCCTGGCCCAGGACATCCACGAACGCGCCAGCTCGTCCCACTACCCCTACAACGCCCTGGCCGAGGCTTTCTTCCACAGCGACGTGCTGTTCCGCTGCCAACGCCTGCTGCGCCAGCAAGGCAAGGCCTGCCAGGCGCTGGCCGAATCGATCCAACTGCGCCAGCCATTCATCTACGACGATACTTTTGCCGAAGCCCTCAACGACCTGCACGCGTCCCTCGAACACCTGCGCATCCAGAGCAACCCGGCCTGGCGCGGCTTGCTGCGGTCATTGCGAGCCCTGTCGGTCAACCTCGGCACCATGGACCGCCTGCTCAGCGACGCGAGCAACCCCGACGCCCTGGCCGACGCCACCGACAGCAGCCTGCTGGACCGCTCGCCGCGCAACCTCCAGGATGTCTGGCTGCGCTTGCGCACCCAGCTCACGCCCACCTCGCTGCTGTTCCGCCATGCCCTGCGCCTGCCCCTGGCCCTCAGCGTGGGCTACGCCATGGTGCACCTGATCCACCCGTCCCAGGGTTATTGGATCATCCTCACCACGCTGTTCGTCTGCCAACCCAACTATGGCGCCACCCGGCGCAAGCTCGGCCAGCGGATCATCGGCACCGCCATCGGCCTGACAGTGGCCTGGGCGCTGTTCGACCTGTTTCCCAATCCGCTGGTGCAATCGTGCTTCGCCATTGCCGCCGGGGTGGTGTTCTTTACCAACCGCACCACCCGCTACACCCTGGCGACGGCGGCGATCACCGTCATGGTGCTGTTCTGCTTCAACCAGGTGGGCGACGGCTACGGGCTGCTGCTGCCACGGTTGTTCGATACCTTGCTGGGCAGCCTGATCGCCGGGCTGGCGGTGTTCCTGTTCCTGCCCGACTGGCAAGGTCGCCGGCTGAACAAGGTGCTGGCCAACACGCTGACCTGCAACAGCATTTACCTGCGCCAGATCATGCAGCAATACGCCGCCGGCAAAAGCGACGACCTGGCTTATCGCCTGGCTCGACGCAACGCCCACAACGCCGATGCCGCGCTGTCCACCACGCTGGCCAACATGCTGATGGAGCCGGGGCACTTCCGCAAGGAAGCCGATGTGGGCTTCCGCTTCCTGGTGCTGTCCCATACCCTGCTCAGCTACCTGTCAGGCCTGGGCGCCCACCGCGGCACCGAGTTGCCGACGCAAGTACGTGAACAATTGATCGACGGTGCCGGGGTGAAACTGGCGGCGAGCATCGACGAAATTGCACAGGGCCTGGCAAGCAAGCAGCCGATCGCGATCCAGAGCGATGAAGAGGAAGCCCTGGCCAGTGAGTTGGAGCAGATGCCTGATGAAATCGACGAGGGGCAACGGCTGGTGCAGACGCAATTGGCATTGATCTGCCGACAGTTGGGGCCGTTGCGCACGTTGGCGGCGCATCTGATCAAGGATACCAGCGAGGCTTGAGGGTTGTAGGGTCCAGGTGGGCCTCATCGCGAGCAAGCTCGCTCCCACAGTGGATTTGCTGTGCACACAGACTTTGCATCACAGCAGGCTCACTGTGGGAGCGAGCTTGCTCGCGATGGGGCCAGTCCAGGCACCTCACATCCCATGAGCCTTCAATAACCGGTCATAACTCCCATCCGCCTTCATCGCCGCGATCGCCCGATCGAACCCGGCCACGATCTGCTCATGCTCCGGGTTCTTCAGGCTGACCAGGATGTGCAGGCTGTTTTCGCTCAAGGGCTTGGGCAGGAACTCCACGGCGCTGCGCACGGTGGGCGATTCGCGGGCCAGGTAGTAGCGGGCGACGTACTCGTCTTCCAGGGTCAACTTCACCCGGTCGGCCGCCAGCATGCGCACTGCCATGGCGAAATTGTGCACCGGCACTTTCTGCATTTTCGGGTCTTCATCGAAATCCTTGGAATAGGCGTAACCGCGTACCACGGCGATGGGATACGCACGCAGCTGTGGCAGGCTGTCAAACTGGATCGCTTCGTCCTTGCGCTTGATGAAGCGCACGCGGTTGAGCAGGTATTCGGCCGAGAACCGGCCTATGTGCGTGCGCTCCTCGCTGTACCAGGCATTGATCAGCACATCATAGCGGCCCTCGCCGATACCCAGCATCGCCCGGGCCCAAGGCACTTGTTCGAAGTCCGTGGCATAACCGGCCCGCGCCAGGGCCGTGCTGACGATGTCGGTCGCCAGGCCGCCATTGATCAAGGTGGAATCGGTAAAGGGCGGCCAGGCATCGGCGACCAGGCGCAACTTCTGCGCACAGGCCTCGTAGCTCAGCAACAGCAACCCGATCAATGCAAGAGCTCGATGCAATCGCGGCATGCCAAACATCCTTGACGGGTTCAAAGCCCGGTTTGTTTTTAGCCCAAACCCAACGGGCATCCCCAGACACCCGGTCCTAACATTAGCTCATTGGAACCGCTGCGCAGCGCTGTCACGAAGATTACACAAAGACGACAGTCCCGCGACAAAGGAATGATGGCATTTTGGTCTTTGTCACAGATTTTCAGGTCGTGCAAGCAAGAGACTTCCGAGCCAAGCACGCTTACTATCGGCATCAGGTTCTTCAGGAAATTCAAAAAATGGATATCGAATGGGTCTGCAAACATCACACTGACCTGAGCAAGGAGCAGCTGTATGCCATCCTCAAGCTGCGCGCCGAAGTATTCGTCGTCGAGCAGAACTGCGCCTACCCGGACGTTGACGGCCTGGACCTGGAGGGCGACACCTGCCACCTGATGGCCTGGCACGACAACCACTTGGTGGCTTACCTGCGCCTGCTCGACCCGCACTCGCAAAACAGCGACGTGGTGATCGGGCGCGTGATCATCGCGCCACAGGCACGCGGCCAGGGGCTGGGTCATACGCTGATGGAAAAGGCCCTCAAGCAGGCCGAGAAACGTTGGCCCGGCACGTCGATCTCGTTGTCGGCCCAGGCGCATTTGCAGGGGTATTACGGGCGGTATGGGTTTGAAGTGGTGGGGGTGGAGTATATGGAGGATGGGATTCCACATATCGGCATGCATCGGCCCTGAGGACGCCATCGCGAGCAAGCTCGCTTGTATGGTAGGACTTGAAGGGAGGAGGAGGGACAAGGCTCGATTCTGACTGTTAGCGCAGTACAGACCGTGGGAGATTTCGCCCCTCCTCCTTTCACCCAAGCGCCGATAAAGAATGCATCTGGCCTAGACCGACGATAGGAACAAGCCTGCGCCTCTGGGTGAACCCTTCAAGTGTTCAAACCTTAGCCCGGAGGATTTTCAATGGCAATGCCGGTTTCTGTCACAAAGCCGATCGTAGGCGTGGATGTCGCCAAGAATGAACTGGTGATCTATCACGCCGAACTTGACCTGCTTGAAGCGATTGTCAACGACAAAGCAGCTATCAAGAAATGGCTCAAGGCATTGCCGGGGCCAGTCGCTATTGCCATAGAGTCGACCAATATCTATCACTTGGAATTCGCTGATCTGGCCTATGAGGCTGGCTGCGAGATTTACATGGTGGGTGGTTATGAACTGCATCATTACCGCGAAGGCGTAAAGGTGCGCGCAAAAACCGACGCGCTGGACGCCAAGTTACTGGCTCGTTATCTAAAAAATGAAGCTGAGGAACTGCGCCCTTGGGCCCCACCATCCCCGCTGTATCGCCAGCTTCTGAGCCTTTTCCGCCGTCGCGCAGCCTTGGTTCAGGCTCGGGTCGCCTTGGTGCAAAGCTGGGCGAATGAGCCGCTATTGAAAACGGCTTTCGACGACCAGATCAAAGCCATGCAGAGGCTTGAGACGTTGGTCGAGAAGACGATCAAGGATCAACTGAAAGATGCTGGTTTATTGGGGCAGCTGAAGCGTTGCATGGAAGTTGAAGGCATTGGTTTTTTGACCGGAGCCCGCCTGATTACGGCTTTTCAGCGAGGCGACTTTAGAAATGCAGATGCCTTTATTGCTTTCTTGGGAATGGATTTGCGAGTGTCGAAATCAGGACAAAAAGACGGTCGCCGAAGCCTGAGCAAACGAGGCGACCCGGAAGTCCGTCGGCTTTTGCACAACGCAGCCATGTCAGCTCGCCGTACAAAGGCCTGGAAAAAGTTTTATGAAGAGAAGAGAAGTCGAGGCTTCAGTACTACTGAGGCGCTGGTAATGCTGGCTCGTAAGCTTGCTCGGATCGTATTCGCTTTGCTGAAAGGACAAAGCGAATACCAACCAAAAGCGGCATGAGGGGCTTCCCCCTAACCATAGAATCTCCCACAGTGGATCTTTAGTGAACACAAAATCCGTGTACGAAGACCATCAAAATGTGGGAGCGAGCTTGCTCGCGATAGGGCCCGCCCAGGCAAAGCCAATAATCAGGGATACTCAAGCACCGCCTTGATCCGCTGCAAATTCCCCTCGATCCACCCCCGATCGATCGCCCCCCAATCTCGAATCCGATACCGCCCGGCATGGTTGCGCGCGCCGTCCTCTTGCTCGAACTCACACACGATATCCAGGTCCGCCAGCGCGGCGATGGTGTCCTGGGCCGTACGCCGAGGCATGCCGGTGGCGTCGGTAAGGGCCGGGACGTTGCTGGCCAGGCCGCTGTCGATCAGGTAAGCCACGTACAGGCGACGGTAGAAGCTGGTCTTGGTCTTGCTCACGTCCATCCGGTCATTCCTTGTGAGGTTGCAGGTCCCGCCAGGTCAGGTACACCCGCAGGTCGAATTCCAACTGGTGATAGCCCGGCAGCATGTGTTCGCAGAGTTGGTAGAAGGCCTTGTTGTGGTCCGACTCCTTGAAGTGCGCCAGTTCGTGCACAACGATCATCTTCAGGAACTCGGGCGCTGCGTCCTTGAACAGCGCCGCGATGCGGATTTCCTTCTTGGCCTTGAGCTTGCCGCCCTGCACCCGCGACACCGCGGTGTGCAGGCCGAGGGCGCGGTGGGTCAGGTCCAGGCGACTGTCGAACAACACCTTGTCGATGGCCGGTGCGTTACGCAGGTATTGCTGCTTGAGGTCCAGCGCATATCCGTACAGGGCCTTGTCGCTCTGGATCGGATGCCGACCCGGATAGCGCTGTTGCAGGTATTCGCCCAGGCGGTCCTGGGCGATCAATTGCTGCACTTGGGCTTGCAGGGCGGCGGGGTAGGCCTGGAGGTATTTGAGCGCGGTCATCAAGAGGGCAACACAGTCACAAGAGGCCGCCAGTGTAGCGAATTCAGGCCTGCACCGCGCTCCAGTCGAAGGGCGTGGCGAAGGCATTGGTGTCTTCGGCCATCAACGGCCGCGCCACGAGGAACCCTTGCACGTACTCGCAACCATGGGCCTGCAACCACTGATACTGCTCGCGGGTTTCCACCCCTTCGGCGATCACCCGCAAGCCCAACTGCGTACACAGGTCGATCACCGAGGCCGCCAACGCCGCATCCCGGGGCGACCCTGGCAGACGAGCGATCAGGTGCCGATCGAGCTTGAGGGTATCGAGTTCAAGGTCGCGCAGATGCGTCAGCGAACAAGGCCCCGAACCAAAGTCATCCAACGCCACCCGCACCCCCAGTTGGCGCAGCAGACGCAATTGCTTTTGGGTTTCATCGGGGTTGCGCATCAGCGCATCCTCGGTCACCTCGACCTCCAGTTGCCGAGGCTTCAAGGCATGGCGTTCCAGGACCTGGCGCAACTCGGTCACCAGGTTCGGCATGCCGAACTGAGTGCTGCTCAGGCTCACGCCCAACACCAGGTCGTCAGCGAACAAGCGCTCCCAGACTTTGCGCTGGGCCGCGCTGCGATGATAGATCCAACTGCCCAGCCGACTGATCAACCGCGCCTCTTCCAGCAACGGCAGGAACAGCCCCGGCGGCACATCGCCGACGCTCGGGTGCTGCCAGCGCAACAGCGCCTCGAACCCGCGGATCCGCCCGTCGACGATGCTCACCTGCGGCTGGTAGACCATATTGAAATCACGGTTCTCGATAGCCGAACGCACGCTCTCTTCCAGCATCAGCCGTGAACGGGCCCGACCGTTCATTTCGTGATCGTAGAAACGGTATTGCTGGCGGCCGGCACGCTTGGCTTCGTACATGGCGATGTCGGACGCTCGCAGCAGCCCATCGAGGTTGGCGCCACAGTCGGGGTAGGTCGCAATGCCGATACTGGCGCCGAGCGCCACGTCCATGCCTTCGATCTGCTGGCAGATCGCGACGCGTTCAATGAGTTTTTCCGCAATCTTCGCCGCCTGCTCGGGAAACTCCAAGTCCAGCAGCGCCGTGAACTCGTCCCCACCCAGCCGCGCCAGGATATCGAAGGGGCGCAGGCACGCCTTTAATTGCTCCGACACCCAGCGCAAGACCCGGTCCCCGGCGTCGTGCCCCAGTGAGTCGTTGACCCGCTTGAAACCATCGAGGTCCAGGTACAGCAACACCCAGTTGCTTTCCAGGCGCTCGCTGCGCATCAACAGGTTTTCCGCGGTCTGGTAGAACCCCCGGCGGTTGAGCAAGCCGGTCAGCGGGTCCGTGACGGCCTGGTATTCGAGTTGCTGGTGCAGGTGGCGCACAACGGACATGTCCTGGAGCGTCACCACCATTGCCTTCTGCTCCGAAGGCAATGGGGCGCAGGACAAGGCCACCGACACCTGCTGGCCGGGTGCCGTGCGCAGCACTGCGTCGTGCAATCGCCAGGTTTCACCACGCTGATAGGCGTTGTGGATATCGGAACCGGCCCACTCGGGAATGTGCGGTTTCTGCAGGAAATCCAGGAATGGCATGCCCTGCAACTGTTCGGCGGTGGCATTGAGCAAGCGGCAGGTGGACGGGTTGGCAAAGCGGATGCAACCGTTCTCATCCACCACCAGGATGCCTTCGGCGGCGTTGTCCAGCACCGAGGCATTGAAGGCCCTGGCCGCTTCGAGATCCTGGCTCAGGCGCTGCAAGGCCCGGCGATTGCGCTGGTGCTCGAGCAACGCCTGGACCTTGGGCTTGAGGATTTGCGGATCGAAGGGCTTGAACAGGTAGTCCACCGCGCCACTGGCGTAGCCCTTGATGACCGCGTCCTGGGACTGCTCGTTGGCGGTCAGGAAAATGATCGGCGTGAGCCGCGTGCGCTGGCTGCCGCGCATCAGGCGCGCCACTTCGAACCCGTCCATGTCGGGCATCTGCACATCCAGCAGAACCAGATCGATGTCGTGCTCGAGCAGCAGATTAAGCGCCTCGACCCCCGAGGACGCGGTCATCACCCGCCAATCCTGACGCTGCAACAAGGCCCGCATGCTGAGCAGGTTTTCAGGGTAATCATCAACAATCAAAAGGACAGAGCTGTCTTCGCCGGGCGTTGGTTGCGCGCATTCCATGCTGCTTCTCTTATCGGGCGCCACGTCCGTTTTTACGTAGCAAAGCGGACAAATACTGTCCCCTCACTCTAGACCGGGATTTTGAAAAGCAGTAGGTGTCAACGCGCCATCATCCAGACAAAGCCCGAAATAGCCGACTAACGGTCACCCTCCCCAGGCACAGAAACTGCAAAGACCTCATCGACGAACAATTGACGTCAAACATCCGCCGAACGGTCTACAAGAAAAGCCCAAGTCCAGCGTTCCAAAACGCTTCAAAAGGGCGGTTTAAAGCCTCCCGCTACGGCATTCACCTTTACATTTTTGATACGCAGGACCTGGACATGATCGATCTCGCAACCTGGAACTTGAGCATCCCCGAGGGCGCCCCACCGGCCACCATTGAAACCTCACAATTGGTTCAAGGCTTCAAGAACCAGTACTTCAACTCTGAAACCGGCACGGTGTTTTTCTGGGCCCCCGTGACAGGCGCCACGACGGCCAATGCTATTTACCCACGTAGCGAACTGCGCGAAACCAATAGCGACGGCACCTTGCGCAATTGGCTTTACCCGTCGGCGGACAACACCTTGCGCGCGACCGTCACCGTCAACCAGGTGCCCAGCACCGGCAAGATTGTGATCGGCCAGATTCACACCAAGGACAGCACCAGTCCGATGGTGAAACTGGAATACCAATACAAAACCTACAGCTCCACCGGAAATATCGTCGCCAAGGTGCGTCTTCGTCCGGACGACGCGACCGGCCAGGTCATTACCATCGCCACGGGCGTGACCCTCAACCGTAGTTTTTCCTACATGATCCACCTGAGCCCGAAGGGCGCACTCGGCATCACGGCGGCGGGCTACAACTGGCGAACCACCGTTGATCCGAGCTGGAAAGTCAAACCGCTCTATTTCAAGGCGGGTGTGTATGTGCAGGACAATACCGGCTACGTCACCGAAGGTGGGAAAGTGACGTTCAGCCTGCTGGAAATCAAACACACCACGCTTTGATTGCACCCTGCTGCGTCGTAATAGCGGCACGGAACGCTGCTATCGGCGCCCCTCCTTAAAAGGCATCCGGCTTGGGTGCTTTTTTTTGCCCTGTCCTAAGCAGCTGCCAAATAGCCATCGCCTAATGGTTCCAAGGAAAAGCCCGGCAGCCGACCAACGGTCGATTATCTCGGGCACAAATCCGGAAAACGCCACTCTGACGGTCTGCTGACGCCAACCCTCCGCCGGACGAATGCGCCAAATTCCCGTCCGCGCCCATTCTTGGCCTCAGCAAAAGTGCGTCCTAGAGCCTCCGGCGATGGCGTGAATCATTTCTTTTACAGTGGAAAGGATCCGAACATGGTCGACCTTGCAACCTGGAACCTGAGCATCCCTGAAGGCAGCCCGCCGAAAACCATCGAAACCCCTCGACTGGTGGATGGGTTCCAGGACAAATATTTCAACTCCGAAGGCAGCACGGTGTATTTCTGGTCTCCGGTCACCGGCACAAAGACTGAAAACGCCATCTACCCCCGCAGCGAATTACGCGAGACCTACCGGGACGGCACCTTGCGCAACTGGGTCTATCCCGACGCCGACAACCAGCTACGAGCAAGTTTGGTGGTCAACCAGGTGCCCAGCAGCGGCAAGATCGTGATCGGCCAGATCCATGCCAAGGACAGCAGCAAGCCCATGGTCAAACTGGAATACCAATACAAGGAAGACAGCGCCACCGGGAACATCGTCGCCAAGGTCCGCATGCGGCCTGATGACAGCGAAGGCAGGGTGATTACCGTGGCCACTGGGGTGAAGCTCAATCGGTCCTTCTCTTACCGGATTCATCTGGATCGTACCGGCGACCTGGGCATTACCGCTGCCGGTAATAGCTGGTACACCACCGTCGGCGCGGCGTGGCGCGACAAGCCGCTGTATTTCAAGGCTGGGGTGTATGTGCAGGACAACACGGGCTATACCAGCGAAGGTGGGAAAGTGACGTTCAGCGTGCTGGATATCGATCACAACACCTGAACTTTCACGTCCTAAAATCTCGTAGGAATTTACACCCTGTGGTGAGGGAGCTTGCTCCCGCTGGGCTGCGAAGCGGCCCCTTCTTTCGTCGGCTTTACCGTATGCGCCGGCTTTTCACGGGCCGGCACACTCAAGTCGAATTCATTTCTGGACCAGCGGTTTGTTCCTGAGCCGCAACGGTTCCGAATCATAAAGAGCGGCAAACCGACCCGCGTCCCACTCCCCTCGCATACCCTCCAGCAGTCCTCCATCAATTCGACGCCCGCTGCTCGCCAGCGCCTGGCTCATTGCTTCGGCGATTCGCTCGATGATCAAAGCGGGCTTATCAACTTTGCAATGCTTGCGACCAAACTCGATCAACTGCTTGCGATCCGGATATGTTTTTACCTTGTTCATCTTGATCGCCAATGTGCGATCTACCAGCGAGCGGCCAGACTTTGGGTTGTAGTGCTCATACACCGTGGTCGTGGTGACATCGAAAACCGGCGCCAACCGCACGCTTTCCGGAGCGTCCGGATGCGTATAGATAACACCAAAGTTTTTAAGATGGGCATCGCCATTGCGCACCATGACCGAGAGGCACACCGAAGAAAAAAAACGCTCCAACTCGCGAACCGGCTCAGCATGACGACATACCTGCTCCACTACTGCGGCGAGAATTTCGTAGCTTTGAGAGTATTTGTAGTTGTCATGGGGATCTTTGTGCAGGCCGAGCAACACCGCCATGTCTTCGAAGCCCAGCCGTCCGGACGGGGTCAGGTCGAACCTCTCCATGACAAACAACTCGCCATTCTCCGAGAGCCAGAATGGCGGCGTTTCAAGCCCTGCCAGGCGTGCCGCCTCCAGGCAAAGGAATTCGTTTTGCGCCAGATGGGCATACTCCTCAGCACCGGATTTAACGATCAGATCGGAGCTGAGCATGGTTTTTCGATCACCCGTCAGCTTGTCCAAGTCAGGCACGAGCACCTTGGGCTGCACACCCGAAATACCCGACTCGAAATACGTATCGACCAGAAAATCAAAAACGCTTTGTGAAATGTCCGCCGACAGAATGTCCTGCAGTCCGACCTGGGCACGAACCGGCACCGAAGCCTCGACAGGATTTAGATAGCTGAGTCGCCCGATTTGATTGCCGCCTATTATCGACAGCAGGCGCATATCATCGACCTGCATATGCCTGGCCATCCGACGCTTGATCTGGTCCGCCAGAAAACCCTCAGGCACATTCATGTCGAATATCGGATGAAGGACATTGCTAACCGAGGGCGTAGGGTCATAGGGCATGACCAGCGAAACCTCCCGAGGCGCCTCGGCACTGGCATAGGCAAACGAGAACTGCGAACCTTTGGACAAGTCGCCGCTATAGCCTTGTGGCGTCATGACATTGAGCAGCTTGACCCTACTCATCATGTTCCACCAGTTCCGCCAAGGATTTGAGATCGATGCGTTTATCGACGATTTCCAGAGCCATCCCCAATGCCGATACGACCCGAAACAGGGTATACACGGCCACGTTTTCGCCGGCTTCAAGGTCGATGATCGTTTTGCGATTGCAGTTGGCTTTTTCGGCGAGCAGCTGTTGGCTATAGCCTTTTGCACGGCGTAGCGTGCGCATTCTTTCGCCTAAAGCGGAAGGAGTAAGTATCAACACAATGTCCACCATAAGGGACTTTTTACAAAAGAAATCTGATTATGTCCTTTATAGCGGACATTTCAAGGGGCTTTCGATCGCCAGTTTTTTGCAAGCGAGAAACAACGTTCGACATGCTGACTGTTGATCACACTACAGAAATTTTGCTTCTGAAAATCTCGTAGGAAACCGTCTGTTGTGGCGAGGGGATTTATCCCCGCTGGACTGAGAAGCAGCCCCTCTTTCCGCCAGACCTAACGCATGCACCGGTTTTACGGCGGCTGCGCCCCCGAGCGGGAGCAAGCTCCCTCGCCACAGGGGGTCGGTGCGTCCTACAGGGCCGATTTTGGCCTTGGGAATCTGCTCTATAGTTCGGTGGGTCTGCTGGCTTTGGTCGGTGGACAGGGGTTTCGCAGCCCGTGTGAGTTAGAATCACGACCGTCAGAAATCGACATAGGCATTCCTGTCTATGCTCGGCTTTTCATGGCGGCTGTGTGTGGGAGATCTTCGGGTCTGCCGGGTTCTAACTCCTCGGTCTGCGAACCCGCACATGGCTGCCACCCAATTTGTTTCGCAGCAAACGGTGGCAAATACTATTTGAGTTAGAGGTGTGTCATGAAAGCCGAACAATTACCCACCCGCTTCACTCCGCTCACCCCAATCGCCACCACCCAACCCGTCCTGTTCATCGATAAATCCGTCCCATTGGCCGAGCTCCACGCCTGCGCCAGCGAACGCTTGCATGCCACGCTCGATTACCTGACGCTCATGGCCTGCGCCACCTTGCGCGATTCGGCCGCCAGCGACCTCAATACCCTCACCAACGTCGCCCGGATCCTGGTCCAGGATGTCACCGACGTATTCGGCGTCATCGAACAGCGCGGCCTCGAAGACCAATAAAGCCCTCCCGTCGGGAGATGTTCCCCTGTGGGAGCGAGCTTGCTCGCGATAGCGCTGGGTCAGCAGCATTGGTGTCGACTGACACAGCGCTTCTTCCTTGGCAGTGATTTGGCCCTAGCAGTTTGCTGGTGGTC
Source organism: Pseudomonas sp. Z1-12 (assembly GCF_051132015.1). NCBI lineage: Bacteria > Pseudomonadati > Pseudomonadota > Gammaproteobacteria > Pseudomonadales > Pseudomonadaceae > Pseudomonas > Pseudomonas sp. Z1-12. The sequence continues at coordinate 6,295,513 of NZ_CP071647.1, forward strand.
ATTCAGTTGTGTGGAGGATGGATTTGCTGCCGTCATCGCGAGCAAGCTCGCTCCCACAATTGGACCGGTGTACGACCAAGAGAGCCAGGCCGGCTCTAAGGCCGCCTCGCGAGCAAGCTTTGCTCCCACAGTTGGGTGTACGACCATAAGAGCCAGGTCGGCTACTAGGCCGCCTCGCGGAGGACGTTGATCTCGGGCGCCCCGTTAACCACGATGGCCGAACGCAGGCATTGCGCAGTGGGCATCCCGGCATGGATGCCGGGATAGCCGCGCTGGGCCATGGATGGCCCTTCGCGGCGGCCCACGGAGCAATGCCGGAGTGAGGGCATGCCGAGCCCTAGCGAGGCACCGAGTGGTGGGGCAAAAGCGTTTTGGTTACTTTTGACTGGGCCGGCTTCCGGGCTCTTCAAAAGTGACCCGCCGTCAGGGCGGAACCCTAAGCAGCCGTAACCCAAAAAACGGATATACACCCAAATCCCCCCCATAAAAAAACCCGCATCACTGCGGGTTTTCTAACAACGCTAAACCATCAATTAACCTTAGCGTTCAACTCACCCTTCAAATACCGCTGATACATAGCCTCCAGAGAGATCGGCTTGATCTTAGAAGCATTACCCGCCGTACCAAACGCTTCATAACGCGCAATACAAACATCCCGCATCGCCGTCACAGTCGCGCCAAAGAACTTACGCGGATCAAACTCGCTAGGATTGGTCGCCATCAACCGACGCATGGCACCGGTTGAAGCCAAACGCAGGTCAGTGTCAATGTTGACCTTGCGCACGCCGTACTTGATGCCCTCGACGATCTCCTCAACCGGCACGCCGTAGGTTTCCTTGATGTCACCACCGTACTGATTGATGATCGCCAGCCACTCTTGCGGAACCGAAGAAGAACCGTGCATCACCAGGTGAGTGTTGGGAATGCGCTTGTGGATTTCCTTGATGCGGTCGATGGCCAGCACGTCACCGGTAGGCGGCTTGGTGAACTTATAGGCACCGTGGCTGGTGCCGATGGCGATGGCCAGGGCGTCGACCTGGGTTTTCTTGACGAAATCCGCAGCTTCTTCCGGGTCGGTCAGCATTTGGCTGTGGTCGAGCACGCCTTCGGCGCCGATACCGTCTTCTTCACCGGCCATGCCGGTTTCCAGTGAACCCAGGCAACCCAACTCACCTTCCACCGAGACGCCGCAGGCATGGGCCATGGCGACGGTTTGCTGGGTGACGCGTACGTTGTATTCGTAGTCGGTCGGGGTCTTGCCGTCTTCGCCAAGGGAACCGTCCATCATTACCGAGCTGAAGCCCAGTTGGATGGAACGCTGGCAGACGTCCGGGCTGGTGCCGTGGTCCTGGTGCATGCACACCGGGATGTGCGGGAATTCTTCGATCGCCGCCAGGATCAGGTGACGCAGGAATGGCGCGCCGGCGTATTTGCGGGCGCCAGCCGAAGCCTGGACGATCACCGGAGAGTCAGTCTTGTCAGCGGCTTCCATGATGGCGCGCATCTGCTCAAGGTTGTTGACGTTAAAGGCTGGAACGCCGTAGCCGAACTCGGCTGCGTGGTCCAGCATCTGACGCATGCTGATAAGTGCCATTGTGTCTCTCTCCCGGTCGAGGGTCGTTAATCGTGCCAGCCTGCCGGAGCGGCGGCGGCTATTCAAGTCATTGCGGATCGGGGGTTGGCCCGAGCTGCGTGTTCGGTATCGCTAAATCCAAATATTGACGCGGTCCTTGTGGGAGCGAGCTTGCTCGCGATGAGGGCGGCACATGCAACATGACTGCTGCCTGATAGACCGCTATCGCGAGCAAGCTCGCTCCCACAATGGATCTGCGTCCACGTTCAGATCTCGGTGAATCAGATCAATCCTGTCACTGCGCCTTGCAGCCACGCCCAATCAAGTCATTGGTGGCGACCCAGTACACCAGGCCTTCCTCACCCTTGACGTGGAACGCCAGCATGTCGTCGCTGTACAGCGAACCTTCGGCGCCCGGCTCCAGCGTGAGGCGATACACCTTATCGGCGCCGCCCAGGCGTACATCGACTTCCTTGCGTGCGGCATCGGTGTAACGCCAGAGCACTTTGGCCTCGCTGTCACAGGTCCAGCTTGTCCAGCCCTCTGAAACAGGTTCGGACGACTGCAAGAAACCCAGTTGCGAACAACCGGCCAGCAATGCCAACGCCACGACGGCGATCAAGCCTTTCATCCGTGTTCCTCGACGGACGGCACGTGCCGCCCGCCATGAGTTAAGTGTCAGACCCGTCAAGGACAACCATGTTCCTTGGCCGGGGTTTGCGTCTCGTATTTGTCCAGGCCGTCCGGTCCGGAACGCTTGTTCAGCACCGGATTGGTCTCGGCTTGCCAGTCGGCCTGGTAACAGCCTTCTTCGGGCGTCGGCGTGCCGGTTTGCGGGGCCGGGGCCTCCGGGCTGCTTGAGCAAGCCACCAGCATCGTCGCCGCCAGCAGCAACGTGAACGTCTTGACCATCAGAACACTCCTTTGCCTGGTCAACGCAGCGTCAGGCCTTGGCCCGGCTTTCCAGGACTTCCACGGCAGGCAGCACTTTGCCTTCGACGAATTCGAGGAACGCGCCGCCACCGGTGGAAATGTAGGAGATCTGTGCGGCCACGCCATATTTATCGATGGCCGCCAGGGTGTCGCCGCCACCGGCGATGGAGAACGCCGCGCTTTCAGCGATGGCTTGGGCCAGCACCTTGGTGCCGTTGCCGAACTGGTCGAACTCGAACACGCCAACCGGACCGTTCCACAGGATCGTCTGGGAGGATTTCAGCAGTTCGGCGAAGTTGGCTGCGGTTTGCGGGCCGATGTCGAGGATCATGTCATCGTCGGCCACGTCGGCGATCAGCTTGACGGTGGCGGTGGCGCTTTCAGCGAATTCCTTGGCCACGACCACGTCCACCGGCAACGGTACGCTGACCTTGGCGGCGATTTCCCGAGCCGTGTCCAGCAGGTCTGGCTCGTACAAGGATTTGCCAACCGGGTGACCGGCAGCAGCCAGGAAGGTGTTGGCGATGCCGCCGCCCACGATCAACTGGTTGCAGACCTGGCTCAGGCTATTGAGCACGTCCAGTTTGGTGGAAACCTTGGAGCCGGCCACAATGGCAGCCATTGGCTGGGCCGGCGAACCCAGGGCCTTGCCCAATGCGTCCAGTTCGGCGGCCAGCAAGGGACCTGCGGCGGCGACTTTGGCGAACTTCGCCACGCCATGGGTCGAGCCTTCGGCGCGGTGGGCGGTGCCAAAGGCGTCCATCACGAACACGTCGCACAGGGCGGCGTATTGCTGGGCCAGTTCGTCGGCGTTCTTTTTCTCGCCCTTGTTGAAGCGCACGTTTTCGAACAGCACCACGTCGCCGGCCTTGACGTCGACGCCGCCCAGGTAATCGGCCACTAGCGGCACTTCGCGGCCCAAGGCCTTGCTCAGGTAGTCAGCCACAGGCTTGAGGCTGTTTTCCGCCGAGAACTCGCCTTCGGTCGGACGGCCCAGGTGGGAGCAAACCATCACGGCCGCGCCTTTTTCCAAGGCCAGCTTGATGGTCGGCAGCGAAGCCAGGATACGCGCGTCGCTGGTGACAACACCGTCCTTGACGGGGACGTTGAGGTCTTCGCGGATCAGTACGCGCTTACCTTGCAGATCGAGGTCGGACATCTTCAACACGGTCATGGGTCGCAATTCCTGGGTAACTGTTTAGAGAGCAGGTTTTTTCGAAGCGGCTTGCAGGTAATGCTCGGCAACGTCCAGCATTCGGTTGGCGAACCCCCATTCGTTGTCGAACCAGGCCAGGATGTTCACAAGCCGCGGCCCGGAAACACGGGTCTGGCTGGCATCGACAATGGCCGAATGGGGGTCATGATTAAAATCACAGCTGGCGTGAGGCAACTCGGTGTAGGCCAGGAGGCCTTTGAGCGGGCCGCAGGTGGCGGCTTCGCGCAGGATTCGGTTGACCTCGGTGGCGTCGGTATCGCTCACGGTCTGCATCGTAATGTCGAGGCAGGACACGTTGACCGTCGGCACCCGCACGGCTTTGGCCTGAATTCGCCCGGCAAGTTCCGGCAGCAGCCGTTCGATGCCGCGCGCCAGACCAGTGGACACCGGAATCACCGACTGAAACGCCGAACGGGTGCGGCGCAAGTCCTCGTGATGATAGGCATCGATCACCGGCTGGTCGTTCATCGCCGAGTGGATGGTGGTGATCGACACATATTCCAGGCCGATGGCCTGATCCAGCAGGCGCAACAGCGGCACGCCGCAGTTGGTGGTGCAGGACGCGTTGGACACCAGCAGCTCTTCACCGCTCAGGCAATCCTGGTTCACACCATAGACGATGGTGGCGTCGACGTCCGCTTCGCTGGCCATCGGCTGGGAAAACAATACCCGTGGCGCACCGGCGGCGATGAAGCGCAGGCCATCGTCGCGAGTGTTATAGGCGCCGGAGCATTCCAGCACCAGATCGACGCCCAGGGACGCCCAATCGATGCCTTCGGGGGTGGCGCTGCGCAGGACTTTCACGCAATCACCATTGATATGCAGACAATCGCCCTCGACCCGCACTTCACCGGGGAACCGGCCGTGGGTAGAGTCAAAGCGTGTCAGGTATTCGATGCTGGCCATGTCGGCCAGGTCGTTGATCGCCACGATTTCGAAACCGGCCTTGGCCCCTCGCTCGAACAACGCACGCAAGACGCAACGACCAATCCGGCCGTAGCCGTTGAGTGCAACTTTGTAGGGACGCGGTTGGGGCATGGGGGTTCTCTGATCGGGTGAATCCGTTAAGACCAGCATTGCCTGCACCACCGCTATCGCGAGCAAGCTCGCTCCCACAGGATCGGTGGAGATCCTTGTGGGAGCGAGCTCGCTCGCGATGGCGTCAGCACACACAACCTTTTACAGATCAGTCTTCCAGCAGCTCTTCCGCCTGACCCAGGATGTTTTCCAGGGTGAAACCGAATTCCTCGAACAGCGCCGGCGCAGGTGCCGATTCGCCGTAGGTGGTCATGCCGATCACGCGGCCTTCCAGGCCCACGTACTTGTACCAGTAGTCGGCATGGGCAGCCTCGATGGCGATCCGCGCGCTGACCTGCAGCGGCAACACCGCTTGCTTGTAACCGGCATCCTGGGCGTCGAACACGCTGGTGCACGGCATGGACACTACACGTACGTTGCGGCCCTGCTCGGTCAGCTTGTCATAGGCCTGGACGGCCAGGCCGACTTCGGAACCGGTGGCAATCAGGATCAGTTCAGGCTCGCCAATGCAATCCTTGAGCACGTAGCCGCCGCGCGCGATGTCGCCGATCTGGTCGGCACCGCGGTTCTGGTGCTGCAGGTTCTGGCGCGAAAAGATCAGTGCCGACGGGCCGTCGTTACGCTCGAGGGCGTATTTCCAGGCCACCGCCGATTCCACGGCATCGCAGGGACGCCAGGTGTCCAGGTTCGGCGTGCAACGCAGGCTCGCCAGTTGCTCGATCGGCTGGTGCGTCGGGCCGTCTTCGCCCAAGCCGATGGAGTCATGGGTGAACACATACAGGATGCGTTTTTTCATCAACGCCGACATGCGCACGGCGTTGCGGGCGTATTCCATGAACATCAGGAAGGTCGCGCCGTAAGGCACCAGGCCGCCGTGCAGCGCGACACCGTTCATGATCGCGCTCATGCCGAACTCACGAACGCCGTAGTACATGTAGTTGCCGCTGGCGTCTTCGGCGCTGACGCCTTTGCAGCCTTTCCACAGGGTCAGGTTGGAACCGGCCAGGTCGGCCGAACCGCCCAGCAGTTCCGGCAGCAACGGGCCGAAGGCGTTCAGGGTGTTCTGGCTGGCCTTGCGGCTGGCGATGGTTTCGCCCTTGGCGGCGACTTCAGCGATGTACGCCGAGGCTTTTTCGGCGAAATCGGCCGGCAACTCGCCGCTGAGGCGACGCACCAGCTCGTTGGCCAGCTCAGGGAATTCGGCGGAATAGGCAGCGAAACGCTGGTCCCACTCGGCTTCGAGGGCGCGGCCTTTTTCCTTGGCATCCCATTCGGCATAGATGTCGGCCGGGATTTCGAACGGGCCATGGCTCCACTTCAGCGCAGCGCGGGTCAGGGCGATTTCCTCGGCGCCCAGTGGCGCGCCGTGGCAGTCTTCCTTGCCCTGCTTGTTCGGCGAGCCGAAACCGATGGTGGTCTTGCAGCAGATCAGGGTCGGCTGGGTGCTCTTGCGAGCCGTCTCGATGGCAATCTTGATCTCTTCCGGATCGTGGCCGTCGACGTTGCGGATCACCAGCCAGTTGTAGGCTTCGAAGCGCTTGGGGGTGTCATCGGTGAACCAGCCTTCGACTTCGCCGTCGATGGAGATGCCGTTGTCGTCGTAGAACGCGATCAGCTTGTCCAGGCCCAGGGTGCCGGCCAAGGAGGCGACTTCATGGGAAATGCCTTCCATCATGCAGCCATCACCCAGGAACACGTAGGTATGGTGATCGACGACGTTATGACCAGGGCGGTTGAACTGCGCGGCCAGGACTTTTTCCGCCAGGGCAAAACCCACGGCGTTGGCCAGGCCCTGGCCCAATGGACCGGTGGTGGTTTCCACGCCCGGGGTGTAGCCGTATTCCGGGTGGCCCGGGGTGCGGCTGTGCAACTGGCGGAAGTTCTTCAGGTCATCGATCGACAGGTCATAGCCGGTCAGGTGCAGCAGCGAGTAGATCAACATCGAGCCGTGACCGTTGGACAGTACGAAACGGTCACGGTCGGCGAAGGCTGGGTTGCTCGGGCTGTGCTTGAGGTAGTCGCGCCAAAGCACCTCGGCGATATCCGCCATACCCATGGGGGCACCGGGATGGCCGCTGTTGGCTTTCTGCACGGCATCCATGCTGAGGGCACGAATGGCATTGGCACGCTCACGACGGCTGGGCATCGCTGTTCTCCTGCGGGTATTGAATCGAGAATGAATAAAACGAAACTGAAAAAGGCGAGCATTTTCCCTCACCCACCCGCCCCGGGGCAATGACAGATAGTCATCCATGAGCGTTTTTCCGGTGGATAAAGTCGCATTCGCCAGGTGAAACCTTTCCGCTGATGGGTTGTAGAGTCAAGCACGGGTTGGGAAGTGCCATTTATCCAGCAATATCAAAACTTTTTGATATTGACCTTGCGGCGATCCAAACCCCTCACTAGACTGCCGCTCATGAACTTACCCGCGCCCACCATTCGCCATGACGACTGCGATGAGCTGGCGGCCCTTTGCAAGGCCGGCGGCGATCCGTTGCGGCTCAATGTTTTGCGCGCCCTGGCCAACGATTCGTTCGGCGTGCTGGAACTGGCGCAGATCTTCGGCATCGGTCAGTCCGGCATGAGCCACCACCTCAAGGTCCTGGCCCAGGCCGACCTGGTGGCGACTCGCCGGGAAGGCAACGCCATCTTCTATCGCCGCGCCCTGCCCCACACCGACCTGTTGGGCGGCAAGCTGCACGCAGCGCTGCTGGACGAAGTGGACGCGCTGGCCCTGCCGAGCGACGTGCAGGCTCGCATCGCCCAGGTCCACGGCCAACGGGCCGCTGCCAGCCAGGACTTCTTCGCACGGGTCGCCGAGAAGTTTCGCGCCCAGCAAGACCTGATCGCCGGACTGCCGCAATACCGCGAAAGCGTCGTGGCACTGCTCGATAAATTGAGCTTCGAGCCCACGGCCACGGCGATCGAAGTCGGCCCCGGCGACGGTGCGTTCCTGCCGGAGCTGGCGCGACGCTTCAGCCAAGTAACGGCGCTGGACAACAGCCCGGCCATGCTCGAACTGGCGCGCCAGGTCTGTGAGCGCGAGGCCCTGGCTAACGTCCGCCTGCAACTGGCCGATGCACTGGATGGCATGAACCTGCAGGCTGACTGCGTTGTATTGAATATGGTGCTGCATCATTTCGCCGCGCCGGCCGAAGCACTCAAGCACATGGCCGGCCTGCTGCAACCGGGCGGCAGCCTGCTGGTAACCGAGTTATGCAGCCACAACCAGAGTTGGGCCAGGGAAGCCTGCGGCGATCTCTGGCTCGGCTTTGAACAAGACGACCTGGCCCGCTGGGCCACCACAGCGGGCCTCGTGCCCGGGGAAAGCCTCTATATAGGCTTACGTAATGGTTTCCAGATCCAGGTTCGCCACTTTCAGCGGCCACTGGCGACACTCACCAACGGTAACTTGTAGGAAAACATCGAGATGAGCGAATACTCCCTTTTCACCTCCGAGTCCGTGTCTGAAGGGCATCCGGACAAAATCGCCGACCAGATTTCTGATGCGGTGCTGGACGCCATCATTGCTGAAGACAAGTTCGCCCGCGTGGCGTGCGAGACTCTGGTGAAAACGGGCGTGGCGATCATCGCCGGCGAAGTCACCACCTCGGCCTGGGTCGACCTGGAACAGATCGTCCGCGACGTCATCCTGGGCATTGGCTACAACAGCTCCGACGTCGGCTTCGACGGCGCGACCTGCGGCGTGATGAACATCATCGGCAAGCAGTCCCCCGACATCAACCAGGGCGTTGATCGGGCCAAGCCAGAAGACCAGGGCGCCGGCGACCAGGGCCTGATGTTCGGCTACGCCAGCAACGAGACCGACGTGCTGATGCCAGCCCCGATCACCTTCTCGCACCAGCTGGTCCAGCGCCAGGCCGAGGCCCGTAAATCCGGCCTGCTGCCGTGGTTGCGCCCGGACGCCAAGTCCCAGGTGACCTGCCGTTACGAAGGCGGCAAGGTGGTCGGCATCGACGCTGTCGTCCTGTCGACCCAGCACAACCCTGATGTGTCCTACAAAGACCTGCGCGAAGGCGTGATGGAACTGATCGTCAAGCACGTGCTGCCTGCCGAATTGCTGTCCAAGGACACCCAGTTCCACATCAACCCGACCGGCCAGTTCATCATCGGCGGCCCGGTGGGCGACTGCGGCCTGACCGGTCGCAAGATCATCGTCGACAGCTACGGCGGCATGGCCCGTCACGGCGGCGGCGCGTTCTCCGGCAAAGACCCTTCCAAGGTTGACCGCTCGGCCGCTTACGCCGGTCGTTATGTCGCCAAGAACATCGTGGCCGCCGGCCTGGCCGAGCGTTGCGAGATCCAGGTGTCCTACGCCATTGGCGTGGCCCAGCCTACGTCGATTTCGCTGAATACCTTCGGCACCGGCAAGATCGGCGATGACAAGATCATCAACCTGGTCCGTGAAGTGTTCGACCTGCGTCCATACGCCATCACCAAGATGCTCGACCTGCTGCACCCGATGTACCAGGACACTGCTGCCTACGGCCACTTCGGTCGCACGCCACAGACCAAGACCGTGGGTGACGACACCTTCACTACGTTCACCTGGGAAAAAACCGACCGCGCCGACGCCCTGCGCGCCGCTGCCGGCCTGTAATACCCGCCTGTAAAAAAGCCCCTGGCGACTCGGTCGCCAGGGGCTTTTTCATGCCTTTGGGTTTTCATGCCTTTGTGGCGAGGGAGCTTGCTCCCGCTGGGCTGCGCAGCAGCCCCAATCAGTCCTCCGGGGAAACCAGTGCGCCTGATGGTTAGAGGGGGCGCTTCGCACCCCAGCGGGAGCAAGCTCCCTCGCCACAAAGGCTTAGCGCAATGTTCACGATCGCCGTGCCACCAGCAAAAACGAAGCCGCACTGGCGAGCAGTCCTGCACACATCCGATTGAACAGGCGCTTACCGCTGGGCCGGGCAAACAGCCGCCGTGCGTAAATGCCCATGTAGCAATACAGCCCGATGGCGATGCACTCCAGCACCAGGAACAAGCCACCCAGCACGGCGAATTGTTGGGTAACGGTGCCGGTACGGTCGACGAATTGCGGCAGGAACGCAGTAAACAACAGGATCGCCTTCGGATTCCCGATCGCCACCAGGAACTCCTGGCGTGCCAGGCCGGCTCGGCTCATCGAGGCGAGCCCGGCTTCGTTGTCGGCCTCAGGCTGGGCCCGCCACAACTGTACGGCCAGGTAGAACAGGTAACCGGCACCGACGAGCTTGATCCCCAGGAACAGCAACTCCGAGGTGTGCAGCACAGCGGTGAGCCCCACCGCCGCCAGGGCGATCATGATTGCAAACGCCAGCAACCGACCGACACCGCCGCCGCACGCCCGGACGAAGCCGTAACGCGAGGCGTTACTGATGGAGAGCAGGTTGTTCGGCCCTGGCGCCATGTTCAGCGCAAAGCAGGCCGGAATGAAAACAGCGAGGGTCGACAGGTCCATTCGAGCGTTCCAGGCGGAGGCGGATCGAAGGTTCATTCTGCACCGGTCATCGGGGGGTTCAAGGGACAGTTGCGCGGCTAAATCGCGTCGGACTGTACCGCCGCGATTTAGCCATCAGTCGCCGCAAAATCCGGTAACGCTCCAGGCCTCGCAACGATCAAGACACTGACTAGCCTTGAGGTACTCAACCAAGCAAGGATGCTTCGATGCCATCGTACCTGCATGCCCTCGCCTGCCTCGTCTTCATTGCTATTCCCGCGGTTGCTGCGCCCTGTCCCGACTGGCCTGTTGAACGTGCCCAGGCCGAGATCGCCGCACTGCAACAGCAGATCGACACCTGGGACGACAGTTACCATCGCCTCGGCCAGACGCTGGTGGCCGATGAGCTTTATGACCAGTCCCGCAACCAGTTGGGCCAATGGCGCGGTTGCTTCCATCTCGCGGCGCCCGATGATCCCCTGCGCTCGGCGGGCGGAAAGGTGCCACACCCCATCGTCCATACTGGCCTGGAAAAGCTCAAGGATGCCGACGCCGTGGAGGCTTGGCTGCAGGGTCGGGAGGATGTCTGGGCGCAGCCGAAAGTCGATGGCGTGGCGGTCTCCCTGGTTTACCGCAAGGGCCGCCTGCACCAGGCGATCAGCCGCGGCGATGGCATCCTGGGGCATGACTGGACCACAAATGCGCGCAAGATCGACGCCATCCCGCAACAACTGCGCCAGCCCGTGGACCAGGTGGTCCAGGGTGAGTTGTACTGGCGCCTGGAGGCGCATGTCCAAGCCCGCAGCGGCAGCCTGAACGCCCGTGCAACCGTGGCGGGCTTGATGGCGCGCAGCAGTTTGACGACGCAGGAGGCATCCTCCATCGGCCTGTTTGTCTGGGACTGGCCTGAAGGGCCCGCCACCCTGCCCGAACGGATGACTGGGCTGAACGCACTGGGTTTCGCCGACACCCGCGACTACCACCAGCCCGTCCGGGCATTGGCCGATGCCCTGCAGTGGCGCGACCATTGGTATCGCACACCGCTGCCCTTCGCCAGCGACGGAATCGTTCTGCGCCAGAGCCGCCGCCCACCCGCCGACCGCTGGCAGGCCAGGGCGCCGTTCTGGAGCGTGGCCTGGAAATATCCGTTTGCCCAGGCTTTGGCCGAAGTGCGCAAGGTGCACTTCAAGGTCGGTCGTACCGGGCGTATCACCCCCGTATTGGAGCTTGAACGCATCCGGCTCGACGACCGGTGGATTCGCCGGGTGAGCGTCAGCTCTCTCAGGCGCTGGGAGGAGATGGACATCCGCCCCGGCGACCGGGTCGCCATCAGCCTGGCCGGGCTGACCATCCCACGCCTCGACGAAGTGGTACTGCGTAGCCTCGAACGCCAGGACGTCAATGCCCCCACGGCGAGCGATCATCACTTCTTGAGTTGCTGGCAAGCGACGCCCGGTTGTGAAAGCCAATTCCTCGCACGCCTGAACTGGCTCAGCGGCAAGCACGGGCTTGCCCTGCCCCATGTCGGCCCCGGCACCTGGGAAAAACTCCTGGCTGCCGATCGACTCAACGGATTACTGGATTGGTTGACCCTCGATGCCGCCGAGCTTGCTAACATTGGCGGCTTCGGCGAGCGCAGTAGCGCCCGCCTGCTCGCCAGCCTGGACAGCGCCCGACAACGCCCTTTCGGACAATGGCTCAAGGCCTTGGGCCTGCCGCCCAGCGGTCAGGCACGACTGGAAGGGCCGTGGCAGAAGCTGGCCGAACGCAGTACCGAACAATGGCAAGCCGAAGCCGGCATCGGACCGGGACGCGCCGCGCAATTGAGCGCCTTTTTTCGCGACCCGCAGGTACTGGCCTTGAGTGACGAATTACGCACCGCCGGGGTCGACGGTTTTTAATCCGACCCCCGTGCGGTTGAACCCAAGGGGCAAGCATGCGTTCCAACAGCGCATCTGCACCGACCGCTCGCGATTTTTTACGGAGTTGCTATGAATTTCCTGTCCCCCGCTGCCCTGCTGCTCTTGTGCAGCGCCATGGCCGCCCCTTTGATGGCGGACGAGCAAACCCCGGAACTCACCGGTTGCGCGGCCAAGCGCCAGGGCATCATCAACCAGATCGAACAGGCCAAGTCCCGCGGCAACCAGGATCAACAGGCGGGTCTGGAAACTGCGTTGAACGAAGTCACCACCCATTGCACCGATGCCTCCTTGCGCAAGGAGCGGGAAAACAAGGTGCTCGATGCCAAGCACGAGGTCAGCCGACGCCAGGCCGACCTGGAAAAGGCCATGAAGAAAGGCGATGCCGAGCGGATCAACAAGCGCAAGGACAAGCTGGCGGCCTCCCGCAAGGAGCTGCAGGAAGCGGTGGATGAGTTGGATAAGTAGGTTCTAGCTGCAAGTTTCTAGCTGCAAGCTGCAAGTTCAAAACGCCACACTTGCAGCTTTCAGCTTGAAGCTTGCAGCTGCTCCACCATCAATAATCCCGAAACTCTTTATGACAGGCACTGCACGCATCCTCGACCTTCTGCACCGCCGGCCCCAGGTTGCTGGCCCGGTAGGGCTGGACCTTGCTGACGATCACCAACTCACCGGTGGCTGCTTCAAGGTTGCGGGCCAGCTCCTGGAAGCGCGCCTGTTTTTGCCAGACTTCATCCCGGGCGCTGGTGTGGTCTTGCTCGCGTACTTGTGGGAAGTGTTTCCACGGCTCACGGGACAGTTGGTCCAGTTGTGCCGCCCCCTCGGCGAAACGTGCGCCGTCAAACGGTACTCGGCCACGCAACATACCGCCCAGTTCTTCGTTGGTCTTGAGCATCTGCTTGAAGATCGTCTTGCGCTGGCCCAGGGGGGAATTGGGATCGACGCCGCCACAGGCAGACAACATCAGACAGGCCAGCATGGCCATGGAAAATCGTTTTACAAACATCTTGGCCTCGGGACAGGAAACGGCGATTAGTATCCTCGGATCACCGGTAAAGACCAATGCCCCTATCAACAATACGGGTTGTTCGAGCACCTGACAGTGTTCGAATGGCTGCAAAGGAAATCTTCATGAACAGCCGCATCAAGCCCTGGCACAAAGGCCTGGCATTGACCCTACCGCTGATCGCCCTGTTGGCCGGTTGCAACCGCGGTGAAAAGGTCGAGGAACCGCAGACCCACGCCCTCGCCACCTACGTCAGCGCCCCCTGGGAGGCGTTGCCAACGGTGTCCGACGCAGACCTGCTGGCCGGTTTCGGTTCCTGGCGTAGCGCATGCACCAGGCTCAAGGCCGACGCGGTGTGGGGCGCGACCTGCGCGGCGGCGGCCAACGTGCCGCAGACGGCTGTGGCGGTACGCAGCTTCCTGAAACAAAACCTGGACGTCTATGGCCTGCGCTCGGGGGACAACAGCCCCAACGGCCTGATTACCGGCTATTACGAACCGGTCTACCCCGGCAGCCTCACCCAGACCGCCACGGCGAATATCCCGGTTTACGGCGTGCCGGAAGACATGATCATTGTGTCGCTGGACAGCATCTACCCTGAGCTCAAGGGCAAACGCCTGCGCGGACGCCTCGAAGGCCGGGTGCTCAAGCCGTACGACGATGCAGCCACCATCGAAACCAACGGGGTGAAGGCACCGGTCATTGCCTGGCTGACCGACCCCATGAACCTGCAGTTCCTGCAAATCCAGGGTTCAGGGCGCATTCAGCTCGCTGATGGCCGCCAACTGCGCATCGGTTATGCCGACCAGAACGGCCACCCTTACCGCCCCATCGGCCGCTGGCTGGTCGAACAGGGTGAGCTGAAAAAGGAAGACGTGACCATGGGCACTATCAGTGCCTGGGCCAAGGCCAACCCGAACCGCATTCCCGAGTTGCTCGGCAGCAACCCCAGCTACGTGTTCTTCAACCGCAACCCCGACAGCAATGAAGGCCCACGTGGTTCGCTGAATGTACCGCTGACCGCCGGCTACAGCGTGGCGGTGGACCGCAAGGTGATTCCACTGGGCAGCCTGTTGTGGCTATCCACTACGCGCCCCGACGGCAGCGTACTGAACCGGCCCGTCGCCGCCCAGGACACCGGCGGTGCAATCACCGGCGAAGTGCGGGCGGACCTGTTCTGGGGCACCGGCGAGGCGGCCGGACAGTTGGCCGGGGACATGAAGCAACAGGGCCAGATCTGGATGCTCTGGCCCAAGGGCATGGCGTTGCCGTCAGTGCCACAGGTGGCGAATGCCGCCAATCCCTGAAGAGATGTGGTGATTGTCCCGGCCCCATCGCGAGCAAGCTCGCTCCCACATTGGATCGGGTGTGTACACAAGACATGTATTCACTAAAGACCAACTGTGGGAGCGAGCTTGCTCGCGATGAGGCCGGAACGATCACTGAAAATCCAAACCAGGCTCAGACCGAAACAAAGAAGAAACTCAAGACCAACCCAACCCCCACGAACCACACCAGCGACCGCAGAATCGCCCAGTCCGCCAGATAGCAAATGATGTAGAGCAAGCGACTGGTGATGAACAGCACCGCCAACACGTTGATGGTGACCAGTTCGGCATTCCCGGCCAGGTGAGCGACGATCACGGCGGCGGCAAAGAACGGGCTGATTTCAAAGCTGTTCAGTTGCGCGGCGAAGGCACGTCGGGGCGCGCCTTCGAGGGAATCCAGAAAGTCCCGTGGGTCATGGTTATCCTGCAACCGGTATCTGCCACCGGCCTTGGCGATCCCGACACACAGGTAAGGCAGGAGAAAAGCAATCAACACACACCACAGGGCAACCGTCATACCGCGTTTTCCTTTTTGAGTTTTATACAGAATCGAGCATCAGGCGCCGGTCAGGATTTCATCACCAGCATGCCAATCAGCACCAGCCCGCAGGCTAAGAGCCGTGGCCGGCCAAAAGGTTCTTTAAGGTAGCGCATGCCAAAGAGCACAACCAGGATCACGCTGATCTCCCGCAGCGCCGCCGCTTCGGCGATCGAGCCCAGTTGCATGGCCCACAGCACCAGAGCGTAGCTGAACAATACGCAGAACCCGACCGCCAATCCCAGTCGCCACTGTTCGCGCCAGAACCGCATGAACGCCGGCCGCTTGCTCACCAGCGCCAGTAACGGGAACGGCCAGGCGCTGAGCAGCGTGACCCAGACCAGGTAATCCAGCGGATGGGACCAACGCCGCAAAGCATGCCCGTCGATAAAGGTGTAGCAGCCGATGCACAGGCCGATCAGCGCCACCACCGGCAGCATCGACCAAGGCAGCCGGTCGCCGCCACCGCCCTGCCACAACAGGCAAAGCATGCCGAACGGGATCAGCAAGATACCGATGACCTGCTGGGTCGTCAGGGCTTCACCGGCGAAAATAAACGTCAGGGCCAGCACCACCAGCGGCGACAGGCCGCGCATCAGGGGATAGACCAACCCCAGGTCACCGACCCGATAAGCCTGGATCAGCAAATAACGGTACAACAGCTCGAACGCCGCCGACGCCAGGATCCACGGCCAGATTTCCAATGGCGGCCATGCCACGAAACCCAGGGCCAACGCGACGAACAGCAGGGCGACGCTGTCCATGCACGCCACCACCAGCAAACGCTCGCCACTGAACTTGATCAGCGTATTCCATGCCGCATGCAACAGCGCCGCTACCAATACCAAGGCCGTCGCAAGCACGGCACGCTCCTTATTCCGTCCAGAGAATTGATTCGCCATCCATCCGCAGCCGTTTATACTGCAAACCGATCACGCCGCACTCAGTTGCGCATACACCAATACCAATAATTTTGCTGTTGTCCCGTTCACTCGAACCGGGGCGCCGGCATGCGTATGCCTGATCCGGGCGTCAAGACTACAGACAGAGACCTTGCGCATGCCACTCGCCTTGCTTGCTTTGGCCGTTGCCGCTTTTGGCATCGGCACGACTGAATTCGTCATCATGGGCCTGTTGCCCGATGTCGCCCGGGACCTGGCCGTGAGCATTCCCCAGGCCGGGCTGCTGATCACCGGCTACGCCCTGGGTGTGGTGTTCGGCGCGCCGATCCTGGCGATCGGCACCGCCAACATGCCGCGCAAGGCCACGCTGCTGGGCATGACCCTGATGTTTATCCTTGGCAACGTGCTCTGCGCCTTGGCGCCGAACTACACCACGCTGATGGCCGCCCGGGTCATCACTGCGTTGTGCCACGGCGCATTCTTTGGCATTGGATCGGTGGTGGCGGCCGGGCTGGTGGCGCCGAACAAACGGGCCCAGGCGATTGCCATGATGTTCACCGGCCTGACCCTGGCCAACGTGCTGGGCGTCCCGTTGGGCACGGCCCTGGGCCAATACGCTGGCTGGCGCTCGACCTTTTGGGCGGTCTCGATCATCGGCGTGATCGCCGCCGTCGCCCAATGGGCCTGGCTGCCCAAGGAAATCCCCATGGACAAAGCCAACCTGGCCAGCGAGTTCAAGGTCCTGGGCAAGGTCAACGTGTTGCTCGCCCTGGGCATGAGCGTGCTGGCCTCCACCAGTTTGTTCAGCGTGTTCACCTACATCGCGCCGATCCTGCAGGACATCACCGGTGTCAGCCCCCATGGCATTACCGTCATGCTGCTGTTGTTCGGTGTCGGCCTGACGGCGGGCAGCTTCCTTGGCGGACGCCTGGCGGACCGGCGCCTGCTGCCTGCGCTGGTGGGCATGGCCTTGGCTGTGGTGCTGGTGCTGGCCGCGTTCAGCCAGACCAGCCGGTCGGTGATCCCGGCGGCGATCACGCTGGTGCTGTGGGGCGTCTTCGCCTTCGCCCTGTGCCCGATCCTGCAATTGCTGATCATCGACCAGGCCCACGAAGCCCCAAACCTCGGCTCTACGTTGAATCAGAGTGCGTTCAATCTCGGCAACGCGGCCGGGGCCTGGATGGGTGGATTGGTCGTCGCCAGCGGTGCCGACCTGGCGGATCTGCCGTGGGCCGGGGCGGCTGTCGGCGGCCTGACGGTACTGACCGCGTTGTATTTTATTTACCGTCAGCGTCGTCATCGCGGCGTGGCGGCAGGCCTTGCCGACTGAGGGGTGTATTGGTCTCGCTGCGCACCTGTGCGTGGCTGATCAGGGCGAAAATAAAACTGCCACCGATGATGTTCCCCGCCAGGGTCGGCGCGGCGAACACCATCCAGAAGTCTTCCCAGGACAATTGCCCGGCAAAGACCAGGTAAGACACCTCGGCCGAGCCGACGACAATGTGGGTGAAGTCCCCGAGCGCCATGAGGTAGGTGATCAGGATGATGATCCACATCTTGGCGCTCTCCATGGAAGGAATCATCCACACCATGGTGGCGATCATCCAACCGGAAATGATGCCCTTGGCGAACATCTGGCCAGTGTCGTTCTCCATGACCTTGCGCCCGATCTCCAGGAAGGCCAGATCGGTGCGCCGGTCAAAAATCGGCAGGTGCAGCATCACATAGGCCACCAACAAGGTGCCGCACAGGTTGCCCACCAGCACCACGCCCCATAACCGGAACAATCGACCGAAATTGCCCAAAGTCGGCTTGCTCATGATCGGCAGCACGGCGGTCAGGGTGTTTTCGGTGAACAATTGCTGGCGCGCGAGAATCACCGCTAGAAAGCCTGCGCAGTAACCGAAACTGGCGATCACTTTGAAACCTTCGTGATCCGGTAATCGAGAATTGAGCAAGCCCATCGCCATCAGGGACAGGCCCATGGTCAGCCCGGCCGCCAGCGCCGACCACCACAGCGCGGCGACGCTGCGCTCCAGCTCCAGATTGCCTTGGGTGCGGATGATTTCATGCAGCACGGCCGCCCGCGGCGGCTGGTTACGGTCGACTTCGTGCTGCTCCTGAGCCGAAAGGTCCGGGGTCTTGCCTTCTTTGTGGGTGTCCATACAGCTCCTGAAGCCGTGGCGTGATGTACCTACGACACGCGGCGTCCAGCGCTGTTCAGTGGCAACCCATGCATAACCTGTGGGAGCGAGCTTGCTCGCGATAGCAGCGCCGCCGACCTCACTCGACGACATCGTCCTTGAACTGATCCTTGACGTACTTGATCTCGGTCCGCCCATGAGGCGCGGGCAAGCCGTCTTCGCCGAGGTTGACGAAGACCATCTTCTCCACGGTCAGGATGCTCTTGCGGGTGATTTTGTTGCGAACCTCGCAGGTCAGGGTGATGGACGTGCGACCAAATTCAGTGGCGGTGATGCCCAGCTCGATGATGTCGCCCTGGCGCGAAGCACTGACGAAATTGATTTCCGAGATGTACTTGGTGACCACGCGCTGGTTGCCGAGCTGGACGATGGCATAGATCGCCGCCTCCTCGTCGATCCAGCGCAACAGGCTGCCGCCGAACAGCGTGCCGTTGGGGTTGAGGTCTTCGGGCTTGACCCATTTGCGGGTGTGGAAATTCATGATCACTCCTGAGCGTCTGGCCGATGGATTGCCGCATCATGGCAGACCCCGCGGCCGAGCTCTATGTCGCGGGCCCTATGACGGTCATCGGCATTTTCGATTTGCCGACAGAAACCCTTTTGGAAGATCCGATTAGCCCGTTATAATCGCCTCCGCTTTACCGGTCCACCCTTTGGACCGTTCCCGCCACCTGTCCGAGGGGCGCTGCAGCAGGCTCGACCTGTCAGGCTCGGATGGGGCGTTGTTTGTACGGGGCTACCCGCACGGACACTAAACGCACAACGGCGCCCATTCGCATACATTACGAATGGAGGCTCTTCATGAGCGCTGTCATCACGCCTGCTGCTTTTACCGACTACAAAGTCGCCGACATGTCCCTGGCTGCCTGGGGCCGTCGCGAAATCATCATCGCCGAATCCGAAATGCCAGCCCTGATGGGTCTGCGCCGCAAGTACTCTGGCGAACAGCCATTGAAGGGCGCAAAAATCCTCGGCTGCATCCACATGACCATCCAGACCGCCGTGCTGATCGAAACCCTGGTTGCCCTGGGTGCCGAAGTGCGCTGGTCGTCCTGCAACATCTTCTCGACCCAGGACCAGGCCGCTGCCGCCATCGCCGCCGCCGGCATCCCGGTATTCGCCTGGAAAGGCGAGACCGAGCAAGAGTACGAGTGGTGCCTGGAGCAGACCATCCTCAAGGATGGCCAGCCGTGGGACACCAACATGATCCTCGACGACGGCGGCGACCTGACCGAGCTGCTGCACAAGAAATACCCGGCCGTGCTGGATAAAGTCCACGGCGTGACCGAAGAAACCACCACCGGCGTGCACCGCCTGCTGGACATGCTGGCCAAGGGCGAGCTGAAGATCCCGGCCATCAACGTCAACGACTCGGTGACCAAGAGCAAGAACGACAACAAGTACGGCTGCCGTCACAGCCTCAACGACGCCATCAAGCGCGGCACCGACCATCTGTTGTCGGGCAAGCAGGCCCTGGTGATCGGCTACGGTGACGTGGGCAAGGGTTCGTCCCAGTCCCTGCGCCAGGAAGGCATGATCGTCAAGGTGTCCGAAGTCGACCCGATCTGCGCCATGCAGGCCTGCATGGACGGCTTCGAGCTGGTTTCGCCGTTCATCGACGGGATCAACGACGGCACCGAGGGCAGCATCGACAAGGCGCTGCTGGGCAAGATCGACCTGATCGTGACCACCACCGGCAACGTCAATGTCTGCGACGCCAACATGCTCAAGGCCCTGAAGAAGCGCGCAGTGGTCTGCAACATCGGCCACTTCGACAATGAAATCGACACCGCCTTCATGCGCAAGAACTGGGCATGGGAAGAGGTCAAGCCGCAGGTCCACAAGGTGCACCGCACCGGCACTGGCAGCTTCGATCCACAGAACGATGACTACCTGATCCTGCTGGCCGAAGGCCGCTTGGTGAACCTGGGCAATGCCACCGGTCACCCAAGCCGCATCATGGACGGCTCGTTCGCCAACCAGGTCCTGGCCCAGATCTTCCTGTTCGGCCAGAAATACGCCGACCTGTCGCCAGCCCAGAAAGCCGAGCGCCTGACCGTGGAAGTGTTGCCGAAGAAACTCGACGAAGAAGTGGCCCTGGAAATGGTCCGCGGTTTCGGCGGCGTGGTCACCAAGCTGACCAAGCAACAGGCTGACTACATCGGCGTCACCGTCGAAGGCCCGTTCAAGCCGCACGCTTACCGCTACTGATCGGCACTGCTCCCTGTGGGAGCAGGCTTTTTGTGGGAGCGAGCTTGCTCGAGATGCAGGCACCTCGATCTGGCTGCCAGACCGAGGTGAGACTGATCGCGAGCAAGCTCGCTCCCACACAAGCCCGCCTCTCAAGGCTTGTGCAGGCCTCTCCGGCTTACGAGTTTCCAAGGATATGACCATGTCCCAAGACCGTCGCTACAGCTTCGAGTTCTTCCCGACAAAGACCGATGCTGGGCATGAAAAACTGATCGCCACTGCTCGTCAGTTGGCCCGCTACAACCCCGACTTCTTCTCCTGCACCTATGGCGCCGGCGGTTCGACCCGTGACCGCACCCTGAACACCGTGTTGCAGCTCGAAGGCGAAGTCAAAGTCCCGGCCGCTCCGCACCTGTCCTGCGTCGGCGACAGCAAGGACGACCTGCGCAGCCTGTTGACCCAGTACAAGGCCGCTGGCATCAAACGCATCGTTGCCCTGCGTGGCGACCTGCCGTCGGGCATGGGCATGGCCAGCGGCGAGCTGCGCCACGCCAACGAATTGGTGAACTTCATCCGAGAAGAAACCGGCGATCACTTCCACATTGAAGTGGCTGCGTACCCGGAGATGCACCCGCAAGCGCGTAACTTTGAAGACGATCTCAACAATTTCGTCCGCAAGGCCAATGCCGGCGCCAACAGCGCGATTACCCAATACTTCTTTAACGCCGACAGTTATTTCTACTTTGTCGAACGCATCCGCAAGCTGGGCGTCGATATTCCGGTCGTGCCGGGCATCATGCCGATCACCAACTACAGCAAGCTGGCGCGTTTCTCCGACGCATGCGGTGCAGAAATCCCACGCTGGATCCGCAAGCAGCTGGAAGCCTATGGCGACGATTCCTCGAGCATCCAACGCTTCGGCGAGGACGTCATCACGCAAATGTGCGAACGTTTGTTGCAAGGCGGCGCACCGGGGCTGCATTTCTATACCCTTAACCAGGCCGAGCCCAGCCTCGCGGTATGGAACAATCTCAAGCTGCCGCGTTGAATGACTTGATGCGGTAGTACAAAGAGGCCTTGGCGAAAACCAAGGCCTTTTTCATTCAGAGGTCCTTCTGCCTTGAACAGATGCGTTCGCATCGGGTGAACGCCACGAAGCCACCCATGAGCAACCAAGACAGGCAAAAGGCAACTAAGGCGCAAGCTAGAGCGCTCTAGCTATTTGATGAGCTCTCGTCGTAACCTCAGGCCCATGCCCGTCATTGTCCAGTTGCTGACCACCCTCCTTCTCTTGTGCCTGAGCATGACCGCCCAGGCCGAGAAGTTGCGCATTGTCACCGAGCCCTGGGCCCCGTATGTCTACGAAGAGAACGGCAAGATGCTCGGCCTGGACTACGAAACAACGGCCATTGTGTTCAAGCGCCTGGGCATCGACGTGGAATGGCAGTTCCTGCCCTGGAAGCGTTGCCTGGCGATGCTCGAACAAGGGTTGGCGGACGGCGCGCTGGACATTTTCCACAGCAATGAACGCGATGCGACGCTGCTTTATCCCAGCGAACCGCTGTCGGACGTGGAATTCGTGATGTTCTACGCCAACGCCCGGCCCCACCCATTTCGCACGCTCGATGACCTGGCCGGCCTGACGGTGGGTACCTCGCCCGGCTACCTTTACAGCCAGGCCTTCAGTGAGTCGCCCCGGTTCAGACGTGAAGCGGCGCCCACCCACGAAGCCAACTTCGGCAAGTTGCAACTGGGTCGGATCGACCTGCTTATCACCGACCGCAGGGTCGGTCGCCATGTGCTCGAACAAATGCAACTGGGCGACCAGATCACCGAAAACCCTATGGTGGTGAGCCGTCAAAGCCAATACCTGGCGGTGCGGCGCAACGCCGGCATGGATTTGCTGGTGCAACGCTTCGGTGCCGAACTCAAGCGTTTCAAGCGTGAACCGGCCTATGCCGAACTGAGCGCCCGCTACGGCGCGGGCCCCCTGGCGAAGACCACCCACCCAGCCAGTTCAGTGCCGAAATAAACCGTTGAGCAGCAGGAAAGCGGCGCGCGGCGTTTGCTCTGTTATACTCCGGCCTTCCCGCCAGGCTCACGCCCGGACGCCCGGTCTTGCAAAAGGCATCCCGACACCGCTACAGCGCAGCCTACAGCCCGCGCGAGCCTTGTCCGGACCCGCCTTCGAGGCCCGGCAGGACCGGACGGGGTGACGTCTTCTTGTTGAGCGTCATTCGCGCCCGGCAAGACTATCCCATTGGGCCAGGCCCTCACTAAAACAGGATTACTCATGTCCTTTGCTTCCCTCGGTCTCTCCGAGGCTTTAGTCGGCGCCATCGAAGCCGCCGGCTATACCCAGCCTACCCCGGTGCAACAGCGGGCCATTCCCGCCGTGTTGCAAGGTCGCGACTTGATGGTCGCGGCGCAGACAGGTACTGGCAAAACCGGCGGTTTCGCCCTTCCGATCCTGGAGCGGTTGTTTCCTAACGGTCACCCAGACAAATCCCAGCGTCATGGCCCGCGCCAACCGCGCGTACTGGTCCTGACCCCCACCCGCGAACTGGCGGCCCAGGTACACGAGAGCTTCAAGATCTACGCTCGCGACCTGAAGTTCGTCAGCGCCTGCATTTTTGGCGGCGTTGGCATGAACCCCCAGGTCCAGGCCATGTCCCGTGGCGTCGATGTACTGGTGGCCTGCCCCGGTCGCCTGCTGGACCTGGCCGGCCAGGGCAGCGTCGATTTGTCCCACGTCGAAATCCTCGTGCTGGACGAAGCCGACCGCATGCTCGACATGGGCTTTGTCCATGACGTGAAGAAAGTTCTCGCCCGCCTGCCTGCCAAGCGCCAGAACCTGCTGTTTTCGGCGACGTTCTCCAAGGACATCACCGACCTGGCCGGCAAGCTGCTGCACAACCCGGAGCGCATCGAAGTCACGCCGCCGAACACCACGGTCGAGCGGATCGAGCAGCGCGTGTTCCGCCTGGCGGCCAGCCACAAGCGTGCCCTGCTGGCGCACCTGATTACCGCCGGCGCCTGGGAACAGGTCCTGGTCTTCACCCGCACCAAGCACGGCGCCAACCGCCTGGCCGAGTACCTGGACAAACATGGCCTGCCGGCCGTGGCGATCCATGGCAACAAGAGCCAGAACGCTCGCACCAAGGCCCTGGCCGATTTCAAGGCCGGCGAAGTGCGCATCCTCGTGGCCACCGACATCGCGGCCCGTGGCCTGGACATCGACCAGTTGCCACACGTGGTCAACTTCGAGCTGCCGAACGTCGATGAAGATTACGTGCACCGTATCGGCCGTACCGGCCGGGCCGGTCGTTCCGGCGAGGCGATTTCCCTGGTCGCGCCGGACGAAGAAAAACTGCTCAAAAGCATCGAGCGCATGACCAAGCAGAAAATCGCCGACGGCGACCTGATGGGCTTTGATGCCAGCACCATCGAGGCCGAGAAGCCTGAAGTGCGCGAACGTCCGGACGTGCGCAATCCGCGCAACGCCCGTGGCCCACGCGGCGACGGCCCGAATGGCGGCGGTGGTGGCGGCGGTCGCAAAGACAAAGGCAAGGACAAGGGCAAGGAAAAATCGGCCAGCAACAGCAATGGCCGCGGCGAACGCCCTGCCCGCGAGCAAAAGCCTCGCGAAGGCACTCCGGCCCGTGAACAGCAGCGCCCAGCACCCCGCGCCGCAGCCGATCGTGCTCCGGACGAGTTCCTGGATGACGATGTGGATAACTTCGGTAACCGCGTCGACTACGTGCCGCAGCAGAAACCGGCCCAAGGCCGCGGTCGCCGCCCTGGTGCCCCGGCACAGGGCGCCGGTGCAGGCGCTCCGCGCACCGGCACGCCACAAGGTCGCCAGAACGGTCCGCGCAACAGCAACGGCTCGTCCACCGGCACGCCACCGGCCAAGCGCAACGGTCCACGCAACGGTGCCCCCCGTGACGGTCAAGCCCGCCGCGACGACACCCGCCCGCGCCGCCCGGCCCGTGACGACCAGCCTCGCCAGGAACCCGCCGTGCAGAACCCGCGCAGCAACCAGCCGAAGATCATGCACAAGGAATCGAAAGCCGATCGTTTCCCGACGCCTGAACAGCTGGATCAACTGCCAAGCCGCCCACGGGGCGAAAAACCGGCCTTGCTGACGCGCAATCGCTGAGTTTTTCCAAGCCTTGAAAAAATGCCCCATGTCTCGCGACTTGGGGCATTTTTTTGGCCCAACACAATTCCAAATGTGGGAGCGAGCTTGCTCGCGATAGCGGTGTATCAGTCAACATCGAAATTGACAGGCAGGGCGCCATCGCGAGCAAGCTCGCTCCCACAGGGTCTTCTGTGACACCGGAATCCGCGCAATAAAAAACGCCCCTGATCCCAAGACCAGGGGCGTTTTTTTGTCAGGCGCGAAAGTTACTTCGCTTTGACACCTTCGAACGAGACGTACAGTTCGACCGCGTCGGATTTTGGCCCCAGGTCTTTCTGCTTGCCAAAGTCGGAACGCTTGATGGTAGTGGTGCCTTCGAAGCCGGCACGGTAGCCGCCCCATGGGTCCTTGCCTTCGCCCAGGAAAGTCGCCTTGACCACGACCGGCTTGGTCACGCCCAGCAGGGTCAGGTCACCGGTCACGTCGGCCGTGTTTTCGCCGGTGGACTTGACGCTGGTGGACACGAACGTGGCCTTGCCGAATTTGCTGGCATTCAAGAAGTCAGCGCTGGCGATGTGCTTGTCACGCTCGGCGTGATTGGTGAACACGCTGGCGGTGTTGACGTTGAACTCGATCTTGCTGGCTTCAGGCTTGGCGGCATCGAAGCTGAACTTGCCGTCGATGTCCTTGAAGGTACCGGTGATGTAGCTATAGCCCAGGTGGCTGATCTTGAAGTCGACGAAGGCGTGCTGGCCTTCCTTGTCGACCACGTAGTCGGCAGCCATGGCCTGGCCGGCGGACAGCAGGGCAGAACCGATTGCCAGGGCGGCGAGCGTCTTTTTCAACATGCTTTCTATTCCTTTGGAGTCGAGGTTGAACATCAGGCTTCGCGCCCCAGCATTCGCTTGAGGGTCGCGTCACGGTCGATAAAGTGGTGTTTCAATGCTGCCAACGCATGAAGGCCGGAAAAAATTACCAACGCCCATGCCAGGTAAAAATGGATCTGGCCGGCGACGTCTGCCTGATCGGGCAGTCCGGACACCAGCGCGGGTACTTCAAACAGGCCAAACACCGGAATCCCGACACCGTCTGCGGTGGAAATCAGGTAACCGGCAATCATCACGGCGAACAGCCCGAGATACAGTGCGCCATGGCCAAGCTTGGCACTCACGCGAGTCAGGCGTCCGTAGGTTTCCAGGGTCGGTGGCGGCGGGCTGACAAAACGCCAGATCACTCGCAGCAGCATGACCGCCAGCAGCACCAGGCCGATGCTCTTGTGCAGGTCCGGCGCGTCTTTGCGCCAGGTGCTGTAGTAATCCAGGCCGACCATCCACAGGCCCAGGGCGAACAACCCGTACACCGCCAGGGCAACGGCCCAGTGGGAAACGATGCTGACCCAGCCATAACGAGAAGAAGAGTTGCGAAGCTGCATTGCTCATTTCCTGTAAAAACTGCGCTCAAGACTAGCGACTTATCTATCGATTTAAAGCGGAAAATTTCGCTTTGAAATATCGAGAAATACGATCATCAGTCTGGAGGCGGTGGGTTAAGGAAAGATTAAAGCGAATGCGCTGCGTAATGGCCAGCGGGAACCAGGAGATCAGCTCGGCTGGAAGGCGTCATCGCGGGCGGGCTTGCTCCCAACAAAGCCAGCGTGGTGGCAGCATCTGGTGTCTTGCAATTGTTTGATGGCTAGTCTGCCTACTTATTGACGCACTCAGGTCGGTAAGGATCCATGTCGCATCTATAAACTAATTGAGGATCGTGCTTTTTCAGCACCAAACGCCCATCGGCAGTGCAACCACTGACACCGAATACTGCCAATAGCATTAAAGCCGTTATTAGGTTCATGTTCGCCCAGCTTTTATGACCTTGAATGATCAGTTCACCGAGCATTCAGGCTTGTATGGGTCAAACGTACACTTGTACGCCAACTGAGGGTCTCGTTCTGGAACCATCGGGATCATCAGAGGATCCCGACATTCACCATACACACACCCATACATCGAAACCAATACGACCATTGCCATGAGTATTTTCATACGCGCTCCTGTTTTTTTTGGAGAGCCTAGACTCATGACTTGATGCGCTCTATCGCCTGCTTCCGGTTAAAGGGTGGGAAGTTTCCGATATATCGCCGAGGCGTGTAGGACGTCAGCAAGCCGTGGCGAGGGAGCTTGCTCCCGCTGGGCTGCGCAGCAGCCCCAAAACAGGGCCGCTTCGCGACCCAGCGGGAGCAAGCTCCCTCGCCACGGGTTTGTCGGCTGCCTTGAGTGAACAGCATTCGGCCCTTGTGCCGCGCTCTTTCCACCTGACCGTTACTGAGCCTTGGTCTCAGTAGCCGTCGCCGGTTTGGCGGCCGGCTTCTTCACCGGCTCGGCCTTTTTCACCGGAGCCTTGGCCGGGGCTTTTTTAGCCGGGGCCTTGGCGGCTGGTTTTTTCGCCGCGGGTTTGGTCGCTGCTTTCTTGGCGGGCTCAACCTTCGCCGGGGCCGGCGCGGGAGGTTCCACCGGGGCCGGAGCTGGGGCGGGAGCAGGCGTTGGAGCTGGCGGCGGTGCTACCGGCTCTGGCGCCTTCACCGGCTCCGGCTTCTTGTCGTCATCCGAACCGCCAAACAGATTGCTGAAGAAGTTGCCCTTCTTCGCCGCCACCGCACCGGCGGCCGCTGCGGCAACCGGTGCCACCTTGGCCGGTTCGAACGACTTGCCGGCCGCCAGGTCTTGAACCTGACTGGCTGCCCGCTCGCCGCTGCGCAACGCACCTTCCAGGGTGCCTGGGTACAAGGTGTCGGTGTGTTCACCGGCAAAGGCTACGCGCTGCAACGGCTTTTCCCACAGGCGCCAGTACTTGCTGATCTGGCCCGGGCCAAAGGCCAGGTAGGCGCCACCCATGGACGGGTCGGTGCTGTAGCGGCGGATCTCATAGCCGGTGAACGCGCCACGGGCCTGTGGATAAAACGCGTGCAGGCGGATCAGTACCTGATCGACCATCTGCTTGTCGCCAAAAGCCTGCATCACCCGGGCGTTGTCGCCGGACAGGTTGATGACCACGTTGGCGCCGCCCTTCATGGCCGGCTCGATCCACATCATGCCCAGGCCGGCGTTGCTGTAGATCTCACCCGACATGCGCGCCTTGCTGTCCCAGACCGGGGTCTTGAACTTGAGCATGATCTGGTCGCGCCAGCCGTAGTTGGTGCCTTTGATCGCACCTTGATGCTGGGCATCCAGGGCCGGGGTCAACTGGATCTTGTTCAGGGCCCGCAATGGCACCGCCAGCACCACGTAGTCAGCCTGGTAGCCCACGCTGCCGACCTTGACGGTCACGCCGTCCTTGTCCTGGGAGATGGCCGACACGGGCGAGTTGGTCTTGATGGTTTTCAGCTGCTTGACGAACGCCTGGGCCAGGACCGGACTGCCACCGAGCAGGCGCGAGGCCCGCAGGTCGCGGTCGGACACGCCGCGATAGACGCGGTTCTGCTGGGCGAAATACAGCAGCGACAGGCGCGAAGGCTCGTCGTACCGGGTGCGAATTTCCTGGTTTACCAACTGACGGGCCGTGGCCGGCAATTGCAGGCGGTCGAGCCAGTTGGACACGGTGATCTGGTCCAGCGCATGCAAGGTGTTGGTGGCCGCTGGGTTCTGCGGGTCATCGATGGAGCGCGCCAGGTCATCCAGGGTGGTTTCGTAGCGCTTGAGGGCTTCGGCGGTGGCCGGCTGCTTGGTCGCCAGGTCCGCGGCGGTGAAATACGTACCGTCGATCAGGTAGCTGGGGGTACGCACGAATTCCGGGGCCGGCGTGGTGCTCAGCTTGAAGGTGGAGACGTACTTGTTCAGCACCGGCTGGGTCTTTTCGTTGCCGATCCACTCGCTGGTGGCCATGCCCGAGCGGCCACCCAGGCTCGGCTTGGCTTCCAGCAGGGTCACGGCCCAACCCTTGTTTTGCAGCTCGTAGGCCGCCGTCAGTCCGGCCAAGCCGCCGCCGATGACGATGGCCGTCGGTTGCTTGTCCTTGGCCAGCGCCGAAACGCTGAACAGCCCTATCATCACCAGCGCACAGGCGCGCAGCCAACCAGCAGACATTCAACAAACTCCGGATTAAAACCTAGGAAATTTCAGCTTCGAGCCAGGCGGCTCGCGATTTTTCGAGCCAGTCGGCCCAGGGAACGGCGAAGAATACGTCAGCCATCAAAACGCCGCCAGCGACGTCTATCGCCTGGCTCAAAGTAGCGCGAATGACACAATGGGTTGTCCCCACGGCCGCCATTGCATAGGCTTGCGCGATTGTTTTGCCCGCGCCCGCCGCGAGCCGCCTCGAGGAGACTGTACATGGGCCTGAATAACCAGTGGATGCAACGCGACCTCGCGGTGCTGTGGCATCCCTGCACCCAGATGAAAGACCACGAACAGCTGCCCCTGATCCCCATCAAGCGCGGTGAAGGCGTGTGGCTGGAAGATTTCGAAGGCAAGCGCTACCTCGATGCCGTCAGTTCCTGGTGGGTCAACGTGTTCGGCCACGCCAACCCGCGCATCAACCAGCGCATCAAGGATCAGGTCGATCAGCTGGAGCATGTGATCCTTGCCGGTTTCAGCCACCAGCCGGTGATCGAGCTGTCCGAGCGCCTGGTGAAGATGACGCCCGAGGGCCTGACCCGGTGCTTCTACGCCGATAACGGTTCGTCCTGCATCGAAGTGGCGATGAAGATGAGCTTCCACTACTGGATCAATCGCGGCCAGCCGGACAAGAAGCGCTTCGTCACCCTGAGCAACAGTTACCACGGCGAAACCATCGCGGCGATGTCGGTGGGCGACGTGCCGTTGTTCACGGAAACCTACAAGGCGTTGCTGCTGGACACGATCAAGGTGCCGAGCCCCGACTGCTACCACCGCCCCGAAGGCATGGGTTGGGAGGAGCATTCGCGGAATATGTTCGCCGCCATGGAGCAGACCCTGGCCGAGCACCACGACACGGTGGCGGCGGTGATCGTCGAGCCGCTGATCCAGGGCGCTGGCGGCATGCGCATGTACCACCCGGTGTACCTGAAACTGCTGCGCGAGGCCTGCGACCGCTATGGGGTGCACCTGATCCACGACGAAATCGCCGTCGGCTTCGGCCGCACCGGGACGATGTTTGCCTGTGAACAGGCCGGCATCACCCCGGATTTCCTCTGTCTGTCCAAGGCCCTGACCGGCGGTTACCTGCCGCTGGCGGCGTGCGTGACCACCGACGAGGTCTACAGCGCGTTCTACGACGACTACCCGACCTTGCGCGCTTTCCTGCATTCCCACAGCTACACGGGCAACCCGCTGGCCTGCGCGGCGGCCCTGGCGACGCTGGATATCTTCGAAGAAGACAACGTCATCGAAAACAACCGAGCCCTGGCCCAACGCATGGCCAGCGCGACCGCCCACCTGGCCGACCATCCGAACGTCGCCGAGGTGCGCCAGACCGGCATGGTGCTGGCCATCGAGATGGTCAAGAACAAGGCCAGCAAGACCGCTTATCCATGGCAGGAACGCCGCGGCCTGGCCGTGTTCCAGCATGCCCTGGAGCGCGGTGCATTGTTGCGACCGCTGGGCAGCGTGGTGTATTTCCTACCGCCGTATGTCATCACCCCCGAGCAGATCGACTTCCTCGCCGAAGTGGCCAGCGAAGGCATCGACATCGCCACCCGGGACAAGGTCAGCGTGGCGGTGCCGAAGGACTTTCACCCGGGTTATCGCGATCCGGGTTGACGACAGATTTCTCTGTGGCGAGGGAGCTTGCTCCCGCTGGGCCGGTCCGACGCTTCGGGCGAAGCGGCCCCTCCTGGCGATTGCTGCGCAATCGAGCGGGAGCAAGCTCCCTCGCCACAAAAGCTCCCTCGCAGCAATGTCGAATTCAGATTCAATAGAGAACAAAACATGAGACTGTCCCGCTTCTTCATCGATGCCCTCCTGAGCCTCGGCGATCATGAGTTGCCTGAGGCCCAGGCCCACTACATAGGCCGGGTGCTGCGCATGGCCGAGGGCGATGCGGTGCAGGTGTTCGACGGCTCCGGCCAGGAGTTTCGCGGCACCCTGGCCGAAGTCGGCAAGAAACGCGTGCGGGTGCAACTGGACGAGCAGTTCGCCGGACAGCCTGAATCGCCGTTGCGTATTCACCTCGGCCAGGGCCTGTCCCGGGGCGAGCGCATGGACTGGGCGATCCAGAAGGCCACGGAATTGGGGGTCAGCGAGATCACGCCGATTTTCAGCGAGCGCTGCGAAGTGCGCCTCAAGGACGAGCGCGCCGACAAGCGCTTGCTGCACTGGCGCCAGGTGGCGATCAGCGCCTGTGAACAGTGCGGCCGCTCGACCGTGCCGGTGATCCACCCGCCGCTGTTGCTGGCGGACTGGTTGAAGCAGGCCGAGGCCGAACTGAAACTGGTACTGCACCCGGTGGCCGAGCCGCTGGCCAGCCATGACAAACCGTCCACACTGGCCTTCCTGATCGGCCCCGAGGGCGGCTTGTCGGATGCCGAGGTCGAGCAGGCCAAAGCCGCCGGCTACCACGCCGCCCGCCTCGGCCCCCGCGTGCTGCGCACCGAAACCGCGCCGGTAGTGGCGGTGGCGGTGGCGCAGCAGTTGTGGGGGGATTTCTGAAATCAGATGTACATCTCCTGTGGGAGCGAGCTTGCTCGCGATGGCGGTGGGTCAGTCAATATCGATGCCGACTGATCCGGCGCTATCGCGAGCAAGCTCGCTCCCACAGGGCATCGTGGATGTCTGGACGGCCTATTGCACCGGCTCACTCGTCGGCTTGGCAATGATCGCCTTCAACTCGCTGGTCATCGGAAATTCCAGGTTCAGGCCCTTGGGTGGAATCGGTTTCTGGAACCAGCGGTCGTAGATCTCGTTGATCTCCCCCGACTTGTACAAATCGGCCAGGGTCGCGTTGACCAGCGCCAGGAATTGCGGATCGTCCTTGCGCACCATGCAACTGTAGATCTCCCGCGATTGCTCCTGCCCCACCACCACCCACTTGTGCGGGTCGCGGGCCTTGGCCCGTTCGCCGTAGAGCAGCGCATCGTCCATGTAGAATGCCGCCGCCCGGCCGGTCTCGAGCATCTGGAAGGACTCGCCGTGGTCCTTGGCGCTGATGATGAACATGTCGGCCTTGTTGTCCTGGTTGTAGCTTTTCAGGAAGCGTTCATTGGTGGTGCCGGCGGTGGTCACCACGTTCTTGCCACGCAGGTCGGCGAAGCTGTGAATGCCACTGTCCCTGGCCGTCAACAACTGGCCCTTCACGTAAATGAAACCGTAGGAAAACGCCACTTGCTTCTGCCGCTCGGCCGTCACCCCGGTGGAGCCGCACTCCAGGTCCACGGTGCCGTTCTGCACCAGTGGAATGCGGGTCTGGGAGGTCACCAGGTTGTACTTCACATTCAGTTGCGGTAACGCCAGTTGCTGCTTGATGCGCTCGACAATCTTGCCCGCCAGTTCCACCGAATAACCCATCGGTTTGCCGCTGTTATCCGCGACATAGGAAAACGGCACCGAGGCATCGCGATAGCCCAGGGTGATGGTCTTGCTGCTAGCGATCTTGCCCAGTGTGCCCGCCGTTGGCGCCTCATTGGCAAAAGCCGGGGCGCTCAATAGCAGGCTCAGGGTGCAGCCGATCAACGTGATTTTTTGCATTGTTATTCTCCGTTGGGTACGTCAGGCGGCGCGGGGCGTCAGGCCCTGCAAGTCGATGGAAGGTGTGTGCTGGCGGATCAGCTCGCTGAGCACGCGAGCGCTGCCACACGCCAGGGTAAAACCCAAGGCCCCATGGCCCAGGTTGAGCCACAGGTTACGGTAGCCGGTGGCGCCAATCAGCGGCACGCCGCTGGGGGTGGCCGGTCGCATGCCGGCCCATTCGATGGCACGGGAATAATCCCCAGCCAGGGGAAAAGTTTCCAGGGCCTGGCGCTTGATCAAGGCCAGGCGCTTGGGGTCGGGTGTCGGGTCGAAGCCGACGATGTCGACCATCGCCGCGATTCGCAATTGTTCGCCGATCCGCGCATAGACAACCTTGCGGTCGTAGTCGGTGATGCTCAACTCCGGCGCCTGATGCTCGGGACCAATGGGCACGGTCAAGCTGTAGCCCTTGAGCGGATACAGCGGCATCCGCACGCCGGGCAAGGCGAGCGCGGCGCTGCGGTGGCCGGCAGCGATCACCAGGTGCTCCACCGGCAGCCGCTGCCCGTCCAGCACGATGGCCTGCACCGCGCCATTGGCGTGTTCGATGGCGCTGACCGGCTGCCCCAACACGAACTCGCAGCGCCCCGAAGCGCGCAAACGTGTCGCCAATTGCTGGCAAAACCCATGGCAATCGGCGACCTCCTCATCCGGTGTGTAGATCCCGCCTACATACGGCACGCCGGCCAGGGCCGGTTCCAGGGTCGCGCACTCGCCGGGACCAAGCACCTGCTGAGAGGCACTGTCCGCCAACCCCTGCCGCGCGCGCCGGAAATGCCCGGCGTCGCGAAACGTCACCAGCTTGCCGTTGCGCCGCCACTCGAAGCCGTCGAGGTGGTCCTGCTCACGCCAGCCCTGCAAGGTCGCCTGGCTCAACAGCGCCAGGCGCAGCAGGTGGGCGCCGTTGCGCCGGTTGACCGAAGTTCGGCAGGCGCCAATGAACGCTGCCATCCAGCGCCACTGCGCCGGGTCCAGGCGTGGCCGCAGCTTGAGCGGCGAGTCACCGCGCAGCATCCAGCCCAAGGCCTGCCAGGGCACGCCGGCATCCGCCAGCGGGGCGACATAGCGATAGGACAGCTGGCCACCGTTGGCGAAACTGGTTTCGCTGCCCAAGGTCTCCCGGGCCTCCACCACCGTCACGTCGATGCCGTCGCGCACCAGCGCATAAGCCGTCGCCAGCCCCACCACGCCACCGCCGATGATGCAAACCCGCTGAGCCATGTCCGTCTCACATCTGTTTTGAATGGCTTCAGGTTAGGGCCAGGTGACAGGTCGCGAACAATGAATAAAGATGGGGCCCCTATAAACAAAGGTTATGGGCTTGCCATGCGCCTTCGCCATATCGAGATTTTCCAGGCCATCCGCCAGACCGGCTCCATCAGCGGTGCGGCCCAACTGCTGCACGTTTCGCAACCGGCGGTGACCAAAGTGCTGCAGCATGCCGAGCAGCAGTTGGGGTTTGCGTTATTCCTGCGGGTGCGCGGCAAGTTGCAGGCCACCCCCGAAGCGTTGGAGCTGGAGCGCGAAGTCGACAAGGTCAGCGAGAGCCTGCAAGGTGTCCGGCGCCTCGCCCAGAGCCTGCGCCGCGAGCCGGGCCACAGCCTGCGGATCGGCGCGACACCGGCCCTGGCCTTGTCGCTATTGCCGGCGGCGATCCATCAATGGACCCGACGCTACCCGGACATCGTCTGCGAGTTGTCCAGCGCCCACAGCCGCGAACTGACGCAGAACCTGCTGATGCGCGAAATCGACGTGGCCCTGACCCTGCAACCGCCCGATCATCCAGGACTCAAGGCCCAGGCCCTGGCCAGCGGCGTATTGGTCGCCCTGGCGCCGAGCGGTCATTGGTCCGAAGCGCAGGTGGGCCAGCCGATGCCGTTGCAGGCCCTGGCCGGTGCACCGTTGATTGGCCTGTCCAGTGCCGACCCACTTTCGGCCAAGCTGGACGGCTATCTCAAGGCCGTGGAACCGCCGCCGCGCATCAGCATCGCCGTACAGACCTATTCACTGGCCCGGGCCATGGTCGAGTCCGGTGCCGGGCTGGCAGTGATCGACCCGTTCACCGCGCTCGGCGCTTCGAGCACTCGCACCGCCATCCGGCCGCTGTCGCCCCCACTGCCGATTTCCCTGTACGCCGTGACCCGGGCCAACGAGGCGTCGGTGCATACCCTCGGCGCGTTGCTGGAGATTTTTGCCAGCCAGGCCCAGGCACAACTGGATCGTCTGTTCGCCGCCGCTCAAAGCACGTAGAACAGAATCGCCACGAAGTGCAGCAAACTGCCGGCCATGACAAACAGGTGCCAGATGCCATGGGCGTGGCGCAACCGGTGGTCGAGGGCGAAAAAGATAATGCCGACGGTGTACAACACGCCGCCCGAGGCCAGCCAGGCGAACCCTGTGCTGCCCAACGCCGCCAGCAAGGGCTTGACCGCCACCAGCACGATCCAGCCCATCACGGCGTAGATCACGATCGACAGGATTCGTGCTTCGGAACGCGGCTTGATTTCCTGCAAGATACCAATCACGGCCAGCCCCCAGACGATCCCGAACAATGTCCAGCCCCAGGGACCACGCAGGGTCACCAGGCAGAACGGGGTGTAGCTGCCGGCGATCAGCAGGTAGATCGAAAAGTGATCGACCTTCTGCATGATTTCTTTCTTGCGGCCACGCACGCTGTGATAGACCGTCGAAGCGCTGTACAGCACCAGCAAGGTGAACCCGTAGATCGCCACGCTGACGATCTTCCATGGATCGCCGGCCATTCCGGCGATCACCAGCAACCACACCGCGCCGATAAACGCGGCCACCGCCCCCACCAGGTGCGTCCAGGCGTTGAGTCGTTCCCCGTGATACATCCACTACCACCTCGCATTTAGAAACAGGGGCCAAGGCTCAGGCTTGGCGCGTCAAAGTGCAATGGTTTGCTTTTAACTTGCGATCCCGCACCTGTGGCGAGGGAGCTTGCTCCCGCTTGAGTGCGCAGCGCTCACAAGATTCTTGGGGCGGCTTCGCCACCCAGCGGGAGCAAGCTCCCTCGCCACAAAAGCTCTCCAGCCACATAAATCGCGTCGCCAGGAAGACATGGGGGCACAATCGAGCCATACGAATAAGAGTCCGCCCCCATGCTGATCGACGAAGAATTGACCCTGAAGAAACTCGAGGTGTTCCTGGCTTTCATGCGCACCGGCAACCTGGCGCGAGCGGCGGCCGAGTTGCAGACCAGCAACGTCAGCGTGCACCGGGCCATTCACTCGTTGGAAAGTGCCTTGCGCTGCCCGCTGTTCAAGCACGAAGGCCGCAACCTCACGCCGTTGGAAAGCGCCTATGTGCTGGAGGAACGGGCACAGAAGCTGATCCAGGACGTGGTCGACAGTGTGCGACTGACCCGCGAGGCCGCCGGCTTCTCCGCCGAGCGCTTCAAGCTTGGCTCGCTGTATTCGCTGACGGTCAAGACCGTGCCGCAGTTGATCATGGGCCTGAAAATCCGCCGCAGCGAACTCAATATCGACCTGATCATGGGCTCCAACATCGACCTGCTGTACAAGCTCAAGAACATGGAAGTCGATGCGATCCTGGTGTCCCTGGACGACAGCGTCAACGACCCGGATTGCGAGCAGATCGCGCTGTTTTCCGATGACATCTTCCTCGCC
The DNA here is from genome assembly GCF_051132015.1 of Pseudomonas sp. Z1-12. Lineage (NCBI taxonomy): Bacteria > Pseudomonadati > Pseudomonadota > Gammaproteobacteria > Pseudomonadales > Pseudomonadaceae > Pseudomonas > Pseudomonas sp. Z1-12. The sequence continues at coordinate 6,331,288 of NZ_CP071647.1, forward strand.
ACGCCGGCCGACTCGCCCTTTGCCCAGCGCAGCGAAGTCGACTTGGCCGAGGTCCGCGACGAGACGTTCATCACCCTGACCCAGGGCTTCGCCACGCATCAGGACGGTGTACGGGTGTTCAAGCAGGCGGGGTTCGAGCCGAAGGTGGCGATGCAGGTCAACGACATCTTCACCCTGCTGAGCATGGTCAGCTCCGGGGTGGGCTACGCTTTGCTGCCAGGCCGGATTGCGGCGGTGTATGAAAACCGGGTGAAGCTGATCCCGTTGCAGGAAAAGTACCGGTTGCAGCAGCACATTGGCGTGGTGTTCCTCAAGGCCAAGGAGCGCGATCCGAACCTGCTGGCGCTGCTGGCGGAGTGCCGGATGTATGCCAATCGCCAGGCGTGAGACCCGGTTGCCCCCAATCGCGAGCAAGCTCGCTCCCACAGGGACATGCGGTCAACTGTGGGAGCGAGCTTGCTCGCGATGGCGACAGTCCTTTCAAGAAGGGTTCAAAGCCCTACCCCATCAACCCCCGCATGATCAAAAACAACAGCGAAGGCCCGAGCAAGCACCCAAGGGCGGTGTAGAACGCCGCCGTCAGACAGCCATAAGGCACCAGCTTCGGATCGGTCGCCGCCAGGCCACCGGCCACGCCACTGGAAGTACCCATGAGCCCGCCGAAGATCACCGCGCTACGCGGGTTGTTGAGGCCGATGTACGGCGCCACGAACGGTGTCGCCACCATCACCAGGATCGCCTTGATCAACCCGGCGGCAATGGACAGGGCCATCACCTCGGAAGTGGCCCCAATCGCCGCCCCGGTCACCGGCCCGACGATGTAGGTCACGGCTCCCGCACCGATGGTGGTAAGGCTCACCGAATCGGTATAACCAAAGGCCATCGCCACGCCAACCCCGGCAATGAACGACGTACCGACCCCGACGAACAAGGCCAGCACTCCAACGAAACCGGCGCGCTTGAGTTCCTCGACACTCACGCCGAACGCCGTGGCGACGATGGCGAAGTCCCGCAGCATGGCGCCGCCCAGCAAGCCAATCCCGGACAGCAGCGGAATGTCCACCACGCCCTTCTGCCCACCGGTCATTGCGCCGCCGATGTAGGAGAGTACCAATCCCAGCAGGATGGCGATCGCCGAGCCATGCAGGCGTCCCTTGGTGAAGGTATTGCTGATCCAGTAGGACACCCACATGGTGATGCCGACAATGGCAAAACCGCTGATCAGGCCGTAGCCGGTGATGACTTTCATCATGGATTCGTACATGGCAATCACCCGACCGTCTTGACGGAGATGTCGGCCTGAGGCCCTTTGTTGCCAATGCGCACCAGCACCGGTACCAACGCAAAGGCAATCACCACCGCCAGGGTCCCGGCCAGGATCGCCATCGGCCCACCCTTGAGTGCACCGTAGACGTTTTGCTGGGCCGCCATCGCGACCACGATGGGGATGTAGACCGCACTCCAGAATTCCACGCCGGCCTCGGATTTGCCCGTGAAAAGGCCGCGTTTGTTCAGGTAACTGCCCAGGCCGATCAACAGCAGCATCGCAATGCCGACGCCGCCGACGTTGGCCGGCACGCCAATCAGCTTGCCCAGCAGCTCGCCGATGAAAATACCCGCCAGGGTACAAAAGGCCAGGAACGCCACACCGTAAATAATCATTGTCGTAGTCCTCAAAGTGCATCGTCGAAGTTGTTGTTTTTGTGCTTCGCCAGCTTGAGTCGGTGGTCTAGGGTTGGCGGCTTCCCTCCTCACGCAACAGCGCCTGCAAGGTATCGAGCCGAGCACCGTCGAAGGCCATGACAGAGCCCTGCTCGAACGCCCGGCGCGCCAGGGCGGTGAGCACCGCACCGGGCGGCAGTTCGATCTGCAACCGCACGCCTCGCTCGTAGGCGCTTTGCACCGTGCCGCGCCAATCGACGACACGGCACATGTTGAAGGCCAGGTCGTCGCGCAGGGCATCGATCTTGATGACCGGCCGGGCGCGGCTGCCGCTGAGATAGCCCAGTGTCGGAGCTTTCAAGGACACCTCGGCAAACGCCTCGGCCAACGTCCGGGCCGGCGCCTCCAGCAACGGGCAATGGGACGGCACGCTCACCGCCAGCCGGCAGGCCTTGCCAGCGCCTTGGCTCCGAGCCTTTTCGGCAACGAGGCCCATGGCGCCGTCGCTGCCGGCAATGACTACTTGGTTATCGGCATTGATATTGGCCAGGTAGACCGGCGTTGTTTCACTGTGCACCTGGGCCAGCAAGGCTTCCACCGCCGCGAGGTCCAGGCCGATGATCGCCGTCATGCCATAGCCTTGCGGGTAGGCCCGCTGCATCAGTTCACCGCGCAGGCTGACCAGTCGCAACGCATCCTCGAACGCCAGCGCCCCGGCCACCACTGCCGCCGGATACGCACCGATGGACAGTCCCGCCACATAGTCAGGCGCGGGAGCCTGTTCCAGCAATCGGCGGGCCGCCGCCACGCCGGCGATCAGCAGGCACAGCTGCACGGCGCGGGTCGACTGCAAGGCTTCAGCGCTGTCCAACCGCAAGACGTCTTCACCGAGCACAGCACCCGCCTCGTCCAGGATCCGCGGCGCCACCCCATGGAGCATGCCCACGCGCTGCGCACCCTGGCCGGGAAAGACGAAGAGGCTGCTCACGCGACCTGCTCCAACGAAGGCTGCCAGGGATCGCTCACCAGCCGGGCCTGAACATCATCCTTGAGCAAGACCCGACGGGACGAGCCCGCCCATTCGCGCAAGGCCACGGCGCCGCAAGGGGTTTGCAACTGCATGTCCACGGCGCATACCGAAGCCTCCAGTAGCGCCAGCAACGCCTTGGCCTTGAGACGATCCAGGCGCTGCGGCGTGCGCAAAATCAGATCCAGGTCGCTGCGCTCATGCAGTGCCTCGACACCGGTGGCGAGTTCGAACCCGGCGCTGCCGCTAACACCCCAGGCCCAGCCGCTGGCATCGAGCAGCGGGCGCAGGCGGTCCAGTGCGTGCAGGGCTGGCAGGTCGCGAGTCGACTCGACGTGACAGAGGTCTTCCGGCCTGACGCAACGGGAAATCGCCGCGACCGCCATTGACGTTGCATAACGCTGCTCGCGCAAGCGCCCGCGCACGCCGACCGCGATCTGATCCGCTGGCGTCAGCGAGCGCCGAACCACCACCGGTTGACCGGCGGCCATCGATTCAACCACCCATGCCGGCGCACCCGCAGGCACTTGCTCCGGGGTCATCCCCCAGAGCAGGTCATGGGCCAGGTACGTATTCACCACTGCGCACTCAACAATTGGCGAACCGTGCTGGAGGCTGCCCGATGGGTCGCACCGAGGCGGCTGCTCAAGTCGCGGGGCGCCGCGGCGACATCGTTGATCGCATGTTTCAGGCAAGCGGTGACTCGGGCCAGATCACTCGCCGAGGGCTGTTCGATCTGCTCCACCGACAAGGTTTCCCACAGCAATCCCAGGCTGGCAAAGCTGTCGATGTCATAGGCCATCGGCGGCACGCTGGCAGCCAGCGCTTCAAGCTCCTCGACACTGCGCAAGGTCACCCGTGCCGCCGAAGCCTTGCCCATGGCGTGGACCATCACGCCCGGGTCGCGCAGGGCAATCAACCGGTTGGCCTGGTAGCCGTGGGCCAGGAACGCCCCCGACATCGCCTTGCCCACCAGCAAGCCAATCACCGGATGCCCGGCCAACCGGGCGCGGGCGTAACTGTCAGCGGCGCCGGCCAGGGCCTGGTGAATGCCCAACGCCTCTTCGCGCCGGCCATAGGCCTGGCTCGGTACGTCGACAATGGCGATCAGCGCACGCTTGTTGACCGCATCGCGGTCGGCGTCGATGGCGTCATCCACCGCCTTGGCCAGGCCCCACCCTTCCAGCAAGCCGACTTCGCCATTGCGCGCCCGAGGAAAACGGTTGTCGGGATCGGCCACCACCGCCAGCAGGCGCACGGTTTGTTCGCCCAGGCTGACATCGGCGACTTTCAACGAAGCGGGTAAACCTTGCACCGTGCTCGCACCACCACTCAAGGCCTCGAACCAGCGCAAGCCTCTCAACGAATAAGCACTCATGGGCGTTCTCCCTGGTACAGCTGGCGAACCGCTTCCGGTTCGATTTGCACGTCAGTGTCCAAGCGGGCCAGGCGTTGCAGGAACAGTTCGGCCTGGCCACTGCGGTGCTGCGCGGGCACGCCCAGGTGCAGCAACCGGCTGACCTGCTGACGGATCTGCGTCACGTCGTCGGCCGCGTAACGGTCCACCAGTCCAGTGGCGAAACGCTGCTCACCGCCGGTCAGGCTCCAGATGAATGGCCGGTCGCGGGAGTCATATTCGTCGAGGCCGGCTTCCTGTTCGATCACTTGCGGACCATTCAGACCCAACCGCGCTTCCCGGGTCACCAGCAGATAGCTGCACAGCCCGGCGGCAATGGACATGCCGCCAAAGCAACCGACGCTGCCAGCGACCACACCCACCACTGGCTGGTACTGGCGCAGATCGACTATCGCCGAGTGGATCTCGGCAATCGCCGCAAGCCCGAGGTTGGCTTCCTGCAACCGCACGCCGCCAGTTTCCAGCAACAGCACGGCACGGGTCGGAATACCTTTGCGGTTGTCCTGCGCCGCCAATTCCAACGCACCGGCAATCTTCGCCCCGCCGACTTCGCCGAGGCTGCCCCCCTGGAACGCGCCTTCGATGGCGGCGATCACCACCGGCAGGCCATCGAGCATGCCCTTGGCGATCACTACGCCGTCGTCGCTTTGCGGTACCACGCCTTGGCGCAACAGCCACGGCGACATGATCCGCTGGAACGGGTCGAGCAATTCGCGGAACGTACCGGCATCGAGCAAGGCCTTGGCCCGTTGCCGGGCGCCGAGTTCGACGAAGCTGTGCTTGTTGAGCAACGCTGCGCTGTCAGTCATGACCGATCTCCTCGAAGCCTTGTTCCAGGCGCAGGCGCACCACGCCGGGGGTGGCGCCGAAATCATGGATGTCGATGCTCATCGCGGACGGTGTCTGACCGTCGAACATCCGGGCAAACAGATGCCGCCAGCGCTGCTCGCTGCCATTGACCGAGGTCTGCACCTGGATGGTCAGCTTGCCCGCCAGGCCAGGCTCGATCAGTACTTCCAGATCGCCCGAGCCGACACAGCCCACCAACGCCCTGCCCCGTGGCGGCTGGCCGGCGGGGAATTCAAAGGATAAGGTTTCCATCAGCACACTCCTGGGAAGAAGCCATCGCCGCGCTCGATGCGATCGAGGAACAGGCAGCCGGCGAACAGGTCGGCAGCGCCGCCAGGCGAGGCGTTCAAGGCAATCAGTTGTTGGTCCAGCGCATGCAATTGGCGACGGCCGCCCAGGCTCGCACTGCCACCGGCGTCGAGCACCGCTTTGGCGCCCTGCTGCATGGCTTGCAGGCCCGCCTCGCCGGCGCGGTAAAGCACGCAGGTGTCGGCCAGTGTTGTCATGATCGCCAGCAAGGCATCCAGGCGAGCGTTCTGCTCGCCCGCCCCCGCCGCACGGCTGCGCTTGAGTTGCGGCAAGCCCAGGCTCGTCACCGCCGGGAACGCCAGTTGCGCTTCTTCCCGGGCGCCGCGCACGCCGTAGCGCTGGGCAACCTGGGCGCCGTGGCTCAAGGACTGGGGCGCATAACGGTCGGTGAGCAAGGCCAGGCGGGCGGCACGTAGCGTGACGGCGCCCGCGACGTTGGATTCAGGCTCCAGCGCCGCCGCCGCGACGAGCAAGCCCAAGGCCCAAATCGCACCACGATGGGTATTTACACCGCCCGTGGTAACGAGCATCGCGGCTTCACCTTCTCGGCCGATCCGGCCGAGGGCCTCGCGCAGCGGCAAGCCGATCTCGCCACACTCGAGGGCGGCCTCGGCCATTTCCTTGAAGGCCGGCCACAGCGACAGTGCCGAGGCGTGCATCAGGCCCAGGTGCAGGTCGCTGTGGGCACCACTGCCGCGCCGGTCCACCAGGGCCGGTTTGGGTGAGAGGTCGGCTTCGTCAATCAACGCGTCCACCGCCAGATCGGCCAAACGTTCAGCCAGGGATAACGTCTTGGGTTGCAGATAAAGGGCGCGCATTTACCAGCTCCTGAATTTGGCGGGCGGGTTGTAGAGGCCACCGGACCATTCCACCAGATCGGCCACGCTCTTGGCCGCGAGCAACTCGCGGGTGGCGTCGGTGCGGCGGATGCCGAGGTCTTCGGGCAAGGCGATCAGCCCTTCGCGGCGCATGCGTGCGGTGTCTTTCGGGTCATGGCGCAGGCCGATGGCAGTGACGCCGGCCACGGCGGCGATCATCGCCTGGCGCTCTTCCAGGGAGCGGGCCTTATACAGATAGGCGATGCCCTCTTCGGTGAGCAGGTGGGTGACGTCATCGCCGTAGATCATGATCGGCGCCAGGGGCATGCCGGCTTTCTTCGCCACGTCCACCGCGTCGAGGGTGTCGACGAAGGTGGGCTTGCCGCCCTCCTGGAACGTCTCGACCATCTGCACCACCAGCTTCTTGCCGCGTTCGAGCAACGGTGCCTCGCCATCGCCGTGGCGCATGTCGAGCCAGGCCGGCGTGCCATGACGGCGGCCGCGGGGGTCATGGCCCATGTTCGGCGCACCGCCGAAGCCGGCCAGTCGACCGCGGGTCACCGTGGAGGAATGGCCGTCGCCGTCCACTTGCAGGGTGGCGCCGATGAACAGGTCCACCGCGTACTGCCCCGCCAGTTGGCAGACCATGCGGTTGGAGCGCAGCGAACCGTCGTGGCCAGTGAAGAACACGTCGGGGCGCGCGGCGATGTAATTTTCCATGCCCAACTCGGTGCCGAAGCAATGCACGCTTTCGACCCAGCCGCTCTCGATGGCCGGGATCAGCGTCGGGTGCGGATTGAGGGTCCAGTTGCGGCAGATCTTGCCCTTCAAACCAAGGGATTCGCCGTAGGTCGGCAAGATCAATTCGATGGCGGCGGTGTTGAAACCGATGCCGTGGTTGAGGGACTGGACGTTGTGTTTTTCGTAGATCCCACGGATCGCCATCATCGCCATCAGCACATGCACAGGCTTGATATGGCGAGGGTCGCGGGTGAACAACGGTTCGATGTAGAACGGTTTGTCGGCCACCACCACGAAATCCACCCAGGACGCCGGGATATCGACTCGCGGCAAATCGCTGACATCGTCTACCAACTGATTGACCTGGACGATAACGATGCCGTCGCTGAAGGCCGCCGGTTCGATCAGCGCCGGCGTGTCTTCGGTGCTGGGGCCGGTGTAGATATTGCCGGCGCGGTCGGCCATGAAACCGGCCGAGAGCACGACGTTGGGAATCAGGTCCACCACCAGCCGGGCATAGAGCTCGATGTAGGTGTGGATCGCGCCGATTTCCAGCAGGCCGTCTTCCAGCAACTGGCTGATGCGCAGGCTCTGGGTACCGGCGAAAGAAAAATCGAGCTTGCGGGCGATGCCGCGTTCAAACAGGTCCAAGTGCTCGGAACGACCGACGCTGGGCATGATCATGTGCAGGTCATGCAGCTTCGAAGGGTCGACTTTCGCCAGGGAGCGGGACAGGAAGTCCGCCTGCTTCTGGTTATTGCCTTCCAGCACCACACGGTCGCCGGGCAGGATCAACGCCTCCAGCGCCGCGACGATCTTGTCGGTGGGCAGCACCACACCGTCGGCAAGCCCCTTCACCAGCCCGAGACGCCGCTGCTTCTCGCTGCGCCGCCGCGTCCAGCGCGAGTCGGGGGATATTGTTGTTGTCATGACCACTCCACGGGTTCGCTGTCGTGGAGCTCACCTTAGGAGTGTTGTGGCGTGGGCATCAATCAAGCTCAGCGGCGGATCGTTACGGTGGGAGTAATGGTTGAATGCCGCAGCGGACAAAGCTTCTGTGGCGAGGGAGCTTGCTCCCGCTCGGCTGCGCAGCAGTCGTCGCTTTTGGGGCCGCTTCGCGACCCAGCGGGAGCAAGCTCCCTCGCCACGGTTTGCGACATCAGGATGAGGGCCTGCCCTGTGGGAGCGAGCTTGCTCGCGATAGCGGTGGGTCAGTCAACAGTGTTGTCGCATGACACTGCGTCATCGCGAGCAAGCTCGCTCCCACCGTTTGGGCTCAGTTGCCGACCAATCCCGCCGCAATCACCAATTCCTCCAACGCCAACAGATCCGGCACTTTCGCCACATGCTCCCCCACCTGCACCGCCGCCTGCTCCAGCCCGCACAGCGGCACGTCGACGTAGCTCAACTGGCTGTCGAGCTTGCAGGAGCGTGGGATGCCTTGCACCAGCAGCGCGATGAAGCGCAGCTCCGGCCGGCCGCCCAGGGCGTTGAGCACGACGATGCGCACACGCTCGCCCATCACGGTTTTCTGGCCGCAGGCCGACTCGAAGCTCAGCAGCGGGATTTGCCGTTCGCGCCAGCTTACCCAGCCCAGGAACCACGGCGGGGTGTCCAGATCGAAGGCGCTGCTTTGGTAGTCGATCAGTTCGGCCACCGCCACGTTGGGCAGGATCAGGTGTCGATCGGCCAGGGGCAGCAATAGCCCGGTGAGGTGGCTGGTGCGATGTTCATGCATGGGTTTTGCTCCAGTAGGCGATGCTGTCGAGCAGCACCGACTCCTGGTACGGCTTGCCCAGGTAGTCGTTGACGCCAATGGCCATGGCGCGGTCGCGGTGTTTCTGGCCGGTACGGGAGGTGATCATGATGATCGGCAGGTGCGCCAGGCGCGGGTCGTTGCGCACTTGGGTGGCCACTTCGAAGCCGTCCATGCGCGGCATTTCAATGTCCAGCAGCATCAGGTCGGGCGCGTGTTCGGCCAGCAGCGCCATGGCATCCACGCCGTCCTTGGCGGTCAGGACGTGCATGCCGTGGCGTTCCAGCAGGCGGCTGGTAACCTTGCGCACCGTCACCGAGTCATCCACCACCAGCACCAGCAGCGGCCGTTGCGGTTCGCCCTCGCCTTCGGCCGGCATCGGGCGGCGCGGAACCTGGTGGGGCAAGGCGCGGATCGGCGCCAGCAGGTCAAGGATGAGCACCACCCGGCCGTCCCCCAGGATCGTCGCCCCGGACAAGCCCTGCACCGCCGCGAATTGCGGCCCCAGGCTCTTGACCACGATCTCCCGGGTCCCGGCGATGGCGTCCACCTGCACGGCGACGTGCCGCTCGTTGCATTGCACCAGCAGCACCGGCAAGGGTTGGCTCTGGCCCAGCAATTTCGGGCGGCCGCCGGTTTTCAACAGCTCACCGAGATAGCACAGCTCATAGCGTTGCCCGGCGTAGGTGTAGGTCGGCGGATCGAGCTGGTAATAGCCGTCCAGTTCGGCCGGCAACACCCGGACCATGCTGTCGATGGCGTTCAGTGGGATCGCGTACTGGTCGTCGTGACAATGCACCATCAACGCCCGGTTCACCGCCACGGTAAACGGCAGGCGAATGCGGAAATGCACGCCCTGCCCCGGCGTGGAATCAATGACCATGCTGCCACCCAACTGCCGCACCTCTTCGTGGACCACGTCCATGCCCACGCCACGCCCGGAGATCTGGGTGATTTTTTCCGCGGTTGAAAACCCCGGTTGCAGGATGAACTGCAGCACGTCGCGGTCACTGATGTCGCTGTCCGGCGCCAGCAGGCCACGCTTGATCGCCTTGCTCCGCACCGCTTCCAGCGGCACGCCGGCGCCGTCGTCGCGGATGTCGAAAATAATGTCGCCGCCTTCCCGGGACAGGTCGAGGCTGATGCGGCCCCGCGCGGGCTTGCCGGCGGCGATGCGCACGTCGGCCGACTCCAGGCCGTGGTCGACGGCGTTGCGCAGCATGTGTTCCAGCGGCGCGGCCATGCGTTCGAGGACATTACGGTCCATCTCGCCGTCGGCATTGCCGACCACGAATTCAACGTCCTTGCCCAATTCCTGCGCCACTTGCCGGACGATGCGCTTGAGCCGCGGCAACATGCGCTCGAACGGCACCATGCGCGTGCGCATCAGGCCTTCCTGGAGCTCGGTGTTGATCCGCCCCTGCTGTTGCAGCAGGACTTCGGCGTCGTGGTTGCTGCGATCCAGGGTTTCCTTGAGTTCGAGCAAGTCCGAAGCGGACTCGAACAGCGCCCGGGACAATTGCTGCAACTGGGAATGCCGGTCCATTTCCAGTGGGTCGAATTCTTCGTAGCCCAGGCGCTCGGCCTCCACCTGCTGGCGGCTGAGAATCCGTCCCTGGGTCTCGGTGTCCAGGCGCCGCAACTGGTCGCGCATGCGCTCGATGGTGGTTTCCATTTCGCCCAGGGCCACGCGCGCGTCGTTGACTTGCTGTTCGATGCGCCCACGGAAAATCGACGTTTCGCCCGCCAGGTTCACCAGGTCGTCGAGCAGTTCGGCGGAGACCTTGACCATGTCCGCACCGTCGCCCGCTGCGCCAGGGTCCGGTCTTGGCGGCGCCGTGGGAAGACTTACGCTAGCGGTGGGGACCGGCTCCGGTGTCGAAACAGCCTGTGGCGCCGCGTTTTCCTGGGGATGATTCACCGCCTGGATCTGTGCGATCAGCCGGTCGGCCAGTGGGCACGGGTGACCGGCGCGCACTGCATCGAGCATCTGCGCCAGTCGGTCATGGCTGCTTTGCAACAAGGCGAACAGCGCCGGGGTCGGCTGGAGCAGGCCCGCCGACAGGCCTTCGTAGAGGTTTTCCAGCTCGTGGGCGAGGTCGCCGATGGGGCCGATTTCCACCATCCGCGCGCCGCCCTTGAGGGTGTGCAAATCCCGCAGCAGGGTTTCCACGGCCTGGCGGTTCGACGGTTCTTCCTGCCAGCGCAGCAGCGCCGCGCCCGAGCTGTCGAGGATGTCGAAGCCTTCTTCAAGGAAGATTTCCAGCAACTCGGGATCATGGCCGGTGCCGTCGGCCTGGGCCGCGGCGCTCGTCTCGATGGCGTTCGGCTTGTCCTGGCGGAACCTGCGGATGGCATCGATCAGCGCAACGGGATCGCCCAACGGCTGGCCCTGTTGCAACTGCCCAAGCAACAGGTCGAGGCGTTCGTGGCTGTTATCGAGCAACTGCGCCAGTTCCTCGCTGTAGCTGTAGCGCCGGTCCACCAGCCCTTCGTAAAGGTTTCCCAGCTCCTGGGCCAGGTCGCTCACCGGCCGGATGTCGGCCATCCGCGCGCCACCCTTGAGGGTGTGCAAGTCACGTTGCAGCGAGGACAACGGCGCGCCATTGTCCGGATCGGCCAACCAGCGTTGCAAGGCTTGGGCGGCGCTTTCGAGAATGTCCTGGGCCTCTTCGAGGAAAATCGACGCGAGGTCATCTTCCATCGAGGTCTCGGCGGGCGCGTCACGTTCCATTTCCGCCGTCGCGTGGCCCAGTTCGCGGATGCTCAAGGTGCGGCTGCCGTCGCTGCGGATCAGGCCGGTAGCCGAAGGGTCGAGGCTCTCCTGAAGCAAGCGACGCAGGGCCTGTACCCGCTCGGGTTGCGGACGCACGTGCTGCCCGGCCGCCAGTTCATCGAGCATGTCGATCAGCGCTTCATGGGCACGCTGTGCCTGCTGGAAAAAATCATCGCTGACCGCCAGGCTGCTCTCTTCCACCGCGCCGTAGAGGTCCAGCAGGGCTTCGCAGAGCTCGTCCACCGGGTGCAGGTCGGCCAGGTGCGCGCCTTCGCCGAGGGTGGTCAGTTCATCCAGCAGCGCACTCAATTCCTGGCCTTCGCCAGGGTGCTGCTGCCAGCGCTGCAAGAGGCTCTCGGCGTCCAGCAGGATGTCCATGCCCTGGGCAAGGAAATTGTTGATCAATTGTGGATCGCGCTTGGTCCTCAGGGCTTTGCCCGGCGCACTGTTGGCGGCGTGCAGGCGCTCGGCCAGCAGCGCCTGGGCGCGCTGGATCAGATCCCCGGCGCCGGGAATCGGCGTCAGCGGTTCGCTGTGCAACCGGCGCAAGCCCAGGCGCAGCAGTCCCTCTGCCTCCAGCAGCAATTCCACCTCATCCAGGTCGAGGGCGATCAGGTGCGCCCGGTATTCCCGGGCCAGCTCATCCATCGCACCGGCCAACTCGGCGATGGGCAGCACGCCGGCCATGGACGCACTGCCCTTGAGGGTGTGCAAGGCCCGCTGCAATTCATCGCTGGCCTGCAACGGCAGGTGGTCGGCCGCCTGGTCGAGAAAACGATTGAGACTGGCGAGGTGGCCCTGGGCTTCGTTGTCGAAGATCTTCAACAGCAGCGGATCGAGGGCGGCTACATCCTGCTCGTCGTCATCGTCTTCATCGCCGCCCTTGGCCAAGGCATGGGCGCGGGCGGCCAGGCGGTCGACGTCGTCACGCTGGCGCTGGCGATTGGCGGCGAATTCGGCCACCAGGTCCGGCAACAACTGCACGGTATCTTCGATCAGCTGACGGACCGACGCCCCCGGCTCGACGCTGCGCTCCAGCACCCGGTTGAGCAGGTTTTCCACGGCCCAGGCCAGCTCGCCCAGCACCAGCGCCCGCACCATCCGGCCGCTGCCTTTCAAGGTATGGAACGCCCGGCGCAGTTCGCCCAGGGCAACAGCATCGTCGGGATGCGCGCCCCAGCGCGGCAGGTACTCACGCAGAACGTCGAGCACCTCGGCGGTTTCCTCGAGGAAGACCTCGCGCAATTCGTCGTCCACCGGGCTTTCGTCCAGTGGTGGCGGCAACAGGCTGCCCGGGGTGCTCCGGGCCGGCGGATTGACCGCCGAGACCGGACTGGCCAGCACCTCGGCCAAGGACTGCACCGTCTGCGGGTCGTCCAGCTCCTGCAAGTCCTGCATGACCTGGGCTTCGTTGGGGCTCAACACATCATCGAGCACCGGCACCCGAGCTTCATCAGGGTAATAGCCGAGCGCGGCCAGGCTCCGCTCGACCCCATCGAGCAACGGCTCGCCAGGGGTTTCCGGGTCTTCGCTCAAGCGCTCCAGGTAGTATTCCAGGCCGGTGATCACGTCGGCCAGGTGGTCGAGTTCTTCCCACCCCGGCTGGGCCTGCTCCAGCAGCAGGTGGTCGCGGATGAATGCGTTGCAGGCCTCCACCAGGCTGGCGGCGCGGCCCAGGGGGATCATCGCCAGCGCGCCGCGCACCTGGGTCAGCAGTGCCGGCAAGGGCTGAAGTTGTTCGCTGTTCCAGTCCGCGTCGATGTAGTCGACGATCATGTCCTTGGCCTGTTGCAGGCAGGTGTGGGCTTCCTTGATGACGATCTGGTGGATCTGGGTCAGGTCGGTGGTGGGCAGGTGCGAGTCTTCGCGGCTCTCGGGCTCGACGGTGCCGACCATGCCGGCCAGGGTCGCCTCGACGTAGAGCAAGGCCCCGGCGACATCCATGAGGGTCGCGTCATCCGGCGCGCGCTGGCCTTGGGCAAGGCTCAGGACCACCGCCAGTTGATCGATGATGACCTTGCGTGGCTGGCCGAAGCCCAGCACCGCCAGGGTGTCGGCGATTTGCCGCAGCGGCGCCAGCAGGCTGTCCAGTTCCGAGGCGTGCTGGCGGTCGCTGCGCACGAACAGGTCCAGGCGTTCCTTGACCCGCACCAACTCCTCGCACAGCGCGGCGAGCACCGAGCGCATGGCATCGCGGTCGGGCCCGGCCAGGCGCGCGCGTTCTTCGTCGACCATGGCGCTGTCAGGCAGCGCGTCGTCCAGTGAGTAGCGTTCTTTCATGATCTGCATCTGCCCGCTGGGATGTTCGGCCTTGGCAATATAGAACAACAAGCTCTTGAGCAGGTGCGGCGGTGCCGGCTGATTGATGCCGGGCATGCCTTGGTCCAACAGGCGCTTGAGTTCCTTGTCGGCTTCCTTGAACAGGCTGCGCAGCGCTGGGCTGTTGGCGATGCGCCCGTCACGCATGCCTTCGACCAGCGCCGAGGCCACCTGCCATAACGCATTGAGCGGCGCGCCGGCGCACAAGGTTTCCAGGCGCTGGAAGACCTTGGCCAGGTAACCGAGGTGGGTCGCGTCGTCCTGTTCGCGCAGCAGGCCCACCAGGGCCATTTGCAGCGTCTGGCGCCATTTGCGCAAGGTGTTTGGCAGGTCGGCGGGTTCGAGGCGCTGCAAGGCCTCGTCGTCAAGCGGCGCAATATCGGGCAGTTCGGGGCTGAACAGGCTGGTTTCCGACAGCAGGCTCTCGCCCCGGGCACTGCGCAGGTCGTTGATCAAGGGCAGTACCACCAACGGCAGGTCGCGGCGGGCACCTTGTACGCGGTCCAGGTAGATCGGCAACTGCCCCAGGGCCTGGCTCAACAGGCTGATGGCTTCGTCGCGATGGGTGACGCGGTTGTCCTCGAGGGCGGCGCACAGCTGCTCCATCTCCTCGGCCAGCAACGCCGCGCCGTAGAACTCGACCATCTGCAGGCCGCCGTGGACTTGGTGAATGCAAGCCAGGCACTGCCCGAGGGCATCCGCCGCCTGGGGATCGTCCACCAGGCGGTTGAGGGCCAGATGAGCCTGCTTCAGCGTTTCGGCAATCTCGCCCTTGACCCATTCCAGGGCCACGTAGTCGTGCCGATCACCCATAACCACTCCAAATCAACAGTCATATGCCGAGGGCAAAAATAAAACCCTGTGGCGAGGGAGCTTGCTCCCGCTTGAGTGCGCAGCGCTCACAAAATATTTGGGGCGGCTGCGCCCCCCAGCGGGAGCAAGCTCCCTCGCCACAAAAGCTTCCTCGCCACATGCCCCTTCTCAATAGGCAGATCCGGCCAGTCACACCTTGTCCTCATCCGCCACCGGCGTCGCCGGCAAGGTAAATCCCGACACCGAACGGCGCAGTTGGCTGGCCATTTTCGCCAGGTTGCCGATGCTTTCGGCGGTGGCGGTGGAGCCTGACGAAGTCTGCGTGGTGATCTGCTGGATCACGTTCATGGTCAAGGAAATCTGCCCCGCCGAGGTGGTCTGTTGCTGCGCCGCGTTGGAGATGCTCTGGATCAGCGCCGCCAGGGTCTTGGATACACCTTCGATCTCTTCCAGGGCGACGCCGGCATCCTGGGCCAGTCGCGCGCCGCGCACCACTTCGGTGGTGGTCTGCTCCATGGAAATCACCGCTTCGTTGGTGTCGGCCTGGATCGCCCGCACCAGGGTCTCGATTTGCCGGGTCGCCGCTGAAGAACGCTCGGCCAGGCGTTGCACTTCGTCGGCCACCACCGCGAACCCGCGCCCGGCATCGCCGGCCATGGACGCCTGGATGGCGGCGTTGAGGGCGAGGATGTTGGTCTGGTCGGCGATGTCGTCGATCAGGCTGACAATGTCGCCGATTTCCTGGGACGACTCGCCTAGGCGCTTGATGCGCTTGGCGGTGTCCTGGATCTGTTCGCGAATGTTGTCCATGCCATGAATGGTGTTGTGCACCACCTCGTTGCCCTTGTTGGCGATTTCCACGGAACGCTCGGCCACCGCCGACGATTCGGCGGCATTGGCCGACACCTGGTCGATGGACTGGGCCATTTCATTAATTGAAGTCGAAGCTTCGGAAATTTGCTGGGCCTGGTGTTCGGAAGCCTGGGCCAGGTGCATCGCGGTGGCCTGGGTTTCCTGTACGGCGGCGGCAACCTGGCCGGCGGTGAGGTTGATGGTCGCCACCAGGTCGCGCAGTTGGTCCACCGAGTAGTTGATGGAGTCGGCGATGGTGCCGGTGAAGTCCTCGGTGACCGAGGCCGTGACGGTCAGGTCGCCGTCGGCCAGGTCCTCGATTTCATCCAGCAGCCGCATGATCGCGTTCTGGTTGCGCTCGTTCTTTTCCGCGGTTTCGTGGAGCTGGCGGTTGGTCTCGCGGACCATCACCAGCCCGATCAGGATGATCGACATTAGCGCCATCAGCCCCAGCACATAACCGCCAATGGTGTTGACGGAGCGCCCGCCGGCCAGGTTTTCGAAGGCCGTGGCCAGGTGCGAAGCCTCGTCGAGCAGGGTCTGCGACAGGTTGAAGATGTTGCCGGCCGACTCGCGGACCTTGAACAGCTCCGGCGAGGTCTCGAGGATTTCATCCACCGAGCCCGAGACGAATTCGAACAGCTCGCTGATTTCACTCAGCCGTGCCCGGGCATCGCGGTCCTGGACCTGGGAGATCTTCAAGGCCGGGTCACCTTGCAACATGCCATTGAGCACCTGGCCAAAACGCGCTGCGTCGCGACCAAAGGTGTCAGCCGCCTGGCTGGCGTTTTCGTCCCCCGCCAGCACGGTATTCACCGCGCCGAGAATCCGCTCGGCCAGCAGCGATTGGCGCTGGGCCATGGCCACCTGGGCAGCCGGCGCGCCACGTTGCAGCAGGATCTCGACGACTTTTTCGTACTCGACCTGCAACTGCGGCACGGTTTCGGCCAGGGTGGCCGCCACTTGGTGCAGCGACAGCACGGTCTGCTCGCTGGAGAGGATGGCATCGGTGTTCTTGAGCAGGCGTTCCCAATCCAACTGCACGGCGCGCATCTGCGGACGCAGGGTCGCGGGCGCAGGCGGCAGGCCGGTCACCGGATCGCCCTGCTTCAGGTAACCCCAGCGCTGGGCGAAATCATTGCGCGCATCGCTCAGCAGCTTGAACGCCGCGGGCTTGCCGGCGGCCGCCTCGGTGGCGTTCTTGGCGATGCGCTGGGACAGCACCCGCAGCTCACCGGCATGGCCGATGTACTGTTTGTCATAGGTGGATTGAGTGTTGAGGTAAGCGAAGTTGGCGAACAGCAGCATGATGAAGACGATCAGCGCGACGAACAGCACGATGATCTGCGAACGACTGCGCGACGCTTCCAGTGGCTTGCCTGTTTTTGCTTTGATCATCGATTTTCGCCTGCCCAAGACCCCAACCCGCCGCCGTCCCAATGTGGGAGCGAGCTTGCTCGCGATGGCGCCAGCACAATCAACATTGATGCAAGCTGTACCGCTGCTATCGCGAGCAAGCTCGCTCCCACTGGGGCCGCGCTACGGCTTGTCAAATCGCCACATCCATGAACCCCGGCGACCGCGCCAGGGCAAACGGGCTGAACACCTGCCACTCTCGCTCGCCGCCGAACCGGCCCTTGACGAAGGCCGCTTCCGGGCCGTCGTGGTCGTCCACCCGCGTCGGTTCCAGGCTGTCCTGGGCAAAATGCTGCAGCCCAAGGACTTCGTCCACCAGCAACCCGGCGAACACTTCGTCGTGGTCCACCACCAGCACGCGCCGCTGCTTGCGCACGGTGGACAGTTCATGGCCGAAGAACCCGCACAAGTCCATCAACGGCAACAAGCGCCCGCGCAGGTTAGCCACACCACGTACCCACGGCTTGACCCCGGGCAAGTGCGTGTGACGTGGCTCGTGCAGCACTTCGCTGACTTCGCCCATCGGCGCCACGTACCAGTGCTCGCCCAGGCGAAAGCCGATGCCGCTCCAACCGGCGCGGTGGGTCGGCTGGGAGGGCAGGTCCGCCCCCAGCAGCCGGCAACGCCGGTCGATCTGCAGCAGCAGTTCGAAGGCCGTCAGGGACTGGCTCATGGCCGCGCCGTCAACCCGCCAATACTTTGTTCAGGGTCGCGATCAGGGTTTCTTCGTCCACCGGTTTGGTCAGGTAGTCCTTCGCGCCCTGGCGCGTCCCCCAGACCTTGTCGGTGTCCTGATCCTTGGTGGTGATGATGATCACGGGGATATGGCCGGTGTCCGGGTCCTTGGTCAACTGGCGCGTGGCCTGGAAACCATTGAGACCGGGCATGACGATGTCCATCAGCACCGCATCGGGTTTTTCCTGGCGGGCCAGGGCCACGCCATCGGCGCCGTTCTCGGCCTTCAGAACCTCATGGCCGTGCTTTTCCAGCATGCCGGTCAGTTTGTACATTTCAGTCGGCGAATCATCGACGATCAGAACTCGTGCCATGGTGTTCCCCATTTTTCTTGTTGACCCCAGGCCCGTTGGCCGAGTGTCATTAATGTGCCTGGTGCGGCTGGACAGCGGCAAAGCCCGGGACATGGGCCTGTATCGCCCCCAGCAGTTCTTCCTTGCTGAACGGCTTGGTCAAAAACTGATCGGAACCGACGATGCGCCCCTTGGCCTTGTCGAACAACCCGTCCCGGGACGACAGCATGATCACCGGCGTGGCCTTGAACGCGCTGTTGTTCTTGATCAGGGCACAGGTCTGGTAGCCATCGAGGCGCGGCATCATGATGTCGACAAAAATGATGCCCGGATGATGGTCGGCGATCTTGGCCAGGGCATCGAAACCGTCGATGGCCGTGATCACCTCGCAGCCCACGTTGCGCAGCAAGGTTTCGGCGGTGCGGCGGATGGTCTTCGAGTCGTCGATGACCATGACCTTCAAGGCGCTGGGTTGCTGCTGCGTGAGATGCTCTGCCATTGCCACTGCGGACCGATTTTTAACGCGTAAGTGTGATCGACAGCGCAAACCCTTGATGTTCAAGGCCCGCACGTCACATGGCAGCCTTTTTAGCACAGTCTCCATCGCCGATCTATCGGCCGCTCGGCGCGGTGGTTTTTCCTTGACCGCCAATCTTCCGGGCGCCACTCTGACGCCACTTTTTCACGCCATTATGTGCCCATCATATTTCGAGGAACCAAGCCATGAGCGTACGCGTCGGCATTGTCATGGACCCTATCGCCAGCATTTCCTATAAGAAGGATAGCTCGCTGGCCATGCTGCTGGCCGCTCAGAAGCGCGGCTGGGAGCTGTTCTACATGGAACAGCGCGACCTCTACCAGGCCGAAGGTCAGGCACGGGCGCGGATGAAGCCGCTAAAGGTCTTCGCCAGCCCTGAAAAATGGTTCGAGCTGGGCGATGAAAGCGATGCGCTGCTCAGCGACCTGGACGTGATCCTGATGCGCAAGGATCCGCCGTTCGATATGGAGTTCGTGTACTCCACCTACCTGCTGGAGCAGGCTGAAAACGCCGGCGTGCTGGTGGTCAACAAACCCCAGAGCCTGCGCGACTGCAACGAAAAGCTGTTCGCCACGCTGTTCCCGCAATGCACGCCGCCGACCATCGTCAGCCGTCGCCCGGACGTGTTGCGCGCATTTGCCGACCATCACGGCGACGTGATCCTCAAGCCCCTGGACGGCATGGGCGGTTCCTCGATCTTCCGGCACACCGCCGGCCACCCGAACCTGTCGGTGATCCTGGAAACCCTGACCCTGCACGGCCAGCAACAGATCATGATCCAAGGCTACCTACCGGCCATCGTCGATGGCGACAAGCGCATCCTGATGATTGACGGCGAACCGGTGGACTATTGCCTGGCGCGCATTCCGGCAGCCGGCGAAACCCGCGGCAACCTGGCAGCCGGTGGCCGTGGCGAGGCGCGACCGCTGACCGAGAAGGACCGCTGGATCGCCGCCCAGGTCGGCCCGACCCTGCGTGAAAAAGGCCTGCTGTTCGTGGGCCTGGACGTGATCGGCGAGCACCTGACGGAAATCAACGTCACCAGCCCGACCTGCATTCGCGAGATCGACAACGCCTTTGGCACGGACATCGGCGGCATGTTGATGGATGCCATCGATCAGAAGCTCAAGGCTCGTTGATCCAGATCTGCTGAAGGAAACCCACATTGCGTTATCATGCCCGGCCTGAAAAAAACGCGATGTTGGTTTCCTTGTCATGACACTCCCGTCCGATCTGCCCCAAGAGCTCGCCCATCGTGGCGTGCGCCCGGCTGATCGCCTCGGTTTTACCCTGTTCCTGGCGGCATTGATCCACCTGGCCTTGCTGCTGGGCGTCGGCTTTGCCACGGTCGAGCCCAAGCAGATCAGCCAGACCCTGGAAATTACCCTGGCCACCTTCAAGAGCGAGGCCAAGCCCGAGAAGGCCGATTTCCTTGCCCAGGAAAACCAGCAAGGCAGCGGCACCCTGGAAAAAAAGGCGACCCCCAAGACCACCGAAATCGCTCCGTTCCAGGACAGCACGGTACAGAAAGTCACCCCGCCGCCGGCGGCCAAGCCCGAAGTGCGGGAAACGGCCCCCAAGGCAGCCGTGACCACCGTGGCGCCGAAGCCGAAAAAAGCCCCGGTCAAGGAAGAGGTCAAGCCCGATCCCAAGCCCCAGGCCCCGGTGCCCACCTTCGACAGCTCCCAACTGTCCAGCGACATCGCCAGCCTGGAAGCCGAACTGGCCCAGGAGCAACAGCTCTACGCCAAGCGCCCGCGCATCCACCGCCTGAGCGCCGCCTCGACCATGCGCGACAAGGGCGCCTGGTACAAGGACGAGTGGCGCAAGAAGGTCGAGCGCATCGGCAACCTCAACTACCCCGACGAGGCCCGGCGCAAACAGATCTACGGCAACCTGCGGCTCATGGTCTCGATCAACCGCGACGGCTCGTTGTATGAAGTGCTGGTGCTCGAATCCTCCGGCCAACCGCTGCTGGACCAGGCAGCCCAGCGGATCGTGCGCCTGGCCGCACCGTTCGCACCGTTTACCGGGGACCTGTCGGACATCGACCGGCTGGAAATCATCCGCACCTGGAAGTTCGCCCGGGGTGATCGGCTTTCCAGTAACTGAGCCTGATCGATGCCTGAACCTGCCGCAGATCCCTTGTGGGAGCGAGCTTGCTCGCGATAGCCATGGATCATTCAACATAAATGTCGGCCGACAGTCCGCCATCGCGAGCAAGCTCGCTCCCACAGGGTTTTGTTGGTGAACTGGCCATTTATACTCATTCCCACAGGGGCGATCTGGGTCATTCTCAGGCATTTCCCGCACATCCCCAGCTTGTCAGTTCGGCCCTGCGCCGCCACACTAGCGCCTATGAAAAACGTCAGCCCCACCTACCTCAAGCATCACTTCCTGATTGCCATGCCGCACATGGCCGATCCGAACTTTGCCCACACCTTGACCTACATCGTCGAGCACACGGCCAATGGGGCCATGGGGCTGGTGGTCAATCGGCCGCAGGAGCTGAACCTGGCGGACATTCTCGAGCAGTTGCGGCCCGAGGTGGAACCGCCACTCTTGTGCCAGCACGTGCCGATTTTCATCGGCGGCCCGGTGCAGACCGATCGCGGCTTCGTGCTCCATCCGTCGGGCCCCAAATTCCAGGCCACGGTGGACCTGGACGGCTTATCGCTGTCCACCTCCCAGGACGTGCTGTTCGCCATCGCCGATGGCGTCGGCCCGGCGAAAAGCCTGATCGCCCTCGGCTATGCCGGCTGGGAGCCCGGGCAACTGGAAGCCGAACTGGCGGATAACGCCTGGCTGACCTGCCCGTTCGACGCCGACATCCTGTTCAATACCAGCAGCGAACTGCGCCTGGAAGCGGCGGCCAGCCGGTTGGGAGTCAACCTCAGCCTGCTCACCAGCCAGGCAGGACACGCCTGATGGCCCTGCGCTTGCTGCTGGGCTTCGATTACGGCACCAAACAGATCGGCGTGGCGGTCGGCCAGGTCATTACCGGGCAGGCCCGCGAGTTGTGCACCTTGAAGGCGCAGAATGGCGTGCCGGACTGGAACCAGGTCGAAGCGCTGATCAAGGAGTGGAAACCCGATGCCGTGGTGGTCGGCCTGCCGCTGAACATGGACGGCACGCCCAGCGACATGTGCCTGCGCGCGGAAAAATTCGCCCGCCGACTCAACGGCCGCTACAACCTGCCCTTCTATACCCATGACGAGCGCCTGACCACCTTCGAGGCCAAGGGCGAGCGCCTGGTGCGCGGCGGACAGAAAGGCAGTTACCGCGACAACCCGGTGGACGCCATCGCCGCCGCCCTGCTGCTGCAAGGCTGGCTCGACGCCAACGCCGCCCTGTTCGAAACCTGATTTTTTGAAAGCGCCGCCAAGGCGCTTTCTCTTAGCGATAGACCGCGCCGCCCACCACCGGCCCGGGAACCTGAAGGAGCCAGCATGAGCCTGCCCAATCCTGCCGAACTGATCAGCCAGATGGCGATTCGTCTCACGGCGCACCTGGAACAACGCGGCATCAGCGAACCGCGCTACATCGGCATTCGCACCGGTGGCGTCTGGGTGGCCCAGGCCTTGCTCGAAGCACTGGGCAGCCAATCGCCGCTGGGCACCCTCGATGTGTCCTTCTACCGCGACGACTTCAGCCAGAACGGCCTGCACCCGCAGGTACGCCCCTCGGCGCTGCCGTTCGAGATCGAAGGCCAGCACCTGGTGCTGATCGACGACGTGCTGATGAGCGGCCGGACCATCCGCGCCGCCATGAACGAATTGTTCGACTACGGTCGCCCGGCCAGCGTGACGTTGGTGTGCCTGCTGGACCTGGACGCCGCCGAGCTGCCGATCCGACCGAACGTGGTCGGCGCGACGCTGACGCTGGCCGCCCACGAGCGGGTCAAGCTCTCCGGGCCGTCGCCGCTGCAACTCGAACTGCAAGACCTTGCCCTTTAACTGCCCTTGTAAGAGTCCATCGCGATGACGCCTCTCGAAACCAAGCGCCCGCTGCAGCTCAACGATCAGGGCCAGCTGCGGCACTTCCTGTCCCTCGACGGCCTGCGCCGCGAGCTGCTGACGGAAATCCTCGACACCGCCGACTCCTTCCTCGAAGTCGGCGCCCGGGCGGTGAAAAAAGTCCCGTTGCTGCGCGGCAAGACCGTGTGCAACGTGTTCTTCGAAAACTCCACCCGTACCCGCACCACCTTCGAACTGGCGGCCCAGCGCCTGTCGGCGGACGTGATCACCCTCAACGTGTCCACGTCCTCGGCGAGCAAGGGCGAAACCCTGCTCGACACCCTGCGCAACCTTGAAGCCATGGCCGCCGACATGTTCGTTGTGCGCCACGGTGATTCGGGCGCAGCGCACTTCATTGCCGAACATGTGTGCCCGCAAGTGGCGATCATCAACGGCGGCGACGGCCGTCACGCCCACCCGACCCAGGGCATGCTCGACATGCTGACCATCCGTCGGCACAAGGGCAGCTTCGAGAACCTGTCCGTAGCGATCGTCGGCGACATCTTGCACTCGCGAGTGGCCCGCTCGAACATGCTGGCCCTCAAGACCCTCGGTTGCCCGGATATCCGCGTGATCGCGCCGAAAACCCTGCTGCCCATCGGCGTCGAGCAATACGGCGTGAAGGTCTACACCGACATGACCGAAGGCCTTAAGCATGTGGACGTGGTGATCATGCTGCGCCTGCAACGCGAGCGCATGACCGGCGGCCTGCTGCCCAGCGAAGGCGAGTTCTACCGCCTGTTCGGCCTGACCACGGCGCGCCTGGCCGGGGCCAAGCCGGACGCCATCGTCATGCACCCGGGGCCGATCAACCGCGGCGTGGAGATCGAGTCAGCGGTAGCCGACGGGCCGCACTCGGTGATCCTCAACCAGGTGACCTACGGCATCGCCATCCGCATGGCCGTGCTGTCCATGGCCATGAGCGGACAAACGGCCCAGCGCCAATTCGACCAGGAGAACGCCCAGTGAAGCTCAGCATTCTCGGCGCACGCGTGATCGATCCAGCCAGCGGCCTGGATCAAGTGACTGACATTCATATCGATGCCTGCAAGATCGTCGCCCTTGGCGCGGCGCCGACAGGTTTCGTCGCCGCCGAAATCCTCGACGCCCAAGGCCTGGTGGCCGCGCCCGGCCTGGTGGATCTGAACGTTGCCCTGCGCGAACCGGGCTACAGCCGCAAAGGCAGCATCATCAGCGAAACCCGCGCCGCCGCTGCCGGTGGCGTGACCAGCCTGTGCTGCCCGCCGCAGACCAAACCGGTGCTGGACACCTCGGCCGTGGCCGAACTGATCCTCGACCGCGCCCGTGAAGCCGGCAACACCAAGGTCTTCCCGATCGGGGCCCTGAGCAAAGGCCTGGAAGGCGAACAACTGGCCGAGCTCATCGCCCTGCGTGACGCCGGGTGCGTGGCGTTCGGCAATGGCCTGAACAATTTCCGCAACACCCGTACCCTGTGCCGCGCCCTGGAATACGCGGCGACTTTCGGCCTGACAGTCATCTTCAACTCCCAGGATCACGACCTGGCCGAAGGTGGCCTCGCCCATGAAGGCCCGACCGCCAGCTTCCTCGGCCTGCCGGGCATCCCGGAAACCGCCGAGACCGTGGCCCTGGCCCGGGACCTGCTGTTGGTGGAACAAAGCGGCGTGCGCGCTCACTTCAGCCAACTGACCAGTGCCCGCGGCGCCGCATTGATCGCCCAGGCCCAGGCCCGCGGCTTGCCGGTGACCGCCGACGTCGCGCTGTACCAGTTGATCCTCACCGACGAAGCGCTGATCGATTTCAACAGCGTCTACCACGTCCAGCCGCCGCTGCGCACTCGCGCCGACCGCGATGGCTTGCGCGAGGCTGTGAAATCCGGCGTGATCTCGGCCATCTCCAGCCATCACCAACCCCACGAGCGCGATGCCAAGCTGGCTCCGTTCGGCGCCACCGAACCGGGCATCAGCAGCGTCGAACTGCTGCTGCCGCTGGCCCTGACGCTGGTGGAAGACGGTTTGCTGGATTTGCCGACCTTGCTGGCGCGCCTGAGCGCCGGCCCGGCCCAGGCGCTGCAACTGCCGGCGGGGAAACTCGCGGTGGGCGCCGCGGCGGACCTGGTGCTGTTCGACCCTAGCGCGTCCACCGTGGCCGGTGAGGCCTGGCGCTCCAAGGGCGACAACTGCCCGTTCCTGGGTCACAGCCTGCCGGGTGTGGTGCGTTATACGCTGATGGATGGGCGGATTACCCACCAGGCCTGAAAACCGCGCCGCTCCTATCGCGAGCAAGCTCGCTCCCACAGGGGATCTTCGGTGAACACAGGATATGTGAACACCTCCGATCCAATGTGGGAGCGAGCTTGCTTGCGATGCAGGCGACTCGGTCTTAGTGAAAAGCCCCACGCTTCTGCGCATTCCGAATCGACACCTGATCGTTCAGCGTCCAGAAGTCATACAGCACCCCAAGGAAAAACACCCCACCGGTCAGCAGGTAGAGGATCCCGCTGAGCCACTTGCCCTGATACATCCGGTGTACGCCCAGCACCCCTAGGAACGTCAGCAGAATCCAAGCCACGCTGTACTCGATGGGCCCGGGGGTGAAACGCAGGTCCGCTTCGCGGTCCATGGCCGGGATCAGGAACAGGTCGATCAACCAACCGATGCCCAGCAGGCCGAAGGTGAAAAACCAGATCGTGCCCGTGACCGGCTTGCCGTAATAGAAACGGTGAGCGCCGGTAAAACCCAAAATCCACAGCAGATACCCGATGACTTTGCTGTGGGTATCGCGGATTGCGTCCTGCTGATAGCTGTTCATTAATGCCTCTTTTGCCTCGATAGAAAAATTTGTTCTGACTTTTTGTGACTTTTTTGTGTCTCGCCGACAAGCGGTCCTGGACGACTCGGACCGAGGAAACGCCCGTGGTACCGGGCTTCTGTCGGACAATCAAGTCAAATTGCCGCAGTGGTGCAGGGTTTACGCTGGGTTTCGGATCGACAAACGGCCTCGGAATGACAAAAAAAGCTGTTATAAAGTTGCGCGCTAACCTTTATGAGCCCTGCCTAATGCGTCCATTTTTCAAGACATGGCTAACCATTTGCCTATTATTGCCACTGGCCGCCCACGCCACCAATCGTGAGCAACGTCTTCCCAACGTCAACGGCTACACCCCGAAATCCCATGTTTCTGCTCCTTCGAGCAAGAACAAGCAGGGCGTCCAGCGCGTGAGCACCGCTCACAGTCGCCTGGTGCCACCCATGGCGACCAAGACGACCAGCAACGTGCTGAGCCGCGCCGTGAATGTCCTCGGCACACCTTATCGTTGGGGCGGCAGCAGCCCAAGTAAAGGTTTCGATTGCAGTGGCTTGGTGAAATACGCGTTCAACGACGCCACGTTCGACCTGCCGCGCACCTCCAACGCCATGGCTGCCGGTCATGGCGAGAAAGTCGAGCGCAAGGACCTCAAGCCCGGCGACCTGATTTTCTTCAAACTCAAGAGCCGCCGCGTCAACCACGTGGC
Organism: Pseudomonas sp. Z1-12; assembly: GCF_051132015.1. Taxonomy (NCBI): domain Bacteria; kingdom Pseudomonadati; phylum Pseudomonadota; class Gammaproteobacteria; order Pseudomonadales; family Pseudomonadaceae; genus Pseudomonas; species Pseudomonas sp. Z1-12. The sequence goes on from NZ_CP071647.1 coordinate 6,357,118, forward strand.
CATCTACCTGGGCAACGACCGTTTCATCCACGCCCCGCGCCGTGGCAAGTCGGTGACCATCGACACGCTGAACAAGCCGTACTGGAACACCCATTACGTGGTCGCCAAGCGAGTGCTGCCGAAAGAACCGGGCGCGATGCGCGTGGTTCAGCGCTGATCCAGCATTTGTGTTGCAACTGATTGCCTCATCGCGAGCAAGCTCGCTCCCACAATTGATTTGCGGCGAACACAATTTCTGTGGTCACTGAAGATCAAGTGTGGGAGCGAGCTTGCTCGCGATGAGGCCCGCAAAAACACCCCATCTCTAGAAATTATCCGGCGTACGCGCCCGCTCCCGGGCATGTTCGCGGCTGATCAGCCCCTTGTTCACCAATTCCTTCAAACACATGTCCAGCGTCTGCATCCCCAGCGAGCCGCCGGTCTGGATGGACGAGTACATCTGCGCCACCTTGTCTTCCCGGATCAGGTTCCGAATGGCCGAGGTCCCCAGCATGATTTCATGGGCCGCGACCCGGCCGCCGCCGATCTTCTTGATCAGCGTCTGGGAAATCACCGCTTGCAACGACTCCGACAACATCGAGCGAACCATCGACTTCTCGTCGCCGGGGAACACGTCCACCACCCGGTCGATGGTCTTGGCCGCCGACGTGGTGTGCAGGGTGCCGAACACCAGGTGCCCGGTTTCGGCGGCGGTCAGCGCCAGGCGGATGGTTTCCAGGTCGCGCATCTCGCCCACCAGGATCACGTCCGGGTCCTCCCGCAAGGCTGAACGCAGGGCCGTGGAGAAGCCTTGGGTGTCGCGGTGCACCTCGCGCTGGTTGATCAGGCATTTGCGCGGTTCGTGAACGAATTCGATAGGGTCTTCGATGGTGAGGATGTGATGGTGCTTGTGGCTGTTGAGGTGGTCGATCATGGCCGCCAGGGTGGTGGACTTGCCTGAGCCGGTCGGCCCGGTCACCAACACCAGCCCGCGCGGAGCCTCGGTGATTTTGCGAAACACTTCGCCCATCCCCAGGTCTTCCATGGTCAGGACTTTCGACGGAATGGTCCGGAACACCGCCCCCGCGCCGCGATTCTGGTTGAAGGCGTTGACCCGGAACCGCGCGACGCCCGGCACGTCGAAGGAAAAGTCGGTTTCCAGAAACTTTTCGTAATCCACCCGTTGCCGGTCGTTCATGATGTCGTAGATCAATTCATGGACCTGCTTGTGGTCCAGCGCCGGCAGGTTGATCCGCCGTACGTCACCATCCACGCGGATCATCGGCGGCAGCCCGGCGGACAGGTGCAGGTCCGACGCCCCCTGTTTGGCGCTGAAGGCCAGCAGTTCAGTGATATCCATAGCGCTCCTCAATTCCAGTAGAATGCCGCGAACCTCACCGCTGGCGCTCCTTTATGTCCACGATAGCAGACAACATTGCTCAGGTTAGTTCGCGTATCCGCACTGCGGAGCAGACCGCCCAACGTGCCGAAGGCAGCGTCCAACTGCTGGCCGTGAGCAAGACCAAGCCCGCCCAGGCCCTGCGTGAAGCCTATGTCGCCGGCCTGCGGGACTTCGGCGAGAACTACCTGCAAGAGGCCTTGGGCAAACAGGCCGAATTGACCGACCTGCCCTTGATCTGGCACTTCATCGGCCCCATTCAATCGAACAAGACGCGTGCTATCGCCGAACACTTCGATTGGGTGCATTCCGTGGATCGCTTGAAAATTGCACAGCGCCTGTCCGAGCAGCGTCCGGCCGAATTGCCGCCGCTGAACATCTGCATTCAGGTCAATGTCAGCGGTGAAGCCAGCAAATCCGGCTGCACCCCGGCGGACCTGCCCGCCCTGGCCAGCGCCATCAGCGCATTGCCGCGCCTGAAGCTGCGTGGGCTGATGGCGATTCCCGAACCCACCGATGACCGCACCGCCCAGGATGCGGCCTTCGCCGCCGTTCAACGCCTGCAAGCCAGCCTGGCACTGCCGCTGGACACACTTTCCATGGGCATGAGCCACGACCTGGAGTCGGCCATTGCCCAAGGCGCCACCTGGGTGCGCATCGGCACTGCCCTGTTTGGCGCCCGCGACTACGGTCACTCCTGAACCATGGCCGACTCATCTCTTTATAAGGACCTGTCATGAGCAACACGCGTATTGCTTTCATCGGCGCCGGCAACATGGCCGCCAGCCTGATCGGCGGCCTGCGGGCCAAGGGTCTGGACGCTTCTCTGATCCGCGCCAGCGATCCAGGTGAAGAGACCCGCACCCGAGTCAGCGCCGAGCACGGCATCGAGACCTTTGCCGACAACGCCCAGGCCATCGACGGCGCGGATGTCATCGTGCTGGCGGTCAAGCCGCAAGCGATGAAAACCGTCTGCGAGGCCCTGCGCCCAAGCCTCAAGCCCCATCAACTGGTGGTGTCGATTGCAGCGGGCATCACCTGCGCCAGCATGAACAACTGGCTCGGCGAGCAGCCGATCGTACGCTGCATGCCCAACACCCCGGCGCTGCTGCGCCAGGGTGTCAGCGGCCTGTTCGCCACCGGACAGGTGAGCGCCGAGCAACGCCAGCAGGCCGAAACACTGCTGTCGGCGGTGGGCCTGGCCCTGTGGCTGGACACCGAACAGCAATTGGACGCCGTCACCGCCGTCTCCGGTTCGGGCCCGGCGTACTTCTTCCTGCTGATCGAAGCCATGACCGCCGCTGGCGAGAAGCTTGGCCTGTCCCGGGAAACCGCCGCCCAACTAACCCTGCAGACCGCCCTCGGTGCCGCACACATGGCGGTGTCCAGCGATGTCGATGCGGCCGAGCTGCGCCACCGCGTGACTTCGCCGGCCGGCACCACCGAAGCGGCCATCAAATCGTTCCAGGCCGGGGGCTTCGAAGCCCTGGTGGAAAAAGCACTCGGCGCCGCCGCGCACCGCTCGGCCGAAATGGCCGAACAACTGGGCCAATAAGGAGCCATTCATGATTGGATTGAACACTGCAGCGGTCTACGTGCTGCAAACCCTCGGCAGCCTGTACCTGCTGATCGTACTGCTGCGCTTCGTGCTGCAACTGGTGCGCGCCAACTTCTACAACCCGCTGTGCCAGTTCATCGTCAAGGCCACCCAGCCGCTGCTCAAGCCGCTGCGCCGGATCATCCCGAGCCTGTTCGGCCTGGACATGTCGTCGCTGGTCCTGGCGATCCTGGTGCAACTGGCACTGATGGCCCTGACCTTGCTGCTGACCTACGGCACCACCGGCAACCCGCTGCAACTGCTGATCTGGTCGATCATTGGCGTGACCGCGCTGTTCCTGAAGATTTTCTTCTTCGCCATGATCATCAGCGTGATCCTGTCGTGGGTCGCGCCGGGCAGCCATAACCCGGGTGCCGAACTGGTGAACCAGATCTGCGAGCCGGCCCTGGCACCGTTCCGCCGCATCGTGCCGAACCTCGGCGGCCTGGACATCTCGCCGATCCTGGCGTTCATGGTGCTCAAGCTGATCGACATGCTGGTGATCAATAACCTGGCGGCGATGACCATGATGCCGGAGATCCTGCGGTTGCTGATCTAAAGCACGCTGCAGCTTTTCCTGTGGCGAGGGAGCTTGCTCCCGCTGGGCTGCGAAGCAGCCCCAAACCAGGCGCCCCCGTCGTCCAGACAGTCCCGGGAGGCAGCTGTCAGGGCCGCTTCGCGCCCCAGCGGGAGCAAGCTCCCTCGCCACAGATTGATCCAGTCACCACAGGGTTTGCATCAGCGGACAATCAGCGCCGCCGTTTGCTTGCCGCTAACCCCAGCGGTCTTTAGACTTACGCCTCATTTCAACGCGAGCAGGGTCGATGCCAGCTGCCTTTCCCCCCGATTCCGTTGGTCTGGTGACGCCGCAAATGGCGCATTTCAGCGAGCCCCTGGCCCTGGCCTGCGGCCGTTCGTTGCCAGCCTATGACCTGATCTACGAAACCTACGGCACCCTCAACGCCACGGCGAGCAATGCCGTGTTGATTTGCCACGCCTTGTCGGGGCATCACCATGCCGCCGGCTACCACAGCATTGACGACCGCAAGCCCGGCTGGTGGGACAGTTGCATTGGCCCGGGCAAGCCCATCGACACCAGTAGGTTCTTCGTGGTCAGCCTGAATAACCTCGGCGGGTGCAACGGCTCCACCGGCCCCAGCAGCCTCAACCCGGACACCGGCAAGCCCTTCGGCGCCGATTTCCCGGTGCTGACCGTGGAAGATTGGGTCCACAGCCAGGCGCGCCTGGCCGACCGCCTCGGCATCGGCCAGTGGGCGGCGGTGATCGGCGGCAGCCTGGGCGGCATGCAGGCCCTGCAATGGACCATCACCTACCCGGACCGCGTGCGCCACTGCCTGGCAATCGCCTCGGCGCCCAAGCTGTCGGCGCAGAACATCGCCTTCAACGAAGTGGCCCGCCAGGCGATCCTCACCGACCCGGAATTCCACGGCGGTTCGTTCCAGGAACACGGCGTGATCCCCAAGCGTGGGCTGATGCTGGCGCGCATGGTCGGGCACATCACCTACCTGTCCGACGACTCCATGGGCGAGAAATTCGGCCGTGGCCTCAAGAGCGAAAAGCTCAACTACGACTTCCACAGCGTCGAGTTCCAGGTCGAGAGCTACCTGCGCTATCAGGGCGAGGAGTTCTCCGGGCGTTTCGACGCCAACACCTACCTGTTGATGACCAAGGCGCTGGACTACTTCGATCCGGCGGCGAACTTCGACGATAACCTGGCGAAAACCTTCGCCAACGCCACCGCCAAGTTCTGTGTGATGTCGTTCACCACCGACTGGCGCTTCTCCCCGGCGCGCTCGCGGGAGCTGGTGGATGCGCTGATGGCCGCGCGCAAGGACGTCTGCTACCTGGAAATCGACGCGCCCCAGGGCCACGACGCCTTTTTGATCCCGATCCCGCGCTACCTGCAGGCGTTCGGCAACTACATGAACCGTATAACGCTGTGAGGACGCCATGAGAGCCGATCTGGACATCATCCAGGAATGGATCCCCGCCGGCAGCCGCGTGCTCGACCTGGGCTGCGGCAACGGCGAACTGCTGACCTGGCTGCGGGACAACAAGCAGGTCACCGGCTACGGCCTGGAAAACGACCCGGACAACATTGCCGAGTGCGTCGCCAAGGGCATCAACGTCATCGAGCAGGACCTGGACAAGGGCCTGGGCAACTTCGCCAGCAACAGCTTCGACATCGTGGTCATGACCCAGGCCCTGCAAGCGGTGCACTACCCGGACAAGATCCTCGACGAAATGCTGCGGGTCGGACGCCAGTGCATCATCACCTTCCCCAACTTCGGCCACTGGCGCTGCCGCTGGTACCTGGCGAGCAAGGGCCGCATGCCGGTCTCGGATTTCCTGCCCTACACCTGGTACAACACGCCGAACATCCACTTTTGCACCTTCAAGGATTTCGAAGCGCTGTGCCACGAACGTGAAGCCAAGGTCATCGATCGCCTGGCCGTGGACCAGCAGCACCGCCACGGGTGGGCCAGCAAGCTATGGCCTAATCTGTTAGGGGAAATAGGCATCTATCGGGTCAGCAGCCCAGGCCTGGCCGATCATCAGGTCGCGGTGTGAGCCCCGGCCTCACCAGGAGCACGACATGAAACGTCTAGCGTTGTTTTTGATCACCGCTTGCCTGAGCGTTGGCGCCATGGCCGCCGACGCCATCAAGGGCGAGCGCAAGGAAGTGTTCGGTGACGTCACCGTGCACTACAACACGTTCAACTCCACCTTCTTGACTCCCGAGATCGCCAAGGGCGCCGAGCTGATCCGCAGCAAGAACCAGGGCGTGATCAATGTGTCGGTGATCAAGGGCGGCAAGCCCTTGATGGCCCAGGTCAGCGGCACGGTGAAAGACCTCACCAGCCAGAGCATCCCGCTGCAATTCAAGCAGGTGATCGAGCCAGGCGCGATCTACTACATCGCCCAGTATCCGGTGCCCCAGCAGGAAACCCGCACCTTCGAGATCAAGGTGCAGACCGGCGACAAGATCAACACCCTCAACTTCAACCAGGAACTGTTCCCGGGCCAATGATCAACCTTACCCAACTCGTGCTGGCCAGCCACAACGCCGGCAAACTCAAGGAACTGCAGGCCATGCTCGGCGGGTCGGTGCAGTTGCGCTCGATTGGCGAATTCAGCCAGGTGGAACCGGAAGAGACTGGCCTGTCATTCGTCGAGAACGCCATCCTCAAGGCCCGCAATGCCGCGCGTATCTCCGGTCTGCCGGCGCTGGCCGACGATTCCGGGCTGGCCGTGGACTTCCTCGGCGGTGCGCCGGGCATCTACTCGGCCCGCTACGCTGACGGCAAAGGTGACGCGGCGAACAATGCCAAGCTGCTCGATGCCCTCAAGGACGTGCCCGAAGCCGAGCGCGGCGCACAGTTCGTCTGTGTGCTGGCCCTGGTCCGCCACGCCGACGATCCGTTGCCGATCCTCTGCGAGGGCCTGTGGCACGGGCGCATCCTCACCGAAGCCAGCGGCGAGCACGGTTTTGGCTACGACCCGTTGTTCTGGGTGCCGGAGCGCAATTGCTCCAGCGCCGAGCTGGGGCCGGTGGAAAAAAACCAACTGAGCCACCGCGCCCGCGCCATGGCCCTGCTGCGTCAACGCCTGGGCCTGCAATGATCGATGACGCTCCCGCACCGCTGATTCATGGCGGTGTCCAAACGCCTCGGGCGCCGCTGCCGGTGCTGCCGCCCCTGGCGTTATACGTCCACATCCCGTGGTGCGTGCGCAAATGCCCGTATTGCGATTTCAACTCCCACACCGCCAGCCCGCAGTTGCCGGAAGAAGAGTATGTCGACGCCCTGCTGGCCGACCTCGACCAGGACCTGCACGCGGTTTACGGTCGCCCGCTGAGCTCGATCTTTTTCGGTGGCGGCACCCCGAGCCTGTTCAGTGCCCAAGCCCTGGGCCGGTTGCTCAAGGGTGTCGAAGCGCGGATAGCGTTCGCCCCGGACATTGAAATCACCCTGGAAGCCAACCCCGGCACGTTCGAGCAAGAAAAGTTCGTCGCCTACCGGGCCCTGGGCATCAATCGCCTCTCCATTGGCATCCAGAGCTTCCAGCAGGCCAAGCTCGAAGCCCTGGGCCGGATCCATAACGGTGACGAGGCGGTGCGCGCCGCCGGCATGGCCCGCCTGGCCGGGTTCGACAATTTCAACCTGGACCTGATGCATGGGCTGCCCGACCAGTCCCTCGACGACGCCTTGAGCGACCTGCGCCAGGCCATCGCCTTGAAGCCGACCCACCTGTCCTGGTACCAATTGACGCTGGAGCCGAACACGGTGTTCTGGAACCAGCCGCCGACCTTGCCCGAAGACGACACGCTGTGGGACATCCAGGAAGCCGGGCAGGCCTTGCTGGCCGAACACGGCTACGCCCAATACGAAGTCTCGGCCTACGCCCAGCCCGGTCGGGCGGCCCGGCATAACCTCAATTACTGGAGTTTCGGCGACTTCATCGGCATCGGTGCCGGCGCCCACGGCAAGCTCAGCCATCCGGACGGGCGCATCGTGCGCACCTGGAAGACCCGCCTGCCCAAGGACTACCTCAACCCGGCCAAAAGCTTCCAGGCCGGCGAGAAAACCCTGGCCAACGAAGAACTGCCGTTCGAGTTCCTGATGAACGCCCTGCGCCTGACCGCAGGCGTGGAAGCGCGGCTGTACCCGGAGCGCACCGGGCTGCCACTTGAAAGCCTGGCCGAAGGCCGGCGCGAGGCCGAACAAAGCGGGTTGTTGCAGGTCGAACCGACACGTCTGGCGGCCACCGAGCGCGGACAGCTGTTTCTCAATGACTTGCTGCAGACATTTCTGAGCTGATCAACACAAGGAAATCGAATGGATCTGGTACTCGACCTGCTGGCCACCGTGTCCCGCTGGAGCCGCAGCAACCTGTCGGAAATCTCCCTGGCATTGGTAGGCTGTTTGCTGGTGCTGTTTGGTGCCGACATCAAGGGCTGGGTCGAACAGCGCCTGGGCAGCATCGCCGGCGCCTTGCGCGTGCCCTTGATCGCCCTGCTGTGCATGATCGGCAGCGGCGCGGCGCTGATCTATGCCACGCCATGGATCGTCAGGGGCTTGAGCCAGTTCAACAACTACAGTCTTGCGCCGGTTTTGTTGGTGGTGCTGGTGTTGATTGGGGTGGTGGCTGACCGCCGCTGATTCAGTCACAACCAAAAACAACTGTGGGAGCGAGCTTGCTCGCGATGGCGGTGTAACAGTCAACATTGATGTTGAATGTCATGCCCTCATCGCGAGCAAGCTCGCTCCCACAGGGGGTCCCATTTCACTATGGGTCTTGTGGTGTTTACGCCAATTTCTCGAACTTCAAATCCCACACCCCATGCCCAAGCCGTTCGCCACGGCGCTCGAACTTGGTGATCGGCCGTTCGGCCGGTCGCGGCACGCACTTGCCGTCTTCGGCCAGGTTGCGATAACCCGGGGCGACGTTCATCACTTCCAGCATGTACTCGGCGTAGGGCTCCCAGTCGGTGGCCATGTGCAGCACCCCGCCGACCTTCAACTTGCTACGCACCAGCTCAGCGAACGACGCCTGGACGATCCGGCGCTTGTGGTGGCGGCTTTTGTGCCAGGGATCCGGGAAGAACAGCATCAGCCGATCGAGACTGTTATCGGCCACGCAGCGGTTGAGCACTTCGATGGCGTCGCAATCGTAGACCCGCAGGTTGGTCAACCCTTGGGTCAGCACGCCATTGAGCAGCGCACCGACGCCTGGACGGTGGACTTCCACACCAATGAAATCCTGCTCAGGTGAAGCGGCGGCCATTTCCAACAACGAGTGGCCCATGCCAAAGCCGATTTCCAGCGAGCGCGGGGCCGAGCGGCCGAAGACCTGGTCAAAATCCACCGGCGCATCGGCCAGGGGCAGGACAAACAGTGGCGCGCCTTGCTCCAGGCCGCGCTGCTGGCCTTCAGTCATGCGCCCGGCGCGCATCACGAAACTCTTGATGCGGCGGTGCTGGCGCTCTTCGCCTTCTTCCGGCAGGACCGGCGTGTCGTTCGATTCAGTCATCAATGGCTCTTACTTGATCAGACCATCCAGCGGCGAGGAGGCGCTGGCGTAAAGTTTTTTCGGCATGCGCCCGGCCAGGTACGCCAGGCGACCGGCGACGATGGCGTGTTTCATGGCTTCGGCCATCAGGATCGGCTGCTGGGCGTGGGCGATGGCCGAGTTCATCAGCACCGCTTCGCAACCCAGTTCCATGGCAATGGTGGCGTCAGAGGCGGTACCGACACCGGCATCCACCAACACCGGGATCTTGGCTTCTTCCAGGATGATCTGCAGGTTGTACGGGTTGCAGATCCCCAGGCCAGTGCCGATCAGGCCGGCCAGCGGCATGACCGCGATGCAGCCGATTTCCGCCAGTTGACGGGCGATGATCGGGTCGTCGCTGGTGTAGACCATCACGTCGAAACCTTCCTTGACCAGGGTCTCGGCGGCCTTGAGGGTTTCGATCACGTTGGGGAACAAGGTCTTCTGGTCCGCCAGCACTTCCAGCTTCACCAGGTTGTGGCCGTCGAGCAGCTCACGGGCCAGGCGGCAGGTGCGCACGGCCTCGATGGCGTCGAAGCAACCGGCGGTGTTGGGCAGGATGGTGTAGCGATCCGGCGGCAGGATATCCAGCAGGTTCGGTTCGCCCGGGTTCTGGCCGATGTTGGTCCGGCGCACGGCGACGGTCACGATCTCGGCGCCCGAGGCCTCGATGGCCAGGCGGGTTTCTTCCATGTCGCGGTATTTGCCGGTGCCTACCAGCAAGCGCGACTGGTAGGTACGACCGGCCAGGACGAAGGGCTTGTCGCTACGAACGATGCTCATGGGAAATCCTCTGTAGGGGTGAGGTTCTTGCGAAAGGCTGCGAAACCGAGGCGACTAGCCGCCACCGATGGCGTGGACCACTTCGACGCTGTCGCCGTCGTTCAACGTGGTTTCGGCGTGCTGGCTGCGCGGGACGATATCCAGATTGAGTTCCACCGCGACGCGGCGTCCGGTGAGTTCCAGACGGGTCAGCAGGGCCGCAACGGTTTCACCGTCGGGCAGTTCAAGGGGTTCGCCGTTCAACTGAATGCGCATGCCGGATGCCGCCATCATTTTTAGGGGCTGGCATTCTAGCCCGATCAGTCTGGGTGACCCAAGCCATTCGTCATGAAATGGACTTGCTGGTCAGCCCAGCCGCCAGGCGGCAGGCCCGGAACAATCCGGAAACAACTCCAGGGTTCAAGCACCCGTCCAAGCCTCCTATATTCGTTGCCTTGAGCTAGACCTGATCGAATAACGCGTGTGAGGAGCCTGTGCCCAACCTCCATCCAACGCCGAATAACCCCGCCATCGACGGCCTGCGCGCCGTTGCAGTCCTGAGCGTGATCGTTTTCCACGCGGACTTCCTGAACGTACTGCCCGGTGGATTTACCGGCGTCGACATCTTTTTCGTCATCTCCGGCTACGTGATCAGCCAGTCGCTGTCCGCTCGCGCCCACCTTCGCTTTCCAGCCTTCCTGATGGATTTTTATCGCCGCCGGTTCCTGCGTATCGTGCCCGCGCTGCTCTTGGTTCTTCTGGTTTTTAGCCTGCTTTCGGCGATGTTCGTGCCCCAAGCCTGGCTCAGCCAGCAGAATGACCGTACCGGGCTGGCCGCCTTCTTCGGCCTGAGCAATTTTGTGCTGGCCTGGAACACCGACACCTACTTCGCCCCGTCCACCCTGCTCAACCCCTATACCCATACCTGGACGTTGGCGGTGGAAGAGCAGTTCTACCTGGTCTTTCCATTCCTCTATTTCATCTGGTTGCGCTACCGGCAATACAGCCGGCTCGCCTGGGCCTTGCTGCCCCTGCTGGCATTGGCATCGCTGGCGTTCAGCGCCCTGCAGACCCGGGTAAATCCGCTCGAGGCGTTTTACCTGTTGCCCAGTCGGTTCTGGGAACTGGCCGCCGGCGCGACGCTTTTCCAGTTGATGGCTACGGGGCGCTTTACGCTGCATTCAACGGCCGCAAGCCGGGTCGTGCTGCTCGCGGGCTTCGCGCTGGTCACTGGCGGACTGTTCCTCGCCGATAAAAACCAGTTTCCCTTCCCTTGGGCGCTGCTGACGGTTTGCGGCACTGTGCTGATCCTCACCGCCCTGGTCCAGAAAACCCACGATCACTTCCTGCCCCGGCGCCTGCTGCAATCGGCGCCCGTCGTCTATGTCGGCAAACTGTCCTACTCGTTGTACCTGTGGCACTGGCCGGTGCTGGTGTTCCTGCGCTGGACCACGGGCCTGGAGCAACTGGCGGTACAGTTGGCCTACCCGCTGATCGTCATGGCGCTTGCCGCAGCGTCCTACCATTGGGTCGAAACACCCTTGCGCAACGGCCATTCGCTGTTCCAACGCCGCGCCTGGATCACGATTGCCTCTTGCCTGGCAGCCATCGGCCTGGGCTGGTCCGGCGCACGCTGGGTCAGCGAAAATCCCCAGGCCCTTTCACTCAGCCAGACCCGGGATACCTACACCTGGTTCTCCAGGCGACTGCCACAACGCTCCGTCGACGAACCCGTCCAGAACCCACCCTTGCAGGGCCGCCAATTGTTCGTGATCGGCGATTCTCACGCGGCGGCCTATCGCACCATGCTCAGCCTCGCATCACGGCAACTCGGCTTCAAGGTTCGGGAATATGAACGCGGCGGCTGCGCGGTGGTCAGCCTCATGGCGCCCAATCCGCAAGGTGTCTGCGCCCGAGCTCGGGAAAAGGCCCTGAGCGACATCGAAGCACGGGCAAGACCCGGTGACATTGTGTTCCTGGCGTCGCTGCGAATGCCGGAGCTGGCTGGGCGCGACTGGGCTCGCAGCGAAGAGGAAGCATGGGGGGACGCCCTTTCCGAGCTGACGTCCGAACAGATTGAAGGCGCCCGGATTGCCGCCGAAGCGGTGCTGACACGCTTGATGGCCGCCAACGTGCGGGTACTGATCAATGCGCCCATGCCTCTGTTCAAGGCGCCGCCCTATCGCTGTTCGGACTGGTTCAACCGGATGAATCCGATCTGCACCCCGGGATTCACCATCGCGCGGCAACACATCGAGCAACTGCGAACGGCGCAAATGACCCTGCTCGATCATTTGACCGGCCAGTATCCGATGCTGCTTGTCTGGGACCCGCTCCCCCTGTTGTGCCCAGGCGCGACCTGCTCTGCCTACGACGACGATAAACCACTCTTCCGCGATGCCGACCACTTGAGTGGGCACGGCAACCGCGTCCTTGCGCCGTCCTTCACACAAACGTTGCTCAATGGCTGGAAGAACGCCAGTTGACCTCTACCGTCAATTCAGGCGCCAGGCGGCAAGGCCCAGGCACAACCAGCCGATCAGGAACGCTACGCCGCCGAACGGGGTAATGATGCCCAGCTTGCTGATACCCGTGAGCGTCAGCAGGTACAGGCTGCCGGAGAACAACAGGATGCCAACCACAAATGAAACCCCGGCCCAGATGACGATGCGACCGGGAATATGCGTGGCCAGCAGCGCAACGCCCAGCAACGCCAGGGTGTGGACCAGTTGGTAGGTGACGCCGGTGTGGAAAATCGCCAGGTAATCGGCGCTCAGGCGGTTTTTCAGGCCATGGGCGGCAAATGCTCCCAGGGCGACGCCGGTGAAGCCGAAAAAAGCCGCCAGCATCAGAAAGCTACGCAACATGGGAACTCCAGTCAGACTCGGTGGGCAGGGTCTGTATAATGGCCCGCTCGACGGGTTCGGCCAAGCCATCTCTATGCTGCGTACATTGTTTCGACGATTCCTTAAAGCCCTGCTCTGGTTCGCCGTCGGCAGCGTTGTGCTGGTGCTGCTGTTTCGCGTGGTGCCGCCACCGTTCACCGCGCTGATGATCGAGCGCAAGGTTGAATCCTGGTTCAACGGCGAGCCGATCGACCTGCAGCGCGACTGGCAACCTTGGGACCAGATATCCGACAGCCTCAAGGTTGCGGTAATTGCTGGCGAAGACCAGAAATTCCCCGAACACTGGGGCTTCGACATCGGCGCGATCCAGGCTGCCTTCGCCCACAATGGCCGTGGCGGTTCGATTCGCGGCGCCAGCACGCTCAGCCAGCAAGTCTCGAAAAACCTGTTCCTGTGGTCGGGGCGCAGCTGGCTGCGCAAAGGCCTGGAGGCCTGGTTCACCGCGCTGATCGAAATGTTCTGGCCCAAGCAGCGGATCCTCGAGGTGTACCTCAATAGCGTGGAGTGGGACGACGGCGTGTTTGGAGCGGAAGCGGCGGCGCGGCATCACTTTCGCGTGGGCGCGGGGGCATTGTCCCGGCAACAGGCCAGCCTGTTGGCGGCGGTGTTGCCCAACCCGCGAAAATGGAGCGCAAGCCGGCCGAGCCCCTACGTGCTACGGCGAGCGGGTTGGATTCGCCAGCAGATGAGCCAGCTGGGGGGCGCCGGTTATTTGCTGGAGCTCGATCGGGCGCGGCGGGCGCCTTGGGCGCAGTAGCAGCACTGAATACCCCTGTGGGAGCGAGCTTGCTCGCGATGACAATTGAGCACTCAGCAGAGATGTCGACTGACCCACCGCCATCGCGAGCAAGCTCGCTCCCACAAGGGACCCGGGGCGAATCCAACATCGAGCACAAAAAAACGCCCCGATCATCACTGATCGGGGCGTTTTTTATTGTCGCTATCGCAGGTCAAGCCGCGATCGAGACCTTGAGCTTGTTCATCGCGCTCTTCTCAAGCTGGCGAATCCGCTCGGCCGACACGTTGTACTTCTGCGCCAGGTCGTGCAGCGTGGCTTTTTCCTCGGCCAGCCAGCGCTGGTAAAGGATGTCGCGGCTGCGCTCGTCCAGCACTTCCAGTGCTTCGTGCAGGTTGGTGTTGGAGTTGTCGCTCCAGTCGGCGTCTTCCAGTTGACGCGCCGGGTCGTACCGGTGGTCTTCCAAGTAGTTGGCCGGCGATTGGAAAGCGCTGTCGTCGTCCGCTTCGGCGGCCGGGTCGAAGGCCATGTCATGGCCGGTCAGGCGGCTTTCCATCTCGCGCACTTCCCGAGGCTCCACGCCCAGGCTTTCGGCAACGCGATGGACTTCCTCGTTGTTCAGCCAGGCCAGACGCTTCTTCTGGCTGCGCAGGTTGAAAAACAGCTTGCGCTGGGCCTTGGTGGTCGCGACTTTCACGATGCGCCAGTTGCGCAAGATGAACTCGTGGATTTCCGCCTTGATCCAGTGCACGGCAAACGACACCAGGCGTACACCCATTTCCGGGTTGAAACGCTTGACCGCCTTCATCAGGCCAACGTTGCCTTCCTGGATCAGGTCGGCCTGGGCCAGCCCGTAGCCGGAATAGCTGCGGGCGATATGTACGACAAAACGCAGGTGGGCGAGCACCATCTGCCGAGCCGCCTCAAGATCCTGCTCATAGTAGAGACTCTCGGCCAGTTCACGCTCCTGCTCGGGGGTCAGCAGCGGGATGCTGTTGACCGTGTGCACATAGGCCTCCAGGTTCGCACCCGGGACCAGAGCATAAGCAGGTTGCAAAGAAGTGGTCATACGAAAAAACCTCCAACTTACATAACTCGTGCAGTTCAGCACTGCGAAAATTGACCGGGAACCGTAGGACAAGTTCCCACAAAAACCGAAAGGTCAATACGCGCAAAAAACACTATTTTGGCGCAAGCTCACGCAAGTGGCGTGCGACCGCAATCCATGCACCGATATAACCCAACAGCACCGCGCCAAGCAAGAGCGACAGACCGTCGGCGACTGGCACTCCGGCCAGCGAGAAATCACTGCCGTACAAACCGGCCAGCCCCACTACCGCATCGTTCAGCCAGTCCAGGCCAAACGCCAATACGCCCCAAGACAGAATGCCGGCACCGAAGCCATACAGCGCCCCCATATAAAGGAAGGGCCTGCGTACATAACTGTCCGTACCGCCGACGAGTTTAATCACTTCTATCTCGGTGCGGCGGTTTTCAATATGAAGACGAATGGTATTGCCTATCACCAAAAGTAATGCAGAAACCAGCAGCACCGTCAGACCGAAGACAAACCGGTCGCCCAGCTTAAGGATCGCCGCCAGACGCTCGACCCAGACTAGATCAAGTTGCGCCTGTTGTACCTTCGGCAACTCGGAAAGTCTTTGTCTTAATGCTTCAAGGGCCGGCTTGTCGACCTCGTTCGGCGTCACCAGCACCACGCCTGGCAGCGGATTCTCCGGCAACTCCTTGAGGGCATCGCCCAGGCCGGACTGCTGCTGGAATTCCTCCAGCGCCTGTTCGCGCCCGATGTATTCGGCATCAGACACGCCGGGCAGGGCCTTGATTTGCTCACGCAACGCCTGGCCTTCACCAGGGCTGGCGTCCATCTGCAGGTAGAGGGAAATCTGCGCGGCGCGCTGCCAGGAACCGCCGAGGCGCTCCACATTGTTTAGCAATAATGACAGCCCCATGGGCAGGCTCAAGGCAACCGCCATCACCATGCAGGTAAAGAAGCTGCCGATGGGCTGCTTGCCCAGGCGCCGCAGGCTGTCCAGCAGGCTGGCGCGATGGCTTTCGATCCAGGCGCGCAGCAGTGTGGCGAAGTCCGGGCCGTCGTCATCGTCGCGCTTTTTCTTTTGCGGCTGCGGATCGGATGCCTTCGGGGCCACGCGTTCGGCCACTTTCGGGCTGCGAGTAGCACTCATACGCCGGCCTCCCCGTCACCGATCAGTCGACCGCGTTGCAAGGTGAGCATGCGGTGACGCATGCGCGCGATCAGTGCCAGGTCGTGACTGGCGATCAGCACGCTGGTGCCCAAGCGGTTGATGTCTTCGAACACGCCCATGATTTCCGCCGCCAGGCGCGGGTCGAGGTTACCGGTGGGTTCGTCCGCCAGCAGCAAGGCCGGGCGATGGACGATGGCGCGGGCGATGCCGACGCGCTGTTGCTGGCCGGTGGACAGGTCGCCTGGGTACAGGTCGGTCTTGTCCGACAGGGCCACGCGCTCCAGGGCCGAGTCCACGCGCTTGATGATCTCGGCCTTGGACAAGCCGAGGATCTGCAACGGCAACGCCACGTTGTTGAACACCGTGCGGTCGAACAGCAATTGGTGATTCTGGAACACCACGCCGATCTGCCGCCGCAGGTAGGGGATCTGGGCATTGCTGATGGTGCTCAGGTCCTGGCCGGCCAGCAGCAGTTTGCCAGTGGACGGTCGTTCCATCGCCAGCAACAGGCGCAGCAGGGTACTTTTACCGGCGCCGGAATGGCCGGTGACAAACAGAAACTCGCCCCGACGGACCCGAAAGCTCAGCTCATGCAAGCCGACGTGACCGTTCGGATAGCGTTTACCGACCTGTTCGAAACGAATCATGAATGCTCCCGCTCGGCAAACAGTGCCTGGACAAAGGGCTCAGCTTCAAAGGTGCGCAAATCGTCGATGCCTTCGCCCACGCCGATGTAGCGAATGGGCAGGCCGAACTGCTTGGCCAGGGCGAAGATCACCCCGCCCTTGGCCGTGCCGTCGAGCTTGGTCAGGGCCAGCCCGGTCAGTTCGACAGTCTGGTTGAATTGCTTGGCCTGGTTGATGGCGTTCTGGCCGGTACCGGCGTCCAGTACCAGCAGCACCTCGTGGGGCGCGTCGGCGTCGAGCTTGCCGATCACCCGGCGCACCTTTTTCAATTCTTCCATCAGGTTGTCTTTGGTGTGCAAGCGACCGGCAGTGTCGGCGATCAGCACATCGATGCCACGGGCCTTGGCCGCTTGTACGGCGTCAAAGATCACCGAGGCGGAGTCGGCACCGGTGTGCTGGGCGATCACCGGGATCTTGTTGCGTTCGCCCCACACTTGCAGCTGTTCGACCGCGGCGGCGCGGAAGGTGTCGCCCGCGGCCAGCATGACTTTCTTGCCTTCGAGCTGCAGCTTCTTGGCCAGCTTGCCGATGGTGGTGGTCTTGCCGGCGCCGTTGACGCCAACGACCAGGATCACGAACGGCTTGTTCTGCGAGGCAACGACCAGGGGTTTTTCCACCGGCTTGAGCAGGCTGGTCAGCTCGCCTTGCAGGGATTTGTACAGGGCATCGGCATCGGTCAGCTGCTTGCGCGCGACCTTCTGGGTCAGGCTCTGGATGATCACCGACGTGGCCTCGACACCGACATCGGCGGTCAGCAGGCGGGTTTCGATGTCTTCCAGCAATTCGTCATCGATGACTTTCTTGCCCAGGAACAGGCTGGCCATGCCTTCGCCGATGCTGGCGCTGGTCTTGGACAGGCCCTGCTTGAGGCGGGCGAAGAAGCCGACCTTGTTTTCTTCGGCCGTGCGTGGCGGCTCGGCCGGAGTCGGAACCACAGCCGGAGCAGGCTCTGGCTCTGGTTCAGGAACGGGTTGAGGCGCGGCGGGCGTAATGACGGACGCTGGCGCTTCGGCAACCGGCGTCTCGACCGGCTTCTCGACAGGTTGCGTCGTTGCCGGAATCGGTGGCGGGGTATGCGCAGCCTCATCTTCGACCAGCGCAACCGGTTCTTCCGCCACCGGCAAGGTCAGCCAAGGGGTCTGCCCGGCCGGCGGGGTCAGCGGCTGTTCGGCCACTGGCTCAGGCGCGGCTTCAGGCTCAGGCTCGACCGGCTGCAGCACCGGCTCGGCGATCGGCAGGACGATGGGCGCGGCCTCTTCGGCCACTGTCTCGGCGGCGGGCTCAGGCAGCGCTTCTGGCTGTTCGACGACGGTTTCCTGCGGCTTCTTGCGCAGCCATCCGAACAGGCTTTTTTTCTCGCCAGCCGCAGCTGGGGGCTTCTTGTCGTCGTTGGAACCAAACATGGAGGACGGCTATCTCACGGTAGCGACGCGCCACGAGGGCGCCTCGGTGATAAATATTCGATGCTGAACAGACTGCGTTTCATCCAGCTTGTTCATGCGCAACATTTTGTCGAAGCGTCCCCAGGACGCCTCAAAGTCGATTTTTTCGAAGGACTGATACGGCATCATCGGCGAAAACGCCGGGATCAACGAGCAAACCCAACGTTTCTCCGGAGAACCCAGACAACCCCGGGCCGATAAAAGGCCCGATAGGCGTGGCCGCCAGTAAAACGGATCAGTATCCTAGCACCCTCTCGCCCGCCGACGCTAAGACCTAGCGGGCAACCCAACAGGTTTAAACACGAATGAATGCTCTTGCCCGCCGCGCCGCAGGCCTGCTGCTCAGCACAGTTTGTCTGCCCTTTTCAGCCTTGGCTGCCGACCCACAACCCACCCATGAATTCACCCTCGACAACGGCCTGAAGGTCGTCGTGCGCGAAGACCATCGCGCGCCGGTGGTGGTGTCCCAGGTCTGGTACAAGGTGGGCTCCAGCTACGAAACGCCAGGCCAGACCGGTTTGTCCCATGCCCTCGAACACATGATGTTCAAGGGCAGTGAAAAAGTCGGCCCCGGCGAAGCGTCGCTGATCCTGCGCGACCTCGGTGCCGAAGAGAACGCCTTTACCAGCGATGACTTCACCGCCTACTACCAGGTGCTGGCCCGTGACCGCCTGGGCGTGGCCTTCGAATTGGAAGCCGATCGCATGGCCAGCCTGCGCCTGCCGCCGGAGGAATTCAGCCGCGAGATCGAGGTGATCAAGGAAGAGCGGCGCATGCGCACCGACGACAAGCCCATGTCCAAGGCCTACGAGCGCTTCAAGGCCATGGCTTACCCGGCCAGCGGCTACCACACGCCGACCATCGGCTGGATGGCCGACCTGGACCGGATGACCGTCGAAGAGCTGCGTCACTGGTACCAATCCTGGTACACCCCGAACAACGCGACCCTGGTGGTGGTTGGCGACGTAACGCCGGATGAGGTCAAGTCCCTGGCCCAGCGTTATTTCGGCCCGATTGCCCGGCGCGCGGTGCCGGTCGCGAAAATCCCCCTGGAGCTGGCCGAACCCGGCGAGCGCCAGATCACCCTGCATGTGCAGACCCAACTGCCCAGCGTGATGCTGGCGTTCAACGTGCCCAGCATCGCCACCGCGACAGACAAGGCGTCGGTCAACGCCCTGCGGCTGATCTCGGCCTTGCTGGACGGCGGCTACAGCGGCCGGATCCCGACCCAGCTGGAGCGCGGTGAAGAATTGGTGTCCGGCGGTTCGTCGAGCTACGACGCCTACACCCGTGGCGACACGCTGTTCACTTTGTCGGCAACGCCCAACACGCAGAAAAACAAAACCCTGGCCCAGGCCGAAGCCGGCCTGTGGCGCTTGCTCGATCAGTTGAAAACCACCGCCCCGACTGCCGAGGAACTGGAACGCGTACGCGCCCAGGTCATCGCCGGCCTGGTGTATGAGCGCGATTCGATCACCAGCCAGGCCACCGCCATCGGCCAGCTGGAAACCGTCGGTTTGTCCTGGAAGCTGATGGACACCGAACTCGCCGAACTGCAAAGCGTGACCCCGCAGGACATCCAGAAGGCAGCCCAGCTGTATTTCACCCGCTCGCGTCTAAGCGTTGCGCACATCCTGCCCGAGGAGAAAGCTCATGAGTGAGCGCAAATCATCGCGCCTGGTGCCGATCGGCCTGGTGTCGATCGCCCTGGCCTGCGCCCTGGCCTTTTACCTGACGCCGTCCAGCGACTCCAACGCCAGCCAGGCCTTGGACAAGGCCAAGTCCGGCAACAAGCTGCAATCCTTGGCTGAACTGAACGACAAGGCGCCCAGCCGGCGCCAGCTCGACGTGCAAACCTGGAAAACCGCCGACGGCGCCAAGGTGCTGTTCGTCGAAGCCCGGGAATTGCCGATGTTCGACCTGCGCCTGACCTTCGCCGCTGGCAGCAGCCAGGACGGCGACGCCCCCGGCCTCGCCCTGCTGACCAACGCCATGCTCAACGAAGGCGTGGCCGGCAAGGACGTCAGCGCCATTGCCCAAGGCTTCGAAAGCCTCGGCGCGGACTTCGGCAACGGTGCCTACCGGGACATGGCCGTGGCGTCCCTGCGCAGCCTCAGTGTGGTCGACAAACGTGAGCCTGCCTTGAAGCTGTTCGCCGAAGTCGTCGGCAAACCGACCTTCCCCGCCGACTCCTTTGCCCGTATCAAGAACCAGATGCTGGCCGGCTTCGAGTACCAGAAGCAGAACCCCGGCAAACTGGCGGGCCTGGAACTGATGAAGCGCCTGTACGGCGAGCATCCTTATGCCCACTCCAGCGACGGCACCGCCGAGAGCATTCCACCGATCACCCTGGCCCAGGCCCGGGCGTTCCACGCCAAGGCCTATGCCGCCGGCAACGCCGTGATCGCACTGGTGGGGGACTTGTCCCGCGCCGAAGCAGAAGCGATTGCCAACCAGGTTTCCACCGCGCTGCCCAAAGGCCAGGCCCTGGCGAAAACCCCGCCACCGGTGGAGCCGAAGGCGAGCATCGGTCACATCGAATTTCCGTCCAAGCAGACCAACCTGATGCTCGCGCAACTGGGCATCGACCGCGACGATCCGGACTATGCCGCCGTGTCCCTGGGCAACCAGATTCTCGGCGGCGGTGGCTTCGGCACGCGGTTGATGACTGAAGTTCGCGAAAAGCGCGGCCTGACCTACGGCGTGTACTCCGGCTTTACGGCGATGCAGGCCCGCGGCCCGTTCATGATCAATTTGCAAACCCGTGCAGAGATGAGCGAAGGCACCTTGAAACTGGTGCAGGACGTGTTCGCCGACTACCTCAAGAACGGTCCGACCCAAAAAGAACTCGATGACGCCAAGCGCGAGCTGGCCGGTAGCTTCCCGCTGTCCACCGCCAGCAACGCCGACATCGTCGGCCAGCTCGGCGCCATGGGGTTCTATGACTTGCCGCTGAGCTACCTGGAGGACTTCATGCGCCAGTCCCAGGAACTGACCGTCGAGCAGGTCAAGGCCGCGCTGAACAAACACCTGAGCACCGACAAGATGGTTATCGTCACCGCCGGCCCGAGCGTGCCGCAAAAGCCGTTGCCGCCCCCCACTGACAAACCTGCCGAGCAGCCGCTCGGGGTTCCGGAGCACTAATGGCCCGCCCATCCAATTCCAGCAAGAAACCCGTGCACAACGGTGTGAACCTGTTGCGCATCATCGGCGGCGAATGGCGCAGCCGGCGCCTGAGCTTCCCGGATGCCCCGGGCCTGCGCCCGACCCCGGACCGCGTGCGGGAAACCCTGTTCAACTGGCTCGCGCCCTATGTGGCGGGTGCCCGGGTACTCGACCCGTTCGCCGGCAGCGGCGCGCTGTTTCTCGAAGCCCTGTCCCGTGGCGCCGCCATGGGCCAGGCCCTGGACGCCAGCAATCTGGCGGTCTCCAGCCTGAAGGAACACCTGGGCACCCTGCGCTGCACCGTCGGCCAGGTGCAAACCGCCGATGCGCTGCGCTACCTCGACAGCCAACCGGCAACGCCTTTCGACCTGGTGTTCCTCGACCCGCCGTTCAACCAGAACCTGTTGCCGACGGTCTGCGCCTTGCTCGAAGAACGCCAGTGGCTGGCCGAGGATGCCTGGGTCTACACTGAAAGCGAGACCGCCCCGTCCACCCTGGGCTTGCCGGGCAACTGGCGCTTGCACCGCGAGCAGAAATCCGGACGGGTGTATTACGCGTTGTGGCAGCGTTTGACAAAGGACATGGGCTGAACGGCTGACCCGTACATCGAGAATAATAATGATGTCCGCCGCACCTGAACGTTTCGTCCCTGCTCCGGGCCTTGGCAATCCGCACCTGCAAACCTTGTGGGGCCCCTTGTGGCGCCCGACCACCCACATCGCGCGCCAACGCGAGCGCTTGTGGTTGGAAGACGGTGATTTCCTCGACCTCGACTGGCATGGCCCCCACAGCGCCGAGGCACCCTTGGTGCTGGTGCTGCACGGGCTGACCGGCTCTTCCAACTCGCCCTACGTGGCCGGGTTGCAGCAGGCGCTCGGTCGCCAGGGCTGGGCCAGTGCGGCGTTGAACTGGCGCGGCTGCTCGGGGGAGCCGAACCTGTTGCCCCGCAGCTATCACTCGGGCGTCAGTGAAGACCTGGCCGCCGCCATTGCCCACTTGCGCGCCCGACGGCCCTTGGCTCCGCTGTTTGCGGTGGGCTATTCGTTGGGCGGCAATGTGTTGCTCAAGCACCTGGGAGAAACCGCCGGCGACAGCCAGTTGCAAGGGGCGGTGGCGGTCTCGGTACCGTTTCGTCTCGACCAGTGCGCCGATCGCATCGGCCAGGGTTTTTCCAAGCTCTACCAGGCCCATTTCATGCGGCAACTGGTGGCCTATGTGCGCAACAAGCAGCGCCAGTTCCAGCACGACGGACGTCACGAAGGCCTGGCGACCCTGGCGGCGCTGGGTCCGCTGGAGAACATGCGCACCTTCTGGGACTTTGACGGCCGGGTAACGGCGCCGCTGCATGGGTTCTCCGATGCAGCGGATTACTACCGCCGCGCCTCCAGCCGCTATTTCATGGCAAGTATCAGCACGCCGACCCTGGTCATCCAGGCCGCCGATGATCCTTTTATATTCCCCCACAGCCTGCCCGAACCGGGCGAATTATCGGCCTCGACCCGGATTGAATTGCATGCCCGGGGTGGGCATGTGGGGTTTGTCGACGGAACCTTGCGGCGCCCCGGGTATTACCTGGAGCGGCGGATTCCCCATTGGCTGGCCAGCCTGGAGCGCGGCTGAGCGTGGCAAGGGCAGTAAAAGGATCTGCAGACAAAACGAATCCCCTGTGGGAGCGGGCTTGCTCGCGAAAGCGGTGGGTCAGATTGCATTAATGTTGGATGTACCGCCGTCTTCGCGAGCAAGCCCGCTCCCACAATTTTTTCCGGGGTGTTCACCAGTCTGGTGTTCACCCCTATTGATTCCGAGTGTTCGCTATTCACCCTTCGCCACGCCCCGCTGGGGATCATTGATCCATTCACTCCACGAACCGGCATACAGCCGCCCCAATGGATAGCCTGCCAGGCACAAGGCAAACAGGTTATGACACGCCGTCACGCCGGAGCCGCAGTACGCCACCAGTTCGGTGGGCGAACGCTCGCCCAGTTTTTCGGCGAAGCGTTGCGTGAGCCGTTCGGCCGGCAGGAAGCGGCCATCGGCGCCCAGGTTGTCGGTGAACGCTGCGCACTGGGCGCCCGGGATATGCCCGGCTATCGGGTCGATTGGCTCGACTTCGCCCTTGAAGCGCGGCAATGCCCGGGCATCCAGCAAGGTCATGGCCGGCTCGCCAAGGCGTTGTTGCAGGGCTTGCGCATCGATCAACAAACTCGCGTCCGGCGCACCGCTGAAGGTCCCACGACCGTTCTGCGGCGGATCAAGACTCAGGGGCAAGCCGGCGGCATGCCAGGCCTTGAGCCCACCGTCGAGGATGTACACGCCGTCGCGCTTGCCCAGCCAGGCCAGCAACCACCAGGCCCGCGCGGCATAGGCGCCGGGACCGTCGTCGTACAGCACGACCTCGCTGTCGTTATCCAGCCCCCAAGTCTTGAGACGCTCGATCAACGCCTCGGGCTCGGGCAACGGATGACGTCCGGTCACGCCCTTGGTCACCGCTCCACTCAAGTCGCGCTCAAGGTCTGCGAACGACGCCCCGGCAATGTGGCCCTCGGCGTAACTGCGCTGACCGTAATCCGGGTCTTCCAGGGCGAAACGGCAGTCGAGGATCACCAGCCCGGGCTGGGATCGCCGCTGTTCGAGGGCTTGGGGACTGATGAGTTGCGCGATGGGCATGGTGAGCTCCTGTGACTGAATCGGGGATCGATTCCTACTGCCCTTCCTCCAGGGTCTGGGCCAGCGGGACGTAATATTCCTTGAACAGTGCATCCACCGCCTCGCGGGCCTGGTCGGTCACGAAACCGGCCTCCAGCACCAGCACCTGATAGACGCCGCGCTTGATGGCCTGCTCGCTCAGGTGGCTGAAATTTTCCCGCGTGGTGCACAAGAACCGCACCCAGGACGTGAGGATGATCCAGGCGTTGAGGGTCAGGGATTCGATCTGCACCCGGTCCATCTTCAGGATGCCGGCGGCAACGAAGCCCTCGTAGATCGCGGTACCGTGGATCAGGCAGCGCTGGGAAAATCGACGATAGCGGGCCGCCAGGTCCGGATCGCTGTCGAGCAGATGCTCCAGGTCCCGGTGCAGGAAGCGATACCGCCACATGGCCGCCAGCAGTTCCTGCAGGTAAAAACGTTTGTCATCCACTGTGGCCGCCCGGCCCTGGGGCGGTCGCAGGAAACTGTCCACCAGGTTCTCATACTCACTGAACAGCACGGCGATGATCGCCTGCTTGTTGGGGAAGTGGTAATAGAGATTGCCCGGGGACATGTCCATGTGGGCGGCGATGTGATTGGTGCTGACGCTGCGCTCGCCTTGCTGGTTGAACAGCTCGAGGCTGTTTTGCACGATGCGCTCGCTGGTTTTCATTCGTGGGGCCATGGTTTGGGCTTTAATTCGACGAAGGCATTGAACGGCATCTTACGACCTATCCGCCACAGGAAAAACCCAAAGCCGCTAAGGATGCCATTGACTTTCTAGAGTATAAGCTCTAAAAAACACCCACTCTAATAATATCTGGTGCCTGACGATGCCTGCCGACGTGGCCTACCTGCACGAGTCTCAACAACAACTGGACGAGCTGCGGTCGCGCTTCGATGCCCAGCGCCAGGCCTACGCCGCCCACCCGATGCCACCGGCCGTTCAGCGCCGCCAATGGCTCAAGGCACTGCGGGAGGTATTAAGCAACGAACGCCAAGCCTTGATCGACGCCATCAGCCAGGATTTCAGCCACCGCAGCGCCGACGAAACACTGTTGGCCGAGCTGATGCCGAGCCTGCATGGCATTCATTACGCCAGCCGTCATCTCCAGGGTTGGATGAAACCCTCCCGGCGCAAGGTGGGCATGGCCTTTCAACCGGCGTCCGCCAAAGTGATCTATCAGCCGTTGGGCGTGGTCGGGGTCATCGTCCCGTGGAATTACCCACTGTTCCTCGCCATCGGGCCGCTGGTAGGGGCATTGGCGGCGGGCAACCGGGTGATGCTCAAGCTCAGCGAATCGACACCGGCGACCGGTTTGCTGCTCAAGCAATTGCTGGCCCGGGTCTTCCCCCAGGACCTGGTGTGCGTGGTGCTGGGCGAGGCGGAGGTGGGCATGGCGTTTTCCAAGTTGCCCTTCGATCACCTGTTGTTCACCGGCGCCACCAGCATCGGCAAGCATGTCATGCGCGCCGCGGCGGAAAACCTGACGCCGGTCACCCTTGAGCTGGGTGGGAAATCCCCGGCCATCGTGTCGGTCGATGTACCGATCAAGGACGCCGCCGAACGCATTGCCTTCGGCAAAACCCTGAATGCCGGACAAACCTGTGTCGCCCCGGACTATGTGCTAGTGCCGCAGAACCGCGTCGGCGAGTTCGTCGAGGCCTATCGCGAGGCGGTTCGCGGGTTTTATCCGACCCTGGCGGACAACCCGGACTACACCGCCGTCATCAACGAACGACAACTGGCGCGGCTCAACGGCTACATCGGCGACGCCACCAGCAAAGGCGCGTTGCTGATCGAGCTGTTCGAACAAGGCCAGGGTCGCCGCATGGCCCACAGCCTGTTGCTCAACGTCAACGACGAGATGATCGTCATGCAGGACGAGATCTTCGGCCCACTGCTGCCCATCGTGCCTTATGACAATCTCGACCAGGCGTTTGTCTACATTAATCAGCGACCCCGCCCGCTGGCGCTCTACTACTTCGGCTACAACAAGGCCGAACAGCATCGCGTGCTCCACGAAACCCATTCCGGCGGCGTGTGCCTGAACGACACGTTGCTGCATGTCGCCCAGGATGACATGCCGTTTGGCGGCATCGGGCCCTCGGGAATGGGGCACTACCACGGGCACGAGGGCTTCCTGACCTTCAGCAAGGCCAAGGGCGTGCTGACCAAACAGCGATTCAACGCGGCGAAGCTGATTTATCCACCCTATGGCAAGCCGTTGCAGAAACTGATCCAGAAGCTGTTTGTCCGCTGACGCGTCTCTTGCCGGGTAATAACAATAATGAACCCAAGCCTCATCGATACCCCCGCGCTGTCACGGCGCGGCCTGCTGAAATTCAGCCTCGGCGCCAGCGCCTTCCTGGCCACCGTCGGGCTCAGTGTCAGCCTGAGCGGTTGTTCGCCAAGCCAACCGGCCGCGGGCTTGATCGCCCTGCGCGACAGCGACCTGCCATTTCTACGCAGCGTCATCCCCGTGATGCTGGAGGGCGCAGTGACCCTCGAACGAATCCCTGCCGCCACTGACGAAACCCTGAAAAGCCTGGACAACGGCCTGGCCCACTTGTCCCCCGCCATGCTCAAGCTCACGCATCAGCTGTTCGATGTGCTCACCCTTGGCATTACCCGTGGACCACTGACTGGGGTCTGGGGCACGTGGGAGAACGCCAGCGCCGATGACATCCGCCAGTTCCTCGCCCGTTGGGAAAACAGTTCTCTGGACCTGCTGCGCCAAGGCCACAGTTCATTGCTGCAACTGGTGATGATGGCCTGGTACAGCCGCCCCGAGTCCTGGGCGCGTTGCGGGTATCCAGGACCGCCAACGGTCTGAAAAACCAAGTTTCACCCTGTGGGAGCGAGCTTGCTCGCGATGGCGTCGGATCAGCAGCATTTTTGTCGACTGACACATCGCAATCGCGAGCAAGCTCGCTCCCACAGGGTTCCTCATCGTCGACACATAACAATAAGAGAGCCCCGAACATGCCCGTACCCGATCCCTTCCGCGAAGGCCTCGCCCGTGGCTGGACCACCTACAACGGCGCGCAGTTGACCGAAGACCTGACCCTGGAAGCGGACGTGGCCATCGTCGGCAGCGGTGCCGGTGGCGGGACCACGGCGGAAATCCTCAGTGCCGCCGGCTACCGTGTGTTGCTGATCGAGGAAGGGCCGCTCAAGACCAGCCATGACTTCAAGCTGCTCGAAGACCAGGCCTACAGCAGCCTGTACCAGGAAGGCCTCGGGCGCATGAGCAAGGACGGCGCCATTATCATTCTCCAAGGCCGGGCCGTCGGCGGCACGACGCTGATCAATTGGACCTCCAGCTTCCGCACGCCCGACCAGACCCTCGACCATTGGGCCGCCGAGCACAACGTCAAGGGCCACGGCCGTGCTGACATGGCACCCTGGTTTGCGCAGATGGAACAACGCCTGGGCGTGGCGCCGTGGCTCGTTCCGCCCAACGCCAACAACGACGTGATCCGCAAAGGCTGTGAACAACTGGGCTACGCCTGGCACGTCATCCCGCGCAACGTCCGCGGTTGCTGGAACCTGGGTTATTGCGGCATGGGCTGCCCGACCAACGCCAAGCAGTCGATGCTGGTCACCACCATCCCGGCCACGCTGGACAAGGGTGGCGCGCTGCTTTACCTGGCGCGGGCCGAGCGCCTGACGATCAAGAACGACGCCGTGGTCGGCATCGAGTGCCAAGCCATGGACGAACGTTGCGTGGCGCCGACCGGGCGGCGCATCACCGTCAAGGCGCGGCACTACGTGCTGGCGGGTGGTGGCATCAACAGCCCGGGCCTGCTGTTGCGCTCCGAGGCGCCAGACCCGCACGAACGCGTGGGCAAGCGTACCTTCCTGCACTTGGTGAACATGTCCGTCGGGCAATTCGACGAGGTCATCAATCCGTTCTACGGCGCGCCGCAATCGATTTATTCGGATCATTTCCAATGGCAGGACGGGGCCACCGGCAAGATGGCCTACAAGCTCGAAGTCCCGCCCCTGCACCCAGCCCTCGCCACCACGTTATTGGGCGGGTTCGGCGCCGAGAACGCCTTGCACATGTCCCGACTGCCCCATACCCACGCGATGCTGGCGCTGTTGCGCGACGGTTTTCACCCGGACAGTCCCGGCGGCAGCGTCGAGTTGCGCAGCGACGGCACGCCCGTGCTCGACTACCCCGTTTCGCCATATACCTGGGATGGCCTGCGTCGGGCTTTCCACAGCATGGCCGAAATACAATTCGCCGGCGGCGCCAAGGCGGTCATGCCCGCCCATAGCGATGCCCATTACGTGAAGACCCCGGCAGAAGCCCGCGCGCTGATCGACGGGCTCGACCTGGCCTTGTATCGCACGCGCCTGGGCAGCGCCCACGTGATGGGTGGCTGCGCCATGGGCGAAGACCCGAAAACCGCCGTCGCCGACAGCCTGGGCCGCCATCACCAACTGGGCAACCTGTCGATCCATGACGGCTCGCTGTTCCCCACCAGCATCGGCGCCAACCCGCAGTTGTCGGTGTACGGGCTGACCGCACAACTGGCGACGGCCCTGGCCGAACGCCTGAAAAACCCATGAACCCTGTATTGAAACCGTGGCGAGGGAGCTTGCTCCCGCTTGAGCGCGAAGCGCTCCCAAAATGGGTCTGCTGCGCAGCCCAGCGGGAGCAAGCTCCCTCGCCACAGGCTTACCGAACGTCTGAATATCCGGGTTATTCGCAGCGTCTATAGTGCTTTCTTACGCAACAGCCGACTTGGCCGACCGAGAAGGCTGCGATACCATCCGACTCCCCAACGGACTCCCGCCAGGACGACGCGATGAACCGAGTGTTGTACCCAGGTACCTTCGACCCTATTACCAAGGGCCATGGCGATCTGGTCGAACGCGCCGCGCGCCTGTTCGACCATGTGATCATTGCCGTGGCAGCCAGCCCGAAGAAAAACCCGCTGTTCCCGCTGGAACAACGTGTGGAACTGGCCCGCGAGGTCACCAAGCACCTGCCCAACGTGGAAGTGGTCGGCTTCTCGACGCTTCTGGCCCACTTTGCCAAGGAAAAGAACGCCAACGTGTTCCTTCGCGGCCTGCGCGCGGTCTCGGACTTCGAGTACGAGTTCCAATTGGCCAACATGAACCGCCAATTGGCACCGGACGTCGAAAGCCTGTTCCTGACGCCGTCGGAGCGCTACTCGTTCATTTCCTCGACCCTGGTACGGGAAATTGCGGCGTTGGGCGGTGATATCACCAAGTTCGTCCACCCGGCCGTGGCCGATGCACTGACCCTGCGCTTCAAGAAATAGCTGGCGGATGCTGCGAGCCGCCTCGCAGCACAGCGCAGTCCATCGCGCCCGCGTGCACTGCGCTCGTCAATGCGGCACAATTGCGCCCATACGTTTTCAGATGCCCGGGCCCAACGCCCCGGCAGGAGCCTGCATGTCCCTGATCATCACCGACGACTGCATCAATTGCGACGTCTGCGAACCCGAGTGCCCGAACGCCGCCATTTCCCAAGGCGAGGAAATCTACGTCATCGACCCGAACCTCTGCACCCAGTGCGTCGGCCATTACGACGAACCCCAGTGCCAGCAGGTTTGCCCAGTGGATTGCATCCCGCTGGACGAGGCTCATCCGGAGACGGAAGAGCAGTTGATGGAGAAATATCGCAAGATCACTGGCAAGGCTTGAGTGTTTTGGGCGGCCCTGCTGGCCCCATCGCGAGCAAGCTCGCTCCCACAAGGGATTTGCTTAGGACACAGATTGTGTGAACTCAATAGATCCCTGTGGGAGCGAGCTTGCTCGCGATGAGGCCAGCAGCCCTAACAAGCATCCAACTGCCTCACTCCTGCCGCTCAAACCCCTCTCCCACACACCCCAGGCATCGCACAAACGTGGCTTTCGCCGGGTCCACCACCAGCGCCTTCCCCGCATCCCCGACCCCACCGCCCAGTGCGGTAAAGGGTAACGACACCACGAACGCCCCCGCCCCGATCACCGTGGCGGCGAGCAGCAGTGGGCGGGCGATCAGCAGGTCGCCGATCATGGCGAAGGCCGGCGGATTCTGGATGGTGTAGCGCGGGTCGCCGCTGCCGCTGTTGGCCTGGGCAGGCAAACCGACACTCAGCAGCAGCGCGAGAACGACAGGTCGAAACAGATTCATGGTCGATCCTTCGGCTAAAACAGTATGAATACTGACTATAGACCGTAGGACCGATCAGCTCTGGCAGCGAGGGCACCAGACGCTGGCGCGCTGGCCCAGGCGAATTTCCCGCAGCCCCGTGCCGCAGACCTTGCACAGTTCCCCGCCGCGGCCGTAGACAAACAGTTCCTGCTGGAAATAGCCGGGCTGGCCGTCCCCACCGATGAAATCCCGCAACGTGGTGCCGCCGCGCTCGATGGCATGGGCGAGGATGCGCTTGATCTCGATCGCCAGCTTCAGGTAACGCGCCCGGGAAATGCCCCCGGCGGCCCGGCGCGGGTCGATCCCGGCGGCGAACAGCGCCTCGGTCGCGTAGATATTGCCCACGCCCACCACCACCGCGTTGTCCATGATGAACGGCTTGACCGCCATGGAGCGCCCTCGCGAAAGCTGGAACAGCCGCTCGCCATCGAACAGGTCGGTCAACGGCTCGGGACCAAGGCGAATCAACAGTTCGTGATTGAGCGGGTCGAGGCTCCAGAGCATCGCGCCGAAACGCCGAGGGTCGGTGTAGCGCAAGGCCAGGCCGGACTCCAGCTCGATGTCCACGTGCTCATGCTTGAGGGCGGGCATGCCGACCTCCACCAGGCGCAAGTTGCCGGACATGCCCAGGTGGCTGATCAACGTGCCGACCTCGGCATTGATCAACAGGTACTTGGCCCGCCGCTCCACCTGCACGATGCGCTGGCCCGAGAGCCGCACGTCGAGGTCTTCCGGGATCGGCCAGCGCAGGCGACGGTCACGGACCACCACACGACTGACCCGCTGGCCTTCAAGATGGGGCGCGATGCCGCGGCGGGTGGTTTCGACTTCCGGCAGTTCTGGCATGGAGTTCTCGCGTCAGGCGACGCCGCGCGCTCAACGAGAGGCGAGGTCGCGAATTTCCTGTTTCTGGGTCTGGAAGTCGTATTCCGACAAACCGATGTAGTCGAGCACCAGGCCCCCGACGCTCTCCCACTCGTGGTCTTCGGCCTGGTTGCCGAGTACCCGGTGGGAGGCACAGATGTTTTCGGACATCTTCAGGATCGCCAGCAGGTTTTTCAGCGGGCTGTTGTTGCGTGAAGACTCGTCGCTGAACACCGCCAGGGCATTGTGGTGGTTGGCAATGGCCTGGCTGACGTGATCCGGCAGGCGCCAGGATTTGGACGTGTAGTAACCGACCACCGCATGGTTGGTGTTGAACACACGGTTCTCGGTGTCTACCACCCGGCACTCGGCGCTGGCACTGGCGTAGGCCTCTTCCAGCACGCTCATGTAGCTGGGAAACTGCTTGAGCATCAACGGCACGCCACAATCGTGGAACAGCCCCAAGGCATAAGCCTCGTCACCGTTTTCCAGGCCAACGCGCTTGGCCAGGGTCAGGCAGGTCATCGCCACGTCCTGGGCCGTATCCCAGAAGCGGTTCAGGGTGACGATGGCATCATCGTGCAGCTCGCCCTTGATCGACTGCGCATTGATCAGGTTGATGATCGAACGGCTGCCCAGCAGGTTCACCGCGCGCTGGATCGAGGTGATCTTGTTGCGCAGGCCGTAATACGGCGAGTTGACGATCTTGAGCAAGGCCCCGGAAAGGCCCGGGTCCTGGGAAATCAGTTTGGCGATGGTCTCCAGGTCCGGGTCGGGCATGTACTGCTCCATCTGCAGATCCACCATGATCTGCGGCTGGGGCGGCACGCTGATGCCTTGCAAGGACTGTTGGATCTGTTCGGCAGTAAGCTCTTTGGACATGAGTACACACTCTGGGTCAGGCGGGGATTCTAACCCTTAAAGATGGATCCGATACACCGCAAGGAAGATCGGCGGAACTTTCCTTCAGGCATCGGCTTCGGACTTTACAGGGCCGACAGCCGAGCCTGCATACAGGCTTTAGTCGGCAACCCAGCCACTCAGCTTGAGGAGATTTTTTCATGCCTGGCTCCCTGAACAATAAACGTGTCGCCATCCTGGTGACCGACGGTTTTGAACAAGCCGAACTGACCGGCCCCCAACAGGCGCTGGAACAGGCCGGCGTCAAGGTGGACATCGTTTCGGCCCGCGAAGGCCAGGTCAAAGGCTGGAACCATGACCAGCCGGCCGACGACTTCCCGATCGACCTGACCTTCAAGGCCGCCAATGTCGAGCAGTACGACGCCGTGGTGCTGCCCGGTGGCGTGCAGAACTCCGACACCATCCGCATCGACCCCGACGCCCAGAAACTGGTCAAGGGCTTCGAAGCGGCGAGAAAGCCCATCGCGGTGATTTGCCATGGCGGCTGGCTGCTGGTATCGAGCGGGCTGGTCAAGGGCAAGACCATGACCAGCTACAAGACCCTCAAGGATGACCTGGTCAACGCCGGCGCGAACTGGGTCGACCAGGAAGTGGTCAAGGACGGCACGTTGATCAGCAGCCGCCAGCCTGATGACATCCCGGCCTTTAACCGCGAGTTGCTCAACGCGTTGTCCGCTTGAGGCCGGCTCGACACCGTGGCGAGGGAGCCCGCTCCCTCACCACATGTCCACCGCAAGCCCCGCCAAGGTTGCAACACGGTATAATCCCGCTCTTTTTTCCGGAGCGACGTCATGTCCCTGCCTAGCCTGCGCCTCAAAGCCAACGCCGACCGTCGCCTGCGCGCCGGCCACTTGTGGGTCTACAGCAACGAAATCGATGTAGCCGCCACGCCCCTGCACGGCTTCAAGGCCGGCGACCAGGCCATCCTCGAAGCCGCCGGCGGCAAGCCGTTGGGCATCGTTGCGATGAGCCCCAACAACCTGATCTGCGCCCGGCTGCTGTCCCGTGACGTGAAGCTGCCGCTGGACAAATCCCTGCTGGTGCATCGCCTCAACGTGGCGTTGTCCCTGCGCGAGCGGCTGTTCGACAAGCCGTTCTATCGCCTGGTCTACGGTGACTCCGACCTGCTGCCAGGCCTGGTGGTCGACCGCTTCGGCGATATCCTGGTGGTGCAGATCGCCTCGGCCACCATGGAAGCCCACAAGGACGACGTGATCGCCGCCCTGACTCAAGTGCTCAAGCCCAGCGGCATCCTGTTCAAGAACGACTCCGCCGCCCGTGACGCCGAAGGCCTGAACCGCTACGTCGAGACCGTGTTCGGCCTGGTGCCGGAATGGGTCGCCCTGGAAGAGAACGGCGTGAAGTTCGAGGCGCCGGTCATGGAAGGCCAGAAAACCGGCTGGTTCTACGACCACCGCATGAACCGCGCGCGCCTGGCCCCGTACGCCAAGGGCAAGCGCGTGCTGGACCTGTTCAGCTACATCGGCGGCTGGGGCGTGCAAGCCGCGGCGTTCGGCGCCAGTGAAGTGTTCTGCGTCGACGCCTCGGCCTTCGCCCTCGACGGTGTCGAGCGCAACGCCGCGCTGAACGGCTTCGCCGAGAAGCTGACCTGCATCGAAGGCGACGTCTTCGAAGCCCTGAAGGAGCTCAAGGCCAGCGAAGAGCGCTTCGACGTGATCGTCGCCGACCCACCGGCCTTCATCAAGCGCAAGAAAGACCTGAAGAACGGCGAAGGCGCCTATCGCCGCCTCAACGAGCAAGCCATGCGCCTGCTCAGCAAGGACGGCATCCTGGTCAGCGCATCGTGCTCGATGCACCTGCCCGAAGACGACCTGCAAAACATCCTGCTGACCAGCGCCCGTCACTTGGACCGCAACATCCAACTGCTCGAACGCGGCGGCCAGGGGCCCGACCACCCGGTACACCCGGCCATCGCCGAAACCCGCTACATCAAGAGCATCACCTGCCGGTTGTTGCCCAACAGCTGAGGCCAGGCGGGGCCAGGGCCAATAGCGCTGTGCCCCGCACACTCCAATTGCATCCTGATCGCAGCCTTGGCTGCGATTTTTTTTGCGCGTCTGAATAAGCCTCCGCTCAAAAGATCAACCCCGGCCCCGCTGTTGCCCCCCAGGTCCGGCAGCGTGGCAGGGGCCTGTTAGCCGGCTGAACCCTGCCAGTCGTCATCCCGCACGCGACATTGGCGCCCGATCAGCGCTTTGCGTCATTTCATCCTGGCGCCAGCGGTGTAGAATCGTGGCATTCATCGCCATTCATCCCCGGCGGGTTTATGAGCTCATGCCGAGGCGCGCAGCGATCCTGCAAAGTCATCGGCCACTTCCGGACACACGGCCAAACCCGGGTGCTCCAGACGTCGACAGAAGCTCACTTCCCCATTGATACCTGATAAGTACCTGATTAGCCGCCCGGAGTGCTCCATGCCTGATTACCGCTCGAAAACATCCACCCATGGCCGCAACATGGCCGGCGCCCGTGCCTTGTGGCGCGCCACGGGGATGAAGGATGACGACTTCAAGAAGCCGATCATCGCCATTGCCAACTCCTTCACCCAGTTCGTACCGGGCCACGTCCACCTCAAGGACCTCGGCCAACTGGTTGCCCGGGAAATCGAACGCGTCGGCGGCGTTGCCAAGGAATTCAACACCATCGCCGTGGACGACGGCATCGCCATGGGCCACGACGGCATGCTTTATTCGCTGCCGAGCCGCGAGATCATCGCCGACTCGGTCGAGTACATGGTCAACGCCCACTGCGCCGATGCCATCGTGTGCATTTCCAACTGCGACAAGATCACCCCCGGCATGCTCATGGCCGCCCTGCGCCTGAACATCCCCGTGATCTTCGTCTCCGGCGGCCCGATGGAGGCCGGCAAGACCAAGCTCGCCAGCCACGGCCTCGATCTGGTCGACGCCATGGTGATCGCCGCCGACTCCAGCGCCTCTGACGAGAAGGTTGCCGAGTACGAGCGCAGCGCTTGCCCGACCTGCGGTTCGTGCTCCGGCATGTTCACCGCCAACTCGATGAACTGCCTGACCGAAGCCCTGGGCCTGGCATTGCCGGGCAACGGTTCGACCCTGGCCACCCACAGCGACCGCGAACAGTTGTTCCTGCAGGCCGGCCGGACCATCGTCGAGCTCTGCAAGCGCTACTACGGCGAGAACGACGAGTCGGTGTTGCCGCGCAACATCGCCAACTTCAAGGCGTTCGAAAACGCCATGACCCTGGACATCGCCATGGGCGGTTCCACCAACACCATCCTGCACTTGCTGGCCGCGGCCCAGGAAGCCGAGATCGATTTCGACCTGCGCGACATCGACCGCCTGTCCCGTCACGTACCGCAGCTGTGCAAGGTCGCGCCGAACATCCAGAAGTACCACATGGAAGACGTGCACCGTGCCGGCGGGATCTTCAGCATCCTTGGTTCCCTGGCCCGTGGCGGCCTGCTGCACACCGACCTGCCGACCGTGCACAGCAAGACCATGGCCGAGGCCATCGCCAAGTGGGACATCACCCAGACCACCGACGAGGCCGTGCATCACTTCTTCAAGGCCGGCCCGGCGGGCATCCCGACGCAAACCGCGTTCAGCCAGTCGACCCGCTGGGAAACCCTGGACGACGACCGTGAAAACGGCTGCATCCGCAGCGTCGAGCACGCCTACTCCCAGGAAGGCGGCCTGGCCGTGCTGTACGGCAACATCGCCCTGGACGGCTGCGTGGTGAAAACCGCCGGCGTCGACGAGTCGATCCATGTATTCGAAGGCAACGCGAAGATTTTCGAAAGCCAGGATAGCGCCGTGCGCGGCATCCTCGCTGACGAAGTGAAGGCCGGCGACATCGTGATCATTCGCTACGAAGGCCCGAAAGGCGGCCCGGGCATGCAGGAAATGCTCTACCCAACGTCCTACCTGAAGTCCAAGGGCCTGGGTAAAGCCTGCGCCTTGCTGACCGATGGCCGCTTCTCCGGTGGCACCTCGGGCCTGTCCATCGGCCACGCTTCGCCGGAAGCGGCGGCGGGCGGCGCCATCGGACTGGTGCGCGATGGCGACAAGGTCCTGATCGACATTCCGAACCGCTCAATCAACCTGTTGATCAGCGACGAAGAACTGGCCGGGCGCCGCATCGAACAGGACAACAAGGGCTGGAAACCGGTGGAAGTGCGTCCACGCAAAGTCACCACGGCCCTCAAGGCTTACGCCCTGCTCGCCACCAGCGCCGACAAGGGCGCGGTGCGGAACAAGGCGATGCTTGACGGCCTGTAAGCGCTACCCATAAAAAAGCCCCGCCAAGTGCGGGGCTTTTTTATTGCTTCAGTTCAGCCCTTTGAGCCAAGTCATCTTTCGTGGCGAGGGAGCTTGCTCCCGCTGGGTCGCGAAGCGGCCCCAAAAATTCGTCCCTCACCTCAATGCGTGGGCTGACTTTAGGGCTGCTACGCAGCCCAGCGGGAGCAAGCTCCCTCGCCACAGGGTTCCTTGGTATCCCTGTGGGAGCGAGCTTGCTCGCGATAGCGGTGTGTCAGCCAGCAAAAGGATTACTGGTTTGCCGTCATCGCGAGCAAGCTCGCTCCCACAGGTTTATTGGATGTCTTCAGGCTTGACGATCACCCAGTTCTTGTCCGCGGTGACTGGCAGTCCTTCCTTGGCTTGGGCCGCGGCGTGCTTGGCCATCATGCCGTTGATCTGGGTCATGTACTTGTCCTTGCGGTTGACCCACAGGTGAATCCCGCCCTTGGCCACGTCCACGTCGTGGAACAGCATGTAGCCGTCACTGGTCGGTGTGTCACCCGCCACCAGCACCGGTTTTTTCCATTCGTCGATGTACGTCAGGATCGCCGCGTGCTTGCCGGCCATCCAGGTTGCCGGGGTCCACAGGTACGGCGTGTACTCCAGGCCAAGGTTGGCCTTCTCGTCATATTTGCCGTTGGTAATCTGCTTGCGCGCGGTAGTCAGCTCGCCGGTCTTGCGGTCCTTGAGCAGCGTGGTCACGCCGATCACGTTCTGCGGCTTGAGGTTGTAGCCGTACTTAGGATCCGAAGCGACCATGCGCACCAGTTCTTCGGAAGCGGCGGTCATGACATAGACCTCGATGCCGTTTTCCATCAGCTTGTTGTACAGCTCGGCCTGGCCGGTGAAGATCTTCGGTGGATTGACGTTGTACTGGACCACCTTGTCGCCATCGTAATAAGTGGTCGGCACCGGCTTGCCGGACGCCATCAACTCATCGACATAGCCCTTGAGCTCCTTGAG
This sequence comes from Pseudomonas sp. Z1-12, assembly GCF_051132015.1. NCBI lineage: Bacteria > Pseudomonadati > Pseudomonadota > Gammaproteobacteria > Pseudomonadales > Pseudomonadaceae > Pseudomonas > Pseudomonas sp. Z1-12. The sequence continues at coordinate 6,394,003 of NZ_CP071647.1, forward strand.
CGTGAAGCCCGAGAACACCTGGGCCACCCACGGGTAGCAGACCATGTCGTCCACTTCGCACAGGCGGTAGTAATAGCTGAACAGGCTTTCCTTGTGGTCGGCCGTGTCCTTGAACGGCATCAGCTTCAAGGACGGGTCGAGGGTTTCCCGGGTGATGAGGCCCTTGTTCTCCATGAACGGCAGCAACGATTCCTCAAGGTCGTAGCGGTAACTGGTGTTGTCCATGTCGAACACCGCGTAGTTACCCTTGTTGGCATTGGCGGCGATCATCGCGTCCAAGGCCTTGGCCTGCTCCGCTGGCCAGTGCTTGAGTTCGGTGGCAAGTGCCTGGCCGACGAGGCCAAGACTCAAGGCGACAGCGAGAAAACGAGGTGCGAGCTTCATCGGCATTTCTCCCGGGTTCAAAGAACTCGACGCTAACAAATGCGTGTGACAGTCCTCGCCCAGCCGCGACCGCTTGCGTCCTGATCACGCCAGCGACATACCCGCAAACGCCAAGTCCTTATTCCATAAACGACAATCAACATGCCTTTTTAGTATTAATTCATTAGATATCAGGCTGTTAGGCTTCCCGGCTCACAGTCGCGGCTTCGGGCGACTGGCACGTCTTATCGGAGTCTCTTTTGATGAATCTGCCGCTGTTCCTCAACCTGCTGGTGTTCCTCGCCTTGCTGTTCGGCCTGGCGCAAACCCGTCACCGCACCTGGAGCCTGGCCAAGAAAGTGCTGCTGGCGCTGGTGCTGGGCGTGGTGTTCGGTATCGCCCTGCACACGATTTATGGCACCGGCAATCCGGTGCTCAAGGCCTCGATCGGCTGGTTCGACCTAGTGGGCAACGGCTACGTGCAGTTGCTGCAGATGATCGTGATCCCACTGGTCTTCGCCTCGATCCTCAGCGCCGTGGCCCGCCTGCATAACGCCTCGTCCCTGGGCAAGATCAGCTTCCTGACCATTGGCACGCTGCTGTTCACCACCGCCATCGCCGCGCTGGTCGGCATCGGCCTGACCAACCTGTTCGGCCTCACCGCCGAGGGCCTGGTGGCCGGCACCCAGGAACTGGCGCGCCTGCAAGTGATCCAGAGCGACTACGCCGGCAAGGTCGCCGACCTGAACATCCCGCAACTGCTGCTTTCGTTCATTCCGCAGAACCCCTTTGCCGACCTGGCGCGGGCCAAGCCGACGTCGATCATCAGCGTGGTGATCTTCGCCGCGTTCCTCGGCGTCGCGGCGTTGCAATTGCTCAAGGATGACATGGAAAAAGGCCAGAAAGTGATCAACGCGATCGACACCCTGCAAAGCTGGGTGACACGCCTGGTGCGCCTGGTGATGAAACTGACGCCGTACGGTGTGCTGGCGCTGATGACCAAAGTCGTGGCCGGCTCCAACCTGCAGGACATCATCAAGCTCGGCAGCTTTGTCGTGGTGTCATACCTGGGGCTGGGCCTGATGTTCGTGATCCATGGCCTACTGGTGTCCGCTGCCGGCATCAACCCATTGCGCTTCTTCCGCAAGATCTGGCCAGTGTTGACCTTCGCTTTCACCAGCCGCTCCAGCGCGGCCACCATCCCGTTGAGCATCGAAGCCCAGACCAGCCGCCTCGGCATTCCCCGGGCGATTGCCAGCTTCAGCGCCTCGTTCGGCGCCACCATCGGCCAGAACGGTTGTGCCGGCCTTTACCCGGCCATGCTGGCGGTGATGGTCGCACCGACCGTAGGCATCAACCCGCTGGACCCGGTCTGGATCGCGACACTGGTGGCGATCGTGACGTTAAGTTCGGCCGGGGTGGCCGGGGTCGGTGGCGGCGCGACGTTCGCCGCGCTGATCGTGCTACCGGCCATGGGCTTGCCGGTGTCGCTGGTGGCCTTGCTGATTTCCGTCGAGCCCTTGATCGACATGGGGCGTACGGCGTTGAACGTCAGCGGCTCGATCACCGCCGGGGCGATTACCAGCCAGGTGATGCAGCAGACGGACAAGGCGTTGCTTGATGCCCAGGAGCATGGGGAGTTGGTGCACGCTTGATGGGTGGCGCCTGATAGATAGCTATCGCGAGCAAGCTCGCTCCCACAGGGATCGGCAGTGATCACAGACTCTGTGTTCGCCAGAAATCCATTGTTGGAGCGAGCTTGCTCGCGATGCTTTTAACGCTTTTCCCACACCTCAAAGCTGTAGGCCGGCTTGTCGCCTTCAGCCGGGTTCGGCTGGTTCGAGACCCGCTGCCACTGGCTCGAATCGAACGCAGGAAACCACGCATCTCCCTCAGGGCTCAGCGCCACGCGGGTCAGGTACAGCCGATCCGCCTGCTCCAGGGCCTGGGCATAGAGTTGGGCGCCGCCGATCAACATCAATTCGTCGACACCCTGCTCCAGCGCCCAGGCCTCGGCCCGCGCCACGGCGGCTTCCAAGGTGGAAAACACCTCGGCACCTTCCAGCACCAGCCCCGGCTGGCGGCTGACGACGATGTTCAGCCGCCCCGGCAGCGGTCGACCAAGGGAATCCCAGGTCTTGCGCCCCATGATGATCGGCTTGCCCAGGGTGGTGGCCTTGAAGTATTTGAAATCCCCCGGCAGGTGCCAGGGCATGCTGTTGTCGACGCCGATCACACGGTTTTCACCGAGGGCTGCGATCAGGCTTAGGGGGAGAGTTTTGTTCATGGACGCGAGGATACCAGAGGCCCGGCGTACCCCGACAGGCATCACAGCGGTTATGCTCAACCCTCATTCGAGCAACGGAAGCCCCCGTGACAGTACTGCAGAACCTCTGGTTGACCGAGACGATCCGCCTGCGTGAAGAGCACGCCGGCCCGCTCCAAGACCAGGAAGCCAATCGCCTGGCCCGTGCGTCAGGCGGCGATTTATCCGCCCGCATCCATCAGCGCGCCCGTTGGCTGGCCGAGCGCGATGGCCTCACGCAAGCCCTGCGCCATTGGCTGCAAGGGGCGCGCCTGGCGCTGATCGCCTTGGCGCTGCTCGCCGTCATCAGCGGCGCCGGCCTCGGGTTGGCCGCCCTCGGTGACGGCCAGGCACCGGTCAATGTGTTCTGGGCCTTGGGCAGCCTGTTGGGGTTGAATCTGGTGCTGCTCATCGGTTGGGTCTTGGGCCTGGTCTTTGCCGGTGAGCAAGGTGCCGCACTGGGACGCCTGTGGCTGTGGCTCAGCGAAAAACTCGCCCGCGACGCCAAGGCCGCCCAACTGGCGCCGGCCCTGCTGCTGTTGCTGCAACGGCACAAACTCAGTCGCTGGGCCCTCGGTGTGTTGGTCAATGGCCTGTGGCTGCTGGCGATGCTCAGCGCGCTGGTCATCGTCCTGCTGCTGATGGCGACCCGGCGCTATGGCTTCGTCTGGGAAACCACCCTGCTGGGCAGCGAAACCTTCGTCGCCATGACCCAGGCCCTCGGCGCACTGCCGGCACTGCTGGGCTTCAGCGTACCGACCGAGGACATGATCCGCGCCAGTGGCGACGCCGCGCTGAACATCGAAAGCGCCCGCCAGGCCTGGGCCGCCTGGCTGGTCGGCGTGCTGCTGGTCTATGGCGTGCTGCCTCGCCTGGGCCTGGCGTTGCTGTGCCTGTGGCGCTGGCGACGCGGTCGCGCCACGCTGCGCCTGGATTTGAACCTGCCGGGCTACGCCCAGTTGCGTGAACGGCTGATGCCCAGCAGCGAACGCCTGGGCGTCAACGACGCCGCTCCCGCGCACTTGCATCGAGTCGAAAGTGCCGTCAGTGCGATGGACAGCGACGGCGCGCTGTTGGTGGCGATCGAGCTGGACGATCGGCCCTGGCCGCCCAAGCTGCCCGAAACCGTGAAAAACGCCGGCATCCTCGACAGCCGCGAGTCGCGCCACAAACTCCTCGAACAGCTGTCGCGTTTTCCGCCGGCACGCCTGGCGATTGCCTGTGACCCACGTCGCTCGCCGGACCGTGGCAGCCTGGCGCTGATCGCCGAGCTGGCCCGCAGCGCCAGCGCCACCCGCGTCTGGCTGTTGCAGGCGCCGCCCGGCGAAGCGCTGGACGCCGAGCGCCTGGGCGACTGGCACACCGCGCTGCAACAGTTGCAGTTGCCCTTTGCCGATTGCATGCCCTTGAACTGGCTGGAGAGCGGCCATGACTGACCCCATGAAGCCGCTGAAACTGGCCGTGGTCGGCCACACCAACGTGGGCAAGACCTCGTTGCTGCGGACCTTGACCCGCGACGTCGGCTTCGGCGAGGTGTCCCACCGCCCGAGCACCACCCGGCATGTCGAGGGTGCGCGCCTGTCGGTGGACGGTGAAGCGTTGCTGGAGCTGTACGACACGCCGGGCCTGGAAGACGCCATCGCCCTGCTCGATTACCTTGAGCGCCTGGAGCGTCCTGGCGAACGCCTCGACGGCCCGGCGCGCCTGGCTCGCTTCCTCGAGGGTAGCGAGGCGCGACAACGCTTCGAACAGGAAGCCAAGGTACTGCGGCAATTGCTCGCCAGCGACGCCGGTTTGTATGTGATCGATGCCCGGGAACCGGTGCTGGCCAAGTACCGCGATGAATTGGAAGTCCTCGCCAGTTGTGGCAAACCGCTGCTGCCGGTGTTGAATTTCGTCAGCAGCGCCCAGCATCGTGAACCCGACTGGCGCGAAGCCCTGGCGCGATTGGGGTTGCACGCCCTGGTGCGCTTTGACAGCGTCGCCCCGCCCGAGGACGGCGAGCGACGCCTGTATGAAAGCCTCGCGTTGTTGCTGGAAAGCGCCCGTGGGCAACTGGAGCGACTGGTCGCCGACCAACAGGCCCAACGCCTGGCCCGCCAGCAGAGCGCGGCGCGCTTGATCGCCGAACTGCTGATCGACTGCGCCGCCTGCCGACGCAGCGTCGCCAGCGATACCGAGCTGGAACGCCAGGCCATTGGCGAGTTGCGCAACGCGGTGCGTCAACGCGAACAGCGTTGTGTCGAAGCCCTGCTCAAGCTCTACGCGTTCCGCCCCCAGGACGCCGCCGCCAGCGACCTGCCGCTGCTCGACGGGCGCTGGGGCGATGACCTGTTCAACCCCGAAACCCTCAAGCAACTGGGTGTACGCGTCGGCGGCGGGATCGCGGCGGGCGCGGCGGCCGGTGCCGGGGTGGACTTGCTGGTAGGTGGCCTGACCCTTGGCGCCGCCGCCCTGGCCGGGGCAATTGTCGGCGGCACCCTGCAAACCGCCCGCAGCTACGGCAACCGGCTGATGGGCAAACTCAAGGGGCAACGGGAACTGACGGTGGACGACAGCGTGTTGCGCCTGCTGGCCCTGCGCCAAGGACAGCTGCTGCAAGCCCTCAACCTGCGCGGCCACGCGGCGCTGGACAGCATCCGCATCGCCACGCCCCAGGACAAGTCCTGGCGCGAGGACAAGCTGCCCGAAGCCTTGAACAAGGCCCGGGCGCATCCGCAGTGGTCATCCCTCAATCCCCAGGCGCGGCTGAGCCAGGCGGAGCGGCAGGAGCTGATCGAGCAGTTGGCCGGGCAGCTCTGAGCGACACAAGGTTCTGGCCAAGTACCCTTTGGCAGTACACAAAACCTGTGGCGAGGGAGCTTGCTCCCGCTGGGCTGCGAAGCGGCCCCAAAATGCCGGAACACGGTTGGCCTGACACACCGGGGTGTCAGGTTTCAGGACCGCTTCGCGGCCCAGCGGGAGCAAGCTCCCTCGCCACAAAAGCAATCAACGCCTGGGCAATCAGTCGTTGCTCAAGGCCTTGAGAGCCGCCGCCGCTTCAGGCAGCTCCAGCTCACTGAACACTTTTACCCCATGGCGCCTGAGCAACGCCGCCGTCACGCCTTCGCCGCTGACTTTCACACCGCTGAACGTCCCGTCATAGGTCAGCAGGTTGCCGCACGACGGGCTGTTGGCCTTGAGCACCGCGATGCGGATGCCGTGTACTCGCACCTGCTCCAGCGCTTGATACGCGCCTGACAGAAATTGCGCGCTCACATCTTCGCCATCGGTGGTGATCACCGCGGCCTGACCGTCAAGCACTTGCCCGCCCTGCCCCCCAGGAATCTCCGCCGCCGCACGCGGGGTGGGCAAGCCGCCAGCGACTTCCGGGCACAGCGGTACGACCCGGCCTTGGTCGAGCCATTGCTGGAGTTGATCGAACGGGCCGCTGGCACCGCCGTCGTAGCGCACGCGATGGCCAAGGAGGCAGCGGCTGACCAGGATCTTTTCCATCATCAGAACACCTCGTTGCCGCGACGGCGGAACCAACCGGTCAAGGACAGGCGATCCCGGGTGGCCGGCAGCACTTCGTGGGGGATGTCCCCCGACAGGAACACCACCAGGCAACCGCCGATGGGCACCACGTCACGCTCCACGCCGTCCTCCAGGTACATGCGCAACTGACCGCCGTGTTCCGGCAACCAATCGTCGTTGAGATAAAGCACCGCCGACACCATCCGCCGATCGTCGTCGCGGAAGCGGTCGACATGCTTGAGGTAGAACGCGCCGGGTGGATACAGGGCAAAGTGACTTTCGAAGTCTTCCAGGCCCAGGAACAACCCGCGATTCATCGCCTCGCGCAGGCTGTCCATCAGCGTCAGGTATTGATCGCAGGCTTGCGCCTGGCCGGGCTCGATCCACTGGATGCGATCACCCCGGATCCCTTCGCGAATCTCCGAGAACGGCCCGCGCCCGACCGCCGCCGGGGCCAGCTCACCTTCGGCGGCACGCTGGCGGCATTCGGCCGCCAGGGCGCGGGTCAGCGCGTCCGGCAGGAAGAGGTTCTGCTGCGACCAGCCGCGCTCGGCCAGGTCGTCGACGATACGTAACAGCAGCGGGTGATCAGAAGGTATTTGCATGGCGCGCATAGTATGCCGGCGCCTGCAAAACCGACAGCGCCACGCAGCGGGTTCGCTGCGTCGGTTCTTTACCTCCAAGAGCACCGCCGTACGAACTTGATACGAATTCTCGACAAGACCCCACACCCCACGGAGAATAGTCGGCTGCTGACAGGAGTCCCTATGCGCCGTTTGCTTTTCTCACTGTTGATGTTCTGCGTTTTGCCCGCCTGGGCAGACAGCTACGACCAGTTGTACAAGGTCGCCGGCTGGCCGGAACAGCGGGCGCATTTCAACGACGCCTTGAGCGCCGCCCAGCAACGCTACCAGAGCAGCCTGCCGCCGGCAGTGTTCCAGGCGCTGGTCAACAACAGCAATCAACGTTTTGCTCCCCAGGCCATGGACCAGCGGGCCGAGGCGCAGATACGCAGCAAGCTTCGCGACCCGAACCCGGCCCTGGCCTTTTTCCAGTCGCCCCTAGGCCGCAAGGTCGTGGCGGCCGAATTGCTGGCGACCCGGCGCGACCAATTGGCGAAAAACGCCAAGGGCCTGCCGAAGATGCAAGCCAGCGACAACCGCCTGTTGATCATCGGCCACCTGGCCCAGGCCCTCCCCGCCCGCGAAGCCGGCGCCGAAGTCAGCCTGGCGATCGCCGGCGTGGCGGCCGACAGCCTGAGTTCGATGATCCCGGGACTCTTGGGTGCCGGCCAGGCCCAAGGCATGCTCAACGGCCAGCGTCAGCGACTGATGGAACAGATCGGCGCGGACCTGAACAACACGCTGCTGTACGTCTACCGTGACCTGACGGATACCGAGCTGGAAGAATTCGCCACCTTCGCCGAATCGACCGAGGGACAGGCTTATTATCAGGCGGCCCTGGCGGCGATTCGGGCGGGGTTGGCGGTGGGGCAAACGCTGGGGCAGTAGTTCGGCACCGCTATCGCGAGCAAGCTCGCTCCCACAGTGAACTCAGGTTTTGCGATCGCCGAAGATCCTGTGTGGGAGCGAGCTTGCTCGCGATAGCAATAGCCCAGTCACCGCCGAATCCGGCTCATCCGCTTCGTCAAGAACCCAAACATCTCCTGCCGCATCGCCAGCGCCTCGTTCGCCAAGTGATGCCGCCCCTCAGGCAACATCAACACCTGCGGCCGGTCGAACTTGCTGCGCAGCACGTTCAGGTTGTGCACCCAGTCCACCGTCATGTCCGCCTGCCCCTGCACGATCAAGGGCTGGCGCGGGCTGCTCGGGGCGGCTTCGATACGCTTGATCCATTGCCCCAACGCGCCCACCCACGCAGTGGGCAAGCGTAGCGGTTGCAACGGGTCGGCTTGCAGGAAAGGCAGGAACTGCGGGTCGGTGGAGTTCTCGCTGAAACGCCGGGCGATGCCGGTCACGAAGGGCTTGAGCAGGTAATAACTCAGGCGCGACCAGCCCCAGGCCCGCGGCCGCACCAGGGGTGACAGCAGGATGACCTGGCCCTGGGCCGGGCTCTGCGCGCCGTGGTTGAGCACGTGATCGACCACGATGGCCCCGCCGGTGCTTTGCCCACACAGGTGCCAGGGATGCGGCAGGTCCAGCGTCGCGGCCTCGGCCAACAGGCCCTGCAAGGTGGCCTGGTACTCGGCGAAATCCCCGATGCTGGCACGCTCGCCACTGGACAGGCCGTGGCCCGGCAAGTCGCAAGCAATCACCGCGAATTGCTGCTCCAGAGCCCACTCGATCAAGTGCCGGTACAGCCCCATGTGATCGTAGTAACCGTGAAACACAAACAACGTCGCCACGGCTTTTTCCGGCCACCAGACCTGGCTGACCACTTCATACCCGCCCACCTCGAAACGCCCTAATCCCTTGCGCACGCTGCGCTGGGGAAAATCCAGCCCATAGAACCGCTGGTAGGCCTGGGCCTGCTCGGACAGGGCTTGCCACTGGGCCAACGGTTGCAGGCTGGCACGCAGGAGATCGGGATCAAAAGTGGCAGGCATCAAGGTTTCCAGGCATGGGCGCAGCGCGCGAAACAGACTTTACAGGCCTGCGATATTCATCTGTCGCGGCAAGCATGGCAAGCTACGCGGCTTCAGAGGATCGACTCCATGCGCCCGTCCCACCGCACGACCTTGCTTGCCAGCCTGCTCGCCCTCGGATGCGCCGTCGTATTGTGGGTGGCCTACGACTGGTTCCAGGGCCGTTTCCTGCGGGCCTTCAGCCAACACACCGCGATATTTTCCGGCGACCCTCTGCGCCTGCCCGCCGACCTGGCCGGCCCCGGCGCGATCCGCCTGGTGCATTTCTGGGACCCGGCGTGCCCGTGCAACGTCGGCAATCAGCAACACCTTTCCGAACTGGTGGATAAATACGTACCGCAAGGCGTCGAGTTCTATGCGGTACAAAAGCCCGGCAGCCAGGGTCAGTTACCAGCCACCCTGAACAACCTCAAGCCGCTCCCAAGCCTGCCCGGCTCCAGCCAGATCCCCGCCAGCCCGGCCGTGGCGATCTGGGATCGCAGCGGCCAGCTCGCGTATTTCGGCCCCTACAGCGAAGGCCTGACCTGTAATTCGAGCAACAGCTTTATCGAGCCGATTCTTGAAGCGTTGAGCGGCGGTCGGGCGGTGAATGCGACGCATACGATGGCGGTGGGTTGTTATTGTCCGTGGGCCCAGGACACATCAGGCAAGGAATAAGACGGCAAATCCTCCCGAGGAGCGATGCGAAGTCGCGCAGCGGCGTGTTAAACAGGGAACGAACAGCGAGGCCATGGAACTGCTGTCATCAGAATAAGGACTCACCATGAAACGCACCCTCATCGCCTTCCTCTCATTGATCGTCACCACGATCATCGTCGCGGGCGGCTACCTCTACAGCAAGCAGCCCACCCGCCAAGGGACGATGCAGGTGCAAGGGCTGCAGGGCTCGGTGACGGTGCGCTACGACGAACGCGGTGTGCCGCATATTCGCGCCGAGAACGAAGCCGACCTGTACCGCGCCCTCGGTTATGTCCATGCCCAGGATCGGCTGTTCCAAATGGAGATCATGCGCCGCCTCGCCCGGGGCGAGTTGGCCGAGGTGCTGGGGCCGAAGCTGCTGGACACCGACAAGCTGATGCGCAGCCTGCGTATCCGCGAGCGCGCCGCGGCCTACATCACCGAGCAGGACCCGCAATCCCCGGCCTGGGTCGCCATGCAGGCTTACCTGGACGGTATCAACGCCTACCAGGACAGCCACACCCGGCCCGTGGAGTTCGACGTGCTGGGCATTCCCAAGCGCCCGTTCACCGCCGAAGACACCGTGAGCATTACCGGCTACATGGCCTACAGCTTTGCCGCGGCCTTTCGCACCGAACCCCTGCTGACCTATGTGCGCGATGTGCTGGGTGCCAACTACCTGAATATTTTCGACCTCGACTGGCAGCCCCAGGGCGTGCTGGCCGAAGGACGCAAGGCAGGCCTGCCCCTGGCCGCCGCCGATTGGAAAGACCTCAACGCCCTGGCCCGCCTGAGCGACCAGGCCCTGGCCGACAATGGCTTGCCGCAGTTCGAAGGCAGTAACGCCTGGGCGGTCGCCGGCGGCCGTACCCGCAGCGGCAAGCCGTTGCTGGCGGGCGACCCGCACATTCGTTTTTCCACGCCGTCGGTGTGGTACGAGGCGCACTTGTCCGCCCCCGGCTTCGAGCTCTACGGGCATTACCAGGCACTGATGCCGTTTGCGACGCTGGGCATGAACAAGGATTTCGGCTGGAGCGTCACCATGTTCCAGAACGACGACCTGGACCTGATCGCCGAGAAGGTCAACCCGGACAATCCCAAGCAGGTCTGGTATCGCGACAGATGGGTGGACATGACCCGCAGCGAGCAGCAGATCGCGGTCAAGGGCCAGGCGCCGGTGACACTGGTACTGCGCCAGTCGCCCCACGGTCCGATCGTCAACGATGCCCTCGGCGCGAACGCCGGCAAGACCCCGGTCGCCATGTGGTGGGGGTTCCTGGAAAGCCGCAATCCGATCCTCGACGCCTTCTACCAGCTCAACCGTGCCGACACCCTCGCCAAGGCCCGCAGCGCTTCGGCCAAGATCCACGCACCGGGGCTGAACGTGGTCTGGGCCAATGCCAAGGGGGATATCGGCTGGTGGGCCGCCGCGCAACTGCCCAAGCGCCCCGCCGGCGTGAAGCCTGGCTTCATCCTCGACGGCAGCAGCCCGGAGGCGGAAAAGGAAGGTTTTTATCCGTTCAGCAGCAACCCGCAGGAAGAAAACCCGGCGCGAGGCTACATCGTCTCGGCCAATTTCCAACCGGTGCCGGCCAGCGGCATCGAGATCCCCGGCTACTACAACCTCGCCGACCGTGGCCAGCAACTCAACCACCAGCTCAGCGACAAACAGGCAAAGTGGGACCTGGAAAGCACCCAGAAACTGCAATTGGGCACCACCACCGCCTACGGCCCTCGCCTGCTTGCGCCGCTGTTGCCGGTGCTGCGTGAGGTGGTCAGTGACCCGCAGCAACGCAAATGGGTGGAACAATTGGCCCAATGGCCGGGCGATTATCCCCTGGACTCCATCAGCGCCACGCTGTTCAACCAGTTCCTGTTCAACCTGGCCGATGCCGCCCTGCACGATGAACTGGGCGACGGGTTCTTCGAAACCGCCCTGTCGACCCGAGTGATCGACGCGGCCCTGCCACGCCTGGCAGCCGCAGAGGAATCACCGTGGTGGGACGACCGCACGACCCTCGGCACCGAGACCCGTGCCGACACCGTTAAAAAGGCCTGGGACAAGAGCCTGGCCCATCTGAAGGCCACTCTCGGCGAAGACGCCACGCAATGGCAATGGGGCAAGGCCCACACCCTGACCCACGGCCACCCGCTGGGCCTGCAAAAGCCCCTGGACCGGATCTTCAACGTCGGCCCGTTCGCCGCGCCCGGCACCCATGAAGTGCCCAACAATCTTTCCGCCCGGATCGGCCCGGCGCCGTGGCCGGTGACCTACGGGCCTTCGACACGGCGCATCATCGACTTCGCCGACCCGGGCCACAGCGTCACCATCAATCCCGTTGGCCAGAGCGGCGTGCCGTTCGACAAGCATTACGAGGATCAGGCCGAGGCGTACATTGAGGGGCTGTATCACCAGGCGCACCTGGCCGAGGAAGAAGTGACGGCCAATACCCACGGCACGTTGAAGCTATTGCCGGCACGGGCGCCCTGAATCGGGCGCTGGTCTTTTTCATCGCTAACCGGGCTTGATCGTCACGGATGGTCAAGACTACAGGGGCACACTTGCCCGTCTCTTCCACAGGAGTCAACGCTATGTTCAACAACTGGTCCGAGCTGCTGCCCACCATCAAGAGCGCCTTTGGTGCCCTGGGCAAAAGCAATCCGAAGATGGTCAAGGCCTACATGGCCCTGGACGAAGCCGCGGCCGAGAACAATGTGCTCGATGCCAAGACCCGGGAGCTGATCTCCATCGCCGTCGCCATCACCACCCGCTGTGACGGTTGCATCGGCGTACACACCGACGCCGCCATCAAGGCCGGCGCCACCCGCGAAGAAATCGCCGCCACCCTGGCCACCGCGGTGTCCCTCAACGCGGGCGCGGCGTACATCTACTCCCTGCGAGCGCTGGAGGCTCATGACGCGTTGAAGAAGTGACGGGCCAATAACCCCACAGGTCGCTATCGTCGGATCGCCGCCCGGAGCAAGCTCGCTCCCACAGGATTTACTGTTGATCAATCCATGGTGTGATGATTTGGAAGCTTTTGTGGCGAGGGAGCTTGCTCCCGCTGGGTCGCGCAGCGCCCCCAAAAAAAGCGATGAGCGCTGCGCACTCAAGCGGGAGCAAGCTCCCTCGCCACAGGACCGTGGCGTTCCCGAACCCCTTGTGGGAGCGAGCTTGCTCGCGAAAGCGGTGTATCAGCCAACATAAGTGTTGAATGTACTGCCGTCTTCGCGAGCAAGCTCGCTCCCACAAGGGATCTGTGTTCGACCACGGTTTTGCAGGCGACAGAAAACACCTGTGGGAGCGAGCTTGCTCGCGATGGCGACCTGACATTCAGCATCTTCGCTGGCTGTCACACCGCTTTCGCGAGCAGGCTCGCTCCCACATACAGGCCCAGTGTCGGTCAGACCGGCGCGGTCTCGGCCCGGCGGACTTCCGGTTGCTTCCAGGAATCGGCGGCGCTTTCTTCGATGGCTTGCTGGATCGCGCGCTTGCGATTTTCTTCGGCGCGGCGGCTGAAGTACCAGACCAGGAAGGTCACCAGCGACACCGCCAGCAGGATCAGGCTCGCCACGGCGTTGATTTCCGGTTTCACCCCCAGGCGCACGGCCGAGAACACTTCCATCGGCAAGGTCGTCGAACCCGGACCGGAAACGAAGCTCGCCAGCACCAGGTCGTCCAGGGACAACGCGAAGGACATCATGCCCCCCGCCGCCAGTGACGGCGCGATCATCGGGATGGTGATCAGGAAGAACACCTTCCACGGCCGCGCACCGAGGTCCATGGCCGCCTCTTCGATGGACAGGTCCAACTCACGCAAGCGTGCCGAGACCACCACCGCCACATAGGCCGCGCAGAACGTGGTGTGGGCGATCCAGATCGTGACGATGCCACGCTCCTGGGGCCAGCCGATCATCTGTGCCATGGCCACGAACAGCAGCAACAGCGACAGGCCGGTGATCACTTCCGGCATCACCAGCGGCGCGGTGACCAGGCCGCCGAACAGCGTGCGGCCCTTGAAGTGGGTGATGCGGGTCAGCACGAAGGCCGCCAGCGTCCCCAGGGCCACCGCGGCAATCGCCGTGTAGCAGGCGATTTCCAGCGAGCGCATCACCGAGCCCATCAACTGGCTGTTGTCCAGCAGACCGACGTACCACTTGACCGACCAGCCGCCCCACACCGTCACCAGTTTCGAGGCGTTGAACGAGTAGATCACCAAAATCAGCATCGGCGCGTAGATGAACAGCAAACCCAGCACCAGCATCAGGCTTGAAAAACTGAAGCGCTTCATTCCTTGCCCTCCATTTCTTTGGCCTGACTGCGGTTGAACAGGATGATGGGCACGATAAGGATCGCCAGCATCACCACCGCCAGGGCGGACGCCACCGGCCAGTCTCGGTTATTGAAGAATTCCTGCCACAGCACTTTGCCGATCATCAGGGTTTCCGGGCCACCCAGCAGTTCCGGGATCACGAACTCGCCCACCACGGGGATGAACACCAGCATGCAGCCGGCAATGATGCCGTTCTTGGACAGCGGCACGGTGATTTTCCAGAAGCTGTTGAAGGTGCTCGAACCCAGGTCGGAGGCGGCCTCCAGCAGGCTTTGGTCGTGCTTGACCAGGTTGGCGTACAACGGCAGGATCATGAACGGCAGATAGGAGTAGACGACCCCGATATACACCGCCAGGTTGGTGTTGAGGATCTGCAGCGGCTCGCTGATCCAGCCCATGCTCAGCAAAAACCCGTTGAGCAAGCCGTTGTTGCTGAGGATGCCCATCCACGCATAGACGCGGATCAGGATCGCGGTCCAGGTCGGCATCATGATCAGCAGCACCAGCACCGTCTGCATCTCTTTGCGGGCATTGGCGATGCCGTAGGCCATCGGATAACCGATCAGCAGGCACAGGACCGTGCTGATCAAGGCCATTTTCAGCGAGCCGAGGTAGGCGGCGATGTACAACTCGTCCTCGCTCAGCATCACGTAGTTGGCGAGGTTGAGCAGCACCTGCAGCTTCTGGTCGACGTAGCTGTAGATCTCGGTGTAGGGCGGAATGGCCACGTCGGCTTCGGCGAAGCTGATCTTCAGGACGATGAAGAACGGCAGCATGAAGAACAGGAACAGCCAGATGAAAGGCACCCCGATGACCAGTTGGCGGCCACCGGGCGTTATTCGATCGAGTCGGCGTTTGAGTTTGCGCATGTTCATGAGCGAAGCACCACGCCGCTGTCGTCTTCCCACCAGACGAACACCTGGTCGCCCCAGGTCGGGCGCTGGCCACGGCGTTCGGCGTTGGCGACGAAGGACTGCACCAACTTGCCGCTCGGCAGCTCGACATAGAACACCGAGTGACCGCCCAGGTAGGCGATGTCATGGACCTTGCCGCTGGACCAGTTGTGCTCGCAGGTCGGCTGCTCGGAAGTGACCAGCAGTTTTTCCGGGCGAATGGCGTAGGTCACGGACTTGTCCTGCACCGAGGTGCTGATGCCGTGGCCCACGTAGATGTTGCGGTCCAGGTCCTTGCAGGTCAGCACCGCATGGCCTTCGGCGTCGTCCACCACTTCGGTCTCGAAGATGTTGACGTTGCCGATGAACTCGCAGACCAGGCGGCTGGTCGGGGTTTCGTAGATGTCGATCGGGCTGCCGATCTGGGCGATCCAGCCCAGGTGCATGATCGCGATGCGCTCGGCCATGGTCATGGCCTCTTCCTGGTCGTGGGTCACCATGACGCAGGTCACGCCGACCCGCTCGATGATCTCCACCAACTCAAGCTGCATTTGCGAACGCAGCTTCTTGTCCAGGGCGCCCATCGGCTCGTCGAGCAACAACAGCTTGGGCCGCTTGGCCAGGGAACGGGCCAAGGCCACACGCTGGCGCTGGCCGCCGGACAGTTGGTGCGGCTTGCGCTTGGCGTACTGGCTCATCTGCACCAGCTTGAGCATCTCCGCCACGCGGGCATCGATCTCGGCTTTTGGAATCTTGTCCTGTTGCAGGCCGAAGGCGATGTTCTGCGCCACGGTCATGTGCGGGAACAAGGCGTAGGACTGGAACATCATGTTGATCGGCCGCTCATAGGGCGGCATGTCGGTGATGTCCACGCCGTCGAGGAAAATCCGCCCCTCGGTGGGCCGCTCGAAACCGGCCAGCATGCGCAGCAAGGTGGATTTGCCCGATCCCGAACCGCCGAGCAGGGCGAAGATCTCGCCTTTCTTGATTTCCAGGGACACATCGTCCACGGCAATCGTCTCGTCGAACTTCTTCGTGACCCGGTCGATTTTGACCAGCACCTGCTTGGGTGTCTGGTCGCCCTCGAGGGCTTTCTTATAGGCGCCGGAGGCAACTGCCATTTACGAAACTCCCACAGAATTTGCAGTTCGCCCCACGGAGGCGAACAAGAGTGTTGACGTTTATTTACCCGACTTGACCTTGGTCCAGCTGCGGGTCATGAGTCGTTGGATCTTGGGCGGCAACTCGGAGTTGACGTAGAGCTTGTCGACGACCGCTTGCGGTGGATAAACCGCTTCATCGGTGCGTACTTTCTGGTCCATCAGTTCGCCAGCCTTGGGGTTCGGGTTGGCATAACCGACAACGTCGCTGACCTGGGCGATGACCTCAGGCTTGAGCACATAGTTGATGAAGGCATGGGCTTGCTTGACGTTGCCGGCATCCCGGGGAATCGCCAGCATGTCGAACCAGAGGTTGCCGCCTTCCTTGGGAATCACGTAGGCGATGTCGACGCCCTTGCCGGCTTCGCTGGCACGTTCGCGGGCCTGGAAGATGTCCCCGGAAAAACCGGCGGCCACGCAGATCTCGCCATTGGCCAGATCGGAGATGTACTTGGAGGAATTGAAGTAGGTCACGTAAGGCCGAATCTTGAGGAGTTGAGCCTCAGCCTTCTTGTAGTCTTCAGGGTCTTCGCTGTTGGGGTTCAAGCCCAGGTAGTTGAGCATCGCCGGAATCATCTCGTCACCCGAGTCGAGGAACGAAACGCCGCAGCTGGACAGCTTCTTGATGTTTTCCGGCTCGAACAGCATGGCCCACGAATCGATCTTGTCGACACCCAGGACTGCCTTGATTTTCTCGACGTTATAGCCGATGCCGTTGGTGCCCCACAGGTAAGGCACGGCGTACTGGTTGCCCGGGTCGTTCTTTTCCAGGCGCTTGAGCAGCACCGGGTCGAGGTTGGCGTAGTTGGGCAACTGCGCCTTGTCGAGTTTCTGGAACGCCCCGGCCTTGATCTGCTTGCCGAGGAAGTGGTTGGACGGCACGACTACGTCGTAACCGGTGCGCCCGGCCAGCAACTTGCCTTCCAGGGTTTCGTTGGAGTCAAACACGTCATACACCGGCTTGATGCCCGTGGCTTTTTCGAAATCCGCCAGGGTGGTCTCGCCGATGTAGTCCGACCAATTATAAATATGCACAGTGGAGGCAGCCTGGACACTGACGGCGAGCGTCAGGCCGGCGCCCACCAGCAAGGCGTTGCGTAACAAAGAAAAGACTGGCACGTGGAGGTCCTCTTAAATAGTTGGGCCCAAGTTGCCCCCGTTACGTGACCCTTGTTGGGGCCCTGCAACAAAACCGGCGCGCAACTTACCCTCGATAAACCGATCCCGCAAAACTTTTAATTATTTATGGGTTCCTGTTGCCGCCGCCGCGCTGGCCGCGACAACAGGAGGGTGCTTCGGGCCGGCTTATTTACCGGATTTGATCTTGGTCCAGCTGCGGGTCAGGATCCGCTGGGTCGCGGCTGGCAGGTCGGCGATGGCGTACAGCTTGGCCTTCACTTCGTCCGATGGATAAATGCTCGGGTCACCGGAGATTTCCTTGTCCACCAGAGCGGTGGCGGCCTTGTTGCCGTTAGGGAAACGCACGTTGTCGGTGATCTCCGCCATGACTTCCGGCTGCATGATGAAGTTCATCCACTTATAAGCGGCCTCGACGTTTTCGGCATCCTTGGGAATGGCGACCATGTCATAGAACGAACCGGCACCTTCCTTCGGAATGGTGTAGGCCACTTTCACTTTGCCGCCAGCTTCGGCAGCGCGGCTCTTGGATTGCTCGATATCACCCGAGTAACCCACGGCGACGCAGATGTTGCCGTTGGCCAGGTCGGAAATGTACTTGGACGAGTGGAAGTAACCGATTGATGGACGCAACTTGAGGAACAGCGCCTCGGCCTCGGCCAGTTGCTTCTTGTCCTGGCTGTCGGTCGGATAACCGAGGTAGTGCAGGGCCACCGGAATCATTTCGGTTGGCGAATCGAGGAAGCTCACGCCGCAGCTCTTGAGCTTGGCGATGTTCTCGGGCTTGAGCAGGGTGTCCCAGGAATCGATCTTGTCGACGCCCAATGCGGCCTTGACCTTCTCGGGGTTGTAACCGATGCCGATGGTGCCCCACATGTAGGGGAAGGCATGTTTGTTGCCCTGGTCGCTGGCATCGCCGACGGCCTTGAGCAGGTCGGTGTCCAGGTTCTTCCAGTTAGGCAGCTTGGACTTGTCCAGCTCCTGGTAGACACCGGCCTTGATCTGCTTGGCCAGGAAGTTGTTCGACGGCACCACGATGTCATAACCGGATTTGCCGGCCAGCAACTTGGCTTCCAGGGTTTCGTTGCTGTCGAACACGTCGTAGACGACTTTGATCCCCGTTTCCTTTTCGAACTTGGCAACGGTGTCCGGCGCAATGTAGTCGGACCAGTTATAGACGTGCAGCACTTTGTCGTCCGCCTGGACGGCGCCCGCCATCACGCCCATCAGGGACATGGCGAGGAGGGTCTTGCCAGCTATCTTCATACCTAATGTCTTCATGCCTAATGCCTTCATGAAAAAGTGCTCCAGTTATTCTTCTTAGCCACAGTTCAGTAGCCGGCTCTCTGGCAACTTGAACAGGCAGGGGTGCCCTGTATCACAAATACTGTTCCTTTTTGACGGCGTCTGTTGCCGTCATGCTGCGTTGCCGCTCCTCGCCGTAGCGGGCTATGACTCGTCGCGGCGCCTTGCTTGACGACAACAGCCACTCGTCAAAAAGTAACGTATTCGTGAAACAGGACACCAGTCTGGCAAGTTACAGGCCAGGCTTTCAACACAAGCCCAACCTTTTGTTCACGCTGGGCGAGGCCCTCGCAGGCACCTCGCTCAGAGCCTAGCACTTAGCCTTGCAACGCACTGAGGGTCAGGTCCAGGCACTGCCGCGCCTTGGTCACCAACTCGTCGATCTCGGCCTTGCTGATCACCAGCGGCGGCGCAATGATCATGGTGTCGCCCACCGCGCGCATGATCAGCCCGTTATCGAAGCAGAACTGCCGGCAGATCATGCCCACGCCCTTGCCTTCGTAGCGCTTGCGCGTGGCCTTGTCCTGGACCAGTTCGATCGCCCCCAGCAAACCGACCCCACGTACTTCACCCACCAGCGGATGATCGTTCAGTTCCCGTAAGCGTTGTTGCAAATAGGGTGCCGTTTCGCTGTGGACACGCTCGATGATCTTCTCGTCGCGCAGGATGCGGATGTTTTCCAGGGCCACCGCCGCGGCCACCGGGTGACCGGAGTAGGTAAAGCCGTGGTTGAAGTCGCCGCCTTCGTTGAGCACCGCGACCACGTCGTCGCGCACGATCAGCCCACCCATGGGGATGTAGCCGGAGGTCAGGCCCTTGGCGATGGTCATCATGTGCGGTTTCAACCCGTAATGGTCGGTACCGAACCACTCACCGGTGCGGCCGAAGCCACAGATCACTTCGTCGGCCACGAACAGGATGTCGTACTTGGCGAGGATTTCCTTCATGCGCGGCCAGTAGCTGTCCGGCGGCACGATCACGCCACCAGCGCCCTGGATCGGTTCGGCGATGAACGCACCGACGTTGTCCACGCCGATCTCCAGGATTTTTTCTTCCAACTGGTTGGCCGCCCACACGCCGAACTCTTCGGGGCTCATGTCGCCGCCTTCACCGAACCAGTAAGGCTGGGCAATGTGGACAATGCCCGGGATCGGCAGGTCGCCCTGCTCGTGCATATAGGTCATGCCGCCCAGGCTCGCGCCCGCGACGGTCGAGCCGTGATAACCGTTCTTGCGGCTGATGATGACTTTTTTGTTCGGCTGGCCTTTGATCGCCCAATAGTGGCGGACCATCCGCAACATGGTGTCGTTGCCCTCGGAGCCGGAGCCGGTGAAGAACACATGGTTCATGCCTTCAGGGGCAATGTCGGCGATGGCTTTGGACAGTTCCAGCACCGGCGGGTGGGCCGTCTGGAAGAACAGGTTGTAATACGGCAGTTCGCGCATCTGTTGGCTGGCGGCATCGGCCAGCTCCTCGCGGCCGTAACCAACGGCCACGCACCAGAGGCCAGCCATGCCGTCGAGGATCTTGTTGCCTTCACTGTCCCAGAGGTAGACGCCCTTGGCGTGGGTGATGATGCGCGGGCCTTTCTCTTTGAGCTGCTTGAAGTCGCTGAACGGCGCCAGGTGATGATCGTTGCTCAGGGCCTGCCATTCACGGGTTTGCGGGTTATTGCGGGTCATGCGAATTCTCCTGTTATCGGTGAGGGCGAAGCTGCCTGAAGCAGCCCCGCCCGGCGCTTCAGACGGCAAAGAGCAGGAATTCCCGCTCCCACGAACTGATGACGCGCTTGAAGTTTTCATGCTCGGCCCGCTTGACCGCGACGTAGCCTGTGATGAATTTCTTGCCCAGGTATTTCTCGATGGTGGTGCTGTTTTCCATGCGTTCCAGGGCGTCTTCGATGGTCAACGGCAAACGCAGGTTGCGGCGTTCGTAGCCGCGGCCCACCACCGGCGCGCTCGGGCTGATGCCTTCGACCATGCCGATGAAGCCACACAGCAGGCTGGCGGCAATCGCCAGGTACGGGTTGGCGTCGGCGCCCGGCAAGCGGTTTTCCACCCGACGGTTCTGCGGCCCGGCATCCGGCACGCGCAGGCCCACGGTGCGGTTCTCTTCGCCCCACTCCACGTTCACCGGCGCCGACGTATCCGGCAGGAAGCGGCGGAACGAGTTGACGTTGGGAGCGAACAGCGGCAACAGCTCGGGGATGAATTTCTGCAGGCCACCGATGTGGTGCAGGAACAGATCGCTCATGGTCCCGTCTTCATTGGAGAAGACGTTCTTGCCGGTTTCCTTGTCGATGATGCTCTGGTGCAGGTGCATCGCACTGCCCGGCTCGCCGGTCATGGGCTTGGCCATGAACGTGGCGGCCACGTCGTGCTTGAGTGCCGCCTCGCGCATGGTCCGCTTGAACACCAGGATCTGGTCGGCCAGGGACAAGGCATCGCCGTGACGGAAGTTGATTTCCATCTGCGCCGTGCCGTCCTCATGGATCAGGGTATCGAGGTCCAGCTCCTGCAATTCGCACCAGTCGTAGACGTCTTCGAACAGTGGGTCGAATTCGTTGGCCGCTTCGATCGAGAAGGACTGGCGACCGGTCTCCGGGCGGCCGGAGCGGCCAATGGGCGGCTGCAGCGGGAAGTCCGGGTCGTCGCTGCGCTTGGTCAGGTAGAACTCCATTTCCGGCGCGACGATGGGCTGCCAGCCTTTGTCGGCGTAGAGCTTGAGCACTTTCTTGAGCACGTTGCGCGGCGACAGCTCGATGGGGTTGCCCTGCTTGTCGTAGGCGTCGTGGATGACCTGGGCGGTGGGCTCGATGGCCCAAGGCACAAGGAACACGGCGTTCTCGTCCGGGCGGCAGATCATGTCGATGTCAGCCGGGTCGAGCAGTTCGTAATAGATGTCGTCTTCGACATAGTCGCCCGTCACGGTCTGGAGCAGCACGCTCTCGGGCAGGCGCATGCCTTTTTCGGCGATGAACTTGTTGGTCGGCGAGATCTTGCCCCGGGTGATACCGGTCAGGTCGCCAATCATGCATTCGACTTCTGTGATCTTGTGGTCTTTCAACCAATCGGTGAGCTGGTCGAGGTTGTTACTCATAAATGCCTCTAGGCGTGAGTTTCCTGACTGCTATTAATCGTCAGGCGTTGTTTGACGCATCCGCGTCGCGTTGTGTTGCCCTTGCTCGGCAGGCATCGCCAAATGCCTGGAAAATCGCAAGGTAGTACGGGTTAGAGCTTACCTCCCATTCGGGGTGCCATTGCACACCTAAAGCAAAAGCCTTGCCTTCTGACACCGAAACCGCCTCGATCAAGCCATCCGGCGCCACCGCTTCGGCCCGCAGCCCAGGCGCCAGGCGCTCGATGCCCTGGCTGTGGATCGAGTTGACCTCTATCGATTGAGGCAATCCCAGGCCTGCCAGTACACCGCCGGGCTGGATATGCACGGCATGGGCAGGACCGTATTGGACCTCCACCGCTTGAGTCTCGTCTTCACGATGATCGATGAAGGTTCCGACTTCATGAACTTTCTGATGCAGGCTGCCGCCAAAGGCTACGTTCATCTCCTGGAAACCACGGCAAATACCCAGCACCGGGATGCCCGCCTCGACAGCGGCGCGGATCAGCGGCAGGGTAGTGGCGTCCCGTGCAGGATCATGGGCAGTGCCTGGCGCACTGGCCGGGCCCTGGTAGTGAAAAGGTTCTACATTGGAAGGAGAGCCGGTAAGGAGAATACCGTCCAGGGCGTCCAGAATATCGGACGGCTGGAACAGATCCGCCAAGGACGGGAGCAGCACTGGCAAGCCCTTGGCGGCTGTCGCGACAGCCCGGGAATATTTATCGCCACTGGTGTGATAAGCATGCAGACCGATCTGCTTGGAGCAGGTGGTGACGCCGATTAACGGCAGGCGAGACATGAAGCACCCCGGTATTATTGCTGTTATGGGTTTGAATCGAGCTTAGCCTTGTTCATTTTTTTACACAACACCCCCGTAAAAAATACAACACGGCCCGCTCAAGCCTGCGGGCGCCAAGGCCCCTAAAGGGAAAAAAACGCCCTAAATTGCCCCAAAAAAGCCTCGCAGGTGCTTTTTTAGGGCAAAAAAGGCCCTGCTTGACTTCGGCATGCCGTTCGGGTTGACTGGCTTTCGAAGAGATCAATGATTGATATTTTTAACAACAAAGGTGTTGCATCATGTCGGTACCCCCGCGTGCCGTTCAGCTTAACGAAGCGAACGCGTTCCTTAAGGAACATCCTGAGGTTCTGTACGTTGACCTTCTGATTGCGGATATGAATGGTGTGGTGCGCGGCAAGCGCATAGAACGCACCAGCCTCCACAAGGTTTACGAGAAAGGCATCAACCTGCCGGCCTCTTTATTTGCTCTGGATATCAATGGCTCTACGGTGGAAAGCACCGGCCTGGGCCTGGACATCGGTGATGCCGACCGGATCTGCTATCCAATCCCTGACACCCTGTGCAACGAGCCTTGGCAGAAGCGCCCTACCGCGCAACTGTTGATGACCATGCACGAACTCGAAGGCGAACCTTTCTTCGCCGACCCGCGTGAAGTCCTGCGCCAGGTCGTGACCAAGTTCGATGAACTGGGCCTGACCATCTGCGCCGCATTCGAGCTGGAGTTCTACCTGATCGACCAGGAGAACGTGAATGGACGCCCACAACCGCCCCGCTCGCCGATTTCCGGCAAACGCCCGCATTCGACCCAGGTCTACCTGATCGATGACCTCGACGAATATGTCGATTGTCTCCAGGACATTCTGGAAGGGGCCAAGGAGCAAGGCATTCCCGCCGACGCCATCGTCAAGGAAAGTGCCCCGGCGCAGTTCGAAGTGAACCTGCACCACGTGGCCGATCCGATCAAGGCGTGCGACTACGCAGTCCTGCTCAAGCGCCTGATCAAGAACATCGCCTACGACCATGAAATGGACACCACCTTCATGGCCAAGCCGTATCCGGGCCAGGCAGGCAATGGTTTGCACGTCCACATTTCTATCCTGGATAAAGACGGCAAGAATATCTTCGCCAGCGAGGATCCCGAGCAGAACGCCGCATTGCGTCACGCGATCGGCGGTGTGCTCGAGACCCTGCCCGCGCAGATGGCTTTCCTCTGCCCGAACGTCAACTCCTACCGTCGTTTCGGTGCACAGTTCTACGTGCCGAACTCGCCGACCTGGGGCCTGGACAACCGCACCGTGGCCTTGCGCGTGCCGACCGGCTCAGCCGATGCCGTGCGCCTGGAACACCGCGTCGCCGGCGCCGATGCCAACCCGTACCTGCTGATGGCCTCCGTGCTGGCAGGGGTGCACCATGGCCTGGTCAACAAGATCGAGCCCGGTGCGCCGGTGGAAGGCAACAGCTACGAGCAGAACGAGCAAAGCCTGCCGAACAACTTGCGCGATGCCCTGCGCGAGCTGGACGACAGCGAAGTCATGGCCAAGTACATCGATCCGAAATACATCGATATCTTCGTGGCCTGCAAGGAAAGCGAGCTGGAGGAGTTCGAACACTCCATCTCCGACCTTGAGTACAACTGGTACCTGCATACCGTGTAAGCGGTTGCGGTCAAAAAGAAACGCCGCAGGCCTTATGGCCTGCGGCGTTTTTTTATGTCTGTTGCTGAACATTGTGGCGAGGGAGCTTGCTCCCGCTGGGCTGCGCAGCAGCCCCAAAAATGCTGAAGCGGTCAACCTGAACCACGGCGGCGGCTGGTTTCGGGGTTGCTTCGCAGCCCAGCGGGAGCAAGCTCCCTCGCCACAGGAGTTGCTCTGCTCACAAGTCCGGGTATGGACCATCCGCTCGCTCTGCGTACAATGCCCGGCAGCCCCGCAGGAGACGTCCATGACGCGCATCGCCACACCCCGCAAACCCCGCGCACGCAGCCAGGCCCGGATCGACACCATTCTCGATGCCGCCCGTACGCTGCTTGCCGCCGAAGGCGTGGCCAGCCTGTCGATCTACAGCGTCGCCGAGCGCGCCGGGATCCCGCCCTCTTCCGTGTACCACTTCTTCGCCAGCGTCCCGGCCCTGCTCGAAGCCCTGACCGCCGACGTCCACGCCGCCTTCCGCGCGGGCTTGCAAGCACCGATCGATCATGCCGTGCTGAACCATTGGCACGACCTGTCCCGGCTGGTGGAACAACGCATGCTCGCCATCTACAGCCAGGACGCCGCCGCTCGCCAGTTGATCCTGGCCCAGCACGGCCTGACCGAAGTCACCCAGGCCGACCGCCAGCACGACCTCGAGTTGAGCGACTTGCTGCACAAGGTCTTTGCTCACCATTTCGCCCTGCCACCCCTGCCCGACGACGTCGATGTGTTCGCCCTGGCCATGGAACTGGGCGACCGCGTCTACGCCCGCTCGGTCCAACAACACGGCCAGATCACCCCACGCATGGCCGAAGAAGGCATGCGGGTGTTCGATGCGTACCTGGGGCTGTATTTGCCGCCGTATCTACCCAAGCGCGAAGCTTCCTGATCCAGGTGGCGAGGGAGCTTGCTCCCGCTGGGCTGCGCAGCAGCCCCCTCCTCACCTCAACAAAGTGCATGGGTGCGCTGCCCTAAAACCCAAAAGCCCCGAAGGGCTCACGCCGTCCGGGGCTGTGGGTCAAGCATCGTTCACAACTTGGCGATAGACACCTCGGTGGATTTGACGAAGGCAATCACTTCGCTGCCGATCGCCAGTTCCAGCTCCTTGACCGAACGGGTGGTGATGACCGACGTGACGATGCCGGAGGCGGTCTGCACGTCGATTTCCGACAGCACGTCGCCTTCGACGATTTCCTTGATGGTGCCTTTGAACTGGTTGCGTACGTTGATGGCTTTGATGGTCATGGTGTCGATTCCTGTCTGGATGAAGTTATTGCGCCCAACGCAATTGCGTAGGCAAGGGTGAAACGGGTTCGGGTTCCGGCGGTTGGCCGGGCAAGGACAGCACACGGTTGAGGACTTCGGTTTCCAGGCTCGCCAGGCGATGAGAGCCGCGAACCCGTGGGCGTGGCAGGTCGATGGGCAGGTCGAGGCCGATCTGGCCGTCCTCGATCAGGATCACCCGGTCGGCAATCGCCACCGCCTCGCTGACGTCGTGGGTTACCAGCAACACGGTGAAACCGTGCTGCTGCCAGAGGTTTTCGATCAGTTGCTGCATCTCGATACGGGTCAGGGCGTCCAATGCTCCCAAGGGTTCGTCGAGCAACAACAGCCGTGGCTGATGAATCAGCGCGCGGGCCAAGGCCACTCGTTGTTTCTGGCCGCCGGACAGCGCCGCCGGCCACTCATGGGCACGGTCGGCCAAGCCGACGGCTTCCAGCGCCTGCAAGGCCTGCGGACGCCAGTCGCCCTTGAGCCCGAGGCCAACGTTGTCGATGACTTTTTTCCACGGCAGCAGACGCGCTTCCTGGAACATCAACCGCGTGTCCTGTTGCGCCGCACTCAAGGCCGCCGAGCCCGCCAGCAGTTGGCCGTCGGTGGGTTGATCGAGGCCGGCCAGCAACCGCAGCAAGGTACTTTTCCCACAACCGCTGCGACCGACCACGGCGACGAATTGCCCGGCCGGGATATGCAGGTCGATGTCGCGCAAGACCTGGCGCGCGCCAAAGGTTTTTTGCAGGTTGCGCACCGCCAGCGGGATGCCACGCAGCAGGCGCGGAGGTTGTTGGGCGGTCATGCGGCACCTCCCTTGTTCACTTGGTACGCCGGGTGCCAGCGCAGCCAGATCCGCTCAAGCCCACGAGCGGCCAGGTCGGCCAATTTGCCCAGCACCGCGTACAAGAGAATCGCCAGCACCACCACGTCGGTTTGCAGGAACTCACGGGCATTCATCGCCAGATAACCGATACCGGAGCTGGCCGAGATGGTTTCCGCCACGATCAGCGTCAGCCACATGAAGCCCAGGGCAAAGCGCACGCCCACCAGGATCGAAGGCAAGGCGCCCGGCAGAATCACCTGGCGAAACAGGCTGAAACCGGACAATCCGTAGCTGCGGGACATTTCCACCAACGCCGGGTCGACGTTGCGGATGCCGTGGTAGGTGTTGAGGTAGATGGGGAACAGCGTGCCCAGGGCTACCAGGAAAATTTTCGCCGACTCATCGATGCCGAACCACAGGATCACCAGCGGAATCAGCGCGAGGTGCGGGACGTTCCGGATCATCTGCACCGAACTGTCCAACAGGCGCTCGCCCCATTTTGACAGGCCGGTGATGAAGCCCAGGGCCAGGCCGATGCCGCCGCCGATCAGGAAACCGACCGCTGCGCGCCAACCGCTGATGGCCAGGTGCGTCCAGATCTCGCCGCTGCGCACCAGGCTGACCCCGGCTTCGATCACCGCCACGGGTGCCGGCAGGATCCGCGTGGACAACCAACCGGCCGACACCGACAGTTGCCAGACCGCCAGCAACAGCAGCGGCACCGCCCAGGGCGCGAGGTTGTGGATGATTTTATTCATGGCCGCCTCAGCTCTGGGACGCGGCTTTGGGCAGGATGTCGTTGGCGACCATTTCACCGAACGGGCTCACATAGCCCTGGCTTTTCGGCAACTCCGGGCGCTCGACGTCCAAGTGTGGAAACAACAGTTCCGCCACGCGATAGGACTCTTCCAGGTGGGGATAACCGGAGAAGATAAAGGTGTCGATGCCAAGGTCGGCATACTCCTTGACCCGCGCCGCCACGGTCGGGCCATCGCCCACCAGCGCCGTGCCGGCACCGCCGCGAACCAGGCCGACACCGGCCCAGAGGTTGGGGCTGACTTCCAGTTTGTCGCGACTGCCGCCGTGCAGGGCGGCCATGCGTTGCTGGCCCACCGAATCGAAGCGCGCCAGGGAAGCCTGGGCCCGGGCGATGGTGTCGTCGTCCAGGTGGGAAATCAGCCGATCCGCCGCTTGCCAGGCTTCAGCGTTGGTTTCCCGCACGATCACATGCAGACGGATGCCAAAGCGTACGGTACGGCCCAGCTTCGCGGCCTTGGCGCGTACCTGTTCGATTTTCTGCGCAACGGCTGCCGGCGGCTCACCCCAGGTCAGCACCATTTCCACTTGTTCGGCCGCCAGGTCCTGGGCAGCTTCCGACGAGCCGCCAAAATACAGCGGCGGACGCGGTTGCTGGATCGGCGGATAGAGCAGCTTGGCGCCCTTCACACTGATGTGCTCACCATCGTAATCCACGGTCTCGCCTTCCAGCACCCGGCGCCAGATGCGGGTGAATTCCACCGAGGCCTGGTAGCGTTGCTCGTGGTCAAGGAACAGGCCGTCACCGGCCAATTCGTCCGGGTCGCCGCCGGTCACCAGGTTGAACAGCGCCCGCCCGCCGGACAACCGGTCGAGGGTCGCGGCCTGACGCGCGGCCACCGTTGGGGAAATAATCCCGGGACGCAGGGCCACGAGGAATTTCAGGCGCTGGGTCACGGGAATCAACGAAGCAGCCACCAGCCAGGAGTCCTCGCAGGAACGTCCGGTGGGGATCAGGACACCGCCGAAACCCAATCGATCCGCCGCCTGGGCGACCTGCTGCAAGTAACCGTGATCGACGGCGCGGGCGCCTTCGGCAGTGCCAAGGTAATGGCCGTCGCCATGGGTAGGCAGGAACCAGAAAATATTGAGGCTCATGGAGTGGTCTCCTAAGGGGTCGAATTACTGCGCGTTCGCAACGGCCGCCGGCGGCGTCCAGATCACGTCCTTGATGCTCAAGGGCTTGGGAATCAATTTGAGCTGGTAGAAGCTGTCGGCGATTTTCTGCTGCGCCGCCACCACCGCCGGCGTGAGGAACAGCGCCCCGTAGCCTTGGCGTTTCACCGACGTCAGGGTGATGTCCGCCGGCAGGCCGAGCAGTGGCGAGACCTGTTTGGTCACGTCTTCAGGGTTGGCCTTGGACCACTCCCCCACTGCCCGCACTTCTTCCACCAGGGCGGTAATGACCTGGGGATTCTTTTGCGCATAGGGCTTGGTGGCGAGGTAGAACTGGTGGTTATCGACGATGCCTTTGCCGTCACGCAGGGTGCGGGCCTGCAACTGTTGTTCGGCGGCCGCCTGGTACGGGTCCCAGATCACCCAGGCGTCTACGCTGCCCCGTTCGAACGCGGCACGGGCATCGGCCGGTGGCAGGAAAACCGTCTGGATATCGGAATACTTCAGGCCAGCATCTTCCAGCGCCCGCACCAGCAGATAGTGGACGTTGGAACCCTTGTTCAGCGCGACTTTCTTGCCCTTGAGGTCTTGCACCGATTGGATCGCCGACCCTTTGGGCACGAGGATGGCTTCACTGGTGGGCGCCGGCGGTTCGTAGGCGACATAGAGCAGGTCGGCGCCCGCCGCCTGGGCAAACACCGGCGGCGTTTCACCGGTCACGCCGAAGTCGATGGAACCGACGTTCAAGCCTTCCAGCAGCTGCGGACCTCCAGGGAATTCGGTCCATTGCACGTCCACGCCTTGGGCTGCGAGGCGTTTTTCCAACGAACCCTTGGCCTTGAGTAGCACCAGGGTGCCGTATTTCTGATAACCGATCCGCAAGGTCTCGGCTTGAGCTTGGGTGATGACGCCGAGGGACACAGCCGCAGCAAACAGAGCGACCAGCCCGCGACGCAAAATGACAGTGCGCATGGCGCCTCTCCTTTTTGCTGTGGGGTTTTGGCTGCACCTGCTGGGCCGTTGGCGGCTGAGTAAGGTGAGTTGAATCAGGGGTGTTCGGGTTCAAATGCTCCAGCGAGCACTCAGCAAACGTTCGTTCAATACATGAGGGTCCAACGGCCGGGGCCGACGGGCCATGGCGCTGTAAAACTGTTCCAGCGCCTCGTCCAGGCGCTGCTGCAGGGCCGGCGCCAATTGGGCCTGGGCGCTGCCTTCGCCATAAGCGATCTGGCTGTCTTCGGCAAAAATCCCATGGAGCATTTCCTGGGCCTTGAGCGCCGACAACACCGGTTTAAGGGCGTAATCCACCGCCAGCATATGGGCGATGCTGCCGCCGGTGGCCATGGGCAACACCACTTTGTGGGCCAGGGCCCGTTCAGGCAGCAGGTCCAGCACGGTCTTCAGCGCGCCGGAAAAAGACGCCTTGTATACCGGCGTGGCGATCACCAGGCCGTCAGCGTTTTCGATCTGCTGGAGCAGGTCGACGACCTTCGGGCTGTCGAAACGGGCATGGAGCAGATCTTCGGCCGGGAAATCGCGCACCTGATAGCTCACCACCTCCACACCTTGCTGTTGCAACCAACGTTGCGAGCGTTCCAGCAGCACCCCGGAGCGGGAGCGTTGGCTGGGACTGCCACCGAGTGAGACGACCAACAT
Organism: Pseudomonas sp. Z1-12; assembly: GCF_051132015.1. NCBI lineage: Bacteria > Pseudomonadati > Pseudomonadota > Gammaproteobacteria > Pseudomonadales > Pseudomonadaceae > Pseudomonas > Pseudomonas sp. Z1-12. The sequence goes on from NZ_CP071647.1 coordinate 6,423,589, forward strand.
GCCTACCCTTCCTTAACTGTCACGTGCGATTCGCGGCGGGCGATCTCGCTGCATGGGCAAACCATAACAGGGGATTAATATATCTTTAAATCATATTTATTCATTTGGTTATGCCATTAAGGGATATGCAATTCACTTTCCTTGGCGCAATAAAAAAGGCCGTCGAAACGGCCAAAACCCTTGGTGCACAGTGTTCTCATCTATCCTGTGGGAGCGAGCTTGCTCGCGATAGCGTCGGATCTGCCGGCATCCATGTCGACTGATTTACCGCCATCGCGAGCAAGCTCGCTCCCACAGATCAGTTCAGGTGTTGCGTCAACGGTTAGGCTGCGGTGTGAGGCGCAGGTAAGGCTTCACCGCGCGGTAGCCCTTGGGGAAACGCTGCTTGAGTTCTTCTTCATCCTTGAGCGACGGCACGATCACCACTTCATCGCCGTCCTGCCAGTTGGCCGGAGTGGCGACCTTGTAGTTGTCGGTCAGTTGCAGGGAATCGATCACCCGCAGGATCTCGTTGAAATTGCGACCAGTGCTGGCGGGATAGGTGATGGTCAGGCGAATCTTCTTGTTCGGGTCGATCACGAACAATGAGCGCACGGTCAAGGTGTCGCTGGCGTTGGGGTGGATCAGGTCGTACAAGTCAGAGACCTTGCGGTCGGCATCGGCCAGGATCGGAAAGTTGACCACGGCGTTCTGGGTCTCGTTGATGTCCTCGATCCACTTGTGGTGGGAGTCCACCGGGTCTACCGAGAGGGCAATGGCCTTGACACCACGCTGGGCGAACTCGTCCTTGAGCTTGGCCGTGAGGCCCAATTCGGTGGTGCATACCGGTGTGAAATCCGCCGGATGGGAAAACAGTACACCCCAGCTGTCACCGAGCCATTCGTGGAAGCGAATCTTGCCGGCGCTGGAATCCTGTTCGAAGTCGGGGGCGATGTCGCCGAGTCTGAGGCTCATGGTGCGGCTCCTGGATGAATTGTTGTGAGCCCAAACTTTGCACCGGTTTCGATTGCTTTAAAAAGAATGAATATCCATTTATCTAGATCATTAGTGAATATAAAAAACTGTTCACTGGCGCCATTCCGCATACCGGCACAAGATCGTCAGCGAGGTTCGAGAAGGCCTCGAGTTGCTGAAAAGAGGAGAAATTCGAGGAAGGCTACAGGGGTGGGCCCGACTCGAAAACGCAAAGCCCCGCCCGGCGTGTTGCCGGGCGGGGCTTTTTTTCGTCAGGCGAGCGCGTTGCTTACAGCAGCGGGATCGAGTAGCTGACGATCAGGCGGTTTTCATCCTGGTCGCGCTGACCTGGGATGTCGTTGCGCCAGGTAGCGTTTTTCCACATGACGCCAACGTTCTTCAGCGGGCCTTCCGGTACGACGTAGCCAACAGTGATGTCACGTTCCCACTCGGTCTTGTCACCGGTGGCGTGGTCGATGTTGTCGCCGCGCAGGTAGATGACACCAGCGGTCAGGCCAGGAACACCAAGCTTGGCGAAGTCGTACGAGTAGCGACCCTGCCAGGTGCGTTCACCGGCACGGGCGAACTTGGCGATTTGCATGTCGGTGGTCAGGTAAGCCGACGAACCGTCACCCTGGTTCAGCCAAGGGAAATCGCTGCCGCCGTTGCTGGCCTGGTAGCCACCGCCAAAGGTGTGACCGGCAACGGTGTACAGCAACAGGCCGCTGTACAGGTTGTTGTCGACTTTGCCCTTGGTGACGCTGCCGCCATAGTAGCCAGTGGTGTAGTAGGTGGAATCATGACCGTTGGCGCCGTCGCTGCGGCTGTTGAAATAACGCAGGTCGGACTTCAGCACGCCAGGACCGATGGACCAGTTGTGCACCAGGCCCAGGAAGTGTTGCTTGTAGAAATCTTCCAGGTTGCCGTAGTAGTACTGGGCAGTCAGGTCCTTGGTGATTTTATAGTCACCGCCACCGTAGATGAACTTGTTGCTGTCGCGACCGCTGGCGGTACGACCGTTCGCACCGGCAATGGACAACTCCTCGTTGTTGCTGGAGTTACGACCCTTGGCGTGCTCGATCTGGCCGCCGACGAGCGTCAGGTCCTTGATCTCGTTCGAGGTGATCTGGCCACCTTGGAAGGTTTGCGGCAGCAGACGACCATCGTTGGTCACGATGACTGGCAGTTTTGGTTGCAGGGTGCCCAGCTTCAGCTCGGTCTGGGAGATCTTCGCCTTGGCGGTCAGGCCCAGGCTGGAGAAGTTATCCACTGCTTCGCCGTTGGACTTGCTTGGGAAAACCGTGCCGCCATAGCTGTTATTGGAGGCACCGTTGGTACCGCCGCCCGAATCCAGTCTGATACCCAGCAGGCCGATGGCATCGATACCGAAACCGACGGTGCCTTGGGTGTAGCCGGAAATGAAGCGCAGGTCGAAACCCTGGCCCCATTCTTCGGATTTGTTCGTAGTAGCAGCCGAATCACGGTTATCCGTGTTGATGTAGAAGTTACGCAGACCCAAGGTAGCCTTGCTGTCCTCGATAAAACCGGCGGCGCCTGCCTGCTGCGCCAAAACCCCAACGGCCACAGCCAGGGCCAAGGTGGACTTGTTCATGCTTCGCTCCTCTCGTTTTTTAATTCTTGTGTGTCTTTGGTTCCGGATCGAACGCCCGGAATCCGCGGATGCGCGATTAGCGCCAGACCGTGACTGACAAGTCAATCGTAACCAATTGTGTCTACGACCATGGTCTAACCCCGCTACACGGCCCGCAGGATAATGGATTCTCTATAAATCCAAAAAGAATTGTTCTGCCAGTTTTCAGCTCTTTTCGACATATAGACGCCATCAAAGCTTCATCAACCGTGGTCCGGCGTATCGGCCAGCCGGCGAATTACTGAATGGCTTTTTGTCGAGAAGCGCCCAGCGGGAACCCCCCGGCGTAGAGGGATCCCTTGATCCTTTGGCGCCGAGGCTGCTCAAGATGGGAGCTTGATGGCTATGCGTCAGGCGATTCATTGTCTGAAATCAAAAAGACGCCCCCTGCGACACTCCCACGCAGGGAGCGCCCCAGGGATTACAAGGCTTTTTCGAAGATTTTCGAATTGCGCTGATAGTTGTAGAGCGACGCTCGCGCGGCCGGCAGACGGTCGACGCTGCTGGGCTCGAAACCACGTTCGCGGAACCAGTGGGCGGTACGGGTCGTGAGTACGAACAGCGTCTTGAGCCCTTGGGCGCGAGCGCGGGTTTCGATCCGCTCCAGCAGTTCGTCGCCCCGGCCACCGTGGCGGTATTCCGGGTTCACCGCCAGGCAGGCCAGTTCCCCGGCATCCGAATCGGCGATCTGGTACAGCGCCGCGCAGGCGATGATCATGCCTTCGCGCTCGACCACGCTGAACTGTTCGATCTCGCGCTCCAGCACTTCGCGGGAGCGACGCACCAGAATCCCCTGCTCTTCCAGCGGACTGATCAGGTCCAACAGGCCGCCGACATCTTCAATGGCCGCTTCGCGCACCACTTCGAATTGTTCCTGGGCCACCAACGTGCCGCTGCCATCGCGGGTAAACAGTTCGGCCAGCAGCGCGCCGTCCTCGGCATAACTGACAATGTGGCTGCGCGCAACGCCACCACGACAGGCCTGGGCCGCCGCGTCCAGCAGTTCGGCCTGATAGTCGCTGCCCAGGCGTTGCATGTGGCCTGGGACCTGTTGCGGACGCAATTCCCGCACCAGCCGTCCGTCCTCGCCGATAAGCCCCTGTTCGGCACCGAACAGCAGCAGCTTGTCGGCCGCCAGGTCGATGGCCGCCCGGGTGGCGACGTCTTCACAGGCCAGGTTGAAGATTTCTCCGGTGGGCGAATACCCCAACGGCGACAGCAACACGATGGAGCGCTCGTCCAACAGGCGGTTGATGCCCTTGCGATCGACCCGGCGCACTTCCCCGGTGTGGTGGTAATCCACGCCTTCGAGCACGCCGATCGGCCGGGCGGTGACCAGGTTGCCGCTGGCGACCCGCAGCCGCGAGCCCTGCATGGGCGAGGACGCCATGTCCATGGACAGGCGCGCCTCGATGGCGATGCGCAACTGGCCGACCGCGTCGATCACGCATTCCAGGGTCGCCGCGTCGGTGATGCGCATGCCGTGGTGGTAGTGGGGCGTCAGGCCCCGCGCAGCGAGGCGGGTCTCGATCTGCGGGCGCGAACCATGGACCAGCACCAGGCGCACGCCGAGGCTGTGGAGCAGCACCAGGTCATGGACGATGTTGCCGAAATTAGGGTGTTCCACCCCGTCGCCGGGCAGCATGACGATGAAGGTGCAATCGCGGTGGGCGTTGATGTAGGGCGAAGCGTGACGAAGCCAATTGACGTATTCGGGCATGAACCTGGACCTGTAATAAATAACAGCCAAAAAAAGACGAAACAGAACGCACAACGGGCTGGTGGTTATCGTCGGAACAGGCTTGGCGACACGCGCGCTCTCCTCATGTGATGAATACGGGCCCGCAAGGGCGCAATTTAATCGGCCGTGGCCGACGTCAGGCAGTAATGGCCGATCAACTGCCGCAACAGATCTACGGTAGGTTGCAATCGTGACATTTCAAGGTACTCGCCCGGTTGGTGGGCACAGGCGATATCGCCAGGACCGAGCACCAGGGTTTCACAGCCAAGGCGCTGAAGATAAGGCGCTTCGGTGCCGAACGCCACTGCTTCGGCACGATGGCCGGTCAGTCGTTCGGCCACGCGGACCAATTCGGCGTCCTCGGCCTGCTCGAACGGCGGCACTTCGGGGAACAGCGGCGCATAGTCGATCTTGACTTGATGACGCTCGGCGATGGGGTTGAGCTTCTGCTGGATCGCCGCCCGCAGCACTTGCGGGTCCATGCCCGGCAAAGGCCGCAGGTCAAATTCCATGGAGCATTGGCCGCAGATCCGGTTGGGGTTGTCGCCGCCGTGGATGCAGCCGAAATTCAGGGTCGGTTGCGGCACGGTGAACTGCGGGTTACGGAATTCACGCTGCCATTGCAGGCGCAGGCCGCGCAATTCGCCCATGGCATCGTGCATGGCTTCCAGCGCGCTGTGGCCCAGGCGCGGATCGGACGAATGGCCGCTGCGCCCGAGAATGTCGATGCGCTCCATCATGATGCCTTTGTGCATCCGAATTGGCTTGAGGCCGGTCGGCTCACCGATCACCGCTGCCCGCCCCAAGGGCCGGCCGACATCGGCCAGGGCCCGGGCGCCGGACATGGAGCTTTCTTCGTCACAGGTGGCGAGGATCAGCAGCGGTTGCTTGAACGGTTGGTCCAGCAGCGGCTTGACCGCTTCGATGGCCAGGGCGAAAAAGCCCTTCATGTCACAACTGCCCAGGCCGACCCAACGGCCATCGACCTCAGTGAGTTTCAACGGATCGGTCTGCCACAACGCGCCGTCGAACGGCACCGTGTCACTGTGGCCGGCCAGCACCAGGCCGCCGGGACCGCTGCCGAAACTGGCCAGCAGATTGAATTTGCCAGGGCTGACCTGCTGGATATCGCAGGAGAACCCCAGCTCAGTGAGCCAGCCGGCCAACAGCTCGATGACAGCGCTGTTGGACTGGTCGAGCCCAGGCTGGGTACAGCTGACCGAAGGCGTGGCGATCAGGGCAGCGAATTGATCTTTCATGGACGGCAAAGGCATCGCTGGCTCCGGGCATACAGATTGGCCTTCATCATAGAACCATCTGGACCCAGGAATAAACCTAGGGCGAGTCAGTCCTGTACACTGCACGGCCTTGGCAGCCACACCTTCCCCCGGCTGCGCACCCGATCCCTGGATTTTCCGGCCATGCAGAAAGAAACCGAAATCAAACTCCGCGTCAGCCGCGAGACCCTGGCAGCCTTGCGCGAGCATCCGCTGCTGAAAAAACGCAACAAGAGTGGCTGGGAACGCCACGAATTGATGAACCAGTATTTCGACACGCCAGAGCGTGACCTGGCCCGGGCCAAGGTCGCCCTGCGCCTGCGTCGCGACGGCGAAGAGGTGATCCAGACCCTCAAGACCCGCGGCCAGAGCGTCGCCGGCCTGTCCGAGCGCAACGAATACGACTGGCACCTGCCCAAGGCCAAGCTCGACCTGAAGAAGCTCGACGGCGAATGCTGGCCCGAGGCCCTGGCCGAACTGGACAAGAAAACCCTCAAGGCCATCTTCACCACCGATTTCGTCCGCGAGCGCGCTGAAATCGCTTGGGGCCGTGGCAAAAGCAAGGTAGTCATCGAAGCGGCCCTGGACCTGGGCCACGTGGTGGTCGGCAAGCAGAAGGAAGAAATCTGCGAACTGGAGCTGGAGCTGCGCGAAGGCGAGCCCGCCGCCCTGCTGGAGCTGGCCGCCGAGCTGGCCATGACCCTGCCCCTGATGCCCTGCGACATCAGCAAGGCCGAGCGGGGCTATCGCCTGCATGACGCGGGCAGCTACGCCTTGAGCCTGCCGGCCCCGCAACTGACTGCCGAAACGCCGCTGGACGATGCCTTCGCCGCGCTGAGCTGGCATTTGCTCGGCAGCAGCCAACGCCTGGCTGAGCAATACCGGTTCAACGGCCATTGGCGCCTGCTGCAGGACTGGGTGGAAAACCTCGCCGAACTGCGCGCCCTGCTCAGCAGCCTCGGCCAGGCCGCGCCGCGCCAATCGACCCACGACTTGCGCCTGGCCCTGGACGCGTTGCTGGAAGACTGGCGCCCGCTGGTCCAAGCCGGCCTGGACGACGAAGACGTGCGCAAGGCCGCGCCGGAGCAGTTCCTCGAAGAGCTGCAAGACCCGCGTTGGGGCCTGTTTTCCCTCAACACGTCACGCTGGCTGCTGGCCCGCAGCTGGGCCGTCGAGCGCAACACCCGCGGCAATCGCCAGGGCGCGGCGCAACTGGGCAGCTGGTTGCCACGCCTGTTGGGCGAAGAGTCCTCGTCCCTGCAATTGCAACGTTATCAACAGCAACCGGAAGACCTCGCCGAGCAACTGCCGCGCATCGAACGCATCCAGGCCTGGCTGCACCATGCCCGCCAGGTGCTGGAGATCCCGGAAATGGATCGGCTCTACGGTGAGCTGAACAAGCTGGCACAACTGGCCAACCATCCGATCACCGACGAAACGCTGGATGCGCGCAAGCAACAGGCGATTGCGGTGTATCAGAATCGGGCTTGGAAGACGTTGTTGCGCCTGTAAGATCGCCATCGCGAGCAGGCTCGCTCCCACAGGAATTCGGTGTTGTACCCACCTTTTGTGGACGCTGAAATTCCCTGTGGGAGCGAGCTTGCTCGCGATGAGGCCAACCCGAACACCACAAAAACAAGCTTCAGCGCACCACCGGCAAACTCGTCGTCGACTTGATCTCCGACAGCGCCACGATCGAATTCACCTCCTGGATCCCCGGCACCATCGACAGCTTTTCGAAAAAGAATCGCTCATACGCCTCGATGTCCGCCGTGACGATGCGCAGCAGAAAATCCACCGACCCCATCAGCACGTAACACTCCAGCACTTCGGGAAAGCCGCGGATCGCCTCGGTGAATTCGGTGAAGTTCGAACGGCCATGGGCGTTGAGTTTCACTTCGGCGAAGATCTGCGTGTTCAGGCCGATTTTCTTGCGGTCCAGCAAGGTCACCTGGGCGCGGATGATGCCCTCCTCCTTCATCCGCTGGATCCGCCGCCAGCACGGCGATTGAGACAAACCGACCTGCTCGGCGATCTGCGCGCTGGACAGCGAGGCATCCTCTTGCAGCAGGGCCAGTATCCTGCGGTCATAGCTATCCAGCTCGCTTTGCATAGACAAACCCAAAATGAATGATCTTGAGACTCAAGCGATTCGAAACATCGCCGAAAGCACTCATCTTAGATAAGAAATACCCGGCGACGCATGTAAATATTTCTCCGCCGCCATGGAGACCGCACATGCCCCCACTTGAAGCCGTTGCCACCACCCCGACCCGCGCCGATGTCTGGCACGCCGCCAATGCCCATTGCCGCGTGCACTACCAGATGCTGGCCGAGGCCGAGCCGGACCTGCTCTGCCGGGCATTGAACCTGTTTGCCTTGCAGGGCCTGACCCCACAGCATGTTCGCGTCGAGCGCCTCGACGAGCTGCTGTCGCTGGACATCGTCATGGACGGCCTGAGCTGGCACCGCGCCCAGGTCATCGCAGAAAAATTACGTAACCTGATCGGCATGTGCTCGGTGGACCTGCAAGGCGCTGATATTGCGCGAGTTGAGCCGGCCCAAGCGGCCGGTTGAGCCTCCCACGGGCAAGAATTGGTAACGCATTGGTCGGGTAGTGGCCCAACGGACCACCGGGTCGGGACTATTCTTTTGCAGACCGAGCGAGGACGCCGAGGCGTCTGTATCGCGGCTTTGCTGCAATTGTCCAATAGGAACCCGCATGTCCACCAAACACGCCACTCAGGACCGCTGGCTGGACCTCAATGATCTGCTGCGCCAACTGGTCACCCAGGGCTTCATCAGCCAGGATTCGGCCGAAACCGCGCTCAACGCCCGCCGACGCCACAGCGCCAACAGCCAGTTGCACCCGCTGGAGTTCATTGCCAACCAGCACCTGGACGATCTCAGTCGGCCCGGCAAGCGCCTGGACCTTGAGAACCTGACCCTGTGGTTGTCCCAGCAGGCCGGCCAACCCTACATGCGCATCGACCCGCTGAAAATCAACGTGGCGGCCGTAACGCCCTTGATGTCCTATGCCTTTGCCCAGCGCCACAAGATCCTCGCGGTGGCGGTCGATCGTGACGCCGTCACCGTCGCCAGCGCACAACCCTACGTCAACAGTTGGGAAGCCGACCTGACCCATGTGCTCAAGTTGCCGATCAAGCGGGTGGTCGCCAATCCGGTGGATATCCAGCGCCTGAGCGTGGAGTTCTATCGCCTGGCCAAATCGGTCAGCGGCGCCACCACGGTCGATCAGCAACCGAGCAACCTGAGCAATTTCGAACAGTTGCTCAACCTCGGCGCCAGCGACCAGGAACCGGACGCCAACGACGCCCACATCGTCAATATCGTCGACTGGCTGTTCCAGTACGCCTTCCAACAGCGGGCCAGCGATATCCACATCGAACCGCGCCGCGAGCAGGGCACGGTGCGGTTTCGCATCGACGGGGTGCTGCACACCGTCTACCAATTCCCGCCGCAGGTCACGATGGCGATCGTCAGCCGCCTCAAGAGCCTGGGGCGAATGAACGTCGCGGAAAAACGCAAACCCCAGGATGGCCGGGTCAAGACCAAGACCCCGGACGGCGGCGAAGTGGAATTGCGCCTGTCGACCTTGCCCACGGCGTTCGGCGAAAAAATGGTCATGCGGATCTTCGACCCGGAAGTGCTGCTCAAGGATTTCGACCAGCTCGGTTTCTCCGCCGACGACCTGCGCCGCTGGCAGGACATGACCCGCCAGCCCAACGGCATCATCCTGGTGACCGGGCCGACCGGTTCCGGCAAGACCACCACCCTCTACACCACACTCAAGAAGCTGGCGACGCCGGAAGTGAACCTCTGCACCATCGAGGACCCGATCGAAATGGTCGAGGCGTCCTTCAACCAGATGCAGGTCCAGCACAACATCGACCTGAGCTTCGCCGCCGGGGTGCGGGCCCTCATGCGGCAAGACCCGGACATCATCATGATCGGTGAGATCCGAGACCTGGAAACCGCTGAAATGGCGATCCAGGCAGCGCTCACCGGTCACCTGGTCCTGTCGACGCTGCACACCAACGACGCGCCGAGCGCCATCAGCCGCCTGCTGGAGCTGGGCGTGCCCCATTACTTGATCAAGGCCACCGTCCTCGGGGTCATGGCCCAGCGGTTGGTGCGCACCCTGTGCCCGCAATGCAAGGCGCCCCTGACCCTGAACGAAGACGACTGGCAGACCCTGACCCGGCCCTGGCAGGCACCGCTGCCGAGCAATGCCCAGCAGGCCGTCGGCTGCCTGGAATGCCGCGACACCGGTTACCGCGGCCGCGCTGGCGTCTACGAAATCATGCAACTGACCGACAGCGTCAAGGCCTTGATCCACCCCGACACCGACCTGCTGGCGGTGCGCCGCCAGGCCTTCAAGGAGGGCATGCGCAGCCTGCGGCTGTCAGGGGCGCAAAAGGTCGCGGCAGGCTTGACCACGGTCGAGGAAGTGTTGCGGGTTACGCCTCAGAGCGAGCAGAAGTAGTTGTGATAGCACCCTGTGGAGAGAGGGTTCATTTCCCACTGTGGGAGCAAGCTTTGCTCCCACAGGGCGAAGATAATGGCCGCTTGCCCTACACTCAGGGCTCGCAGGTCCATCTCAATTCGCACAGGGAACCGTCATGCAGATCGGTAGCGTACTTTTACTTTTCATCGGCCTGGTGGTCGTCATTCTCTTCATGGGCTTCAAGGTCGTACCCCAGGGCTACCAATGGACGGTCGAGCGGTTCGGTCGCTACACCAATACGCTCAAGCCCGGCCTGAACATCATCATCCCGGTGATGGATCGCATCGGGCGCAAGATCAACGTCATGGAAAGCGTGCTGGACATCCCGCCCCAGGAAGTCATCACCGCCGACAACGCCACGGTACAGATCGACGCCGTGTGCTTTTTCCAGGTGGTCAATACGGCCCAGGCAGCCTACGAAGTCAACAACCTCGAACACGCCATCCGCAACCTGCTGCAAACCAATATCCGCACCGTGCTGGGGTCCATGGAGCTGGATGCGATGCTGAGCCAGCGCGACGGCATCAACGAAAAACTGCTGCGCACCGTCGATGAAGCCACGGCGCCGTGGGGTATCAAGATCACCCGGATCGAGATCAAGGACATCAGCCCGCCGGCCGACCTGATGGCCGCCATGTCGGGACAAATGAAAGCCGAACGGATCAAGCGTGCCCAGATCCTCGAAGCCGAGGGCCTGCGCGCGTCGGCGATTCTCACCGCCGAAGGCAAGAAGCAGGCGCAGATCCTCGAGGCCGAGGGCAGCCGCCAGGCCGCGTTCCTGGAGTCCGAGGCCCGCGAGCGCCAGGCGCAAGCCGAAGCACTGGCCACCCAGGTCGTGTCCCAGGCCATTGCCGACGGTAACGTCCAGGCCGTGAACTACTTCGTCGCGCAGAAATACATCGATGCGCTGGGCAAACTGGCGTCGGCCAACAACAGCAAGGTGATCCTGATGCCGCTGGAAGCCAGCCAGGTCATCGGTGCGGTCGGTGGCATCGGCGAGATAGTCAAGGCCACCTTCGACAGCAAGAAAGCCTGAGGCGCGCGTATGTGGGAATTCCTGCAACACATGTCGTACTGGGACTGGCTCGCGCTGGGCGTGATCCTGCTGATCCTCGAAGTGTTCGGCGCCGGTGGCTACTTGCTGTGGATCGGCATGGCCGCCGCGGCAGTCGGCGTACTCACGTTCATCCTGCCGCAGATGCCGTGGGAACTGCAGTTCCTGTTGTTCGGCCTGTTCGCCATCGCCACGGCGCTGTACTGGTGGCAACGCCAGCGCAGCGCGGTGCGCCAAAGCGATCAGCCGCTCCTGAACCTGCGCGGACAGGAACTGATCGGCAAGGTCTTCCTGGTGCATGAAGCGATCGTCGAGGGCCGCGGCAAGATCAAGGTGGCCGACAGCGTGTGGCTGGCCAAGGGGCCCGAGTCGCCCATTGGTACGCGGGTCAAGGTGGTGGCCCAGGAAGGCGCGGTATTGCAAGTGGAGCGGGCTGACTGACAAGTCATGGAACTGAATCGAGACGCAGGTAATCCAACGTCATAGTTAACCCAGTGGAGTCACCTATCATGCGTCTCAAACTTGCTGTCGCTACCCTAGCCTTGCTGTCTCTTCCTGTTGGCTCGGCAATGGCCGACACGTTTTGGCGTAACGTCATCTCATCCGGTGCGACCACCGGTTCCACCTACCTGACCTTCAAGGATCACAAACTGATCGTCGCCGCCCAGGACGATGCCGGCAGCTTCGTCGCCAGTGATGGCGGTATCCGCGGCCCTTACCTTGAGGCAGCGATGCAGAAAGTGCGCGCCGACAACCCAGGCCTGCAAGCCACCGACATGGAACTGGCCAACGCGATCCTGGCGAAAAACGCCGTCGCCCAGGAGTAACTCCCGGCCCATGAAAAATGCCGCTTGATGAGAGCGGCATTTTTTTGCCCGGTGAATAATCCCGAGACAGCCCCCAGTCCCCTGTGAGAGCGAGCTTGCTCGCGATAGCGGAGTGTCAGCCAACAACAATGCTGCTGATCCACCGCTATCGCGAGCAAGCTCGCTCCCACAGGTACAGTCGGGTTATTCGCCGATAGCGGCCTTGTAGCCTGCCGCATCGAGCAGCTTGTCCAGCTCAGCCTTGTCGCTTGGCTTGAGCTTGAAGATCCACGCACCGTACGGATCGGAGTTCAGCAACTCCGGCGAAGCGCCCAACTCTTCGTTGATCGCGATCACTTCGCCGGCAACCGGGGAGTAGATGTCGGAAGCGGCCTTGACCGACTCAACCACACCGGCCTGGTCACCTGCGGCAAAGACCTTACCGATTTCCGTCAGCTCGACAAACACCACATCGCCCAAGGCTTCCTGCGCATGATCGCTGATGCCCACGGTGACGGTGCCGTCAGCTTCCAGACGGGCCCACTCATGGCTTTCGGCAAACCGCAGGTCGGCAGGGATATCACTCATATTCTGTGTCCTCAAGAGAAAGTGTCAGCGGCCAGCGGCCCGCCGCAAAAGGTTAGATCAGGGTTTTGCCATGGCGGACGAAGGTCGGTTTGACCACCCGTACCGGGTACCACTTACCACGAATTTCCACCTCGGCCCGGTCGGCGGTTGCCATCGGAACACGTGCCAGGGCGATCGACTTGCTAAGCGTAGGAGAAAAACTACCACTGGTGATCTCTCCTTCGCCAACATTGGCGATGCGAACCACCTGATGGGCGCGCAACACGCCCCGCTCTTCCAGCACCAGCCCGACCAGTTTGTGCTGCACACCGCTGGCAAGCTCGGCCTCCAGCGCACTGCGCCCGATGAACGGACGGCTCGCCGGTTCCCAGGCGATGCTCCAGGCCATGTTCGAGGCCAGCGGCGAAACGTCCTGACCGATGTCCTGGCCGTAGAGGTTCATGCCGGCCTCCAGGCGCAAGGTATCGCGGGCGCCGAGGCCGATGGGCGAAATGCCGGCCCCTACGAGATCGTTGAAGAAACTCGGAGCCTCTTGGGCGGGCAGCACAATCTCCAGGCCATCTTCACCGGTGTAGCCGGTCCGGGCGATGAACCATTCGCCGTCGGCGCGGCCTTCGAAAGGCTTGAGTTGCTGGATGATTTGCCCACGCGGTTGCGTGACCAGCTCGGCAATCTTTTGCCGGGCGTGGGGGCCCTGGATCGCCAGCATCGCCAGCTCGGGGCGCTCATGTAACTGCACGTCGTAGTCACCGAGCTGCGCCTGCATCCAGGCCAGGTCCTGATCGCGGGTCGAGGCGTTGAAGACCAGCCGATAGCCGTCCTCGACACGGTAGATGATCATGTCGTCGACAATGCCGCCGCGCTCATTGAGCATCGCGCTGTACAAGGCACTGCCTGAGCCCTGCAAGCGGTCGACGTCATTGGCCAGCAAGCGCTGCAGCCAGACCTTGGCCTGGGGGCCGGCGACATCGATCACGGTCATGTGGGATACATCGAACACACCGCAGTCGCGACGCACCTGATGGTGCTCTTCGACTTGCGAGCCGTAGTGCAAAGGCATATCCCAACCGCCAAAATCGACCATCTTCGCGCCAAGGGCGAGATGAAGGTCATACAGAGGCGTACGCTGTCCCATGGGTTTCTCCTTCCGGGCTTGGCGAAGGTGCGGACGGACACTGCGTAGCGCGAACGCCTGAAAAAAAGGAGTTTTCTGACGCTCTCAGTTGCCCGGTCCGACAGACGGACCGCACCGAATGCCGCGCATTGTAGCCGCATGACGTAGGACTGACACCTAGCTGTTTCGATGGGCCGAACGTCGTATCAATCCGATGACCGGCAACAACCCCACCAAGACCAACGTCAGCGCCGGCAACGCGGCCCGGGCCCACTCCCCTTCGCTGGTCATCTCGAAGATCCGCACCGCCAGCGTGTCCCAGCCGAACGGGCGCATCAGCAGCGTCGCGGGCATTTCCTTGAGCACATCGACGAACACCAGCAACGCCGCGCTCAATGTCCCGGGCAACAACAACGGCAGATACACTTTGAAAAACAGTCGTGGGCCACTGACCCCAAGGCTGCGTGCCGCTTCGGGCAAGGACGGACGAATTCGCGCCAGGCTGCTCTCCAACGGACCGTAGGCCACGGCCAGGAAGCGCACCAGATACGCCAGCAACAGCGCCGACAGGCTGCCCAGCAGCAACGGCTTGCCTGCGCCGCCGAGCCAGGCCGACAGCGGAATGACCAGCTCACGGTCCAGGTAGCTGAACGCGAGCATGATCGACACCGCCAACACCGAACCGGGCAAGGCATACCCCAGGTTCGCCAGGCCGACGCCGGCACGAATCGGGCGGGTCGGCGCCAACCGTCGGGCGAACGCCAGCAGCAAGGCCACGCAGACGGTGACCAACGCGGCCAGGCCGCCCAAGTAGAGGGTATGGACGATCAGCCCGGCATAACGCTCATCCAGGTCGAAACGGCCGCGTTGCCAGAACCACACCACCAATTGCAGCACCGGGATGACAAACGCGCAGGCAAACACCAGGAAGCACCAGCTACTGGCCGCCACGGCCTTGAAGCCGCGCAACGTGTACAACGCCTTGACCCGGGGCCGCTCGTTGCTGGCTCGTTGGGCGCCGCGGGCCCGGCGTTCGCCGTAGAGCACCAGCATCACCGCCAACAACAGCAGGCTGGCCAGTTGGGCTGCGCTGGATAGGCTGAAGAATCCGTACCAGGTCTTGTAGATGGCGGTGGTGAAGGTGTCGAAGTTGAACACTGACACCGCACCGAAATCCGCCAGGGTTTCCATCAGCGCCAGCGCCACGCCTGCACCGATGGCCGGCCTGGCCATCGGCAGCGCCACGCGCCAGAACGCCTGCCATGGCGATTGCCCCAGCACCCGGGCAGCCTCCATCAGGCCCTTGCCCTGGGCCAGGAAAGCACTGCGTGCCAGCAGATAGACGTAAGGGTAAAAGACCAGCACCAGCACCAGGATTACCCCGCCGGTGGAGCGAACCCGAGGCAGGCGCAGGCCGCTGCCGAACCACTCTCGCATCAGCGTCTGCACAGGGCCGGCAAAATCCAGCAGACCCACGAAGACAAACGCCAGCACATAGGCCGGAATCGCAAACGGCAGCATCAACGCCCAGTCGAGCCAGCGTCGCCCCGGGAACTCACACAGGCTGGTGAGCCAGGCGAGACTGACCCCCAACAGCGTCACACCGATCCCCACGCCAAGGATCAACGTGAGGGTGTTGCCTAGCAGGCGTGGCATTTGCGTGTCCCACAAGTGGGACCAGATCTGTTGGTCGATGCTCTGCCAGGACAGCAGCAAGACGCTCAAGGGCAACAGGACCAACGCGGCGATGGCGAAGACCAGGGGGTACCAACGGCGTTGGGCGGGGTGGGCCAAGGAAAACTCTCGTTAAATGGTCACGTGGCGAGGGAGCTTGCTCCCGCTGGGCTCTGTAGGAGCCCCAAAGTTCCGGGCCATGGCCCGCAGATACTCTGGGAGGGCTTCGCCCTCCAGCGGGAGCAAGCTCCCTCGCCACCTGTTTCCAATGAACTGAACAGGACGGGGCTCAGTTCCAGCCAGCGCGATCCATCATGCGAATGGCTTCGGCCTGGCGTTTACCCGCGACTTCCACCGGCAGGGTGTCGGCCTTGAACTTGCCCCAGGCTGCCACTTCCTTGGACGGTTCGACTTTCGGGTTGGCCGGGAATTCCTGGTTCACGTCGGCGAAAATGCTCTGTGCTTCTGGCGTGGTCATCCACTCCACCAGCTTCTTCGCGGCTTCCGGATGCGGTGCATGCTGGGTCAAGCCAATGCCGGAGAGGTTGATGTGCACGCCACGATCAGCCTGGTTCGGCCAGAACAGCTTGACCTTCAGGTCCGGCTTCTGCTGGTGCAAGCGGCCATAGTAGTAGGTGTTGACGATGCCGACATCGCATTGGCCAGCGTTGATCGCTTCAAGCAACGCAGTGTCGTCGGAGAACACGTCAGTGGACAGGTTCTTGACCCAGCCCTTGAGGATTTCCTCGGTTTTTTCCGCCCCGTGGGTTTCGATCAGGGTGGCGGTCAGGGACTGGTTGTAGACCTTCTTCGAGGTCCGCAGGCACAGGCGGCCTTCCCACTCTTTGCCAGCCAACGCTTCATAGGTGGTCAATTCACTGGGTTTGACCCGTTCGGTGGAATAGACGATGGTCCGCGCCCGCAGGCTCAAGCCGGTCCAGGCGTGGGAGGACGCGCGGTATTGAGGCGGGATGTTGGCGTCGATCACTGGGGAGGTGAACGGCTGGAGAATGCCCATCTGCTCGGCTTGCCAGAGGTTACCGGCATCGACGGTGAGCAGCAGGTCGGCGGTGGCGTTTGCGCCTTCGGCCTTGATCCGCTGCATCAACGGCGCTTCCTTGTCAGTGATGAACTTCACCGACACGCCGGTTTTCTTGGTGTAGGCGTCAAAGACCGGCTTGATCAGTTCATCGATGCGCGAGGAGTAGACCACCACCTCATCGGCGGCCTGGGCGGCAGTGGTGCCGATCAGGGTCAAGGCGAGGGCGGACAGCAGGCGTTTGGTTGCCAACATGGTAGCGGTCTCTGGATGGTGAGCGAAGCGCAAATGATAAGGACTCACATTTGGCACTACAATCGAACAGTGGGTGGACACATTTCCAAATGTTGCAACAGTGGGGTCGAGGTGGCTGTCCCGGCCTCGTCGCGAGCAAGCTCGCTCCCACAGGTTTCACCGAATCAACTGTGGGAGCGAGCTTGCTCGCGATGAAGCCATCAGTCCCAATGCACAGCTCAAGCCTTGGCCAGATCCGGCAGATCCCCAATCAACCCCAGCGCCTCGCGCACGAACAGCGCCTTGGCTTCAGGCAAGCGGTCCACCAGTTTCAACCCGGTGTTACGCAACCAGCGCACCGGCAGCGGATCGGCCTGGAACAACCGCTCGAAGCCCTCCATCGCGGCCATCAACGCCAGGTTGTGGGACATGCGGCGCCGCTCGTAGCGGCTCAACACTTTCACGTCCGCCAAGCGCTCGCCCCGTGCGGCCGCTTGCAACAGCACTTCGGCCAGCACGGCGGCGTCGAGGAAGCCCAGGTTCACCCCCTGCCCAGCCAACGGATGGATGGTGTGGGCGGCGTCGCCGATCAGCGCGAGCCCTTCGGCCACGTAGCGCTTGGCATGGCGCTGGCGCAGCGGCACGCACAGGCGCGGGTCGGCGCTCAGTACTGGACCGAGCTGGCCTTCGAAGGCGCGTTCCAGTTCGTTGCAGAATCGAGTGTCATCGAGCGCCATCAAGCGCTGCGCTTCTTCGGGGGTGGTGGACCAGACAATCGAGCACCAGTCATGCTGGCCGTCGCGCTCAAGGGGCAGGAACGCCAGCGGACCGTTATCGGTGAAGCGCTGCCAAGCCGTCATTCGATGCGGCCGGGCGCTGCGCACGCTGGTGACGATGGCGTGGTGCAGGTAATCCCACTCGCGCGTCGCCACGCCGGTCAGACGGCGCACAGCCGAATTCGCGCCGTCGGCGGCAATGACCAGGGGCGCGCGCAGGGTGCGGCCATCGGCCAGGGTCAGCAACCAATCGTCGCCGGAGCGACGCATCTGTTCCAGCCGGGCATTGGCCAGCAAACCCAGGTCGCAGTCATGCAACCGATCCAGCAGCGCGTCCTGCACCACGCGATTTTCAACGATGTGCCCAAGCGTCTCGGCGTGCAGGCTGGCGGCGGAAAAATGAATCTGCCCGGTGCCGCTGCCGTCCCAGACGTGCATGTCGGTATAAGGGCTGGCACGCCGGGTGGTGATGCCGTCCCAGACGCCCAGGCGGTCGAGGATTCGCTGGCTGGCCGTCGACAAGGCGCTGACCCGGGGCTCGAACGCGGCCTGGGGATCGAAGGGCTTGACGCTCATCGGGCTGCCGTCGAGCAACAGCACTTGCAGGCCACTGCCCTGCAACGCCAGCGCCAGGGCGCTGCCGACCATACCGGCGCCGACAATCAGCAGATCTGCACGCAATTCCATGCTCTATGCCTGTTTTGCTGGCGACATCAGTCGCCCATGAAAAGAAGTGACCACGCCAGCCTCACGCATCGGGACGCGTCCCCAAGCCCATGGCCTGGCGGGCGAACCAGCGCTTGGCCGGAGGCAACAGGTCGAGGCCCAGCAAGCCGAGGTTACGGCCCAGGGACACCAGCGGCAGGTTGCTGCCGAACAGGCGCGTGACCTGGTCGGAGAAGCCCACGGTCAGGGCCTGGTCCGTGCGCTGGCTCTCGCGATAAGCCTGCAACACGGCAAAGTCTCCGGGCTCGCCGTCGCTGTCGAGCAAGGCATCGGCCAGGGCCTGGGCATCGCGCAGGGACAGGTTGAACCCCTGCCCGGCAATTGGATGCAGGCTGTGGGCGGCGTTGCCAAGGATTGCCAGGTGCGGACGGACCTGCTCTTCAGCCTCCACCAACGCCAGCGGGTACAAGTGCCGCACGCCCACCTGTTTCAGCGTCCCCAGGCGATAACCGAACACGCCCTGCAATTCGCTGAGGAAGCTGCGCTCGTCGAGGGCTGCCAGCCGTTGTGCGTCCATGCCCTGGCGGGTCCAGACCAGCGCGCAACGATTCTCCGGCAGCGGCAACAAGGCCATCGGGCCGTCATCGGTGAAGCGTTCGAAGGCCATGCCATTGTGGGCTTCGCTGGGGGTGATGTTGGCGATCAAGGCGCTTTGGTCATAAGGACGACTGCGCACGCCGACGCCCAACTGCTCGCGCAGGCTGGAGCGACCACCATCGGCCAATACCGCAAGATCGCATTCCAGGGTGGTTTCGTCGTCGAGGGTCAAGCGATAACCGCCGACCAGTGGTTCCATGCGGGTCACCTGCGCCGGACAGCGCCAACTGACCACTTCCGGGTCCAGGCCTTGCCACAGGCACTGGCCGAGCCAGGCGTTTTCCACCACATAACCCAGCGCTGGCACACCTTCCTCCATGGCCGACAGCCGCGCCGTGGAAAACCGCCCGCGGTCGGACACATGGATCTGCTTGATCGGTTCGGCGCGGCGGGAAATTTCCTGCCAGACACCCAGGCGTTGATAAATCTGCCGGGCACCGTAGGACAATGCCGAGGACCGGGCATCGTAGCTTGGCTGCCAGGCGTCGCCAGGGGCGAAGGGCTCGATCAGCATGATCTTCCAGCCCCGGGCCTTGGCGCCGGCCTGCAAGGCCAGGGCCAGGCTAGCACCGACCAGGCCGCCGCCGATGATGGCCACGTTGATCCGGCTCATGCCGCTTGCGTCCGGGCGGCCGCCATCAGGGCCTCGATGTCGGCGACCGTTTTCGGCACGCCTCGGCTCAGGATTTCACAACCGGTCTTGGTCACTACCACGTCATCCTCGATGCGCACGCCAATGCCGCGCCATTTTTTCGCGACGCTGCGGTTGTTCGGGCTGATATAAATGCCCGGTTCCACCGTCAACGTCATGCCGATTTCCAGGACCCGCCATTCGCCGCCCACCCGATATTCGCCCACATCATGCACGTCCATGCCCAGCCAATGGCCGGCGCGGTGCATGTAGAACGCCCGGTAGGCCTCGCTGGCAATCAAATCGTCCACCTCACCTTCCAGCAGCCCCAGGCGCACCAACCCTTCGGTAATGACCCGGACCGTCGCTTCGTGGGCCTGGTTCCAGTGTTTGTCCGGTGCGATCTGGGCAAACGCGGCCTCCTGGGCGGCCAGCACCACTTCGTAGATCGCCTTCTGCTCTGGCGAAAACTTGCCGCTGACCGGCCAGGTACGCGTGATATCGCTGGCGTAGCAGTCGATTTCACAGCCGGCGTCGATCAACACCAGGTCGCCGTCCTTGAGCAACGCGTCGTTCTGCTGGTAGTGCAGGATGCAGCTGTTGCGCCCCGCAGCGACGATCGAGCCGTAGGCCGGCATCTTCGCCCCGCCCTTGCGGAACTCATAATCGAGTTCGGCCTCCAGGCTGAACTCATGCAACCCCGGGCGCGCCGCCTGCATCGCCCGGATGTGCGCCTGGGCGGAGATCCGGGCCGCTTCGCGCATGACCTTCAGTTCCGCCGCCGATTTATACAGGCGCATGTCGTGCAGCAAGTGATCCAGGGCAACGAATTCGTTCGGCGGCTGGGCGCCGAGGTGGGCCTTGGAGCGAATCACGTTGATCCACTCCATCAGGTGTCGGTCGAATTCAGGGTTGCTGCCCATGGCCGAATACACCCGGTCGCGGCCTTCGATCAGGCCCGGCAGGATGTCGTCGATGTCGGTGATGGGAAAAGCGTCGTCGGCACCGTAGTCACGGATCGCCCCTTCCTGGCCGGCGCGCAGGCCGTCCCACAACTCACGTTCGGCGTTGCGCTCGCGGCAGAACAGGACGTACTCGCCATGGACACGGCCCGGCATCAGCACCAGCACCGCTTGCGGCTCGGGAAAGCCGCTGAGGTATTGGAAGTCACTGTCCTGGCGGTAGACATGCTCGACGTCGCGGTTGCGGATCGCAACGGCGGCGGCGGGCAGGATTGCGATGCTGTTGGGTTCCATCTGCGCCATCAAGGCCTTGCGGCGACGGCTGTATTCCGATTTCGGGATATGAATCATGGGCAGACGGGGTTCCCTCTAAAAATTAATGCAAGGACGGCTTGGGGGCCGCTGCATCGGTTTTCTTGGTCTCGGTGAACAGCAGCAATGGCGCGACCCGCAGGTACTCCATCACTTCCATGTAGTCGCTTTCGCCGTCGTCGGACTCTTCCAGGGCATCCTGGACCTGGGAAATCGCGGCCAGATCCTGCAGCACTTCCTTCGCTTCTTCGCTCAGCGCGTATTCGCGGCGGGTCAGGCCGAAGCCGGCGAGGAAGCCCTGGCACCACTGCCCCAGCGCCGCGGCGCGTTCGGCCAGGGGGGCGTCGTCAGTGGGCAACAGCAGGACGACGGTCATGTCGTCGCTGGTCAACTCGCCCTTGACCATTTCCTGCAGGCCGATCAGCGCGTTACGGACGTTGTCCACCGGCTCGCCTTCCAACAGCTCGGCGGCGTCGGCCAACCAGCCGTCGGCCTCGAAGCCGGCGCCGGCGCAGCTGCGACCGAGCAACAGGCCATGCAGTTCGGCAGGCGAGACAGGATGACCGCTGGTGCTCAGCAGGGTGGCAAATGCTTGGTACGGGGAATTCTGAATGGGCATGGGCAGCTAGGCGCCAGACGGCGCTATGTCTAGAATGGAGGCCTTGTATCCTACATCGACAGACTCGCCAAGACTATCAGAGGCTGTGCGACCTACATCCCTCCATCAGACACATTCTTCAGTGGACACAATGGAAGACACCGACCTGCAAGCGCTGATGGCCAGACTCGAACTGCTAATTGACCGGGTCGAGCAACTTAAGAGCCAAAACGGACTCCTATTAGCTCAGGAAAAAACCTGGCGCGAGGAACGCGCGCACCTCATTGAAAAAAACGAAATCGCCCGGCGTAAGGTCGAATCGATGATTTCGCGCCTCAAGGCCCTGGAGCAAGACTCATGAGTTCAAGCAATAGCGTTACCGTGCAGATCCTCGACAAAGAATATTCGATCATCTGCCCCCAGGAAGAGCGTAGCAACCTGGTGAGCGCCGCCCGTTACCTGGACGGCAAGATGCGCGAGATCCGCAGCAGCGGCAAAGTCATCGGCGCCGATCGCATCGCCGTGATGGCCGCCTTGAACATCACCCACGACCTGTTGCATCGCCAGGATACGCCGGACGTACAGGTCAGCGGCTCGACCCGTGAACAGGTGCGCGACCTGCTCGATCGAGTGGATCTGGTGCTCGCCACCGATCCAGACGTCGCCAAGGGCTGATTCGCGAAGCTGCCTGGGGTATACTCGCGTCACTCCCTGGGGTGCTTGCCAGTTGGTGATGTCCCTGAGCCGATACGCACAACCACGGGGGTTGCACGTTGGGGCCGGTGTGCATGTCCGCTTGACGGAAAGCCTTAACGCCCCCTGCAACTTCCACCTTGAACTTTCGGGTTCAAGGGCTAAGCCGACAGCGGTTCATCCGGGGAGCCTGACTCCAGACAATGCCAGTTCATATGAACTGGCATTGTCGTTTCTGGCGCAGGCATTTCTGGGCACCCTGTTTTGCGGTTACGCTGTGGCATCGCCACTGCGTGAAGCCTTGATATGACCGAACCCGCGCTGCTGCCCCGCCCGCAACTTCGACGCCTGCTGCGCCAGGCCCGTCGCGCTCTGACGCCCGCCCAGCAACGGCGAGCCGCCCGCGGGCTGTACAAACAACTGGCCCAGCACCCGCTGTTTCGCCGTGCAAAGCACATCGCCCTGTACCTGCCCAACGATGGCGAAATCGACCCGCGCCTGCTGCTGCGCGCGGCCCAGCGCCGGGGCAAGGCCACTTACCTGCCGGTACTCAGCCCGTGGCCGCAGACCAAGATGGTTTTCCAACGCATCCATCCCGGCGAACAAATGCAGCCCAATCGGTTTCGTATCCCTGAACCACGCAAGAACATCGCTCGGCAACGCAAGGTCTGGACGCTGGACCTGGTGTTGTTGCCACTGGTGGGGTTTGACGACGCGGGAGGTCGGCTGGGCATGGGCGGCGGCTTTTACGACCGCAGCCTGGCGTACCTGGCGCGGCGCAAGCAGTGGCGCAAGCCGACGCTATTGGGGCTGGCCCATGAATGCCAGAAGGTCGAACGATTGGCGCAGGCAAGCTGGGACGTGCCGCTACAGGGGACGGTCAGCGACAGGCAGTGGTATCTCGCGGGATAGAACGCCGCAGTCATCCGCGGCGGCTGGAAAGCGGGTTCAGCGTTTGAGCGATGGCGCGGGTTGGGTGATATCCACCGGCGCCTCGGTCTTGTTGGCCCACAGGCTTTGGGCGTAACCCGTGGTCACGACACCCAGACCGAACAGAATGACCAAGATCCACAACAAATCCGGTTTGCGTTTCATCGATTGCCCCCCTCAAGGCATATCACACACGATGACAGCAGCGGTTTTCTTATTGGCCGTGCAGCAGCGTCAAGCTTGGAAGGCCGGCATTTTGCGGCAACCGGACCCTACACGCAAACTCTGGCGTCAACCGACTGTCGGTTTGTCATAAAATCGCTGAACTATTTTTTTCCACACCGCCAAGGAGTAGCAATCATGGCCTATTGGCTGATGAAATCCGAGCCTGACGAATTGTCCATCCAGGGCTTGGAAAAGCTTGGCCAGGCCCGTTGGGACGGGGTTCGCAACTACCAGGCACGCAATTTCCTGCGGGCCATGGCGGTGGGCGATACATTCTTTTTCTACCATTCCAGCTGCCCCGAGCCCGGTATCGCCGGGATCGGCAGAATCATCCAGGCGGCCTACCCCGACCCGACCGCCCTGGACCCGGACAGCCATTATTTCGACCCCAAGGCCAGCCTCGACAAAAACCCCTGGACCGCGATCGACGTGGTCCATGTCGAGACGTTCCGCCACGTCCTGAAGCTCGACTACCTCAAGCAACAGACCGCCCTGGCGGAAATGCCGCTGGTGCAGAAAGGCTCGCGGCTGTCAGTGATGCCGGTGACGGCGCAGCAGTGGGCGGCGGTGGTTGCGCTGAAGCCTTGAGTGATTCGCTGTCCGGTAGGCCGCTATCGCGAGCAAGCTCGCTCCCACAGGGGATTGGCGGCGTACGCACATTGCGTGACCACTGGAGATCCACTGTGGGAGCGAGCTTGCTCGCGAAAGGGCCCGCCCAGCCACCACAAACCTATTGAATGATCAGGTTGTTGAACAACAAATCATCCACCATCGGCTTGCCAGTCTCGTCGTTCATCACTTGCTGGGTCTGCTTCAACGCTTCCTGACGCAGTTTTTCCTTGGCTTCGAGGTTGTTCATCCCCTCGGTGGTCTGCTGGGCAAACAACGCCACCAACTGGTTACGAATCAGTGGCTCGTTGGCCTTGACCGCCGCCGCCGCGGCATCACCGGTCACGCGCAGGGCCACGTCGGCCTTGTAGACCTTCAGCTTCGCCGTGCCGTCCAAGCCATAGTTGCCCACGAACGGCGGGCTGAGGGTGATATAACTGACTTTCGGTGCCTCGCCCTCTTTCGCTTCCTTGGCCTCTTCGGCCATCGCCGCCACAGGCAGCGACAGGGCCAGCATCAACATGATCCACGCTTTCACAATCGATTCCTCATCCGGTTTGCGGCCCAGCATACCGACCCGCCGTTCAAGCACAAGCTTATGGCCGGCTATCAGGGCGGGGCATGCTCGTTGACCCGTTGTCTCTCACACCTACACTTATCGGCCATCACTCCCAAAGGAATAGCCCTGATGAAAGCCGTGCTGTGCAAAGAATTCGGCCCCGCCGAATCGCTGGTGCTGGAAGACGTCGCCAGCCCCGTCGCCAAGAAGAACGAAGTGCTGCTGGACGTGCACGCCGCCGGGGTGAATTTCCCTGACACGCTGATCATCGAGGGCAAATACCAATTCAAGCCACCCTTCCCGTTTTCCCCCGGCGGCGAAGCGGCGGGCGTGGTCAGCCAGGTGGGTGAGAACGTCAGCCACTTGAAAGTCGGCGACCGGGTGATGGCGCTGACCGGCTGGGGCAGCTTTGCCGAACAGGTGGCGGTCCCCGGCTACAACGTGTTGCCGATTCCCGCGTCCATGGACTTCAACACCGCCGCGGCTTTCAGCATGACCTATGGCACCTCGATGCACGCCCTCAAGCAACGGGCCAACCTGCAACCCGGCGAAACCCTGCTGGTGCTCGGCGCCTCCGGAGGCGTTGGCCTGGCGGCCGTGGAAATCGGCAAGGCCATGGGTGCCCGGGTGATCGCCGCCGCCAGCAGCGCGGAGAAACTCGCCGTGGCCAAGGCCGCCGGTGCCGACGATTTGATCAACTACAGCGAAACCAGCCTGAAGGATGAAATAAAGCGCCTCACCGACGGCCAGGGCGCCGACGTGATCTATGACCCGGTGGGCGGCGACCTGTTCGACCAGGCCATCCGCGCCATCGCCTGGAACGGCCGGTTGCTGGTGGTGGGTTTTGCCAGCGGACGCATCCCGGAATTCCCCGTGAACCTGGCCTTGCTCAAGGGTGCCGCCGTGGTGGGCGTATTCTGGGGCTCTTTCGCCCAGCGCCAACCGAAGGACAATGCCGCCAATTTCCAGCAACTGTTCGGCTGGTTCGCCGAGGGCAAGCTCAAGCCGCTGGTGTCCCAGGTGTATCCGCTGAGCAACGCCGCCCAGGCGATCAATGACCTGGGGCAGCGCAAGGCGGTGGGGAAGGTGGTTGTGCAGGTGCGTTGAAACCGCATCAGACAAAAAAGGCCAGGGCCACCGATGAGGGTGGCCCTGGCCTTTTTTTATTCCATTTGGCCCATGTCGGAATTCTTAGCAGCCATAAATAAAATTTGATTTGGCGATAGATATATACCGCATCCTCGCCAAAAAAATGCGCAAACCTTCCTCGCACCCAAAGCCCCCCGCAGCAGCGGGGAGCCATTCAGTCACGGACAAACCGACATGGATAAGTCATATGTGCGATGCGAATACCTATTTAGGACCTCATAAGCAACTGGGACCCGGCTCATACGAAATAGGCCCTTTATCGATCAGAGGTGAAAATTTCACTGCCGGATATTCCCAAGGGGCTTGGGGTTTGTACGAGGGGCCTCCTAGAGGAGTCACTAGAAGTTCAAAAAGACACAACGCGTCTATTCCCCACGCGTGGGATGACATGATGAAGGAGCGTATAGCAAATAGCGAAGTCATCGACGCCGAGTATCGTGATACTTTTATAAAACTTACCGAGACAACCATAAAAGAACTCGAACAAGCAAAAACATCAGCGATAGGCGCTCGCCCACTTTCGCCATTGGAAAAAGCGAAGACAGAACAGGATGCAACGCTTAAGGCTATTCAATCCAAAGAATCCGAGTATCAAGCACGCACCAAAAATGCTTACTCGCTGTATGGCCACAATCCATTTTTCCTTATGAAGGAACTGTCTTTTAAAAGAGTAATGGAAAGCCTGCAGGCCTCCCCGCCCAATATCGCCGTCGCTTACTCAGCGATTGATAACGCATACCGATCAGCGTTAGAGCTGAAACGACTTTCATTGCAAAAAGACATCCTTGCTGGACAACTGGAACACGTATCAAAAAAAGTCGAGCAGGCTGCTGTCAAATCTGGACAAAGTGATTCCGCATCAACAGCAAATGAAAAGCTTAGGGTTATCAATCAGGAAAAAAATATTCACCTCCAGCTTCTACCAAGCTTTTTACTAAAAAAGGTCTCATCGACGCTGGGTGCAACAGGCGGGCTAACCTCCTCCCAGTCGCTTAGGAACTACAAAGCAGCCTTAGCCAAGATGATTGCAACTGAGCGTGCCGCTATCGCTGCTTTTGCGAAAGCCAATCCGAACATCAAGCCTCCCTTGAGTAAACCTGAGCTCGAAGCCCTCAACAATCTTGTGGCGCTACAGGCAAAAACAAACTTAGGAAAGCGATGGCAGGACTACCATGTATCACTTCTTCACTCCGAATCCGTTCGACATTTAACGAAAACAACTAACGCTTTTGCTGGACTCATCGACCGGGCCTTAGCAGCCGAACGCTTACAAGAACAGCTACGTGTTGCTGCCGAGAAAAAAGCACAAGCTCTAAAGCAAGCCCAAGCCCGAGCTGAGGCGCAACGAGCCGAACAAGAACGAAAACAGAAAATCGCGGCGGCATTGGCAGACCGTTTTAACGCGCTACTTCATCAGTTCAACCAAGCCCAGCCTGAAGACATCAATCAAAAACTGCCTTGGATGCAGCAAAAACACCGGGAATTGTCTATCGCGCACCAGGACGCAGCCAAAGCAGAGCATGCAGTAGGCAATGTATTGACGAGTGATTCACGAAAGACGTCGCTGCGTAAAGCACAAGCCGATATCGATGCGACTTTTCGGTTGAAGCATCACATCGGAAATATACAACTGTCCACCGCCAGCGGCGCGACAGCATCGGTGCGGCCACTCATGACGACTCCCGACGGCTTGATCGCTGGGTATGAGGGTTCGCCCGTTTCGTTGCAAGGTGCCATCGACCTACTGAAGAAAGCGAGTGCCACCCTGGCGGGTGGTCCGTTGACGGTATTTGGCGTGGCGGTTTCATACTCTCCGACACTCGGCAATAGCGAACTTCAGCGTAATCCAGTGGTGATCAGTATTCCGCTGTCCCAACTGGATGAGAATTTCAAACTAACCCCAAATACTGAAACAGACCACCTACCGTTTCGCGTCGTGTCATCTGTTCGGGGAGAGCACACTCAATTTTATCTTTCACCGACCGGTGGAAGTTTATCCAACGAGGTTCGGATCAGATACGTAACACTTGATCCACACACCAATCTCTACACTTTCACGACCGAGGGGATTCTTCCAAGGACACTGACCTGGACGCCGAACAGCCCTCCAGGGGATAGTCTCCTTGGATCGACCGAATTGCCTGTGACGCAGCCGGAAATCAGGATCCTTCCCGGGGCCAGGATTACCCAGATAGAGGGGAGAATAGACGAGCATCCAACGTGCGATGACGCTGACATTGACGATTATGTGCTGGTATTCCCAATGGAATCGGGAATCCAGCCAGTCTATGTCATGGCGAGTCGTACCGGGCCGCGATATGAGCCGGGGACGGTGACTGGAGCAGGTCAGGAGGTTGGGGAACACTGGCTAGGAAGTAGCGAACACGGCGTTGGTGCCCCCATTCCTCGCGAGATAGCAAATCTACTTCGAGGTCAGGACTTCAGAGACTTTGATGCCTTCCGAGAAAAATTTTGGGAGAGGGTAGCCAATGATGAAAAATTATCAGCACAGTTCAGTAGAGCCAACCTGAAACTGATGCGTAACGGCGCTGCCCCGTTCACAACTCCAGACGACCACGTAGGTGAAAGGAACAAATTTGAAATTCATCATATACAATGGATTTCCAAGGGCGGTGCAGTTTACGATTTGGACAACCTAAGCATCATGACACCTAAAGAACACATTGAGCTTCACAAAAAAGGAACAAAGCCATGATCTTCAAAGAAAGAATCGAGGACTATACCGAAGCAGAGTTTCTATCCTTTGTTAAGGAATTTTTCGAAGACAATAACGAACTTACTGGAGATGAGCTGGGTGAATACACCAGTAAACTTGCAAAGCATTTTGAGAAGATTACTGAGCACCCAGAAAAATCCGCACTTATTTTCTACCCCAAACAAGGTCGAGAAGACAGTCCGGAAGGAATCCTGAATGAAATTAAAATCTGGCGAGAACAAAACGGAAAGCCCGGTTTCAAGCCAGAATAACAAGTAGGGGCATCGCCAACGGCGATGCCCTAAAAACGAGGCTAAAGCAACTCACGAACCTCCTTCGGCAACATCCGCATATACCGCGCCGCTGGAAAACTCCCGCAACGCTGCACGATTGAAGGCAAGAGCCTGTTGAACCGAGCGATCAAGGCCAGGCGCTCGGCTTCCGGTAACTGTTTGACCAAAAACACATTGGACAAGTAGAGGCGTGTGTAATGGAACGGGAGCAAGTCCTGCACCCATAGCTGGCCGTTGGCGTGGGCGTTGATGTCCGAGCATTTCCAGGTCTTGATCCATTTATTGGCGTCCAGTGGCAAGTCATCCAGGCGGAACTCGAAGGGCGCTACGACATGCGTCTTCGCCGGGTGCTCAAGATCCACCGGCCAAGGCTTGAAGCGCCATTGGCTGACCGCTTCCAGTGCGGCTTCGGCGAAATCCGGATGATCGCTGTGCAAGATCGTGACCTCATCGACACGACCATCGGCATGCACCATGAAGCCGACCCGGGCCATACCCGTAATGCCCTTGCGGAACAGGGTCGTCGGGTAATCCGGCCTCGGATTGTTTTCGGGCACCAGCAACACCTCCGCTGCCCCGCCCGTACCGGCCAAGCACAGCAACAGCATCATCACGGACCACCTCATGCCCCTACCCCTCAGTTGAAATGCCAGACCTGGCAGAAACGTAAAGGGTAAAGGCCATGGCTCATGGGCCCTATAGCGAGACTTCCCATTTGGGCGAAGGATGTTTCCCACTGCTTTGCCCCGTATTCACCGATGCGGCGCATGAAAGAGCAGCGCGAAGGCATTTCCTACGACGCTCTTCGCTTACGTCTGAACGACATGTTCACTTAAGAACATGACCAATCGAAATTTCTGCTTTTTATGCGACAACGAGCGATGCTATTTTCGGTAACGAAACTGTAACATTCGCATCCGCCGCCATAACAAGAACCTGGAGCACTTGAATGTTTGCTTTCTTTCGACCTGCCGCACACCAGGCAGTCCTGCCTGAAGAAAAAATAGACAGCACCTACCGACGCCTTCGCTGGCAGATCTTCGCAGGGATCTTCATTGGCTACGCCGGGTATTACCTGCTGCGCAAGAACTTCTCCCTGGCCATGCCGTACCTGATCGACGAGGGTTATACCCGTGGCCAGCTGGGCCTGGCCATGTCCGCCATCGCCATCGCTTATGGGTTGTCGAAGTTCCTGATGGGCCTGGTGTCCGACCGTTCCAACCCGCGTTACTTCCTGCCCTTCGGCTTGCTGGTCTCGGCGGGGGTGATGTTCGTGTTCGGTTTCACGCCCTGGGCAACGTCCAGCGTGACGATCATGTTCATCCTCCTGTTCATCAATGGCTGGGCCCAAGGCATGGGCTGGCCGCCAAGCGGACGGACCATGGTGCACTGGTGGTCGCAGAAGGAACGTGGCGGCGTGGTGTCGGTGTGGAACGTGGCGCACAACGTCGGTGGCGGCCTGATCGGCCCGTTGTTCCTGCTGGGGATGGCCTGGTTCAATGATTGGCACGCGGCATTCTACGTGCCCGCTACCGTAGCGCTCGTCGTTGCGGTGTTTGCCTTCGCGACCATGCGCGACACCCCGCAATCGGTTGGCCTGCCCCCGATCGAGAAATACAAGAACGACTACCCGGAAGGCTACGACGCCAGCCACGAGAACGAATTCAGCGCCAAGGAAATTTTCGTCAAGTACGTGCTGCGCAACAAGATGCTCTGGTACATCGCGATGGCCAACGTCTTCGTCTACCTACTGCGCTACGGCGTGCTGGACTGGGCGCCAACCTACCTCAAGGAAGCCAAGGGCTTCACGGTGGACAAGAGCTCCTGGGCCTATTTCTTCTACGAGTGGGCGGGCATTCCCGGCACGCTGCTGTGTGGCTGGATGTCCGACAAGATCTTCCGTGGCAACCGTGGCCTGACCGGCATGGTGTTCATGGCCCTGGTGACCGTGGCAACGCTGGTGTACTGGCTGAATCCGGCCGGCAACCCGACCGTCGACATGATCGCCCTGGTTTCCATCGGCTTCCTGATCTACGGCCCGGTGATGCTGATCGGTTTGCAGGCACTGGAGCTGGCGCCGAAGAAAGCCGCCGGTACCGCCGCGGGCTTCACGGGTCTGTTTGGTTACCTGGGTGGGTCGGTCGCGGCCAGTGCCGCCATGGGCTACACCGTGGACCACTTTGGCTGGAATGGCGGTTTTGTGCTGTTGGTCGGTGCCTGCCTGCTGGCGATGGCATTCCTCGCGCCAACCCTATGGCACAAGCAAATCGCCAGTCAGAGCCGCGAAGCGGTCGCCTGATCCAGCGCTGATTGGCAGCGCTTGAGCCGCGCCTCCAGGTTCCGGTCTGGCATGGCGTGGCTGCGCAGGGCGTGTACGGTCTGCTCGACATAATCGCGAGTGGTGCCGTAACGCCCACAGGCGCTTTCGAACACCTGGCTCAGCACATGGTCCGGCAAGTTGCCGGCATAGCTGGGCAGGTGTCGCTCCAGCACAAAACCCAAGGCTTGCACCCGACTGCCATCCTCGAGACGGCAACTGAGCCAGTGCGGGCGATAGGACGGCACCGGCATCTCGCGCTGCCACAGGGCAAACAATGAGTCCTCGAGGTTCTCCTGCGGCAATCGATAGGCGAACCCGCTGCACGAACCGCCGCGATCCAATCCGAACACCAACCCTGGCAATTCCGGGGTGCCGCGGTGTTCGTGGGACCACAGGTATAAACCGCGATGGTAACCATGGACCCGACCGCGCACCCGCTCCACCGCCGTACATTCTGGCCGCCAGATCAACGAACCGTAGGCAAACAGCCAGACCGGGCCGCCCTGATGAAGGCTCATGGTCGAGCGCATCGAGGCGAGCAATTGTTCGCGGGTCAGCTGTGCACCCAGCTCGAGCCGGGGCGGGTACAGGGCGCAGGTTATGGCGGATTCGATAGCGGTCATGGCCGTTAGCGGTTGGCTCCTCGCGGGGGCGGAAGGTAGTCGGGGGTGCCGTCATGGTGTTGACGGTCAGGGGAATTCACGCAAGTTAAATGCCATTGCGCACCCTATATACGTTATCGGTATCTAGTCTCAAGACTAAATATCGAAACGAAATATATGAAGTTATATCGATGGATGGACATCTGCCGTTGTGGCGAGGGAGCTTGCTCCCGCTGGACTGCGAAGCAGTCCCAAAAGAGGCGGTCGCTGCGCAACCGAGCGGGAGCAAGCTCCCTCGCCACAAAAGCAGACCTAAGCCTGGGTGTATAAATGCGGCTCAGGCCCGCGGTGCGTACGCGAACACATCCGCGCGCATCTGATGAGCGTCCATGCCTGCTTCCACCAGGGCATCGAGGGTGGCATAGATCATGGCCGGCGAACCGCTGGCATAGACGTGCACACCAGAAAGGTCACTGATGTCCTCGCACACCGCTTCATGGAGCATCCCGCAGCGCCCTTCCCAGCCACACAAGTCGCTGACGACTTTATGCAGGTACAGGTTCGGCAGTTTTTTCCATTCGTCCCAATGCTCGATTTCATAGAAATCTTCCGGCCGCCGCACGCCCCAATACAGGTGCACCGGGTGCTTGAAGCCCGCCGCGCGGCAGTGCTCGATCAAGCTGTGCATCTGCGCCATGCCGGTTCCAGCGGCGATCAGCACCAATGGGCCTTCCGGTAGCTCGGACAAATGCGTGTCGCCAAATGGCATTTCGACGCGCACGCTGGGGTTGCGTCGCAGTTGCTCCAGCAGCGCCTGTGCACTGCTTTCGCGCACCAATACGTGCAGTTGCAGCTCGCGCCCGGAATGCGGCGCCGAGGCCAGGGAAAAAGCCGATTTCTCGCCGTTTTCCCGCTCGATCATCAGGTACTGCCCGGCGTGATAGCGCGGTGGCTTGCCCGCCGGCGCACGCAGGCGCACTCGCCAGACATCACCGCCTACGTCGGCGCACTCGATTACCTGGCACGCCAGGTTGCGTACCGGCAGCTCACCCGGCGACAGCACGCCGTCCCACAGCACCACGCAGTCCTCCAGCGGCTCGGCGATACAGGTGAAGATCTCACCGTGATCGCGCACCTCGCCCGCCTGTTGCACACGGCCTTCCACCAGCAACGCGCCACAGACGTGGCAGTTGCCGTTGCGGCAGCTTTGCGGGCATTCATAGCCCAGGCGCCGCGCGCCATCGAGAATCCGCTCCGCCGGCTGTATCTCCAGCACCGCGCCGGAAGGCTGCAAGGTTACACGCATCAATCTATTCCTAACTGATTCCAGATGGCATCGATCCGTTGGGTAACGGCTTCATCCTTGACGATAACCCGGCCCCACTCACGGGTGGTTTCACCGGGCCATTTATGCGTGGCATCGAGCCCCATCTTCGACCCCAGGCCAGACACCGGCGAGGCGAAGTCGAGGTAGTCGATCGGCGTATTCTCGATCATCACCGTGTCGCGCTTGGGGTCCATGCGCGTGGTGATGGCCCAGATCACGTCGTTCCAGTCCCGTGCGTTGATATCGTCGTCAGTGACGATAACGAACTTGGTGTACATGAACTGTCGCAAAAACGACCAGACCCCGAGCATCACCCGCTTGGCGTGCCCTGGATACGACTTCTTCATGGTCACCACGGCCATGCGATACGAACAGCCTTCCGGCGGCAAATAGAAATCGGTGATTTCCGGAAACTGCTTTTGCAGGATAGGCACGAACACTTCGTTCAGCGCCACGCCGAGAATCGCCGGCTCATCAGGCGGACGACCGGTGTAGGTGCTGTGGTAGATCGGCTTGATCCGATGGGTGATGCGCTCGACGGTAAACACCGGGAAGCTGTCGACTTCGTTGTAGTAACCGGTGTGGTCGCCGTACGGCCCTTCGTCGGCCATTTCGCCGGGATGGATCACCCCCTCAAGGATGATCTCGGCGGTGGCCGGCACTTGCAGGTCGTTGCCGCGGCATTTCACCAGTTCGGTACGGTTGCCCCGCAGCAGGCCGGCGAAGGCATATTCGGAAAGGCTATCGGGCACGGGCGTGACAGCGCCGAGGATAGTCGCCGGGTCCGCGCCCAGGGCCACCGACACCGGGAAAGGCTGGCCGGAGTGTTTTTCACACCACTCGCGGTAATCCAGCGCACCACCCCGATGGCTCAGCCAGCGCATGATGACCTTGTTGCGGCCGATCACCTGCTGACGGTAGATGCCCAGGTTCTGACGGTCCTTGTTCGGACCTTTGGTAACGGTAAGGCCCCAGGTGATCAGCGGGCCGACGTCGCCCGGCCAGCAGGTCTGTACCGGCAGCATAGCCAAATCGACATCGTCACCCTCGATCACCACTTCCTGGCAGATCGCGTCCTTGACGACTTTCGGCGCCATGGAAATGATCTTGCGGAAAATAGGCAGTTTCGACCAAGCGTCCTTCAGGCCTTTGGGCGGCTCGGGCTCCTTGAGGAACGCCAGCAGCTTGCCGATCTCGCGCAGTTCGCTGACGGCTTCGGCACCCATGCCCAGGGCCACGCGCTCCGGTGTGCCGAACAGGTTGCCCAGCACCGGGATGTCATAACCCGTCGGGTTTTCGAACAACAGCGCCGGGCCTTTTGCGCGCAGGGTGCGGTCGCAGACCTCGGTCATTTCCAGGACGGGGGACACCGGCACCTGGATGCGCTTGAGTTCGCCGCGCTGTTCCAGCCCACTGATAAAGTCGCGCAAGTCGCGATACTGCATGCAAAAGCCTCATGGTCGCCGTGGCGTTCGGGGGCCCGAGTTTAACGCCGCCCGTCCAGAATAGTGAATGCACGGATAGCAAAAAGCCGGGTTTCCCCGGCTCTTGCTGGCCTGCCCTGATGATTTACTTGCGTTTCATCGACAGGAAGAACTCATCGTTGGTCTTGGTCGTCTTCAGCTTGTCGACCAGGAACTCGATGGCAGCGACTTCATCCATCGGATGCAGCAGCTTGCGCAGGATCCACATGCGCTGCAACTCGTCATCGGCGGTCAGCAACTCTTCGCGACGGGTACCGGAACGGTTGATGTTGATGGCCGGGAACACACGCTTCTCGGCGATACGACGGTCCAGGGGCAGCTCCATGTTGCCGGTGCCCTTGAATTCCTCGTAGATCACTTCGTCCATCTTCGAACCGGTTTCAACCAGTGCGGTGGCGATGATGGTCAGCGAACCGCCTTCCTCGATGTTCCGCGCGGCGCCGAAGAAACGCTTCGGTTTTTCCAGCGCGTGGGCATCGACACCACCGGTCAGCACCTTGCCGGAGCTCGGGATCACGGTGTTGTAGGCACGGGCCAGACGGGTGATGGAGTCCAGCAGGATCACCACGTCCTTCTTGTGCTCGACCAGGCGCTTGGCCTTCTCGATCACCATTTCGGCAACCTGCACGTGACGGGTTGGCGGCTCGTCGAACGTCGAGGCGACCACTTCGCCGCGCACGGTGCGCTGCATCTCGGTCACTTCTTCCGGACGTTCGTCGATCAGCAACACGATCAGGTGAACTTCAGGGTTGTTACGGGCGATGTTGGCCGCGATGTTCTGCAGCATGATCGTCTTGCCCGCTTTCGGCGGCGCCACGATCAGGCCACGCTGGCCTTTGCCGATAGGTGCGCACAGGTCGATGACACGACCGGTGAGGTCTTCGGTGGAACCGTTGCCGGCTTCCATCTTCATGCGCACGGTCGGGAACAGCGGGGTCAGGTTCTCGAAGAGAATCTTGTTCTTCGCGTTTTCCGGACGATCGAAGTTGATCGTGTCGACCTTGAGCAGGGCGAAATAACGCTCGCCTTCCTTCGGAGGGCGGATCTTGCCAACGATGGTGTCACCGGTGCGCAAGTTGAAGCGACGGATCTGGCTCGGCGAGACGTAGATATCGTCTGGGCCGGCGAGATAGGAAGCGTCTGCGGAGCGAAGGAAGCCGAAGCCGTCCTGGAGAATCTCCAGCACGCCATCACCGGAGATTTCCTCGCCGCTTTTCGCGTGCTTCTTGAGCAGGGAGAAAATCACGTCCTGCTTGCGCGAACGGGCCATATTTTCTATGCCCATCTGTTCGGCCAATTCGAGCAGTTCGGTAATCGGCTTTTGCTTGAGTTCAGTCAGATTCATATAGGAATGACGTAATCATTTATGGAGGGGGGAAATTAAGCTTTTGGCTTAATGAGGCCGCGCCGCGGAGAAGGCGACAGGATCGCGTACTTATTCGAAAGGAGAGCGTCGGCGACGGCTTGCAGGGGGCACTGGAGAAACCAGTGCGGGGCCGAATGTAACACCTGGGTTTGCGAGCGTCTAGCCCTGAATAACGAAAAAGCCCCGCGATTTGCGGGGCTTTTCCAGTGGCATTCGGCGCTTAGATGTTGGCGTCGAGGAAAGCAGCCAGTTGCGACTTCGACAGCGCACCTACCTTGGTGGCTTCGACGTTGCCGTTCTTGAACAGCATCAGGGTCGGGATACCACGCACGCCGTGCTTGGCCGGCGTCTCCTGGTTTTCGTCAATGTTCAGCTTGGCAACGGTCAGCTTGCCCTTGTAGGTCTCGGCAATCTCGTCCAGGACCGGAGCGATCATTTTGCAAGGACCGCACCACTCAGCCCAATAGTCGACCAGTACCGCGCCTTCGGCCTTGAGAACGTCAGCTTCGAAGCTAGCGTCGCTAACGTGTTTGATCAGATCGCTGCTCATGGAAATCTCCGGGGTCATCAGCAAAAAAACGTGGCCCATCATAGCGGCCCTTCCCGGGTTCAGGAAGCCGCAGTTGATTGAGTCTCGCTATGGCGCACGATGTATTTGAGTATGGCCCGGTTCAAGAAGCTACGGGAGCGACAAAGGAAATGCCGGTACGCAGCGCAGCGTTACGTACATGTTCCTGCATGGCTTTTTGCGCGGCGCCTGACGCCCGACGGGCCAGGGCGCGCAGGATCTTGCGATGCTCCTGCCAGGTTTCCATCGCCCGCTCCGCCCTGATGAACGGTAGTTTCTGGCTCTCCAGGAAGATCTCGGCGCTGGCGGTGAGGATGCTCAGCATCGCCTGGTTGCCGCTGGCCAGCAGGATACGCCGATGGAATTCGAAATCCAGCCGCGCGGCGGCGTCGAAATCCCCGACCTTCAATTCCCGGCGCATGGCTTCGACATTGTCTTGCAGCCGGTCGAGCTCATCGGCGCTGAGCGTCACCGCCGCCAACCCCGCCGCGAAACCCTCCAGGGCGTAGCGCAACTGGAAGATATCCACCGGCGAGGCCTGGGCCGCGAACGGCCAGCCCGGCGCCGATTCGCTGCGTGGAGCCTCTACCGGTGCCTGCACGAACACGCCCTTGCCCGGCTGCACGCTGATCATGCCCAAGGCACTCAGGGAGGACAGCGCTTCGCGCAACGACGCCCGGCTCACCCCCAGTTGCAGCGCCAGGTCTCGTTGCGAGGGCAACGCATCGCCGGGGCCGAAGCCTTCATCGACGATCAGTTTGCGGATGGCTTGCAGCGCCACTTCAGGAACGGCACGAGCGATGGAATTCATGATTTTTCAGACGAACCGGGCCAGTGAGCGGCTAGTTGTAAAGCTATTCGCCGCGCCCGGCAAGTCGTGCCCCAGCAGGGTTCGGCGGCAAATGCCGACGCTCGATAAAGGTGCGAAACGCGGCGCAACTGTTCAGACCAGTAAGACCGCCTCCCACCAGCAAAACCGTGGCTTTGGCCGATGAAAAGCCGGCTTGGCATGGGCTGTGCTCTGTCCGAACGCAGAAATCACATCACCGATTGCGGAGATTCGCCATGATTCAGCGTTGCAGCGCCCTGCTCACAGCCCTGTTCGCCAGCCTGATGCTTTGTCAGCTGCCTGCCCACGCCGATGGCCTGGAAG
Source organism: Pseudomonas sp. Z1-12 (assembly GCF_051132015.1). Taxonomy (NCBI): domain Bacteria; kingdom Pseudomonadati; phylum Pseudomonadota; class Gammaproteobacteria; order Pseudomonadales; family Pseudomonadaceae; genus Pseudomonas; species Pseudomonas sp. Z1-12. Next base: position 6,460,845 of record NZ_CP071647.1, read on the forward strand.
ACGTGGTCAAGCGTGGCACCCTCAAGGTCGCCGTGCCCCAGGACTTCCCGCCCTTCGGTTCGGTCGGCCCGGACATGAAGCCCCGCGGCCTGGACATCGACACCGCGAAACTGCTGGCCGACCAGCTCAAGGTCAAGCTGGAACTGACCCCAGTCAACAGCACCAACCGCATCCCGTTCCTGACCACCGGCAAGGTCGACCTGGTGATTTCCAGCCTGGGCAAGAACCCGGAGCGGGAAAAGGTCATCGACTTTTCCAGTGCCTATGCGCCGTTCTACCTGGCCGTGTTCGGCCCGCCTGATGCCGCCATCAACACCCTGGACGACCTCAAGGGCAAGACCATCAGCGTCACCCGTGGCGCCATCGAAGACATCGAGCTGACCAAAGTCGCCCCCGAAGGCGCCACCATCAAGCGCTTCGAAGACAACAACTCCACCATCGCCGCCTACCTGGCCGGCCAGGTCGACCTGATCGCCAGCGGCAATGTGGTGATGGTCGCCATCAGCGAACGCAACCCCAAGCGTGTTCCGGCGCTGAAAGTGAAACTCAAGGACTCGCCGGTGTACGTGGGCGTGAACAAGAACGAGCAAGCGTTGCTGGACAAGGTCAACCAGATCCTGGCCACCGCCAGGACCGATGGCAGCCTGGAAAAGAACGCCCAGACCTGGCTCAAACAGCCGCTGCCGGCCGATCTCTGACCGTCGCTTGAGAGGCTGAGCATGGCTTATCAGTTCGATTTTCTGCCGGTGGTGCAAAACACCGAGCTGCTGTTGCGCGGCGCGCTGTTCACCTTGGAACTGACGGCCATCGGCACGTTGCTCGGGGTTGGCCTGGGCATCGTCGGGGCCGTGGTGCGGGCCTGGAACATTCGTCCGTTCGCAGCGATCTTCGGCGTGTACGTGGAGTTGATCCGCAACACGCCGTTCCTGGTGCAGCTGTTCTTCATCTTCTTCGGCTTGCCGTCCCTGGGCCTGCAGATTTCCGAATGGCAGGCCGCGGTACTGGCGATGGTGATCAACCTCGGCGCCTACTCCACCGAGATCATCCGCGCCGGTATCCAGGCCATCCCGCGGGGGCAACTGGAAGCCGCCGCGGCCCTGGCAATGAGCCGCTTCGAGGCGTTCCGCCACGTGGTACTGCTGCCGGCACTGGGCAAGGTCTGGCCGGCCTTGAGCAGCCAGATCATCATCGTGATGCTCGGCTCGGCGGTCTGTTCGCAGATCGCCACCGAAGAGTTGAGCTTTGCCGCCAACTTCATCCAGTCGCGCAACTTCCGCGCGTTCGAAACGTACGCGCTGACCACGCTGATCTATTTGTGCATGGCGCTGTTGATCCGCCAGTTCCTCAATTGGGTCGGGCGTCGCTACATTGCCAGGAGCAGCCAATGAGCGATTTCACTTTCTGGGACGTGGTGCGCAACCTGCTCACCGGGCTGCAATGGACCCTGGCCCTGTCGCTGGTGGCGTTTATCGGCGGTGGCGTGATCGGCTTGCTGGTGATGGTGCTGCGCATCTCCAAACGCGCCCTGCCCCGCAACATCGCCCGTACCTACATCGAGCTGTCCCAAGGCACACCGCTGTTGATGCAACTGTTCCTGGTGTTCTTCGGCGTGGCCCTGGCCGGAGTGGAGATTTCACCGTGGATGGCGGCGGCGATCGCCCTGACGCTGTTTACCAGCGCCTACCTGGCGGAGATCTGGCGCGGCTGTGTCGATTCGATTTCCCACGGCCAGTGGGAAGCCTCCGCAAGCCTGGCCCTCAACCCGCTGGAACAGTTGCGCTACGTGATCCTGCCCCAGGCCCTGCGCATCGCCGTCGCGCCGACCGTGGGCTTCTCCGTGCAGGTGGTCAAAGGTACAGCTGTCACGTCGATCATCGGCTTTACCGAACTGACCAAGACCGGCGGCATGCTCGCCAATGCCACGTTCGAGCCGTTCATGGTCTATGGCCTGGTCGCCCTCGGTTACTTCCTGCTCTGCTACCCCTTGTCCCTCAGTGCGCGCTACCTGGAAAGGAGACTGCATGCCTCTGCTTAGAATTACCGCCCTGCATAAATACTACGGCGATCATCACGTGCTCAAAGGCATCGACCTGAGCGTCGAGGAAGGCCAGGTGGTGGCGATCATCGGCCGCAGCGGCTCGGGCAAATCCACCTTGCTGCGCACCCTTAATGGCTTGGAGTCGATCAACGACGGTGTGATCGAAGTCGACGGCGAATACCTCGACGCCGCCCGTGCCGACCTGCGCAGCCTGCGGCAGAAAGTCGGGATGGTGTTCCAGCAGTTCAACCTGTTCCCGCACCTGACCGTCGGCGAGAACGTCATGCTCGCGCCGCAAGTTGTGCAAAAAGTGCCCAAGGCCAAGGCGGCCGAGCTGGCGCGGCAGATGCTGGAACGGGTCGGACTGGGCGAGAAATTCGATGCGTTCCCCGACCGTTTGTCCGGCGGCCAGCAGCAACGGGTGGCGATTGCCCGCGCCCTGGCGATGTCGCCGAAAGTGCTGCTGTGCGACGAAATCACTTCGGCCCTGGACCCGGAGCTGGTCAACGAAGTGCTCAGCGTGGTGCGGCAACTGGCCAAGGAAGGCATGACGCTGATCATGGTCACCCACGAAATGCGCTTCGCCCGGGAAGTGGGCGACAAACTGGTGTTCATGCACCAGGGCAAGGTGCATGAAGTGGGCGATCCGAAGGTACTGTTTGCCGATCCGCAGACGGCGGAGCTGGCGAACTTCATCGGTACGGTCGAGCCTGCCTGATCTTTACTGTCAAGGAAGTCCTCTGTGGCGAGGGAGCTTGCTCCCGCTCGATTGCGCAGCAATCGCAGGATCTGCCTGCCGATGTATCCCTGGTGTACCGGGTTGACTGGTTTTGGGGCTGCTACGCAGCCCAGCGGGAGCAAGCTCCCTCGCCACAAAGGCACCCTGCAACCTGCCCTGGCTCAAGGGTTTGGTTCAGGCGCGTTGGCGTAAGCGGTCGATCGTGGCAGGATGGCGAGGTTATCGACCGAGACTTTTTGACCATGCCGCCATCCCAAGCCAAGAATCTGTCCCTGATCGCTGCCATCGACCTGGGCTCCAACAGCTTCCACATGGTCGTCGCCAAGGCCCAGAACGGGGAAATCCGTATCCTTGAGCGGCTCGGCGAGAAGGTCCAACTGGCCGCCGGCATCGATGAAGAACGCCAACTGAGTGAAGAATCCATCCAGCGCGGGCTCGATTGCCTCAAGCGGTTCGCCCAACTGATCAACGGCATGCCCCTGGGCGCGGTGCGGATCGTGGGCACCAACGCCCTGCGCGAGGCACGCAACCGGGGCGAGTTCATCCGCCGCGCCGAAGCCATCCTCGGCCATCCGGTGGAAGTCATTTCCGGCCGTGAAGAAGCCCGCCTGATCTACCTGGGCGTTTCCCATACTTTGGCCGACACCCCAGGCAAGCGCCTGGTGGCGGACATCGGCGGCGGCAGTACCGAATTCATCATCGGCCAGCGCTTCGAGCCGCTGCTTCGCGAAAGCCTGCAGATGGGCTGCGTCAGCTACACCCAACGTTATTTCCGCGACGGCAAGATTACTCCTGCCCGCTACGCCCAGGCCTATACAGCGGCGCGCCTGGAAATCATGAGCATCGAGCATGCCCTGCACCGCCTGACCTGGGATGAAGCCATCGGCTCCTCGGGGACCATTCGCGCCATTGGCCTGGCGCTCAAGGCGGGTGGCCACGGCACCGGCGAAGTCAATGCCGAGGGCCTGGCCTGGCTCAAGCGCAAGGTGTTCAAGCTCGGTGAGGCGGACAAGATCGATTTCGAAGGCATCAAGCCCGACCGCCGAGCGATTTTCCCGGCGGGCCTGGCGATCCTCGAAGCGATTTTCGACGCCCTCGAACTGCAACGCATGGACCACTGCGAGGGCGCCCTGCGCGAAGGTGTGCTGTATGACCTGCTGGGGCGTCATCATCACGAAGACGTGCGCGAGCGCACCCTGGGCTCGCTCATGGAGCGTTACCACGTCGACCAGGAGCAAGCTGTACGGGTCGAGCGCAAGGCCCTGCACGCCTTCGACCAGGTGGCTGACGACTGGGACTTGAACGACGGGGTCTGGCGCGAGCTGCTGGGCTGGGCCGCCAAGGTTCATGAAGTGGGCCTGGACATTGCCCACTATCACTACCACAAGCACGGTGCCTACCTGATCGAGCACTCGGACCTGGCGGGGTTTTCCCGGGAAGACCAGCAGATGCTCGCGCTATTGGTACGCGGCCATCGGCGCAACATTCCCAAGGATAAATTCGCCGAGTTCGGCGACGACGGCATCAAGCTGATTCGCCTGTGCGTGCTGCTGCGTTTTGCGATCCTGTTCCACCACATCCGTGGCACCCAGGAAATGCCGCAAGTGGCCCTGCATGCCGACGGCGATCAGCTGGACGTGATGTTCCCCGACGGCTGGCTGGAAGAGAACCAACTGACCCAGGCCGACTTCGCCCAGGAAGCGGAATGGCTGACGCGGGTCGGGATTGTGCTGAACATCCATTGATTGGCGGTTTGGCACGCTTCCCGTGGCGAGGGAGCTTGCTCCCGCTCGACTGCGCAGCAGTCGCCGGATCTGCCTGAAACGGAATATTCCCTGACACACCGAGCTGAATGGCTTCAGGGCTGCTTCGCAGCCCAGCGGGAGCAAGCTCCCTCGCCACAAAAGCGAAGCCTGCCCCCCCAACCTTCGAGCTTTAACGCACCGCCAGCACCGGGCTGCTCAAGCGATCCAACAAGGTCGCCTGGGCGCTGCGCGGGTTCTGGTTGCCGGTCGGCGTGTTGCGGATGTAGCGGCCATCCGACTGCAGGCTCCAGCTGTGGGTGTTGTCGGTCAGGTAGCTTTCCAACTCCTTCTTGACCCGCAGGATCAGCTTCTTGCCTTCCACCGGGAAGCAGGTCTCGACCCGCTTGTCGAGGTTGCGCTCCATCCAGTCGGCGCTGGACAGGAACATCTGCTCCTCACCGCCGTTGAGGAAGTAGAACACCCGCGTGTGCTCCAGGAACCGCCCGATGATCGAGCGCACGTGGATGTTGTGGGACACCCCCGGAATGCCCGGCCGCAGGCAGCACATGCCCCGCACCACCAGGTCGATGCGCACGCCCGACTGGCTGGCCTTGTACAACGCACGGATGATCTTCGGATCGGTCAGCGAGTTGAACTTGGCAATGATGTGGGCCGGCTTGCCATCCAGGGCGAACTGCGTCTCCCGGGCAATCATGTCGAGCATGCCCTTTTTCAGGGTGAACGGCGCATGCAGCAGTTTCTTCATGCGCAAGGTCTTGCCCATGCCGATCAACTGGCTGAAGAGCTTGCCGACGTCTTCGCACAAGGCATCGTCGGAAGTCAGCAGGCTGTAGTCGGTGTACAGGCGAGCGTTGGCAGCGTGGTAGTTGCCAGTGCCCAAGTGGGCGTAACGCACGATCTCGCCGGCTTCACGGCGCAGGATGAGCATCATCTTGGCGTGGGTCTTGAAGCCGACCACGCCATAGATCACCACCGCGCCGGCCGCTTGCAGGCGGCTGGCCAGTTGCAGGTTGGATTCCTCGTCGAAGCGGGCGCGCAATTCGATCACCGCCGTGACTTCCTTGCCATTTCGCGCCGCGTCCACCAGGGCGTCGACGATTTCCGAGTTGGCGCCGCTGCGGTACAGGGTCTGGCGCACCGCCAGGACGTGAGGGTCCTTGGCGGCCTGGCGCAGCAGGTCGACCACCGGCGTGAACGACTCGAACGGGTGCAACAGGAGGATGTCCTGCTTGCTCACCACGCTGAAAATGTTTTCGCTGTTTTGCAGCAGCTTCGGGATCTGCGGCGTAAACGGCGAATATTGCAGCTCCGGATGGCTGTCCAGGCCGGTAATGCTGAACAGTCGGGTCAGGTTGACCGGACCGTTGACCTGATACAACTCGGTCTCATGCAGGTTGAATTGCTTGAGCAGATAGTCGGACAGGTGTTTCGGGCAGGTGTCGGCCACCTCCAGGCGCACCGCATCGCCGTAACGGCGGGAGAACAACTCGCCGCGCAGGGCGCGGGCCAGGTCTTCGACGTCCTCGGTGTCCACCGACAGGTCGGCGTTGCGGGTCAGGCGGAACTGGTAGCAGCCCTTCACTTTCATGCCTTGGAACAGGTCATCGGCGTGGGCGTGGATCATCGACGACAGGAATACATAATTGTCGCCCGGGCCGCCGACGTCTTCCGGCACACGAATGATGCGCGGCAACAGGCGCGGCGCCGGGATGATCGCCAGGCCGGAATCGCGACCGAAGGCGTCGATGCCTTCCAGCTCGACGATGAAGTTCAGGCTCTTGTTGACCAGCAGCGGGAACGGGTGCGTCGGATCGAGGCCGATCGGCGTGATGATCGGTGCGATTTCGTCGCGGAAATAGCGGCGCACCCAGGTCTTGATCTTGGTGTTCCAGTTGCGCCGGCGGATGAAGCGCACCTGGTGCTTTTCCAGCTCCGGCAACAGGATGTCGTTGAGGATCGCGTACTGGCGGTCCACATGACCGTGGACCAGTTCGCTGATGCGGGCCAGGGCCTGGTGCGGTTGCAGGCCATCGGCGCCGGCCTGTTCACGGGCGAAGGTGATCTGCTTCTTCAGGCCGGCCACACGGATTTCGAAGAACTCGTCCAGGTTGCTGGAAAAGATCAGCAGGAACTTCAGCCGCTCCAGCAGCGGGTAGGACTCGTCCAGCGCCTGCTCCAGCACGCGGATGTTGAACTGCAGTTGCGACAGCTCGCGATGGATGTACAGGCTGCTGTCATCCAGGTTCGGAATGGCAATCGCCGGGGCCGGGGCGGGCTCGACCACAGCCGGGGCAGCGGGCCCCAGCTCCGGCGGTGTCTCGGCGACTTGCTCGACCACGGGTTGAGCGTCTTTTACGGCAACTTCTGTGAGTCCTTCGGTATTCATCGCAAGTTCCTGGGAGGCTATTTCTGCTCTCGTAACAATTGGGCGGCGCGCACGGCAAAGTAAGTCAGGATGCCATCAGCCCCTGCGCGTTTGAAAGCGGTCAAGGACTCCAGGATCACCCCTTCGCCCAACCAACCGTTCTGGATCGCGGCCATGTGCATGGCGTACTCGCCGCTGACCTGATAAACAAAGGTCGGTACTTTGAATTCGTCTTTGACCCGGCAAAGAATGTCGAGGTAGGGCATGCCAGGCTTGACCATGACCATGTCTGCCCCTTCTGACAAGTCAGCCGCCACTTCGTGCAAGGCTTCCTGACTGTTGGCCGGGTCCATCTGATAAGAGGCCTTGTTGGCCTTGCCCAGGTTCAGCGCCGAGCCGACCGCATCGCGGAACGGGCCGTAATAGGCGCTGGCGTACTTGGCCGAGTAGGCCATGATCCGCACATTGACATGACCGGCGACCTCGAGGGCTTCGCGGATCGCCTGGATGCGCCCGTCCATCATGTCCGACGGCGCGACCACCTGGGCACCGGCCGCGGCATGGGACAACGCCTGCCGGACCAGCGCATCGACGGTAATGTCGTTCTGCACGTAGCCTTCTTCGTCGAGGATACCGTCCTGCCCGTGGGTGGTGAACGGGTCCAGCGCCACGTCGGTGATCACCCCCAGTTCCGGGAAGCGCGCGCGCAGGGCGCGGGTCGCACGTTGGGCAATGCCCTCCGGGTTCCAGGCTTCGGCGGCGTCCAGGGACTTGAGCGCCGGCGGCGTGACCGGGAACAGGGCCAGCGCCGGAATGCCCAGCTCGACCCAGCGGGCGGCTTCTTCGAGCAGCAGGTCGATGGTCAGGCGTTCCACCCCGGGCATCGACGCCACCGCTTCGCGACGGTTCTCACCGTCCAGCACGAACACCGGCAGGATCAGGTCATCGGTGGTCAGCACGTTTTCACGCACCAGCCGACGAGAGAACTCATCACGGCGGTTGCGACGCAGACGGGTAGCAGGGAACAGACGATTGGCGGGGGTAAAGCTCACGGCAGACTCCTGAGCCCGCAGACGGGCGAGCGTGACAGTTATAAGCGGCCATTATGACGAACGCATGACAGTTGTGCGAAAGCGCGACCGGTAGTCGCAGTCATTGTCTTCTGTAGGAATTGTTCACGTCGAGACACATTTCGATACTTTCCTGAATGTGCCCGAAGGGTTAGGCTGCGCGTTCATTTCGCCAGCACCCAGACAATGCTCCAACAATTTCTGCATGACTTCGGCTACTTGGCCTTGTTTATCGGCACGTTCTTCGAAGGCGAAACCATCCTCGTGCTCGCAGGCTTCCTGGCGTTCCGTGGCTACATGGACATCAACCTGGTGGTCGTCGTGGCGTTCTGCGGCAGCTACGCGGGCGATCAGCTGTGGTATTTCCTGGGGCGCAAGCACGGCCGCAAGCTCTTGGCGCGCAAGCCGCGCTGGCAGTTGATGGGCGATCGCGCGTTGGAGCACATCCGCCGGCATCCGGACATCTGGGTCCTGAGTTTCCGCTTCGTCTACGGCCTGCGCACGGTGATGCCGGTGGCCATCGGCCTGTCAGGCTATCCGCCGGGCCGCTACCTGCTGCTCAATGGCATCGGCGCGGCAATCTGGGCCACGGCCCTGGCCGCCGCCGCGTACCACTTCGGCGCGGTGCTGGAAGGCATGCTGGGCAGTATCAAGAAATATGAACTATGGGTGCTTGGCGCGTTGCTGGTGCTGGGCCTGGTCCTGTGGCTGCGCCGACGCATCAAGAACGCGCGGCTGGCCAAGAAAGTCCTCGAAGCCGAGCGCCTGGAACAAGCCCGGTCCGACGCACCTACGACGCCAACCGAGTAAACCGGCAGCGGCAGCAATACAGCCCGATGCCGCTGAGCAGGCTGTAGCTGAGCAGCCCGACCCAAGCCCCATGGCTCATCATAGCGCTGGACGGCCACAACCCGGCCAAGGGCGCCAGCCATACCAGCGGCAGGTTCGACGCCAGCCGCAACAGCTCCAGCTTCAGCGCCCACGGGCGATTCTCCAGGGCCACGCCCAACACGAACAGACCGAACGCCACCGCGCCCCAACCCAGCACCAGGGCGGCGACCGGCAGGCTGCCTTCAAGGTTCATCAAATAACTGCCCAAGGCAATGTAGACGCCGAACTGCAGCCCTACGTACCACTGCTGGCGCAGGTCCAGCGGCACTTCGAATTTGCGGAACTGGCTCAAGTCCGGCTTGTTCAGCGGGTACCGGGCCGCGACATCCGCCGGGCGCCAACCGGTGGGCATGAACCAGATTCGCAGCTTGTCCCACCAGCGCTCCGCTCGCCGCGCATCGGCCCACAGCTGGGCATAGAACTGCAGGTTGGCCCACAACGGATTCCAGCTCGCCAGCGGCGTGGTCACGCCAAAAACCACCGGCTCGTCATCGTCTTCTTCCTGGAAGGTGCCAAACAGACGGTCCCAAATAATGAACACCCCGCCGTAGTTGCGATCCATGTAGAGAGGGTTTTGTGCATGGTGGGCACGATGATTGGACGGCGTCACGAAACACCACTCCAGCCAGCCGAGCTTGGGAACGTGCTGGGTGTGGACCCAGAACTGGTACAGCAGATTCAACGCCGCAACGCTGACGAAGACCACCAACGGCACGCCCAATACGGCGAGCGGGACGTAGAAGACCCAGCTCAACAGGAAGCCGGTGCTGGTCTGGCGCAACGCGGTGGACAGGTTGTAGTCCTCGCTCTGGTGGTGCACCGAATGGGCGGCCCAGAGGATGTTGCGCTCATGCCCCATGCGGTGCAGCCAGTAATAGCAGAAGTCGTAGAGCACGAAGGCAAACACCCAGGTCCAGGCCCGGTCGGCAGGGAGTTCGATGACGGCCAGGTGCTTCAACGCAAAGGCATAGGTCACCAGTCCCACGCCTTTGGTCAGCAGGCCGGTAGTAGTCGACAGCACGCCGGTGCTCACGCTGTTGATCGCGTCTGCCACGCGGTAGTGGCTCACGCCCCGCCAGTGATCGGCCAACAACTCGACGACAATCAGCACAAAGAAGAACGGCACGGCATACAGGATGAAGTTCATGACGCAACCCGGACAGGCAAGGCAGGGAGATAACCGGCAGGTTAGGTGTAGCTGCCCGATCCCCCTATGGCAACGAGTGACAAATTAGTAGACATTTAACGCCATGAATCTGGAGAAAAAGCCCATGAGCAAAAAAATTGCAGTGATCCTTTCCGGCTGTGGCGTGTATGACGGCGCCGAGATCCACGAAAGCGTGATCACCTTGCTGCGCCTCGATCAGCGCGGGGCGCAGGTCCAGTGCTTCGCCCCCAACATTGCCCAGCTGCATGTGATCAATCACCTGACCGGCGAGGAAATGCCCGAGAGCCGCAACGTGTTGGTGGAGTCCGCGCGGATCGCCCGGGGCAACGTGAAGGATTTGCGTGACGCCAACGTCGACGATTTCGATGCGCTGATCGTACCCGGCGGCTTTGGCTCGGCGAAAAACCTCTCCAACTTTGCCGTCGAAGGCGCCGGCTGCACGGTCCAGCCAGAAGTCCTGGCCTTGACCGAAGCCTTTGCCGAGGCGGGAAAACCGGTGGGGCTGATCTGCATCTCCCCGGCCCTGGCAGCAAAAATCTATGGCCCGGGGGTGACTTGCACCATCGGCAACGACCCGGACACGGCGGCGGCCGTGAGCAAAATGGGCGGCACCCACGAAGACTGCGCGGTGACCGACATCGTCGAGGACCGCGCGCGCAAACTGGTCAGCACCCCGGCCTACATGCTGGCGCAGAACATCAGCGAAGCGGCTTCGGGCATCAACAAGCTGGTGGACCGGGTGCTGGAATTGACGCACGAGAACGACGCCTGACCCACCCTTCTCAACCCTCTCCTGTGGGAGCGAGCTTGCTCGCGATGGCATCAATTCAGTTGCCTAGGTATTGACTGACACACCGCCATCGCGAGCAAGCTCGCTCCCACAGGGTTATGCGCAAGGTTTAAGGTAATCGAGCCAACCGCGTCAGGATCCGATCCAGCGCATTGGCAAACCCTTGCTTGTCCCGCTCGCTGTACGCCGCCGGGCCGCCACCCATATGCCCCTGCTCACGCAAATCGGTGAACAGGTTGCGCACCGCCAGGCGCTCGCCCATGTTTTGCGCATCGAACTCCTTGCCCCGCGGGTCCAGGGCGGCGACGCCCTTCTTTACCAAGCGGTCGGCCAAGGGCACGTCGCTGCAGATCACCAGCTCACCCGGCACGGCGTGCTCCACCAGGTAATCGTCCGCCGCGTCAGGGCCGCTGGGCACCACGATCAATTTCACACAGGCCAGGGCCGGCTTGATCTGCGGTTGGCCGGCCACCAGCACCACCTCGAACCGGCGCTTCAAGGCGAACTTGACCACCAGTTCCTTCGCCGCCTTGGGACAGGCGTCGGCGTCGATCCATACGCGCATTGAGTGGTTTCCTCTAAAGATTAAAAAGCATCGCGGGCAAGCCTTGCTCCCACACAACCTTGCCCCCACAGGTGAGTGCAAACCCAGTGGGTGCTGACTGTGGGAGCGAGCTTGCTCGCGATTATGAGCGCAGCGAATGCTTTTTCAGGAAACCTGCACCCGACGCTTCTCCGCCACCCAGCTGCGCCCATACAGCACCACGATCGCCAGGATCGCCACCACTTGGGCGGCCAGCGAATAGGCATCGGCATGAATGCCCAGCCAGTCGAAGTCGAAGAACGCCACCGGATGGGTGCCGAAGATCCCGGCTTCCTGCAACGCCTTCACGCCATGACCGGCGAACACCACCGACAGCGCGCACAACAACGCGGCGTTGATGCTGAAGAACAGCGCCAGCGGCAGTTTCGCCGAGCCGCGCAGGATCACCCAGGCCAACCCCACCAGCAACACCAGCGCCGTCGCGCCGCCGGCCAGCACCGCGTTGTGCCCGGCAGGGCCCGCTTGCAGCCACAGGGTTTCGTAGAACAGGATCACTTCGAACAGTTCGCGATAGACCGAGAAGAACGCCAGGATCGCAAACCCAAAACGACCACCGCCGCCCACCAGGCTGCTCTTGATGTAATCCTGCCAGGCCGCGGCGTGACGACGGTCGTGCATCCAGACGCCCAGCCACAGCACCATCACACTGGCGAACAGCGCCGTCGCGCCTTCGAGCAACTCGCGCTGGGCACCGCTGACGTCGATCACATACGCCGCCAGGCCCCAGGTCGCCAGGCCGGCCAGCAGCGCCAGACCCCAACCGACGTTGACGCTGCGCACCGCCGACTGCTGGCCGGTGTTGCGCAGGAATGCCAGGATTGCCGCCAGCACCAGGATCGCTTCCAACCCTTCACGTAGCAAAATCAGCAAGCCGGAGATGTAGCTCAGCGACCAGCTCAAGCCATCGCCGCCCAGCAGGCCGGCCGACGCTTTCAACTTGGCCTTGGCCGCGTCCAGGCGCTGTTCGGCCTGCTCCACCGGCAGACCGTCCTGCAGCGACTGACGGTAGGCCATCAGGGCCTTTTCGGTGTCTTTGCGCACGTTGGCGTCGACGTTGTCCAGCGAGCTTTCCACCAGCTCGAAACCTTCCAGGTAAGCCGCTACCGACAGGTCGTAGGCCTGGTCATGGTCACCGGCGCGATACGCCGCGATGCTTTTGTCCAGGGTGGCGGCCGTGTAGTCGAGCAACTGCGCCGGGCCACGTTGAACCTGTGGCGGCTGGGCGCGCTGGGCACGGAATGTCGCCGCCGCCGCTGGGCCTTGCGCGGCGAGGACTTCGCCCGGGGTCTGGCGCGCCAGGTCAGCGAGGTTAAAGACTTGTTCGCTTTTGGCGGCGGCCGGATCGGCGCTGAAGCTGGCGATATAGGTCGCCAAATCCCAGCGTTGACGGTCGTCGAGCTGATCGGCGAAAGCCGGCATGTCGGTGCCTTCGATGCCCATGCCGAGCGTGTTATAGATCCCATAGAGGCTCAGGCGATCCAGGCGCTGGGCGTCCCGCAAGTTGGCGGGCGGCGGTTCCAGGCCAACACCGGCAGGACCGTCGCCGGCACCGGTGGCACCGTGGCACACCGAGCAATTCTGCGCATACAACGGCGCACCGCGAATGGGATCGGGAGTGATGACCGGCGCTTGGCTGACTTCATATGCCACCGCCAGCTTGGCCCCCAGCTGCCGCGCCAGACGGGCGACTTCGCCGCCGTCCTGGCGCTGGGTGATCGCCGTGCGCAAGGCGCCGATGCCCTGGACCAGCTCGGCCTTTTCCGGTTTGGCCGGCAACCCGACGATCAACCCTTCCAGCGCCTGGGTGAACTCCAACTGCTCACGGTACTCCGCCTCGTCGATGACCTTGCCCGCCTCGACCGTAGCCGGGTAATCCGCCCCGATGTAATCCAATAAATGCAGCGCCTGGGGGGCACTTTCGAGGGTGTCGGCCAGCAGCGAAGTGCTGCACAGCGCAAGCAATGGCAATACAAGCCAGGCCAGGAAACGGAACGGCGCAGTCATGAATGACTCTCGGTTGGTAATAAGAAGTAACACATTGTTCACTTCCAATGGCTTTGGCTCAAGGGCGGATGTGCTTAGGGAGCCGATTTTCATCGGATTTTCATGCTTTGGAGGTGATGTCACAAAAACAGCAATTCGCAATTGAAAAGCCATTACATAGCCAAGCGCCATGTTTATAATCCCGCGGCCTTCTTATCATTCGATGGCATAAAAGCTCCTCTTTTTATGAGGAACCGACAGCGTTTCGACGCTTGTCCGTGGGATCGCTCCAGCCCGGCCCGCACACCCCCGGCTGCTATCAGGGAAGAAAATGTTCATGGCATCCCGTGCCGTTCTTTCGGTCGCCCTCGGCGCGATCACCTTGTTGTCCGGCTGCTCGGCCTTTCGCAACTACGACAGCGAATTGGCCCAGACCAACCAGCAGCTGGCGTCCGGCAACGTCGACGGCGCGTTGACCCTGCTGGAGAAGAACAATTCCAGTCAGGACAAAGACCTGCTGTATTACTTCGAGAAAGGTGAGCTGCTGCGTGCCAAGGGCGATTTGTCCGGCAGCCAGACCGCCTGGAACAGCGCCGATCAGCAGGTTGGCCAGTGGGAAGATGCGGTCAAGCTCGACACAGCCAAGTACCTGGCCCAGTTCGGCAGCTTCCTGGTCAACGATAAAGTCCGCCGCTACGAAGGCTACGATTACGAAAAGGTCATGCTGACCACGCAGATGGCCCTGAATCTGCTGGCAGTGAATGACTTCGACGGCGCCCGGACCCAGATCAAGAAGACCCACGAACGCGAAGCGGTGATCGCCGACCTGCGGGACAAGGAATACCTCAAGCGCGAGGAAGAAGCCGAGAAACAAGGGGTCAGGACCGAATACAAGGACCTCCAGGGTTACCCGGTGGCCAGCCTCGACGCCCCGGAAGTCGTCGGCCTCAAAAACAGCTACCAAAGCGCGTTCAGCCATTACCTGGCCGGTTTCGTCTACGAAGCCCTGGGTGAAAAGGACCTGGCCGCGCCGGGTTATCGCAAGGCCGCCGAACTGCGCCCCAACACGCCATTGCTGGAGCAGGCCCTGCGCGACCTGGACAAGCCTGCCGCCAAAAGCGATGACAGCGACATCCTGATCGTGGTGCAGAGTGGCCTGGCGCCGTCCCGGGACTCGATCCGCATTCCCCTTCCGCTGCCAATCAGCGGCAACCTGGTCATCACACCGTTGTCGTTCCCGCTGATCAAGCCTGACACCTCCACAGCCACCTTCGGCCAGATCGGTGTCGACGGCCGCCAGTTGGACCTGACCCAGCTCAACAGCACCACCGCCATGTCGCGCCGAGCCCTGCGCGATGACATGCCGGGCATCATCCTGCGCACCACCGTGCGCGCAATCACCCGTGGTGTGGCGCAAAAGCAGATCAACGAAACCAATCCCTTGGCCGGCCTGGCCGTGGGTCTTACCTCGGCGGTACTCGAAGGCGCCGACACCCGGACCTGGCGCACCCTGCCCGACTACACCCAGGTCGTGCGCCTGCGCCTGAAGAAAGGCGAGCACCAGGTCACCCTGCCAAGCGCGGTGGGCGGTTCGGTGGTCAAGGTCACCGTCGACCAGCGCTACCAGGTCATCACGCTGCGAGCGGTGGGTAACCAAGTGTTCGCCGGCGGCCTGGCGGCCCAGGTGATACCAAGCGCCAACCCGACCGCCATTGCCCTCAAGCAACCTTAAGAACGGAGTCTTGTTCACATGCGTTTAAAACTGATCGCCGTCGGCGCCCTGGCCTTGCTGGCCGGTTGCGCCACCCCGCCGCCACCGGAGCCGGGCAGCGCCGCCAGCAAGGTCGTGGCGATGGGCAAGACCAAGAACATCGTGGTCGGCGCCATGCGCGTGGCCCGGGAAAACGGCTACATGACCGTCAACGTCCAGTTGAGCAACACCAGCTACAACAACAAGACGATGTATTACCGCTTTGCCTGGCTGGGGCCGGAAGGCTTTCCGATCGCCGAAGAAGAAACCTGGAAAAGCCTGACGATGTATGGCGAACAGACCAGTTTCCTGCCGGCCATCGCACCGACACCCAAGGCCGTGGATTTCCGCTTGGAAATCAATACCCCTTGAGACGCAAAAAACTGTGGGAGCGAGCTTGCTCGCGATAGCGCTGGATCAGCCAGCCATGATGTGACTGACACACAGCTATCGCGAGCAAGCTCGCTCCCACAAAAAACGCCCGAATGACGCGTTATTCTCCTTTTTCAGTTTTCGAGAGCCCCCACATGTTCGTACGCATTTCCTCCCTCGCCCTCGCCGCCCTGCTGGTCAGCGGCTGTGCCAACAACTCGCCGGTCCTGGGCAACAAGAACATCAGCTACGGCGATACCAAGGCCGTGGAAACCGTGACCAACGAGTTCGGCTCCACCGACCTGCAAATGATCGCCGAGTCCATGACCCGCTCCCTGGCACAGTCCGGCATCCTGCAGGGTCGCCCGGTTGTCCAGGTCTATGACGTGAAGAACAAGACCAGCGAATACATCGACACCCGGGAAATCACCACCAGCATCAAGACCCAGTTGATGAAGACCGGCGCGGCCCGTTTCGCCAGCGACAACACCGCCATGGAAAGCCAGGTCGACCAGCTCAAGCTGCAGAACCAGAGCGGCCTGTACAAGAAAAGCACCGTGGCCAAGACCGGCAACATGATCGCTGCCAAGTACCGCCTCGAGGGCTCCATCAGCTCGATCGTCAAGCGCAGCAGCGACTACAAGGACGTCTTCTACAAATTCAGCCTGCAATTGATCGACGTCGAGAGCGGTCTGGCCGAGTGGATGGACGAAAAAGAAATCCGCAAGACCACGGAGCGCTAAGCCATGCGCACATGGATAGGCATCATGGCCCTGGCCTGCGCATTCAGTGCCCAGGCGGCCCCAAAAGTCGCGGTAACCGACCTGGCGTACCAGGAACGGGTGGAGGAATACATCCACACCGTTTCGGCGCAGAGCAACTTCCAGGCGAACCCCTACAGCGCCAGCGCTTCCTCGAGCTACGACGAGATGGAAGCCACCAGCAGCTACATCGAGCAGGGCGAACTGCGCAAGTTCACCGGCGACATCAAGGGCGAGATCCTGCGCAGCGGCATGTTCCAGCTGACCCAGGGCACGCCCCACACGGCGGCTTCCACTGGCGACGTGTATGACGTGATCAAGCGCATCAAGGCCGGCAACTTCAAGGGTGCCGACTACGTGCTGTTCGGCACCGTGTCGGACATCGACTTCACCCGCGACATCAACGAGTTGGCCCATACCGACAGCTACTCGGCTGTGCTGGCGTTGACCCTGGTGGCGGACTTCAGCCTGATCAACACCAAGACCTACGAGATCACCTCGGCCTTCACGGCCATGGGTGAAGGCCAGGACACCAAGTTGCTGAACCACCGGGACGCACGCATCAGCCTCAACCGCCCACGGGTGGTCCGCGAAGTGTCCAAGGCCCTGGGTGAAGACGTGGCGCGGCAACTGAGCGAACAACTCGGCGGCCCGAGCTACGAGCAACCTGGCGAGCCGGTGCCGCGCAACAACCTGCCCCGGGACACGGCGCCGGTGATCTTGCGCTAAGGCATACCGTCGGGTAGCTGTTTAGCTGCTTTTGTGGCGAGGGAGCTTGCTCCCGCTGGGCCGGCCCGACGCTTCGGGCGAAGCGGCCCCAAGATCTTGCGGTCGCTGCGCAACCGAGCGGGAGCAAGCTCCCTCGCCACAAAAGCCCTCTACAAAAGCCAGCCACAAAAGCTACCTCGCCACAGGTTTTGCTTTATGCCGCGGCTTTGCGAATCGTCGCAAGCAACCCCGCCGCGCCAATGAACATACCCGCGAAGGCACGGTTCATTCGCCGCTGTTGTTTCGGTGTGCGCAACAGACGCAGGACTTTAGACGCCAACCCGGTGTACCCGGCCATGACGATGAGATCGACGGCGATCATGGTGACGCCCAGGATCAGGTACTGCTGGATCAACGGCGCATGGGGATTGATGAACTGCGGCAACACCGCCAGCATGAACACCAGCGCCTTGGGGTTGCTGACATTGACCAGGAAACCGCGAAACACCAGAGCCAGGGGCTTACCGATGGGCCGTGGGGCCGCGTCGTCGGTCATGTCGCCGGGAATGGCTCGCCACTGCTTGACCCCCAGGTAGACCAGGTAGGCCACGCCGAACCACTTGATGGCATAAAACGCAGTGGCCGATGCCGTAAGGATCGCGCCAACACCAGCGGCAACGACCACGATTTGCAACGCCAGGCCCAACTGCAGGCCCAAGGCGTTCCAGTAACCGCGCCAAAAGCCATATCGCAGACCGCTGGACATCGATGCAATCGCGCCGGCACCCGGCGAAAGACTGATCACCCAGCACGCAGCGAAAAACGCCAACCATGTTTCCAGCACCATTGCACTCCCCGGCTCGGATTCGTCGAAACGACTAAGCTAATGCGCCGTCACGTGGTTGACTACCGTTTTTTGCGCAAACCTCAAGCGGGCATGAACCGTGGCGAGGGAGCTTGCTCCCGCTGGGCCACGTAGCGGCCCTTTGCGTTATTCGACGAAACCACCCACCGGGAACGCTTCGCTGCCACGCCAGCGCCGCACCGAGCGCTGGAAGAACAGGCTGTTGGGCACTTGCACCATCGCGCTGCCGGTGCCGAGCTCCTCGGGTTCGATCAGCGTGGTGTACAGCAGATTGATTGCCACCACGCGCCCCTTGATACCGGGCTTGTCGGTGCTATCCACCAACTCGACCACATCGCCCAGGCGAAAGGGTCCGACGGTGTAGATCAAAACGGCGCAGAACAGGTTGGACAGCACGCTCCAGATGGCGAAGAACGCCACCGCTGCCACCGCGACAAAACCCGACAGCGCCGTCCACAGCACCGTGGCCGAGACACCCAGGCGTTCGAGCACCACCAGCACCGCAGTGCCCATGATCAGCCAGCGCAGCACACCCCGCAGGATAATCACCAGTTGGGGTGGGAGCGGGTAACGCTCACCCAGGCCCGTGAGCGCACGCGCGACGAAACGCTGCGAGACATAACCGGCCACCAGGATCAGCAGGATTTGCACACCGAGCCAGATCGGCTCGATCCACATGACAGGGACAGGCAACGCCAACGCTTCCATCAGGACAACGCCTCCAGCTCCGCTTGCAGGTTTTCCAGCCATTCCAGCGCTTGCATCCAAGCCTCCTCGAGCTCCGCTTCCCGGCCCTTCAGCTTGGCCTGTTCGGCCAGCAGATCACGCAACTCATCCTTGCGCGCTGCCTCGTAGAGACCACTGTCGCCCAGGCTGGTTTCGATTTTCTGCAATTTTTCATGCAGCTTGCCCAGCTCGGCTTCGAGCTTGTCGGCCTCGCGCTTGTGCGGCGCCAGTTGCTGGCGCAGTGCGGCGGCGGCCTGGCGCTGGGCTTTCTTGTCGGTCTTGTCCGGGTTGACCGGTGTGCTGCTGACCGGCGCGTTACGCTGGCGGTACTCCACCAGCCAACGGGCGTAGTCCTCCAGGTCACCGTCGAACTCCTCGACCTTGCCATCGGCGACCAGGAAGAAGTTATCCGTGGTGCTCTTGAGCAAATGCCGATCGTGGGACACCACCAATACCGCGCCACTGAATTCCTGCAAGGCCATGGTCAGGGCCAGGCGCATTTCCAGGTCCAGGTGGTTGGTCGGTTCGTCGAGCAACAACAGGTTCGGTCGGCCCCAGGCGATCAATGCCAGTGCCAGGCGCGCCTTTTCGCCGCCGGAGAAATTCAACACCGGCTCGTCGATGCGCGCCCCGCGGAAATCGAAACCGCCGAGGAAATCGCGCAGGGTCTGTTCACGCTCGGTCGGCGCCAACCGTTGCAAGTGCAACAGCGGGCTGGCCTTGGAATCCAGGGAGTCGAGCTGGTGCTGGGCGAAGTAGCCGACGACGGTGTTTTCACCTCGGGTCAAGCGCCCGGCCAAAGGCTCGAGTTCGCCGGAAAGGTTCTTGATCAGGGTCGACTTACCGGCACCGTTGGGGCCCAGCAGGCCGATCCGCGCACCGGGGGTCAGTTGCAGCTTGACCTTCTCCAGCACGGTCTTGTCGCCGTAGCCCAGGCGTGCGTCAGACAGGTCGATCAACGGGCTGGAGATCTTGGTCGATTCGCGGAAGACAAAATCGAACGGTGAATCGACGTGGGCCGCCGACAGCTCTTCCATCCGCTCCAGCGCCTTGATCCGGCTCTGGGCCTGGCGGGCCTTGGTGGCCTGGGCCTTGAAGCGGGCGATGTAGCTTTCCATGTGCGCACGTTGCGCCTGTTGCTTCTCATAGGCTTGCTGTTGCTGGGCCAGGCGTTCGGCACGGGCGCGCTCGAACGCGCTGTAGCCGCCACGGTACAAGGTGAGCTTGCGCTGGTCGACATGGGCCACGTGATCCACCACCGCATCGAGGAAATCGCGGTCGTGGGAAATCAGCAGCAGCGTGCCCGGGTAGCTCTTGAGCCAGTCTTCGAGCCAGATGATGGCGTCGAGGTCCAAGTGGTTGGTCGGTTCATCGAGCAACAACAGATCCGAAGGGCACATCAACGCCTGCGCCAGGTTCAGGCGCATCCGCCAGCCGCCGGAGAAATCCCCGACCTGGCGGTCCATCTGTTCGTTGGTGAAGCCCAGGCCGGCGAGCAATTTACGCGCGCGGGCATCGGCGGTGTAGCCATCGGCACTGTCGAGTTCCGAATGCAGGCGGGCCTGTGCGGCACCGTCGTGGGCCGCTTCGGCCGCCGCCAGGTCACGCTGCACCTGGCGCAGGCGCAGGTCGCCATCGAGCACGTAGTCCACCGCCAGGCGCTCGAGGGTGTCGACCTCCTGGCGCATGTGGGCGATGCGCCAATCGGCCGGCAGCAGGCAATCGCCCGAGTCCGGGTGCAGCTCGCCTCGCAGCAAGGCGAACAGGCTCGATTTGCCGGCACCGTTGGCACCGATGAGGCCGGCTTTGTGGCCGGCGTGCAGGGTCAGCTCGGCGTCTTCTAGCAGACGTTGCGGGCCACGCTGTAAAGTCAGGTTCTGAAGTCGGATCATAATGGCGGCGGAGTCTACCAGCTTCGCTCGCAACTGGCGCGAGTAGCACGATGTCCCCTGACCTGTGGAGTTTTTCCCTCGACCTCTATGCCAAGCCTGGCGTAGAGCCTGCGTGCCTGGCGGCACAAGACGCCGGCGCCAACGTCTGCCTGCTGCTTTGTGGCCTGTGGCTGGCGCAGCGCGGCGTGGCCTGCAATGAACACAGGCTGCAGCAACTTCGACAAATGGCCGAGCCGTGGGAGACCGAGGTGGTGCGGCCACTGCGTACGCTTCGCAACCAATGGAAAGCCGGCGCCCTTCAGGACACGGCACTCAATGGCCTGCGCGAACAGGTCAAACAAATGGAGTTGGCTGCCGAACGGCAATTGTTGGAACGATTGGAAGCGCTGGCCAAGGATTGGCCGGGGGCACAACAGAACGATTCAGCGCAATGGCTGCAAGGGCTGGCGGCGAATGCCGAACCCGCGAGCCGCGACGCGCTGCATCAGCTGCGCGTCGCGGTGTCCGGCACTTAGGAAGCGCTGGTTGGGGTGCTGCTGGCGGTCGGCGCAACGGCAGCTGGGCTGGTCGCCGCGGCCGGCGTGCTGGCGGTTGGCGCAGGTGCCGCGGTCGGAGCCGGAGCCGGAGCCGATGTTGCGGGCTTGGCGGCTGGCGCAGTCGCAGGTTTTGCAGCGGCTGGTTTTTTCACGGCCGGTTTCGCGGCGGGCTTGGCAGCAGCGGGTTTCGCGGCGGCTGGCTTGGCAGCCGTTGGCTTCGCAGCTGCAGGCTTGGCCGCGGCCGGTTTGGCAGCGGGTTTAGCCGCGGCTTTGGCAGGGGCTTTGGCAGCGACTGGCTTGGCAGCGGTTTTTGCAGCGGGCTTGGCCGCAGCCGTTTTGGTTGCCGCAGGCTTCGCTGCCGGTTTGGCAGCAGGCTTGGCGGCAGCCGGTTTTGCAGGGGCTTTTACCGGCGCTTTGGCAGCCGGTTTAGCGGCGGCGGTTTTCGTCGCGGCTGGTTTGGCGGCGGCGGTTTTAGCGGCAG
The DNA here is from genome assembly GCF_051132015.1 of Pseudomonas sp. Z1-12. Classification (NCBI taxonomy): domain Bacteria; kingdom Pseudomonadati; phylum Pseudomonadota; class Gammaproteobacteria; order Pseudomonadales; family Pseudomonadaceae; genus Pseudomonas; species Pseudomonas sp. Z1-12. The sequence goes on from NZ_CP071647.1 coordinate 6,482,350, forward strand.
GTTTGGCGACAGCTTTTGCCGCTGGCTTGGCGGCAGGTTTAGCAGCCGCTTTTACAGCGGGCTTGGCAGCGGCAGGTTTAGCGGCCGCCGTTTTTGCAGCGGGCTTGGCAGCCGCCTTGACGACTGGTTTTTTCGCCGCAGGTTTTGCAGCGCTGGCAGCGACGGGTTTGGCAGCCGGCTTGCTGGCGGCTTTGGCCGGTGCTTTGGCGGCAGGCTTGGCAGCGACTTTGGCCGGTGCTTTTGCCACGGCGGGTTTAGCCGCCGGCTTCTTGGCCGATACAGCGGCAGGCTTGGCAGCACGAAGCGACAGCGCCTTGCCCGCGGCGTCTTGCACGCGACCGACGCCCTGGGCCAGTTTCAGGCTTTCCTGGGCATCACGCTTGAGTTGCAGAATGTAGGCGCGGGTTTCGGACTGACGATCCTTCAAGGCATCGAGCAAGTCTTCGAGTTCTTTCACGACGTCTTTAGCCTTGGCTTGAGCCTTGGCCTTGCCAGCAGTGGCTGCGTCTTGCAGTTTGGTGCGCGACTTGTGCAGTTTTTCCTGCGCCTTGCCGCGTTGCTTTTCCAGTTTGGCGAGCAGTTTTTCAGCATCAGCCAGCGCTTGGGAGCAGGCATTTTCCAGATGTTCGAGCAGGCTGCCCGAGAGTTGTTGGAGCAAGTGCAACGGAGTGTTTACAGGCTTCTTGGTGGCCGACATGGTTTACCTCCTGACTGACGTGAGTGCGGCTCATACTAGACCTCTGCTGCAACCGCCGCTAGGGCATGTTGACAGTACACAAGACGTTGCGTTGCAAGGGAGGAAAAATCTTCTGCGCCAGTGCCTTGGCAATCCACCTCTACAGATATCGGCACTGGCATAATTCCTCGATTCGAGGCCGGAGAGCACACATGTCGCGTCACCTGTTTTTACTCCTGTGCATGGCTTGCGCCACGGTCCAGGCCGCTGAAAAAACCAGCGCAAACGATGCCCACGATTTGGCTTACAGCCTGGGCGCCAGCCTCGGCGAACGCCTGCGCCAGGACGTGCCGGACCTGCAGATCAAAGCCTTGGTCGAAGGTTTGCAACAGGCCTACCTGGGCAAGCCGCTGGCGCTCAAGGATGAACGCATCGAACAAATCCTGGCCGAGCACCAGGCGCAAATGAACGCGCCTTTGACAACGCCGCAGACCGACGCGGCATTGAAAACCGAGCAACAATTTCTCATCGAAGAAAAGAACCGACCCGGCGTCCAGCAATTGGCAGACGGCATCCTGCTGACCGAAATCAAGCCAGGCCATGGCGCGAAGGCCGGCCCTCACGGCAAGGTCCAGGTGCTATATACCGGTCGGCTGCCGGACGGCACCGTATTCGACGCCAATCGCCAGGCACAGTGGTTCAACCTCGACAGTGTGATTGACGGTTGGCGCAGTGCGTTGCCGCAAATGCCGGTCGGCGCGAAATGGCGACTGGTGATCCCGTCGTCCCTGGCCTATGGCGCTGAAGGGGCCGGGGATGTGATCCCGCCGTACACGCCATTGGTGTTTGAGATCGAGTTGCTGGGCGCGACGACCTGACGTTGACCCAATAAAAAACGGTGCGCAATGCGCACCGTTTTTTCATGACCGCGAGCCCTCAGGCCTGGACGGTATCTTCTTCCTTGTGAGCGTTGTGCAGCACTTCGATCAGGCAGTCTTCCAATTCGAAACGCTCGTGCAGCAAGCCGCCCAGTTCCTTGAATTTTTCCGCGACACACTTGCCTTCATCGCACAGGTCGTTGAACGCCAGCAGCTTCTCGGTGATGACATCGATGCGTGGGTAAATCGTCTCGGCCAGTTCCAGGCCGCGCTTGTCGTTGAAGGCCTTGGCCTCGCCCGTCAGTTGTTCATAGATCTCGAAATGACCGGCAGACACATAGTCGACCAGCACACCGCAAAACTCTTGCAAGGGTTTGCGGCTTTCGCTCAGGGCTTCAGGCTTGTCGCCAAGATCATCGTAGGCCCGAATCAGTTCGCGACGCTCTTGCAGCCAGCGATCGATCAACAGATGCACCCCACCCCAGCGTTCCTGAGCATTCTGACAACTTTCGAGCATGGTGATTTCTTCCCTTGTGAGTCATGCCCCTCGCAGCCTGTGCACGCCTGATGGAACAGGGACAAGCCAGACACAACATGATCGAGCGGCACAATTCCAATAACACGTGCGGGCCAGATTATGCCCGCACGACAACGGCTTCAAGGTACGCAGGAGATAAAGTTCATACAAGTGTTTAATCCACGGCCCGGACCAACTGCGACGTCTCGCCGCTGAGCGGTTGTACCAGAGCACTCCAGGCAAGGCGCAGCAGCAGATAGGTCATCACGCTGGACACCGCAAGAAAAAACAACAGGCTCCACTCGGGGATGCTCAGGTCGAACAACGTCCATGTGATATTCGCGCAGTCAACGGTGCCATCGAGGACACGATGCAACGCGCACCACCACGAATCCATCGGCTTGGGCTGGGCAACACAATCAGCAAACGGCTCGATCGAGTGGCTTTGCATCAAGACCTGACGCCAGGCCAGGGCCATTCCCCCCGTCGCAAAAACCAGCCCTGCCGTACCGTAGAAGAGCGTACCTCTTTGACCTGGACCCTGTACGCAGGCCACGAGACTGTTCACCAGGAACAGCATCAGGCACAACCGCTGCAAGACACACAGGCTGCAAGGCGTCAGGCCGACCGAATATTCCAGATACGTGCTGATGCCCAAAGCCAGGGCGGCGGCGATGGAAGCCATGAGAAACAAGAAACGTGAGCTGGCCAAAGACATGGCGATTCCGTAACAGAAGAGACAAGCTGTTACGGTAGAGGAAAGCCCTCGGGCCTTTCAAGGCAGCCCCGCGCAGACACTTCACCAGGGGTGTAGGGAATTCCCAACAGGCCGAGGAGGATACGGCGCGATGAGCTGTAGGACTTTACTGATGGTATGACCAAAGCCCCAAAACCGTATTCGCAACCGCGCATTCAAGGTTCACTAACCCGTGGCGAGGGAGCTTGCTCACTCGTCACGGGTTCTGGGTTGCCTGGGGTGACGTCATCGCGAGCAAGCTCGCTCCCACAGGGGGTTGGCGGTTGCCAGGGATCGAATGTGGGAGCGAGCTTGCTCGCGATGGCGATCTCAATTCACCACAGGCCTCTCAGCCGAGCGGGAGCAAGCTCCCTCGCCACATGACTCATGCCACGTTCAAGAATAAGTCACGCCCCTCTCAAGTCGACAAGACCTAAGCCGGAACCGGCAGCGGCGCGGCCAGCAGGCGCTCATCCAACAACCCCAGCCCCTCTTGGAACAACTGGTTGCTGCGCTCGGCATCCCCCAGTTGCGCCAGCAGGCGCGCCAGTTCGGCGCAGGCTTCGGGATTGCGCTGGGCCCGCAAACTGCTTTCCAGGTAATCCCGCGCCTTGCCCCACAAGCTGTTCTGCAGGCATAGGCGCCCCAGGGTCAGCAGCAGGCTTGGATCGGCCGGGTGGTCCTTGAGCCAGCCCTCGGCCGTTTGCAGTTGGCGGATCGGATCGTTGCCACGAACCAGCCCATATAGACGCGCCAGGTGGCTGTCGTAATGACGCTTGAGCGCGCCGCGCAGCACCTCTTCGGCTTCGACCTGAGCGCCCAACTGACGCAGTTGCTCGGCATAGGCCAACACCAACGCCGGTTCCTGGCGCTGTGCGGAGGTCAGCTGTTGCCAGGCACGATTGAGCGACTGCAAACCGACACTGCCGTCCTCTTCACGGTGGGCCGCCAGGGTGAGGTTTTCGCCCCAGGCACGCCGTTCCAGTTCAGCCAACTCAGCCGGCGGCAGGACTTTATCCTTGCGCAACTCCGGCAACAGCCGGATCACCGCCGACCAGTCGCCGCGCTGCTGATGCAGTCGCTGCAATTGGCGCAGGGCCTGGACGTTATGGGGATGACGCTCATGCATGGCCTGCAGCGTGCTCAATGCGCCGTCCGTGTCGCCCCGGTCCGTCTGCAGTTGCGCGTGCGTCAGGGCAATGGCCAGCTCCGCCTGGGGCTGACGCTCCAGGGCGCGCTCCAGCAAACTGTCGCTCTGTTCGTAAAGACCTTGTTCGTTAGCCGCACGGGCGGCCCCCAGGTAATACAGCAGCGGTTGGCGCTCCGCTTCGGCGGCACGGTGCAGGTGGCGCTGGGCACTGGCCCAGCGACCTTCGGCCAGGTCCAACTGGCCGTGTTCGATCGCCACTTGCACCCGACGGCTGCGGTTGCGCCGCGACCACGGGTTGACCACGCCACTGGACGTGGTCACCAGCCCGATCAGGAATCTCAGGCCTCGCCACACCAGCCAGAGCACCGCCACCAGCGCCAGGGTGACCCACAGGCCGGCTTCATAACGGAAGTTCTTGTACGCCACCAGCACGTAACCCGAATGCTCGGCAATCGCCACGCCCAGCAAGCCGGCGGCGGCGATGACCACGAACAGAATCACGTAGAGACGTTTCATGGCGTGGCCTCCTGCGCGCCAGGCGCGGGCAGCGGCTTGACCGACTCCTCGGCATTGAGGTTGCGGCGCTCAAGGTAGGCTTGGACGCTGCTCAGCGTGCCGGTCAGGTCCGGGGTGACCACCGTCACCGGTTGCTTGGACAGCTCACCCACGCGCTCGAGCATGATTTTGCTCTGTGGGTTGTCCTGGTTGAAGTTGTTCTTCAACACATCCCGTGCCTCGGTCAGTGCCTGGGTGTAGACCGGCGCCTGGCCGTTGAGGGCGGCCCATTGCGCCTGCTCCAGCGCCAGGCTCAGGGCCAGGCGCACTTGCACGAGGCTCTGCCCGGCCAGCAGCGGACGAACGTTCTCGTCCGCGTTGAAATCGATGCGGATATAGCGCGAGATCTGATCCCACCACTGCGCCCACCGACTGGCTCCATCGCCATCGGCGGTCAGGCCCAGCAGCGATTCGCCGCGGTCCTTGTACTCCGGTGCCAGTTCGGTCAGTTGCAGCACCTGGTCACGCAAGGCACCCAATTGCAGGAACAGCCCGGTGCGATCCGGTTGTTCGGTGCTGCGCAGCGCAGCGAGGGTCTTGGCCAATTGCTCGCGGGCGGCGAACGAACCAGGGTCGTTCTGCTCCCGCAGGATTTCGTCAGCGCCCTGGACCAGCGCCTGGGCACTGTTGATGTCTTGCAGGGCGGAAAGACGCAGGCTGGCCAGGCGCAACAGGTGCTCGGCCTCCGCCAGGCGCCAGTCCTTGCGGCTGGCACCGAGCACGGTTTCCAGGCGCTGATTCAAGTGTTGCTGGTCACTCTGCAACTGGGCCACCAGGCGCCGCCGCTCCTCCAACTCTTCAGCCGGGGGCAATTGCGCCAGGCGCTCGCTCAGGCGTTGCTCGTTGAGCTTGAGGGCCTGGGCCTGGTCGTTCAGCGCCTGGACCTGGGCGGACTGCTGCTGGTTATTGGTTTGCAGGTGACGCACCTGCCACACGCCCCAGCCGCCAACGGCTACGCCGGCAGCACCGAGCAACAGCGCAACAACGGCCAGCCCGTTGCCGCGACGCGGCGCCGCCGGGGGCGGGGTTTCAACCGGCGCATCGATCGCTGGCTGGTCCAGATCTTCTTTTGGCAAGGCTGTTTCGCTCACGTATCCATCCTTTGCATTAGAAAACGGCACGGAGTGTTCCCGTAACGCCGCCAGCAAAGCCGCGGCATGGGCGCCACGGCAATCCACAACTGTTCGGGCCCCGGCGGCACGCGCCATCTCGGCCACCCTTGGGCTTGGCACAAACAACGGTAACCGCGCCAGGGCCGGCCACGCATCGCCGGCCAGCCGCTGCAGATGCTCGAAGCCCTGCCCACTGCTGACCACCAGGGCGTTCAAGCGTTCCGCTTCGACTATCGCCGGCAACGCCCCTTCGCCATGACTGGGCAAGTGGCGGCGGTACAATTCCAGGTAATCGACACTAGCACCTTGCTCGCGCAAACGCTCTGCCAGCAAGCCACGGCCGCCCTCGCCCCGCACGATCAAGACCTTGGGGTCGGGCAGCGATACAGCCTGGCGCAAGACCAAGTGTTCCAGCAAGGCTTCGCTGTCATCGCCGTGATCGGGATAAAACACCGTGAGGCCGGCATCGGCGAGGATCTGTCCGGTGGCCGCGCCCACGCTGAACCAGGGTTGGTCCGCAGGCTTGGGCCAGTATTGGCGCAGCAGCTCGATGCACAGGCGTGCGGCCGGTTTGCTGACCACGATCACGGCAGCGTATTGATCCAGCGCCTGGAATATCGCGCGCCCGGCATCGGACAGCGGGACCGGTTCGATCTCCAGCAACGGCAAGCTGCTGCTGTAGACCCCCGCTTCGGCCAGAACCGCCGCCAGCGCCGACGACTCGTCCGCCGGCCGGGTGAGCAACAGCCGCCAACCCGTCACGCGTGGCCGGCCTCGCCGTAGACCGCCTTGAGGATGTCGGCGGCGCCCTGGCTCAGCAGGTCTTCAGCCACGCGCACACCCAGCGCCTCGGCATCGTGGCGCGGCGCCCGTGCCTGGGCGCTAAGCAGTCGGCCGCCGTTGGGATCCCCCACCAGACCGCGCAACCAGACCTGCTCACCCTCCAGCACGGCGTAACAGGCGATCGGCACCTGGCAACCGCCATTGAGATGTTTGTTCAGCGCGCGCTCGGCGAACACCCGCGTGGCGGTGTCTGCATGATGCAGTGGCGCCAGCAGGGCATGGATGTCGCTGTCGGCGCTACGGCACTCGATACCCACCGCCCCTTGGCCACCGGCCGGCAGGCTGTCATCGACGCTGATGGCCGAGGTGATGCGGTCTTCGAAGCCCAGGCGGATCAAGCCGGCGGCGGCGAGGATGATGGCGTCGTATTCGCCGGCATCGAGCTTGGCCAGGCGTGTGTTGACGTTGCCACGCAGGAAACGGATTTGCAGGTCCGGGCGCCGCGTCAGCAATTGTGCCTGGCGACGCAAGCTGGACGTGCCGACCACGCTCCCGGCAGGCAGTGCCTCAAGACTGGAAAACGTGTTGGAGACGAACGCATCGCGGGGGTCTTCTCGCTCGCAGATGCAAAACAGGCCCAGGCCTTCGGGGAAGTCCATGGGCACGTCTTTCATCGAGTGCACGGCGATGTCGGCTTCGTTGTCCAGCAACGCGGTTTCCAGCTCCTTGACGAACAGGCCCTTGCCGCCGATCTTCGACAGCGGCGAGTCCAGCAGCTTGTCACCGCGACTGACCATGGGCACCAGGGTCACGCTCAGCCCGGGATGGGCCGCTTCCAGGCGGGCTTTGACGTATTCGGCCTGCCAGAGGGCCAAGGCACTTTTACGGGTGGCGATGCGGATCTCGCGAGGGGACATGGATCAATCCGTACTTAAAAGATACGGCAGATAATAACAGCTCAGCCAAAACCGCTTTGATTTGAATCACGACCCCAAGGCCTCCCTGGCCGCCAGATCCTCGAAATGAAACGCGTTGAACGCCTTGGACCGCCCGGTCAAAGCTGCTGCATCATCTTGCGCACGCCGGCCACGTGCCGTCGGCTGACAATCAGCGCGTCGCCATTGAGGCCTTTGAGGAACAGTTGGAAATGCCCAAGGGGGGTGCGCTGCAAACGCTCGATGCGCTCGCGGGCCACGAGGGCGTTGCGATGGATGCGCACGAAGCGTTCACCGAACTCGTCTTCAAGGGCCTTGAGGGGTTCGTCCAGCAACACCTCGCCACTCTCATGACGCAAGGTCACGTACTTATGGTCGGCAATGAAATAGACCACCTGGTTCAAGGGGATCAACTCGATGCCTTTGCGGGTGCGCGCACTGATGTGGCTGCGTGGGCCACTGCCGCTTTCGGCGGCCGGACGGGTCAGCGCCGCCAGTTGCACGCGGTTGGGTCGTTCGGCCTTGCGCAAGGCTTCGAGCAACGCCTCGGACGCCACGGGCTTGACCAGATAGCCCACGGCACCGGCCTGCAACACCTCGGGCGGGAAGTCGTCCCGGGTGGTACAGAACACCACGGCGGGCGGCGATTCTCGTTCGCACAACTTCGCCGCCACTTGCAGGCCGTCCAGGCCAGGCATGCGGATGTCGAGCAGCACGATATCCGGCTTGTGGCTGTCGATAAGGGCCAATGCCTCGTCGCCATTGGTGGCGCTCGGCTCCAGGACACTGTAACCCTCGAGCTCGCCAACCATTCGGCTCAGGCGCTCGCGGGCCAGTGGTTCGTCATCAACGATCAGGACATTCATATTGCGCTGGATTCCTGCGTGAGTCTCGCACAAGGATAGCGTAGACAGGGGAAGTGACATCCGTCACCGCGATCCACGCTAAGACTCGTTCGAGGGCCAAAAAGTGCCGCGAGGCGGTTGCCTATCTTTACCAGCGCTTGCCGACCGATGCCCGAGGCCCGTTGTCGCACGGCGTCGCCGTAGGGATTGTTAACTGTCGATCTGACCAATATGAGCTCCCCCTTCTTCTATTTTTCCGGTGCGCCATGGATGGAAAAAGCAAAAGTCCTACCGTCCACTGTAGACGGTTGCCACGACGATATTGCTCAATCGAAAAATATCGTTGTGCGAAAACCTTCTTGGATCCCAAGGCCCGATCGGAAAAACCTGCCGACCAGTGCCAGCGCCAGTCCCGGCAACCCTGCTATCATCCGCCGCAGCCTTTAACCGCTACTTTCTCCACAGCCGATCACGAGCGAATTCATGAGCACTGACAAGACCAATCAGTCCTGGGGCGGCCGCTTCAGTGAACCCGTCGACGCCTTCGTCGCCCGCTTCACCGCCTCCGTCAATTTTGACCAGCGCCTGTATCGCCACGACATCATGGGTTCGATCGCCCACGCCACCATGCTGGCCAAGGTCGGCGTGCTCACCGATGCCGAGCGCGACAGCATCATCGACGGCCTGAAGACCATCGAAACTGAAATCGAGGCCGGTCAGTTCGACTGGCGCGTCGACCTTGAAGACGTGCACATGAACATCGAAGCACGCCTGACCGACCGCATCGGCGTGACCGGCAAGAAACTGCACACCGGCCGCAGCCGCAACGACCAGGTCGCCACTGACATCCGCTTGTGGCTGCGGGATGAAATCGACCTGATCCTGGGCGAAATCACGCGCCTGCAAAAAGGCCTGCTGGAGCAAGCCGAGCGCGAGGCCGAGAGCATCATGCCGGGCTTCACGCACCTGCAGACCGCCCAACCTGTAACGTTTGGGCATCACATGCTGGCCTGGTTCGAAATGCTCAGCCGCGACTACGAGCGCCTGGTGGACTGCCGCAAGCGCACCAACCGCATGCCCCTGGGCAGCGCCGCGCTGGCCGGCACCACGTACCCGATCGATCGTGAATACACCGCGCAGTTGCTGGGCTTCGACGCCGTCGGCGGCAACTCGCTGGATAATGTCTCGGACCGCGATTTCGCCATCGAATTCTGCGCCGCCGCGAGCATTGCGATGATGCACCTGTCGCGTTTCTCCGAAGAGCTGGTGCTGTGGACCAGCGCGCAGTTCCAATTCATCGATTTGCCCGACCGCTTCTGCACCGGCAGCTCGATCATGCCGCAAAAGAAAAACCCCGACGTGCCGGAACTGGTGCGCGGCAAGAGTGGCCGGGTGTTCGGCGCACTGATGGGCCTGCTGACCCTGATGAAAGGCCAGCCGCTGGCCTACAACAAGGACAACCAGGAAGACAAGGAACCGCTGTTCGACGCCGCCGACACCTTGCGCGATTCGCTGCGGGCGTTCGCCGACATGATCCCGGCCATCAAGCCCAAGCATGCGGTGATGCGCGAAGCGGCCCTGCGCGGCTTCTCCACTGCCACCGACTTGGCCGATTACCTGGTACGCCGCGGCCTGCCGTTCCGCGATTGCCATGAGATTGTCGGCCATGCCGTGAAATACGGCGTAGACAGTGGCAAGGACCTGGCGGAAATGAGCCTGGACGAACTGCGCCAGTTCAGCGACCAGATCGAGCAGGACGTGTTTGCCGTGCTGACCCTCGAAGGCTCGGTCAATGCCCGCGACCACATCGGCGGCACCGCGCCGGCACAGGTCAAGGCAGCCGTAGTGCGTGGCCAGGCGCTGATCGCCAGCCGCTAAAAGCCAAAAGCATCGCGAGCAAGCTCGCTCCCACAATGGATCTTCGGTGAACACATAGAGTGTGTGGCCATGAAGATCAAATGTGGGAGCGAGCTTGCTCGCGATGACTCACTTCAAAACAGTACAAAACTCACTTCTTGGCAGCAATCCTCGCCAAAAACGCCGGCATTTCTGCCTCCCGGTCCGCCGCGATCCGCTGCACGTTCGGGTTCTCCCCCAACCGTTCCATCAGCGCCTTGGCCGCCGGCATGTCCGCCAGCAGATCCATATCGAAGACCTTCTTGCCCACCTGCAGAGCCAGCGAAAGGCTGTAGTAGAAATACAGGTCGGCAATGCTCAGGCTGTCGCCCGCCACGTAGGGCGAGAACTTGCCGTGTCGGCCGAGCGAGGCGAACCCCAGCAGCAATTCGGCCTTGGATTTTTCCTTGATGGCCTCGGCCACCTGCATACCGAAGAACGCCTCGCCATAGCAGGCCCGTCCGGGCAGCTCGATGTACAACTCGATTTCCCGGCACAAGGCCAACACCTGGGCGCGCTCGAACGGGTCGGCTGGCAGCAAGGCCTTACCCGGCTGGGTCTGCTCGAGGTATTCGAGGATAACGCTGGTCTCGTTGATAAATCCGTGCTCGGTCTTCAATACCGGCACCTTGCCACGTGGGCTGATGGCCAGGGCTTCCGGGGTCTGGGCGCCGAAGAACTGGACCTCTTCGAAGGGCAGGCCCTTCTCCAGCAGCGCCAGCTTGACCATGTTGTAATAATTACTGACAGAGAAACCATAAAGCTCAAGCATTACAAAGCCTCCAGGCCGTGCGGGGTTGGCAGCCTTGCGTTATAGACCGTCGAGGCGTTTCCTGCCAGGCGCATCACGACGCTGAATGCAGGTAAACTGGCGACCTTTCCTACAGGAGCCTGCCATGAGCGAGCCAACCGATATCGACAACGAAGAAGCGTTCGTCGAGAACACGCTGATCGAGGCGATTGAAAACCAGATCGAGAGTGACAATCCGCCAGCGGCCAAGGCCGTTTTCAATAAATTGACCCTGGTGGGTTATGAGCGCGAAGAAATTCTCAACCTGATGGCCCATGTGCTGGCGGTGGAAATCGACGCGATCCTGGAAGAAGATCGCCCGTTCAATACCGAGTGGTACGAAGCCGCCTTGCGCGCCCTCCCCGAGTTGCCGCCGGAAAAAAACTGAACCGCTCTTGTGAAGACTGGACCGCTCTTGTGGCGAGGGAGCTTGCTCCCGCTCGGCTGCGCAGCAGTCGTCAAGCTATTGGGGCCGCTTCGCGTCCCAGCGGGAGCAAGCTCCCTCGCCACAAAAGAATCGCTTTAAACAAAAAAAGCATGACACTGACACTGGACAGCTCGGCCGAGTGCGCTCACCTTAGTGACGCTGTCGACCAAATTCCTAGAAAGTCTGGAGTCCTTATGTCGCTTACCCCTGAGTTGGTTGCCGAACTGGAAATCCTCGCACTCTTCAACCTGGACAGTTCCCAGGAAGGCCTGAAAATTCATCAGACCGCTGCCCCTAAAGCGATTGCCGCTGCCCAACGCCTGTTCGAAAAAGAGCTGATCGATCAACCCGATGGTGGCTACCTGACCAGCCTTGGGCGTGATGCCGCGCAGAATGTACAAACCGTCCTGACTATTCTCAGCGTTCAAGAAACCGCCTGATCCCCCCTGCCGCCCACGGAAATCTCCTCTACGGGATTTCCGCCGGCGCACTGGCGCCCTGCGTAAAAAACCAACCTCAAAATCCTGTTTTCAGCTTAAGTATTCCCAAGACCGGGCGCTAACCTGCCATCACCCCACGTTCGACGCCGCGAGCCGGTTTGAGCCGACATGACCCGCAACCACGAAATACGCCCCGATCTGGACGAAGGAATCGACCGCAAGGTGCTGAGCCAGTTGCGCGCACGTTTCCTCAAGCTCAACACCGTGCGGATGGAGCGCGCCCTCGAAGGCCTGTCGCCCCGCCAGCAAGGCGTGCTGACGTTGTTGCCGCTGTTCTTCCACGTCAACCATCCGCTGCTGCCCGGCTACGTCTCCGGCAGCACGCCTGCCGGGCTGTCGAATTACGAGCCTGACGCCGACGTCCTTGCCGAAGCCCAGCGGCTGACCCGTTCGTTTTCCTACAAGCCTCGGCACGGCGGCAACCCGCCTCGCCCGATCCTGGGCCTGTTCCTGATGGGCAGCCTCGGCACCCTGGCCCAGGCCGATCAGAGCGACATGGACGTGTGGGTCTGCCACGGGCCGGACCTGAGCGACGATGAACTGGCCGAGCTGCGCAAGAAATGCCAGTTGCTGGAGATATGGGCCGCGACCCAGGGCGCCGAAGCCCACTTTTTCCTGATCGACCCGGCGCGCTTCGTGCGGGGCGAGCGGGACAACCAGCTCAGTTCCGACGATTGCGGCACCACCCAGCATTACCTGTTGCTCGACGAGTTCTACCGCACCGCGATCTGGCTGGCCGGGCGCACGCCGATCTGGTGGCTGGTGCCGGTCTATGAAGAAGAGAACTACGAGCAATACACCCATACGCTGATGTCCAAGCGTTTCATTCGTGCGGATGAAACCCTGGACCTGGGACATCTGGCCTACATCCCGCCGGGCGAATTCGTCGGTGCCGGGCTCTGGCAACTGTTCAAGGGCATTGAATCGCCCTATAAGTCCGTGCTCAAGCTGCTGCTGACCGAAGTCTATGCCAGCGAACACCCGAACGTGCGCTGCCTGAGCCTGCGTTTCAAGCAGGCGGTGTTTGCCAATCGCCTGGACCTGGAAGAGCTGGACCCATACATGTTGGTTTACCGCCGCATCGAGGAATACCTCAATGCCCGTGGCGAACCCGAACGCCTGGAGCTGATCCGCCGCGCGCTGTACTTGAAGGTCAATCGCAAACTCACCGGCCAGGCCCGCAGCAGTGGCTGGCAACGAGTACTGCTTGAGCGACTGGCCCGGGAGTGGGGCTGGGACCAGCGTCAGCTGGCCTTGCTGGACAGCCGCAGCCAGTGGAAAGTCCGCCAGGTCAGCCACGAGCGGCGCGCCCTGGTCAACGAACTCACCCACAGCTACCGCTTCCTGACCCAGTTCGCCCGCACCGAGAAAACCGTCAGCCTGATCAACAAGCGCGATCTCAACGTGCTGGGCCGGCGATTGTACGCCGCCTTCGAGCGCAAGGCCGACAAGGTCGAGTTCATCAACCCCGGCATCGCGCCGGACCTGGCCGAAGACACCTTGACCCTGGTGCAGTCGCCCAACAAGAAAGAACCCGGGCAGAACCAGTGGGGCCTGTACAACGGCAGCCTCAACGCCCTGGAGTGGGAGAACTTCGCGCCGATCAAGCGCTGCCGGGAGTTGCTGGAGCTGCTGACCTGGTGCCATCGCAACGGCGTGATCGACAGCAGCACGCGCCTGGCGCTGCACCCAGGTAGCAGCGACCTGAGCGAGTTCGAACTGTTCAACCTGCTGGGAAGCCTGCAGCAGTCCATCGCCCTGCCCCTGGTCACGGTGGACGAAGCGCAGTTGCTGCGGGCCAGCGTGCCCAGCGAAGTGTTGATCCTGGTGAACGTCGGCGTCGACCCGCTCAAGCACCACCGTGACTTGAACATTCTGATGACCACCGAGCGTACCGATTCCCTGAGCTATGCCGGGGTCCGGGAAAACCTGGTGCTGACCCTCGACCAAGTCACGCTCAATAGTTGGAATGAGGTGCTGGTCAACCGTTTCGACGGCGAACACGCCCTGCTCGATTGCCTGCGCGACTACCTCAACGACCTGCCCGTCACCCCGCGCCAGCCGCGCTTGCAGGTGCGCTGCTTCTGCCACAACCGCGCCCAGTTCATTGCGCGGCGCGTCGAGGACGTCATCGAAACAGCCCAGACCCTGTTACTGAGCAGGCTCAATTACCGTTATCTGCTTCAGGTCCAGCAGCACTATCACGTGCTGGAATTGGTGCCCGGCCAGGTCAATCACGTGGCCTTGGGCAGCTTGTCGGCGCTGATGGATTACCTGGGCGAAGAACTGACGGCCTACAGCCCCTTGCACCTGGACCCGATGGCGCTGGAAGACCATGACCTGGCGCTGATCCTGCCCATGGGGCAGCCCGAGTGCATCCAGGTGTTCTACCGGACCAACGAGGACGAAGCCGACCTGTACGTGCTCGATGAATTGAACGCGCTGTGGCAACAACGCGTGCCGTATCACGACGAACAAAGCCTGCTGGTGCCGCTGCAGCGCTTTGTGCAATCGGTGCTGTACCGCCGCGACGCCTTGCTGCCGCTGGATGCCGCCCAGCCGCTGAGCCTGGAAACCCTGTACTACCAGTTGCTGCCTTCAGGTGGCCGGGCACGACGGATCGAAGCGCGACAAGCCCCGCAGATGCCGGTCAACAAACCGTTCTATGACGTGCAGGCGATCATCGGCAAAGCGGCGCACGGGCAGGTGCACGTCACCTTGTACTGCGATCAACAGGAGTTTTCCGAACTGGAGCATGGCGACCAGCTGTTCCGCGTGGTCGCCAGGGAGATCGTCGAACAGCGCCGCGAAGCCCAGCGCTATCGCTGCTACATCACCGACCTGGACCTCTCGGGACTGGTGGACGACGGCGCCTGCTCGACAAACTTGTACCTGCGCTACAAGGCCGACCTGGAACGCGCCCTGAACGAGGCGCTGGCGCTGGCCTGATGCGCCCGGGCACTCAGAGCTGAAAATCACCGCCGGCTTCGGGCTGGTATTCGACGTCCAGCAAGGTCAGCTTCAGCGTCTTGCCGCCCGGGGCCGGCCAGTCGATGTGCTGGCCGACCTTCAGGCCCAGCAAGGCACTGCCCACCGGCGCCAGGATCGAGATCCGGCCTTCGTCGGCCTTGGCGTCCTGTGGATAAACCAAGGTCAGGTGATAGTCCTTGCCGCTGCTTTCTTCGCGGCAGTGCACACGCGAGTTCATGGTCACGACATCGGCAGGCACTTCTTCGTGGCCCACCACGTTCTCGGCGCGATCCAGTTCGGTTTGCAACGCAATCACGCCTGGCAGCGTTTCATCAAGACTGTCGATCAGGCGTTCCAGACGCTGTACGTCCAGGCGGGTAAGGGTGATGGAAGGTGCGGTCATGATCCAGGCAGACTCCTTTCTTCTGCACAAAAAAAGCAAAACCCCGCCACAAAAAGGCGGGGTTTTCACGGGCCTCGATAAGTTGAGGCGTAGCCGGACACTACCACAGCTCAATAAATAAACAACCCGGGCAGGATTTGCCTTGCCCATGGACACCACGTCGCCACAGGTTCTGGGTTGCCTGGGCAAGAGTCATCGCGAGCAAGCTCGCTCCCACAGAGGGAGCGGTGTTGTCGAAGATATCGCGACCACACAACCTCAATGTGGGAGCGAGCTTGCTCGCGATGGCAATCTTCAATTCACCCAAGCACAACGAACCCAGCCACCCGTTACGTCAGGGATCGGCGCTTGAGCGCCTCGGCACAGATGACCCGCCGGCGCTCGTCGTCGGCCGAGCGCCATTCGCGGATATCTTCCACATGGCGCAAACATCCGAGGCAGACCTTGCGTTCATCCAACTTGCACACGCCGGTACACGGCGACGGCACGGCGGGGCTGACGTTGCTGTAGAGCGGCTTGGGTGGCCGTGGCGGGGCGGTCTGGCTCACGCCGTCAAAGGCCTTCGAAATCGAGTTCCACGCCAGCCTGCTGCTTGACGATGCGCTCGAGCATCTCGCCCAGTTGCTCTTCGCTCTTGTCGCACATCCAGCGTTCGCTTTCCTCGTCATAGTCGAAATGAAAGCCGCCGGAGACCGCTGCCAGCCACAACTGCCGCAACGGCTCCTGGCGACTGAAGATCAGTTGGCTGCCGTTTTCGAACTTGACGGTGAGGACACCGGCGGAGATTTCCAGGTCGATGTCCAGGTCACTGTCATCGAACACATCCTCCAGCGTTTGCTGGGTCGCATCGACCAGGTCGTGGAAACGGGCTTCAGTCAAACTCATTGCGGCAACCTCGAAAATGTCTGCTCATGCTCAAGCGCCGCAAGATACGGACGCTTCCCGGCGATTGCAAAGGATATACCGACTGACGACACCAGTGCCGCCGGACGGGCGCCCCGTTGCATAGGCAAGCTGACGGGTGGCCGGTATACTCCGGCGCAATTAACGCATTTTCAAGGATTTCGCCATGAAGCGCCTGATCTCTTCCCTTGCTGCGCTCGTCGCGGTTGCCTGCCTCGTGACAGCTTGTGGTCAAAAGGGTCCGCTGTACCTGCCTGATGACAGCAAGTCTCCCGAAGAACAAGCAGAGCAGGCCAAGTCGTCGCAATCCAAGTCACACTCGCACGACACCCACACCACTTACTAAGGGAACGCCATGGACGCTTTTAACTACCGTGGCGGGGAGCTGTTCGCGGAAGGGGTTGCCCTGTCCGCGATCGCCGAACGTTTCGGCACGCCGACCTACGTCTATTCCCGTGCCCACATCGAAGCGCAATATCGGACGTTCGCCGACGCCCTCGACGGCATGCCGCACCTGGTGTGTTTCGCCGTCAAGGCCAACTCCAACCTGGGCGTGCTCAATGTCCTGGCGCGCCTGGGCGCCGGTTTCGACATCGTCTCCGGTGGCGAGCTCGAGCGGGTGCTGGCCGCGGGCGGCAGCGCCGACAAGATCGTCTTCTCCGGCGTCGGCAAGACCCGCGAAGACATGCGCCGCGCCCTGGAAGTCGGTGTGCACTGCTTCAACATCGAATCCACCGATGAGCTCGAGCGCCTGCAAGTCGTCGCCGCCGAGCTGGGCGTGCGCGCGCCGGTTTCCCTGCGCGTGAACCCGGACGTCGACGCGGGTACCCACCCGTACATTTCCACCGGCCTGAAGGAAAACAAGTTCGGCATCGCCATCGCCGACGCCGAGGACGTGTACGTGCGCGCCGCCCAACTGCCGAACCTGGAAGTATTGGGCGTCGATTGCCACATCGGCTCGCAGCTGACCACCCTCGAACCCTTCATCGATGCCCTCGACCGCCTGCTGGCGCTGGTCGACCGCCTCGGCGACTGCGGCATCTACCTGCGTCACATCGACCTGGGTGGCGGTGTCGGCGTGCGCTATCGCGACGAAGAGCCGCCGCTGGTGGCCGACTACATCAAGGCCGTGCGTGAACGCCTCGACGGCCGCGACCTGGCGCTGATGTTCGAGCCCGGCCGCTACATCGTGGCCAACGCCGGCGTGCTGCTGACCCAGGTCGAATACCTCAAGCACACCGAGCACAAGGATTTCGCCATCGTCGATGCGGCCATGAACGACCTGATCCGCCCGGCGCTGTACCAGGCGTGGATGGACGTCACCGCTGTGCGCCCTCGCGACACCGCGGCCCGTCCCTACGACATCGTCGGGCCGATCTGCGAAACCGGTGATTTCCTGGCAAAAGGTCGGGAGCTGGCGCTGGAAGAAGGCGACTTGCTGGCCGTGCATTCGGCCGGTGCCTACGGGTTTGTCATGAGTTCCAACTACAACACCCGCGGCCGCTGCGCCGAGGTGCTGGTGGACGGTGATCAGGCATTCGAAGTGCGTCGCCGCGAGACGGTAGCCGAGTTGTTTGCCGGCGAAAGCCTGCTGCCGGAGTAAAACCATGCTGCTGCGTTTTACCAAGATGCACGGCCTGGGCAATGACTTCATGGTCCTCGACCTGGTCAGCCAGCACGCGCACATCCAGCCCAAGCATGCCAAGCAATGGGGCGACCGCCACACCGGCATCGGGTTCGACCAGTTGCTGATCGTCGAGGCGCCGAACAACCCGGACGTGGATTTCCGCTATCGGATCTTCAACGCCGACGGTTCGGAAGTGGAGCAATGCGGCAACGGCGCGCGCTGCTTCGCCCGTTTCGTGCTGGACAAGCGCCTGACCGCCAAGCGGCAGATCCGCGTCGAGACCAAGAGCGGCATCATCGAGCTCGATGTGCGCAGCGACGGCCAGATCGGCGTCAACATGGGCGCTCCGCGCCTGGTGCCCGCGGACATCCCGTTCCAGGCGCCGGCCCAGGCCTTGAGCTATCAGGTCGATGTCGATGGCACCCCGGTGGAACTGGCGGCGGTCTCCATGGGCAATCCCCATGCGGTGCTGCGCGTGGCCGATATCAACAGTGCCCCGGTACATGAACTGGGGCCGAAAATCGAGCATCATCCGCGCTTTCCGGCGCGGGTGAACGTCGGTTTCCTGCAAGTCATCGACCGCCACCGCGCACAATTGCGCGTCTGGGAACGCGGCGCCGGGGAAACCCAGGCCTGCGGGACCGGCGCCTGTGCCGCCGCCGTCGCTGCGATCAGCCAGGGGTGGATGGATTCGCCATTGTTGATCGACCTCCCCGGCGGGCGCCTGTCCATCGAATGGGCAGGCCCTGGCCAACCGGTGATGATGACCGGCCCGGCAGTGCGCGTATACGAAGGACAAGTTCGTCTTTGAGTGAGCCAAACCCATGACCGATCAGCCACAGGTTCCAGCCCCACAGCCCGACGAATCCCCCAGTCTTCCAGAAACCGCGGCCGTGGCTGCTTACCTGGAGGCTCATCCGGACTTCTTCGTCGAGCATGAAGAACTGCTTGCGACGATGCGCATCCCCCACCGACGCGGCGATACCGTGTCGCTGGTGGAACACCAGATGAAGATCCTGCGCGAGCGCAACATCGAAATGCGCCATCGGCTTTCGCACCTGATGGACGTGGCCCGGGACAACGACCGGCTCTTCGACAAGACCCGTCGGCTGATCCTGGCCCTGATGGACGCCAGCACGCTCGAAGACCTGGTCATGAGCGTCGAAGACAGCCTGCGCCAGGACTTCCAGGTGCCCTTCGTCAGCCTGATCCTGTTCGGCGACAACGCCATGCCGGTGGGCCGCTGGGTGACCCACGCCGAAGCGCAGACGGCCATTGGCGGCCTGCTCACGGAAGACAAAAGCGTCAGCGGCAGCCTGCGCGAGCATGAACTGGACTTCCTGTTTGGCGAAGAACAACGCAAGCAGATCGGCTCCACTGCCGTCGTCGCCATCGCCCACCAGGGCGTGCACGGCGTGCTGGCCATCGCCAGCCGCGATCCGCAGCACTACAAGAGTTCGGTGGGCACGCTGTTCCTGAGCTACATCGCCGAAGTCACCGGCCGGGTGCTGCCAAGGGTCGCCGGCTCGCTGCGCCCGGTACGCTGATGATGGAACGGCAACTGGACGCCTACTGCGAACACCTGCGCAGTGAGCGCCAGGTGTCGCCCCACACGTTATCGGCCTATCGCCGCGACCTGGAAAAAGTGCTGGGCTGGTGCCAGAAGCAGAATATCGGCAGTTGGTCGGCCCTGGACATCCAGCGCTTGCGCAGCCTGATCGCCCGTTTGCATCAACAAGGCCAATCCTCCCGCAGCCTGGCGCGCCTGTTATCGGCGGTGCGTGGCCTGTACCACTACCTCAATCGCGAAGGCCTGTGCGATCACGATCCGGCCACCGGCCTGGCGCCGCCCAAGGGCGAACGTCGGCTGCCGAAGACCCTCGACACCGACCGCGCCCTGCAATTGCTTGAAGGCGCCGTCGAGGATGATTTCCTGGCCCGGCGCGACCAGGCGATTCTCGAGCTGTTCTATTCTTCCGGCCTGCGGCTTTCAGAGCTGACGGGGCTCAACCTGGATCAACTGGACCTGGCCGACGGCATGGTCCAGGTACTCGGCAAGGGCAGCAAGACGCGCCTGCTGCCCGTGGGCCGCAAGGCCCGCGAAGCCCTGGAGCAGTGGCTGCCCCTCCGAGCACTGGCCAACCCTGCCGACGATGCGGTATTCGTCAGCCAACGCGGTCGACGCCTCGGCCCGCGGGCGATCCAATTGCGGGTCAAGGCCGCCGGCGAACGCGAGCTGGGGCAGAACCTGCACCCGCACATGCTCAGGCATTCCTTCGCCAGCCACCTGCTGGAATCCTCCCAGGACCTGCGCGCCGTGCAAGAGCTGCTGGGTCACTCGGACATCAAGACCACACAGATCTATACCCATTTGGACTTCCAGCACCTGGCAACGGTCTATGACAGTGCCCACCCCAGGGCCAAACGCATCAAGGGCGACGAATCATGACCATCGAGCTCATCACTTTCGACCTGGACGACACCTTGTGGGACACCGCCCCGGTGATCGCCAGCGCCGAAGCCGTACTCCGCCAATGGCTGACCGACAACGCCCCGAACCTGGGCGGGCTGCCGGTGGAGCATCTTTTTTCGATTCGCGAGCAAGTGTTGCGCGAAGAACCGAACCTGAAGCATCGCATCAGTGCGTTGCGCCGGCGGGTGCTGTTCCGTGCCTTGCAGGAGGCCGGATACGACCAGTGGCAAGCCTCTGAACTGGCGGACCAGGCCTTCGAGACGTTCCTGCATGCCCGCCATCAACTGGAGATTTTTCCCGAGGTGCAGCCCACCCTGGAAATCCTGGCCAATCATTTCGCCCTCGGCGTGGTCACCAATGGCAACGCCGACGTACGCCGCCTGGGGCTGGCGGACTATTTCAAGTTCGCCCTGTGCGCCGAAGACATTGGCATCGCCAAGCCCGACGCCCGGCTGTTCCACGAAGCCTTGCAGCGGGGCGGCGCCACGGCACGCACCGCCGTACACGTTGGTGATCACCCGGGCGACGACATCGCCGGCGCCCAACAGGCCGGCTTGCGCGCGGTGTGGTTCAACCCGGCGGGCAAGCCCTGGAGTGCCGATCACGCACCAGACGCGCAAATCCGCAGCCTGACCGAACTGCCGGGGTTATTGGCAGGGTGGCATAGCCAGCCCTGAACCCCTGCTTCGCAGCTCCCCAAACCCTATGTGGGAGCGAGCTTGCTCGCGAAGGCGGCGGCACACCCAACATCAATGCCAACAGACAAACCGCTATCGCGAGCAAGCTCGCTCCCACCCTGGTTCTGCTGTGCCCTGAGGCGCTGCGCCAGGCACAAATCCCTGTGGGAGCGAGCTTGCTCGCGAAGACGGCGGCACACCCAACATCAATGCCAACAGACAAACCGCTATCGCGAGCAAGCTCGCTCCCACAGGGACCGCGCCAGGCCTGGGAATGGAATCGCCCCCATGAAAAAGCCCGCAGCGACGGCGGGCTTTTTCAGCAAGCAAGAAGCAGACACTCAGATAGGGCGGCTGCCGTACTTGTTGTCTGGCTTCTTGGGCGGATCAGCGACCACGTTGGCCTCCACTTCCTGCACCTTACCGCCCCTGGCCAGGAACTCCTCCATGGCCTTGGCGAGCGCATCACGCTCCTTGTTCTTGGCCTCTACGCTCGGCAATTCGTCGACCGACACAGCCGCCTTGGCCTTGCCTTTGGCGGTAGGAGCCGGAACGTCGGCGCCATCGTCTTCGGCAACGTCTTCCGCCGCCACTTCAAGGCCTTCTTCGGTCTCGTCTTCGTCGCCTACTTCGAGGTCGTCGTTTTCCAGATCATCGTCGCTCATGTTCTACCTCATGACTTGCGAAAAGCAGATTAGTTATAGCCCAGCTTCGCCATCTGTTCGAAGGCTGCCAGAAAAAATTCAACATCCGCCGGCAATCAGCGGTTATGCCTCTTCACCGTACAAGGTGGCGAGGACTTTACGAGCACCGCCGTGATCACGGTGCTCGCCCAGATAAACACCTTGCCAGGTTCCCAATGCCAGCCTTCCTGCCGTAACCGGCAGGCTGAGCTGGCAACCGAGCACGCTGGCCTTGAAGTGCGCCGGGAGGTCGTCCAGGCCTTCGTCGTTGTGCTCATAGTCGGCGGTTCCTTGTGGGATCAGCCGATTGAAAAATCGTTCGAAGTCTCGACGTACCGCCGGATCGGCGTTCTCGTTGATGGTCAACGAGGCCGAGGTATGCTGCAGCCACAGATGCAACAGACCAACACGACACGCCTTGAGTTCAGGCAGGCCGGCCAGCAACTCGTCCGTCACCAGATGAAAGCCCCGGGGCCTTGCCCGCAGGGTTATCAGCGTCTGTTGCCACATACAGATCTCCGCACGTTCGGCGCGCATTCTAGCGCGCTCTGGGAAAAAACAAAGGCCCTAATATTCTTGCTTCGATGTAAGCCTTTGGCGGTATAAAAACCCATGTCGCATCCACAACAAAAGGCGTCGGAAAAACCGCCGCATCCTGTGAGCAATGACAAATTCCAGGCAAAAAAATGCCCGGCGAACCGGGCATTTTTTAGGGCGCGTACTTACAGGTTGTAGCCACGCTCGTTGTGCTGGGCCAGGTCCAGGCCCACGGCTTCTTCTTCCTCGGTCACACGCAGACCCATGACGGCATCCAGCACCTTGAGGATGATGAAGGTGACGATCCCGGTGTAGACCACCGTGAAACCCACGCCTTTGAATTGAATCCACACTTGCGCGCCGATATCGGTCACGGTGCCGAAGCCACCCAGTGCCGGAGCGGCGAACACACCGGTCAGGATCGCGCCGAGGATACCGCCGATGCCGTGTACGCCAAAGGCGTCCAGGGAATCGTCATAACCGAGCTTGCGCTTGAGGGTGGTAGCGCAGAAGAAGCACACCACGCCCGCCGCCAGGCCGATGACCAGGGCGCCCATCGGGCCCACGGTGCCGGCAGCCGGGGTAATTGCAACCAGGCCGGCGACCACGCCCGAGGCAATGCCCAGCGCGCTTGGCTTGCCGTGGGTGATCCACTCGGCAAACATCCAGCCCAGCGCCGCCGCAGCGGTCGCGATCTGGGTCACCAGCATCGCCATGCCGGCGGTGCCGTTGGCGGCGACAGCGGAACCGGCGTTGAAGCCGAACCAACCGACCCACAGCATGGCCGCGCCCATCAAGGTGTAACCCAGGTTGTGCGGCGCCATTGGGGTGGTCGGGAAACCTTTGCGCTTGCCCAATACCAGGCACGCCACCAAACCTGCGATACCGGCGTTGATGTGCACCACGGTGCCGCCAGCGAAGTCCAGCACGCCCCAGTCCCACATCAGGCCGCCGTTGCCGGACCAGACCATGTGCGCAATCGGTGCATACACCAGGGTGAACCACACGCCCATGAAGATCAGCATGGCGGAGAACTTCATCCGCTCGGCAAATGCGCCGACGATCAGGGCCGGGGTGATGATGGCGAAGGTCATCTGGAAGGTGATGAACACCGCTTCAGGGAACAGCGCCGCCGGACCGGTGATGCTCGCCGGAGTGACGCCCGCCAGGAACGCCTTGCCCAGGCCACCGACGAAGGAGTTGAAATTGACGACGCCCTGCTCCATGCCGGTAGTGTCGAACGCGATGCTGTAGCCATAGATGACCCACAGGACGCTGATCAGACCGGTAATGGCAAAGCACTGCATCATCACGGAAAGAAGGTTTTTCGACCGGACCATGCCACCGTAGAACAGTGCCAGGCCGGGAATGGTCATGAACAGTACAAGAATCGTGGCCGTGAGCATCCAGGCGGTGTCGCCGGAGTTCAGGACAGGGGCTGCCGCTTCTTCTGCCATGGCCAGGCCAGGCATTGCGAAGGACAACAGGGCTCCTAGCCCTGCGAATTTACGCAGAGTCATATTGTTTTCTCCTGGGGCGTTGGGTTTGGCGGCTTAGATGGCGTCGGTATCGGTTTCGCCGGTACGGATGCGGATAGCCTGTTCCAGATTGACCACAAAGATCTTCCCGTCACCGATCTTGCCGGTGTTGGCGGCCTTGGTGATTGCCTCGATCACCCGGTCAAGATCCTTGTCGTCAATGGCGACATCGATCTTCACCTTGGGCAGGAAATCGACCACGTATTCCGCGCCGCGATACAGCTCGGTGTGGCCCTTCTGCCGACCGAAGCCCTTGACCTCAGTAACGGTAATGCCCTGCACGCCGATCTCGGACAACGACTCGCGCACGTCGTCCAACTTGAACGGCTTGATGATGGCAGTGACTAGCTTCATGAAACTTTCTCCCGAATTGGTGGACTTGCCCCAGGAAAAC
Source organism: Pseudomonas sp. Z1-12 (assembly GCF_051132015.1). Classification (NCBI taxonomy): domain Bacteria; kingdom Pseudomonadati; phylum Pseudomonadota; class Gammaproteobacteria; order Pseudomonadales; family Pseudomonadaceae; genus Pseudomonas; species Pseudomonas sp. Z1-12. Next base: position 6,506,355 of record NZ_CP071647.1, read on the forward strand.
AAACCCGACTCAAGTCTAAGCGCAGTGCCTGGCTTTGTAACGCGTCGTCGGCCCAAGTTGCCCGACAGGTGCCAGTTAACCGATCCTGACGAAACTCCCCGTTCCGCCTGCTGCACTGCATTCGTCACAGCGACTGCATCAGTGCATGGGTCATCAGCCTCTAAGCAGAAACCTTGCCATCTGCACCCAAACCCTCTGATTTCAATCTCTTGGCCACCTGCTCGACGTGCACTGCGGCATGAACCGCAACGATACGCACAACAACAGTGCAGCGGCGCCCGGCGCAATGCGCGAAAAGCGTGCATCCCTGGCTTGCAAATTGACTATAGACACTGCGTGGTACACTGCCCGCCATCGTTTCCAGGACACCTGCACATGCTTGCGCCCAAAGACCTCCTCGACGCCCTGAGCGGCCACGCCTCCCGCCTCTTGAGTGGTGACACGCCGCTGCCCAAAAGCGAAATCGAAAGCCAGTTCAAGGCCCTGCTGCAAAGCGGCTTCAGTAAGCTGGACCTGGTCAGCCGGGAAGAATTCGACAGCCAGATGGTCGTGCTGGCCCGGACCCGGGCGCGACTCGAAAGCCTGGAGGCCAAGGTCGCGGAGCTGGAAGCGCGACTGGCTCCGGCACAGGAATAAGCAGCCCCTGCGGGCCACTCAACCCATCGCAGCGTGTTGAGATGGGTCCGGGGTCAATGCCAGCGGCAGCTCCAGGATAAACAGCGCGCCCCTGCCCGGCCCGGCGCTCCGCACAGTCAGATCGCCGCCCATCTCGTGCGCAGCCAGGATGCAGCTGTGCAAGCCAAAACCGTGGCCGCCGGTACGCGTGGTGAAACCGTGCTCGAACACCCGCGCCAGATTGTCCTGCGCGATTCCCTCGCCGTTGTCCTCGATCTCGACCCGCACGCGCCCCTCGTCAACGATCTTCAGGCGCAGGACGATCTGCGGCGGCCGGTTCGTACCCGCGTCCAGCGCCTGCTTGGCGTTGTTGATCAAATTGACCAGGATCTGCAGCACTCGGTGCTTATCCAGCGGCATTTGCGGGGTATCGCTGAATTCCTTGATCAGCGTGATGTGGTGGCGGGCCAGGGACACATCGCAAATGCGCACGACATCCTCGACCAACTCTCGCAGCGAGCCCGGCTCCAAGACACTGGCATTACCGGCGTAGGACTGCTGGGTGGCGACGATTTCCTTGATGTGGTCGATTCGACGGGTCAATTGCGCCAGCTCGGCGATCATGCCTTGCTGCTCGACGGCCAGCGCGTCGGCCAGCTTGTCGAGATAGTCGGGTAGCGCGCGCCCTTTCGGATCAGTGCTGATGAAGTCGCCGAGGTCATCGGGATGGTCCTTCATCAACTGGGCGACCTTGGCCACCGCAGGCCCCTTGGAGGTGTGCACCTTATCGTAGAGGACCTGGGCTGACACATTGACGCTGTTGAGCACGTTGCCCACGTTGTGCAGCACATTGGTGGCGATCTCCGCCATGCCGGCCCGGCGCGCGGTGGTCACCAATTCGGCCTGCGCCTCGCGCAACTCGTCGTTGACCTTGGCCAGTTGCTGCGGGCTGGGGATCTTCAGGGCCGCCGGCACCAACCGGACCAGCAGGATGGCGGTAATCACCGAGGCGATCGCAGTGATCACCTTGACCAGCGCCGACAGCCAGTAATAGGGCTGCCAGATGGTCAGGATCTCCATCACATGACTGGTCCCGCAGGCCAGGATAAACACGCCGAAAGCCGCCAGCATCCAATCGAACGGCACATCCTTGCGCTTGTGGATAAAGTACAGGAGGGTGAAGGGGATGGTGACGTAGGACAGGGTGATCAAGCCGTCGGCGATCACATTGGTCCACAGCAAATCCGGACGCCACATGTAGCAATGCCCGTGAGGCATGAAGCGCTTGTCGGTTAACAGAGCCAGCAGATCGTTCATGGCCACTTCCTCGTTGTGCCGTTGATACCGCCAAGTGCCGACTGGGCAAAATCGAGTCTAGCAGAGGGCGACGGCCGGATATTTCGCGTCGGCGCCGATTGAATGACAGGGTGTTGGCCGCTCCTCGGCTGTCACTCACCCTCGAAACATCCTGCCAAATTTTTCCCCCTCAATTACCGCGCCCAAGTTCATCCCCACGACTAACCTTCAGGAGCCGCAGGACGCGGCGCCCCATCCACTCAAGGAACGATTCATGTCGCTTGCCATTGTCCATAGCCGCGCCCAGGTAGGGGTCGAGGCGCCTGCCGTTACCGTTGAAGTCCACCTGGCCAATGGCTTGCCGTCGCTGACGATGGTTGGCCTGCCGGAAGCGGCGGTCAAGGAAAGCAAGGATCGTGTGCGCAGCGCGATCATCAACTCGGGGCTGAATTTTCCGGCGCGGCGCATCACCCTGAACCTGGCGCCGGCGGACCTGCCAAAGGATGGCGGTCGCTTCGACCTGGCCATCGCCCTGGGGATCCTCTCGGCCAGCGTGCAGGTGCCGACCCTGACCTTGGACGACGTGGAATGCCTCGGCGAACTGGCCTTGTCTGGCGCAGTGCGCCCAGTGCGCGGGGTATTGCCCGCGGCGCTGGCGGCGCGCAAGGCCGGGCGCATGCTGGTGGTGCCACGGGCCAATGCCGAGGAAGCCTGCCTGGCCTCGGGGCTGAAGGTGATCGCCGTGGACCATCTGCTGGAAGCGGTGGCGCACTTCAACGGTCACACGCCGGTCGAGCCGTTCGTTTCCAATGGGCTGCTTTCGGCCAGCAAACCCTACCCCGACCTGAATGAAGTACAAGGCCAGGCCGCGGCCAAGCGGGCGTTGCTGATCGCCGCAGCGGGGGCTCACAACCTGCTGTTCAGCGGGCCACCGGGCACCGGCAAGACCCTGTTGGCGAGCCGTTTGCCCGGGCTGCTGCCGCCACTAGCCGAGAGCGAAGCCCTGGAGGTCGCAGCCATTCAGTCGGTGGCCAGTTGCGTGCCGTTGAGCCATTGGCCGCAACGTCCGTTTCGCCAGCCACACCACTCGGCTTCCGGCCCGGCGCTGGTCGGTGGCGGGTCAAAACCGCAGCCAGGGGAGATCACCCTCGCCCACCATGGCGTGCTGTTTCTGGATGAATTGCCGGAATTCGACCGCAAGGTGCTGGAGGTCTTGAGAGAACCGCTGGAGTCCGGGCACATCGTGGTGTCTCGCGCCCGTGACCGGGTGCGCTTCCCGGCGCGCTTCCAATTGGTGGCGGCGATGAATCCCTACCCCTGTGGATATCTTGGCGAGCCCAGCGGCCGCTGTGCCTGCACACCGGACATGGTGCAGCGCTACCGCAACAAACTCTCCGGCCCGCTGCTGGACCGCATCGACCTGCACCTGACCGTCGCCCGGGAAGCTACTGCCTTGAACCCCAAGCGCGAACCCGGGGACGATACGGCCACGGTCGCCGAGCGCGTCGCCGAAGCCCGGGAGCGCCAGCACGACCGCCAGGGCTGCGCCAATGCCTTCCTCGATCTGCCGGGATTGCGCCGGCATTGCAAGTTATCCACAACCGATGAAGCCTGGCTGGAAACCGCCTGCGAACGGCTGACGCTGTCGCTGCGCGCCGCCCACCGCCTGCTCAAGGTCGCCCGGACACTGGCGGACCTGGAGCAAGCGGGGAGCATTCGCCGCGAGCATCTGGCCGAAGCGTTGCAGTACCGGCCGGCTACGGCTTGAACCGCTTTATGGCTTGCTCAGGTCCACCAATGGTGTTTGCCGGACCTCGGTTTTTTGACCGTTCTGGATCGTATCGATGCGCTTGAGCGCCTTATCCACAGCGCCCTTGTCTGCCAACAGGCTGTAGTGGATCTGGAATTGCTTGTGCTCTTTCGGCGCGATGGTGGGTACCAGGCCCAAGGGGCGCTGATACCGGCGGTTATAGGAAAAACTGGTGCCGGGCTCCAGCCCGGTCACGTAGCCCTGGCCTTGGGTATCCGTGTTTTTCCACAGGGAGAACACGGGCAGCGTGCTGGTGTTGAAGCCCACCGACACCCCGAGACTGCCGGCCTTGTTGTGCAACACCGTAAGGGTGTCGCCCTTGGCGTCGGCGTAGGGCACGACGTTATAAACGGTTTCGTCGTAATCCTTGGTCGGACCCCGGTAGGTTTGCCAGTCGGCCAAGTCGCCCTTGGCCTTGTCGTTGAACGGCGAGACCTGCTTGACCGGTGCCGCGAAACGAGCGCCTTGCTCCAGGAAAGGCGTGCTGAAATTGCTGTGGTAGAGCGCTTGGTATTCCTTCGGGTAATCGCCGTTGTTGGTCAGCGTGTCGTTGAGCACGAACGTCACGCTGCCGGGCTCGGTGACCAGTTCGGTCTGCACCGAGAAATCGACCTTCTTGAATGCCTGCTCCTTCAACTCGCCCCGCAGGGTAATGGCGTAGGGCGGTTTCTCATCGATGTGCAAGGTGACCTTGTTGGCCGGAATATTCGCGGCGCGACCGTGCAGGGTCAGCAGCTCGCCGTTGTCCATGCCGGGATGGCCGACCCATTCGTAGCCGCAGCGGGTGACCAGCTCGTTGAAGCCTTCAAGCCAACCCAACCCGCCTCGGCCGTTGAGCTCGATGAACGCCGGGTTGACCACTTCCTTGACGGGCGAATCCCACCCCATGCGCACGTCGCCAACCGATGCCTGCAGCACATTCATGCCACGGGTCGGGACCACTGAAAGCTTCAGGGTGCCGTTGTCGATGTCGACCACGCTGATACCTTCCTGCCGACCACCGTGCAGGGTGCGCATCGTCACGGAAAAGGGTTTGTCGGTCTTCACGCCGAGTTGCTGGCTGGTGATTTGCCAGGGTTGGGCGGCTTTATCGGTATCCAGCAGGACGTAATCCCAAGCCATTGCATGGGAAGCAGCGCCCAAGGCGCCAAGGGTAACGAGCAGTTTGAGCGGAGTCATGGTCACGACCTTTTATTGGAGTTGTGCGGTTTTTATAGACTTGAAGAAACGTTTCAGCAAGCTTAAAAACAGCAATTTCCTTAAAAAAGTACGGCGACAACACCAGCAGTTTTTTGTGGGAGCGAGCTCGCTCGCGATAACTTTCGTCCGGCCGATCTCAAACCCGTGGCGAGGGAGCTTGCTCCCGCTGGCCTGCGAAGCAGGCCCCAGCCTATCTCCAGGTGGACCGTGTTAACCGGTTTGCGACTGCTGCGCAGTCGAGCGGGAGCAAGCTCCCTCGCCACAGGTGATTGGCTTGGCTTGCGGTTCAGGTATTGGATTCAGAGGGCTGTGGTGACTGGCTGCCGCCATCGCGAGCAAGCTCGCTCCCACAGGGAATAGGGGATGGCCCGGAATTTCGCATTCACCCGAATCAAACTGTGGGAGCGAGCTTGCTCGCGATGGCGGTGGGTCAGCTCACAGAGATGTGACTGGCAAGCCGCCTTCGCGAGCAGGCTCGCTCCCACATTAATCGCGAGGTGCCTGTTCGCGGTGGTTGCAGAGGCCTCAGCGGAACCGATCAACCTCTTGGCGCAGGTCCTGGGCCAGTTTTTCCAGTTCCTTGGCGGTGAGCGCCAGGTTCGAGACCACTTGGCGCTGTTCGCTGTTGGCCATGGCGATGCTCTGCAGATTGCTGCTGAGCAGGGTCGCGGTGCTGCTTTGTTCCTGGGTGGCGGTGGTGATTGCCGCGAATTGCTGGCCAGCCGAGCGACTCTGCTCGTCGATGCGCGCCAGGGCCGAGGCCACGTTGGCGTTGCGCGACAGGCCTTCCTGCATCAACAGGTTGCCCTGCTCCATCGTGCTGATGGCATTGCCGGTTTCCTGCTGGATGCTATTGATCATGCTGGAGATTTCGTCTGTGGCCTGGCGGGTGCGGGACGCCAGGCTGCGGACTTCATCGGCCACCACGGCGAAACCACGGCCCTGCTCGCCAGCGCGGGCGGCCTCGATGGCGGCGTTCAATGCCAGCAGGTTGGTCTGCTCGGCAATCGAGGTGATGACACCGACGATGCCGCCGATCTCCTGGGAACGCTGGCCCAGGGTATTGATGACCGAGGCCGTGCTGTTCAGCGCGCCGGCAATTTGCTCCAGGGACGACGACGCCTCATCCATCGAAGTCCGGCCAATGCGGGTTTGCTGGGCATTCTCCTGGGCCAGGCGCTCGGTGTTGCCCATGTTGTCGGCAATGTTCAAGGAGGTCGCACTGAACTCTTCCACCGCGCCCGCCATGCTGGTGATTTCGCCGGACTGCTGCTCCATGCCCTCGTACGCCCCGCTGGACAACCCGGACAGGGCCTGGGCGCGGCTGTTGACTTCCTGGGAGGCCTTGCGGATGTGCTCGACCATGGTCGATAGGGCCTGGCTCATCTGGTTGAAGGCACGGGCCAGCTGACCGATTTCGTCATGGCTCGATACGTTCAGGCGCACGCTCAGGTCGCCAGCGCCCAATGCTTCGGCCTGGCGCACCAGATCCCCCAGCGGTGCCAATTTGCTACGCAACAACCACATCGCCGAGCCGACCGCTAACAGCATCGCCAGCAGGCTGCCAATGGCCAGCTGCGTACCGACGCTCCAGGTCACGGCGCGGATCTCGGTTTTCGGCATGCTCGCCACCACCGCCCACGGCCCGCCCTCGAACGGCACGGCAACGCTGTAGAAATCTTCGGCGGTATCGGTCCAGAACGCAGCCTTGCCCGGTTTTTTGATCAGGCCCGTAATGGCCGTGGTCGCGTTATCCAGCGCCTGTACACCTGCCGGCGGCACCAGCCATTTGTTTTGCTCATCCAACAAGGCCAGCGAACCGGTCTGGCCAATGCGGAAACGCTTGAGGTTTTCGAACTGCGCGTTTTGCGCATCGGTGTAATCGAAGCCTACATACAACACGGCGATGATCTTGCCGCTGCTGTCGCGTACGGGCGTGTACTGCGACATGTAGAAGCGCCCGAACAACAGGGCCCGACCGATGTAGCTCTGCCCACTGATCACCGGACCGTAGGCTGGACCGGCGCGATCGAGCACGGTGCCGATGGCCCGCGTGCCGTCCTGTTTACTGACGGAGGTGCTGACGCGGATGAAATCGTCGCCACTGCGCACGAATACCGTGGCCACACCGGCGGTCATCGCTTTGAAGTCATCCACTTCCTTGAAGTTGTTGTTCAACACTTCGCTGCCCAGGTTCAAGCCTGGGGTCTGTACGCCCGCCACCGTCACCGGCTGGTCCGGATGCACGGTCAAACCCGCGCTGAAGCGCTTTTCGAACAGGCCGGCCAAGCGCTGGGTGCTCTCACGCAAGGTGCTGTGGAAGGTATTGAGCTGATCGGCCATCAGGCGCGCTTCGCTGGCCAAGTGCTCTTCACGGGTGGCAAGGTTGGCGGTGTCCAGCGAACGCAGGGCGAAGACGGTACTGCCGGAGATCACGACCGCCAGTATCACGGCAAGGGCAAGGCCTAGCTGCGAGGCGATCCGGGCGCGGGGTTGAGACATGACGGCTCCTGGCCGAGAGACCGGATCATCCTGATCACGTCGCACGCTCGGCATTTTATTCGGGTGAGGTGTAAGTAGACCCTTTCTGAACGAGGGTTCTATCTTCACGGATTCGGCGGCAAAGCCAAATACTTGAGCGGTTTGGACGGATTAATGCCAAGTTGCTAGCACGCCACTTTCCATCAGTAACCGCGTGTCAGCAACGTTTCAGCCCAGACGCTGCACATCGGGCAATTGCATGGCCTTGACCTCGCCCTGGAGAAAGTCGCTGAGCCGACGCAAACGTTCACCTCCCGGCCGGGTTTTCGGCCAGACCAGGTAATAGTGCTCGCCACTGGCAACCGCCGTCGGCCATGGCAGGCTCAGGCGCCCTTGGGCAACGTCCTCGGCCACCATCAGCAGGTCGCCCATGGACACCCCATAGCCGCGTGCCGCCGCGATCATGCCCAGCTCCAGGGTATCGAACACCTGCCCACCCTTGAGCGAGACCTTGTCGGCCAGGCCCATGCGTTGCAACCAGTTGCGCCAGTCCCGGCGATCCGGCGTCGGGTGCAGCAGTTCGGCGCTGGCCAACCGCGCCACATCCCAGGGCTGATCGTTCAGCAGGTTCGGTGCGCCCACCGGAATCAACTCCTCGGGGAACAGCAGACTGGCCTCCCAGTCCGCCGGAAAATGCCCGTTACTCAGCAAGACGGCGCAATCGAAGGGTTCGACGTTGAAGTCCACCGAATCGATGTCCATCCAGGCACTGGTCAGTTGCACCTCGTTGCCGGGCTGCAGATGCCGGAAACGGCTCAGGCGCGCCAACAGCCAGCGCATGGTCAGGGTAGAAGGCGCTTTCATGCGCAGGATGCCGTCTTCGCCATGCAAGGTGTGGCAGGCCCGCTCCAGGGCCATGAAACCCTCGCGCACGCCCGGCAGCAGCAGCCGTGCCGCCTCGGTCAATTGCAGGTTGCGACCGCTGCGCTGGAACAGCCGACAGGCAAAGTGATCTTCCAGCGTGCGAATGTGCCGGCTGACGGCGCTCTGGGTGATCGACAACTCTTCGGCGGCCCGGGTGAACGAGCTGTAGCGTGCCGCGGCTTCGAATGCCCGCAGCGCATAAAGCGGAGGAAGACGACGAGGCATCGCAAAAGCTCCATGGCGGTGTTTGCAAACCCTACCAGAAACGCGTCCAGCATGAGTTTTAATCATGCCAGCGATCTTTTTTATCCTTTTGTGCAATCCGTCGAGAGCGCCGAGAATCGTCGTTTTACTGCCTTCTTTGAACAGGGAGCGTGATGATCATGCGGCATCCGGTGCGTACCGAACTCTGGGCCATCCTGCGGCTGGCGGGGCCGTTGATTGCCTCGCAGTTGGCGCACATGCTGATGGTGCTCACCGACACCGTGATGATGGCGCGCCTGAGCCCCGAAGCCCTCGCCGGTGGCGGGCTCGGGGCGGCCACCTATTCGTTCGTGTCGATCTTCTGCATCGGCGTGATCGCCGCGGTGGGCACCCTGGTTGCGATTCGCCAGGGCGCAGGCGATGTCGAGGGCGCTACCCGGCTGACCCAGGCCGGATTATGGCTGGCCTGGTTGATGGCGCTGATGGCCGGGTTGCTGCTGTGGAACCTCAAGCCGGTGCTGCTGATGTTCGGCCAGACCGAAACCAACGTACTGTCCGCCGGGCAGTTCCTGCTGGCGCTGCCATTCGCCCTGCCCGGCTACCTGAGCTTCATGGCCCTGCGCGGCTTTACCAGCGCCATCGGCCGAGCCACCCCCGTAATGGTGATCAGCCTCGGCGGTACGGTGGCCAACTTCCTGCTCAACTACGCGCTCATCACCGGCATGTTCGGCCTGCCGAAACTCGGCTTGATGGGCATCGGCCTGGTCACGGCCATCGTCGCCAATTGCATGGCCCTGGCGCTGGCCTGGCACATCCATCGGCACCCGGCCTACCGTGCCTATCCGCTGCTGGATGGGCTGTCGCGGCCCAACCGCCAATACCTCAAGGAACTGTGGCGCCTGGGCCTGCCGATTGGCGGCACGTACGCAGTGGAAGTCGGGCTGTTCGCGTTCGCCGCGCTGTGCATGGGCACCATGGGCAGCACGCCGTTGGCGGCCCACCAGATCGCCCTGCAAATCGTCTCGGTGGCGTTCATGGTGCCGGCCGGGATGTCCTACGCCATCACCATGCGCATCGGCCAGCACTACGGCGCCGGGCAACTACTGATGGCGCGCCTGGCCGGGCGGGTCGGGATCGGCTTCGGCGCGGCCGCGATGCTGGCGTTCGCCATGGTGTTCTGGTTGCTGCCCCATCAATTGATCGGCTTGTTCCTGGACCACGACGACCCGGCGTTTCGCGAGGTGATCAACCTGGCGGTGAGCCTGCTGGCGGTGGCGGCGTGGTTCGAGCTGTTCGACGGCACGCAAACCATCGCCATGGGCTGCATCCGCGGACTCAAGGACGCCAAGACCACCTTCCTGGTGGGCCTGGGTTGCTATTGGCTGATCGGTGCGCCGTCGGCGTGGTGGATGGCTTTCCACCTGAACTGGGGGCCAACCGGTGTCTGGTGGGGCCTGGCCCTGGGGCTGGCCTGTGCGGCCGTGAGCCTGACGCTGGCGTTCGAATGGAAGATGAAACGGATGATTCGCAATGAGCCTGGGCGTTCCAGTTTCAAAGCGGTCCAGGCCAAATGAAACTCATCCCCCTGTGGGAGCGAGCTTGCTCGCGATGGCGATAGGTCAGTCACATCGATTTTGACTGACACACCGCTATCGCGAGCAAGCTCGCTCCCACAAGGGAAAGGAGTCAGACCACGACTTCGTGGGTGGACTGCTGATCACCCTCGAACGTCAAATATTCAACCAACTCCGGCAACGGCAACGGCTTGCTGATCAGGAAACCCTGCACCTGGTCGCAACCGAAACCACGTAGCAGATCCAGTTGCTCCTGGGTTTCCACACCTTCGGCCACCACCTCCAGGTTGAGGTTGTGGGCCAGGTTAATCATGGCGTGCACCAGTTTGCGGTTCTCTTCGCGCTGTTCCATGCCGCCGACGAAGCTCTTGTCGATCTTGAGCAAGGCGATCGGCAGGCTGTTGAGGTGCACGAACGACGAGAAGCCGGTGCCGAAGTCGTCCAGGGAGAAACGCACCCCCAGGCGGCCCAAGGCATCCATGGTCTGCTTGACCAGTTCGCTGCGGCGCATGACGGCGGTTTCGGTGAGTTCGAATTCCAGCCATTGCGCCTCGACCCCCCGCTCGGCAATCAGCCGGCTCAAGGTCGGCAGCAACTGGCTGTCCTGGAACTGCCGGAACGACAGGTTGACCGCCATGTGCAACGGCGCCAGCCCTCGCTCGCGCAGGGCCTGCATGTCCCGCAGCGCCCGGGAAATCACCCAGTAGCCCAGCGGCACGATCAGGCCGCTCTGTTCGGCCAGCGGCACGAACTCACTCGGCGGCAGCAAGCCGCGCTCGCCATGACGCCAGCGCACCAGGGCTTCGAGGCCGACGATGTGGCCGCCATCGAGGTTCAATCGGGGCTGGTAATGCAGTTCCAACTCGTCGCGGCGCAGTGCCCGGCGCAGCTCGCTTTCCAGGTCGGCGAGGCTGCGGGCATTGCGATTGATGCGCTCGTTGAAGATATGAAAGGTGCAGCCCTGGGTGCTCTTGGCCTGTTGCATGGCGATGTGGGCGTGCCACATCAGCGGATCGGCGCCGGCCTGGGCGCGGGCATGGGCGACGCCCAGACTACAGCCGATCAGCAAGCTTTCACCGTCCACCCAATAGGGTTCGGCCAAGGCCTCGGTAATACGCTCGGCCATCCACTCGGCCCGCTGTGGTGCGCGGCGGGTGTCGATCAACAGGGCGAATTCATCACTGCCCAATCGCGCCAGTTGATCGCCGGCCTCGAGCGAGCTCTTGAGCCGCGACACCACTTGCAGGATCAAGCGGTCACCGGCCTGGTGGCCGAGGGCGTCGTTGGCGTGGCGAAAGTTGTCCAGGTCCAGGTGACCGAGCGCCAGGCCACGGCCGTCGTTTTCCGCCAGGCGCGCCGCCAGCAAGGTCTGGAAGCCCTGGCGATTGGCGATGCCTGTCAACGGGTCCTGTTCGGCGAGGCGCTGCAAGGTGTTTTCCAGCACGCCGCGTTCACGCACATGGCGCAGGCAACGACGCAGGGTCGCACTGTCGAGCACGTCGCGCACCAGCCAGTCGCTGACACCGTCGGGGGCAGCCGCCGGCTCGTGCTCAAGCAACAGGATGGTTGGCAGGCTGCAACGACCCGGCGCCGGTTGCAACGCCGCAACGGTCAGCAACACCGCATTGCGATTGTCTTCGAACAGGCTGCAGACTGACTCCCAGCTCGGAGCGCTGATCAACACGACCGAGGGCCCCAAGGGCACCAGGCCCTCGCGCAAGATTGCTGCCCACTCTGGCTCTTGGGCCAATAACAGCAAACGCAAGGGTTCGACAGGCGTTGACAAGCTGACTCCCTAGACTCTGCAAGGTGGTAGGCGCCGGGCATTATGACCTGCCGATGGGCAATGACCAATGCCAATGGTTCTCAAACACGCGCTTTTCGGTGGTTTTTTCCGCTCGAAATGCTACGCAGGACCCAATTGGCTCCACATCCTGCGTGAAAGTGACAAAAGCGGCAAATGACAATCCTGTGTGCGTCACAAGTCGGACAGAGCAGCACAATTCTCTGAGCCTGTTAAAATGCCGGCCCATTTCGCAAACGACTCCCTGAACCCTGTCATGTCCCGACTCAATCCCCGGCAGCAAGAAGCCGTGAACTATGTCGGCGGCCCTCTTTTGGTGCTCGCCGGTGCAGGCTCCGGCAAGACCAGCGTGATCACCCGCAAGATCGCGCACCTGATCCAGAATTGTGGCATCCGCGCCCAGTACATCGTCGCCATGACCTTCACCAACAAGGCCGCCCGGGAAATGAAAGAGCGGGTCGGCGGCCTGCTGCGCGCCGGCGAAGGTCGCGGCCTGACGGTCTGTACCTTCCACAACCTGGGCCTGAACATCATCCGCAAGGAACACGCGCGGCTGGGCTACAAACCGGGCTTCTCGATTTTCGACGAGACCGACGTCAAGGCCCTGATGACCGACATCATGCAGAAGGAATATTCGGGCGACGACGGCGTGGATGAGATCAAGAACATGATCGGCGCCTGGAAAAACGACCTGATCCTGCCGCCCGAGGCCCTGGAAAACGCCCGCAACCCCAAGGAGCAGACGGCCGCCATCGTCTATACCCATTACCAGCGCACGCTCAAGGCGTTCAACGCGGTGGACTTCGACGACCTGATCCTGTTGCCGGTCAAGCTGTTCCAGGACCACGCCGACATTCTCGAAAAATGGCAGAACAAGGTCCGTTACCTGCTGGTGGACGAATACCAGGACACCAACGCCAGCCAGTATCTGCTGGTGAAGCTACTGATCGGCAAGCGCAACCAGTTCACCGTGGTGGGTGACGATGACCAGTCGATCTACGCCTGGCGCGGCGCGCGACCGGAAAACCTGATGTTGCTCAAAGAGGACTACCCGTCGCTCAAAGTGGTGATGCTGGAGCAGAACTACCGCTCCACCAGCCGCATCCTGCGCTGCGCCAACGTGCTGATTTCCAACAACCCCCACGAGTTCGAAAAGCAGCTGTGGAGCGAGATGGGCCACGGCGACGAGATCCGCGTGATCCGTTGCCGCAACGAAGACGCCGAAGCCGAGCGCGTGGCCATGGAAATCCTCAGCCTGCACCTGCGCACCGACCGGCCGTACAGCGACTTTGCGATCCTGTACCGCGGCAACTACCAGGCCAAGCTGATCGAGCTGAAATTGCAGCATCACCAGGTGCCTTATCGCCTGTCAGGGGGCAACAGCTTTTTCGGGCGCCAGGAAGTGAAGGACCTGATGGCCTACTTCCGCCTGATCGTGAACCCGGACGACGACAACGCCTTCCTGCGGGTAATCAACGTGCCGCGCCGGGAAATCGGTTCGACCACCCTGGAAAAACTCGGCAACTACGCCACCGAGCGCAAGATCTCGATGTACGCCGCCACCGATGAAATCGGCCTGGGCGAACACTTGGACAGCCGCTTCACCGATCGCCTGGCGCGCTTCAAGCGCTTCATGGACAAGGTCCGTGAGCAGTGCGCCGGGGAAGATCCGATCTCAGCGCTGCGCAGCATGGTCATGGATATCGACTATGAGAACTGGCTGCGCACCAACAGCTCCAGCGACAAGGCTGCCGACTACCGCATGAGCAACGTCTGGTTCCTGATCGAGGCGTTGAAGAACACCCTGGAAAAAGACGAAGACGGCGACATGACGGTCGAGGACGCCATCGGCAAACTCGTGCTGCGGGACATGCTCGAGCGCCAGCAGGAAGAGGAAGAAGGCGCCGAAGGCGTGCAGATGATGACGCTGCATGCTTCCAAGGGCCTGGAGTTTCCCTACGTGTTCATCATGGGCATGGAAGAGGAAATCCTGCCGCACCGTTCCAGCATCGAGGCCGACACCATCGAGGAAGAACGACGCCTGGCCTATGTCGGCATTACCCGGGCACGCCAGACGCTGGCCTTCACCTTCGCCGCCAAGCGCAAGCAATACGGCGAAGTGATCGACTGCGCACCGAGCCGCTTTCTCGATGAACTGCCGCCGGACGACCTGGCCTGGGAAGGCAACGACGACACGCCGACGGAAGTCAAAGTCGTTCGCGGCAACAGTGCCCTGGCGGATATACGCGCGATGTTAAAGCGCTAGAATCGACTACTTTTTTACCGACTTCAGGCGCCCACGCGCCATCAGAGGAGGCTTCATGGAAGCCCTGCACCAGAAAATCCGCGAGCTAGGCATCGTGCTGTCCGACCAGGTCCTGAAGGTCGATGCGTTTCTCAACCACCAGATCGACCCGCAATTGATGAAGCTGATCGGCGACGAATTCGCCGCGCTGTTCAAGGATTCTGGCATTACCAAGATCGTCACCATCGAAGCCTCGGGCATTGCCCCGGCGATCATGACCGGGCTGAACCTTGGCGTGCCGGTGATCTTCGCCCGCAAGCAACAGTCCCTGACCCTGACGGAGAACCTGCTGTCGGCCACCGTGTATTCGTTCACCAAGAAGACCGAAAGCACCGTCGCCATCAGCCCGCGTCACCTGACCAGCAGTGACCGGGTGCTGATCATCGATGACTTCCTGGCCAACGGCAAAGCCTCCCAGGCGCTGATCTCCATCATCAAGCAGGCCGGCGCCACCGTGGCAGGCTTGGGGATCGTGATCGAGAAGTCATTCCAGGGCGGCCGCGCGGAATTGGATGCCCAGGGCTATCGCGTCGAGTCGTTGGCCCGAGTGAAGTCGCTGGCGGGTGGGGTTGTGACTTTCATCGACTGATCACTGTGCCCCTGTGCCCCTGTGCCCCTGTGCCCCTGTGCCCCTGTGCCCCTGTGCCCCTGTGGGAGCGAGCTTGCTCGCGATAGCAGTCTGTCAGGCACCCTTTAGGTAACAGATATACCGCCATCGCGAGCAAGCTCGCTCCCACAGGGGTTTCAGGTTGATTGTTGTTGCACAGTCGCCTTGAGCCCCGCCAGCAGCAGCCGCTGGGCCAATTCCTCCTTCAACCCTTCAGGACTGGTCAACTGCATCCGCTCCAGATGCCCGGCATATTCCCAGGGCTCCGGTGCATCCAGCGCGGCTTTGCCCAGCTCCAGGAGCTCGGTGAGCTTGAACTTGCTCTTGAGCCAGTTCAGCGCCCGTAATAGGTCCCGCTCCAGCCCATCGAAATCACAGCCCAGCGGGTACTCGGGAAACAGGTTCGGATGACGTGCCTGGATCGCCTGCAAGCGCTCCGAGGTGTTGTCGGCGAACCGCGGATCGAGACGGAAATCCTTCGGCAGCTTGCCGGCCTTTTGCGCCTGCTCGATCAACCCGGGCTGGAAGCGTGAGTCGCTGATGTTCAGTAACGCCTCGATCACCGCCGCGTCGGTCTTGCCGCGCAGGTCGGCGATGCCGTATTCGGTGACCACGATGTCCCGCAGGTGCCGGGGAATCGTGCAATGGCCATACTCCCAGACGATGTTCGAGCTGATCTCGCCCCCGGCCTCACGCCAACTGCGCAGCAGCAGGATCGAGCGCCCGCCCTCCAGCGCATGGCCCTGGGCAACGAAGTTGTACTGCCCGCCCACACCGCTGAGCACCCGCCCATCTTCCAACTGATCGGCCACCCCGGCGCCCATCAGGGTCATGGTGAAAACCGTGTTGATGAAACGGGCATCGAGGCGTTGCAGGCGCTTGAGCTGTTCCTGGCCGTACAGCTCGTTGATGTAACTGATGCGCGTCATGTTGAATTCGCGCAGACGGCTTTGCGGCAGCTCGCGCAGGCGCTCGTAAAAACTGCGCGGGCCGAGGAAGAATCCGCCGTGTATGCAGATGCCGTCGGGTTGCGCCGCCTCGTCGAGCGTCCCGGCATTGGCCCGCTCCTGGGTCGCCTCGTCGGGGTAGACCTTGCGCCGGATGATCCCGGCCTCCGCCAGCGCCAGCAAACCGTTGACGAACATTTCACTGCAACCGTAAAGCCCTTTGGCAAACGGCTCGACCCCGCCCTCACGCTCGATCAACTGCGCCCACTGGCTAAGGTTCAGGTCCGCCAGCAACGCCTGGTAGCCGGCGTTATCGGCCTGGCGCGCCAGCAGTGCCGCGGTCAATGCGTCGCCCATCGAGCCGATACCGATCTGCAACGTACCGCCATCGCGCACCAGCGTACTGGCGTGCAGGCCGATCAAATGGTCCTGGAAACCCACCGGCATGTTCGGCGTGGAGAACAACGAGTGGCTGTCCTTTTCGTCGATCAACAGGTCGAAAGCGTCGATGCCGACTTCAGCGTCGCCGGGCATGTAGGGCAAGTCGCTGTGGACCTGGCCCACCATGAGAATGGTCTCCCCGGCCTCGCGTCGCTTGGCGATCATCGGCAGCAGATCGAGGGTGATGTCCGGGTTGCAGCTCAGGCTCAGGCGATCCGGGTGCTCCGGGTCGCTCGCCACCAGCTGCGCCACCAGGTTCAAGCCGGCGGCATTGATGTCCCGGGCCGCATGGCTGTAGTTGCTGCTGACGTAGTCCTGCTGGGCCGACGTGCTATGCAGCAGGCTGCCGGGCTGCATGAAGAATTGCTGGACGCGGATGTTGGCCGGCAGGCTGTCCCGCTGCAGGTCCGCCAAGAAATCCAGCTCGGGGTAATCGCCGAAGACCCGTTCGATAAAGGGTTCGAGGAAGCGCTTCTGCAAACCATCGCCCAGGTTCGGCCGGCCCAGGCTCAGGGCGGTGTAGAGGGTCAGCTGTCGTTCGGGCAGTTCTGCGATGCGCCGGTACAGCGCGTTGGCGAACAGGTTGGGCTTGCCCAGCCCCAGGGGCATGCCGAGGTGAATATGTGCCGGCAGGCGCTCGAGCACGTCATCCACCGCCTGTTCGATTGAACACAACTGCACCATCGGACCCTCCGGGACATTCCATGAATGTGGGTTGGACCGAGCTTGCCGGGTCTTGGTTGCGATGAACAGCCCCGAAAAACCCCAGGCGCAAAAAAGCCGCTCGTAAGCGGCTTTTTTGTGAAAGATGTTGGCGTATTACAGGCCAGACATCTCTTTGATGGCGCCCTTGAGGTCGTCATCGGAGCAGTCGGCGCAGGTGCCTTTAGGCGGCATGGCGTTCACGCCAGTAATTGCCTTGGCCAGGATGCCATCGAGACCACCCTGGTGATCGGCGCGCTCTTTCCAGGCAGCCTTGTCGCCGATTTTCGGCGCGCCCAGCAGGCCAGTGCCGTGGCAAGCGTTGCAGTGTTTTGCGATCACGTCTTTCGGCGTCTTGGCAGCCCCGCCGCCAGCCGAAGCCACGACTTCCATACCCTTGCATTCCTTGCCCTGGACGCAGACCTGGCCGACGGGTTCAAGGCGCTTGGCGATTTCGTCGTTCGGCGCCGCTTGAGCGGTCGCAGCCCATAGGGCCAATACGGTTGCTGGTGCAGCCAGCATTTTCATAATTAGGTTCACGCGTACACCCTCAATGGTGGCTAGTCACGCCTGCGGCCACGGTTTGCAGGCGGGCGCAAGTATAGCGGTAAGCCTGTCACTCTGAAACAACCCCAAAGTCGCAAGGGTCTTGTTTGTCATGACAGCCCAACAAGCGGGCGCCTTGGCCACGCGGGCCTGGCGCCTCTTGGTCTAGAAATTGGCCGGTGTGGCTGCGCTGATCAGTCGCGCCGGCACGTCAAACGGATTACGGAAACGGTGCGGCTTGGTGCTTTCGAAATAATAGCTGTCGCCGGCTTCGAGCACGAAGGTTTCGACGCCGACCACCAATTCCAGCCGCCCTTCCACCAGGATCCCGGTTTCCTCGCCCTCGTGGGTGAGCATCTCTTCACCGGTATCGGCACCCGGTGGATAGATTTCATTGAGGAAGGCAATCGCCCGGCTCGGATGTGCCCTGCCCACCAGTTTCATGGTCACGGCGCCGTCGGAGATGTCGATCAGTTCGTTGGCTTTGTAGACGATCTGGGTCGGTTTCTCCTGGAGGATCTCTTCGGAGAAAAATTCGACCATGGACATGGGAATCCCGCCAAGGACCTTACGCAGCGAGCTGATCGAGGGGCTGACGCTGTTCTTCTCGATCATCGAAATAGTGCTGTTGGTGACGCCCGCGCGCTTGGCGAGTTCACGCTGGGAAAGGCCTTTGAGTTTACGAATGGATTGCAGTCGTTCACCGACGTCCAATGCTGGAGCCTCCAGGGAATCAGGTTGTGTGGAAAGTGAGCGTTATCATGGCGACAGCGTTCAGTATTTACAACACTTTGACCCGAATCCCGTGCGGTGAAGCGACTTTCGGTAGGCGGCGCTTCGTGTCAGGCCCCGGAATAGAGCCGTGGCACCCGCCGCAGGTTGCAGAAAATCTGATAAGGAATCGTGTCAGCGGCCTTGGCGACATCGCTGGCGAGGATGTGCTTGCCCCACAATTCCACGGTCGAGCCGAACCCGGCCTGGGGGACATGGGTCAAGTCGACAGCCAGCATGTCCATCGACACCCGGCCCACCAACTGGCTGCGCTGCCCCTCCACCAGCACCGGCGTACCGGTGGGGGCCTGGCGTGGGTAGCCGTCGGCATAACCCATGGCGACCACGCCCACCCGGGTCGGTTGCGTGGTCACGAAGCGAGCGCCATAGCCCACCGGCTCGCCGGCAGGCAATTCACGCACGCTGATGATCTTCGACTCCAGGGTCATCACCGGTTGCAAGCGCGAGGCGACAGCGTTGGGCTCATCAAAAGGCGTGGCCCCGTAGAGCATGATGCCCGGGCGCACCCAGTCGCTGGGTATCTGCGGCCAGCCCAGCACCGCCGGTGAATTGCGCAGGCTGATCGGCGCCACCAGGCCCTGGCGGGCTTTGTCGAAGATCGCCAACTGCTCGGTACTGCTGGGATCGTGCAGTTCATCGGCACGGGCGAAGTGGCTCATCAACACAATCTTCGCCACTTTGCCGCTGGCGAGCAGGCGACGGTAGGCCGCTTGGTAATCCGTCGGATGCAGGCCGACCCGGTGCATGCCGGAATCGAGCTTGAGCCAGACGGTGATCGGCTGGCTCAGAGGGGCTTTTTCAATCGCTTCAAGCTGCCACAACGAATGCACCACGCACCAGAAATCGTGCTCGACGATCAGTGGCAACTCATCGGCTTCGAAGAACCCTTCCAACAACAGGATCGGCCCACGAATCCCGCCGGCCCGCAATTCCAGGGCCTCTTCGATGCAGGCCACGGCAAACCCGTCCGCCATGTCCTGCAGCGCCTCGGCGCAACGCACCGCGCCGTGCCCGTAGGCATCGGCCTTGATCACCGCAAGGGCTTTGGCCCCCGTGACTTCGCGGGCCAATTGGTAGTTGTGACGCAGGGCTTGGAGATCGATCAGGGCACGGGCAGGACGCATGGCGGCAGGCTTCTAGGCGGTCATCAATAAAAAACCGGCGCGGGCTGACGGCATGAACCGCCCGCAGCGCCGGAAGAGGGATCGTTTCGGCCGGGGATTAAGGCAGCGCGGCCACGACGGACAGCTCCACCAGAATCTCCGGTTCACACAGCTTGGCCTCAACCGTGGCACGGGCCGGGGCGACGCCTTTGGGCAACCATTGGTCCCAGACGGCATTCATGCCTGCGAAATGGGCCTTGATGTCCTTCAGGTAGATCGTCACCGATAACAGCCGCGTCTTGTCAGTCCCGGACAGGTCCAGCAAGCGTTCGATATTGGCCAGGCATTCGCGGGTCTGCTGCTCAATACCGGCGTTCATGTCGTCGCCGACCTGCCCGGCCAGGTAAACGGTGCCGTTGTGCACGACAACCTGGCTCATGCGGTCATTGGTGAGCTGGCGCTGGATTGACATGTTTTGCAGACTCCTGGGGTTTGCTGCCGTAACGGGAAATATCGAGGCCTTCGGCGCTGATCTGCGGCTTTTTCTTTGCCATCAGGTCGGCCAACAGGCGACCGGAACCACAGGCCATGGTCCATCCAAGGGTGCCATGGCCTGTGTTCAGGAACAGATTCTTGAACGGTGTGGCGCCTACGATTGGCGTGCCGTCCGGGGTGGTCGGACGCAAGCCGGTCCAGAAACTGGCCTGGGCCAGGTCGCCGCCCTGAGGATAAAGGTCGTTGACGATCATCTCCAGGGTTTCGCGCCGACGTGGGTTGAGGGACAGGTCAAAACCGGCGATTTCCGCCATGCCGCCTACCCGAATGCGATTGTCGAAGCGGGTGATCGCGACCTTGTAGGTTTCGTCGAGAATGGTCGAGGTCGGTGCCATGGCCGGGTTGGTGATCGGCACGGTCAGGGAGTAACCCTTGAGCGGATACACCGGTGCACGGATCCCGAGGGGCTTGAGCAGTTGCGGCGAATAGCTGCCCAGGGCGAGCACATAACGGTCGGCGGTTTCCAGCTTGCCGTCGATCCACACGCCGTTGATGCGATCACCCGCGAAGTCCAGGCGCTGGATGTCCTGGCCGAAGCGGAATTGCACGCCCAGCTTCACCGCCATTTCCGCCAGGCGCGTGGTAAACATCTGGCAGTCGCCGGTCTGGTCGTTGGGCAAGCGCAAGGCACCCGCCAGGATGTCGGTGACATTGGCCAGGGCCGGCTCGACCCGGGCGATGCCTTCGCGGTCGAGCACTTCGAACGGCACGCCGGACTCTTTCAACACGGCGATATCTTTTGCCGCGCCATCGAGCTGGGCCTGGGTGCGGAACAACTGCGTAGTCCCCAGGCTACGGCCTTCGTAGGCGATGCCGGTTTCGGCGCGCAGCTCGTCGAGGCAGTCGCGGCTGTACTCCGACAGGCGGACCATGCGCTCCTTGTTGATTGCGTAGCGGTTGGCGGTGCAATTGCGCAGCATCTGTGCCATCCACAGGTATTGATCAACGTCGGCAGTGGCCTTGATCGCCAGTGGCGCATGGCGTTGCAGCAGCCATTTGATGGCCTTGAGCGGTACGCCCGGCGCGGCCCACGGCGAGGCATAACCCGGCGACACCTGGCCGGCATTGGCGAAACTGGTTTCCATGGCAGGTGCTGGCTGACGGTCGACCACCACCACTTCAAACCCGGCACGAGCCAGGTAATAAGCACTGACGGTACCGATGACGCCGCTACCCAAGACCAGAACGCGCATGTTGATGCCCTCATCGCGGATAACCGCTGACGTTTGTTGTACATAGCTTTGATGGGCGCAGTGTAAAAAAGATCAGCCAGTGCTTTTCACTATATAAACACCTATATTTGGCGAGAATTCTCGGCAAAACCCCTTTTCATGGAGGCGCATCACCTGTGCGTACCAACACCCAGACCAAACGCGAGCTGGACAAGATCGACCGCAACATCCTGCGGATCCTCCAGGCGGACGGACGGATCTCCTTCACCGAGCTGGGGGAAAAGGTCGGCCTCTCCACCACGCCCTGTACCGAGCGGGTACGGCGCCTGGAGCGCGAAGGGATCATCATGGGCTACAACGCCCGGCTCAACCCGCAGCACTTGAAGGGCAGCCTGCTGGTGTTTGTCGAAATCAGCCTCGACTACAAATCCGGCGACACCTTCGAAGAGTTCCGACGCGCCGTGCTGAAATTGCCTCACGTGCTGGAATGTCACCTGGTGTCAGGGGATTTCGACTACCTGGTGAAAGCACGGATTTCCGAGATGGCGTCGTACCGCAAACTGTTGGGGGACATCCTGCTCAAGTTGCCGCACGTGCGCGAATCCAAGAGCTACATCGTGATGGAAGAAGTGAAGGAGAGCTTGAACCTGCCGATTCCGGATTGAGCCTGGCTCCAGGCAATGGTTGCCTGGAGGACCGCTTTCGCGAGCAAGCTCGCTCCCACATCGTGCGGTGGTGATTACCTTCTTGTGGGCAACAGAGTTCCATTGTGGGAGCGAGCCTGCTCGCGAAGGCCGCGACTCGGTATCCCTGCCTGCTAGACCAACACCTGCCGGGTACTGGCCATGTACTCATGAATCTGCTTCTCCACACGCGGATGAATCAGTTCCACCGGTCGCCGGCCATTGGGACACGGCAAGGTCGCCGTGGTGCCGAACAGCCGACAGATCAGCGGACGCTCGTCGTAGACCGTGCAACCGTTGGGCCCCAGGTGCACGCAGTCGAGCGCTTCCATGGCCGCATCCTGTTCGGCGCGGGTCTTGCGAGGCAAGCGGGCCATTTCCTCGGGCGAGGTGGTGACCGGACCGCAGCAGTCATGGCAGCCCGGTACGCACTCGAACGAGGGAATCTGCTGGCGTAGCGTACGAATTTTTTGACTGTTGCAGCTCATCGAGACGGTTACCGAGAAGGACTGTCCGGGATTCTGCCTTAAAAGCCGCGGACCAGACAGCGCCAACCGACCGGTGTTGCCCGGGGAGGAATCCCCGGCTTATGCTCCGTAAAATTTCTCAAACAGAACAATCAGGATTACGCACATGAACGCCCGTGTTCAGCAACCTGTCCCGAACCACGCGCACGCCGCCTCTTACTACGCCGCCAGCAGCCTGCCGCAACCGGACCATCCGGTGTTGCAGGGGGAGTTGCGGGTGGACGTCTGCGTCGTCGGCGGCGGGTTCTCCGGGTTGAACACGGCGATCGAACTGGCTGAACGCGGCATGAGCGTGGCGCTGCTGGAGGCGCACCGGATCGGCTGGGGCGCCAGCGGGCGCAACGGCGGCCAATTGATCCGCGGCGTCGGCCATGGCCTCGACCAGTTCGCGCCCATCATCGGCACCGACGGTGTGCGCCAGATGAAGCTCATGGGCCTTGAGGCGGTGGAAATCGTTCGGCAGCGGGTCGAGCGCTTCCAGATTCCTTGCGACCTCACCTGGGGCTACTGCGACCTCGCCAACAAGCCCGGCGATCTGGAAGGCTTCGCCGAAGACGCCGAAGAACTGCGCAGCCTCGGTTATCGCCACCCGATCCGACTGCTGCAAGCCGACGAAATGCACAGCGTCGTAGGCTCGGATCGCTACGTCGGCGGATTGATCGACATGGGCTCGGGCCATCTGCATCCGCTTAACCTGGCCTTGGGCGAAGCCGCCGCCGCGCAGCAACTGGGGGTCCGGCTGTTCGAGCAATCGGCGGTCACGCGTATCGACTACGGCCCTGAAGTGAAAGTGCACACCCAACAGGGCTCGGTCCACGCCAAGACGCTGGTTCTGGGCTGCAACGCCTACCTCAACGGACTCAACTCGCAACTCGGCGGTAAAGTGTTGCCGGCCGGCAGCTACATCATCGCCACCGAACCCTTGAGCCAGGCGCAGGCACAGGCGTTGTTGCCGCAGAACATGGCGGTCTGCGACCAACGGGTGGCATTGGATTACTACCGGCTTTCGGCCGATCGTCGCTTGTTGTTCGGCGGGGCCTGTCACTATTCCGGCCGCGACCCGCAGGACATTGGCGCCTACATGCGTCCGAAGATGCTCAAGGTGTTCCCGCAGTTGGCGGGCGTGGAAATCGACTATCAATGGGGCGGGATGATTGGCATCGGTGCCAACCGCTTGCCGCAGATCGGCCGGCTCAAGGACCAACCCAATGTGTATTACGCCCAAGCCTATTCCGGCCACGGCGTGAATGCCACGCACCTGGCTGGCAAATTGTTGGCCGAAGCCATTAGCGGGCAGCAGAGCAGCGGTTTCGACCTGTTCGCCCAAGTCCCGCACATGACTTTCCCGGGTGGCAAGCATTTGCGCTCACCGTTGTTGGCGTTGGGGATGTTGTGGCATCGGTTGAAAGAGTTGGTCTAACCCAACAACCGTGGCGAGGAAGCTTGCTCCCGCGGGGTTGCGCAGCGACCCTACGATTTTGCGGTCGCTGCGCAACCGAGCGGGAGCAAGCTCCCTCGCCACAGGTTCTTGATCACGTCAAAGCCGCCAGAACGGCTTCAGCCCCTCCTCCCGCGCCTGCTCTCGGCTCAGCCCGACGTCACGCAACTGTTCGGGTGTAAGTTCCAACAAGGCCTTGCGTGTATGCAGACGATGCCAGAACAGGCCCCAGCGACCCAGGCCGGACGGTGCATTGCGCAATGTTGCGCTGCGCAGCCCTTTCTCTTGCCCTGCCGCCAGTTCCTGACTGTGTAACGTCAGCCGCACATCGCTCAAGCCGTTCATTTCGATCGCTCCTGTTTACTTGGGTAGCCAGAGGTTTCATGATGCGCGGACGGCCAAAAGCAATACAGATTCAACCTAATTCTTTTATAAGCATACAGATTTGGTATTTACGGTACTGAATCGTCATTTTCCAACCCAACTGTATCGGTTGCAGTTGCTCATCTCATCGGGAGCGCACCATGACCCTCTACGTGAACCTCGCCGAACTGCTCGGCACCCGCATCGAACAGGGCTTCTACCGTCCTGGCGACCGGCTGCCTTCTGTACGGGCATTGAGCACGGAGCATGGGGTCAGCTTGAGTACGGTGCAGCAGGCCTATCGCGTGCTGGAGGACAGCGGGCTGGCGATGCCGAGACCCAAGTCAGGTTATTTCGTACCCGTGAGCCGTGAACTGCCGGACCTGCCGGTGATTGGCCGCCCGGCCCAGCGCCCCGTGGACATTTCCCAATGGGACCAGGTGCTGGAACTGATACGCGCCGTGCCGCGCCCGGACGTGGTGCAACTGGGCCGAGGCATGCCCGATATCCATTCGCCGACCATGAAACCGCTGCTACGCAGCCTGGCGCAGATCAGCCGCCGACAAGACATGCCGGGCCTGTATTACGACAACATCTACGGCAACCTCGCATTGCGCGAGCAGATCGCCCGGCTGTCGCTGGACTCCGGCTGCCAATTGGGCCCCAATGACCTGATCGTCACCACCGGCTGTCACGAAGCCCTGTCGGTCAGCATCCGCGCCACCTGCGAACAAGGCGATATCGTCGCGGTGGACTCACCCAGCTTTCACGGGGCCATGCAAACCCTCAAGGGCCTGGGCATGAAAGCCCTGGAAATCCCCACCGACCCGCTTACCGGCATCAGCCTGGATGCGCTGGAACTGGCCCTGGAGCAATGGCCCATCAAGGCCATACAGTTGACTCCCAGCTGCAACAACCCACTGGGCTACATCATGCCCGACGCCAATAAACGCGCGCTGCTGAACCTGGCGCAACGCTTCGACGTGGCGATCATTGAAGATGACGTGTATGGGGAATTGGCCTACACCTACCCTCGCCCACGCACCATCAAGTCATTCGATGAAGACGGCCGCGTCTTACTCTGCAGTTCGTTTTCCAAGACCCTGGCGCCTGGCCTGCGCATTGGTTGGGTCGCACCAGGCCGGTATCTGGAGCGGGTGCTGCACATGAAATACATCAGCACCGGCTCTACCGCGCCACAGCCGCAGATCGCCATTGCCGAGTTTCTCAAGGGCGGGCATTTCGAACCCCATTTACGGCGGATGCGCACGCAATACCAGCGCAATCGCGACGTGATGATTGACTGGGTCAGCCGCTATTTTCCAGCGGGTACCCGTGCCAGCCGCCCGCGGGGCAGTTTCATGCTGTGGGTGGAACTGCCCGACGGCTTCGATACGCTGAAGCTCAATCGGGTCCTGCTGGACCAAGGCGTGCAGGTCGCTGTCGGCAGCATCTTTTCGGCATCGGGCAAGTACCGCAACTGCCTGCGGATGAACTACGCTGCCAAGCCAACAGCCCAGATCGAAGAGGCTGTGCGCAAGGTCGGAGCGGCCGCCATCGCACTGTTGAACGAAACCCAGCACGATGTCGTCTGAACGTTAACCAGGGAAGCAGCACCCAACAGCCGATCACTACCAACAAGCGGAACGATCCTACGTGAGATCCAGACCGATCCTGCCTGCGTTGCTGTTAGTCGCCTCACTGCTGAGCGGCTGCGCCGGTCTTGATGTCACCCGTGAGCCCTCCCAGGCCTTGCCCGCCACTGAATCCTCGTTCGGCCGCTCGGTCCAGGCCCAGGCCGCGCCCCACGAAGGACGCTCGGGCTTTCGGCTGCTATCGGACAGCACCGAGGCCTTTACCGCCCGGGCCGAGCTGATTCGCAACGCCCAAGGCAGCCTGGACTTGCAGTACTACATCGTCCACGACGGCATCAGTACGCGAATGCTGGTGGATGAATTGCTCAAGGCCGCCGACCGCGGCGTGCGCGTGCGAATCCTGCTGGACGACACCACCAGCGATGGCCTCGACCAGATCATCGCGACCCTTGCCGCTCACCCACAGATCCAGATCCGCCTGTTCAATCCGCTGCACCTCGGACGCGCTACCGGCGTGACCCGTGGCCTCGGGCGCCTGTTCAACCTGTCGCTGCAACACCGGCGGATGCACAACAAGCTGTGGCTGGCCGACAACAGCATGGCCATCGTCGGCGGCCGCAACCTGGGCGATGAGTATTTCGACGCCGAACCCAACCTGAACTTCACCGACATCGACCTGCTCGGCGTCGGTCCGGTGGCCGAACAATTGGGGCACAGTTTCGACCAGTACTGGAACAGCGCCCTGAGCAAACCCATCGAACAGTTCCTGTCCCATCGCCCCACGCCCAAGGACCTGGCCAACAGTCGGCTGCGCCTGCAAGAGTCGCTGGAGCAGACCCACAAGGAAAACCACGCGCTTTACCAGCAATTGACTGCCTACAAGACCCAACCGCGCCTGGATACGTGGCGCGACCAGTTGATCTGGGCCTGGAACCAGGCGCTGTGGGACGCGCCCAGTAAAGTGCTGGCCAAGGGTGAACCGGACCCGCAGCTATTGCTGACCACTCAACTGGCCCCCGAACTGACGGGCGTCAGCAAAGAACTGATCATGATTTCCGCCTACTTCGTCCCCGGCCAGCCAGGCTTGGTGTACCTGACCAGTCGCGCCGACGCCGGTGTGTCGGTGAGCCTGCTGACCAATTCCCTGGAAGCCACCGACGTGCCCGCCGTGCACGGCGGCTACGCGCCGTACCGCAAGGCCCTGCTGCAACATGGCGTGCGCCTGTTCGAGTTGCGACGGCAACCGGGCGACACCGGCGGCAGCGCTCACTTGTTCTACAGCAAGTCCTACGGCGAATCGGACTCCAGCCTGCACAGCAAGGCGATCATCTTCGACCAGCAGAAATCCTTCATTGGCTCGTTCAATTTCGACCCGCGTTCGGTGCTGTGGAACACCGAAGTCGGCGTGCTGGTGGACAGCCCTGAACTCGCCGGACAAGTCCGTGAGCTGGCCTTGCAAGGCATGGCGCCGGCCTTGAGCTACCAGGCGAGGCTGGAAGATGGAACGCTTGTGTGGACCACCGAAGACAACGGCCAGACCCACGACCTGGCCCGCGAACCGGGCAGTTGGTGGCGCCGGTTCAATGCCTGGTTCAGCACGACGATCGGACTGGAGCGGATGCTTTAGAGGCGGACAGGTCGCTTTTGTGGCAGACCTTTTGTGGACAGCCTGCCTTGTGGCAGACCGCTTTTGTGGCGAGGGAGCTTGCTCCCGCTGGACTGCGAAGCAGTCCCGGCTTTGCGGTTGCTGCGCAACCGAGCGGGAGCAAGCTCCCTCGCCACAAAAGCCCCCTTGCTACAGGGTTTCGGGATGTTCAGGCAGCCTGCGTGCTCCCAAACGCCCCTTGGCGAAACAGCAGGATCACCAGCCCGAACGCCCCCGCCGCCATGAACAAAGGCAGCGCATGGCCGCTGATCCATTGGCTGCCCGCCCCCGCCACCAGCGGGCCGACCAGGCAACCGAGCCCCCACAGTTGCGCGACATGGGCGTTGGCCCGCACCAGCGCATCGTCGCGGTAACGCTCGCCGATCAGGATCAGCGACAACGTGAACAAACCGCCCGCGCTGGCGCCGAACAGCACCCACAACGGCCAGATCAGCAGGGTATCGATCAGCAGCGGAACCGCCAGGCTCGATAACATCAATGCCACCGCACACCCCGTCAACAGAGCCCGGCGAGACACGCGGTCGGCCAAGGCGCCGATGGGCAATTGCAGCAAGGCGTCACCGACCACCACGGTGCTGACCATCGCCAGCGCGATGTCAGCCGTAAAACCCTGGCGCAGGCAATACACCGGCAGCAACGTGAGAATCATCGCCTCGAACGCAGCGAACAACGAGACCGCCCAGGCAATCGCTGGCAAGCCGCGGCAGAACGTCCATAAATCACTGAACGTGACGTTGCCGGCCTCACTGCTGGGCGCACCGCTGCGGCCCAGCAACAACAAAGGTGCGACCACCAGCAGACCGACGCCCACCCAGAACCCGTAGTCATGATCGGTCCCCAGCGCGCCCAACAGCAGCGGGCCGGACAACTGGCTCAGGGCGTAGCTGCTGCCGTACAGCGCCACCAGCCGCCCACGCCATTTTTCAATGACCAATTGGTTGATCCAGCTTTCACCCAGGATGAACACCAAGGTCAGGACCACGCCGATCATCAGGCGCAACAGCAACCAGACTGTATAACTGGGCAGCAGCGCCAGGAGCCCGATGGACACTGCCCCGCCCCATAGGCACAGGCGCATCAACGCCGCCGTGCCGAACCGCGCCGCCAGACGGCTCGACACCTTGGCCCCGAGCAACACCCCCACGGCCGGCATCGCAGCCATCACACCAATGGCGAACGAGCCATAACCCCAACCCTCCAGGCGCAGCGATACCAGCGGCATGCTCACGCCCAGGGCCAGGCCGACGCTCAGGACAGACGCCAACACGGCGAAATAGGTTGCCCAACGCATTTCCACGCTCCTGTGGAGGATTGTCGAATTCAGCCATCACTCAAAACACTGTGGGAGCGAGCTTGCTCGCGAAAGCGGTTTAACATTCAACAAAGTCGTCGACTGTCGGGCCGCTATCGCGAGCAAGCTCGCTCCCACAGGGGATCTGATGTGAGCACCACATCTTGTGTCCGATGCAGAGTCAGCGTGGGAGCGAGCTTGCTCGCGAAGGCGGAGAATCAGTCAACTTAGCCGTTGAATGTTTAAACCGCTTTCACGAGCAAGCCCGCTCCCACAAAGGAATCAGCGCTGCATGGAGCCCCGGACAGGATCCGGGGCCGCCCGTGTCAGAGCTTGATCCAGGTCGACTTCAGCTCGGTGTATTTGTCGAACGCATGCAGCGACTTGTCGCGACCGTTGCCCGACTGCTTGAAGCCACCGAACGGTGCAGTCATGTCGCCGCCGTCGTACTGGTTGACCCATACGCTGCCGGCGCGCAGGGCCTTGGCGGTCAGGTGAGCCTTGGAGATGTCCTTGGTCCATACCGCTGCAGCCAGGCCATACGGTGTGTCGTTGGCGATTTCAATGGCCTGCTCGGCGGTGTCGAAGGCGATGACCGACAACACCGGGCCGAAAATCTCTTCCTGAGCGATCTTCATGGCATTGCTCACGCCGTCAAAAATCGTCGGCTCGACATAAGTGCCGCCGGTTTCTTCAAGGATGCGCTTGCCACCGGCGACCAGTTTGGCGCCGTCGCTGTGACCGGCCTCGATGTAGGACAGCACCGTGTTCATCTGCTGGGTATCCACCAGGGCGCCGACGTTGGTCGCCGGGTCCAGGGGGTTGCCCGGTTTCCAGCCCTTGAGGGCTTCGATCACCAGCGGCAGGAACGTGTCCTTGATGGAACGCTCCACCAACAGCCGCGAGCCGGCGGTGCAGACTTCGCCCTGGTTGAAGGCGATGGCGCTGGCAGCGGACTCGGCCGCGGCCTGCAGGTCCGGAGCATCGGCGAAGACAATGTTAGGGCTCTTGCCGCCGGCTTCCAGCCAGATGCGCTTCATGTTGGATTCACCGGAATAGATCATCAGTTGCTTGGCGATCTTGGTCGAGCCGGTGAACACCAGCGTATCGACGTCCATATGCAGGGCCAGCGCCTTGCCAACGGTGTGGCCGTAGCCTGGCAGGACGTTCAGCACGCCTTTCGGGATGCCGGCCTCGATCGCCAGCGCGGCGATGCGGATGGCGGTCAGCGGGGACTTTTCCGACGGCTTGAGCACCACTGAGTTACCGGTGGACAACGCCGGGCCGAGCTTCCAGCAGGCCATCATCAGCGGGAAGTTCCACGGCACGATCGCGCCCACGACACCCACCGGCTCACGGGTCACCAGGCCCAGTTGATCGTGCGGCGTGGCGGCCACTTCGTCGTAGAGCTTGTCGATGGCTTCACCGCTCCAGCTCAACGCTTGGGCCGCGCCGGGCACGTCGATGTTCAGCGAGTCGCTGATCGGCTTGCCCATGTCGAGGGTTTCAAGCAGGGCCAGTTCTTCGGCATGCTGCTTGAGCAGGCCGGCGAAACGAATCATGGTGGTTTTGCGCTTGCTTGGTGCCAGGCGCGACCAGACGCCGGAGTTGAAGGTGGCGCGGGCATTTTCGACGGCACGCTGGGCGTCGGCCACGTCGCAACTGGCGATCTTGCCCAGCAGGCGGCCATCGACCGGGCTGAGGCAATCGAAGGTTTCGCCGGACACCGCATCGGTGTACTCACCGTTGATGAAGGCGCGGCCTTCGATTTTCAGGTCGCGGGCGCGTTGTTCCCAATCGGCACGAGTCAGGGTGGTCATGCGTGTGTCCTCCTCTTATTGAGTACGAACGCCGCGCAATGCGCAGCGCTCAAAAGAATTCCGCCCGGCCAGCCTGCTTTCGGCGCTGTTCGGCGCTGCAATTGGTACGGGGCACCCGCCACCCTAAACCAGCGGCTGGTCATGTTTCAATATATTTGACACAACGGTGGCAAACGGCCTTGCGATGTTCGTTTTAATAAACATAGACTCGAGGCCTTTCCAAGCGATCACTGGGGATCACCCGCATGAGCATTCAGGACATCGTCGACTTCAGCCAGGCCAATACCACCGCCGAACGTTATCGCCCGGACCCGGCCAAGGTGTTCAAGGGCGATCCCGAACAAGCCGTGTTCAACCACTACAGCAGCCCCTGTGGGCAAATGAACGCTGGCGTGTGGGAAGGCGCCGTTGGCCAGTGGACGGTCAACTACACCGAGCATGAATACTGCGAGATCGTCCAGGGCGTTTCCGTGCTGCGGGACAACGACGGCAACGCCAAGACCCTGCGGGCCGGCGACCGCTTCGTGATTCCGGCCGGGTTCAAGGGCACTTGGGAAGTGCTGGAGCCGTGCCGCAAGATCTATGTGGTGTTTGAACAGAAGGCTTGAAGATTTGTGTCGCTGGATCTGGCCTCATCGCGAGCAAGCTCGCTTCCACAGGGATCTGGGGCGTCATAAGGTCCAGTGTGGGAGCGAGCTTGCTCGCGATGAGGTCCCGACAGGCAACAAAAAAGGCCCGTATCTCGCGATACGGGCCTTTTTCGTAAGAGGGAAAAATCAATTACTTGATTTTGCCTTCCTTGTAGATCACGTGCTTGCGAACAACCGGATCATATTTCTTGATCTCGATTTTGTCCGGGGTAGTACGCTTGTTCTTGTCGGTAGTGTAGAAGTGACCAGTACCGGCGCTCGAGATCAAACGAATCAATTCACGCATGATTAGCTCCCTTAAACCTTGCCATCGCGACGAAGTTCGGCCAGCACGACACTGATGCCACGCTTGTCGATGATGCGCATGCCCTTGGCAGATACGCGCAGACGCACAAAACGTTTCTCTTCTTCAACCCAGAAGCGGTGATGCTGCAGGTTCGGCAGGAAACGACGACGGGTTTTGTTGTTTGCGTGGGAAATGTTATTCCCAGTCACCGGACCCTTACCGGTAACTTGACAGACTCTCGACATGCCTCAGCCCTCTAAAACCACATGCCCAACCCGGCATGGGTTGGCCGCTTAATCTCTCAGTCATTTGGCGCCAGGCGCCGCGTTTCTTTAAGGGTCTTACCGGCTACACCTACAGTGAAGGAACCGGGCCCCTAGAAAAGAGCGCTGCTTTATACCAGAAAGACCACAGTGCAACAACAGCCGATGTGATTTGTCTTCTTGGAGAATCATCGGCCAACCGCCCCGGACGGCGGGGACAGAGGCTGGCACGGCCCCTTACCGCTCGTCGCTGCGCGCAGGTTTTTTTCACTTGCGACAGGTTCGGGCCACTCAAACGTCGCCGCAGGGTGCCGGAAAATGCAAAAAGGGGATAGTCATTTGGCAGCGAGCCCACTAGGGTAGGCCTTTTCCAGACTGCACTCGCAGATGGGCCTTCGACTTGCACAGGAAACCGACCATGCGCCTCGCTGCCCTACCGTTGTTGCTCGCCCCTCTGCTGATCACCCCGCAGGCCTTCGCCGCCGCCCTGAGCGTCTGCACCGAAGCCAGCCCGGAAGGGTTCGATGTCGTCCAGTACAACTCTCTGACCACCACCAATGCCTCCGCCGACGTGCTGATGAACCGCCTGGTGGATTTCGACACCGCCAGCGGCAAAGTAGTCCCCAGCCTGGCCGAGCGCTGGGAAGTCTCCACCGATGGCCTGACCTACGTGTTCAAGCTGCGGCCGCAGGTCAAGTTCCACCGCACCGATTACTTCACGCCGCGCCGCGACCTGACCGCCGAGGACGTGAAGTTCAGCTTCGAACGCATGCTCGATCCGGCGAACCCGTGGCACAAGGTCGCGCAAAGCGGCTTCCCCCACGCCCAGTCCATGCAGTTGCCGGCGCTGATCAAGAAAATCGACGCCCTGGATCCGCTGACCGTGCGCTTTACCCTCGATCACGCCGACTCGACCTTCCTGGCGACGTTGAGCATGGGTTTTGCCTCCATCTATTCGGCCGAATACGCCGACCAGTTGATGCAGGCCGGCACGCCGGAAAAACTCAACAACCAGCCGGTCGGCACCGGCCCGTTCATTTTCAGCCGGTTCCAGAAGGACGCCTCGATTCGCTATAAGGCCAACGACGCCTATTTTGGCGGCAAGCCCCAGGTGGATCCGTTGATCTTCGCCATCACGCCGGACGCCAACGTGCGCCTGCAGAAACTGCGCCGCAACGAATGCCAGATCGCCCTGTCGCCCAAGCCGCTGGATGTGCAGGCCGCCCGGCAGGAATCGACCCTGAGCGTGGCCCAGACCGAGGCCTTCATGACCGCGTTCCTGGCGATCAACAGCCAGCATCCGCCCCTGGACAAGCCTGAGGTGCGACAAGCCATCAACCTGGCCTTCGACAAGGCCAGCTACCTCAAGACTGTCTTCGAAGGCACCGCCGAAGCCGCCAACGGCCCTTACCCACCGAACACCTGGAGCTATGCCAAGCACTTGCCGGGCTACGCCCACGACCCGGCCAAGGCCCGCGACTTGCTGGCCAAGGCCGGCTTGAAGGAAGGCTTCAAGACCACCATCTGGACCCGCCCTTCCGGCAGCCTGCTCAATCCCAACCCGAGCCTTGGCGCACAGTTGCTGCAATCGGACCTGGCGGAAATCGGCATCCAGGCGGAAATCCGCGTGATCGAATGGGGCGAACTGATCCGCCGCGCCAAGGCCGGCGAGCATGACCTGCTGTTCATGGGCTGGGCCGGCGACAACGGCGACCCGGACAACTTCCTCACGCCGCAGTTTTCCTGCGCGGCGGTGAAGTCCGGGACCAACTTCGCCCGCTACTGCAACCCGGATCTGGACAAACTGATCAGCGCCGGCAAGACCACCGGCGAACAAGGCGTGCGCGCCAAGCTCTACGAACAGGCCCAGGCCCAGATCCAGCAGCAGGCCCTGTGGCTGCCCCTGGCCCATCCCACTGCCTTCGCGCTTACCCGCAAGGATGTGCAGGGTTATGGGGTGAGCCCGTTTGGGCGGCAGGACTACTCCAAGGTCAGCCTCAAGTAACCCCAGCTCACGGACATTTGAAGTTGCAATGGTCCCTGTGGGAGCGAGCTTGCTCGCGATAGCGGCGCATCAGACACATCAATGCTGGCTGACCGACCGCTATCGCGAGCAAGCTCGCTCCCACAAAGGGCCTCGCTTCGTCAGACCCGGCCTACATCCACCCCCACTCCGCCATCGACAACGGCTCGCCATCGCCAACGATGAAATGGTCGAGCACCCGCACATCGATCAACTCCAGGGCCTCCTGGAGACGCTCAGTGAGCACACGGTCGGCCTGGCTGGGCTCGGCGTTGCCGGAGGGGTGGTTGTGGCACAGGATCAACGCAGCGGCGTTATGGGCCAGGGCGCGCTTGACCACCTGCCGGGGATGGACGCTGGCGCTGTCGATAGAACCGCGAAACAGCGCCTCGAAGGTCAGCACCTGGTGCTTGGAATTGAGAAACAGGCAACCGAACACCTCGTGGGGCTCGTGGCGCAGCATGGACTTGAGGTATTCACGCACCGCGAATGGGCTTTCCAGTGATGTCTTTTCCCGTGCCCGCTCAGCCAAATGCCGCCGACTCATTTCCTGGGCCGCCTGCAACTGGGCAAACTTCGCCGGCCCGAGCCCCATATGATTGCTGAATGTAATCTGATCGGCTTCAAGCAGCGCGCGCAGGCTGCCAAATTGAATCAACAGTTGTCGCGCCAGATCCACCGCGCTTTTGCCGGACACGCCGGTGCGTAAAAAAATCGCCAGCAGCTCGGCGTCCGAAAGACTCCCCGCCCCCAGCGCCAATAACCTCTCCCGCGGTCGCTCGGCCGCGGGCCAGTCACGAATACTCATGGCATCTCCCTGATTGTGGGCGCCGCTGTTCCGTAGCGGTCGCTGTGATATCGTAGCCCATCTTTTTTGCAGGCGATTTGCACCCTGGCAGGCTGCTGCCAAGGGGTTCGCCTTGCACTGACCACTGAAATCGAAAGGCAGGCCTATGCAGCGGCTGTATCGGAAACGCATCGTTCTGGGCGTCGGCGGCGGCATTGCCGCCTACAAGAGCGCCGAGCTGGTTCGCCGACTCATCGACCAGGGCGCGGAAGTGCGGGTCGTCATGACCCGTGGCGGCAGCGAGTTCATCACCCCGCTGACCATGCAAGCCCTGTCCGGCCACCCGGTCCACCTGGATTTGCTCGACCCGGCGGCCGAAGCCGCCATGGGCCATATCGAACTGGCCAAGTGGGCCGACCTGGTGCTGATCGCCCCGGCCACGGCCGACCTGATCGCCCGCTTGGCCCAAGGCATCGCCGACGACCTGCTGACCACCCTGGTGCTCGCCACCGACGCCGTGGTCGCCGTCGCACCCGCCATGAACCAGGCCATGTGGCGCGACCCGGCCACCCAGGCCAACCTGCAACTGCTGGAAAGCCGCGCCCTGAAAGTCTTCGGCCCAGCCTCCGGCAGCCAAGCCTGCGGCGACGTCGGCATGGGGCGCATGCTCGAGGCTACCGACCTGGCCCAGTGCGCCGCCGATTGCTTCCAGCGCCAGGCCCTGACCGGCAAGCATGTGCTGATCACCGCCGGGCCGACCCAGGAAAACATCGACCCGGTGCGCTACATCACCAACCACAGCTCCGGAAAAATGGGCTTCGCCCTGGCCGAAGCCGCCGTCGAAGCCGGCGCCCGGGTGACGCTGATCACAGGTCCGGTGCACCTGCCGACCCCGGACCGAGTCACGCGCATCGACGTGGTCAGCGCCCGGGACATGCTCGCGGCCTGCGAAGCGGCCATCCCCTGCGACCTGTTCATCGCCTCGGCTGCGGTAGCGGACTACCGTCCCGAAGTCGTTGCCCCGCAAAAATTGAAGAAAGACCCTACAAGCGGCGACGGCCTGCTCCTGCAAATGGTGCGCAACCCAGACATCCTGGCCAGCATCGCCACCCGCCCCGACCGACCCTTCAGTGTCGGCTTCGCCGCCGAGACCGAGCACCTGCTCGATTACGCCGCCCGCAAGCTCAAGGACAAGAACCTCGACTTGATCGTCGCCAACGATGTGGCCAACCCGAGCATCGGCTTCAACAGCGAAGAAAACGCCTGCAGCGTGATCGACCGCCAGTTGCACGCCACACTTTTCGCCCAGACCAGCAAGAGCAAGATTGCCCGCCAGCTGATCACTTTCATCGCCGAACGTCTGAACCAGGTTTAATGTCATGCACGCTCTACAAGCCAAGATCCTCGACCCACGCATCGGCAGCGAATTCCCGCTGCCGCAATACGCCACACCCGGCTCCGCCGGCCTCGACCTGCGGGCGATGCTCAAGCAGGACACGATCCTGGAGCCAGGCCAGACCCTGCTGATTCCTACCGGCCTGTCGGTGTACATCGGCGACCCGGGCCTGGCCGCGCTGATCCTGCCGCGCTCGGGCCTGGGCCACAAACACGGCATCGTGCTGGGCAACCTGGTGGGCCTGATCGATTCCGACTACCAGGGCGAACTGATGGTGTCGTGCTGGAACCGCGGCCAAACGGCCTTCAATATTGCCGTGGGCGAGCGCATCGCACAGTTGGTGCTGGTGCCGGTGGTCCAGGCCCACTTCGAACTGGTCGACGAATTCGACGAGAGCCAGCGCGGCGCCGGTGGTTTCGGACATTCCGGCAGCCATTGACCGCTCGATTGCGGGCCCGGCGTCCTGCCCGGCCCGTTCATGAAGCTTCTGTTTCAGGACAAAAAATGCGCAATGGCTTTCTGCTAGGTTTCCCATCCGGAATCAATGTATTAGGCGAGCGAGGCCGGGGTACCGCTGTCTCATGGCACTTTCCCACCACGAACTCTCTGTCAAAAACGCCGTCATACCCTTCAGCTTGAGCCTGCCGACACCCAGTGTCGGCCTGTCCAGTCACTTTCCTGATAGAGCGCCCCGCCCATGAACACCCCAGCCGCAATCGCCCCGATCTTCCCTGAAAGCATTTTCCGCGCCTACGACATCCGTGGCGTGGTACCGGAAACCCTCACCGCCGAAACCGCCTACTGGATCGGCCGCGCCATTGGCTCCCAGAGCCTGGCCCAGGGCGAACCGAACGTGTGCGTCGGCCGTGACGGCCGCTTGTCGGGCCCCGAGCTGGTTGAGCAATTGATCAAAGGCGTTGCCGACAGCGGCTGCCACGTCAGCGACGTAGGCCTGGTGCCGACGCCCGCGCTGTATTACGCCGCCAACGTGCTGGCCGGTAAATCCGGGGTGATGCTCACCGGTAGCCACAACCCGTCGAACTACAACGGCTTCAAGATCGTCATCGC
Source organism: Pseudomonas sp. Z1-12 (assembly GCF_051132015.1). Taxonomy (NCBI): domain Bacteria; kingdom Pseudomonadati; phylum Pseudomonadota; class Gammaproteobacteria; order Pseudomonadales; family Pseudomonadaceae; genus Pseudomonas; species Pseudomonas sp. Z1-12. The sequence goes on from NZ_CP071647.1 coordinate 6,543,289, forward strand.
CGGCGACACCCTCGCCAACGAGCAGATCCAGGCCCTGCACACCCGTCTCAAGACCAATGACCTGAGCAGCGGCCAGGGCAGCGTGACCAAGGTCGACATTCTCCCGCGCTACAACGACGAGATCGTCAAGGACGTGAAGCTCGCCCGCCGCCTGAAAGTAGTGGTCGATTGCGGCAACGGCGCGGCCGGCGTGATCGCCCCGCAACTGATCGAAGCCCTGAACTGCGAAGTTATCCCGCTGTTCTGCGAAGTCGACGGCAATTTCCCTAATCACCACCCGGACCCGGGCAAGCTGGAAAACCTGCAAGACCTGATCGCCAAGGTCAAGGAAACCAATGCCGACCTGGGTCTGGCCTTCGACGGCGACGGCGACCGCGTGGGCGTAGTGACCAATACCGGCAGCGTGGTGTTCCCGGACCGCCTGCTGATGCTGTTTGCCAAGGACGTGGTGGCGCGCAACCCCGATGCCGAGATCATTTTCGACGTGAAATGCACACGTCGCCTGGTGCCGCTGATCAAGGAATATGGCGGTCGCCCGCTCATGTGGAAAACCGGTCACTCGTTGATCAAGAAGAAAATGAAACAGAGCGGCGCCCTGCTGGCCGGCGAAATGAGCGGCCACATCTTCTTCAAGGAACGCTGGTTCGGTTTCGACGACGGCATCTACAGCGCCGCGCGCCTGCTGGAGATCCTCAGCAAGGAAAAATCCACGGCCGAAGAACTGTTCGCGACCTTCCCGAACGATATTTCTACGCCAGAAATCAATATCCATGTGACCGAAGAGAGCAAATTCAGCATCATTGATGCACTGCACGACGCCCAGTGGGGCGAAGGCGCCGAACTGACCACCATCGACGGTGTGCGGGTCGACTACCCACAAGGCTGGGGCCTGGTCCGCGCCTCCAACACCACGCCGGTGCTGGTGCTGCGTTTCGAAGCCGACAACGAGGCGGAACTGCAGCGCATCAAGGACGTGTTCCACGCCCAACTCAAACGTGTTGCACCTGATCTCCAACTACCGTTTTGATTTTTTGAAGCACTACCGGAGCCCTGAATGACCCTCGAACGCGAAGCCGCCGCCAACACCGCCAAGGTCCTGTCCGAAGCGTTGCCTTATATCCGACGCTACGTCGGCAAGACCCTGGTGATCAAATACGGCGGCAACGCGATGGAAAGCGAGGAGCTCAAGACCGGCTTCGCCCGCGACATCGTGCTGATGAAGGCCGTGGGCATCAACCCGGTGGTGGTCCACGGTGGTGGCCCGCAGATCGGTGACCTGCTCAAGCGCCTGTCGATCGAGAGTCACTTCATCGACGGCATGCGCGTGACCGATGCACAGACCATGGATGTGGTGGAGATGGTCCTTGGCGGCCAGGTCAACAAGGACATCGTCAACCTGATCAACCGCCATGGCGGCAGCGCCATCGGTCTGACGGGCAAGGACGCCGAACTGATCCGGGCGAAGAAACTCACCGTCACCCGCCAGACCCCGGAGATGACCCAGCCGGAAATCATCGACATCGGTCACGTGGGCGAAGTAGTCGGCATCAACACCGACCTGCTGAACCTGCTGGTCAAGGGCGACTTCATCCCGGTCATCGCGCCCATCGGCGTGGGCGCCAACGGTGAGTCGTACAACATCAACGCCGATTTGGTGGCAGGCAAGGTTGCCGAGGCACTGAAAGCTGAAAAGCTGATGCTGCTGACCAACATCGCCGGCCTGATGGACAAGTCGGGCAAGGTCCTGACCGGACTGTCGACCCAGCAGGTCGATGACCTCATCGCCGACGGCACCATCTACGGCGGCATGCTGCCGAAGATTCGTTGCGCGCTGGAAGCGGTACAGGGCGGCGTCGGCAGCTCGCTGATCATCGACGGCCGGGTGCCCAATGCGATCCTGCTGGAGATCTTCACCGATACCGGCGTGGGTACGTTGATCAGCAATCGCAAGCGTCCTTAAGCGATACCTGCAAAAAAAGACCCCGCTCAACCTGGTTGAGCGGGGTCTTTTTTTGCTTTGCTCCCTGTGGGAGCGAGCTTGCTCGCGATGGCAATCCATCATTCAGCATCAACGCCCGCTGACACACCGCTATCGCGAGCAAGCTCGCTCCCACAGGGGGATTGCGCAGGTCTCTTAGACGCCGAACTGCGCCCGATAAGCCTCAACTGCTGGCAAATGCTGCTTGAGCTGCGGATCATCGGCCAAAAATTCCAGCACCTGGTTCAGCGACACAATGCTGATCACCGGAATGCCGAAATCGCGCTCCACTTCCTGGATCGCCGACAGCTCGCCGTTGCCGCGCTCCTGGCGGTTCAGGGCGATCAGCACACCAGCGGCCTTGGCGCCTTCCTGGGAACCGATGATCTGCATCACTTCGCGAATGGCGGTGCCTGCGGTGATCACGTCGTCGATGATCAATACCTCGCCGGTCAGCGGCGCGCCGACCAGGCTGCCGCCTTCGCCGTGGGCCTTGGCTTCCTTGCGGTTGAAGCACCAGGGCAGGTCGCGGTCGTGGTGTTCGGCCAAGGCCACAGCGGTGGTGGCAGCCAGCGGGATGCCTTTGTAGGCCGGGCCAAACAATACGTCGAACGGGATGCCGCTCTCGACGATGGCTGCGGCATAGAACCGGCCCAACTGTGCCAGGGCGGTTCCGCTGTTGAACAGGCCCGCATTGAAGAAGTACGGGCTGGTGCGCCCGGACTTGAGGGTGAATTCACCGAAGCGCAAAACGCCGCGATCGATGGCAAAGCGAATGAAATCGCGCTGATACGCCTGCATGAAAAAAAGCCTCAAATACCGCGGATTTAGCTAAATAGGTACACGGCGTGTATCATACACGCACGTGATTTTTGGGGCCATTTATGCGGATCATCAGTGTGAACGTCAATGGTATTCAGGCTGCAGTCGAGCGTGGTTTGCTCAGTTGGCTGCAAGCACAGAATGCCGACGTCATCTGCCTGCAGGACACCCGCGCCTCCGCCTTTGAACTGGACGATGCAGCCTTCCAACTGGATGGTTACTTCCTTTATGCCTGCGATGCCGAAGTCCCCGCCCAGGGTGGCGTGGCTTTGTACTCGCGGCTGCAACCGAAGGCTGTCATCAACGGTCTCGGTTTCGAGACGGCGGACCGCTACGGGCGCTACCTGCAAGCCGATTTCGACAAGGTCAGCATCGCGACCTTGCTGCTCCCTTCGGGGCAGAACGGCGATGAAGATTTGAATCAGAAATTCAAGTTGATGGACGACTTCGCCCGTTACCTTGATAAACAGCGGCGCAAACGTCGCGAGTACATTTATTGTGGCTCGCTGTACGTGGCGCAACAGAAGCTGGATATCAAGAACTGGCGCGACAGCCAGCAATCTCCTGGTTTCCTGGCGCCGGAACGGGCCTGGATGGACGAGATCATTGGCAACATGGGTTATGTCGACGCCCTGCGTGAAGTCAGCCGCGAAGGCGACCAATACAGCTGGTGGCCAGACAACGAGCAGGCCGAGATGCTCAACCTCGGCTGGCGTTTCGACTACCAGCTGCTGACGCCCGGGTTGCGCCGCTTCGTACGCAGCGCCCGCCTGCCGCGCCAGCCACGGTTCTCGCAGCATGCGCCGCTGATCGTGGATTACGATTGGACGCTGACCATCTAAGCGTATCGGCCATAGCCCTCCGGTAGACCGAACAAAAAATGCCCGTATCGCAAGATACGGGCATTTTTCATGGAGCACGCTACCGCCCAGAACATCAAGTCACGGCGAAAAACGGCAGGGCCAGGTACAACTTGATGACGATGACGTTGATGATATCGATGAAGAACGCCCCCACCATCGGCACCACCAGAAACGCTATTTGCGAAGGTCCGTAGCGCTGCGTCACAGCTTGCATGTTGGCGATGGCCGTCGGCGTGGCGCCCAGCCCAAAACCGCAATGTCCCGCCGCCAATACCGCGGCATCGTAGTGACTGCCCATGATCCTGAACGTCACGAAAATCGCAAACAGTGCCATGACCAATGTCTGCGCCGCCAGGATGATGAAGATCGGCAAGGCCAATGAGGCCAGGTCCCACAATTTGAGTGACATCAAGGCGATCGCCAGGAACAACGACAAGCTGACGTTGCCAAGCACGGATACTTCTCGCTCGAATACTTGATACAAGCCAAGTGCCGAAAGCCCGTTGCGCAGGACCACTCCCACGAACAAGACGCAAACGAACGTCGGCAATTCGAACGCAGTGCCGTGGAGCTGCCCATTCAAGAGCGTGCCGGCCAACAGGCTGACCGCGATCAGAGCGAGCGTTTCGATAAACGAAAACGCCGTTATCGAGCGCTCTTTGTTTGGCTGCTCGAAGCCCTTGGGCATCCGGGTTTTTTCTGGCTCAAGGCCGCCGGGTGATTGGACACGCTTGATGAGCAACCGCGCAACCGGCCCACCGATCAAGCCACCCAACACCAAGCCAAACGTCGCAGAAGCCATTGCTAGCTCGGAGGCGGAAGCCAGACCGTATTTTTCACTGAACACCGCCCCCCAAGCCGCACCTGTACCGTGACCGCCCGCCAAGCTGATCGAGCCTGTCAGCAACCCCATCAACGGATCGAGCCCCAGCGCTTTTGCGAGCCCGACACCCATGGCATTCTGAACCATCAGCAGACCGACCACCGCAAGCAGGAAAATTCCCACCACGCGCCCACCCCTTTTCAGGCTGGCGAAATCCGCACTCAGGCCGATCGTGGCAAAAAACGCCAGCATCAACGGCGTTTGCAATGAAGTATCAAATCGAACTTCAACTTCAAGCCCACGCAGAGCCAAAAGAACCAGGGCGACTACCAACCCGCCCGCAACAGGTTCAGGGATATTGTAGGCACGCAGAAAACCGACACGCTTAACAAGTCCGCGCCCCAACAAAAGCACTAACGAAGCGGCGACAAGGGTTCCATAGAAATCGAGCTGAAGCATGAATGTTTATTCTTTGGATATATATTCAGGGGCGAACTTTTTACCTGGACACGCCTCTTGAACAGGTTGATTGACTCAACACTGGCTGGCTTTTAATTCAACGACCGTCAATGGTCTGAATATATCGAAATATTTCTGAAGGAATATAACTTGGGACAACTTTATCAACCGAATAGCCCGACTGCCAAGGAGATAAGTCGTGCTGAAATCTTGCAGTTGTGACTAAAAATGTAAAAGACGTAATGCAGCGTAGGATAATTCCGTACGTCGCCGGACCCCATACAAGGGAGAAAAATTTATGTATCCAAGCACACTCAACACCGGACAATGAGTGGCGTCATTATCAGAAACACAAACCAAGAAGCCGACATTACTATCGGCTTCTTGAGGACAACGATTCAAGCTGGGTCAGCCTTCGAACCATCGAGCTCTTCAACACGCTCGATCATTCAGGATCCGAGTAACGGCCTGATTTCATTGATCGCATAGTCAGCGCATTGCTCATCGATTCTTCCGTTGGGTGCACCACCTACGCCGATAGCGCCGATGACATCGTTACCCACCTTAATAGGTACGCCCCCAGTCAACGCCAGGGTTCCGGGAATATTGGACAGGTTCGGGACATTCACCGAGCGCTCCATGAGCGTGCCTGTTGGGGTCTTGAAGGATACGGCGGTATAAGCCTTGCGCTCACTGCCAGCATAGGAAGTCGGGCCGGCGCCATTGGAGCGCAGGCTCGCCAGTACTATTCCCGAGCGATCCACCACCGTGGCGGCGACCGATTGGTTGTTTTGGGCACAGACGGCAACGGCGGTCTGCGCCAGCTGCATGGCGTGCACGTAGGAAAGGTTTTTTTGTGAAATAACGGCTTGCGTGCTCACGGCCTGGGTCGACAGAGGCTCAAGGGGCGGTACTTGCGCGTGAACAGACAAGGCGGCAAAGGTACTCGCTACAGCCAGGGTAAATGTTAGAAGTTTCATGACAAATCCTATTGTGGTTAGAACATCACGAGGTGCATCCAGTCACCCCGATGGAAAAACCATACTGGATCAAAAATAACGGCCAAGCCCACCCACTTATGGGACAGGATGTAACCACGCGCACGCCAGCCGCGACGACATGACCTTCATGCCGACACCGTACTGCGCCGCTTTACTTATAGATCGTCGAACTTCAGAGGGGCCCAGGGTCGCAATTCGCGAACATAGGCAGTAACAAAGCAATCGGCGGCACTCCACGAGGAAGCTGCCGCCGAATACTCACCCGGGCGTTATTTAACCAACCGCCAGGTAAACGGATACCGATACGGCTGCCCTTCATTGGCCTTCACACCACCAATGATCGTCAACACCAGCGCACCGATGGCCACGAGCCCGAACAGGAAGAAGCCGATTACCACGATCATCAGCAGCAGGCTAATCGCCGCGGCGATCGCCACAGTGATCTGGAAGTTCAGCGCTTCCTTGCCCTGGGCATCGATGAACGGGTCGGATTCACGCTTGATTTGCCAGATGACCAGCGGCCCGATCAGCGAACCGAACGGAATGAAAATTCCCACTAGTGCAGAAAGGTGACAAAACATCGCCCATTGCCGCACTTCTTTGCTCGGCTGGGGCAACAGGACTTGCTCATCACTCATGACATTCTCCTTGTCTGAAGCGCACAACGATCAGTCGGCCAAGGCGGCCTTTTGCAGTTCGAAGATCTCGTTCATGCCTTTCTTCGCCAACTCCAGCATAGCGTTCAATTCTTCCGGCTGGAACGGCGCGCCCTCGGCGGTGCCCTGGACTTCGATGAAACCACCGGCGCTGGTCATGACCACGTTCAGGTCGGTCTCGGCGGCGGAATCTTCCAGGTAATCCAGGTCCAGCACCGGCTCGCCCTGGTACATGCCCACGGACACGGCGGCGATCATTTGCTTGAGCGGGTCACCGCCCTTGAGGCCGCCGCGCTTCTTGATCACTTTCAAGGCATCGACCAGCGCAACCATGGCCCCGGTAATGGAAGCCGTACGCGTGCCGCCGTCGGCCTGGATCACGTCGCAATCGACATACAGCGTCACGTCGCCCAGCTTGGACATGTCCAGCGCAGCGCGCAGCGAACGACCGATCAGACGCTGGATTTCCAGGGTACGGCCGCCCTGCTTGCCACGACTGGCCTCACGCTGGTTCCGCTCGCCGGTGGCGCGCGGCAGCATGCCGTATTCGGCGGTCAACCAGCCCTGGCCTTGACCCTTGAGAAACCGTGGTACGCCGTTTTCGACGCTGACGGTGCAGATGACCTTGGTATCACCGAATTCGACCAGTACAGATCCCTCGGCGTGTTTGGTGTAGTTGCGGGTAATGCGGATCGAGCGAAGCTGATCGGCAGCGCGACCACTTGGACGTTTCATAGGGAACACCTGTACAGAGGACGGAAAACTGCCGGACATTATAGAGCCGTGGGCCGCCAGAGGGCAGTTTAAAAAAGCTGACGCGACCGGTGAACGCGCCCAAAGCCCCGGCCGACGGGCTGCAGCGGTTTGTTGCCGGAGCTGTTTGGGCGCTTGGGTCCCACTGCGCTACAATCCCGCGCCTTTGCTGTCCTTCAGCATTTATCCACAGATCCCAGGCCCCGCGACCATTGATTGTGGCCGGCCTGCATTGCGAGGAACCCCCATGGTGCACAGCATGACCGCCTTCGCCCGCGTCGAGAAAGCCGGGGCCCAAGGCACGCTGAGCTGGGAGCTGCGCTCGGTCAACAGCCGTTACCTGGAGCCGCACCTGCGCCTGCCCGAGTCCTTCCGCGACCTGGAAGGCAACGTGCGCGAAGCGCTGCGCCAGGGCCTGTCCCGAGGCAAGCTGGAATGCACCCTGCGCTTCACCGAAGAAAGCACCGGCAAACCCCTGCAAGTAGACCGCGAGCGCGCCGCGCAGTTGGTCGCTGCCGCCGAAACCGTCGCCAGCCTGATCAAAAACCCCGCGGCCCTGAATCCGCTGGAAGTCCTGGCCTGGCCCGGCGTGCTGGTGGGTGACGCGAGCGACCCCCAGGCGCTGAACGCCGAAGCGCTGGCATTGTTCAACCAAGGCCTGAAGGAGCTCAAGGCCGGTCGCGAGCGTGAAGGCGCGGAGCTGGCCCGGCTGATCAACGAGCGCCTGACCTCCATCGAAGAAGACGTCAGCACCCTGCGCGAGCTGGTCCCGCAGATGCTCGCCACCCAGCGCCAGAAGGTCCTCGATCGTTTCGCCGACATGAAGGCCGAGCTGGACCCGCAACGCCTGGAACAGGAAATGGTCATGCTCGCGCAAAAGAGCGACGTGGCCGAAGAACTGGATCGCCTGAGCACCCACATCATCGAAGTCCGCCGGGTGCTCAAGTCCGGCGGCGCGGCCGGTCGCCGCCTCGACTTCCTGATGCAAGAGCTCAACCGCGAAGCCAATACACTGGGCTCCAAAGCCTTCGACCCGCGCAGCACCCAGGCAGCGGTCAACCTCAAAGTGTTGATCGAGCAAATGCGCGAACAAGTGCAGAACATTGAGTAAGGCTAACCCGACATGACCCACAGCACCGGCACTCTCTATATCATTTCCGCGCCCTCGGGCGCCGGCAAGACCAGCCTGGTCAAGGCGCTGATCGACGCCGAGCCGCAGATCCGCGTCTCGGTCTCGCACACTACCCGTGCCATGCGCCCGGGCGAAGTCAACGGCGTGAACTATCACTTCGTCGACCGCGAAGAGTTCGTGAAGATGGCCGAGCACGGCGACTTCCTGGAGCGCGCCGAAGTCTTCGGCAACCTCTATGGCACGTCGCAAAGCTATCTGCAGCAGACCCTCGACGAAGGCCACGACCTAATCCTGGAAATCGACTGGCAAGGCGCCGAGCAGGTGCGCAAGCTGATGCCCCAGGCCCGCTCGATCTTCATCCTTCCCCCGAGCCAGCAGGCCTTGCGCCAGCGCCTGACCAACCGCGGCCAGGACAGCGACGAGATCATCGAAGGCCGGATGCGTGAAGCGGTCAGCGAAATGAGCCACTACGTCGACTACGATTACCTGATCATCAACGACGATTTCGCCCACGCGCTGGACGACCTGAAGGCGATTTTTCGCGCCAGCCAGCTGCAACAGAAACGCCAGCAGCAACGTTTCGGTAAATTATTGGCCGAACTACTGGGCTGAACAGCCCTTCCCAAAACCGCTGCGACGGCTTTACATTGGTACTCGCAGCGCGCCGAGGGGTTTGGTTAAAAAATCAGCGCTTCCCTAAACGCTGGTGTTTTTTTAAACTGTCGAGTCCGCTCGCCCAACCGGGCAGCGCGCATATTGCATTCGCTCCGAGGAATACCATGGCCCGCGTAACCGTTGAAGACTGCCTAGAACACGTGGAAAACCGCTTTGAGCTGGTCATGCTCTCTACCAAGCGTGCCCGTCAACTGGCCACCGGCGGCAAAGAGCCATTGGTCCAGTGGGAAAACGACAAGCCTACCGTGGTAGCGCTGCGTGAAATCGCCGAAGGCCTGATGAGCTACGAGTTCATCGCCAACGCTGAGATCGTCGAAGACGAACCGCTGTTCGCAGCGTTCGAGGACGAGTCCAACGAGGCGGTCTAAGCCTATGCCTGGTCGACGTAGCACGGCGCGGGGTCACAGCAAACGGCAGGAGTCACCATCATGCCGAGCATAGACGCCCTCGCCGATCGCTTATCGGCCTACCTCGGCACGGACCAGGTCAACCTGGTCCGCCGAGCCTATTTCTACGCCGAACAAGCCCACGACGGCCAACGCCGACGCAGCGGCGAGGCGTACGTCACGCACCCGCTTGCCGTGGCGAACATTCTTGCCGACATGCACATGGACCATCAGAGCCTGATGGCGGCGATGCTGCATGACGTGATCGAAGACACCGGCATTGCCAAGGAAGCGCTGCAAGCGCAGTTTGGCGAAACCGTGGCCGAACTGGTCGACGGGGTCAGCAAGCTGACCCAGATGAACTTCGAGACCAAGGCTGAGGCCCAGGCCGAAAACTTCCAGAAAATGGCCATGGCCATGGCGCGCGACATCCGCGTGATCCTGGTCAAGCTCGCCGACCGCCTGCACAACATGCGCACCCTGGAAGTGCTGTCCGGCGAGAAACGCCGGCGCATCGCCAAGGAAACTCTGGAAATCTACGCCCCCATCGCCAATCGCCTGGGCATGCATGCGATCCGCATCGAGTTCGAAGACCTGGGTTTCAAGGCGATGCACCCGATGCGTTCGGCGCGGATCAACCAGGCCGTCAAGCGCGCCCGGGGCAACCGCAAGGAAATCGTCAACAAGATCGAAGAGTCCCTGAGCCACTGCCTGGCCATCGACGGCATCGAAGGCGAAGTCAGCGGGCGGCAGAAACACCTCTACGGCATCTACAAGAAAATGCGCGGCAAGCGCCGGGCCTTCAACGAGATCATGGACGTCTATGCGTTCCGGATCATCGTCGACAAGGTCGACACCTGCTACCGCGTGCTGGGGGCTGTGCATAATTTGTACAAACCGTTGCCGGGGCGCTTCAAGGACTACATCGCGATCCCCAAGGCCAACGGCTACCAGTCGCTGCACACCACGCTCTTCGGCATGCACGGCGTGCCGATCGAAATTCAGATCCGCACCCGTGAAATGGAAGAGATGGCCAACAACGGCATCGCCGCCCACTGGCTCTACAAATCCAGCGGTGACGAACAGCCCAAGAGCACCCACGCCCGTGCTCGACAGTGGGTCAAGGGCGTGCTGGAAATGCAGCAGCGCGCCGGCAACTCCCTGGAATTCATCGAGAGCGTGAAGATCGACCTGTTCCCGGACGAGGTCTACGTCTTCACGCCCAAGGGCCGGATCATGGAGTTGCCCAAGGGCTCCACGGCCGTGGACTTTGCCTATGCGGTGCACACCGACGTCGGCAACAGCTGCATTGCCTGTCGCATCAACCGCCGCCTGGCACCGTTGTCCGAACCGCTGCAAAGTGGCTCCACGGTGGAGATCGTGAGCGCCCCCGGCGCGCGCCCCAACCCGGCGTGGCTCAATTTCGTGGTCACCGGCAAGGCCCGCACGCACATCCGCCACGCGCTGAAGCTGCAACGTCGCTCCGAATCCATCAGCCTCGGCGAACGCCTGCTGAACAAGGTCCTGAACGGCTTCGACAGCTCCCTGGACAAGATTCCGGGTGAGCGGGTGCAGGTGATGCTCCACGAATACCGTCTCGAATTGATCGAAGACCTGCTCGAAGACATCGGCCTGGGCAATCGCATGGCCTATGTCGTCGCCCGTCGCCTGCTCGGCGAAGGCGAACAGCTGCCAAGCCCCGAAGGCCCGCTGGCGATTCGCGGCACCGAAGGCCTGGTGCTCAGCTATGCCAAGTGTTGCACGCCGATCCCGGGCGATCCGATTGTCGGCCACCTGTCCGCCGGCAAGGGAATGGTGGTGCACCTGGACAACTGCCGCAACATCAGCGAAATCCGCCACAACCCGGAAAAATGCATCCAGCTCTCCTGGGCCAAGGATGTCACCGGCGAATTCAATGTCGAGCTGCGGGTCGAGCTGGAACACCAGCGCGGCTTGATCGCCCTGCTGGCCAGCAGCGTCAACGCCGCCGACGGCAATATCGAAAAAATCAGCATGGACGAGCGCGATGGTCGCATCAGCGTCGTCCAATTGGTGGTCAGCGTGCACGACCGTGTGCACCTGGCCCGCGTAATCAAGAAGCTGCGCGCCCTGACCGGCGTTATCCGCATCACCCGGATGCGCGCATAACGCCTCAATAGCCTATTCCTTACAAGGAGTCATCGATGACCAAGACCGTAATCACCAGCGACAAGGCCCCAGCCGCCATCGGCACCTATTCCCAGGCGATCAAGGCCGGCAACACGGTGTACATGTCGGGCCAGATCCCACTGGACCCGAAAACCATGGAACTGGTGGAAGGCTTCGAAGCCCAGACCGTGCAGGTGTTCGAAAACCTCAAGGCCGTGGCCGACGCTGCCGGTGGTTCGTTCAAGGACATCGTCAAGCTGAATATCTTCCTCACCGACCTGAGCCACTTTGCCAAGGTCAACGAGATCATGGGCAAATACTTCGACCAGCCCTACCCTGCCCGCGCCGCCATCGGCGTAGCGGCCCTGCCGAAGGGCTCGCAGGTCGAGATGGATGCCATCCTGGTCCTCGAGTAATAAGGTCGGCGCAGCTTCCCCCGCTGCGCCGTTTTCGTCTTGAAAGGATTCCACCATGCGCAAAGCGCTTGCTCTCTCGCTGGCAGCCCTGCTTCTGGGCGGCTGCGCCAGCGACCCTGCCGACCGTGACATCAGCGGCACCTGGATCAACCAGGCGGCCATCGACGCTGCCGCCAAGGGCGGCCCGCTGCGCGAAGCGCTGCAAGGCTATGGCCCGAACCTGGAATGGGACGTCAACACCCGGGCCGGCCAGGCGCGCTACACCAACGGTTTTGAAAACGTCGAAGGCAAGTTGCTGGGCGAAGAAGACGGCGCCTGGAAAGTCGACTTCTACGGCAGCTCCGCCAGCGAACTCAAGCGCGACGGCGACCAGTTGAGCCAGGCCGCCACCGAGAACGAACCGCAGCAGGTTTTCGACCGCGCGCAAGTGCAGGTACCGGAAGGCGCACCCATCGGTGCCAGTTTCGAGCGCGCGCTGTATGCCGCTTACCTCGGTGGCACTTGGAACATCACCAGCGGCCCCGGCCAGGGCGCCACCGTGCAATTCCAGCCCGACGGCCAGGTCAGCGGCCTGCCGGGGGCCGATCGCTACGCCTTGTGCCTGGCCGGCGATTGCGCCTCCATGAGCGGCGGCAACGACAACATCTGGCTGCAGCAGAACGGCCAGGGCAACACTTGGATCTTTGCCCGCGACGGCAAGAAGCTGGAGATTTTCCAGACCGTTAATGCGGCATTGGCGGATGAAATGCCGTCGTTCACGCCGGGTGATCGGCGCTGGGTACTTGAAAAGCAGTAACGCGATTCAGGTGACAACAAAACTCCCTGTGGGAGCGAGCTTGCTCGCGATAGCGGTGTAACAGTCAACTTTGATATTGACTGTCAGGGCCTCATCGCGAGCAAGCTTGCTCCCACAGTTTGTTTTTGGGCTGCCAGGAGAATCAGCAGCGCCCTTCCAGAATCGCCGCATACCCCTCGCGAAAACTCGGATAACGCGGCGTCCAGCCCAAGGCCTTCGCCCGGGCATTGCTGCAGCGCTTGCTGCCGGCGCGCCGCACGCTGGCATCTTCGGCCCACTCGGTAACACCCATGAATTCCCGCAGCCAGCCCACGACTTCGGCCAACGGCGCAGGGGCGTCGTCGACGCCGATGTAGCAGTCGTCCAGCGCCTTGCCTTGGCGATCAGCCTCCAGCAGAAACGCCAGCAAGCCGGCCGCGTCGTCGGCGTGGATACGATTGGCGTACAGCGGCGGGTCGATCACCACGCGATAACCTTGGCGCACCTGGCTCAGCAACCACTCCCGACCTGGACCATAAATGCCGGTCAGGCGCACGCGACTGGCCGGAATGCCGCTGTCCAGGGCGACTTGCTCGGCTTCAAGCATCAGTCGACCGGAATATCCGCCGGCCACGGTGGGTGAAGTTTCATCCACCCATTCGCCCTGCTGCTGCCCATACACACTGCTGCTGGACACAAACAACAGGCGCTTGGGCCGTTGGCCATGCTGCTTCAGCCAGCCCAGCACATGCTGCAACCCTTCGACGTAAGCGGTGCGATAGCCCGCCTCGTCATGGTCGGTGGCCGCGGCGCTATACACCAGGTAATCCAGCGACCCGGTGGGCCAGTCGGCGGGGCATTGCTCGCTGAACAAATCCCCTGCCACCCCGATGACGCCCGCCGGCAGGTTCGAAACCGTGCGCCGCAGGCCATGGACCTGCCAACGTTCGGCCACTAACTGGCTGGCCAGGCGGCCGCCGATATCACCGCAGCCGGCGATCAAAACAGAAGGCGCGGACATCAAGAACTCCTCTGGCAAAGCCGCAGACTAGCCTCCGTGGGGGATGAGCGGCTAGCCATGTGAGAAAAAAAGTTACTGTATTACTTTTGTTAACAAGAATTACTTGCAATAATGCTCGCCACTTTTGTTCTCGGCCCACGAGGCCTGGAAGAACATCAATCTTCTTTTTTTCTCAGGTCCGGCCAGCATGAAACGCTCTCTATCCCCCGCTTCGCCAACCAATCGACCTCGTGCCTGGAGCACGATAGCCGCCTTGTTGTTCAGCCTGTTGCTGGCACCTGCCGCGGCCTTCGCCGATGCACAGGCGCCAGCGACGACTCCGGCCGCCGCACCTGCTGCTGCCCAGGCGCCTGCCGATCCAGCCGCTCCCGTTGCGACGCCGGTCGCCACCGACCCGGCCCAAGCCGTCGAGGCCGATGCACCTGAAGTGCTCGAAGCCGACAATACCCTGGGCATGGCCCACGACCTGTCGCCATGGGGCATGTACCAGAACGCCGACATCATCGTGAAGATCGTGATGATCGGCCTGGCCATCGCCTCGATCATCACCTGGACCATCTGGATCGCCAAAGGCTTCGAGCTGCTGGGTGCCAAGCGTCGCTTGCGCGGTGAAATCGCCGCCCTGAAAAAAGCCGCCACCCTCAAGGAAGCCAGCGCCACCGCCGCGAAGGAAGGCACCCTCGCCAACCTGCTGGTGCATGACGCCCTCGAAGAGATGCGCCTGTCGGCCAACAGCCGCGAGAAGGAAGGCATCAAGGAGCGCGTGAGCTTCCGCCTCGAGCGCCTGGTCGCTGCCTGCGGTCGCAACATGAGCAGCGGCACCGGTGTGCTCGCCACCATTGGTTCCACCGCGCCGTTCGTCGGCCTGTTCGGCACCGTGTGGGGCATCATGAACAGCTTCATCGGCATCGCCAAGACCCAGACCACCAACCTCGCCGTCGTCGCTCCGGGTATTGCCGAAGCCCTGCTGGCAACGGCACTGGGCCTGGTCGCGGCAATCCCGGCGGTGGTGATCTACAACGTCTTCGCCCGCTCCATTGCCGGCTACAAGGCCCAGGTTTCCGACGCTTCGGCTGAAGTCCTGCTGCTGGTCAGCCGTGACCTCGACCACTTGCCGCCCGAGCGTGGCTCGCAACCGCACATGGTGAAAGTGGGGTAATCGGCCATGGGCCTGCATTTGAAAGAAGGCGCAGACGACGATCTGGCCGAGAACCACGAAATCAACGTCACGCCGTTCATCGACGTGATGCTGGTGCTGTTGATCATCTTCATGGTGGCAGCCCCGCTGGCCACCGTGGACATCAAGGTCGACCTGCCGGCGTCGACGGCCAAGCCTTCGCCGCGGCCGGAGAAACCGGTGTTCCTCAGCGTCAAGGCCGATCAGCGCCTGTTCCTCGGTGAGGAAGAGGTCAAGGCCGACACCCTCGGCGCGACCCTCGACGCCAAGACCCAGGGCAAGAAGGACACGACGATCTTCTTCCAGGCCGATAAAGGCGTGGACTACGGCGACCTGATGAGTGTGATGGACGCGCTGCGAAGCGCCGGCTACTTGAAAGTCGGCCTGGTCGGACTCGAGACGGCGCCTAAAAAATGATCACGACGCGCCAAAAGCTGACGCGTTACAGCGGTAGCCTGGCAGTGGTGCTGGGCGTGCATGCGCTCGCCATCGCCCTGGCGCTGAACTGGACCACGCGAGCGCCCATCGAGTTGCCGCCCCAGGCGATGATGGTCGAGCTGGCGCCGGTCCCAGCCCCGCCGCCACCGGCACCGCCAAAAGTCGTCACACCGCCGCAACCGCCCGAGCCGGTGGAAGAGCTGCCGCTGCCTAAACTCGCCGAAGCACCGAAGCCTGAAATCGCCGTGCCCAAGCCGGTCAAGCCCAAGCCCAAGCCTCAACCGCCCAAGCCCAAACCGGTGGAGAAAAAACCCGAGCCGCCGAAGGAACAGCCGTCGGAGCAGAAACCCAGCGACACGCCGCCCACCCAGTCAGTCGCCGAGAAGTCCGCGCAACCGGCGCCTGGCCCGTCGCCCGCGCAATCGGCTGCCAAGGCCAATTGGCAGGGCACGCTGCTGGCGCACCTGGGCAAGTACAAGAAGTACCCGCCCAGGGCCCAGCAGATGAACAAGGAAGGCACCAACCGCCTGCGTTTCGTGGTGGATGCCGACGGCAACGTGTTGTCATTCGAACTGGTGGGCAGTTCCGGCACCGAGTTGCTGGACCGGGCCACCCTGGAAATGATCCGCCGCGCCCAACCGCTGCCCAAGCCACCGGCGGAGTTGCTGACCAACGGCACCATCGAACTGACGGCACCGTTCGTGTACTCCATCGACAAGCGCCGGCGTTGACTCAATCTGGCAACCCGATGGCAGGTTGAATCCTGTGGCGAGGGAGCTTGCTCCCGCTGGGCCGCGAAGCGGCCCCAAAACCAGCGAATGTGCTGCATCAGGCAGACCGCGTTCGCCGCACCAGAGGCCTGCTGCGCAGGCCAGCGGGAGCAAGCTCCCTCGCCACAATGAGCACAACCGACATAAAGGCATCGAAAGATGCCTTTTTCATATCCAGCAACGCCCCACAGACATTCGCCAGTGTCCCACCGCACCCCCAGTCTGATAACGTGCGTCTATCGATTGCAGCCGGTATGCTTGGCTCGCAACTTCACGGACGCTCGCCATGACCCTCACAGAATTACGCTACATCGTGACCCTCGCCCAAGAGCAGCATTTCGGCCATGCGGCCGAGCGTTGCCACGTCAGCCAGCCGACGCTGTCGGTGGGTGTGAAAAAACTTGAAGACGAACTCGGTGTGCTGATTTTCGAGCGCAGCAAAAGCGCCGTGCGCCTGACCCCGGTGGGCGAAGGCATCGTCGCCCAGGCACAGAAGGTCCTTGAACAGGCCCAAGGCATTCGCGAACTGGCCCAGGCCGGCAAGAACCAACTGACCGCCCCGCTGAAAGTCGGCGCGATCTACACCGTCGGCCCGTACCTGTTCCCGCACCTGATTCCGCAACTGCACCGGGTCGCCCCGCAGATGCCGTTGTACATCGAAGAAAACTTCACCCACGTGCTGCGCGACAAGCTGCGCAACGGCGAGCTGGACGCGATCATCATCGCCCTGCCGTTCAACGAAGCCGACGTCCTGACCCTGCCGCTCTATGACGAACCGTTCTACGTCCTGATGCCGGCAGAGCACCCCTGGACCCAGAAAAAAACCATCGACGCCGCCCTGCTCAACGACAAGAGCCTGCTGCTGCTCGGCGAGGGCCACTGCTTCCGCGACCAGGTGCTCGAAGCCTGCCCGACCCTGACCAAGGGCAGCGAAGGCGCCAAGCACACCACGGTGGAATCCAGCTCCCTGGAAACCATTCGCCACATGGTCGCTTCCGGCCTGGGTATCTCGATCCTGCCGCTGTCGGCGGTGGACAGCCATCATTACTCCCCTGGCGTGATCGAAGTCCGCCCGCTGACGCCACCCGTGCCGTTCCGCACCGTTGCCATCGCCTGGCGCGCCAGCTTCCCGCGGCCCAAGGCCATCGAAATCCTCGCCGACTCGATCCGCCTGTGCTCCGTGGCCAAGCCGCCCGCTGCCAAGTAAGCCGCTGCCATGACTGAGCTGTCGAAAGTGCCGGTCACGACACTCAAGGGTGTCGGTGAAGCCATGGCCGAGAAACTGGCCAAGGTCGGCCTGGAAAACCTCCAGGACCTGCTGTTTCACCTGCCGTTGCGCTATCAGGACCGCACCCGCGTGGTGCCCATCGGCCATCTGCGCCCGGGGCAGGACGCGGTGATTGAAGGCACCGTCAGCGGCGCCGATGTGGTCATGGGCCGTCGTCGCAGCCTGGTGGTGCGCCTGCAGGATGGCACCGGTGGGCTCAGCCTGCGCTTTTATCACTTCAGCAATGCGCAAAAGGAAGGTCTCAAGCGCGGCACCCGCGTGCGTTGCTACGGCGAAGCACGGCCCGGGGCGTCCGGGCTGGAGATCTATCACCCGGAATACCGCAGCATTACCGGTGACGAGCCGCCGCCCGTGGATGAAACCCTGACCCCGGTCTATCCGCTCACCGAAGGCCTGACCCAACAACGTTTGCGCCAGCTCTGCCAGCAAACCCTGACGCTACTGGGCCCCAGCAGCCTGCCCGACTGGCTGCCCACGGAACTGGCGCGGGATTATCAGTTGGCGCCGCTGGCCGATGCGATCCGCTACCTGCACCATCCGCCCGCCGATGCCGACGTCGACGAACTCGCCCTCGGCCATCACTGGGCCCAGCATCGCCTCGCGTTCGAAGAACTGCTGACCCATCAACTGTCCCAGCAACGCCTGCGCGAAAGCCTGCGTTCCCTGCGCGCCCCGGCCATGCCCAAGGCCAAGGACCTGCCGGCCCGCTACCTGGCCAACCTCGGCTTCACCCCAACGGGCGCCCAGCAACGGGTGGGCAACGAAATCGCCTACGACCTGAGCCAGCCCGAGCCGATGCTGCGGCTGATCCAGGGCGATGTCGGCGCCGGCAAGACCGTGGTTGCCGCCCTCGCCGCGCTGCAGGCCTTGGAGGCCGGCTATCAAGTGGCGTTGATGGCGCCCACCGAGATCCTCGCCGAGCAACATTTCATCACCTTCCAGCGCTGGCTCGAACCACTGGGCATTGAAGTCGCCTGGCTGGCCGGCAAGCTCAAGGGCAAGAACCGCGCCGCCGCCCTGGCGCAGATCGCCGAGGGCGCGCCGATGGTGGTCGGCACCCATGCGCTGTTCCAGGATGAAGTGCAGTTCAAGAACCTGGCGCTGGTGATCATCGACGAACAGCACCGCTTCGGCGTGCAACAACGCCTGGCTTTGCGGCAGAAAGGCGTGGGCGGGCGCATGTGTCCTCATCAACTGATCATGACCGCCACGCCGATCCCACGGACCCTGGCGATGAGCGCCTACGCCGACCTCGACACCTCGATCCTCGACGAACTGCCGCCCGGCCGTACACCGGTCAACACCGTGCTGGTCACCGATACCCGACGAGTGGAAGTGATCGAGCGCGTGCGCAGCGCCTGTGCCGAAGGGCGGCAGGCCTATTGGGTGTGCACATTGATCGAAGAGTCGGAAGAGCTGACCTGCCAGGCGGCCGAAACCACCTTCGAGGACCTCACCGCCGCCCTCGGCGAGTTGAAGGTCGGGTTGATCCACGGCCGCATGAAACCCGTCGAAAAAGCCGCGGTCATGGCTGAATTCAAGGCCGGCGCCCTGCAACTGCTGGTCGCCACCACGGTGATCGAGGTCGGCGTCGACGTGCCAAACGCCAGCCTGATGATCATCGAAAACCCCGAGCGCCTGGGCCTGGCGCAGTTGCACCAGCTGCGCGGCCGGGTGGGCCGGGGCAGCGCCGCCAGCCATTGCGTCTTGCTCTATCACCCGCCACTGTCGCAGATCGGGCGCCAGCGGCTGGGGATCATGCGCGAAACCAACGACGGTTTCGTCATCGCCGAAAAAGACCTCGAATTGCGCGGCCCCGGTGAAATGCTCGGCACGCGCCAGACCGGTCTGCTTCAATTCAAGGTAGCCGACCTGATGCGCGACGCCGATCTGCTCCCTGCCGTGCGCGACGCCGCCCAGGCCCTGTTGGAACGCTGGCCCGACCACGTCAGCCCGCTGCTGGATCGCTGGCTGCGTCATGGGCAGCAATACGGCCAAGTGTGAGCACGCGCTCAGTTTTCAAGACCCGCGTGCCGGACAAGCTGGTTATACTGACCAACTTGTAGGAAAACGGATACAGACCATGACAGAAGCTGCCCTCGTCCCCGAAGCCCCGCACGCTCCGTCTGTTATTCGGCTGTTGCTCGAGAAATTGGGCATCGGCTATGACGAAGTACTCGAACGACCCGGCCTGAACCCAGCCCGCAAGGTGCAGGCGGTGTTGCTGCACGATGCCGTTGGCGCGCTCATGGTGCTGTTTCCGCAAAGCCAGCTGCTGGACCTCAATCGCCTGGCCGAACTCACCGGTCGCAAGCTCACGGCGGTGCCGACCGAACGCCTGGAGCGCATGCTCGGCAAACACAGCCTGAGCCTGCTGCCCGGCCTGCCGGCGCTGACCAGCTCACCGTGCCTGTACGAAGAAAGCCTGCTGCGCGAACCCAAATTGCTGATCAACTCCGGCGAGCCGGGGCTGCTGCTGGAAGTGACCAGCGAAGCGTTCAAGACCATGCTCACCAAGGCCAGCGCCGCGACATTTGGCGAAGCCGTGAGCAACATCACCCCCAACCTGGACCGCCCGCACGACGACCGCGCGGAAATCACCCAGGCTGTGCAAGCGTTTACCGCCCGGCGTATCCAGCAACGGCTGGAAGAAACCATCGAAATCCCGCCGCTGGCTGAAACCGCGCAAAAGATCATCAAGCTGCGAGTCGACCCCGACGCCACCATCGACGACATCACCGGCGTGGTGGAAACCGATCCGGCCCTGGCCGCGCAAGTGGTGAGCTGGGCCGCCTCGCCCTACTACGCCTCGCCCGGCAAGATTCGCTCGGTGGAGGACGCCATTGTCCGGGTGCTGGGCTTCGACCTGGTGATCAACCTCGCACTGGGCCTAGCCCTGGGCAAGACCCTGAGCCTGCCCAAGGACCACCCGCAACACACCACGCCGTACTGGCACCAGTCGATCTACACCGCCGCCGTCATCGAGGGTCTGACCCGCGCCATGCCGCGGGCCCAGCGCCCCGAAGGCGGCCTAACCTACCTGTCGGGCCTGCTGCATAACTTCGGTTATCTGCTGCTGGCCCATGTGTTCCCACCACACTTCTCGCTGATCTGCCGACACCTGGAGGTCAACCCGCACCTGTGCCACAGCTACGTGGAACAGCACCTGCTGGGCATCAGCCGCGAGCAAATCGGCGCCTGGCTGATGCGCTACTGGGACATGCCCGACGAACTGGCCACCGCCCTGCGCTTCCAGCACGACCCGCACTACGACGGCGAATACGCCGCCTACCCGAACCTGGTATGCCTGGCCGTGCGCTTGCTGCGCTCGCGCAGCATCGGCTCCGGCCCGGATGAAGACATCCCGGATGCGTTGCTCGAACGTGTGGGCCTGACCCGGGAAAAGGCCAACGATGTGGTCAGCAAGGTGCTTGAGGCCGAAGTGCTGCTGCGGGAGCTGGCTTCGCAGTTCGGTCACTGATGCCCGGCTGATTCATAGCTCATTGATGGCTAACTGCCTGGTGAGCTCATTGACTGCAGGCTGACAGCTGAGCCCATAGGTTGCTGGCTGACTAATGACTCATTGGCTGCTGACTGAAGAGCTTTTGTGGCGAGGGAGCTTGCTCCCGCTCGGCTGCGCAGCAGTCGCAAAACCCTGCCGACGCGATCTGCCTGGAAGACCGCGTCAATCCGTTTGGGGCCGCTTCGCGGCCCAGCGGGAGCAAGCTCCCTCGCCACAGGGGAGTCACTTGGCTTTAGGTTTCCTCGGCTTCAGGTACTTGGTCAGCCCTTGGAACCAAATCACCAGCGCCGGGTTGCCCTTGATCTGGATCGACTTGTCCTGAATCCCCGTCATGAATGCCAACTGCTTGTTCTTGGCCTGCATCGTCGCGAAGCCATAGGCGGCGTCCTTGAAGGCAATGGCGAAGGCCGGGGTCGGGTAAACCCCGGACTGGCTGGTGATGCGCTGGTTCTTCACGATGAAATGCCGGGCGACCTTGCCGTCCAGGGTTTGTAGCTGGAACACCAATTCCTTGTCGCCCAACTGCTGTTGGAATGCCGGGTTGGTCCGGCTGGCCTTGCCCATCAACAACCCCAGCATCCACAACAGAAAACGAAATTTCATGGGCACAGCCTCGTGAGAAAAGATCAATGGCTGGCAGTTTAGCGATTCTTCAGCGCAACGCCATCATCGGATCGCTTTAGCGGAAGATCAGCTGGTTTTCGCGAAAGATGACTGCTAAGTCACGAATTAAAAATCAAACGATCGCAGCCTTCGGAAGCTCCTACATCGATTTCCGTAGGAGCTGCCGAAGGCTGCGATCATTTGATCTTTTTGCCCTGCCAAACCCTCGGACATTTCCTTCAAGACGCAGGGCTGTTCATGAACTAGGCAGCGCTTTGGAGCGCCGCTAACCTCTGTTCGTCATCGCAAAAAACGGTGACACGGACGTGCAAGTCCGGTACATATCGGCGCGCAACTGCTACGCCAAACGGCTCACGCTCGTATTGGTGTGTTTATGGCGGCTGCGCGCGGGAGACTCTCGAGGTCTGCCGGGGTCCGATATGCCCGGTCTTGCACACCCGCGCACAGCTGCCACCCCTTTCGGTGCAACGAAAGGTGCCAGCCTTCATTCAATACATATCGGGAATACATTTATGTTCAAGGTCACTCCCAATCCGCCACAAAGCGGCCATAAATCCCGCGCCCAAGCGCAGGAAGAAAAAAAGCTCGAAGACGCCGCCACCCGCGCCCTCGACTACTACCTCAACCCCAAGCCCGCCTCACCGCCCGAACCCGACAAAAACCAACTCTTCATCGTGTCCCCCCACATCGACACCGAAACCCTGCTCGCCAACGCCTCCGAAGACCTGCTCTCCATCAGCACCATCGCCGCCGACCTGGCTGACGACGTGGATGACTCCCGCCGCTGCGTCGCCCTGGCGATCAGCCGCATGGCCGATGGGGTTCAATTGTTGGTTGAACGGGCATTGGATCATCTGGAAACCAAGGAGATGGCGGCGCCTGGGGCCAAGGGGTAGCGCCTTGTTTTGATGCAAGCTGAACAGACGCCTTCGCGAGCAGGCTCGCTCCCACAGGGGATTGGGTTGTTGCGAATATTTCAGCCAGCACAAAACAACTGTGGGAGCGAGCTTGCTCGCGATGGCGGTGGGTCAGCGACAGATTACGTGTCTGACCTGACGCTATCGCGAGCAAGCTCGCTCCCACAGTTGGATTGGGGCACGGTCGGAGAGCCAGGTCGGCTGTCAGGCCGCCTCGCTTTTGCTTTTGATCTGGAGGCCCCGTTAACCACGATGGCCGAACGCAGGCATTGTGGAGTGGGCATCCCGGCATGGATGCCGGGATAGCCGCGCTGGGCCATGGATGGCCCTTCGCGGCGGCCCACGGAGCAATGCCGGAGTGAGGGCATGCCGAGCCTAAGCGAGGCACCTAGTGGTGGGGCAAGCCTTTTTTGCTTACTTTTTTTGGCGTCTGAAAAAAAGTGAGTCGCCGTAAGGGCGGAACCCTAAGCAGCCGTTACCGCAGCAACGGATATGTACCCTATCAACAAAATCCTTGCCATCTGCCAGGCAGCCATCGCGAGCAAGCTTTGCTCCCACAGACGGATCGAGGGGTTGTCGCAGATATTTCAGCCAACACAAAACAACTGTGGGAGCGAGCTTGCTCGCGATGGCGGTGGATCAGTCGACAAAGATGCCAACTGAACCGGCGCTATCGCGAGCAAGCTCGCTCCCACAGGTTTTAAAGCAGTGACCACTCCAGGGAAGTGATCAGCCACCCTCACTCAATCAAACATTCGGGCAAGGAACCGGTGCCCAGTCGCCCAGATCCGGGTTTTTGCACATGCTGTTCACCTGAGTAGTACCCGCGCTGGCAACCTGCTTGCTTTGATCTTGCTTGGCCTTGGCGTCCTGCAAGGTCTTCTCAGTGGCGACCGCTTCTTTCGGCACGACTGGCAGCTCTTTCTTCTTCGCCGGCGTCACTTTCTTCTTGGTCTTGGTGCTGGTCTGAGCCGCCACAACCTGCGTGGTATCGGCAGTGGCCACGGTCACCACGTCAGTACGCTGCACACCCACTTGCTGCAGGTCTTTCTCGTAGGCCTGGGTGTAGTTGTTCAGGTCTTCGGACGCTTTGCCGTTGACCGCGACGATCAGGTCGTTCGACTCTTTCAGGCCCGCGACGATTTCCGCCAGGCGCTTACGGCCTTCGGTGTCGTTGATGGTCTTGGCCTTGCGGTCGGCAACCAGTTTGCTGAACGCGTTCTGGTAGCACTGCTGCGAGGTCCTGGCGTAGGCGGTGCTGCGGTCGATGTCCGAAGCGCTTTTGCTGACATCAGCCGCGTAGGAAGCGATGCGCATGTTGTCATCGGCGATCTGCTTCTGGCGCTCGGTGTAATAACCGGCGGCACCACCGGCCAAGGCGCCGCCCGCGGCACCGATGGCGGCGTTGCGACCGCGATCTTCCTTGTCAGCGGTCAGGGCGCCCAGCAGCGCCCCGCCGACCGCGCCAACGGCCGCACCGGTGACAACCGACTTGGTCATGTTGCCTTCGGTGGCGCGCAAGTGCTGCACCGGCTCGTAGCAGTTCGGGTAGTACTCGACCTTGGTGCTCGACGCGACCTTGGACGTCGGCGACGTGGCGCAGCCGGTCAGTACGGTGCTGAAGCCGACAGCGACCATCAGCAAGTGACGCTTGGAAACCGAAGCCAAAGGTTTACGGGAGAAAAGCATAGTTGTGTTCTCTTTTAAGTGTTGACCAGCTCAGCACGGCGCTATCGCCGCCTGAGTCCCTTCCAAGCTCGCTGACAACGAACACTCAAGACCGCTGAGCGTTCGATGCGAGCAATTCCTTCAATATCGCCGCCGGGTCGGCTCGTTTTTGCTGACGATAATCCCCGACATGACGAACGAATAACGTTGCACGCGCCACCAGGCTCTTGCCCAGCACCGGTTTGCGCTCCAATTCTTCCTTGATGCGCTGAAACTGCGCCTGGATCACGGCATCGGTGTAGCGCGTGCCGGTGGCCAGGTTGTCGATGTAGATCGCCACCGCGCCATCCAGCGCGCTGCGGCCGTTGTCGATGGCCGTGGCGAACAGCGTGGCGCTGGCCTCGTCCTTGGCGTCCAAGGCGGCTTGCCGACTGTTCTGCAGATTGGTCAGGCGAATGTTGTAGTTGTTGACGGTCTCGGCCACCAGGGCCGAGGACTGGATCAGGTTGCCCGCCGCTTCCTCGCGCTGCTGGGCGATGAGCGAGACGTTGCGCTTGAGCTCTTCGTTGACCAGGCCCAGTTCGGCTTGCAGGCGCGGATCGACGCTGGCGGCGATGATGCTGTCCAGGCGCTTGGTCGGGTCGTCGGCATCGTCGATGGCGTCGGTCAGCGACGCGAGCCGCCCCTCTTTCTGCCATTGGGCGAACAATTCCTTGTAGCGCGAACGCGGCGCCGACAACGCGCCGACGGCCACGCGAAAACCGGTGGTCTCGTTGCTTTGCTCGGTGCCATCGGCCGTGAACAACGGGTACTCGCGGCGCATGCCGGTGAACAGCGTGCCCTCGCCTTCCAGATAGTTGCCGCCCTTGACCACGAAGCCGCCATAGGCGCCCTGGCGGCGACCGGCATGCACCAACTGGAAGGATTCCTGGACCATCTCGGCCGCGTTGCCCACCACATCGAACAAGCCGATGGGGTTCGGCAGCTTGGTGCCGATGGGCATCAGCCGCGCCGCCTGGCCAGTGCCGCCGGCGACCTGGTTGAACACCGCCCAATCGGCCAGGGGGCCGTCGCTTTCACTGCCTTCCAGGCGTCGAGGAAACAGGCGCCCTTCCAGGTCCTGACGGCTCACAGCTTGGCCGCCACGGGCAGCGAATTCCCACTCGACTTCCGTTGGCAAGCGCACGAAACCCAGCCCGCCGTCTTCGGCGGAGGTGCCGCGACCGCTGACCGGCAGCAGGTCCTTGTGGTATTTCATCAGCCAGGCGCTGTACACCGCCGAGAAGCGCTCGGCCTCGAATTTCGACAGTTTCACCTTGGGCAAACGCCCGGCCACGCCTTGGGGCAACTCGGCTTGCAAGGTTTCGCAGGCTGGCGCCGGCTCACCGCTGGCAAGCGATTGGGCCTGTGCCATGACCTGGGCGTATTGCCGGGCCGTGACCTCGTACTTGCCAATGAAGTACAGCATCGGCTTGAGCGGCGTCTTGGCGTCGGTCTTGGGCATCAACGGCGTGATGGTCGTATTCCAATCCTTGGGCAGGTCCTTGAGGGTGAACTGGCCGTTGATGAAGTCGCGCCGGTAGCCGGAAATGAACGACTGCTGATAGCCCGCCTCGCCTTCGCTGAACGGGTAGCCGAGGCTGATCTCGCGGTCGTCCAGGGTGCCCTGGGCGAGGATGTAGACGTAGCGGAACACCATCTGGCCTTCGCACGGCAGCGGCAGGCTGACGTCGTCGGGCAATGGCTTGGGGTTGTCCAGCTTGTCCGTGGCTTCATCAGCCCATGTCAGGCTGGCGAGGCTCAGCGCCACGGCGGCGCCTAATAACTTATACATCGCGAATTCCTTCACACGCCTGGATGCGCGCCACTCGCCAGCCGCCGCAAGCCGCCGCGACGGCGCTGACGCCGAGCACGGCCACCAGGGCCAAGGTGTAGTGACGCACCAACAGATGACTGGCGTATTCGCCAGGCATCTGTGCAAATAAATAATTCAGGCCCGACTGCGCCAGGCCATACAGGCCGGCACTCAGCAGGGCCGCAAACGTGGCGCTGTAGAGCGCCTGCAACACCACGAACAGCAACAGCGCCGCGGTGGAAACCCCCAACAGGCGCAACACCGACAATTCCCGCCGCTTACGCTCGACCGCCGCCAAGGCGCCAGCAAAGATCGCCGCGAACGCGCCGGCCAAGGCCAACCCGGCGATGATCCAGAACACGATCGACAGGTTGCGGCTCAACGATTGCACTTGTGCGATGGTCTGGGCCTGGGTCGATACCAACAGGTTCTGCCCGGCGAAATACTGCCGCAGCGGCTCGACATCGCCGAGGCTGCGAGCATACAAGCGAAACGCCGGATACACGCGCTGCCCGGCCTCGCCCACCGCATCGCCCGGCCAGCCGAACGCAGGCACGGCACGGCCGTCGCGGTAATCCTCCGCCGCCTCCAGCAACGCCAACGGCGCAAACAGGCCGTCCCGGGCGAAGGCTTCCAGTGGCAGCACCTGCAGCACCTGCACGCGGGTGCGCTGGGCCTCGCTGCGACCGGCCATCTGCCGGCCGAAACTGGCCTGCAGCCAATCACCCGCCTTGGCCCCGAGTTTTTCAGCGGCGGTCTGGCTGAGCACCACTTGATCCAAGCCTTGGGGCACCGGCAAGTGATCGAACAACGGATCGTTGGCCGCGGTGGGGATCATCTCGACCGTGACAGCCGACGCCTCGCTGCTCAAATCCGCCGTGGCGGCGATCTGCCGGGTGCGCGGCAAGGCAAAGGCCACATCACCGCGCTGGCTCAATTGGTCGATGAATTCGGCACCAAAGCGACCGCCGCCCAAGGGGATGATTTCCCGGGTGGCCGGGTCGTTCTGCAAGCGCTCGGTCAGGCTGCTGACCAGGCCGAACTTCAGGCCGAACAACACCAGCAACGGCGCCACCACGGCCACCAAAGCCAGCACCGAGCAGGCCGACAGCCAGGCATCGTTGCGGTAATCCTGCCAGGCCAGGGAAGCCATCAGCGCGCCGCGCATCAGCAAGCCTCCCCGAGGGTGGCGGTGACACCGCCGTCGGCATCGCGACGGCAACTGATGCGCCGTACCTGCAAACCGCTGGCCCGGGCCAGCGCTTCGTCGTGGGTGGCAACTACGCAGCAGACGCCGTGTTCGCGGGCCTGGGCCACCAGCAACTGCATGACGCGCTCGGCGTTCAGCGGGTCGAGGGCGGCGGTCGGCTCATCGGCCAGCAACAGGCGTGGGCCGTGGGCCAACGCCCGGGCACAACTGACCCGCTGGCGTTGGCCGACGGATAAGTCCGCCGGTTTCTTGTCCAGTTGATCGGCAATGTCCAACTGCCCAGCCAGGCGCGTCACGCTAGCGTCATCCTTCAAGCCCAGCAATTTGCGCGACAACGCGATGTTGCCACGCACATCCAAAAAACCCAGCAGGCCGCCGGTTTGCAGAACATAACCCAGGTAACGGCTGCGCAGCTCGGCCAAGGTGCCCTGTTGCGACGCACGCCACAATTTGGCGATGTCCAGCGGCGTGTCGGCGGGCGTGAAATCGAACTGCCCGGCCTGATCCGGCGCCAATACCAGCGCCAGCAAGTCCAGCAAGGTGCTCTTGCCGCAACCGCTGGGGCCGACCACCGCCAGTTGTTCACCGCCGCGCAAATGCAGCCGTGGAATCACCAGGCTGTAGCGCTGGCTGCCGGCGCCCCGGCTTTTGTGCACGGCGTTCAGGGTCAGCATCACGGCAGCGTCGACAACGGAACGCGGTACAAGGCGTCGCCCGGCTCGGCGTCGCCGAAGCGCACCCAGTTGGCGAGGTCGTTGTGGAAGGTTTCGTAGAGGCGGATTTTCGAATCCAGCTCGTCGATGAAATCTTCCTGCTCGGCCACGCTCAAGGACAGCCACAGGTCCTGGGTCATGTTCAGCGACTTGCTGCGGTACGGCAGCCCTTCCAGGTACTCGCCAAGAATCCCGCCGTCGGCGAGGTTGCCGCCCTTGCGCAGGGCCGACGGGTCGCGGCTCATGTAGGCACTGGCGCTGGCGATTTCCTGGAAGAAATCCTTGGGCGAGCTCTGGGTCTTGCGGGCCGCGTCGACGATCAGTTTCAGCGACTGCTGCAGGTCGTTGAGTTGCAGCTTGGTCAGCATCACGCAGACCTGGAACGCCGGCAGCGCCGGGTTGGTCAGGTCGCGGTCGGCGGTCCAGGCGCTGACCAGTTGCGGCGCCTGGCTGGCGGATTTACGGCCCAAAAAGTCCATGTGCATCGCGTAGCCGACCGCGGCCGATTTGTCGGCCAGGCTCGGCGCGGCGCTGAGCAGCGGCACACTTTGCGGCTTGTTGCTGCGCACCTGGTGCACCAGGTCGGCGAACACCGAGCCGATCTCGTCGACCCGCTCGCCGAATTTGCGCACATCCGCGCCCGGCACCGGAATGTACAGGTCGCCGATCTGCGGGTTGGCGTCGGCGGTCAGGATCCGGTATTGGCTCTGGGCGCCGGCATGGGTTTTCTTGCCCGCGTCGCTGAGCAGGTGCAAGGCGTAGATCTTGATTTGCTTGCCCAGTGCCGCCTGGCGCACTTCGGCCTCGTTCATTTGTGTGGCGGCAAACGGATCGTTCTTGCGCAGTGCGCCGGCGTCGGTGACCAACAGGATCAAGCGCCCGCCGTAACCGGACCAGTCCATGCCTTCGACGGCTTCCATGACCCCGGCGAACGCATCTTCGTTGAACGAATGGCTCGACACCGTGGAGGCCTTGACCTGCCGCGCCAGCGCCATGAAGCGTCGCGGGTCGCGGCCCTGTTCGAGGGTGATCAAGGTCTTGGCGACGTATTCCAGGCCTGGGGTTTTCTGGATGCTGCTGCGGAAACCCACCATGCCGAAACTGACACTGTCCAACTCGCCGCGCTCGGCGATGCGGGTTTGCAGTTGATGGACCACATCGCGCACCTGGTCGATGTAGGGCTGCATCGACACGGTGGTGTCCACCACCAGCACTACGGCGGTGCGGAATGCATCGGCGTTGGCAGTGGTGATCGGCGTGTTGTTGTTCGAAGCCCTCGGCGTGTTGCCTGGGTCGATGGAGGCGACATTCAGCAACTGCACCGGCTGGCCGTTCTCATCGAGGCTCTCGCGGGAATCGAAGATCGGCAACAGGTAGAACTGGCTCTGCGGCACGGCGCTGGCGGCCGGTTCCAGGGCCAGCACTTGTTGGTCTTCCTGGGGGCTCTGCTGGGCCTTGAGCAGCACGTTCTTGGCCGCCGAAGGGTTAGCCAGGAGCTTTTCCACCTCGCCGGGCTGACGCAGGAACATCACCGGCGCACGGCCGGAACGTTCAGTGAACTTGAGCACCAGGCTCTGCTTCCAGTCGCTGACCTGGGCGGCGGGCAACCAGCCGTCGCTGCGCCCGTCAGTGGCCGCGCCGACGCGCACCCAGGCGCTGCCGTCCACGTCCTTGCGCTGGTACACGTACAACACCGAAAACGCTGGCAGGGCCTTGCCCGGTGCGGCGCCCGGCGCCTCGGCGAGTTTCGCCCCCGGCTTGCTGAGCACGCGCTGGAACAGGGTTTTCTTGCCGGCCATCAAGAGCGGACGCTGGCCGCCATCGGCCTCGGTCGCCACGGGGGGCTGAGCCGCAGGGACGACGGGCGGTTTGACCGCTGGCACTTCCGGGGCCTTCGGCGGCTTCACTTCCGGTGGCTTGACCGAGGTGTTCGTGGCCACGGGCGTCTTCACGTCCTTGCCATCGTCACCGTCCAACCACCAATAACCCGCGCCACCCAACGCCAACGCCACGGCAACCGCGACGGCGGCCAGGGCGAACACCGGCCCCTTGCGCTGTTCCGACACCGAGGACTGAACCGTCGGTTTTATCGGCGGCGGAACGGGTTTGGACTGCGGTAGTGACGGCGGAGGGGAATAAGCCGGGCCGCTGGGAATGTCGATGGACATGGGCGTCAAGCCCGCCAAGTCATCCACCGCAGGCGGCGTGGCCGGCAATTCAAACGACAACGGCCGGATCAGCGTCGCTTCCGCCGATGCCTCAGGCAGGTTATCCAACGCCCGCAGCAACGCCGCCGCATCCGGGAAACGCTCCGCCGGGTCCTTCGCCAGCAACTTGCGCAACACGTCCTGGTAACGGCCGTGATGCACCGGCAACTCCGGCAACGGCTCGGTCAGGTGCGCCAGGGCCGTGGAAAGTGCGTCATTGCCGGTGTACGGCAGTTTGCCGACGAGGATTTCGTAGAGCACCACGCCCAGGGCGTACAGGTCGGCACGGCCGTCGATGTCTTGCCCACGGGCCTGTTCCGGGCTCATGTAGCTCGGCGTACCCACAGCAAAACCAGCCTGGGTGAACTGAGTACGGTCATCGAGGGACTTGGCGATGCCGAAGTCCGAGAGCACCGCCGTGCCATCGGCGCGGAACAGGATGTTGGCCGGCTTGACATCACGGTGGACCAGGCCCAAACCGTGGGCATAACCCAGTGCCGAAGCGATCTGGCGAATGTAGGTCAGGCCCTGCTCCGGCGTCAGGCCCGCGGCGATGCGTTCCTTGAGCGTGCCGTTGGGCAGGTATTCCATCGCCATGTAATACAGCTCACCGACGTTGCCGATGTCATGGATGGTGACGGTGTGCGGATGCGACAAGCGCGCCAGGGTCTTGCCTTCGCGCAGGAAACGCTCGCAGAAAGTCGGGTCGGCGGCCAGGGCGGCGGCCATGACTTTCAACGCCACCTTGCGCTCCAGCGAACGCTGGGTCGCCAGGTACACGCTGGCCATCGCACCTTCGCCGATCGGCCCTTCGATGTCGTAGCCGGGGATGACAATGTTCAAGGTCAAGCTCATGACGGCACCTTCACGACCACCACGGTGATGTTGTCCGGCGCGCCGCGCATCAGGCCCAGGGACACCAGGCTGCTGGCGATTTCGCCGGGCTCGTCGTGGCTCAACACTTCGCGGATTTCATCGTCCTCGACGGTCTTGGTCAGCCCGTCGCTGCACAACAAGTAGCTGTCGCCAGGCACCAGCAGCAGTTCGGTCAGCGCCACGTTCAGTTGCGCCTCGACGCCGATGGCCCGGGTGACGATGTTGGCCCGTGGATGCACGCGCGCCTCGGCTTCGCTGAGCAGGCCGCTGTCCTGCAAGTCCTGGACATAGCTGTGGTCCCGGGAGATGCCTTCGAGCACGCCGTCGCGCAGGCGATACAAACGGCTGTCACCGGCCCACAGGCACATGCCACGCAGGTCGCGGACGGCCAGCACCACCACGGTGCTGCCCATCATCGTCACGCCACGGTTGGCGGTTTCTTCCCGCACGGCGGCGTTGACCCGCAGCAGGTCGCTTTGCAGCGCCGCGACGTATTCGTCCAGCGAACGCCCCACGGCAATGCCGCGCAGGCTGTCGACGATCAGGCTGCTGACGTAGTCGCCCGCCGCGTGCCCGCCCATGCCGTCGGCCACGACCCAGAGGCCGTTTTCCGGCAGGTCCAGGCAGGCGTCTTCATTGACCTGGCGGACCATCCCGACATGGCTCTTGCTTGCAGACTTGATTGCTTTTCCGGCACTTGGACGCATCTACACAACACCTTCTTGGCCGAGCAAAAATTGCGCAAAATCAGCCGCCGCCGGCAATCCCTGGCAGCGCATCAAACCCGGGGCAATGCGCTCCGATCCCTGGCCCCACCACAGGCTCACGCCTTCACAGGCCGCCTCGGCCAGGGCGCTCATGCGCCGCTGCGGGTCGCTGGCATCGAAGCGATGCAGGCTGGCGAAACGGCTGCTCGGCGTGCGCGGCAGGTACATCGGGCTGCCGAGGGTTTCCAGTTGTTCGTTGAACGCCTCGAAACTGGCCTCGACGCTCAACGTACTCAACAACAGGTTCTCGACCCGCTCGAACCACTCGTCCGCGCCGCCCACCACCGAGGCCGGGTCCGCGTCGGGCTCCAGCAGCACGGCAATGGTCAGCGGGAAATAACGACCGACCCGATCGATGCTCGGCATCACCACCCCAACAGCGGCGTCCGGGCCACACACTCCTGGCGCGACCATGAAGCGCCACAACGGGCTGACGAGATAGGCGTCCAGCCAGCGCTCGCCGAGGCTGGTCTGGCTGGCGAGCAAACCCGCCGCCAGCCACGAATCCCACGGGCCGATAAAGCCCTGGGGCAAGCCTCGGCTGACGAAATCGCCGCGGCTGGCCAACTTTCCATAGAAGCCCGGTGTACTCATAGCCGCTCCGGCAGGCTGAAGCCGCTGAGCACCCGGCTCTTGAACGGGTTGAAGGCGCTGTTGGCCCGCAGCTCATAAGAGGCGCTGGCGCCATCGACCCGCAGCCGCAGGTTGAAGCGATCCG
Organism: Pseudomonas sp. Z1-12; assembly: GCF_051132015.1. Classification (NCBI taxonomy): domain Bacteria; kingdom Pseudomonadati; phylum Pseudomonadota; class Gammaproteobacteria; order Pseudomonadales; family Pseudomonadaceae; genus Pseudomonas; species Pseudomonas sp. Z1-12. The sequence continues at coordinate 6,575,948 of NZ_CP071647.1, forward strand.
GCGAGTTGCCGGCGGTCAGGTCCGATTGCTCCAGCAGGCGGAACCAGGCCCACGGCCCATCCAGGGTGATGCCGGAGCGACCGTTGGACGACGGCGGCATGATCGAGATCCGCACCACGCCGATGCTGCCCGGGTTCGGCCACTGCATGGCGGTCGGGCGGCTCGGGCCGTGGTCGTAGCTCAATTGCTGGCCGTCGAGGTCGAGCAGGAACTGGGTGATGGTCGAGTCCATCGCCACCGGCTTGAGTTCGAAACGCACCATTGGCTGGGTGCCGCCGGAACGGAAGAACGCATCGCGAATGGTCGCCGCGCGCTGGAAGGTCTGCAGCACGCCGGGGGCGATGCCGAGCTTCTGCGCCGCGCCCGGCTGCCAGCGCCAGGTCGGGGTCGAGGTGTCGACATAGGGTTGCAGGTACTTGCGGAAGTAGTTGTCCATCACCCCGCCGACGCCGAAGAACTGGCCGAAGTCATCCAGGGTCGCGTCCCGCGCGCTGCCTGGCGACATCGGATAGCGCCCGGCCAGGGACTGGCGATAGATGTTCACCACTTCGCTGGTCCAGGCGGCGTTCAGTTGATTGCGCACCCCGCCCATCATGCTGTTGGTGGTGGAGTTGACCACCGACTTGACCAGGCCCTGCACCAGCGGCGGCTGGCGTTCGGCGTTGAGGCTGACGCGGGTGGCGGCGGCCGAGGCCTGGTTCTTGGCTTCGCCGAGCAAGGCGTCGCCGCTGGCACCGACCATGGCGCTGACCTGCACGTACAAGGCGTTCATGTCCGCCAGCAAGCCGTCGATGGCTGCCGGCTCGCCTTCGCTTTTGCTGACGATGCTGTTGAGTTCGGCGAAGTGCGCGGTGATCGGGTCATCGCTGGCCGTCGGCGCGCTTGACGTCGCCTGTTCCTGCCCGAGCAAGCTGCCCAGGCGTTCCTTGAGCTTATCCACACCGCCTTCTACCGGCGCACCTTGGGCGGCCAGCAGGCGCTCATCCTGTTGCAGGTCGGTTTCCTTCGCCACCGCCACCAGCAGCTTTTTCAACGGCGAGGTCGGGCCGGAAATCACCCGCAGCACATCGGCGGCCTGGGCCACGCTGGTGATCGGCACGAAGTCGATGTCGGCCAGCAAGGCGTCCCATTGGCGCAGATAGTCCTGGAAGTACAGGCGACGCACGTCGGCGGCCAGGCTGGCGACGTTCTGCTGGTCGGCCTCTTCGTGGCCCAGCACCCATTGCTCTTCGGCCAGGGTGCCGGTCTGGCTCAGGCTGCTGAGCAAGAAACCCTGGCGGTAGCCCTTGACGGTGAAGAACCCGCTCAAGGGTTCGCCCAATGGCTTGCCGCTCTTGCGGCTGAACACCAGCGCGGCGTCACGCCCGGCGGCTTCGTTGATGCGGAAGTCCGGGATGCCTTCGGGCAGTTTCTGGCGCTTGATTCGGTCATAGACCCGCTGGGCCACCGGCAATTGCTGCAACTGGCGGCGCAGGTCTTCGACCAGGCGTGGGTCGAGGCGCGCGAGGGGCGGACGCCGTTCGAACAGCGCCTGCAAATGCCCGGTCAGGGCCTGGCGCTGCTCGGCCGGCAAGTCCCGCGGCAGGCTGCGGTCCCAATCCAGGGCGATCCAGGCCTTGATGAAGTCGGCGTCGTAATGCTCGGTGTCGGCGAGCATCAGGTAGGCCTTCAAGCCTTCATAGAGAAAATCCGAATTGCCGCCGCTGTGCAGTTGCTCTTCGATGCGCGTCAGCAGGCGTGGCGCGAACACCGCGATCAGCAGCTTGCGATAGACGCTGCCGGACTCGGCTTCAAGCATGTCCCCTTGGTACAGGCCCAGGCCTTCGGCCCAGCTCGGGGCGTCGTCGGCCAGGTGCTTCACGGCGTTGAGCAGCGGCAACACGGCGAGCACATCCCGTTGTGCCGGGCTGAGGTTCTGCACGGTCTGGCCCAATGGCGCGACCTTCTGATCGACCTGGGCGATGTAGGCCTGGTTGGCGCGGTAGCTGACCCACCACAACGTGCTGACCACCAGCACCAACACCACGGTGGAGGCCAGCACACCGCGGGCGATCCATTTACGCCGACGCTCGACTTTCGGGTCGACGCCCACCAGCCCACGCTCGGCGAAAGCCACAGCGGTAAAGAGTTTTTCGATGAAGTAGCTGCGCCCGGTGCCGGTCTGGCGCGCCAAGTGCTGGCGGTCCAGGTTCATGCTTTGGGCCATGGAGCCGATCAGGCGGTCGATCGGGCTGCCTTCCTGGGTGCCGCTGGTGAAATACACACCGCGCAGCAACACCCGCTCTTCGAAGGCGTTGGGTTTGAACACGCCTTCGAGGAAGCTTTGCAGGCAATCCTTCAAGGCGCCGAACTGCTGCGGGAAGCCATAGATCAGATCACGCCGCGCCGGGTCACGCTCTTGTTGCAGGCGCTCCACCAGGCGGTCGTTGAGGCGCTGCTCAAGGCCGGTGAATTCGCTTTGCAGGTGCGCCAGCGGGCTGTCGTTGCTCTTGCCGTCGTCCAGGGCGAAGGTCATGCCCCAGACCTGGGCGCGCTCTTCCTTGCTCAGGGTGTCGAAATACTCCATGAACCCGGGCACGAGGTCGAGCTTGGTGAGCATCAGGTAGATCGGGAAGCGCACGCCCAGTTGGGTGTACAACTCCTGAATCCGCAAGCGAATCGCCGCGGCATGGGCGGCGCGCTCGGCGTCGCTGCCCAGCAGCAGGTCGGACAGGCTGATGGCGATGAACGCCCCGTCAATCGGACGTCGGGCCCGTTGTTTTTTCAGCAGGCCGAGGAAGCCCAGCCACGCGGCCTTGTCGATGGTCGCGTCGCTGTCCTGGGTGGTGTAGCGGCCGGCGGTGTCGAGCAGGACCGCCTGGTCGGTGAACCACCAATCGCAATTGCGCGTACCGCCGACACCGCGCACGGCACCGGCGCCCAATTGCGCGGCCAGCGGGAAATGCAGCCCGGAGTTGACCAGGGCGGTGGTCTTGCCCGAACCCGGCGGGCCGATGATCACGTACCACGGCAGCTCGTAGAGGTTACGGCGCTCGTCGCCGCCCAGCTTGGCTTTCTTGAGCAAGGCCAAGGCTTCGTCCATGCGCTGGCGCAGGGTTTCGAGTTCTTCGGCGGTGGCGATGCTGGTCGGGTCCGGCGGGGTTTGCGCGGCCAGGCTGCGCATCACTTCGGCGGCCTGACGGCGGGCCTGGATAATGCGGAACACCCGGTAGGCGATCCACACCGCGAACACCAAGATGATCAAGGCCCAGCGCCGGCCTTCGGGCACCAGCCAATCGAGCAGCGGGCCGACGAACCAGATGATCAGGCTCAGGGCGATCAGCCCCAGCAATGGGATGACCCAGCGGGTCATAAAACTGAAAAACGCCTTCACTCGACCCCCTCCGCCAATACTGTGATTTCAACCCGACGATTGCGCGCACGCCCCTCTGTGGTGGCGTTGGACGCCAGCGGCTCGGTGTCGCTGCGGCCTTCGGCGCTGAAGCGCTCGGGCTGGCCGGTCTTGGCCGAGAGAATTTGCAGCACCGATTGCGCCCGCGCTTCGGACAACGCCCAGTTGGACGGGAACCGGAGGGTGGCGATCGGCCGATTGTCGCTGTGGCCGGTGACCAGGACCTGACCCTTGACCTTGCGCACCGCATCGGCGATACGCAGCATCAACGGCTGGAAATCGTCCTTGATGCTGGCGCTGCCCGAGGCGAACAGCTCATCGCCACGGATGGTCACCACCGAGCGGTCGACGGCATCTTCCACCGCAATGCGGTTGGCGCGGATTTCGTCGGCAAGGAAGCCGGCCAGGCGTGGGCGCTCGATCACTTTCGGCTGCACCACGGGACGGTCGATGGTCTGCACCGGGATCTCACCGAGGAAATGAATGTTCTTGAACACCGGCTCGGCATCGGAGGCCAGTTTCATGCGCAGGCCGAACAGTAACGCCAGCAGCAGGGCCACACCGATGGCCACGGCGATCCACGGCGGCATGAATTGCGCCAGGCGATCGCGGGCCACGGTGACCCCGCGCCAGTGCGGCGACAGCTCGCGCTCGTAGTCGCCCCGGGCGCTGCGGATCACCGCGCTGGTGCGCTCACGCAACGCTTCCAGTTGGCTGCGACCGTCGTTCATTACCCGGTAGCGCCCTTCGAAACCGAGGCACATGCACAGGTACAGCAACTCCAGCAGATACAGGCGCTCGCGGGGGCTTTGCAGGCAATGCTCCAGCAACTGGAACACCTTCTCGCCGCCCCAGGCTTCGTTGTGCACGGTGATCAGCAGGCTTTGCTTGCCCCAGTCGCTGGTGCCGCCCCATGGGGTGCTCAACACCGCTTCGTCCAGGGCGGTGCACAAGGCGTAGCGGGCCAGCAACACATCGTTGCGCACCACGCCGGCGGCCTCGGCGCGCTCTTCGAATTGGCGCAGGTAGGCCAGCAGTTGCGCACGCAAACTGGCCGGCGCCGGGTGGGCGATGGTGTTGCGCAGGCGCGTCAGCAAGGCCAGCAACGGACCGGCGGCGCTTTCCAGCGGGTTGAGGCCCTGGGCCTTGCCGGTCAGGACCGGCGCGGCCGGCATCGACAGCGGCGCGGACGCCGGCGCAGGCTGGGGCCGGCCAGGGTCCGGGCGAAAGGGATCGGCGCCACGGCCACCGGGCGTCGGCATGAACTGGGTACGATCGTCGTTGCTCATCGCGGTTTATCCTCGGATCGCCCAGAACGCCAGGTTCAGTCCAGGGAACTGGCCGGCGATGTGGAACGCAAAACCGCCGGAGTTGCTCAACTGCTGCCAGTGGTCGCTGCCCCGATCGAGTTCGTAGTAGGTGGAACCGGCGTGGTACGGCAACTGCCGTGGCGCCACCGGCAACGGCAACAGGCCGATGCCCGGCAATTGCAGATTGACCAGGTCGCGGATGTGTTCCACCGAACCGACCTTGCTCTGCTGGCCGAAGCGGCTGCGCAGGGTTTCGGCCGGCACGTCGGCGCGCACCACCAGGATGAAACTGGCGCTGTCGAGCAGGGTCTTGTCGGCCAGCATCGCCACGTGGATGCCGTAGGCTTTTTCGACAATCGGAATCGGCGTCGCCTTGCTGTCGATCAACATCGACAGGGCTTCGCGCAGGGCCTGCATCACTGGCGCGTAGCTGAGCGCCAGGTCATCGTGCTGGTAAGGCGGGTACTGTTGCGGTCGTCGCCCGGAGGCGGTGAACGTGGAGAACTCCCCGGCCAGGCTCACCAGTTCGCTGTAGAAACGCTCGGGGTGCAGCGGGCTCAACTGGCTCAGGTGCTGGATCAGCGGCTGGGCGCGGTTGACCAGTTGCAACAGCATGAAGTCGGCAATTTCCGAGGCGCCACCGGCACCCGACGCCACCACCCGCCCGGCCAGGGCTTCGCCACGCTGGTGCAACAGGCCCAGCAATTCGCTGCGAAACGCCGCCAACGGTTTGGAGGCGATGACATCCAGCAGCGGCGGAATGTAGGCGTCGTCGAGCACCAGCGCACGGTCGGCGCGTTTTTCCTTGATGCGCACCACCCCGATCGCGGCGTAGTCGCCGATGCCATCCTGTTCGGTCAACAACCGCAGCGCCCGGGAGCCGAGGGCCACCGGCGCGCGGTTTTCGAACGGTGCGTTGTCGTCGCGCACTTCGCAGACCTGGCTCACATACCGCGCAGCGCCGAGCTCTTCGCCTTCATCCACGGTGTCGCGGGCACCGGCACGCTTGAGTGGCAAGGCCAGGTACACCAGGCCATCGCGCAGGTTGTCATCGACGTTCAGCGGGGTTGGCGCCAGGTCATCCTGGGGAATATTGAACGGCGTACCGTCCGGCAACAGGCCCCGCGCCGAGATGATCGCCAGCTTGCCCTGGGCCAGCAGGCCCTGGTCGATCAGCAATTCGGAAAAACCCCAGGCGCCGGCCGACAACGGGCGGCTGCGGGCGTCGATGAGGTTTTCCAGGTAACGGTCATGCTGTTGGAAGTGCTGCGTTCCAATGAACATGCCTTCCGACCAGACCACGCGATTGTTCCAGGACATGGGGGCTCCGATTGCTTATTGGGCAGGGCTGGATGGGGGAACGACGACGGCGCTGCGCACGGCGCGCACATCGAGGCTGATCTGGTATTCGGTGTATTCGCGCGCCGGGACATTCATCACCGTGCGCCACAGCGACTGGTCCAGCTCGCGATAGCCCACCAGTATTCCAATGTGCCGCGTGGCCGGGTCGAGGTCGCGTTGCAGGCTCAGTTGCTGACCGGGCTGGATCAGCACCTCGTCCTGGTCGATCAGGTCGGCGCCCAGCGTGGCCTGGGCCCGTTCGGCCAAGGCGAAATAATCGGAGCGGCCGAAGGTCGCGGCATTTTTCAGTTCGAAAATGCGCACCCGGACCGGGGCCGGTTGGCCGGTGGCGCCGGGGTTGAGGCCGGCAATGGCATGGAAATGCAGCTCGATGGCGGCGGTGTCGGCCTCAGCTTCTTCGGGCTGGGGGTTGGCCGCATCCTTGGCGCACGCCGTCAGCAGAAGCGCGGTGGCAACTGCGAGTAAAAACCTGGGAATCATCCTGCGTCCTCAATGACGTTTGAGCTATCCGTTGTGGGCTTATCAGTATTGTTATAAGGCGACGCCGCTCAACGGCGTCGCTGTCGCGTGCTGTGTTCTTCGTAGGCGCGACTGAACTCGCGACCGAACAGGTCCTGGAAATCCTCCTGGGCTTCCCGGGAAATGTTGCTGTAGAGCTCGGTGAATTGCTGCCAGTACTGGGCCTGTCGCGAGCCGCTGAAAATACCCGACAGTCCGCCGGGCTTGGCCATGCGCTCTTCCAGTTGCGACGGCTCGAAGCGCCCCAGCAAATGCTTGATGGCCGCCTCAACACCGGCCATCACCGCCAACTGGTGCGCCCGCAAGTCATCGAAACTGTCGCGCACCGCCGCGTCCGGGGCCATGAACGCCTGGTTGCCGTGGCGCAACAGCAACAACAGGGCTTCATCGACATTGGGGGCGAACTTCAGCGGGTTGTTTTCCACCGGCTGGATCATCGTCTGCTGGATACGGAATTCACCCTTGAGGCTGCTGCGGGCGCGCAGGACATCGATCAGGCCTTCGACCATCAACCGATAACTGCGCCCGATGTTTTCCATCTGCGCTTCGGCGTTGGCCTTGTCCAGGCGCAACTGGTCCAGCCCGGCACCGCGCAGGAAGGCTTGCAGCAAGTCGGGCTGGGCAGACTCGGCCGGAGCAGTCGGACTTACTGGAGCCATCGGGGTAACCGGAGCAACTGGCGCAACTGGCGGTGCGACCGAGGGCTCGACGCGGGTGACCGATGCTTCAGGCACGGGGGCCGGCGGCGGTGCAATGATGTCAGCAAAGATGTCGGCGAGCGGCGGCTGCGCAACAGGCGTCGCGACTGGCTCGACCACCGGCGGTAACGGCACCGGCGGCGGGGCCACGGGCAGCGGCGCAACCGCCACCGGCGCAGGCTTGTCGCTGAACGGGTCCCAGTCGTCCGGAATCATCGAGGCGGACGGCGCTATCACTGGCTCGATCACCGGCGGCGGGCTCGGCTGGGTAATCGGCGTCGGCGGGCGGAAATTGTGTTGCTCGGCCGGGACATGGTCAGGCTGGGTGGCCGGCGGGACGCTGCTCGGCGCCAAGAAATCGAACAGGTCCGGCAGCGTGTCCATGGCCGACACACCCTGGAAATGCGCAGGTACTTGGACCGGCGATGGTCCGGGAACCGGCGACGGCGCATACACCGGCGCGCTCTGTTGCCCCATCAAGGCCTCGAAACTGCTGGGGGACTCGGCGAACGGGTTGCTGTCGGTGACCGGCAGGCTGAAATCCACGCGAGCCTGGATTTCATAATCACCAATGCGGATCACTTCGCCGTCTTGCAGGGGTTCGCTGTTGCCCTTGCGCAGGCGCACGCCGGCCTTGACCAATTCCACACCATTGGTGCTGTTATCGGTCAAGTAATAACGCCCGTCTTTGTATTGGATAACGCAATGTTTACCGGAAACCAGACGCTCGGGGTCCGGTAATACCCAGTCATTATCGGAATTGCGGCCAATTGCCATCACCCCCTGGTCCATGGACTTTTCAGAACACTGGCCTGGGGTAATTTTGTGATAACTAGTGATAGTCAAACACAGCGGCATCTTGCCTCCTTGCTGAATACTTCGCGCGCGGGCGGGAGTAAGGGTTTGAAGCCCTGACGACCCGCCGGCAACCTTGCCAACAACCGTGGGAACGGCTTTTTGCCAGCATGATTGCTGATCATAACCGGCTTGCGTGACAAAAACCCCACGTCAGTTGCCGCTTCGACCGGTGGGTCGGGCAGGCTGTTAAGCGCATCACAACTGTTACATAGGGCATACACAGGCGAAATAGCTTACCTTGACAAGCGATAAGTACTACACCAAAAATGCACAACTTCTTGAATATACATGATGGCACTTTAAAATCATCGCAGATCTAAAGGGCCATTACCGTCAAGGAACATGTGGAGTTTCATCCGAAACTTGCGTGTGAACTGCCCGACTTCTTCAAGCGGGTGATAGGGAGATCGATCCAAGTGGATGTGCCTTTGCTGCTCGCCGCCGTTTCCGCGACTTCGCCGTGCGGTGAAGACCTGGAATATGACGCGGATTTCCTGCGCCTGGAGCGCGACTCCCGAGGCCAACCCGAGCGCAGCATGGGCGACTCGATCCTGCCTGCCGAACCCCCTGAATGGCGCAGCATCCAGCAACAGAGCCTGGACTTGCTTGCGCGCAGCAAAGACCTGCGCATCACCCATTACCTGATGCAAAGCTCCCTGGCCCTCGAAGGCCTGCCGGGCATGGCCCGTGTGCTGACGCTGATCAGCGAGTTGCTCAAGCAATACTGGGCCGAACTGCATCCGCGCCTGGACGCCGATGATGACAACGACCCCACCGTGCGCATCAATGCCCTCGCCGGCCTGACGTCCGATGTCACCATCCGCCTGCTGCGCGAGAGCATCCTGACCCGTTCGCGCACCTTCGGGGCCGTCAGCCTGCGCGCCGCCGCCAATGCCAGCGGCCTGCAAAGTTTCCCGGATGAAAATCTCGGCGCCGAACAGCTCGCCGGGGCCCTGCTCGACAGCGATCCCGAGCAGTTGGAGATCACCCGTGCCGCCCTGCTGGAAGCGCGCAGCGCCGCCGAAGCCATCGAGCAGCAGGTCAGCGACCAGGTCGGTTCCGCCCAAGGCGTGGACCTGGGCCCGTTGAAGCAACCGTTGAAAATGGCCCTGCAGATTCTCGGTCAGTTCGCCCCGCAGAGTGGCGACAACGCCCAGGCCGAGCCCGTCAGCGACGACAGCGCAGCGCCCACCGAACATGCAAGTGTCACAAGCGCACAGCGTAATACCAACACCGTCAGCGGCGACATCAACAACCGCGACGACGTGCTGCGCAGCCTGGACCGGATTCTCGCTTACTACACCCGTCATGAGCCCTCCAGCCCGCTGCCGGTGCTGTTGAACCGGGCCAAGAATCTGGTGCACGCCGACTTCGCGGCCATCGTGCGCAACCTGATTCCCGACGGCATGAGCCAATTTGAAAACCTGCGCGGCCCAGACAGCGAATAAAAAGCGAGCGGATCACGCAGTCACGTCACCGGCACCCCCGATGACGCCAACACCGTCGCTCAAGCGACCAGGAGCAGCAACGTGGCGAAGCAAAGTTCTCAGAAATTCATCGCGCGCAACCGCGCGCCTCGAGTGCAGATCGAGTACGACGTCGAGCTCTACGGCGCCGAGAAAAAGGTCCAGTTGCCCTTCGTCATGGGCGTCATGGCCGACCTCGCCGGCAAGCCCGCCGAGCCTCTGGCACCGGTGGCCGACCGCAAGTTCCTCGAGATCGACGTCGACAACTTCGACTCGCGCCTCAAGGCCATGCAGCCGCGCGTGGCGTTCCATGTGCCTAACGAACTGACCGGCGAAGGCAACCTGAGCCTGGACCTGACGTTCGAAAGCATGGACGACTTCAGCCCGGCGGCCGTCGCCCGCAAGGTCGACTCGCTGAACAAGCTGCTCGAAGCGCGCACCCAATTGGCCAACCTGCTGACCTACATGGACGGCAAGACCGGTGCCGAAGAAATCATCATGAAGGCGATCAAGGACCCAGCGCTGTTGCAGGCCCTGGCGAGCGCGCCGAAGCCAGCACAGGACCAATGATCATGACTGACAATACCGCCCGCGAAGGCGTGCAGAACCTGGGCGCCACCCAAGAAACCAGCGAGTTTGCGTCCCTGCTGCTGCAAGAATTCAAGCCCAAGACCGAGCGTGCCCGCGAAGCCGTTGAAACGGCCGTGCGCACCCTGGCCGAGCAGGCCCTGGCGCAGACCGACCTGGTGTCCAACGACGCCATCAAGTCGATCGAATCGATCATCGCCGCCATCGACGCCAAGCTCACCGCCCAGGTCAACCAGGTCATCCATCACCCGGACTTCCAGCAACTGGAAAGCGCCTGGCGTGGCCTGCACTACCTGGTCAACAACACCGAGACCGATGAGCAGCTCAAGATCCGCGTGCTCAACATCTCCAAGCCAGACCTGCACAAGACCCTGAAGAAATTCAAGGGCACCGCGTGGGACCAGAGCCCGCTCTTCAAGAAGATGTACGAAGAAGAGTACGGCCAGTTCGGCGGCGAACCTTACGGCTGCCTGGTGGGCGACTATTACTTCGACCAGTCGCCACCGGACGTGGAACTGCTGGGCGAACTGTCGAAAGTCTGCGCGGCCATGCACTCGCCGTTCATCGCCGCGGCCTCGCCGACCGTGATGGGCATGGGCTCGTGGCAGGAACTGTCGAACCCGCGCGACCTGACCAAGATCTTCACCACTCCGGAATACGCCGGCTGGCGCTCGCTGCGTGAATCGGAAGACTCGCGCTACATCGGCCTGACCATGCCGCGCTTCCTGGCGCGCCTGCCGTACGGCGCCAAGACCGACCCGGTGGAAGCCTTCGCCTTCGAAGAAAACACCGACGGCGCCGACAGCTCCAAGTACACCTGGGCCAACGCCGCCTACGCGATGGCCGTGAACATCAACCGTTCGTTCAAACACTTCGGCTGGTGCTCGCGCATCCGTGGCGTGGAGTCCGGCGGCGAAGTGGAAAACCTGCCAGCCCACACCTTCCCGACCGACGACGGTGGCGTGGACATGAAGTGCCCGACCGAAATCGCCATTTCGGACCGCCGTGAAGCGGAACTGGCGAAGAACGGTTTCATGCCGCTGCTGCACAAGAAAAACACCGACTTCGCGGCCTTCATCGGCGCCCAGTCGCTGCAGAAACCGGCCGAATACGACGACCCGGACGCCACCGCCAACGCCAACCTGGCCGCGCGCCTGCCGTACCTGTTCGCCACCTGCCGCTTCGCCCATTACCTCAAGTGCATCGTGCGCGACAAGATCGGTTCCTTCAAAGAGAAGGACGAGATGCAGCGCTGGTTGCAGGACTGGATCCTCAACTACGTCGACGGTGACCCGGCGCACTCCACCGAGACCACCAAGGCCCAGCATCCATTGGCTGCCGCTGAAGTGATCGTCGAAGAAGTCGAAGGCAACCCGGGGTACTACAACTCCAAGTTCTACCTGCGCCCGCACTACCAGCTCGAAGGGCTGACCGTGTCGCTGCGCCTGGTATCGAAACTGCCTTCGGCCAAGGGCGCGTAAAGCTTTACTGAGCGGTACAAGGGCCAATGTGGGAGCGAGCTTGCTCGCGATGGCGGTGGATCAGTTGTCATGAGCATGCCTGACACTCCGCTATCGCGAGCAAGCTCGCTCCCACAAGGGGTCTTCAGTGGATTGGAGATCGCCTGCGTAACGTTCGACAGCAGTAATTTCGCAAGGTCAGCGTCAACCAAACAATGTGGTAAAGACCACACAGGGAGAAAACATGGCTGTTGATATTTTCATCAAGATTGGCGACATCAAGGGCGAGTCCATGGACAAGGCCCACAAGGACGAGATCGACGTCCTGAACTGGAGCTGGGGCATGTCCCAGTCCGGCAACATGCACGTGGGCAGCGGCGGTGGTGCGGGCAAGGTCAACGTCCAGGACCTGTCCCTGACCAAGTACGTCGACAAGGCGTCGCCGAACCTGATGATGCACTGCGCCAGCGGCAAGCACATCGACAAGGTCAAGCTGACCGTGCGCAAGGCCGGCGGTGAAAGCCAGGTCGAGTACATGATCATCAACCTGGAAGAAGTGCTGGTCACGTCCCTGAGCACCGGCGGCTCGGGCAGCGATGATCGCCTGACCGAAAACGTCACCCTGAACTTCGCCAAGGTGCTGGTGGACTACCAGCCACAGAAAGCCGACGGCACCAAGGAAGGCGGCCCGGTCAAGTTCGGCTGGAACATCCGTCAGAACATCAAGGTGTAATCGAACACGCCCCCGGTGCCACGCGCCGGGGGTGTTTGGTGCTTGCTCGTATCCAACCCTTTCCCACGTGGTATCTGAGTCATGGCCAAGCCTTCGTTTGTCAATTTGTGGAACAGCTATCCAACGGTCAAAGACCCATGCGACCAGCCCTGGGGCAACCAGTGCGCTATCCGCATGAGCGTCGCGCTGAACGGCGAGTTGACCATCAAGGTCAACAAGTCGACCTATACCGATCCCAAGTGCAAGCACGACCACGCCCGTGGCGCCGAATCCTTGGCGAACTGGCTCTGGCGTCATCACCTCGGGCGTCCAACCATTTTGAGTGGTAGTGCAGCCGATCGGCTGACTATCAGCCAGAAGACCGGAATCGTTTTTTTCAAAGATTGCTTTGCCCGTGCCGGTGAGGCCGAAAGTGGGCGCACAGGCGACCATATCGACCTCTGGAATCGTGGCCGGACCAAGGGCTTCGCTGATGGTGCCTATATGTCCAAGCAGCTTTGGTTCTGGGAGTTGACATGATCGGGGCCGCGCTACGAGCAACGCTTTTGTGCGGCGCGTTGATCAGCTTGAATGCGTGCGCCGAATCCGTCTCGGATCAACTCGATGCGCCGGCCCGCACTCAAGGTACATTCGCCGGAGAAGCGCTCAAGCTGGTTGACCTGAACGGTCAATGCGCAGTCCAGAAACCTGACCAGAGTCACTTGGTACTGGGCATGGAATGGCCTTGCTATTTCAACCTAAACCCGAAGGGTGAGCTGCGGGTAGAAACCTTCAACGGCACTCCGATTTTTCTGGTAGAGCGAAGCGTGCCCGAGCCGGCGCCCAGTCGCGATTGCGATACAAAATCCCAAGCCGTGCGCAAGATCAACGGCGTTTTGGAGGCCTCGTCGGTCAACCCCAGTGCCATGTGCGGGCTCGGCCAGCAAGACCAGAAAATGTTCACGGCGTTGTTCCGGTGGTAACCAAAATCACCCAGCGTAATCGCCAGCAACCGTGGTTGCCGGGCGTGCGTTTGCTTACCTGCTTTTTGGCAATAAACTCGATCAGCCTGGACGCATGGGCCGAACATGCCGAGCCAACCGCCACCCAGGCCGTCTTCGCCGGCCAACAACTGCGACTGGTCGACGACCAGGGCCAATGCACACTCGTCAAACCGGACCAGGTTCGTATGAAACTGGGCATGGAATGGCCTTGCAGCTTCAGCCTGGATAAACCGCAGAGGCTGCGCGTAGAAACTTTCAACGGCATCCCGATATTTGCCATCTGGCGCAGCGAGCACATGCCAGCGCCCAGTCGAGACTGCCTCAGCAAGATGCAGGCTGTCCGCCAAATCAACGGAGCCTTCGAAGCCGGCGCCGTGAGCAACTATGCCTCCTGCGGGTCGGGCGGGGACCAGAAAATGTATGTAGGGCCTTTCACGTGGTAACCGAAATCGCCACTCGCGATCGCCTGCAACCGTCCCTGCTGGACCGGTTGACCGACGACGATCCGACCAACCCCAAGGAAAGCGCCGACAAGCGCGTGCTCTCCCTGACCCAATTGAAAGCCTCGGTGTTGCGTGACCTGGCGTGGCTGCTCAACACCACGTCATTGCTCGACGCCGATGCCACGCTGCACACCCCGGCGGGCACTTCGGTGGTGAATTTCGGGTTGCCGGCGCTGGCCGGCAACAGCGCGTCGAACGTCGATGTCTCGGCCCTGGAAACCTTGATCCACCAGGCCATTGCCACCTTCGAACCGCGCATCCTGCGCCACACCCTGCGGGTGCGGGCCCGGGCGACGGCCGAGATGAACCACAACGCGCTGAGTTTCGAGATCGAAGGCGACCTCTGGGCCCAGCCGGTGCCGCTGCGGCTGATGCTGCAAACCGATCTGGACCTGGAAACCGGCCATGTGCGCGTGGTCAACGCCGACCAGCGGAGACGCCCATGAACCCGCGCCTGCTGGAGCTGTACAACCAGGAACTGCACCATGTGCGCGAAAGCGCGGCGGAGTTCGCCAAGGAATACCCCAAGATCGCCAGTCGGCTGACCTTGGCCGGCATGGACTGCGCCGACCCGTATGTCGAGCGCCTGCTCGAAGGCTTCGCCTACCTGACGGCCCGGGTTCAACTCAAACTCGATGCCGAGTACCCGACCTTCACCCACAACCTGCTGGAAATCGCCTACCCGCATTACCTGGCGCCGACGCCGTCGATGACCGTGGTGCAAATGCAGGCCGCCCCGGACGAAGGCTCGCTGAGCAGTGGTTTCCCGCTGCCTCGCGATACCGTCCTGCGCGCCGCCCTGGGTCGCGAAACCCAGACCTGCTGCGAGTACCGCACCGCCCACGCGGTGACGTTGTGGCCGTTGCAGGTCAGCCAGGCTGAATACTTCGGCAACCCGTCCGCCGTGCTCGGGCGCCTGGCCGCCAGTGAGCCGAAAGCCAAGGCCGGCCTGCGCCTGACCCTGCGCACCGGCGCCGAACTGCCGTTCAACAGCCTGGCCCTGGACAACCTGCCGCTGTACTTGAGCGGCGCCGATGAGCAGCCTTTCCGCCTCTATGAACAACTGCTGGGCAATGCCTGCGCGGTGTTCGCCCGCAAGCCCGGCGGCGACTGGGTGGAGCGGCTGCCCCAGGATGCATTGCGCTCGCGTGGTTTCGACGATGCCGATGCCGCGTTGCCGGTGGTGTCGCGGGCCTTCCAGGGCTATCGCCTGTTGCAGGAATACTTCGCCCTGCCCCACCGCTTCCTGTTTGTCGACTTCACCCAGTTGGGCCGTGCGGTCAAGCGCTGCGACGGCCAGGAGCTGGAGCTGATCGTGCTGTTCGACCGGCACGATCCGAGCCTGGAAGGCAGCGTGGGTGCTTCGCAGTTCCTACCGTTCTGCACCCCGGCCATCAACCTGTTTCCCAAACGCCTGGATCGCATTCACTTGTCGGAACGGGTCAACGAACACCACGTGATCGCCGACCGCACCCGGCCGATGGATTTCGAAGTGCATTCCCTGAGTGGCCTCACTGGGCATGGCACCGGGCCGGAGCAACCGTTCCTGCCGTTCTACGCCGTGCGCGATCCGTCCCGTTATGGCCGCGACCAGGCCTACTACACCGTACGCCGCGAACCGCGCGTGCTGTCCAGCGACCAACGACGCAACGGCCCGCGCTCGACCTACATCGGCAGCGAAACCTTCGTCAGCCTGGTGGACAGCCAGCAAGCACCCTACCGCCACGATCTGCGCCAACTCGGCGTGACGGCGCTGTGCACCAACCGCGACCTGCCGCTGTTCATGAGCGTGGGCAACGGCAAGACCGATTTCACCCTGGCCGACAGTGCCCCGGTGGGCGCCGTGCGCTGCGTGGCCGGCCCCAGTCGACCCCGGGCCAGCCATGCCCACGATGCCAAGGCCTGGCGGCTGATCAGCCAGTTGTCGCTGAACTACTTGTCGTTGAGCGAGCAAGGCCAAGGCGCCGCGGCCCTGCGTGAACTGCTGCGCCTGTACGGCGACAGCAACGACGCGGCCCTGCAATTGCAGATCGAAGGCCTGCGGGAAGTCAGCAGCAAGGCCTGCACCCGGCGCTTGCCGATGCCCGGCCCGATCGTGTTCGGTCGAGGCCTGGAGATCACCCTGGAATTTGATGAAAACGCGTTTCGCGGCACCGGGGTGTTCCTGCTCGGTGCGGTGTTCGAGCGCTTCCTGGCACGCTACGTGTCGATCAACAGTTTTACCGAGACGGTGATCCGTACCACCGAACGCGGCGAGATCATGCGATGGAAAGCCAAGCCCGGACGTCGTCCGACCCTGTGAGTACCCTGGAGGCGATGCACCAGGAACCCTGGGAATACGACTTCTTCCAGGCGTTGCGGCGCATCGAGTGCGAATCCCCCGAGCTGCCGCGCCTGGGCCACTCCCTGCGCCTGGCCGATGACCCGTTGCGCCTCGGGCAACAGGCCGACTGCACCTTCGCCCCGGCCACCCTCGCCTCGGTGCAACCGGGCGGCGACGGTACGCCGGCGCGCCTGGAGCAATTCTTCTTCGGCCTCGGCGGCCCCAACGGCCCGATGCCGTTGCACATCACCGAATACGTGCGCGAGCGCCAGCGCAACAATGGCGACAGCACCAGCAAGCGCTTCCTCGATGTGTTCCACCATCGCCTGCTCAGCCTGTTCTACCGGGCCTGGGCCGAAGCGCGGCCGACGGTCAGCCACGACCGCCCCAACGATGACTATTGGTCGGCACGCCTGGCGGCCCTCAGCGGTCGGGGCATGCCGAGCCTGCTCAACCAAGGGCTGATCCCCGACACGGCGAAGCTGCACTACAGCGGCCACCTCTCAGCGCAGACCCGCTACCCGGACGGTTTGAAGGCGATCCTCAGCGAGTACTTCGGCCTGCCGGTGGAAATCGAAGAATACGTCGGCCAATGGCTGGAACTGCCCGAGCGCAGCCGCGTCGGGGTCAGCGCTCACCAGTTGGGTGTGGATTTCTGCCTGGGTCGCTTCGTGTGGGACCGCCAGCACAAATTCCGCATTCGCCTGGGGCCACTCAAGCTCGTCGACTACATGGACATGCTGCCCGGCAGCCAACCGTTCAACGAGCTGGTGGCCTGGGTCGCCGAATACCTGGGCCATGAATTGGACTGGGACCTGAACCTGGTCCTGGAACAGCCCGAAGTGCCCGCACTACAACTCAATGGCCGTTTCCGCCTGGGCTTCAACACCTGGCTGGGACGTCCTGAAAAAGATGCCAACGATTTAATACTGGGCCGGCATTACGCCGAACAGGCCAACACCTCACAGACCTCAAGGAGCCATGAGCATGGGTGAAATCAGTCGCGCCGCGTTGTTCGGCAAACTCAACAGCGTGGCCTACAAAGCCATCGAAGCCGCCACCGTGTTCTGCAAGTTGCGCGGTAACCCTTATGTGGAACTGGCCCACTGGTTTCACCAGTTGCTGCAACTGCAGGACTCGGACCTGCACCGCATCATCCGCCAGTTCAACATCGAGCCGGCGCGCCTGGCCCGTGACCTGACCGAGGCATTGGATCGTTTGCCACGGGGTTCGACGTCGATCACCGACCTGTCCTCCCACGTGGAAGAAGCCGTGGAACGCGGCTGGGTCTATGGCAGCCTGATGTTCGGCGAAAGCCAGGTGCGCACCGGTTACCTGGTGCTGGGCATCCTCAAGACGCCAAGCCTGCGCCATGCGCTGCTGGGCCTGTCGTCGGAGTTCGACAAGGTCAAGGTCGAAGCCCTGAGCGAGCGCTTTGACGAATACGTCGGCGACTCGCCGGAAAACGCCCTGACCGCCAGCGACGGTTTCAACGCCGGCGCCGTGCCGGGGGAAGCCAGCGGCGCCATGGCCCCGGCCGCCATGGGCAAGCAGGAAGCCCTCAAGCGCTTTACCGTCGACCTCACCGAGCAGGCCCGCAGCGGCAAGCTCGACCCCATCGTCGGCCGTGACGAAGAGATCCGCCAACTGGTGGACATCCTCATGCGCCGCCGGCAGAACAACCCGATCCTCACCGGTGAAGCCGGCGTGGGCAAGACCGCCGTGGTCGAAGGCTTCGCCCTGCGCATCGTCGCCGGCGACGTGCCGCCGGCCCTCAAGGACGTGGAATTGCGCAGCCTCGACGTGGGCCTGTTGCAGGCCGGCGCGAGCATGAAAGGCGAATTCGAACAGCGCCTGCGCCAGGTCATCGAAGACGTCCAGGCCTCGCCCAAGCCGATCATCCTGTTCATCGACGAAGCCCACACCCTGGTGGGTGCCGGTGGCGCCGCCGGCACGGGCGATGCGGCCAACCTGCTCAAACCGGCGTTGGCCCGCGGCACCTTGCGCACCGTGGCCGCCACGACCTGGGCCGAGTACAAGAAGCACATCGAAAAAGACCCGGCCCTGACCCGTCGCTTCCAAGTGGTGCAAGTGGCCGAGCCGTCGGAAGACAAGGCCTTGCTGATGATGCGCGGCGTGGCCTCGACCATGGAAAAACACCACCAGGTGCAGATCCTCGACGAAGCCCTGGAAGCCTCGGTCAAGCTGTCCCACCGCTACATTCCCGCGCGCCAGTTGCCGGACAAATCCGTGAGCCTGCTGGACACCGCCTGCGCCCGCGTCGCCATCAGCCTGCACGCCGTGCCGGCCGAAGTGGACGACAGCCGTCGGCGCATCGAAGCCCTGGAAACCGAGCTGCAAATCATCGCCCGTGAGCACGCGATTGGCGTGGTCATCGGCACCCGCCAGACCCACAGCGAAAGCCTGCTGAGCGCCGAGCGCGAGCGCCTGGCCGAGCTGGAAAGCCGCTGGGCCGAAGAGAAGACCCTGGTGGACGAACTGCTGGAAACTCGCGCCACCCTGCGCGAACGCGTCGGCGTGGTGGACAGCGAAGACAACAGCGAAGCTTCTGACAACGAAAGCCACGAACTGCGCGAAAAACTGGTGGACCTGCAACAGCGCCTGACCGCCCTGCAAGGCGAAACCCCGTTGATCCTGCCGACCGTGGATTATCAGGCCGTGGCCTCGGTGGTCGCCGACTGGACCGGTATCCCGGTGGGCCGCATGGCCCGCAACGAACTGGAAACCGTGCTCAACCTCGACCAGCACCTGAAAAAACGCATCATCGGCCAGGACCATGCCTTGCAGATGATCGCCAAGCGCATCCAGACCTCCCGCGCCGGCCTCGACAACCCGAGCAAGCCGATTGGCGTGTTCATGCTTGCCGGCACCTCCGGCGTGGGCAAGACCGAAACCGCCCTGGCCCTGGCCGAAGCCATGTATGGCGGTGAGCAGAACGTCATCACCATCAACATGAGCGAGTTCCAGGAAGCCCACACCGTGTCCACCCTCAAGGGCGCGCCACCGGGCTACATCGGCTACGGCGAGGGCGGTGTGCTGACCGAAGCCGTGCGGCGCAAACCGTACAGCGTGGTGCTGCTGGACGAGGTGGAAAAAGCCCACCCGGACGTGCATGAGATTTTCTTCCAGGTGTTCGACAAAGGCGTGATGGAGGACGGCGAAGGCCGGGTGATCGACTTCAAGAACACCTTGATCCTGCTGACCACCAACGCCGGCACCGAGCTGATCGCCCAGGTCTGCAAGGACCCGCAGAACGTGCCCGAGCCGGAAGAAATCGCCAAGGCCCTGCGCCAGCCACTGCTGGAGATTTTCCCGCCGGCCTTGCTCGGCCGCCTGGTGACGATCCCGTACTACCCGCTCAGCGATGAGATGCTCAAGGCCATCACCCGCCTGCAACTCAACCGCATCAAGAAGCGCGTGGAGAGCACCCACAAAGTCGCCTTCGACTATGACGACGCGGTGATCGATTTGATCGTCTCGCGCTGCACCGAAACCGAAAGCGGCGGGCGCATGATCGACACCATCCTGACCAACAGCCTGCTGCCGGACATGAGCCGCGAGTTCCTCACCCGCATGCTCGAAGGCAAAGCGTTGGCCGGCGTACGGATCAGTGCCGTGGACAACGAACTGAAGTACGATTTCAGCGACGCAGCCTGACCCGAAGGAACACCGCCTAACCCTGTGGGAGCGAGCTTGCTCGCGAATGCAATCTGTCAGAGCCATTGATGATGACTGACACACCGCATTCGCGAGCAAGCTCGCTCCCACAGTGGGTATTCGGTTCCTTTAGTTACTACCATTTGCACGGGACATTCGATGCTATTCAACCAAGCCACACGCCTGGCCAAGATCACCAGCCCCCTGGGACCCGAGGTGTTGTTGCTCAAGGACATGGGCGGCGGTGAAGAGCTGGGGCGGCTGTTCAACTATGAGTTGCAGTTGCATTCGCTGGACAACGCCATCGACCTCAACCAGTTGCTCGGCAAGCCAATGTGCGTGAGCCTGCAACTCGATGGCGGTGGCGAGCGTTATTTCCATGGCATCGTCGCCCGTTGCAGCCAGAACGTCGACCAGGGCCAGTTCGCCAGTTACCAGGCCACGCTGCGCCCGTGGCTGTGGTTGCTGACCCGCACCTCCGATTGCCGGATTTTCCAGAACCTGACCATCCCGCAGATCATCAAGCAGGTGTTCCGCGATCTGGGCTTTTCCGATTTCGAAGACGCCTTGAGCCACCCCTATCGGGAGTGGGAATACTGCGTGCAGTATCGCGAGACCAGTTTCGACTTCGTCAGTCGCCTGATGGAACAGGAAGGCATTTACTATTTCTTCCGCCACGAGCAGGGCCGTCACGTGTTGGTGCTGGCCGATGCCTATGGCGCCCACACCACGGCACCCGGCTATGGTTCGGTGCCCTACTACCCGAAAAACGAGCAACAGCGCGAGCGCGATCATATCCATGATTGGCACCTCGCCCAGGAAGTCCAGCCGGGCTCGCTGGAACTCAACGACTACGACTTCCAACGCCCCAGCGCGCGCATCGACGTGCGTTCGGCCATGCCCCGTCCGCACACCGCCGGCGACTATCCGCTCTACGACTACCCCGGCACCTACGTGCAAAGCGCCGACGGCGAACACTACGCCCGCACCCGCATCGAGGCCTTGCAGACCCTGCACGAGCAAGTCGAACTGGCGGGCAATGCCCGGGGCCTGGGCTCGGGGCATCTGTTCAGCCTCACCGGCTTCAGCCGCCAGGACCAGAACCGCGAATACCTGATCGTTGGTGCCCGCTACTACCTGTCCCAGGAAAGCGGTGAAACCGGCGGTGGCGCGCCAACCGCGCAGTTCGAAAGCAGCCTGACCTGCATCGACGCCCAGCAGAGTTATCGCCCGTTGGCGATCACCCACCGGCCCATCGTCAAGGGCCCGCAGACCGCGTTGGTGGTCGGCCCTAAAGGCGAGGAAATCTGGACCGATCAGTTCGGTCGGGTGAAGGTGCATTTCTATTGGGACCGTCACGACCAGTCCAATGAAAACAGCTCGTGCTGGATTCGTGTGTCGCAATCCTGGGCCGGCAAAAATTGGGGCTCGATGCAGATCCCGCGCATCGGCCAGGAAGTGATCGTCAGCTTCCTTGAAGGTGATCCCGATAGGCCGATCATCACCGGCCGCGTCTACAACGCCGAACAGACCGTGCCTTACGACCTGCCGGAAAACGCGACCCAGAGCGGCATGAAAAGCCGTTCGAGCAAGGGCGGCACGCCGGCGAATTTCAACGAAATCCGCATGGAAGACAAAAAAGGCGCCGAGCAGTTGTACATCCATGCCGAGCGCAACCAGGACATCGTGGTAGAGGTGGACGAGAGCCATTCGGTGGGCCACGACCGCAACAAGAGCATCGGCCACAACGAGACGGTGACCATCGGCAACAACCGCCTGCGCATCGTCAAGCAGGAGGACATCCTCTCCGTCGGCCAGCGCAAGACCGACAGCATCAGCCAGAGCTACGTGATTGAAGTGGGCGAAAACCTGCGCCTGGTGTGCGGTGAAAGCATCCTGGAGCTCAACGCCAGCGGCCAGATCAACCTGACCGGCGTGCAGATCAGCTTCTACGCCAGCGGCGATGCCGAGTTCAACACCGGCGGCGTGCTGCACCTGAACAACGGTGGCGGCCCCGGAGCCACGCCGGACGGCCAGGGCGTCAAGGGCAGCATCGATGCCAACATCCAAGCCGCGTTTCCTGCACCCAAGGGCTAACTTCGAGATTTAAGCGCCATGACTTACCGCCTCAATGAATTCCAGTTCCAGCTGCCGCCAAGCGAGTTGCTGGACGCGACGATCAACATCCTCAAATTCCCGGAACTGGGCACGTCCTTGATCGTCAGCCGCAGCCTGCTCGCCGAAGGCGAGACCCTGCAAAGCAACCTCGACGACCAGCTCAAGCGCCTGGAAAAACAGGTCCAGGACTTGCGCTGCCAGCCGGGCGCCACCCTGCGCGTGGGCGCCAACCAGGAAGTCGAAGCCATCGAGCTGCGCAGCCAGTTCAACAAGGGCACCGAAAAGGTCTTCCAGTACCAGTTGGCGCTGGTGCTGCCGGGCACGCGCAAGATGCTTGCGCTGAGCTACGTGAAAGCGGAAAAACTCGGCGACGCCGAAGCGGCGCATTGGGCAACGATCAAGGGCTCGCTGTTGTTCGACGTTCCGGCTTGATGAGCACCTTGCATGTCTGACGCACTCTGGGCCGCCCGACTGGGCGACGCACTGAACCACACCTCGATGATGGCCGATATTCTCGGCGGCGTCCTGGAAGTGGCCGCGAACATTGCGATCACCGCCGTGGCGACGGCTGCCGTGGTGGCCGCGACAGGCATCACCGTTGCCACGGGCGGGTTGGGTTGCTTCCTGCTCGGGGCCGTGGTGGGCGCCGTCGTCGGCCTTGCCATGAGCAAGACCGGGGCCGACAAGGGGCTAAGCGATATCTGCGAGGGCATCGGCAACGCCCTTTTCCCACCCACGGTGCAGGCCAACATCCTCACCGGCTCCACCAACACCCTGACCAACAACATCCCTGCCGCCCGAGCCGCCGGGGCGATTCAATCCCATGTCGCCCCGGCCGGCACCGAGCTTGAGGCACCCGAGCCAGAAGCCGAACCCAGTTACCTGGACATGGCCGAGAACTTCTTCTCGCAGATGTGGCGTCCCACCGTCGCCACGCCCGCGCCCGGTGCCGTGCCCAAGCCGCTGGATATGATCGTGTGCATGAAGCATCCACCGATGCCACCGCAGTTCCTGGCCGAAGGCTCGGACAAAGTCACCATCAACGGCCAGCCCGCCGTGCGCAGCGGCGACCGCAGCACCTGCGATGCGACCGTGGTGTCCTCCGGGCTGATTTCCCCCGACGTGACCATTGGCGGTGGGTCGGTGGTAGTGCGCGAGATCCGCAGCGGCAAGACCCCAGGCGTAGGGTTGGCCGTCACGGCCTTGCTGATGCTCAAGGGCGGCAAAGGCAAATTCCTCAGCAACCTGCCGTGCATGCTGGTGGGCGGCGCGGCATCAATGGCGGTCAGTAGCGCGATGGGCGCCGCGGCCAACGCTGCGATGGGCTCGTCGAACCCCGTGCATGCCGCCACCGGGGCCAAGGTACTGGGCGATGTCGAGGAAATGGACTTCGTCCTGCCCGGCATCTTGCCGATCGACTGGCAGCGCTTCTATAACAGCCGCGACGAACGCCATGACGGGTTGTTCGGGGCCGGTTGGAGCGTGCCCTATGAGGTGCGCGTCGAAATCCTGCCTCACCCCGAGGGCGGCGAAACGCTGGTCTACACCGATGAACAGGGCCGGCGCATCGACATGGGCTCGATTCCCCTGGGCGGCGCGGTGTTCAGTGCCGGTGAAGGCCTCAGTGTGCGACGCCATGCCAACGGCGAACTGCTGATCGAAAGCGCCGACGGCTTGTACCGGCTGTTCGAACCCACGCCGGCCCATACATCGCGGCTGCGCCTGAACCAACTGGGTGATCGCAACGACAATCGCATTTACCTGGACTACGACGACAATGGACGCCTGGCGCAACTGCGCGACACCTTCGACCTGAGCCGCATCGCGCTGGCGTATGACGAGCGCTGGCCGCAACGGCTCAACCGTATCGACCGCCTCTACACCGATCAACGCCGGGAAGTGCTGATGCACTATGGCTACGACGACCAGGGCAATCTGGCGCAGGTCCGTCAGTCCAACGGCCAGGTGAAACGTCGCTATGCCTACGACGCCGGGCGGCGCATGGTGGAACACCAACTGCCGACCGGGCTTCGTTGTTTCTATGAATGGGCGTTGGTTGAAGACCTGGAATGGCGGGTCGTTCGTCACTGGACCGATGCCGGCGACACCTACACCTTCGACTACGACCTGGTGGCCGGCACCACGCGCATCATCGACGGCTTGAATCGCATCAGCACCCGGCGCTGGGATGCCCGCTATCAGATCACCGAAGCCACCGACGCGCTGGGCCGCACCTGGACTTTCCAGTGGAACGACGAAAGCCAGTTACTGAGTGCGACCGACCCCAACGGCGGGCAGCATCAGTTCAGCTATGACGAAGCCGGCAACCTCTGCGAAACCCGCGACCCGCTGGGGCGCAGCGAGTCAACCCTGTGGCTCGAGCACTGGGCCCTGCCCCTGGCTGAAACCGATGCCGCGGGCCATACCTGGCAGTACCGCTATGACTCACGGGGCAATCGCATTCGCGAGACCGACCCGCTGGGCCACGTCACGCGCTACCGCCACGACGCCCACGGCCAAGTCGTGGAAGTCATTGATGCCACCGGCAAACGCAAGACATTGCGCTGGACGCCGCTGGGCCAACTCAGCGAACACACCGACTGCTCGGGCTACACCACACGCTTGAGCTACTGCGAGCGCGGGCTGCTGCTCAGCAGCACCGATGCGCTGGGTGAGCGGACGCTGTTCAGCTACGACGATCAGGGCCGGTTGCTTGGCAAGCAACTGCCGGACGGGCGCACCGAGCACTACCAGCGCGATGCCAGCGGACAGTTGATCGGCTATAGCGACCCTGCCGGGCACACGACGCATTTCCAGCACACCCCAAGCGGTCAACTGCAGCTGCGCACCGACGCCCATGGCCGCCGGGTGGAACTGAGCTACGACAACTACGGGCGCCTGCTGGCCCTGGCCAACGAAAACGGTGAGCGCTACCGATTTGCCTGGGACGCCGCCGACCGCTTGACCGCCCAGCACAGCCTGGACGGCAGCCTCAAGCGCTACGCCTACGACCCGCTGGACAACGTCACCCGCGTAGAGGCCCTCGCGGTGCCCGGCAGCACCGACCTGGCGCTCGCACCGCAAGCACCGATCATTCATGAGCTGCAACGCGATGCGGTGGGACGGCTGGTGGCAAAAGTCACCGAAGACGGACGTACCGAATACCGCTATGACGCGCTCGATCAAGTCAACGCCATCACCTTCACCGGCCAGAACGGCGAAACGCAAACCGTGGCGTTCGCTTACGACCCCTTGGGGCAACTGATTACCGAACAGGGTTGGGCCGGGTGCCTCGAACATCGCTACGACGAACTGGGCAACCTGACCCAGACGCTGCTTCCCGACGGTCGTTGGCTGAACCGCCTGCACTACGGCAGCGGCCACCTGCACCAGATCAACCTCGACGGCCATGTCATCAGCGATTTCGAGCGCGACCGCCTGCACCGCGAAGTGCTGCGCACCCAAGGGCGCCTGAGCACCCGCAGCGAATACGACCGCAGCGGCCGCCTGCGCGCCCGCCAGCGTCGACAGCAAGACCAATCCACGTTGCTGCCCCCCGCGGCGCAATCGCTGTTTGGCTATGATGCCAGTGATCAGTTGGTGGAACGCTTCGACAGCCAGGCCAATGCCGCCCATCGCCAACTGCTGCACTACGACGCCACCGGCCGCATCCTCGCCAGCCAGGACAACCTCCAGGGCCAGCGTGAAGGCTTTGCCTATGACCCGGCCGCCAATCTGCTCGACGAACTCTCGGCCGGCGCCGGGCGGATCGCGCACAACCGCCTGCTGACCTACCAGGACAAGCGCTACCGCTACGACGGTTTCGGCCGCATGGTGGAAAAACGCAGTGCCCGGCGGGGCGTCCAACGTTTTCGCTACGACGCCGAACAGCGCCTGGTAGAGGTTCAGAACGATAACGGCACGGTCGTGAAAATGACCTACGACCCGCTAGGTCGACGCATCGAAAAAGCCGAGTACGACCGCAACGCTACGCTGCTCAGCCGCACCCGTTTCACCTGGGATGCGCTGCAACTTTTGCAGGAACACCGCGACAGCCAGACCAGCCTCTACATCTACGCCGACGACAGCCACGAACCCCTGGCGAGGGTCGACGGCCTGGGCGAGCAACAGAAGGTCCGTTATTACCACAACGACTTCAACGGCCTGCCCGAACAGCTCTCGGAAGCCGACGGCCACACACTCTGGCGAGCCCGTTACCAAGTGTGGGGCAACACCGCCGAAGAGTTGCGCGAACCGTATTACATCGAAGAACAGAACCTGCGCTTCCAAGGCCAATACCTGGACCGCGAAACCGGGCTGCACTACAACACCCTGCGTTTCTACGACCCGGACATCGGTCGCTTCACCACACCGGACCCCATCGGCCTGGCGGGAGGCCTGAACCTCTATCAGTACGCGCCAAACCCGGTGAGTTGGATCGACCCATCAGGACTGATGAAGTGCTCGACGCCGCCCAAAGGTCGCAAGGTCAACCGGACGGTCTATCGCTTTGAAGAGCCAGGGCGCATCAGCACCACGTGGACGGCACACAAGTGGAACGTCGCCTCCCGGCACCGCTACACCGCCCCGGGGCTGGGTGGTGTCTATGGCGCCAACTCACGCAAGACCGCCATGGGCGAAGTCAATCACTGGGGGGTGGACCTCTCCACACGGGTGCTGGTGAGCAAGAAAGTGCAGCTCAACAACGTCCTGGACCTGACCCGGGCCGATGTGCGCAAGCAATTGGGGGTTTCCCTCAAGAGCATCACCGGCGACAAATACACCCAGACCCATCAAATCGGCGCCTGGGCCAAGGCTAATGGCTATGATGGGATCCTGGCGCCGTCGGCGCGAAACCCGACCGGCAGCAACTTGATTTCCTTTGAAGGTTTTTGACATGGGACTGGAAGACGAATACGTCGGCGATGCCGATTGGCAGACGTTCGTGCAGTTGTACGAAGAGGACTACCTCGACGACAACGCCCGCGCGCTGGCCAAGGCCATGAACGACCACCTCGACATGGCTGTGGTGCTCTACGGCAAAAGGGGGCTCAAGGAAGGCCTGTGGTGGCTGGAACAGACCGTGCCCGCCCTGGGCAACAAACGCCCGGCCGATTGCCTCGACACCCCGAAGTTGATCAAGCGCCTGAGAATGGCCTTGATGAGCATGCCGTAACCGACCAGGAAAATAGCCAATGGAAGGCATCGCATCACGTAAGCACACAGCCGTTTGCCTGAGTATCCCGCATGTCTGACGCCCTCTGGGCCGCCCGCCTGGGCGATGCACTCAACCACACCTCGATGATGGCCGACATCCTCGGCGGCGTCCTGGAAGTGGCGGCGAACATCGCGATCACCGCCCTGGCGACCGCCGCCGTGGTCGCGGCCACGGGCATCACCGTGGTCACCGGCGGCCTGGGCTGCTTCGTCCTGGGCCTGGTGGTGGGCACCATCGTCGGCCTGGCCATGAGCAAGACCGGGGCCGACAAAGGCTTGAGCAATATATGCGAGGGCATCGGCAACGCCCTCTTTCCGCCCACGGTGCAGGCCAACATCCTCACCGGCTCCAAAGACACCTTTACCAACAACATCCCCTCGGCCCGCGCCGCCGGCGCTGTTGTGTCCCACGTCGCGCCGGCCGGCACCGAACTGGACATGCCCGAGCCGGAAGAAGAAGCCGAAGCCAGTTACCTGGACATGGCCGGGGAATTCTTTTCGCAAATGTGGCGCCCCACGGTCGCCTCGCCGGCCCCCGGTACGGAGACCCGGCCCGAAGACCTGGTGATCTGCACCAAGCACCCACCGATGCCACCGCAGTTCATGGCCGAAGGCTCGGAAAAGGTCACCATCAACGGCCAGCCCGCCGTGCGCAGTGGCGACCGCAGCACCTGCGATGCGACGGTGGTGTCGGCCGGGCTGATCTCGCCCGACGTGACCATCGGCGGCGGTTCGGTGGTGGTGCGCGAGATTCGCAGCGGCAAGACCCCGGGCGTCGGCCTGGCAGTCACGGCGTTGCTGATGCTCAAGGGCGGCAAGGGCAAGTTCTTCAGCAAACTGCCGTGCATGCTGGTGGGCGGCGCGGTGTCCATGGCCGCCAGCAGCGCGGCGAACGCAGCGGCCAATGCGGCCATGGGCTCGTCGAACCCGGTGCATGCCGCCACCGGGGCCAAAGTGCTGGGCGGCGACGAGGAGCTGGATTTCGTCTTGCCCGGCATCCTGCCCATCGACTGGCAGCGCGTGTACAACAGCCGCGATGAACGCCGGGATACCTTGTTCGGCGCCGGCTGGAGCGTGGCCTACGAAGTCCAAGTAGAGATCCTGCCCCACCCCGACGGCGGCGAAACCCTGGTCTACACCGACGAACAAGGCCGGCCCATCGACATGGGTTCCATCCCCTTGGGCGGCGCGGTGTTCAGCGCCGGCGAAGGCCTGGCCGTGCGCCGCCATGTGGATGGGCGATTGCTGATCGAAAGCGAAGACGGCCTGTACCGCCTGTTCGAACCTTCGCCCGCCAACCCTTCGCACCTGCGCCTGAGCCAACTGGGTGACCGCAACGACAACCGCATCCACCTCGACTACGACGAGGCCGGACACCTGGTGCGGCTGCGCGACACCTTCGACCTGGTGCAAGTCGAGCTGATCCGCGCAGGCGAACGCGTCACCCACATCGAGCGCCTCTACCCCGACCAATCCCGCGAAGTGCTGGTCAGCTACGCCTACGACGCGGCGAACACCCTCGCCGAAGTGCGCGACGCCACCGGCCAGGTGCAACGGCGCTTCCGCTACGACGCCGGGCAACGGATGGTCGAGCACCAGTTGCCCACCGGCCTGCACTGCTTCTACGAATGGGCCCTGATCGACGACCAGGAATGGCGCGTGGTCCGACACTGGACCGACGAAGGCGACGCCTACCAGTTCGACTATGACCTTGCTGCCGGCATCACTCGCATCAGCGACAGCCTGCAACGCGTGAGCATCCGGCACTGGAACAGCCAGCACCAGATCACCCGGTTCAGCGACAAACTCGGCCAGACGTGGTTGTTCGAGTGGAACGATGAGCGCCAGATGCTCGGTGCTACCGATCCGCAGGGCGGGCGCTACACCTATAGCTATGACGAGGCCGGCAACCTCAGCCAATCCAGCGATCCGCTCGGACGCATTGAGTCCGTCTTATGGCTCGATCATTGGTCGCTACCGTTAGTAGAAACCGACGCCGCCGGCAACAACTGGCGATACGAATACAATCGCCGCGGCAATTGCATTCGCGAAACGGACCCTCTGGGCCTCGTCACCCGATATCGCTACAACGCTCACGGACAGATCACAGAAATTGTCGACCCCACCGGCAAAAGCAACACCTTGCGTTGGAACGCTATGGGGCGGCTGGCTGAACATATTGATTGCTCCGGCTATTCGACAAAATTCAGCTATGACCATCGCGGTTATCTGCAGGTCATCACGGATGCGCTCGGCGAGCGCACTGTCTATGAACATGACTCACGCGGCCGCCTGCTGCGTTATCAGCTGCCCGATGGCCGCGTCGAACAATACTTGCGCGACGCAAGCGGTCAACTCACCCGTTACATCGATGCGGCCGGTCACACCACCGTCTATCAGCACGATGGTCGCGGACACGTTCGCCAACGCATCGACGCCCATGGAAGGTCGGTTCAATTCAGCTACGACGCTTATGGACGCCTCCAGGCGCTAACCAACGAAAACGGGGAAAGCTATCGATTTGCCTGGGACGCCGGCGACAGGATGATCGAGCAACAGGACCTGGATGGCAGCGCCCGACGTTATGCCTACGATAAGCTGAATAACGCCATTCGCGAAACACACTGCCCTGCCCCTTTTGGCCAGGGTATGGCGCTGGTATCCAACAGTCCCATAGAGCCCATCGTTCATCACCTTGAGCGAGATGCGGCCGGGCGGCTGATTGGCAAAGTGACGGCAGACGGCCGAACCGCGTACACCTACGATGCAGTGGACCAACTCATTGCCGTTACCTTTACAGACAATCAGGGCAACCAACAAAACCTGAACTTTGCCTACGACGCCATCGGCCAACTGCTGGAAGAGCAAAGCTCGGCTGGCTGCCTGCGGCATCATTACGATGAGTTGGGCAGCCTGATACAAACGCAGCTGCCCGACGGTCGTCGACTCAATCGGTTGTATTACGGCAGCGGCCATCTACATCAACTCAACATCGACGGGCAACTGATCAGTGATTTCGAGCGCGATCGATTGCATCGTGAAGTCCTTCGCACTCAGGGACGACTCATCACTCGTAGCGAATACGACCGGGGCGGACGTGTGCGCTCGCGCCTGCAACGTCATGCGGACCAGTCGACACTATTGCCACCTGTGGCGCAGAAACAATTCAACTACGACCCCAATGACAACCTGATCAGTCGCTTCGACCAGACGCCCAGCGGTGATCGACAACGGCTGCTGCACTACGATGCGACGGGGCGCATTCTCGCCAGCCAAGACAACGTCCAGGGCCCGAGCGAAACCTTCGCCTACGATGCTGCCGCCAACTTGCTGGATGGCCCACAACCCGGCGCCGGGCTGGTGGTGCATAACAAATTACTGACCTATCAGGACAAGCGTTATCGTTACGATGCCTTTGGCCGGATGATCGAAAAACGCAGCGGTGGCCATCGGGTACAACGCTTTTTCTACGATGCCGAACACCGTTTGATCGAGGTGCATAACCGCAGCGGTTCCCAAGATACGGTCGTCCGAATGACCTATGACCCACTGGGTCGTCGGACGGCAAAAACCGAACATGACAGTCGTGGTTATCCACTGGGTGAAACACGCTTCATCTGGGACGGTTTGCGGCTGCTTCAAGAACACAAAAACAGCCAGTGCAGCGTTTACCTCTACGACACGGAAAGCCACGAACCCATCGCCCGAGTGGATGGTATCGGTGCTCAACAGAACATCCACTACTACCACAATGATCAGAACGGGCTACCCGAGCAGCTCTCGGACGCCAAGGGCGACATCGTCTGGCAAGCGCGCTACCGCGTGTGGGGCAACACCGTTGAGGAAGTGCGTGAGCCTCACTACATCGAAGAACAGAACCTGCGCTTCCAAGGCCAGTACCTGGACCGAGAGACGGGCCTGCACTACAACACGTTTCGCTTTTACGACCCGGATATAGGGCGGTTTACGACACCCGACCCCATCGAACTGCTGGGCGGAATCAATCTCTATCAATACGCCCCTAACCCGCTCGGCTGGATAGACCCCTGGGGCTGGTCATGCCACGGCAACTCAAAAACCAGTCGCAAACCGCAACATGGTTACGAGATCGTGGACACGCGCACGGGTAAAGTCGCCAAAACCGGCGTGAGTGGCGGCAAGATAAAAACAAACGGAAAATCCGTACGCGCCGAGACCCAGGTGAGGAAATGGAACAACGAACCGGGTAACACGGGACGTTACGAATCCAGAGTCATCAAAAAGGTGCCGGCCGGCCCAGGTGCTCGTTGGAAAATCGAGCACTGGGAGCGAAGAAACGCAAATCGACGCAGGCAGGAACTAGACCCAGCGAGGCATTCAAGACCATGATCTTAAAAGAAATCTACCTGTACCCCGACCTGGGCGAATTCAGCGACGACATTATTCATCCGTTTCGCGACCAAAGCCGATCGATCTGCAATTTTCTTGAGCGCCACCTGAGTGCAGAAAAATTCGAAACGCCCAACTTCAAGAAAATCTGCTTTGTCGGCACCCGCCAAACCGTCAACGAGCCCTATGTAAACTCCAGCGGCGCGCTCATCGTCAATGTCAGCCTGGATACCGAACAGTATAAAAAATGCACATCGGTCAACGAGCTCAATGAGTTCTTTATACAACGGTTGTTGGAAGGCCTGGAAACATGCCGCCCGCACATAGCCTTGCCGCTTGATCTGCTGAAAAACGCAATAGATGAGTTCCGCCGCAACCACTATAAAAACGAGTGGACCTTCAAGCAGAAAAAAATAAAAGGGTCGGACTATGTCTGCGCCTTGGAGTGCCAGTTAACCATCGACTGCTTCCTCATGAACCTCAAGGTCTTGAGGAAAGACACACCGGTACTCGACAAAGAAATCCTGCGAACCGCGCCCGACGAAATAGCGTTCGGTCCGTACCTCAAAGACCTGAAGGAAGAAGGCGGCAGAATAAAAGTCATCGACAAGTCGGGCGTGGCCTTCTACACCACAACGGTGTCTAGCCTGGACAAGCTTTGACATCGACTCAACGAGCGCTGCATCGCATCGATCAAGGCCCCATTTCAAACGAGCGAAAGCCGATGAGCGAACGCCACGGAATTTGTTCCGAAACGCAAATCCCGTGGCGAGGGAGCTTGCTCTCGCTGGATGGCGAAGCCGCCCTACAACAGGGCTGGCGCATTCTTCCAGGCAAACCGCGTCAGCCAGTTTACGACGGCTACGCCGCCGACCCCGCTTGGTTCTGCGCAAGCCAGATTCTTATCACCCATGTTCAGCGATAAATTGTGGAGGGTAGCTTGGTCGATAAAAAGCAGATGGCAGTGGCCAACCAGCATTTTGAAGGCTCTATATGGCGAGCTGCCAAGTGGTTAAATAAACCGAGCCATTCTCTCGTCTACTCAGACGGTTCATTGGAGGTGATCACTGATCTCCAGACCGACTTTTGGCGTGAAACCCACTACGGTTTCATACGCGAAAGCGGACATTTCCTGGGGTTCCCAACCGCCGGAGGCTTTACCGCTCAAGTCAGAGTCAACGCCGACTTTCGCGAGCTTTACGATCAAGCTGGCATCATGGTCAGGCTCAACGAGGAGACCTGGGTCAAGGCAGGGATAGAGTTCAACGATGGGAACCCAATGATCAGTAGCGTCCTCACCCAGGGCCGTTCGGACTGGGCGCCTAGCTATTTTTCCGGCAACCCCGGCGACTTTTGGCTTCGCATGACCGTCGCCAATGGCGTGCTGCGCTTGCAATATTCAACGGATGGCCTGAACTGGCCGTTGCTTAGGCTCGCACCCTTTCCTGAGGCGGAAAGTTATCTGGTCGGCCCGATTTGCTGCACACCGCAGCGGCAAGGCCTGAAGGTGAAGTTTTCCGAGTGGTGTTTGACACGTCCCTTGGAGCGAGACCTGCATGATTTGAGCTAAGCGGACATGTTCGAAGGCAGGCCTACCTTGTAAAGCTGTCAGGCCAGTTAAAAGGCGGAGTGAGGGTGTTCGACCACCGGCTCGATCAACCCTTCGGACCCGCCGCATCAACCGCTCTATGAAAGATGCGCCGCGGAGCGGGAGCGAGCTTCGTCACCCTGCATTTCAGGGCATTACGAAGGCTTGTTTATTCTTCCCCCCCCCCCAACGCTTCCACCAAGCTACGAATCCTTGCGCCATTGCCTACAACTACGCCAGAATCCGCCCGCTTGTGCGCCTTGTCCCCAGGTTCTATCGTTTCCCTGCCACTGCCCATCAGTGGTCGGGCTTGGCGGCCCGGTACTCGAAAGGCGCAACAGCCCCCAATAGGATTGCGATGCCTCTGGCATTGGCATTCCCATGTTATGGCGGGTTGCGCAAGGATCCCTTCGGGGATGCCGGGTTCCTTTCGTTCCGGTCCGCCAACCTTGCGTAACCCGTCACCCCATCTGCTTGGCGGCAGACGGTGATGGTTCCTCTTACGAAAGGAGCTGCACCATGTTCAAAATCACACCGAATCCCCCCGAAGCAGATCGCACCTCTGCGTCCACTCAATCCAAGACTAAGAAACAAGACGAAGCAGAAAAGCGCGCTTTGGATTACTACCTGCTACCGAAACCGGAAAAGTCCGAAGATGCATCCAAACCGGGCCTGCTCTTCACCGTGGCAAAAAAAGCCGACAACGAATGCCTGCTCGCTAACCTCAGCGAAAACCTGGCATCCGCCGACGCGATGATCAGCAACCTCGCCTTCGATCTGGAAGGCCCCCGCCGCCACATTGCCCTCGGCATCCAGCAACTGATCGAACTGAGTTCAATGCTGGCCAACCGTGTGCTTGATAACGTCGACCCACGCTAACCGCAGCAACACCAACCCCGTGGCGAGGGAGCTTGCTCCCGCTGGGTGGCGAAGCCGCCCCAAAACAGACTGACGCATTCTCCAGATAAACTGCATCAGCCGGTTTACGACGGCTACGCCGCCGAGCGGGAGCAAGCTCCCTCGCCACGGGGATCGAGTATATTTTGAGACGGGTGTGTAACGTGCTGGCACCATTGCGAGCAAGCTCGCTCCCACAGGATCAGTGGTGGCCGTCTGTTCGGTAGCTCTGCCTTACTATTTTTAGGAGGCGCTGCGAGTTAAGAAAAAATCAGAAAAACCGCCTCAACTGAAGATTTTCTTCGCCGTCTTAAGAAATCCCAAACCAAGAGCAAAAAGTTAAGAGGGTTTCGCTAGGACCGCTCACCCTAGGCATCCAACAATGATCGAAGGGTTTTCATCGCGGGTGAACCAAGTGCTCGATAACGTCGACCCACGCTAGCGGCAACACCACTAACCTGTGGCGAGGGAGCTTGCTCCCGCTGGGTGGCGAAGCCGCCCCAAAACGGCTGGCGCTTTCTCACAGGCAGACCGCGTCAACCGGTCTACGACAGCTGCACCGCCGAGCGGGAGCAAGCTCCCTTGCCACGGATCGCGTACATCTTGAGGCCAGGTGTAGTGTGCTGCCGCCTTCGCGAGCAGGCTCGCTCCACAGGGGATGTCACCACCAGGACGAAACATCACCCAAGGCATCGCGTAACCGAGCCGCCCCCATACGCCGCTCCTCCGGATCAAACGCCAACGCCATTCGCAGCGCCGGCCAGCAATGCCTGGGCAGGTTGTGCGGGGCCTTGAGCGTGCGTTCCAACCGGGCATCGCGAGCCTGGGTGGCGGGCAGGCGTCGGAACGGGTGTTTGCCGCTCGCCAGTTCATACAACACGCAAGCCACACCATAGACATCGGCACTCGCTGATAGGGGCGCACCTTCAAGCAATTCAGGCGCCGCGTAACCAGGAGTCCAGGCGTTGAGGCGTTCACGGTTCAGGTTCGGCAGGTGCTGCGAAGGCCCTTCCTCGGCCAGGCCCAAGCCAAAATCGAACAGGCGCAGCCCTTCTTCGCTCAACATGATGTTGCTGGGCTTCATATCGCCGTGCAGTACGCCACGTCCATGGGTATACGCCAGGGCATCGAGCAACGGCACGGCGATCGCCTTCAGTTCGGGCCAAGGCAGCCCCAGGGGGCGCTCGCACAGCAATTGGTCCAGGGTCAGCCCGCGCATCAACTCCATGGTGATGAAAGCCCGCCGTTGGGCGGCATCCACTTCGAAGGTGTAGGGACGCAAGATATTCGGATGGTGCAATCGCCGCATCAGGGCGAACTCGCTGTAGAGCAGCGCGCTCGCATCGGCTGATTCGTCGAATGCTCCACTGAGCATCTTCAACGCAAGGTACGGATCGGGGTCGGCATATTGTTCATGCAATAAATCCCGCGCGCGGTAAACAACACCCATGCCGCCCGCCCCCAGCAAGCGTTCGAGGCGATAGCGTCCTGCGAGCAGGTCCGATGCTTCGCTGAGGCAACGCTGACCGGATGCCACAGCGGGCACCGGGTTGGCAAAGGCGAAATACGTAGGATGGCCACCCTCTTCATTCACGCTCGGATCACTACGGCGGTCAGGTTATCCCGCGCCGGGCCACGCAAGACGACATCGAAAAGCTGCTCCAGGACCTTACATGGCGAAGCCAGGCTCAAGGCATTGCCAAGGGCCAGTGCGCCAAAGCCCTGATACAGGCCGTCGCTGCACAGCAGGAACGTATCGCCCGGGTGAACATCCAGTTCCAACACCTCCAACTTCAGTTCTGGCGCGGCGCCCACTGCGCGGGTCAACGCTTTGGCCGCAGGGTGAGCACCGGCCTCATCGCGGCTGATGTGTTGCGTGTCCATCAGTTGCTGTTGCAATGAGTGATCCTTGGTCAATTGGTACAACCGTCGACCGCGCCACAAGTAACAACGGCTATCGCCCGCCCAAATGCACACGCCGCGGTTCCCTTCCAGCAACAGCACCACCACCGTGCTGCCAGTAATGCCGGGATGATCGTCGGTGACGGTAAGCTCCTGGCTCAGCCGCCGATTGGTCCAGCGCAGGCATTGACGCACCGCCTTGGAACGTTGATCCAAGTCCCGGCAGACTGGCAGTTCCGTCAGGTTGGCCACGATCAACTGGCTGGCGATGTCACCGCCCGAGTGGCCGCCCATACCGTCAGCGACAGCCCACATTCCCCATTGTGAGCTGTCGAGAAAAGCATCCTCATTACGTGCCCGGGTCTTGCCGGGATGCGTACGCGCGGCGCTGCGCCAGGGGCCTGATTGCGGCATCAAAGCTGCGCCGGCAGACGGAATGTGCGCAGCACGCTCATGTCGAAAGGGTTCGGTGTGCGCTGGCTCGTCAGCAAATAATTGGCACGCAGGCCACCCAAGTCCGCCTTCAACACGCGTACATCGCGCCCGGTCAGGTATTCGCTCGGCATCAGGTCGAACAAACGAAACAGTGACCACGGCCCGGTATTTTTTTCTATGCCGACGCCGCGTCCGACCATTTTGTCCAGCACCAGGGCGGTTCGACCATCCTGCGCGTCACTTGGCCAGGTAAACGCCACCGGCAGGATCGGACCGTGGCGGTACTCAAACCTCTGGTCGCCAAAGCGGAATTCAGCACGGCTCACCGCCGGATCCAACGTGTACGGTTCAAGCGTGAACTGCACTTGCGGTTCGTTCGGGTTATCGGCGAAAAAGCTCCGCCGGATGGTCTGCGCGGTCGCCATCTGATCCAGGTAGACCCGGGACATCGGCAAGCTCTGGCCGTCGATGCTGCGCAAGCGATAGTTTCCTTCGGGGCCGCTGATGAAGGGCTGCATGTAATGGTTGAAGAATCGATCGACGATGCCCTGGTCCTTGAAAAATACCCGGAAGTCGTTGAGCGCAACGTCGCTGGCACTGTGGGCGCTGAACGGGTACCGCTTGCTGATCGCCTTGCCATAAAAGCTGTACAGCTCGCTCTGATACCGCTGGTTCAGGTAACGATAAGCGTCGTTGAGCACCAAACGCCAACTGTCCTCGGCCAGTACGTTGAACCACCCATTGACCGGTCGCGGCAGGCGAGCAGAGGCACTGCGCAGCTTGCTCAACCCATCGCGCTGGCCATCCATGCGGTGCCTGGCCAGTTCGAACGCTGCTTGTTCCGGCGCACTGGCCCGGGCCAGGTTCGCCAATTGCAATTGCACCTCATCGAGGGCACGCAAGGCCTGGACCAGATCAGCCGTGGGCCCACCCTCCTCATCCAATAGGCGATGCAGCGGTTCGAAACGCCGTCGCAAGGATTTTTGCGCAGTGTCCGGCAGATGTTCGGTCAGGGACGCAGCGGCTTTCCCCGCCACGGCGGCAAGTTTCTTATCGGCTGCTCCTTGCTTCCCCGCCGCTGGCGTCAGGTCGTCGAATGCCTCGGCAACAGTCTGGAAGCGGGTGTTTTCGCGCACCTGTACCAGTAGCCGCAAAATCGGCGAATGAGCCGAGGTCAGGCCCGCAAGTTGCTCGGCGCCCTCGCCCGCATTGCTGATGGCCTGGAGGGCGACCTGGCCGACCGCCTCGCTCCAGTGGTCGGCATAATCACGAAAATACAGCTGCTCCAGCTCGACCATCAGGCGCCGCATGTCCATAGCACTAAGACTCTCACTCTCTCCCAGCACCCAGTTGTCCCGCAGCAGTTCGGTGACGAGGGTCGCACCTCGAACCGAAAAGTAGCGTTCATAACCTTGTCGGGTATAGATACCGGGAATCTCACGGTCAGTGCCGACCAGCAGCGCTCCTTGTGACCCCAGGTGTGGGTTGAGTCGATATGGCGGCAGATGACTGGCCTGTTCATGCAGCATCCTGTACACGACGGCAGCCAAGGACTCACGGCGAAGGGCCTCCCGGGCCTGGGTCACCAGTGGCTCGTTGAGCACCTGAATGAAGGGCAGCTCCAACAGGCGCGCAAAGTGAGCATTCAAACGCTCTTGCAGCGCCGTGTTGCCGGGGTAACGAAGCGATCCGTCTTTGGCCACCCGATCCTTGAGCCAGGCGACATCGCGACGCTCCTTCAAGCCCAGCATCAAGTACGCGCGCAGGCTATCGAGCAGTTGCCCGCGATCATCCCGGTTTTTGCGGACATGTTCCTCCAGCCTCTTCGCGATCCTTGGCAATAGTTGCGCCTGCAATTCGCGCTCGTATGCGTCGGTCACCGCAGCCTTGGTCGCTTCACCCTGATACAGACCGACACGCTCATGCAACGGCACCGCTTTGTAGGGTGGGAACACCCGAGTGGCCTCGAAGCGGATATCCAATGATTCGAGCGTCGCAGTCCAATCATCGGTGCTCGCTGGGGTCGATTGTTGCCGATCCCAGCGCTGCGCCAGCGTACGCAAGCTGTCCAACCGATCGTGATTGATCGAAAAAGCGTTCGCCCACAACAGCCCGCACAGGCCAACGACCGTCAGCGCTCCCAGGTACAACGCCCGCTGTCCCCAATGAATACGACGGCGTTCACGCTGAACGAGGTCGCTCAGATCGGCTTCCGGAAAAATCACCCGACTGAGCAGGTGATGAATGAATCGCGAGCGCCGTCCAGGCGCGCTATGGCTGGCCCTCAAGCCCGAATTTACGGGCTCGGAGGTCGGGGCCGCCGAACGGTCCTGCGACGATGCGCAGGTCAGATAGAAACCACGCAACGTTCCGACATTGCCGCTGAATGCCTGTTCGGCCAGTAGGCTCAGGCTGGTGCCGAGTTGTCCAAGTTGGTGGGGAAAATCAAGCATGCGGCTACGGCGCAACGTGTCGCGCTCCTGATGCATGCGCATGATCATTTGGCTGTTGAGCCGATGCAGCAGTGCCTCGAACTC
Organism: Pseudomonas sp. Z1-12; assembly: GCF_051132015.1. Lineage (NCBI taxonomy): Bacteria > Pseudomonadati > Pseudomonadota > Gammaproteobacteria > Pseudomonadales > Pseudomonadaceae > Pseudomonas > Pseudomonas sp. Z1-12. Next base: position 6,614,882 of record NZ_CP071647.1, read on the forward strand.
AGCACGTAACACGGTGATGTCACTGTCGCGCGAGTCCCGGCTGAAACTCGCGCCCAGTACCTGGTCGTTTTCCTCGCGAGTCAGTGAATCAAAAAACTCGTTAAAACCGGGCACGCTGTCCGCTTTGCTCAGGATCAGGTAAATCGGGACATCGATGCGCAGTCGCCGTTGCAGTTCCTGCAGGCGACCACGAATCTGGCGGGCCAGTGTAGTAACTTCATCCTCGCTGCCCAGTAACAGGACCTCGGACGGCACGGTCACCAGCACACCACCCAACGGGCGACTGCGGCGATGCTTGCGCAACAGTTCGAGCAATACAGTCCAGCCGCTGCCGTCAAGTTCGCTGTCCGGTTGGGTCAGGTAGCGCCCGGCGGTATCGACCAGCACGGCGGGCTCGGCAAAATACCAATCACAATGCCGAGTACCGGATCCGTTGTTGACCGCGCTTCGCGTTAGCCTATTGAACGAAAAATCCAGACCCGAGCACTCCAGCAGATGGGTTTTACCGCTGCCAGGCGGGCCTATCAGCAGATACCAGGGCAGATCGCTGCGGCCGGAATAAAGGTTCGAGGACCTTAACGTGGTTAAGGCCTGCTTGAAGCGCGAGCGCACTTCGCGCCGCTCATCATCAATCCTGGCCTGATGCAGGGTTCGAGCCTGATCGGGGGCGTTTTGTTGGGAATTCGCCCTTGAACCGGCGCGCCCGTTGACGAAAACCATGCCAAGGCCCCAGCCCAGCGCAAGCACGGCGACAGTCAGCAGTCGCGCCGTCGGGCTCGCCCAGAACTTGTAGTCATTGACGGCCAGAAATGGCCCGGCGAACCACACAAACAGCGCGACACTAAGCACCAGCAGCAGCGTCCAAACCCAGGTCTGGCGTACCCAGGCACTGATTTTCCTGAAAAGCGATTTCATGACACGTCCCTGTTTACGGCAGCGGCTGAGCGGCGACCGGTTCTGACAGTTGATAAGGTTGCAATACGCTTTTGCGTTGCTCATCCAATACCCAGGCGAAACTCGCGTACATCACCCCCAGGCAGGCCAGCGTGAAAGCCGCGACCATCCAAGTCGGGACAATGCGCATCGGACGGCGTCGCGCGCCGCCCAAGCCCTCCCAGTGAGGTGACAGTTCACGTGGGGTGTCGCCGCGGGTCTGGCGAATCAACCGATACAGGGCGTCACGCAGGCTTTCGAGTTCGAGCATTCCGCGGGTCTGAATCCGGTATTTGCCTTCGAAGCCCAGGGATAGGCACAAGTACAACAACTCCAGCATGGGCAAGTGCTTGAGGGGGTTCTTCGATAAGCGCTCAAGCAATTGAAAGACTTTCTCGCCACCAAAGGTTTCGTTGTGGAAGGTGCTGAGCAAACTTATCTGTGACCAACCGCCCCCGTGGCCCCACGGCGTGGTGACAATCGCCTCATCAATCGCGGTGCACAACACGTAACGCGCGGCGATCAACTGACTGCTTTCAACACCGCCCTGCAAGGCACAGGCTTCGAACTGTTCCAGGCTCCGCTTCAATTCCCCTTTAAGGGCGTGCAGGTCCTCGCGTTCGCGGCCGTGCTTGAGCTGAACCATGTGCGACAGCAATCCGGACGCCGCCGCGACCAGCGGATTGAGGCTGACCGTGAACGTCTGGGGCTGCGGCAGGTGCGCGGCGTAGATCATTCGCTCTTGCAACTGTTCGAAACGCGGCGGCGGGGCAGCGTCCGTCAAAGGCACTGAAGCAGGGCGTTGTCCATGTTGGTCGAGCAGGACCGTTGTTTCATCCTGAAGATGTTCCTTATCCATTTGGTTCAGTTCCTGATGGCCCAGAAATTCAATTCAAGCTCGGCGAAATCACCGCTGACATGGAATGCAAAACCTGCGGAACGCTTCAGTTGCGCCAGGTCTTCGGCGTTGGGCTCGAGAATGAAATAGGTTTTGTTGGCATGGAACGCGATCTGCCGCGGGGCCACGGGCAAAGGCCTTATCTTGATGCCGGGCAGATGCAGGTTGACCAATTGGCGGATGTGCTCCACCGAACCGACCTTGAGGTGCGCCGGCAATCGATGGCGCAGCTCTTCGCTGTCACAGTAGGCACTTGCCGCCAGCACGAATGAAGCGGTGTCCAGCAGCGACAGGTCCTGCACCGGCGAGACGATGATTCCGTATTGGCGCGGCTGCAGCGGCAGTTCGATAGCGTGTTGCTCGAGCACCATCGACAGGACCTGGCGAATCGCTTGCATCAGGCTTCGAAAACATGCGCCTTGGTCGCTGTGCTGGTAGCGGTTGTTGAGCGTTGGTCGCTTGCTGTCACTGGAGAATGTTGCCAAGTCACCCAGCAGCGCCAGTAGCGTTCGGTACAGCGTTTCGGGGTGCACCTGCTCCAGATCCAGGTCATGACGCAGCAACAGTTCATTGCGGTTGATCAGTTGCAACATCATGAAATCGCCGACTTGCGCACCACCGGCCTTGCCATTGGAGCGGATCCGCTCAGCCAGGGTGTCGCCTCGATGGGCAAGCATGCCGATGATTTCCTTGAGACACGACAGCAAGTAGTGGGAAGCGCGAGCCTGGATGAAGGTCGGTACAAAGTTCGGATCGAGCCTGATCACCCCATCGGCCGTGGTATCGAGCACTTCACAGAGCTTGAGCTTCACGAACGCATGATCACTCTGCTGCTCGCCCAACAGCAGGCGCAAGTCCGGACGACCGCAACTGATTTGGCTCCCTCCGGCCTCTCCGGCGTTGGAGTCGCTCACCTGTGCGTCGTAGACGGTATAGCGCGCCAACACGTCAGACTGCTCTGGACGACGGGACTCGATGTGATTGCCGGTCACCAATGGCAGCGCAAGGTAAATCGGGGTATTGCGGGTATTGGACGGTACTTCCAAGGCCAGCGGCTCGGCGTTGCCACCCAGTTCGAACAGGCTGCCATCAGGCAGGACCCCGCTGGCCTGGCTGACCACCAGTTGCCCCATGTTGAGGAATTGCAGATCGATCTCAAGCGCCAGGAAGCCCCAGGCGTAGCTGGCCAGCAACCGGGTGCGAACCTTCAACTGGTGGTCGAAGTAGCGATCGTTGTGTTGCAAATGTTGGGGGCGCAACAGCATGCCTTCCTGCCAGATGACCTTGTCGTGATTCATCGGTCAGCCACCTTGGCCAGTCGCTCAAACGTGTTGGCGATCCCCTCCTCGTCGAGGGTCACGCTTGCTTCGGTCAACTGCGCCGCAGCCACTGGCAGCGTATAGCGCCAGCGGGCGTGCGGCAGGTCACGGTACGCCGCGAGCAGGCCGACGTAACGGCCATTCCCGGTGATACCGAGCCTGAGCTCGACGGTTTCCCCCGGACGTAGTTCCAACTCCTCGCTGGCAACCAGATCAGGGGCCAGTGTTTCCCTCGGACGCTCATAGAGGCTGAAGAAGTCGGCATTTTCAAAAGCCACCGGATGCTTGAGTTCGAACAACCGCACCACCACCGGCGATGGCCGGCCATTGAGATCAGGGTTGAGTCGATCATTGGCCGTCAGGGTGAGGTTGAGCTTGGTCATCGTTGAAAAGGGCGACAGCGCGGTGCAACCGGCCAGCAGCAGAGTCGTGGCGAGCGCAATCAAAATCTTGGGTAGGTGCATCGTGCAGTGCAACATGGACATCATCCGTGGTGGTCGATTTGCAGGCTGGCAATCAAGCGAACCTGCTTTTCATAGGTCTGGGTCAGGCGCAGTTCGTCTTTCATCTCCGAGCGAATACGCAGGCTCTGTTGCAAGCCCTGAATGCTTTGCTTGAGCAGCAGCGCGGCGTTGATCGCCAGGGCTTCGCGGGCCTTGCCGTCCAGGCTTTCGAGATCCATGCCCAAGGCCGTACCGAAGCGCTGCCAAAAGCCGTCGTGGGGGTGGCCAATAGTTTCGGTGGGCTGGATGGGGGCGGGCCCTGGTTCGACTGGCGCTCCGACCAGCTCCGGCAAGAGCAGGCTTTCCATGTCGATACGCGCATAATCCGGCCGCCCAAGGGCATCCGGCGGGACGGTCGCAGGATTTATCAGCTCATCGATGTCCAGCAAGGCCCGGTCCTGCTGATCCAACGCCTTCAGCGGATCGAGCTCCAGAAAGGCGTCATCGGGAATGAGACTGTCGATCGGCCTCGGGCGGCTCGCTTCGGCAGGCTTGTCCGCCGGCCCGGAGACCAGCCGTGCGAGGATCTCGAAATCGCCCATGATGTAGGCATTCCCATCCAGTATGGGTATCGGCTCGCCCCTGGGCAGGCGCACGCCGCTTTCGCGATGGGTCGTGCCATTGCCACTGGTGTCGGTCAGGAAAAATGCGCCGTCACGAAAGCTGACCTGCGCGTGACGCTTGGACAACAGGCGCTCGCGGTCAGGAATGAGCCAGTGGCAGCCCTCGCCCCGCCCGATCACGCCGCCGGTCGGCCCGAAGGTCTTCCGGCACAGCTGTGAGGGAACGAACTGGCTGGCATTGAGCACTTTAAAAACAAGTTCCATCTATCAAAAGCTCCTTGGCATCACTTGCCGCGATTGACCGCCTGCGGATCACCCAGAGGGCGATAATCACTGTCGTTGAATTTGTAATTGGCGTTACAACCGCCCAGGGCCAATGACACGAGAATCGCCGACAGGACGGCTCGCCAGGAAAAGACAGGCATCAAAAAGTCTCCAGAATGAGAGGACCGGACTGAAACGGTTACGAATAACGCGAAGAAAGGGTCAGTCATTGAAATCACCACGCTGGACGTTCAGGCGCGCGAGGCGATAGATCAAGGTGCGCAGCGGCAGGCCGAGCTCGCGGGCGGCGCGGGTCTTGTTGCCCGAGTTCTCGCGCAAGCAATCGATCAGCAAACCACGTTCGATCTGCTCCATCCGCTCACGCAGGTTGATGCGGCCGCGCTCGGAAGGGGTCTCGATGTGCAATGCAAAGTGCTCGATGAGCAGTTCGCCGCCCTCGCACAGGAGCACAGCCCTTTCCACGACGCTCTTGAGTTCCCGGACGTTCCCCGGGAAGCCGTAGGCCGACAGGTGATCGAGCGCCGCGTCTGACCAACACACCGGATCACGCTGCAGCAGCGTGCAAGCCTTGTCGGCAAAATGCCGCGCCAGTTCGATGATGTCGCCGTCGCGCTGACGCAACGCCGGTAACTGAATCGGAAACTGTGCGAGACGGTAATACAGGTCTTCGCGGAACTTGCCCTCCTCCATCAATTGTTTAAGGTCGCGATGAGTCGCGGCAACGATGCGTACGTCGACGTGATGAGTGTCGTTGGACCCCAACGGACGAATTTCGCCCTCCTGCAACACTCGCAGCAACTTGGCTTGCAGGGACAACGGCATATCGCCAATTTCGTCCAACAGCAGCGTGCCGCCGTTAGCCACGTCGAACAGCCCGGCACGGTCTCGATCGGCACCGGTGAACGCCCCTCTGCGATAGCCGAAAAGCTCACTCTCCAGCAAATTCTCGGGGACCGCCGCACAGTTCTGCACGATAAACGCCTTGGATCGACGCGGACCGTGGTCATGGAGGGCCCGGGCCACCACCTCCTTGCCGGTACCGGTTTCGCCCCGCAGCAAGACGGTATAGGGACTGTGCAGGACCTTACTGATCAATGAGCAGGTCTTGCGCATGGCCACGCTCTTGCCGATCAGGCCGTAGCTGATGCCGCTCGGCAGGCTTGAGGTAACAGGTGCCTCGGCCGGACGGTGCAGACGCTGCAGCAGATGCATCTGGCCAAGGGCGAAGGCCCCGAGATGCCCCAGGGATTCAGCGACGCCATGCAAGTCGAGATGCTGAGCACTGGCACACAACAACAAGCCACCGACGCTACTCTGCGGGTCGACCAGGGGAACACAAAGCAGTGACTGCCAAGGTGTGGCCCGGGATGGCAGGAAGCGGGTTTCGTGAACGCTGTCGCTCAACGACCCGAGGCACACAACACGGTTCTGGCCCAGGGAGAATTGCAACAATTGTTCAGCCTGGTAATCGGAAGGCAAGCTTTGCGGGTCACGAAAATGCAACTGGCCTTCCAGGCATTCGCTGTTTATTTCCAGGCGCGTACCGGTGGCATCGAGCACATACAACTGCACCAGCTCACAACCGCTGAGCCGCGACACACCCTGGATGAAATTCCCCACCAACGCCTCACCTTCCGTCAAAAGCGAGAGGTTGGAGAACTGCGCCAAGAGCGCTTCGGCATAGTCCAGCGGCTGCGAGAGTTTCTTGAACAGAGCGCCCATTTCAGGAGAACTCGCACGCGACACTGGCTTCACCCTTGAGCACCGCGCGTACATGCCGTATCGGTTCGCCGCCGGCCATGGCCGCGAGCAAGCGGTCGGCAACCAGCGACATCAGGTGCTGGTCGAGCAATTGATCAATCAGCCGCGCTCCACGATCATTGCGACTGCAGCGCTCGACCAGGTGGCTCACGAGGTGCTCGCAATAACTGAAGCCCAACTGACGTCGACGCAACCGCTCGCCCAGGCGGTCGAGTTTGATTTCCACCAGTTCACGCAGCACAGGCCCGCTGATCGGGTAATACGGCACCACGCGCATGCGGGCCAGCAGCGCTGGCTTGAAATGGTTGCTGAGGATCGGTCGAATGGATTCCTCAAGGTGCTCGGCACTTGGTCGTGAGCCGTTTTCGCACAGCTCGTCGATACACTCACTGCCCAGGTTCGATGTCATCAGAATCAGGGTGTTGCGAAAATCGATTTCCCGCCCTTCCCCATCATTGGCCAGGCCTTTGTCGAAGATCTGGTAGAACAGGTTCAATACATCCGGGTCGGCTTTTTCGACCTCATCGAGCAACACCACGCTGTAGGGTTTTTGCCGCACAGCTTCGGTGAGCATGCCGCCCTCGCCAAAACCGACGTAGCCCGGCGGCGCTCCGATCAGTCGGGAAACGGTATGTTTCTCCTGGAACTCGGTCATGTTGATCGTTGTGAGGAAACGCTCACCGCCATAGAGCAGGTCGGCCAAGGCATGTGCTGTTTCAGTCTTGCCGACGCCACTGGGGCCCACCAACAAAAATACGCCTACCGGGGCGTCGGGTTTGTTCAAGCCTGCGGCGGCGGCACGCATCGCGCGATCAAGCGCCTGTACGGCCGGTTCCTGGCCACGAATACGTGCACGCAGGTCTGTGGCGAAACTGGCCACCTTCAGATTGTGCTCGCGCGCCAGTTGCGCCAGCGGTACACCGGTCCAGGCATGGATCACTTCGGCGACCAGTCGCGGGCAAACTTCAAAGCTGACCAGGCGCTCCTGGGTTTGTGCGGCCACCAGCGAGTCGTGTGTTTCCTGCACGGCCGCTTCCAGCGCCTCGATATCGTGGGCTTGATCCACCGCGCTTTCCCGTGCCCTGGCCAATTGCTGACGCAGCGACAGCAAACGTTCCGCGAGGATACGTTGCTCGGTCCATTGGATTTCCAGCGTGCGACTCTCGTCTTCGATGGCTGCCAGACGTACCTCCAGCGCCTCCAGAGCCTGAAGATCAACCGACAGGCCAGCCTCTGCGTCGCGACGCAGCGCCTGGCGTTGGCGCGCGCCTTCGGCCAACTCACCACGTAGTCGCTCCAGGCTTTGTGGGGCTGCGGCCAAGCTGATCCGCACGCGAGCGCAGGCGGTGTCGAGCACGTCCACGGCCTTGTCCGGCAACTGACGACCGGCCAGGTAGCGGGCCGACAATTGCGCTGCCGTGACCACAGCGTCATCGCGCAGGTAGACGCCATGACTGTTTTCGTAGACCCGGGCCAGGCCACGCAGGATGGTCACTGCCTCGCTGACGGTCGGCTCGTGCAATTGCACCGCTTGGAAACGACGGGCCAGGGCCGGGTCTTTTTCAAAGTATTTTTTATACTCGGCCCAGGTGGTCGCCGCGATGGTACGCAGCTCGCCTCGGGCCAGGGCCGGCTTGAGCAGGTTGGCCGCATCGGTGCCCCCGGCGTGGTTACCCGCGCCGATCAAGGTATGGGCCTCGTCTATGAACAGGATGATGGGGTTTGGCGAAGCCTTGACCTCGTCGATCACCCCCTTGAGACGACGCTCGAATTCTCCTTTGATGCTGGCGCCAGCCTGCAGCAGCCCCATATCCAGTGAAAGCAATTCAACGCCTTGAAGCACCGACGGAACCTCCCCGGCGGCGATGCGCAACGCCAGCCCTTCGACGATGGCCGTCTTGCCCACCCCTGCTTCACCGACGACGATTGGGTTGTTTTTGCGGCGACGAACGAGGATATCGATCATCTGCCTGATTTCGCCGTCGCGACAGAGCACCGGGTCGAGTTGGCCTTCGCGGGCCTGTCGGGTCAGGTCATGGGTAAAGCGCGACAGCAGGGAGCCGTGCGACGTGATGGGCTGGCCGGCAACCGGTTGCGCCTGTTGCGCCTGTTGCGCCAGGGCGAACGCTTTCAGCCGATCAATGTTCAATCGGTTAAGCAGCGCCAGATAAGCACTCCCGGCGTAGCGAAGCGGGTTTCGCAGCAACGCCAGGAGCAACGCTGCTTGTCCGACGTCGCTGCGGCCGAGTTCGAGATTGGCCACCAGCAGCGCATCCTGCAACCACTGCACCAGTTCCGGAGCGAATACCGGGTTGCGCGAAGCGCTGTGCCCTATCCGCGGTTGCAGGGCCGTGCTCAACTCGCTGGCACTGACCTGGGCATCCTGCAAGGCGCGCGCCAGCAGACTCTGGGGTCGTTCCAGCAGACTCAGCATCAAGTCTTCCACCAGGACCTTGTCAGCGCCATGGGCTACGCAATGCTCGGCCGAGCGCTCCAGGTCACGCCTGGTTTCGGCATCCAATGCCTGGATCAGTTGCTGAAGGTCTACGTTGATCATGTCATCCATTCCTAATGAATTTTTCTACCGAGGGTCACCACGCCATCAGCGCGCTCGTGTCCCAGCCAACTGGTCCACCCCAGGCGGCAGGTGTTCTGCTCTCCGATGCACAACGCACGAATTGCCTGCTGGCGCAGGACCAGGCGAATGTCATATTCGAGGGGATCACGCAGGGTGAATTGCACCAGCGCGCACAACGGTCGGTAACCGTTTCCGACGGGCAGGAATTCGTGGAAACGCTGCCAGTCCAGCTCGTAGATATGGATCCGGAACTTGCCGCTGCGGTCGCGCACCCGCTCGCCAATCACCAGGTCTTGGCCGAGCAGACTGTTGGCGCTCCCCAGGCGATTACGCTGTTCGTCAAGAATGTCCACATGCCGCTCGATGCACTGTTCGAGGTTCAGTTCGACGTGCTTGAAGTAGTAACGCAGTACGGCCTCGATCAACGCCGCCGAATGGGCACGCAGGCTCAGCAAGCCGAGGTACGGCAGTAGACGCTTCCAGTTCAGTTGGCTGGCCTTGCGAATCTCTTCGCCCCCCAAACCGATCAGTGCGTACAACTGTTCGGAAAACGGGTCTCGGGCACCGCTCTGAAAACTTGCGCAGTAACGATACTTGCGCCAGATCGGCAGCATCAGCCGTTGGAGACGGTGGTGAAAGACATCGAGAAAGTCGCGTGTCGGATTGCCGTTTTCCTCTCCTACCGCCTGCTCACCGTAGAACGCCGGCAACGGCGAACCCGCACCCACCAGGCTGATCAGGTTCAAGCGAAGACGCGCCCGCACCTGGCCGTGTTCTTCAAAAAATTCCACACGATCAATGTCGCTGGACGGGAAACCCAGGCTTGGGTTGGCCTGGAACTCCAACCGGTCATACAGCGCTTCATCGTCCAAACCAGGATGAGCCTCGCGCAGCCGATCAATGACCAGCAACACGGCCTGGAATAACGAGTACTCGCGTATCCCTTGCGTCAGCACGTTTATAGAAGCGGCTGTTGGCCCATGCGGGGTGTCCATTGGTACACCTCTCCTTGTGTGCTGTTCACCCGCAACTCGTGGTACGAATTGAGGCTGGCATACAACGCGAAAAACTCGTTGAGGACCGAAGCGAAGACGAACAGGTCGCCCTCGCCGATGTAACCCAGCGGGTCGATGGTCAGTTCAGTGCGCAGGCCACGCACTGGCAAGCCCCGGTGCAAGCGGTCGACAGCCTCGTGCCGGATTGACTTGAGTCCATTGAGCAAACGCTTGCTGACTTTCTCTGCCTGTTCGTCGTGGTAACGCGGAAAATCGTAGGTTTCGAGAATCACCTTGAGCGCATTGACGTCGGCCAGCGACAGATAGTTGAGTGACATGTTGCTGATCAACTTCCAGAGGAAGTCGCGGTTGAGTGGCGGCGCGAAACTTGGCGTGACCGGACCGATGTTGCGGAAACTCAGCGCCTCGGGGCTTTTTTCGCTGGGTTGATCGATGTCCCCGGGCTTGAGCTGGCGCGGCAGGTTCCGGTTGGTGCACATCAATTCGATCGACAGGGTTTCATGAGGGTGAGCGTGCCGGACCCCAAAGCCCAGGCAGGTGTCCAGACCGTCGTGCATCAAGGAAGGCCGCTGGCGAACGCTGTAATAGGGCCGGCTGTGGGGCACATCGAAGCTTGAATCGTGCTCGAAGGATTCGAACGGCACATAGGCCTGATAACCCAGGCCTCCGGGACTCCAGCCGGTGACGCTTTCGACCGAAAACACGCCGCAGTGCTCCTGGTCGTAATCAGCTGGCAACAGCAGGTACTCATCTTGTTTGCTGTCCAGGCGGATCGGTTGGGCGTCATGCTTGAACAGATTGACGATCGGCGTGCAGTACAGCTTTATGTTATCCAGCGTCGGGCGCATTCGCTGGATACCACTTTTGCCAATATCGAAGCGCAGCTCCAGGCCTCGCATCTGCTCGATGTTGCCATGCGGCAAGGTGTTGATCACGTCCAGGCCATTGATATCGACGAACAGGAACTTGTCCTGGAAAGCGAAATATTCTTGCAGGTAGCGATAGCCACGAAAGGTATTCAGCGGGTACGGGACCAGCGCTTCCTCCTCGGCAAACCCGACCGGCTGTACCCGGTCAGCGGGAAGCCTGAACGTCGTCGGGCTGCCATCTGCCGTCCGTAGGGCCTCGCCGGTACCGTCCAACGGGATCAGCTCGATACCTTCAAGATTACGCAGCAGGCTGAGATAGAGCATCTGGCTGATGTAGCGTTCGCCAGTCAAATGCAGGCGTAAGCGGCTCAGTTGCAGCTCGCCCAAATGACCGTCGCAACGCATCTGAAGATGCAAGCTCAACAGCGAGCCCTCCCCTTTTACCGAATAACTCAGCTGGGTCAGATCAAGCGCGAGGACGTCGGTGGGGTAACAGGTAAGGAAACGACAACTCACCTGCTGGACCGGCTTGCTTTCGACCGGCGTATCGCGCTCGACCCGAAACGCGGGCCCAGATCGCTGCAGCGGATCGAACTGCAAAATGCCGAAGGCTGGCAATGGCCGCATGTAGTTCGGCCACAACAGTTGCATCAGCGAATGACTCAGCTCCGGCAACTGGTCGTCGAGCTTCTGGCGCAGCCGCCCGGTCAGGAATGCAAACCCCTCCAATAGCCGCTCTACATCCGGATCCCGTCCGGCCTGCCCGAGAAAGGGTGCCAATGCCGGGTTGCGCTCGGCGAAACATCGACCCAACTGGCGGAGCGCCGTCAGTTCGCTCTGGTAGTAATGATTGAACGACATCAGTGGCTATCCTTGTCTGACCTTGACCTGACCGCTGCCGTCCAGGCGCGCGGAAAAACTGACCTGTCGCCTGGTCCCATCCACATCCAGTAACGCGTCGATGCGCAAGGACAGGCGAAGTTGATCGGCGTTGCTCGGCATTAAAACGACACAGACATCGCGCAAACGTGGTTCGTAGGCCTTGATGAAGGTCTCGATTGCCTTGCGGGCTTGGCTCCCCACGTCGTGCAGGCTAAAGCGCATGTCATTGAGGTCCGGCAGCCCATAATCCACGAGTGTCTGCACGCTACCTGCCCGCGTACTGAGCATCTTGGCCAGATGCGCAGCAACGGATGTGACAACGCAAACCTCGCGGCTCAAACCCCTGCGCTTTTCAGAATCACCAGCCAGTCGTTCGAAAAGACTGCCGTAAGTCATGGGTGCTTACGCCTTGTCCAGTTTGCCGACCAGTGACAGCGTGAAATCGGCGCCCATGTACTTAAAGTGCGGCCTTACGTTGAGGCCGACGCGGTACCAGCCCGGTTCACCTTCCACGTCACTGACCACAATCTTCGCGGCACGCAGCGGACGACGGCCACGGACTTCAGCACTTGGGTTCTCCTGGTCGGCCACGTACTGGCGGATCCAGTTATTGAGCTCACGCTCCAGGTCCGTGCGTTCTTTCCAGGACCCCAATTGCTCGCGCTGCAGAACCTTCAAATAATGAGCCAGGCGATTGACGATCATCATGTAAGGCAACTGGGTGCCGAGCTTGTAGTTCAGCTCTGCGTGTTTGTCCTCGGCACTGTTACCGAAGAATTTTGATTTCTGTACGGAGCTGGCGGAGAAGAACGCGGCATTGTCACTGCCTTTGCGCATGGTCAGGGAGATGAAGCCCTCCTCGGCCAATTCGTATTCGCGACGATCGGACACCAGTACTTCAGTCGGGATCTTGGTTTCGATTTCGCCCATGCTTTCGAAGTGGTGCAATGGCAGGTCTTCGACCGCGCCACCACTTTGTGGGCCGACGATATTCGGGCACCAGCGGAATTTAGCGAAGCTGTCGGTCAGCCTCGTGCCGAATGCGTACGCCGTGTTGCCCCACAGGTAGTGCTCGTGGCTGTTGGCAACGGTTTCCTTGTAGACGAACGACTTGACCGGGTTCTCTTGCGGATCGTATGGGTTGCGCAACAGGAAACGCGGGACGGTCAGGCCGAAATAGCGAGCGTCTTCCGATTGACGAAAGCTCTGCCACTTGGCGAATTGCGGACCTTCGAAATGATCTTTCAGATCCTTGAGGTCCGGCAGTCCCGTGAAACTCTCCAGGCCAAAGAATTTCGGACCGGCCGCAGCAATGAATGGCGCATGGGACATGCAGGCGACACTGGACACGTACTGCATCAATTTCACGTCCGGCGAGCTTGGGGACATGTAGTAGTTGGCGATGACCGCGCCCACCGGTTGCCCACCGAACTGGCCGTACTCTGCGGTGTAGATGTGCTTGTACAGGCCCGACTGCATGACCTCCGGCGAATCCTCGAAGTCGTCCAGCAAGTCGCCCTTGGACACGTTGAGCATTTCTATCTTGATGTTTTCGCGAAAGTTGGTGCGGTCCACCAGCAACTGCAAACCACGCCACGCCGATTCCAACGCCTGGAATTGCGGGTGGTGGAGGATTTCGTCCACCTGGCGACTGAGCTTGGCGTCGATCTCGGCGATCATTCGGTCAACCATGGCCTTCTTGACCGGCTCGCCGCTGTTTTGCGGCTTGAGCAGCTCTTCGATGAACGCAGACACACCGCGCCTGGCAATGTCGTAGGCTTCATCGTCCGGAGTCAGACGGGTCTGGGCGATGATGCTTTCAAGAATGCTGTAGTCCGCGTTGTCCTGGCTCTGCTGCTGTACTGCATGGGTACTCATGTTTCGGCTTCCTTGGCTGAAAGAAATCAAGCGTTCTTCGCTGTGGTGTCCAGGCCCAGCTCATCCAATACGCGGCGGCGGGAGTCGTCATTGGCGAGTACGCCTTCGATGGCTTTACGAAACGCCGGCGCGTTGCCCAACGGCCCTTTGAGTGCCACCAGCGCCTCGCGCAGCGCCATCAGCTTGCCGAGTTCCGGTACTTGCTCGACCAGGCTCGCCGGATTGAAGTCTTTCATCGAGTTCAAGCGCAGCTGTACAGGCAGCTCCTCAGCGCCGCTCTCTGCCTGGAGACGATTCGGTACGCTCAGGGTCAGGCTCAGCTCTTGCTTGGCCAACACTTCGTCGAAGGTCATTTTGTCGATGCCGATCGGCTTGCGATCCTCGACCTTGCGTTCATCCAAGCGGTGGGTGTAATCACCGATCGCCAACAGTTTCAACGGCAGTTCAATGTCTTCCTGAGCACCGCCGGTGGCAGGCTTGAAGGTAACGTTGATACGTTCCTTAGGGGCGACCGAGCCTTCTTTGGCCATGATTTTCTCCTTCTTTCATTTTGGGACCCGGAGGTCTATTCAATGACCCGTTCCAGATCGAGGTGACATAACCTGCGATGGGTCTCTTCCTTGCACTCACGTACAGAGTGGTTTTGTGGCAACAAGTCGCAGCAGCTATGCAACAGGTGCAGCACCTGCAGCTCCAAGAGCGGCTCCCAGGTATTCAGGCCTGCGTTTCGTAGCGCCTGATCGAGGGCCTCCAACTGGACTTTGGCGAGTTCGTATTTCCTGGCCGAAAAGCACACACGAGCCAACGCGAGCTGCCAAAAGAATCGCTCACGCGCCCCATTGGCGCTTTGCATGCCTTGCCTGAGCAACTTAACGGCGGGTTTGAGACCGTCGTTGCGCAGGATCGCCTCGGCCTCCTCCAGCGCCCGCTCCCAAGGCGCAAGGTTGTCGGCGACATCGGCCGTGGGTGCCGCGCCGGGACTCTGCAGGTGAGGCTTGACCTGGGCAGCGATCCAACCCCGGGTGGCCGGATCGGCGAACGGCGTACCGTCATGCCAGCGCAATTCGATAATGCCCGGCAGGCGCTGGATGAATAACGCGAAATGGACTTCCACTTCACGCATGGCCAACTCAGCGTTCAACCCTTGCAGGCATTCCCAGGCAAGCCTCTGGCCATCGAACCAGAACGGTGCCGTCGCCAGGCTCGCCTCGATCTCCACAAGCAGGTCTGCGTAATCACCCTGCTGGAGGCGGTCTTGATAAGCCTTGAGTTTGTCCGCCGGCAGGCCGCGCAGCTGGGTGACCTGCTCGGCATTGCGCTCGGGCAATACATCGATGGCCAGCCAGAGCATGGTGCGATTCAGGCGCAGGGCACGAGCGTCAGTCGCTTTTTGTTTGAGCCACCAGGCGCATAACGGACGCGCACCTTCCTGCTGGGCGCGCAGGGCCTTGTGGGCTTCTTTTTCGTTTTCGATCGGAGAGCCGGGCGTGAGCAGTTGGGTGGCAACCTGTTTTACCTGAGCCACAACCGCTCCAATGGCACCAGGCTGCGGCCGGTTTTCGGTGGCTCGCTGGATCATGGTGTCGAGGCGCCGACACAGCGGCAGCAGCAGAGGTGCGTCGTCACCCAATTGGGTGGTGCAAGCAGCGTCGAGACTTTCCATTTGTTCCGCGAGATGACGGAACATCGGCAACTGCTCCTTGATCGCAATGTCATCGCCGAACGCTTGCTCCAGGCGAGGCAACAACCAATTGATGCTCGCGGCACGGGTTCGATTCTTGAGCGGGTGGATGTCCAGCCAATGGTGCTTGCATAAGTGCTGCAAAAGACCGAGACCCGCCAGCAGCCCTTGGAACGACTCTCGCTGATACAGCGCCCAAACCAGCCAAGCCACTACCCGTAGATCCTTCGACTGGGTCCGCAACAGCACTTCGCTTCCCTCAAGGACCTTCAACCAGTCGACCTGACCACTTTCGTGCATCGACTGGGCTTTGCCCACCTCGCCTTCCAAGGCTTCGTATTCATTTGAAAAACGCACGTCCGCACCCGCAAAACTGTCCTTGGAAACGGGAGTCTTGGCGAGCATCAAATAATGGACGGACAGTTTTTCGGAATACGACATTTACCCCCCTGAAAGTTCGGTGTGTGGCGTGGGTTGTTTGGACGGCATGGTTATTCAAGGTAAATATTCAGCCTCGTTTGTAGGAGATTTCGCCAAATACAATCCAGGCGCCTCGCCCCAAACACTCACCGCTCTCTTACCTGCCGAACGCCGCGAAGAATGCCAAGGTTTTCAGAATAAAAAAGTAGGAGCTTTCCTTTTTTTAAAGAAACAAAACCAAATGGGAAACTTCCCACGTCGAGCCATTATTGGAAATGATGGAATTTACCTTTCAAAAAATGACAAAACGCTTCAAATTATTTCTGTCGCAATCTCTTTTATCCATGAAGAAAATTCCTACATCCCTTTCCTTTTTTACCGGTGCCTACGCGATCGTCCGTCAAGTCTGCTTCAATGGAATCAGGAGCTAAAGCCACAACCCAAGGACGTTCGCCATGTTACCCACCTTTGATCTGTCCAACTTCCGCCTCACGATCCGTGACCTCACGCACGACTTCCAAGTCCTGGCCTTCGAAGGTTCAGAAGCCATCAGCGCCCCCTATTCATTCGACATTGAACTTGTCAGCGAACGAAGGGATATAAACCTGGAACATTTATTAAACAAACAGGCCTTTTTAGCATTTGATAAACATGGAAGCGGTGTTCATGGGGTAATTTATCGTGCTGCGCAAGGCGATTCAGGTAAAAGGCTGACTCATTACACAATAAGATTAGCGCCACGCCTGGCTTACTTGGGGCACCGCATCAATCAGCGAATTTTCCAACACGCCAGTGTTCCGCAGATCATTACATCGATCCTCAAGGAGCACGGCATTCTCACCGATGCCCATCGCTTCCAGTTAAGTGCGAGTTATTTGCCTCGTGAATACTGTGTGCAGTATCACGAATCCGACTTGAACTTCATCGAGCGCCTGTGTCACGAAGAAGGCCTGCATTATCACTTCCAGTACAGTGAATCGGACCATTACCTGGTATTCGGTGATAACCAGACCGTATTCCCTCGGCTTGAGCAGCGCACTGTTTATAAACACGGCAGCGGCATGGTTGACGACGAGCCGGTCATCCATCGATTTGGCCTGCGACTGGAGACCCGGACGAGCCGCGTCACGCGCCGTGATTACGATTTCGAGAAGGCGACATTCCTGTTGGAGAGCAGCTGTCAGCCCGGCGTCGAAAACGTTCAGCCAGACCTGGAGGCCTATGATTATCCGGGCGACTTTACCCAGCAAAAACGCGGCAAATTATTGAGCCAGAGAGCCCTGGAACGCCATCGCGCCGACTACCGCCAGGCCGAAGGAAAGAGTGATCAGCCAGCATTGAGGACGGGGCACTTCCTGACATTGAGTGAGCACCCTCGCCTGGAATGGAATGATCTATGGCTCCTGACCGAAGTGCATCACGAAGGCAAACAGCCGCAAGTGCTGGAGGAAATCACCCCCAGTAACGCTGGCGAGGCTGAAGACCGCTTCAATCAGGGCTATCGCAATCGCTTCGTTGCCACGCCTTGGGACGCGATCTTCCGTTCGCAGCGGGTCTATAAGAAGCCACGTATATCCGGCAGTCAGACCGCAATCGTCACCGGCCCCCAGGGCGAAGATATCCACTGCGACCGGTATGGACGGGTCAAGGTCAGGTTCTTTTGGGATCGTGCGGGACACGTCGACGACGGCAGCAGTTGTTGGTTGCGAGTGGCCTCCAACTGGGCGGGTAACAGCTACGGGGGCGCCACGATTCCGCGGGTTGGCATGGAGGTATTGGTGGCCTTCATGGAGGGCGATCCCGACAAGCCGTTGATCATTGGATGCCTGACCAATAGCGCCAATGCCTCGCCCTACCCGTTGCCTGCACACAAGACCCGTACTGTGTTTCGCTCTCGCAGCTCACCGGACGGCAAGGGCTTCAACGAGCTGCATCTGGAAGATCGCGCAGGTCAGGAACTGATCTATTTGCGAGCTCAGCGTGACATGGAACAAAAAATCGAAAACGACAGCCGATTGGAGATTGGCAACGAGCGACGGGAAACCATCAAGGGCAACAGCATCACTGTCCTGCACGGCGAAGAGCATCGGACCACGGCCGCCGACCGCACGGTCCAGGTCGAAGGCAATGACTACCTGCGCGTCGCCAACCGCCACACCCGTGTCGATCAGACACTGGCCATCGAGGCCGGGCAGCAAATTCATATCAAAGCAGGCGCTCATGTGGTCCTTGAAGCAGGCGCAACCCTCAGTTTGAAAGCCGGGAGCCAGCACATCGTGATCGACCACAGTGGTATCTACAGCAGCAGTGAAATCCAACTCGGCGGCGCCCCCATGGCCGGCGCCACTGCCTCATCATTCAGACCCGGCTTGACCGATCCCTTGGCGGCTCCAGCCCCAGTACTCGCTCCCACTCAACGCGCGCTGATAACAGCCAGCAAAGCAGCGGGATTGGACTTTTGTCCAATCTGCGAGGCCTGCCGCGAGGGTCTCTGCCTAATGGAAGTCGCCGGCGCATGACTCGCTCACTCCCCATCAATGGTTGATCGAACAGCAACGCCTCGGCCACGCTCTGTGCCTCGTCCTGGACTCAGAACATGAGCACCCCACGCGCCAGACATTGCTCAAGAACAGTCGTCCCGACCAATACTTGAGCGTGTACGGCCAAACGCTGGTTGCTGACCTCGCTGACGCCGGCCCCTTTGTCTTCACCTTCGATCGGCCCGGCGACGAACACATCAATGAATTGCTCGACCGACCGGACAGCCACTGGGGATGGTTTGCCAGCCTTCCCAAAGGGGAGCTGCCTACACTGGTGGAGCACTGGCGGGAACGGCTGATCATCGGAGAGCGCCCCCATCAGGCGTTGTACCGCTTCCATGACAACCGTGTACTGTCCCGGGCGCTCAAGCACCTGTCCGTTGAAG
This sequence comes from Pseudomonas sp. Z1-12, assembly GCF_051132015.1. NCBI lineage: Bacteria > Pseudomonadati > Pseudomonadota > Gammaproteobacteria > Pseudomonadales > Pseudomonadaceae > Pseudomonas > Pseudomonas sp. Z1-12. Next base: position 6,633,394 of record NZ_CP071647.1, read on the forward strand.
ACTATCCCGCCTACCTCGGACCAGCGATCAGTGTCTGCTATTGGCAGGGCAATCATTGGTCAAGCACGCATAACCCGACGCCAGGAACCTATCCGGTGCCTGATTCGCCTCTTTGGCTGCAGGTGCCCGTTACCCCGCAGCAAGCGATGCAGGTTCGGCTCCTCAATGCCCGTCGCTTCCTGTTGGCCGAGCATGTCCAGGCCTTCGCAACACTGGCCGAGCAACAAAACCCGGAGGCGTGGTTGCGTGCCACGCTCGACCAGGCCGAGGCCTGGCAGTGGCAGGCGCCCGAGCAGTTGGAGTTTTTACTGACCCAGCGCCTGCAAGCACCCACCCAGGCGCTGGCGCCGTATTGGCAAGTACGTCCAGCCGAGAGCCCCGACGAGCATTTTCAACGGATACTCCTGATGACGGCGTCCTGGCAAGGAGATACGTCGCGATGAAACATACCCTGCGAATGGCGGGTTTGAGCGGCTACCTGGCGCTCACGACAGGTTGTGCCGACAGACAACTGAACACCTTTATTTTTACAGCGGATTTGCCGCCTGGCTTTGCCTACCAAGCAGCGGTGTACTACGTGCCCGCCCCAAGCGAAACCTGCGCCGTCGAGACCCGGTATAACAAAGCGCCGGTATTCAACAGGGAGTGGCGTAAGGCATACAAACCCGATTCCGAAATCGTTATTCGCCGAACCCGTATGGGTTGCCCGCTGGTGATCAGCCGCATTGAGCTCGAAATCAACTCCGCCTATGGCAAGGACTGGAGCGATATCAGTCAAGATTCAGCCAACGTCGTGATTCGCGATGAGCTGGAAGCGCAATACAAAGGCACGTTCAGCGAAGCGGGTGAAAGCACTTTTTACGGCCAATGCCAATGGTTGTTCCGCACCTCAGGCAAGCCCCGCATTCTCAGAAAAATTCTTGACTGCAAAAAAACCAACCTACAAGGCGAGCTTGGGCGTGGACGTCCTTTCTCGGCGTACACCCTTGATCAACTGCCGGGTAAAACCGTGAGGATGAAGATCAAGTTGGCCCGCGAAGAGAAGCCCTACATGGGTGATACCTGGGTGAAGGTGCCCAACGGCTGGAAACGCTGCATGGGCGAGGACTTCGAAGATCCATACGCATTTTGTTTCGGTAATTACAAAGACTTCAGCGGTTTTCAGATGCCCGATGGGCGCAAATGCACTATTTACCCCGGTTGTACGGAATAAGGAGATCGCGTATGACGTCGTTTCAAAAGGAATTGGAGTCGAGGCTAAGCAGTCGCAATTTGGCCTGTCCTGTCGGGGGTAGATGGACCAGTTTTCAGCTCGTCGATGAATTGGGCTCTGGCGAGCCCTATGCGGGACTGGCCTATATGGCGACCGATTCGGAAGGACAACAATACTCAGGCAACCTGGATGCCATGGGCATCGGCAAGGTCATCAACCACTACGCAGGGCCGCTTGCCCTTGCCTTTGAACAACCGTATCAAGGGCAGGAAAAGTTTTATATCGAGCTTCAACGTAGAACTCACTACCCCCTCCAAATCACCGAACTACAAGTCCGCGCCGAGCAAACCCGCTACCTGAACCCAAACGCCACACGCACCCGGGAAAATCCCGCACAAGCCTGTGCAGACGATTACTTCCAAGTGGAAGTACGGCACCTGGTCAAGCATGTCGCGCATTTGCCCCCCGAGGTGTACCGCCATTACCCAGCCCCTTCGGGGCCGGCACGCCTGATGGGTGAACATGGTAGGCTCGGCGTAGCGCTGATGCCGCAAAAACACACTGTGCTGGAAGTTCGCCCGTTGCGTGCCTTGCGCCCCATGCTGTCCACCGCCCCTGAATTCTGCGCGCTCAACTTGTATCAATTGGCGCTCATGTCGACCTTGACCTACTGCCCCTTCGGGCAAACACCTGACAAGGCTCCGATAACAACGCCGCTGAGCTTCACCAAGCAACCAAGCGTGGGCAATTGGTTCGCGGATGCGTTGGCCAAGTTCGAAGAACTCGGGGAGTTCTATCCGGAGCAGACAGAACCCTATTACCCGCTTTATGAAGACGTGCCCTACTCCAAACGCCTGGAGATCGTGCCGTTCGACCCGGCCCTCTACGCGGCCAACGATCCGGAATTGGGTGTACATCAGGAACATCCCGCCAAAGTCCATTTTCTCGATGACACCGACAAGCAAGAAAGCACCGACACCCAGGCCTACATCACCCATAACGACGAACTGATCCTGATAGCCGTGCGTGGCACCCAGCAAACCGCCGATTTCCTGCGCGACGCCGATGCGCTCCAGGTGCCGTTTGAAGAAGGTGTCGGCCAGGTGCATCGAGGGTTCTATGGCGCCGCCAAAAAAACTGCGGCCTTCGTGACGAGCTATCTGGACAGGTTCTACGCAGGGCAAAAACTGCTGATCTGTGGTCATAGCCTGGGAGGTGCGGTGGCGTTACTACTGGCAGAAATGCTGCGGCGCAGACCGGAAGGTTACACCCTCCAGCTCTACACCTACGGCGCACCCCGCGCCGCCGACGCCACTTTCACAAAAAACGCCGCCCCCCTGGTGCATTATCGAATGGTCAATCACAACGACCCGATACCCAGCGTGCCCGGCAGTTGGATGAATACCAAGAGCGGTGTTTATGGCACGGGGTTGGCCCTTACGTTCGCCAACGTACCGGTCGGCCTTTCCGTGTTCGTGGCGGGCATCACTAACCTGACGGGCGAGCCCTACGAGCACCACGGCATCTTGCGGCACTTCCTGCCGGTGGAGTTCGATCGCAAGGAGCGGTCTTCAATCCTGTGGATGCCCCAGTGCGACACCATCACCCAACACGCCGCCTGCGAGGTGGCCCTCGAGCATAAACATGGCTTGCCGAACCGTCCGGCATTGCTGGCCCAACTCATCCAGACCGGTAATCACTTCATGGTCCCCAGCTACATTCCCGCTTGCTGGGCGACCCTGCGGCGCTGGCAGGAAGCGCAAACCCGCGGAAGCACGCTGGCGACAAAACGCGAATATGAGTGGATCGATCAGGCACTGACACGGATTACCCAACAGTTGCGCGATGAAGAGCGCTACCTGGCGGGACGGGGCGCGCCCAATGGACGAAGCGAAAGGTCCGTCAACATTGCGCTCATCCGTGAGGTCGAAAAGATGCACAACACGCGCGCGCGCCTGGCCACGCTGCGCACCGCGTCGGTCAGTGAAAAAGATGTCTATGGGAGTTTGTCGGAACAACCTGAGCAATTGGCACAAAACCTGGCTCGCTGGCAGGCGCATCCGGAGAACAGGGTGGCCGAGCCACTGGCGATGGCGCCGGCTCTGGATGACGAAAGGGAACTGATCCGTGGTGTTCATGGGTATGCGATTGGTGAACCGTGTACGCTGGATCTCGATTTCATTATCTGACCGGCATGGCGGCCAATACGACGGCTGCGCCGCCGAGCGGGAGCAAGCTCCCTCGCCACAGGCGGTGCGTGCCTTTAGATCGGGTGTGCATGTGCTGGCGCCATCGCGAGCAAGCTCGCTCCCACAGGGGATTGGCGGTGGGCGCTCATTCTGTGATCACCTCGGGTTGGTCAACGGCGCTGAACCTGTGGCGAAGGAGCTTGCTCCCGCTGGGCTGCGCAGCAGCCCCAAAAAGGCGGGCACATTCCTACAGAAAAACCGCTGCGCCACCGAGCAAGAGCAAGCTCCCTCGCGCCGATTCCTGGGCATTACCAAGGCTTGTTTATTCTCCCGCCGCAACGCTTCCACCCAGCTACGAATCCTTGCGCCATTGCCTACAACTACGCCAGAATCCGCCCGCTTGTGCGCCTTGCCCATGGGTTCTATCGTTTCCCTGCCACTGCCCATCAGTGGTCGGGTTTAGTAGCCCGGAAGTAGTAACGGTTGCATGAGTCTCATCAGTCAGGCATTGCCTGCACTCGATGGTGGCTGTGCGCATGGCGCCTTCGGGCGCGCCGGGTTCCGTTACCTCTACCGGTCTACTAACTTGCGCACAGCTGCCTCCTTTCGTTTAGTAGCGAGATGGTTGCGGCCTACTCATTAGAGGTAACGCAACGATGTTCAAAATTACTCCAAATCCTCCAGAAACTGACTCAACGTCTACCCATTCCGATCGCAAAAACAAAAAGCACGACGAAACCACCAAACGCGTCTTGGATCACTACCTGCTACCGAAACCGGAAAAATCCGAAGATGCATCCAAACCGGACCAGCTCTTCACCGTGTCAAAAAACGCCGACAACGAATGCCTGCTCGCCAATCTCAGCGAAAACCTGGCATCCGCCGACGCGATGATCAGCAACCTGGCCTTCGACCTCGAAGGCCCCCGCCGCCACATCGCCCTCGGCATCCAGCAACTGATCGAGATGAGTTCATTGCTGGCGAACCGAGCGCTGGATAACGTCGACCCGCGCTAACCGCTACACCACCAACCCCGTGGCGAGGGAGCTTGCTCCCGCTGGGTGGCGAAGCCGCCCCAAAACTGGCTGACGCATTTCTTCGCAAATACCACGTCGGCCGGTTTACGACGGCTGCGCCGCCGAGCGGGAGCAAGCTCCCTCGCCACGGACCGTGTATGCCTTCAGATCACGTGTAACGTGCCGCCGCCTTCGCGAGCAGGCTCGCTCCCACAGGGGACCTTGTGCCCCAACCCCGCGCACACCCGCGCCAACAAGGGGCGATTTACGGTCAAACCTTTTGGCCATTTCGATCCCCTTTTGGCCTCTCCTGCCGTTCTCTGAAACGCCCCACACCGCAAGACTGTGTTCACACCGACCAGCCTTGCGGAGAACAACAAAATGCTGACGATCTACTCAGACGATCACCACTTGCACCACGGCCGCTGCGAGTTGATGGACGGCCAATTGATGCCTTGTTTCGAGATGCCGTCCCGGGCCGATCATGTGTTGGAGCGGGTCAAGACGCAGGGGCTCGGGCCGGTGGAAGCGCCGCAGGATTTTGGCTTGGGGCCGATCCAGCGTATCCACAGCGCGGCGTACCTGGAATTTTTCAAAGGCGCCTGGGACCGCTGGGCCAAGTACAACCGCGACGGCGATTTGTTGCCCTTCACCTGGCCGGCGCGGACCTTTCGCACGGTCATCCCCACCAGCCTGCACGGCCAATTGGGTTATTACAGTTTCGACGCCGGCGCGCCGATCACCGCCGGCACTTGGCAGGCGGCCTACAGCGCCGCGCAAGTGGCCCTTACCGCCCAGGCAGACATCCAGCGTGGGGCGCGCAGTGCCTTTGCCTTGTGCCGTCCACCGGGGCACCACGCCGCTGGCGACTTGATGGGGGGTTATTGCTACCTCAACAACGCCGCCATTGCCGCCCAGGCCTTTCTCGACCACGGCCACAAGAAGGTCGCGATCCTGGATGTGGATTACCACCACGGCAACGGCACCCAATCGATTTTTTATGAGCGCAGCGACGTGTTGTTCGCGTCGATCCACGGCCATCCGGAGGCGGAGTTTCCGTTTTTCCTGGGTTATGCCGACGAGCGTGGCGAGGGCGAAGGTGAGGGTTTCAATTTCAACTACCCTTTGCCAGCCGGTTCAGGCTGGGACACTTGGAGCGCGGCGCTGGAGCAGGCCTGTGGGCAAATCCGCGGCTACGACGCCGATGTCATCGTCGTGTCCCTGGGCGTGGACACGTTCAAGGACGACCCCATTTCGCAATTCAAGCTCGACAGCCCGGACTACCTGGCGATGGGCAAGCGCATCGCGGCGCTCGACAAGCCGACGCTGTTCGTGATGGAAGGCGGTTACGCGGTGGCAGAAATCGGCATCAATGCCGTGAACGTTCTTGAAGGTTTCCAAAGCGCCCCATGAGGAACAACAGCATGAACAGACTCAAGCGTTTAATGGCCCCAGCCGTGTGCGCCGCGCTGCTTTGCGGCGCTGCCCAGGCCGAGGAGCGCACCTTGCGCGTCTACAACTGGTTCGACTACATCACGCCCAAGGCCCTGGAGGATTTCAAGGCGCAGAACAGCCAGGTCAAGCTGGTCTACGACATCTTCGACACCAACGAGGCCCTGGAGGCCAAGCTGCTGACGGGCAACTCAGGCTATGACGTGGTGGTGCCGTCCAACGTGTTCCTGGCCAAGCAGATCGAAGCCGGGGTGTTCCAGCCCCTGGACCGCAGCAAGCTGCCGAACTGGAACCACCTCGACCCCAAGCTGATGAAGCTGATCGAAGCCAACGACCCGGGCAACAAGTTCGCCGTACCCTACATGTACGGCACCATTCTGATCGGCTTCAACCCGGACAAGGTCAAGGCCGCCCTGGGCGCCAACGCGCCAGTGGACAGTTGGGACCTGATCTTCAAGGAAGAGAACATCAGCAAGCTCAAGCAGTGCGGCGTGGCCTTGCTTGATTCGCCGTCGGAAATACTGCCCCTGGCCTTGCAGCACCTGGGCCTGGACCCCAACAGCAAGAAGCCGGCGGACTACGCCAAGGCTGAAGCGCTGCTGCTGAAGATCCGGCCTTACATCACGTACTTCCATTCGTCCAAGTACATGGCGGATATCGCCAACGGTGACATCTGCGTGGCCGTCGGTTATTCCGGAAGTTTTTCCCAGGCCGCCAACCGCGCCAAGGAAGCCAAGAATGGCGTGACCGTGGACATGCGCCTGCCCAAGGAAGGCGCGCCGATCTGGTTCGACATGCTCGCCATCCCCAAAGGGGCGAAGAACCCGGGCGACGCCTACACCTTCATCAACTATTTGCTGCAACCCCAGGTGATCGCGCCGGTGAGTGATTTTGTCGGTTATCCGAACCCGAACAAGGACGCGACCGACCTGGTCGACCCGGCGATCCGCGGCAACCCCAATCTGTACCCGACTGAAGCGGCCATGGCCTCGCTGTACACGCTGCAACCGTTGCCGAGGGACGCCGAACGCGCACGCACGCGGGCCTGGACACGAATCAAATCCGGCCAGTGACCGCGCCGTATCGGCGCCAAGGTCATACGTCGACCTATACATAGTTACCACCTGCCCCAGTCCGTGCCTCCGTAGCATGAAAAAACCGAAGCGTTCGGCTTCGGTTTTTTTTCATGTTCAAGGAGGGACACGCAAATGACACTCGACTCGACCGACACAGACCCCACGTCCGACACAGACCCTACCTCAGAGACAAGCATCAAGGCCGCATTGCTCAACCAAATGCTTGCAGGCCCCACCTACCCGGAAGTGGCCGCCGGACTCCTGCAAGGTGCGCTCAAGGACCTTTACCCGTCCTTGGACCTGGACCCCTACACAACCGTCCTCGCCGAACCGGCCTGGGACATCGTCGACGGCGAAATCGTAGCGCTGCCAACCCGTTATGAATCACTCAGCAACTTATTGGCCGATCAGATAGACCGGGAACATCCGAGCTTATTGATTGAAGGTTTGCACTTCCTGACCCGGCTGCCGATTACCGAACCCGAAGTGCACTTGCCGGTGCGCATCGAGCAAATCGGAAGGTTGATCAATGAGCTGGCGCCCGCAATGTTGAAGGCCAACCAGGAACAACAACTGGCGTACTGGAACATGCCATTCGCTCATTACGGTGCCCGCTGGCATGAACTGTCCAATACCTTGCGAAAATTCTGGGACGTGCGGCAAATCAAGGGCTGGACGGCGGACGAATGTGCCATGGCCAGGCAACTTTACCTGTACCCCGACCCGCAAGACCGCAAGGATAAATTCCAAAGCCACGCGTACCTGGTCGACGTCGATGCAGTCGCTGACAATCGGGTCACTCGCTTGAACGAAAACTCACTGGTCGTCCTGATCGGCCAGATCGATGACAAGGAGGTCATCCTTACGCACTCGTTGTACAGCGATTATGAGAAGTTCGAGACACGTGACGCATTGGGCCAGTCCATTGCCGATCATCTGTCGCTCTCTCACCCCACCACCGCGATACGCTGGCGGCTCTATGAACCGTGCGCAAATATTTTTGACAGCAAGGCGTGTGGACTGATTGGTGTGCAGGTCAAGGTGCTCGGAAACCCTCGCCCGGAATCGGACGCTGTCGCCACTGAGCCCGAAATACCCATCAGTGGCATGACGGTCGGGCCTGGCGAGGCGTGGTTCAAGCAGCAGATACCCGATTGGTTACGCAACGCACCAGTCGCCGACCAGACGTTGTTCGCTCAATACATGAAAAACCTGTCGGCGCTGGCCAGTTCTCACGCCGGCAAAACCTACCTGGACGACATCCCTTCGATCAAGGACTACGCGTCTAATGCCTTGAAAACCCAGATGCAATCCGACCACAGCGATGGTTCGGCTCTGAAGCCGGAAAAAATTGTCATCGAAATAACAAGCCCGGTGGTCTGGGGGACCTTTGTCGTTCCGTTCAAGTTCGACACAACTGAGTTCAACCTGGTCGACCTCGCCTTGCAAAACCTGATTGCGCTTCCACAGGGCAACAAAACCGTGAAGTCCTTGGACGGGACGGAGCTTCCCGAATGGGCGACGGTGGACTACTTCGAGAGCCTTATCACTCAGGTCGATATCGGCCGCGTCTATCCAGAGCTGATTAAACGAAAACTGCTCGACGATCCAACCGAATCGTCCCGTCGAGAGCGCCTGTACAGTTCACAGCTACGCCTGCAACTGCCCCTGCTTGCGCTGGAAAGTAAATTGAAGGGGCTGGGCGATATCGATGATCGCGGCTGTCGTTACGTCGCGGCGTTGATGGAGCCGCTTGAAGCCGACCGCAAGGTTGACGGACAAACTATCGTCCTGCGAAAACTGGCGTTCGTGCCAGAGTTGCAGCTCGGTATTTCCGAGGACATCGTGGCCAACATGTTCGTGATCGGCCCGCAGACACCCGGCGCCGGGCCCTGCCTGCTATACCGCCCTTTGCTCGAACCGCAGTTGTGCCAGTTTCCCTCGTTCAGCAACCTGCTCTATGCCATCAGGCAGTCGGCTACGTTGCGCCAATCGGTGCTGGCGTGGCTGCCCGATGGCGTACGGGACACTTACAGCCGGCTGGTGTTTCCGGGCGCCCTGCCTTCGCCCTGGGCCGTCGTGGAGTTCGTGGCGAACCCCATCACATTGTTAGCCAACGCAGGGCCGATCACTTTAAGCGACGAATCCCTGGGACCCGATTTCTTGCCGCTGCTGTTTAAGGCCAACGCCAACGCCCTGGTGACACTCGCCGATAAACAGTCGGTTTCCAATAGCGAGAGCCGTTGGGAGTCGTTCAAACAGACGGGTTGGCTGATTTTCAATCTGGCGTTGCCCTATCTCGGCACCACGGCGAACACCGCGACCTGGCTCTGGCAAATCCTGGAGGACGTGGACCGAATAGCGCAGGACGATGGAGAGCGCAAGGACCAGGCCAAGTGGGAGATCGTGGTTGATTTACTGTTAAACGTAGCGTTAGGCGTGGTCAATATTGCTATCGATCGTTCCAAAGCCGGCAGCCGCGAACGACCAACAGAAGCGCCTGAAGTGGCCCCGAAACAACATGTGCCGGCACCCTTACCCAAACTCAGCATCGAGACACTGTCGCCACTCGTTCAAAAAGAACTGTCACAAGAGCACTACGAGGTTATCCATACCAGCGGCGCCTTGATGGGCAAATCCGGCAGTCACGCTGGGCTTCTCGCCAGCTTCAGCATCGATGCACCCGACAACCTCGGACAACCCCAGAGCGAAGGCGTGCACAAAGGCCTCTATTCGAAAAATGGGAAGTGGTACGCAAAGCTGGCTAGCCAATACTTCGAAGTCAGCGTCAAGGACGAGCCGGTCAGCATCATCAAGGACACACGCTCCGGCCCTCCTTTGCTGCGGGATGAGCGTGGCCAGTGGCAAGTCGATAGCCGCTTGCGATTAAGGGGCAGCGGATCGAAAGGCGTCAGGCAGGAAGTCGTCGTCGCGGCACAACGCCGCAACCTCGAATTGCTCGCCGAACTCAAGAAATTTGAAGAAAGCAGAACGTATAACGAGTGGGCGCTGAATATCGGTGCTCAAAACATGGAGCGGGCATCGGCCGATACCAGGGAAATTTTTGCCGAAGCTTATAGGGCGTCCCTGCAAACGCAGCAGCAAAACTATGAACAGGCGTTGAACGCCTTGATGCAATGGCCGGTCTTCCAGGCGAGGCCGGATGCTTCCCGCGTAAGCCTCGGTTACTTGAACGCGCAAATAAATTTCACATTCGCGGACATGGACATATTGCGGGAACGATTTCTGCCTGTCATGGAGCAGGCAAAGGACATGGTCACCCCGCGCTTCCAAATGCGTGAGCAACGACACGTCGATGCAGCCAACAGCATGATTGAGCTCGGCGACAACATGATTGAGCGCCTGGAGTATATGGAAACACGCTTTTCCAAGCTCAAGAAACTCGGGCTCGGAGGCTTTGAATTTGTGCGCGAAAACCGTAAAAAAATGCCGTCCTACACAAGCGACGATCTACGACTCCTTCAATTGGAAATGTATCGCCACCTCTGCCTGACCCTCGACAGCATTGAAACAATGCCCGAAGGTTGGCTGGAGATTGACCGACTGGTCGACAATGCGATGGTGGCCTTCCAAACCTTGCGCGAGGCGCTCGATGAAACAACCAAGATCCGGCTGGACGAACAAATCGACGCACTCGGCAGCCTGACGGAACAGTTCACGGCCATCCAGGAGCACCTGGACTACATGGGGAGCGAATATCAGGACAGTGCCAACACTCAACAACTCAAGCGCCTGCGCGATCGAATAACGGCTGCCAAAGAACGCGCGTTGCGTCATTTGGCCAAGGCCCTCGACGAGCGAAGCAATAAACGACAATCGCTGACCCTGTACGAGGAACGCCCCCGCTCCAGGAGGAAATTCATCCGAGGCCGCTTCTGGGGAGTCGTCAGCGGCGTGGCTCGCCTGTCCAGCTCGTATGAAGAAACGGGCTGGGTCGAGGTGAGGAATCCGTTATCCGGTGAAATGATCGCTTTATTCCACCGTAAGGAAACCGGTGAATGGGTCCCCCATATCGAGTCCAACGAATCCCCGGCGGTCCCCGCCCTGAAAACCAGTGTCAAGAAAGGCAAAGCCCTGATCAAAGGACTCTCTGCTTTCAGATCACAAGTTAAAAATGACTTGCAGCAGCCCGACCGTACACCGTCCGGTATTTCATTAATCGTGGGCGCCCATGCAAACCGGTTCGATACAGTCGCCAGTGCAATCGGAAAGGCGCTCGACCGGGCCAGGAACGAAACAGTCACACTTGCGCAAGAAGAACGGAGCTCGGCCGAATCCTTGCGACTGCAGCTCAAGCGCGAAGCGACGGCGCTACGCGCCGAGGAACACGCGACCGTACTGGGGCTCATCAAACAAAGCCCGCCCAACATGAGCGGCGTCACTTGGCTAAACGAACGAAACCTCATTCGCGTCACTAAACGAATCAACCGAAAACGCATCAAGACCCCGGCGGGAAAGCGGTATCTCGACCGGTATGAAATCCAGGACAAGCAAAGCGGCAAGCCGCTATGGTTCGCGGACTTTCACTACACCACCTTTTGGGGGTTCGACCTCAAGTTTCTTTCGGCACACCTGAGGACCCCGGAACAAGTCCAGTCAGGCCTGGCAGACATTCCCTTGGATGTACTGAACCAGCGTCAGTTGATTGATCATTACCGCAGCGAAATTGCCGTGGATCAGGCCATACAGGTGTTCTTTCCAAAGAAACGGCCCTGAAGCCGAACCTGGCCTGCGATTGATGCCCCGGCCGCGGGCCGTCAGACATCCCAGGCCTTTGCCAGGCTCGCCAGCGCGGTGCCGATCGCCGCCGGCGGGACTGCCGCAAACCCCAGCACCAGCCCAGCGCGCACTTGCGCAGGCGTGGTAGGCAACCAATAGCCACTCAGGCCGTTGATCTCCACGCCTACGCCGGTGGCCTGGGCAATCAGTTCACGTTCACGCTCGACGCTGTCCACGGGGACCGTGACATGCAGCCCAGCGACGACCGTGGGCATCGCACCGACACCCGCCACAGCCTTCGGCCAACCCGCCAGCAACGCATCCCGCCGAGCCAGGGCCGCTCGACGCATGCGCCGGATATGCCGCTGGAAATGCCCGGCGGCCATGAACTCGGCCATCACGGCCTGGGTGCTGACTTCGGAATGACGCACATCCACGGCGCGCCGTCGGGCGAAGGCGTCCACCAGGCCCGGCGGCAGCACCAGGTAACCCAGGCGCAGGGCCGGGAACGCCACCTTGCCGAAGGTGCCGACGTAAAGTACCCGCCCCTGGCGATCCAGCGCAGCCAAGGGCGCCAGCGGCGCGCCGCTGTAGCGGTATTCGCCGTCGTAATCATCCTCGACGATCCAGCCGTCGTTGCGTTCGGCCCAGGCCAGCAACTCCAGGCGCCGCGCAAGGCTCATCACCACCCCGGTCGGGTATTGGTGGGATGGCGTGACATACACCAGCCGACAATGGCTCAACGTCGCGAGCGCTGCGCAATCCAACCCATCGCTGTCCACTGGCACGCCCTTGACGTCGCCTCCGGCCACCGCGAACGCATGCCCGGCAGCGCGATAGCCAGGGTTTTCCACCGCCACCACGTCACCTGGGTCCACCAGCAGCTGTGCACAAAGGCTAATGCCCTGCTGCGCGCCGCTGGTGATCACAATTTGCTCAGCCGTGCAGTGCAGCCCCCTCGAACTGCGCAGGTAAGCGGCGATCAGGCGTCGCAGCCGCCCATCGCCTTGGGAATCGCCATAACACAGTTGCTGCAAATCGGGCTTGCGCCAGAAAGCCCCATTCAGCTTGGCCCAAACCTCGAACGGGAACAGGTCAAAGGCCGGCACGCCCACCCGGAATGCCCGGGGAGGTCCCGCTGGCGGCTGGGGCAAATGATGTTTCTCGACACGGTGCAAAGCGTCACTGTGGATAACTTTACTGGATGGACCGACAGGTAAATCGAGCCATTCTGTGGATAACCCTGTGGGTAAGCCTGTTGAAAAACCTGTGGATGGTTTTGTGGATAATTTTTTCAAGGGCAATGCCGTCGAGGACAGATTCGCCACATAAGTCCCGTCACCAACTCGCCCTTCGATGAAACCCTCAGCGTAGAGCTGGTCATACGCACGCACCACGCTGTTGCGCGAGATCGACAAGGCCGCCGCCAGGTCGCGGCTGGCCGGCAGGCGTGTGCCGCTTGTCAGGCGCCCATCGAGGACGCGAGCCCGCAATGCCTGGTACAGCTGCCGACTGAGGCCTTGGCGGCGATCCAGTTCGATTCCGGCGGGGTTGAACGACAGGGGCAGCGCGTTGGTATTCATCGCAGTCTCGAATGGACCTATCGAATTGGTCTGGAGTGGCTCTTACAACAGACCAATAGCCTGCCTAGGATGCTGGCATTCGCCAAGGAAAATCTCCATGTACAACCCAAAAGCCTTTGCCGTCCAAGATCTCCCCCAGCTACAGCAAATGATGAACGAGTGCCGCTTGGCCGTGCTGGTCACTCATGGTGAACACGGTTTGCAGGCGAGCCACTTGCCGCTGCTGTTGGATACGCGACAGGGCCCCCACGGAACCCTGCACGGGCATATGGCCCGGGCCAATCCGCAATGGCGCGACCTGGAGGCCGGTGCCGAGGCCCTGGTGATATTCGCCGGCGCCGACGCCTATGTCAGCCCGAGCCTGTACCCCAGCAAGGCCGAACACGGCAAAGTGGTGCCGACCTGGAATTACCTGGCCGTACACGCCTATGGCACCGCCGACGTTTTCAGCGACGCCCCTCGCCTGCGCGAACTGGTCAGCGCCCTCACCGATCGACACGAAACCGGCCGCGCCCAGCCGTGGAAACTCGATGACGCACCGACCGAGTACGTCGATGCGATGCTCAAGGCCATCGTTGGCTTTTCGCTGCCCATCCAACGCCTGGAAGGTAAACGCAAGCTCAGCCAGAACCGCAGCCCCGAAGATGTCGCCGGGGTGCGCAATGGTCTGGCCGCCAGCACCGACTCGCAAGACCAGGCGCTTGCACGCCTGATACCCGACGCATCCGCCAAGGAGTGAACATGAGCCACACCGAGATCCGCCTCGTCACCGCCGAAGATCACGCGGCCTGGCTGCCGCTATGGCAGGCCTACCTGCGGTTCTACAACACCGAACTGCCGGAGGCGGTGACCCAGAGCACTTGGCAGCGCCTGCTCGACGATCGCGAACCGACCCACTGCGCCCTCGCCTGGCACGGCGACACGGCGGTGGGCCTGGTGCATTTCATTTATCACCGCTCGAACTGGAGCATTGAGAATTCCTGTTACCTGCAAGATTTGCTGGTGACCGAGCAAAGTCGGGGCACCGGTGTCGGTCGGCAATTGATCGAATTCGTCTATGCCACCGCCAAGGCCGACGGTTGCTGCAAAGTCCACTGGCTGACCCACGAGACCAACGCGACGGCGATCCAACTCTACGAACGCATTGCCGAACGCCCAGGTTTCATTCAATTTCGCAAAGCCCTGTAAGGAGCACAGCATGTCGACCTCGCTGACCGGTTGGAAAGGTGTCTCGGCGCCATTTACGCGCTTGCTCGAAGGGCGATTCATTCGCCTGGAAAAACTCGACCCGGCGCGTCATGCCGAGGGTCTTTGGCAAGCCCTCGAAGGCCCCGGCGCCGATCCGAAACTCTGGGATTATTTGCCCTACGGCCCGTTCAAGGACCGGGGTGCCTTCAATGCCTGGCTGAACAACCACGCCTCCAACATCGACCCGTATTTTTTCAGCGTGATCGACCGTGCCAGCGGCGAGGTACAAGGTATCCTGAGCCTGATGTCCATCGTTCCGGCCCACGGCCGCATCGAGATCGGCCACGTCACCTTCGGCGCGCCAATGCAGCGCTCGCCGAAAAGTACCGAGGCGGTTTATCTGCTGGCCAAGGAGTCGTTTGCCCTCGGCTACCGGCGCCTCGAATGGAAATGCAACAACGGCAACGCCCGCTCCAAATATGCCGCCGAGCGACTGGGCTTCACGTTTGAAGGCGTGTTCCGCCAGCACATGGTCGTCAAGGGCCAGAACCGCGACACGGCGTGGTATTCGATGCTCGATTCGGAATGGCCGGCGGTTGGCGCGGCATTTGAACGATGGTTGAGTGAAGAGAATCAGCGCGAAGGCGGGCAGGTCCGAAGCTTGGCGGCGTGCCGTTGACTCTATGAAGACGGCTATCGCGAGCGCAATCGCGACGGCCGTCATTCACTACAGCTATTTCTTTTTATACTGCCAAGCCCAATCCGGTATTTCCATATAACGATCCACATATTCCGCGAAGCTCAACAGGCTGTGTTCCGCACGATTGGCGGTAAAGTCGAAGCGGTAAAGATTGTTGAGGACAATCGCAGGGGTTCTGCGATTCGCAAAAACCCTATCCATCAGCTGATGGGCGCGTGCCACCTCCTGCTGGAGAACGTTAATCAAAGCCGATGTGAAATTCGCTTCGGAATTCAACGGGCGGACCTGCCCAAGCGCATCGTAGATATTAAGGTCACTGTAGTTTGGGCTGATGAGCTCTGTCCAAAGGCTCCTGGCCTCATCCCGAGTAAAGTTATTGGTGAGATTAGCCAATAAGTTGGGGGTATCGAGCAACACAATAATTCTGGAGTTTGACGGAAACTTCTCAGCGCCATTTAACAGCCTGGCGACATCCGCCATACCAATATCCGTTGCTCTTCCCGCTTGAGGTTCCAGGAACCGGATAAAAGCCTGCAGCGCACCTAAATGTGTCTCGATGGTTTTCATTGCCTGGTCAGTGAACAGGTGGATCCATCGAATATCGATGTTGCTGGTGTCCAACAGCTCATGCATACGGGTGTTAGCATACCTGGCAATAAAATCCAGCTTTGCCGGACTGAGCGCTGGATGACTTATCCACCTCGAAAATACGGATACGGGCAACGCACCGCCAAGATTGGTCGCGATCACACGAGAGGCTAGAACCCTCTCGGCCCTGAGCAACAACCTACTTCGACTACGTAGAGCCCCTCGAAGTAAGCCCACTGTTCGGCCGACCATTTTTTGATAGCGAAAAAGTTCTATCAGCTCGCTGTTCGGGATTCCCTGACCACGATTTTTCTGAAGTGTATCGGCAAGCTCGGCCAACTCATATGGATGTACCAGTTCCCTGCCGTTAAGGAGTCCCCGCACATCCCCCGCAGCCGCCTCGGTGCTCGGAATATAAGCTTTCGGGCTCTTGGGATAAAATTTATACCAGTCATCGATACCCACGCCGTACTCAAGCAAGATATGGATCGAATCCCGGTTCAACTGAAAATAGCCATCTCTGGCCAGCAGATCTATCGTTCGCCCACCGTCGCTGCCGACCAGCGTCATATCCAGGAGCTCTTCGATAGCGCTTCTTTGGGAGGGCGTGTAGGGCGTGAATGAGGTTGCCAATCCATACAAGGGCCGGGCCGGCGTCAGTTGCTCGATTTGTCTCCAGAGCTCCAACGATGAAATACCGACGGCTGTCAAATCTGCACGCAACGACAAATGTAACCGAAGCGTTCTAAACAATTTATGTGGATTGCGCGCACCCGCGAGCAGGTTCGTTAAAACGTCCAAGGTCTCCCTGCCCAAGAGGTTTTCAAGCGTGGACTCCGTTTTCGCCAACTCCTGCTTCGCCTTGGCAACCGCCTCCTCCATCCGGCTCACCGGCCGCCACACCCGACGGGGGGCGTCCTGAATTTCCAAGTGGCGAAACGATTCAAGGTTTTGGCGAATGTATCTTGCCGACGCCAGACGCAACTCTGTTGGCGAAAAAAGGACCCTTCCCTCGAGTTCGTCCAAGCCCTGGGTAACAGCCCGGAAGAAACAATCACCGTCAGGCGCGATTCGAATGACACCACCTGTCTGGACCAAGTCATAATGGTTGCCGCCCGATCGCCTCACGACGACATCCGTGGTGAGATCCGGATTGCCCGCCAGAGGTTGCCGTCCTGCCTGGCGCGTGAACCGCATGGTCGAGGCGGGCCTCCCGGGCCTGACGTCCATGATGACCAGGCCCCGGTTTTGCGGCCAGCCCGGAACATGGGGCACGAGTTCCGGAACGATATCCATCAGGAGAACGTCCCATTGGCCGGGCTGCTCCAGCACAGCGATCATTTCCTCAAGCGTCTGGCCCCCAGTTCCTGAACCTGAGGGGCCCGGCCGCGAGGACTGCCGCGTTGGACGGTCCCCGCCACCTCCCCGGCCGAACCCCACCGCTCGCCATTCCCCGTCTGGCATCCGCGCCACGGTGCTCCTCATTACGCCACTGGAGCGGATGCTCAACCCTGAGACTGGATCGACCAACGTCGCCTCGGTTGCGTTCAGCTTCGTACTGTCGTGCACCCGGAGCACCATTCCTTCCGGTTGCCGCACATACACCGGGCGAGCGGTGACAGCGCCTGTGGCTGCATCCCGCACTGTAACGCGGTAAAACCCACCTGCATCCGGGCTTAGCCCTCGTATAACCGTTCCATCCCCTACCGCGTAGCGGCTGTAGATTGCTTGTTCCAACGGCAACCCAATCGGTTTTTCCTGTTGGCTTAGACGGGCCAATACCGCTCGGGAGAACGATCTATTGCGCGAGATGCCCATCGCACCGCCGACAGGTCGCGGCGCGATGCCGGCGCGGATCAAGTATTTGACGATGTTCAGGTGAAGCGGGATTTGGCCGGTCTTGGCTACCCTCAAGTACATCTGCAAAGCGGCATAGCCAGGGGCTACAAACGAAACCACATCCAGGAGCGTTTCGAACGCCATCATTGTCAGGTTGAAAATGGTTTGGTGCAGGATGTTGCGGTTGCTGTTTGAACGATGATCGGCATGGGCGATTCGAAATCTCACGTGCGCCTCATGCAGCGCTTCAGACAAATCACCGCTGATCAACGCGCCACGAACCAAGGGGCGACCGCTTCGCGTCCCGAAGATTTGTTTCAGTTCTTCAGGATTGTCAGTGGCGATGCGGGAGGAGAAATAGACCTGCCATTCTTCCTGTTGAAGAAGCTGCGCAACACCATCATTGAGATTGGCAAACTCATGGAGATCATCGCCACCGGGACTGTCCGGAAAATAGACGCCAACGGTGCCCTGTATTATCGGCCCGTCCTGATCTGAAAAAATCAACACACCGTCGACACTGGTTGCGTTGCCCAAGGTGCCATGCTGGCCTCCAGCGCCTACCGCTCCACCGAGCAGCAGACTGTAGACGTGTACCTCCCTTCCCTGAACCCTTATGCGATCCTTCGCCAGCAATGATTTGATAACCGCATCCTGCCAGAGCACGACCCGTTTTTCGGTGCGTGCTGGATGGGCAGTGACATCCGTCACGGTCTCTTTGAATACATCATCACCCTTGAGGGCGGCTTCGTAGCCCTTGAAAGTCATATTGGCCAAGTAAGCGTCCCACCAGGCCTCCTTGTAGTCCGGCGCATTCATTTTTTCCCTGAGGTACGTCTCGTAGCGGCCACCGATATCAAGGCTTGTCGCCATCTTGGCAAGCTCAGGCCCCTTCAAAAGAATGAAACGACGGGTCTGGGGATGGCTGATGGGTTGGCCGTCCTGATCGACCAGATAGACAGGCCGGATTTCCTTCATTGCATTGGGGTACTGCGAAGGGCGCGTATTCTCGATCATCAATTGGGTCAGGCTGGTGGCCCGCGAGTCCTTCGAGGTACACGCGCGCCCTTGAAACAGGGTAATCAACGTCCGGTCTGGATCCGGATCAATATCCTTGTGCAGATGCTCCTGAAGATAAGCGACGATTTTTTCGCGAGTGAACTCCGACAGTGTCTGAACGCGTCTTTTGGCAATTTCGCCTTCCGCGGTCAGCGCCTCATCTTCGAGGAAGCGATAGATGCGCTTCTGCGCAACCGTCGCGACTTTGTAGGCGCTCGGACGGCTGTTCTTGAACAAGGTTTCGCTTCGGGCGATCAGCACACCGTCGAGTGCCAGCATCGGCAACTCCAGCGCTTGCTCGGCATCCAGGGCAAAGCGGGCCCAATCGAACTGAACCCGTTCCGGTGCTTTCAGAACGGCTTGTAACGCCGCGTACTGAAGATCAAGCAGGTCTTTTGCTGCCTGCTTGAAAACATGTTCGGGAAGCGCCTGGTCAATACTTTTGATTTTGCGCTGCTGCCCTTGATAGACCGGGGTTACCGAATCCACCAACTCGCGGAACTCATCGAACCGCTGTATGCCTCCCTCCATGGAGTACAGGAATAGAGCCGGCTGATCCGATTGCTTTATCACCATCGCGGCCGGCCACTTCTGAGCCAGGTCGCCGTCCTTTTCAAGCATGACTTTGTACACATGGGGACGATGCGCTTGCTTCATCAAACTCCCCCTGGCCGACTCTGAAGGGTGCGTCGTGATGATGCTCAGCAGGCGATCCTCGTCATTGCGCAGGTTCCGCTCTGCCTCGGTTAGCCGTGCAGCGGGGTCTCGATCAGCTTTGTATAAATCGAATAAATACAGAAATCGTTGGGAAAGCCTGAGAACCAGCTCATCTTCCGCGGTGGAGGGGACAACCGGGTCGAGCACATCTCTCACGGTCTCCTTCGTGCGAAATGCGGCCAGATCATCAAGGAACTGACGCCTCAGGTGAATATGGGTTGTCGGGTTCTGGATATGGAACGCCGACGTCATGGCCGCCAGGATATGCGCATCCACCGGGTCGACGAATAGGCTTTCGGTCTCTTGCACCGTGTCCGAGCGAGTGAAAAAACCCACGCTTCCCTGGGCGTATACAGGAGGCTCATCAGTGGACAAACAGTCCATCATGACTTCGCTGAAACTCAATGAAGAAACCAATGAGCGCGCCCCGAGCGAATCTGTCGTGAAGTGATTCACATAACAATTGTCCGGGTCGATCGCCAGTAGCGCTGCGCCACGGAATTTTTCCGGCTCGATCTTTTCCCTGATCGAATTGACCAGCAGGTTCTTCAGCGCTGTGTCGAACGTGGGCAAACCTGCGAACAAACGATCCAGATCGGCCTTATGGGTGGCCAGACGTGTCAGCTGTTTGTGGCGAGCCGCTTCTTGAGGGGCGAGCGGGTTATCTTGACTGACGGAATCGGTCTCGAAAGCGAGTCCAGGCCCCCTATAGCCCGGCGGCACGCCTGCTTGCAACTTCTGCAACAGGTTCTTTGAAAGTACAAGGCCGTCGATACGAAGTGCCGAAAAATCCCGCTTCATATGGCTTCTGTGGGGATACTCGATCCAATCCTCGCATCGGTTGAAAGCCGCGAGGGAAGCAATAGGCTTGCTTTGATAGGCCTTGAGAAAGCCCTGCGTGACAGCGGCACGCAAGGGAACCGATGCGACTTTATCTTCAGCAGCCGAATCAGCGGCTCCAACTTCCCGGTAAATCACACGAAGCGGTGTATCGCCCAGCAGTCCCAACTCCAGCAACCACTGATCGGCGAACTTGTGCGGTTCGAATGCATGGCCGTCGGGTAGTGAATGGATAGGCGTTAGCGTGATGCCAGGCGCTTGGAGCGGCACGCCTGGTTCATCGTTAGACAATAAAATCATGGGGGGTCCGTTTGTTTATTGAAGAACCCAGACCCTATCCTTCCGTCACCGCCATGAAGCCATACATATATATAGGCGACCTTGGGCGGCCTCTATCCATATGTGAGTTAACGTTTCAATATCGTTGCTACGGTTCCCATATAAATTGGATCACTTCACTTGTGGCGGTCGTCTCTTGGCCAGAAATCGACTGAGGGATTCGGGTGTCACGCCCTCGTTGGCATACTGCCACGCCCATTCGGGTATTCCGCCGTGATGACTCACGTAGCGCGCGAAGCTCAGGCGGCTGTGCTCCGCCCGGTTGCCCGAAAACCTGAAGCGCCGCAGGAACTGCTGGGCCTCTCCTTGGCTCACCGCGTATGCCCCCAGCAGCAGTTGGTGCGCACGCGTTTCCTCGCTTAGCAGACTGTCCACCAGTGCGCCCGCGAAAGCCGATTCGGACGCCAGCGAACCAGGCCGCTGGAGCGTTTCGCGAATCAGGTCGTCGCTGTATTGCACGCCGATCAGATCGTCCCAGACGCTTCTGGCCCCCTCGGCTGTGATGCCGGGCATGTTGTAGATTGAGCTCCAGACACCAGGGCTTTGTAACAACAAAGCAACCCGAGTGTTAGAGGGAGGGTGCCCTGGGACGCTGAACAGCCTGACGACGGCAGGTAGATCGACATCCACCAGATTGCCCCGAACACCGCCAATGAATCGCATGAAACTCATCAATATCTGCTGGCGGAAGATAATATCGCGCAGGTTATCGTCGTCGAACGCCCGCATCCAGCTGATATCAATATCGCCGGTGATCACGACTTCGGTATAACGCGTGACGGTGTAGGCGGCGATGTGTCTAAGCCGCTCATCGGTCAGGCTCGGATCGCGTATCCACTGGGACACCACGCTCAATGGCAGCATGCCGCCCAGGTTGGAAGCGATAACCGGGGACTGCAAAGCGATTTCGGCGCGCCTGAGCAAATCGGGAAACCTGCCAAGGGCTACCCTGAGCAAGTCGACGAGGTCTTCGGCGCGGTCGTAGTAAATGTATTGATCCATCAACCGCGCCTCGTCATTGACGACCTTGCCTGTTTCGCGCTCAAGCCTGCGCTGGACATCCTTGAGGTCATCTCGATCTATCAGATAAGCCTCACCCACCAGTTCCTCCAATTGCTCCTCGCTCATTTCGCCATGCACGGCCTGATCAAACTTGACGTAGCCCATCAGATTGCGCGGATGGTGATCCGTCAATTCCCGAGCGCGCAGGCCGTATTCAAGCATGATGTGCAACACGTCCTGGGAGAGCATGAGGTATTCGTTGTTCATCAGTTCGAGAATTTCTCGATCAACAATTGGCCCCAATAATATGTCCTCGAAAAACTTGATCAGGTCGTCTTCGTTGGCCAAGTAAAAAGGGAATTCGCTCTGGATCAATTGGCCGGGCGTTCGTGGCGAGAAATGTCTGGCGATGCTATGCAGCATTTCCGGAGGCAAGCTCAAGGATTGTGCATTTCGCAAATAGTCACGCAGCGAAGCTTCGGCGTATGAACGCAAATAGTTCATGATCGGTTGGAACAAGCGATGCGGATTGGGGGCTCCATGAATAATTTGCGTCAGGTCAAGCACTGCCGCCTTTCCCATCGATTGCTCCAACGTCGGCGCGTTATCGACAAGCGCCTGCCGTATCCCGGAGACTTGAGGGGCCAAATAATCATGGATCTCTGGATGCTGATCGATGTAATCGGCGGCGGCGTCGCGCAGCCCTCTTATCGAAAAGTCCTCCTGTAGCCGCCCATCATGCAGGCCGCGAGCAACGGCGTTGAAAAAGCAGTCACCGTTACGAGGAATTTCCATGACACGATTACCGAGGATCAGGCTGTAGTGATTTTGGCCCGTTCGCCGCAGGACAACATCCGTGCTCGCCCTGTCGGGATGAACACTACTTGGATATACACGTTCGTCCCGCCCTGGGGTGTAGCGCACTGACCATGCGCGTCCAGCGGACATTTCATCGATGATCAACAAGCTGCGATTCTGCGGCCAACTCGGCATTCGGGTGATGATGGAGGGGACCAGGTCCATGACCTCATTGTCCCAGTTGCCCAAAGTACGGACGGCGTCGGCGATACCCGAGTCAGCCAGGGCTGGCACCTTGGGTTTGGAGGGGCCCGACGGAGGCGGTGTCTGGGAAGGCCGTTTACCCCCGCCCTGGCCGAATCCCACGGCGCGCCATTCGCCATTGGGCATGCGTGCCACGGTACTTCTCATCACACCACTGGAACGGATGTTCAGACCCGTTAATGGATCGACGATCGTGGCCTCGGTGGCGGTCATTTTCGTGTGATCGTGTACGCGAAAAACCGTCCCGTCGGGTTGCCGCACATAGACCTGTGCCGTGCCGTCATTGTTGAGCCTGGGACGATAGAAGCCTTGGGCATCAGGGGCCAGCCCTCGGATCGGCGCCGTATCCTTAACGGCGTAACGATGGTAGATCGCGTCCTCCAGGGGCAATCCGGCCAACGCTTCGTCTGCATGTTGACGAGCTTTCACCGCTAGAAACGAGGCTTGGCCTCGCGATGGAATCATCCAGCCGTGGGCACTGCCCTGCCCAAGACGGTTAGCCACTTTGTCGATGAAGACCAAGGTATCGAAGTCCCGTGGAACCACACCGCTCCTGAGCACGAGCGAGCCGGTTCTCACGGCTCGCTTGAGTAGCTGGACACCCGGCACCGCCAGCACACCTGCCACTTCCAACAGAATATCGACCGTCACCATGAACACCCGGGCAGCGTGGTGACGCCGAACGTCCAGGTTGCTGTTGGACAAGTGATCGGCATGGGCGCTGTGAAAATTTACATAGGCGCGATGAAGCGTCTCCAGCAAGTCTCCGGTAATCAAGCAGCCCCGAATCAGCGGCCGACCGCGCCGCTGTGCTGATGAACCCTTCAATTCGTCAGCATCGGGCGCGGAGATCCGCGAACGGAAATACGCCTGCCATTTTTCTTGCAGCAGAAGCGCCCCGACGCCCTCACCCAGATCGGAAAATTCCTGGAAGTCGTCGCCCTCAGGGCTGTCTGGAAAGTACACCCCGACGGGGCCGTTGATTTCCGGTCCGAGCTGATCGGTAAAAATCAGTGCGCCATCCACACTGAGGGCGTTGCCCATCGTCCCGTGCTGCCCTCCCGCGCCCACGCTTCCTCCGAGCAGCAAGCCATGGACATGCACCCTTCGTCCGAAGACCTGGTCACGAGCCTCCGCCACCGGAGACCTCAACACGGCGGCCAACCAGAGAGGCACCCGCTTTTGCAGCTTCGGTGGGTTGCCGGTCTTGTCCTGGCCAGTAGCCTTGAACATGCTATCGCCCCTCAGCCCGGCCTCGTAGCCCTTGAACTTCAAGTTCGCCAGATACGCCGCCTGCCACGCCGCCTTGTATTGCGGTTTGTTCATTTCCTCTCGCAGCAGGATTTCATAGTTGCCGCCGACATCCAGGCTCTTGGCCATGCGGGCGAGCTCGTTCCCGGTCAAAGTGATCAGAACGTTATTCTCCGGGTGTCGAATGCGCTGGCAGTGCTGGTCGACAAGATAGACGGTCGACACTTCGCTCATCGCCTCCGGATAGTCTGGCGAGCGGAGATTGTCCAGCATCAGCTGGGTCAGGCTGATGGTGCGCGACTGCCTTGGGTTGGCTTTGTTGCCAAAAGACAGCGTGACCTGGGTCCGGTCCGGATCGGGCTTAATGGCCGGGTGCAACGTTTGCTTAAGGTATTGCTTGATCTTCTCCTGAGTGAATTGCACGAGCGTCTGGACTCGACCACTCAGTTCATAGACCCCCCGGTACACCTGGGCTTCCAGACGACGATAGGTCGCTTGCTCTGACGGTGTCGCGGATGCGTAGAAGACCGGACGGTTGTTTTCGACTCGGGTCAACCGACGCACCGCCAATGGCCCGGAGAGCGATAGCACAGGCAGACTCAGGGCATCTTCTGCCTGTTGGGCAAAAGCCTCCAGGGTTATCGTCCCGTCGATGGGTGTGCTCAGGCATTTCTCGAGCGCTGCGCTTTGCCGCTGGAAAAGAGCTGAGGCCGCCACTTCAAACACATGCCCGGACAGCTCGGAGGAAATATTCAGGATCGTGCGTTCCTGCCCGTCATAGAGCGGACTCACCGCGGCGGTCATTGCCTCAAAGGACGGGAAGCCCTGCAGGCCGCCTTCCAGGGAATACAAAAACAACCGTTGTCGTTCGGTTTGCTTGATCACCATAGCGGCGGGCCACTGCTGCGGCGTTGCGCGTCCCGTATCGAGCATGACCGCATAAACATGGGGGATGGGCGCTCGCTGCAAGCGCCCCCTGTCGAGCATGGAGGGGTGGGTGCTGATGATGTTCAACAGGCGGTCATCCTCTGCCTGTTGCGTTCGCTCACCCGGTGAGGCAGCCGGCTTGCGGTCGGCTTTGTACAGGTTGCAAATGTGCAGGAAGCGCCTTGAAAGCAGATGAGCGAAGACCGCTTGCGCCGTCGAAGAGTCTGCCTTGTCGAGGATGCCCGCCCAGCGCTCGCTGTTGCGAAAGAGACTGAGGTCGTCACGCAATTGCTGCCTCACCGTCTCGTTGGTCGTCGGGCCGGCTATGTAAAACGCCGACTCCATCGCTTGTAGGATTTTGCTATCCGCAGGGCTGGAAAAAATGCTGTCAGCTTCGTCCAGGGTATCCGGGCGAATGTAGAAACCCACGGCACCGGCCGTATAGGTGGGCGGCGTATCGGTTTTCAAACTGCTACGCATCACGTCGGTAAAACTCTGCGAGTGCGTCAACGCGCGCCTGCCATCCGAATCGATGGCGAAGTGATTCACGTAGCAATGATCAGGGTCGATATGTTCAAGCAGCGATGGACGGAGCTTACGCTCGGGTATTTTTTTCTTGATCGAGCTGACCAACAGGTTATTGATCACCGAATCGAAAGTTGGCAGGCCGGCGAATAGAAGCGCCAGGCTCTTCTGGTTGGCGTCCAGCAGCTTCAATTGCCGCAGCTGCTCTTTGCCGGCGGCGCTGAGGTCGTCGTCTGGCATGGGCGTTTCTGTTGGTACAGGCTCGCAGGACGGCTGGCGGTCACCACTCAATGGCGCCGCGCTGGATATCGGTAGGGGGTTGGGTTGATTTGTCGAATCAGAGGGCATCGGACTGTCCAAGGGTTGATTGGAAAGTCCGGAAACCTAACGCGTCAGTCACGCAGCACGGCCATACATATGTATGGCGTCGCTGTCGCTTTGGGTAAAAATCGTAAGCGGGGATGAACAGGTGGTCGGCCGATTCCTCGGCCAACCGCCACGCCACTCAATCCAATTGTTGCGCCAGGACGGCGATATGCTCCGGCCCGATTCCGCAGCAGCCGCCCAAGTGGCTGGCCCCGCGCTTTTGCCAGTCCGCCGCCCATTGCAGATACCCCGGCGGATCCAGGTCGTCACGCAGCGGGTCCAACCCGTCGTTGGCGGTCGCCTCCTTGGGCTGCGGCGGAAATGCGTTGGCGTAGGCACCGATGTGGATTTTCACGCCCAGGCGCTCGAACGTCTGCCGCGCGGCATCGATGGCCGCACCGATCACCTCCGGCTGGCTGCAGTTGAACAGCAGCGTCTCGACGCCCAGCTCCGCTGCGACTGCCGCGGCATCCGCCACGGGTTCACCGGAACGCAGGCGCGGCACTTCATCCGTGTCCTCGTCTTTCAAGGTGAACGATAGCCAGAATGGCTTGCCATCCTGCGGGATCCCGGCACGTATGGCTCGCGCCTCGACCGTTGAGCTTTGGGTTTCCGCCAGCCACAGGTCAACGTGGGGTGCCAGGCCCGCCACCAGGGGCGTCAGCAGTTCAGCGGCGCGGGACGCATCGAACAGATCGGGACGATAGGAGCCGAACAGCGGCGGCAGCGATCCGGCCACTCGTACGGCCTTGCCTGAAGCCTGCACAGCCCGCCGCGCCAGCTCACCGGCCAAAGCCGCCAGCGCCTGGCCTTCGGCGGCGAAACGCGCCTCACCGATATGGAACGGCACCACGGCGTAGCTGTTGGTGGTGATCACATTGGCACCGCTGGCGATGTACGCCCCATGAACATCTTCCACGGCCCGGGGCGCTTCGCTCAGTGCCAGCGCCGACCACTCGGGTTGTCGAAACGGCGCGCCACGGCGTTGCAGTTCACGGCCCATGCCGCCATCGAGAATGACTGTTGCTACGCCCATATGCGATTCACTCATAAGCTTATGAAAAATACTCACTACCGGAGTTGTTCTTATAACTATTTAATACGCTCCATTCAGAGAACTACAACTTATTTTTCTAACAGGGCCCTCACATGAAATTACAACCATTGCTGGCCCTGGGCCTTGCGCTGCTGGCTGCCTCTTCGCAAGCGTTCGCCGGTGCCACGCTGGACCGCATCGAACAGAAAAAAGAGCTGGTTGGCGTGCTGATGGAAAGCTATCCGCCCTTCTCGTTCCTCAACGATCAGAACCAGCTCGACGGTTTCGATGTGGACGTCGCCAAGGCCGTGGCGCAGAAACTGGGGGTGAAGCTGCGCCTGGAAACACCGTCCTGGGACGTCATCGCGGCCGGTCACTGGAGCGGGCGCTATGACATCTGCATCTGCTCCATGACGCCGAGCAAGGCCCGCGCCGAAGTGTTCGACTTTCCGGTGCAGTACTACGCTTCGCCCGCGGTGATCGTGGTCAACGCCAAGGACGAGCGTATCCACGGCGCCAAGGACTTGAGCGGCAAGAAGGTCGGCCTCACCAGCGCCTCCAGCTACGAGAGCTACCTGAACAAGAACCTGGTGATCGAAGGCGCCGAGGATACTCAACTGAGCTATCCGTTCGAGGACGTGCAGATCGCTCCGTACGACACCGACAACGTGGCGTTCCAGGACCTGGGCCTGGGCGCCGGGGTGCGCCTGGACGCGGTGCTGACCAACCTGGTGACCGCGCAGCCGCGCCTGACCGAAGACAAGCGCTTCAAGCTGGCCGGCGAGGCGCTTTACTCCGAACCGAACTCGGTGGCCATCGAAAAGGGCGACGCGCAGTGGGACAGCAAGGTGCGTGAAGTCTTTGCCCAGTTGAAACAGGATGGCACCTTGAGCAAACTCTCGCAGAAATGGATCGGCGCCGACATCACTCAATGACTTCTTTTCCACCCCCTCAGCCACCGCCACCGGTGGCTGAATCACGCCTGCAGAAAATCTTCGGCTTTCGCACTCGGCTGTACCTGACCTGGGCGGCGATGTTGGTGCTGTTCGCCAGTTTTTTCCTGAGCTTCGACCTGAAGTTCTCGATCATCCTCGACAAACTGCCAAACCTGCTGGGGCTGCATTTGGCCCCCAATGGCTTTTTACAGGGCGCGGTGCTGACGCTGTTCCTGTGCTTGTGTTCGATCGTAGCCTCATCGTTGCTGGGTTTCATCACTGCCCTGGCGCGACTGTCCAGCAGTGCGGTGGCCTTCGGCATCGCCAGCTTCTACGCGTCGTTCTTTCGCGGCACGCCGCTGCTAATCCAGATCTTGCTGATCTACCTGGGCCTGCCCCAACTGGGCGTGGTCCCGGGCGCCGTTGCCGCCGGCATCATCGCCCTGTCGCTGAACTACGGCGCCTACCTGAGCGAAATCTTCCGCGCCGGCATCCTCGGCGTCCCCCACGGCCAACGCGAAGCCTCCCTCGCCCTGGGCCTGGGGGAAACCGTGATCTTCTGGCGCGTCACCCTGCCCCAGGCCATGCGCACCATCATCCCGCCGACCACCAACCAATTCATCTCCATGCTCAAGGATTCCTCGCTGATCTCGGTGATGGGGGTCTGGGAGGTGATGTTTCTGGCGCAGTCGTATGGGCGTTCCAGCTATCGGTATATCGAGATGCTGACGACGGCGGCGATTATTTACTGGTTGATGTCCATTGCGCTGGAGCTGATCCAGGCGCGGATGGAGCGGCATTATGGGAAGGCTTATCTGAATAATCGTTGAGCTGTTCCGAGGTGCCTTTGAGGACAGCGTGTAGATCCATTGCTGCGGTAACGGCGACTGGCGGTTTCGCACCGCCATCGCGAGCAAGCTCGCTCCCACACTCGATCTTCAGTGAACATAAAACTTATGCTCAACACAGCCCCTCTGTGGGAGCGAGCTTGCTCGCGAAGAGGCCGGCAAGCCCAACATCCACGTGACTGAACCACCGCCATCGCGAGCAGGCTCGCTCCCACATTCAATCTTCAGCGGACACAAAATTCATATCCCACAGGAGAAGCACGATCCCACCAAGAACCGCAGAAACGGTGATACACACCGACCTTAAAAAGACGCTTTCCGTTTTCTGAAAGGGTCGTAGGGCAAAGCTTCGAACTATGAAAGCCAACGAACCAACACCCTGATTGCAGCACAGGCGGCCTACAAATTCATCCGCCGAATCTTTCCCATGGCGAGAAGATGGCTGGCATCGCCGCACAGGGTGAAATTTTTAAAGTGCGACCTCCTTCATGAGAGGTCACTTTCGATGCCTACCCAACATGTATTCCTGCCCCAACACCTCGCACTGGCAATAACCTTGGCGCTTGGCTGTGCCGAGGTTTCAATGGCTCAGTCAGTTGTCGGGGAAGCCCGCCCCGTTGAAACAACCGCCAAGATGCAGGCGAGGCTCAAGGCGTTCGCGGCGGCGCCGGATATAAAGACCGAGAGGGTCACCGAAGCTCAGGAAGCTCCCCTATCGCTGGGCGACAGCGACGACTTGGTGATTGTCAGCAAGCAAGGCGAACTTTTCGGGCTTACTGACGGAGGCGGCGGGACTAATGTCCTGCAATTGGATATCGCCAAGGGAGGCGTGATCAATCAAATAAGTAACGTTAACGATCTGCATCTCAAGCAAGGCGAATGGTCCAACGGCGTCGCTTTCAACGGTGCAAGCCTGGTCGACTCGAAGGCCAAGCTGACCAACACCGGTCAGATTGCGAATGCGGTGCACGTGCTTGGTATATTCGATAACCGGGGTACCGTGGCCGGTCCCGTGTTCGTTGGAAGAAACGCCACGTTCAGCGGCAACGGGACGGTCGATGCGCTGGATGTAACGGGCTTGATGAAGGTCGGTCCAGACATTGGCGCTCCTTCGGTTACCAACAGCCTCAAACTCTCCAAGAGCGCGACGTTGGTTTACGGAATCGACGCGGAGAAAGGCAGCGCCACGATCAAGGTTGGCGGTACCGCGACGCTGGGCAATGCAACGTTGAAAATCCCCGCCGTACCTGGCGAATACACCGATACGCACAGGCGCGTCGTGATTGATGCGGGCAAGATCGAGGGGAAATTCGGAAAGATCGACAGTGAACTTGCCTTTCTGACAGCGACACCTGACTACACGGTAGAGAAACAGGTAGGGCTGGTCTTTGAGCGCAACAACGTTCCGCTGGGAGACGCAGCCACCTCTTCCAACGGTCGCAACTTGATGGAATCTATCGAAGAGCAACAACCGCCAAAAACACCGAAACCGGAACTGTCCAGTACCTTGGTGGCTGCGCCTTCTCCTGCCGTCGATTCGCAAACCAGCAGCCCAACATCAACATCCACCGAACCACCAAAAATCATTGCCAGCGCCCCGCCCAAGTCCGTCGCCAAGTTGCAAGCCATAAAGCCTGCCCCCAAACCCAACGCCGCAATTAGCGCATTGCTCGGTACTAACAAGACCACAGCCGCCGATGCCATCGACCAACTCGGCGGCTACGACACTGCAGATCTAGGCAATGCCACCCTGAGCAGTGCCGCACCGCTCAGCTCGGGAATGCTTTCCGCCATGGGCCGGAACAATCCGGTCGGCGAACATGGCAACGGCCAAATCTGGGTCCAGGCCATCGGCAACAGCGGCAGTCTCGCCAAGGAACTGGGCGACTTTGCCCTCAAGCATTCCACCAAGGGCCTGATGCTGGGAACCGATTGGGCTGTCAGCTCCAATTGGCGGTTGGGCGTCATCGGCAGCAAGACCCAGACACGACTGGACAGCTATCAATTCGAGGGAGCGCTCGACAGTTGGCTCGTAGGCGCCTACGCCGTGCACCAGGAAGGACCGCTGGCGCTGCGCCTGGGTGCCGTCCATGGCAGCCATGACGGCAGCACCAAGCGCCATGTCGCGTTCAATGATTTCAAGGATCACCTCAAGGGTCGTTACGACGCCACGACGCAACAGGTCTTTGGACAGGTTGGCTACAACCTGGACGTCGGTCATTTCGATATCGAACCCTATGCCCAAGTGGGTTACCAGCGCTATCAACGCGATGACTATTCAGAAAAAGGTGGCGATGCTGCATTGCGGTACAACGGCCAGGCGCAGGAGCACTACAGCAGCGACCTCGGCCTGCGCCTCGCTCGCCCTTTTGTGTTCGACCAAGGCATGCGGTTGACGCCGCGCGTCGATGTCGGCTGGAAGCACCTATACGGCGACATCAGGGGCAGCTCCCATCAGCACTTGGTTAATGGCGGCAAAACTTACACCATCAAAGGCGTCGAACTGGACCGTGACAGCTTGCTCTGGCAGGCAGGGCTAGATTTGGCCGTATCGTCACGTCATACCCTGGGACTGAATTACAGCGGCGAAACGGGCCAGGACAACCGTAACGGTGCGTTGACCGGGCAATGGCGGATGATGTTCTGACGGGCGAAAAAAAGGGGAGCACCTGCTCCCCCGAGGTAAAACATTGCATCGAGGCTGTTGGAATCAGCCTTCGATTTCGATCAGGATCTCGCCCGGGTTGACCCGGTCGCCCTTGGCCACATGAATGGCGGTGACCTTGCCGGCGATGGCCGCCTGGACTTCGGTTTCCATCTTCATGGCTTCGGTGATCAGCACCGCTTGGCCGGCCTTCACCACGTCGCCCTCCTTGACCAGGACATCGACGATGTTGCCCGGCATGGTGGTGCTGACATGGCCTGGCGCAGTGGCTTGCTTGCGCTTGCTGCTGCCGCCGCCGACGAATTCATTGAGCGGTTCGAACACGACCTCTTCGGGCATGCCATCGATGGACAAGTAGAAGTGACGCTTGCCTTCGGCCTTGACGCCCACACCGGTAATGTCGACGCGATAGGTTTCGCCGTGCACGTCGATGACGAACTCGGTCGGCACACCTTCACCGCCCGCGGAGCTCACGCTGCCTGCCTCAGGAATTGGCAGCAGCACTTCCGGGGTCAGGGTGCCGGCTTCGCGTTCCTCGAGGAACTTGCGACCGATGTCCGGGAACATGGCATAGGTCAGCACGTCCTCTTCGGACTTGGCCAGCGCACCGATTTCGCCGCGCAGCTTGGTCATTTCCGGCTTGAGCAAATCGGCCGGGCGCACGTCGATCACTTCTTCGCTGCCGATGGCCTGGCGACGCAGCTTCTCACTCACCGAGCCCGGCGCCTTGCCGTAACCGCCCTGCAGATAAAGCTTCACTTCGTTGGTGATGGTCTTGTAGCGCTCACCGGCCAACACGTTGAAGAACGCCTGGGTGCCGACGATCTGCGAGGTCGGGGTCACCAGCGGCGGGAAGCCGAGGTCTTCGCGTACTCGCGGGATTTCCGCCAGCACTTCGTTCATCCGGTTCAGCGCGCCCTGCTCTTTCAGCTGGTTGGCGAGGTTGGAGATCATCCCGCCCGGCACCTGGTTGACCTGGACGCGAGTGTCCACCGCAGTGAACTCGCTTTCGAACTGGTGGTACTTCTTGCGCACGGCGTAGAAGTACAGGCCGATTTCCTGCAACAGCTCCAGGTCCAGCCCGGTGTCGAATTCGCTGCCTTTAAGGGCCGCAACCATCGACTCGGTGCCCGGATGGCTGGTGCCCCAGGCGAAGCTGGAGATCGCGGTGTCAATGTGATCGGCACCGTTTTCGATGGCCTTGAGTTGGCACATCGCGGCCAGGCCGGCGGTGTCGTGGGAGTGGATGAACACCGGCAACGATTGCTCGCTCTTCAGCGCTTTCACCAGCTCGCCAGTGGCATACGGGGTCAGCAGGCCGGCCATGTCCTTGATCGCCACCGAGTCGCACCCCATGGCTTCCATCTGCTTGGCCTGGGCCACGAACGCGTCAATGGTGTGCACCGGGCTGGTGGTGTAGGCGATGGTGCCTTGGGCGTGCTTGCCGGCAGCTTTCACCGCTTCGATGGCCACCCGCAGGTTACGCACGTCGTTCATCGCATCGAAAATACGGAACACATCGATGCCGTTGACGGCAGCCTTGGCCACGAAGGCCTTGACCACGTCGTCGCTGTAGTGGCGGTAGCCCAGCAGGTTCTGGCCACGCAGGAGCATTTGCAGGCGCGTGTTGGGCAGCGCCGCGCGCAGTTGACGCAGGCGCTCCCACGGGTCTTCCTTCAGGAAGCGCACGCAGGCGTCGAAGGTTGCGCCGCCCCAGACTTCCAGCGACCAATAGCCGACCTTGTCGAGCTTGTCGCAGATCGGCAGCATGTCTTCGGTGCGCATGCGCGTGGCGAGCAGCGATTGGTGAGCGTCGCGCAGGATTGTGTCGGTAACGTGGATCTTCTTGGACATTGTCATGATTCCTTACAGGCCTGCGTGGGCGGCAATGGCGGCGGCGATGGCCAAGGCCAGCTCTTCGGGTTTGCGCTTGATCGAGTAGTTGGTCAGTTCAGGATGGCTTTCAACGAAGCTGGTGTTGAACTGGCCGCTGCGGAATTCCGGATTGCGCAGGATTTCCTGGTAATACGCGGCGGTGGTCTTGACCCCCTGCAGGCGCATGTCATCCAGGGCTCGCAGGCCACGGTCCATCGCTTCTTCCCAGGTCAACGCCCAGACCACCAGTTTCAGGCACATCGAGTCGTAGAACGGCGGAATGGTGTAGCCGGTGTAGATCGCCGTGTCGGTGCGCACACCCGGGCCGCCCGGGGCGTAGTAGCGGGTGATCTTGCCGAAGCTGGGCAGGAAGTTGTTTTTCGGGTCCTCGGCGTTGATGCGGAACTGCAACGCAAAACCCCGATGCTGAATATCTTCCTGCTTGACCGACAGCGGCAGCCCGGAGGCGATGCGGATCTGTTCGCGAACAATGTCGATACCGGTGATTTCTTCGGTGATGGTGTGTTCCACCTGCACCCGGGTGTTCATCTCCATGAAGTACACCTCGCCTTCGGCGAGCAAAAACTCCACGGTGCCGGCGTTTTCGTAGCCCACGGCCTTGGCCGCGCGCACCGACAGGTCGCCGATGTAGGCGCGCTGCTCGGGGGTCAGTTGCGGGCTCGGGGCGATTTCGATCAGCTTCTGGTTACGGCGCTGGATCGAGCAATCGCGCTCAAACAGGTGCACCACGTTGCCGAAACTGTCGCCCAGGATCTGCGCTTCGATGTGCTTGGGATTGACGATGCATTTTTCCAGGAACACTTCCGCCGAACCGAACGCCTTGGTGGCTTCGGAAATCACCCGCGGGAAGGCCTGTTCGAGTTCTTCACGGCTGTTGCAACGACGGATACCGCGACCGCCGCCACCAGAGGTGGCCTTGAGCATCACCGGGTAACCGATCCGATCACCTTCGGTCAGGGCCTCTTCGATGCCCGCCACGTTGCCTTCGGTGCCCGGCGTGACCGGCACACCGGCCTTGATCATGCTGCGACGCGCTTCGGTCTTGTCACCCATGCGGCGAATGACTTCCGCCGAAGGGCCAATGAATTTGATCCCGCGTTCAGCGCAGATGTCTGCCAGTTCGGCATTTTCCGAAAGAAACCCGTAGCCAGGATGCAAGGCATCACAGCCGGTTTCCACCGCCAGGTTCACCAGTTTGCGCGGGTTGAGGTAGCCGGCCAGCGGATCGGCGCCGATGCTGTGGGCCTCGTCCGCACGCTTGACATGCAACGCATGGCGGTCCGCGTCGGAGTAGACCGCGACCGAGCGAATGCCCATCTCGGCGCAAGCGCGCACGATGCGGACGGCAATCTCACCACGGTTGGCGATCAGGATCTTTGTTATCAATTGGAGGTTCCCTTGAGCCGGTGATACCACGGCCTGGGATCCAGGCCGACGCGTGACCAGATGTAACAATTGGTCGCAGCTCCACACTAGTCCTGGCTGTGGATTAACAAAAATGAATAATTATTGGGTCATGCATAAGCAAAGACTTATAGTTGAGCTGTCCTTCCCACACCAGAGTACTTAAAAGATGCGTAAGTCGTTGATGCGTATGACATTGCGTCAATTGCAGATTTTCAACGAGGTGTGCGACTTGAGGTCCTACAGCCGTGCAGCCGACGAAATGTCTCTCACACAACCGGCCGTTAGCCTACAGATTCGATCTCTGGAAGAGCTGATTGGCCAGCCGTTATTCGAGTACGTCGGCAAGAAACTCTACATGACCGAAGCCGCCGAAGCCCTGCAACGTGCCAGCCGGGACATCTTCGGGCGCCTGGAAAACCTCGATATGCAGCTCTCGGACATGCAGGGTTCGCTGCAAGGCCAATTGAAGCTGGCGGTGGAGTCCAGCGCCAAGTACTTCGTCCCGCATTTATTCGCCGCATTCAAGCGCCAGCATCCGGAGGTCAACCTCAACCTCACGGTGGTCAATCGCGGCCAGGTCATCCGCCGGCTCTCGGACAACCGCGACGACCTGGTGATCATGTCCATGGTGCCCCAGGACATGGGCCTGGAATTCCTGCCCTTTCTCAACAATCCGATCGTCGCCGTGGCGCCGCCCGACCATCCGCTGTGCCACCTGGGTCCGCT
Organism: Pseudomonas sp. Z1-12; assembly: GCF_051132015.1. Taxonomy (NCBI): domain Bacteria; kingdom Pseudomonadati; phylum Pseudomonadota; class Gammaproteobacteria; order Pseudomonadales; family Pseudomonadaceae; genus Pseudomonas; species Pseudomonas sp. Z1-12. The sequence continues at coordinate 6,668,579 of NZ_CP071647.1, forward strand.
GCGCTTGCAGGACCTGGAGCCCTACACGTTGCTGTTGCGCGAGCCGGGGTCCGGCACGCGACTGGCCTGTGAGGAATATTTCAAGGAGAAACGGGTGCACTTCACCCAGACGCTGGAAGTGGCGTCGGCGGAAGCCCAGCGCGAATGCGTAGTGGCCGGGCTGGGCGTGGCGCTGTTGACACGCCACGCCGTGAGCCGGGAATTGTCGTCCGGCGCACTCATCGAGTTGCCGGTGGAGGAATTGCCGCTGTACCGCAGTTGGTGCCTGGTGCAGGCCAGGGCCAAGCGCCTGTCACCGGTGGCCCATGCCTTTCTGGCCTTCGTTCGTGGCGAGCGCGCTCAGATCATCGGCCTGGTTGAGCGTTTCGACGGGAAGCCGCCGGCGTTGCCTGCCAGTAATTGAACTCTACCGCGTCAGGAAATTCGCTGATCTCGGCCAGAAGCTGACGCTGTTCATAGCGGTCTTCGATTGCACGACGGAACGCCATGCGGCGCTGGTCTTCCTGCTGACGACGGGTTTTGACGGCGCTGCGTTCTTCGTAGGACTGGGTCATGTCGAGACTCCCAAGACGTATACGGGAGCTTTACGATGACGATGAGGGATGACGGTTTGGCGGCGCGTGCGTTACAGAACGATGAATTCAGGGGAAATGATCCCCTGTGGCGAGGGAGCTTGCTCCCGCTCGGCTGCGCAGCAGACGCAAACCAGCCAATGCGGTGTACCTGGGGAAAATCGTTGGGGCCGCTTCGCAGCCCAGCGGGAGCAAGCTCCCTCGCCACAAAGCGCCTGACTTCCAAGAGCAGTGCTCAGTCGTCCAGCGCCTTCACCGACTTGGGCGACAGCCGCAGGCTGCGAAGGCTGCGCTTCACGCTCTTGAGGTGGTTGACCAAGCTCGGGCCACGGGCCATGGCGACGCCCATCGCCAGTACGTCGATCACCACCAGATGGGCGATGCGCGAGGTTAGCGGCGTGTAGATTTCAGTGTCTTCATGCACGTCGATGGCCAGGTTCACCGTGGACAACTCCGCCAAGGGGGTCTGGCTCGGGCACAAGGTAATCAGCGAAGCACCGCTTTCGCGCACCAGGTTCGCGGTGATCAGCAGGTCCTTGGAACGCCCCGATTGGGAAATGCAGATCGCCACATCGGTGGGTTTCAAGGTCACAGCCGACATGGCCTGCATGTGCGGGTCGGAATAGGCCGCTGCCGTCAGCAGCAACCGGAAGAACTTGTGCTGGGCATCGGCGGCCACTGCGCCCGAGGCGCCGAAGCCATAAAACTCGACTCGCTGGGCCTGGGACATGGCCGTGACGGCTTTTTGCAACGCCACCGGGTCGAGCTTCTCGCGAACCTCCATCAACGTATGCAGGGTCGTGTCGAAGATTTTCAGGCTGTAGTCCGCCACCGAATCATCTTCATGGATCGCAAACTGACCGAAGCTCGCGCCGGCGGCCAGGCTTTGGGCCAGCTTGAGTTTCAGGTCCTGGAAACCCGAGCAACCGATGGCCCGGCAGAAGCGTACGATGGTCGGTTCGCTGATGCCGACGCTGTGGGCAAGATCGGCCATGGAGCTATGCATCACGGCCGCGGGATCAAGCAGTACGTGATCGGCGACTTTCAGCTCCGACTTGCGCAGCAAGTGGCGTGACTGGGCGATGTGTTGCAACAGGTTCAAGGGGCTGGACTCTTGTTATGGGCAGGTGCCGGGATGTAGCAAGCTTGTAGTTATACTACAAGAATTGGCTCTTTGCCCGTCCAAAACGTAACTGGATTACCTCGCTGCCCCTTTGTTTTGGCCGAGGATTGCCCGATGTAGCAGCCTGGGCCGTAGCGCAACCCTCTGCGCTGTCGATCGCCTGACTTCCCGACCCGGCCAGAACTTCCAACGTAGGCAATAGCGTCTATTTCCAATGAGCCAAACACTCAAAAAACTTGCAGCCCTCAACAATATATACCCCTACAACTATAGACAGTAGCTCTCAAGCCAAAACCAAGTAGGCTAGCGAAAGCTCATTTTTCCTTACAATACCAACCACCACTTAACTAACACCATAAAGTCAAAGCCGTTATATTGGCTCCCGCAGGAAGCAATCAACTTAACTAAAGGAGTTACCACTATGAAAATCACAACTAAAGATTGGACAGCACAAATCGATCGTATGCCAGGCGCTGCATCTTTCCGCACCTTTGGCACCGTAACCGTAGCACATTCCGGCGTTATCCCGACGCTGGTCCGGAGCGACATACAGGACAAATCTTTTGATCTACGGTTGGAGTTGATACTTCAAAACTCCGACGGGGTTTCGCTACAAGTGCTCACAGACAAGGTTGTCGAATACAAAGAGCTGGGTGAACCCAACGTCACCGGCGTCAGTATTTTTTTCGAAGGCAAGTTGCTGCACCACATTGATGAAGTTCTAATTACCCACTAAGCATTCGCCCACAAACAACTTCCCGGCAGACGCGCTCGTCGTCTGCCGGGAAGTTATCGTCGTCGTTCAGGTTAATTCAACCCAGGTGCTGCGCCCGCAACAACCCGGCCAAACCGTCAGCCTCCACCGGCCGGCTGATCAGATACCCCTGCACCTCATCGCAACCCTCGTTCCTGAGGAACTCAAGCTGCTCCTGGCGCTCAACGCCCTCGGCCACTACCTTGAGCGACAAGCCATGGGCCATTGCAATGATTGCCCGGGTAATGGCGGTATCCACGCTGCCCTCGCCCAGCCCGCGAATGAACGCCTGGTCGATCTTCACGTAGTCCACCGGGATACGCTTGAGGTAGCTCAGGGATGAGTAGCCGGTGCCAAAATCGTCGATCGCCAGCTTGACCCCAAGGTCACGCAGTTGCTGGAACGTGGCGATGATGTGTTCAACGCTGTCGAGCAACTGGCTCTCGGTCAACTCCAGCTCCAGGTACTGGGGCGCCAGGCCGGTTTCCTCCAGCACTTGTCGCACCAGGCTGACCAGCTTGCCCTGGCGCAACTGATGCACCGACAGGTTGACCGACACCCTGATCGGCTCAAGCCCTTGGCGCTGCCATTCGCACGCCTGCCAACAGGCTTGGCGCAACACGAACTCGCCAATCGGTCCGATCAGCCCGGTCTCTTCAGCCAAGCCGATGAAATCCCCCGGCGGGACTCGGCCCATGGCCGGATGATCCCAACGCACCAGCGCCTCGGCGGCGTTCAGGCGACCGGTGGCCAGGCACAACTTAGGCTGATAAAAGACCTTCAGTTGTTGCTCTTCCAAGGCCTTGCGCAGTTGGTTTTCCAGTTGCAGGCGCTCCAGCGTGCTGGCCTGGAGGCTCTCGGTGTAGAACTGGAAGTTGTTGCCCCCCAGGTGCTTGGCGTGCTGCATGGCCATGTTCGCCTGGCTGACCAGCGTGGCAATTTCTCGCGTGTTGTCCGGCAACAAACTGACGCCGATGGAGGCACTGAGCACCAGTTCATGACCTTCGATGGTCAGCGGCACGCGCAGCTTGGCGGCCAGCCGGGTCGCCACCCGCGCCAGGCTGGAAAGGCTGCCGTAGGCATCGAACAACACCGCAAACTCATCGCCGGATAACCGGGCAATGGTATCGGCCTCGGGCAGTGCATTGATCAAGCGCCGCGCCATTTTCTGCAACAACTGGTCAGCGATGTCATGGCCCAGGCTATCGTTGAGCAGTTTGAAACGGTCCAGGTTGATATGCAGCAACGCCAGGCTACGCCGTCCACCCTGGCGCACCCGCTGATGAGCTTCGTTCAGGCGCTCACGGAACAGCGAGCGATTCGCCAGCCCGGTTAGCTCGTCGTAATGGGTCAGGTAGCGCATGCGCTCTTCGGATTCGCGGCGCGCCGAAAGATCGGCGAAAAAGCCCACGATATGACTGATATTTCCCCGAGCATCGCGCACGACGTTCAGTTGTAGCCATTGCGGGTACAACTCGCCGTTGGCCCGCGCCTCCACCAGCTCACCCTGCCAGGTGCCATGCTGTTTGAGCGCTTGGCGAATGATGGGGTAGTGCCGGCGCGCGTCGCGACTGCACGGCAGGTTGACGACGTTGCGCCCGAGCATGTCATCGATATTGAAACCGGTGACTCGCGTGAACGCTTGATTGGCCGCGAGCAGCACATAGTTGGGGTCGAAAATCACAATCCCTTCGCTGGCGGCCTCGAACACAGTGGCCGCCAGCTGCCGTTGCTGCTCGAGTTCCTTGCTCGCGCTGATGTCGCGCCGAGTCCCGACCATGCGCAGCACCCGTCCGCTGGCGCTGCGCTCCACGGCCCGGCCACGGTCTTCGATCCAGACCCAATGGCCATCGCCGTGCCGCACGCGATATTCGATCTGGTAATCCTCGCTGCGGCCCTTGAGGTGTTCGACCAGCGCCCGCTTGAGCGCCGGCAGGTCTTGAGGATGCAAGCGTGGCGTGAGGTGAGTCAGCATGGCGGTGATGTACTCGGGCTCCAGGCCGAACAGTTCCTTGAGCTGGGTATGATGGACTTCGTCAGTCTGCAGGTTCCAATCCCACAACCCCAGCTCACTGGCCTTGAGGGCCAGGGCCAGGCGCGCCTCGCTTTTGCTCAGGGCCTGGCTGGCGGCCTCCAGCTCAAGGCTGCGCTGCGCGACCCGCGCCTCCAGGCCCACCTGAGCCGCCCGCAATTTTTCCTCGGCCGAGCGCCGTTGCTCAACCTCCCGGCCCAGCGCCTCGTTGAGCATCGCACCGCGGGTTTGGGTTTGCTGCAGATGCTCGATCAACGCCTGGTTCTGGAAACGGCGCAACATGCCATTCTGAATCAGGCGGTTGACTTGCCAAGCCACCACGCTCAAGGAAACCAACACAATCAGCCCGAGCCAGCCCCAGCCCCTTTGCTGCTCATCGCCGCCCCAGAAGAGATAGCCGATGGCCGGTAACAGGCAGGGCAAGGCAAAGGACAGGAACGCCGGAAGACTCACGGCATAGGCCACACTGGCCGACAACGCGGCGGCGCCTATCAGGCCGAACACCCAGGCCTGCTGCTGGAAGCTGTCGGCCGGGACCAACGCGATGCCGGCACCGGCCAGCGTGAGACCGGTCATCGCCGAGCCCAGCAAAAACATACGCAACCAGATCGGGTGGGCCTGGCGGCTTGGCATTGCCGAATCGAAAGCCGCCACCTGGATCACCCGCAACGCCACCAGTGACAACAGCCAGACGAGCCAGACGCTGACCAGGAAATAGCGCCGCGGCTCCCATAACAGTGCGGCGCAGACCAGACCGTTGAGCAGCATGAACAATGTAGGAAGCAGTGAGCCCTGATACAGCAGACGTGTGCGCTCGACCGCCATCTCCATGGCGTACTGCTTGCAGATGACCCGCGGTTCCACACAGGGGCCCGCCGGATCGGAATTGAGGGTCATTGGCACTGTTCTTGTTCTTATAGAGAGGAGCGTGGAGAACCCGAAACAAGCGCCGAGCATACACAAGCCATGGGCCATCCCACACTGCCCCAGCTCATAAAAATATTGAAAAAAGTCGCTATTTCATTGGATGGCGCCCCTCCCGAGCGAGTCCCGCCAACGCCTGTAGCCCGTGACTCGCCGGTCATCACCAAACGGTCTTTTATCGGCCGATGCAAAGCTCGGTTTGCCCGGGGTGACGCCGCACCCTAGAATGCTCCGATGCGCGATGATCTCTCCCTTCTGCTGAACTCCCTCAACGATGCCCAACGCCAGGCCGTAGCCGCCTCCGTGGGTCGTCAGTTGGTCCTGGCCGGTGCCGGCTCCGGTAAAACCCGAGTGCTGGTGCACCGTATCGCCTGGTTGATCCAGGTCGAGAACGCCTCGCCCCATTCGATCCTGTCGGTGACGTTCACCAACAAGGCCGCGGCCGAGATGCGCCATCGCATCGAACAACTGATGGGCATCAACCCCGCCGGCATGTGGGTCGGCACCTTCCACGGCCTGGCGCACCGCTTGTTGCGGGCGCATTGGCAGGAGGCCGGGCTGAGCCAGACCTTCCAGATCCTGGACAGCGACGACCAGCAACGCCTGGTCAAGCGGGTGATCCGCGAGCTGGGCCTGGACGAACAACGCTGGCCGGCCCGCCAGGCCCAGTGGTTCATCAACGGCCAGAAAGACGAAGGCCTGCGCCCGCAGCATATCCAGGCCAGCGGCGACCTGTTCCTGGCGACCATGCGCAGCATCTACGAAGCCTACGAGGCGGCGTGCCAGCGTGCCGGGGTGATCGACTTTTCCGAGCTGCTGCTGCGGGCCCTGGACCTGTGGCGCGACCACCCGGGCCTGCTGGCTCACTACCAAAAGCGCTTCCGGCATGTACTGGTGGACGAGTTCCAGGACACCAACGCCGTGCAATACGCCTGGTTGCGCCTGCTCGCCAAGGGCGGCGACAGCCTGATGGTGGTGGGTGACGACGATCAGTCGATCTACGGCTGGCGCGGCGCCAAGATCGAGAACATTCACCAGTACTCGGCGGACTTTCCCGACGCCGAAGTCATCCGCCTGGAACAGAACTACCGCTCCACCGCCGGCATCCTCAAAGCCGCCAACGCCCTGATCGCCAACAACACCGGGCGCCTGGGCAAGGAACTGTGGACTGATGGCGGCGAAGGCGAAGCGATCAACCTCTATGCCGCCTTCAACGAACACGATGAAGCCCGCTACGTGGTGGAAACCATCGAGAGCGCGCTGAAAACCGGCCTGGCCCGTAGCGACATTGCCATCCTGTACCGTTCCAACGCCCAGTCGCGAGTGCTGGAAGAGGCCTTGCTGCGCGAACGGATCCCTTACCGCATCTATGGTGGCCAGCGCTTCTTCGAACGTGCGGAAATCAAGAACGCCATGGCCTATCTGCGCCTGATCGAAGGTCGGGGCAACGACGCGGCCCTGGAGCGGGTCATCAACGTGCCGACGCGGGGCATTGGCGAGAAAACCGTCGAGGCGATTCGCGATCACGCGCGCCACAGCCATGTGTCCATGTGGGAAGCCATGCGCCAGCTGGTCACCAACAAAGGCGTGACCGGTCGCGCCGCCGGTGCCCTGAAGGCCTTCATGGACCTGATCGAAGACCTGGCCGCCAAGTGTGGGGAAATGCCCCTGCACTTGATGACCCAGACTGTCATCGAGCAGTCCGGCCTGATCGCCTACCACGAAGCGGAAAAAGGCGAGAAAGGCCAGGCCCGGGTGGAAAACCTCGAGGAACTGGTCAGCGCCGCGCGCAACTTCGAGAACACCGAAGAAGATGCAGACCTGTCGCCCCTGTCGGCCTTCCTCGGTCACGCCTCGCTGGAGGCCGGCGACACCCAGGCCGACGAACATGAAGACAGCATCCAGCTGATGACCCTGCACAGCGCCAAGGGCCTGGAATTCCCCTACGTGTTTCTCGTAGGCATGGAAGAAGGCCTGTTCCCCCACAAGATGAGCCTGGAAGAGCCGGGACGCCTGGAAGAGGAACGACGCCTGGCCTATGTCGGCATCACCCGCGCCATGCAGAACCTGGTCATGACCTACGCCGAAACCCGACGCTTGTATGGCAGCGAGACCTACAACAAGGTGTCGCGCTTCGTACGTGAAGTGCCGAAGGGCTTGATCCAGGAAGTGCGGCTGTCCAACAGTGTCAGCCGGCCGTTCGGCGGCGGCCAGCAACAAAGCACCAGCAGCCTGTTTGGCGGCAGCGATATCCCGGAAACCGGCTTCAGCCTCGGCCAGACCGTGCGGCATTCGGTATTCGGCGACGGCGTTATCCTCAACTTCGAAGGCGCCGGCGCCCAGGCCCGGGTGCAGGTGAATTTCAGCGAAGGCAGCAAGTGGCTGATGCTGGGGTATGCCAAGCTCGAAGCGATCTAAAGGCCTTGTAGGAACTCTGTGGGAGCGAGCTTGCTCGCGATAGCGGTGGATCAGTCACTATAGTTGCTGACTGACACACTGCTATCGCGAGCAAGCTCGCTCCCACAGGTTGTTTTGGGGATGCCAAACATTTCCGATAGAACTTGTTCCTCTTTCCTACAGCCCAAAGCGAACAAGCTTTCTTGCGCAGCTGAAGCTGAACCTCACCTGTCACGCAAAAGCCCGAAACACTCTGCTGCTAGCCAGCAACAGTTCTGCTGTGCAACATGGCGCGCGTGCTATCCACAAATGGGAATGCCTTTATATGAAACGTTTTCTTAGCATCGCCATGGCGTTGTGCATCGGCCTGACGATGGCCATCGACGCCAATGCCGCCAAGCGCTTTGGCGGTGGTAAAAGCTCGGGAGCAGCCCCGACTCACCAGACCAGCCAGATGGCGCCGTCTTCTGCCGCCGGCTCTACCGCTGCCACCGCAGGCGCGGCCGGTGCCGCGGGCGCTGCCACCAAGGCCAGCGGCGCGTCGCGCTGGCTCGGCCCCCTGGCCGGCATCGCTGCCGGTGGCCTGCTCGCCTCCATGTTCATGGGTGACGGCTTCCAGGGCATGCAGATCTTCGACATCCTGATCATGGCGGTCATCGCCTTCCTGGTCTTCCGCTTCATTGCCGCTCGTCGTCGCAAGCAGCAGGAGCAACTCGCTCCAGCTGGCCACGCGCCGATGCAGCGTGAAGTGTTCAATCAGCAGCCTGCCAGCGGTTCGATCTTCGGTGGTTCGGCAGCGCCTGTGGCCGCTCGTCCGGTGATCAATGCGCCGGCCTGGTTCAATGAACAACGCTTCATCGAAGCCGCGCGCAACCACTTCATGGCCCTGCAGCAGCATTGGGACGCGAACGAGATGGACAAGATCTCTGAGTTCGTCACCCCGCAATTGCTGGAATTCCTCAAGCGCGAACGGGCCGAACTGGGTGACGGCTTCCAGTCCACCTACATCGACAACCTCCAGGTGCAACTGGATGGTGTCGACGATCGCGCCGACAAGACCATCGCCACCCTGACCTTCAGCGGTCTGTCGAAGGATTCTCGCTTCGACAAGGGCGAAGCGTTCAGCGAAAGCTGGAACATGGAACGTGCCCAGGGCGATGACCAGCCTTGGCTGGTGGCCGGTATCCGCCAGAACGGTTGAACCTTTACCGGTTTTGCATGTTGAAATAAAAGAACCCCGGCTCAGGCCGGGGTTTTCTATTTCGCGGTTGCATCTATAGCGAGCTACTGTATAAACCGCTCCATATAAAACCGCGCCATCGAGAAAGAGGATCCCCGGACGTGGAAGAAATCATCGAACAATTGCGTGAAGCCAACGAGCCCGTACCGGTCCCGCTGGAATTGCCCGACGAAGACTTGCTGGTAGAGATCGAAGAGCAGCTGTTCATCGATATCCCGTTCGTCTTCAGGGAGTTTTTGCTGACCGTCAGCGACGTCGTCTACGGCAGCCTGGAACCGGTAACCGTCACCGATCCACAGTCCCACACCTACCTGCCGGATGTGGCCGCCAATGCCTGGGATGCTGGTGTCGACCGCAGCCTGATCCCGATCTGCCAGGACGGCGATGATTATTACTGCGTCGAAGAGGACGGCACGGTGGTGTTGTGGCAAGCCGAAGAAGAACTGATCGCCGAGGAAACCTGGGAATCGGTCTGGCACTGGGCCCGGGACGTCTGGCTGGAAAGCTGAGCCCCGCCGCCGGTCAATGCCCGGACGACTCCTTGTGGTTGTCCAGGGTTTCAAGCAAGGCCACCTGCATCCGCGTATGCAAGCGGATGAACCAGCGCCAGAGCAGTGCCGCCACGGCAGTCGCCACCACGGCGATCAGTACGAGCAACTTGTTGGTCGGCAGGATGCTGGCCGACAAGGCTGCCAATAGCAGGAAGATCACCAGCAGCGAGAGAATCGGGATCACTTCGGCGATCACCCGGCGCACGCGCTGGGTGTGGCGGCCAGCCATCTCCGGCTTCACGCCCATCTCCGCCAGCAGCATCGACAGCGCCTTGAGCTTGCGATAAGCGGCGATCAGGAACGGCAGCGACAGCAGTAACGCTCCGCCCCAGATCAATGCTTTTTGCCAGCTCGGATCGCTGATCCAGGCTTGCAGGTAAGCCGACATCCGCTCGGCGAAATATCCCCCCGAGACAAAAATGGCGATGACCAACGCCAGGTTGACGCCGACCTGCAGGAGAATCCGCCGGATCATCGACGCCAGCATCGCGCCTTCGCCGTGGGGCTGGATGCTACGCAGCCATTCGCCATACATCCCTAGCACTCGCGTCAGCCGTTGCGGCATGGCCGTTGCCAACTTGACGGACAGCGGGTCGGCGGCCCGAATCAAGTAAGGCGTCAGCAGTGTGGTCAGCACCGAGACGGCGACCGCTACCGGGTAGAGGAAATCGCTGGTGACCTGCAAGGTCATCCCCAGCGACGCGATGATGAAGGAGAATTCGCCGATCTGCGAAAGCCCCATCCCAACGCGCAACGAGGTGCGTCCATCGTTGCCGGCGATAAAGGCACCGAGGCCGCAGGACAACATCTTGCCTAGCACCACGGCGCCCGTAATCACCGCAATCGGCCAGGCGTATTGCAGCAATATCGCCGGATCGAGCATCAGCCCGATGGCGACAAAGAAGATCGCGCTGAACAGATCACGCACCGGCTCCACCAACCGCTCGATCTTCAGCAGTTGCCGGGACTCGGCCATGATTGCGCCGATCAGGAACGCCCCGAGCACCATGCTGTATTCCAGCTTCACCACCAGCAGGCAGAAGCCGAAACACAGGCCCAGTACGGTGATCAGCAGCATTTCGTTGCTGTCGAACTTCGCCACGTAGGCCAGCAACCTCGGCACCAGCAGAATGCCGATGACCAACGCGACGATCATGAACAGCGACAACTTGCCGACGGTGGAAAACACCTCGCCGGAGCTCACGGTGCCGCTGACGGCAATGCTCGACAGCAAGGCGATGATGCCGATACCGAGGATGTCCTCGACGATCAACACCCCGAAGATCAACTGCGCGAAGCGCTCGTTTTTCATCTTCAGGTCGTTGAGGGCCTTGACGATGATGGTGGTGGAGGAAATGGCCAGGATCGCGCCCAAAAACAGCGAGTCCATGGTGCTCCACTCGAACCAGCGACCGATTTCATAGCCGATCCAGATCATCAACACGATTTCGAGGAACGCCGCGATGAAGGCCGTGGCGCCAACCTTGAACAGTTTGCGCAGGCTGAATTCCAGCCCCAGGCAAAACATCAGGAAGATCACCCCGAGCTCGGCCAGGGTCTTGATCGTGTCTTCGTCGTGGATAAAACCAAACGGCGGCGTGTGCGGGCCAATGATGAAGCCGGCCACGATATAGCCCAGTACCACCGGTTGTTTGAAACGATGAAAGAGTACGGTTACCAGCCCCGCAGCCATCATGATGATCGCCAGATCCTGGATGAAACTGATGGCATGCATGTCGGGGCTCCCTGTTCAAATGACGCACGGCCGAGCTGGAGAAATCCGTTTCCGCTGTAGGAATTGCCCTCGCAAAGGGCTTTTGAAGGGTAACACCGCGACTTCCGACAAAAAGACGGTGCAATATATGGAAACAGATCCATCGGCGCGTGACGGTAAGCACAGGCGCAGCGTCCCGATATCGGTGGTTTTTAAAACGGGGTGACCTGTTTGCAGGCCACTCCCCAGCATCCGCAGAGGTGCACTCCCGAATGACTGCCTTGAACCGTGAGTACGTTATGGAACCCGGAAACGCCCAGCTGTCGATGACAGTGTTGATGACCCCCGATATGGCCAACTTCTCTGGCAATGTCCATGGCGGCACCTTGCTCAAATACCTCGATGAAGTCGCCTACGCCTGCGCCAGCCGTTACGCCGGGCGCTACGTGGTGACCCTGTCGGTTGACCAGGTGATCTTCCGCGAGCCGATTCATGTCGGCGAGCTGGTGACCTTCCTGGCCTCGGTGAACTACACCGGCAACACGTCGATGGAAGTGGGCATCAAAGTCGTGACCGAAAATATTCGCGAACGCTCGGTGCGCCACACCAACAGTTGCTTCTTCACCATGGTTGCAGTGGATGACCAGCGCAAACCCGCTGCCGTGCCGCCCTTGCAGCCGCAAAACAGCGAAGAAAAGCGCCGCTACGAACAAGCCCAGCAACGGCGGCAGATTCGCCAGGAACTGGAGAGGCGCTACCAGGAGATCAAGGCGGACGGGCCTTAATCGGTCAATGAAAAATCAACTGTGGGAGCGAGCTTGCTCGCAATGGCGGTGTGTCAGTCAGCATCAGTATTGACTGATCGGCTGCTATCGCGAGCAAGCTCACTCCCACAGGGGTTTTGCAGCATTTCCACAGGGGCGATCAGAGGCTGATCGGCACCGCCTCGAACCGCACCCGTGGATGGGCGATCCGGTCCTGGGCACGGACCAGTTCAAGTTCATAGCTTGTGCAGGCCTGGGTTTCCAGCAGCACTTCGTGCACCGCAGCGGCGGTGAATTCGAACGCCGCCACTAGGCTGTCCCCCAACAGTATCCGTGCCAGGAACAACCCCGAGGTCAGGTCACCCACACCCACCGGCTGGCGCGGGAAAGCCAACAGTGGACGGCGCAGGTGCCAACTGCCCTCGGCGGTCACCAACAGCATTTCGAAGCTGTCATCGGGTTTGCCGGGGTACGCCAAGTGCTTGACCAGCACCGCTTTCGGCCCACGGGCCAGCAGTGCGCGAGCCATCGCCAGGCAGTCCAGCAACGACTTCGCCTTGCGCCCGGAAAAACTGTCCAGTTCCAATTGGTTCGGGCACATGAGGTCCGCCACGGCAGCGGCTTCTTCCAAGAGGAATTTGCTTACCTCGGGCGCCACGATACAGCCCTTCTCTGGATGCCCCATGACCGGGTCACACAGGTACAGCGCCTTTGGATTGGCCGCCTTGATCCGCGCCACGCCCGTCAGAATCGCCCGCCCCTGGGCCGCGCTGCCCAGGTAACCGGATAACACCGCATCGCAATGCCCCAGCTCACCGATGGCGGCGATGCCTTCTACCAATGCAGGTATTTGCTCGGGCGCCAGCACCTCGCCGGTCCATTGGCCGTACTGGGTGTGATTGGAAAATTGCACGGTATTGAGCGGCCAGACGTTCACACCGACCCGCTGCATCGGAAACACTGCGGCGCTATTGCCGGCGTGCCCGAACACCACGTGGGACTGAATGGCAAGCAGATGAGGCGTACGTTTCATGCGGGAAGTTTCCGTAAAACGATTGAAATTCAAGCCGCGCAGTATGCGACTAAACGCAGCCTGTACGACAGACCGGCGAGACAGTTAAGCTGGCAGCAACTTGTCGGAGCACTTCGTTCATGCTGACCCTTGGAAACATTTTCGTGCTGATGCTGCTGGCCAGCGGCGGCGCCTGGCTGTGGCACAACCATGGCTTGCGCGAACGGGCGTTGGCGAGGGTCATGCAGCATTGCGCCAATCTCAAGATCGAGCTGCTGGATGGCAACGTGGCGCTGAAAAAAATCGGCTTCGTAAAGGACGCCAATGGTCGACGACGCCTGGCTCGCGTCTACACCTTCGAGTTCACCGTCACCGGCGAAAGCCGCCATTCGGGCACCATCACCCAGTTCGGTGCCCACAGCGCCCACATAGAACTGGCGCCCTACCCGATGCCGTTCGAAGAAACACCGCCAACGCCCATTGAACCGGTCCAGACCAGGCCCAGGGCTGAAGTCATCGAGTTGAGCCAGTGGCGCCAGGAACACAACAAGTGGAAGCCTTGAAACAGCGTTGATTCAGGCACACCGGCAGTTCGCCAGACCGGCTTGCAGGTGATCGACGTCTTGCGGCTGATCGAAAATCAGCTCGATCCGAGAATCCTGGCGCCACTCGCTGGCTTGCCAACTAAGCACCGCCCCCTCCAGCGCATTGGCTGAAACCCAGCCGTCGAGGCTGTGGATAACCATCTTCGCCCGTTTCCAGTCGTGGCCTTGTAGCCATCGCGTCAATGCCGCTGCGTCGAATTGCTGGCTGGGGTGCCAGCGCCAACCAATACTCCAGCCACCTTCCTGCTGCTGATACAAGCAGATCGGCATCGTCGGGTCGGACCAGATGGCCGGTATCTGGCCCAAGCGCTTCGGTAGATTCAAGTTATCCACAGCCCCACTGCCCCGAGCCGCAAGGCCTGGCAATCGATCGATCGGCAGCGCAGCTTGTTGCGTCCAGTACAACGCCCGCCCTGGCAGTTGCGCCGTCAACCGTTCGCGGTCGGCTTGGGTGAGGGTCTCGGATTTGTTCAGCACCAGCAGTCCGGCATCCGCCAAGGCTTGTTGCTGTGCATCGGGCAAGGGCTTGCCGTCCGCCATCGCCCGGGCATCCAACACCAGCACACAGGGTTGCACCGCCAGCACGCCGAGCCATGGCGCTTCGCTCAACTGCCGCATCAACTGCGCCGGATGACCCAGGCCCGAGGGTTCGATGAACAGCCGATCGGGCCTGGCCTTGCGCAGCAAACGCCCAAGACCGATCTGAAACGGCGCGCCGTTGACGCAACACAAGCAGCCGCCGGCCACTTCGCCCAGTGCGATACCATCGCCAGCCTGGGTCAGCAGCGCGGCATCCAGGCCGATCTGGCCAAACTCATTGTTCAGCACCGCCCAGCGCTCATTGGCCGGGCGTTGGGCCAGCAGATGCCTGATCAGGCTGGTCTTGCCGGCGCCCAAGGGACCGGCGATGACATGGGTGGGAATGTGCTGCAACATAATCGACGACTTTCGATGGAGGTGAAGATGCGAATGATCGCCTGGTTGTTTCTGGCACTGACTTCGAACCAAGCATTGGCCCAGGCTTGCGTGGTCCACAGCCAGGCGGAACGACTGGATGTGAAAGTCTGCCAGCAGAACCGCAACATCCCGCAGAAGCTGTTTGCCGACGGTTTCTGCCAGCCAAACCTTGCCGGTCAGAAAGTCGAGGTGCAATACGTCGATCAATGCCCTGGCGGCGCGTTCGGCGTGTGCAGCAACGCCCAGGTCGCCAATATGCCTTACCGCCAGGATATTCACTATTACGGCGTGGCGACCGATGCCGCTTATCTACAGCCCTTTTGCGAAGGGCAGAGCCAAGGCACCTGGCTCAAGCCTTAAGCCAGCCAGTCCAGGGTGAGAATCAATCGACGCTCTCCCGGCGCGAGTTCCGGTGATCGATGGATCAGGCCAAACCCCTCATTACCGTGCCATTTCTCGCCTTTAAGCAAGCCGACATCACCGCAACCAAACTGCTGGATCACGCGCGGATCAACCGGCCCGGCTTCAGGCTGTGCCAGGCGCCGGCGGTCCATGGCCTCCTCCTTGAGCCACTGGCTGCCGACACCCGCATAGGTAGTCAGCAACCGCACCGGCACGTGGTCGACATGGAAGCGCGGGCACATGGCCTTATCCAGGGTGCGTAGACGCAAACCGACACGTTGGGCGCCCAGCAGGCAGGCAAACGCACTGACGAGCCAGGAAACATCGGCGATAAAGCCTTCATAGCCCTGCAGGTCGCTGAAACCTGCAGCCAGGCCGTGCAGCGCCGGCTGGGTGTCTTCCTCTGGCAAGTCGAGCACACGGGATTCGGCCAGTGGCTGGTCCATCGCCAGCACCATGGCGGCAAAATCGCCGATGTGTGCAGGAAGCTGCCGCTGCCAGACCGCCAGGTTGGTGCCGTCATCCAGGATCTTCGTGAAGATTCCTGGCGTGTCGCCTTGGACCTGCCGGACCTGCATCATTTTTTTCAAAGTCGGCGCCAACATCACGCTGCGACCTCTTCATGCCATGGGCCGAACGGATCGGGCAACAGCCGCCAGCTTTCGACGCCGAGGGCCATTTCCGCATCGGTGAGCAGGCAATCGTCCAGCTCAGCGGTAAGTTGGGCAAAATCGATGTCCTGGCCAATGAAGACCAGTTCCTGGCGACAATCGCCCGTGGCGGCCAGCCAGTTCTTCATGATTGTCGTCGTGCTCTCTTCATCCTGCGGCCATTGATTCTTCGGCACGAACCGCCACCAGCGCCCGGCGAAGCCATGCCGCATCAAGCCTCCCGCCTGGGACCAACTGCCCGCCTCCTCAGGCTTGCTGGCCAGCCAGAAAAAACCCTTGGAGCGCAGGAGTTTGCCGTTGGGCCACGGACGGTCGATGAAGCTGAAGAAGCGTTGGGGATGGAACGGCCGGCGGGCACGGTAGGCAGTCGAGGCGATGCCATATTCCTCGGTTTCTGGCACATGCTCGCCACGCAGTTCCTGTAGCCAGCCGGGCGCCTGGGCGGCGCGTTCAAAATCAAAAAGCCCCGTGTCGAGAATTCGGCCCAGGGGCACCTGCCCCATGACCATGGGAATGATCTGTGCCTGGGCGTTGAGGCGCCGCAGAATCGCGCTCAACTCCTCCCGCTCGTGTTGGCTGATCAAGTCGATTTTGCTGATCAGAATGACGTCGGCAAACTCGATCTGTTCGATCAGCAAATCGGTGATCGAGCGCTCATCCTCGTCTCCCAAGGTTTCGCCCCTTGAGGCCAGGCTTTCGGCAGCTTGGTAATCCAACAGGAAGTTCACCCCATCAACCACCGTGACCATGGTGTCGAGCCGCGCCACGTCGGCCAGGCTTCGGCCTTCTTCATCACGAAACGTGAAAGTTTCCGCCACGGGCAACGGCTCGGAGATCCCCGTGGATTCGATCAACAGGTAATCGAAACGCCCTTCCCTGGCGAGCTGCCCGACTTCTTCAAGCAAGTCCTCACGCAGCGTGCAGCAGATGCAGCCGTTGCTCATCTCGACCAATTTCTCTTCGGAACGACTCAGGGTGACATCTCGCTGGACTTCGCCGCCATCGATGTTGATTTCGCTCATATCGTTGACGATTACGGCGACCCGCAAATTGTCGCGATTACGCAGGACGTGGTTGAGCAGCGTGCTTTTACCGGCACCGAGAAATCCGGAAAGCACGGTTACGGGAAGGCGGTTGGGCATCGGTATATCCTCATCGGGCGGCCGCTTCGACGACGGCTCGTTTCCTGGGTTTGGCTGGGTTCAGGGCCTGGTTCTTTTTATGTTATAGTATAACAACACAATTCAACCAGCCCCGCCGGCTCTCATTGGTCCGAGATCAATCCATGCGCAACCATCTGAAATTTGTTTTGGCGGGTCCGCTGTTGTTATGGACGCTGAGTGCGGCGGCTCAAAGTCCACCTTTGGCGAACTGCACCCGAAGCGCGAGTTTGCTGGCCTGCGTGGATGGCCAAGGCAATGCCTACAGCGTCGCGACTGCGGGAAAGACGATTTATCTACGCGGTTTTGAAGCCGCCAGTCGCCGCTATTGGGCGCAAACAAACAGCCGTTACGGTCAGCTTACGTTCTTTACGGGCCTCGCATCGGATGGAGAAAGTTGGGTTGGCTACAGCCGGCGTGTGGGCTGGACAACCCTTAATCGCTTTTCAAGCTCGGGCGGTAGCGGCGGGTCATTTGTATGCGGCCGTATGAACGGTTGTCAGGCTTCACCGCGCTGATGTTTCACGTGGAACGTGAACGTTTAAGAAGATGAAACTCCTTTCATTGGAAAAGGCTTCTTTAACCTTACCGTTATAATATAACATCTAGTTTTTGAACCTTCGATGGGCCTTAACCATGAATGCGTTAACGCTGCCCGACGTGGCTGCGCAGGTTTCACGTCAAACCCTGCCCCTTGATTGGGTGGGCATGTGTGGCATCGCCACACCGGTGTTGATTGACGGTCAGCGTCTAAGTGCAACGGCCGACGCCGGCGTCAGCCTTGATGACGGTGAAGCGCGCGGTATCCACATGTCACGTTTATACCTGGCGCTAGGGTTGCTTGAGGAAAGGCCGCTTTCACCATCGCTGATGCGCCAAATCCTGGAGCAATTCCTCGACAGTCATGAAGGTTTGTCCGTTGCGGCTTCGCTCAGCGTGCACACCGATCTGCTGCTCAAGCGTCCGGCGTTAATCAGCCCGTTGATGGGCTGGAAAGGCTATCCGGTGAGCATTGAAGCGCACTTGAAAAGCACAATGTTCCACGTGGAACTGAAAATCCAGATTCCCTATTCCTCGACTTGCCCATGCTCGGCAGCGCTTTCCCGGCAGTTGATTCAGCAGCAATTCGTCGACGACTTCGCCAACAAGAAACTCGAGCATGCTGAAATCCTGGCTTGGTTGGGTTCATCGAAGGGCATCGTCGCCACCCCTCATAGCCAGCGCAGTACCGCGACCCTGACCCTGCGCCTGGACGCCGATGTTGAGGAATTGCCCCTACAGTCGTTCATCGACGAAGCCGAAGCAGCCCTCGGCACCGCTGTGCAGACCGCCGTCAAACGCGCCGATGAACAAGCATTCGCCCTGGCCAACGGCCAAAACCTGATGTTCTGCGAAGACGCTGCGCGGCGACTGAGTACGGCCCTGGCCCGGTCCCCCGGGATCACTGCCCTGGAGGTACGCGTCGTTCATGCCGAAAGCCTCCATGCCCATGACGCCGTGGCTCAAAGCCGCTGGACCCGAGACCCATCATGATCAACTGCCAAGCACTGCGCTGGGGCATTTCCGGCCAACCGCTCACGCCGCCGCTCGCCATGGAGCGTCCGGAAGGCAGCCTCACCGCCATCATCGGTGCCAACGGCTCGGGCAAAAGCACTTTGCTGAAAGTGCTCGCAGGGCTGCAAAAACCGCTCTCCGGCAAGGTCACCCTGAATGTTCCACGACGTGGTGGCGTCTCATTCATGCCACAGCAGCAACATCTGGATCGGCAATTTCCCATCAGCTTGCAAGAACTGGTGGCCGCCGGTTCCTGGGGCAATCGGCACACGCCTGCGATGCGAAGACAGTTGCTGCAAACCGTACTCAAGGATTGGGCACTGAGCGGCCTTGAACATCGTCCCTTGATGGCTTTGTCCGGGGGCGAGTTGCAACGGGCCCTGCTCGCTCGCCTGAGCCTGGCCGAAGCGCCCTTGCTGTTGCTCGACGAACCCCACGCCGCCCTCGACGAACAAGGCCAGGCGCTCCTGTGGAAACACATTCAACGCTGGCATGCCGCGGGCAGAACGATCGTGGTGGTGTGTCATGATTTGGCGGCGGTACGCCAACATGTCCCCCATACGCTGCTGATCAAAAACACTGGCTGCGTGCTGGGTCGCAGTATCGACTTGATTGCCCAACAACCCCAAACGTGGGTGGCTTGATGCTCACGGCCACGCATTTCTGGCAACCCTTCCTGGAGTTTGTCTTTATGCGTCGGGCCTTGCTGGGCGGCCTGGTGTTGGCTTGCAGCACGGCGCCGTTGGGTGTGTTCTTGATTCTTCGGCGCATGAGCTTGATTGGTGACGCGGTGGCTCACGGCATTTTGCCTGGCGCCGCCTTGGGCTTCTGGTTTGCCGGACTAAGCCTGCCAGCGTTGACCATTGGCGGCCTGGGCGCGGGCTTGAGCATGGCCGGACTCGCCGCCTGGATTACCCGCCGCACCGGCCTGCGAGAGGACGCCAGCCTCGCGGCGATTTATCCCATTTCCTTGGCCGCGGGTGTGCTGATCCTTGGCATGGCGGGTAAACGCCTGGACTTGCTTCACCTGCTGTTCGGCTCGGCCTTGGCGGTAGACGGACCGACACTCAACGGCATGCTGTGGGTTTCCGGCGCGAGCCTGGTGGCGATGGCGTTGATCTATCGACCGTTGCTGCTCGATACCCTCGACCCGCTATTCCTGCAAACCGTCAGTCGTCTTGGCCCGTTGGCCCATGGCGTGTTCCTGACCTTGGTGGTGCTGAACCTGGTGATCGGCTTCCAGGCCATCGGCGCACTGATGGTGGTCGGCCTGATGATGCTGCCGGCCGCCGCGTCGCGATTCTGGAGTCGTCGTCTGCCGCTGCTGATGCTCATCGCCGGGCTGCTCGGTTGCCTCTCAGTCTGGCTTGGCCTGTTGCTGTCCTTCTATTACTCACTGCCCAGCGGGCCGTCCATCATTCTGGTGGCAGGCGTGTTGTATCTGTTGTCGGTGGTGTTCGGTCCGGTGCACGGTTTGCTGCGCCGCCCGCCTTTGCTCACATCCCAATGAGGTGTCTCCCGATGCGCGTTCTGCTCGTGCTACTCAGTCTGATGCTGTCCATGTCCCTGTCCGCCGCCGAAAAACTCCAGGTCGTGACCAGCTTCAGTATCCTCGCCGACATGACCCGGCAGGTCGGCGGTGAGCATATCCAAATCACCAACATGGTCGGGCCGGACGCCGATGCACACACCTACGAACCCACGCCAGACGATGCCAAGGCATTACTCAAGGCAAAACTGATCATCAAGAATGGCTTGGGCTTCGAGCCGTGGCTGGACCGCCTGGTGACCAGCACCGAAACCAGCGCCCCGGTGATCAGCGCCAGCCGCGGCGTTATCCCGCGGTCGTTGGATGAGGATGGCGAGACCATTCCCGATCCGCACGCGTGGCACAACCTGGCGAACGCCGAGCTGTACGTCAGCAACATCACCAAGGCACTGGAAGCGGCCGACCCGGCCAACAAAGCCGATTACGAACGCAACAGCCAGGCGTACCTGAAGAAGATCTACGCGCTGCTCGCCGAAGCCAAGGCCAAGCTCGGCGCATTGCCTGCCGGTAATCGCAAGATCGTGACGTCCCACGATGCATTCGGTTACCTGGGCCAGGCCTATGGCATCGAGTTCATGGCGCCCCAGGGTTTGTCCACCGAGCGCGAACCATCGGCGGCAGAAGTCGCGGCGCTGATTACCCAGATCCGGCAGGCGAAGGTCAAAGCGGTGTTCATGGAAAACATCAAGGACGCGCGCCTGCTCAAGCAGATCGCCGATGAGAGCGGCGCCCACATCGGCGGCACGCTGTACTCCGATGCACTCGCCGCCAGCGGACCGGCCAGTACGTTCACTGGCCTGTTCGAGTACAACCTCAATACGTTGTATGAAGCCCTGAGTCGGCCGTGATCAGGTTGTATAAAGGGTGGGGAGCGTGGGGCTGCTGCGCAGCCCAGCGGGAGCAAGCTCCCTCGCCACAGGGTTGCTGTCGCCTGAAATGGTCAAGCCCTCGGCTTGACCGTTCCGCAATCCTGCCCCAGCCACACCGCGCGCGTGTCGAGGCTGCCGTTCTGCTGGATGCCGGTGGCGTTAAAAGTACCGTTGACCTTGGTGGTGAATTCACGATCGCTCTGGAACGTAGCGATCCCGTTCCCCTGGGCTTTCGGGCAACTGAAGCGAAACTTCCACTGATTGCCGGTGCGATCGGTGATCTGCTGTTTGCAACCCGATTGCGGGTCTTGCAGCGGAATATCATTGGTCTGCACCTGCGCCGGGGTCAGGCACACGCGAATGCCTTTACCGCCCATGGTGATCCCCTGCTTTTCCAGCATCGCCCGTTGCTCCGGGGTCATCTGGGTTTGCAACTGGCCGAGGATCAGTTGCAGGTCCGGCAGGTTCTGGTTATCGACCTTCATGTTGCTAGTGGTCAATTCCCACAAACCCGGCTGGAGCATCTGCGCCTGAGCCGCCATCGGAACCGACAAACCCATCGCCAAGGCCACACCCAGCAGACGAACATTCATTGCATAAACTCCAGAGGACAAGTGGCCGTTAGACGCCACCGACAGGCTTCGGTTCAGGGCCAAGACCTGTGAATTAAATAGCGACATTCACCTTGGAACATGGTCTGTTAAGCATTGAAACTTCAGGAGCAAGGCTGCCCCATGGATTATTTCGGCCCGCATGTTTTCGGTTACCTGATCGCGCTGCTGCACACCCTGGGTTCCATCGCCGCTGTCCATGCCGTACTGACGGTACGCACCGCCCAAGGCTCGATTGCCTGGGCCCTGTCGCTGACGTTCATTCCCTACCTGACGTTGATTCCATATCTGGTGTTCGGCCGCAGCACCTTCGATGGCTACATCAAGGCGCGCCGGCAAGCCAACGAGGAAATGCGCAAGGCGATCTCCGAGCTGAACTGGCGGCCGTGGGTCGAAGAAGCCCTGACCGCTCGCGCCTCCCAGGCCTACGCTTCATTGCGGGCCATGCCGAAACTGGGGCGCGCGCCGTGCCTGGCGAATAACCAGGTGCGGTTGCTCGTCAACGGCCACGCCACGTTCGAAGCGATTTTCCAGGCCATCGACCAGGCACGACAGGCCGTGCTGATTCAGTTTTTCATCATCCATGACGACCTTCTCGGTCAACGCCTACAAACACTGCTCTTGAAAAAAGCCGCCGAAGGCGTGGCGGTGTATCTGCTCTACGACCGTATCGGCAGCCACTCCCTGCCCCACCGTTATGTGCAAGCCTTGCGCGACGGCGGCGTCCATGTAAAAGCGTTCGCCACCCGCAGTGGCTGGCTCAATCGGTTCCAGGTCAACTTTCGCAACCATCGCAAAATCGTCGTTGTGGACGGCGTGCTGGGGTTCGTCGGCGGGCACAACGTCGGTGACGAATACCTGGGCGAAAAACCACCCTTGGCGCCGTGGCGCGACACCCACGTCCAAGTGCGCGGGCCGGTGGTGGCAAGCATGCAGGAGTCGTTCGCCGAAGATTGGTTCTGGGCGGCCCGTTCGCTGCCTCCATTGATCCTGCCAGACAGCTATCCAGACGAGGGCGTATTGTGCCAATTGCTGGCCAGCGGCCCGGCCGATGACTATGAAACCTGCTCGTTGTTTTTTGTCGAGGCCATTCACGCCGCCAGCGAACGCGTGTGGATCACCACACCATACTTCATCCCCGACGAAGCGGTGTTCGCCGCCTTACGCCTGGCGGTACTGCGCGGCGTGGATGTGCGCATCCTGCTGCCCTCGCGGCCCGATCACAAGATCGTCTACGCAGCGTCCAGCCTGTATGCATTTGAAGCGGTTCGGGCCGGCGTACGGGTGTTCCGTTATGCGCCGGGTTTCCTGCACCAGAAAGTGGTGCTGATCGACCGGGAAATCAGCGCCATCGGCAGTGCGAACCTGGACAACCGTTCGTTCCGCTTGAACTTCGAAGTCATGCTGCTCACCGTGGATATTCCGTTCGCCAGCGAGGTCGAGCAGATGCTTGAAGAAGACTTCGCCCGGGCCCAGGAAATCGACAAACAGGAAAGCCGGGAGACCCACCGCCTGCAGAAGATCGGCATGCGGATCGCCCGGCTTATTTCGCCGATCCTTTAAGGGACGTAGAGATCGTCCCGGGTCCAGGGCAACTCGTGACTGCCGTCGGCGTGTGCCTTCACCGCCAGGATCTGGTGCAGATTGATCCAGCCCTTGGCGAACGCGTAGGCGCAGCCGGCCAGGTACAGTCGCCAGATCCGTAACGCCTGCTCCGACACTTCCTTGGACGCCGCCTCAAGGTTGTCCTCCAGGCGTTCACTCCAGTGATCGAGGGTGCGTGCGTAGTGCATGCGCAGGCTTTCCACGTCGACAATTTCTAGCCCGGCTTCGCTGATCTGCGCGGAAATCATCGACAGGTGCGGCAACTCACCGTTGGGGAATACGTACTTCTCGATGAACTCGCCAGCGCCGCGACCGACCGGACGCCCGTCGGTGTGCTTGGCGGTGATGCCATGGTTCATCACCAACCCGCCCTCTCGCACGGCGCCGAACAACGTCTTGCAGTACTGCTCGAGGTTGGCATGACCGACATGCTCGAACATGCCGACACTGACCACTTTGTCGAAGCGACCGTCCTGGGGCAGGTCGCGGTAATCCAGCAGTTGCAATTCGACCTGACCCTCCAGGCCTTCGGCCTTGACCCGTTCCCGGGCCAGGGCCAACTGCGCCTTGCTCAGGGTGATACCGAAGACCTTGGCACCGAACTCCCGCGCGGCGTATCGCGCCAGACCACCCCAACCGCAACCGACGTCCAGCAGGTAGTCGCCTGGCTGCAATCGCAGCTTGCGGCACAGATGACGGAATTTGGCTTGCTGGGCCTGTTCGAGGGTTTCGCTGCCCGTCTCGAAGTAGGCGCAGGAATAGACCATGTCACTGTCGAGCCACAGCTGATAGAACGCATTGGAAAGATCGTAGTGGTAGGAGATCGCCTTGGCGTCGGTTTCCTTGTCGTGGACCGAACGTACCGGCTGGTTACCGGCATCATCCTCCACCAATGCCTGGCTCAATTCATCGCAGACCCGAATGACTTCGTGGATCGAACCTTCGAGTTCCAGCTTGCCTTCGACAAACGCCGCCCCCAATGCGTCCAGGCTGGGGTGGGTGAATTGCGCGACCATTTGTGGGTCCTTGACCACAATCGTGACGCTGGGATCGGCACCCAATGAAAATTCATGGCCATCCCAGAGCCGCAGCCGAAGCGGGAGATGCAGATTCTGTAAGGCCGGTGGAAGTTGCGCGAGCATGGATAATCCCCCTTGTTTCAGACGTCTGAAATGAGGGTAGACCATGTTAGAAAAATAGCTGGCTATCGAATTTATAGCCTTTTTCTATCGCTGTCCCATATCACTCCCTGTGACGGGTAAGTCCCGCGGCGGTATGCCCTCTCCAACAGCAGACTGCGCGTGTGGCGCACAGTTCGCCTGAAGCTATCCGACGGTGCCTTTCGCTTGGACCTTGAGCAATGGCTCATGGAAGCGCAGCAAGCGCCCGGCATTACCCAAGACTAGCAGCGTGCTTAAATTGTGCAGCAACGCTGCGATCATCGCCCCCGCCGCGCCAAGCCAACCGAAAGCGGCAAACGCAACGATGGCCAACGTCCAACCCAAGCCAATGATCACGTTGACCTGCAGCGTGCGTCGGCACTGGCGACTCAACCGCACGCAGGTGCCGAGGCGCCGCAGGTCGCTGCCGATCAACACGATGTCCGCCGACGCCAGGGCGATGTCGGCACCGCCCGCGCCCATGGCCACACCTACCACCCCGGCCTTGAGCGCCAGGGAATCGTTGATGCCATCGCCTACCACCATGGGGCGGAACCCATGGTCGATTTCAGCCATGACCCGTTCAAGTTTGTCTTCCGGCAAGGCCTGGGCTTGCACATCGCCGATGCCCACGTCCCGGGCCAGGGTCGCAGCCACGCTCTGACGGTCGCCGGTCAACAGCAACTGGCGGCCCAGACCCAACTCCCGCAGTTCAGCCATGGCCATCTGCGCCTCCGGCTTGACGCTGTCGGCCAGCAGCAGCCAGGCAAGAAATTGCCCGTCCAGGGCCAGCCCGGCAATTGGACCATCGTGCTCAGGGATCGCCGATGTTTGAATGCCCAGCTGTGCAAACAATTCCGGCCGACCGAGGGCCGCTTCCCCCTGTGCGGTCATGGCGACCACACCCAACCCTTGGCGCTCACGGATCTCCCACAGCGGCAGGCCGTTTTCCTGTTCCACCAACCCCGCCAATGCACGACTGACCGGATGACTGCTGGCCGAACCCAGGCTGGCGGCCAATGGCAGCAACAACGATGCGTGGGCATCCTGGGCACGTTCGATGGATTGCAGACGCAGCACGCCGTAGGTCAAGGTGCCGGTCTTATCGACCACCAACGAGGTCAGGTCCGCCAGTTCTTCCAGGAAGGCCGAGCTGCGGATCAGGATCCCGTGGCGCGCCGCCACCGCAATGCCGGCAATGGCCGTGGCTGGCGCCGACAGCACCAACGCGCAAGGACACGCCGCCACCAACACCGCCAACATCGCCTGGGCATCGTTGGTGACGAACCAGGTCACGGCTGCCAGCAACAGCACCAATACCAAGTAGCTGCCGGCATAGCGCTCCAACAAACGGGTAATGGGTGGCTTGGAACGTTCGGCGTTTTGCATCAGGGCAATGACTTTGCCCAGGGTGGACGCTTCGCCGGTGCGGGTCACTTCCAGGCGCAGCAGGCCGTCCAGATTGATCGCCCCGCCATAAACCTCGGTGCCAACGACCGCCTCCAGCGGCACCGATTCACCGGTGATGGGCGCGGTGTCGAGGCTGGCCTGACCGGACAACACCCGGCCATCGGCCGGCACTCGGTCGCCGGCGCGTACCTCGACGACATCGCCAGGCTGGAGAGTCGCATTGTCGACATTGATGATCGAGCCATCGGCCTGCACTTTGCGACCTTGGCTGCGGGTCAATTGGCCAAGGGCATGGATCGCTTCCTGGGAACCAATGACACTGCGCTCTTCCAGCACATGGCCGAAGATCATGATGATCGGCAGTAACGCCGCCGTCAGCAGGTCGCCGGTGGCCCAGGCGCCGAGCATCGCCAGGGCGATCAGTTGGTCAGTAATCCCGTGCAGGCTTGGGTAACGCAAGCTGTACCAGGCCGAACGCATCACCGGCACCGCCACCAGCAGCGAGGCGAACCCCAACAGCAGTTGGCTGACACCGCTCTGCTCCGGCGACCAGCCGCGCCATGCCAGGCCCAATGCGAGCAAGCCGAGGGCGACCATTGCCAAGGTCAATTGCCGAGCTGCGGTGCGTTGTTCCGCCGAGGACAACATCGGTGCTGCGGGGGTTTGGGCGCTCATTGGCCGGCTCCCTGGATGATCAGACGAGAATCGTCTTTTGGGTCGACCGTGGTCACGGAACCGGCCTGTCGAAGGATGGCGGGCATGCGTTCGCGATACAGGCGCAGCAGCATTTGCGGATCGCTGCCTTGGGTTTTCGCCAGGCCGAGCACCGTGGCCGTGTCGGCCGAAGCCTTGGCGAGTCGTTCGCTGGCCTGGGCATGGGCGACTTGCACCGCACGGTCTGCGTCTTGGCGAGCGGCCTGGGTGAGTTTTTCCGCTTCGGTGCGAGCGTTGGCAACGGCTTTGTCGGCCTGCTGGCTGGCGGTCAGCACCGCGTTGAACGCACTCACCGCCGGCCCCGGCAGAGTCGATTGCACATCGACCCGCACCACTACGATACCCAGCCCCTGCCCGGTCGCCGCCAGGTCAGCCAGGCGCCGGTTAAGCCCCTGCACCAGATCACCCCGCAAGCGTTCGCGCCGCTCGGCGGCCTGATTATCGCTGCCCATCAGTTCGGGGCGAGCCACCAGAATAGTGTCGAGGTCCCGGGCCGCCGTCAGCGCCACGGCGCTGCGAGTCGTCAGCCGATCCAACGCCGGCAGGACATGTTCGCCTTGCAAGACGAAAGCGTAAGGGTCGGTGACTTTGTAAAACACGCGCACATCCAGTTGCACCACGCCGGCATCACCGGTCAATAAATAACCAGAACCGGCCAACGCATCGCTGACCGGCGTGGCGAAACTGGCGACACGATCGGCTTGCAGGGCCGCATCCGAGCGCAGCAGATTTTCCACCCGCCGCTCAAGCACCCGATCCGCGGCAGGGAGCAGGATCACTTGTTCCACGGGGCGCGGCCACGCCAGTAAGAGACCGGCATTCTGGACTCGATCCAAGGCGCCAAAGTGCAGGACCACCGCGCGATTCTGCGGATCGATTTGCCGCACATTGGAAAAGACCCAAGCCAACGCCGCCAACACCGTCACGGCGTAAAGCGCCAGGAACGCCAGGCGCCCGGCCTGGATCCACGGGCTGGATAACTCGTTTGTTCCACGTGGAACCACACTCATGGTTGTGTTCCACCTTTGCCTTCTACGGAAGCAGGGCCGTCCACCAGCACGCGGAATGGCGCGGCATCGGTGCGCAAAATGAGCTTGGTGCCAGGACCGACGATGGTGCCCAAGGTGTCCAGCGAACGGAGCAAGTTGTAGAGCTGCGGGGAGCCAGCGTATGCCCGACCATAAATCTCGGCCGCTTCTACCCGGGACTGCGCTTCGATATCTGCTGCCTTCACCGTTGCATCCGCTTGCACCACGCGGGCATCACGTTCCGCGGCGGAGCGAATCTGCGCCGCTTCCCGCTTGCCGATGGCGGTGCGTTCAGTGGCGATCGTCTCGCGCTCGGCTCGCATGCGATCCACCGTTGCGGTCAGTGTCACAGAGGGCAAGGTCAAGCGCTCGATACCGACTTGCAACACACGCACGCCGTAAGTAGTGAGCAATTGTTGATCGATCTGCTGACGCAGCTGGGCTTCGAAATCGGCGATGCGCACCTGGCTGGCATCGGTGTTGACCAGGTTCGCCAAGTCGAAACTGGCGGCCGTGGTTTCCAGCGCCGAGCCGACGAACGTGCGGATCTGTCGCGCCGCTTCGTCCGGTTGGTTCTGCACCGCGCGCATGAAACGCTGCACGTTGTCCGGATCACCCTGCACCTGCCAAGCCACATACGCCTGGACGATGATCCGCAGTCCGTCGCGGGTACCGACGTCCTGCAGGCCGCTGGATGTGGTACGCAATCGCAGGTCCACCGGGATCGCCGCCTCGAACGGTGCCGGCCAGCGCCACCCCAGGCCGGGTTGCAGTAACACCCGGGCCGGATTACCGAAACGGGTAATGACCGTGGCCTCTCCCGAACGCACCTGCACCAGGCTCGCGGCCGCGACGGCAAATACCACCAGCAGCGCCGCCCAGCCCATCCGTCGCCAAGGAAACGGACCGGCTTGCTGCGGATCGCCGTGATGGTGGTGATGATGGCCGTGGTGATGACCGCCATGGCCGTGATCGTGACCGGCGTGGTCGTGGTGACCGTGTGAAGAGGACTGGCTCAATGGGCAGCTCCTGGTGAGGCAGGGTTACGCGGCGACGCGGGGTCGGCCGGCAGCGTGAAGGTACGCAAGTCGATGGTCGGCGCGTTGCCGCCGCCGCCCAGGCGATGATCGAGAATCAGCAACTGGGCATTGCCGAGGCCCTGGCTCAGTTGGCTCAAATAGTGTTCCAGCATAAAAGCGTGCCCCGCCGTGGCGTAGGCTTTGCGGTCGGCGCTGAAACGCAAATCGGCAGCCTGGGCGGTCGCGTTGATTTCCTGGGCCGTGGCAGTGGCCTGGTCATGGGCGATGCTGGCCTGTAACTGCGCTTGGTTGGTCTGTTCCGCCGCCGCACCACGCTCCCGGGCGATCAAGGCTTGGGCGCCGATCTGCGCCGCCTGCACGCCGTGGTAGGCATTGGCCGCACCGGCCGGCGGATGAATCGCCTCCACCACCGTCGCCAGGATTTCCACACCGCTGTCGAGCGACTGCAAATCCGCCTGCACGGCGCGACCAATTTCGTCGGCCAGACTGACACGGTCCGCACCCAGCAAACCATCCAACGTACGCGAAGCAAATTCATGCACGAGGATGCGGCTAGCGGTGCTGCGGATCAGCGTTGGCACATCGGCGCTGTTGTAGGTTGCCGCCAATGCCGCAGCATCAGTCAGGCCGATGCGATAGACAAACCGCACGTCCATGTTGACGATCTGGAAGCTCTGTTGGTCGGCACGACGGCTGGCAATGACCTGGGATTTGTCGTTCACATGGCTGGCGTCCCACAACCGATTGGCAATTGCCGGCGCCGGGCCTTCCGCCGGCGCAGCCTCGATCATCGCCCGGTTATCCGCGACGCTCGTCGCCAGCTCATGCACAACACCATTCTCGACGTTGAGCACCCTGCCCCACGGCCAAGGCAACGCGACGTGCAAACCGGGGCCAAATACTTCAACCGGTTTACCGAAACGCTCATAGATGCCCCGCCCTTGCAGCGGCACTTCATGTACGCCCGTCAACAACCAGCCCACCAGCGCCACCAGCGCCAACACCGGCAAAAAAGCCCGGCGCATGTAGCTGAAGGCCCAGATCTGGCGCAGGTCGATGCCAAAACGGTTGTGCAGCTCATGCTGCAAGGCCAGCAACGGTTGCGGCGGCCAGCGCAGCAGATCGGCGATGACGCTGCGCCCCAGCAGCGTCGGTTCCAGGCTTTCCCGGCGCGGAATGAATAACGACAGCACCGCGCGCAGCAACAACTCCGCCGCCACCAGCCCCGGCAATAGCCCCATCAGTACCGCCAGGCGCATCGGCCAGAGCGACGTTTCGGTGGCGAACAGCAAGCACAAGGCGCCGAGCACCAGCACGATGATCGCCACTCGGGTCAGTTGCGCCAGCGCCGGCGCTTCCGGCCATTGCGCCGTGGATTGCTGAGCCAATTGCCGCTCGAATACCAATAACCCGAACGCCAACAACAACGACAGCACCGCCCCCACACTGGCCGAGACCCCGAGGACGGCGGCGGGCAGTTGCAAGTCCCAGGCTTGCTCCAGGCTCAATAATGCCAGCACCGCCCAACCGGCCAGCCACAGCGTAGGCGCACCGATTTGCTTGAGCAGGCCGACCGAGCGTGCGCCGATGCGGTCCAGCAACCGCTCATACCAACCCAGGTTATCAACAGGCACGTTTTCAATCGGCAGGTTATCCACAGCCGGCAACAGCGCTTTGCTGCGCCATAACGTCACCCACCAGGCCGATTGCAAGCCTGCCACCAGCACCAACAGCCCCGCACCTTGGCTGACCAACAAGGCTGGCCACAGCGATTGCGGCGAAAACACCCCGATAAAAAACGCCAGTACCAGGCCCATGCCCGCCACGCTTCCCAAGGCGAAGGCGATCCGTTTCAAGCGGCGCCCTTGGAACGACGCTTGCTGAAAACGCGGCCATTCGGCCACTTGTGCCCCCTCGATAGCTAGATCGACTTGCATACCACCCCAGCACTTGTGGCGATCAAAATCCGGGCCCGTGGGCAGACGCCACCGACACTCTGTTATAGGTCGTTACCTTATAACGATTGCTGTGAAATTTCCGTTTTGAATTCTTCATGGCAAGGCCCTCGCTGGCCGCTTGACTTAAGCCTTGACCGAAATCTCTGGAAACGCTCATATTACAGCCATAATTTTTTATCAGGCCAAGCGGGAGAACAGCGATGAGCAACTACGACGTGGTCATTCTGGGCGGCGGCCCTGGCGGGTATAACGCGGCGATTCGGGCCGGGCAGTTGGGACTGAAGGCCGCCTGCGTCGAAGGCCGAGCCACCCTGGGCGGCACTTGCCTGAACGTTGGTTGCATGCCCTCCAAGGCGCTGCTGCATGCCTCGGAACTGTACGAAGCGGCCATGGGCGCGGAGTTCGCCAACCTGGGCATTGAAGTCAGCCCCACGCTCAATCTTGCGCAAATGATGAAGCAGAAAGACGACAGCGTGGCGGGCCTGACCAAAGGCATCGAGTTTCTGTTTCGCAAGAACAAAGTCGATTGGATCAAAGGTTGGGGCCACATCGACGGGCCGGGCAAGGTGACCGTCACCGCTGACGATGGGACCAAGACCGAACTGAGCGCCAAGGACATCGTCATCGCCACCGGCTCGGAGCCCATGCCGCTGCCAGGCGTGACCATCGATAACCAACGCATCCTCGACTCCACCGGTGCCTTGTCCCTGGGTGAGGTGCCCCGGCATCTGGTGGTGATCGGTGCCGGTGTGATCGGCCTGGAACTGGGCTCGGTCTGGCGGCGCCTGGGCGCCCAGGTCACCGTGGTGGAATACCTGGATCGTATCTGCCCGGGCGTGGACGCCGAGGCCGGCAAGACCTTGCAACGGGCCTTGGCTAAACAAGGCATCCAATTCAAGTTGAGTGCGAAGGTCACCGGCGCCGCTACTTCGGCCAGCGGCGTGCAATTGCAGGTCGAACCAGCAGCGGGCGGAGAAGCACAGACCCTGGACGCCGATTATGTGCTGGTCGCCATCGGTCGTCGGCCCTACACGCAAGGGCTGGGGCTGGAGCACGTCGGGTTGAGCACCGACAAACGCGGCATGCTCGCCAACCAGCGTCACCGCACCGAAGCGCCCGGCGTCTGGGTGATTGGCGACGTGACGGCCGGACCGATGCTGGCCCACAAGGCCGAAGACGAAGCCATGGCCTGCATCGAACAGATCGCCGGCAAGGCCGCCGAGGTCAACTATGGGCTGATCCCCAACGTCATCTACACCCGTCCGGAACTGGCCAGCGTCGGCAAGACCGAGGAACAACTCAAGGCTGAAGGCCGGGCCTACAAGGTCGGCAAGTTTCCGTTCACCGCCAACAGCCGGGCCAAGATCAACCACGAGACCGAAGGGTTCGCCAAGGTCCTGGCCGATGAACGCACCGATGAAATCCTTGGCGTGCACCTGGTGGGCCCGAGCGTCAGCGAGATGATCGGTGAGTACTGCGTGGCCATGGAGTTCAGCGCCTCGGCCGAGGACATCGCCCTGACCTGCCACCCCCACCCTACCCGCTCGGAGGCGTTGCGCCAGGCGGCCATGAATGTGGAGGGGATGGCGACGCAGATGTAGGAACACGCAAAGCTGGAGCGAACAATCTTTTGTGGCGAGGGAGCTTGCTCCCGCTGGACCGCGAAGCGGTCCCCATCGTTTCCCAGGTCAGGCAGCGGACTCGCAAAATGACGGCCGCTACGCAGCCGAGCGGGAGCAAGCTCCCTCGCCACAATTTGGGTTCGGCTGGCCGTCAGTTTAGCTGGCCGACATCCGCGCCTTGCGCCGGCGCCGGCTGATCAGCCCCAACGCCATGGCCACCACCAGCACGGCCCCTCCCACTTGCAGCCAAACCTTGTAAGGCCGCAGCGTCGAGCGGATCGGGTCCAAGGCCTGGGTCACGTAGCGTTTGTTCGCCGAGCTGAAATCCGGTTCCTGGCATTGATGGCCGAAATCCCCGGCCCAAACCACATACGGACCGTCCTTCACATAACGCTGGTACAACGCGCTTTGCTCTTCAAGGCTGGAGTTGTATCCCACGGCTTTGCACAGCACCGCCGCAAACGCCTGGCTGGTATGGGGCAGATAATCCGCCGCTTGGCTCGCCAACGCCGTAGCGACAAACCGATAGTGGTAACGCACGTCCGGCTGCGCGGCGCTGGCCTGCTGGCGTTGCACTTCCCCTTCGGCCACCAGCGGCCCGACCTTCAGCTCGACCGGTTCCAGGCTGTAGTTGCCGCCCAGGCTGGCGTAATCCGGCGCCATCTCATAGCCGAGCAGTTCCATGCCCCATTTACGCGCCATCCGGGACGCATCGAAATACGCCTCGGCCCGCCGGGTTGGCCACCATTTGGACTCTGCATCCTGGCGTAATTGCCCATAGGCGCGGGCCCTATCTTGCAGTTCCGGGTTATCGAAATAAGCCGGCGCCTCATCAAAGCGCCCTTCCCTCAGCAAACGCCGACCCAGCAGATTGCGCAGGCTCGCGGCCACGGGCAGCGGCACGTAGTTGTCTCGATCCGCCTGGCTCAACGCCGGTGGCGCCGGGACTTGGGCGTCGACGTACTGCTTGAGCTCATCCACCGTGAGCACCCGCTCGGCGACGGCGGCGGCGTCGTACCAATAGTTGCCCTGGCCGCGATAGAGCTGATCGAAGGCTTGCAGATAATCACCGCGCTGCAAGGCCAGGATTGCGCTTTCACCCTCGACCCGGCACTTGGGCTGCACCGACTCGTAGTTCCAATCCGGTGTGCGACGGTTGCCCCAGGACTCATCGTTCGGAAAGGCCTGGGCAGCCTTGGCATAAGCTGCCGCCGCGGCCACCTTGTCGCCATCGCGCAAGGCCAGCTTGGCGCGCACCCACCAGGCGAGGCCTGTGTCGGCAGCCTTTTGCACAAATGCCTGGGCGCTGGCGTAATCGCCGTGCTGGTAACTCACCGCCGCCAAACGGTCGGCATCGTCCAGGTTGTCCCGAGCGTTGGCCTGTAACAGCTTGACCAGCCTTTTCTCACCCGACGGTTCTTCACCGTCCCACCAGCCGACGCGACTGAGCAGATAGGCGGTGACCAGCCGTTGCACCGACTTGGTCTTGAGCAATTCACTCAAGCGTTCATCTGGCTGGACGCTCAAGCCTTGTGCCAATTGCAGCAACGAGCTGTAGCCGACCGGTGAGCCTTGCAGGTTCTGGATCGCGTACAGGCCGATGGCGCTGTCCCAGTCGTCTGCGGTGTAGGCCACCCGGGCTTCTTCACCGAGGCTGGCAATACCCAGTTCCAACGGATCGCTGAAGCCGGCAATGCTCATTTCCCGGGCCTGGCGAAACGATGCGCGCGCCTGGTCCTGCAAGGCCACGGGGTCGCCACTGCCCGCCTCGGTGCTCACGGCGAACAAGGCCCGTCCCAGGGAATACGCGGCCCAGGTGCTGCGCAACCGACGTTGCTCAGCCGGCAATGCCAGCAATTGCTGGAAGGCCTCCACGGCGCGCTGATGTTCACCGACATTAAAAGCCGCCGCGCCGAGCGCATACAGGCGCAATTCATCCGGTAGCTTGGCCGCTTCAGCCGCTACCTGGTCGATGTCGGCAAGCGCCCGCAAGCGCTCCACCACCGCTTGTTGCGGCGCAGTCAGCCCAATCTGTTCGGCCTTGGTGCGTTGCTCCACGTAGGAAGCCTGGTCGTCATAGTTGTAGTCCGGGTTGCGCGTCGCCTCGGTGGCCGGCTTGAGTCCGGCAATCGCCTGGCCGAGACGGCTGACCTCGAAGCGAAAGCTGCCTTCGGGCAAATCCGCCAGCGTCTGGGCGCGGTTATCCAGCAGGCGCATCGGGAAATCCGGCCCGCAGGCCAACGCCGGGCCCAGCGGCAGGCACAGGCTCAGGCACAGCAGGTGACGAGGCCACTCACGGGTAAACATTGAAACCTCCTTGGTCAATTTTCGTACAGCGCGCCCAGCCGATTGCCCGTTGGCTACCCGCCGCCAAGCGGCCTTCCTGAATGCGGGTGAAGGTAAGCAGTCCGGGAGTTTGTTGCAACGTATAACCGGCCAGGGCATCGACACCGTCACAGGCGCCGACCGTCAGCGTCAGGCGCTGGGGCCAGGGACTGTCGAGATTGCCCTGGTTGACCAGGCGGATATCGTACAAGCCGTCCTGCTGCTCCCACTGCAACGCCAGGCGACTGTCCAGATGATCGCCCCGAGCGACAGCACCGAGCGTGGTCAGGCTCCATGCCCGTCGGTCACCGGCCAGGGGCAGGCGAAACCAGATCAGCCCGGCAAGATGTCGTGGCGGATCCGCCCGCAAATCTGCCGCAAGCCCGGCCACTTGTTGCGGATCGGCCAGCAATTCCTGACGCTCGCCGCCGCGGTCGACCGGCACTTCGCTTTCCACCACCGGCATGCCGCTCTCCTGGGTCAGCAGCGCCACGCCGTAGGCCGGCAGGGCCAGGTAAAACGGCTGCGAGGTGAGTTCACCCCAGCGTTGCGCCCAGCGTCGGGCCTGTTCCGGATCGAAAAGGCCTTGCCGTGGATCACTCACCGCGTGGACCTGCAGCACGCTGCTGTCCACCGTTTCCAGCAAGCCCGGCAATGCGGGGCTGTCGAGCCAGGCCGGTAGCGCCGTGATGCTGAGCCGCAGATTGGCCGGCAGGCTGTGCCGCAGTTGGCCGAGGAATTGTCCATAGGCCGGCAACCGTGCATTGCCAGCATCGTGGTCGATCTCCACGCCCACCGGGGTCAGGCCTTGGGCATGCCAATCGCCCAGCACTTGCTGGATTTGCGCGATGACTTCGTCCTGGTCCAGGGCCTTGAGCTGGCCGTCCAGGCGAATCACGGCGATCAGCGGACGGCCGTCCGCCTTGAGCAAGGCCGGATCGATCCGCGCACGACGCCAGCCCGCCCCGGGAAACGCCTGCAACGCCAGCACCCGCAGCGTGGAAAAGTCACCCTGGCTTTGGCGCAGCGCCAGCCCGTGGGCCGGGGTCCATTGGCGTTGCCAGATATAGAGTTGTTGATCGAGGGCCGGCGCCGGAGATTGTTCGCAGCCCCCTAGAAGCAACGCGGCGAGGGCCAGGGCGAGCCGGAAAAGAAACGTCATGAAGCCTTACCATCCATAAAAGTCTGGCAGATTACGCCCCCCGGATCCTGACGAATATCTGTGGCGAGGGAGCTTGCTCCCGCTTGGGTGCGCAGCGCCCACCAAAAGGGGTCGCTTCGCAACCCAGCGGGAGCAAGCTCCCTCGCCACAAAAGGCGCCCTTGCTGCTAGGAGCGCGCGCCAGGCTTACGCGCAATAATGACCTGACTCTTGGCCACCACCGCGTCCAGCGCCTGCTTGATCTGCGCGCCGCGCGGCGAATTCAGCACGGCTTGCCAGGTGTCGGCCCAATGATTGAGCAACGGGTGGTCGGGGTTGCTGAAATCGACCTTGGCCTCCCAGAACAACAGCATCCACATCGACCAATAGAATCCGTATTGGCTGTGGCTCAACACTTCCAAGCCGGCCTCGCTGACCATCACCTTGAACTGCTCTTCGCTGATGATGCGGATGTGGTTGGGCTTGCGGAAGTACTCCGGTGCGGCGATGTCCTTTTGCAGGTCTTCGGAACTGGGGTGCGGCACGCTCAGCAGGTACAGCGCACCGGGCTGGCCGACCCGCACCAGCTCGGCGAGGAACTGCGCCGGGTCGTCGACGTGCTCGATGACTTCGGTGGACACCACCCGGGTGGCCGTGGCGTCGGCAATCGGCAGCGGGTTGCAGTCGGTCACGTGGCACTCGACTTCGCGCGCGGGGGTGTCGCTCAAGCGCTGGCGAGTGGCTTCGACCTTGGCCGCGTCGATGTCGGCAATGATGATCTTCGCCCCGCGCATTCCACAAAAATGCACGTTGCCGCCGTCGCCGCAGCCCACGTCCAGCAGCGTGTCTTCAGGCGTCACCGGGAAACCCGTGAACAGTTCGCCGGTTTGCTGGTTGAACCAGCCGCTGAGCATCGCATCGTGTAGCCCGAGCATATACGGGTCGACTTTCTCGGCGGCCGGCTCGGCGGGCGCGGGCATGCCCGTGGTGAGTTTCTTCAAAAGGCTCAGCATGTCGGGGCTCCAGGGAGAGGAAGGACGGTTCGGGCGGCGGACAGGCGTTCGACCAGCCGGGCACCACGGTTGCGCATGGGCATTTCGACCCAGCGGTAATTGAGCTCGCTCAACAGCCCGATCAACAACAACGCACACACCAGCGCCGGCCAGGGATGGCTTGCCGGGTCCGGCGAGCCCAAGGGGGCGAAACGAAACCACAATTCGCGCAGCAGGAAAAACACCGGGATGTGAATCAGGTAGATCCCATAGGAACGACTGCCCACCCAAGTCAGCGCCGTTTTCAGTCGACCGCGGGGCAACAGATAATCCCGATCATACGAGGCCACCCAGACCAGCACGGCGCTGAGCACGGCAATGACCCCGAGACGGTAGAACGACAAATTGAAATGCTCGGTGGCGATCCAGGCCATCACGCTGCCAAGGCCCAGCACCAGCAGCACGCCCATGGGCGGGCGGCGCAACCACGTGGGCTCGAAGCGCCAGTAGCTGGGCCGCAGGCTCCAGATCGACAACAACACACCCAGCGCCAAGGCATCGGTACGGATCACCGACAACCACAGCGCCCGCCAAGTGAAGAATTGCACCAGCACCACCGCCAGCAACACCCACACCAGGTAGCGACGCGAGACGAACACCAGCAACGGCAGGATCAGGTAGAACTGCTCTTCCAGCGACAGCGTCCAGTACACGAAGCTTGCGCCGTATTCATACTGCATGAAGGCATCGGCAAAACGCAGGTTGGCGAATTGCAGGAAACCGGCCAGCGTCGCCTGCAGGTTGGCCTGCACGCTGCCAAACGCCCCGGAGCGGTTCAGGAAGAACACCGCGAACAGCACCAGCAGCAGCCAGAACCAGGCCGACGGCAACAGGCGAAACGCCCGGCGAATCCAGAAGTCCCGGGTGACGGCCCAGAATTGCCGGGGGTTGTCGCAGCGCCGCAATTGCGGGATCAGGCTGCGTCCGATGACGAACCCGGAAATCGCGAAGAACAGGTCCACGCCCCACCACAGCTGGAAACTGTCGGCCAGGGCCGCCAGGCGCGGCCATCCGCCAGGAAACGGCATGCCTTGCAGGTGATGGAACAACACGCCGATCACCGCAACGGCGCGCAACAACTCGATGTCCATGATCCGCTTGCTGCTCATGAAGGACTCCCGGAAGAACGATCGGGTTTACGCGCGATGATGACCTGGCTCTTGGGCATGAACCGGTCCAGCCCCTGCTTGATCGCCAAGCCGTCGGGCTGCGCCAGCAGGTCCTGCCAGAGGCTCGCCCAGCGCTCCATCAACGGTGGGTACGGTGCCTGGATGCGGTCGCGCACGGCCCCCTCGAGGTCCCGGCCCGCCGCCCGTTCGCTGGCCCAGAAGAAAATCATGCCCATGACCCAGAAAAATCCGCTGGCCTGACGATGCTCGATCACCAGCCCGGCGTCTTCCACCAGCGCAGCGAATCGTTCGGCAGTGAAAATCTGCACATGGTTGGGCGCTTGAAAGTAGCCCGGCGGCGCGATGCCTTGCTGCAAATGCTCGCCCACCGAGGCCGGCACGCTGAGCAGGTACTGCGCCCCGGGCCGGCCCATGCGCACCAGTTCGGCCATGAACGGCGCTGGATCAGGGATATGCTCGAGCACTTCCATGCAGACGATCTTGTTCGCACAGCCATCGGCCAAGGGCAGCGGCAGGCTGTTGCTGACCAGGCCCAGGAACGGCGCAGCGGCTTGGGCTTCGACCTGGCGGGCGAGGTCGCGCACCTTGTCCTGTTCGCTGTCGGTAAAGATCACGGACGCGCCCTGGCGCATTGCAAACAGGGTTGCCACGCCTTCGCCGCAGCCGACATCCAGCAAAGTATCCTCGGCCGTGATGGCAAAGCCCTTGAGCAATTCACCGGTTTCACTGCAAAACCAACCGTCGAGCATCGCGTCGTAGAGGCCGGCATCCCGGGGCGAAACGGCCGCCGTCGGCGGTGGCGAGGGTTCGACCGGTGGCCTGAGCCCGGCCAGCCATCGGCGGATCATGGCTGCTGCGCGTTCCGGCGCCGCTCGGGTATGGCTTCGAAAAACGCCCGCAAACGCTGCTCGGCGTTGGCCTGGCTGCAGAATTTTTCCAGGCTGCGCACGGCGTGGGCCGACATCCGGCGATAACGCTCGGGGTCGTTCTTGGCCACGTCATAACTGGCGCGATAGGCCAAACACAGCGAGTCCCAATCAGTGACATACCGCAGGGTGCGGTACGCGGCACGCGGGTCGTGGGGCCAGGCGGTCAATTCCTCGGTCGACTCCACGATGAAGGCGTTGTCAGGGTCGATGTAGTCGGCCATCGCCGTGTTCAGCGGCGCAATCGCCGGACGGCCGCACGACATGAACTCCATCAACGGCAGGCACTGCCCTTCGCCGTAGGAACTGTTGACCACGTACCGGGTGGCTTCCACCAGCCGCTCGTAGTCCGCGTCCGCCAGGTAACCGTGTATCAGCACGATGCGACAGCGGTACGACTGGTTCTTGTAGACATGGTGGAGCATGTCGGCAAGCGCGGCGCTGACGTCGTGATGAGTCAGCTTGAGCACCAGGGTTGCGTCGGCAACGTCGCGAAACGTCGTGCAAAATGCGCTGATCATGTCCTTCCAGTTCTTGCGACCGTCGTAAGGATTGAACACGGAGGTGTAGATCACACCGTCCAGCATTAACTCGCAATCCTCGGCCGGGCCGTCCAGCACCAGCGGCATACCGGCCTGATGCGCCGGTGGGCCATACGGCCGCAGGTCGGTGGTGCGGCTGTCGATCAACAGGCCGTGCAATTGCAGGCGCATGTGATCCACTGTCGGCCGCTGGGCCAGCGCCGCCCCACGGGCGGCAAAGCGATCCCATACCGGCGCGGCGACGGCGGCGATGGGGAAGTCCGCCCCCATCACCTCGCGAACGGTTTTGACCGTGAAGCTGGAATGGGTGATCGCCATGCCGGTTGCGCCCAGGACCACCCGCCAATCGTGCCGGGGCTCGCCCTGCCAGCTTTCGGTGGGAATGGTGCTGAACTCCCAGGCGAACACCGGGATCGTCGGACAGGCGTAGTGGGCGGCGGTGCGGTGCGGCGGAGAAAACGACAGGAATACGCAATCCTCGCCGCGCCCCAGGCAATCGGCATAAAGCTCGTCGACCTCTTCGTCAGGTCGAGTCACTTCGACGACCTGCCCCAACCGCTCCAGCACCGGGCGGAACTCCTTGAGCACGAAGTAATAGCTGTACTCGGGCTTGCCGAGGTTTTCCAGGATGTTGCTCTGGTTGGTTTCCGAATAAATGATGATCAACATGAGGCGGTACCTGCCTGGGCCACCCGCGACAGCCCTTCATCACAGCCTGGCGCCGCCAGGAAATCCGCCAGGCGCTGCTGCACCGGGGCGAACCCGCAAAAGCGGCGCATCCGCTCGCTCGCGGCAACGGCCATGGCCTGGTAGACCTGCGGCTGGTGCTTGGCCATGGCGTAGCTCTGCTCATAGGCGAGTTTCAATGAACCCCAGTCGGGCCGATGGCGCAGGGTGCGATACAAGATGCGCGAGTCTTCCGGCCAGATCGTGGGTTCGCGGCTGGACTTGACGATGAAGGCCACTTGCGCGTCGATGTAGTCGCGCATCGCCGTGTGGTCCGGCGCGATGACCGGGCGCGCGCAGGACATGAATTCCATCAGCGGCAGGCACAGGCCTTCGCAACGGGACGCGTTGACGTAGAAACTCGCCGCGCCATACAGCCGGGCGAATTGTTCGTCCTCCAGGTAACCGTGCATCACCACCACCCGGCAACTGAACGGCGACAGCTGGGACAGCAGCGTCAGCAGCTCGACGTAGTAGGTCGACAGATCGTTCTGGGTCATCTTCAGCACCAGCGTGGCGTCTTCGACGTCGCGTAGCGCCCAACAGAAGGCGGTGATCAACTGATGCCAGTTCTTG
Source organism: Pseudomonas sp. Z1-12 (assembly GCF_051132015.1). Classification (NCBI taxonomy): domain Bacteria; kingdom Pseudomonadati; phylum Pseudomonadota; class Gammaproteobacteria; order Pseudomonadales; family Pseudomonadaceae; genus Pseudomonas; species Pseudomonas sp. Z1-12. Next base: position 6,708,994 of record NZ_CP071647.1, read on the forward strand.
CGACCGTCATCGGGGTTGAACACGCTGACGTACACCACCCCGCTGACGTCGGTTTCCGCCATCTGGCTGGTGTCCGGCAGGACGGCTTGGGGATGTTCCGGTGGAGCGGGCTCAGGAACGGGCTCGACGACTAACGGCGGCGCTGGCCCCCTCAGGACCCGGCTGGTGGCAACGCGTACCGGCACCGGAATCAGGTCGCGGACCGCCTCGCGATACCAGCACAGCAGGTTGTGCTTGAACAGCCAGACGGGGCCCTGCTCGCTCCCGCCGGTGAAGGCGCGGACGACTTCGCGCAGGTAATGACGGGAAATGAATGCCCGCCGCCGCCAAGTCAGCGGCGGCGGTACGATGTCTGGATCAACGCTAGGCTCTGGTTCCGGCTCACCTTCGAAAATCGGCGCGATCAAGCCATCCGCCGACAACCCGAGGGGCCGACTGTCGATGATGCAACCCTTGATCTGCAAGGTCGTTCCGGGGTTGATTGGCCGGCTTGGGTGTTGCTCACGAACCGCCGCGAAACGCTCCCACAGTGGCGTGGGCAACACCAGCACTGGGAAATCCTCACCCAACGTCCGACGGATCGCCTCGGCCGTGTGGCTGGACAGGGTAATCACCCGGCCATGACGGGCCAGCGTGCGGCTCCAGTCATGCCGCGGGTCGTCATCCCAGTGCTCGGCCGGGATCGAATCGAACTCCCAGGCCACCACGCAGACCATCGGGCACAGCAGGTCGAGCGGGGTCTTGTGCGGGGGGGAAAACGAAAGGAACAAGCAGTCCTGTCCGGCCTGCCGCAACGTTTGATAAAGCGGATCGACCTCTGCGACCGACGACACCACATGCACTGGCCCTAGGCTTTCCAGCACGGGGCGATAGGCCTTGAGCACGAAGTAATAGCTGTACTCAGGGCGACCGAGGCTCTGACTGATGGAGTGATCGTTTACATCCGAGTAAAGAATGAAATTCATGGCATCCCATCATGGCGCCGCCATCCCGGCAGCCCCAACTTCATGACGGTCGAGTCACGCATCGAGCCGGCCCGGGAGCCGCCACGCGTCGTTAATCTTGCTACCCGTCTCGTTCTTGTTTTTTTATGGTCCCGTCCCTTGCGGTTCGATCCGAAGATCGGAACCAGGGGCAAGTGTGACGAGGGGCATTCTAAACACATCCGCCAAGGGTTCGTGAACCGCTCGATGTGAATAAACCCGCTATAAATATGAGAACTGGTCAGTCACGGTTTGCGCTGTTGAAATTGCTGTGAAATTGGCACAGATTGGCAACCAAACAACTACAACAAATGCTTCGCTAAGCTGATTGTTGAGTGACATTTCCCCGATCTTACGGAAATTTCCTACTCAATTCGCGATAGACGAGGTCACCGTCAAGGGGGCTGGTGCTTGAAAAAACGTCTGTTCGTTACGGGCCTCAGCGGTTTCGTTGGACGTCACCTCGGATTTCGACTGAGCGGTCATGATTCGGCCTGGCAGGTGATGCCTGTCGCCGCGCGCTACGACCTGACGGATGCCAAGACCCTGGAGGGCCTCTGGCCCGAGGTTCCCGACGCCGTGATCCACCTGGCGGGCCAGACCTTTGTCCCTGAAGCCTTCCGCGACCCGGCACGCACCCTGAACATCAACCTGTTGGGCACCTTGAACCTGCTTCAGGCCCTCAAGGCCCGGGGGTTCACCGGCACGTTCCTGTATGTCAGCTCCGGTGACGTCTATGGTCAGGTCAGCGAAGACCGGCTGCCGATTACCGAACTGCAAGCACCCGCCCCGCGCAACCCGTACGCCGTGAGCAAGCTGTCGGCCGAACTGCTGAGCCTGCAATGGGGCATGAGCGAAGGCTGGCCGGTGCTGGTGGCTCGCCCGTTCAATCACATCGGCCCCGGCCAGAAGGACAGCTTCGTCATTGCCAGCGCCGCCCGGCAAATCAGCCGGATCAAGCTGGGCCTGCAACCGGCCCGGTTGCAGGTGGGCGATATCGACGTGACCCGCGACTTCCTCGATGTCGGCGATGTGATTTCGGCCTACCTGAGCCTGCTGGAAAAAGGCGCCCCGGGGCAGGTCTACAACATCTGTTCGGGTCGCGAGCAGAGCATTCGCAGCCTGATCGAACAACTGGGCGATATCGCCCAGGTCGATGTGCAACTGATCCAGGACCCTGCGCGTCTTCGCCGTGCAGAACAGCGTCGCGTCTGTGGTAGCCCTGCCAAGCTACGACAGGCCACCGGATGGACGCCCGAAACAACAACACAACAATCCTTGCGGGCGATCCTGTCCGACTGGGAGATACGGGTACGACAAGAATGAAAAGTGCATTGATCACAGGGATCACCGGCCAGGACGGCGCGTATCTGGCCAAGTTGCTGCTCGACAAGGGTTACAAAGTCCACGGTCTGGTGGCGCGACGCAGCAGCGACTCGCGCTGGCGGCTGCGAGAGATGGGCATCGAACAAGACATCGTCTACTTGGACGGTGACATGGCCGACGCCTGCTCGGTGCAGCGGGCCGTGATCAAGTCGGCGCCGGACGAGGTGTATAACCTGGCCGCGCAAAGTTTCGTCGCGGCCTCCTGGGACCAACCGGTGACCACCGGCATCGTCGACGGGCTGGGGGTCACCCATCTGCTCGAAGCCATTCGCCAGTTCCGTACGCAGACCCGTTTCTACCAGGCCTCCACCAGCGAAATGTTCGGCCTGATCCAGGCCGAGCAACAGGACGAGCACACCCCGTTTTACCCACGCAGTCCCTATGGCGTCGCGAAACTGTACGGCCACTGGATCACCGTCAATTACCGGGAAAGCTTCGGCCTGCATGCCAGCAGCGGCATCCTGTTCAACCACGAATCACCGCTGCGCGGCATCGAGTTCGTGACCCGCAAGGTCACCGACGCCGCCGCGCGTATCAAGCAGGGCAAGCAGCAGGAGTTGCGCCTGGGCAATATCGACGCCAAGCGCGATTGGGGCTTTGCCGGCGATTACGTCGAGGCCATGTGGCTGATGTTGCAACAAGACACCCCCGACGATTACGTAGTGGCCACTGGCGTCACCACCACCGTGCGCGAGATGTGCAGGATCGCTTTCGAACATGTGGGGCTGGACTACCGTGACTTCGTCAAGATCGACCCGGCGTTTTTCCGCCCGGCCGAAGTCGAGGTGTTGCTCGGCAACCCGGCCAAGGCCCAACGGGTCCTGGGCTGGAAGCCCCGGACTGACCTCGACACCCTGATCCGCATGATGATGGATGCGGACATGAAACGCGTCGCCAAGGAGTAGGCCATGCTCATTCCTGTGATTCTCTCCGGCGGAGCCGGGACGAGGTTGTGGCCGGTGTCCCGCGAGGGTCATCCCAAGCCTTTCATGCGCTTGCCCGACGGCCAATCGTTGCTGGGCAAAACCTACCGGCGTGCCGCGGGGTTGTTCGATGGCCGGGGCGATATCGTCACGGTCACCAATCGCGAATACTATTTCCAGAGCCGCGATCACTATCAAAGTGCTCACCTGGAGCGTCACCGTGGTCACTTCGTCCTCGAACCCACGGGCCGCAACACCGCGCCGGCCATTGCCACGGCCACCCTCGCCATTCAGGCGTTGCATGGTGACGAGGCGATCCTGGTGGTCATGCCGGCCGATCACCTGATCCAGGACGAGGCGGCGTTTCAGGCATCGGTGGCGCACGCCGTGGAACTGGCCAAGAGTGGTCACCTGGTGACCTTCGGCGTGCTGCCCTCGGCGCCGGAAACCGGATTCGGCTATATCGAACGGGGCCTGCCGCTGGACACCAAGGGCGCAGCCAAGGTCGTTCGCTTCGTCGAAAAGCCCGACTTGCCGACCGCTACGCAGTATCTGGAAAGCGGCCGTTTCTTGTGGAACTCAGGGATGTTCTGCTTCTCGGTCAAGACCCTCTTGGCGGAGTTGCAAGCCCACGCCCCCGAGCTGCTGGAACAGGCGCGCGCCTGTGTCACGGCCAGCACGGCGGTGGAAACCTCAGGGTGCGTGCAGCAGGAATTGTCCGCGGTGCATTTCGCCGACATGCCAGACATCTCCATCGACTATGCCCTGATGGAGCGCTCCGCCAATGTCGTGGTGATCCCGGCCACATTCGATTGGAGCGATATCGGCTCCTGGAGCGCCGTCGCCGGCCTGGTGCCCGCCGACGCGCAGAACAACCGCGCCACCGGCGAGGCCCTGTTCATCGACAGCCAGCACAACTTCGTCCAGAGCGAAGGCCGTCTGGTGGCGGCCCTGGGCGTGGAAAACCTGATCATCATCGACACCGCCGACGCCGTGCTGGTGGCCCATGCCGACCGCGCCCAGGATGTGCGCCGCGTCGCCCGGCAACTCAAGGACAAGGCGCACGAAGCCTATCGCCTGCATCGCACGGTCAGCCGCCCATGGGGCAGTTATACCGTGCTCGAAGAAGGGCCACGCTTCAAGATCAAGCGCATCGTGGTCAAGCCTGGCGCGTCGCTGTCGCTGCAAATGCACCACCATCGCAACGAACACTGGGTGGTGGTCGAAGGCATGGCCAAGGTCACCAACAATGGCTCGGGTTCGCACTTGGTCGCCAAGAATGAATCGACCTTCATCCCGGCCGGACACAAGCATCGCCTGGAGAATCCCGGCGTGATCGATCTGGTGATCATCGAAGTGCAAAGTGGCGAATATCTGGGGGAAGACGACATCGTTCGCTTCGAAGACCACTACGGCAGGGTCGACGCATGTTGCTGAGCTTGCCCCACTCCCTGTGGAATTACCGCGGCTTCGTCCTGGGCAGCGTCAAGCGCGAGTTCCAGGCGCGGTATCGCAACTCGTTGTTCGGCGCGTTGTGGACGGTGCTCAACCCGTTGTCGATGATCCTCGTCTACACGGTGATTTTTTCCCACATCATGCGTGCCCGCCTGCCCGGGGTGGAAGACGGCATGGCCTACAGCGTCTACCTCTGCGCCGGGCTGCTGACCTGGGGCTTGTTCGCGGAGATCACCACCCGCAGCCAGGGCATGTTCCTGGAAAACGCCAACCTGCTGAAAAAGATCAGCTTCCCCCGGATCTGCCTGCCGGTGATCGTGCTCTTCAACGCGGGCATCAACTTCGCGATCATCCTTGGGCTGTTTCTCGGTTTCCTGTTGATCACCGGACGCTGGCCAGGCATGACCTTGCTGGCGCTGGTGCCGCTGCTGGCCCTGCAAGTGATGTTCGCCGCCGGGCTGGGCATGCTGCTGGGGATCCTCAATGTGTTTTTCCGCGATGTCGGGCAACTGTTCGGCATTTGCCTGCAATTCTGGTTCTGGCTCACGCCGATCGTCTACCCGATGTCGATCCTGCCGCCGTCGATCCAGCAACTGCTCGCTTTCAACCCCATGACCGCCCTGATGCAGAGTTACCAGAACCTGTTCCTCTATAACCAGTGGCCGGTCTGGAGTTCGCTGGTGCCGTTGCTGGTGCTCGCCCTGCTGTTGTGCGTATTGGGCTTGCGCATGTTTCGCCGGCGCGGCGGTGAAATGGTGGATGAACTCTGATGGGACATTTGCGTGTCACCGGCCTGGGCAAGGCCTACAAGCAGTATCCGAACCGCTGGAGCCGGCTGCTGGAGTGGTTGGTTCCCTTTTCCCGCCAGCGCCATCAACTGCACTGGATCCTCCAGGGTGTGGATTTCGAGATCCAGCCCGGGGAAGCCGTCGGCATCGTCGGGGTCAACGGCGCCGGCAAAAGTACGTTGCTCAAGATGATCACCGGCACCACCCAACCCACCTGCGGTCACATCCAGCTACAAGGCCGCGTTGCCGCGTTGCTGGAACTGGGCATGGGCTTTCATCCGGACTTCACCGGTCGCCAGAACGCGTTCATGGCCGGTCAGTTGCTGGGTATGCAGGTGGAGGAAATCGAAGCCCTGATGCCCGAGATAGAGGGCTTCGCCGAAATCGGCGAGGCCATCGACCAGCCGGTACGCACCTATTCCAGCGGCATGCAGATGCGCTTGGCGTTCAGTGTCGCCACCGCCCGGCGCCCGGACATCCTGATCGTCGACGAAGCGCTGTCGGTGGGCGATGCCTACTTCCAGCACAAGAGCTTCGAGCGCATCCGCAGCTTCCGCAAGGCCGGCACCACGCTGCTGATCGTGTCCCATGATCGCTCGGCGATCCAGTCGATCTGCGACACCGCGATCCTGCTCGAACACGGGCGCATGGCCATGCGCGGCAAGCCGGAAGAGGTGATGGATTACTACAATGCGATGCTGGCCCAGCGCGAAGGCCAAGTGGTCCGCCAGGAAATGCTCGCCAACGGTCAGGTACGGACCATTTCCGGCACCGGCGAGGCCGGCATCGTCGATGTGCAGTTGCTCAACAACCAGGGGCAATCGGTGGAAGTGGCCGAGATCGGCCAGCCGATGGTGTTGCAAGTGCGGGTTGAAATCCGCCAAGACATCGAGCGGCTGGTATTGGGCTTTCTGATCAAGGACCGCCTTGGCCAGCCCATGTACGGCATCAACACCCATCGCCAGGACAAGGCCGTGACCGACCTCAAGGCCGGCGAACAGATTACCTTCCGTTTCAGTTTCGACATGCGCCTGGGCAAGGGCAATTACTCCGTCGCGCTCAGCCTGTCGCGGCTGGACTCGCACCTGGACCGTAATTTCGAATGGCGCGACTACGGATTGGTGTTCCACGTGATCAATAATCGCCAGGAAGATTTCGTCGGCTGTTCCTGGCTCCAGGCCCGGACCAGTATCCAGCGTTCGAGCCAGACGGCCGTCGAGGCGGTGCCGCAAAAGGAGTTGCCATGAGCCGTCTGTTGGTGGATTGCACCTACGTATACGACCACCCGAATGACAACTCCGGCATCCAGCGAGTGGTGCGCAACGTCATTCGTGAATTGCCGGCCAAGGATCGGGAGCGCGAATGCATTCCCGTGGTGATGCTGCAGGGCAAGCTGTACGAAGTGAAAAGCCTGGCCCCTCTGCCCACGAACGGACTGGATCTGGCCAATCTGCGAGCACGGCTGGTACAGTTCGCCAACCTGTTCTGGCTCAGGCAGCGGACCCTCGAACAACGGCGCCCCTTCAGCCAGTCGATCTGGGCTCGCCGCTTCTTGTACATCGCTTGCCGACTGTTTGCCCTGGCGTGCTTGAGCCTCCCCATTCGAATCCTCGATCGTCTCCTCACACGCAAGCCAGTCCCGGCACGCAGCGTACCGCTGGCACATCGGGCCGGCGATCAACTGGTGTTGCTGGACTCTTCCTGGCACTCAGGTTTCTTCCCCCTGGCCGAACAGCTCAAGCGTGATGGCGTCGGGATCATCTCAGTGGTCTACGACCTGATTCCCCTGACCCATCCGCAATTCTGCGACGCCGGACTGGTCAAGGTGTTCAACCATTGGTTCGACTGGATCGCCCGCACCGCCGACGGCTACGTCGCCATCTCCACCACCATCCGCGACCAGCTTCGCCAGGAAATGGTCCGGCGCATTGGCGAGCAAGAGGTGCGCAAGCGCTGGTTCGACTATTTCCATCTAGGCAGCGAACTGGACCTGGTTGACGCCACTCAGGCCGTCGACCCGGACTTGCTGCGGCTGTTCAAGCGCCCCGAGCCAGTGTTCTTGATGGTCAGCACCATCGAGCCGCGGAAAAACCACGCCTACCTGATCGATGCATTCGAGCGGGCCTGGGCCGCCGGTTCACAAGCGCGGCTCTGCATCGTCGGCAAGATCGGCTGGAAATGCGAAGCCCTGATCGAGCGCATTCAACGCCATCCGCAGCTCGACAGCCGCCTGTTCATGTTCAACAACCTGGCGGACCAAAGCCTGGAACACGCCTACCGACACGCCACTGCGCTGGTGTTCCCGTCCTATGTGGAGGGTTTCGGCCTGCCATTGGTAGAGGCCATGCAACGCGGCTTGCCAGCGATGGGCAGCGACATTGCAGTGTTTCGGGAAATCGGCGGAGAGTTCATGGCCTATTTCGATCTCGACGATCCCCAAAGCCTGGCGAACCTGGTCATCGACATGGAACACACCGGGCTATTCCCGGCCAAGCGCAATCTGGATCAATGGCAATGGCTGAGCTGGCGCCAGGCCAGTGCGCAATTGGTGGAGCGAATCGAGGGCCACATTATTGGTGCAACGATCGTCGGCAGGGAAACAACATGCGGATAGCCCTCAACGCACGCATTCTCCAGGCGCCCCGCACCGGCATCGGCCACTACGTAGCGGAACTGGCGACTGCCTTGGCGCGGGAGCCGGACGTCCAGCTGTCGCTGTTCCACGGTTGGGGCTGGAGCCCGCAGTTGCCACCAACAGCCAGGCCAGGCTATTCCAAGCTGAGCCCGTTGCTGCGACGGGTTCCGGGGGCCTATCAGGCGCGGCGCTGGCTGGAGCAGAAACGCTTCGATCAAGGCCGTTCAAAGGCTATCGACCTGTATCACGAACCCAGCCTGTGGCCGTTGGCTTTCGAAGGGCCGACGGTGATCACCCTTCATGACCTCACGCACCTGCGCTACCCCGAGACGCAGCCACCGGCACGCCTGAAGGAAATCGAGCGACGGCTCAGCCGCGCAGTGGAACAGGCCCAATTGATTCTGACCGACTCGCAATTCATCGCCGATGAAGCCCAGCAATATTTCGGCGTTCCCGCCGAGCGCCTGCGGGTCGCGCCGCTTGGGGTGGCGGCACGTTTCCACCCGCGCGAACCGGAAGCGATCGACAGCGTGCTCAAGGCCCATGGGCTGGAGCACGGCCGATATTTTCTCTGTGTCGGCACCCTGGAGCCACGCAAGAACCTGTCATTGGCCTTGCGCGCCCATGCCGGGCTTCCTGAGTCCATACGTCAGGCTTTTCCTTTGTTCATTGTAGGAATGAGCGGATGGCAACAGGCACAGCTCAATGATGAGTTGAAACGCGCCCTGGCTGATGGTCATGTCTGTCTGGCGGGTTACCTGCCTGACGAACACGTCGCCCAGTTGTTGGCGGGGGCACGGGCATTGGTTTTCCCGTCGTACTACGAAGGCTTTGGCCTACCGGTGCTTGAAGCCATGGCCAGCGGCACGCCGGTGATGACCACCCGCTGCTCGGCGATGCCGGAAGTGGCCGGGGCGGCGGGCATTTATTGCGAGCCCGACGATCCACAAGGCATGCGCGACGCCATGCAGCGGTTGATTGAGGATCGCCCGCACTGGCAGGCGTGTCGGGAAGCAGGCTTACAACAGGCAGCGCTGTTTTCCTGGGAGCGCTGTGCAAAGGTCACTGCCCACGCGTATCGCCAGGTCTTGGGAGGTTGAATGCGAGTCCTGCACTTTTACAAAAGTTATTTGACTGACTCCATGGGCGGTATCGCACAGGTCATTTTCCAGCTGTGCGACAGCAGTGACCAACTGGGTATCGATAACACCGTGCTCACGTTGAGCGAACATCCCGCACCGGGTCCGATCCAGCTTCGACAGCATGTCGTCCATCAAGCCCGAATGGACTTCCAACTGGCGTCCACGGGTTTCTCCTACAGCGTTTTCAAGAAATTCCGTGAGCTGGCCGCCGAAGCGGACATCATTAATTTCCACTTTCCTTGGCCGTTCATGGACCTGGTGCACTTTTTCAGTGCCGTGAAAAAGCCCTACGTCGTAACCTACCATTCGGACATTGTTCGCCAGCGGCAATTGCTCAAGCTTTATCGGCCGCTGATGAAACGTTTCCTGGACGGCGCCGATCGCATCGTCGCGGCCTCGCCTAACTATGTGCATACCAGCGATGTGCTCAAGGAATACAGCGCCAAGACCCGGATTATCACCTACGGCCTGAACAAGACGAGTTATCCACAGCCTGATGCCGAGCGCATGGTGGGATGGAAGGCAAAACTGGGTGAGCGGTTCTTTTTGTTCGTGGGGGTGATGCGTTATTACAAAGGCCTGCACATTCTGCTCGACGCCCTCAAAGGCGTGGATTACCCCGTGGTCATCGTGGGCGCCGGGCCCCTGGAAAAACAACTGCATGCCCAAGCCGCGGCACTGGGCTTGCGCAATTTGCATTTCCTCGGCCGCCTCGGGGACGAAGACAAGGTTGCATTGCTGGAACTGAGTTATGCCATCGTATTCCCTTCGCATTTGCGCTCTGAAGCCTTTGGCATTTCACTGCTTGAAGGCGCGATGTTCGGCAAGCCGATGATCTGCAGCGAAATCGGCACCGGCACCAGCTACATCAACATCCACGACGAAACCGGCCTGGTGGTGCCACCGAGCAACCCAGAGGCCTTCCGCGAGGCGATGCGTACCCTGTGGGAAAACCCGGCGCAGGCCCAGGTAATGGGTGCCAGGGCCGAAGCCCGTTACCGCCAGTTGTTCACGTCCGAAGAGATGGGCCGCAAGTGGGTGCAGTTGTATGAGGAACTACTGGAGGAAAAGGCGCTTTCCTACGCCTGATCCCCCAACTGGATCCGTGTCTTTTACCGGGACATGACCCACTCTGTGGCGAGGGAGCTTGCTCCCGCTGGGCTGCGCAGCAGCCCCAGAACCGACACCGCAGCCATGCCAGGCACACCGCGCGCCCTTTTCAAGGGGTTGCTTCGCAACCCAGCGGGAGCAAGCTCCCTCGCCACAAGGTTACCTACTTGTCGTTTCAGGCGTGCTTTTGCAACCCGACAACCGTACGCGGCATGCCCACGAACCCGGGCAAGGCTTCGATCCGCGCCAGCCAGGCCCGCACATGGGCGTAGTCCTCCAACGACACATTGCCTTCCGGTGCATGGGCGATGTAGCTGTAGCCGGCGATGTCCGCGACGGTCACAGCATCACCCGCCAGAAAAGCACGGTCGCTCAATTCTTGATCAATGACGTTCAACACAGTGTGGGACCGGGCAATCACGTCCTCAGCGTTGTAGGCCGCGCCAAACACCGTGATCAGCCGCGCCGTGGCCGGCCCCGCATGGATCGGCCCGGCCGCCGCCGACAACCAGCGCTGCACCCGCGCGGCACCGACTGGGTCGGTGGGCAGCCAGCGGCCCTGGCCATATTTGTGCGCCAGGTACACGAGGATCGCGTTGGAGTCCGCCAGCACCACACCGTCATCATCGATGACCGGTACTTGGCCAAACGCATTGAGCGCAAGGAAATCCGCCTGTTTGTGCGCGCCCTTGGCCAAGTCGACAAAGATCTCCTCGACCGGCAGTTCGAGTAACGACAGCATCAGTTGAACGCGATGGGAATGGCCGGAAAGCGGGAAGTGATAGTGCTTGATAGGGTTCATGGTCGACTCCGCTGGAAGTGACGCCATCAGCACAACGGCGTCGATGGGGTCATCTTCCGCCCAAGGCAAAAACAAGAGAATCACCTGCAGATGCAATCCATTGTTTCAGCCAGAGAAACAATGCATCAGCCGCTCAAGGCGGGATGTTCGCGCAATGCACTGACAACAAAATCGACAAAACTGCGGACCCGCGCCGGCGCGTTGCGCCCGCCTTGGTACACCACATGGATCGGCAGCGGCGGCAATTCGAAATCGGCCAGGACGATTTCCAGCTCACCGGCGGCCACGTTGCCCGCCACCTGATAAGACAGGATTCGCGTCATCCCCAGTCCCTGGCAAGCGGCGGTAATCGCCGCCTGGTTGGCCGTCACTACCAACCGCGGCACGGGCCGGACGGCCAACGGTTGGCCTGAATCGATGAAGGTCCAGCTTTTGACCTGGCCAATGGCCGATGACGCCACCACGGGCATTCGCTCCAGGTCATCCGGATGCCGGGGCCGCCCGTGGCGCGCGAAGAAATCCGGGGAGCCGCACACCACCCGCCGCACTTCACCGACCCGCACGGCGTGCAGGTTGCTGTCCGGCAGCTCGCCAATGCGCAGGGCAACGTCGATGCCCTCCTCTACCAGACTGACCGTGCGGTCCAACAACAAAGCGTTGATGCTGACCTCGGGGAATCGGTGCAGGTAATCCACCAGCAGCGGCGTGACGAACAATTGCCCGAACAGGACCGGCGCGGTAATCGTCAACTGCCCGCGGGGCTGGACGTGACTGCCAGCCGCCGAATCCTCGGCTTCCTGCAAATCGCTCAGGATCCGCCGACAGTCTTCGAGAAAGCGCTGGCCGGCTTCGCTCAGGTACACGTTGCGAGTGGTACGGACCAGCAGTGGCGTGCCGATGCGTTGCTCCAACGCCGCCACCGCCCGCGTGACGCTGGCCGCCGACAGGCCCAGGCGCCGCGCCGCCGACGAAAACCCCGACGCCTGGGCCACGGCGAGGAAAACCTGCATTTCCTGGAACCTGTCCATCCATCCCCCGATGAGAAATCCTGATACAAGTTTTCTGCGCGCCTCAAAGCAGCGCGACACGGCCATTGTAGGGGCCTGCGCCAGTGAACCACAGCGTAGCGCAGCCGGACACCGGGCCATTGGCCCGGCCAGGGGCGACAGCCCTTGCTACCATCTCTCTTCATGACAGTTTCATGACCAAACAAAGAACCCCTGTGGGAGCGAGCTTGCTCGCGATAGCGGTGTGTCAGTCCTTATAAACACGGCTGACCTGACGCTATCGCGAGCAAGCTCGCTCCCACAGGGTAGGTGTGTTGTTCAATGGATTGGCTTCAACTGAAAGGCCTGCTGCTTGTGAATATTCTTTATCGCGCTTCAACCCATCCCCGCGCCTCGCTCATCGCCCTGATTGGCTGCGTATTGATGGTCCCCATGGGCCTGCGTCTCGCCCTGGGTTGGTCCGACCCGCTGGGTTATCTCTCGGACCTGGGTATCGGCGGGTTGTTGATCGTGCTGCTCCATCGCCGTCCCGGGTGGCTGGCATTCCCGGTATTACTGGCCTGGAGCGCATTGACCCTGGCCAGCATCGAGCTGGTCAGCGCGGTGGGACGGATGCCCAGTCCTTCGGATATTCATTACCTGACCGACCCGCAGTTCGTTGAAAACTCCACCAGCGGCGGCTTCGCCCATCCGTGGCTGGCCGCGATCCAGTTGGCAGCACTGGCGTTGTGGCTGGTGAGCCAATGGACCTGCCGCCCTCACCAGGCGCCACGCTTGCCGCGCCGCGCCTGGGCCGTGCCGGTGTTGCTCTTGCTGAGCCACGGCGCACTGCAAGCCTGGCGCCCCAGTGAGGCGGACCAATGGAATGTGTTCAACCTGCCCCACCAACTCGTCACGGCGGGGATCGCCGCCGGGCAGGACCAAGCCCGGCAATGGCTCGATGGCGACACCGTTGACCCAATCCCGCCCATGGAAGGGCTGACCCGCCTGGACCTCGATGGCCGCAAATTGCTGGCCGAACCGGGGCGTGCGCGCAACGTGCTGGTTATCGCCCTGGAAGGCATTCCCGGCGCCTATGTGAGCGCCAATCGCCAGGCCTTGAGAAGCAGCTACCAGGAAAACCTGATGCCACACCTCAGCGCCTGGGCCGAGCGCGGCATGAACACCCCCGATTACGTCCTGCACAGCCACCAGACCATTCGTGGCTTGTACGCGATGCTGTGTGGCGATTACGACAAGCTCGACGACGGCACGCCCAAAGGCGTCGAAATGCTCAACCAGACCCAGCGCAACCAAGCCTGCCTGCCGGCCCAGTTGCGCCAGAACGGCTTTTCCACTCATTTCCTGCAAGGCGCAGGCCTGCGCTTCATGGCCAAGGACCGGATCATGCCGCACATCGGCTTCGACACGACCCTGGGCATGGAGTGGTTCACACGCCCCGCTTATCTGGAATTTCCTTGGGGCAAGGACGACAAGACGTTCTTCGAAGGCGCGCTGGACTACGTCGGGCAACTGCAACAGGCGGACAAGCCCTGGATGCTGACCCTGCTGACCGTGGGCACGCACCAACCCTACTCCGCGCCGGACGACTACCTGCAACGCTACGACACGGCCAAGCAGGCGGCGGTGGGTTACCTGGACGACGCACTGGCGAACTTCCTGGCGGGCCTGGAACGCCAGGGCATCCTGGATAACACCCTGGTGGTCATCACCTCGGACGAATCCCATGGCATCGACGATGTGCGGCTGGCCTCGTCCTGGGGGTTCAACCTGACGCTGGCGCCGGAACCCTTGCCTCGGATCAAGTCAGGCACCTACGGGCATGTGGACCTGACCGCCTCGATCCTCGATTACTTCGGCTTTGCGGTGCCCAAATCGTTGTCCGGTCGCTCGATGTTCAGGGACTACCCGACGGGTCGGGAAATCATGTCGTTCACCAACGGCAAGCTGCGCTACCACGATGGCAAGGGCACGTTTACCGAATGCGATTTCCTCCAGCATTGCCGTGACTACACCAGCGAAGGCTTCATCGCCGACCGCGCCATCTATGGCGGGCAATACAGCGGCCAGCGCGCCCGATTGATCAGCGCCCGGGCCACCGCCCTGGACCAGACACTGTTGCGCACGCCCTTGAACCAGCATTATCAGTTCGGCAGCGCCGATAAAATCCCACTGCCGGCCCAGGTCATCGACGACTGGGCCGACAACCTGATCGGTGCCCAATACCTGGAAATGCCCAAGGGCTCGCAGACCCGCGTCAGCCTGACCATCCGAGCCGTGGAAGCTGACCATGCTGCCTACATTTCCCTCAAGGCCAAGGAGTTCGAGCAGGATGTGCCGATGGACCTGCCGACCGAGGTGGCGGTGACACCCGACCAGCCGCTGGTGATGAACATCAGTTTCGACAACCCGCAGCAGCGCAAGGCGTTTTCCTTCCATCTGCTCGGTCATGGGGTCGGCGCCATCGAGATCAGCGACTTCAGCGTCGTGACCGAACTGCCGGATCAGGCAAGCCAGACGGACCAGCCGCAATACCTGGACGATATGCAGGAAGACAGCGAGGTCCAATCCAGCTGAACAAAAAACGCGCAGCCATGGAGCATGGCTGCCCATTTTATGCTCAGGATCCGGCTTGATCATCGCAGGGTTTTGAATGCGTTCTGCCCCTCTATCGCGAAAAGGCCCGGGGCTAATCCAGCAACCGATGCAGCTTGGCGTACTGCAACAGCATGATGGTCTTGCCGTCGCAAATCTCTCCGGTCTCGATCATGCCCAAAGCCTGGTCGAGGGACAGCTCCAACACTTCGATCTCCTCGCCTTCGGCTTCCAGGCCACCGCCTTCGTGCTGCTTGTCTTCGTCAAAATATTCGCCGACGAAAAAATGCACCCGCTCAGTCACTGAACCCGGGCTCATGAAGGCGTCGAACACCTTGCGCACGTCCTGGATGATATAGCCGGTTTCCTCCTGGGTTTCCTTGCGGATGCAGGTGTGCGGATCGTCGTTGTCCAACAGGCCGGCGCAGGTTTCTATCAGCAGGTCATCGTGCCCGTTGACGAAGGCCGGGAAACGGAATTGCCGGGTCAACACCACCGTTTGCTTGGCCTTGCTGTACAGCAGGATGGTGGCGCCGTTGCCGCGGTCATAGGTTTCGCGCGTCAGTTCGCGCCATTGGCCATTGCGACCGAGGTAGTCATAGGTGGTCTTGCGCAGCACGTACCAGTCGTCCGAGAGGACTTCGACGTGCTTGATGCGTACACGGTCCTTGATGCCGATTGCCTGTGTCATTTACCCACTCCGTTCAAGGTCAAAGGTCCCCTTTGGAACCCAATGCTGTTCACTTAAGAGAAATGATGGACCTGTGGCGAGGGAGCTTGCTCCCGCTCGGCTGCGAAGCAGTCGTAAACCGGCGGGGGCGGTATGCCTGATGCTCCGCATTGGGCAGGTTTTGGGGCCGCTTCGCGGCCCAGCGGGAGCAAGCTCCCTCGCCACGGGCTGGTCGATTGCCTTAAGTGAACGGCATTGCATTTAGAACCCTATTACAACGATGCAGGGACGCGTGGCAATGCTCGTTTGTGGGCTGTCTTGAGGTAGGCGCCTTCAATGATCTGTCGCGCCTGCGGCGACACCTCTTCGCCCATCAGGTACGCATCGATTTCCTCATAGCTACAGCCATACGCCACTTCATCCAACTTACCGGGTGCCAGGTCCTCCAAGTCTGCGGTCGGCGCCTTGCGCACCAGGTGCGCGGGGGCACCCATCGCGTCCGCCAACCATCGCACCTGGGTTTTGGTCAGCCCGGACAGCGGTGCCAGGTCGCACGCGCCGTCGCCAAACTTGGTGAAGAACCCCATCACCGCCTCCGCCCCATGATCGGTTCCCACCACCAATCCGTTGCTCAGGTTGGCAATGGCGTATTGCGCCAGCATCCGTGCCCGGGCCTTCGCGTTGCCTTTGGTAAAGTCGGTGAGTCCGGCCGAAGGCTGCAAGCCGTCGATGGCGATACTGTCCATCAGCCCGTCGACACACGCGGCGATGTTGCTGGTGGTGATCGCGTCCGGTCGGATGAAATCCAGGGAAGCCTGGGCGTCCTGCTCATCGGCCTGGGCCTTGTACGGCAGTCGGACGGCGATAAACCGCGCCGCGTAGTCCTCCCCTCGCAGTTGCTCCACCGCCAACTGGCATAGGCGGCCGGCGGTGAGCGAGTCGACGCCGCCGCTGATCCCCAGCACCAGGGACTGGCAGCCCGACTCGCGCAGGATCTGCTTGATGAACCCGACCCGGCGGGCAATCTCAGTGGCTTCGCCGCCCCGAGTAAGTTGGCGGTCGATGCCCAGTTCCCGGGCAATGCGTTCTTGCGCGAGCGTAGTCATATCAGGCTCCCATTTGTGGATTGATCAGGGCGACGTTGAACACCTGGGCGGCGTAGCGCAGGAACGAGGCATCCTCGCAGACGTTCTTGATCGGATCGTCGGAGAACTTCACCACCGGCTCGCCGTGGACCCGCACCAGTTTCATGACAATGCTCAGCGGTTCGACACCGTCGACATCACAGGCCAGGCTGGTGCCCATGCCAAAACCGAATTTGGCCTTGCCGCGAACATGACGCAGGATCGGCAGGCACTTCTCGAAATTGAGGCCATCGGAGAACATCAGGTCCTTGGTGCGCGGGTCGATGCCCAGCTCCTGGTAACGCCCCAGCACCTTGTCCGCCCAGACGATCGGGTCACCGGAATCCTGGCGCAGGCCGTCATAGAGCTTGGCAAAGTACAGGTCGAAATCCTTGAGAAAAAAATCGGTGCTGATGCAGTCCGTCAAGGCGATACCGAGCCGGCCGCGATACTCGCGCACCCAGTTTTCCAACGCCGCGTTCTGGCTCTCGCGCAAACGCCCGAGTTGCTGGTGCACCATCAGCCATTGGTGGGCCATGGTGCCGATCAGGGGGAGATCGAACTCGTAAGCCAAGTGCGCGTTACTGGTGCCGACAAAGACGCCAGGGAAATCGCTGCGCATGACGTTCACCACTTCACGCTGGGCCCTGAACGACAGCCGCCGCCGGGTGGAGAAGTCTGAAACGCGAAACTCGGCGAGTTCTTCCCGGCTGGCATGCTTCTCCAGCCATTCGAACTTTTGGTACAGCTTGCGAGTGACGTCGGCCAACTCGACTTCGGGGTACTTCTCGCGGTTGCGCAGTTCGCTGACCATCGCCAATACCGGTTGCTCGAACATGATGCAGTGCAGCATCGGCCCACGGACGCGGATGTGCAGTTGGCCGTCGACTTCCGAAACGTGGATGTAGCGCAAATTGAAGCGAAACAGGCCGAGAAACTGTTCGAAGTCCGGTGTCAGGTACTCACGGAAACGCTTGTTGAACAAAAACCGCTGCTCTCCCTCGCGCAATTGCAACCCGGCGAGTTTTTCCAGTTCGACACGAATGTCCGGGATCAGGTGACCGAGCCGCTCCTTGGAACGCACGATGAACTGGTATTCCACCTCGACGTTCGGGTGCTGGTGCAAGACCGCCTGCATCATGGTGAAGGTGTAGTAGTCGGTATCCAGAAGACTCTGGATGGTGCCGCTGTTTGTATCGAATGCGCTGTCCATGTCTATTCCTTATGCGTTTGCCAGGCGGAGGATGTCTTCGCGTGTCGCGGCGACCGAGATGCCCGCTTGCTGCATGTCGGCAATGGCTTGAACGGCCCCCTGCTCACTGATGGCCCGGCAGGCCGGAAGGTGAACGATCACCTTGAAGCCAGCGGCGGCCAGTTGCAGCGCGGTGGTCTTGACGCAGAAATCCAGCGCCAGCCCGCCAACGATGACCTGCTCCACAGCCTGGCCTTTGAGGTACTCGATCACCCCGGTGGACAGCTTGCCGTGCAAGTCGTGGTAGCAGGCGCCGTACGGGTGCAAATCCGGCTCGACGCCCTTCCAGACGAAATAGTCGTAGTCGTAGGGGGTCGGCAGTTGGTCCAGCAAGGCGAAACCTTCGGTGCCGGGAACGCAGTGGCTGACCCAGGTGATGTCGGCGTGCTCCAGCCCGGTCGGCACGAACATCTGTGCGTGATTGGCGACCACCCAAGGGGCCTTGGGCGAATGGGCGTCCTTGCTGCCGATGCGGAGGCTGGCCAGGGACGCGATGAAATTCAGCTCACCGGCAATCTGGTCACCACCCGGCACCGGGAGCTCATCGGGGCATAGCGGCGTGAAGCTCTTTTGCGCATCGACATCGAAGGAAGCGGTTTTCCGGGTCAGGCTGTTCATGCTGGGTTTCTCCTCTTCATGTCCACGAGAGTACATAAGGTGTACTTTCATAACAAGCCACTCGGAGAAATATTTTTGATGATTCATTCCTATCTAATGAAGACGAGCCCAAAAAGCAGGTTTCCATCAAAAAGACTTTGCTGCTAGAGTACATGTCATGTACCAAAAGAGAATAAGCCATGTTCGAGATTGCCCTGTATGGCGGCGCCTTCAATCCCCCTCACGCCGGCCACGCCCAAGTGATGATCGAGGCCTCACGCCAGGCCAGGCGCGTGCTGGTGGTCCCCAGCTTCCGGCATCCTTATGGCAAGCAAATGGTCGACTATGAGGTGCGCCTGAACTGGCTGGAATCGATCGTCGAGAACGTCCAGCCGCTGTGTTGCGCCGAAGTGCGTGCAAGCCGGGTGGAGCAAGTCGTGGCCCGTGGCGTCGAAGGCGCTATCTACAGCTACACCCTGCTCGCCCACCTCGCCGACAGCCTGGCCTTGGACGGCAAGCGGATCGCGTTGGTGGTGGGCCAGGATGTCGCGGATTCGCTGCCGACCTTCTATCGCGGTCAGGAATTGCTGGAGCGATTTTCCATCCTTCGCGTGGAGGAAAAGATCCACGTGCGCAGCACGGGGGTTCGCGAACGCCTGGCCTTGGGCCAGCCGCTTCCCAACGACTGGATGGCACCCGGCATGAACCCGTTAAACTATGACCTTTACGCTACCCACGGAAATCGACATGCCCACTAGCACAGCCCCTGCGCGCGGTTATCTGCACACCATCGACCTCTGTGTGCTGCGCTTTTGCCGGGAGACCCAGGCGCTGGAAATCCTCCTGAACCGACGGGAAGCCGAGCCGTTCGCCGGCCATTGGGCGCTGCCCGGGATCGTGGTCAATGGCGACGTCGAAGACCTCACGCTGAACGATGCCGTGGAGCGCCTGCGCAATTCAAACAAGGTCGGCATGCCGCTGGCCTGGATCGAACAGGTCGGCACCGTCGGCGACGCGTTCCGCGATCCGCGCTGCTGGTCGTCCTCGACGTTCTACCTGGCGATTGTCAGCGAAGCGGTCCAGCTCGCCGAACACCAAGGGTTTTTCCCATTCAAGGACGTCGCGAACGCCTCGATCAAACTCCCTTTCGATCACAACAGCCTGGTGGCGGCGGTCCAGGAGCGGTTGCTTTCCAAAGCCCTCTACAGCAGCCTGCCGCTGATGTTCCTGGGCCCGGAATTCAGCGCGCCGGAAGCGGTGAACATCTTCTCCGTAGTACTCGACCGCCCGGTGCTCAAGACCAGCATGCGCCAGCGTTTGCTGAAGATGACCGAGGCGGGCTATTTGCAGGAAACCGGCCGCAAAAAAGCTGGCGACGGCGGACGCCCGCAACGCACGGTGGAAAATCTCAAACCGGCTAGCGTTTATCTTTTTGATCGGTGTTTTCTGGAGTAGCGCTTAGCGGGCAAGCGCGAATGCTGGCGCCATCCTCTCCTGTTCATTGCCTGAGATTCCAAGATAGCGCGCAACCTTGGGCCATTTCCTGACGACGCCCTGGAACCTCTCGATGGTTTGTCTGGCATCGTCGACAGAAACGCGGAAATAGCCGGCCACGCTCATTGCCAAGTCCAGGTCTATGGCGTTATCTGCCTCTGAAACGTTGAGCCTCAAGCCAGTGTCACCGGGGACAGGGTTCATGTCATATGCAGGCGAAAGACGCCAACCGCGTCCTGGCTCCAACAGGAAACCATGGTTGCGTAGATGATCGTCAGTATTCGAAACCAGCATGTTGAAGACAACTCTTCGCCAAAGCTCGGGAAGATCCACGTCGGGAGCTGCCCCCTCCCTCACCAACACCTCTGCAATTTCCAGATAGCTCGCCCCTGTCTCATGCCCATCACCATCCTGGTGGTCCGTCAGGGTCATCGCTGAAGCAAAGTGAAATCGCCCACCCTTGGCTGTTCTGTCAAAGCGCTTGACCATGAAACAGTGATGCTCACTCGCATACCGTTGCGCTTTTCCTTCAGCAACATTTAGCCCACAGCCTTGGGCCAATGTATTGACGACCATCTCCCACCCTCCCACGTCGTGGGTGTCTCTATTACTGGGGAACTTCCCTATCCAGAGGGCTTGATCGTCGTCTACTACACTTGCCTTGGGTCTTGCTCCACCCAGTGAGCCACCAGGAGCAATGAGCATTCGAATCCAGTCCTGACCATCGGGCCCCCGGTCCTCTCCAGCTTCAAATCGACGCGAAGCCTCTTCAAGCTCACGCATACGGGCCATCGGTGGGGCGGCTTGTTCCACATGGTCGTCAAGGAACGCTTCCTCTTCCGCAACCTTGAAACGCAGCCCCCCTACCCGGTAGGCGTCATGAACACCGATGAGATAGTCCGAATCAAATAACCGTGCGTCCTGCGGTACGACTCCTGCTCTCTTGTCTCGCTCCAATCGACGATCCATGAGCAGTCGCCCCCATCGATCAGGCGATGAATCCGATACCCACCCAAAGCAGTTTCTTGCTGGATATTGCCGTCCTTCGTAAGGCTGAATCCGAGGATCGATCGCGATTCGAGTGTGAATGGTTTGAAGGACAGCCCGCGCGTATTCGAACTCCATACGTTCGGATCCTGCCAATCTTCGGGAATGAAGGGTTCCTAACAGTACCGGTGCTGTGTCATTCCAGTCTGCGTAGACGAAAATCCTTTCAGGCATCGTCGTCCCCTAGAAGCTTCTTGGCCAGTTCAGAGCTTGTCTGGCTCCGACTGACGGTGGCACTCGACATAGCGAGGTTCTCTTCCGCTGAGATGCTGATCAAGTTATCTCGATGAAACTGACCAGGCAGCTGTGCCTTCGGCTTGATGTGCTCGACTGTGGAGCGCCTCTTCAATTCAGAATCTTGCAGATCACGGCCTAACTCATCCGTGCGTGCGAGCAACTCAAGATCCTTCTCCAAACCCAAGACTACTAACACCGACACATAAGCGCCGATGGTCACAGCAGGACTGCCACTCTCCAGCGCCCTCAACGTGGGTGCGCTCATACCCGCTCGTGCTGCCATTTGCGCCGCAGTTATCTTACGGCGCTTACGAGCCAGCTCGATCCGTTCGCCAAACTGGCGCAGGAGCCGGTCAGTTGATGGCATGAGAGGTGCTGTTTTTTTTGGCATGTCAGTATTTTTTCAATTTCTTCGTTAATTTGAAAAAATACTAGCATAGGCATCCATAGTAGAGGCTAGGAAAATTGACATATATGAAAGTATTTTTTCATTTACTGCGGAAAAATTGATTAATACTTTCAATCACTCCAGCCCGGCAGTAAAGACCTTGCCGGGGTTCATCAGCCCCGCCGGGTCCAGCGTGCGTTTGATGGCGCGCATCAGCTCGATCTCCAGCGGGTCCTTGAACTGGGCTGCGGCATGGGGCTTGGCTTGTCCCAGCCCATGTTCAGCACTGATGCTGCCATTGAAGGCACTGGTCATCCGGTAGATGATCTGCATGATCGCGTGTTCGCGGGCCTTGAACGAGGCGTCTTCATCGCCAACTGGCTTGCTGATGTTGTAGTGCAGGTTGCCGTCGCCCATGTGGCCATAGGAAACGATGCGCACGCCGGGAAAGTCCTGTTGCAGGGCTTCGTCGGTGCATTCAATGAATTCCGGTATCCGGCTCACGGGCACGCTGATGTCGTGCTTGAGGCTGGGGCCTTCATGGTTTTGCGCCTCGGAAATACCTTCGCGCAGCGCCCACAACGCCGCGGCCTGTGCCTGGCTGCTGGCCAATACCGCGTCGATGACCCAACCGCATTCGAAAGCATGGGCCAGGCCGTTTTCCAGCAACAGGGCCAAGGGCGCGTCGGGCACTGTGTCGCGCAGTTCTATCAAGGCATACCAAGGGTGCTTCGCTTCCAAGGGATCCGTACAACCCGCCACATGGTCCAGGACAAACTCCAGGCTCTGGCGCGACATCATCTCGAAGCCCGTCAGGCGGTCGGCGCACAGGCTGCGCACATGGCCGATCAAGTCCACCGCCGCTTGCGGCGAAGGCAGCGCCACCCAGGCTGTCGCGGTGCTGTGGGTCGCCGGAAACAGTTTCAGCACCGCCGCCGTGATGATGCCCAGCGAGCCCTCCGAGCCGATGAACAAATGCTTGAGATCGTAACCGGTGTTGTCCTTGCGCAAGCCTCGCAAGCCATTCCAGACACGACCGTCAGGCAGCACCACTTCCAGCCCGAGGGTCAGCTCACGCATGTTGCCGTAGCGCAGCACCGCCGTGCCGCCGGCATTGGTCGCCAGATTGCCGCCCACCGTGCAACTGCCCTCCGCCCCCAACGACAGCGGGAACAGGCGACCGGCCTGGCTGGCGGCGTCCTGTAGCTGCTGCAGGATCACCCCGGCCTCGACCGTGATGGTTTCATTGGCCAGGTCGATTTCACGGATGCGCCGCATACGGGTCAAGGACAACACCACCTGGTTGCCGGAGGCATCAGGGATCGAGCCGCCACATAACCCGGTGTTGCCGCCCTGCGGCACCAAGGCAACCTGGGCGTCATGGCAGATGCGGACAACCTCGGCGACTTCTTCGGTCGTTGCCGGGCGCACCACCAACGCAGCCCGGCCTTGATAGGCGTTACGCCAGTCCGTCAGATAGCGGTGCATCAGGTCAGGGTCGCGCACCAACCCTGCCTGCCCGACCACTTGCTCGATCCGCTGGAGCACTTCATCGCTCAACGATGGCATCCCTCTTCTCCGATTACGGACGTTGCCCGAACTCGGCCTGACCGGCCGTCCAGCCCGCCACGCGCTCGCTCAAGGACAGCCCAAGGCCAGGCCGGGTGGGCACCAACATGCGTCCATCGCGGGTTTGCATGCGTTCGTTGAACAACGGCTCCAGCCATTCGAAATGTTCCACCCAAGGCTCGCGGCTGTAAGTGGCGGCCAAATGGATGTGCAATTCCATGGCAAAGTGCGGCGCGATCATCAGCCCCGCTTGCTCGGCCAATGCCTGGACCTTGAGATAAGGGGTGATGCCACCGACACGAGGCGCGTCGGGCATCAGATAATCCGCCGCACGCAGCTTGATGAATTCCCAGTGCTCGGCAACGCTGGTGAGCATTTCACCGGTCGCGATCGGCGTATCGAATTGCTGCGCCAGCGCGGCATGACCTTCGGCGTCGTAGCAATCCAGCGGTTCCTCGATCCAGACCAGGTTGAGCGGCTCAAGGCGTCGGCACATGCGCTGCGCAGTGGGCCGGTCCCATTGCTGGTTGGCGTCGACCATCAAAGGGAAGTCATCCCCCAGGTGTTTGCGGATGGTGCTGACCCGGTGCAGATCCAGCGCCTGGTCAGGCTGGCCGACCTTGAGCTTGATCCCGCCGATACCCTTCTCCCGAGAGAGGTCAGTATTGATCATTAATTGATCAAGCGGTGTATGCAGGAATCCACCCGATGTGTTGTAGCACTGGACAGAATCGCGATGGGCACCCAGCAAGCGAGCCAGGGAAAGATTGGCCCGCTTGGCTTTCAAATCCCACAAGGCGACATCAAACGCACCGATCGCCTGGGTTGCCAGGCCGCTGCGTCCCACCGAGGCACCTGCCCAGCAGAGCTTGTCCCATAGCTTGGAAATGTCGCTGGGGTTTTCGCCAAGCAGGCTGGGGGCGACTTCCTGGGCATGGGCAAATTGCCCGGGGCCACCGGCGCGCTTGGAATAGCTGAACCCCAGGCCACGGTGGCCGTCCCTGGTTTCGATTTCCACGAACAGAATGGCGATTTCGGTCATTGGCTTTTGCCGACCGGTCAACACCTTGGCGTCGCTGATGGGGTTGGCCAACGGCAGGAAGACCGAGGCCACGCGCACCCAGGCAATGCGGTCGTCGTCGGCCGAAGGCGTTTGAGGCGTGTCTTGCATGACTGTGCTCCGAACGTTTGGGTTCGGCTGCTGCAACACGGCGTCGTGTTACAGCAGCGAATGCAGTGGGCTAGCTGCGCATCAATTCAATCGCCGCACTTTTGCGGTTGCGAATGACCGTCACCAAGTGCCAGGAGATGGACGCGGCGGCCAGGATTAGGAAGCCCGCCGAGATGGGATTGGTCAGGAAGCCGCCGAAATTGCCATCGGACAGCATCAAGCCGCGACGCAAATTGGTTTCAGCCATCGGACCGAGGATGAAACCGATGATGAACGGTGCAATCGGCAAACCGGCCTTGACGAACCCATACCCCAGCAAGCCAAACAGCAGCACCGCCCAGACGTCGAAGATCCGGCTGTTCAGGCCAAAAGCGCCGACCACACAAAGCACCAGGATGATCGGCAACAGAATGTGCTTGGGCACCGCCAGCAACTTGATGAACATGCGCAGGCCGTAGAACTCCAGCACCAGCATGAGCACGGAAGCGAGGATCAGCGCGGCGAAGATCGTATAGACCAACGGTGCCTGGCTGATGAACAGCAGAGGCCCGGGCTGGATGCCGTGGATCATGAAACCACCGAGCATCACCGCCGTGGTGGTGTCGCCAGGAATACCTAGCGTCAGCAGGGGAATCATCGCACCGCCAATACCGGCATTGTTCGCCGTCTCGCTGGCGACCACGCCGTCGATCTTGCCTTTGCCGAATTCCTCCGGGGTCTTGGAACGTTTCTTCGCCACGATGTAGGAGACGATATTCGACGTACCGGCACCGATGCCGGGCAGGATGCCGATGCCCAGGCCGATCAGCGATGAACGAGTGGCGTTGGGCAACTGGCCAACGAATTCCTTCATCGAAAAACCAAAACCTTTCACGCCTTTCATGCTGACGTGCTGGGGTTTGGCCCGATGGCTCAGGCGCGCGCTTTCCGCGAACTTCAGCACTTCGGCGACCGCGAACATACCGATCATGACCGTGAGCATGGCGAAGCCGCCGTTGAGGCTCGGCAGGTCAAAGGTGAACCGACGGATCGCCTCGACCGGGGCGATCCCCACGGTGGAGAAAGCAAAGCCCAAGGCACCGGCAAACAAGCCTTTGACCAGCGAGCCGGTGGACAGCGTGGCAATCAACGTCAGCGAAAAGATCGCGATGGAGAAGTATTCGTGCGGGCCAAAGCTCAGGGCCAGTTCCGCCAGGATCGGGGCGATGAACATCAGCGCGGCGATACTGAAGATAGTGCCGAGGAACGAGAACACCACGCCAATGCCAAGGGCCTTGACGCCATGACCTTGTTTCATCAGCGGCCAACCATCGAACGTCGTCGCGATGGAGGCCGGCGTTCCCGGTATGTTGAGCAATATCGCCGATATCAGCCCTCCCGAGGTGGCGCCAACGAACAGCGCAACCAACAGCGCCAGGCCAGGCCCGGGGCCCATCGAGTATGTCAGCGGCAAGCACAGCGCGATCGCCATGGTGGCCGAGAGGCCGGGCACCGCGCCAAAAACGATCCCCACCGCAACGCCAAGGGTGATCAGCAGAAAAACGTAGGGTGTCAGTACGGCTGCGAAGCCTGTTTGCATGAGCTCAATCATGGCCGTCCCCTAGAAATCCAATAAACCGACAGGCAGGAGCAAGTCGAAGCCATGACGAAAGATGTAAAAGATCAGGACAGACGAGACGACCGCGATCAGCGCGTATCGCAGGTGCTTGACCTTTTCATCCGCCGGAGTGAGTACGATGAACTGGGCATAGAGATAAAGCACAGTGGTGATCACGAAACCCACCGGCTCCATCAGCGCCGTATAAAGCAGCACCAATGCCACGGATTTGATGACCGTTGGGTAATCGATCGCCTCGGGCTTTTCCGCCGGTTCGGCACTTTTGTCCGGCAGCTTTCGCCAGGCCCACAACTGCAACGCACCCAACAGGCACAACGCCACGGCGAGCACCCAAGGGACAAATGCGGCATCGACCGTCCCACGACGCGGCAGGTTCATGGTCAATATCAGGTAAGCGATGCCGGCGCCGAGCATGGCCAGGCCGGCGATCAACTCGTTTCTTTTATAGGAATCCATACAGGCTCCTCTTGCTGGGAAGGACAGGTTGTCGGGTGCTGGCCAGCGCGGCGCGCACCCGAACCGTTACGCAAAATTATTTGGCTTTACGCATCTCGTCCTTGAACTGCATGAAGCTGTCGCGGGTTTTGTTCAACGTAGCAACGGCTTCTTCGGGGCCCTGGAAGCTGACCGGCTGCTTGAAGGACTTCTTCAGTTCTTCGGCATATTCCGGCTCTTCGGTGATTTTCTTCATGGTGTCGGCCATTTTCCTGACGATGGCCGGGTCGGTGCCTTTCGGGAAAGCGACGACGTAAGGCTTGTCCAGGACCAGGTCCACGCCTTGTTCCTTGAAGGTCTTGACGTCGCCCAGCAGCGCGTTGCGCTCGGCGTTAGGCTGGCCCAGGGCGGTCATTTTGCCGCTGGAAATGTAGTCCTGGACCGAGCCATAGCTGATGGCGCCAAGGTCGATGCGCTTGCCCAGCAAGGCAACGATTTTTTCCGAGACGGTGCCGCTGTCGACCATTTTCAGTTTCACGCCGGCGAGCTTCTCGAACATCAAGCCTTGCAGGTGCGAGAAGTTGCCCATCTCGGTGCCGTAGGTGATGGTGCCCGGCTTGGCCTTGGCCTTCTCGATCAACTGGTCGAGGCTGTCGATGCCCGAGCTTTTCGCCGAGACGAACACCGCGCCCTTGTCGACGCCAGCGATGCAGGAAATATCGAACGCATCGAAACGGTCTTCGGACAGCCCTGCGACCTCGTTGACGATCAACTGGCCGGTGTGAGTGAACAGGATGGTATTGCCATCCGGCGCTGCGCTCTTGACCGCATCGGCGGCGATGGTGCCGCCCCCACCGGCCATGTTGGTGACCACCATGGTCTTGCCAGTGACCTTGGTGAAGTACTTGGCCATCATCCGTGCGTTGAAATCAGTGTCACCGCCAGCGTTGGCGATCACTACGACCTGTACCGGACGGCTTGGCCAATTGCTTGCGTCGGCGGCCATTGCCGTGCCGGCGGTCAGGCTCAGGAACGAGGCGATCAAAGAGGCGCAGAGTGTTTTCTTCATTATTGTTCTCCGGGTACAGCCATTCATTGTGGGTTTGAAGTTGAGCAGGAAACGAACAGGCCCAGCACTAACGCCAGGCGAGATTGATTGAGCGTTGAGATCGTGGAATTCGACTGCACTGGGGGGCAGGGTTTTTCGGAAGGTAAATAAGATGGCTGGCGCACGGCGATAACGCGTGGGGCCGATGGACTGCAAATTCGCTGGGCGGCAAATGTAGAAAACATGACTGCGCCTTTCGTTTTTATTATTTTTGATGTCATACGTTGTCGTATGACTCGATATCATCACCTATGCCTCACGTTGTCAACGCAGTTGTTCAGCGGCTCGCATGAATACGACGAACAGGGCGGGTGAACCAGGCGTATCGAATCGTTGCTCCTTGGGCGAAGTCGGCCTGAAGCTCGCGAAAGCGGTGCGTCGGTTTGCGGTGATGTCGGTGTGCCGACCTCATCGCGAGCAAGCTCGCTCCCACAGGGTTCCGCGGCGTAGGTGCATTTTGTGGCTGCCGAAAATCCAATGTGGGAGCGAGCTTGCTCGCGATAGCGGTAGCCCAGCCACATAGATGCCAGCATGTGCCCCGCTCTCTTGAAGTTTATTTGCCCCAATAAAAAACCCCCTGAATTTCAGGGGGTTGGTTTTAGAGCGTTTCGGATCCTAGCCGACAGGCTAGCTCCCTGGCCCGCGCTCCGGCCTTACTCGACCGTGACCGATTTCGCCAGGTTACGCGGCTGGTCCACATCGGTGCCCTTGAGCACGGCGACGTAGTACGACAACAACTGCAGCGGGATGGTGTAGAGAATCGGCGACAGGATGTCGTGGATGTGCGGCATGTGCACCACGTGGGTGCCTTCGCCGTTGGTCATGCCGGCCTTCTCGTCGGCAAAGACAATCAACTGGCCGCCACGGGCGCGGACTTCCTGCAGGTTGGACTTGAGCTTTTCCAGCAGCTCGTTGTTCGGCGCGACGGTGACGACAGGCATGTCGTTATCCACAAGCGCCAGCGGGCCGTGCTTGAGCTCGCCGGCCGGGTAGGCCTCGGCGTGGATGTAGGAGATTTCCTTGAGTTTCAAGGCTCCTTCCATCGCCACCGGGAATTGCGCACCACGGCCCAGGAACAGGGTGTGGTTCTTCTCGGCGAACAGCTCGGCGATTTTTTCCACGGTGCTGTCCATGGCCAAGGCTTCGCCCAGGCGGGCCGGCAGGCGACGCAGTTCTTCCACCAGCTTGGCCTCGACGCCCTCGCCCAGCGTGCCGCGGACCTGGCCCAGGGACAATGTCAGCAACAGCAGGCCCACCAGTTGCGTGGTGAACGCCTTGGTCGACGCCACGCCGATCTCACGGCCGGCCTGCGTCAGCAACGTCAGATCCGACTCCCGCACCAGCGAGCTGATACCGACGTTGCAGATCGCCAGGCTGGCGAGGAAACCCAGTTCCTTGGCGTTGCGCAGGGCAGCCAGGGTGTCGGCGGTTTCGCCGGATTGGGAAATGGTGACGAACAGCGTGTCGGGTTGCACCACCACTTTGCGATAACGGAACTCGCTGGCGACTTCGACCTGGCACGGAATACCGGCCAGCTCTTCCAGCCAGTAACGGGCGACCATGCCGGCGTGGTAACTGGTGCCGCAGGCGACGATCTGCACGTTGCGGACCTTGGCGAACAACTCGGCCGCCTGTGGACCGAACGCCTGGACCAACACCTGGCTCTGGCTCATGCGGCCTTCCAGGGTGCGTTGCACCACGGCCGGTTGCTCATGGATTTCCTTGAGCATGAAGTGGCGGAACTCGCCCTTGTCGGCGGCTTCGGCCCCGTCGCGGTACTGGACGGTTTCACGTTCCACGCTTTTGCCATCCAGGTCCCAGATCTGCACACTGTCGCGGCGAATCTCGGCGATGTCGCCTTCTTCCAGGTACATGAAGCGGTCGGTGACCTGGCGCAGCGCCAACTGATCGGAAGCGAGGAAGTTTTCCCCCAGGCCCAGGCCGATGACCAAGGGGCTGCCGCTGCGGGCCGCCACCAGGCGATCGGGTTGTTTCGCGCTGATGACCGCCAGGCCGTAGGCACCGTGCAGTTCCTTGACGGTGGCCTTGAGGGCGACAGTCAGGTCTGCCAGGTCCTTGAGCTTGTGGTTGAGCAGATGGGCGATGACTTCAGTGTCAGTGTCCGAAGTGAACACATAACCGAGCGCCTTGAGCTGTTCACGCAGGGCTTCATGGTTTTCGATGATGCCGTTGTGCACCACCGCCAGGTCGCCGGAGAAATGCGGGTGAGCGTTACGCTCGCATGGCGCGCCATGGGTGGCCCAACGGGTGTGAGCGATGCCCAGGCGACCGAGCAGCGGTTCGGCGTCCAGCGCCTGTTCCAGCTCGCTGACCTTGCCTGGGCGACGCATGCGCTCGAGCTTCTCGTCTTGGGTGAACACCGCTACACCCGCGCTGTCGTAGCCGCGGTATTCGAGACGCTTGAGACCTTCAAGCAAGATGGCAGTGATGTTGCGTTCAGCAACGGCGCCGACAATTCCACACATGCTACTTCTCCTGGCTGACAGGCGCGCAGATCACGGTAATGCCGCGGGCCTGAATCTGATCGCGGGCCTCTACGGGCAGGCGATCATCGGTAATGAGGGTATGGACGCTGCTCCACGGCAGTTCCAGGTTGGGGATCTTGCGGCCGATCTTGTCGGCCTCCACCATCACGATCACTTCCCGGGCCACCTCAGCCATCACACGGCTCAAGCCCAGCAATTCGTTGAAGGTGGTGGTACCTCGAACCAGATCGATGCCGTCGGCGCCGATGAACAACTGGTCGAAATCGTAGGAACGCAGCACTTGCTCGGCCACCTGCCCCTGGAACGACTCGGAGTGAGGGTCCCAGGTACCGCCGGTCATCAACAGCACCGGTTCGTGCTCCAGTTCGCTCAAGGCATTGGCGACATGCAGGGAATTGGTCATCACCACCAGGCCCGGCTGTTGGCCGAGTTGAGGGATCATGGCGGCGGTGGTGCTGCCGCTGTCGATGATGATCCGCGCATGTTCGCGGATCCGCTTCACAGCGGCCCGGGCAATGGCGAGTTTGTACTTGGAGACGGTTTGCCCGTTATCGGCCACCAACTCCTGCGGCATCGGCACCGCGCCACCGTAGCGACGCAGCAGCAGGCCATTGGTCTCCAGGGCGGCAAGGTCCTTGCGAATCGTAACCTCCGAGGTTTCGAAGCGCTTGGCCAACTCATCCACACTGACCTCGCCCTGCTCTTGGAGCAAAGCAAGGATGTTGTGACGGCGCTGTGGCGTGTTGCGTTTCGACATGGCGGCTTAAGTTTCGATTCGAAAGATAACGTAAGCAATCAAAACCTATTGCAGCGGTATCGTCAAGGCGCCAGCAGAAAAATTCAGAAACTCCTTAAATCACTGTGGGAGCGAGCTTGCTCGCGAAGGGGCCAGGTCAGGCAAAGCTGCTTTACCTGATACACCGCTATCGCGAGCAAGCTCGCTCCCACAGGAGGTTGTGGATAACTTCAGGGCTTCTTGATTTTCTCTGGTCGCTTCCAGCCGTCGATGTTGCGCTGGCGGGCGCGTCCGACTGCCAATTGGCCGTTATCCACATTCTGGGTCAGGGTGGACCCGGCGGCCGTGGTTGCACCATTGGAGATATCCACAGGCGCTACCAAGGAGTTGTTGGAACCGATAAAAACATCTTCGCCTAGAACGGTTTTCCACTTGTTGGCGCCATCGTAGTTGCAGGTGATAGTGCCGGCGCCGATGTTGGTCCGCGCACCGACTTCAGCGTCACCCAGGTAGGTCAGGTGGCCAGCCTTGGCGTCTTCGCCCAGATGAGCGTTCTTGAGCTCGACGAAGTTACCCACATGGGCCCGGGCTTCCAGCACCGAGCCTGGCCGCAAGCGGGCAAACGGGCCGGCATCGCTGCCTTCGCCCATAACCGCGCCGTCGAGATGGCTGTTGGCCTTGATCACCACGCCTTTGCGCAGGGTGCTGTCCTTGATCACGCAGTTCGGGCCGATGATCACGTCGTCTTCGATAACGACCTTGCCTTCGAGAATGACGTTGATGTCGATGACCACGTCGCGACCTACGCTGACTTCACCGCGTACGTCAAAACGGGCGGGGTCGCGCAGGGTCACGCCTTGGGCCATCAGGCGGCGGGCGGCGCGCAGCTGGTAGTGGCGCTCCAGCTCGGCCAGTTGTCGGCGATCGTTGGCGCCCTGCACTTCCATGGCGTCCAGCGGCTGCTCGGTGGCGACGACCAGACCGTCGGCAACGGCCATGGCAATCACATCGGTCAGGTAGTACTCGCCTTGGGCATTGTTGTTCGACAGACGACTCATCCAATCACCCAGGCGCTCGGCCGGCACCGCGAGAATACCGGTGTTGCCCTCGGTGATCGCGCGCTGGGCTTCGTTGGCGTCTTTTTGCTCGACGATTGCCGTCACTTGGCCGTCGGCGTTGCGCACAATGCGGCCATAACCGGTGGGATCATCCAGTTCGACGGTCAGCAAACCCAACTGCTGTGGCGCGACGTGCTTGAGCAAGCGCTGCAAGGTCTCGACTTCGATCAGCGGCACATCGCCGTAGAGAATCAGCACCGTATTGGCCGTGATGAACGGCACGGCTTGGGCCACGGCATGGCCAGTGCCCAGTTGCTTGTCCTGCAGGACGAAATTCAGGTCATCCGCCGCCAGGCGCTCGCGCACCGCATCGGCACCATGGCCGATCACCACGTGAATGCGCTGTGGATCAAGTTGCCGGGCGCTGTGGATAACATGACCGAGCATGGAATTGCCGGCGATCGGGTGCAAGACCTTGGGCAACGCCGAACGCATGCGGGTGCCTTGGCCGGCCGCGAGGATAACGATTTCAAGAGACATGACTGGCTACCAATCCTGGGTGGTCAGCGGCTGCGACCAGGTAATGAATGTCGGGAAAAAGAAAAAAGGGTAGCCGAGGCTACCCTTTTTAATCAATCGCACAGAAAGCAGACGGCTTAGCCGCTTACTTCTTGCGGATCTGCTGAAGCGTACGCAGCTGGGCTGCGGCTTCTGCCAGACGTGCAGCAGCAGAACCGTAGTCGAACTCCGCGCCTCGCTCGTGCAGGGCCTTCTCGGCGGCCTTGACGGCCTCCTGAGCGGAGGCTTCGTCCAGGTCGGCAGCACGTTGCACAGTGTCGGCAAGGACCTTGACCATGTTCGGCTGAACCTCGAGGAAACCGCCGGAGATGTAATACACCTCGGCTTCCCCGCCCTGCTTGATCAAGCGGATCGGACCCGGTTTCAGATTAGTGATCAGCGGTGCGTGACCCAGAGCGATACCAAGATCCCCCAGCTCACCATGCGCAATCACCATCTCGACCAGACCGGAGAAGATTTCCCCTTCCGCACTGACGATATCGCAATGGACTGTCATAGCCATCTGATTGCCTCAACCTAAATTAGCGCCCGTTGCCGGGCGCCGGGATTACAGTTTCTTGGCTTTCTCGATCGCTTCTTCGATGCCGCCGACCATGTAGAACGCTTGTTCTGGCAGGTGGTCGTAGTCACCGTTGAGGATGCCTTTGAAGCCAGCAATGGTGTCTTTCAGGGAAACGTATTTACCCGAGGCACCGGTGAAGACTTCAGCCACGAAGAACGGCTGCGACAAGAAGCGCTGGATCTTACGAGCGCGGGATACCAACTGCTTGTCGGCTTCCGACAGCTCGTCCATACCCAGGATCGCAATGATGTCCTTCAGCTCTTTGTAGCGCTGCAGCACGTACTGTACGCCGCGAGCGGTGTCGTAGTGCTCCTGGCCGATCACGTTCGGGTCCAGCTGGCGCGAAGTCGAGTCCAGTGGGTCAACCGCTGGGTAGATACCCAGGGAAGCGATGTCACGGGACAGAACGACGGTGGCGTCCAAGTGGGCGAAGGTGGTCGCTGGCGACGGGTCGGTCAAGTCATCCGCAGGTACGTATACCGCTTGGATCGAAGTGATCGAACCTTCCTTGGTCGAAGTGATACGTTCTTGCAGAACGCCCATCTCTTCAGCCAGGGTCGGCTGGTAACCTACTGCCGAAGGCATACGGCCCAGCAGTGCGGAAACTTCGGTACCGGCCAGGGTGTAACGGTAGATGTTGTCGACGAACAGCAGAACGTCGTTACCTTCGTCACGGAACTTCTCGGCCATGGTCAGGCCGGTCAGGGCTACGCGCAGACGGTTTCCCGGCGGCTCGTTCATCTGGCCGTAGACCAGTGCCACTTTGTCCAGAACGTTGGAATCCTTCATCTCGTGGTAGAAGTCGTTACCCTCACGAGTACGCTCACCCACACCCGCGAACACGGAATAACCGCTGTGCTCGATGGCGATGTTACGGATCAGTTCCATCATGTTTACGGTCTTGCCTACACCGGCACCACCGAACAGACCGACTTTACCGCCCTTGGCGAACGGGCAAACCAGGTCGATAACCTTGATGCCGGTTTCCAGCAGGTCGTTGCCGCCCGCCTGTTCAGCGAAGGATGGCGCAGGACGGTGAATGCCCCAGCGCTCTTCGGTGTCGATCGGACCCGCTTCGTCGATCGGGTTACCCAGGACGTCCATGATCCGGCCCAGGGTCGCTTTACCGACCGGTACGGAGATGGCAGCGCCAGAGTCGACAACGTCCAGACCGCGCTTCAAGCCTTCGGTAGAACCCATCGCAATGGTACGAACGATGCCGTCGCCCAGCTGCTGCTGAACTTCCAGGGTAGTTTCCGCGCCTTGTACTTTCAGCGCGTTGTAGATGCTCGGTACGCTGTCGCGTGGGAATTCCACGTCGATAACGGCGCCGATGATTTGAACGATACGTCCGCTACTCATAGCTGGATCCTCTGAATATTTGAACCGTTAAACCGCGGCAGCGCCGCCGACGATTTCCGAGATCTCTTGGGTGATCGCAGCCTGACGCGCCTTGTTGTAGATCAGCTGCAAATCGCTGATCAAATCACCGGCGTTGTCGGTAGCGTTCTTCATCGCGATCATCCGCGCCGCTTGTTCAGCTGCGTTGTTCTCGACCACCGCCTGGTAGACCTGCGACTCCACGTAGCGGACCATCAAGCCGTCGAGCAGCTCCTTGGCATCCGGTTCGTAGAGGTAGTCCCAGTGGTGCTTGAGTTCCTGTTCCGGGGTCGCCACCAGTGGGACCAATTGCTCCACGGTTGGCAGTTGCGTCATGGTGTTGATGAACTTGTTGGATACCACGGAAAGACGGTCAATCCGGCCTTCCAGGTAAGCATCCAGCATCACCTTGACGCTGCCGATCAGGTCATTGATCGACGGCTCTTCACCCAGGTGGCTGATAGCAGCGACGACGTTGCCGCCGAAGTTGCGGAAGAAAGCCGCACCCTTGCTACCAATCACGCACAGATCGATCTCGACGCCTTGTTCGCGGTTTACAGCCATGTCCTTGACCAGGGCCTTGAACAGGTTGGTGTTCAAGCCACCACACAGACCACGGTCACTGCTCACCACGACGTAACCGACGCGCTTGATGGCACGGTCGATCATGAACGGGTGGCGATATTCCGGGTTGGCGTTGGCCAGATGACCAATAACCTGGCGGATGCGCTCCGCATAAGGGCGGCTAGCAGCCATGCGCATTTGAGCCTTGCGCATTTTGCTGACCGCCACTTTTTCCATGGCGCTGGTAATTTTTTGCGTGCTTTTGATGCTCGCAATCTTACTGCGAATCTCTTTTGCGCCTGCCATGTAACACCTATCAGGTTAGCAAGCGGGAGCCTTGCGACTCCCGCTGCGGCTTACCAGGTTTGGGTGGCCTTGAACTTCTCGATACCGGCTTTCATGCCAGCGTCGATTTCGTCATTGAAGTCACCCTTCACGTTGATCTTGGCCAACAAGTCGGCGTGATCGCGGTTGAAGTAAGCAATCAGCGCTTGTTCAAAGCTGCCGACCTTGGCGATTTCAACGTCAGTCAGGAACCCACGCTCAGCGGCATACAGCGACAGCGCCATGTCAGCGATCGACATTGGTGCGTATTGCTTCTGCTTCATCAGCTCGGTAACGCGCTGACCATGCTCAAGTTGCTTACGGGTCGCTTCGTCCAGGTCAGAAGCGAACTGGGCGAATGCCGCCAGTTCACGATACTGGGCCAGGGCGGTACGGATACCACCGGACAGCTTCTTGATGATCTTGGTCTGAGCGGCACCACCCACACGGGATACCGAAACACCGGCGTTCACAGCAGGACGGATCCCGGAGTTGAACATGGCCGATTCCAGGAAGATCTGACCGTCGGTGATGGAAATCACGTTGGTCGGAACGAACGCGGAAACGTCGCCAGCCTGGGTTTCGATGATCGGCAGAGCGGTCAGGGAGCCGGTCTTGCCGGTCACTGCGCCGTTGGTGAACTTCTCTACGTACTCTTCCGAAACGCGGGATGCGCGCTCCAGGAGACGGGAGTGGAGATAGAACACGTCGCCTGGGTAGGCTTCACGGCCTGGTGGACGGCGCAGCAGCAGGGAGATCTGGCGGTAAGCCACTGCCTGCTTGGACAGATCGTCATAAACGATCAGCGCGTCTTCACCGCGGTCGCGGAAGTATTCGCCCATGGTGCAACCGGAGTACGGTGCCAGGAACTGCAGCGCAGGAGATTCCGATGCGCTGGCCGCCACGATGATGGTGTTGGCCAGGGCGCCGTTTTCTTCCAGCTTGCGAACCACGTTGGCGATGGTCGATTGCTTCTGACCAATGGCTACGTAGACGCAGAAAATGCCGCTGTTCTTCTGGTTGATGATCGCGTCGATCGCCAGAGCGGTCTTACCGATCTGACGGTCACCGATGATCAGCTCACGCTGGCCACGGCCGACAGGGATCATGGCATCGACAGCCTTGTAGCCAGTCTGTACAGGCTGGTCTACCGACTTACGCCAGATCACGCCAGGAGCAACTTTCTCGACCGCGTCGGTCTCGGTGTTGTTCAGCGGACCTTTGCCGTCAACAGGGTTACCCAGTGCGTCGACGACACGACCCAGCAGTTCCTTACCAACCGGAACTTCGAGGATGCGGCCGGTGCACTTGGCGCTCATGCCTTCGGCCAGCGACTGGTAGGAACCCAGTACAACGGCACCTACGGAGTCTTGCTCCAGGTTGAGGGCCATACCGTAGACGCCGCCCGGAAACTCGATCATCTCGCCGTACATGACGTCGGCCAGACCGTGAATCCGCACGATACCGTCAGATACGCTGACGACAGTGCCTTCGTTACGGGCTTGGGAGGTCACATCGAGCTTGTCGATGCGGCCCTTGATAATTTCACTTATTTCGGAAGGATTGAGTTGCTGCATTGCTCTGCTGCCCCTTCAAACTCAAGATTTCAATGCTTCGGCAAGTTTCGCGATTTTGCCGCGAATCGAGCCATCGATAACCAGGTCGCCGGCGCGGATTACAACGCCCCCTATCAGGGACTTGTCTTCCTCGACTTGCAGGCGCACTTCCCGGTTGAGTCGTGCACTGAGAACCTTGGCGAGTTTGTCTTGCTGTTCTTGGTTCAATGCGAAAGCACTGGTCACTTCCACGTCTACCGACTTCTCTTGCTCGGCCTTGTACAGGTCGAAAAGAGTGGCGATCTCCGGCAGAAGCAGGAGACGGTCGTTTTCGGCAACGACGTGAATGAAATTCTGTGCCTTGGCATCGAACTTGTCGCCGCACACGTCAATGAACGTGGCGGCCTTTTCTGCGCTCGTCAGTCGCGGGGCCTTGAGCACGCGCTGCATGGTGTCGTCTTGCGACACCGCTGCAGCCAGGCCGAGCATGGCTGACCAATTGGCCAGTTGCTGGTGGGCCTGAGCGTGCTCGAAGGCCGCCTTAGCGTAAGGTCGGGCCAACGTGGTCAGTTCTGCCATGATCGCCCTCGCTTAGATTTCAGCAGCCAGTTGGTTAACCAGCTCTGCGTGCGCGTTTTGATCGATTGTGGCACCCAGGATCTTCGAAGCACCGCCAACGGCCAGGGCACCCACTTGGGCACGCAGCGCGTCTTTGACACTGTTGAGTTCCTGTTCGATCTCGGCTTGAGCCTGAGCCTTCACACGGTCAGCTTCGACGCGAGCCTGTTCACGGGCTTCGTCGACAATCTGGGTACCGCGTTTCTTGGCTTGCTCGATGATTTCAGCTGCCTGAGCTTTCGCTTCGCGCAGTTGCTGACCCACTTTCTCATGGGCCAACTCCAGGTCGCGAGCTGCACGGCTGGCAGCGTCCAGACCATCAGCGATCTTCTTTTGACGTTCGTGCAATGCCGCAATGACCGGAGGCCATACGAACTTCATGCAGAACAGTACAAAAATCAGGAACGCAACGGACTGGCCAATCAGGGTCGCATTAATGTTCACGCCAACACCTCGCAGTTACGTTGTCCATCACACCAATCTACTCGAGACATCCGAGTAATTAGCCAGCGATTTGACCAACGAACGGGTTCGCAAAGGTGAAGAACAGCGCGATACCAACACCGATCATGGTCACGGCGTCGAGCAGACCGGCCACGATGAACATTTTGACTTGCAGCATTGGAACCATTTCTGGCTGACGCGCTGCGCCTTCCAGGAACTTGCCGCCCAACAGGCCGAAACCAATTGCGGTACCCAGTGCGCCCAGGCCGATCAACAGTGCAACAGCGATAGCGGTTAGACCAACTACAGTTTCCATCTTTCCTCCCGACTTTTACGTCGTATGGTTTAGGTTTTTTAGATTAAAGCGGTAAAACAAATCGTTTCTCAGCCCGGTTCGGGCTCCTTCCCGTTTGACCGGGAAGGACATCAGACTAGTCGAGACTGGCCTTAATGGTTTTCTTCGTGCGCCATCGACAGGTAGACGATGGTCAGCATCATGAAGATGAACGCCTGCAGGGTGATGATCAGGATGTGGAACACAGCCCACGCCCATTGCAGGACTACACCCAGGCCGCTGAGCCACAGCAGGCCGCTGCCGAACATCACAGCGATCAGGATGAACACCAGTTCGCCGGCATACATGTTGCCGAACAGACGCAGTGCCAGAGAAATCGGTTTGGCGATCAGGGTCACGAATTCCAACAGGAAGTTCACCGGGATCAGCAGGGCTTGAACGAGGATGTTCTTGCTGCCGAACGGGTGCAGGGTCAGTTCGCCGATGAAGCCGCCGATGCCCTTGACCTTGATGCTATAGAAAATGATCAGTGCGAAAACCGAGAACGCCATGCCCAGGGTCGCGTTCGGGTCGGTGGTCGACACGGCGCGGAATGGGATGTGTGCATCGCCGGAGATCAGGATGGCCAACTGAGGAATCCAGTCGACCGGTACCAGGTCGATGGCGTTCATCAGGAACACCCAGACGAAGATGGTCAGTGCCAGCGGTGCGATCACCGGGCTGCGGCCATGGAAGCTGTCTTTCACGCTGCCATCGACGAATTCGACCAGTACTTCAACGAAGTTCTGCAGTGCACCTGGCTGACCGGAAGTCGCCTTCTTGGCCGCCATGCGGAAAAGAAGAACGAAGATCAGGCCCAGTGCGACCGACCAGCCGAGGGTATCGACGTGGAAAGCCCAGAAGCCCATTTCCTTGGCTTCTGCTGCGGTATGGGCGAAGCCCCAGCCGCCGTTGGGTAGCTGACCGAAGGTCAGGTTCTGCAAGTGGTGCTGGATATAGCCCGAAGCGGTTGTCTCTGCCATGGTTGCCTCAAACGCCCTAAGGTCTCGAAAGTCTTGTTCTCATTAGCAGGGGAGCGAACCAGCTGACCAGTTGGGTCAGCACGAAGACGCCGAATACAGCCAGCGGCGCCAATGGCTTCACACCTGCGAACGTCAATGCAAACAGCACTGCCGTCAAAATCAGTTTCCCCGCCTCGCCGGCATAAAAAGACCGGACGATAGCCTGGGCTGCTCGGGCGCCGGAAAACCGAAAGGCCCTGTGAGCAAAGTAAATATTGGGAAGCAAGGCTATCAGGCCTCCGCAAAGCCCTGAGTATCCGGCGACGACTCCTTTCCATTGCCAGAGCGCCAATGTGGCGATCAGTACGACGGTAAATTGAGCCATCAGAACCGGGAAAACTGCCAGACGATGGAACGGCAAGCGGTTTGGCGTGCGGGTTTCCATCGCTTTTGCTCTCCAATAGTCGGCCGCCATAATTCAATAACTTGGCATAATTTGTGCCGACAAAATGCGCGCAGAGTATAGGGGCGGTTCTGCCCCTATTCAACCTTCAGGTAGTGATTTCCGACTGCGCGCTACAAGAGCAATTGTTTCAGCGAATGTGCGCAAGAACACCTTGCAGCTCATCGAGAGAGTTATAGCCAATCACCAATTGCCCTTTGCCCTTCTTTCCGTGGCGAATCTGCACCGCAGAGCCCAGGCGCTCGGCCAGGCGCTGTTCAAGACGGGCGATATCCGGATCAGGTTTTGGCGCTTCGACAGGGGCGGGTTTACCGCTCAACCATTGACGAACCAGTGCCTCGGTTTGGCGCACAGTAAGGCCGCGTGCGACAACATGTCGCGCCCCTTCAACCTGTTGATTTTCCGGCAAACCGAGCAATGCCCGGGCATGACCCATTTCCAGGTCGCCATGGGACAGCATCGTCTTGATGACTTCCGGCAACGCAATCAAGCGCAACAGGTTGGCCACGGTCACGCGGGACTTGCCCACCGCCTCGGCAACTTGTTGCTGGGTCAGCTGGAATTCCTGCTGCAAGCGCTGCAGGGCCACGGCTTCCTCGATCGGGTTGAGGTCTTCGCGCTGGATGTTCTCGATCAACGCCATGGCGATGGCCGTTTCATCCGGGACGTCGCGGACCATTGCCGGGATGGTTTCCTGGCCGGCCTGCTGGCTGGCGCGCCAGCGACGTTCTCCGGCGATGATCTCGAAGCGGCCATTGGCGATCGGCCGGACCACGATCGGCTGCATCACGCCCTGGCTCTTGATCGACTGGGCCAGTTCTTCCAGCGCCTGCGGGTCCATGTCCCGGCGCGGCTGGTATTTGCCGCGCTGGATCAGGTCCAGGGGCAGGTGCTGCAACTCGCGCTGGTCGGCCTGCACGGCCTGTTCTTCCAGCGAGCTGACAGTCGGACCGCTGAGCAGTGCATCCAGTCCACGTCCGAGACCTCGTTTCTTGACGGCCATGGGGTTTCCTTAAGTTGGCTGGGCTGCAGCGGTGCGTGGGTTGCGGCGCTGACGGCGAACCATCTCGCCCGCCAGGGCCAGGTAAGCCAGCGCACCACGGGATTGTTTGTCGTAGGCCAGGGCCGGCATGCCGTAGCTCGGTGCTTCGGCCAGACGGATGTTTCGCGGGATGACGGTGTCGTAGAGCTGCTCGCCGAAATGTTCCTTGAGCTGGGCCGAAACGTCGTTCATCAGGCTAAGGCGCGGGTCGTACATGGTCCGCAACAGGCCTTCGACCTTCAGTTCCGGGTTCAGCAGTTCGGCGATGCGCTTGATGTTATCCACAAGGTCGCTCAACCCTTCCAGGGCGAAGTACTCGCACTGCATGGGGATAATGACCCCATCGGCGGCCACCAGGGCGTTGAGGGTCAGCATCGACAGCGACGGCGGGCAATCGATCAGGATGTAGTCGTAGTTTTCCCGGATCGGTGCCAAGGCGCTGCGCAGGCGGCTTTCCTTCATCTGCATTTCCAGCAGCACCACTTCGGCTGCCGTCAGGTCACGGTTGGCCGGCAGCAGTTGATAACCGCCGTGTTCCGAGAAGTGCATGGCCTGGCCCAGATCGCATTCGCCGATCAGGACGTCGTAGATGGAGTTTTCCAGGCCATGCTTATCCACACCGCTGCCCATGGTGGCGTTGCCCTGTGGATCGAGATCGATCAACAGCACCCGGCGCTTGGTCGCGACCAGGGATGCTGCGAGGTTGATGCAGGTGGTGGTCTTGCCCACACCACCTTTCTGGTTCGCTATCGCGAATACCTTAGCCATTCTTGCTTGTGTTCCCAATCATGCCGTGCGGCGCAGTATCAGCAGATGGCGTTGGCCTTGGCAACCGGGTACGGCCAAGGCGTGTTCGCTATCGAGGTGGAAGTCTGCCGGCAATGCTACCAGCTCATCGGCCGGATGAACGCCCTTCATTGCCAGCCAGCGCGTATTGGTATCGCCCAGGTGGCGAGTCCAGTTGCTGAAGTTCTCCATGCTGCTGAACGCCCGGGAGATGATCCCGTTGAACGGCTCGGCAGGCTGGAACGCTTCGACGCGGCTGTGGATAACTTGCAGGTTATCCAGTTTGAGTTCGAGTTTGACCTGGGTCAGGAAGCGGGTTTTCTTGCCGTTGCTGTCCAGACAGGTCACTTGCGAGTCGGGAAACAGGATTGCCAGCGGGATCCCCGGCATGCCGCCGCCACTGCCGACATCCAGCCAGCGACCGTTTTCGATGAAGGCCATGACACTGAGACTGTCGAGCAAATGCCGCGAGACCATTTCATCCGGATCGCGCACGGCGGTCAGGTTGTAGGCCTTGTTCCACTTGATCAACAGCGCCAGATAGCCCAGCAATTGGGCGTGCTGGGCTTCGGTCAGGCTGATACCGAGCTGACGGGCACCTGTGGATAACTCTTCAGCGTGTTGCGAGGTGACCATCGAACTCAAGCGCTTTGCTCCAACTGGCGGCCCGCGCCGCGTTTTTTCAAATGAATCATCAACAGCGAAATCGCCGCCGGCGTGACGCCGGGAATGCGCGAAGCCTGGCCCAAGGTCTCTGGACGGGTCGCACCGAGCTTGCCCTGGATTTCTTTCGACAACCCGGAAATGCCGGTGTAATCGATATCCACAGGCAGCCTGGTGTCTTCACTGGCACGCAGACGGGCGATTTCGTCCTGCTGGCGGTCGATGTAACCGGCGTATTTGGTCTTGATCTCGACCTGTTCGGCGACCTGTGGATTTTCTGCGCCCTGGCCGGTCAATTCCACCAGCCCGGCGTAATCGATTTCCGGGCGGCTCAAGAGATTGAGCAAATTGTATTCGTGGGTCAGCGGCGTGCCGAATTTCGCCGCGATGGCATCGCCCTGTTCGGTACCGGGACGCACCCAGGTGCTTTTCAGGCGCTGCTCTTCCAGCTCGATACTTTCGCGTTTCTGGCAGAACGCGGCCCAGCGCGCGTCATCCACCAACCCTAGTTCGCGACCTTTCTCGGTCAGGCGCAGGTCGGCGTTGTCTTCCCGCAGGATCAGGCGATATTCCGCGCGGGAGGTGAACATCCGATACGGTTCCTGGGTACCCAAGGTAATCAGGTCGTCCACCAGCACACCGATGTACGCCTCATCGCGGCGCGGGCACCAGGCTTCTTTGCCCTTGGCGAGCAGTGCGGCGTTGGCGCCGGCGAGCAAACCCTGGGCACCCGCTTCTTCGTAACCGGTGGTGCCGTTGATCTGCCCGGCAAAGAACAAACCGCCGATAACCTTGGTTTCCAGGCTGTACTTCAGGTCGCGCGGATCGAAGTAGTCGTACTCGATCGCATAACCCGGACGCACGATGTGCGCGTTCTCCATGCCACGGATCGATTGCACGATCTGCAACTGCACG
Source organism: Pseudomonas sp. Z1-12 (assembly GCF_051132015.1). Taxonomy (NCBI): domain Bacteria; kingdom Pseudomonadati; phylum Pseudomonadota; class Gammaproteobacteria; order Pseudomonadales; family Pseudomonadaceae; genus Pseudomonas; species Pseudomonas sp. Z1-12. The sequence goes on from NZ_CP071647.1 coordinate 6,752,023, forward strand.
TCGAACGGCAGGCTTGTGGATATCCCGTTCGGATACAGCTCATGGGTGGTCAAACCTTCCGGTTCGATGAACACCTGATGGCTTTCCTTGTCGGCAAAGCGATGGATCTTGTCCTCGATCGACGGGCAATAGCGCGGGCCGACACCTTCGATTTCACCGGCAGCGGAGTACATCGGCGAACGATCGAGGTTCGCCGCGATGATTTCGTGGGTGCGGGCGTTGGTATGGGTGATCCAGCAACTGACTTGCCGTGGATGCTGTTCCTTGTTGCCCATGAACGACATCACCGGGATCGGTGTATCGCCAGGCTGCTCGGTCATCACCGAGAAATCCACGGACTTGCCATCGATGCGAGGTGGCGTACCGGTTTTCAGGCGGCCGACACGCAATGGCAACTCACGCAGACGGTGAGCCAGAGCAATCGACGGCGGATCACCGGCGCGACCGCCGGAAAAATTCTGCAAACCGATGTGGATAAGTCCGCCGAGGAAGGTCCCGGTGGTCAATACCACGCAATCGGCGAAGAAACGCAGGCCCATCTGTGTGACGACACCACGTACCCGGTCCTGCTCGACGATCAGGTCATCGGCCGCTTGTTGAAATATCCACAGGTTCGGCTGGTTTTCCAGGATTTCGCGGACAGCGGCCTTGTAGAGGACTCGGTCGGCCTGGGCGCGAGTAGCGCGCACGGCCGGGCCTTTGCGGCTGTTCAATACGCGAAACTGGATACCACCCTTATCGGTGGCCATGGCCATCGCGCCCCCAAGGGCATCGATCTCCTTGACCAGGTGGCTTTTGCCGATCCCGCCAATAGCGGGGTTGCAGCTCATGGCGCCGAGGGTTTCCACGTTATGCGTCAGCAACAGGGTTTTTGCCCCCATGCGTGCTGATGCAAGTGCTGCCTCGGTACCGGCATGACCGCCGCCGATGACGATCACTTCAAAACGGGAAGGGAAATCCACCACGCACCTCGTGCCTGCTTTATTCAGGTAATTCGGAATTAGGTTTTGAGTCTGGCCCTGGGCGTTTTTCGAACCAGGTCGGCAAGTATAGGGACTTCGCCCTTTCTAAAGAACCCTTTGCACAAAATTTAACCAGCTGTGGAGAACTCGCGGTTAAAAAAATAAAAAAGAAAGAAATTTATAAAATCTTTGTTTTTATGTTTATTCTTACTGAGCCCCCTATCTGTGGATAACGTTCTACAGACCTTTATTTTCAATGTGTACAGAGATTCAAAACCCTGTGGTCATGTGCCACTGAGGGGCTTGGATAACCGGTGTAAGCCTGTGGATGAATGAGGTGGTTATCCACAGAGGCGGTTATCTCCAGTTTTGAGGGCGGTTTATCAACCGACCTCAATGGCAGTTATTCACAGGGCTTAATCCACAGAAAACCGCCGACAAGGGTCGCCGAAGCGTCCACAGGCAAGCCGCCATTAAGGGCAATCCGTTCAAAAAAGAGAGGAGGTAGCGGGTTTGTGTTGCGCTCGATAGGCCTGTGACGAGGGAGCTTGCTCCCGCTCGGCTGCGAAGCAGTCGTAAACCGGCGGGTGCGGTGTATCAGATATTCCGCATTCGACAGCTTTTGGGGCCGCTTCGCGACCCAGCGGGAGCAAGCTCCCTCGCCACGGGTACGTCGTCAGTCCGGTGGGATTATTTACCGATGCAGAAGCTGGAAAAGATTCGTCCCAGCAGGTCATCGGAGCTGAAGGCGCCGGTAATTTCCCCCAGGGACTGTTGCGCCTGGCGCAGATCTTCAGCCAACAACTCCCCAGCCCCTGCCAAGGTCAGCTGCGCGCGACCGTGTTCGAGGGCCGCGCTGGCATGGCGCAACGCTTCAAGGTGCCGCCGGCGGGCACTGAAGCTGCTTTCCGAGGTCTGCTCATAGCCCATGCAGGCCTTGAGATGCTCGCGCAGCAGTTCCAAGCCTTCACCCGCCGACTTCGCGCTCAGGCTGATGGTCACGTGTCCGTCATCACTGACGTCGAGGGCAATCGCTTCCCCGGTCAAATCGGCCTTGTTGCGAATCAGGGTAACTTTCGCCGGATCCGGGCGCACCTCGAGGAATTCCGGCCACAAGGCAAAGGGATCGTCAGCTTCCGGTGCCGTGGCATCCACCACCAGCAATACCCGATCGGCTTCGCCAATGGCCTTGAGTGCCCGTTCAACACCGATTTTTTCCACCTGGTCCTCGGTATCGCGCAAACCAGCGGTATCCACCACGTGCAACGGCATACCGTCGATGTGGATATGTTCACGGAGGATGTCCCGGGTGGTGCCGGCGATCTCGGTGACAATTGCCGCCTCGCGACCGGCCAGGGCATTCAACAGGCTGGATTTGCCGGCATTCGGCCGTCCAGCGATCACCACGGTCATACCATCGCGCAACAAGGCACCCTGCCCGGCTTCGCGCAGTACTGTGGATAACTCATCCCGCACGTTATCAAGCATGCTCAGCACGTGGCCATCGGCGAGGAAGTCGATTTCCTCCTCCGGAAAGTCAATGGCGGCTTCGACGTAGATCCGCAGGCCGATCAATTGTTCGGTGAGGTTATGCACACGCTGGGAAAACGCTCCCTGTAAGGAACGCAAGGCGTTGCGGGCGGCCTGTGCGGAACTGGCTTCGATCAAATCGGCAATCGCCTCGGCCTGGGCCAGGTCGAGCTTGTCGTTGAGAAAGGCGCGTTCACTGAATTCCCCTGGCCGGGCCAGGCGGCAGCCCAGTTCAAGGCAACGCTTGAGCAGCATGTCCAGCACGATAGGGCCGCCATGCCCTTGCAGTTCCAACACGTCTTCGCCCGTGAACGAATTCGGCCCTGGGAAATACAAGGCCAGTCCTTCGTCGAGCACCTGTTGATCATCACTGAAAAACGGGCCGTAATGGGCGAACCGCGGCTTGAGTTCACGGCCGCTGATGGCCTTGGCCGCGACGCTGGCCAACGGCCCGGAAATACGGACGATGCCGACACCACCGCGACCTTGGGCGGTGGCAACAGCGGCGATGGTTTCACGCGGTGTGCTCATAAACCGGTATCCAGACAAAAGTGGCAGATAGCAAAACGCCCCACTAGGGGGCGTTTTGTGTGGTTATCCACAGAGCAAGTTACGCCTCGGCTTTTTTCGTCGCCGCTTCGATCTTACGCGTGATGTACCACTGCTGAGTGATGGACAACACGTTGTTCACAACCCAGTACAGCACAAGACCCGCCGGGAACCACAGGAAGAAGAAGGTGAAGATGATTGGCATCATTTTCATGACCTTCGCCTGCATCGGATCCGGAGGCGTTGGGTTCAGCTGCTGCTGGATGAACATGGTCGCGCCCATGATGATCGGCAGGATGAAGAACGGATCCTTGATCGACAGGTCGGTAATCCACAGCATGAACGGCGCCTGGCGCATCTCCACGCTTTCCAGCAGAACCCAGTAAAGCGCGAGGAAAACCGGCATCTGGACAAGAATCGGCAAGCAACCACCCAGCGGGTTGATCTTCTCTTTCTTGTACAGCTCCATCATGGCCTGGGACATTTTCTGCCGGTCATCGCCATGTTGTTCTTTCAGGGCGGCCAGTTTCGGTGCCACTGCACGCATGCGCGCCATCGACTTGTAGCTGGCGGCAGACAACGGGAAGAAGATCCCCTTGATCAGCATGGTCAGGAAAATGATCGACCAACCCCAGTTGCCGACAAGGCTGTGGATATGTTGCAGCAGCCAGAAGATAGGCTGGGCGATGAACCACAGGAAGCCATAGTCAACAGTCAGTTCCAGGCCTGGGGACAACTCTTTCAGCACGGCCTGGCTTTTTGGACCGGCGTACAGGACGGCACTGGTTTCGGCTTTTGCACCGGGCGCGGCAGTCAATGTCGGGCCGGTGTAACCGATGATGAAGTTGCCTTTGCTGTCTTTACGCGTCTGGACGACGTTGCTGTCGCCTTTCTGCGGGATCCAGGCTGTTACAAAATAGTGCTGCAGCCAGGCAACCCAGCCACCTTGGACGGTTTCCTTCAGCTGAGCCTTGTCCATGTCCTTCATGGACACTTTTTTGTACGGTTCCGAACTTGTCCACAGGGCAGCGCCCAGGTAAGTCGCGGTGCCGGTGGCGGTGCTGGAAGAAGGATCGTCGCTGGCGTCACGCTTGAGTTGCGCGAACATCGCACCGGACCAAGGCTGGGCGCTCTGGTTGTCGATCAGGTAAGAGACGGTTACGTCGTACATGCCACGTTTCACAGTGAAACGCTTGATGTAGTTGACGCCATCCTTGCTGAACTTCAGGTCCACGACCAGTTGGTCCTGACCATCAGCCAGTTGATAAGTCTTCTTCTCGGCAGAGTAGATCGGGCGACCGGCCGGGTTCGAATCCGGACCGTTGGTACCGATCAGGCCACTTTGGGCCAGATAGGTGCGCTCGTTACCGTTGTCGAACAACTGGAACGGGATTTCCGGATGATCCTGGCGACGTGGGTACAGCGGCAGCTTCAGCTGGGCGACGTCACCACCTTGTGGATCGATTGCCAGCTCGAGCACGTCCGTCTTGATCTGGATGAGATCTTTGCTTACGGCCACTGGGGCTTCGGCAGGAGCGCTGGTATCGCTTGCCGCGCGTGGGATGTCGTCATTGCTGGCAGCGTTGTTGCCAACTGGAGCATCCGGCAGGCTCGGTGCGGTATTGCTGGCTGCAACATTCTGAGTCGGCAGGGCAGCCTGGCCATAGTCCTGGTTCCATTTAAGGACCATGACGTAGGACACGATTGCCAGGGCGACGATCAGGATCGTGCGTTTGATATCCATGATTACTCGGCCATCGAAGAAGAACGGGAGGTAGGGATAGGCGGAACCGGGTCATAACCGCCGGGATTCCACGGATGACAGCGACCTAAACGACGAAAGGTCAGCCAGCCACCGCGCAGGAGGCCATGATTTTCTATGGCTTCGTACGCGTAGCAGGAACAACTGGGGTAGAAACGACAGTGACTGGCCATCAAAGGACTAATGGCATAGCGATAAAACTGGATCGGAACGAGTGCCAGTTTACGCATCGGGACTGTCTACCCCTACAGTTTCGGTGTTGACTGCTGGTACTGGCTTGTTGCGTGCCAGACGCTTCCAGAGCTTGCCGAAATGCTGAATCAATTCGGGGTTTTCTACGTCACCCAAACCTTTGCGCGCGACGATAACGATGTCCCATCCGACCAGTGAATCCTGGTTCAGGCGAAACGATTCGCGCATCAGACGTTTGAGGCGATTGCGCTGAACGGAGAGCTTGACGCTCTTTTTCCCGATGACCAGCCCTAGTCGGGGGTGATCGAGATCGTTACTGCGCGCAAGGAGCAGGAGATTTTTCCCCGGAACCTTGCCGGTAGGGGAGTCAAAGACCGCCTTGAAATGCCGGGGGGTAAGCAGACGCTTTTCCCGACTGAAGTCCTGACTCACCTCCAGTGCCGGATTATCAAACTGCCAGACGCGCACGACCTTTGGCGCGACGACGCGACAGGACGGCACGACCGTTCTTGGTAGCCATGCGAGCACGGAAACCGTGGGTACGAGCGCGTTTGATAGTGCTTGGTTGGAAAGTACGTTTCATTGTCGTGTTACCTGGTTCGTCCACAACGGGCCGGAATGGCCCCCGTTTTAAGAGACCGGGGATTCTAGAGAAAGCAAGCCTCTAGGTCAATTTCCAACCAGCGTTTCCTTTAAATAGATATCCAGGCGTTTTTCGCGGATTCATCACCGAGCGCTAGATATAGATATAAAGAAGGGAATTATTTAAAGCTTTTCTGTAAAGCTTATAAAAGCTAGGCCGCCACTTGTCTGTGGATAACCATGCCAAGGCCTTGTAATCCGCGCTGTACAGAGAATGACAACTACACGGGAAAGCGGTGGCCAGCCTGTGCTGCGCTGTCGGATAAGCTGTGGGTGGAATGGCTGGTTATCCACAGGGCGGTTATCCACCGAGTTTCGCCCCGAGTTGTGCAACGACCTCAGGCCCGGTTATCCACAGAGCTTATCCACCGACCGCTGGTCGTCTTTCTCTCGGTTAACGTACTGATAAATCATGGCCGATGAGCAAGCTGCGTGTGGATAAGTGCACGTCTGCTCGCTACAATGGCCGCTTGTTTTTGCCTCACCGGCTTTCAACTTAGGGGATATCCGTGTCAGTGGAACTTTGGCAGCAGTGCGTGGAGCTTTTGCGCGATGAGCTGCCTGCCCAACAATTCAACACTTGGATCCGTCCACTACAGGTCGAAGCCGAAGGCGACGAGTTGCGTGTCTATGCACCGAACCGTTTCGTTCTCGACTGGGTCAACGAAAAGTACCTGGGCCGGGTCATGGAACTGCTGGACGAGCATGGCAATGGCATGGCGCCTGCGCTGTCCTTATTAATAGGCAGCAAACGCAGCTCGGCACCCCGCGCCGCGCCCAATGCGCCGCTGGCTGCCGCCGCGTCACAGGCCCAGCAAGCTGCGCCGGCACCGGTCAACAACCATGCCGCCCCGGCGCCCGCGCCTGCTTCGAGCAAGCGCAATACACAAAAGGTTGCCGAAGTCAGCGAAGAGCCTTCCCGGGACAGCTTCGACCCTATGGCCGGCGCCAGCTCCCAGCAGGCGCCAGTGCGGGCCGAACAGCGCACCGTCCAGGTCGAAGGCGCGCTCAAGCACACCAGCTACCTGAACCGGACCTTTACCTTCGAGAACTTCGTCGAAGGTAAATCCAACCAACTGGCCCGCGCGGCGGCCTGGCAGGTGGCGGACAACCCCAAGCACGGCTACAACCCGCTCTTCCTGTATGGCGGCGTAGGCTTGGGTAAGACCCACTTGATGCATGCCGTGGGCAACCACTTATTAAAGAAGAACCCGAATGCCAAGGTCGTGTACCTGCATTCCGAGCGTTTCGTGGCCGACATGGTCAAGGCGCTGCAATTGAACGCCATCAACGAATTCAAGCGTTTCTACCGTTCGGTGGATGCCTTGCTGATCGACGACATTCAGTTCTTCGCCCGCAAGGAACGTTCCCAGGAAGAGTTTTTCCACACCTTCAACGCATTGCTTGAAGGCGGGCAGCAGGTCATTCTCACCAGTGACCGTTACCCGAAAGAGATCGAGGGCCTCGAGGAACGCCTCAAGTCGCGTTTCGGCTGGGGCCTGACGGTGGCCGTCGAGCCGCCGGAACTGGAAACCCGGGTCGCGATCCTGATGAAGAAAGCCGACCAGGCCAAGGTCGAGCTGCCTCACGACGCCGCCTTCTTCATCGCCCAGCGTATTCGCTCGAACGTGCGTGAACTCGAAGGTGCCCTCAAGCGGGTGATCGCTCACTCGCACTTCATGGGCCGCGATATCACCATCGAGCTGATTCGCGAATCCTTGAAGGATCTGCTGGCCCTCCAGGACAAATTGGTTTCTGTGGATAACATTCAGCGAACAGTTGCCGAATACTACAAAATCAAGATCTCCGACCTGCTGTCCAAACGCCGTTCGCGTTCGGTGGCACGTCCACGCCAGGTGGCCATGGCCCTGTCCAAGGAACTGACCAACCACAGCCTGCCGGAAATCGGCGATGTGTTTGGCGGACGCGACCACACCACCGTGTTGCACGCCTGCCGCAAGATCAACGAACTTAAGGAATCCGACGCGGACATCCGCGAGGACTACAAGAACCTGCTGCGTACACTGACCACTTGATGACCACCAGCGCAGCTTTTAAGGCAAGGGACTAGACCATGCATTTCACCATTCAACGCGAAGCCCTGTTGAAACCCCTGCAACTGGTCGCAGGCGTCGTCGAACGCCGCCAGACCTTGCCGGTACTTTCCAACGTGCTGCTGGTTGTCGAAGGCCAGCAATTGTCGCTGACCGGTACCGACCTGGAAGTCGAGCTGGTCGGTCGTGTGCAACTTGAGGAACCGGCTGATCCGGGTTCCATCACCGTGCCGGCGCGCAAGCTGATGGACATCTGCAAGAGCCTGCCCAACGACGCGCTGATCGACATCAAGGTCGATGAGCAGAAGCTCGTGGTCAAGGCCGGTCGCAGCCGCTTCACTTTGTCCACACTGCCAGCCAACGATTTCCCGACCGTTGAAGAAGGCCCGGGTTCGCTGACTTGCAGCCTGGACCAGAGCAAACTGCGTCGCTTGATCGAACGCACCAGTTTCGCCATGGCCCAGCAGGACGTGCGTTATTACCTCAACGGCATGCTGCTGGAAGTGTCGGCTGGCGTTATCCGCGCTGTTGCCACCGACGGGCACCGCCTGGCGATGTGCTCGATGCAGGCCGATATCGGTCAGCCGGATCGCCACCAGGTGATCGTGCCGCGTAAAGGTATCCTGGAGCTGGCCCGCCTGCTGACCGAGCCGGACGGCAATGTCAGCATCGTGCTGGGCCAGCACCACATCCGCGCCACCACGGGCGAGTTCACTTTCACGTCGAAACTGGTGGACGGCAAGTTCCCGGACTACGAACGTGTTCTGCCAAAAGGCGGCGACAAGCTGGTGCTGGGCGATCGCCAAGCGCTGCGCGAAGCCTTCAGCCGTACCGCGATCTTGTCCAACGAGAAGTACCGTGGCATTCGCCTGCAACTGGCCAATGGTCAGTTGAAGATCCAGGCGAACAACCCGGAGCAGGAAGAAGCGGAAGAAGAAGTAGGCGTTGAGTACAACGGCGGCTCCCTGGAAATCGGCTTCAACGTTAGCTATCTGCTGGACGTGCTGGGCGTGATGACCACCGAGCAAGTGCGTCTGATCCTGTCCGACTCCAACAGCAGTGCGCTGGTGCAAGAGTCCGACAACGACGATTCGGCTTACGTTGTCATGCCGATGCGTCTGTAATCAGAATCAGCTAGATGTCCTTAAGTCGCGTCTCGGTCACCGCGGTGCGCAATTTGCACCCGGTGACCTTCTCCCCTTCCCCCCGCATCAATATCCTTTACGGCGCCAACGGCAGCGGTAAAACCAGCGTCCTGGAAGCCGTGCACCTGCTCGGGCTTGCTCGTTCGTTTCGCAGCACCCGCCTGCTACCGGTCATCCAGTACGATCAGTTGGCGTGCACGGTGTTTGGCCAGGTGGAGCTGGCGGAGGGCGGCCACAGCGCCCTGGGGATATCGCGAGATCGGCAAGGCGAGTTTCAGATCCGCATCGATGGGCAGAACGCTCGCAGTGCGGCACAGCTGGCCGAGATCCTGCCATTGCAGTTGATCAACCCGGACAGCTTCCGTCTGCTGGAAGGCGCACCGAAGATTCGCCGGCAGTTTCTCGATTGGGGCGTGTTCCACGTGGAACCGCGTTTCATGTCGACGTGGCAACGCTTGCAGAAGGCGCTGCGCCAGCGAAACTCTTGGCTGCGGCATGGTACACTTGACGCCGTTTCGCAAGCGGTTTGGGACAGGGAACTGTGTCAGGCCAGCGCTGAAATCGATGAATACCGCCGCGCTTACATCAAAGCCTTGAAACCGGTCTTCGAGCAGACCTTGAGCGAACTGGTTGAGCTTGAGGGCCTGACGCTCAGCTATTACCGAGGCTGGGACAAGGACCGGGAACTGAGCGCCGTGCTGGCTGGCTCGCTGCAGCGAGACCAGCAGATGGGCCATACCCAGGCTGGACCACAACGCGCTGACTTGCGCCTCAGATTGGGCGCACATAACGCCGCGGACATCTTGTCCCGGGGGCAGCAGAAGTTGGTGGTGTGTGCCTTGCGTATCGCCCAGGGGCATCTGGTCAGCCAGGCCCGTCGCGGTCAGTGTATTTATCTGGTGGATGACTTGCCGTCCGAACTGGACGAAGCCCACCGTCGCGCCCTGTGCCGCTTGCTGGAAGACTTACGCTGCCAGGTGTTCATTACCTGTGTAGACCACGAATTATTGAGGGAAGGCTGGCAGATGGAAACGCCAGTCGCCCTGTTCCACGTGGAACAGGGCCGTATCACCCAGACCCACGACCATCGGGAGTGAAGGCATTGAGCGAAGAAAATACGTACGACTCAACGAGCATTAAAGTGCTGAAAGGCCTGGATGCCGTACGCAAACGTCCCGGTATGTACATTGGTGACACCGACGATGGCAGCGGTCTGCACCACATGGTGTTCGAGGTGGTCGACAACTCCATCGACGAAGCCCTCGCCGGCCATTGCGACGACATCAGCATCATCATCCACCCGGATGAGTCCATCACCGTTCGCGACAACGGCCGTGGCATCCCGGTAGACGTGCACAAAGAGGAAGGCGTTTCCGCCGCCGAGGTCATCATGACCGTCCTCCACGCAGGCGGTAAGTTCGACGACAACTCCTACAAGGTCTCCGGCGGTCTGCACGGCGTCGGTGTATCGGTGGTGAACGCACTGTCCGAACAGCTTGTTCTTACGGTTCGCCGTAGCGGCAAGATCTGGGAACAGACCTACGTCCACGGCGTGCCCCAGGCACCGATGGCAATGGTTGGCGACAGCGAGTCCACCGGCACCCAGATCCATTTCAAGGCCTCGAGCGAAACCTTCAAGAACATCCACTTCAGCTGGGACATCCTGGCCAAGCGGATTCGCGAACTGTCCTTCCTCAACTCCGGTGTCGGCATCGTCCTCAAGGACGAGCGCAGCGGCAAGGAAGAACTGTTCAAGTACGAAGGTGGCCTGCGTGCGTTCGTTGAATACCTGAACACCAACAAGACCGCGGTCAACCAGGTGTTCCACTTCAACGTCCAGCGTGAAGACGGCATCGGCGTGGAAATCGCCCTGCAGTGGAACGACAGCTTCAACGAGAACCTGTTGTGCTTCACCAACAACATTCCCCAGCGTGACGGCGGTACCCACCTGGTGGGCTTCCGTTCGGCGCTGACCCGTAACCTGAACAACTACATCGAACAGGAAGGCCTGGCGAAGAAGCATAAAGTCGCCACCACCGGTGACGATGCCCGTGAAGGCCTGACCGCGATCATTTCGGTGAAGGTGCCGGATCCGAAGTTCAGTTCCCAGACCAAGGACAAGCTGGTGTCTTCCGAAGTGAAGACCGCGGTTGAACAGGAGATGGGCAAGTACTTCTCCGACTTCCTGCTGGAGAACCCGAACGAAGCCAAGCTGGTGGTCGGCAAGATGATCGACGCCGCCCGTGCCCGTGAAGCCGCGCGCAAGGCCCGTGAGATGACCCGCCGTAAAGGCGCGCTGGACATCGCCGGCCTGCCGGGCAAACTGGCTGACTGCCAGGAAAAGGACCCTGCCCTGTCCGAGCTGTACCTCGTGGAAGGTGACTCTGCTGGCGGTTCCGCCAAGCAGGGCCGTAACCGCCGCACCCAGGCCATCCTCCCGCTCAAGGGCAAGATCCTCAACGTGGAGAAGGCGCGCTTCGACAAGATGATTTCCTCCCAGGAAGTCGGCACCTTGATTACCGCGTTGGGCTGTGGCATAGGCCGCGAAGAGTACAACATCGACAAGCTGCGCTATCACAACATCATCATCATGACCGATGCTGACGTCGACGGTTCGCACATCCGTACCCTGCTGCTGACGTTCTTCTTCCGTCAGTTGCCGGAGCTGATCGAGCGCGGCTACATCTACATCGCCCAGCCGCCGCTGTACAAGGTCAAGAAAGGCAAGCAAGAGCAATACATCAAAGACGACGACGCCATGGAAGAATACATGACGCAGTCGGCCCTGGAAGACGCGAGCCTGCACCTCAACGAAGATGCCCCAGGCATTTCCGGCGAAGCCCTTGAGCGTCTGGTCAACGACTTCCGCCTGGTGATGAAGACTCTCAAGCGCCTGTCGCGCCTGTACCCACAGGAACTGACCGAGCACTTCATCTACCTGCCAGCCGTGAGCCTGGAGCAACTGTCCGATCACGCAGCGATGCAGGATTGGCTGGCCCAGTACGAAGTACGCCTGCGCACTGTCGAGAAATCCGGCCTGGTCTACAAAGCCAGCCTGCGTGAAGACCGTGAGCGTAACGTCTGGCTGCCGGAGGTCGAATTGATCTCCCACGGCCTGTCGAACTACGTCACCTTCAACCGCGACTTCTTCGGCAGCAACGACTACAAGACCGTCGTATCCCTCGGCGCGCAATTGAGCACGCTGCTGGACGAAGGTGCCTACATCCAACGTGGCGAACGCAAGAAAGCCGTGACCGAGTTCAAGGAAGCCCTTGAATGGCTGATGGCCGAAAGCACCAAGCGCCACACCATCCAGCGATACAAAGGTCTGGGTGAGATGAACCCGGATCAGCTGTGGGAAACCACCATGGACCCGGGCTCGCGCCGCATGCTGAAAGTGACCATCGAAGACGCCATTGGCGCGGACCAGATCTTCAACACCCTGATGGGTGATGCGGTTGAGCCACGTCGTGACTTCATCGAGAGCAACGCGCTGGCGGTATCCAACCTGGATTTCTGATTCTTCTGCAGCGCTCCGCTCCAACAAAAAGCCAACGCACCTGCGTTGGCTTTTTTTTTACACTTGAAAATGTCGGCTTCCTCTCGGACCCAACGGCACAAACGGGGTAGCTGGGTAACATCCTGGCATAAAGCCTTCATTCTCAATGGGTTAGGAATCTGTGAAGAGCCCCGGCTACCGGGGGCCTCGGGTTTTCTGGCGTAAAACTTGCGTGTTTAATAACTTACACATCGTTTTTTTAAATTGACAGGAAACGATGGAATCGAGGTGGTACGAATAAATCCAAATGCCAAGGGTTGTCTCAATGAGTGGTACGCAAACTTCCGATAATCTGACGCAAGGGCTCAAGCCCCGTCATGTGACGATGCTCTCCATCGCCGGTGTGATTGGCGCCGGCCTGTTCGTCGGCTCCGGCCACGCGATCGCCGCGGCCGGTCCCGCCGTGCTGCTGGCCTACGCCGCCGCAGGTGCCTTGGTGGTGCTGGTGATGCGGATGCTCGGCGAAATGGCGGTGGCCTCGCCGGACACCGGCTCCTTCTCGACGTATGCGGACCGAGCGATTGGGCACTGGGCCGGTTTCACCATCGGCTGGCTTTACTGGTGGTTCTGGGTCCTGGTGATTCCGCTGGAGGCCAACGCTGCCGCAACGATTCTTCATGCGTGGTTCCCAAACATTGCAATCTGGGCCTTCACGCTGGTTATTACCCTGCTGTTGACGGTCACCAACCTGTTCAGCGTGAAGAATTACGGCGAGTTCGAATTCTGGTTCGCCCTGGTCAAGGTGCTGGCGATCATTGGCTTCATCGGCCTGGGTGTGATGGCGATCTTTGGTTTCCTGCCCTCCAGCCAGGTCAGCGGCGTTTCGCACCTGTTCGACACCCAGGGCTTCCTGCCCAACGGTATGGGCGCGGTGCTGGGGGCGATTCTGACCACCATGTTTTCGTTCATGGGCACCGAGATCGTGACCATCGCTGCGGCCGAATCGAAGAACCCAGGCCAGCAGATTTCCAAGGCGACCAACTCGGTGATTTGGCGGATTGGCTTGTTCTACCTCGTCTCCATCTTCATCGTCGTGGCCCTGGTGCCGTGGAACGACCCACTCCTGGCCAGCGTCGGCTCCTACCAGACGGTGCTGGAACGCATGGGCATTCCCAATGCCAAGCTGATCGTCGACATCGTGGTGTTGGTGGCGGTCACCAGTTGCTTGAACTCGGCGCTCTACACGGCCTCCCGGATGATGTTCTCGTTAGGCAAGCGCGGTGATGCGCCGGCCGTTTCCCAGCGCACCAACAAGAGTGGTACGCCGTATTGGGCCGTGATGCTGTCGACCGGTGCGGCCTTCCTCGCGGTATTTGCCAACTACGTGGCACCGGCGGCGGTCTTCGAATTCCTGCTGGCCAGTTCGGGTGCCATTGCGTTGTTGGTGTACCTTGTCATCGCGGTTTCGCAGCTGCGTATGCGCAAGCAACGTATAGCCCGTGGTGAAAAAATCGCCTTCAGCATGTGGCTGTTCCCCGGCCTGACCTACGCGGTGATTCTCTTCATCGTCGGGGCCTTGACCATCATGCTGTTCCAGGAAGCCCACCGTGTGGAGATCCTGGCGACGGGGCTGCTCAGCGGGCTGGTGGTCGTGTCCGGATTGCTGATACAGCGCCGTCGGATCGCAAAGGCTGGGAGCCTGGTGCGGACGGTCAGCTGATATCCATTGTGGCGAGGGAGCTTGCTCCCGCTTGAGGACGGAGCACTCACAAAAAGGGGCTGCTGCGCAGCCCAGCGGGAGCAAGCTCCCTCGCCACAGAGGTATCCAACTGACCTTTTTTAACTTGCGACAGACGCCTCACTCCCCGCCGCGACACTCTCCAACCGATACCCATACCCATAAATCGTCAGCAACTGCCAACCCCGATCCGCGGTCAGCCCGAGTTTGTTGCGCAGACGGTAGATGTGGGTGTCGAGCGGGCGGGACGAGGTCATTTCCTCGTGGGTCCAGAAACGTTCGTAGAAGTATTCCCGGGACAGCGGTCGGCCGAGGTTGGCGAACAGGCACCGGGCCAGGCGGTATTCCCGTTCGGTCAGGCTGATGGGAATGCCGGCGCGGGTGATGGTCAGTTCGGCGTCGTCGAACGCCAGGTCGTTGAACACCAGCACGTCGCTGGCGGGCGCGCGTTGCAGGTTATGACGGCGCAGCACAGCGGTGACCCGGGCCTTGAGCTCGTTGGGCCTGAAGGGTTTGCTCACGTAGTCGTCGGCACCGGCATTGAGGGCCTGGACGATGTCGTGTTCGCCGTCGCGGCTGGTCAGCATGATGGCGGCCGGTGGCGAATCCATGTGTTCGCGGGTCCAACGCAGTAGCGAGAGCCCGCTGAGGTCGGGCAGTTGCCAGTCAAGGATCAACAAGTCGAAGGTTTCCCGGCGCAATTGCCGCAACAGGTCTTCGCCTCGCTCAAAGCTGTGCAGGGTCCAGGCTGGCTCGTTCCTGCCGGGGATTTGTTGCAAGGTCTGCTCTACCCGGCGCAGCTCGGCCGGTTCATCGTCCAGTATGGCGACACGCATGGAATGCGATTCCTTGATCTCGAAAATAACGGACATCTTCAGGTGGCAATGAAAGGCCGCCAGGGGCTGATGCATTGACCTGTCGCTGGCTGCGACAATACCGGCTCGCCGCACGCAGGGAAAGGCAGCAGCGCGCCACCCATCGAGTTCGTTATAGTCGCGGGCTTGATACAGACCTGTGAAGAGATCCCAGTTCTTGAGTTCGGCCAGGAGGCCTATGAGTAACCAGCGTCGCCGTGAGAGTCGTGAGCCCACCCAGGTCCAGCGGTTGTTCCGCCAGTTGGTGCGGGAGTGGTTGTGGATAAGTCTGCTGCTGTTGCCGTTGACGGCCTTGCTGTCATTGAGCAGCCAATCAACGGGCGACCATTCAGGTGCTGCGTTGTTGTCGGTGTGCCTGGTGGGAGGAGTGTTGGGTTTGTTGCTGTTGCGCCCGCGCCTGGCCCTGTGGACAACCGTGGGCGGCATGAGCCTGGCCCTGCTGATCAGTGCCGTACTGGGCGCGCAGGGTTGGTGGTGGTCGCCCATGGCCAGTGTGCTGGGCATCATGTTCGGTTACTTGATCTGGAATTGGCGACGCCTGAGTGTCGTGCTGGCCTATTTCGGCTGGGAGCTGGCGCGTCTGGACGCGGAGCCCAAGGTTTTTCCGGAACGTCGTCGTACTTCGTACACCGGCAGCGATCGTTTGCAGGGGCAGATCATGGCCTTGGAACAAGCCATGAGCCGAACCCGCGACACCCGGCGCTTCATCGCCGATGGCCTGGAATACCTGCCCGTGGCGACCATGATCAGCGATCCTCAAGGCAAGTTGCTGCTCGGTAATCGCAAGGCCCGTGAGCTGTTCGGCCATGGCCTGGCGGGCGGCGATGTGCTCGAGCATCTCGCGCAATTGGGTTATCCCGGGTTGGAGCATGGGGCGCATCACCGGTTATCCACACTGCCCTTGGTGGAGTTTCGCGATATTCGCGAGCGCAGCTTGCGCCTGGAACGGGCGGCGCTGTTCCCGGTTGATGGCGATGCGCCGATTGGCTGGTTGCTGAGCCTCACGGATCTGAGCGCCGAACGTGAGGCGGAAGAACAGCGTAGCGTCATGCTGCGTTTCCTCTCCCATGATTTGCGCGCGCCTCACTCGGCAATCCTTGCGCTGCTCGATGTGCAGCGGCACCAGGCGGGCGGCGATCATCCGTTGTTCGACCAGATCGAGCGCCAGGTACGTCGTGCGCTGGACTTGACCGAGGGCTTCGTGCAATTGGCCAAGGCGGAATCCGAGGCGTATCAGTTCCAACCCACGCTGTTCGCGATGCTGGTGCTGGATGTGCTCGACCAAGCGCTACCCATCGCCCAGGCAAAGCGCATCCAGTTGGTTCATGAACTGGAAGATGAAGAGGCGATGGTGAGGGCGGATCAATCGTTGCTGACCCGTGCGCTGTTCAATCTGCTGGAAAATGCCATCAAATACAGCCCGCCCGACGCCTGCATTTCCCTGCAGGTGCATTGCGCATCGGGCTGGTTGATCTGCAATGTCGCCGACCAGGGCAAAGGCATCAGCGCCGAAGAACTGCCGGACCTGTTCAGCCAGTACCGACGATTTTCGTCGGCCCAAGGGGTGGATGGCATTGGCCTGGGATTATCCATGGTCAAGGCCGTGGTGGACCATCACGAGGGGAAAATCGAGTGCCATAGCGTGGTGGGTAAAGGCACGACGTTCAGCCTGCGATTCCCGCTGTTGGAAGAATGAAGATCGCAGCCTTCGGCAGCTCCTACAGGATTGGATTACAACCTGTAGGCGCTGCCGAGGGCTGCGATCTTTTGAATGCTATAAAAACTTATGCACCTGAACACAGCTTTTATGTGTTTAGGAAATATGTATTAAAAACAAACACATAAAGCATAAAAACAACGAATTTCGAAAAAACGGTACACAGGTTATCCACAGATCTCAAACAGCGGCTTGTTCCGTGGGGACTTCCGCCACAGGGCCGGGAGGAAGCGAGCCCATGTCCCGTTGTGCCTGTTCATTCCAGGCTTGTACGCGGTCATTGAGCTCGGCGATGGCGCGGGGGCCAGTGCCTTCGGCATACATCGGCGCGCCGATCACCACGGTGATGACCCCCGGCGTCCTGATCCAGCCAGCCTTTGGCCAGAATTTGCCGGCATTGTGTGCAATCGGCAGCACCGGCAGTTCAGCGTTCACCGCCAATGCGGAACCGCTGCGGGAGAACTTTCCAACCGTCCCGTAAGGAACACGGGTGCCCTCGGGAAAGATCAGCACCCAGGTATTGTCCCTCAGCAGCTCGTCACCCTTCTTCGCCACTTGCTTGAGCGCCAGTTTGGGGTTGTCGCGATCGATGGCAATCGGGCGCAGCATCGCCATGGCCCAGCCGAAGAACGGTACGAACAGCAGTTCACGCTTGAGAACCTGACTCAACGGCTCGAAATAGGCCGAGAGAAAGAACGTCTCCCAGGTGCTCTGGTGGTTGGACTGAATGACGCAGGGCCGATCCGGCACGTTCTCGGCGCCCTTCACCTCATAGCGAATGCCCAGGAACACCTTGCTCAGCCACAGTGCGCAGCGGCACCAGTACACGTTGATGAAACGGTAGCGCGCCCGGAACGACAAAAAAGGCGCGATAAAAAAACTCAACGAACACCACAACAAGGAACTGGTGCCCAGCAGCAGGTAAAAGAGGAAGCTTCTGATGGCCTGCAATATCGACATAGCGGCGTTTACCGTTGCGGGCACTGCCCGCCTGTTTAAGCGCTTCCCGAACAGTCCTTGATCAGGATGTCTTGGGAGCTCTAATTGTGGATAAGTTCAGCGGCAATCGCCGCCAGGTCGTCAAAAATCAAGGTGCCCACCGGCAGGGTCTTGCCCAGAGTCTTCTCGCCTTTCCCGGTCTTTACCAAAACTGGCTGACAATCGACGGCCTTGGCCGCCTCCAGGTCACCGAGACTGTCACCGACGAACCACACACCTGCCAAAGCCACATCGTAACGCGCGGCAATGGTTTTCAACATGCCCGGCTTGGGCTTGCGGCAATCGCAGCCGTCGTCCGGCCCGTGCGGGCAATAGACGATCAAGCCGACTTCCCCGCCCTGCTCCGCCACGAGGGCGCGCAAGCGCTCGTGCATGGCATCGAGGACGGCGAGGTCATAGTAACCGCGGGCAATGCCCGACTGGTTGGTGGCCACCGCCACCGTCCAGCCGGCCTTGCTCAACTGCGCGATGGCTTCGATCGAACCGGGCAGCGGCAGCCACTCCTCCACCGATTTGATGTAAGCGTCGGAGTCGTGATTGATCACCCCGTCCCGATCGAGAATCAGCAGTTTCAAGCGTTACCCCAGCAGCGAAATATCGGCGACGCCGAGGAACAGCCCACGCAGACGCGCCAGCAGCGCATAGCGGTTGGCCCGTACTTTGGCGTCTTCGGCATTGACCATCACTGCCTCGAAAAACGCATCCACCGGCTCGCGCAGTGCCGCCAGGCGTGCCAGGGTTTCGCTGTACTGACGCGCTGCCGCCATCGGCTGGACCGCCTGGTCCGCCTGCTGGATCGCCGAATACAGGGAGAACTCGTTGGCATTGTCGAAGTACTTGGCTTCGACGGTGGCCGCGATGTTGCCTTCGGCCTTGCCCAGCAGGTTCGACACGCGCTTGTTCACCGCCGCCAACGCTGCCGCTTCCGGCAATTTGCGGAACGCCTGCACCGCTTGTACGCGCTGGTCGAAGTCCAGGGCGGAGCCCGGCTTCAGGGCACGCACCGACAGGTAGGTCGCAACGTCGACGCCTTCATCTTCATAACGCGCACGCAGACGGTCGAAGATGAACTCCAGCACCGCATCGGCCAGGCCGGCGGCCTTGACCTTGCTGCCGAACGCATTGACGGCGAACGCCACGGCGTCGTTCAGGTCCAGGTCCAATTGCTTGTCGATCAGGATCCGCAACACGCCCAGCGCCGCGCGACGCAAGGCATATGGGTCTTTGCTGCCAGTGGGCAGCATGCCGATGCCGAAGATGCCGACCAGGGTGTCGAGCTTGTCGGCGATCGCTACGGCCGCACCGGTCAGGGTGGTCGGCAGCTCAGCGCCGGCACCGCGGGGCATGTACTGCTCGTTCAGTGCCAGGGCCACATCTTGCGGCTCGCCATCGTTGAGGGCGTAGTAGTAACCGGCGACGCCTTGCATCTCCGGGAACTCACCGACCATTTCGGTGGACAGGTCGCACTTGGACAGGATGCCGGCACGGGCGGCGCGCTGGGCATCGCCGCCGATGCGTGGGGCGATGAACGCGGCCAGCTTGGACACGCGCTCGGCCTTGTCGTAGACGCTGCCGAGTTTCTCCTGGAACACCACGTTGCGCAGGCGCTCGTTGAAGCTTTCCAGGGGTTGTTTCTTATCTTGCTTGAAGAAGAACTCGGCATCGGTCAGGCGCGGGCGAACGACTTTTTCGTTACCGGCGATGATCTGCTGCGGGTCCTTGCTTTCGATGTTGGCGACCGTGATGAAGCGCGGCAGCAACTTGCCTTCGGCGTCCAGCAGGCAGAAGTACTTCTGGTTGTCCTGCATGGTGGTGATCAGTGCTTCCTGGGGCACTTCAAGGAAACGTTCCTCGAACGAGCACACCAGCGGCACTGGCCATTCCACCAGCGCGGTCACCTCGTCCAGCAAGTTGGCCGGCACGATGGCGGTGCCTTCCTGCAGGGTGGCCAGCTCTTCGGTGCGCTTGCTGATCAGCTCGCGGCGCTCGTTGGCGTCGGCCAGCACGTAGGCGGCACGCAGGTCGGCCAGGTAGTTGGCCGGCGAGGTGATGCGCACGCTTTGCGGGTGATGGAAGCGGTGACCGCGGGAATCGCGACCGGCCTTCTGGGCCAGGATCGTGCAATCGATGACCTGGTCACCGAGCAGCATGACCAGCCACTGAGTTGGACGTACGAACTCTTCCTTGCGCGCAGCCCAGCGCATGCGCTTGGGGATCGGCAAGTCATTGAGCGAGTCTTCGACGATGGTCGGCAACAGGCTGGCGGTCGGCTTGCCCTTGATGCTCTGGCTGTAGCGCAGCTTCGGACCGCTCTGGTCGATTTCGCTCAGGTCCACGCCGCACTTCTTGGCGAAGCCCAGGGCGGCCTGGGTCGGGTTGCCTTCGGCATCGAACGCGGCCTGGCGTGGCGGGCCATCGAGGTTGATGCTGCGGTCCGGCTGTTGAGTCGCCAGGGCGGTGATCAGCACGGCCAGGCGGCGCGGCGCGGCGTACACCTGTTTGGCTTCGTAGCTCAGGCTGGCGGCTTGCAGGCCCTTGTCGATACCGGCCAGGAACGCATCGGCCAGGGTGTTCAGGGCTTTGGGTGGCAGTTCTTCGGTGCCCAGTTCAACCAGAAAATCTTGAGCACTCATTGTGCAGCCTCCAGCTTAGCCAACACTTCATCACGCAGGTCCGGGGTCGCCATCGGGAAGCCCAGCTTGGCACGGGCCAGCAGGTAGGCTTGCGCAACGGAACGCGCCAGGGTGCGTACACGCAGGATGTATTGCTGGCGCGCGGTCACGGAAATCGCCCGGCGGGCGTCCAGCAGGTTGAAGGTATGGGACGCCTTCAACACCATTTCATAGCTCGGCAACGGCAGCGGCTGGTCCAGCTCGATCAGGCGCTTGGCTTCGCTCTCATAGAAATCGAACAGCTCGAACAGCTTCTCGACGTTGGCGTGTTCGAAATTGTAGGTGGACTGCTCCACTTCGTTCTGGTGGAACACGTCGCCGTAGGTCACTTTGCCGAACGGGCCGTCGGCCCACACCAGGTCGTAGACCGAATCCACGCCTTGCAGGTACATGGCCAGGCGTTCCAGGCCATAGGTGATCTCGCCGGTGACCGGGTAGCACTCGATGCCGCCCGCTTGCTGGAAGTAAGTGAACTGAGTCACTTCCATGCCGTTGAGCCAGACTTCCCAGCCCAGGCCCCAGGCGCCCAGGGTTGGCGATTCCCAGTTGTCTTCGACGAAACGAATGTCGTGCACCAGCGGGTCGAGGCCGACGTGCTTGAGGGAGCCCAGGTACAGTTCCTGGAAGTTTTCCGGGTTCGGCTTCAGCACGACCTGGAACTGGTAGTAGTGCTGCAGGCGGTTCGGGTTTTCGCCGTAGCGGCCGTCAGTCGGGCGGCGGCTGGGCTGCACATAAGCGGCGTTCCAGGTTTCCGGGCCGATGGCACGCAGAAACGTGGCAGTGTGGAAAGTGCCGGCGCCTACTTCCATATCGTAGGGCTGAAGTACCACGCAACCTTGCTCGGCCCAGTATTGCTGGAGGGCGAGGATCAAGTCTTGGAAGGTACGCACGGCTGGCGTAGGCTGGCTCACGAAATTCACCTGTTTCTTGGGCTGCGATTTAAAGAGCGGGAGTATACCCGATTCGTTCGTGCGCACGCCCCCTGGAGCCTTATGCCACGCTGCTTTTGGTGTTCTGACGATCCGTTGTACATGGCTTATCACGATCAGGAGTGGGGCACGCCGCTGCGCGATGCGCAGGGTTTGTTCGAGTTGCTTTTGCTCGAAGGGTTCCAGGCCGGGTTGTCCTGGATCACCGTTTTGCGCAAACGCGAGCGCTACCGGGAAGTGTTGTACGGCTTCGATGTGCAGCGGGTGGCGCAGATGAGCGATGCGGAAATCGATGAACTGATGCTCGACCCCGGCATCATCCGCAACCGTCTCAAGCTCAAGGCCGCCCGCCGCAATGCGCAGGCCTGGCTGGCCCTGGAAGACCCGGTGGCGTTCCTTTGGTCGTACGTAGGCGGCACACCCATCATCAATCATTTCAAGGACCGCACCGAAGTGCCGGCCATCACGCCCGAGGCAGTGGCGATGAGCAAAGGCCTGAAGAAAGCCGGATTCACTTTCGTCGGCCCGACCATTTGTTATGCGTTGATGCAGGCCTCGGGCATGGTCATGGACCACACCCAGGACTGCGACCGCTACGCCGAGTTGGTAAACGGCGGTTAGAATAGCCGGCTCGCAACACGGCCCATACATTCAGGAGTGACCTGTGGATAAGTTGAAAGGCGCCTTGCTGGTCGGCGCTCTGCGGTTGTTTGCGCTGCTGCCCTGGCGAGCGGTGCAGGCAGTGGGTTCGGCGATTGGCTGGCTCATGTGGAAATTTCCCAACCGTTCCCGCGACGTGGTGCGGATCAACCTCGCCAAGTGCTTTCCCGAGATGGACCCGGCCGAGCGCGAACGCCTGGTGGGCCAGAGCCTCAAGGACATCGGCAAATCCCTGACCGAAAGCGCCTGCGCCTGGATCTGGCCGGCCCAGCGCTCCATCGAACTGGTGCGCGAAGTCGAAGGCCTGGAAGTGCTGAAAGAAGCCCTGGCTTCCGGCAAAGGCGTGGTTGGCATCACCAGCCACCTGGGCAATTGGGAAGTGCTCAACCACTTCTATTGCAGCCAGTGCAAACCGATCATTTTCTACCGTCCGCCCAAGCTCAAGGCGGTGGATGAACTGCTGCAAAAACAACGCGTACAGTTGGGCAACAAAGTCGCGGCGTCGACCAAGGAAGGCATCCTCAGCGTCATCAAGGAAGTGCGCAAAGGCGGCCAGGTGGGCATTCCCGCCGACCCGGAACCGTCCGAATCCGCCGGCATCTTCGTGCCCTTCTTCGCCACCCAGGCCCTGACCAGCAAGTTCGTGCCGAACATGCTGGCTGGCGGTAAAGCAGTCGGCGTGTTCCTTCATGCCCTGCGCCTGCCGGATGGCTCGGGCTACAAAGTCATCCTCGAAGCCGCCCCGGACGCGATGTACAGCACCGACACCGAAACCTCGTGCGCCGCCATGAGCCAAGTGGTGGAGCGCTATGTACGGGCCTATCCAAGCCAGTACATGTGGAGCATGAAACGCTTCAAGAAACGCCCGCCGGGCGAGGCGCGGTGGTACTGAAGGCCTGTTGCTTCCTATGAGCGAGGCTGCTTGGGATTTGTGGTGGATGCAGAAACTGTGAACACCCAAGCCCCGGCGGGAACCGAGTTTGCTCGCGATAGCGGTGGGTCTGCTTGCATCGATGTTGAATGTGCCGCCGCCATCGCGAGCAAGCTCGGCTCCCACAATTTTTCCAGGTCATTCACAGGCATCGCATCCATCCCAAATCCCTGTGGGAGCGAGCCTGCTCGCGAAAGCGCCCCGTCAGCCGCCGCATCACCCACAGACGCCACTCTCCCGCTGGGCTGCGCAGCAGCCCTCGCTCCTAAAGCTCGGTCCCCCGCTGTCGATAACCCAATGTATCCGCCAATCATGGACCGATGAAATGGAATTCTCTGTTAGCTCTGCCGCTATCGCTCCCGCCAACACCAACCTCACCCGCTCCGACCAGAAGCTGGTAACCCATCCGCCAGCAGACGCCGTAAAGCAGTTGGCAAACGCCGGCCCTGCAGCGATCTACCACCCCAGCGACGACGCACAGATCATGGTGGAATCGCCAGTGGTCATCGAAACCTGGGTCGGTCGCTCCCAATCGCCGGACTTCCCTCGATTCGCCGCACTTGCCGAGAGCGCGAAAAACACCCTGAAGACCTCTTTCGAGACCTTCCAGTCAACGCTGTCGGCAACCCATCCGGACCTGGCCGGCAAGAAATACGGCTTCACCGTCGAGGCCGATGGCCGACTCAAGGTGCTCAACACGGCCGGCCAACTCAGCAGCGCAGACACCCAGCGGCTGACCGATTTGCTCAACGAATCCAGCGACCTGAAAACCGCAGCCGTTGCGTTCCGCGACGCCTCTATCGACATGGTCGACGCCGACTCGCCCTGGTCCGGCAGCTACCTGGGCCGCTACAACCTGACCAAGGAAAACTTCGCCAACACCATCGACTTGGCGCCGATGCTCAAACGCATCGGCTCGGTGCCGCCCCAGGAGTTTTCGGACGGGTTGTTTTTCAACCAATTGGCCTACAAGGGCGAACGGGCAACGCGAGAGACGGAAGCCGCGATGCTTGCACGGCGTGCTGCGCAGCGATTCAGCGCGCAGGCCTGAAAGGTTGGGTCTACCGAATCTTGTGGCGAGGGAGCTTGCTCCCGTCGGGCTGCGCAGCAGCCCCACCCCATGAGCAAAAAACACCACCAACCCCTGTGGGAGCGAGCTTGCTCGCGAAGAGGCCGGCACATTTACATGAATGTCGGCTGATGCCCTAAGCTTGCTTGTCCCCCACTCGCCAAGGAAGCATCAATGGGAATTCGCGGAAAAGACCGTCAGATCGATAACATCGAGCTCAATGTCAACGACATCGCCCGAAGCAAAGCCTTCTATGGCGGTGTGTTTGGCTGGAATTTCGTCGACTACGGCCCGACCTACACCGAATTCAGCGACGGTCGCCTGACCGGTGGCTTCACCACCGGTGAACCGGTGCGCACGGGCGGTCCGTTGATCATCCTGTACGCCGATGACCTCGAAGCGACCCAATCCAGGCTCGAAGCCGCAGGGGCGACCATCTGCCGTGAAGAGTTCGCTTTCCCGGGTGGCCGACGTTTCCACTTTATCGATCCGGATGGCTATGAACTGGCCGTGTGGTCGACTTCCTGATGACTGACTGAGCACAAAGAGGCGCAAAGCCTCAATCGTGTCCATGATTAAAGACCTGCGATATCGGCGACGTCGGGATGGCAACGCCCTCTCTACGTCCGTTGGATGACTGTCCAGCCAGAACGATCGCACTTCCTCTGGTCCATTCATCAAGGAGTCCCCTCATGAACATCGACTTCACCGGACGTCACGTCCTGGTCACCGGTTCCACCAGCGGTATCGGCTTTGCGACCGCCAAAGGCTTCCTGGAAGCCGGCGCCCACGTGGTCATCAACGGTCGCAGCGAGAGCAGCGTGGAGGATGCGTTGCAACGCTTGGGCGCCCTCTCTTCAAGGGCGACTGGCTTTGTCGGCGATCTCAGCCATGAGTCCGGCTGCCAGGCACTCATCGCCCAGCACCCAAGCTTCGATATCGTCATCAACAACCTGGGCATTTTCAAACAGCAAGACTTCTTCGAAACGCCAGACAGCGAATGGCAGCGCTTCTTCGAAACCAACGTGATGTCCGGCGTGCGAATTTCCAGGGCCTACGCCCAGGGCATGGTCGAGCGCGGTTGGGGGCGGATTGTGTTTGTCTCGTCGGAGTCGGGCGTGAACATTCCTGCCGACATGATCCACTACGGCTTCACCAAAACCGCGCAACTGTCCATCGCTCGCGGCCTGGCCAAGCGCCTCGCCGGCACGGGTGTGACGGTGAACTCGGTGTTGCCAGGGCCGACCCTTTCCGAAGGCGTTGCCCAGATGCTCCAGGCAGACGTCGAGCGCAGCGGGGAAAGCCTGGAAAAGGTCGCGGCAGATTTCGTCAACGAGCACCGCAGCACCTCGATCATCCAGCGCGCGGCGCGCGTCGAGGAAGTCGCCAACATGATCATCTACGCCAGTTCGGAGCAGGCCTCGGCCACCACCGGAGCGGCGTTGCGTGTCGATGGCGGTGTGGTGGATAGCATCGTTTAGGACTTATGACACGTAAAAAAACGCCGCTTCCTCGTGAGAGATAAGCGGCGCTTTTGTTTTGGAAGCAACATGGGTGGGTTCGACCGGCTTTCGGAGTGGTGAAGGGATCGTTCAGCTCACTCTGTTTTCCATCAGACGATCCGAGCCGCCTTCGGCCACGCGGTTTTGGATCAGTCGATCCGAGCCACCTTCAGCGACACGGTTCTGGATCAGTCGATCCGAGCCGCCCTCGGCTACGCGGTTTTGGATCAGTCGATCCGAGCCACCTTCAGCGACACGGTTTTGGATCAGTCGATCCGAGCCACCTTCGGCGACACGGTTTTGGATCAATCGATCCGAGCCACCTTCGGCGACACGGTTCTGGATCAGGCGATCCGAGCCGCCCTCGGCTACGCGGTTTTGGATCAGTCGATCCGAGCCACCTTCAGCGACACGGTTTTGGATCAGTCGATCCGAGCCACCTTCGGCGACACGGTTCTGGATCAGTCGATCCGAGCCACCTTCAGCGACACGGCTTTCGATCAGGCGATCCGAACCACCCTCAGCGAACGTAGGTTGAACAAAAGAAGTCGCAAACGCGTTGCTGAGCGACAGAGCCAGAAGCGAGCCAACGAGAGTTTTGCCGAGAGTGTTCATGTCCTGATCCTTTTTATTCGTAGATGAAGTGAGTTAGACGGTGACGTGCAAACGGACGTCGACGTTGCCGCGAGTCGCGTTGGAGTACGGGCAAACCTGGTGAGCCGCGTCGACCAGCGCTTGAGCATCGGCTTGATCCAGGCCTGGCAGGCTGATGTGCAGGTCGATGTCCAGGCCGAAACCGCCAGGGATCTGGCCGATGCCGACGTGTGCCGTGATCGAGGCATCAGCAGGAATGCTGCGTTTGCTCTGGCTGGCGACAAACTTCAATGCGCCGATGAAGCAGGCCGAGTAGCCGGCGGCGAACAATTGCTCAGGGTTGGTGGCTTCACCACCAGCGCCGCCCAGGGCTTTTGGAGTGGCCAGTTTCACGTCGAGAATCTTGTCGCTGGAAACAGCACGGCCATCACGGCCACCGGTGGAGGTTGCGACTGCGGTGTAGAGAACGTTCATGGTGTTTCCTCGCTTGCTGATGGGTTTGATCGATTTAGTTTGGCGCTAAATGTTTGCGCGCTAACAAGTTGAGATAAAGTTAACGGATGAATAATTAGCGCGCAAGATAAATTTTCAAAGATTTGCCGTTTTTGAATTAAACGATTGATCTAAAAGGAAATTTATTTTTAGGCGGTTCGGTATCGCTAGCCTGCGGGGCCGCGAGGTAAGCCAAGGGGAAGGAGTTTCCAGGGAAATCAGCAAGGCCAGCGCAGTGGCAGGCCTTCATAGAGGGGAAAATTCATAAAGCAGAATGATGGTTTTTTCGATCGTTCCCACGCTCTACGCAGGAGTGCTGCCAGGGACGCTCCGCGTTCCGCTTCTGAAGGGTGACGCAGAGGCGCCACGGGATGCATGCCCACGCAGAGCGTGGGTACGATCAACGCCCGACCACCACGCCTCCACCAGCCCACACATCCTTGCGCCTTTGCCTACAACCACACCAGAACCCACCTGCTTGTGTGCCTCGCCCACGGACTCTATTGTCTTTTCGCCCTGCCCATGAATCCCAGTTCTATTGTGAGTTTTCCATGAAGGCTTCCAAGCGCACTCCAAAATCATCGCTTGCAACTCAATACCAAGCGGAGGCCCGCCGTCTGGCTGGCTGCGCGACCACTATTGAGCGCCAGTTCTTGTCGGTTAGCCTCGCCAAGGGTAAGGAGCTTGAACCTGTGGGCCGTATGGCCGGTGCCACACCCTGATTTTTCTGCTGATAAAAAAACGCCGAATTGGCTAATGCCTGTCAGTTAAGAGCAAACGACATAAATCCTGTGGGAGCAAAGCTTGCTCGCGATAGCGGCAGAGTCGCCAACATCGTTGTCGGCTGGCTTACCGCAATCGCGAGCAAGCTTTGCTCCCACAGGTTTGCTGCTTAACTGACAGGCATTAGCCGTATGGCGGTTCTTTTTTGGTTTCGCTCTGGGCAAAGCCAACCCAACTAAGCAACCGCCACTCGATTACGCCCCAACGCCTTCGCTCGATACAGGGCCTTATCCGCGTCGTTCATCAAGCTGTGAAGGTCCTTATTACAGGCCCCCGTCGACGCCACGCCAAGGCTGGCGGATATGCCCTGAACGGGCTCGATCATCAAACCCGAAATCGTATCGATGAGCTGTTCTGCAATTTGGGTCGCAACTTCGAGGGACGTATCCGGAAGCAGGATGGCGAACTCTTCCCCACCGAGCCGTCCGTGGATATCGGTTGCCCGAAACGATGAACTGATCACCGCCCCCATCTCGCGTAAAACCTGATCTCCCACTTGATGGCCGTAGGTGTCGTTGATGTGCTTGAAGTGATCCATGTCCAACATGACGGCGCACAACCCTAACCGGCTGCTCTTACATTCGTCATAAAGCTGCTGGGCATGCTCGAAAAAAGCCCGCCGACTCTTCAGGCCGGTCAGTTCATCGGTTTGTGCGGCACGGGTCGAAATGCTGTTCGCCTGTTCCATTTCACGGGTGAGTCGAAAGGCGATTTCCAGTGCCTGGGACATCTTGTGCGTGGCCCGGGCGGCAAATGCCGCAAACACCAGGATCGAAAGGGCCATGCCGACTTGGATCGGCGACGGTTGAAACAGCAGCCAGGCGGTGCACGGGAACAGCACCACGCCAATGGAAGCCAGCGTCATGTCGCGGTAAGCCGAATAGCAGGACACCGCGCTGACGGACATTCCGACGGTGAAGAGCATGACCAACGCCTGGGATAACAGATCATCCGCCGGCATGAGCACAAACGCCCCGCCGCCCCAGATGCTGGCGGACAGCACCAGCGTGACCCAGTATCGGCGCTCCCAGCGTTGCGGCGTGCGCTCACTTTCGTCGCTGCGGAAATAGGCGACAAACATCGCGATACGCAACAGCGTCGATGCGGTCAGGATGGCAATCCACCAAAGAATGACGCTGTGCTCAAACCGGTCCCAACACAGCCAACTCAGCATGATGGCCGCCAGGTAACTGCCGAAAACCGCAGAAACGGACTGGCGAAACAGTTGCTGCAATCGGTCCGTTCGCACCTGCTCGGCTATGAAAGAAGCCTGGCCGTTCCGAGATCTTGGGCCATCCATTTGATCCACCTGATCGTGACGCAACGAAAACGGCGATTGTGGCACCCTGCCACCAACGCAAACAACTGAATTACACCCAAGGCCCCGATTGAACCGAAACCCCGTGGCGAGGGAGCTTGCTCCCGCTGGGCTGCGCAGCAGCCCCAACCATTCCTACAAACAAACTGCATCATCTTCTTTACAGGAATCAGGCCGGGATCAATCCTGCCTCCCGGTAGCTCAAAATCAGATCATCGAACCCGCCAAAGAAAAACCCGACGCGTTACGTCGGGTTTTTCCGCGAGGGCAAGTTGTTTCCGGGTTACTCGACTTGCGACAGCTTGGCGTCGTCGCAACCGGCAGCACGGCACTCGCGCTCGACAGCCTTGAGTATGACGATACGCGCCTCGGTCTTCTCGTTGGCACAGTCCAGGTAGAGCAGGCCATCGTTGGAACAGGCGCTGTCACGATTTTTGATCCACTGGATTTGAGCGGCTTTCACTTTTTTCTTTTGATCCGGGTTCAGGGCACTCATCGTCTTCTTGTATTGATCGTTGATGTCCTGATCCGACTGAACCATTTTCAGCGACGCGCAATAGGTTCTGTCATAGGCGTTTCTAGGGTTATCGCAACTCATCGCGGATGCCGATGCGGATGCCATTGCCAGCAACGCCCCAACCAACAAAGACTTGATCACTGATTTCTCTCCCTGAATGCCCTCTATTGATTAGAGGTCGCGGCGGGAATTTATCATGAGGGTCGTAGAACAATGAAGCAGATCCTAGGGTTCATTCGGCCCGAACACTGGGCAAATGCGGATAGAGGTTCGGGAGCCAGTGATTGCTGAAAAAGCCCGCGTCGTTCCCGCCGCCCTCGCCGAATCCCCAACCGGTCAAACGTGGCGAGGGAGCTTGCTCCCGCTGGGCTGCAAAGCAGCCCTCACCCACCCCGAAAAATACCTACAGACAAAACCGTATTACCCACTTCGAACCCCAACCGCAAACCCGTCTAGCCCGATTTACGGGCCAAAACCAAGCCCTGTTTATTCCGCTGGCGCGATCCTTCCATCAAGCTACGAATCCTTGCGCCATTGCCTACAACTACGCCAGAATCCGCCCGCTTGTGCGCCTTGACCATGGGTTCTATTGTTTTCCTGCCACTGCCCATCAGTGGTCGGGTTTAGTAGCCCGTTGGTATTTAGTAAGGTGCAAGGCTCCTATCAGTCAGGTATTTCCATGCCTGTATTTGATGGCGGTTGTGCGCAGGGCGCCCTCGGGCGCGCCGGCTTGCTAAGTCCCCGGTCTACTAACCTGCGTACAGCTGCCACCCCTTGTTTAGTAGCTAGAGGGTTGCGGCATCACTTACAGGACTTAGTATATGTTCAAGCCTACCCCGAATCCGCCAGAGGCGGACCAAGCTACCCCGAGAACCAAATCCAAAGCCAAGAAACACGACGAAGCCACCAATCGCGCCTTGGATTATTACCTGCGACCAAAACCGGAAAAGTCCGAAGAGGCGTCCCAACCGGACCAGCTCTTCACCGTCGCAAAAAACGCCGACAACGAATCCCTCCTCGCCAACCTCAGTGAAACCCTGGCGGCAGCTGATGCGATGGTCAGCAACCTGGCCTTCGACTTGGAAGGCCAGCGGCGCCATATCCTCCTAGGCATTCAGCAGTTGATTGAATTGAGTTCGTTGCTGGCGAATCGGGTGTTGGATAACGTTGATCCGCGATAGCCCGTGATCTTGCGGGTCTTTCCGTGACGCCGCATATTCCGAGCATAAAAAAACGGGTCTGCATTCCCACGCAGCCCCGTTTTTTCACCACCTGATCAGCTCAAAACGCCGGCAAAACCGCGCCTTGGTACTTCTCAAGAATAAAAGCCTTCACTTCCGGCGTATGCAGCGCCGCCACCAGCTTCTTCATCGCCTCGCTGTCCTTGTCGTCCGGACGGGCCACCAAGATGTTCACATAAGGCGAGTCGTTACCTTCGATCACCAACGCATCCTTGGAAGGATCAAGCTTGGCTTCCAACGCATAGTTGGTATTGATCAACGCCAGATCCACCTGAGTCAGCACCCGCGGAATGGTCGCCGCTTCCAGCTCACGGAACTTCAAATCCTTCGAGTTCTCGGTGATGTCCTTGGTCGTCGACAGAATGTTGTTCGAATCCTTGAGCTTGATCACCCCAGCCTTCGCCAGCAACAACAGCGCACGGCCACCGTTAGTCGCGTCGTTCGGGATCACCACGTTGGCGCCGCCCGGCAGTTCGGTCAGTGCCTTGTACTTGCTGGAATACGCGCCCAGGGGTTCCAGGTGCACACCCGCCACGCTCACCAGGTGCGTGCCCTTGGCCTTGTTGAACTCATCCAGGTACGGCTGGTGCTGGAAGAAGTTGGCGTCCAGGCGCTTTTCCGCCACCTGTACGTTGGGCTGGATGTAGTCGGTGAAGACTTTGACCTTGAGGTCCACGCCTTCCTTCGCCAGGGCTGGTTTGACGAATTCGAGGATTTCCGCGTGGGGCACCGGGGTAGCCGCGACGGTGAGGGTGTCGGCGGCGTGGGCAGAGAACGCTGCGACGGCAGCGAAGGCAACCAGTAGTTTTTTCATTCAGCTAACTCCTTGTGGGGCGCCTGCTCTTGGCGCCTGCCAGCGAATGGCCGGCTCATGTTTATTGGCCCGAGGCCTTATTTTCTAGAGAAATGCACAACCAGTTTGTCGCCCACGGTCTGTAGGACTTGCACCAGCACCAGCAGCAACACCACCGTGACCACCATCACATCGGTCTGGAAACGCTGGTAGCCGAAGCGGATCGCCAGGTCGCCCAGACCACCGGCGCCGACTACACCGGCCATGGCCGTGTAGGACACCAGCGTAATCGCTGTCACCGTAATCGCGGCAAAAATGCCCGGGCGGGCTTCTGGCAGCAAGGCGTTGACGATGATTTGCCGCGTGGTCGCGCCCATGGCCTGGGTGGCTTCGATGATGCCGCGGTCGACTTCGCGCAGGGCGGTTTCCACCAGGCGGGCGAAGAACGGTGTCGCGCCGACCACCAGCGGTGGAATCGCGCCGGCCACGCCCAGGGAGGTGCCGGTGATGAGTACCGTGAACGGGATCATCACGATCAACAGGATGATGAACGGCAGCGAACGCAGGATGTTCACAATCAGCGACAGCAGCGCATAAACACCGCGGGCTTCGAGCAGTTGGCGCGGGCTGCAGAGGAACAGCAACACGCCCAGGGGCAAGCCGAGCAGCACGGTGAACAGCAACGAGCCGAACAGCATCAGGAAGGTGTCGCCGGTGGCCAGCCAGATTTCCAGCCAGTCGACGTTTGCAAAAAATTCCATCAGCGCAGCACCTCCATGTGGACATCGGCCGCGGTGAAGCGGGCGAAGGCCGCCTCCATGTCACCGCCGGTGATGGCGAGGGTCAGTTGCCCGTAGGGGGTGTCTTTGATGCGATCGATGCGACCGGCCAGGATGCTGTAGTCCACACCGGTTTCCCGGGCGACGGTGCCGAGCAATGGCGCGTAGGTCGCGTCGCCTTGGAACGTCAGACGCACGATGCGTCCTGGGACGTGGGCGAAATCGTCGCGCTGTTCGCTTTCGTCGATCTGCTCGTCTTCCTGGACGAAACGCTTGGTGGTCGGGTGCTTCGGATGCAGGAACACCTCGGCCACCGGGCCTTGCTCGACGATCACGCCGGCGTCCATCACGGCCACTTGGTCGCAAACGCGGCGGATCACGTCCATTTCATGGGTGATCAGCACGATGGTCAGTTTCAGCTCGCGGTTGATCTCTGCCAGCAGTTGCAGCACCGAGGCAGTGGTCTGCGGGTCGAGGGCGCTGGTGGCCTCGTCGCACAGCAGGATTTTGGGTTTGGTCGCCAGGGCGCGGGCGATGCCGACGCGCTGCTTCTGGCCACCGGACAGCTGCGCCGGGTATTTGCGGGCGTGGTCGGACAGCCCTACCCGTGCCAGCAACTCGGCGACGCGGCGGTCGATGTCACTACGGGACAACTCGCCGGCCAGGGTCAGCGGCAGGGCCACGTTGTCGGCCACGGTCTTGGACGCCAGCAGGTTGAAGTGCTGGAAGATCATCCCGACCTGTTGGCGAAAACGGCGCAGGCCGCTGGCATCCAGGGCAGTGACTTCTTCGCCGTCGACGATGATCTTGCCGCCCGTGGAATCTTCCAGGCGATTGATCAGGCGCAGCAGGGTACTTTTTCCTGCACCGGAATGGCCAATCAGGCCGAAGACCTGACCGTTCTCAATCGTCAGACTGGTCGGATGCAGGGCGGGGATATCCCTACCGGCAACCCGGTAGGTTTTATGGACGTTTTGAAACTCGATCACGTAGCGAACCTTGTGGGGCGCGTTGGAAAAGGATCAGCGGTTAGCCGGGCGCGCATTTTAGCCTGTCCGTATAGAGGTTCTTAGCATTTATTTGCGATCGGACCAGTCATTTGGCAATAACGCGATCAAAGGCCATAAAAAAGGAACACAGCCAAACGGCATGGGTCACTCATTAAGCCACTCGAAACTGCGTCGAACTCCAGAGTCCAGTCTACGGCGTAGACGTTGTTCATTGAATGAAATGACCGTGGCGAGGGAGCTTGCTCCCGCTGGGATGCGTAGCAGCCCTTTGTGAGCGCTTTGCGCTCAAGCGGGAGCAAGCTCCCTCGCCACAGGGAACGCAAAGAGGAGTCATGCCTGATGAGTATCAACAAGCCCACGGTCGACAAGAGCCAACTGGCCGGGACCGACACCCTGGACCGCGGTAACACCAACGCCAAGCTCGAAAGCCTGGAACAGTTTCGCTCCGACGCCACCGAGCAGGCGCTGCGCACCAACCAGGGCGTGAAGATCGCCGATAACCAGAACACCTTGCGCGCCGGCCCACGCGGGCCCTCGCTGCTGGAAGACTTCATCATGCGTGAAAAAATCACGCACTTTGACCATGAACGGATCCCGGAGCGCATCGTTCACGCCCGCGGCACGGGCGCCCATGGCTACTTTCAGGCCTATGAATCCCATGCGGCCCTGACCAAGGCTGGTTTCCTACAAGACCCGAGTAAAAAGACGCCAGTGTTCGTGCGCTTTTCCACCGTGCAAGGCCCACGGGGTTCCGGTGACACCGTGCGGGACGTGCGCGGCTTTGCGGTGAAGTTCTTCACCGACGAAGGCAACTTCGACCTGGTGGGCAACAACATGCCGGTGTTTTTCATTCAGGACGCGGTGAAGTTTCCGGACTTTGTCCACGCGGTAAAACCCGAGCCCCATAACGAAATTCCTACGGGCGGCTCGGCCCACGACACCTTCTGGGATTTCGTCTCGCTGGTGCCGGAATCGGCCCACATGGTGATCTGGGCGATGTCTGACCGGGCCATTCCAAAAAGCCTACGCACGATGCAGGGCTTTGGGGTGCACACCTTCCGTATGATCAATGCCGAAAGACCGCAGTAGCTTCGTCAAGTTTCACTGGCGACCCAAGGCCGGGACCTGTTCCCTGGTGTGGGACGAAGCCCAGAAACTCGCGGGCAAGGACACCGACTACCATCGTCGCGACCTGTGGGAATCCATTGAGATGGGCGACTACCCGGAATGGGAGTTCGGCGTGCAGATCGTTGCCGAGGAGGACGAGCACAACTTCGACTTCGACCTGCTTGACCCGACCAAGATCATTCCCGAAGAACTTGTGCCTATCACCCCGTTGGGCAAGATGGTGCTGAACCGCAACCCGGACAACTTCTTCGCCGAAGTCGAGCAAATCGCCTTCTGCCCTGGGCACATCGTTCCAGGCATCGACTTCTCCAACGACCCGCTGCTGCAAGGCCGGCTGTTTTCCTACACCGATACGCAGATCAGCCGACTCGGTGGGCCGAATTTTCATGAGCTGCCGATCAACCGGGCGATTACGCCGGTGCACAACGGCCAGCGCGATGCCATGCACCGTACCACCATCGACAAGGGGCGGGCGTCCTACGAGCCGAACTCCATCGACGGCGGCTGGCCGAAGGAAACTCCGCCCGGCCCGCAGGACGGCGGCTTCGAAAGTTACCCAGAGCGTATCGATGCCTACAAGATCCGCCAACGCAGCGATTCGTTCGCCGATCATTTCTCCCAGGCGCGGCTGTTCTACAAGAGCATGAGCCCCCACGAAAAAGAGCACATCATCGCCGCCTACAGCTTCGAGCTGGGCAAGGTCGAACGTGAGTTCATCCGGGCGCGGCAGGTCAATGAGATCCTGGCCAACGTCGACCTGGAATTGGCCGGGCGGGTAGCGAAAAACCTCGGCTTGCCGGCACCGACCGCTGGAACTGTCGATGTTCCGACGCCATCGCTGGAGCAATCCCCGGCCTTGAGCCAGGCGAACCTGCTGTCCGGCGACATCAAGACGCGCAAAGTGGCGGTGTTGGTGGCCAACGGTGTCGATGGCGCGATCATCGATGTGCTCAAGCAGTCTCTGGAGGCTGAGGGCGCCCACGCCAAAGTGCTAGGGCCGACTTCTGCGCCGGTCACCACGGTCGATGGGAAAACCCTGGCGGTGGATGCGTCCATGGAAGGCTTGCCGTCGATTGCCTTTGACGCGGTGTTCGTGCCCGGTGGCGCGGAGTCGATCAAGGCCTTGAGTCGCGACGGCGTGGCGTTGCATTACGTGCTGGAGGCCTACAAGCATCTGAAAGCCATCGGGCTTCATGGTGAGGCCCGGCAGTTGTTGGTGGAGTTGAAGCTGGAGGTGGATGCGGGGTTGATCGAAGATGCGGATGCGAGCGGTTTTTCGCGGTTTTTCGCGGCGATTGCCCAGCATCGGGTTTGGGCGCGGGAGCCCAAGGCGAAGGCGGTTCCGGCTTGATGGCTGCCTGAAAGGGATTTGTTGTCTGGTAGGGCGCTATCGCGAGCAAGCTCGCTCCCACAGTGGTTTTGTGTCGATCACAAAATCTCATGTGGGAGCGAGCTTGCTCGCGATGCTTTTAGGGCCTACGCGGAGTCAGCACAACCTGCGCCGGCACACTGCGCAAAATCTGCTTCTGCAGCTTCAGGTCAAACCCCGGATCCAGCTTCTTGACCCGCTTGCTCAGCAACGTCGCCAACCACGGATAATCATCGGTACGCGGCGCCTGGATGCTGACGTCGCATTGATAGTTCACCACATCGGCGGCGATGGCGTCCAATTGCCGACGCATTTGCTGAATATCGGCTATGTTGAGCGCAACGGTAGTGCTGGGTGCGCTCGGGTCGATCACCTTGGCGACCGGTTTGGCTTCGGCGGCCTTGAGGTCGGCCTCGGCTTTTTCCAGGTCGGCCTTGCGGGCTTCGGCGATGGCGCTGTTGACCTCGCCAGTGAGCGCTGGGGCCTTGGGCATCAACGCTCGGGCACGGCTCAGGGCGGTGGCGGCGGCGTTGACATCGCCTTTTTGCAGGTCGATCTGGCTGCGGCGTAGATACGCCTCGGCCAATTGCCGCTGGTAGGGTTCCAGCGTCGGGTCTTCGGGCGACTGGGCTTGCAAGGCGGCCAACTGGCCTTCAGCGGTGGCCAGCTCATTGCTGGCCAGGCTTTGTTCGAGCTGCGCGATGGCCGGGCCCCGCGTATCGGGGGCCTGGGTGACCGGCGGAGTACTCTGGCACGCGCCCAGCAGCAGGGAAAATGCGACAAGGAGCAGATAACGGGAGGCGAACGGCTTCATTCCTGCGACTCTCTATTTGCGCAAAAAGCGAGCAAGTCTACACCCCTCGACGGGGCAGGACAAAACTCAGCAGAAACAACGCAGCGGCGCTGACCACGATCGACGGGCCGGCCGGGGTGTCCTTGAACCAGGAAAGGGCCAGGCCGCCACACACCGCGAGCATGCCCAGCAGGCTTGCGCCCAGGGCCATTTGTTCGGGCGAGCGGGCGTGACGCTGTGCCGCAGCCGCCGGAATGATCAGCAATGAAGTAATCAGCAACACGCCGACAATCTTCATCGCCACGGCGATGACCACCGCAATCAGCAGCATCAGCGCCAAGCGCAGGCTGACCACGGGCAAACCCTCGACCCGCGCCAGTTCTTCATGGACGGTGACCGCCAGCAACGGTCGCCACAGCGCCACCAGCAACAGCAACACCGCCGCGCTGCCGCCCAGGATCCAGGCAAGATCCGTCGGACTGATCGCCAGCAGGTCGCCGAACAGATAGGCCATCAGGTCGATCCGCACGTCGCGCATGAAGCTCAGCACCACCAGCCCGAGGGACAACGTGCTCGGCGCGAGGATGCCCAGCAGCGTGTCGGACGCCAGTGGCTGGCGCTGTTGCAGGGTGACCAGCACCACCGCCAGCAACAGGCAGCCGACGGTCACCGCGATGGCCGGGCTGACATCCAGCAGAAAACCCAGGGCCACGCCCAGCAGTGCCGCGTGGGACAAGGTGTCGCCGAAATAGGCCATGCGCCGCCAGACCACGAACGAACCCAACGGACCGGCGACCAGGGCGAGTGCCAAGCCTGCGAGCAGGGCGTACAGCAGAAAATCAGCCATGCTTGCAGCCGTCTCCATGAACATGATTGGAAGCAGAAGGGGCGCTGACCACCGAGCCATGCAGGTCATGGGCGTGGTCATGGTGGTGGTGATAAATCGCCAGGCTTTGTGCGTTCTTTCCGAACAACTCGACGAAGGCCGGATCGCCGCTGACTTGCTCGGGATGCCCGGAGCAGCAGACGTGGCGGTTGAGGCAGACCACCTGGTCGGTAGTACTCATCACCAAGTGTAAATCGTGGGAGACCATCAACACGCCGCAGCCATGGCGGTCGCGCAGGCGCGTGATCAGGCTGTACAGCTCGGCCTGCCCCGCCACATCGACCCCTTGCACCGGCTCATCGAGCACCAAAAGTTCAGGTTCGCGCAGCAGGGCGCGGGCCAGCAGCACGCGTTGCATCTCGCCGCCGGAGACACTTTGCACCGGGCTGTCAATCACCTGTTCGGCGCCGACCTCGTTGAGCGCAGCCAAGGCCCGGGCGCGGTCCACCCCAGGCACCAGGCGCAGGAAACGCAGCACCGACAGTGGCAGCGTCGGGTCGACGTGGAGTTTTTGCGGCATGTAGCCGACGCGCAACCTGGGCTTGCGCCAGACGATGCCGCTGTCGGGCTTGAGCAAACCCAGCACGGCGCGCACCAGGGTGGTCTTGCCGGCGCCGTTGGGGCCGATCAAGGTCACGATCTGCCCCGGCTCGACGCTCAGGTGGATGTTGTCCAGCACGTTCTGCCCGGCGAACGTCACGGCCACCTGCTCGAGGCGGATCAGCGCGTTGCTCATCAGGCCCCCTGGCAGCCGGAGCAGAGGCCGACGACTTCGACGGTCTGGGTGTCGACCACGAAACCGACCTCCCTGGCGCTGGCGACGATGGCATCGCTGATGGATTTCTGTTCCAGCTCGATGGCGGCGTGGCATTCGCGGCAAATCAGGAATTGGCCTTGGTGGGCGTGCTCCGGATGGTTGCAGCCGACGAAGGCGTTGAGCGACGAAATCCGATGCACCAGACCATTTTCCAGGAGGAAATCCAGCGCCCGATAGACGGTTGGCGGGGCGGCGCGGCGGCCGTCCTGCTCGCTGAGCACTGCGAGGATGTCGTAGGCGCCCAGTGGCTTGTGGCTTTGCCAGACCAGTTCCAGCACGCGCCGCCGCAGGGCGGTCAGGCGCAACCCTTGGCGCGCGCAGATGGCGTCGGCCTCGGACAGCGCGCTGTGCACGCAGTGGGAGTGATCGTGGGGACGACTGGCAAGGGGTGTAATAGGCATGGGCAGCGACGAGTTTAGTGAGAGACGTTATTATGTTACCCGTTCTCGCCTCTACGAGTGGTCATCGTGTCCCGATTTTTTTCGCTCTTTGTCGCTTTTGTCGCAAGTTTTCTACTGATCGGCCCGGCCCAGGCCGACGTCAAGGTCCTCACCAGCATCAAGCCGCTGCAGCTGATCGCCGCCGCCGTGCAGGACGGCGTGGCCGTTCCGGAAGTGTTGCTGCCCCCGGGGGCTTCGCCGCATCATTACGCATTGCGGCCCTCCGATGTACGCAAGGTGCAGTCGGTGGACCTGCTGTACTGGATTGGGCCGGACATGGAAGGTTTCCTACCGCGCGTGTTGAACGGTCGTACCCTGCCCTCCATTGCGGTGCAGGAGCTGCCCGGGCTCAAGTTGCGTCACTTCGCCCAGGACAGCGCGTCCCACGAGGATCATGACCATGATGAGGGCGATGATCACGATCACGACCATCGCCCCGGCACCGTGGACGCCCACCTGTGGCTGTCGCCGCACAATGCGCGGGTGATCGCCGCCAGGATGGCGGCTGACCTGAGCGCGGCGGATCCAGCGAATGCGGCCCGCTATCAAAACAACCTCAAGGGCTTCAATCAGCGCCTCGATGCCTTGGACACGCGCCTCAAGACGCGCCTGGCCGGGGTCGCGGGCAAGCCGTACTTCGTCTTCCACGAGGCGTTCGATTATTTCGAAGACAACTATGGCCTCAAGCACGCCGGGGTGTTCGCCGTGGCCGCCGAAGTCCAGCCCGGCGCCCAGCATGTGGCGGCGATGCGCACGCGCTTGCAGGCGGTGGGCAAGACCTGCGTCTTCAGCGAACCGCCTCTGCGCCCGCGCCTGGCCGAAACCCTGGTGGCCGGGTTGCCGGTGAAACTGGCGGAGCTGGATGCGCTGGGCGGCTATACCCCGGCGACGGCGCAGGGGTATGAGCAGTTGTTGGAGAAGTTGGGGAATGATTTGGCGGGGTGCCTGGAGTCGTTATAACCCCGCTGCTCTTGTGGCGAGGGAGCTTGCTCCCGCTGGGCCGCGAAGCGGCCCTAAAATCTTGCGGTCGCTGCGCAACCGAGCGGGAGCAAGCTCCCTCGCCACAAAAGCCTTCGCGCCGGCCTGCTGTTATAGGGCGAACGGCAACATCGTATGAACCGTCTGCCGCTGCGCCAACCGCTGCTGGAACTCCCTTGGGTCATGGATCAATACATCCTGCCCGGCAAACGATTCGGCGGCGATCAACCGCGACAACCAGAACCGCACGCATGCCACGCGCAACAGGGTCGGCCATAGCTCGGCCTCGGCAGCCGTGAACGGCCGCAACGCTGCATAAGCATCCAGCAACGCCCGGGCCCGAGCGCCATCGAGCACGCCGTCGTCATCCGAGCACCAGTCATTCAGGGCGATGGCGACGTCATACAGCATCGGCCCGGAGCAGGCGTTATAGAAGTCGATCAGCCCGGTCAGGTGCGTGCCTTCAAACATCGCATTGTCGCGGAACAGATCGGCATGGATGTTGGCCCGGGGCAGCGCCAGGATGCCGACCCTCTTCAACGAAATTTCCTCCAGCGCAGCCTCCAGCAGCTGACGCGGTTCGGCGTCGAGGTGCGAAAGCAGTTTGCCGCCCTCCTCCTCCATCCAGTCCAGGCCGCGATCGGTCTTGCGCTTGATCATGTTGCCTTTGGTCGCCAGGTGCAGATGGGCGAGCAATTCGCCGACCTGGGCGCAATGCTGGGCGTTGGCCTGCTTGATGTGCTTGCCGGCCAGGCGCGGCTGCAGCAGCGCCGGTTTGCCCGCCAGCTCCCGCAGCGCGACGCCGTCGGTGGTGCGCAAGGCGTAAGGCACCGGCAGGTTGGCGTCGTGCAGCACGTCCAGCAGCTCGATGAAGAACGGCATTTCCTGCACCGGGCCGCGCTCGACCAGGGTCAAGACGAACTCGCCCTGCTCCAGGCTGATAAAGAAATTGGTGTTTTCGCTGCCAGCGGCGATCCCCTGGAAATCAAGCAAGCGGCCGAGCCCGTAAGGGGCGAGAAAGGTTTCCAGCTCGGGCCGAGCCAGGGGCGTGAACACAGACATGGTTAAACTGCCAGTACGGGCGCCCTTCAGCGGGCGCCGGTTGAAGTCGCGAGCGGTATTACCACTCAAAGATTTTCCACGAAGGGATCAGCATATCCGGCTGGTCCGAGCGGATGAAGTTTGCATCAGTGCCGTCGGCGCGTACCAGGAAATAAGGCTTGCCGTTCTTGGGCGTGACCTTGATCGCGTACAAAAAGCCGTTTTGCCGATATTCCTGAATGGTTTTATCGCCTTCGGTGCGGATGGTGACATCCGGGTCCGCCGAGGGCGCGTCATCCGCCGCCATGACGGCCAGCGGGGTGAATGCAAACAAGCCAGCCAGTAACAGGCGATTTAGTGTACGCATGATAACCTTGTCCCTTTGTCGTCAACGGTCCCGCTATTCTAGCCCCGGACCCGCCGAAAAGGTTGATCCTGCTCATGAGCCAAGCCCCCCTCGTCCTGGTGGACGGTTCTTCTTATCTGTACCGCGCCTTCCACGCGCTGCCACCGCTGACCACGTCCAAAGGCCTGCCCACCGGTGCGGTCAAGGGCGTGCTGAACATGCTCAAGAGCCTGCGCAAGCAGTATCCGGACAGTCCGTTCGCCGTGGTGTTCGACGCCAAGGGTGGGACGTTTCGCGATGCACTGTACGCCGAATACAAGGCCAACCGCCCGAGCATGCCCGACGACATGCGCG
Organism: Pseudomonas sp. Z1-12; assembly: GCF_051132015.1. NCBI lineage: Bacteria > Pseudomonadati > Pseudomonadota > Gammaproteobacteria > Pseudomonadales > Pseudomonadaceae > Pseudomonas > Pseudomonas sp. Z1-12. The sequence continues at coordinate 6,793,129 of NZ_CP071647.1, forward strand.
TGCAGATCGAACCGCTGCACGCCAGCGTCAAGGCCCTCGGCTTCCCGTTGCTGTGCGTGGACAACGTCGAGGCCGATGACGTGATCGGCACACTGGCCCGCAGCAGCGCGGCAGCCGACCGTCCGGTGGTGATCTCCACGGGCGACAAGGACATGGCGCAGTTGGTTGACGGGCACATTACCTTGGTCAATACCATGACCGGTAGCGCCCTGGACGTGGCTGGCGTGAAGGAGAAGTTTGGCGTCGCTCCCGAGCAGATCATCGATTACCTGGCGTTGATGGGCGATTCGTCCGACAACATCCCGGGCGTCCCGGGTATCGGACCGAAGACCGCTTCCGGCCTGCTGGTGGGCGTCAACGGCGGCCTGACCGAGCTGTACGCGCAACTGGACATCGTCGCCACCTTGCCGATCCGTGGCGCCAAGACCCTCGCCGCCAAGCTCGAAGAGCACAAGGAAATGGCGTTCCTGTCCTACGAACTGGCGACCATCAAGACCGACGTGCCGTTGGATGTCGGCCTCGACGATCTGCAAATGGGCACGCCCGACCACGAGAAACTGGCCGAGCTGTATACGTTGCTGGAGTTCAAGAGCTGGTTCGAAGAAAACCAGCGGGACGCCAAGCGTGCCGGCCAGGAGATCGTCGAAGTGGCCGACGAACAGCCCGGCGCTGCCGAGGCCAAGTACGAAGTCATCCTCGACCAGGCGCGCTTTGACGCGTGGCTGGCGAAACTGGAAAAAGCGCCGCTGTTTGCCTTCGTCACCGAAACCAACGGCGGCGATGCCCAGCATTCGCAACTCGTTGGCCTGTCGTTCGCCGTGGCCCCGTTCGAAGCGGCCTACATCCCGCTGACCCATTCCTACATGGGCGTGCCGGAGCAACTGGACCGCGACACGGTGCTCAAGGCGCTCAAGCCGCTGCTGGAAAACCCGGACAAGCTCAAGGTCGGCCAGCACGCCAAGTTCGAAACCAACATCCTGGCCAACTGCGCCATTGGCGGTGACCAGAACAACGGCATTCTGGTCCAGGGCATCGCCTTCGACACCATGCTGGAATCCTACGTGCTGGACTCCACTGCGACCCGTCACGACATGGACAGCCTGGCGCTCAAATACCTGGGCCAAAGCAAGACCGATTTCCAGGACATCGCCGGCAAAGGGGTCAAGCAACTGACCTTCGACCAGATCTCCCTGGAATTGGCAGGCCCTTACGCCGCCGAAGACGCCGATGTAACCTTCCGCCTGCACCAGGCCTTGCAGGAAAAGCTGGCCGCCACGCCAAGCCTGGGCCCGGTGCTCAACGACATCGAGATGCCGCTGATGCCAGTCCTGGCGCGCATCGAGCGCCAGGGCGCGCTGGTGGATGCCAACCTGCTGGGCGTACAAAGTGTCGAGTTGGGCGAGAAGTTGGTGGCGCTGGAGCGTGAGGCGTTTGCCATCGCCGGTGAGGAATTCAACCTCGGTTCGCCGAAGCAATTGGGCGTGATCCTGTACGAAAAGCTCGGCTTGCCGGTGCTCAGCAAAACCGCCAAGGGCCAAGCCTCCACCGCCGAAGCGGTACTCGCCGAACTGGCGGAGCAGGATTACCCACTGCCCAAGGTGCTGATGCAGTACCGTTCCCTGAGCAAGCTCAAGAGCACCTACACCGATCGCCTGCCGGAACAGATCAACAGCCGCACCGGCCGCGTCCATACCAATTACCAGCAAGCCGTCGCCGCGACCGGGCGCCTGTCGTCCATCGACCCGAACTTGCAGAACATTCCGATTCGGACCGCCGAAGGCCGGCGCATCCGCCAGGCTTTCGTCGCGCCGAAAGGCTACAAGCTGCTGGCAGCGGACTATTCGCAGATCGAACTGCGGATCATGGCGCACCTGGCCAAGGATGAAGGGTTGCTCCACGCCTTTCGCAATGACCTGGACGTGCACCGGGCCACGGCCGCCGAGGTGTTCGGTGTTGACCTGGAATCCGTCACCCATGACCAACGCCGCAGCGCCAAGGCGATCAACTTCGGCTTGATCTACGGCATGAGCGCGTTCGGCCTGGCCAAGCAGATTGGCGTCGATCGCAAGCAATCCCAGGCCTACATCGACCGCTACTTCGCCCGCTACCCGGGTGTGCTGGCCTACATGGAGCGCACCCGCGCCCAGGCGGCCGAGCAAGGTTTCGTCGAAACCATTTTCGGTCGTCGCCTGTACCTGCCGGACATCAACGCGAAAAACCCGGCCCTGCGCAAAGGCGCCGAGCGCACCGCCATCAACGCGCCGATGCAAGGCACGGCGGCTGACATCATCAAGAAAGCCATGGTTGCCGTGGATGGCTGGCTGACGGCGTCAGGGCTGGATGCGAAAGTCATCCTGCAGGTCCACGACGAACTGGTGCTGGAAGTGCGTGAAGACTTGGTCGACCAGGTGCGCGAAGAGATCCGCCAGCACATGAGCGCCGCCGCCACGCTGGACGTGCCGCTGCTGGTGGAAGTGGGCGTGGGCAATAACTGGGACGAGGCGCACTGATTCCCACGTCCTGAGGCCTAGGGCTCTTGTGGCGAGGGAGCTTGCTCCCGCTCGGCTGCGCAGCAGTCGTAAACCGGGCGATGCGGTCTGCCTGGAAAAATGCAGGGGCCTGCTGCGCAGGCCAGCGGGAGCAAGCTCCCTCGCCACAGGGGATTGTTGTCAGGATAGGGAGATGGCCATCGCGAGCAAGCTCGCTCCCACATGGGGTTTGTGTCGAGCCGAAGATCGAGCCCAACACCCATCCCACTGTGGGAGCGAGCTTGCTCGCGATAGCGTCAGCCCGGCAATCGATACCGCATTGAATCACCGCAAACCCATGTATGGCTTCGTTAGCTCGGAAAATTCCTACGGTTATTTCCAAAAAAATCTGAACTAAACCCGTGAATCGCCACTCAGAGATTCTGAATGGCTGGTGAAGCCCTTCAATGCTCCTATGTTGTGTTAAGTGTTGGCAGATATCTGGACCCCGCCCTAGCGGTCCGGAACTTGGACCCCGAACTTCCCCCTCCCCATAAGAAGTCCGGGGTTTTTTTTTGCCTGCGATTTGGCTTATTCGGCCTCTTCGCTGCCCTTGTCCGCCAATTCCATCCAGTCCGCCAGCACGGTATAGGCTTCTTCCAAGCCCATGCGCTTGGGTGCCGAGAACAGTTGGATGGTGATCGCGTCGCCCCAGCCCTTGCGAATGTCCGACTGGACTTTGAGCAAGGTATTTTTCGCCGCGCCGTAGGTGAGCTTGTCGGCCTTGGTCAGCAGGATGTGCATCGGCATGCCGCTGGCGACCGCCCAATCGAGCATCAACAGGTCGAAGTCGGTCATCGGATGGCGAATATCCATCATCAGAATCAGACCTTTCAGACTCTCGCGGCTGCCCAGGTAGGCTTCCAAGTGACGCTGCCAGTGTTGCTTGAGCGGGATCGGTACCTTGGCGTAGCCGTAGCCGGGCAGGTCGACCAAACGCCGTTCATCGTCTAGCTTGAAGAAGTTCAAGAGCTGCGTGCGACCCGGGGTTTTCGAGGTGCGTGCCAGGCTCGCATGGGTCAAGGTGTTCAGCGCGCTGGATTTGCCGGCGTTGGAACGGCCGGCAAACGCCACTTCGAAGCCTTCGTCGTCTGGGCACTGATCGACTTTGGCGGCGCTGAGCATGAAAGTGGACTGTTGGCACAGGCCAAGGATAGGGTTCTTCAGTTGCATGGGATTTCCGATGTGGGCGGCGTCGGGAATGGACGCGGCAAGCTGTGTCGTTTCCGTTTCAGTGACGCCAGTATATAATGCCGCAGATTTTGTGTGCGCTTTGTCCCAGCGTAGGATGAAGCTCACGGGAGCGACCGACCGAAATTGCGCATTAGAACGCAGCTCGTTCCCAACCCTGAAAAGGTCGTTTTATGACGAAATGGCTGCTAGCTGCCGGTGTCTTGATGCCGCTTTACAGCGCTCAGGCTACACAGGATCCGGAAGCTGTGTACAACCGTGTTTGTGGTGCCTGTCATTCCGGCCAACTCCCCATGGCGCCCCGCAAGGGCGATCAGGAAGCTTGGACGCCGAGGTTGGCGAAAGGTATGGAGACGCTGGTGCAACACGTGACCCAGGGTTTCAAGGCGATGCCGCCGCGTGGTTTGTGCATGGACTGCAGTGCCGAGGATTACCGAGCCATCATCCAGTGGATGAGCGAGTGAACCCGGTCCATAACTCTTTAACCCTTAGCCGTAGTTGGATTAGCTGATGAACAAACTGATCGTGAGTCTGCTGTTGACCTTGGGGATATCCGGCGTAGCCCACGCCGCTGGCGATGCCGCTGCCGGTCAGGCGAAAGCGGCCGTATGCGGGGCCTGCCACGGCCCGGATGGCAATAGCATGGCGCCCAACTTTCCGAAACTGGCGGGCCAGGGCGAGCGCTACTTGACCAAGCAGCTGAAGGAAATCAAGGACGGCAAGCGTGTCGTGCTGGAAATGACTGGCCTGCTGACCAACCTGAACGATCAGGACCTGGCGGACATCGCAGCCTATTTCGCCAGCCAGAAGGGCAGCGTCGGCGCCGCCGATCCAAAGCTCGTGGCTCGCGGTGAAGCGCTGTTCCGCGGCGGTGACCTGGCCAAGGGCCTGCCCTCCTGCACTGGCTGCCATTCCCCTGACGGCAAGGGCAACGCCGCTGCCGGTTTCCCACACTTGGGCGGCCAGCATGCCCAGTACATCACCAAGCAACTGACCGATTTCCGCAAGGAAGAAGGCGGTCGTGCCAACGACGGTGACGCGATGACCATGCGCACCATTGCCCGCAAGTTGAGCGACGAAGATATCGCCGCCGTTTCCAGCTACATCCAGGGCCTGCACTAAGGCCGTTGCGAGGGGATACACCTCTTGCAACGTTAACGCTCGATTAATCTGTCGATGCGAGCATCAAAAGGGTGGCTTTGGCCGCCCTTTTTTGTGGCCGCTGCCGTTACACTAGAGAACTTGAACCCGCCACGGTCTGTCTTAGAAACAGGCCTTGCCGGGCCCCCTCATTGTCCAGGAGTAAAGCATGCGTAATCTGATCATCAGCGCCGCGCTCGTCGCCGCCAGCCTGTTCGGCGTGACTGCCCAAGCGGCTGAAAAGCCCGCCGCCCCCTATGTCGAACTGGCCAACCCCGTTCCGGTGGCAGCGCCTGGCAAGATCGAAGTCGTGGAGCTGTTCTGGTACGGCTGCCCGCATTGCTACGCTTTTGAACCGGTGATCAACCCATGGGCTGAAAAACTGCCTTCGGACGTCAATTTCGTCCGCATTCCCGCCATGTTCGGTGGCCCATGGGACGCCCACGGCCAGATGTTCCTGACCCTCGAAGCCATGGGCGTCGAGCACAAGGTTCACGCCGCGGTATTCAAGGCGATCCAGGAAGAACGCAAGAAATTGACCGACAAAGAGGACATGGCCGACTTCCTCGCCACCCAAGGTGTCGATAAGGACAAGTTCCTCGCCACGTTCGATTCCTTTGCCATCAAGGGCCAGATCAACAAGGCCAAGGAGCTGGCGAAGAAATACGAAATCACCGGCGTACCGACCATGGTCGTCAACGGCAAGTACCGCTTTGACATCGGCTCTGCCGGCGGTGCCGAACAAGCCCTGCAACTGGCCGACCAGTTGATCGCCAAAGAGCGAGCGGCCACCAAGGCTGTCGCCAACTAAGCGCGGCCCACGCCCATGGCCCGCTGGAGTACCGAACGCATCGTTGGCCTGCATGAACCACGGGTCAACGAGCATCATGTCACGTCCACGGGCCTGCCTGGCGACAGCCGCTTGCGGCTGCTCAGCTTCAATATCCAGGTGGGCATCAGCACCGAGCGCTACCGGCATTACCTGACCCGCGGCTGGCAACATTTGCTGCCGCACACCGGGCGTGCCGGCAACCTGCAGAAAATCGGCGACCTGCTCAAGGACTTCGACCTGGTGGCCCTGCAAGAGGCCGACGGCGGGAGCTTGAGGTCAGGCTACGTCAATCAGGTGGAACACCTGGCCCAACTGGGCGCTTTTCCCTATTGGTACCAGCAACTCAATCGCAACCTCGGACGCCTCGGCCAGCACAGCAATGGCGTGTTGAGTCGCCTGCGCCCATGGGCGATCGAAGATCATCCGCTGCCGGGCCCCAAGGGCCGCGGGGCGATCCTGGCGCGTTTCGGCGAAGGTCCGGAGGCGCTGATCGTGGTCATGATGCACCTGGCCCTCGGGGCGCGTACCCGGACAATGCAGCTGGCCTACATTCGCGAGCTGATCGGCGGCTACAAACATCAGATCCTGATGGGCGACATGAACACTCACGCCACCGACTTGCTGCAGACCTCGCCCTTGCGCGATCTCGGCCTGCTCGCCCCGCAACTGGAAGCGACATTCCCCAGCTGGCGCCCCCAGCGCTGCCTGGACCATATTCTATTGAGCCCGACCCTGACCCTCGAACGCGTCGAGGTGCTGGCCCAACCCATTTCCGATCACCTGCCGGTCGCGGTAGAAATTCGTTTGCCGGGTTCGCTCACGGCCGATGCATTCCCTGCGCTGAGTACTGCCCCTCGCGGATCCGAATGAATGAGCGACGACGCCGAACGCTGGAGAGAGAAATACCTCAAGAGCATCGAACAGCAGGAAAAGCTCGAGCGCCGTTGGGATGCCCGGCTCGACTTGCTGCGTCGTGGCCTGGTGCGCAGCACCCTGGCCGCCGAGGGCACTGACCGGGCTGTCGATCAATGCATGAAAGAGATGCGCGAGGTGGTGCGCACCGATGACATGGATGCCGGCCTCGCGGCCCTGCTGCCGCGCCTGGAGAAAGCCGTACTCGATTCCGAGCAACGCCGCGAAACCCGAGTCGAGCAGACGAGCGCTGCGTTGACGGCCCTGGTCGCCCAGTTGCAGAGGCTGCCGTTACCCAAAGAAGTCAGCCGGCCGCTGAAGAAGTTTGCCAAACAACTGGAGGACCGGGCCGGCCAGGCCCGGGAGATTCCGCTGCTGCTCAGCGAACTGAGCGGTTTGCAAGGCAAGGCACTGAGCGCCTTGGACGCCCCTGTCGAACCGAATCGACCCGGTCTGCTGCAACGGCTGTTTGGCGGCCAAGGCCATGAGGAAGCGGCACCCCAGTCCCACGAGCCCGCCCAGGCCAGCGTGGCGCCTGCGTCAGAAACGACTCTGCCGGTAGCCGTTGAGCCGGCAGATGATGCAGCCTCCGTCGCACCAGGGCCAGCACCGCAGCCATTGGTCGCGGAGCAAGCACCCGAGGCGATGCCCGAACCGGTCGGCCCGATTGCGCCGCAGGTCCAAGTCGCGCCGTCCCCCACTCCGACACCTGTCGCCGAAGTGGTTCAGCCAACCAGCGAGCTGGACGAAGCAACCGAGCCCGCCCCGCCGCAAACCCCGGTCGCCCACGAGCTCCCGGTAGCGGCGTCCAGCCCGGAGAATCCCGATGAACTGATGCCCGAGGAGGAGCCTCAGGCCCTTCCCGCCTCCTCGCCGCCTCCAGCAGAAGTCGAGCCCGACGACCCCCTGGCCGCCGCCGATATCGTGGACGCCCAGTACGCCCTGCCCGACTCGCCGGAGCCGTCCTACAGCTCGGTCGCCAAACACATTGAAGACACCTTGTTGGGCCTGTTGGGCGACCTGACCTTGCCCGAACGTCATCGCCCACAAGCCGAAGCCATGCGCGAGCGGCTGCGAAATGGGCTGAATTGGTACGAACTGCTGCCGATCCTCGATGATCTGGCGGTATTGATGCTGGCCATCACTGACACCGGCCAGCATGAATTCGAAGCGTACTTGCAGCGCCTCAACGATCGGCTGGAGTCCTTCCAGAGCAGCCTGCAAGCCGCCAGTGAAGACCACGCCGACAACCTGTCGGCCTCCCGGGAAATGGACACCCAGATTCGCGAACAGGTGGACGGGCTGCAAAGCAGCGTGCAACAAGCCGATGACCTGGAAGGCCTCAAGCAGGTGCTGGAGAATCATCTCGAAGGCTTGCTCGGCACAATGGACCAACACCGTCAGCAACGGGATCAGCGCGAGCAGGAAGTGTCGACGCGCCTGAAAAGTCTGGCCGATCGGGTCGCACTGATGGAGCAGGATGCCCAGGTCGTGCGGGAAAATCTCGAAGAGCAACGGCAAAAAGCGCTGGTCGATCCGCTCACCGGGTTGCCCAACCGTGCTGCCTGGTCCGAGCGGCTGGAACATGAAGTTGGCCAGTGGCAGCAACACGGCAACAGCTTGCTGCTGGCCATGCTCGACCTCGATCATTTCAAACGCATCAATGACAACTACGGCCATCTGGCCGGCGACCGGGTGTTGAAACTGATCGCTTCAGTCCTGCGCAAGCGCCTTCGTGGCAGCGATTTCATCGCGCGTTTCGGTGGCGAAGAGTTTGTCCTGCTGGTGCCGGATACGCCCCTGGCCGCTGGCGCCAAGCTGGCCGAGGCGCTGCGCCTGGCCATCGAAGCTTGCCCATTCCATTTCAAGGGCGAGCCAGTGACCGTGACGGTATCGGTGGGCATGACGGCCTTCAAGCCGGGCGAACACAGCGATTCAGTGCTTAAAAGAGCCGATCAGGCGCTCTACCGGGCGAAAAATGCCGGGCGCAACCGCGTGGAGTTGGGCTGAGGGCTAATTGTTCCAATTTGTTTATTATCGTCCCGCGCACCGGATCATCGCGGGGCGATACGTTACACTGTTGCATTACTTCCAGCGCGTAATGCCTTCCGCCATGAAATTTCTTTCGCTCATCGTTGCTTTAATTGTCCTCGCCGGCTGCGCCAGCGGCCCGCGGTTCGACACCAGTCACCCTTCCGTCAACCATGACAACCGCATCCAATTCGTGGTGGTGCATTACACCTCGGCCTCCCTGGAACGTTCCCTGGCCCTGCTGACCCATGGCGAAGTCAGTGCCCATTACCTGATTGGCGACGATAAAGACGCAACCATCTACAAGTTGGTAGATGAAAGCCGACGTGCCTGGCACGCCGGGGAAAGTGAATGGGAAGGTCGGACCTGGCTCAATTCCAGCTCCATCGGCATCGAAATCGTCAATCCGGGTTTCATCGACACGCCCACCGGGCGTCTCTGGTATCCCTACAGCGAAGCCCAGGTCCAGGCGCTGACCGTGTTGCTCAAGGACATCCTGAAGCGCAACGGGCTCAACCCGCGCAGCATCATCGGCCACAGCGACATCGCGCCCCTGCGCAAGCTCGATCCAGGCCCGCTGTTTCCATGGAAGCGCCTGGCGCAGGCGGGCTTGGGAGTATGGCCGGACGAGCAGGCAGTCGCGCGCCAGCAGGTACTCTTCGCCGCGCAGCTACCGTCCGCCAGTTGGTTCCAGGCCGAACTGGCCCGCCTGGGCTACCCAACGCCCCAGACCGGCGAATGGGATGTGGCCACTCATCAGGTGCTGGCCGCCTTCCAGATGCACTACCGTCCGACCCGCTTCGACGGCACACCGGACGCGCAAAGCGCGGCGATTCTGCAAGTGCTCAACCAGACAAAATAATGACGCCCGTCCGACGAATCGGGCCAAATCCAAATCAGAGGCTATAACTCATTGGTAACTTTCGGATTACCGATGATGACGGCTGCCCGCGAAAACCTACAGAGCTGGCTCCATCGCCCCCTTTTCCTGGCGATGATAGCGGCTGCCCTGAGTACCGTCCTGCTGCTGGCGGGCAGTCTGTTCGTGGTGGTGCAGCAGATCCAGCAGCGTGAAAGCGACCAGATGAATGCCCAGGGCGAGCGCTTCCTGCTCCGGCTGGAACAGCTCTTCGGGCAACTGCGTGAAAGCCTCGACGACCTGCAAAACCAGCCCTTGCGCGGCTGCGACGATGACATGATCGCGACCTTGCGCGAGGTCAGCTTCAACTACCGTTTCGTTTATGAGGCGGTGTACATCGATGGCAGCGGCGTTTGTACCAATCGCCCGCGCCCGAGTGGATTGTCGGTGACCCGCCCACCCGACCTCCGGGGCCCGACCTACAGTTATTGGCTCAATACCACCACCGAACCCGATGAAGACCGCGCGGCGTTGATGCTAGGGCGTGGCAATTTCCGCGTCGCGACCTCCCGTGGACATTTGGCCGACGTGGTCGACCTGCCACCCGGCAGCAGCCTGCTAGTGGTCCTGGATAATGGCGAGCGGGCCATTCCCGTGTTGGGCACCCAACAACGCTGGCCGCCCGCGGAGCCTTGGCCGCCGAAAAGCCAAAATGCCTTGCAGGTAACGCAGACCCGGCTGATCTATCGGATGCCCACCGACAGCCCGGAATATCAGCTAGTGCTGATTGCCCAGCGCAACGGTTTCAAGGTTCCGCCCTATGCTTGGTGGATGTTGCCCGTCAGCCTGGTGCTGGGCCTGGGGATTGGTTTCCAGGTGTTTCTGCTGGCACGCCACCGCCAGTCGATGGATGCCGAACTGCACGGGGCCATTCGGCGCGGTGAACTACAGGTGTTGTACCAGCCGATTTTCGACCTCGACAGCCGCAACTGCGTCGGTGCCGAAGCCTTGCTGCGCTGGCGCCGGCCGGACGGCACCCTGACCAGCCCGGACTTGTTTATCCCGATGGCCGAGAACACCGGGCAGATCCGCCAGATCACCGATTTCGTGCTGCAGCGGCTGTTCGACCAATTGGGCCAGCTGTTGCGAGCCAATCCGCAGCTGTATATCTCGGTGAACCTGGCGGCCTGCGATGTAATGGTGCCGCGTATAGGCGAAGTCATCGCGCGCCTGCTGGCGTTGCATCGGGTTTCGGCGAACCAGATTGCCTTCGAGGTGACCGAGCGCGGGCTGGTCGATGTGTTGGTCGCCCGGGATAACCTGCAATCGCTGCGTGATGTCGGGCACCAGGTGCTGATCGACGATTTTGGCACCGGTTATTGCAGCCTGGCCTACCTGCAAACCCTGCCGGTGGACTGCCTGAAAATCGACAAGGCTTTCATCGACGCCTTGGGCCACGACGCCGCCAGCAGCGGTGTGGCCCCGCACATCATCCGCATGGCCCATGCCCTGCAACTCAAGGTGATCGCCGAAGGCATCGAGCATGAAGCCCAGGCCTCCTATTTGAGCAGCGAAGGGGTGAGGTTCGGCCAGGGCTGGCTGTTCGCCCATGCCCTTAGCGCGGTGCAGCTCATCGAATTGATTACCCGCGGCCGACGCCTGCGCGGACGTCGCCTTGATGATGAAGCCTAAGCCGTGAGTCAGACCGTCAGCGCCATGTAGAACTGCGTGCCCTGCCCCGGCCTTGAATACACGCCCATGCGGCCGCCGTGGAGCTGGACGATTTCCTTGCACAGGGCCAGGCCGAGGCCGGCGCCACCCTTCTTGCGTCCGACTTGGACGAAAGGCTCGAAGATCCGTCCCTGTTGGCCGTAGGCAATGCCTTCACCGTTGTCTTCCACGCTGATGATCACCCGCTCGCCATGGCGTCGGGCCTGCAAGCGGATCTGGCCGTCTTCGCCGGTGTGGCGCATGGCGTTGTCGATCAGGTTGTCGAGCACGCGATCCAGTTGCCCGGCGTCGGCATGCAGCCGTGGCAACGGACCCTGGATGGCCACGAGCAGCTCGATACCCTTGGCGTGGGCCTGTTCGGCGAACCGCAACCGGGCGTCCTCCAGCAGGTCGTCGATGGAGCAAGGCGCCAGGGTCAGCTTTTGCAGGCCGTTCTGGTAGCGAGAGAAATTCAGCAGGTCATTGATCAGTTGCATCAGCCGCTGCATTTCTTCCGTGACGGTGTTAAGCAGGTCCGCCTCGCGGGACTCCGGCGGGAAGTGCAGGCGTTCCTGCAACAGGCCGAATGCCATGTGCATGCCCGTCACCGGCGTGCGCAGCTCGTGGGAGGCACGCAGGACGAACTCGCTGCGCACCCGTTCGAAGGCGCGCTGTTCGGTGACGTCATGCAGCACCATGACCGCGCCGAGGATGTGGCCCTGGGTATGACTGACCGGCGTGAGGCTGTAGGTCAGCACCCGCGACTCGCCGTCGACCTCGATGCTCAGGTCTTCCGGCGCGCGCTCCAGGGTTCCACCGCGCAATACCAGGTGCAATTCTTCATCCAGTTCCAGGCGTCCCAAGGCCTCGCCCAGCCCTTGGCCCAGGCGCGCCTCATCCCAGCCCAATTGGCGCTGGGCCACCGGGTTGAGGTGTTCCAACTGGCCTTGGCGGTCAATCATCAGCAAGCCGTCGTCGATGCTGTCGAGCACGGCTTGCAAACGCTGCTGGCCGGCGAGCAGTTCATCGACATTGGTGGCCTGGTGTTCGCGCAGTGCCTGGGCCATGACCCCGAAACGACGGGTCAGCAGATTCAACTCCGCGGCGGAAGAAATGGGCAGCGTGACCTCGAAATTGCCCTGGCCGATGTCATCCGCCGCCGCGGCCAGCGCCTCGATCGGCGCGCCGAAACGCCGGGCAATGCCGTGGGCCGTGATAAAGCCGATGATCAGCACCGCCAGCCCCACCAGGCCCAGCAGCCCGGAAATCCACATCGCACGTTTCCGGGCGCGGTCCTGGGTTTCACTGATGTTGGTCAAGGCCTCGCGATAACCCTCGATCAACCCGTTACGCAGCACGTTGAATTTTTCGGTGAGCGCCTTGATACCGGTGAGCTGGCTCGCCTGCTGGCGAGACGCGGTGAAAGCCTCGAGAAACTCGACATAGTCGGCCTTGGCCCGGCTGAAGCTGGCAGCGGTATCGTCCAGTTTCCGTTCGTGGGCAATCCCCTCGTCGATCAACGCCAGGTATTGCTGCTTGGATGCCTCCAGCGCAGCCAGGTCGGGCTTGTCGTCGAGCATGATCATCAACTGATCGCCCAGGGTCTGGCGCAGCTTGAGGCCCAGGTCCAGCAGGATGAAGTTGTCGCGTACCGATTGTTCCTGGGTGTTGGCCATCTGCATCACGCCGACCAGGCCAAGCACCAGCCCCAGCAACGCCACGGTGATCAGCGCCGAGATGCTGAGAAACAGTCGCGTGCGCAGCTTCATCGCCAGTTTCATAAGGTGTCGCTCACAGGTTGTACTGCTTGCGTTTGCGATACAGCGTGGAAGCATCGATACCCAGGGTCTTGGCCGCCTGGTCGAGGGTATCGGCCGTGGCCAGCACCGCACCGATGTGGGCCTTTTCCAGTTCGTCGAGGCTCAAAGCGGCACCGATGCGCGGCGCATTGCTGACCGGCTGCTCGGCCATGCCCAAGTGACTGATTTCGACTTTTTCCTGTGGGCAGATGATGCTGGCGCGCTCGACCACGTTGCGCAGTTCGCGGATGTTGCCGGGCCAGCGATAGCCTAGCAGCGCTTCGCGCGCCTCGTCGCTGAAGCCCCGGGCCGGGCGCGCGTATTCCTTGACGAAGCGGGCCAGGAAGCGATCGGCCAGGGTCAGGATGTCTTCGGCGCGCTCACGCAGCGGCGGCAGGTGCAGGGTAATGACGTTCAGGCGATACAGCAGGTCTTCGCGAAAGCGCCCGTCGCGCACCATGTCTTCGAGGTTGAGATTGGTGGCGGCGAGAATTCGCACATCGGCGCGGCGAGTGACCGGGTCCCCTACCCGCTCATACTCCTTGTCTTGGATGAAACGCAACAACTTGGGTTGCAAAGTCAGGGGAAAATCGCCGATCTCGTCGAGAAACAGTGTGCCGCCGTCGGCCTGGTTGACCCGTCCCAAGGTACTTTCGCTGGCGCCGGTGAACGCCCCTCGGCTATGGCCAAACAACTCGCTTTCCATCAATTCGGCGGTCAGTGACGGGCAATTGATGGTGACGCAGGATTTCTTCGCGCGCTTGCTCCAGCCGTGGATCGCTCGAGCCAGCTCGCCTTTACCGGTGCCGGATTCGCCGAGGATCAGGATGTTGGCGTCGGTGCTGGCCACTTGGCGCGCGGTCTCCAGCACGACTTTCATCGCCGGACTGTGGGAGTCGAGGCCGTCCTTGGGTTTGCGCACCTCGCCTTCCAAGGCTTCGAGCCTTGCCGACAGTTGGCGCACTTCCAGTTGCTTGGCGGTGGCCAGGCGCAGCTGATCCGGGCTGCAAGGCTTGACCAGGTAGTCGGCGGCGCCGGCCTGGATGGCATCGACCGCGGTGTCGACGGCCGAGTGGGCGGTGACGATCACCACTCGCATCCACGGGGCCTGGATACGCATTTGTGCCAGGACATCCAAGCCGTTGTCTTCCCCCAGACGCAGGTCGAGAAAACACAGGTCGAACACCTGGCGTTGCAGCAGTGCGTCGGCTTGGGCAGCGCTGTTGGCCGTGGCGACGGTATAGCCTTCGTCTTCCAGGCAGTAACGGAACGTACGCAGGATGGCGGACTCGTCGTCTACCAGCAGAATGCGGCCTTGGTGCTCAGTGGCGGATTCCATTTTTCCTACGCTCCTTTAATGAATGATGTTGGTTAGTGTCAGAAAAATCGGGCAAGTTGCATGGTCGATTCTGAGGGGATATTACCCACCGAGCGTGCCTCTGTGGATGTCTGACTCCTAAAAGCCTGATTTGAGTTCCTTTTTTTCTGCTTCCTACGGGTCGGACGGTTCGTATCGCTGATTCCGACGGTTGCGTCTGACAGGCAGTTCCAAAACAACTTGACGCGTTTTCTTTTTCCACTCGTGCAATACGCACGACAGGCGCGCGGGCCATCGTGCAGGATGCGTTCCCTGCGTTTTGTGGTGATTCTTCAACATATTGATTTTAAAGAGATTTATCTGGATAAAATCCTGGCACGGCGGCTGCAATGCTCTGGTCAACGTTGGCGTATAAGCGCCTCAACCAGACACCACACCCGGGTGGGGAGGAATTTCAGGATGAATCGTCAAAGTGCCGCCCAATTTAAAAGCGCTGCCCAATTTCGACTCTCTTCTCTGCACTTCCAGCAGGGCTTGTGGGCAGCCCTGGCCCTGTTGGTCACGCTCGTGATTGGCCAGCAATGGTTGCTCTGGCAGGAGCGTCAGCAACCAGAAGCGCCGCAAGTTTCGATTCATCGCGCCCCACAAACCCACTTCAGCGCCGTCAGCAACCTCAAGGAAGCTTCCTCCGCCATGCGCATGATGGATGTCGATCAGGTTCAGCCAGTGGCCGACATGCCGCGTGAAGAGCGCTGGGTGTTTTAACCCGATGTACCGGTCGTCCACTGCGCCGGAACCATCACCGCCAGACCCTCACTAAATAGAAAAGCGTAAGGAGAATCACCATGTTGAGCTGGGCAATTACCTTCCTGATCATTGCCATCATCGCCGCCGTACTGGGCTTCGGTGGTATCGCAGGCACCGCCACGGGCATCGCCAAGATTCTCTTTGTCGTGTTCCTGGTGATGTTCATTGCTTCCTTCTTCTTTGGCCGTCGTGGCCGAGGCTGACCATGAGCGTTTCATTCAAAGGACTGGCCGCCGCCCTGTTGCTGGGCGGCAGTGCCATGGCAATGGCTGCCAATGACGGACAGATGCGCGTCAACCAAGTGCTTCAGGCGGACCCGCAATACCGCGAGACATGGCAGCACGTCGTGAAAAAAGAAGAACGCTTGCCGGAATGGGTGATGAACCTCTCAGGCAAGTCGGAACAACAGATGAATGCGGTCGAGGAAGACGGCGACAAGTATCTGGTGGGCCCGCTCTGTGAGCTCGAGGCGTCGTGTCTTAATCAGCGTCTGATCGTTGCCTTCAGTTTCGACAAGGACGAGGCCTATGCCATGTTGGTGGAAGTCCCTGCCGGACTGCCGGCGGACAAGTCCCCAACCCGTCATGCCGATTACCGTTTCCTCGGTAATCCCAATGAAGGTATGCAAGAACTGTTGATGGAACAACTCAAGAAAGATCCGAACTGGTACTGATTCTGAAAATGGGAAAAGCAGCCCTGCTTTTTCCTGCTGCACAGCCCGAGGAGGGCCGGTGCATGACCAGGGGGCCGGGACGTTCTGACGGATGAGCGTCGGAGTGACCTACGGGCACAAGGGGTGCCTGCGAAAGGGCCGGGTCAGGTAAAAGCTGCGACGCAAGTTCGCAAAGCCCTCACGGCTTGGCGAACTTGCGTAGAGCTTCGTGTCGCACAATGCGTGAGCCAGAGCGATTGGGTTCTTCTGGCGTCATACGCCGGCCGCGATGCGGCATTTTGTCTCCTCCCACGAATTTATTGCCCTTTCCCTGACCGTATATCGGAGAATGCCGAGATAAATTGTCTCGTGGGCTGCGCCTCGATGCGTTGCCATTTCATCGGTTTACCGACCCAGGCTGATTCAGCCCAGCTACGCTGAAATGGCCGCTCCACGGCACTTATGCCTGCACAAATGGCGCATTCGAGCCGCTTGCAAGGCGGGTTTCGTTTGGAAAATCTCATGCCGATTCGGCATGGGGTAGGCGTTTACAGCATTAGACGATCCCCCCTGGCATCGCAATAGTTGCGCCTTTTTTCGCCTGCCAGTAAGCCGCTCGCGCGTGCTCGGGGTGACCTTATACGGGGACAGGGGCGCGAATGTTTTCGTCATCGACGAGCCATTCGCGCCACTGTCCGAGTCCAACTGAAGTAAGGGTAACGATATGAAGAAGGCACGACTAAGCCTCGCCTGGCAGATCCTCATCGGTCTGGTGCTAGGGATTGCATTGGGCGCGCTGCTCAACCATTTCAGTGCCGAGAAGGCCTGGTGGATCAGCAACGTGCTGCAACCGGCGGGCGATATCTTTATCCGTCTGATCAAGATGATCGTGATCCCGATCGTGATTTCCTCGCTGATCGTCGGCATCGCCGGGGTGGGTGATGCCAAGAAGCTCGGGCGTATCGGTCTCAAGACCATCCTTTACTTCGAAATCGTCACCACCATCGCCATCGTCGTCGGCCTGCTGTTGGCCAACTTCTTCCAGCCGGGCAGTGGCATCGACATGAGCACCCTGGGTACGGTGGATATTTCCAAGTACCAGGCCACGGCGGCGGAAGTCCAGCATGAACATGCGTTCATCGAGACCATCCTCAACCTGATCCCGTCGAACATCTTTGCCGCCGTCGCCCGTGGCGAGATGCTGCCGATCATTTTCTTCTCCGTCTTGTTCGGCCTGGGCCTGTCCAGCCTGCAATCGGACCTGCGCGAGCCGCTGGTGAAAATGTTCCAGGGCGTGTCGGAAAGCATGTTCAAAGTCACCCACATGATCATGCAATACGCCCCGATCGGTGTGTTTGCCCTGATCGCGGTGACAGTCGCCAACTTCGGCTTCGCCTCCCTGCTGCCGTTGGCGAAACTGGTGATCCTGGTTTACGTCGCCATCGCCTTCTTCGCCTTCGTGGTGCTGGGCCTGATCGCTCGCCTGTTCGGCTTCTCGGTGCTCAAGCTGATGCGCATCTTCAAGGATGAGCTGGTGCTGGCCTACTCCACCGCCAGTTCCGAAACCGTGCTGCCGCGCGTGATCGAGAAGATGGAAGCCTACGGTGCGCCGAAAGCCATCTGCAGCTTCGTGGTGCCGACCGGTTATTCGTTCAACCTTGATGGCTCGACCCTGTACCAGAGCATCGCGGCGATTTTCATCGCCCAGCTGTACGGCATCGACCTGTCCATCAGCCAGCAATTGCTGCTGGTACTGACCCTGATGGTCACGTCCAAGGGCATTGCCGGCGTGCCGGGCGTGTCGTTCGTGGTGCTGCTGGCCACCCTGGGCAGCGTGGGCATTCCGCTGGAAGGCCTGGCCTTCATCGCCGGTGTCGACCGCATCATGGACATGGCCCGTACTGCGCTGAACGTTATTGGCAATGCCCTGGCGGTGTTGGTCATCGCGCGTTGGGAAGGCATGTACGACGATGCCAAGGGCCAGCGCTACTGGAACTCCCTGCCGCACTGGCGCAGCAAGGAGCCGTTGCCGGCGGGGGAAACTTCCAGCCGCTAATCGCTGAGGGAGGTTGGGCCGGCAGCAAAGTGCCTGAACAACCCCCGGTCACTGTGGGAGCCGAGCTTGCTCGCGATTGCGGTGTGTCAGCCAACCTCAATATTGACTGATCCGCCGCCATCGCGAGCAAGCTCGGCTCCCACAGGATGCCTCACACAGCGATGCCTCCCACAAGATCTTTGTGATCCCTGTGCAGTGCCAACCAAACCCCGGAGCAATCCGGGGTTTGTCGTTTCTGCCAGCCCCGCTATCATTCGCGGCATCTTCCGGGGGACTTAACCGATGCTCAATGGCCTGTGGCTTGGCTTCTTTATCGTGGCAGCCGTATCGGCGCTGGCGCAGTGGCTGATTGGCGGCAACGCCGGGATCTTCGCCGCCATGGTGGAAAGCATTTTCGCCATGGCCAAGCTGTCGGTGGAGGTGATGGTCCTGCTGTTCGGCACCCTGACCCTGTGGCTGGGCTTCCTGCGCATCGCCGAAAAGGCCGGCATCGTCGACTGGCTGGCCAAGGCCCTCGGCCCGCTGTTCTTGCGCTTGATGCCGGAAGTGCCTGCCGGCCATCCGGCGATCGGCCTGATCACCCTCAACTTTGCCGCCAACGGCCTGGGGC
Organism: Pseudomonas sp. Z1-12; assembly: GCF_051132015.1. Classification (NCBI taxonomy): domain Bacteria; kingdom Pseudomonadati; phylum Pseudomonadota; class Gammaproteobacteria; order Pseudomonadales; family Pseudomonadaceae; genus Pseudomonas; species Pseudomonas sp. Z1-12. The sequence continues at coordinate 6,811,574 of NZ_CP071647.1, forward strand.
TGGACAACGCGGCCACCCCCATCGGCCTCAAGGCCATGCGCGCCCTGCAAGACCTCAACCCCAGCCCGACCATCGCCAGCAACGCGCAAATCCTGTTTCTGGTGCTCAATGCCTCGTCGCTGACCCTGCTGCCGGTGACCATCTTCATGTACCGCGCCCAGCAAGGCGCGCCGGATCCGACCCTGGTGTTCCTGCCGATCCTGCTCGCCACCAGCGCCTCGACCCTGGTGGGGCTACTGTCCGTGGCGTTCATGCAACGCCTGCGCCTGTGGGACCCGGTGGTGCTGGCTTACCTGATTCCGGGTGCGCTGGTGCTGGGCGGCTTCATGGCGCTGTTGGCGACGCTCTCGGCCACGGCGCTGGCAGGGCTGTCATCGATCCTCGGCAACCTGACGCTGTTCGGCCTGATCATCTTGTTCCTGGTGGTGGGCTCACTGCGCAAGGTCAAGGTGTATGAGGCCTTTGTCGAAGGCGCGAAAGAAGGGTTCGACGTTGCCAAGAGCCTGTTGCCGTACCTGGTGGCCATGCTCTGCGCCGTCGGCGTGCTGCGGGCTTCGGGCGCGCTGGATTTCGGCCTGGACGGTATCCGCCACCTGGTGCAGTGGGCCGGCCTGGACACGCGGTTCGTCGATGCCTTGCCGACCGCCATGGTCAAGCCGTTCTCTGGCAGCGCCGCCCGGGCCATGTTGATCGAGACCATGAAGACCTCCGGCGTGGACAGCTTCCCGGCCTTGGTGGCGGCGACCATCCAGGGCAGCACCGAGACCACGTTCTACGTGCTGGCGGTGTATTTCGGCGCCGTGGGCATCCAGCGGGCGCGCCATGCCGTGGGGTGTGCGCTGCTGGCGGAATTGGCCGGGGTCGTGGCGGCGATTGGTGTGTGCTACTGGTTCTTTGGCTAAGCGGTGGGAGTGAGTTTGCTCGCGATAGCGGTGGTTCAGTCGACAGCGCTGCTGGATGTGCCGCCGTCATCGCGAGCAAGCTCGGCTCCCACAGGGGTCAGAGCCGGACATAAATATTGGCTACACCCTCAGAACCACTGTGGAAGCTGAGCTTGTGGGAGCAAGGCTTGCCCGCGATGCAAACACCTCGGTGTAGCGGATAGATCCAGGCGATGCCATCGCGAGCAAGCTCGGCTCCCACAGGGGTCAGAGCTGGACATAAATATTGGCTACACCCTCAGAACCACTGTGGAAGCTGAGCTTGTGGGAGCAAGGCTTGCCCGCGATGCAAACACCTCGGTGTAGCGGATAGATCCAGGCGATGCCATCGCGAGCAAGCTCGGCTCCCACAGGTCACCGCGAATCCCTGTGGGAGCGAGCTTGCTCGCGATAAGGTCCGAAGGACCTTCAGTCCGTCACCTCGAAACGCAGCACGCCGATCATCTGGCCGTTTTCCGTGAGCACTCGCACTTGCCACTTGCCGGTCGAATTTTCCGGGAAGTTCTGCTTGTGGGTCCAGGCGCGATAGCCTTCCTTGCGCCCGCCATGGATGTCCAGGGCGATGCGGTCGACTTCTTTGCCGTTGAACTGCCAGACGTGATAAATCCGCTCGTCGAGCCCCCGCGGCGCATTGATGGCCGTGTAGGCGTACAGGCCGTTGCCGCGAATCTGCGCCGCGCTGACCTGCTTGAGGCTGGCGCCCGGCGTGCGGTCCTCCAGCTGGGTGCTGATGGCCACTTCGGTCATCCACAGCGTGGCCGGTGGCACCCAGGAGCGCAGCATCCACCCAGCGGCCCCAATCCCCACGGTGATGCAGAGGATCGCCAGGGCGTTGCGCACGGTGCGGATCGGGAAGATCGAGGCCAGGCTGGGAAACGACAGCAACATGGCAGTGCCCAGCGCCAGCTTGAAGCTCTGGTCGGTGGTCAGGTGCAGGATCACCGGCAACGCGGTGAGCAGGGCGGCGAACAGCGTCAGCGTGTGCAGCGCCAGGAACGCCCAGCGCCGGGGCGCCAGCCATTTGTAGTACAGCGGATCGGTGATCGAAATCAGCGCCGCGATGGTCAGCAGCCCGGTGAAAAGCAGCTGGCTGCTGTTCCAAGTGGTGGTGATAAAGAAGAACGGCAGGACAAAAAACAGGCTTTCCTGGTGAATCATTTGGGTGGCATAGCGCAACAGCGGCTGAGGGATTTCCCGCTTGAAAATCCGCGTGAACAGCCGGGTCATGCTGTTCTCCACCATCAGCCAGAGCCAGCTCACCAGCATCATGATGGCGATCCAGGTCGCCAGGCCCTGCTGGCGGTCCACCAGCATGAAACTGCCGACCCCGGAGATGAAACCACCGAGCGCAATGACCCCTGGATAGCGCTTCATCAATTCAAGGATGCGCTGGAGATAGACCGTCAGGTTTTGCATTCAGTGGTTTCACAGTAAGTCGTAGGAAATATCCCTGACAGAGTATCGCCAGGACGATGACAAGGCGAGGAGCGCGACGCCTACCGTGGCTATCTTTTGTGGCGAGGGAGCTTGCTCCCGCTGGCCTGCGAAGCAGGCCCCTGCATTTCTTCAGACAGACCGCATTGCCCGGGGTTGCGACTGCTGCGCAGCCGAGCGGGAGCAAGCTCCCTCGCCACGGGATTTGAGTGCTCCTGAGCGAGGGTCATCGCGAGCAAGCTCGCTCAATCAGACGTCGGTCGCGCCCTGCGACTCCATCGCCACCCAATCCCCACCAGCAGCAACCCCAGCAAACCGCCCAGCCCCCAGACAAGCTCATCATCACTGAGCAACGGCTTCTCGATGCGCAAATACCCCGGGTCCTTGAGCAGTTCGCGCAGGGCCGCGTTGGCCTGTTCCAGGCTCACTCCCTGCAGGCGGACCGCCGGGTTGGCGAAGCGGCCGTCTTCGTAGTCACCCAGGGCGCTCCAGTAGTAGTCGGCCAATGCGCTGTTGCCTTGAACCGCCCAGGACTGATGGGCGATGGCCGCGCGTTTGATGCGCACGAAACTGGCTGGGTCCAGGCCATCCTTGAGCAAGGTCTTGCGCAGTTCTTCGAGGGCTTGTTCGGCTTCGGGCAGGTCCTCGCGGGACAGGTCGGCGTTCAGGCTGAAGAAACCAACGCCGCCGAACACTTCGCGCTCGGTCCACGGCCCGTAGGACAGGCTGCGGTCCAGGCGCAATTGGCGGTAGAGCGCCCAATCCAGGTAATCCTTGAGCAGGTCGAACGTCTCGTCATGTTGCTCGTCCAGCACCGGCTCGGGGAACAGCCAATGCAGCTTGGCGCTGTCGCCGACCAGGCCACGGATCAGATTGCGCTTGGTGACCGCCTTGTAGCGGATCTGCGGCAGCGCCTCGTGGACACTGGGCTCCACCGGTTCGAGCTCGCCAAAGGCGCGTTCCAGGTAGGCCGGCAGCAGTCGGTCGAGATCGCCGACCATGATCAGCGTCATGTTGTTCGGCGCATACCAGTCCTTGCGCACTTGTTCGAGGCGGGCGAGGGTATGGCGCTGGACCTCGGGCCGTTCCGCGCAGCGCAGGCCCAACTCAACCGCCAACTGATTGCTGGCCTTGTGGCCCAGGTCTTGGCGATCGAGCCAGCGTTGCAGGTGGGTGTAGTGGCCGCCGTCTTCGCGCTCCACCACCCGCTTGGCCGCTTCCAGGGCTTTTTCATCGATGCGGGTGCGGGTCAACAGCGCCAGCAGCAGGTCCAGGATCTTGCGTTGATTGCGTGCCGGCGCCTCGATGACGAACGTGGTGTCGGCGTTGCTGGTGAACGCGTTCCACTCGCCACCCAAGGCTTGCATGCGCTCTTCCAGGCCGCCTTCGCCGCTTTCGTCGACGCCGCTGAACAGCAGGTGTTCGAGCAGGTGCGGCAGTTCCTTGTCGGCGCAACTGAAGTCGTCCAGGCCCACGCCCACCACCAGCCGGATCGCCACATGCCCGCGCTCGGTGCCCGGCTTGAGCAGCAGTTGCAGGCCGTTGGGCAGCGTATAGCCTTCGACCTGGAACCGGTCCAGGGCAACCACGGGCAGTGAACCGAGCAAAAGAACGGCGAGCAACAGACAACGCATAAAGGCTTCCTGGCGGCTGAGTGGAGGTCCATGGTGCCGGGCGGGCCGTCAACGGCGGAGTGTCGCCCGGAGTCGGCTCGCTCCCCCTATCGAATCTATGCGGTGTTCATGACAACGGGAGCAGGCGGGCCGGTGAACGGTTTCAGGCCCTAGCCATTGTTTTTGACTGACATTGTTACTGACTGACCAATGCGCCAGTCGTTCACGGCGAATGGGTGATGTCGGAAATTTCATCGACCGCCAGCGCGCCGATCTCGGACGTCTCCAGCACCACGTAGGCACTGCCGCAAAACAGCGAATTGAGGCGTCGCATGTCAGCGATCAGCTCCAGGTGCAGGGAACTGGTCTCCATGCTTTGTACGACTTTACGTTGCAAACGGCTGACATGGGCATGGGCCATGCGCCGCTCCTGCGCCCGAAAGCGACGTTTCTCACGCAGCAACTGCCGGGCGCTTTCCCGGTCGGCGCTGAGGAATACCGACAGGCCCAATCGCAGGTTGGCGATCAAGTGGCTGTGCAGCCCCGCCAATTCCTCCAGGCCGACCTCGGAAAAGGAACGACGTTGCGAGGTTTTCTGCTGCTGGACCTTGCGCAACATGCGCTCGATGAGGTCGCTGGCCAGCTTGAGGTTGATCGCCAGTTCGATGATCTCCGCCCAGCGGCGGCTGTCCTGTTCGCTGAGGTCCTCACGGGGCATTTGCGCCATGTACAACTTGATGGCACTGCACAGCGCTTCGACGTCATCGCTCATGCGCCGGACGTCCTGGGTCACCGCCGTTTGCGCTCCGCGCAGCACGTCCAGCATGGCTTCGAGCATGTTTTCGATCAGGTCGCCGATGCGCAAGGTTTCCCGGGCCGCGTTCGCCAGGGCCAGGCTCGGAGTGGCGAGGGCGGTGGCGTCCAGGTGGCGGGGCTTGGCCGTGCCGTTGGTCTCGGGCCGCTCCGGCAGCAGCCAGGCACAAAGCCTGGCCATCGGGCCGACGCTGGGCAGCAACACCAGGCACCGCACGGCGTTGTAGAGCAGATGGAAGCCGATCACGGTTTCCTGGGGGCTGAAATCCAGGCTATCGAGCCAGCCCACCAGCGGATCGAGCACCGGAATGATCAACACCAGCCCGATCAGCTTGTACAGCAGGCTGCCCAGCGCCACCTGGCGTCCGGCGGTGTTCTGCATGCTGGTGCTGAGGAACGCCAGGATGCCGCTGCCGATGTTGGCGCCGATCACCAGGCCGATGGCCACCGGCAGGCTGATCACCGCAGCGCCGGCCAGTGTCGCGGTCAGCAGCACGGCCGCGAGGCTGGAATAGGAAACCATCGCGAACAGCGCGCCGACCAGCGCATCGAGCAGGATGTCGCCGGTCAGTGAAGCGAAGATCACTTTCACGCCTTGGGCGTGGGTGATGGGCGCGGCGGCTTCGACGATTAACTGCAAGGCGAGGATGATCAGACCCAGGCCGATGCTGACCCGGCCCATTTGCCCGACGCGCGTCTGTTTGCGCGAGAGGAAAAAAATCACCCCGAGGAAAATCAGTAGTGGTGACAACCACGACAGGTCGAGGGTCAGCACCCGTGCCATCAGCGCGGTGCCGACATCGGCGCCGAGCATGGTCGCCAGGGCCGGGGTCAGCGCCATCAGGCCCTGGCCGACGAACGAGGTGACGAGCATGGCCGTGGCGTTGCTGCTCTGAACCATGGCCGTGACCATGATGCCGGCGATGAACGCCAGCCAGCGCCGGGACATGTTCTGGCTGATGACGTGGCGCAGGTTCGAACCATAGACCCGCAGGATGCCGGTACGCACGATATGCGTGCCCCAGATCAGCAGAGCCACGGCGGAGAGCAAATTGAGCAGGGTCAGCATGAGAGGCCCCCTGTTAGCGTCCCAAAGGAACAAATGGCTGATGCGACATTCTTCGTTCTTGTACTTAAGCTGTAGTTGGCGAACGGTACGGGCGCCAGCATTGCACAGCTAAAGAATTGATTGAAACAAAACTGTCATGAAACATATTCCTCAAACACCCCTGTGGGAGCGAGCTTGCTCGCGATGAGGCCATAACATCCAACATCTTCTTCGACTGTCAGGCCGCTATCGCGAGCAAGCTCGCTCCCACAGGTATTGCATCCGGCCGCTTTCCCGCAGGCATGAAAAAGGGGCTCCAAGAGCCCCTTTCATTCACTGCCCTCTACCTTACTGACCCGGCATGTCCTTGCGCAGTTTCACCGGATCCTGTTGCTTGCGCTTGCGCGCAATCGCGGTGCGCATCTTGATGTTGACTGCTTCCACCGCCAGGGAGAACGCCATGGCGAAGTAGACGTAGCCTTTTGGCACGTGCACGTCGAACGACTCGGCGATCAGCACGGTACCGACCACCAGCAGGAACGACAGCGCCAGCATTTTCAGCGACGGGTGCTTGTCGATGAACGTGCTGATGGTGCCCGAAGCCAGCATCATCACCAGTACGGCGACGACGATTGCCGCGACCATGACCGGCACGTGGGAAACCATGCCGACCGCGGTAATGACCGAATCCAGGGAGAACACGATGTCGATGATCGCGATCTGGATGATGGTGTAGATGAAATTGCCGCCCTTGCCCGAAGGCGCGTCGCTGCTTTCATCTTCGCCTTCCAGCGCGTGGTACATCTCCTGGGAGCTTTTCCACAGCAGGAACAGGCCGCCGAAGAACAGGATCAGGTCGCGACCGGAGATGCCCTGGCCGAACACTTCGAACAAATCGGCCGTCAGGCGCATGACCCAGGTGATGGACAGCAGCAACAGGATCCGCGTGATCATGGCCAGGGCCAGACCGAAAATCCGGGTGCGCGCCTGCATGTGCTTGGGCATGCGGCTGACCAGGATCGAGATCATGATGATGTTATCGATGCCCAGGACGATTTCCAGGGCGGTCAGGGTAAAGAAGGCAACCCAGATTTCCGGGTTGGTCAGCCATTCCATGTGAGTTCCTTTGAGCGAGTGTTAGGCCGCGCCGCGCCTTCGGTTACCCGAAAGGGGCGACGCAGCGGGCGTTGCTTTTATAGAGTGCTGAACAGCGGAAAAATCCCCATCAGCAAGGCGGCGAACATTATGCACAGGCAAACCAGTACTGCCCACTTCAAGGTGAAGCGTTGGTGATCGCCGAACTCGATTCCCGCCAGGGCCACCAGCAGATAAGTCGACGGAACCAGCGGACTCAGCAGATGCACGGGCTGGCCAACGATGGAGGCACGGGCCATTTCAACGGCGGTGATGCCGTAATGACTGGCGGCTTCGGCCAAAACCGGTAACACCCCGTAATAAAATGCATCGTTGGACATGAAGAACGTGAACGGCATGCTCACCAGTGCGGTGATGACCGCCAGGTAAGGACCGAGGAATTCCGGAATCACCGCCAGCAGGCTCTTGGACATGGCGTCGACCATGCCGGTGCCGGACAGGATGCCGGTGAAAATCCCTGCCGCAAAAATCAGCCCGACCACCGCCAGTACACTACCGGCGTGCGCCGCGACGCGGTCTTTCTGCTGTTGCAGGCACGGGTAGTTGACGATCATCGCGATGCTGAAGGCCACCATGAACAGCACCGGCAATGGCAACAGGCCGGCGATCAGGGTGCACATCAGGGCCAGGGTCAGCGCGCCGTTGAACCAGATCAGCTTCGGACGGCGGGCGTCCGGGAACTGGGACACGCTGATTTCGCTGTGGTCGATCTCGTCACCCGCCAGGTGCAATTCACCCAGGCGCGCACGTTCGCGTTTGCCGTACATGTAGGAGATCGCCAGGATCGCCACGACACCGGCCAGCATGGCGGGAATCATCGGCACGAAGATGTCGGACGGGTCCACGTGCAGCGCACTGGCCGCCCGGGCGGTCGGGCCGCCCCACGGGGTCATGTTCATCACGCCGCCGGCGAGGATGATCAGGCCAGCCATGATGCGCGGGCTCATGCCGATGCGGCTGTAGAGCGGCAGCATCGCGGCCACGCAGATCATGTAAGTGGTCGCGCCGTCACCATCAAGGGAAACGACGAGCGCCAGGACGGCGGTACCGACCGAAACTTTCAACGGGTCGCCCTTGACCAGCTTGAGGATCTTGCGCACGGCCGGGTCGAACAGGCCGGAGTCGATCATCAGGGCAAAATACAGAATCGCGAACATCAGCATCACCCCGGTCGGGGCGAGCTTGGTGATGCCTTCGAGCATCATCGGGCCGATTTTCGGCGCGAAGCCACCGAACAGGGCGAACAGGATCGGGATGATGATCAGGGCAATCAGCGCGGACAGGCGCTTGGTCATGATCAGGAACATGAACGTGATGACCATGGCGAAGCCAAGGAAAGTCAGCATGGGAAATACTCCAGGCGTGGCGCGGCTATGGAAGGCGAACCGGACAGGTCAGCGCGGGATGCAAAGCACGGGGCGGACGGATGGAGTGGGTGCAGCGGGACGGGTAGCAGCGGACATCAGAATCACCATTGTTGTTGTTAAAAAGGCCGAACGAGCATCAGAAAGACTCGTTGTAGGCCACCGGTCTGTTGCCGGTAGGTGAGGCGATCCTAATCGCGCAAGCTTTCAGCAGCCTTTCGCCGCTGCAATGGCTGATCATCGGCCAAGCGAGCTGTGTTGTTGTGTTGCTGTGTTGTTGTGTTGCTGTGTTGTTGTGTTGTTGTGTTGTTGTGTTGCTGTGTTGCTGTGTTGCTGTGCTGCTGTGCTTTTGTGGCGAGGGAGCTTGCTCCCGCTGGGCTGCGAAGCGGCCCCAAAATCTGACGGCCGCTGCGCAACCGAGCGGGAGCAAGCTCCCTCGCCACAAAAGCAGTCAGGTTTTTGCTTTGAAGGCTGAAAGATTCAACGGCCGCACCGCGCCCATCCAGATCGCATGGTCGGTGTGATCGGCCAGGTCATCGCCGGTTTCCGGGTGCAGGAAAATCACCAACCCCTTGCGATTCAGGGCCAGCCACGGCAGGACCACGCCGACATACTGCGGATCGAAGGCCAACTGACAACTCCAGTCCGGATGCGGGCCGACCGGGCGTTGATGGACGCGGCCCATTTTCAGCGGGAACAACTGCGCCGCTTCCTCACACAGCGCCCGCGCCTGGTCGAGGGTGTTGGCATCGAAATACACGTGGGCGTGGTAGCCCTTGATCCGCTGCATCTGTTTCTCCTTGAAAAGAGGCGAACCCTCGCCGTTTGCCGCGGGTCAGAGCCTTTACAAGCGGGACAACGAGGAAACAGCCATGAAAAACGCCGAAACCCCGGTCATCAAAGTGGTGCTCTATGGTGCCATGAGCAGCCTCGGCAGTGCGTTGATGGCTGAACTGCTACGACGCCAGCATGAGGTCATCGCCATTCTCGACGACCTCACCGCCCTGGCCCCACGCCCCGGCCTGCGAACCAAGACCGGCGATCTGTTCGACCCGGAGCGGGTCAAGCAAAGTGTCGCCGGCGCCAGCGCCGTGGTGTGCCTGTTGAATGCACCAGGGTTGCCGATGAACAGCGAACACGTGGAGCGCACCTTGGTTCCCGGTCCGGTGGAACAGGTCTTGGCGGTGGATGCCCTGATCGCCGGCATGCAGGCGGTGAACATTACACGGCTGTTCCTGGTGGGTGATTTTGCGATGCTGGACGAAGAACAGGCCGACGATGATTTGCAGCGCCACGCCGCCGAAGAAATGCTCGATGCCCTGAAGAGCAGTGCCTTGCAGTGGACCTTGATCAACGCGCCCTACGCCGCGCCTGGCCTGGGTATCGAACATTTCAGCCAGGTCAGCACCAGCCTCGAACCCGGCCTGGCCGAAACCTTGGAGCGGCTCAACCGCGTGGCGGTCGGCATCGCCGACGAGCTGCGCCTGAACCTGCACGTGGGCGAGCACGTCAGCTTCGTGCCCGCCATGTAGAGGCAAACCCTGTGGCGAGGGAGCTTGCTCCCGCTGGGCTGCGAAGCCTCCATGCAACTGGTCGGCCGCTATCGCGAGCAAGCTCGCTCCCACAGGTTGGGTCCTGTGCCTCCCAGCCCCAAAAAGACGGCCACGTACTCAAACAGCGATCGACGGCAACGGCAATCCCGTGAGCGATTCGGCGCTGTTGGCCTGTTCTTCCATCAGCCAATCAACGAATTGCCGGATCAACACACCGCGCCGTTTACGCTGGGGCAAGACCACGTAATACCCCAGCCGCGACAGCACCGTTTCCGCGATCGGACGGCACAACAGGCCCTGGGCCAATAAGTTATCCACAAGGTGCCGCCAGCCGATGGCGACGCCTTGGCCGCCAATCGCCGCCTGGATGAGCAGCGTGTAGTTGTCGAAGCGCAACTGTCCGGGCGCCGGCGGCGAGGTGATGCCCAATTCGCGGAATACACCACTCCAGTCGAACCAGCTGTTGCTGTTGCTCGCGCGCAAATGCAGCAACGGAAATTCCGCCAAGGCCTGGGCGGCCAAGGGCAGGGGACGTTCCTTGAGCAGCAACGGGCTGCACACCGGGAAGACTTCTTCGCTGAACAGCCAGCGACTTTCGCCTTGTTTAAAGCGACCGTCGCCGAACAGCACGGCAACGTCGATATCGGTGCGGAGCATGTTGTGGTTGCGTTCACTGGTCACCAGGCTCACGTCCACCTGCGGGTTGGCGGCGTGAAAGCGATGCAGGCGCGGCATCAGCCAATAGGCGGCGAAAGCGAAGTCCGTGGCGACTTGCAGCACCTCGTGCTGATGCTGGGCGGTGATGGCGCTGAGCCCGGCATCGATGCTCTGCAAACCGGCCTGCACCTGCTCGAACAGGATCGTCCCGGCCTCGGTCAGTTCGATGCCACGGTAGATGCGATCGAATAACCGCGTACCCAGTTGCTCTTCCAGGCGCTTGATCTGCTGGCTGATGGCCGGTTGCGTGGTGCCCAGCTCAATCGCCGCCGCGGTAAAGCTCTGTTGGCGGGCCGCGGCTTCAAAGGCTCGGAACAGCTCCAGGGACAGGTTACCCAGGGCGTCATACATAAGCTGTGCTTATCCTAGTCATTATCCTGCATGGGCTTTACCCCAAAACCCGGGGGCTACATGCTCAATCGCAGCAATGTCGCATAACTGCCTACTATGGAATGCCGCGAATACATGAAGCGCAAGAACATTCTTTTCATCATGGCCGATCAAATGGCCGCGCCAATGTTGCCGATCTACGGTCCTTCACCGATCAAGCTGCCGAACCTGTCGCGCCTGGCCGCCGAGGGCGTGGTGTTCGACGCCGCCTATTGCAACAGCCCGCTGTGCGCGCCGTCGCGGTTTACCCTGGTGAGCGGCCAATTGCCAAGCAAGATCGGCGCGTACGACAACGCGGCGGATTTTCCTGCGGACGTGCCGACCTACGCCCATTACCTGCGCCGCCTCGGCTACCGCACAGCGTTGTCCGGCAAGATGCACTTTTGTGGCCCCGACCAACTGCACGGCTACGAAGAGCGCCTGACCAGCGACATCTACCCGGCCGACTACGGTTGGGCGGTGAACTGGGACGAGCCGGACGTGCGGCCCAGTTGGTACCACAACATGTCGTCGGTGTTGCAGGCCGGGCCTTGCGTGCGCACCAACCAATTGGATTTCGATGAAGAAGTGGTGTTCAAGGCCCAGCAGTACCTGTTCGACCACATCCGCGAGGACGGTGACCAGCCGTTCTGCCTCACCGTGTCGATGACTCACCCACACGACCCGTACACAATTCCCAAGGCTTTCTGGGATTTGTATGACGACAACGACATCCCGTTGCCCCAGACCCCGGCGCAAACGGACCTCGATCCACATTCCCAGCGACTGCTGAAGGTCTATGACTTGTGGGACAAGCCGCTGCCTGTGGATAAGATTCGCGATGCCCGTCGCGCCTATTTCGGCGCATGCAGCTACATTGACAGCAACGTCGGCAAGCTGCTGCAAACCCTGGAGGACACCGGTCTGCTGGACGATACGATTATCGTGTTCTCCGGCGATCACGGGGACATGCTCGGCGAAAAGGGCCTCTGGTACAAAATGCACTGGTTCGAAATGGCCGCTCGCGTACCGCTGCTGATCAGCGCGCCGGGGCAGTTCGCCAGCGGCCGGGTGGGTGCGGCCGTGTCCACCGCCGACTTGCTGCCGACCCTGGTGGAACTGGCCGGCGGCACGCTGGAATCGGGCTTGCCGCTGGATGGCCGTTCGCTGGTGCCGCACCTGCAAGGGCAGGGCGGCCATGATGAAGTGTTCGGTGAATACATGGCCGAAGGCACCATCAGCCCGTTGATGATGATCCGCCGTGGCCCTTGGAAATTCATCTACAGCGAAGATGACCCGTGCCTGCTGTTCGACGTTCGCAACGATCCCAAGGAATTGGAAGATCTCAGCCAATCCACCGAGCATCAGTCCCTGTTCGGCGATTTTCTCGCCGAAGCCCGCGCCAAGTGGGATATTCCGACTATTCATCAACAGGTGCTCGCCAGCCAGCGCCGCCGCCGTTTCGTCGCCCAGGCGCTGACCCTGGGCAAACTCAAGAGCTGGGATCACCAGCCGCTGGTAGACGCCAGCCAGCAGTACATGCGTAACCACATCGACCTCGACGATCTGGAGCGCAAGGCACGTTATCCACAACCCTGCCAAAACCAATAACGTAAGGGGCAAAGCCATGCAAAAGTTATCCACAGTACTGACCGCTGGGCTGTTGGCATTGAGCAGTGTTTCGGCCTGGGCCGAGCAGAGCTGCGAAACGGTGAAGATGGCCGATCCGGGCTGGAGCGACATTGCCGCCACCAACGCCATCACCGGTTTCCTGCTGGACGGGATGGGCTACAAAGCCAAGGTTGACACCCTTGCGGTGCCGATCACCTTCGGAGGCCTCAAGGACGGCCAGGTGGATGTGTTCCTGGGTAACTGGATGCCGGCGCAGCAGGGCTTCTATGACAAGTTCGTGGCCAATGGCGACGTCACGCAACTGGCCAAGAACCTGGACGGCACCGAGTTCACCCTGGCGGTCCCGGATTACGTCTGGGATGCGGGTGTGCATAACTTTGCCGACCTGAACAAATTCGCCGACAAGTTCGACAAGAAAATCTACGGCATCGGTTCCGGCGCCCCGGCCAACCTCTCGCTGAAAGAAATCATCAAGACCAATGACTTCGGCATGGGCGAGTGGAAACTGGTGGAGTCCAGCGAGCAGGCGATGTTGGCGGAAGTCTCCCGGGCGGTTAAAAAACAGAAGTTCGTGACCTTCCTCGGCTGGACCCCGCACCCAATGAACGTGCAATTGAAAATGCACTACCTCAAGGGCGGCGAGAAATACTTCGGCGACACCGGCAGCGTCTATACGTTGACGCGTAAAGGTTATGCACAGGCCTGCCCGAACGTGGGCAAGCTGCTGACCAACCTGAGCTTCACCCAGGAAATGGAAAACAGCATCATGGCCGAGGTGGTCAACAAGAAGGTTAGTAACGCCGATGCGGCCAAGGCCTGGATCAAGGCCAACCCGGCGGTGCTGGATAAATGGCTGGAGGGTGTGAGGACCCTGGATGGCAAGGACGCGTTGGCGGCGGTGAAGGCCAAGCTCTAGGCATAATGGCGAGCGGCTTTTGTGGCGAAGGAGCTTGCTCCCGCTGGACTGCGCAGCGGTCCCGATTTTTTGCGGCCGCTGCGCGACCGAGCGGGAGCAAGCTCCCTCGCCACATGGGTTCACCTGATACTCTTGCGCCAAATCCCATCCCTGAGGCCCCATGGCAATCCCCACGCGCCATTCACTTTTTCCCTTCCTGAGCTGGCTGCCCCGACAGACCCGGGCCAGTGTCGGCCGTGACCTGATCGTCGGCCTCAGCGGCGCGATTCTCGCGTTGCCGCAGTCCATTGCCTACGCCCTGATTGCCGGCCTGCCCCCCGAGTACGGCTTGTACGCGGCGATCGTACCGGTGCTGATCGCCTGCCTGTGGGGTTCGTCGTGGCACCTGATCTGTGGTCCTACGGCGGCAATCTCCATTGTCTTGTACGCCACCGTCAGTCCTTTGGCCGTGCCCGCATCCCAGGACTACATAACCTTGATCCTGCTGCTGACGGTGCTGGCGGGTATCTTCCAATGGTTGCTGGGTTTGCTGCGTTTCGGGGCGCTGGTAAATTTCGTTTCCCACTCGGTGGTGCTGGGTTTCACCCTGGGCGCGGCGGTGGTTATCGCCCTGGGGCAGTTGCCGAACCTGCTGGGCCTCGACCTGCCGAACGAAGCCACGGCGTTGAGGGGCCTGCTGATATTGGTCGACCACATCGGGGCTGTGGATAAGCCATCGCTGCTGCTGGGATTGGGCACTTTGATTCTCGGTGTCGTGCTCAAGCGCTTGCTGCCGCGTTGGCCGAGCCTGTTGATAACTTTAGTCATCAGCAGCCTGGTGGTCTGGTTGTGGCCGGCGATGTTCGGGCATGTGGCGCTGGTCAGTGCTTTCGCCGGGCGCCTGCCGCCGCTCACTTTGCTGCCGCTGGACCTGGAGCTGATCCTGCGCCTGCTGCCCGGCGCCGTCGCGGTGGGCATGCTCGGGTTGGTCACCAGCCTGTCTATCGCTCGTTCGTTGTCGGTACGGTCTGGGCAATTGCTCGATGCGAATCAGGAGGTGAGGGCGCAGGGGCTTTCCAACATTGTCGGAGGATTTTTCTCCGGATCGTTGTCAGCCGGTTCCTTCACCCGTTCCGGCCTCAGCTATGAAGCCGGAGCCTGCTCGCCCCTGGCCGGGGTGTTCTCGGCCTTGTGGGTGGCGTTGTTTGCGGTCGCCGGGGCGAAACTGATCGCGCACATCCCGATTCCCGCCATGGCTGGCAGCATTTTGCTGATCGCCTGGGGGCTGGTGGATCATCGGGGTATCCGGGCGTTGTACCGCGTGAGCCGCGCCGAATTCGTGGTGATGAGCCTGACCTGCCTGGCGACGTTGCTGCTGGAACTGCAAACTGCCATTTATGCCGGTGTACTGGCCTCGCTGTTCTTTTACCTCAAGCGCACCTCGCAGCCCCGGGTGCAGCATTTTCGCGAAGGGGAGGCGGAGATTTTGCGGGTCGGCGGCTCGATCTTTTTCGGCGCCAGCCATTACCTGCAAGTGCGCCTGCAACGGTTGCAGGCGCAGCGGGTGGTCATCGATGCCCAGCAGATCAACTTCATCGATTATTCCGGGGTGGAAATGCTTCATCAGGAAGCCCGGCGCCTGCGCGGCCAGGGGCGTAGCCTGACGTTGCGCATGGCCCGGCCGCAGGTGGTGGAGGAGTTGTTGAAGTTGGAAGGGGCGCAGGCGTGCCCGATTCATTTCGAAGACTAGGGCTCAAGGCAGACATACCTGTGCTCAAGGCAGGCATCCCCTGTGGCGAGGGAGCTTGCTCCCGCTGGGCTGCGAAGCAGTCCTAGAGGGCCTGCCAACCTTAAGTGCCGTGCGGTCAGTCAGGCGGGCGCTTCGCACCCGAGCGGGAGCAAGCTCCCTCGCCACAGTTCACAGTTCACAGTTCACAGTTCACAGTTCACAGTTCACAGTTCACAGTTCACAGTTCAGTTCACCGTTCATAGCGCCAACTGGCGGCGCAGCTCGGCCAGCACTGGCGCGGTGTCCGGGCGTACCCCGCGCCACAGGTAGAAGGCTTCTCCCGCCTGCTCGGCGAGCATGCCCAGGCCATCCAACGCCACCGCCGCCCCGTGCTCACGGGCCCAACGGCAGAACGAAGTCGGTTCCTTGCTGTACATCATGTCGTAGCAAACCGTCTTGCCGGGCTCGATCAAGCTGGCGGCAATCGGTGGCACATCCCCTGACAGGCTCGCGGAGGTGGCGTTGATGATCAGGTCCACCGGCTCTTGCAGCCAGTCAAAGCCACTGGCCGAAACCGGCCCCAGGTCGGCGAACAACTCGGCGAGCAATTCGGCTTTTTCCACCGTGCGATTGGCGATGATCACCGAGGCCGGCGCTTCGGCCAGCAGCGGTTCCAGGGCGCCGCGCACCGCGCCGCCGGCGCCGAGCAACAGGATGCGCTTGCCCTTGAGGCTGAAGCCGGCGTTGACGGTCAGGTCGCGGACCAAGCCGGCGCCGTCGGTGTTGTCACCCAACAGGCGACCGTCGGCCAGCTTGCTCAACGTATTGACCGCCCCGGCCCGTTGGGCCCGCTCGGTCAGGCTGTCGGCCAGGCGAAAGGCGTCCTCCTTGAACGGCACCGTGACGTTCGCCCCACGCCCCTCGCGGAAAAATGCCTGGGCGCACCCGGAAAAATCCTCCAGCGGTGCCAGCAGCGTGCTGTAGTCCAGGCGTTGCCCGGTCTGCTCGGCAAACAGGCGATGGATCAACGGCGACTTGCTGTGGCCGATCGGGTTACCCATTACAACGTAGCGGTCCATGGATAATCCCCGTTCAGGCCGTTGCCAGCCAATCGCGATCCTGCAGGAAATACTCGGTCAGCCGCGCTTCTTCGCTGCCCGGCTCGGCTTTCCAGTCATAACCCCAGCGCACTTGCGGCGGCAGGGACATCAGGATCGACTCGGTGCGCCCGCCCGATTGCAGCCCGAACAGGGTGCCGCGGTCGTAGACCAGGTTGAATTCCACGTAGCGCCCGCGGCGGTATTCCTGGAACTCCCGTTGCTGGGCGGTGAACGTATCGTGCTTGCGGCGACGCACGATCGGCAGGTAGGCATCGATGTAGGCGTCGCCGATGGCGCGCATGAAGGCGAAGCTGGTGTCGAAATCCCACTCGTTCAGGTCGTCGAAAAACAGGCCGCCGATGCCCCGGGGCTCGTTGCGATGCTTGATGTGGAAATAGCTGTCGCACCAGGCCTTGTAGCGCGAATAGACGTCCGGGCCGAACGGTTCGCAGGCTTGCTGGGCGATGCGGTGCCAATGCACGCAATCTTCCTCCACGCCGTAATAAGGCGTCAGGTCGAAGCCGCCGCCAAACCACCAGACCGGCTCTTCGCCTTCCTTCTCGGCGATGAAAAAGCGCACGTTGGCGTGGGAGGTCGGCACGTGGGGGTTGTGCGGGTGGATCACCAGCGACACGCCCAGGGCTTCGAAGCCGCGACCGGCCAATTCGGGCCGATGGGCGCTGGCCGACGGTGGGAGACCGCTGCCGAAGACGTGGGAAAAGTTGACGCCGCCCTTTTCGATCACCGTGCCGTTTTCAATCACCCGCGTGCGACCGCCACCGCCGGCAGGCCGGGTCCAGGCGTCTTCGACGAAGCGCGTGCCGCCGTCCTCGGTTTCCAGGGCGGCGCAGATACGGTCTTGCAGGTCGAGCAGGTAGGCTTTCACGGCCTCGGTGCGAGTGGACATGACATCACCTTGATCAGGGCTACGCTACGCGGCGTATAGCGGGCCGGTGGCAAATGGGCGCACAGGATACCACCGCACTTGCCCACGCCACAGTTGACGACGGTCAAGCTTAGGAGTCCGATAGCAGGCTTGGTAAAAAGTCCTGCGACAAGGAGAAAGTGAAGATGGCCAAACGTATCCAGTTCAGTTCCCACGGCGGTCCCGAAGTGCTCGAGTACGTCGACTACCAGCCGGCCGAGCCGGGCCCGCAGCAGGTGCGCGTCAGCAACAAGGCGATCGGCCTGAATTTCATCGACACCTATTACCGCAGCGGCCTGTATCCGCCGCCAGCGCTGCCTTCTGGCCTGGGCGCCGAGGGCGCGGGGGTGGTCGAGGCGGTCGGCTCCGATGTTACGCGGTTCAAGGTCGGCGACCGGGTGGCGTACGGCAGCGGCCCGCTGGGGGCCTACAGCGATGTGCATGTGTTGCCCGAAGCCAACCTGGTGCACCTGCCCGAAGCCATCAGTTTCGAACAGGCCGCCGGGGTGATGCTCAAGGGCCTGACCGTGCAATACCTGTTGCGCCAGACCTATGAACTCAAGGGCGGCGAAACCATCCTGTTCCACGCGGCCGCCGGTGGCGTCGGTTCCCTGGCCTGCCAATGGGCCAAGGCTCTAGGCGTGAAACTGATCGGCACTGTCAGCTCGGCGGAAAAAGCCGCCATTGCCAAATCCCACGGCGCCTGGGAAGTCATCGACTACAGCAAGGAAAACGTCCCGCAGCGCGTGTTGGAATTGACTGACGGCAAGAAAGTCCCGGTGGTGTACGACGGCGTTGGCAAGGACACGTGGCTGACGTCTTTGGATTGCACGGCGCCCCGTGGCCTGGTGGTGAGCTTCGGCAACGCCTCCGGCGCGGTGGACGGCGTGAACCTGGGGATTCTCTCGGCCAAGGGCTCGCTGTACGTCACCCGCCCAACCCTGGCGACCTACGCCAACAACGCCGAAAACCTGCAGCGCATGGCGGATGAGCTGTTCGGGATGATTGCCAGCGGCAAGCTCACGGTGGATATCAACCAGCGTTATCCACTGGCGGAAGCGGCCAAGGCCCATACCGAGTTGTCAGCGCGGCGCACGACGGGGTCGACCGTTCTGCTGCCTTGAGATTGGGTACCCAAGGGTACATGCAGTACCTGTGGGAGCGAGCTTGCTCGCGATAGCGGTGGATCAGCCAACATCAATGCCAGCTGACCTGACGCCATCGCGAGCAAGCTCGCTCCCACACTTGTTCGGTGGTGTTCATAAATACTGTGTGCAACACAAAACCCTGTGGGAGCGAGCCTGCTCGCGATAGCGGTGTATCAGCCAACATCAATGCCAACTGACCTGACGCCATCGCGAGCAAGCCCGCTCCCACACTTGTTCGGTGGTGTTCATAAATACTGTGTGCAACACAAAACCCTGTGGGAGCGAGCTTGCTCGCGATAGCGGTGGATCAGTCAACATTGATGCTGACTGCCCTGGCGCCATCGCGAGCAAGCTCGCTCCCACAGTGGTTTATGCAAGATGCAGAGTCTGTGTTCTGGCTCAGTCCGGCCGCACGACCTTGCCGGTCGCCAGGTCGCGAATCACGCTGGGGTTCTTGCGCCCGCCCAGGTTGCCGCCCAGCACCAGGTCGATCTGCCCGCGGAAATACTGCTCGACGCGAATTCGCGTGCGCGCTGCCGGGCGCCCCTGGGGGTTGGCCGAGGTGGACACCAGCGGCCCGACCAGCGAACACAAATCACGCACGGTAGGATGATCGCTGACCCGCAGGGCAACGGTGTCGTGCACCCCGGTGATCCACTCCGGCAGCAGGTTCTGGTGCGGCACCAGCCAGGTATTGGGCCCTGGCCAGGTGCTGGCCATGCGGTCCATCCAGGTTTCGGGGAAGTCTTCGAACAGAAAGTCGAACTGGTGGATATTGTCCGCCACCAGGATCAGGCCTTTGTCGGGCAGCCGCGACTTGATCGCCAGCAGGCGTTCCACGGCCTCCTCGTTCCATGGGTCGCAACCCAGGCCCCAGACCGCTTCGGTTGGATAGGCAATCACCGCCCCGGCGCGAATTTCTCGCGCGGCTTGTTGCACACGCCAACTGTTGACCATGAAAGATTCTCCCGCAACGCAATTAAGGCTGTGGGCAGTTTACCGATCTTCCCCATAAAACCTAGCGTGCGAACCAGCGTCCGTTGTCACAAATGGCGCGTCCCTCCATTTCCAGCTCGGTCAACGCCGCCAGCACCTTGGGCAAACCCCAGCCACTGGCGTCGGCCAACGCCTCGCTGCTCTGCGGCGCGGCATGCAGCAGGCGCAGCAGCGGATGGGTCACGGACACAGGCTCGGCGGCCAGCGGCAGCCGTTGCCAACCGCGCAATGTTTCAAGGATGTGCTCGACGGTTTCCACCAGTGCCGCCCCGTCGCGGATCAGTTGATGACAGCCCCGGGCCCCAGGGTGATGGATCGAGCCAGGAATGGCGTACACCTCGCGACCCTGTTCAGCCGCCAGGCGGGCGGTGATCAGCGAACCACTGGCGACACTGGCCTCCACCACCAGCACACCGAGGGACAAACCACTGATGATCCGGTTGCGGCGCGGAAAGTTGCTGGCGTTGGGCGCTGCGTCCAGCGGGAACTCCGAAACCACCGCGCTGCCCTGGGCAATCATCGCGTCCGCCAGCCGACGATTGCGCTGTGGATAAAAATTTTCCAGGCCAGTGCCGAGCACGCCGACGGTTTGCCCACCGACATCCAGGGCTGCCTGATGAGCCGCCGCATCGATGCCCAACGCCAGGCCACTGGTGATGACAAAACCCGCCCCGGCCAGGCTTCTGGAAAACGCCGCCGCCGTGTCCATTCCGGGACGCGATGCCCGACGACTGCCGACCATCGCCAGCTGCGGTTTTTCCAGGATCGAGGGGTCGCCAGCGACGAACAGCAGCGGCGGCGCGTCGCTGATCTGCGCCAGCAGCGCCGGGTAGTCAGGCTGGTCCCACATCAGTAAATGCTGGGCCGGGCCGTCTAGCCAGGCCAGTGCATGGGCGCCGCCGTCGCGTATGTCCGGGGCGCGTCGGGCCTCGGCGCACGTGGCGGGCAACCCCAGCGCCCGCCAGGCGCTGGCCGGTGCGCTGATGGCTTTGGACGCTGAGCCAAAGGCCTCCATCAAGGTCATGAAACGTTTAGGTCCCAGCTCCGGCAAGCGATGCAAGCGCAGACGGGCCTCCAGTTCCGCAGGCGGAACCGAAGCAGATTCAGGCAATGGCATGTGATCAATCCTTGATCATTATCGTCCCGTTGAAACGGGAACAAGCTGTGGATAACTCTGTTGGTAACTTGTGAGACCCGTTACGGATTGCGCACCTTGTCGAGGATCGCCAACGATCGCGAGGCGTACAGCACCAAGCCGTAACTGAGTTTGTCGTAAGTGCGGAACACCATCAGCAGGCCGGCCCGTTCATCGGGTATTTTCACCGGCTCGCCGGTGATGCGGTCGCGCACGGTTTCACCGGTCTTCATCACCGCCAGTACGTTGCCTTCCACCAGCCCGTCGCGCCGCCCCTTGTTCAGGGTGACCACGTCCAGCGCGCCGATCTGCGTCACGCCCCGGGGTACATCGAGGATCAGGCCTTGGATGTCCGATTTCGGCGCGCTGGGCATGAAGGTCGAATTGATCGAGCGCTCCTCGCCGCTGAACAGGCGATCACCCAGGCGCACTTCCTGGGTGGTGCGTTGCAGGGCCAGGGTGGTGACATCGCCCTCGCTGGCGACCACTTCGCCGCTGCCGATGTCGTCGGCGTTGATGCCCAGGAATTCCTTGGTCTCGGGGTCGGTGTAGACCTTGCCCTGGCGGAAGATGCCGTACGCCGTCTGGCTCTCATCGAATGCACCACGAGCGAAGACCCGGTCCCCCATGCCGCTGAGCACCCGCTCGGCATTGCCGGCGACGACGTAGGGCGCCTTGTTGAAATCTTCCGCCGTGTCGACGATGCGGTTGCTCAGCAAAAAGCTGTTGATGGCTTGCAGCGGAATGCTCGGGATCGCATCGGCCACCGGCGAACTGCGAATGCGCGGCGACAGCTTGATGGTGCCGCGCGAGGCGCCGCGATTGAGGGTCAGGCGCGGCTGGCCGTTGACGTAGACCAGCGACAGGGTGTCGCCCGGATAGATCAGGTTGGGGTTTTCGATCTGCGGATTGGCCTGCCACAGCTCCGGCCATTTCCACGGCTCGCGCAGGTATTTACCGGAAATGTCCCACAGCGTGTCCCCCGTCACCACCGTGTATTGCTGGGGAAAACCTTCCCGAAGTTGCACTTGCCCGTGCGCGATACCGGCCGAGGCCAGGAGCAGCAGGGCGAGTAGTGATTTCCTCATGCGGTGAATCCCTTTATTATGTGCGTTCGCGTAAAACGCCAGAGCCCCCGTGGCTCGCTCTGTTCAAGAGCAACGTTTTACAACGGTAGCCTGCATCCCGACACACGCCAGGCCAGCCACCCGACTTTACCTCACACGTGCATTTATCAAGCTTATGGCCATTTTGAACATTCTCGAATTTCCGGACCCGCGCCTGCGCACTATCGCCAAACCGGTGGCCGTAGTGGACGACGAAGTGCGTCAGCTGGTCGATGACATGTTTGAAACAATGTATGAGGCGCCCGGCATCGGCCTCGCCGCGACCCAGGTCAACGTGCACAAGCGTATCGTCGTCATGGACCTCTCCGAAGACCGCAGCGAGCCCCGGGTGTTCATCAACCCCGAGTTCGAAACCCTGACCGACGAGATGGACCAATACCAGGAAGGCTGCCTGTCGGTGCCGGGCTTCTACGAAAATGTCGACCGTCCGCAGAAGGTCAAGATCAAGGCCCTGGACCGTGACGGCCAGCCTTACGAACTGATCGCCGAAGGCCTGCTGGCGGTGTGCATCCAGCACGAATGCGACCACCTCAACGGCAAATTGTTCGTCGATTACCTGTCTAATCTCAAGCGTGACCGGATCAAGAAAAAACTGGAAAAGATCCATCGCCAGAACGCTTGATGCCCCTCTTCAAAGGCTTGCCGCGGCAAGCCTTTTTCTTTTTGCGACTGCTTTGTAATTGAGAGTTTTCCATGACTGAGCCACTGCGCATCGTCTTTGCCGGCACTCCCGAGTTTGCCGCCGAACACCTCAAGGCCCTGCTGGCCAGCCCCTATGAAATCGTCGCGGTCTACACCCAGCCGGACCGTCCTGCCGGTCGCGGGCAAAAATTGATGCCCAGCCCGGTCAAACAACTCGCACTGGAAAACGGCCTGCCAGTCTTGCAACCGCCGACCCTGCGCGACGCGCAAGCCCAAGCTGAACTGGCGGCGCTGAAGCCGGACTTGATGGTGGTGGTCGCCTACGGCCTGATCCTGCCGCAAGTGGTGCTCGATATCCCGCGCCTGGGTTGCATCAACAGCCACGCCTCGTTGTTGCCGCGTTGGCGCGGTGCGGCGCCGATCCAACGTGCGGTGGAGGCGGGCGATGCCGAGAGCGGCGTGACCGTGATGCGCATGGAAGCCGGCCTGGACACCGGGCCGATGCTGCTCAAGGCCAGCACCCCCATCAGCGCCGAAGACACCGGCGGCAGCCTGCACGATCGCCTCGCGCTGATCGGCCCGCCAGCGGTGGTCCAAGCCATTGCCGGCCTGGCCGCCGGCACGCTGGAAGGCGAAGTGCAGGACGACAGCCTCGCCACCTACGCGCACAAACTGAACAAGGACGAAGCCCGCATCGACTGGAGCCGCCCGGCCGTCGAGCTGGAGCGCCTGGTGCGGGCCTTCAACCCTTGGCCGATCTGCCACAGCACCTTGAACGGCGAAGCCCTGAAAGTCTTGGCCGCCAACTTGGCCGAAGGGAAGGGCGCACCAGGAGAAATCCTCAGCGCCAGCAAGGACGGCCTCGTCGTTGCCTGTGGCGAGCAGGCCCTGTGCCTGACGCGCCTGCAACTGCCCGGCGGCAAGGCGCTGAACTTCAGCGACTTGTTCAACAGCCGTCGTGAGAAATTCGCCGTCGGCACCGTCCTCGGCCAAGCGGTGGACGCCTCATGAACCCACGTCTGGCCGCCGCCAAGGCACTTGCCGCCGTCCTCAGCGGCAAAGCCTCGCTGAACAGTTCCCTGCCGACCCAGTTGGACAAGGTCGAAGACCGTGATCGCGGTTTCACCCAGGACCTGGCGTTCGGCACCGCCCGTTGGCAACCGCGCCTCTCGGCCCTCGCGGCGAAGCTGTTGCAGAAGCCGTTCAAGGCTGCCGATGCCGACGTCGAAGCGTTGCTGCTGGTGGGCCTCTATCAATTGCTCTACACCCGCGTCCCCGCCCACGCCGCCATCGGCGAAACCGTGGGCTGCGCCGACAAGCTGAAAAAACCTTGGGCCAAGGCCCTGATCAACGCCGTGTTGCGCCGCGCCCAACGGGAAAGCGAAACCCTGCTGGCCGAACTGGAACACGACCCGGTGGTACGCACCGCCCACCCGCGCTGGTTGCAGAAATCCCTCAAGGCCTTCTGGCCCGAGCAATGGGAAGCCATCTGCGCCGCCAACAACGCCCATCCGCCGATGATCCTGCGGATCAATCGCCGCCACCACACCCGCGACGCCTACCTGGCGTTGCTGGGCGAGGCGGGCATCCCAGCCATCCCGTGCCAATACAGCCGCGACGGCATCATCCTGGAAACCCCGGGCGATGTGCGCGCACTGCCGGGCTTCGCCGAGGGCTGGATCAGCGTCCAGGACGAAGCCGCCCAACTGGCCGCCGACCTGCTGGAGCTGGCGCCCGGCCAACGGGTGCTGGACGCCTGCTGCGCGCCAGGGGGCAAAACTTGTCACATCCTCGAAGCCGAGCCGAAACTGGCCGGCGTCGTGGCGGTGGACCTGGAAGCCAAGCGCCTGGTGCGGGTCAAGGAAAACCTCGAACGCTTGGGCCTGGACGCCGAGTTGTTCGCCGCCGACGGTCGCGACACGGCGGCGTGGTGGGACGGCAAACCGTTCCAGCGCATCCTCCTCGACGCGCCGTGCTCGGCCACCGGCGTGATCCGCCGCCATCCAGACATCAAGCTCACCCGCCAGCCGGACGACATCGCCGCACTGGCCGTGTTGCAGGGCGAACTGCTCGATGCCCTGTGGTCGACCCTGGACGTGGGCGGCATGTTGCTCTACGCCACGTGCTCGACCTTGCCGACCGAAAACACCGACGTGATCGAAGCCTTCCTCGCCCGCACGCCGGGCGCCCGGGAGCTGGACATCGCCACCCAGGCCGGCCTCAAGCAGCCTCACGGCCGGCAGTTGCTGGCCCAGGAAGGCGGCCACGACGGGTTCTATTACGCCAAGCTGATCAAAATCGCCGCCGCACGCGGTTAAACCGATTCGATAGGAGTGAATGGATGAAAATCATCATCCTGGGTGCAGGGCAGGTCGGCGGTTCGCTGGCGGAACATTTGGCCAGCGAGGCCAACGACATCACCGTGGTCGACACCGACGGCCAACGCCTGCGCGACCTCGGCGACCGTCTCGACATTCGCACCGTGCAAGGACGCGGTTCCTTGCCGACGGTGCTGCGCCAAGCCGGCGCCGACGACGCCGACATGCTCGTGGCCGTGACCAACAGCGACGAAACCAACATGGTCGCCTGCCAGGTCGCCCACTCGTTGTTCCACACCCCGACCAAGATCGCCCGGGTACGCGAAGCGGCCTACCTGACCCGCGCCGAGCTCTTCGACAACGAAGCGATCCCGGTGGACGTGCTGATCAGCCCCGAACAGGTGGTGACCAACTACATCAAGCGCCTGATCGAACACCCCGGCGCCTTGCAGGTGATCGACTTCGCCGAGGGCAAGGCGCAACTGGTGGCGGTCAAGGCCTACTACGGCGGCCCGCTGGTGGGCCAGCAACTGCGCCAATTGCGCGAGCACATGCCGAATGTCGAGACCCGCGTCGCCGCGATTTTCCGCCGCGACCGACCGATCCTGCCCCAGGGCGACACGGTGATCGAAGCCGACGACGAAGTCTTTTTCATCGCCGCCAAGGCGAATATTCGCGCCGTCATGAGCGAAATGCGCCGCCTCGACGAGAACTACAAACGCATCGTCATCGCCGGCGGCGGCCAGATCGGCGAACGCCTGGCCGAAGCCATCGAAAGCCGCTACCAGGTCAAGATCATCGAGATGAACCCGGCACGCTGCCGCTACCTCTCCGACACCCTCGACAGCACCGTGGTGCTGCAGGGCAGCGCCTCCGACCGCGACCTGCTGCTGGAAGAAAACATCGCCGACGCCGACATCTTCCTGGCCCTGACCAACGACGACGAAGCCAACATCATGTCCTCGCTGCTGGCCAAGCGCCTGGGCGCGAAAAAGGTCATGACCATCATCAACAACCCGGCCTACGTCGACCTGATCCAGGGCGGCGACATCGACATCGCCATCAGCCCGCAACTGGCAACCATCGGCACCTTGCTCGCCCACGTACGCCGCGGCGACATCGTCAGCGTCCACTCCCTGCGCCGCGGCGCGGCCGAAGCCATCGAAGCCATCGCCCACGGCGACGCCAAGTCCAGCAAAGTGATCGGCAAAGCCATCCGCGACATCGGCCTGCCACCCGGCACCACCATCGGCGCGATCATCCGCGACGAAGAAGTCCTCATCGCCCACGACGACACCGTGATCCAGACCGGCGACCATGTGATCCTGTTCCTGGTGGACAAGAAGCACATTCGCGACGTCGAGAAGCTGTTCCATGTGGGGTTGAGTTTCTTCTGATCCAGGCTTTGCGGTGGCAGTCATGGCCTCATCGCGAGCAAGCTCGCTCCCACACAGGGTCTCCATTGCTCACAAATACCGTGAGCAACCCCCAACCCCTGTGGGAGCGAGCTTGCTCGCGATAGCTATCCAACAGCCACTGATCAACCCCTGACACACCGATAAGGACGCCCCCATGCTCGACTCCCTGGAAAAAATGCTCGCCAAGGGCATGGACAACGCCCTTCTCCGCTTCGGCCTCGGCAAAGGCTACCTCGACCTAGGCGAATTCCCCCGCGCCGCCGAACACCTCCAACGCTGCGTCGAATTCGACCCCAAGTATTCAGCCGCCTGGAAACTACTGGGCAAGGCCCACCAAGGCCAAGGCGACGTCGCCGCAGCCCGCCAAGCCTGGGAACAAGGCCTGGAAGCCGCCCGCGCCCACGGCGACAAACAAGCCGAAAAAGAAATGACCGTGTTCCTCAAGAAGCTGGATCGCCATCCCTGACTTCACACAAAACCGCTTTTGTGGCGAGGGAGCTTGCTCCCGCTTGAGTGCGAAGCACTCATAAATAATCAGAAATAAATCCGACTCTATAAAATGCTAGCGATCTATAGCTAAAGATAGTTAGTTGAGCTAGCTTTGGCTATCTTTCTATAGAATTTGCTAGTCTGTGAGGTCAACATGGATCCCTACCGTAATCCGTTTGCGCCCGGCGCGGGCAGCAGGCCCCCTGAATTGGCGGGACGCGACTTGATTCTTGAGGCAGCAAGAGTTGCCTGTGGGCGAGCCCTCAATGGGCGAAGTGCTCGTTCCATCATGCTCCTTGGCTTAAGAGGCACGGGTAAGACGGTCCTGTTGAATGAGATAGGCAGAATTGCGAAGGAGGAAGGCCTTCTCGTTTCCAAGGTAGAGTCGCCAGAACGTGAAAGCCTTGCACGTCTTCTTTATCCTGAAATGCGAAAGGTCATGCGCGCGCTTTCCAGCGTTGAGGCCGCCAAGCAAATTGCTAATCGTGGGCTGAAAGGACTCCGCAGCTTTGCATCAATCTTCAAGATCGATGTTGGAGGTATTGAGATTGGTGTCGAGCCTGAGCCTGGACTCGCGGACAGCGGAAATCTCCAATACGATCTTCCAGACCTTTTTACTGTAATAGGTGAAGCGGCACAGGCCGCCGGCAAAGGCTGGATTCTTCTCATTGATGAAGTCCAATACCTCACCGAAGCAGATCTATCGGCACTGATTGTCTCTATCCATCGCATGTCGCAAGACGGGCTTCCGGTTCTGCTGGTCGGTGCTGGTCTTCCGCAAGTAGCTCGGCTGGCGGGTGAGGCGAAGTCATATGCCGAGCGGCTTTTCCTTTACCCAGAGGTTGGGGCGCTTGATCAACCATCTGCGACTCAAGCCGTTCAAAAGCCGATCTTGGAGGAGGAGGCTTCTATCGACGCTGCAGCGCTGGACAGCATTGTTGATCGGACGCAGGGCTATCCGTTCTTTCTTCAAGAGTGGGCGTCCACGGCATGGAACATCGCCGAGGGGCCTGAAATTACGCTTGATGATGTCGACCATTCTTATTCCGAAACATTAGCTTCCCTTGATGCAGGTTTCTTCAGGGTCCGCATTGATCGGCTTACACCGTCTGAAGTGCAGTTTGTGAAGACCATGTCCGAGCTTGGCGACGGCCCTTATGCCATCGCTGATATTGCGAAGGCGATGGGACGTCTTCAATCATCGCTGGGACCGACTCGGGCCAACGTCATAGCCAAGGGAATGATCTACAGCACAGATCACGGATATCTGAATTTTACAGTTCCCCTTTTTGCAGAGTTCATGCGTCGCCAGGAATGAAGGCCAGCAGTGTGTGGTGAGGGGAGGAAACCGGGGGACAGGCCACGATTTGGGCTCATCCGTAATCGGACTGTCTCACAATCGTATCTTCCCCTGTCCCTAGTAAAAGTCGTAATAAAGCGCCCACTCCCCAGTTTCGCTGTGCTTCCAGAACATCAGGCTTCCACTGTCAACCACGTTCAGATTGATCTTCGCGTCCGATGAGATCTGGAACACAAACTCGAAGCCTTCACCCGGATCAACGCCCGACTGGCAGAACGAGGGGTAACCGCCGATCTTGTGTTCGTAAGTGTGGGTGACCAAGTCGTAATAGCTCTGGATCTTGCCCGCGCGTTCCAGCGTGAGGATTGCTTGCTCAAGGTCTTCCGGGACACCACCGCCATCCCACAGCGGAAAGTCCTCCGGCACCGCTTGCGCTGTCAGTGGGAAAGGTTTGAGGAATGAATCTGCCACCGACAGAGACTTGCGCACCAACACATCATCCGGCCCATACTCGCGGATAACCCAATTGTTCCCCATCGGCTCAAGGTGCTCGGGGAACGGGTTTGAAATGAACACCGTCAGCACACGAACCCCTGCTAGCAGAGGGCTATTGACGGGCAGGGCGGGCAGGTAAAACTGCGCGTAGGGGAGCAACGGTTGCCCCGCCTGATTAGTGGGCACCTCTTCATCCGGTCGGAACAGGAAGACATTGCCCAGCCAGCTTTCTTCATCGGTGCCGGCAGGACGAAAGCCGCCGGTAATGAGCTTCACGGCGGGGCGGGCCAGACGTTGCTTGATTTCCTGGATTTCCATGGCGATGCAAACCTCCTTTTTGCTACAGGTATTAAGTCGCAGATTGGCAGTGTACGAGAGTGGATGGCAGCGCTTCTTTGCCCGAGCTAGGTCACGTTAGCGTCCTTCACGAGGGTGAGCTTTCCCACTCTTCCCCCCGGCCAATGACTTTCCCGAGCGCTCCTAGCGTACCCGAGTGTCGTCGACACCGGCTCGGCCAGTAGTAAGGAAACGATAGAGCTTGAGGGCAAGGCTGCAAAGCCGGCGGATTCTGGTGCGGTTGTAGGCAAAGGCGCGAGGATACGTAGCTTGGAGGTGCGGTGGTCAGGTCCTGGCTTGACCCAGAGGGTGGAGAAGCAGGAGCAAGCATCCATGTGAATGGTATTGAAGGGGAAGTCTACGGAAAATAAACCTGTCCACTTTTCCAATGGCCCTGCGCCTTCGGCCAAAGCAGGCAGCCGATGCACTTAAGTCAATGATGTCAGAAGATAGCCATTTGACATGGCCTCTGTAGATTGTCAGTATCAGTCCAACCCGACGGTGGGGGGCGATTTAACTTTCCGCTGACTGTCTGCAGTGGGTAACTCAACGGTTGCATTCTGCTTGTTTGAGCTCAATGTTCTGAATGTTGTCGCTCAGTGATACAAGAGAAAACATCCCCACCGTCTGGCCTAGATATGACTACTATTCCTAATTTTGCTTTTTCGCTAATTAAAGTAAAACCGGGCTTTGGCAACATAGAGTCGTTGGCACTCTTGCTTGGCACAACGCAGGATGCCCTCCTTGGCCTGTTATATCCTCAGACTAAAATTAATTACGTAACCTTCACCATCCCCAAAAAAAATGGCGACATCAGGACCATTCACGCACCTAAAAACCACCTGAAACATTTTCAGCGGTTGCTAGCGCAGTATCTCTTAACAACACATAACGCTAAGTCTTGCACGCACGGCTTTGTAGAAAATAAAAGCATAAAAACCAATGCCCAACCACACATTGGTAAAGAATATGTTTTCAATATTGATCTAAAAGATTTCTTTCAAACAATTCACTATGGAAGAGTCAAGCGCCTTTTTATGGCTTACCCGTTCAACGCTCCTGAAAATGTAGCCACAGTCATAGCCCAACTCTGCTGCTTCAACGGACATTTGGCACAAGGCGCACCTACCTCTCCAATAATTTCAAACATGATTGCTTTGAAACTTGATGGGCAAATTTTAAGCGTCGCCTCAAAAAACCAATGCCATTACACAAGATACGTAGATGATCTTACATTTTCGTTCACCTGCAAAAAACACAGACTACCAAAAGATATAGTTAAGATATCGAGCGAGGATGAGGCAACTCCAGGCGACACCCTCACCAACATAATACTAAAAAATGGATTTACTGTTAATCCTGAAAAAACCAGACTAAAACATCGTTCCCAAAGACAGGTTGCCGCAGGCGTCACAGTAAATGAATTTACTAATTTGCCTCGATCTTATATTCGTTTAACCGGCTCTTTGATTTATGCTTTAGAAAAATTCGGCCCCATAAACGCGGAAATTAAATATGTCGAGGGCTTGAATGAAACCCACCAGCTGACGCCCTATCAACTGGACAAAATAAAAAAAAGCAATGGCGAATTCTTCAAAACGGTGGTTAAAGGGCGCTTAGACTTCCTAAAAATGATTCGAGGAAAGAGCGATTCAATTTATCGAAAACTTGCATATAGATTTAGCAAGGCGATAGGAAAAGAAGATAAGAATCTTATGAAGTCCGCTCAGGATATATTGGGCGAGTCTGTTTTCGTAGTTGAAGAAATGATGAGCGAAAGTCAAGGTACTGCCTTTCTTTTAGATGGGGTGGGCGTTGTGACAAATTTTCATGTTGTCGATGGCATTACTCAAGAGCTAGCGCCAGACTGCGTATCCTTCATAACTAACGAGGCAACAAGTCGCACACTTTCCGCACAGTTAATATTTTCTTGCAAAGAACGAGATCTTGCGGTTTTTTACCCCGACTACAGCTTTGACACAATCCGCCCTCTTAAAATGCGGAAAAAAAATGGTCTAACTAGTGTTTTAGATCCGATATTGTCGATGGGGTACCCTAACCACAGTGCCGGCACCCCTCCGTACTTCAACACCGGCAAGATAGTCCAACAGCGAAACGTTTTGGGTCGCAACTACTGGCTCGTGGACATACCGTTGTTAAAAGGCAACAGCGGCGGCCCCATTTTCAATAGCTCTATGGAAGTCATAGGCATTGCTACTATTGGAACGACAAGAAATGATTTGGCCAGTATTTTACATGGTTTCCTTCCTGTTGAAAAACTCAAAGAAATCCTTAAGCTCCCTGAATTTATTTACCGAAAGCGATATTTGGCATTAAAAAACAACCAGCCAAATCTTTCATGTTTATTGCCTAAGTCGCGCCCCTACTACTATATCAATCATATAGTCGGGACTATTATTACAAGTTTCTCCGGAAGGCTTCAAAAAATATCATTGAAGATTATTTAGTCGAAAAATTGATATAAAAAACCTACGATCAAAGAGAAGCTTTATGGCAATAGACGTTTCTCAAGCTAATTACTAGCTAAGCTGCTATCAAGCTTGCGAAAAGGTGCGGATTTATTTGCTGAAATTCTCTGCCCTTTCCCCGGCCCCCTTTTCCTAGCCAGCCTCGCTTGTTGGGTTTGAACTGGGGTTGGTGTTGATTTTGCCGTGGCGCTGGGGATGGAGTTGTTCCCGAGGTGGCAGCGGTTTGAGCAGGTTGGTTGAAGGGAAGAAGGGCCAGATTGGATGTCGGAAAATAATTCCATCCCCTTGTTCTCTGATTACTAAGCACCGATAGGTGATCGTGTAGCCTGTAGCATGCTGCGTTCGGACGTGCGGGTTCGAGAACATTTGGACGTCTGGAATCAGCGAGGTCCGCTTTTTAGGCTGTTTGCAGTCTCATTGCCGAGAAGGACGGTGGTTAGGTCGGCTGAGAAGAAGGGGGGTAGATGCCAAATCAGAAAATAAATCCAGCCCCTTATTCCTGTTTGCTTTTCCCCCTTCTCTCCGATTCTTCTCTATGCCGGTATGTCTCAGACACGAAATCGATGAAAGCTACCGCAGCGGCAACCGCCAGTCGTGCGTGCCTCGGCTGAAGACCACGATGCTGGCCGTCTTTTCCGTGCCCAGTGCCGTAAAGACCTCTCAGCTGCGCCAGATTGCTTGTAAGCCCAGCAAGGTTGCGCAGAACCAATCGAATATTATCGGCACCCTTTGCAGCGTCGCTGACCCCTTCTGGTACCAACTGAAGCGCCTTTGTGACCTTCTTTGCCAAATCACCCAAGTCGTCAGACTTTGTGAAAGGGATTTCACGCTTGGTGAGAATAGATTTACAGCAGCTCTCAACTAACTCCTTGGCCGTGCCGATAGCCAGTTCGGGGTCGCTGTCGACGGAATACTCCACTCGTTCGATCTGCTTCGCCATCCAACCAGCATTGAGTGCTTCGACAACCACCTTCGCCCGCATGATGGATCTGGAGGCATTGTTCTGAATTGAGTTACTCATCGAGCGGTAGGCGAAACGCGGACGACCAGCAATCAGCTCCTCTTGATAGATTTCCCAGCCAGCGCCTTTGAGTTGGTGGTTGAAATGCTCTACGAGTTTGAGAGCCGCAGTCCGGTCGGGACGTACGATGGGATGCACAATCTCGCACAGGAAACGAAGGAACTGCTCCGCGCGACCATCGAGGAGTTGGAAGCGGGAGTCGGTGAAAACCCAGTCGTTCTCCCAATCATCGTTGTTCCACCGGTGTTGCCAGATGTCACCAGCTGCGTCCTTAAAACGATTATCGAATGACGGAAGTTTTTCCAGCTCGTAAAGCCGGCTTAAAAATTCAACGTCATTGAGCTCCCCATGCCATTTCACGTCGTCGAGCCGAAGGCCATCAAGTATGTTCTGGCGCACCTTCTTCGGTAGGTCGGATTTTCCAGATCGCCAATCCGCCTGGAACTCTTTTGCAGGAATGATCGCAGCCGCATAAGCATCGTTCGGCTCGTGCTCAGTTATCTCTCTTAGCACCAACGTAATGCGTTCCTGAATTTGGCTACGCCTGGCTCCAAGCTTGGCGTATTCCAAAGCGGGCATGGATAACTGGATGTCCCAATAATTGGTTCCGCCGTTCCAGTTGTCACTGCCGGTCAACTCTACCTTGGCGGGGTAATCACGAACTACGTCGGCCGCTTCGTCAGCACCTTCCGCGCGTAAAATCGCATGTACAGTCGCCAACAGCGGCTCGATTTTATTTTGCTCCATACGCCCCAATCCTCTGAAAAAAGGGACAGATTTATTTGCGGTAAATAAATCTGTCCCCTATTGCTAGAAATTGCTGTCTTCGACATCGATCTTTAGGGATGGAAACCCACTCAGCGAGAACATCCATGAAAGCGAATCGCCTAGTGCCCTCACAGCATTCTGCCCGCCATCCGAATGTAGCTCTGCCGTAATGGTCAGGTTGACTAGCTTCTTTGGTAACTCGCGACCAGGCCCAGCAAGAGGCGTCATCGACACTAAATATGCAGCTTTGGCCATCTCCTCCAAAAAGGAATAGACCAGTCCCGTACCACGACTGCTATAGGCGAGATACACCGCATCTAGCGTGATATTGAGATAGATTTGGTCAGAGAACTCCTTTCCGGAGAAACCCAGCACAGCAACGCCGGCCAGCGAACCTTTGGTCCAGAGCTCATAGCAAGGACGACCGAGAAAATTGGAAGGCCGAAGCAAGTCACCTATCGGCCTTTTCCTACGAAAAAGCCCTTTTATCTGCTGGTCAGTGGCGAGGCGGTAAGTGACTTGGTAAAACTGGTCGCGCCCCGAATCTAGGAGGTGCGCACTGGCGGCCAAGCTTCGGGGCTCAGGCTCCGGGAAGACGAGATCACTGCTCTCATCTTCCAACTCTTCAGCTATGTACGGAGAGGGAACGTCCATTTCTCATCCTAGGCGATCAATAAAAAACTCAGGCTGGTAAGGGGCATCGAAACTCCTGTATGGGCTGGATACCCGCATGCTGCTATTTATAGTGAAGGGGAGTCAACCAGTGTCCGCTTCTGGCCATTTGCATCCTATCGCTAGAAATATCGCGATGGGATATGCAGAGAAAGAAATGTGAGAATTTTTACAGCTCATTCGTCCGCTTTTATGGATAGAAAGACCAAAACCCGACGCAGAACGCCGGGTTTTTTCATTGGCAAAGGTTCACCTACTGCCGCGGCTCCGCGTTATCCAACACCCGATTAGCCAACAACGAACTCAGTTCAATCAACTGCTGAATCCCCTGCGCCACATGACGCCTCGATCCCTCCAGATCAAACGCCAGATCACTCACCATCGCATCAGCCGAAGCCAACGTCTCAGTGAGGTTGGCCAGCAAACATTCGTTATCGAGGCCTTTCACGACGGCATACAGCTGCCCCGGTTTGGGGTCGTCTTTGGATTTATCCGGTTTCGGTAGCAAGTAGTGATCGAGCACCCGTTTAGTGGTTTCGTCTTGCTGCTTGGCTTTGGATTTTGCGGATGTAGAGGTGGAATCTGCTTCTGGCGGATTCGGAGTTATTTTGAACATCGACGTAATCTCTCAATTAGGCCGCGACCCTCTCGCTACTAAACGAAAGGGTGGCGGCTGTGCGCAAGTTAGTAGACCGGTGATTACGTCAAACCCGGCGCACCCAAGGGTGCCATGCGCACAGCCACCATCGAGAACAGGCAATGCCTGACTGATGAGACTCATGCACCGAGACGTAAACCGGGCTACTAAACCCGACCACTGATGGGCAGTGGCAGGAAGACAATAGAACCCCGGGACAAGGCGCACAAGCGGGCGGATTCTGGCGTAGTTGTAGGCAAAGGCGCAAGGATGCGTAGCTTGATAGAGGATGTAGGTGAGGGCTGTAGGAGAGAGGTTTTTTGGTGATTTGGGTGGGGTGTTCTGTGCTGGAACTGGGGTGATTTCATCGCGAGCAAGCTTGCTCTCACAGGGTTTTGTGTTGCACACGGTATTTATGAATACCATCCAAAAAAATGTGGGAGCGGGCTTGCTTGCGAAGGCGTTGGCACATTCAGCATTGATGCAAGCTGACCCACTGTATTCGCGAGCAAGCTCGCTCCCACAAGGGATTTGCGGCGGCCAGGGAAATCGAATTCACCCCTGAGCTACTTCTCAGCTCCCTTCATTGTTGCAGCTGGCCCCGTGCTTGAGGTACGTCAGGGCTTTCTGCTCGCCCATCGAATCAAGGTAGGTAATCCGCGCATTCACCAACCCGCAGTTCTGGCCGCCGTCTTCAGTCAGCGAGATCACTTTGTCGATGTCCAGGTGCGTGCCGTAGGAATAGCTTTCGCTGGCGGCTTTGTCTTGGGCCAAGGCGGGTAATGCGCCGGCGCTCAGGGCGGTGATCAGGCAAGCCGTTGCGATGGTTTTCAGGTTCATGGTTGTTTCCCTCCAATGAGTTGGATGGCGCTCATTAAAGCCCCGTGAGGTATCTCGGCTGTGTCGAAAAACGCCGTGATTGGATGCGTACGTATCTGAGGTGAATTGCGATACAGATCGATACAATCGCCACTGTTTTTGCTTGGCTCTGGCTTGATTCAAGGCTGGATAAGCTGAACGCACGATGCGTCGCCAACCGGCAACACGGCATCGTCACACTGCGCAAATCGATGCGCGCATTTCGGAGAGCAGGGCATGGAACATGTCGATCACGTATTGATCGTGGATGATGATCGGGAAATCAGGGAGCTGGTCGGCAATTACCTGATCAAGAATGGCCTGCGCACCACGGTGGTCGCCGATGGTCGTCAGATGCGGGCCTTTCTCGAAGCCAATCAGGTGGACCTGATCGTGCTCGACATCATGATGCCGGGGGATGACGGGTTGCTGCTGTGCCGCGAGCTGCGCGCCGGCAAGCATAAGGCGACGCCGGTGCTGATGCTGACGGCGCGCAGCGACGAGACGGACCGTATCATTGGCTTGGAAATGGGCGCCGACGATTATCTGGCCAAACCCTTCGCGGCCCGGGAGCTGCTGGCGCGCATCAACGCGGTGCTGCGGCGCACGCGCATGCTGCCGCCCAACTTTGTCGTCAGCGAAAGCGGCCGGATGCTCAAGTTTGGCCGCTGGCGCCTCGACACCACCGCTCGCCATCTGCTCGATGAAGACGACACGCTGGTCTCGCTGAGCGGCGCCGAGTACCGGCTGCTGCGGGTGTTTCTCGATCATCCTCAGCGGGTGCTGAGTCGCGACCAGTTGCTCAACCTGACCCAGGGCCGTGACGCGGACATCTTCGACCGTTCCATTGATCTGCTGGTCAGCCGCGTGCGCCAGCGCTTGCTGGATGACGCTCGCGAGCCGCTCTACTTGAAGACGGTGCGCAACGAAGGCTACGTCTTTACCTTTGCGGTGGAAATGCTTGAGGAGCAGGCATGAAACTCCCGTTGCAATGGCCTCGCACGCTGGCCTCGCGGCTGTGGCTGGTGTTCCTGGTCGGCTTGATACTGGCCCAGGCCCTGACGTTCGCAGCCCAGTATTACGAACGCTACGAAAGCACCAAGACGGCGATGTTGGGCAACTTCGAACACGACACGGCGACGTCCATCGCCATCCTCGACCGTCTGCCTGCCGACGAGCGCCTGGCATGGACCAAACGCCTGCAGCGGCGCAACTATGATTATTTGCTGCGGGAACATGATCCTGGCATTCCGCTCACTTCCAACGATCTCGCGGCGACGGCGGCGCAATCCCTGCAAGTCTCGTTGGGCCGCAACTATGACCTGACCTTTGTCGAGATCCCGGGCCCACGCCAGCATTTCCAAGCCCAGGTCCGCCTGGCTGACGGCAGTCCGGTGACCATCGATGTGCGTCCCTCGGTCAGGCCGTTGTCGCCCTGGCTGCCCTTTGTCCTGTTCGGTCAGTTGCTGTTGATGATCGGCTGCACCTGGCTGGCCGTGCGCATCGCCATACGCCCCCTCAGCCGCCTGGCCGAGGCGGTCGAGAACCTCGATCCGAACGCCCATCCCGTGCCGTTGGATGAAACCGGTCCACGGGAAGTGGCCTACGCCGCCCGCGCCTTTAACAGCATGCAGGCGCGCATTGCTGCTTACCTGAAAGAGCGCATGCAATTGCTCGCGGCGATTTCCCATGACTTGCAGACGCCCATCACGCGCATGAAGCTGCGCGCCGAGTTCATGGACGACTCGGTTGAGAAAGACAAACTGGGCAACGACCTGAACGAAATCGAGCATCTGGTGCGCGAGGGTGTCGCGTATGCGCGCAGTGTCCATGGTGCGACGGAGACCAGTTGCCGCATCAGTCTGGATTCCTTTCTCGACAGCCTGGTTTGCGATTACCAGGACACCGGTCGCGAGGTCAGCCTGCGCGGCCAGAACGGCGCGATCATCGAAACAAGGCCCCATGCGCTGCGGCGTATTTTGGTGAATCTGGTGGATAACGCGCTGAAGTACGCCGGCACCGCCGAGGTGGAAATCGGCGGCAATGCGAGCACCGGCGTTTCCATCAGTGTGCTTGACCGGGGGCCGGGCATTCCCGAGGAAATCCTGGCCGAGGTGGTCAAGCCGTTCTATCGGGTGGAAAGCTCACGCAACCGCAGCTCTGGCGGCACCGGCCTGGGCCTTGCCATCGCCCAGCAGCTGACCGTCGCGATTGGTGGAACGCTGAGCCTGCGCAACCGCGACGGCGGCGGGCTTTGCGTGACCCTCGATTTCGGCGGCGATCAGTAGGCCGCTCTTGCTGGATCAGTGGCATGCATTTGTAAGCCACTGTATCCAGCCCATCTACAGACTCAAAACAACGCATAACGGCCGGGTGTCGAACATTTCCGGTATACATGCGGCTGCAAGAATTCTCCTCATCAAGTCGCCATCGGATCCCCGGTGGCGAGCCATGACCTAAGGAGATCTTGCCATGAATACCCAGTCCTCCCGCGCTCAAGCAGCCAGCTACATCACCACCCAGGACGGCGTACAGCTCTATTACAAGGACTGGGGTCCGAAAGATGGGCCAGTTGTCACCTTCAGCCACGGCTGGCCGCTGAACTCGGATAGCTGGGAATCGCAAACGTTGTTCCTGGCGGACCAAGGCTATCGGGTCATCGCCCACGACCGCCGCGGCCATGGCCGTTCCAGCCAGCCGTGGGAAGGCAACGACATGGATCACTATGCCGATGACCTGGCCGCTGTGATCAACACCCTGGACCTTAACGACGTCACCTTGGTGGGTTTCTCGACCGGTGGTGGGGAAATCACCCGCTACATCGGCCGCCACGGCACCGACCGGGTGAAGAAGGCCGCACTGATCAGCGCCGTTCCGCCGATGATGCTCCAGACCGAAGACTACCCAGGCGGCCTGCCGATCGAGGTGTTCGACGGCCTGCGCAAGGCCTCGCTGGACAACCGCTCGCAGCTGTATCGCGACATCGCGTCTGGCCCGTTCTTCGGCTTCAACCGCGACGGCGCGAAAGTCTCCCAAGGGCTGATCGACTCGTTCTGGGTGCAGGGCATGCAAGCGGGCCACAAGAACACCTATGACTGCATCGCGGCGTTCTCGGCGACAGACTTCCGCGCCGACCTGGCTAGGTTCGACGTGCCGACACTGATCGTGCATGGCGACGATGACCAGATCGTCCCCATCGACGCCTCCGCCCATGCCGCCGCCGAGCTTGTGCAGGACGCCGAGTTGATCGTCTATCCGGGTGCGCCCCACGGCCTGACCGACACCCACAAGGACCGCCTCAATCAGGACCTGTTGGATTTCCTGGCCAAGTGAACCCATCGCTGCAGCGTCACCCCTCCAATCAATGAAAAAGGAATGATCATGCTCACTATCAAATCGCTGTTGGCCGTCACCATCACCGCTGCGCTGGCACTGACATCCGTTCAAAACGCAACCGCCGCGCAACCCGACGCCGCCAAGCCCACCATCGTGCTGGTGCATGGCGCCTTCGCCGAATCGTCCAGTTGGAACGGCATTGCCGCCCAGTTGCTGACCCAGGGTTATCCGGTCGTTGCCGCGGCCAACCCGCTGCGCGGTGTGAAGCAGGACGCCGATTACGTCGCCGATATCGTCGAGCAAACCGCTGGCCCGGTGATCCTGGTGGGTCATTCCTACGGCGGCGCCGTGATCACT